>NZ_JXJM01000001.1:3733089-3817584 GCF_001593325.1 Bradyrhizobium sp. DOA1
GAACAGATCGCGATCGTCGGATTCAACGACCTCGAATTCATGGCGTCAGCCGTCCCCACCCTCACCAGCGTGCGCACCAATCGCTATGAGATGGGGAAGACGGCTGCAACCATGCTGATCGAGGCGATCGACGGGCGTCGCCCGGAGCAGCCGGTGCTCGATCTCGGCTTTAAGGTGATCGAGCGGCAAAGCTCGTCGGCGCGGCGTTCGGACAGCAGGCCGGTCGCTTCCAGTGCCAGTACGGTGAACAAAATGGTAGCGTTACCAAGTAGCCATGACTAGTATCGCACTTGTGAGGAAATGACCCGCCAGCGGGCCGGCAGACCGGCGCTCGCGCCGCTGGGCATCGCACAAGCCGACACTTGAAGCGGACGCGAGTGAAACGGACGCAAGTGCGTTTGCATTGCAGGAGAGACCAATGACAAAAAAGCCAACCAATGGGCACGCTGCCGGCAACGGCGCTCGCCGCCACCTCCGCTCGCAGGAATGGTTCAACAACCCGCATAATCCGGGCATGACCGCGCTCTATATGGAGCGCTATCTGAACTACGGCCTCACCCGTGCCGAGCTTCAATCGGGCAAGCCGATCATCGGCATCGCCCAGACCGGCAACGACCTCTCCCCCTGCAACCGCCACCATATCGAGCTCGCCCATCGCGTCCGCGAGGGCATCCGCGAGGCCGGCGGCATTGCGATGGAATTCCCGACCCACCCAATCCAGGAGACCGGCAAGCGCCCGACCGCGGCGCTCGACCGCAATCTCGCCTATCTGGGCCTCGTCGAAATTCTCTACGGCTATCCGCTCGACGGCGTGGTGCTGACCACCGGCTGCGACAAGACCACGCCGGCCTGCATGATGGCGGCGGCGACCGTCAACCTGCCGGCCATCGTGCTGTCGGGCGGCCCGATGCTCAACGGCTGGCACGCCGGCGAGCGCACAGGCTCCGGTACCATCGTCTGGAAGTCGCGCGAGCGGCTTGCTGCCGGCGAGATCGACTATGAGGAGTTCATGGAGATCGTGGCCTCCTCGGCCCCCTCGGTCGGCCATTGCAACACCATGGGGACCGCATCGACCATGAACGGGCTCGCCGAAGCCCTGGGCTTCTCGCTGCCGGGCTGTGCGGCGATCCCCGCTCCGTATCGCGAGCGCGGCCAGATCGCCTACGAGACCGGCAAGCGCATCGTCGAGATGGTCTGGGAGGATCTGAAGCCATCGGACATCCTGACCCGCAAGGCGTTCGAGAATTGCATCGTGATCAATTCGGCGATCGGCGGCTCCACCAACGCGCCGATCCACATCAACGCACTGGCCCGCCACATCGGCGTCGAGCTCTCGATCGAGGATTGGCAGAAATTCGGCCATGACGTGCCGCTGCTGGTCAACATGCAGCCGGCCGGCTTCTATCTCGGCGAGGAATTCCACCGCGCCGGCGGCGTGCCGGCCGTGGTGCGCGAGCTGATGAAGCACAAGCGCATCCATGAGGATGCGGTCACGGTCAATGGCCGCGGCATCGGCGAGAACTGCAAGAATGCGCCCGCGCCCGACAACGACGTGATCTGGGCTTACGACAAGCCGCTGGTGAAGGACGCCGGCTTCCTGGTGCTGAAGGGCAATCTGTTCGATTCCGCGATCATGAAAACCAGCGTGATCTCGAAGGAATTCCGCGACCGCTATCTCAGCAACTCCAAGGATCTCAACGCCTTCGAAGGCCGTGCCATCGTGTTCGAGGGGCCGGAGGACTATCACGAGCGGATCGACGATCCCTCACTCGACATCGACGAGCGCTGCGTGCTGTTCATCCGCGGCACCGGGCCGATCGGCTATCCCGGCGGCGCCGAGGTCGTGAACATGCAGCCGCCGGCGGCGCTGATCAAACGCGGCATCCTGTCCCTGCCCTGCATCGGCGATGGCCGCCAGTCCGGCACCTCGGGCTCGCCGTCGATCCTGAACGCCTCGCCGGAAGCCGCCGCCAATGGCGGACTCGCGATCCTGCGGACCGGCGACAAGGTGCGCATCGACCTCAACAAGGGCAGCGCCAACATCCTGATTTCGGACGACGAGGTGAAGAAGCGCCATGCCGAGCTGATGGCCAGCGGCGGTTTCAAGCATCCGGCGAACCAGACGCCTTGGCAGGAGATCTATCGCAATACCGTCGGCCAGCAATCCACCGGCGCCTGCATGGAGCTCGCCACGCGGTATCAGAACGTCGCCGGCACGTTCGGCGTGGCGCGGGATAATCACTAGCAGCCAAACCGTCATTGCGAGCGAAGCGAAGCAATCCAGAGATATCCCCGCGGCGACAGTCCTGGATTGCTTCGTCGCTTCGCTCCTCGCAATGACGCGGGGTGAGCATTCGAATGAATACAAGGGAGAATAAAATGGCAGACCGCCTCAAAGGAAAGCGCGCCGTCGTCACGGCGGCTGCGGCAGGCATCGGGCGCGCATGCGCCGTCGCTTTCGCGCGTGAGGGCGCAACCGTCATCGCCACCGACATCAACGAAGCCGGCATCGCGAGCCTGACCAAGGAAGGCGTGGCCGAGGTCGCCAAGCTCGACGTCCGCAATACCGCCGACGTCAACGCCTTCGCCAAGCGCGTCGGCAAGATCGACATCCTGCTCAATGCTGCGGGCTTCGTGCATCACGGCACCATCCTGGAATGCTCGGAGGAGGATTTCGACTTCTCGTTCGACCTCAACGTCAAATCGATGCACCGGACCATCAAGGCATTCCTGCCCGACATGATCGCGGGTGGCGGCGGCAGCATCGTGAACATCTCGTCCTGCGCCGCGCTGCGGCCGCCGGCGAACCGCTATGTTTACAGCTCGTCGAAGGCGGCGGTGTCGCTGCTGTCGCGCGCCGTCGCGCTGGACTTCATCACCAAGGGCATCCGCTGCAACTCGATCTGCCCCGGCACCGTCGAGACGCCATCGATGCTCGACCGCGCCGCCGCGCAAGGGCCGCAGGGCAAGGAGATGTTCATCTCTCGCCAGAAGATGGGCCGGCTCGGCACCGCCGAGGAGATCGCATCCATGGCGGTCTATCTCGGCAGCGACGAGAGCGCCTTCACCACCGGCGTCGACCTCGTGGTCGACGGCGGCTACATGCTCTGACGCTTGGGGCACCCGGCATGAACAAGATCGATCTCAATGGGCGCGTTGCCGTCGTCACCGGCGGCGCACAGGGCTTTGGCCGCGCCATCACCGAGCGCTTCGTCGCCTCCGGCGCCAAGGTCGCGATCTGGGATTTCGATGCGACGCTCGCTGAGAAGACCGCGAAAGAAATCGGCGACAGCGCCCGCGTGTTCAAGGTCGACGTCACCGACACCGCTGCGGTCGAGCAGGCTCGCGACGCCACGCTGGCCGCGTTCGGCAAGATCGACATCCTCGTCAACAATGCCGGCATCGCCGGCGTCAACAAGCCGGTCTGGGAGACTGACCTCGAGGAATGGCGGAAAGTTCTGCGCATCAACCTCGATGGTCCCTTCATGGTCTGCAAGGCGATCGTGCCCGTGATGCTCAAGCAGAAGTACGGGAGGATCGTGAACATCGCCTCGATCGCCGGCAAGGAAGGCAATCCGAACGCCTCGCATTATTCGGCGTCCAAGGCCGGCCTGATCGCGCTGACGAAGTCACTCGGCAAGGAGCTCGCCGCTCACGACATCCTCGTCAACGCAGTGACGCCGGCAGCGGCAAAGACCGCGATCTTCGACCAGATGACGCAGCAGCATATCGACTTCATGCTGTCGAAGATCCCGAAGGCGCGCTTCGTGTTGGTGGAGGAGCTCGCCGCGATGGTGAGCTGGCTTGCATCGGAGGACTGCGCGTTCTCGACCGGCGCCGTCTTCGACATCTCGGGCGGACGCGCAACCTATTGAGGTCATCATGATCCGGGAGGGCGGATGCCTGTGCGGCGCGGTGCGGTTCAAGGCGGAGGGCGAGCCGCTCAACGTCCGCATCTGCCATTGCCGCATCTGTCAGAAGGCGATGGGCTCGCCCTACTTCGCCCGCGCGCAGTTCGACCAACGCGCGCTCAGCGTTGATGGCGAGACTGCCCGCTACGCGTCCTCCGAGAACATCGACCGCGTGTTCTGCAAACAGTGCGGCACGCGGCTGTTCGCCTGGCGCCGCAACGGAACGCTCGCCGGCGTCGCGCTGGCCACCTTCGACGATCGCAACGCCTTCGCGCCGACCGAGCACATCTGGGTCTCGGAAAAGCTCGCCTGGGTGAAGATTGACGACGCACTGACGCAGTATCAGACGACGATTCCGGCGTGAATTTGCGCGACCGCACGGCGGCGCACCGGGTCAGTGATTTTGCAGCGTGGCATTTCGGAACCGGCCACCCTATGTTGAGCTGGAGCGCTGCTGCACCGCCGGTTCGGCTGGAACGGCTGCGAAGCCGCGAGCCAACCGGGACCAACGAGCCGTGAACATTTCCTTTTATGATCTTTCCGTCTGGGTGCTGCCGCTGGTGCTCGCCATCACCTTCCACGAGGCCGCGCACGCCTTCGTCGCGGATCGGCTCGGCGACAACACGGCCTCGCAGCTCGGCCGGGTCAGCTTCAATCCACTCAGGCATATCGACCCGTTCGGCACCGTGATCCTGCCGGCGATGCTGCTATTCGCGCATTCGCCGTTCCTGTTCGGCTACGCCAAGCCGGTGCCGGTGAACTTCCGCAAGCTGAACAACCCCCGGCTCGACATGGTCTGGGTGGCGCTGGCCGGGCCCGCCACCAACATCCTGCTGGCACTCGCCACCGCGCTCGCCTTCCATGCCCTGCCCCTGGTGCCCGCGAGCGCGGCGAAATGGGTTGCCGACAACCTCAAGAATGCCCTCATCATCAACGCGGTGCTCGCGGTCTTCAACATGATGCCGATTCCGCCGCTCGACGGCGGCCGGGTCGCGGTCGGACTGCTGCCGCGGCCGCTCGCCGTGCCCCTGGCCCGGCTCGAGCCGTTTGGGATGCTGATCCTAATCGGCCTGTTGATCCTGCTGCCGCTGGCGGGTTCGCAGTTCGGTCTAAATCTTGATGTTATTTCAGCAATACTGCGGACGTTGACCGGATATGTGATTCAGGCTGTTCTCTTCCTGACCGGCAATACGTAGTTGACGGCGACACCCGAACACAAGCCGAAGGGCCCGAGGCCGACTTGGTCAAAGCTGCCGATATGCTGATCGCGCGACGCGCCGATACCCGCGCCCGCGCGGATTTTGCCACCTGGAAGATGATGGCCAAGCTCAATGGGTCGTCCGCGCTCCCTCCGGAGGCCCAGGAGTTCCTCGCAAGCTACAAGAACCTCTTGGCACAGCTGAGCGAGGGCGAGGCCACCGAGGCTACCATCGGCGCGATCTACAAGGCCTATTATGCCGAGATGGGCGGCGCTGGAACCCCGCCTGACGTCCGCCCCCGTCCGCCTGAAACCGCGCAAGACAATGTTACCGCCTTCCGCCGCCCGGCACCGAGGCCGAAGACCACCAGCTTTTTCGGAGCGGGCACAGCCGCTGGAACCCAGAAGCGGCCGCTGCCTGTGGCGCTGATCTTCGCCTGCCTGGTCGTGGTCTATGTCGGCATCCGCCTCTACTGGCGCTGAGCCGTGTTCTTCTTTTTCTTGGCGTCCGGCGGCGTGAAGATGATGTCGACGGTGCGCTCGAAGCGGTCGTCGGTCAGCCCGGCGGGCGGCTGGGGAATGGGATCGGACTTGCGGACGATCGAGACCGCGGCCGCATCGTAAGCGGCGTCTCCGGACGACTCCACGACGTCGACCGACAGCACGTTGCCTCTGCGATTGATCGCAAAGCTCACCTTGACCTTCTGGTTATTGGGCTGCTTGCCCTCCGGATTGACCTTGTGGGCTGTCAGATGCGCACTGATCTTGCGATTCCAGTCGGCCGTGATCTTGAGGATGTCCTTGCCGAGGCCAAGCACCGGCGCCAGCGCCTTCTCGGCCTCCCGCGCGTCTTCATCGAGCGTCTGCCGTGCCGTCGCAACCGATTGCGGCGATGCCTCGGCGGCGGGAGTCTCGACCGCCGCGATCTTCGGATCCTCGTCCTGCGGCTTCTTCGAGATGGTCTCGGTGACGACGCGATCGGGATCCTCGACCTCTTGCGACTGATCCTTCGGCAGCTCGGTTTCCTTGGTCTCGGCCTTTTGCTCGGGGAGCGCCTGCTGCTCCTGCATCGCTTCGCTGTCAGGCCCCGGCGGAAGGTCGGTCTCGGGCGCCTTTGGCGAAGCCATCTCGACGGCGAACTCGGCGCCGGCCGCGCCAAGGCCATCGCCGTCGTCGTCGGCCTGCAGATGCGCCAGCGCGAGCGCGGCGCCACCGAGATGAAGCGCCAGCGCAGCCACCGCTGCAAAGATCCAAAGCTTCCGGGAGGGTCCAGCTTCGTTCGGCATCGCGCGTCTTCTCAAGGCTGACCAGCGCCGGCCGCAGGTGCCCCCGGGGCGCCTTCCAGCGCCACCAGCTTCACCCGCGTATAGCCGCCTGAGCGCAGGAGCTCCATGACCCCCATCAACTCCCCATACGGCACCGACTTGTCGGCACGCAGGAAGACGTACTTATCCTTGCTCATGTCGGACATGCCGTCGAGGGTGCCGATCAGCTCGGGCCGATGGACCGGGTTCTCTCCGATCGCAAGCGTCAGATCCGGCTTGATGCTGAGATAGGTCGGCTTGTCCGGCTTCTTCTGCGGCGTCGCGCTCGACGTCGGCAGATCGATCGGCAAATCGACGGTCGAAAGCGGAGCTGCGACCATGAAGATGATCAGCAGCACCAGGATCACGTCGATGAACGGCGTGACGTTGATGTCATGCGTTTCCGAGAAATCGTCGTCTTCGCCGTCGTTGTCTGCGAGTGAAACGCCCATGGCTCACTCCGCTGCGCGTGAATGCACGCTGCCGTGGCTGCGGTCGAGATCGCGCGAGAGCAGCCGACCCGCTGCGCCCGAGGCGCGGCTGACGAGCTCGAGATAGCCTTTCGTCACGCGTGCGAAATGATTGTAGATGATGACGGCGGGGATGGCGGCGACGAGGCCGATCGCCGTGGCGAGCAGCGCCTCGGCGATGCCGGGCGCAACCACGGCGAGGTTCGTCGTCTGCGATTTCGAGATGCCGATGAAGCTGTTCATGATGCCCCAGACCGTGCCGAACAGGCCGACGAAGGGCGACGTGGAGCCGATGGTCGCGAGCACGCCCATGCCGATGCGGATGCGCCGCTGCTCCGCACGCACGATCTCCTGGAAGCTCGAGGCCGCACGCTCCTTGATGCCGGCATCGCTGGAGAGGCCGGCCGACATACGCGCCTCGCGCAGCGCGGCGGCGAGGAAGGACGGCAGGATTCCCTCCTTGGCTCCGAGGGCCATCTGAGCTTCCGCGAGCGAGCGCGCTTCTGCGGTCTTCTTCAGTGCCGAACGAAGCTTGCTGGAGGCGACCGACAGCTCGAGCGACTTGGCGATGAAGACGGTCCAGGTCATCAACGAGGCGAAGGCGAGCCCGACCATCACCGCCTTCACGACGATGTCCGCCGACATGAACATCACCCAGGGCGACAATTCCTTCATGGCCGGGGCGGCAGCCGCTGCATCGAGCTTGGCGGTCGTCGACGCCGTAGCCGCGGGGGACGCCGTTGGAGCAGCGGGCACGGTTGCCGTCGAAGAAGGCGCCGGGGCATTGGGTGCGGTGGCTGCCGGCGCCGCCGGAGCCGGACCGGCCGGTGCCGATTGCGCCGGTGCCGGCGGAGTTTGTGTCTGGGCGGAAACAGGCGAAACGAGCCAGACGGCCGCCAGCATCGCGGCGGCGGCAAGGCTTGCTTGGAAGGTCATGCTCTTCATAGTTCGGCCCAGTAGCGAATGAGGTTGTGATAGATACCCGTCAATTTGACCGTTTCGGGATCGTCACGCCCGAGCCGTTCCACCAGCGCCTGAATCGCGGTGTCGAGGTCAAAGATCATGCTGCGAGCTTGATCGTCCCGTATCATGCTCTGAAGCCAGAAGAAAGACGCAACCCGCGTTCCGCGCGTCACCGGCGTGACGAGATGCAGGCTGGTCGCTGGATAGAGCACGCAGTCGCCGGCCGGCAACTTGACTTCGTGCGAACCGTAGGTGTCCTCGATCACAAGTTCGCCACCGTCGTACTCGTCCGGCTCGGCGAGGAACAGCGTGACCGACAGGTCCGTGCGGATGCGAAGGCCGGTCAAGCGGTCGCCGCGGATCGCATTGTCGACATGCAGGCCGAAATGGTGGCCGCTGCTCGCCGCATAGCGGTTGAACAGCGGCGGGAAGATCTGGAGCGGGATCGCCGCCGCGACGAAGCGCGGGTTCGACGTCAACGCCGAGATGATGCGGTTGCCGAGCTTGCGCGCGACCTCGCCATCCGGCGGCAACTGCTCGTTACGCTTGACCATGGCCGACTGCGCACCCGCAGTCGACCGGCCGTCCTCCCATGCGCTGGCATCCATGATGCGGCGAAAATCCGCCACATCATGCTTGCTGAGAATGCCAGGCAGGCAGGTCAACATGATCAGAACTTCGCTGTCGTGACGACGTAGAAGGCCCGCCCCGGCGCGACCGCCACGAACGGCACGTTGCTGCGATAGAACGAGTCGTAATAGAGCTTGTTGGTGAGGTTCTGCGCGTAGAACTTCATGGTCCAGTTCTGGTCGATCTTCTTCTCGACGAAGGCGTCAAAACGCCAATAGCTCGGCAGCTCGTTGGTGTTGGCCGCAAAGGTGCCGCCATAGACCTTGGAGCGATACACCGCCTGCCCGCCAAGCTCCCAGCCGCCGTCGAACTTGTACTTGGTCAGCATGCTGAACGACTGGTGCGCGATGTTGGCGAGCTGGAGGCCGATGTTGGTGGGAATGTTGCTCTGCGTGACCTTCGACTGCATCAGGACCAGGCCACCGAAGATGCTCCAGCGATCGGTGATCTTGCCTTCGGCTTCGATGTCGATGCCCTGGATACGGTAGGCCGCGTTGGCGGTGAGCAGACCTGCGGCATTGGTCTCGCGCGCATTGTCCTTGGTGGTCTGGAAAAGCGCACCGGTCACCAGCAGGTGGCGATCGGCAAGCTCCCATTTGGTGCCGAGCTCGATCGCCTTGTTGCGCTCGGGCCCGAGCAAGAGCGTCGCGTTGGGGGGAACACCGCCGTAATCGGTGGCGGTCGCGTCAAGCTCCGAACCGAACGGGTTGGCCGAGGTCGCATAGGCCGCATAGATGCTGCCAATCGACATCGGCTTGTAAACCAGGCCGACGTTGTAGTTCACCAGGTCGGCGTTCTGCTTCACATAGCTCGCATTGTTCGACGCGCTCTGGCTATAGCCGTCATAGCGGACGCCGCCATTGACGATGATCGTGTCCTGCCAGTTCGCAGTGTCCATGACATAGACGCTGCTGGTGTTAACGCCATAGCGCGTCGGATTGCCGACCAGCGACGGTATGCCGAAGGGAATGTAGGTGAACTGCGGAGAGTAGAGATTGACGTTCTGGACGGCGCCATTGCTCGTGAAGCCGGCGCCGTTGAGCTCCGATGCAAGGCCGGCATAACGGTCGATCGAGATGTTCTCGTTCGAGTATTCGACGCCGAACACCGCGGTATGCTTGACCCCGCCGGTGTCGAGCTTGAACGTGGCCTCGTTCTGGTTGGCCCAGACGTCAACGTTCTGGTAGCGGCTCTGCGCGCTCGCCGTCGTGGTCCAGAGCAGCGGATTGGGGCTGGTCGTGTTCGGGTTCTGCGGCAGCGTACCGATGTAGTTGAGCACCGAGTGCTCGCCGCGCACCTTGCTCGTGAGCGTGATCGCCTCGTTGACCCGGTACTCGATCGTGCCGGTGCCGAAATCCTGCCGCGCGGTCTGGAAGTCGCGGTTGAGGAAGCCGTACCAGTTGCCGCGCGGAATGCCGGCCGAGGTCACCGGCACGTTGCCCTGCTTGTAATAGGGCACGCCGAAATCGGGCAGACCGCTGAGATCGGTGTGGACGTAGTTCGTCGTGATCTTGATGTCGCTCGTTGGGGTGTACTTGGTCGAGATGAAGCTGCCCCAGCGATTGTCGGTCACGTAGTTGCGACCGGCGACGTTGGCGTCCTGGAACAGGCCGCCGGTGCGCACCGAGAAGGTCGGGTCGATGACCTGGTTGACGTCGAGCGTGACGCGCTTGGTCATGTCGGTGCCGAACTCGGAATCCACGCGCTGGAAGTTGCGATCACCCGCCTGCTTGGTGACGATGTTGATGGCGCCGCCGGCGGTGCCGCGGCCGGCATAGGAGGATGCCGGTCCGCGCAGGATCTCGATCTGCTCGGTGAAGAAGTTCTCGCGGATCGAGACGGCGGGATCGCGGATCCCGTCGATGAAGACGTCGTTGCGTGCGTCGAAACCGCGAATGAAGAAGCGGTCGCCGAACGCGTTGCCGCCCTCGCCCGAGCCCAGCGTGACGCCCGCGGTCGATCGCCCGATCTCCTTCAGCGTCGTCGCGTTCTTGTCCTCGAGCACTTCCTTGCTGAGCACCGTGATGGACTTCGGCGTGTTCAGCATCTTCTCGGGAAACTTGCCCGAGGCCTGGACGTGGTCGACCTTGTAGGGCGCGGCAGGATCGGCATAGGGATTGCCATCGGGCGGTCCGGACGGCGTGGTGGGTGCCGTCTGACGGGCCTGCTGTCGCTGCGCGGCACGGCGCAGCGCGTTGCGGGCGCGAACCTGCTCCGGCGAAGGCTTCGACGTCACCGGACGCGGACGCTGCACAGGAGCATCGACCGTCACCGGGGGCAGGCTCGACTGCTGCGCCTCAGCGCCGCTCGACACCGTCGCGACGGCGAGGAAGCTTGCAACGGCGGAGACTGTCTTGCCCGCGGCAGCATCGAAATTCTTGTCTATAGACTTTCTTGACGCGGCCGAACGCAACGACCGCGGTGACCTCATATTCCCCATTTCACGCCCCACTATTGCACGACGATTGGTCGCATTGCGACAACTCGACGCAACGGTGCTATCGGGCGTGTGAACAGGGGTCAACGCGATCAGGGCAACATTCCGACTGAATCCGTCCATTTCAAAACAATTCTAATCTCGACGGCCGCCGCAGCTTCAAACGATTCTAAAGTTGAAGCGTTCTAATCTGCATTTCGATTGCCGCGCTCCGCAACGCTTCCATCAGCGCACTGAGTGATGCGCGTGATCGAAACGGAGCTGCCGACAACAACGCGGTCCTATCGGTCGAGCAAAATCAGGTCAATGCAACTCGCCCGTCCGCAGATTTGAATTTGTCCAGATCGGCCGTGCTGAGATTTCAAACAGTCGAGGTGCCCGAACCCCACTCAGTCGCTGCTCGGCGGCTTCATCAGCGAGAACAACTCGTCGACAGTCTTCTGCGCGACCGCACGCACGCGATCGGTGCTGTCCATGCCCGCGATGTTGACGCCGTTGACGACGGCTTTGATCTCGTCGCGAAAGTCGGTGAGGAAGCGCAAGGGATCGTGCTGCTCGTTGGCGACGCGCGCGATCAGCCCCGTGATCAGGATCTGACACGCGATCAACTTGCCGTTCAGTTCGTCCATTCCTTGCGCTCCCTTCGTGGCGGCGCCGATATGGACGATGCCGAATTTCCTGACAACCGAAACCGCCTGCGCGCGATTTAGAACCGTTCTCGCAACGCTTCGACCTGCACGGCGCACACCGTCAGCGTGCATTGTTCGACGGAGACACGCCGCATCGGGCGCACGGATGGAAATGCAATACTGCGCACGCCCGCGCCAGCGACTGCTCCAAGCGGTGCAAAGCTTTCCAATTGTTTAGGATTCTCGACCGATAGTGCTGTTTACACTGGAACTTGGCGTGTATTATACAAGCCCGCTGGAACCGTACGATTGCCCCATAATTCGTAAGTTAGGGCACAAGAGCCGACACGAGACGATATGAAAAAGTCCCGGCCGATCCTCTGGATTCTGATCATCGCGGCCGTGGCCTCCGCAGGTTACTATGGGTGGGAGAAATTCGGCTCGGCCGGAACGACCCGGACAGCACTGAAGGCGCCGCCTCGGCCGTCCGCCGTGCCCGTCAGCGTTGCGCCGGTCCAGAAGACCGACTTCCCGGTCTACCTGACCGGTCTCGGCACGGTTCAGGGCTTCAATACCGTCCAGGTCCGCAGCCGGGTGGACGGGCAGATCACCAGGCTTGAGTTTAAAGAGGGCCAGATCGTCCAGCAGGGGGAGCTTCTGGTCTCGATCGATCCCCGCCCCTATCAGGCCGCGCTCGACCAGGCCAAGGCCAAGAAGGCGCAGGACGAGGCGAGCCTCGCCAACGCCAATCTCGAGCTCCAGCGCGCCATGAAGCTTGGCGAATTCTCCACCGCACAACGGGTCGACACCCAGCGCTCCACCGTCGCTCAGCTCACCGCCCAGATCGCCGGCGACGAAGCCGCGATCGTCAACGCCCAGACCCAGCTCGACTACACGCAGATCAAGGCGCCGATCACGGGCGTCGCTGGGCTCCGCCAAGTGGACGTCGGCAACATCGTCAACGCCTCGACGCAGACGGGCATCGTCACGATCTCACAGGTCGAGCCGATCTCAGTGATCTTCACGGCGCCAGAGGACCAGCTCCCCTATATCAGCGAAGGCCAGAAGGACGGCGCGCTCAAGGTCATCGCCTTCACGACGGACGGCAAGAAGACGCTGGCCGAGGGCAAGCTCGCCGTCATCAACAACCAGGTCGACACCACCAGCGGGACGATCCGGCTCAAAGCGGTGTTCGAGAACAAGGACCACGCGCTGTGGCCGGGGCAGTCCGTTTCGACGCGGCTTCTGGTGCGGACGCTGAAGGATGCCACGGTGGTTCCCGATGATGCGGTCCAGCATTCGACGAATGGTCTTTACGCTTATACCGTCAATCAGGACAACAAGGCCGAGCTGCACAAGATCAAGGTCCGTTATGCCATCGATGGACGTTCCGTCGTCGATGAAGGCCTGACCCCCGGGCAGCAGGTCATCACCGGCGGTCAATTCAAGGTCCAGCCCGGAAGCGTCGTCTCGACAGCGGTGGCGAGTTCGGATCCGGCCCAGAAAAAGGTTCGACAGGAATGATCGGCGGCGGGATTTCGGCACCTTTCATCCGTTATCCCATCGGCACCTCGCTGCTGATGGCCGGCATTCTGTTCGTCGGCCTCGTCGCCTACCCTCTGCTGCCGGTCGCGCCGCTGCCGCAGGTGGACTTCCCGACCATCCAGATCACCGCCAATTTGCCGGGCGGCAGCCCCGAGACGATGGCCTCGTCGGTGGCACAGCCGCTCGAGCGGCAATTCGCCCAGATTCCAGGCATCGCACAGATGACCTCGACGAGCTATCTGGGCACGGCGTCGATCACCATCCAGTTCGACCTCAATCGCAGCATCGACGGCGCCGCCAACGACGTCCAGGGCGCCATCAACGCGGCCAGCGGCCAATTGCCGAAGAACCTGCCCTCGCCGCCGACCTATCGCAAGGTCAACCCGGCGGACGCCCCGATCCTGCTGCTGTCGGCAACGTCCGACACGCTGCCCTTGACCAGCGTCAGCGACGCCGTCGACGCCCAGCTCGCCCAGCAGATCAGCCAGCTCTCCGGCGTCGCGCAAGTGTTCATCGGCGGCCAGCAGAAACCGTCGATCCGCATTCAGATCGACCCGGCGAAACTCGTCGCCAAAGGCCTCTCGATGGAGGACGTGCGCAGCCAGATCGCCATCACCACGGTCGATAGCCCCAAGGGCAATATCGACGGCCCCAAACGCGCGTACACGATTTACGCCAACGATCAGCTCACCGACGCCAAGGACTGGAACGACGTCATCATCGCCTATCGCAATGGCGGCCCGCTCCGAATCCGCGACATTGGCCAGGCGGTCAGAGCCGCCGAAGACGCCAAGCAGGCGGCCTGGGCCAATGGCAAGCGCGGCGTATTCCTTGTCATCTTCAAGCAGCCCGGCGCAAACGTCATCGAGACGGTCGACCGCATCAAGGCCACCCTGCCCCGGCTGGTGGCCGCCATTCCGCCCGCCATCAAAATCGAGCTGATCAGCGACCGCACCGCGACGATCCGCGCCGCGGTCGAAGACGTCCAGTTCACGCTGCTGTTGACCATCGCCCTCGTGGTCATGGTCATCTTCATCTTCCTGCGTAGCTTCTGGGCCACCGTCATTCCCACCGTGACGGTGCCATTGGCGCTATTGGGCGCGTGCGCCTTGATGTGGCCGGTCGGCTATTCGCTCGACAATTTGTCGCTGATGGCACTCACCATCGCAGTCGGTTTCGTCGTCGACGACGCCATCGTGATGCTCGAGAACATCACCCGCTACATCGAAGAAGGCTACTCGCCGATGGAGGCCGCCTTCAAGGGCTCCAAGGAAATCGGCTTCACCATCGTCTCGATCAGCATCTCGCTGGTCGCGGTGCTGATCCCCCTTTTGCTGATGGGCGGTATCATCGGGCGCCTGTTCCGCGAGTTCGCCGTGGTGTTGGCGATGACCATCTTCGTCTCGATGTTCGTGTCGCTGACGCTGACGCCGATGATGGCTTCGCGCTTCCTGCGCGCTCACGGCGAAGTCACCCACGGCAAGCTCTACCAATGGAGCGAGCGCGCCTTCGACGGCTTGCTGCGCGGCTATGAGTATGTTCTGGACCACGCCCTCGCCTGGCGCCGCACCACGCTGGCAATCTTCTTCGCGACGCTCGGATTGTCGATCTACCTGTTCGTTTTGATCCCAAAGGGCTTCTTCCCGCAGCAAGACGTCGGCCTGATCACGGCGACTTCCGAAGCCTCGCAGGACATTTCGTTCAAGGAGATGGTCAGACGCCAGGAGCAGCTTGGCAAAATCATCCTGGCCGATCCCGACGTCGCCAGTGTTGCCATGTCGATCGGCGGCAGCGGCCGCGCCGGCAACAACGGCAATCTGTACATCACGCTGAAGCCCCGCGAACAGCGCGACGCCTCGGCGCAGCAGATCATCGCACGGCTGCGCCCGCAATTCGACAAGGTCGAGGGCGCCCGCCTCTACATGCAGGCGGCCCAGGACGTCCGGCTCGGCGGCCGCCCGACCCGCACCCAGTTCGAGTTCACGCTGCAGGACGCCAATCTCGACGAGCTCAACGAATGGGCGCCGAAGATCCTCGCCAAGATGCAAACGCTGCCGCAGCTGCGTGACGTAGCGACCGACCAGCAGACGCAGGGCACCACCGTCCAGCTCAAGATCAACCGCGACACTGCCTCGCGCTACGGCATCCAGCCGCAGTTAATCGATGACACGCTGTACGACTCCTTCGGACAGCGGCAGGTGACGCAGTATTTCACGCAGCTCAACACCTACAAGGTCATCTTGGAAGTCCTGCCTGAATTGCAGGGCGATCTCGAAACCTTGAACAAGCTCTATCTGAAATCACCCTTGACCGGCGAGCAGGTGCCGCTGTCGACCTTCGCAACCTGGAGCACCGATCCGGTCCGTCCGCTGTCGATCAGCCATCAGGGCCAGTTCCCGTCGATCACGATCAGCTTCAACCTGGCTCAAGGCGTCGCGCTCGGGCAGGCAACTGAGGCCGTGCAGCGGGCGATGGCCGAGCTCGGCACGCCGCCGACGCTCAATTCCAGCTTCCAGGGCACCGCGCAGGCGTTCCAGCAATCGCTCGGCACCGTGCCGCTGTTGATCCTGGCGGCTCTCGTCGTGGTCTATCTGATCCTCGGCATTCTCTACGAGAGCTACATCCATCCGCTCACGATCCTGTCGACCCTGCCCTCGGCCGGCGTCGGCGCGCTCGCGATCCTGATGGCGGCGGGCTTCGACTTCAGCCTCATTGCATTGATCGGAATCATTCTGCTGATCGGCATCGTGAAGAAGAACGGCATCATGATGGTCGACTTCGCGATCGCGGCCGAGCGCGACGAGCACAAGACGCCGGAAGAATCGATCCGCCAGGCGGCGCTGCTGCGCTTCCGGCCGATCATGATGACGACGATGGCCGCGCTGCTGGGGGGCGTGCCGCTGATGCTCGGTCACGGCACCGGCGCGGAGATCCGCCAGCCGCTCGGCTACGCCATGGTCGGCGGCCTGATCGTCAGCCAGGCGCTGACGCTGTTCACGACGCCGGTCGTCTATCTCTATCTCGACAAGCTCAACAACTGGTTCTCGACCTGGGGCCGCTCGGGTGACGGCGAAGGCGACGAGACGCCCGCGCACGGCACGGTCAAGGAAGCCGCCGAGTAAGCTTGCGCCGCGCCTCCCGCGACGCTACAGCGGGACTTTCGGTTCACGCCAACGCGGTTTCGCCATGCTCATGCAATCCAGACTTGCCGCCCTCGCCGCCGCCGTCCTGTTGTCGAACGGCGTCGCGTTTGCCCAGCAGGGCGCCAAGAAGAACGCCGCTCCTGCTGCACCGGCCGCGCAGCCCGCGGCTGCCCCGACGCAAGCGCCGGCGGACGGCACACCGGGACAGCCCGGCTGGATCGTGCGCTGTACCAGCCC
This sequence comes from Bradyrhizobium sp. DOA1, assembly GCF_001593325.1. Classification (NCBI taxonomy): domain Bacteria; kingdom Pseudomonadati; phylum Pseudomonadota; class Alphaproteobacteria; order Hyphomicrobiales; family Nitrobacteraceae; genus Bradyrhizobium; species Bradyrhizobium sp. DOA1. Next base: position 3,749,557 of record NZ_JXJM01000001.1, read on the forward strand.
GAGCCGCGAGGCGCCGCTCGAATGCGCGATGGAGCAGAACGCGGTGCTGACCAAGACAGGCCAGACCGTGATCCTGATCAACATCCGCATCGCGCCCGATACACGCACGCCGATTGCGCTGCTTCAATTGCCGCTCGGCCTCAACCTTCCCGTCGGCGCCAAGCTCCAGGTCGACGAGGGCAAGACGTTCGATCTCCAGATCCAGACCTGCGAGAACCGAGGCTGCTACGCCTCGACGCCGGTCGCGCCCGACCTGCTCACCGCCTTGCGGTCAGGCAAGCAGCTCAGGGTCTCCTTCCAGAACATGGCCAAGGAGACGATCGCGATCCCGATGCCGCTGAACGATTTCGCGGCGGCCTACGACAAGATCAAGTAAGGGGTATCATCAGGTCACGATGTCGTTCGCCCGGAGCAGCGTCGTGAAACCGCCGTAGATCATGCGCTTGCCGTCGAACGGCATGCCGTCCATCTTCAGCCGTGGGTCCTCCATCACCTTCTTGTTGATGGCGTCGCGGCTCTCCCGGTCACGATAAACGATCCAGGCGAAGATGACGACCTCGTCCTCCTTCGCGATCACCGCGCGTGGGAACGAGGTGAGTTCGCCATAGGGAACGTCGTCACCTATGCATTCGACATAGTCGAGCGCGCCGTGCTCCATCCAGATCGCGCAGGCTGTCGTCGCCATAGCCTTGTAGGCTTCGATGTTGTCCTTGGGCACGGCGAGCACGAAACCATCGACATAGGGCATCACGGATCTCCTTGGGTTATGTGCCTCAAGGACGATGGAGTACGCGGCGATCCGACACGAAAATGCGATCTTCTGATGAGGCAAACGGTCGCGACCGGCGGCACGGCCAATCGCGCGCCCCGGCCGCGGCTTCTTTGCGCTCACCCGCTGCTGCGGGACGCCAAGCGTGCATAAGGACGACCATTCCACGCGGACTCGCAGAAGGCTCGGACGGCTATCGTCGGGGAGCTGGCTGGGGAACCTGGACCCTGGGGACCCCCAGCAAAAATTCAACAATTTCAACAAAGGCATGATTCAAAACGGCTTTTCAGGTCGAGCGGTTACGAGTAGTGGTTACGAGCCACGGTTACGAGGACTCGAATGTCGATCGCCACGAACATCCAAAAACGTCCGGGTCGCACGTCCTACTACGTCCGCGTTGGCGTGCCGCTGAAGCTCCAGCCGGTGCTCAAGCGCAAAGAGATTTGGCAGTCACTCAAGACCAGCGACCCCAGGCAGGCACGTGATAGAGCCGCGCCGGTGATCGCTTCATTCCGCGCTCGCTTCGCTGACCTGGAGCAGCGCCGAGAGCCCTCCCCGGCCGATCTTCAGACTGCCGTGTGGTCCCACTACCAAACCGGGCTCGACCAAGACGGCCGGGCGCGCGCGGCGATGCCGACCGACGCGGTGATCCAGGAAGCAAAGGGCAAGCTCGCAACCGATATCGAGGCGGGCCGCGTCCCATGGTCCGGTGATCCGTTGGTGCAGCTCAACGCGACCATTGATCTGATTGTCATGAGGGATGCGGCGAAGCTCGACCGCGAACGGCGGGCTATCCAGCTTGTCGAGTTGCGGAAGCACCTCGCCACGGGCGAGACGGCGCTGATCGAATGGAAGGCTGATGAGGTGATCCAGAGCGAGCGGCTTCTGGTCGCCAAGGGCTCGCCGGCCTATCGCGATCTATGCCAGCGATTGCAGCGCGCGCAGATCGAGGTCTTGGAGCGAGCCGCCGAACGCGACGCCGGCAACTGGGCCGGTGTCCCGTCTGACCCGATCGTCGTGCCGGCCGATCTCACGCAGGGCAAGCGGGTTGCCGCGCCGGGTGAAACCCTGATGGAGCTTTACGACAAGTTCAAAGCTGAGCGCATTGGCGACGCGCGGCCGGACACCTGGGATCAGAACCGCAAAATTGTGAAGCTATTCGCTGAATTCGTCGGCGAAGCCTCGCACGTCTCGGTGATCACGCGCAAAGCGGTGCGCAACTGGAAGCAGGAGCTGGCGCGCTGGCCGGTCAAGGCGGCGGACAGCAAGGCATTCGAGGGCATGTCGTTCCGCAAGGTGATCGAGGCGAACGAGACCGTCAAAAAGCCGACGATCAGCCAGAAGTCGATCAACAAATATCTGGCAGCGCTCGGCAGCTTTGCGCGATGGCTCTTGCAGAACGAGTATATCGACGATGACGTGATGAGCGGCATGTATCTGTCGATCGACAAGCGACGGAAGAACCGCTTCCCGTTCACAGACGATCAGCTCAAGACGATCTTCAATTCACCACTGTTCGGCACCTGCCTTGGCGACGGTGCCGAGCACAAGCCGGGCAATGTGGCGATCAGAGATTGGCGCTACTGGATTCCGTTGATCGCGATCTATTCGGGCGCACGCCTGGGCGAGCTGTGCCAGTTGCTGACAGCCGACGTGCGGCAGCTTCACGGAGTGTGGATCTTTCATATCACCGAGGTCGGCGATGAGGATGAGGACGGGTCGGCCAAATCGACCAAGACCGGCGGGTCAATGCGCGTGGTGCCGGTGCATTCCAGGCTGATCGAGCTGGGCTTCATCGACTATCATGTCAGCGTGGCCGCGCGTGGCGAGCAGCGACTATTTCCAGAAGCCGCACGCGACAAGCGCGGCTACTTCGGCGAGGCCTCGAAATTCTTCAATGGCTATTTCAAAGCCGTCGGCGTGAAAGTGGATAGGCGCGTCAACTTCCATAGCTTCCGACACAATGTCGCGGATGCCTTCCGTGCGGCGGGCTACCTCGATGAGCAGCATGGTGTGCTGTTGGGGCACACCAAGGCGAGCACGACAGGACGCTATGGCGTGCTACCAGAGGGACCGCTGCGGGATCGCGTGGCAATGATCGAGGCGATAAAATATGGCTTCTAAAAATCAACGCGGCGCTTAGCAAAGTTGACCATCGTGAAATACTTCTTTTGCATGTGTTCGAGGTATTCCACCATGGGCCCCGAAATATACACGGGCTCGCCAGCCTGGGTGCCATCTTCATCAATCGGCAAGATAGAAAGGGGCGCAGGATATTGAGGGTTCGGAACGCAACTAGTGAAGCGGGCCTCGCTTGTCGCCAATTGTGCGACCCAGGCCCTTCTCTTTGAATCCGTCATTTTTCGGAACTTGTCGTGGACCGCTGAGACGCCCTCAATGTATTCGCGAACCATCGGCTTAAATTCGATCTGCCCAAGCTGAGATATCTCCAGCAACACAGATTTTTTGAATTGGCCATCTTGAGCGAGGCGCTCACGATCGACAGTTGGTAACACTGCGAACGTCATGCTAGTCGGCTGGTCCACTCGATCCCACAACGCGTGGGTAGTGACACCATGGATAGGTAGGGCGGCATGCTGGGCGTAGTTGCGAAGCGCCTCCATCACCCGGTAAGCAAGACATGCGTCATACTGTAAATTTGTTTCCTGTTTGACTTTGGCTTCCATTTCGGCGGCGTCGTCGGCCGCAAAAATCTTCTTTATGGCCTTAGGAAGTGTGTCGAGATATAGACGAGCGGAAGTCAGTAGGTTGGCGAGCCTTCGAGCAATAAGTTTCCGTGCAGCTTGCAGTTGGTCGTAGTCGGCCCGGAAAGAGATCATCTGCTGAAGAGTGTGCTGGCTGATCGCGCTCTCCCATTCGACGTAGTTCTCGATCAGGCTCTCGTAATTTTCTTCGACGGCTGTGATCTCGTCGATACCCCCGACCGCAGAGACGCAACTGTCATACTCGGCCTTGGTGCTCGGAACGTGCTCACAAGAGCCGATCGCCGTCCCACAAATAATATATGATACTGCTGACATAAAAGCTCCCTCGCGCAATCTAAGCGCGAGGGATCGATTTGGGCAATAGGTCGCGATGCTAACGTGGCTTGGCCGTGCCGAGCTTTATTGCCGTCGCTAGCTCAGCGAGCATCCATTCCGCCGTTCCTTCGGGCGTCTTGCCCGGAAGAGGTCTGCACGGCGCGGTTCGGTATCGAGAATGCTCCAGGTAGACAAGCTGACCATCAAAATACCAATCGGCTATGAGGCCCGATTTCGGGCCGACCGTTCCCTCTAGGACGTCGCTCATGCAGCTTCCTCCAAGAGATCGAACTGTTCCTTTATCCAATCATCGATCCGTTCGAGCTCCTGGAGGGACGCCTTCTCGACCAGAGTCGGTGACGTCGCCATCATCACCCGCACATACAGAGCTCTCCATTCTTCCACTCGCCGGATTCGCTCTAGCTCCTTCACCGACGTCTTGTGCCAAAAGCTCATAACGCGATGCAACCTATCCTCCGGTGTCTCCTTCGGCTTCCTGGGCATTCACTTCTCTCCTTGTCAGCAGTTGGATTGATCGCTCCCCTGACAGATCAGCCGGCGGATGCGCCGCCGGCTGAGTCACTGACAGAGGAGAAGACGAGCAGCGCGACTAAAGCCGCTCACCCATTCGGCCCTATAGTCAGGGCGATGTAGGACAATCGGCGCTTTGCGATCACGAAGTGTTGCAGAATGTTACAAAGAGCGATGCTGCGCAAATGCCACGCGGATCAGGTTCTATTGCCGGTCGGCATGCTCCAGAGCGTCAATGATCAGGTCCCCGCGAATCTCCAGCGGCCAGATATCGCCGATCATGCCGAGCACAAGCTTGATCTCGTTCTCGCGCCACTCGTGGGCTGCGCGACTGCCCTCACTGAAGGGATTGCGGTGATCGATCGCAATCAGCGCGGTGACGAGATCGTTGTAAGTCGAGGTGGGAATGAACGTCCCAAGGTCGGTGGTCATCTGTCAGCCCATGTTGGTGATGCACGGGAATCCAGATGCGCGATTTGCGAGAAACTAGCCAGGGCAGTAAGTTCGCTAAAAGCGAAATGTAAGCCGCCACTAACTGCGAGAAGCGAATCACCCCAATGAGTTGGCCGCGCAATATTTATTTTCAAACAGCTCGCACTTACCAACATTTGGCGAAAACCGGTGGAAGCGACCGGAGCGTGCTACTCTTCCGTGCTAGAAGACTGACGACATAAGTTGAACCAGAGGCGCTCCATGCTTGATGGCTGGCCGATCATTGCGCGTTTCGTTCTTGGCGGGTTTTTGGCCGCTATCGGAGCGGTCGTCGTTCCGATGGCGGGTTACATTTTGAAGGATGCATGGGACGCTTGGAAGGCGAAGTCGCAGCCGGCGACGTCAACCAGTCAACCTGTTCAGGGGCCCGCAGCCCTTCTCTTCAAGTGCGATCTCGCGAAACTGCCCTCGACGGTTCCAGCCTCCGGGCAGGTATTCACGATGGATATCATCAGCAAGCAAGAAGTCGGCGCTGAAGCATGGGGATTAGGCACGCGCCACGGTCAGCCGGGAGAGAAGTGGGAATGGTTCAAAGAGCGCGAGATCTCGCTGGTTTCACGCTGCGATATTACCAACTACGCCGACTTCCCAATCTTCAACGTCGTTATGGTGTTCAAGCAAGAATTCCGCGCGGCCGTAGTCCCGAAAGACAATCCCGCATCCACTGTTTCGGGCGACGTAGTGGACGCTTCCGACAGAACAGTCGTGATCGATAACATTGACGCGAAGTCCACCTTCAGCTTCTACGCCTATAGCCAGAGCCGACACTTCGTGGCCGTGGAGATACCAAAGGAGGTGACCTACCTGCGTGCCGGCGGGGAAACGCGGGAGAGTGCGAAGATTCTGCCTGGGTTTCTGGCCGGCATGTCTTTCAGCCCTCGAACGGATAATAGCGGGCCGGAGACGCCTCCAGCCGGAGTCACTGTTCACTAGAACCTAAATCACGAGACAAGCCGGTGAGATGAACGCGCTAACTGCGTCACGACGTGACGAAAGCCACGCCGGCAGAGCAGAATATCGGCGGAGGAGCAATGCGATTAGCTGATGTCATCAAGGATGCACTTCGAGAGTTAGGCGGAAATGAGAGGCCCATCCATGGGAGTAAACTCATTCCCCTGGTAGAAAAACGGTGGCGTGAACTCGGACACCTTATCGAGGGTGATTTCGGCGCGCAGGTAAGATCAACAGTGCAACAATACTCCTCCGACAGCGCAACGTGGAGGAGGAGCAAGATAGACAGACCGGATTCGGAGGACATGTTCGTAATGCACAAAGAACGCGGCCGCTGGAGTGGTGCATATTCGCTGCGACCGGGAGCTACTTTGGAGGAATTGATTTAGGAGCGCATGATCCTCCGCACCTCGCTGTAGGTCCATTGCGCATCCTGTTGTAGCGGTCGGGTCATAGTGAACGCAGTGCCAATTTTGGTCGACACCCGACGCAGATTCCGCGTCGCGTAGGTTGCCCATCCGTCGTCGCGAAGCGGCTTTATTTTGATCTGGTATTGCCGGCTTCCCTTCCGGGATGCACCCCAGGCCCGGCGCATGACTTCCTTCAGAACCTCGTTTTCGGTGACGGCGCTGAAAGCACCGTGAATGTGCAGCCGGCCATCCCAATCCCGATCGATGCAGAACCAGTAAGGCAGCCGAACGCCAGCCCGGGCCAGCTGCTTGTCAAAGGACCGTTTCAGCGACTCCAGGAAGCCCCTGGGATGAGTCAGGGCCTTTTCCCGCGCCTTCTGAGTCAGATTGAACGTAAACGCATAGGCGGGCTTGTCTGCGATCTGGAGGGCCGCTGTCGCGGCCACGGCTTTGACCACGTCACCGGTAAGAGCCCACACGGGTATATTGTCGTTGGAGAGTGGTGTTACAGAGCTGTCGATAGAGAGATTAGAGGGTGTGGGGTGTGCAACTGAAGTCTCTTCGGCCAGCACGTGAGCCGGAACGCGGAAAGACGCTATCTTTGCGAGGGTTTGCTTGTCCTTGAAGGCGGATTGCCGAACCCGTTTGGGGACTTTTTTCGACCGCTTTGTGGGCTGGTTGTCCTGTGGGATCGGGCGCGCGGCGCTATACTGATCTCGTTCGGGCGTTCTATTGAGCAATGGCAACGTTCGGCACTCCTTAGAAAGCCACCGTCTTCGCCGGGCGGTGGCTTTCGCATTTCAGGTTGATCGTCCAATGACCGGATATAGCGTCCGCGAGTAGACCTTCACCGGGTTTGTTATCGCAGCACGCCGCCTGGGCGCCGCTGGGTGCGGAGTTCCTGGGCGATCAGCGACTTGATCTGATGTTGGGCTGCCTGGGCGATGGTCTCGCCCATGCGCTGATGGTCCTGCGAGGATTGCCCCGGACTCCCCTGCACCGAGACGCTGATCTGCGGCGCGATGACATTCGATGGCGCGATCATGGGCGCCGACGACGCTCCGCCGCCGGCTGAGCCGCCAACCAATCCGCCATCCGCAAACCTGGGGGCGCGGTTGATGCGCTCCAGGAGGTCGCGGTGTTTGGCGGTGGCGTGGGCGTTGACTACATACTCGCCCGGCGACAAGCGGGCCAAAACTCGGTCATCCCTGGGGCCGCCCGGTCCCGTCACGGGTCCACCATCGGCGAACGTCGGCATGGAGTAGTCGCCAACCATTATGCTGCCGGCCCCGCCGAACATGCCGCCCAGGGAGCGCATGAGTGGCTGCACGATCAGCATTTTGATCATGGCCTCTTCCATGGCGCGGACGATCGCCCGGGACATGTCAGCGAAGCCAGCCGACACGCTTTTGGTCCCATCCAGGATGTCCGCAAGACCAGTCGTCAGGCTGCTGCTCATGGTGCTGCCGATGGACCGCATGGCTTCGTTCGTCCGCATTGCGCTCGCCTCTACCGAGTTCAACGCCTCCGAAACATTCGGATAGAGGCCCCTAAGTTGTTCCGCGATTGCGACGTCGCTGGGGTCCAATAATGCCGTCTGCCCGCCGCGCCGGATTGACTGTGCGACGGTCGCCTTTTCGATGGCCTCGGTGGCTTTCCCATAGGCCTCGGTGACTTCCTCGATACGCTGACGCTGCTCAGCCGTAACCACGCCCTCGCCCTTCCCAGCGGCGGCGTTGGCCTGCATGGCGACGGTTTCAAGCTGTGCAGCCACCTTGCCGCGCTCCCGCGCGGCCGTTGTCAAATCGAGCCCGGCCGCCTCCGCCTGCAATGCGGCGATGCGCTTTTCGATGCTGTCGGCGGCTGAGCCGAGCTTGTCCACGTTGCTGCCGGTGCTGATCTTGGTCGGCGCCGGGCCGGTGCCCCGCGTCTGGTTGGGCGCCGGCGGGCCATACTGCTCCCCGTTTGCCGTCAGGGCAGTGATCTCCTTTTGCAGTCGATCGCGGTGCGCCTCCAGGTCCGCCGTCGTGCCAGCGTAGACCTGACCGATGCCGGGGATCGACAACGGTGGAAGGTTGACGCTGCCGAGCAGCCCGCCGCCTGTCCCATTCAGGCGCGCGTTGACCTGGGCGAGCGCGTCACGCTTAGCCTCCAAGTCGGTCGAGCTGGCAGGCATGCCGGGAATGCGCGGGAGCTTGTTAGTCAACTCCACGGCCTTGGAAATATAGCCGATCACGTCTGCCCATGCGCCCTTGATGTCCATCATAACGCTGGCGAGATCATCCCAGGATGGCTTTAGGGCCGTCGAGAGGCGTTGATGGGCGAGCTTGAGTTGGTCGTCGACTTCCTTCGCGCGCTCCACCAGGGCATTGCTGAAAATCCCGTCCGCGTTCGCGCTCGCATCTTTGATCGTTTGCAACATGCTTTCGGCGCTGGACTTACCCTGCCTCACCCGGTCAATGAGCTGCGAGCCGAACATCTTCTCGCCCAGGTCCAGACTGGCCGCGTGCTGGCCGATCTTGTCGAGCTGGATCATGGCCGCGAGCACAGCCTTGATCTTGTCCTCTTGGGTCTGAGCATCCCGGAACAAGACCAAGCCTTGCAACGTCTGGCCGGCGGTCTTTGCCAACGTTCCGTTGTAGACCCGAAGCGCGTGCTCTACGGCAGTGATCTTTTCCTCGCCAACGCTCCACTCGCCAATGTCGATCGGCGAGCGGTCCTTGGTTGCCTGAAACGCGTGATCTAAGGCGGATTCGAGCTCGCCCGCCTCAACTTTGAGCCTGCGCGCTTCCGCGGTGAAGGCCTGCAAGAATGCCGGCGAGACGCCAAGGTTTTGAGCCTTGTCGGCGATGTCGACCATCTGTTGCATTTGCTCACGGGCGCCGCTGATCGCGGCCGTCATGAGCTTGTAGGCGCCAACCGCCAGTGCGACCTTGCCGGCTAGATCGATAGCGCCGCGCCCCATCGTCGCAAAGATCGCGTCCTTGGCGAGGTCTTTGTTCATGTCGAGGAACTGCTTCGCGATCTGGCGACTGGCGCTCCCGGTGAGCGACGTCGTTTGCCGCAGCTGTTCCTTCAACTGGTCTAGGTTGAGCGAGACGGGAATGCGCATCAGGCAGCTCCAACAAAGAGCGCGGCCAGGACAGTGCTGGCAATGATAACGTTGGGCGCTAACGGCTTATGTCGCACATACTGGTCCAGCAGCGCCTCAACCTCGCGCTCCGCCACGCCACCGCCGATCAGTCCCAATTCGATCAGTCGCTCTACATCCTCCGGGGTGTAGTTGCCCGCCTCAAACCGCGCCAACGCAGCGGCCGGCGCTGGGCCTCGGTAGCTCATGACGCGGCGAACCCAAGGGTGCCCCAGGTCGAATTTATGGGTGCCGCCAGCCCAGGTGATCTCGCGGTAAGTCTCAGTCATTTAGAACCTCGTTTATGGCATCTTCAATTGCCCGCTGCATCTCGTCACGCATGGCGTTGTAGGTGGGGTAAAAGAACGGTCGCGCCGGCTGATGGCTTGTGCCCCATTCCATTGCATTGGCGTAATCGAATGGTTCTCCGCTGCCCTCGCGGACCTCCTTCGTGGTAAGCGGTCCGCCCGCGAGAACTACCCACTCCAATTCATTCTCGCCGGGTTCGACGCGGCAAGACTCTTCAAGGTGCCCTGTTTCATCGGGCGATTGTTCAAGGCCCTGCAACGCGTCGCGCTGGGCCTGCGACAAGCGTTCGGCCTGCTCGCGAATGACTGCCGATAGCTTTTTGGTGATCTTGTCCGGCAGATCTTCGAAGTCGTCGTTATCGGCCATGCATCACCACGAAAGTAGGTCAACAGCGTTAGGGAGATCGTAGAGCGATCTGTTGCTTTCGCCCGTCGAGGCGCGGCTAACGGCCATAGCTGTCGCGACCGCACCGTCGATACTCAGCCAGCGCTTGGATTTGTGGAACCGCACCGCATGTTGTTGTCTGTTCCGCTCAACCTCCGCGTTGGCGAAGCAGAACCGCAACACCGGATGCCCGCCATGCCGGAAGCGCCTCGCGATAATCGAGCGCTCTAGTTCCGATAGCGCGGGCATCATGAGGCTGGGGACCTGCCTGAAATCGACGACCGGCAATCCCTTTTCGAGCAATCGGGCCTGCATCATGCGTGCCATGTAAGGGTCGAAAGCGATCTCCTGCACGTTAAACCGACCGCAAAGCTCTTCGATAGTGGCTTGCACCTTATCGAAGTCGATCACGTTCCCTTCCGTCGCGGTGATCAGTCCGTCGCGTTCCCATTGGATATAAGGCGCATTCGTCTTATTCTCCCGCTCGCGAAGGTTGGCGCGCGGAACGAAGAACCATGGATGCACATCATAGCCGCCTTCATCGTCGGGCCATGCTGCCGTGACGACTGACAGGTCGGTGTTCGATGAGAGATCGACCGCAAGCCAGCACGGGCGCGAAGCGAGCGCGTCCAGGTCGACCGGCGCCTTGCCTTCGTCGTAAACCTCCATTGAAACGAAGGGACTCGAGCTGGCGTCGATCCATTGGTTCAGATTGTAGCAACAGAAATCCTCGCGATCGGCCGGCTTGTCGGCGGCCTCCGATGCGGCTTGCCGCATGCCCTTGATATCCGGGAAGCCGTATTTCAGGCCTGGGTTGACGGTGTGCCAGACCTTTTCGTCGCGCCAGTCGAACTTCGCGGGCGGCTCAAAGATGATCGGCAGATAGGCAGGGTTGACGATCTCGCCCGTCGCAACTTTCTTGGCATAGGCGTATTCCTCAAAGCCCAAGTTGTCTTGGCCACGCCCTGCCGTAGTGATGATCACTAGCAGGGTGTTAGGCACCTTGAGCAGGCCGCTCTTCAGCGCGCGCCAGAGGCGGCGGTTCTTCCACACGTGCAGTTCGTCGATGAGGACGAAATACGGCGTCTTACCTTGCTGCACGTCGCCTTCGGCCGGAATGGCCTTCAAGGTCGAGCTAGAAGCCACATGCTCAAGCTCCAATTCGGATTCGACAATATAGGTGGCCTTGGCGAGCGGCGCCGTTGCCTTCACGAAGGCCCGCGCTTCGTCAAAGGCAAGCTCAGCCTGATCCTCAGCGCTCGCGGCAAGAATGCAGGCGCCGCCGGGCACCTTCTCATGGCCGCAAGAGTGCAAAAGGCTGAGCGCAGCGCCAAACGTCGCTTTACGGGCCCCTCGGGGGATTTGAATAAACACCGTCCGCACCTCCCGATCGCCGTTGGCGTCGGAAGGCCCATAGATGCGTCGCAGAATGCGCTCCCAGAACGGCGCAAGCTCAAACGCACGCCGGGGCGCGGTCGACTTAGGATGCTTCAAAGCCCGGAAGAATTTCACAGCGCGTTCGCCGCGCCCGTGCGGGTCCGGGATGGGTGTCTGATCAAACACCCAGGTCGGATGCACTGTCATCGTCTTCCTGGTCGGTTCGAATAGCGGGGCGGTTGCGGCTTGTGGGGCTGAGGCCTAGCTCATTTCCAATAAGGCGAGCGCGGTTCATGGCGTCCGCCTGAATGCGGACGGCGGGATGCGCGCGTAAGCCGCGCTCGGTCATGACCACGCTCCCTTCGCAAGCGATGATCTTCTGCATCTCTCTGACTTGGCCGGTCGCCGTGCAATAGTGCTCCAAGCTCGTGAGATCGGTATCTGTCAAGATGCGGCGATCAATGAGGATTGGTGCAACGCGGCGCCATTCGGCTTTGGCGTGCTTGCTCAACCAAGCCGGCGGCTTGGTCGAGGCGTTTAGCGCGCTAGCGTCGCCGACAAGCTGTGGTTTTCGGCCTTTCATGCCGCAACCCTCTCGACAAACGGCGGGACAGCCGGCAACGTTGCCGCATGAATCAACGCTACGATCTTTTTGCCGTTTCTCTCCTGCTGTTCATCGCGCTGTTGGCGGGAGCCTTGACCTTGGCGCCGATCAGCCTTGAAGGCATTTCGCGGTGGCAAACCTTGATAGGAGGCGCCATCGGGGGCACCATCACCGGTCTGGGGCTTCTCGTGGCCACCATGAACGTGACCCGGCAACTCCGGCTGACCGCCAGAGGAAAAGAGCAGGACAGGTTGGAAAAGGAGCTTCCTGGTCTGCGTGCGGCCGCACACTTGCTCGCCCGCATTTCTAACGCGCTTGAAAAGGAAGCGAGCGGGACGAAAGTCCTCACGGAGCTGGGTGAGCGCGGCTTTGACAAAGATAAGCCCGGCGATTTCATCCTCCAGGTCGTCGATGCACTTCCCACCACGCCCGACGCAACAAAGCGCGAACTGGCAATCGAATTGTTCAAGCTGCGTGCTAGCGCGTCCCGCGTAATCCAGAAAGAATGGGCTTTCAACGCCTCGCGCAATCACCTTACGAGAACCCCGGCCATGCATCAGGACAGGACGGATGCAGAAGCGGCACTCACAACGTTGCATGATGAAATGGAAGACGCGCAGGAGCGATTTAAAGAGGCGCTTACTGAATTCGAGGCTTACCGCGAAAGACTGATCGCGCTCGGAAAAAGTGAGGCCCAAAAATATCAAATCCTCCGCCGAGAACAGGAGAAGCATTTGGCCCTTCCTCACTGACGGGATCATGCGCCGACCCGCTGACAGGTCACGTCCATGCCGACACGCCGGCCGATCTCGGTGATGCCAGTGATCTCGAAATGCTTTTCCTCGTAGAGCAGCCGATCATTGAGGCTCAGGCTGGCGAAGTAATACATGCGGAGGGTCAACACCGCGTCCGTGGTGTGCCCGCGCGCGCCCTCCCGGTCGTCGGTGGCGTTCTTGAGGAGTTGCGCCCGCATGGTGGCGAACGTGGTCCAGGCCTCTACGGGCGTGCCGTAGTGGTCCAGGCCGGTGGTGCGGCGCTGGATTTCAATGACGCGGTCAAGGCTGCCGGCCCTCATGCCGCCCTCGCTTGGACGATCGCCGCGACCGTCACAACGCCATGGCTGAATGAACCGAAGCTGTCCCGAAGGTAGCGGGTCTGGGTGGCCTGCATGTCGTGGACGGTGAAGCCTTCGATCGGCAGCACGCCATCAGCCTGGGCATCGATCCGAAGCGCCCCGACAATGGCCGACACGGCTTCCTTGCACTGGACCAAGCCCGGCTCTTGGAACCAGACGTGCAAAGTCGCGAAAGAAGTCGCGCCCCAACGCCGCAGGATCGATTGCCCTTCGCCGATGTAGACAGCCGGCATGATCTCCGGTCGGCCATTGGCGTCCATCACATGGTCAGCCTGGACCAGGGCCATCAGCTCTGGGCTCGCAATCAGGCGTGCTCGGATGGCCTTTTGGAGTGCCAAAGAAGGGTCAGAAGTCGTCATTTCAGAAGCAGAACGCGCGATAAGGGGCCAGCAAATCGAGGAAGCCGAAGGGCAATTCCTGAGCGGTGACGCCAACCAGGGTCGCCTCGCGATTGGCGTAGAGATGCCCAACCAGCTGTAGCGTAGCCTCGCGGATCGGCGCTGGGGCCGTGTCCGCGTCCGGATCGGAGGCCGTATAGGCGCCAACCCAGGCCTTTGCCGCCGCCAACTTGTCGGTAAGCAAGGCGTCGTCGGCGTCCAGGGTGACGTTCAAGTGGGCTTTGGCTCGGTCGAGGGTGATGCCGGGCATGGTCAGAAAAACTCCAATTAGACGCGGTCCTGCACGACCCGGGGGCACCGGTCGTTCGCGCTTTTGTTGATGTTTTCACCCACCCCCCGGGTATGCCTCGCCGAGAAGCGGACGCGGCGCTGCGGCATGCGCTCAGGCATGGGCTGATCGTTCTTTTCGGCCTCTGCGATCAAGGGCAGCGCATGCTTGCGCACCTTGATCGGGTCCAGCTCTGCGAGGCTGCAAACGTCCTCAAAGTCGCTGTTCGGCTCAGTCAGCCATTCGCGGGTGCGCATCTGGTCGAGGCGAATGGAACGACGCTTGGTCGAGAGAGGTAGGGTTGCATCCGTGATCGCTTGCTGGATCACGGCGCGCCAAAGGGCCTTGTCGCTCATTGCTGGCGCTCCTGAGACTGCTTGCTGCTGTTGTGGTGATGGGCGCAAAGAGGTTGCCAATTGCCTTTGTCCCAGAACTTGGCCTTGTCGCCGCGATGCGGTGTCTTGTGATCGACCACGACGGCGGGCTTGCCGCACATGACGCAATGCGAGTGCTTATCGAGGAAGCTACGGCGCGCCTGCTTCCACTTGCTGTCATAGCCGCGATCGTTGGCGCTGGGCCTACGCTGGTCGGCCTCTGCCTTTTGCCTGATCTGGCATTCACAGAGGTCGGTTGCCGATATGATCTTGCCGCAGCGACACACGCGGCGCGGTTTCCAGGCCATCAGCGCGGCCTCGAATGGTTGGTGAGATCGCCGATCGCGTTGAGATCGGCCTTGACGTTGCCAAGCTCAGAAGCTTCCGCAGTTTGTTCCTTGCTGCCGAACAGGGCCTTGAGCATGTCCATGCGGCCCTTTTGAGCGTTGATGATCTCGGAAACCGTTGCTTCCCAGGTGTCATCGGGCGTCCAGCCAAGCCAGCCGGTGCCGATCTGGAAAAGCTGGGTGAAGTATTCATCGAATGGAAGCGGCTTGCCCGTCTGCGGCTTGTCGCTGGCCTTGTCGTCGGCCCCAGCGAGCAGCATGACGAATTCGATCAGGTCACCGGTTGCGGCCAAGAGGTCGCGCACGACAGCACCATTGGCCGGCAGGGCATATTTGCCCCAGGCCTTCGCGTCGACGATGGTCGCGCTGATGATGTCTAGGGCGGCGGTCAGGCTTCCTTCGGCGAGATGGCGCGAAAGGTTATGGAAGCCGTCATAGCGTTCGTAGAGGATGAATGCGGCTCGCAGCGACGGCTTCAGGTCAAAGGACCTGTCTCCAAGCTGGAGGCTGAAGGTATTCGCTGCGAGCCGCATAGTTGCTTTCCTTAGGTCGCCGAGACCTTGAGCTTCACAAAGCGATCGGGATGGGTCACGTCGGCGCCGACGCGCTTGCGCGCGTGGAAGCGGACTTGGCCCTTGGTCGCCAGCGTGTAGGGGTCGCGAAGGATCGAAATGCCGACGCGGTCCACGATGCGGTAACCCTTGAGGTCGCCGAACATGACCGGGAAGGCATTGGCCGCAATGTCGGGCATATCGACTGCTTCGACGATCGGGCGGCCCAGCAAGGTCGTGGGCGCGCCTTCCGAAATGGGGTCGAGGACGAGATAGCGGCCCATGCCGTCCTTCCAAAGGCGGATAGCACCGAGCGTGTTGCGGTTCATGAGCCACACGCCATTCTGAGCATGAACGCCCGGGAGCTTGTGGAACATGTTGATCAGCACGTCAGCCGGCGTTGAGGTCGGGAAGTTGGTGGCGTTGCCGGTGACGACGGTGGTGATGCCGGCGGCAGTCAGCAGGCCCATCGGCTGAGTGGTGCCGTTGCCCTTGACGAAGTGGGTGCCCTCGCCAATGCCGAAAGCCTCACCGAACTCCGAGTGAAGTTCGCCCTCGATGCCATAGGCGTTGTCTTCGAGCAGCCAGTTGGAAATGTCCGTAAAGGTCGCATACTCAAACGGAGTGATGCCGATCTGCTCATACGACGGCTCGCTTCCGGTGCGGTCGTCGGTTTCGCCGACAATCACAGCGGCCGGGCTGCCGGTGCGCCGGGGATACTTGACCTGACCAGCGCCAATGGTGCGGACGTTCGCATACTGACGGATGGGCGAGAACTGGCGCAGCAGTTTCAGGATTTCGTTGCCGAATTCCGGCGGTGCGATCGCAGTGTTGTTGCTGACGACCAGCGACTTCTTTTCGAGATCATCCATCTTGTCGGCGCCGCCGCGAAGGAAAGACTCGAACGCCTTGGTTTCGATCTTCGACTCATTGTCGTTCGCCGCACGATTGGCCGGGCGATTGATCTTGGCCTCGATACGGTCCAACCGCTCGGTGAGCTTGGTGTTGTCGTTGGCAGCCTTCGTTTCGAGGGCCGCCTTCAGCTCTGCCAGCTCTTTCGCCACAGACGCGATCGGATCGTCGGCCTCGCCGGTGTCTTTAAATTCGAGTGCGTTCGAAGTCTTCATTGGGTGGTCCATAGCTCCTAGGATTTCAGCGTTGCCGTGAAACGCTTGATGAGATCGGCCGCCGCGAGTGCGGCGTCATAGTTCTTCGCGGCAGTGATACGCGCGCGCGGATGGCTGGGATTGCGGACGACGCTGATCTCGTAGAGATCGAGCGCGGCGATGACGCGGTTTCGGCCCTGCTGGGTCGAGGCCTTCGTCTTGAAGCCAATCGACAAGCCGGAGACCAGGCCACTTTTGACCATGCCGAGCACCGTTCGGGCTCGCGGCTGGTCCATGTGGAGCTTGCCCTTTACGACCAAGCCGTCCGCTGTCTCCGCTGCATCAGTCCAGGTCCCGATGAGGTCAGCCGGATTGTGCTGGAATAAAATCGGAAGCTCATTCGAGACGAAATTGAATGCGCCTTTGACGATCAGATCGCCGGCCGTGTCTGGTTCGCCAAACGGCCATGCGGTGCCAGTGATCTCTCCCGCATCGGTGACACTGAGCGAAGCTTTGATTTCGAGCTTATCCATTGCTTGTCTCATGAGGTTTGCCGAAAAGCGTTCGCTCCAGGATTTTCGTGGCGAGGTCGTAGGTTTCGGCGAGCGGCCGGCCGTCGACATACGCCACGATCAGTTCATGGGCGCGCTTGGGGGATGTGTCGCCGCCGATGAGCGCGAGCCGTATAGTTTCGGTAAGGTCGGCCTGAGCGAAGTTGCGCGCGAACAGCCGAGTGGCGATGCCGCCGATGGGACCGCACTTGGTCTCAAGCTCGCGAATGAGTGCCGGCGTGAGCTTGAACGTGTGCTCGCCGTCGCCAAAGAACGTGATGAGATCAGCCATCAGCCGGCCTCCCCAAAAGCGGTCTCGATTGAGCCGGCGCTGTCGGCATAGACGCTGATGTCTTCAACGTCGGACCACGCTTGAACCGGCGTAGATCCGACAAAGCACTCGCCGTAGATCAGCGGAATAGCGTCGCCTTGCCTGCCTGAGTTGCCGATGTTGCCGCCGTTGACGCTGAGACCGTTGGAAGCTTGGGTTTGCTCGCCGGCCGGTTTGGTGAGCAGCGTTGACGCGCCAGCCAAGGCGAGGCCCAGGCCCAGCGCGGCTACCGTGCCGTAGCTCATGCCGCCGACCAGCGGAATTCCGCTCAGCGCACCGATAGGCGTGGCAAGCATGCCGCCGGATAGGAAGATCGCGCCGCCGACAAGAGCGGCACCGAGAACAATCTTGGTGGTGCCCTTGGCCGCTTCGTTCTTGGCACCCTTTACGACCGGGATCATGTGCAAGTCAGCGTGGCCGAGGTTGAACTGATTGATCAGGTCGATGTCGAGCTGCATCCCGTTGCGCTTGTCGCCCCGGACGATCCGGTAAGACCCGCGCTCAATTGCTTTCACGAAGCGACCGGGGAAGGCGCAGTTGAGCGCGCGCAGCGCTTCAGCGGCCGTCGCTACGTCAAACTGATAGGAAGCGCCGAATTCCTTGCCGAGCCTGCCGTGCAGGTGGATGGTGCGAAGCATCAGGCCGCCTCTTGATCGTTAGTGTTGCTGTTGAGCTTGCCGCCGGCATGAGCGGATGAGGTGTTGAAGTTTTCGAACACGTCGCCGCCCTCATAGGCCGGGAGACCAAAGCCCATCTGTCGGGCTTCGTTCGGGTTGAGCACGCGCGACGATACAGCGGTGCTCATTGCTTGCGCTCGCGTGAGGAGATCGGCGCGCGCAAATCCATCCAAGTTGAATTCGATGCAATACTGGTCGCGCTCTTCCGGCGTGAGCAGCTTCAATTCAAGCTCTTGCTCGAAAGCCTTGAGGCGGGGCAACAAGGCTTGCGACAAAAATTCTTGGCCGATCGATTCAATCGAGCGCGGCTGAGCACGATCGACCTGCATCAACATGTGCAACGGGACGCGAAATAATCTCGCGATTTCCGCCACGGCATACGTCCGCATTTCGATGAATTGACTATCGACGCTATTGAAAGCACGCGGCTCCCACGAAGCGTCAGAAGGAATCACGGCAGTGCCACCGCCGTTGTCGCCGCCTTGAGAAGCTTGCCAGGCAGCTTTGGCCGCCTTGAGCGTCGCTTCGGTCACGTTGCCCTTGAGGGACAGCACGCCGCTGGGGCGCGCCATGTTGCCGAACAGGCGCGATGCATGACGCTCAAGCACAAGCGCCAGTGCAATGGCCTCGCGACCTTCGCCGACCAGGCCCTTGCGCTGATCGTAAGCCGGGGACGGGATATGGATCAGGTCGGCGGCAGCGATCTCGCGACCATTCACCTTGTAGGTCGGTTCAATCTCGCTGTCATCGACGGCAACCGGTGTGCTCCTGGGATCAAGCCGGATCAGTTCTGCGGCCTTGCCGCCATCAACGCGAATGATTTGCGCGAACGCGCCGTGCGGCTGCAAAAGCGCGTCGGCCATAAGCTGGGTGCGAAACAGCGCGGCTGGAGCGAAGCTGTTCGGGGCGTCGTGGAGGAGCGTGTAGAGGGGATGGCCGGTGGCCTTCTCTTTGCCGCCGTCCGCGAGCCGCTTGTAAATGTGAAGGGGAAGCGAGCCTGCCGGCTCAGAGATCGAACGCACTGCGCACGCGACCGGCGCGCACGTCATGGCGCTGTAGGGCGTGACGGTCACGCCGGCCAAGGTCGGCGTCGCGCCGAACAAATCGAAATAGAAGCCGCTGCCGTCAGCGAGGCTGGGCGCGGCTTTGGCCTCGATACCGAGAAGGGATTTGAAACGGGACGCGATCGACAAAAGAGCACAAACAGAGGTTGGCCCGCTGGGTTAGGCGAGCGGTGGAACGGTTCTCTGTGTGCTTTTGTTTCGGAGCAGCCTCCGAACGCGCAATTATCTTGCGCAAAGATTGTGGCAAAATTGAGTCGCTGGCTACCCCTGCTGGTGCCGACAAGCGGTTACGAATGGCACCGACTTTGCGCGCAGCGTTTCCGCCTAACTATTTGATTTGTCTATTGAAACGGCTAAGTGGCTGGGGAACCTGGATTCGAACCAAGACAAACAGAGTCAGAGTCTGTTGTGCTACCGTTACACCATTCCCCAAGGAATAGTCGAACAAATTCAATAACTTGCTGATTTGCCCGACTGTCGCCGAAAGCGCGTTTGGCGCAAATCACGGCTCAGGCGTGGCAGCGTTCTACCTGCTCGGCCCTGGGCTGGCAAGCGCTCCGGTGAATGGGTCGTGTCTCCTCAACAGCTGCAGGAGACCCGACCCTTCAGACGCCCCGCTGGCGAGTTGGCGCAGGGACTCGGGATCTAATCCAGCTTGATGTTCGCGGCCTCGATCACTTTCTTCCATCGCGCCGTCTCCGTTGCGATGTAGGCCGCGAACGGCTCGGAATCCAGCGCGACCGCGGTGGCACCGAGCTCGGCCATCTTCTGCACCGTCTCCGGCTGCTGCATGAAGGCACGGATCTCGGCCGAGAGCTTCTCGACGATCGGCTTCGGCGTTCCCGACGGCACGAAGAAGCCGTGCCAGGCGACGGCTTCGAAGCCCGGCAGAAATTCGGCAACGGCTGGAACTGCCGGATCGAAGTTGGCGCGTTTCGGAGTTGCGGTCGCGAGCATCGCGAGCTGCCCGGTCTTCACTTGCGGCAGCAGCAGCGGCACGTTGTCGAAAGCGAGGTCGATCTGGCCGCTGAGCAGGTCGGTCAGCATCTGGCTCGAGCCCTTGTAAGGCACGTGCACCATCTTGGTGCCGGTCATCTGCTGGAACAGTTCGGCGGCAAGATGCTGCGACGTGCCAACCCCGGCCGAGCCGAACGAGATCTTGTCCGGGTTTGCCTTGAGATAGGCGATCAGCTCCGGCACCGTGCGCGCCTTGATCTTGTTGGGGTTCACGACGAGGACGTTGGGCACGATGCTGATCTGGGCGACCGGCAGCAGATCCTTGTCCGGCTGGTAGCTGAGCTTCGGCCCATAGAGCGACGGATTGATCGCGAGCGCGGACGTGCTGGCAACGCCGAGCGTAATGCCATCGGGCGCCGACTTCGCCAGCCGCGTCACGCCGAGGATGGAGCCGGCGCCGCCGACATTCTCGACCACGAAAGGCTTGCCGAGCTTCGCCTGCAAATGGTTCGAGACCATGCGGGCGAGGATGTCGGCGGTGCCACCGGCAGCGAAGGGAACGATCACCGTCACCTGCTTAGAGGGATAACCATCCTGGGCCTTTGCCGGCGAGGCCGCCAGCAGCACGAGTGAGGCAAGAACAAGCCACGTCGATCTCATCGAAGTTTCCTCTGTTTTCAATGTTGTTGATTGGTAGCCGCGCGCGAGCGAGCGGCGAAGAAGGCTAGAACGCGACCTCGTACATGTTCAGGATCGCATGCCGGCCGAGGTCGCGCGGATTGTTGTCGAGCAGGCGGCGAATGGCGTGGGCCTCATCCGCCATCACCGCGAGATCGGCGCGGGGCACGCCGAGCGCCGACAACCGCATCTCGATGCCGAGATCGGCGCAGAACCTGTAGGTTGCCTCGAACGCCAGCTTTGCATCGCCCCGCTCCGGTAACCCGAGCGCCCGGAGCACTGCGACGGTCTTCGCCTCCACCGCCGGCATGTTGAAGGCCAGCGTGTGCGGAAAGATCACGGCGCAGGCTAGGCCATGGGCGATATGATGGCGCGTGCCGAGCGGATAGGCGACCGCGTGACCGGCAGTGGTATTCACCGGTCCGAGGCAATAGCCGCCATAGAGCGAGGCCAGTGCCAGGCCCGCACGCGCCTCACGATCGCCGCCATCGGCCACTGCCCGCTCGAGATACTGCCCGACCAGCCGCGCACCTTCGAGCGCGTAGAGGTCGATCGTCGGATGCGCCTTGCGGCTGGTATAGGCCTCGACACAATGCGCCAGCGCGTCGACGCCGGTCGCCGCCGTGACTTCTTTCGGCACTGTCATCGTCAGATCGGGATCGACGATCGCGATGTCGGCCAGCATGAAGCGGCTCTGCACCGCCTGCTTGTTCTGGCTGACCGGATCAGTGACGAGCGCGCGGGTGCCCGCCTCACTGCCGGTCCCCGACGTGGTCGGGATCTGCATCAGCGCTACGCTGCGACCGGCCACCTTCTCCGGCCCGACGATGTCCGCGAAGGCCACATCGCTCGTGCACATCACCGCGACCAGCTTGGCCAGATCCATCGCGCTGCCGCCGCCGAAGCCGACGACGAGATCGGGCTTGAGATCCTTCGCCATCGCCACTGCCTTTTGGAGGTTGGGCAGGTCCGGCTCCGGCTTCACGTCGCCGAACACTTTCACCGTGCCCGGCAGCGCCAGCGTGTCGACACGGCGGGCGTTGAAAGCGTCGGAAATCACCAATGGCCGTCTTGCGCCGATCCGTTCGGCGAAGCGTGCCGCAGCGGCAATCGTGCCGCAGCCGAATTCGAGGACGGTCGGACGAAGGATCTCGATGGGCGCGAAGGCATTGGTCATCGTGGGCTCGGTCTCATGACTTGGATGCGGAGGCGCCAGCGGCCAGACGTTCGGCATAGTCGATGGCCTCGATCAGGCTGTGCTCGTTGGCGATGCCCTTGCCGGCGATGTCGAAAGCGGTGCCGTGATCGACGGAGGTACGGATGATCGGCAAACCCAGCGTGATGTTCACGCCGGAGAGCTCCTGCCAGCGACCGGTGGCGGGATCGACCTGGAAGCCGAGCAGCTTGACGGGGATGTGTCCCTGATCGTGGTACATCGCGACCGCGGCATCGTACTGGCCCGCGCGCAGCTTGACGAAGATGGTGTCGCCGGGCACCGGGCCGACGACGTCGAGACCGTCGGCGACCGCCTTGGCGATCGTCGGTGCCGACACATCGATATCCTGCCGGCCAAACAGGCCGCCCTCACCGGCATGCGGATTGAGCGCGGCAATCGCGATCTTCGGCCTGGCAATGCCGAGCCGCCGCAACGCGTCGTTGGTGAGGTCGATCACCATGCGCAGGCGCTCCGGCGTCAGGCGTTTCGGCACATCCTCCAGCGCGACATGGGTCGAGACATGGCTGACGCGCATGTTGCCATGAGCAAGCAGCATCACCGAGCCGCGCACGCCGGTGAGATGCGCAAGCATCTCGGTATGTCCGGGGAAATGATAGCCGGCCTTGTTGAGCGCCTCCTTGTTGAGCGGTGCCGTGACGATGGCGGAGGTCCGTCCCGCCTGCGTCAGGCGCACGCCCTGCTCGATCGCCTTGTAGGCAAAGCGGCCGCCGTCGGCGCTGAGCACGCCGGGCTTGATCGGCTCGCCTTCGGCGTCGGCCTGGAGGAAGCACAGATTGGGCCAGTCACGATCTTGGTTGCTGACCTCGGGAATGGCGATGTCGGCGCCGAGTGCCGCTCTTGCACCCTCGAGCGCCGCGCCGCTGCCGATGATCAGCAGACGCAAATCGCTCTTTGCGATCCGGTCCTTCAGTCCGACGCAGGCCTTGACGATGATCTCCGGCCCGATCCCCGCAGGATCGCCCATCGTGATGGCAAGATGCCGAGAGGTCATGTCGGGCTCTCCATGTTGAGCAAATGATTGTCCCGGAGCAGATCGCGCCAGAGCGCGCTCGGCCCGAATGCACCGGACTTCGAGACCACGTCCACGCCGGACCACCGGCCTCCCTGCAGAATCGAGCGCGGCAAGCCCGGCACGATACGTCCCGTCACCTGGAGCGCATGCGCACCGAGGGCAACGCACGCGGCCTTCAGCGTCTCGCCACCGGCAACGATCAACGTGCCCGGCGGTTCGAGCGCCGAGATCAGCGTCGTCATTTCGCGCGCGATCCGCCGCGCCGCCTCGGCGCGACTGAGACCTTCCGCGAGTGAGAATTTGACCAGCGCCACGCCGTCCTCGGACAGCTTGCGCCGGACGGGCGCAGCGCCCTCGCCTTCCGCAAGCGCGATGGTCGCCGCGCCGCACGCCGTCAGCTGAGACGCAGTCGCAGGCTGGTCCGACCCGAAC
Source organism: Bradyrhizobium sp. DOA1 (assembly GCF_001593325.1). Lineage (NCBI taxonomy): Bacteria > Pseudomonadati > Pseudomonadota > Alphaproteobacteria > Hyphomicrobiales > Nitrobacteraceae > Bradyrhizobium > Bradyrhizobium sp. DOA1. The sequence goes on from NZ_JXJM01000001.1 coordinate 3,772,673, forward strand.
AACCCCAGTACCGGCAGCTTCAATTGGCCTGGCGCATCGGCGCGATGGCTGCGGGCGAGTGCGCCGGCGAGTCCGCCACTGCCGCACCATAGCACAGGCCCCGGCATGCGCTGTCCCATCGCGACGATCCGATCGAGATCGATGTCACTCTCGGCATCGAACACCTGGACGCCGCCCTGCGACAAGGTATCGGCCCCGCCCTGCTGCGCCGCGATGCCGTCCTGCCGCAATTGAGACAGCAGATTGTCACCGACCCGGTGCCAATCGCCTTGCACGGTGCGCGCGAATTGCTGGCCCCCGACGGTACGGCGCCCCTGATAGTCGAAGGCGGGCGCGACTACGCAGGACGCCCAATCGCCGCCGCGCAGGCAGGCGCCGAATTCGGCCGCCCACGCGCCACGAAGAAGACTATCGACCTTCTTGTAGGCGATCGTCGCTCCGCGAAGCTGCGGCGCCAGCCGCGCTACGATCTCAATGCTCTCGGCCTTCGATCGCTCGCGCGTCCCGCTATCGATCGCAAGGCTCGGAGAGGACGATACGACGGCCGCATCCGGCCATGTAACGTCGAACGGTCCGCACAGGCCGACGAACTCCGCCGCGGTGTCGAGCGCCCCGGTGAGATCGTCGGCAAGCAGGCGAACGCTCGTCATCGTCGCACACCTCCGGCCGCGAAAATCTTGCCCGGATTCATCAGGCCGTTTGGGTCGAGCAATTGCTTGATGCCCCGCATCAGCTCGATGTCGAGCGGATCGGTGACGCGGGCGAGCCGGCTGCGATTGGTGATGCCGATACCGTGCTCGGCACTGATTGCTCCGCCCCGCGCTGCGGTCTCGTCGTCGACGATCTCGTTGATCTCGGCCACCAAAGCGGCCGTTGCAGCGGACTCCTGGCAATGCGCGCGGTCGATCAGGGCGATCACGTGGATGTTTCCGTCGCCGATATGGCCGTGCATCACCACGTTCGCATGCGGAACCGCGGCCTTGATGCGGGCTTCGACATTGGTCACGAAGTCGGCCTGCCGCTCCAGCGGCACCACGCTGTCGTGCGACACGACATAGCCGCTGCGTTTGTTGCCCTCGGACACGCTGTGTCTGACAGCCCAGATCGCCTTGGCCTGCGCGAGGTTGGAGGCGAGGATGACGTCATCGGCGAGCCCAGCCTCCATCGCCTCCGCGAGCACCGTGGCAAGCGGCTCATTGAGGTCGATTCCTGCGAGTGTATCGGTCAGTTCGACGATCAGATACCACGGAGTCGTCAGCTCGAATGGAATGGTCATATGCGGCACGGTTGCGACGATGGCTGCGATCTGCGAGCGCGACATGATTTCGAGGCTGCCGAGCCGGTCACCTACCGCGCCGCGAAGACGCTGCATGATGTCGAGCGCCTGCTCGACGCCTTGCAATTTCAGCAGCGCCAGCGCCGAGCTGCGCGGCGGTGCGAACAACTTTAGCACAGCCGCGGTGACGATGCCGAGCGTGCCCTCCGCGCCGATGAAGAGCTGCTTCAGGGCATAACCGGTGTTGTCCTTGCGCAGCGCCCGCAGGCCGTTGAACACACGGCCATCGGGCAACACGACCTCGAGCCCGAGCACGAGATCGCGCGTCGGCCCATAACGCAGCACGGCCGTGCCGCCTGCGTTGGTAGAGACGTTGCCGCCGATCTGGCAGGAGCCCTCGGCGCCCAGGCTCAGGGGAAAGTAACGATCGACGTTGCGCGCTGCATTCTGCACCTCGGCAAGAATGCAGCCGGCTTCGACCGTGATCGTGTTGGCGAGCGGGCTGATGTCGCGCACGGCCCGCATGCGGTCGAGCCGGATGACGACACTGCCCGCCCGATCGTCCGGCGTCGCGGCCCCGCACATGCCGGTGTTGCCGCCTTGCGGCACGATCGTGAGGTGCCTGTCGGCGCAGTATTTGACGACGGAAGCGACTTCGGAGGTGGAGCCGGGCTTCACCACCGCAACCGCTCGGCCGTGATAGCGTCCGCGCCAGTCCACCACGTAAGGCTCCTGGTCGGCTCCGGACGCGATGACATGCTTGTCGCCGACGATTGCGGCGAGATTGGTCAGCGCATCCTGGAAGGAGTCGGACATCGGATCGCCTCGCCGGCCGCGCCTAGAAAGCGGCAGCGAACGCGGTGGCATTCGCCAGCAGCGTTTTCAGCTGGTCGGGCTGCAAGGACTCTAGTGGCGGCCGCAGGCGCTGCCATCCGGCGTGCTTGGTGCGGTCGGCCGCCAGCGCCTTCAGCGAAGCCATCTGCGGAAACTGCGAGACCAGCTCGCGGGCTTTTACGATGCGCTCCTGCGCCGCCTTGAGGGCGGGATCGTCGTCGCTGTCGCGAAAATGCTTGTAGACATAGGCAAGACTACGCGCGACGAGATTGGAGGTCGCGGTGATGCATCCCGCGCCGCCCTTGCGCAGTAGCGGCAGCATCAGCGGATCGGCGCCGCCCAGGACGGCGAACCCGGGGAAACGCTCCACCATCGCCGTCATGTTGGCGAAATCGCCGGACGAATCCTTGATGCCGGTGAACGTCGCCGGATAGGTCTTGCGCAACCGCTCGATCAGCGCATGCGAGATCGGCTGCGCCGACATCTGCGGATAGTGATAGAGGACGACCTTGAGCCTTGCATCGCCGATGCGCTGCACGATCTCGCTATAGGCGGCATAGATGCCGTCATCGCTGACGTTCTTGTAGTAGAACGGCGGCAGCATCACCACGGTGTCGACGCCGACCGAAAGGGCATGACGCGTCAGTGCGATGGTGTCGGTGAGCGCGGCAACGCCGGTGCCCGGCAGTAACTGGTTCGGCTTGATGCCGCCGGCGATCGCGGCCTCCAACAGCGCCGTGCGTTCGGCGATCGAGAAAGAGTTCGCCTCCCCCGTCGTGCCCAGCATCGCGATGCCGTCGCAGCCTTCGTCCAGGAGATAGCGGCAGTGTTCGACGAAACGCTGATGATCGGGAACGAGCTCGGCATCGAGCGGCGTCAGCGCGGCAGAGAACACGCCATGAGGGTGCAGCGATGATGTCGACAATACTTCCTCCGATGGCGGATCGATGTTGTTCGGAATGCGAACATTTGTTATTGAGTTGACCTGTCGTAAAATCAGCGCGTCCCCGCGTCAAGGGCGATGGCTGTCCTGACGGGACACTCGGCATGACCAAGGTCGAAACCAAGGCCGCACGGCGCAAACCTGAAGCTGGCGCGCAGAATCCCAAGAATTACGTTGCTTCCGTCGGCAAGGCCTTCGCCGTGCTCAGGAGTTTCAGTAGCGAGGCCTTCGAACTCACGCTGAGTGAGATTGCCGCACGCGCCGACCTCGATCGCGGAACGGCATTCCGGCTAATCCAGACGCTGGTCGAGCTCGGCTACGTCCAGGCGGTGCCGCAAAGCCGCCGGTTCCGCCTTGGCATGGCCTGCCTCGACATCGGCTACACCGTGCTGTCGCATGGATCGCTGCGGACGGTCGTCGAGCCGCTGTTGCGGGAGCTCGTGCCTGGTGTGGGCGACGCGGCCTCGCTCGGTATCCTCGACGGGGGCGATGTGGTCTATCTCGCGCGCGTCGGCGCCGGCCTCGACCGTCACAAGATGGACCGCCGGCCAGGCACGCGGATTCCCGCCTACAGCGCTGCCCTCGGGCACGTCTTGCTGGCCCATCTGGGGCGCGATGAGCAGATCTCGCGCCTGGAGTCACGGCCGCGCGTCAAATTGTCGGAGCGGACGCTCACCGATCTCGATGCCCTGCTCGCCCGGCTCGATCAGGTGAAGAAGAAAGGCCATGCCGTGTCGGACGGCGAGAACGCCTACGGCCTACGCACGCTGGCAACGCCGATTTTCGATGCGCAGGGCCTGGTGGTCGGCGGATTGAGCGTCACCATCGATGCGACGCGCATGGACATGCCCACTTTTCGCGATGCGGCGCTGCCGAAGCTGACGCAGGTGACGCGGCAGGTGCAGGACGTCGCGATCAAGTCGGGATTGACGCGATGAACGCGGGGACTTTTCGAACATCATTGTGAAAGCGCGAGCAGAACCTATATCGTCGAGGTGTCCCGCCGAACCTGATTTCCCTTGAGAAAATCCGTGCTCATATTTCTGCTGCTGGTCTTCGTGCCGATCGGAATTTCGGCCGCCCGCTATTTCTGGGCCGGGGATGGCCGCGGCAATTGGCAGACCGCGGACCGTTCAAGCGCCGGCCTGCTGCCGCCCGCCGCCTCGCATCCGGAAGCCCTGATCCGAGTCTACGCTGCCCGAACGGTGCGGTGGCGAAGCATCTTTGCGGTCCACACCTGGATTGTCGTCAAGGAGAAGGACGCGGCCAGCTATAGCCGCTACGACTATACGGCCTGGGGGGAACCGATCCGGAGCAATGGTTTCGTCCCCGATGGACGTTGGTTCGGCGCCATGCCGGAGGCCGTCGTCGCCATCGACGGCGCCAAGGCTGAAACGCTGATCCCCAAGATCCGAGACGTCGTCGAGAACTACAGATTTCGAGCCTACGGCGATTACAGCGCCTGGCCCGGTCCGAATTCGAACACCTTCGTGCAGGCCGCTTTGGATGCCGTGCCGGAGCTTCACGCGGTTCTGCCGCCGACAGCCATCGGCAAGGACTATCCCTATTCCGGGCGATGGATCGGATTGACCGCCTCTGGCACTGGCTTCTATGCCTCGCTCTCGGGCTATCTCGGCCTGACGCTCGGCTGGGTCGAAGGTCTCGAGATCAACTTCTTCGGCGCCGTGCTTGGCTTCGACATTCGGCGCCCCGCGATCAAGCTGCCAGGCATCGGCCGCCTCGGTGTTGCCGCCGGCCTGTGAAGCCAGCCGAGATGACGTCTCGCTAGACGACGATGCGATCGAAGTCGGCCGCGATCCGGGTGCTCGGAAAGATCGCGGCTGCTTCCGCAAGGACCTCGTCGTCCTCATAGCGGCCTGACTGATGCGTGAGCACGAGCTGGCCGATATTGTTTGCCGCGGCAAAAACGGCTGCATCGCGCGCAGTGAGGTGGCCGTAGTCGCGCGCGGTCGACGCGTCGCGATCGAGGAAAGTCGCCTCGATCACCAGCAAATCAGCGTCAGCCGCATATCGTGCCAGACCCTCGGTGGTCTCGGTGTCGCCGATCACGACGAGCTTGCTGCCGCCGCTCGGTGGCCCCAGGACCTCTTCCGGGTTGATCGTTCGATCGCCGATCACGACCGGTCGTCCCGCAGCCAATTCTCCGCGCAAGGGACCGTCGGGAAGGCCGAGCGCGGCGAGGCGATCGGACAAAAGATGTCGGCGTGCGGGACTCCTGAAGGCGAAGCCAAAACTGTCGGTATCGCGATGGCGAACCGGAAAGCAGTCGATGGTGAAGTCGCCGGCGTCGATGACCCGCCCTTCCGTCAGCGACGCGAACGCGACTGCGATCGGCGCCCTGCCCGCACCCCACAGGCCTGCGAGCATGCTGATGACGAGGTCGAGCGTGCCCTGCCCTCCATGGACAGTCATCGTCTCGGCGGTCCGGCGCAAGCCGAGCGTCGAGAAGAGACCGGGAATACCGAGCACGTGATCAAGATGAGCATGCGTCAGCAGGATGCGGTCGAGCCGCCGGAAGCCGGCGCCACTGCGCAGCAGCTGGCGCTGGGTGCCCTCGCCGCAATCGACAAGGATACGCTTGCCCGCGGCCTCCACGAGCAGCGCCGGATGGTTGCGCTCCACCGAGGGAACGCTGGCCGAAGTTCCGAGAAATGTCAGGGCGAACATGGTCGTCGCGTGCCGACTGTGGACAGTCTCACCGTCCCCAATGCCACGCAAGCAGCAGCGCGTACAGGCCCATCGACGCGCCGTAGAGCGCGGCAAGGAGTGTGTATCCCGCAATCTGGCGGCTGATCGTCGCCTTCGGCGTGACCCACCAGTCGAGCGCCCTGAAGGCGGCCGGCACCAGCCACCACCCCAGCAGCTGCGTGCTGACGAGATTGCCGATGAAGAGCGACAACCAGACCGGCACGCCACGACTGTCGATCAGGGGGGCGCTGATGAAAGTGCCCCAGAGATAGACCACGGGATAGAGCACCAGAAGGACGATCAGGTTGCTCTTCCAGATCAGGCTTGAGCTCTGCTCCGGGGCCTGCGCCTTGCCGGATGGGAACCAGAAATTGAAGCCGTAGCTTGCCCGCTTGACGTTCATCCCGGCGTTGAAGCGCTCGCCTTCCCTCAGAAGTGTCTGCCGCAACGGCGAGTCCAGCCATGCATTGAGATTGGCATCGGTATCGAACGACAGGATGATGATCCATTCGTCGTGCAGGCCCGGAATAGGCCGCTCGATCTTGTGGCGCAGAAATCCCTTGAACTCGGCTTCCGCGGCCTGGATGCGCTGCTGCCATTTGAGGAACGCATCGTCGAGCCCGTCCGGGACCTCGAAGGAGATGACGGCGGAGACCGCATTGTCGCGCTGAACGCCGGTGTCGGGCAGGATATGGACGTCTTCCGAACCGACGAAGAAGCGCTGCACCTGTCCGATCAGCTTCGCCCGCACCTCGCTCTGAAGCCAGGCGCGCGCCGCGGCCGGGCTGGCGAAACGCAAAATCGTCACCCAGTCGACATGCGCCGGCGGCTGCGGCGGCACGACCTCCTGGCTGAGGAAGCCGGGCCATGTCTTGAGCGCCTCACCGACCTCGCCGTTCCAACGTGCGAACGCAGCAAAGCCGTCGTCAGTGATGCGGCGCTGGATGACGAGAGCGACCGGCTGGCTGGCCGCATCGGGAGTTGCGCTCATTGGCCGCGTCCGCTTCAGTTCTTCTTATAGAGACGCTTGCCCATCACCCAGGTCTCGTCGACGCAGCGATCGTCGCCGACCATCATGACGGCAAACAGCATGCTTGCGGCCTCGTCCATCATGCGCGGCCCGGCGCCGTCGGCGATCAACGACTGATGCCAGGACTGCGCGATCTGCCCGCCGTTCGGATCGAGCGCGACGAAATCGGCTTCCTTGCCGGGCTCGAAATTGCCGAGCTTGTCGTCGATATAGAGGCCTTCGGCGCCGCCGAGCGTGATCGACCAGAAGCCGCGATAGGGCGAGAGCTTGTTGCGCTCTGCTTCCGCGAGGTCCTTGCGAGTGGGATCGATGCTGCCGTCGAGCAGCGTATTGTTGCACATGCCGACCTTGTAGGCGTCGTCGAGCACGGAGATCATCGAGAAGCGGTTGCCGCCGACGACATCGGTGCCGAACGACATCTTGACGCGATGCTCGGGATCGGTGGCGCGGCCAAGCCGGAACAGGCCGCTGCCGAGGAACAGGTTCGAGCACGGGCAGAACACCACTGCCGCGCCCTTCTTCGACATGCGGCGGAACTCGTTGTTCGAGAGATAGACGCCGTGGCCGCCGGAGAATTTCGGGCCGACCAGGTCGAACTTCTCGTAGACGCCGAGATAGTCCTGGCAGTCGGGATGCTCGACGAGGACGCCACTGCATTCGGCCGGGTTCTCGGAGATGTGGGTGTTGACCCAGCAGTCCGGATGCTCGTGCTTGAGGCGCTGACACGCCTTCAGCAGTTCCGGCGAGGCGCCGAAGGCGAAGCGCGGCGTGATCGCGTAGAGGTTGCGGCCCTTGTTGTGGTACTGCGCAATCAACCGCTTGCTGTCGCGATAGAAATTCTCGGGCGTATCGATGAAATCGGCCGGCGCGTTGCGATCGATGCCGGTGAGGCCCGCGATGACGCGCATGTTGCGGCGGGCCGCTTCCTCGAACAGCTCTTCGGTCGAGACCGGAGAGGAGCTGGTGAAGGCCTGGCAGGTGGTGGTGCCGGAGGCGAGCAGCGCGTCGAGGAAACGCTTTACGCCCTCGCGCGCGTAGTTGCGATCGCGGTATTTGAGCTCTTCCGGATAGACCCACTTCTGGAGCCACGGCAGGAGCTGCTCACCATAGGCCCCCAGCACCCGAGTTTGCGGCAGATGGATGTGACCGTCGATGAAGCCCGGGACGATGATGCGATCCTTGATGTGGGTGATCTCTAAGTCCGGATGCGCAGCGGAAATCTTGTCATAAGGACCGAACGCCTTGATGACACCGTCCGTGACGACCATGAGGCCGTCCTGGTGAAAGCGCGCAGCCGCCTGCTCGTTGCCGACGTGCTTCCAGGGGTCGTCGACGAAGTCGAAGAACGTGCCGCGAATACCAACGGTGGTCATGATTTAGGTCCTTCCTTAATTCTGTGTGGCTTGGCGCGCCGAAGGCAGCGAGATCGTGAGCAGAGTGCCGGCAACAATGCAGAGACCGAGATAGAGCCATCCGAGCGGCGCCTGCGTCGCCTCGGGCAGCACTGCCGCGATCGCCATGGCGCCGCTCACCGCGAGATAGCAGAGCGCGCTGATGAGGCCACCGATCAGGCCGTGGTCGCGTTCGAACAGGCCGAGCGCCATGCCGTACATCATCGGGCACAGCACGCCGCAGCCGCCGAGCACCAGCGCGCCGCCAAGCGTGATCGACACGAAATCGAGGCCCAGCGTCAGGCCTGTTACGGTCAAGACCGCAGCGCCGGCGAGGTATAGTGCGAAGGCGCCGAAGCCCATCATGCGAGCCGGCATGAAGCGCGCGAAATGCGCGCAGCCGAGCTCGCCGGCGAGATTCACTCCGCCAAGTCCGAGCGCGACGAGGCCGTAGATGGCCGCGGAATAACCAAGCCCGGTCTGGTAGAAGAACGGCGCGACGACGCCGAATGCCAGTTGCGCGCTGGCGGCCGCGGCAAATACCAGTACGAAAGCCAGGAAGCCCGGACGGACCAGGGCCTCGCGTAAAATGCCGGCGGTGCGACGCGGATCGAACGGCGCGCGCCGCTCTGTCGGCAACGTTTCGGGCAGGAACAGCACGACGACCGCGGCGACAAGCGCAGCTGTGATGGCAATGACGACGAACACGCCGCGCCAGGACGTCAGCTCGACGATGAAGCCGCCCGCGGCCGGTGCCAACACGGGCGCGAGACCCCAGGCCGCGCCAAGCAGGCCGGAAATCGCGGTGAGCTCGCGTCCACGATAACAGTCGGCTCCGACGGCATAGGCGACGACGAGACAGGTGCAGCCGCCGACGCCTTGCAGGAAACGCAACGCGAGCAGCAGCGTCGCGCTGGTGGCCAGCGCACAGGCAATGCTCATCGCGATCAGCACCGACAGGCCCGCGAGCAGGACGTTGCGCCGGCCGAGCGTGTCAGAGGCAATGCCGACCGGCACCAGCGCCAGAGACATGCCGAGCATATAGGCGGTGACAGTATTCTGCATCGAGGCCGCGTCAGTGGCGAGATCGACCACCATCTGCGGCAGGCCGGGCGTATAGGCGTCGAGTGGAATCTGGCTGAACGGCACGACGCACAAAAGGATCGGCACGATCCCTCGCTTCGCGCGATCGGCATCCGACGCAATTGCAGTCATGGCTCACGCCCCCTCGATGCCCGCGGACCCCGTCTTTTCGTGCACGCAATGAGACACGATGCAGGTTGCAGGTTTTGTCGCGCGGAACGTGCCAGAACTGTGTGTAGAAACTCTTAGGGGGTTCCGTATCGATACGGCTTCGGGCGCTGGATGCTCAGGCTCCGGGCACGCTCAAACAAGAATGCGAAAACAACCCCATGCACAGTACAAATCATTGAAGAATTTCGCACCGCATGAGGCGTCCTCCGGGCAGGCATTAACCGCCCGGAAGGCATGGCAATTCGATCGCAAGCCGGCCGCCCAAGTGGGCTCAGCGCAAGAAGTCCTCGATAGCGCCGAGAAACTGCTCCGGTGATTGCAGCTGTGGCACGTGCGCGCATCCCGAAATGATCTTGAGTTCGGCGCGCGGCAGACCTGTAGCCAGCTCGTGTGACATCGGCGGTGGCGTCGCCTCGTCGTGTTCGCCCACTATGACGAGCACCGGCACATCCAAGCCGGCGAGCTCGGCACGAAGATCAAGTCCAGCTAATGCATCGCACGCGGCGCGAAACACATCCGGGTCTGTCCTCAGAAAGGCTTCACGGCGTCCCCGCATCAGCTCCGGGTGCTGCGCCTGAAATTCGGGCGCGAACAGGCGGCGCATCGCAACATCGGTGATGGCCTCCAGTCCCTTCTCGCGCGAGATCCTCGCCATGTTGCGGAACGCCTCGCGGCCGGGCTCGGAAAAAGCTGCGCCGCAATCGGCCAGAACGAGCCGGCTGGCAATTCCCGGATGGCGAAGTGCCATCTGCAAGGCAACGAAGCCGCCATAGCCATTGCCAAGCACGATCGGCGGCGCACCGCCCGCGGCATCCTGCACCGCCTCGGCCATCCGGTCCGCGACAGCAGCAAGTCCACCCTCGACCGCGCGTGAGCGGCCGAACCCCGGCAGCTCCGGGACGATGGTGCGAAACGACGTCTCGAGCTTGGGCACGATCGTGTCGAAGCTGGCCCGATCCGACAGCAGCGAGTGGAAAAGAAAGAGCGGCGGCCCCTCGCCCGTCTGCGCGGCGTTGACGGTCCCGTTGGCAAAAAGCCTGTCCATGTCCGGTCTTCCCAAGCTGCATCAATCGGATCACGCCTGCTCGCGTGCCCTGGGACTGATAAATCAACTGACAGAGAATTCAAGCATCTAGCTCTTGACGTGAAATATCACGACTGAAATATTAGGCCTCAACAGAGGTAATATCACATGCTTTTACGCGAAAATATCTATGACCTTCTCAGATCTGATATTTTAGCATGCCGCTTCGCGCCGGGCGATGAAATGCGAGAGCAGGACCTGGCCGAACGCTATTCGGTGAGCCGCCAGCCGGTCCGGGACGCGCTTTTGCGGCTCCAGCGCGAGCACCTCGTCACGGTGCAGCCGCGCCAGGGCTATCGGGTCACCCCGATCTCGCTCTCGGATGCCCGCGACCTCCTGCGCTTCCGCCTCGCCCTGGAGCCGGCCTGTGTCACTGAAGCGATCGAGAGCGCGCCCGACAGCGTTCTGAAATCGCTCGACGAATTCCGCCGCTTCTCGGGCAGCCACGAGGACTTCATCACCTACAATCGCGGCTTCCACACCGCGCTGGCGCACGCCTCCGGCAATCGCCGCATGGCGACCGCGCTGTGCGACCTGATCGGCCAAGCCGACCGGCTGGTCCGCGTTAGCATCTCCAACCTGAAGGGCCACGACCCCGCCAAGCTCGTCGCCGAGCACGTCGCCCTGATCGACGCCATGCAGAACCGCGAAACGCGAACCGCGGCCCGCATCATCAAGGCCCATATCGGGGCCACCGAAAAACGTGTGCTGCCGGCGCTCAAGCGCAACGCCGTTATCGTCGAAGAGAGGTCATCATGAACGTTCCCCCCAAACCCGCGTCAATCGACGTCGAAACCCACGGCAATTTCATCGATGGACATGAAGTCGAAGCCGGAGGCGGCGCGATGCTGGACGTCCGCAATCCCGCGACCGGCGACGTGATCGCCCGCATCCCCAACTCGACGGCCGAAGACATCGACCGCGCCATGAAGAGCGCGCGCGCGGCGTTCGAAGGCAAGGCCTGGGGCGGTATGGACACGCGCGCGCGTGCCAGGCTGGTCAACAGGCTGGCCGACGCCTTTGAAGCCAATCTCGACAGCCTGTATCGGCTGGAAACCCTCAACAACGGCCGCCCGGTCAACGAGACTCGCGCACAGCTCTCCCGCTTGCCCGATTTCTTTCGCTACTTCGCCGGCCTTGCGCTGTCGCGCCGCGATTCCGTGATCCCCGTCGAAGGCGCCTATCTAAACTATACGCTCCGCACCCCCATCGGCATCGTTGCCAACTGCACGCCGTTCAATCACCCGCTGATGATCCTTTGCAAGTCGCTCGCCGTGGTGCTGGCGACCGGATGCGTCACCGTGGTCAAGCCGTCCGAATACACGCCGCTCACGACCCTGAAGCTGGCGCAGATCTTCACCGAAGCGGGCCTGCCGCCCGGCGTCTTCAATATCGTGCTGGGACTCGGCCCGAGCGCCGGCAAGATGCTGGCCGAGCATGGCGACATCAACAAGCTGGTCCTGACCGGCGGCACCGAGGCGGGCCGCATTGCCGGCAGCGCGGCCGCAAAGGTGTTTGCGCATCAGACCATGGAGCTCGGCGGCAAGACGCCGGTGATGGTGTTCGACGATTTCGACGTCGATCGGGCCGTCAATTACGCCGCCTTTGGCGCGTTCATCGGTGCAGGACAGACCTGCGTCTGCGCCTCGCGCCATATCGTTCAGGCCTCGATCTACGACGAATTCGTCGAGAAGCTGCAGGCCAAGACCCGCACGATCCGCGTCGGCGATCCCTTCGATGCGAACACTCAGATGGGTCCCGTGATCTCGGCCAAGCAGCGCGACCGCGTGCTCGCCTATGCGCGCTATGGCCACGCCGATGGCGCGCGTCTCGTCGCCGGCGGCGTCGCTGCGAAAGTACCGGGTCACGACAACGGCTTTTTCGTCGAACCGACGGTCTTCGCCGACGTCAAGTCCGACATGCGCATCTTCCAGGAAGAAGTGTTCGGTCCCTTCACCTCGGTGACGCCGTTCAAGGACGAGGCCGATGCGCTCAGGCTCGCAAACGATTCGCCGTTCGGCCTCGCCGCGGCCATTCGCACCCGCGATGTCGCCCGCGCGCACCGCGTCGCGGCTTCCGTCAAGGCCGGCATCGTCTGGATCAACGATCATCACCGACTCGACCCAGCCTCGCCCTGGGGCGGCGTCGACGATTCCGGTATCGGCCGCGAATGCGGCACCGAGAGCTTCACCGACCACTTCAATACCAAGAGCGTGATGGTCGCAACGCACGAGCAGCCGTTCGACTGGTATCGCGACACGGCCAATCAGAAGCGGCTGAACTGACAGAACGAGAGGCGGCCGACCGCCCATAGAAGGCGGGCCGGATCAATTAGAATAACAGTCAAGGGAGAGCGCAATGTCGATATCGGTGAACGCAGGCAGCCGACTGGATCGACTGCCGATCGGACCATTCCACCGCCGCATCATGCTGCTGATCGGCATCGGCATGTTCTTCGACGGTTTCGACATTTACATCGCCGGAACCGTGCTCAGCGTGACGCTGAAGTCAGGCTTTTCGACGCTCGCCCAGAACGCGGCCTTCATCTCCGCGACCTTCGTCGGCATGATGCTCGGATCGTTCGGCACCGGCTTCCTCGGCGACCGCTTCGGACGCCGCTTCACCTATCAATTCAATTTGCTTCTTTTCGGCATTGCTTCCCTCGCCGCGGCATTCTCGCCGAACATGACTTTCCTGATCGCCTGCCGCTTCGTGATGGGCGTCGGCCTTGGAGCGGAGAACGTCGTCGGCTATTCGACGATGACGGAGTTCGTGCCGGCCCGCACCCGCGGCAAATGGCTCGGTCTCACCGCCGTGTGCGTCGTGACCGGCCTGCCCGCGGCCCTTTTGATCGCGTCCGTGCTCGTGCCGCACTTCGGCTGGCGCTCGATGTTCGTGCTCGGCGGGGTCGGCGCCCTCGTCGTCTGGTACATGCGCAAGTCGCTGCCGGAATCGCCGCGCTGGCTGGAAGCCGTGGGACGCACCGCTGAAGCGGAAGAGTTGATGCAGGCGATCGAGAAGGAAGCGGCGCAGGGTCAGCCCTTGCCTCCGCCTGCGCCCACGACACCCGCGCCGGTCGCCCCCGATCTCGGCACGTTGTTCACTGCGCCCTTGCTGTCGCGGATGATCGTCGGCGCCATCTGCCTGATCACGATCAACACCCTGCTCTACGGCTTCGTGACATGGCTGCCCGTGTTCTTCGTCAAGCAGGGCCTGTCGGTCGCGACATCGTTCGGCTATTCGCTGCTGATGGCGCTCGGCGCGCCCGTCGGCTCGGCCATCGGTGCATTGACCGCCGACCGCTGGGGCCGCAAGCCCACCATCATCGGCGCATCGCTGATCTCGGTGACGCTGGGCATCCTCTATCCCATGATCTCCGATCCCATCCTGCTGCCGGCCGTGGGCTTCGCACTGACGGTGCCGATCTATGTCCTGGTCGCGCTCCTGTTCGGCATTTACATCCCTGAGCTGTTTCCGACCGAGGTCCGGCTGCGCGCCTCAGGTATCGTCAATACGCTGGGGCGTGGCGCCACGATCGTCACGCCGTTCCTGGTCGTGTCGCTGTTCGAATCGCGCGGCGTCGCCGGCGTGATGGCGCTGATGATCGGTCTGCTCATCGTGCAGATCATCACGGTCTGGGCCCTCGGCATCGAGCCGCGGCATCGCAGCCTCGAGGAGCTCAAGGCGGAGGAAACGGCGTCGCCGGTGCTCAAGGAAGCGTCCTGACCCGCTCCACAGCGTCATGCCCGGGCTTGTCCCGGCCATCCACGCCTTGACCACGCAGCACTGAGAACGTGGATGCCCGGGACAAGCCCGGGCATGACGACCTCTTGTTCGAATACCCTGCGCCCCCACACGCAGGCAGGTCTGCTTCCCGTTGCGCCACCTCCTCGTCCCGCTCCCAACATTGCATGCTCGATGCCCGGATCGGTTCGCCAAGACGATGAGATGTGGAGATTGTGATGACCGCGGACGCCGCTGACCTGGATTACGGCTCGATCGGCACATTGCTGAGCGCCCTCCGCGCACGCAAGGTGTCTGCGTCGGAATTGCTCGAACACACGATTGCGCGCATCGAGTCGCTGGACGGATCGATCAACGCGGTCATCGTTCGCGATTTCGATCGCGCAAGGGACGCCGCGCGCGCCGCCGATGCCGTGCTTGGCCGCGGTGATCGATTGCCGTTGCTCGGCATTCCCGTGACACTCAAAGAACCGTTCAACGTCGCCGGCCTGCCGACCACATGGGGCTTTCCGCATTTCAGGGATTTCCAGCCGGCAGAGGACGCCCTCATCGTCTCGCGGCTGAAGGCAGCGGGCGCCGTCGTTATCGGCAAGACCAATATTCCGATCGGCCTCAGGGACTTCCAGAGCTACAACGAGATCTACGGCACGACGAACAATCCGTGGGATCTCGGCCGGTCGCCCGGCGGCTCCTCGGGCGGATGCGGCGCGGCGCTGGCTGCGGGCTTCAGTCCGTTGTCGATCGGCTCGGATATCGGCGGCTCGATCCGAGTCCCTTCGCATTTCTGCGGTGTGTTCGGACACAAGCCGAGCCTCGGCGTGGTCCCGCTGCGCGGATACAGCCTGCCGCCGGCAGCGCCCGTCCCCGGTCAGGGCGATCTCGCTGTCGTCGGGCCGATGGCGCGCACCGCCTCGGATCTCGCATTGTCGCTCGACGTGATTGCCGGCCCCGACGAGACGCGCGATGGCATCGGCTATCGCCTTGCGCTGCCCGCGCCGCGCCAGGACCGGCTCAGGGATTTCAGAATCCTGGTGATCGATACCCATCCGCTGATGCCGACCGGAGATGCCGTGCGCTCGGCGATCGGACGTCTGGCCGACCGGCTCGACAAATCGGGCGCGCGGATCGCACGTTCGAGCACTTCGCTGCCCGATCTCGCCGACTCCGCGCGGCTCTACATGAAGCTGCTCAACGGCGCGCGCAGCCCGCGGCTGACCCCGGCCGCTCTCGCAGAGGCGCAAGGGATTGCCGCTACACTCTCGCCCGACGACCACAGCCTGCAGGCCGAGCGCGCACGCGGCTGGGGCATGCTGCATCGTGACTGGCTCGTGGCTGACGCCGCTCGCCTGCAGTTGCAACAGAAGTGGCATCAGCTCTTCCGCGACTTCGACGCGGTGATCTACCCGGCCGCCGCCGTGCCGGCTTTTCTGCAGGACCAGTCCGAGCCGTTCGACGCGCGGCAACTCGACATCGATGGAAAGCTTCATCCTTACGCCGATGCCTGCTTCATCTGGGCGGACCCCGCTTCGACCTGCGGACTGCCGGCAACCGCCGTTCCGATCGAGCGCACGCCGACGGGCCTGCCGATCGGCGTGCAGATCATCGGGCCCTACCTCGAAGACCGAACCCCGATTGCGCTGGCCGGCCTGATCGAACGCGAGTTCGGCGGCTTCGTGCCGCCGCCATCGCTACCTTGAATCCGTCCGCGAAATGACGAAGGTCTATTGCGCCCGGTCGGCCGACTGCGCTTCCACCGCCTGCACAGCCACACTCGCCACTTGCCGAAGCGCCTCGCGATCCGCGCCTGACGACGCCATCACACCCATGCCGACTGCGACGGCGGACACGTAGCGCGCGAGCGCGGCAGGATCGGAGCTCGGCTTCAGATCGCCCTCCGCCTTCGCACGAACGAAACGATCGCGGAGCTGGTCTTCATTCTGGGCACGGCGGGCGGCGAGCTCGAACGGCACGTTCTCGGAGCCGGAGCCGCAAGCGATCCCACCCTGCACGAGCAGGCAGCCGGGCGGATTGGCGGGATCGGTCTGCTTGTCGGCGATGCCCATCAGCATCCGCTCGGCGACGGCGCGGGCGGTGGGAGCTGCGACCACCTCGTCCATCCAGACCCCGCGGAGCTTGGTGTAGCGATCGAGCGCCGCCTTGAGCAGACCTTCCT
The DNA here is from genome assembly GCF_001593325.1 of Bradyrhizobium sp. DOA1. Classification (NCBI taxonomy): domain Bacteria; kingdom Pseudomonadati; phylum Pseudomonadota; class Alphaproteobacteria; order Hyphomicrobiales; family Nitrobacteraceae; genus Bradyrhizobium; species Bradyrhizobium sp. DOA1. The sequence continues at coordinate 3,789,111 of NZ_JXJM01000001.1, forward strand.
TGTTGCCGAAGCACGCGTAGAGACTCGGAGGGTTGATGCCCATGGCTTCGGTGAGTTGGGCAATGGTTGCGCCCTCATAGCCATGGCGCCAAAACACTTCCATCGCCTGGTCCAACGCCGTTTCGGCGTCGAATTCGCGGGGGCGTCCCATGCCCATGTGCCTGCTCTCCTCGGAATCGGCGTCCTGTGTCAGCCTAACGCCTGATCCTATCTAATTGTTCTAGCTTTCTTTTTCTTGTGTCTTCCAATCGTCGCGGTATCGGCGTACAATTTTCTTAGTGAATGGTACATAAGTATCTTGCACTGCGGTATCCAGCTCCACATCTGTAGTGAACACTACATATCTGGAGCGCGCAAATGCATCCCTCCCAAAATACCGCCCGCACCGGCCGTTTCCGCCGCCTTCTCGGCGGCGTCGCCATCGTGGGCGCCCTCGCCGTCGCCGGCTCGATCGCGACGGGCCGCTACTTTCACCCCGCGCAAGCGACCGCGCCGGCGGCCGCGGCGGAACAAGCCGTTTCCGTCACCGTCGCGATGATCGAGCCGCGGCCGACCGTGCTGTGGGACGATTTCTCCGGCCGGCTCGAGGCCATCAACCGGGTCGAGCTGCGCCCGCGCGTGGCGGGTGCGATCCTGTCGACCAATTTCACCGAGGGCGCCCTGGTGAAGGCCGGCGACGTGCTGTTCAAGATCGATCCGGCGCCCTATGCGGCGGAGGTCGACAAGGCCAATGCCCAGCTCGAGGCCGCCAAGGCGCGTGTCGTCTTCACCCAGAGCGAGCTCGAGCGCGGCGCGCAGCTGGTCGGCAACGCCGTCGTCACCCGCCGCGACTATGACCAGCGCGACAATGCCCATCGCGAAGCGATCGCCAACGTGAAAGCCGCCGAGGCAACGCTCCAGACCGCGAAGCTCAATCTCGACTATACCGAAGTGCGGGCGCCCGTGGACGGTCGCGTCGGCAAGATCGAGATCACGGTCGGCAATCTCGTTGCCGCCGGCACCGCCTCCCCGGTGCTGACCTCGCTGGTCTCGGTCAATCCGATCTACGCCTCGTTCGATGCGGATGAAGAGGTCGTGCTGCGCGCGCTGAACTCGATCGCGGATTCCTCCGGCCAGCGCGGCAAGCTCGACCAGATTCCTGTGGAAATGGCGACCTCCGGCGGGCTCTCGGCCAAGGGCCACATCCAGCTGATCGATAACCAGGTCAACGGCCAGAGCGGCACCATCCGAGTCCGTGCGGTGTTCCGCAACGAGGACGGACGTCTGATCCCCGGCCAGTTCGCCCGCGTGCGCATGGGGCAGCCGAAGCAGCAGTCGCTGGTGATGATCGACGAGCGCGCGATCGGCACGGACCAGGACAAGAAATTCGTGATGGCAGTCGGCGACGACAGCCGCGCCGTCTACCGAACCGTCACCCTCGGCGGCGCCATTGACGGGCTTCGCATCGTCACGTCCGGCCTCAAGTCCGGCGACCGCATCGTGGTCAACGGTCTGCAGCGGGTGCGTCCCGGCGCCCTCCTCAAGACCGAGGTGGCAGCGATGGGCGCGCGCGGGCAGCAGGCCTCCAACCACAGCAACCAGGACGTGGTGCAACGCTGACACTCTTCGTCATTCCGGGGGCTCGCGTAGCGAGAACCCGGAATCTGGAGATTTTGATACTCCGACCACATCACCTCTGGATTCCGGGTTCGCGCGCATGGCGCGCGCCACGGGGGGTTGGCGGAGACCCGCACGATATTGCCCAGGGGCAAGGCCATGAATCTCTCAAAGTTCTTCATCGATCGTCCGATCTTTGCCGGCGTTCTCTCCGTCCTGATTTTCCTCGCAGGGCTCATCTCGCTGTTCGCGATGCCGATCTCGGAATATCCCGATGTCGTGCCGCCGTCCGTCGTGGTGCGCGCGACCTATCCCGGCGCCAACCCCAAGGTGATCGCGGAGACGGTGGCAACGCCGATCGAAGAGCAGATCAACGGCGTCGAGAACATGCTGTACATGTCGAGCCAGGCAACGACCGACGGCGCGATGACGCTGACGGTGACGTTCCGCCTCGGCACCGATCCCGACAAGGCGACGCAGCTGGTGCAGAACCGCGTGCAGCAGGCCGAGCCGCGCCTGCCCGCCGTGGTGCGCCAGCTCGGCATCATCACCAAGAAGTCGTCGCCCGACCTGACCATGGTCGTGCATTTGCTGTCGCCGAACGGCCGCTACGACATGACGTATCTGCGCAACTATGCCGTGCTCAACGTCAAGGATCGTCTCGCGCGCATCGACGGCGTCGGCGACGTGCAGCTCTATGGCGCCGGTGACTATTCGATGCGGGTCTGGGTCGATCCGCAGAAGGCTGCCGAGCATGGTCTGACCGCGAGCGACATCGTGAGGGCGATTCAGGCGCAGAACGTCGAGGCCGCCGCCGGCGTGGTCGGGTCCTCCCCGAACGTCAAGGGGATCGACCTGCAGCTTTCCGTCAATGCCGAAGGCCGGCTCGCCAACGAGGAGCAGTTCGGCGACATCGTGGTCAAGACCGGTAGCCGCGGCGAGGTGGTGCGCCTGCGCGACGTCGCGCGCGTCGAGCTCGGTGCCTCCGAATACGGCCTGCGCTCGCTACTGGACAACAAGCAGGCGGTGGCGATCCCGATCTTCCAGGCGCCCGGCTCCAACGCGCTGCAGATTTCCGACAACGTCCGCGCCACCATGGCGGAGATCAAGAAGAACATGCCGGAGGGCGTGTCCTACCAGATCGTTTACGACCCCACCCAGTTCGTGCGCTCCTCAATCGAGGCCGTCATCCACACGTTGCTGGAGGCGATCGCGCTGGTGGTTTTGGTCGTGATCCTGTTCCTGCAGACCTGGCGGGCCTCGATCATCCCCCTGCTCGCCGTGCCGGTGTCGATCGTCGGCACCTTCGCGGTAATGCATGTGTTCGGCTTCTCCATCAACGCGCTCAGCCTGTTCGGCCTCGTGCTCGCCATCGGCATCGTCGTCGACGACGCCATCGTCGTGGTCGAGAACGTCGAACGCAACATCGAGTCCGGATTGTCGCCGCGCGATGCCACCTATCAGGCCATGCGCGAAGTGTCGGGCCCAATCATTGCGATCGCCTTGGTGCTGGTCGCGGTGTTCGTGCCGCTCGCCTTCATCTCCGGCCTCACCGGGCAATTCTACAAGCAGTTCGCGCTGACGATCGCGATCTCGACCGTGATCTCCGCCGTCAACTCGCTGACGCTGTCGCCGGCACTGTCGGCGCTGCTGCTCAAGGGTCATAACGAGCCGAAGGATCGGCTGACGCTGATCATGGAAAAAAGCCTCGGCTGGTTCTTCCGCGGCTTCAACAAGGCGTTTACGCGCTCCTCGGAGAACTATAGCGGCAGCGTCAGCAAGGTGATCTCGGGCAAGGCCGCGGTGATGGGACTTTACGTGGTTCTCGTCGGGATCACTGCGCTCCTGTTCCAGCAGGTGCCGGGCGGCTTCGTGCCGGGCCAGGACAAACAGTATCTGGTCGGCTTCGCCCGCCTGCCAGACGGCGCCGCGCTCGATCGCAGCGAAGAGGTGATCCGCAAGATGAGCGACATCGCGCTCACCCAGCCCGGTGTCGAAAGCTCGGTGGCGTTCCCTGGCCTGTCGATCTCCGGCTTCACCAACTCGTCCAATGCCGGCATCGTGTTCTCGACGCTCAAGCCGTTCGACGAGCGCAAGGATCCTTCGCTCAGCGGCCCTGCGATTGCCGCCGAGCTGAACAAGAAATATGCCGGGATCCAGGAAGCCTTCATCGCCATGTTCCCGCCGCCACCGGTCAACGGCCTCGGCACCATCGGCGGCTTCAAGCTGCAGATCGAGGATCGCGCCGGCCTCGGCTATGAGGCGCTGAACGAAGCGACCAACGCCTTCATGGCGGCGATGCAGAAGGCGCCGGAGATCGCCGGCGTGTTCTCGAGCTTCCAGGTCAACGTGCCCCAGCTCTACGCCGACATCGACCGCACCAAGGCGCTGCAGCTGGGCGTCCCCGTGACGGAGGTGTTCAACACGCTTCAGATCTACCTCGGCTCCTACTACGTCAACGACTTCAACAAGTTCGGCCGCACCTATTCCGTCCGCGTCCAGGCCGACGCACCGTTCCGCGCGCGGGCCGACGACATCCGGCAGTTGAAAGTGCGCTCCTCCTCTGGCGACATGGTGCCGCTGTCGGCGCTGCTCACGATCCGCCAGAGCGCGGGGCCGGAGCGCGCGATCCGTTACAACGGCTTCCTGTCCTCCGACATCAACGCGGCGGCTGCGCCCGGCTTCTCATCGGGACAGGCGCAGGAGGCGGCGACGCGGATCGCGGCGGAGGTGCTGCCGCCGGGCTTTGCCTTCGAATGGACCGACCTGACCTATCAGGAGTTCATCGCCGGCAATTCCGGAATCTGGGTCTTCCCGCTGGCGATCCTCCTGGTGTTCCTGGTGCTGGCCGCGCTTTATGAGAGCCTGACCCTGCCGCTTTCGATCATCATGATCGTGCCGATGGGGCTGCTCGCCGCGATGTTCGGCGTCTGGATCTCCAAGGGCGACAATAACGTCTTCACCCAGATCGGCTTGATCGTGCTCGTCGGCCTCTCCGCCAAGAACGCGATCCTGATCGTCGAGTTCGCGCGCGAGCTCGAATTCGCCGGGCGCACGCCGATCCGGGCCGCGATCGAGGCGAGTCGGTTGCGGCTGCGACCAATCCTGATGACCTCGATGGCCTTCATCATGGGTGTGCTGCCGCTGGTTCTCTCGACCGGCGCCGGCTCGGAGATGCGGCGCGCCATGGGCGTTGCCGTGTTCTCCGGCATGATCGGGGTCACCGTGTTCGGCCTGTTCCTGACGCCGGTGTTCTATGTGCTGCTGCGGACCGTCACCGGCATGAAGCCGCTGACGCATCACGGCAGCGACATCAGCGCGGCACCGGTGCAGGGCGCAGGGCATTGATCATGCCCTCGCCAAGCGAACGGGCCAAATGGGATCGCAGCAGGGGTACCCGTGCGTTTACTTCCTGTTCTCCTCGCAGAACTTTAGCGCCGCCAGCGCCTCGCCGGCCCGCGGGATCTGCATCTCGATGCTGTCGTCCTCATCGTCTTCGAAGTCGAGCGTAAGACGCTTGGCCTTGGCCAGCCGGTCCATGATCGACTGATCGTATTCGAAGATGCCGCGCACGGTGGTCTTGTCCATGACCTCCCACTTCGCCTTCTTCATGATGTCGGCATCGTCAGTGCCGACGTCGGCGCGGAGGATCTCGCCGGTCTTGTCCCATTCCCAACCACCATAGATCATGACGATCACGATGGCCTTGTCGGAATAGGTGACTACGATGACGTAGTCGCGGTTCTCGTCTTTCTTGTCCTTGTAGCCGCGGCTCGCGTTGCAATGAGTGTCCTGCATACGCTTCTCGATGGTCCAGTCGCCGACCTTGGATTGTTGCGCGAGCGACGACCCGGCGCTCAAGGCACCGGCGAGCAGGCCGGCTGTGAAAAGGAATCGTTTCATGTCAGCCTCCAGCGTCTTCCCCGGAGCTGAGATGACCACCTCTGCCGGACACCTGCAAGGCTCAAGCCAACGTCGGGCCGACCTTAGCTCCGCCGCGGCACGATCGCGATCGGAGTGAAGGTGTAAACCTCCTCGCCGTTCTGGTTGAACATCGTCCACTTCACCAGCGCGATGCCCTGCGGCTTCGACTTCGATGGCGTCAGGCTCATAACCTCGCCGACCAGATGCAGGCGGTCATTGGGCCGCACCGGCATGGTCCAGCGCAGTCCATCGACGCCGGCGCCGATGAGTGGGTGCGGGCCGAAAGGACGGGTCTGGATCGCAAGGTTCATGGCAATGGCGGCGGTGTGCCATCCTGATGCAGCGAGCCCCTTGAACAGGGTCAGCTTGGCGGCGTCGTGGTCGAGATGCATCGGCTGCGGATCGAACTCGGCGGCAAAGCGCTTGATGTCGACCTCGGTGATCTCGACCTCGGGAGATCTGAACCGCATTCCGACGGTGAGATCGTCAAACCATTCGACCTGCGCCATGATTTTGCCTCGCAATCCGATGCGCCACCCTCGAAAAAGCGGCAAATGAAGCTTGAAGCAATAGCGGGACCGCAGCGCACAAACCAGCCCCGGGTTCCCGGCGAAACCCCTTTCCGGATGTGACGAAACACGCCTGAAACAGATCGCCGGTTAAGTGGTTGTCAAAATAAATACAGGGACGGCCACCATGCAATTCATCCTCGACCTGCTCTACGAATATTCCTGCTGTCAGAACCTCGTTGCCCAGCCGATGCGGGAGGATGAGCTATGATCGAGCTGATCTCCGGCCTGCTCGCCCTTTGCAGCGTAGGCGTCTTCACGGCGCACGCGGTCGACGCCTATCGCACCACGCACCACTGATCACTCCGGCGGTTTCCGCCGCTAGAACGGCCGCCGGTAAAAGTGGTCCGAATGCGTTGCCGGCGGAAACCGGTTGGCGAGTGCAAGTGCGCCACTCTCGTCGGTCTCGAGCGCGATCTTCTGCGCCAGCATCACATCGCCCGGCACCAGGAAGCCCGACGGAACGAAGCACCATCCCATCGTCGCCCGGCCTTCACCGTCGATCTCGTGGACGTTGGCGGCCGTGCCGTAGTGAATGCGATAGACCTTGCCGGTGTCGCAGCCGACGACGTCGAAATACCGACGCTCCTCGAATTGCACGCGCTGTGCGGGCGAGAGCCATTCGAAGAGCAGCCGGCGACCGCGAGCATCCGGCGTGTTCTCGCCGAAGAAGCGCCGATAGAGTTCGCGCAACGCATGCAAGCGCGCACGCGCGGGGGCGCGGAGCCAAACTGCCGCGATCATGGGCAGCTCAGATCAACCGCCGACCAGGCGGGGATAGAACAGCGTTTCCTGCGCGGTCGGATCGAACGATCGGATCCGGGTGACCTCGCCCGGTCCAGTCCGCAGCGCGGCGGTGAAGCCCGCTCCGGTGAGCTCCCGAAAGCGCCGCTCGGCTCGCGCCAGCGCTTCGGCATTGCCAGGATCAAACTCGTGGCGCGTATCGCCCGTCTGATCCATCACGATCTGGGTCGCCATGGTGAGTCTCCTCATGCCTAGCCCCGAACTTGATCAAAGCAAACCTCGTGCCGTCGGTTCCTGATGGCAAGAACTTTCTCGGTGCCGGCGCATCACGGCTTGCTGAACTAACGCGATGCCGCGGCGCCGCCGCCTTCATCGATCTGACGTCCCATCAGCGCGATTGCCTTCTGGTAGACACCGGCCGCATTCCAGGCCTCGATCGCGGCGAAATTCGGCTCGCCCGGCTGGTAGCCGGCTCCTGCTTTCCAGCCGTGGGCTCTAAGGAAATTCGCCGTCGAATTCAGCGCATTGGCAGCCACTTCGAGGTTGCCGGTGCCATAGGCCAGGATGCTCTTGGGCATGAACTGGGTCTGGCCGACCTCGCCATGCATCGAGCCGCGGGTCGATCCCGACAGCGTGCCGCGGTCGATCAGCTTCAAGGCGGCATAGAGCTGGTCGGTGAAGAATTCGGGACGACGGCAGTCATAGGCCAGCGTCGCGATCGACGACAGCATATTCTGATTGCCGCGCTGGCTGCCGAAGCCGGTCTCCATGCCCCAGATCGCGATCAGCGGCCCGGGCGGGACGCCGTAGCGCTGCTGGATCGAGGCGAACAACGCAGCTTGGGACTGCTTGAGCTGGCGGCCCTTGGCGACGATGGTGGTGGCGCCGCGCTTGGCAAGGAACTGGTCGAGCGTCAGCGAGAAGCTGCGCTGGCCGCGGTCGGCTGCGATGGTGGCGCTGGCATAATTGGTCTGCATCAGGGCCGAGAGCGCGGTGGGGCCGATGCCCTTTCCTTGCGCCTCCGCACTGAACTCGCGCTTCCAGGCCTCGAAGCCGGCCGCCGAGCTGCCGCATTGCGCGGCCTCGGCTGTGGGCGCGAGGCAACCAAGCAGCGCCACCGCGCCAAAAACCGCCCCCGCAACAGCCCTGCCCCTGATCATACCCGCTATCTCCCGTACTGTATCGATGACCAATCTTAGCTGCTCGAAGGCGCCGACTCCATGGCGCGATCATAGGACAGTTCGAGGCCTTCCAGATTGCCCTCCTTGCGCCATTTTCCCAGCAGCCGCAGGAATGCCACGGGCCCGCGCCAATATTGGCTGTTTCTGGCCGCGATCGGATCGAACACGCCTTCATTGTTGTAGTAACCGGGCGTGCATTCGGCGAGATAAGTCTGGCGGCCGAGCGCGGCCCTGACGACCTCGTCGACCCACGCGTTCTCGGCGGCCAGCGTCGGCTCCAGGGTTCGCGCTCTGCGCTTGCGGGCCTCAGCGATCACATAGGCAATGTGCTGCGACTGCTCGTCGATGATGTGCGGGAAGTTGGCGCTCTGGCCGGCCTGCACCGTGACGATGAGGAAGCAGTTCGGAAAGCCGCGGCTGTAGAAGCCATGTAGCGTCTTGACGCCATCGCGCCAGCGCTCGGACAGGCTGACGCCATCGCGGCCGTACACCTCAAATCCCATGCGGCGGGCGTAATCGGTGCCGACCTCGAAGCCGCTCGCATAGATCAGGCAATCGAGCTCATAGGCCTTGCCGTCGACCACGACCGCATTTTCGGTAATGCGCTCGACGCCCTGCCCTTTGGTGTCGACGAGATGCACGTTCGGGCGATTGAAGGTGTCGAGATATTCGTCGTGGAAGCATGGCCGCTTGCAGAACGCCTTGTACCAAGGCTTGAGAGCGGCAGCGGCCGCCTCATCCTTGACGATCGCATCGACGCGCGCGCGGATCTCCTCCATCTTGCGGTAGTCGGCCTGCTCGATCACCTTGAGCGCCTCCTCCATCGACGTGACTGGCTGAGGCTGGCGGCGCGGCGCCAGCAATATCTCGCCGAGCAGGTCAGTCCAGCCGTCTTGCACCAGATCCTGCTCGAACGGCTCGCCCGAAATCACGGCGGTGAAATTGTCCATGCGTTCGCGCTGCCAGCCCGGCTTGAGGCTTTGCGTCCAGGCCTGATCGGTCGGCCGGTCGTCGCGCACGCCGATTGCCGACGGCGTGCGCTGGAAGACGTAGAGCTCCTTCGCCGAACGGCCGAGATGCGGCACGCATTGCACGGCGGTCGCCCCTGTGCCGATGATGCCGACGCGCTTGTCGGCAAGCCCGGTGAGACCACCTTCGGCGCTGCCGCCGGTGTAGCCGTAATCCCAGCGGCTGGTATGAAAGCTGCGCCCCCTGAACGTTTCGATGCCGGGAATGCCCGGCAGCTTCGGCCGGCTCAGCGGCCCGCCGGCGAGAATGACGAAGCGCGCACGGATACGATCGCCACGATCGGTCTCGACCAGCCAGCGTGCGTCATCTTCCAGCCATTGCATGCGTGAGATGATCGTCTGAAACAGCGTCCGCGCGTAGAGATCGAAATGTCGGCCGATGCGGCGGGAGTGCTCGTAGATCTCCGGCGCCCGCGCGTATTTGCGCACCGGCATGTAGCCGGTCTCTTCGAGGAGCGGCAGATAGATGTAGCTCTCGGTATCGCAGGCAGCGCCCGGATAACGATTCCAGTACCAGGTGCCGCCGAAATCGGCCGCCTTCTCCACGATGCGGAAATCGTCGATGCCGGCCTCGCGCAGGCGCGCACCGCACAACAGCCCACCGAAGCCACCGCCGACGATGAGCACTTCGGTCTCTTCACTGACGGCTTGGCGCGCGAACGCACGATCAGCCCAGGGATCGTCGAGATAGCGGGCGAAATCGCCTGATACCTCGACATATTGCGCCTTGCCTTCGCTGCGCAAACGGCGGTCACGCTCGTCGCGATAGCGCGCGCGAAGGGCGGAGATATCGACCGTAGTGTCGCCGGCTGCACCGGTCTTGTGTTTTTCCGCTGACATTCGTCTCCTCCACGGCAGACACCGCTTCGCCGGCTGTTCGCACGAAGTTAGCCCTGAAAAAGTGCCGCACGCAATCACGTGGCTTCTTTTTTGCGTGAACGTCGGAGGACCTTCCGCTAGCGTAGCCGCAAATCAAACGTATGCCGCGCAACGATGTGGCGGTGGAGGAGACGATGCAGGGATTGATGATGGACATGCCGCTTTTGATCAGCGGCCTGATCCAGTATGCCGCCGACTATCACGGCGAGGCCGAGATCGTCGCACGCGAGATCGAGGGCGACATCCACCGCTACACCTATGCCGACGCTCATCCGCGTATCAAGCGCATGGCGCTGGCCCTGAAGCGGCTTGGCATGAACAAAGGCGACCGCGTCGGCACGCTGGCCTGGAATACCCACCGTCATTTCGAGATGTTCTATGCGGCTCCCGGCATGGGCTACGTGCTGCACACCGTCAATCCGCGGCTGTTTCCGGAACAGCTCGTCTACATCATCAACCATGCCGAAGACCGTCTGCTGTTCATCGACCGCGCCACCTTGCCGATCGTCGAAGCGATCGCGCCGCAATTGACGACGATCGAGGCCTTCGTCGTGATGTCCTCGCGCGAGCGGATGCCGGAAACGAAGCTAAAGAACGTGCATTGCTACGAAGAGCTTCTGGACCAAGAGAGCGAGGCTGGCTTCGCCTGGCCCGAGTTCGACGAGAAGTCCGCCTCCACCATCTGCTATACCTCGGGCACCACCGGCAACCCGAAGGGCGTGATCTATTCGCACCGCGCCGCGATCCTGCAGACCATGACCTGCTGCAATTTCGACTTCCTGCCGGGCCATGTCGAAGGCGTGCGCGAGGTGATGATGCCGATGGCGCCGCTGTTCCACGGCAATGGCTGGAACATGCCGTTCACCGCGCCCTATACCGGCTCGAAGCTGGTGCTGCCCGGCCGCAACTACGAGCCCGACAAGCTCTATGAATTGCTCGAAGGCGAGAAGGTGACGCTGTCTGCGGGCGTGCCGAGCTTCTGGCTGATCCTGCTCGACTGGCTCGGTCGCACCGGCAACAAATTCTCGACGCTGCGCGCAACGTTGTCGTCGGGTTCGGCCCCGCCGCGCGCGATGGTCGAGAAGCTCAAGCGGGACTACGACATCGACTACATCCAGGCCTGGGGCATGACCGAGGCTTTGGGCTGCTCGATGCCGGGCCTGCGGCCGGGCTCGGAGCATCTCGGCGACAAGGAGAAGTTCGACCGGCGCCAGGTCTCCGGCCGCGCCTGTTTCGGCACGGCCTTGCGCATCGTCGACGACGCCGGCAACGAGTTGCCCCGAGACGGCAAGAGCGTCGGCCATCTGCGCGCCCGCGGCCCCTGGGTTGCGTCCGGCTACATGAAGCTGGATGAGGGCCTCGACCGCGACGGCTGGCTGATCACAGGCGACATGGCGGTGATCGATGCCCAAGGCCACGTCACGCTGACCGACCGCTCCAAGGACGTCATCAAGTCCGGTGGCGAATGGATCTCCTCGATCCAGCTCGAGGATGTCGCCTTGTCGCATCCGGATGTGCTTCAGGCCGCCGTGGTCGCGATCTCACACGACAAATGGCAGGAGCGTCCCCTGCTCCTCGTCGTCCGCAAGAAGGGCGCGACCGTCGACGGCAAGACACTGCTCGAGCACATGCGCCCGAAGATCGCGAGTTGGTGGATGCCCGACGCTGTCGAATTCATGGACGAATTCCCCATGACCGGCACCGGCAAGGTGCTGAAATCGGCGCTGCGCGAGAAATTCAGGGAATACCGCGTCGCTTGAACGACGCGCGATCGCTCGCGGGCCTTTGCTTGTCCAGCTTCATGTTTTGGTAGATTTGGCAGCGATATACCGGAACGTCGCTAACCGCTATCGAGGACTCCATGGCGTTTTCCGGATTGGGCCTGCATCTCGGCAATCTCTCGCGCCTGTCGAACGCGCAGACGCGCTCGATCAGCCCCGAGAATTTCACCGGCGAAAAGGGCAAGGGCGGCATGTCCGTCGACGGTCCCGCGGCGCGTCAGGCCCGCGATCTCGGCCAGGGCTGGAAGGTCTCGCCCTATGTCGTCATCGAGCCCGGCGCGACATTCACGTTTGCGGACATTGAAGGCCAGGGCGCGATCCAGCAAATCTGGATGACGCTGGCGCGGGGCCGCTTGCGCCATTCGATCCTGCGCGTCTACTGGGATGACCAGGAACAGCCTAGCGTCGAATGCCCCGCGGGTGATTTCTTCGCCTGCGGATGGGAGGAATACGCGCAGGTGTCCTCGCTTGCGGTCTGCGTCAATCCCGGCCGCGCCTTCAACTGCTACTGGGAAATGCCGTTCCGCAAGCGCGCCCGGTTCACGCTGGAGAACCGCAGCGAGGAGCAGCTCACGGTCTACTACCAGATCAACTACACCCTGACCGACGTGCCGGAAGATTGCGCCTATTTCCATGCGCAGTTCAGGCGCACCAATCCGCTGCCGTACAAGGAGGTCTATACCATTCTCGACGGCATCAGCGGCGCGGGCCATTACGTCGGCACCTACATGGCCTGGGGCGTCAACAACAATGGCTGGTGGGGCGAAGGCGAGATCAAGTTCTACATCGACGGCGACGGCGACTTCCCGACGATCTGCGGCACCGGCACCGAGGACTATTTCTGCGGTGCCTACAATTTCGATCCTCATGTGGCGCATGCCGGCCAGGGGCAGTCGCGCTACGTGGAGTTCACCACGCCCTATGCCGGCCTGCCGCAGGTGATCCGCCCGGACGGCGTCTACAAATCGCAACAGCGCTTCGGCCTGTACCGCTGGCACATTCCCGATCCCGTGCGCTTTCGTGCCGATCTGCGGGTGACCATCCAGGCGCTGGGCTGGCTGCCCGGCGTCAAGGAGTCGAAATACCTTCCGTTGCAGGACGACATCGCCTCCGTGGCGTTCTGGTACCAGACGCTGCCGACCGCCCCCTTCCCCCAACTGCCAGGCCCCGACTATCTCGAGATCGGCTAGCCGCCCCTCGATCAAGGAGACCAGAGATGCTCTACCCGATGTCGCCAAAAGTCGTCGAGCTCAAGCGCAAGCTCGAGAGTTTCATGGACCGGCACATCTATCCGAACGAGGAACGGTTCTATCGCGAAGCCGAAGAGCTCGGCCCCTGGAAGGTCTTTCCCATCGTCGAGGAGCTGAAGCCATTGGCCCGCGCCGAGGGGCTCTGGAATCTGTTCCTGCCCGAGAGCCATCATGGCGCGGGTCTGACCAATCTCGAATATGCGCCTCTGTGCGAGGTGATGGGCCGCTCACATCTTGCGCCCGAAGTGTTCAATTGCTCTGCGCCCGACACCGGCAACATGGAGGTGCTGGAGCGCTACGGCTCGGAGAAGGACAAGGAGCGCTGGCTGAAGCCCCTGCTTGCGGGCGAAATCCGCTCCTGCTTCGCCATGACCGAGCCGGCAGTCGCGTCATCCGATGCAACCAACATCGAGAGCTCGATCCTGCGCGACGGCGACCATTACGTCATCAACGGGCGCAAATGGTACACGACCAACGCGACCGACCCGCGCTGCAAGATCTGCATCTTCATGGGCAAGACCGATCCGGACAATCCGGACCGGCACAAGCAGCAATCCATGATCCTGGTGCCGATGGACACGCCGGGCATCGAGGTGAAGCGTCCCCTGCCCGTGTTCGGCTTCTATGGTGTACCCGATCGCGCGTCCGAAGTGATCTTCACCAATGTTCGCGTGCCCAAGGAGAACATGCTGCTCGGCGAAGGCCGCGGCTTCGAGATCGCGCAGGGCCGTCTCGGCCCGGGCCGCATCCATCACTGCATGCGGCTGATCGGGCTCGCCGAACGCACCCTGGAAAAGATGTGCCGCCGCGTGCGCAGCCGCGTCGCCTTCGGCAAGCCGGTCTCGGAGCAGACCGTGACGCAGGAGCGCATCGCGGAAGCCCGCATCATGATCGAGCAGGCCCGGCTGCTGACGCTCAATGCCGCCTATGCGATGGACACGGTCGGCAACAAGGTGGCCAAGGCCGAGATCGCAATGATCAAGGTCGCCGTGCCCAACATGGCCTGCCAGATCATCGACTGGGCCATCCAGGCCCATGGCGGCGGCGGCACCTCGAACGACTTCGGACTGACACAAGCCTACGCCACCGCGCGGTTGCTGCGGCTTGCGGACGGCCCCGACGAGGTGCACAGGAACCAGATCGCGCGGTTCGAGCTGAAAAAATATTCGAACGCTTAGAAATTCGATGACCATTCCCGATCCCGACCTCCGTCGCACCTGGCTCTTCGGGCCCGGAGCGGATCGCGCTGCGCATCCGAAGATGCTGGACAGCGGCGCGGATGCTCTCATCGTCGATCTCGAGGACTTTACGCCTCCCGCACGACGCGGCGAGGCACGCAGCCTACTCAACGATTTCGTGCAAGAATGTCGCCGCCGGCAACGCCTAGCCGCCATCCGCATCAATGTCTTGGAAACCGATGGGCTGCTGGATCTGGCAGCCGCCATGACGGCGCGTCCCGACGTCGTCGCCTATCCCATGAGCGATAGGGCGGCCCAAATACACGCCCTGGACGCAGCGATTTCGCATTGGGAAACCCAGCTCGGCCTCGATCAAGGCAGCACGGAAATCCTGCCCATCTGTGAGACGGCGTTGGGAGTGATCGAGGTTCGGACGATGGCCGCGGCCAGCTCCCGCATTCGATGTGCGTTGCTCGGAGCCGAGGATTTGGCCAATGACCTCTGTGCCGAGCGGGGCGCGGATGGCCTTGAACTCGACTACGCTCGAAGGCGCTTCATCTTGGAAGCACGCGCCGCAGGCATCGAGCCGATCGATGCACCTTATACGTTTAGCGACGTCGAGGGCGCCGTTCGCGAGGCAACTCTATCGCGTCGCCTCGGTTACCGTAGCAAATCCCTGATCTTGCCGGAGCATGCAAAGCGCCTCAATGATGTGTTTACGCCGGCAGTCGACGAGATCGCGCATGCTCTCGCAATCGTCTCGGGCTTCGAGGGCGCACGCAACCGAGGCGAGGATCGCGCGCTGGTGAATGGTCTGTGGGTAGAAGTGCCGACCTACCGCAACGCGCGCAGGCTGTTGGAGCGGGCACGTCGCTTGGGTGAGTACCCGAGCGAGCCCTAGCCCGACACTCCCCCTCGTCTCCGCATCAATTTACCGCATACACATCAGGATCCGCGCTCCAGCTCGGCTTCTTGAACGCGTTGCGCAAGGCGGGTGACATCGGGACGTTGTAGTTGAGGCCGTTCGGCGGCGTCGGCGATTGCAGCCATTTCTTGTAGAGCACCTCGATCTCGGGGCTGGCATAGAGCTCCGCCGTTGCGCGGTCGGCGAGTGCCTTGAACGGCGCATCCTCCCGCCGCAGCATGATGCCGTAGGGCTCGGGCTTGGAGAACGCCTCCTCGCTGATCATGTAGGCTTGCGGCTCCTTCGACCGTGCGATCGCAACCGCGAGCTGGACGTCGTCGAGCGCATAGGCCTGGGCGCGGTCGGTCTCCAGCAACAGGAACGCCTCCGCCTGGTCCTTGGCCGGCATCACGTTGATGCCGAGGTTGCGCTCGGTGTTGACCTTGGCGAGCTGCGTCAGATTGACCGAGCCGGCGACCGCAGTGACCGCCTTACCCTTGAGATCGTCGATGGTGTTGATCCTGGCGGCCTTCTTCGCCGCAAATCGGGTCGCGCTGAGGAAATGGGTGTTGGTGAAGGCAACTTGCTTCTGGCGATCGGCATTGTTGGTAGTCGCCGAGCAATGCAGATCGAGCGTGCCGTTGACCATCAGCGGAATCCGGTTCGACGACGTCACCGCGATTGTGTCGACTGCGATGTCTGGCATGCCGAGCTGTTTCTTCACGGCCTCGACGATGCCGAGGCAGATGTCCATGGCGAAGCCGACCGGCTTCTGGTTGCCGTCCAGATAGCTGAACGGGACCGAGGCCTCCTGATAGCCCAGCGTGATCTTCTTGGTCTCCTTGATCTTCTGAAGCGTGCCCGAGAGGTCTTGTGCTGAAGCTGCGCTCGCAAGACATGTCAGGGTCAGGAGAATGGTGGGAAGACGCATCGCAGGGCTCCTCAAGGGGTAATCGGCTGCGCCGCAGCGCAAAGGTTCATAGCCCACGGCCTCGGCGATCGCTAGACGAGGTTCCATCTACCAGCTATCGCGGCTTCATATATGTACCGCAGCGGGAGGCGGGGTTGCGCGGCCACGTCTGGGTTGAGCTCACTGCTGCGGACGCGCCTCTGGTCTGACAACCAGTCAGCACAAGTTTTCACAATTGCCGCGCAATACCTTGCCTCCCGCGAGGCCGCCTTACCTGCGATTTGATTCCGCATCGATTGCCGTGCGCTGCCCCGCCAAAAAGGACCGGTTGCCGCAAGCGCAGCCGGGACAACAAGGGATGGACGGCCGGGTGGCAAGTTCCGGGGAAACGCGTCGCGGCGCGAGCGAGGTGCTGCGCGTCGAAGGACTGACCGTGCAGTATGGCGCGCTCGTCGCCCTGCGCGACGTCAGTTGGTCCGTGCATAACGACGAAATCCTCGGCATCATCGGCCCGAATGGCGCGGGGAAGAGCAGCTGCTTTGCGGCCGTCACCAACGCCGTCACCCATCGCGGCCGCACCTTCCTCGACAGCAGCGACGTCTCGGCGCTCCGGACGTTCGACCTCGCCGGCCGCGGCCTGCGCCGGACCTTTCAGCAGAACTCGTTCTTCGGCGAACTGACCGTCCTGCAGAATGCCGTCTCGGCGATCTTCCGCGATTTCTCGACCAATCTGGCGACATCGCTGTTCGCACCCTGGCGCGAGGCGACCACGCGCCGCGCCGCCGAACTGGCGGCCGCGCAGTTGCTCGACTTCTTCGGGATCGCCCGGCAGTACCACGACCAGCTTCCCGGCGACATTCCCTATGGCGTGCAGCGCCTGCTGTCAGTTGCCCTCGCCTATGGGACCGGCGCAAAGGTGCTGCTACTCGACGAACCCGCTGCGGGCCTCAGCGGCGGCGACATGAAGAAGCTCGCCGACGTCCTGATCGGCCTGCGCAAACGCAACCTCGCCCTCGTCGTCATTGAACATCACATGGACCTGATCATGTCGATCGCCGATCGCATCGTCATGATCGACCAGGGCGCGATGCTGGCGACGGGAACGCCAGCCGAGATCCAACGCGATCCCCGTGTCCGCGAAGCCTATCTGGGGCGCGACGAATGAGCGGCGTGCTCCAGAGCGACAATCTGTCGGTCCGCTATGCCGGCAATGTCGCGGTCTCCGGCGTCAGCATCGGCGTGCCCGCGGGCCGCATGGTCGGTCTCGTCGGCGCCAATGGCGCTGGAAAGACCACGCTGGTCAATGCGCTGGCCGGCTGGTCGCGCGGGCGCGCCGTCGTCACGGGCGGCGTCCAGCTCGAAGGACGCAGCATCGAAAAACTTGCCGCACATGAGCGGGTGGCGCGCGGCCTGACGCTCGTGCCTGAGGGCAAGAACATCTTCGCAGAGCTGACCGTCGACGAGAACCTCGCGCTGGTGCGGCCGCCCGCGGACACCACCGGCCGGCACCTCTTCACCATCCCCGAGGTGTTCGAGTTCTTCCCGCGCCTTGCCGAGCGCCGCACGCACAAGGGTGCGGCGCTCTCTGGCGGCGAACGGCAGATGCTCGCAATCGGGCGCGCCCTCCTCGCCGGCCCGCGCGTGTTGATGCTGGATGAACCGTCCGCCGGCCTTGCGCCCAGGCTAATCACCGACCTGCTCACCCGCATCCGCTTGCTGGTCGATCGTGGCCTACCGGTGCTGCTGGTCGAGCAGAACGTCAAGGCCGCGCTGAAGGTGGTGGACCATCTCTATCTGCTCGAACGCGGCAAGATCGTCGGCGAAGGCCCCGCCGACGTGATGGCGGCCGATCACCGCATCATCGAGGCCTATCTCGGCACCATCGCGGATGGAGCGCCGGCATGAACATCGCGCAGCAGATCATAAATGGCATCGTGCTCGGCTCCGGCTATGCTTGCATTGCGCTGGGCTGGACCATCCTGCTCGGCGTTGCGCGCCTGGTGAATTTTGCCCACGGCCAGCTCTACATGCTCGGCGCCTTCGTCACCTGGTACGCCATCACGAAGCTCGGACTGCCCTACCCGGTCGCCATCCTCGTCGCGATCATCGTGCTCGGAATCATCGGTCTCCTGATGCAAAGCGCGATGATGCGCCTCGTCATGACGCAAAACCTGACCAGCCTGATGATCGTGACGCTGGGCCTCGGCTATGTCCTTCAAGGCGGCAGCGCGCTCATCTTCGGCGGCAATCCGCAGACGTTGCCGGGAACACTGGCACGCGCCAAGGTGGATCTCGGCCCCCTCTGGTTCACCTGGCAGGACGTGCTGGTGCTGGTCGTAACGCTTCTGCTCTATGTCGCGGTCTGGCTATTCACGCAGCGAACGCGGTTCGGCTCTGTCATCCGCGCCGTCGCGGAGGACCCGAAGCTCGCGGAGCTGTTCGGCATCAACGCGAAATTCGTCTATCTCGCCGTCTTCGTGTTCGAATGCTCGGCGGTCGCACTCGGCGCGGCGCTGGTGGCGCCCCGCTCGCCGATCCTGACCAGCATGGGCTTCAACGAGGTCATCATGACCTTTGTAGTGGTCGTGCTCGGTGGCATTGGCTCGATCGGCGGCGCGCTGGCGGCCGGCCTCGGGCTCGGCCTGTTCACCGCCTTCTTCGGCGCCTTCGTCTCGCCGGCCTATACGACGGCGGCGGCCTTTGCGCTGCTGCTCGCACTGCTTGTGCTTCGTCCCGCGGGGCTGGCGACCAAATGACCGCGATCGACAGCCCGCGCCCCACCTCGATCCCATTCCTGCGCTGCGCCGTGATCGCCGCCTTCGTCGTGATCGGCTTCCTCCTGCCGCGTCTGCTCGGCGGCACCCCGGTCGCCTATTCGACGCTGACCACGATCGCGATCTTCGCGGTGATGTGCTACGGCGCAGACATCGTCCTCTCCTATCTCGGCGAGGTCAGCCTCGGCCACACCGTGTTCTGG
This sequence comes from Bradyrhizobium sp. DOA1, assembly GCF_001593325.1. NCBI lineage: Bacteria > Pseudomonadati > Pseudomonadota > Alphaproteobacteria > Hyphomicrobiales > Nitrobacteraceae > Bradyrhizobium > Bradyrhizobium sp. DOA1. The sequence continues at coordinate 3,808,032 of NZ_JXJM01000001.1, forward strand.
GCCATCGGGGGCTACGCGGCCGCAAACCTCTCGGTCAAATACGGCCTGAACGGATGGCTCACCGCGGCCTCGACGATCGCGCTGTGCCTTGCCGCAGCCGCCTTCCTTGGCGCCGTCACCTTGCGCACCCGCGAGTTCGTTTTCTCACTCGTCACCTATGCAGCCGCCGTCGTCGCCTACGAGATCGCCTTCAACTGGGACGCCATCGGCGGCTCCGACGGCATCGTCGGCATTCCGCCGCTGAAGCTGCCCATGCTGGTCACCAATTTCTCCGGCGCGATGCAGGAAGACCTCTGGCCGATCGCCTTCGTCCTGCTGCTTCTCACCCTCGCCTTCATCGCCCGCTTCCGTCGCTCGCGGCTTGGCACCACCGCATTGATGGTGCAGATGAACCCGGCGCTGGCCGCGAGCCTCGGCGTCGATCCGCGCCGGATCAGGCTCGCGGTGTTCGTGATCTCCGCGCCGATCACGGGCCTCGCCGGCTGGCTCTACGCCTATCAGCGTGCCTATGTCGGCCCCGACATGTTCGAATCCTACTTCCTCGTCATGATGCTCACGGCCATCGTGCTGGTCGGACGCCGCATCCTGCTCGGCCCCTTGATCGGCACCGCCCTCCTCATCGCACAGCAGAACCTGTTCTCGCTGGGCGGCGACTGGAACAAGATCGTGCTGGGAACGGTGCTGGCGCTGGTTCTGATCTTCTGGCCCGCCGGGCTCGTGGGCCTGTATCGCCGTATCATCAAGAAAACCTAAGACAACATTGGAGGAAGCGCATGCACAAGACGAAACTGGCTCTCGCGCTGCTGCTGGGGCTCGCAACTGCGCCCACGATGGCGCAGGACATCAAGGTCGGCACCATCTTTCCGCTCAGCGGCGGTGCCGGCCCTGACGGCCAGACCGTGACCAATGCGGTCAAGCTCATGGTCCAGCAGATCAACGACAAAGGCGGCCTGCTCGGGCGCAAGCTGACCGTGATCTCCAAGGACGACGAGAGCACGCCCGCTGTCGGCGTCAGTCGCGCCAACGAGATGGTCGCCGAGAAGGCGGACATCGTGATCGAAGGCTGGAATTCACCTGTTACGCTCGCGATGCAGCCGATCCTCGCCCGCGGCAACATTCTCGACTTCACCGCGGTTTCGAAGTCCGACCTGATCCTCAGCGGCGAGACCAACCCCTACGCGATGCGCATCAACAGCTCGAACGGCTTTGATGCCGAGGTCATCGCGAAATACGTCGCACAGACGATGAAGGCGAAGAAGGTCGCGTTCCTCACCCAGAACGACGTCTACGGCAACGGCTTCCAGACCGCCGTCGAGGCCGAGTTCAAGAAGATGAACTTTTCGGGTGAAGTCGTCATGACCGAAAAGTTCGCGTTCAAAGACACCGATTTCCGGGTCCAGCTCACCAATATCAAGGGCGCCAATCCCGACGCCGTCATCGTCACCAGTTCGTCGAATTCCTCCGGCCTTCCCGCGCTCGTCGAGCAGTACCGCCAGGCCGACATCAAATCCACCTTTGTCGGTGCCGTTGGCATCATGCTGAGCACCGTGTACAAGGTCGCAGGCGATGCCAACAACGGCGTGATCTCGGCGGACATCTTCTTCCCCGACCTGCCGCCGTTCACCACCATTCCGGAGAGCGTCGCGTTCGTGGCCGCCTACAAGAAGGCCTATGGCATCGCTCCCGATAAGAGCGCAGCCCTCGGTGCGGCGGCCGTGCAGGTGTGGGCTCAGGCGGTCGAACAGACAAAATCGCTCGATCGCAAGACCGTCGCCGAAGCGATCCGCGGCAAGGCGGTCAAGGGCACCGTGTTCGGCGATGTCCAGTTTCTGCCGAACGGCCAGATGCAGCCTCGCTACGTCGTGTTCAAGGTGGTTGACGGCAAGAACGCCAAGCTTGAGGCGTTGCAGTAGCGGCGACGCTCGATCTCTCCGGGAGCGCCCGCCTCGTCGTCAGGCGGGGCGCTTTCGTTTGCCACGTCCTATTCGCAGGTGACTTGCTGCTCGAACCAGTCGGAGAGGCGCTCCGACACCGACGGCCACATTCGCTGGAAGCTCCCGAGCTTGCCGACATTGGCGCGGTACATGGCCCGCAACTCTCGTTCAATCGCCGGCAGGTCGACGCCCTCACAGACCCCGTCCCTCACGATCGTCTTGCCTGCGACGACGACCTCCTTCACCAGCGATGCGTTGCCACGCGCGAACAGCAGCGCCAGGGGATCGACGGGCATGATCTGGTCGCGATCGAGGCGGTCGAGATCGATCACGACGTAGTCGGCGGGGTTGCCGGCCGCGAGCTCTCCGCTCCCGGGCGCGCCGGTTGCGCGGCGTCCGTTGCGGATCGCGAGCGTAAACATTTCCGCTGGCGTCCATGTCGGCTTGAAGCCGAGGCCGCCATGGATCATCTGCACCAGCCGCATCTCGCGCAGGATGTCGTCGTCCTCATCCAGCGCCAGGCCGTCAACGCCCACTGCGATGGCGCAGCCGCATCCGTGCGCGGCGGCAATCGGCGCGAGACCCGAGCGCAGATGCATGTTCGAACTGAAATTGGTGACGATGCGGGCTCCCGAGGCCGCGATCATCTCCAGCTCATCAGGCCTTGCGTGGATGCAATGCGCGAGCGTCAGCCGATCCGAGAGGAAACCGATGTTGCGCAGCCAACGCACCATGTCCGGAAAATGCTGGTCGGCCCAGGCCCGCTGGTACACCGTCTTCAACAGATGCATGTGGATGCGGCGGCCGGTCCGCGCCGAGTTCTCAGCCACCGCCTCCAGCAGTGGCTTCGAGCACCATTGCACGCCGGCAGGCCCGAGCTGAACGTCGACCATCGGGCCGGCGATGGCGGCGGCAATGGCGTTCGTGAGCTCGATGTATGCTCTCGGGGGCATCGGTGCGCGGACGAAGAGATCGTCGATGATCTTGCGGTCGTCGCGCGACAGACCCGAGAGCACCGGCTCGGCATCGCCATAGACGATCGGATTCTGGTCGCGCACGGCCATCGCAAAGGCGATGCGGATGCCGACGTCGGACGCTGCTCTCGCGACGGCCTTGGCCTCATCGACCAGAGGCATCGTTCCGCTCGGGCGGGTGTAGTGCACCATCATGGCCGCGCAGCCGGCCTTTGCCGAGCGAGCCAGAGCGGAAGCTGCGGTCAGATAGGGATCGACCGGCGTGCCGAGCGCGGTCCGTAGGATCCAGCTTTCCAGGGGCATGCCGACCGCACCGAAAGACGATGCGGTGGCGCGGGCGTGGTCGTGCGCATTGACGAAGGCCGGACTGACGAAGGAGCGCGGCCCAGGCCCCGCTCCTTCGGAGATTTCGGTAATGAACCCGCGATCGTGCCGCATCACGACGTTGTCGCAGGTTCCGAGATCAGGGCCACGGAACAGGCTGGCTGCCGAAATCTCCGTGGCCATGAACGCCTCCTGGGATCAGTTGGCCGTATATACCAGCTCCCGCTCCGCGCGGGCCGGCAGGAATTCGCGCGAGAACACTTCCGCCGGCGTCGGGGCGCGGGCGAGCTGGTAGCCCTCGACCACGATGCCGATGGCACGCGCCATGCGGTCGTCCTTGATGTCGCCGATGCCGATCTCCTTCATCTCGGGCGACACGATCAATTTTTCAAAGGAATATTGCAGCCGGCGCTTCTCGACATCCGCGTTGATGAGGTTGTCGTAGTTCACCGCCGCCTTCATCCCGGCATTCTGGTCCTTGGCGACGGCGATCGCACCCTTGTTGATGGCACGCACCAGGCCTGCGACGGCCTTCGGGTTCGAGGCGATCAGCTTGCGCGAGACCATCACGCCGTTGGAGTAGAGATCGAGGCCGTACTCACCGAACGAGAACCATCTGAAGTCCTTGTCCGGGTCCTGGCGGTTGAGCACCAGGTTGAAATAGCTGGTGATGTTGAAGACGAGGGCTGCGTCGATATCGCCCTTGATCAACATCGGCTCCTGCAGGTTCGGCGCCATGTTGGAGATCTTGATCTTCTCGCCGTCGAGTCCGTTCTTGCGCGTGAATACCGGCAGCAGGCGCGTCGTGGGCGTGCCCTGCGCGCCGCCGAGCGTGCGCCCTTCGAAATCCTTGATGGTACTGATGCCGCTGGTCTTCTTGGCGACGATCGCGAACGGCGGCTGGTTCCACATCATGTAGACCATCACAGGCGCATCCTGCGGCTTGGCCGAGGCGTTTTCGAAGATGGCGTTGACGTCGCCGAAGCCCGCGTCATAGGCGCCGGACATGATGCGCGTGACGGTGGCCCCGGAGCCTTCGCCCTGGTCGATGACGACGTTGAGGCCTTCCTCTTTGAAATAGCCGTGGTCCTTGGCGTAGAAGAACGCAGCATCGCTGCCCTGCGTCTTCCAACCCAGCGTGAACTTGATCGTGGTGTCCTGGGCCAGGGCCGCGCCCGTGGTCAGAGCCAATCCTACGATCGTGGCAGCGACTTTTCTCAACATCGAGATCTCCTCAGCTTCGTTGCGTGATGATTGTTCAATCGGGTCAGGTGGCGATCACGTCGTTCTTGCGCGTCGCCCAGCCGGTGACGCGGCCCTCGATCAGCGAGAACACGACGTAGAGCGCGACGCCGAGACCGGCGAGCACGAACAGCCCGGCGAAGACCAGCGGCACGTTGAAATTGGAGGACGCGGTCATCATGACGTTGCCGATGCCGCGGTTGGAGGCGACCGTCTCCGACAGCACCGCACCGACGAAAGCATAGGAGATCGCAACCTTCAGCGAGGCAAAGAAGAACGGCATGGTACGGGGCAAGCCGACATTCCAGAGGATGTCGAGGTTGCTGGCGCCGAGCGCCTTCAAGACGTCTTCGAGCTCGGGCTCGGTGGTGGCAAGGCCGGTTGCGATGTTGACGACGATCGGGAAGAAGCAGATCGACAGCGCGGTCAGCACCGCCGGCACCGTGCCCGAGCCGAACCACAGCACGAAAATCGGCACCACCGCGACCTTGGGGATCGAGGAGAAGCCGATCAGCAGCGGATAGCAGGTGTCATAGGCGGTCTTGGACACGCCGATGATGGCGCCAAGGGCCACGCCGAGAGCCACACCGAGAACGAATCCGAACATCGTCGTAGCGAGCGTCTGCACGATATGCGGCCACAGCACCGGAAAGCGCTCCACCAGTGTCACGAACACCTGCGAGGGCCGCGGCAGCACCAGATCGGACATGCCCGTCATCAGGCAGAACAGCTCCCAGGCGACGAAGAACAGCACGATCAATCCGGCCGACCACGCCTTCTGCCTGACATCGATCCCGAACATCAGCCTGCTCCCTGCTGGGCCGCGGTGCGCGCATCCTCGATGAAGGCGCGCAGCTTCTGGTTCAGCGCAACGAAATCCGGCTCGAAGGTCATGGCCACCGTGCGCGGGCGCGCGAACTCGACGCGGCTGTCGTCGAGGATGCGGCCAGGACGCGCGCTCATCACGCAGATGCGGCTGGCGAGGAAACCAGCTTCGCGCAGATCGTGCGTCACCAGCAGCACCGTCGGCTTGCGACTCATCCAGAGCGTTTGGAGGATCGCCCACAGCTCTTCGCGCGTGAACTGGTCGAGCGCGCCAAAGGGCTCGTCCAGCAGCAGCATCCGCGGCTCGTGGATCAGAGCGCGACAGAGATTGGCGCGCTGGAGCATGCCGCCGGAGAGCTGCCAGGGATAGCGGCTGCCGAAGCCCTTGAGGCCGACCTGCTCTAGCAGAGCATTGGCCTTGTCGCGGAATTCGGTCTTGCGCAGCTTGCGGAAATTCGAGCGGAACGGCTCGACGATCTTCAGCGGCAGCATGATGTTCCGCTCGATCGTCATCCAAGGCAGCATGGTCGGATTCTGAAAGGCCATGCCGACCCGCATCGCCCGCGCCGCCACCTCGCGGCCGCCGACGATGACGACGCCGCTGGTCGGCTGCACGAGGCCGCTGACGAGACGCAGAATGGTCGATTTGCCGCATCCTGATGGGCCGACCAGTGCGACAAACTCGCCCTCGGCGATCTTGAGCGTGGTCTTCGACAGCGCGGGCACGGCGCGGTCGCCGCGCCCGAAGGTGACGGAGGCCTCGGACAGCTCGATGGCGGTAGCCGCGCCGGCTTCGAGAACGGGCGGCCCGTCAAACTGGACGTTCGGTTGCATGCGCATCATGGGAAAAGTGCATGCAAGCTGGATGCCAGCGCGCATATCCCTCGAAATCAGCAGCTTGCCCGAGAGATCCAGCCGTTGAGCGGATTCGATTTAGGCAATCCGGACGTCGAACTGCATGCATTTGGAGCGCTGGATTGTGCCAGGATGTGCTAGGGAGAGGTTTCGACCGGTATCGCAAGGATTCGCCGATGGCGGCCCGCCCCAGCAGCAAAGCTTCTGAATCGTCGGACAAGGTTAGCGTGATCTGCCGCGCCCTGCGTCGCGCGATCATCGAGCAGGCGCTGGAGCCCGGCGCAAAGCTGCCGGAGGACGCGCTCGGCGACCGCTTCGGCGTCAGCCGCACCATCGCCCGCCACGCGCTCGGACAGCTCGCCGCCGAAGGCCTGGTCGAGCTCCGCCGCAACCGCATCGCGGTGGTGGCGACCCCGAGCTGGCAGGAGGCGCGCGATGCCTTCGACATCCGGATCCAGCTCGAAGGCCTCGTCGTCCGCCAGCTCGCCGGCAAGCTGAGCAAGAGCCAGATAGCCGAGCTGAATGCCCATGTCGACGCCGAGGACCGCGCGCGCGGCGGCACTGATGCGGCCTCGATCCGGCTCGCCACCGAATTCCACATCCTGCTCGCGCATATGACGAACAGTCCGATCCTGGTGCGCTATGTCAGCGAGGTCGCCTATCGCTGCTGCCTGACCCTGTCGCTCTACAGCCGGCCGCATTCGACCGAATGCGCCGTCAACGAGCACCGTGCCATCATCTCCGCGCTGGCCAGAGGCGACGAGACCAAGGTGATGGAATTGATGCACCATCATCTGGATTCCGTAGCCAATCGTGCGCTGGTGGCTCCCGCCCCGCAACGCGGCCGCGACCTGCTCGATATCCTCGCGCCCTATGCCGACGAAGCGACGAGGGACCGTATCGTCAAGCTGCCGAAGGTCGTCCGCAGACGCTAAGCCTCGATCCCACGCTGGACCAGGATCCGCTCGGCACTGTCATTCCAGACGTCCATCTTCACGATCTGGCCGCCCCGCACCACGAAGCGATCGACATAGCGATTGCCTTCGAACGGCGTGCCGTCCATCCACTCGCCATAGAGCGTGCCGACGCTGTAGACGACGGTCTCTTCCGCCCCCGGGCATACGTCGAACCGGTCCATCTTCTTCTTGACCCAGCGATAGCGCTTCGCGTTGAAGCCGGTCGGCCCGCGCGGATGATCGAACTCGCGTCCGCCGGTGAACGTGATCACCGTGCCCGGCTTCATATAGGCCGCAGCGGCGTCGGGATCCGGGATCATCGAGGCCGTGAGATAGGCTTCGACGATCTCGGCGTCAGTCAGCGGACGTTCGGCTTTTGCGGGGGTGGACATGGCGAATTCTCCGGGATGACGACATCCTACAATCTTCGCTCCAGACTGTATGCACATTTTTCGAACAGTTTGAGGCCAGAATTGCACACAATCTGGAGCTGCCCGCGCCGGCGGCTTCCGATAGTCTCTCTTGGCTGAGCCTGACTCCATGACCACCCAGACCGCCCTCGACCTGATCTTCCGCAACGCGCTGCTGCGATCATCCGCCGGCCCCGTCGATATCGGCGTGAAGGGCGGTCGCATTGCCGCGATCGAACCGCGGCTCGCTTGCGACGCCATCGAGCTCGATATCGGCGGCCACCTCGCCCTGCCCGGCTTCGTCGATACCCATATTCATCTCGACAAGGCCTGTCTGCTCGGCCGCTGCGGGCATGACCACGGCAGCGTCTCGGACGCCATCCGCGCCGTGGCCGCAATGAAGCGGGATTTCACCGTCGAGGATGTCTATGCGCGCGGCGCCCGCGTGCTCGAACGTGCGATTGTTCACGGGACGACGCGCATGCGCACCCATGTCGAGATCGATCCGCGCATCGGCTTGCGCGGATTCGAGGCGGTCCGGGCGCTGAAGCGCGATTATGCCTGGGTGATCGATTTGTCGCTCTGCGTCTTCCCGCAGGAAGGCCTGACCAACGACCCCGGCAGCGAAGAGCTGCTGATCCAGGCGCTGCGCGACGGCGGCGAGGTGATCGGCGGTTGCCCCTACATGGACACGGATCCGACCGCCCATCTCGGACGCATCTTCGATCTCGCGCAGGAGTTCGACGTCGACGTCGATCTCCATCTCGACTTCGATCTCGATCCCTCCTGGTGGCATCTCGACGAGGTCTGCCGCCAGACCGAACGGCGCAACTATGGGGGGCGCGTGGCGATCGGCCACGCCACCAAGCTCTCGGCATTGCCGCCCGAGCGCATGAAGTCCGCCACCCTTCAGTTGGCAAAAGCGGGCGTTGCCGTCACCGTGCTGCCGGCAACCGATCTCTATCTCATGGGGCGCGAAGCCACGCACAATGCGCCGCGCGGATTGACGCTCGCCCACAAGCTCGCCGGCGAGGGCGTGGTGTGCTCGGTCGCCACCAACAACGTGCTCAACCCGTTCACGCCGTTCGGCGACGCCTCGCTGCTGCGCATGGCGAACTTCTACGCCAATGTCGCGCATGCCTCGGTCAGCGATTTCGACACCTGCCTCGATCTCGTCACCGAACTGCCGGCCCGGCTGATGAACCTGCGCGATTACGGCATTGAGGTCGGCAACCCCGCCGATCTCATCGTGCTCGACACCCAGGACAGACGCTTCGCCGTCGCGGAACTGCCTGAGGTCGTGATGGGCTTCAAGGCTGGCCGGCAGACATTCGAGCGGCCGCGGCCGAATCTGTTCCGTCCGCGGAGCTGACATCGCGCGCCCGCGGCGACATTTCATCCACCGGCAGGGCCGGCTCGGCGCTTTCAGCGGTAAGATTGTCGGGATATTGCCTGGCATAGGCCGTTTCCGTCTTATTTTACCGCGATTTAGCCCGGTAGAATCCCGGTCCGTAGCGCCACGCGTTGCAAGACCCGCCGCACCGACCATAACTAGCACTTGCCCTGATCATTGCGTGCGATGGGGACGAGTATGGATATGTTCAGCGCATTCAGCAGCATCGACTATCATTCCATCAAGGCCGGAACGCCCGTCGATACCGCGGTGAGGCGGCTCGACGGCATCGGCCATGTTCTGTCGGATCTCGATATCTCGGGGATTCAGACGCTGGACGACGTCAACCGTACGCTCTGGACACTCGACGCCGCCAACAAATGCGTCCGCGCGGTGCTGGCGGAATTCCGCACGCAGGCGGCCGCGGAGCAACTCGTCCGCAAATCCAGATATCTGATCGACCTGATCGAACGCGCGCGCGACCAGGTCGTCAGCTTTCAGGTCCCGCGGCACGGTCTTGAGCTGATTATCTGATACGGTTGATCTTCGACAGTATCCGGTCCGCCTCGGTGCGCCAGTCGGCGCTGCGGGCGAACTCCTTGGTGCCCCGGGTGCCGAACAGACCTTCATCGGCGAGATC
>NZ_JXJM01000001.1:3818248-3844211 GCF_001593325.1 Bradyrhizobium sp. DOA1
ATCGGCGAGATCCGCCACCCATGCCTGCCGCTCGGCCGTGCCTTGCGCGGACCACGGCGTCAGCCCCGCCTCGCGCACGGTCTCAGCGACCTCGCGCACCTCCTCGGCGCGGCGGCGGCCGTGCTCGATCACGCGCTGGAAGCAATAGGCGCCCTGCTTCTCCCAATCGATGCCGGGAAACGTTTCCGCGAGCGAGGCCAGCATGGCATCCTCGACACCATAGGCGCGCGCGGTGGTGAAGCTCTCGATGACCATGGCTTCCAGGCCCTTGATCATGATGCTGCGGGACATCTTCACCGCGGAGGAGACGCCGAGCTTGTCGCTGGCAACCTTCGCCGCAAAGCCGATCGCATTCAGAAGCGGCTCGAGCTCTCGCGCGCCGGGGCCGCCGAGCAGCAGCGGCACCTTGATGCGATAAGGCGGCACCGAGGTCATCACCGCACCCTCGACATAACGCCCGGCAGCGCCGTCGATCAGCGCGGCGGCGCGCTGCTTGGCGCCCGGTGAGGCCGAATTGAAATCCAGGAACCAGGTGCCCTGATTGATTGCAGCCGCGCAGGCCTTTGCCACCGGCACGGCCTGGCTTGCCGTGACCGCGGAGATGATGAAATCGGATTGTGCGGCCAACTCGGCATGAGATGCCGCGAGTGCCACACCGAATTTCGCCGCGTGCTCCTTCAGGGAACCGCCCTGCTCGCCGTCGAGCTTGATGTCGTAAGCTGAGACCTTGACGTCCTGCTGGCGCAAATCCTCGGCCAGGATCCGGCCGACTTCGCCGTAACCGACCAGCCCGATCTGCCAGCGCCTGGGATCACCTGCCATCAGTTCAATCCTCGTGTGGTCTCGTCGAAGAGCTCCTCCACCGCGTAGCGGCGCGGGATCAGCGCCTGCTGGAACGCGTAGTCGACGATCAGCTCGAGCGGCTTCCTGTTGGCTTCGACCCCGAACGGAATGAAGTCCGGCGAGACCGCTGGCGCCGCCTGATCCTTGTTCCGCTTGAGCAGATCATAGACGCCGGCGACCACGTCGGGGCGCGATCTTGCAAGCTTCTCGGTCACGACTACGAGATGATTGACCGGCACGACGCCGCGCCGGGCGTACCATTTGGCAGCCTCTGCAGCCGGATCAGGGAAGAGCGGCTTCAGCTTCGGACTATCAGAGGTCTCGCCGAGGACGGCGTCGAGCTCGCCGTCAAGCAGCATCTGCAAAATCTTCTTGCCCTTCGGCGCGCGCTCGGTGGTGTCGACATATTCGGCGACATGCGGATCCTCGAACGTGATCCACCGGATCTTGTCGAGATCGACGCCGTAGTCATTGGCGAGGATGCCCCTGATCCATGCCCCCGTGGTGGTCGTGAAGGAGCGGATGCCGACGCGCTTACCCTCGAGGTCGGACGGCCCGAGCGCCCCGTGCGCCGGATTGGTGAGCGCATAAGCGTGCTGGAAGCGGCCGAGCATGGTCGCCGGCAGCAGCACCAGCGGCTTGCCATGCGCTTTCGCCATCAGATAGGTGACGATTGCCATCTCGCAGACGTCGAACGCCTGTTCGCGCACCATCGGCTTGAACGCGGTGTTGGTCGGCGTGTACTCGACGAAGTCGAGGTCGAAAAGGTCGGAGCGAAGCTCGCCGCCCTTCACCGCCTTGACATGGGGATGACTGCCGAGCACGGCCTTCAGCTTGAGACGATCCATCCGCCCGCTCCGCTTGTCTTCAGACATCCTCGGGATTGTCGACATAGACCAGCCCGGCCTTCGCCAGCGCCTCGCGCATGCCGTACATGTCGAGGCCGAGTTTGCCCGAGGCGAGGCGCGTGCGCTTGCCGCCCTCATCCGCGTTGCGCTTCTTCGCCTTCTCGGCGACCTCGGCCGCATGGCGCTTCGGCACCACGACGACGCCGTCATCATCGGCCACGACGATGTCACCTGGCTCGACGTTGACGCCGGCGCAGACCACGGGGACGTTCACCGATCCGAGCGTGGCCTTCACCGTGCCCTTGGCCGACACCGCGCGCGACCACACCGGAAACTTCATCTCATGCAGCGCTTTGACGTCGCGGCAGCCGGCATCGATGATCAGCCCCTGCACGCCGCGCGCCTGCAGCGACGTCGCGAGCAATTCGCCGAACATGCCGTCGGTGTTGTCGGTGGTGCAGCCGACGACGAGGATGTCACCTTCCCTGCACTGCTCCACCGCGACATGGATCATCCAATTGTCGCCGGGTTGCGCCAGCACGGTCACGGCGGGCCCGGCAATCGAGGCGCCCGACCACACCGGGCGCAGATACGGCTTCATCAGGCCGATACGACCATAGGCTTCATGCACGGTGGAGACGCCGTACTCCGCCATGCCGGCGGGATCGGCACGCCTGATGTTGCGAACGACGACCGGCTTCATGCGAGCTCCTCCGCAACGGTCGGGAACAGGCGCTGATAGGCCTCACCATAGGTCATGGGCACGCCGGTGTTGCGGCTGCCCTGGATACCGCGGTTGAGCGCGACGCGTTCGTAATAGCCCCACAAATGCTTCTGTGCAGCGAGGATCTGGAACGCCTCGTATTTCTCCTTCCAGACCTCGTCGATCTTGAGGAGCAGGTCCGGCTTGTAATTGCACTGCTCGGGCTGGTGCGGCTCGAACAGGAATACCGGCGGCGCCGAATATTTATACTGCGCGCCGGGCTTATGGCCCATGGCTTGCGCGACCACGCGCGTCTCCTGCGCGAAATGCGCCGCGTTCGGGTGGTCGAAATTATAGGGGTCTTCCAACGCGTGTGTCAGCACGAAGCTTGGATTGAGCTCGCGATAGATGTCGACCATGCGGTCGAAATGCGCCTCGGTGAGCTTCAACGGATAGTCGCCGCAATCGAAGAACTCGATCTCGGCACCGAGCAGTTTCGCGGCCCGCTCGGCCTCGTCCTTGCGGCCGGCCTTGACCGATTCCAGCGTGGCGCCCTTTTCCTTCCAGGCGAACTGGCTTTCGCCACGCTCGCCGAACGACAGGCAGACGATCTTCATGCGATAGCCCTTCTTCGCATGCAGTGCGATGGCGCCACCGGCGCGCCAGACGAAATCGCCGGGATGGGCGGTGATCACGAGACCTGTTTTCATGGGTTACTCCCTTCGTTCGTATGTATTGGCCGGCGTCCCCTGCGGCTCCTCGGCAAGGAGGCTGCTACGCTTCAAACCCGAACAAGCGCGCGGGATTGTCGACCAGGATCTTCTGCTGGAACTCCGGCTCCGGCGCGAACAGCGGAATCAAATCGACGAGGTCGCCGTCATTCGGCATCACCTTGACGTTGGGATGCGGCCAATCCGTGCCCCAGATGACGCGATCCGGCGCGGTCTCGACGATCTTGCGCGCGAACGGCACTGCGTCCATGAACGGCGGCCCGGCAGAGGAGACGCGCTCCGCGCCGCAGATCTTGACCCAGCATTTCTTGTCGCGCTGCATCAGCTCGATGAGGATCCTGAATGGAAGCTGGTCGAGACCCTCGGACGCCTTCACCCGGCCCATGTGGTCGATGGTGTAGCTCAGCGGCAGCTTGGCCAGCATGTCAGCATAGTCGGGCAAGTCGACCGCGTCGAAATGCAGGTCGATATGCCAGCCGAGCGGCGCGACCATGGCGATGACGCGGTCGAACACGCGCTTATCGGGGACACCGCCGAGATGGCGGACGAAATTGAAGCGGCAGCCGCGGAAGCCGCCCTCGTGCAACAGGCGGAGCCCGCGCTCGGTGATGGTGTCGTCGATATTGGCGACCGCGCGATAGGCGCCATTGCTCTGCGCGATGGCGTCCAGCGCCACCGTGTTGTCGGTGCCATGCACGCTGGCATTCACGATGACGGCCCGCTCGACGCCGAGCTTGGCATGCAGCGTTCGGAAATCCTCCAGCGGCGCGTCCGGCGGCGTGTAGGAGCGGTCCGGTGCGTAAGGGTATTTCGCGCCGGGCCCGAAGATGTGGCAATGCGCGTCACACGCCAGCTTCGGCAGCCTGAATTTCGGCGTGCGCGTATTTGGGTCGGGCGGCAAAATGGTCGGCGTGTACATCATCGTCATCAGTGAACCGCCGAAGCGAGCCGCTTGCTCTTAAGACTTGCTGCCGATCACCGGCCGCCGCCGCGCCGGGGCGGCCTGATCCAGCGCCGGCGCCTGGAACGCGGCAACGGTGGCCTGCACCAACTGTTCGATGGCATTGGCGGCGTCGCCGCCATCAGCCTCGCCGCGCGACAGGCGCGAGACGCGCTCCGGCGTCACCAGCGAATAATAGAGCGCGCCGAGCAGAAAGTGACTGCGCCAGACGATGTCGGTGCGCGGGATATGCGGCAAGCTCTCGTGGATCGCATCGATGAAGGCATGGCTGGTGTCGTCAAATGTCTGCGCGATGATCTTTCGCACGACCTCATTGCCTTCCGCCGACATCACGGCGCGCAGCCGCGTGAAGCGCGCCCCGCCGCCGGCAAGATCGCTGCCCGAGGTGAAGGCCGGCACCACATAGGCGCGCACCACCGCTTCCAGCCGGTCCTGCAGGTCGCGCACGCGCCTTGCGGCTGCGAGCAGCTCGGAACGGCGCAAATTCATCGGCCCGCAATGGCGCCGGTAGATCTCCAGCAGCAGGCCGTCCTTGGTCTTGAAATGATAGGTCACGCTGCCGGGATTTGCGCCGGCGGCGTGCGCGATGTCGCGCACCGAGACGGCGTTGAATCCGTTGGTGGCGAACAGCTCCTCGGCCGCGGCGAGGATCGCCTCGCGCATGTTCGGCTTGCGGGCCGTTTCCTTGCTGGTGGGCTTGCGTACCATGTGATTTGTACTATCGTACAAAAGATCAGGTCTCGTCAACAAGAACTGCTGGCGTCGGAACGGCCGGGACATCGACCGGCAGGCGCGCGAATGCCCTTAAGGAGTGCTGGGAATGCTGGGTTTGAACAAGACAATCGGTTTGATGCTGGGTGCCGGCCTGCTGCTGGCGGGCAACGCTTCGCAGGCCGCGGACAATTATCCGAGCAAGCCGGTCCATATTCTGGTCCCCTATGCCGCCGGCGGAGCCGTCGATGTGCTCGCGCGCACGCTGGGTCAGGCACTGGCCAAGACCTGGGGCCAGCAGCCGGTGGTCGACAACCGACCCGGCGCCGGGGGAATCGTCGCCTCGCAGGCGCTGACGCAGGCCGCGCCCGACGGCTACACGCTGATCCTGGTCGCCAGCGGCCATCCGCTCAACCAGTTCATCTATCCGAGCGTGCCCTACGATACCTTCAAGGATTTCACCGCCATCACCGAAGGCGCCTCCTCGCCGCTGGCGATCGTCGTGGCCAAGGACAGTCCCTATAAGACACTCGGCGACCTTCTGGCTGCGGCGAAGAAGGAGCCGGACAAGCTCTCCTACGGCATGTCCGGCAACGGCACCTCGGCGCATCTGGCCGGTGAGCTGCTCAAACACATGTCCGGCACCAAGATCGTCGCGATTCCCTACAAGGGCGGTGCGCCGGCGCTAACGGCGGTGATCGCCGGCGAGATTCCGCTCAGCATCAACCCGCTCGCCGAAGCCATCGGCCAGCTCGAAGGCGGCCCGGTGCGCGCGCTCGCGGTGACCTCGGCCGAGCGCTCCAAGGCGCTGCCGAATGTGCCGACCGTCGCGGAAGCGGGTGTGCCCGGCTATGACGTCTCGGTGTGGTGGGGTGTGCTTGGCCCGGCGAAAATGCCGCCGGAGATCGTGGCGAAGCTCGAAACCGATTTGAAGGCGGCGCTGCAAGACTCAAACGTGCTGTCGACGCTCGGCAAGATCGGCGCAACGCCGCTCGGCTCTTCGTCCAAGGATTTCGACGCCTTTATGCGCGCCGAAGCGACGAAGTGGGAGCCCGTGCTGAAGGCAGCCAACATTCGCGCGCAGTGAGGCTCCGTGGCGCGCAAAGACCGGCGCTCAACTAGCGAGCCCGGCCCGCGCTGTTCAATGTGCGCTCGCCCGCATTTTCTCAGGCGGGGCGGACCGCCGCGGGAGATCGGCAGCATCATCTCCCGACGGGATCAGGATCGCCCGCTCACGCGGCAGTGCCTCCGGCATCTCGTCTCGGATGAAGGCGATCAGCTTCTCCCGCATCTCGCAGCGCAGGTCCCAGGATTGCGGCGCACTGCGCGCGCTGACCAGCGCGCGCAGCTCGATGGTGCGCGCATCCGCGTCGATCACCTGAAGATTGACCACCTCGCCATCCCACAGCTTCGATTCCTTCACGGCGCCTTCGAGCCAACGACGGATGCGCGCCACGTCGGCGCGGTAATCGACGTGGAGCGCGATGACACCGATCAGGGAGGCCGTATCGCGGGTCCAGTTCTGGAATGGCTTTTCGATGAAGTAGGACAGCGGCACCACCATGCGGCGCCAGTCCCAGAGCCGGATCACGACATAGGTCGCAGCGATGTCCTCGATCCACCCCCACTCGTTCTCGATGATCACGGCATCCTCGATGCGGATCGGCTGGGTGATCGCGATTTGCAAGCCCGCGATCAGGTTGCTGAGCAGCGGCCGTGCGGCGAGACCGACGATGATACCGGCGGCGCCGGCCGAGGCGAACAGGCTGACTCCATATTGCTTGACCGAGTCGAACGTCATCAGCGCGGTGGACACCGTGATGATGACGATGATGGTGTCGGTGACACGCTTGAACACCCGGACTTGCGTCACGTGCTTGCGCGCCACGAAATTCTCGGTGACGTCGCGAAAGTTCTGGAGATAGCGCGCCGCGCTCATGTCGACGATCCGGATCGATATCCAGCCGATCAACGCGATGAATGCGACCACGAAAAGGCTCGTCAGCGGCGTGCGAAATGCGTCACTTAGCGGCGCGAGCGGCAGCACCAGCGCGACGGCGGCGAGGCAGAGCGCGAGTTGGGCCGGACCGGCGGTCCTGTCGATGAACACGCTTAAGAGTGGAAGACGCGTTCCGAAGGCGTGATTGAGCAGCCAAGCGGCGAAGCGGTAAAAGGCAAGGGCCAGCAGGATCGCCCCGGCAACCAGGCTGAGGCCGACGAACCAAGATGGTATCCAGCCGAACATCCCGTCGATGTCGGCCATGAGGGCCTGCCAAGTCATTGCTGTCCCCATCAGTGCATTCGGGTAGTCCGCTCAACGTCTGCCGGGTCAGCTTGGCTCCCCCGTCCAGTGCAATGCAGCATTCCCCTGATGCAACAGTTGCGGAAATGCGCTAGTTTACGGTGCTCATGACTCGACGTACCGGCAGCGCCGATCTTCCACTCCATACCGGCCGGGTTCCACCCTGGCTTGCGAGCCGCATGGCCTCGCTCGGTGCGATCGTCACGCAGGCGATTGTTCATCAACACGGCCGCGACGCGTTTCTGCAGCGCCTGTCACATCCGTTCTGGTTCCAATCGTTCGGCGCCGTGATGGGAATGGACTGGCACTCATCCGGGATCACCACCTCCGTGATTGGCGCGTTGAAGCGTGGCCTCGGGCCGCTCCAGGACGAGCTCGGCATCTATGTTTGCGGCGGACGCGGACAGCATTCGCGCAAGACGCCGGACGAGCTGTTGCAGCTCGGCGACCGCGTCGGCTTCGACGGCGCAAGATTGACCCGCGCCAGCCGGCTGGTGGCGAAGGTGGACAGCGCCGCGGTGCAGGACGGTTTTGATCTCTACCTACACGGCTTCTTCGTCACGGCCGACGGCAAGTGGACGGTGGTGCAGCAGGGCATGAACGGCGACAAGCGGCAGGCCCGCCGCTATCACTGGCATTCCGAGGCGCTGAAGAGCTTCGTCGATGCACCGCACAGCGCGATCGACGGCCAGCAGCAAGGCGAGATCGTCAACCTCACCGATCATCGCGCCGACGTCTCGCGTTCCGCGCAGCTCGAGCTGCTGAGTGATCTTGGCCCCGATCGCATCGTCTCGGAGTTCGAAAGGCTGACCGGAACCGAGCCGGCACAAGCCATGCTCCCGCACCTGATCATGCCCGCCCATCACGACGTGCGGCCCAAGGATGTATTCGCGCGTCGCCTGCACGGCACGCTGGCTGCCGCGGCCGAGCGCGGCCCTGTCGACTTTCCGGAACTACTGCTGACGCCCGGGGTCGGCGCCCGCACCGTGCGCTCGCTGGCGATGGTCGCCGAGGTCGTGCACGGCGCGCCCTATCGCTTCAAGGATCCCGCGCGCTTCTCGCTGGCCCATGGCGGCAAGGACCGGCATCCCTACCCCGTTCCGATCAAGGTCTATGACGAGACCATTCGCGTGCTCAAGGACGCGATCCAGAACGCCAAGCTCGGGCGCGACGAAGAGATGCAGGCGATCAAGCGGCTCGACGATCAGGCACGACGGCTGGAGCGGACTGCGCAAGGGCCGTCGGTCCAGACCTACATCGCCGGCGAGCGTGCCGCCTCGCCTGATCTCGACGGCCGCTCCGTGTTCGGCTGGGAACACGATCTTGCGGCCACGAAAAAGCGGACCGGCTGAACACCGGTCCGCAGTTGGTCGGGAGGAAAGCTTTCTCAGGTCTCGTCAGTGTGCGGCTTGTCGTCGAGCCGGTTCGCTGCGTGGTCCTGATATTGTTCGGTCTGGATGGACTTGCCGTCCATGCCGCGGATGTCCGAGTGCTGTTTCTTATCGCGGTTGGACAAGACCACATTGTCTCCGATCATGTCCTTCGGCACGTCGGTCATTGCGCCGGTGCCGTCACCCTTGCCGTGCATGCCCGATCTGAAGTGCGTCTTGCTCCCATGCCCACCTGGCATCGGTTTCTCCTCTCTTGCGATGATCTCTCTTAGTGCTTCTGTTGCGCCGGCGTCGGTTTCGGCGGCTTGTGGCCGTGCTGGCCGGGATCGTTGTGCTTGTTGTGATCGCTCTCTTGATTGAGGCCGCCGCGGCTCACCGGGAATTCGCTCTGCCGGGCCTCGGGGCGGCCGCGATGGACGGCGGCTTCGCCGGGATTGCGACCGATGGCCTGCTCGAGCTCGCGCGCGTCCGGAACATCAGGCTTACGCTCGAGGATGCGAACCTGCTGCTCGTGTGTCTTCTTGCCTTGCATTCGGATCTCCAATCGTCACCTGCCACCGCCCTTGCCCGCCTCATCGTGCGCATGGTGGGAATCGTGCTCGCCTCCGCCGCCGGAGACGCGGCTGTGGCTGCGCTGCGGATTGTCGGCCGGCGGCTTCTTCACCTCCAGCGGCGCCTTCGCATTCTCATGCGAAGCACCGGGCCCGCCCTGACGAATGCTGTTGGGTGTCTTTGTGGATGTCGACATCACGTCCCTCCTCAGCGATCCTGCTGATAGCCTTGATTGGTCGTGTTCTGCTTGATGTTGCCCTGCTGTCCTTGCTGGTCCGGATTCTGCGCACGCTGCTGGCCGTGCGGTGTCTGATCAGCGGACATCGGCTTGCTGTCGCCAGTTCCCTTGCGGCTTTGATTGTCCGGCGGGACAGGTGGCATCTTGCTGGTCATGATCTCGTCTCCCGTTAAGACATCGATCTGCGACATCGAGAGTTGTGGAACCCGTCGCATCGATGTGCCAGTGACAACAGGACGGACGGCACACCGTTCCTGATCGATCAGGCCTCGCGAATATTTTCCGAAGAGACGTCGATCTTAGCTCGCCGCGGTGAGGGAACGATCAATGCCGGCTTCACTGCGCCCAATCGCCTGTGTTCCATGGCCCTCGGCCGCGACGGGAAGCTTTGCGATCGCGCGCAGGCCGGGCCGCCTGCGCCAATGGACCTCGGCGGGATCGACGGCCAGACCAAGCTTCGGCCACCGCACGAACAGCGCTTCCAGCGCGCAGGCCGCCTCGATGCGCGCGAGCTGATGGCCGAGGCAAAAATGAATTCCCGTTCCGAACGTCATGTGGCGGTTCGGCTTGCGTTCGAGATCGAGCCTCTCCGGGCGATCATGCATCGCCGGATCCATGTTCGCCGCCGCGAGCATCACCATGACGCGATCGCCCTTCTTCAGGCGCACGCCTTCGACCTCGACATCCCGCCGCACATAGCGCGGCTTGGAGAATTGCACCGGTGAGACGAAGCGCAGGAACTCCTCGACGGCGAGGTCGACGCGGCTCCAGTCCTTCTCGAGCCAATCGCGCAGGCCCGGATTCCTGAGCAGCTCGTAAGCCGAGCCGCTGATGAGATGCGTGGTCGTCTCCGAGCCGGCCGCGAGCAGCAGAAACACCATCGAGACCATCTCGTCCGGCGTGATCTGCCCGCCCTCGCGCTCGACCTGGACCAGCTCTGCGATCAGCCCCTCACCGCCCCGTTCACGCGCGAGCTGCAACTGCCTTTCGAGATAGGCGCGCATCTTGCGGAACGCGAACAGCAGGCGGAAGAAGCTGACCACATTGGTCAGCGACGACATCGAGTTGCCCCAGGCGATGAATCGCGGACGGTCGGCCAGCGGCAGGCCCAAAAGCTCGGAGATCACCGCCAGCGGCAGGATGCGGGCGTAGCTCTGGACGAGGTCTGCCGGGCTTCCGTTCGCGAACAGCTCGTCGGCAAGGCCGTCGGCGATCGCGCGGATGCGCGGCTCCATCGCGACGATGGCGCGCCGACGAAAGGCCTCGTCCACGATGCTGCGCAGCCTGGTATGGTCAGGCTCGTCCATCGTCAGCATGTTGTTGGCGATGGTCCTGACGTATCTCGGCATCCACCAGCGCAGGCCGGCGACGTCGCCATCCTCCTTGCGTAGCGTGAAGGTCGCGCCGTCCTTCAGGACCTGTGCGGTGGCGTCATGGGTCGTCGTGATCCAGACATCGCCGATGAGCGGAAATCGCGTCGCGACCACGGGGCCTGACATGCGCAGCGTCGCGATCGTCTTGGGCGGATCGCGAAAGAAGGCCTCGCTGGTGAAATCGAGGCGCACTGTCATGGCATCACCGGGATGGTTGGCGGCGTCTCAACCAGATGGCGGGCGGCGCCGCCGGCGCAAGAGGAGCGAGCGCTTCGACAGGGGCGCCTATCCACGCCCCGGAGAGCGCTGGCCGGACTTGCGCTGCTGCTGCGTGTAAGCGTCCCAATGGCCCCAGCTGCCATTGCTGAGGCTTTGCAGGTCGGTCGCGAGCGGTCGGCGCGTGCGCTTATCGTGATCGGCGATGACGCGTTCGGACTGCGCGATCTTGCGCTTGAGTTCCGCGATGGTCTTCTGCGTCTGCCCGGTCCGCTTCGATGAGGCGATCTCGCCCATCGTGAAGCGCGCAGTCTCCAGCGCCTTCAACTCGGCGCGGTTCTTCTTCAACTGGACCCGGTGCCAGGCGATGTTGCTGTCGCTGTCCGCAACCATGTGGGAACTCCGCTGATTCGCTCCCACAGTGTATCAAGCGCCGAATCGGCGCCGCAACGGGCGGCGGGCGGCGAAAATACGGTCTTATTGGGCAAGAATTGCGCGTTCAGCGCTCGGCAAAGGCCTTTTCGACCACGAACTGGGCCGGCTCGCCATGATTGCCCTCGACGAAGCCGCGCTCGCCCAGCAGCACGCGCGTGTCCGCGACCAGGGCCGGGCTGCCGCAGATCATGACGCGGTCGTGCGCAGCTTCCAGCGCCGGCAGACCGATGTCGGCGAACAGCTTGCCTGAGGTGATGAGGTCGGTGATGCGGCCGCGGTTGCGGAAGGGATCGCGCGTCACGGTCGGGTAATAGATCAGCTGGTTCTGGATGTACGCGCCGAGCAGTTCGTCCTTCGGCAGATGCTCGGTGATCATCTCGCCATAGGCGAGCTCCTTCACTTGGCGGCAGCCGTGCAGCAGCACGACCTTCTCGAAGCGCTCGTAGGTCTCGGGGTCCTTGATCACGCTCAGGAAGGGCGCAAGACCCGTGCCGGTGCCGATCAGGTAAAGGTTGCGGCCCTCTTCCAGATTGTCGATCACCAGCGTGCCGGTGGCCTTGCGGCTGACGATGATCTCGTCGCCTTCCTTCAGATGCTGGAGGCGCGAGGTCAGCGGGCCGTCAGGCACCTTGATCGAGAAGAACTCCAGCGTGTCCTCATAATTGGCGCTGGCGACGCTGTAGGCCCGCAGCAGCGGCTTCTCGCCGACCTTGAGCCCGATCATGGTGAACTCGCCGTTGCGGAAACGGAAGGTCGGGCTGCGGGTGGTCTTGAAGGAGAACAGCGTGTCGGTCCAATGGTGGACACTCAAAACGCTTTCCTGATTGAAATTGCTCATCACACCTTCCCTGTCGCTTCCAATGCGGTTCCGAGGCGGGCAGCTATGCGTCGTTTGTACACGATCATTCGTATACTAATGAATAATCCGGCTTGATCCCGCGGTCAAGGCTGCCCAAGATCGGAAGCGTTGCAGCTATGAATAAGGAGCCCTCTCCATGGCGCATGACGCACCCCAGGCCACCGGACCCTCGAAGCTGGTGATCCGGAATATCGGCCTGATCCTGTCCGGCGCCCTGGAAAAGCCGATCCTGGATGGCGACACCATCGTCGCCGAGAACGGCAAGATCACCGCCATCGGCCGCTACAAGGATCTCAACACGGAAGGTGCCACCACCATCGTCGAGGCCAACGGCACCACGGTCGCGCCGGGCCTGATCGACAGCCATGTCCACCCTGTCGCGGGCGACTGGACACCGCGCCAGAACCAGATCGGCTGGATCGACAGCAATCTGCATGGTGGCGTCACTACCATGATTTCCGCCGGCGAGGTTCACATGCCCGGCCGCCCTCGCGACGTCGTCGGGCTGAAAGCCATGGCGATCTTCGCCCAGCGCGCGTTCTGGAATCTGCGCCCCGGCGGCGTGAAGGTTCACGCCGGCGCGCCGGTGATCGAATGCGAGATGGTCGAGGAGGATTTCAAGGAGCTGGCGGCAGCCGGCGTCAAGCTACTCGGCGAAGTCGGCCTTGGCGGCGTCAAGGACGGCCCGACCGCGCGGAAGATGGTCGGGTGGGCGCGCAAATACGGCATCCAGAGCACCATCCACACCGGCGGCCCCTCGATCCCCGGCTCCGGCCTGATCGACAAGGACGTGGTGCTGGAGGCCGACACCGACGTGGTCGGGCACATCAATGGCGGCCACACCGCCCTCCCCGACGACCAGATCCGCTGCATCTGCGAGGGCTGCAAGCGGGGGCTCGAGATCGTTCACAACGGCAATGAGCGCTCGGCGCTGTACACGCTGCGGATCGCACGCGAGATGGGCGACCTGCATCGCGTCATCCTCGGCACCGACGCGCCCGCCGGGTCCGGCGTGCAGCCGCTCGGCATCCTGCGCATGGTCTCGATGCTGTCCTCGCTCGGCGAGTTGCCGGCCGAGATCGCCTTCTGCCTTGCCACCGGCAACACCGCCCGGATGCGCCAGCTCGATTGCGGCCTGATCGAGGTCGGCCGTTCCGCCGAC
The DNA here is from genome assembly GCF_001593325.1 of Bradyrhizobium sp. DOA1. Classification (NCBI taxonomy): domain Bacteria; kingdom Pseudomonadati; phylum Pseudomonadota; class Alphaproteobacteria; order Hyphomicrobiales; family Nitrobacteraceae; genus Bradyrhizobium; species Bradyrhizobium sp. DOA1. Next base: position 3,831,574 of record NZ_JXJM01000001.1, read on the forward strand.
TTCGTCATCATGGACAAGGCGCAGCACTCGCCGGGCAAGAACATCCTGGAGAGCGTCCAGCTCGGCGACCTCCCCGGCATCGGCATGACCATCATCGACGGCATCGTACGCACCCAGCGCAGCCGCAACACGCCGCCGGCCGGCAAGGTGCCGGAGGTGGTCGCGAAGTGACGCTGCCGGAGCGCGCCGCGCTCCGCATAGGCCCCCGAAGACGTTGAACGAATCTCCCGCTGCTGCGTCAAATGTGGACAGCCCTTGTGAGGGCCGCCTTTTTCGAAGCTCCGAGGAGATCATGAAGAGTTCGTCGCGAATTGCCGTCGGCGCTGCCGGTGCGGTGGCGGGTTATATCGCGATCTTCTTGGTGTTCTCCCTTCTCGAATTGGGCAACCGCGCCGACCCGATCACGTCGGGCCTGCTGGCGGTGTTGATTTATTCTCCGATGGGCGCAATCGGCGGCGCAGTGCTCGCTAGCAAATTGGTAGCGCGTTCGGGCACAGACGCAAGCAGTAGCAGCGTCGCGCGCAACAGCCTGAAGTCTCTTGGTGTCGTCGCCCTGCTCTGCGTTGCAGGTATCGGCATTTACATTGCGTATGCCTATGCGACCGCGACTCCCTGGCTCAACCGGAACGGCGCCAATCCCCTGCTCGTGTTCGAGGTCCGCTTCCCGGCGGGGGTAACGGTGCCGACAGCAGCGCAGGGCATAACGATCGAATTGCAGACCGACCTCAACAGCATGCCCGGCGAAGTGACCCCGGCCGCCTTCTATCGCGACGGCGACCAGCCTGTCATCGCAGGCGAAGTCGAACTTGCGTTTCGAACCTCGCACCGGCAGCTCGCCGTGAACGTTCAGGGACAGCCGAGCCGGATCTATCCGATCGACCTGACGGCTCGCGCGCCGCATACGCCGGAATTCGGAACATGGCGACGTCTCAACGACGGCAGCGAAATCCGTTACCGGGCCAAATGGCCGGGCAAGACCTGATCTTCCGTCTTCGCTACCGCAGCTTGTTCAATAGCGTCATAAGCATCTCGCGCTCTTTCGCGTCGAGCGGCGCCAGCGTCTCCCGTGTGACCGCGAGCGCGTTCGGCGCCAGCTTCTCGGCAAGCTGCTGACCGGCGCGCGTCAGGCTGACCAGCAAGCGACGCCCATCCCCGGGATCCTGGCTGGTTTCGGTCAGGCCGCGCGCAGTCAGGCGGTCGATCACGCCCTTGATGGTCGCGACGTCCATCGCCGTGAGACGGCCGAGCTGGTTCTGCGAGCACGCTCCGGTCTCGGCGAGCTTCGACAGCGCCGCCCATTGTGTCGGCGTGAGGTTCGTGCCGATGTCGCGGGAGAAGATCGAGCTGTGGCGCTGCCAGACCTGCCGCAGGATGAAGCCAACCTGTTCGTCGAGAACGTAAGGCGGTTTTGCCGGTTTGACGCTCTTCTTGGCCGTGACGCTTCTCGCCATCCGTTCGCAGCCCCTTCGCCTTGCCTCACAACGACAGATGCGCGTCGCGGATGTCCGGACGCGCGTCGAGCTCGGCCATGGTGCCGCCGAAGCAAATGCGGCCGCGCTCGATGATGTAGGCGCGATCCGAGATCAGCCGCGCGAAGTGAAGATTCTGCTCGGAGACGACGATGCTGACGCCCTCCTTCTTCATGGCCAGGATGGCGTCGACCATCTGCTCCACGATCTTGGGCGACAATCCTTCCGAAGGCTCGTCCAGCAGCACCAGCGACGGATTTCCCATCAGCGTGCGTGCGATGGTCAGCATCTGCTGCTCGCCGCCGCTCATGCGCCCACCCGGACGGTTCTTCATCTCACCCAGGTTTGGAAACAACGTGAACAGCTTCTCGCGCGTCCAATGCGGCGCGTTGGGACGTTTGGGCTGACGGCCGACTTCGAGATTTTCCTCGACGGACAAATCCGTGAAGATGCGCCGCTCCTCCGGCACATAGCCGAGACCGTCGCGGACGATCTCGTGTGTCGGCTTCGACGAGACGTCCTTGCCCTCGAACATGATGCGGCCGGTGCGCTGGGCGACGAGGCCGACGATCGAGCGGAACGTCGTCGACTTGCCGGCGCCGTTGCGTCCGAGCAGCGCCACCACCTCGCCCTCGCCCACCTCGAAGCCAATGTCGAACAGGATATGCGCCGGACCGTAGTGGCTGTTGAGGTCTTGCACCGTCAGCTTCACATCGATGCTCCCTCGCGGTGGCGGGCATCGTAGACGAGGCCTTCGCCGAGATAGACTGCCTGCACCTGCGGATTGCCGCGGACCTCGGCCGGCGAGCCCTCGGCGATCAGCGCGCCGCGATTGAGCACGATGATACGGTCGGCATGCTCGAACACCACGTCCATGTCGTGCTCGGTAAAGAGCACGCCGAGCGATTTTTCGCGCGCGATGCTCGCGGTCAGCCGCATCAGGTCGACGCGCTCGCGCGGCGCCATGCCCGCGGTCGGCTCGTCCATCAGCAGCAGCTTGGGCTGGTTGGCGAGCGCGACCGCAAGCTCGAGCCGCTTGAGATCGCCATAGGCGAGCTCGCCGCAGGGACGGTCGGCGTAGCCGCCCATGCCGACCAGTTCGAGCAGACGGCCGGCCTCGCCACGGTCGAACTTGGGCGCCGAGCCGAACGGATTGAACAACTGCCTCCCGTACGAGATCAGCGCGACCTGCACGTTCTCGCGCACGGTCATGGTCGAGAACGTAGCGGTGATCTGAAACGTGCGCCCGACGCCGAGCCGCCAGACCTCGCGCGGTTTCCTGCCCGTGATTTCTTCGCCGAGCAGACGGACATGGCCGGAATCCGGCTTGTTCTGGCCGTTGAGCATGTCGAAACAGGTGCTCTTGCCGGCGCCGTTCGGGCCTATCAGCGCCAGGATCTCGCCGGCACGCAGCGAGAACGAGACGCCGCGCACGGCATGGATGCCGCCATAGGATTTGGTCAGGCCTTCGACCGCAAGAAGTGGAGGTGCAACACTCATTCGGCAGACTCGATCGGCTTGGCAAGCAAGGGAGATCCCGGCGGCGATGACGGCTTCCTGCGGCGCTGCACCAGCATCTCCAGCGTGCCGACGATGCCCTTCGGGAAGACGACGACGATCAGCATGATGAAACCGCCGAGCACGAGCTTCGACAGATCGGTCTGGCTGACCAGCCAGATGTTCAAGGCCTTGTAGACGATGGCGCCGATCACCGCGCCCGAGACCGTCTCGACGCCGCCGAGCAGCACCATGACCAGCGCGTCGACCGAGAGCGAGATGCCGAGATTATCGGGGAAGACGCTGCCCTTGAGATAAGCGAACAGTGCCCCGCCGATGCCTGCGGTCGTGCCCGCGATCACGAAGGCGGTCCACTGGATGCGCTTGGCATCGATGCCGACCGCTTCGCTGCGCAGCAGCGAGTCGCGTGTGGCCCGCAGCGCATAGCCAAAGGGCGAGAACACCATCGCCCGCAGCGCGACGGTCACCAAAGCAGCAACACCGAGCGACAGCCAGTAGAAATGCGACGGGCTCGCCGCCCAGCTCGACGGCCAGAGGCCGAGAATGCCGTTGTCGCCGCCGGTGACGTCCACCCACTGGAATGCGATCGACCACACGATCTGCGCGAACGCCAGCGTCAGCATCGCGAAATAGACGCCAGAGAGCTGCACCGCGAAGAAGCCGAACACAGCCGCGCCCAGACAGCCGAGCAGCGGACCGAGCAAGAGGCACACGATCATCGGCAGCCCCGCCATCTTGGCGAGGAAGGCGATACCGTAGGCGCCGAGCCCGAAATAGGCGGCGTGACCGAACGAGGCGAGCCCGCCGACCGACATCAGGAAATGCAGGCTGACCGCGAAGATCACGAAGATCGCGATCTCCGAGCCGACGGTCAGCAGATAATTGCCGGCGAACAGCGGCAGCGTCGCCGCGACGACGAGCGCCGCAAGCGCCGCCATGCGCTCGTTCGACGTCAGCGGCCGCCAGGGATTGACCGTGAGGCCCGGCGTCTTGCGCGCTGGCGCCTCCGGCTTGCCGAACAGGCCCCAGGGACGGACGATCAGCACCACGGCCATCACCAGGAAGACCAGGATGATGGAGATCTTCGGGAAGATCAGGATGCCGAAGGCATTGAGCTCGGAGACCAGCACCGCAGCGACAAACGCGCCGACGATGCTGCCGAGGCCGCCGATCACGACCACGACGAAAACTTCGACGATGATGCGCAGGTCCATGGCGTGATGCACGGCATCACGCGGGATCTGGAGCGCACCGCCGAGGGCGGCAAGAAAGACGCCGACGGCGAACACTGATGTGAAGAGCCACTTTTGATTGACGCCGAGCGCAGCCACCATGTCGCGGTCCTGCGTCGCCGCGCGCACCAGCACGCCCCAGCGCGTGCGCTGGAACAGCAGCCAGAGAATGCCGAGCACGACCGGGCCGAGCAGGATCAGGAACAGGTCATAGCTCGGGATATTCTGGCCGAAGAAATCGATCGCGCCCCTGAAGCCTGGCGCCCGGCGACCGACGAGATCGTCTGGTCCCCAGATCAGCACGACGAGGTCCTCAACCATCAACGTCAAACCAAAGGTCGCGAGCAGCTGGAACAGTTCGGGCGCATGATAGATACGGCGCAGCAGCACCATCTCGACGATGACGCCGATCAGCGCCACCACCAACGCGGCCACCACGATCCCGCCCCAGAAGCCGAACGCGCCCGAAAGCCGCTCGGTCAGCGTGAAGGCGATATAGGCGCCGACCATGTAGAAGGCGCCATGCGCGAAATTCACGATCCGCGTCACGCCGAAGATGATCGACAGGCCCGACGCCACCAGAAACAGCGACGCTGCGCTGGCGAGACCGGTCAGAAACTGTACGACATAAAAGGCCATCGGCGGTCCGGGTTGGGTGAAGTCGTAGGGTGGGTTAGCCCTGCAGATGCGCTGAGCGCATCTGCTCGGCGTAACCCACCATCTTTTCTCGTGTGGTACCGAAGGGGTGGGTTACGCCTTCGGCTAACCCACCCTACGGCAGCGAAGATCAGTCCTTCGGGCGCAGCTTGGCGACTTCGGCGTCGCTGGGCAGATAGTCGGCGCCCTTCTTGTAGCTGGAGTCCACCATTACGCCCTTGCCGTCCTTCAGCGCGGTCTTGCCGACATAGGCACCGAGCGTCGACTGGTGATCGATCTTGCGGAAGGTGATCTCGCCGAAAGGCGACGGCATCGACAGGCCCTCGGCCGCTGCGATCAGCTTCTCCGGATCGGTCGAGCCGGCCTTGGTCAGGATCGCGGCCGCCGACTTGATGGTCTGGTAGCCGACGATCGAGCCCAGGCGCGGGTAGTCGTTGAACTTGGCCTGATACGCCTTCAGGAACGCGTCATGCTCGGGCGTCTTGATCGAGTACCAGGGATAGCCGGTGACGATCCAACCCTCGGGCGTCTCGTCCTTGAGCGGATCGAGATACTCGGGCTCGCCGGTCAGGAACGAAACCACCTCGCGTCCCTTAAACAGGCCGCGGGTATTGCCCTCGCGCACGAGCTTGACGAGGTCGGCGCCGAAGGTGACGTTGAGGATCGCTTCCGGATTGGCGGCGGCAACCGCCTGCACCACCGGACCCGCGTCGATCTTGCCCTGCGGCGGCCATTGCTCGTCGACCCACTGGATATCAGGACGCTTCTCCGACATCAGCTTCTTGAACACCGCGACCGCCGACTGGCCGTATTCGTAGTTCGGCGCGATCGTTGCCCAGCGCTTTGCGGGCAGCTTGCTGGCGGCTTCCACCAGCATCGCCGCCTGCATGTAGTTGGAGGGGCGCAGGCGGAAGGTGTATTTGTTGCCCTTGGACCAGGTGATCGCGTCCGTCAGCGGCTCGGCCGCCAGGAAGAACACCTTCTTCTGGTTGGCGAAGTCGCTGACGGCGAGGCCGATATTCGACAGGAACGTGCCCGCGAGCATCGCCACGCCTTCGCTCGAGACGAGCTCGTTGGCCGCGGTCTGCGCATCCGCCGGCTTGCCGCCGTCGTCCTTGGAGATGACGACGAGCTTCTTGCCGTTGATGCCGCCAGCCGCGTTGACCTCCTCGACGGCGAGTTGCCAGCCCTTACGGTAAGGCTCGGTGAAGGCCGGCAGCAGCGAATAGCTGTTGATCTCGCCGATCTTGATGTCCTGCGCCAGGGCCGAATGAGCCATGCCGCCCGCCAGAAGCGCGAAGGCCGCGCCGACGAAAATATTTCCTGCTCGCATCCCAACCTCCAGTTTTGAACGCCTAATGTCTTTCGCGCACGACCGGGGAGAACCTGTGCCCGGCTCTCCGGATCGTGTCATCTCAAACCGTCTTCACCCTTGATCTCCGCAACCGTGAGCCCGCCGACTCGCGGCAATGGACGGCCACTGTCGGTGACGGCGACCGCGACCATGATCTCGTTGGCACGCGGCGCGTCGTTGATCTGTACCTCCATGCCGTCGAAATGGCTGCGGACGAAAGCTGCGTCCTTGTGACCCAGCGGGATGTCGAGCGTCGTACCTGGACCGCTGCGCTTCTTCGACGACGGGATCAACGCCGCCCCCTTGCTCAGGACCTTGCGCACCGGCGCTCCCATCTTCGGGTGCAGGATCGCCGCAGCATGTTCCAATTCGCCGTTTTCGCCGACGGCCGCGGCCTTGCCGTAGCTCTGCGCCTTGGCACCGTCGATGCCAAGCGCGGTCACCGCGCGCTTCGACAACAGCTCGCCGAGCTCCTCGCCGATGGCGATCAACGGCGAAAGGTCTTCGACATATTTTCCAGCGAAGGGATTCTCGATCACGGCGATCGCCGCGGCGCGCCGGGTCGGTGGCGAGACCTGGCGGCCCATCTCCATCTGCGTCTCTTCGACGACGGTGACGATCTTGCGGATGATCGCGTTCATGTTTCGCTTCCCCGTTCAGGCATCGACCGCGTTCTCCAGCACAAGTAGGCGCGTTCGTTGCTCTTCTATATCCTTAGGTCCGATGACGAGCATATCACCACAAAGCTGCAACACGGCACCTTCGATCAATCCGCGATCGAACACTTGCCGTGCACATTCCGCGCCATATTCCAGCGCTGCTGCGATCTCGTCGTGCGACAACGCGCCGACATCGCGGGTGACGAGGCGCGTGCCGAGATCGCTGTCGGGCTGAATCTCGTTGGCAGGCGCGCGGATGATGGCCTTGTGCCCCGGCAGATCCACGGCATTGGCGATGATCGTGGCCGCCGCATCGGCTTGCGACGCCGTCGCCGCCAGCACAGTCACCGCGTCGGCAATGCCGAGCGAAAAGCTGCGGCCGTGACGTCCGCTGGTCGCAACACCCCCCACGGGATCACCGGAATCCACCCGCATCGTCCGCATCACGCCGAAGCGATCCGGCCGGTCCATCAGACCGACCGAGAAATGCTCACCGTTGCCAAGATGAAGCGCGATGTCGCCGCCATTATTGACATAGGCCCGATCGAGCGTCGCGGCGTCGAGCATCGCGCCAAGGATCTCCTCGGCGACGCTGCCGGCAACTGCAGCCATCGGCGTGATGAAGCAATCGCCTCCATAAGGCGCGACCGCGGCGTGCATCCGCCGCGCCACAATGCCCTTCAGCAACGACCGCTGCCCGGCGGCCGCCCGCAGCTCCGGCAATTCCGCGCAGAGCTCGTCGAGCAACCCGGTGAACCGCCGCGCCGCGGCCTCATAGGCCGCACGCACTTCGCCTGCTGCTCCCCTCGCCTCCACGACCAGATCGATCGGACCATCCTGCAAATGCAGCCGCCGGCCATCAGACAGCAATGCGATTTGCGGGAGCCTGGTCATGCCCGCGGTCCCGGAATGGGGTTCTGCCAGGGCAGCTGGCGGATGTCGTCTCCGGCCTGCACCTCGGCGAGCGGCTTCACGTAATCCATGTGCCCGCCAAGCGCTGCATAATCCGTCAGTTTCATCGTGAACTCGATGGGCGCGACCAGCGCCGGCGTCGGAACATAGCCGAACGCGCCGGCCGGCATCTGCGTCACATCGACCATGTAGGTGATGCCGCCGCCCGGCCAGACATAGACTGGGGCGCCGCCGCTGGTGACGCGCGTCAGCGCGTCCTTCACCGAACGCGTCAGCCGCACCGGATTGTCGGTGACGCCTGCGCGCAAGGAGCCGCCGGCGCCGGCCATGAACAGCACCGTGCACAGCGCCGGCTCGCAATTCTCCTGGATGCGGTCGACCGAGGATTTCAGGTCGGCAGGCATCTCGGTTTCGACCGGCTTCAAGGCCTCGTCGAGCACGTAATAAGACGAATGCTCGCCGGTGGTTGAGACCATCAGCATGGTCAAACCCGGCTTTGCCTCCTTGGCATCGAACGGCCCGAGGATGGCGAGCGGATCGGAGATGTTGGTGCCGCCCCATCCCGTGCCGGGGTCGGCGACCTGGAAATAGCGGCCTGGGGTCGAACGCCGGCCCTTCATCTTGATGCCGGTATCGGCGATGTCGAGCAGCTTGCCGGCCTGATGCTCACTGAGCACGCCGGTGATGTGGTCGTCGACCACGACGACCTCGTCGACCTTGCCGTGCCATTGCTTGGCGAACATGCCGATCGTCGCCGAGCCGCAGCCGACCCGCATGCGCTCTTCCTTCACGCCGTTGACGATCGGCGGCTGGCCGGCCTGCACCACTACGCTCGCGCCGCCGTCGATGGTCAGCTCCACGGCCTTGCAATTGGCGAGATCCATCAGCGTGTCACAGGTGACGCGGCCCTCCTTCTTGGAGCCGCCAGTGAGATGATGCACGCCGCCGAGCGACAGCATCTGCGAGCCGTATTCGCTGGTCGTGACGTGGCCAACCGCCTCACCCTGCGCGCGGACGGTCGCAGTCTCCGGACCGAGATAGCGGTCGGTGTCGATCTTCACCTTGATGCCGCAATAGGAGAAGATGCCCTCCGTGACGACGGTCACCATGTCGACGCCGTCGACCTCCGCGGAGACGATGAACGGCGCCGGCTTGTAGTCGGGATAGGTCGTGCCCGCGCCGATCGCGGTGACGAAGGTCGAAGGCTCGTGGACGATCTTGCCGTCCCAGTCTTCGGTGCGGTTGAACGGGACGAGCTTGCCGCCATGCGAGACGGTGCGCTCCAGGATCACGTGCGGATCGACGCGAACGAGCTTGCCGTCGTGGTTGGCATAGCGGTCGCAGGCGCCCGCCGCGCCCGGCTTGATGTAGCACATCACCGGACAGGCATCGCAGCGGATCTTGTCGATGACAGCGCTCGTTGTTTCCATCACCATGTCAGAGCCAGCGGACACCGCGGTTATCATTCGTATACGAACGATGTTGCGCGCGGTCCCGGATGCTGTCAAGCGGCGGTGCGGCGCAAAAGATGCGGCTGCCGCATAAAACCTCAATTGCCTATCCGCTCTGTCCACAAACAAGGCAGTCGCGCTGCAGTGCGGCATGCACGGCTTGCACGTTTGTGTACAAACGGTATCGTCGCGACATCGATTTTGCGAGCATGTAGATTTGACAGCACTTGGCCCGCGGGCTTGGGAACGAGAATGACGCACGCACCGATGCGCCTCACCGTCAACGGCGGGATTCACGAGGTCACTGCAGCGCCACAGACGCCGCTGCTCTATGTGCTGCGCAACGACCTCGCGCTCAACGGCCCGAAATATGGTTGCGGCTTAGGTGAATGCGGCACCTGTACTGTCCTGATCGACGGTGCGGCCGCGCGCTCCTGCGTGATTCCCATCAGTGGCTGCGCCGGCCGCGACATCGTGACGCTCGAAGGCCTCGGCAGCCGCGACAGACCGGACGTGGTGCAGCAGGCCTTCATCGACGAGCAGGCCGCGCAATGCGGCTATTGCCTCAACGGGATGATCATGACCACCAAGGCGCTGCTCGCGATCAATCCGCGACCGACCGAACAGGAGGCGCTTGCGGCCTTGCGCTACAATCTCTGCCGCTGCGGCACGCATGTGGAGATCCTGCGCGCGGTGATGCGCGCATCCGGCCAGGTCATCGAGGCCACTGATTGATGGCCACCCCGATCCCGAATGGAGCTGAGCGGCCATCCGGTTCGCTCGTCGTCGTCCGCACCGTGGACGAGGTCACATCGGAGTCCTTCATCCGCATCACAGCGGATGGTTTGGTCACGGCCTATAACGGCCATGTCGATCTTGGCACCGGCATCCGCACCGCGCTCGGCCAGATCGTCGCCGAAGAGCTGGACGTGTCCTTTGCCCGCGTCGTCATCGTGCTCGGCGATACCGCCTTGGTGCCGAACCAGGGCGCGACCATCGCGAGCGAGACCATCCAGATCACTGCCGTGCCTCTGCGCAAGGCCGCAGCGCAAGCGCGACAGTTCCTGATCGCGCGCGCGGCTGAACGGCTGGAGCTGCCGGAGACCGACCTCAGGATCGAGGACGGCCTCGTGCGCGGGCACGACAATCGCAGCGTCAGCTATGGCGAGCTGATCGGCGGCGAGACCATTCGCCTCGAACTCGCTGACGACATCGCCATGAAACCGGTCGGCGATTACGCCATCGTCGGACAATCGGTGCCGCGCGTCGACCTGCCCGCCAAGGCCACGGGCGAGCTCACTTTCGTGCACGATATCCGCATCCCCGGCATGCTGCACGGCCGCGTAGTACGGCCGCCCTATGCCGGCGTCGATGCCGGTCCGTTCGTCGGCACCAGCCTCATTGCCGTCGATGAATCCTCCGTGCGCGACATTCCCGGCATCAAAGCCGTGGTCCGGATCGGCGACTTCGTCGGCGTGGTCGCCGAGCGCGAGGAGGATGCGATCCGCGCGGCGGAGCAGCTCGCGGTGAGCTGGAAGCCCACGCCCTCTCTCACCGATCTTGCCGATATCGAGACTGCACTGCGCGCCAATCCATCGACCCCGCGCACGCTGATCGACAAGGGGGATGTCGACGCGGCGATATCGAGCGCGGCCAAGCCGATGCAGCGCACCTACGTCTGGCCTTATCAGATGCACGCCTCGATCGGTCCCTCCTGCGCCGTCGCTGACTTCCAGGACGGCAACATCCGCGTCTGGTCGGGCACACAGAACCCGCACGTTTTGCGCGCCGACCTTGCGCTGCTGGTCGAGCGTCCCGAGAGCGAGATCGAGGTCATCCGGCTGGAAGCCGCGGGTTGCTACGGCCGCAACTGTGCCGACGACGTCACTGCTGATGCCCTGTTGCTGTCGCGCGCCGTCGGCCGTCCCGTGCGCGTGCAATTGACGCGCGAGCAGGAGCACGCCTGGGAACCCAAGGGCACCGCACAGCTCATCGACGTCAATGGCGGACTCGATGCCAATGGCGGCATCGCCGCCTACGATCTCGCCACGCGCTATCCCTCGAATGCCGCGCCGACGCTGGCGCTGCTGCTGACGGGTCGGATCTCGCCCGACCCGGCCGTGCTCCAGATGGGCGACCGTACCGCGATCCCGCCGTATGATTATGACAACATGCGTGTCGTCGCCCACGACATGCCGCCGATCGTGCGCGCCTCCTGGATGCGCGGCGTCTCGGCGCTGCCGAACACTTTTGCGCATGAGTCCTACATCGACGAGGCTGCGACCGACGCTGGCGTCGACCCGATCGAGTATCGCCTGCGCTACCTGAAGGACCAGCGCGCCGTCGATCTCGTCAATGCGGTCGCCGAACGCGCCGGCTGGAAGCCGCGTCCCGTGCGGGAGGAGAAGGACGGCGACATTGTGCACGGGCGCGGCTTTGCCTACGCGCTCTACGTTCATAGCAAGTTCCCCGGCTATGGCGCAGCGTGGTCGGCCTGGATCGCTGACGTCGCCGTGAACAAGTCAACCGGCGATGTCAGCGTGACGCGCGTCGTCGCGGGACAAGACTCCGGCCTGATGATCAATCCGGACGGCGTACGCCACCAGATCCACGGCAACGTCATTCAATCCACCAGCCGCGCGCTGATGGAGGAGGTCTCGTTCGAACGCGGAGCAGTCGCGGCGCGCGAATGGGGCGCCTATCCGATCATCCCCTTCCCGGACGTGCCCAAGATCGACGTGCTGATGCTGCCGCGTCAGGATCAGCCGCCGCTCGGCGTCGGCGAATCCGCCTCGGTGCCGAGCGCAGCGGCGATCGCCAACGCGATCTTCGACGCCACCGGCGTGCGCTTTCGCGAGCCGCCGTTCACGCCCGAGCGGATCCTGAAAGGGCTACACGGCGAGGCCGTGGCGACGCCGCAGGCGCTGCCCGCTCCTGCCCCGCAACCATCCCGCATCTGGGACAATCCCTTCGCCAAACGCGCCGGCATCGTCGCGGCGATTGCAGCCGTCTGCACCGCCGCAATTGGAATCGGTGCTGCCCTCCTGCCTGGCCGGTCCATCGCGCCGATCGCACGTCCCGATGCCTCGGTTTACTCCGCCGCGACCATCGCGCGCGGAGAGATGCTCGCTGCGCTCGGTAATTGCGCGGAGTGCCACACCAGTCTCGGCGGTGCGCTCAATGCCGGCGGCCGTCCGTTGCAGACGCCGTTCGGCACGATCTACGCGACCAACATCACACCTGACGTCGAGACCGGCATCGGCGCCTGGTCCTATCCCGCGTTCGAGCGCGCGATGCGCGACGGCCTGCATCGCGACGGGCGGCAGCTCTATCCCGCCTTCCCCTACACGCACTTCGCGAAGACCAGCGACGCCGACATGCAGGCG
>NZ_JXJM01000001.1:3844815-3867562 GCF_001593325.1 Bradyrhizobium sp. DOA1
GCGGGCGACGGCACCGGCGAACAAGCTCGCTTTTCCGTTCAATCTGCGCCCTCTGCTCGCCGGCTGGAATGCTCTGTTTCACCAGACAAAGGACTTCAAGGCGAATCCCGCGAAGTCCGAGCAATGGAATCGCGGTGCCTATCTCGTCGAGAGCCTCGGCCATTGCAGCGGCTGCCATTCGCCGCGCAATGCGCTTGGTGCCGAGCAGCGCCAGGCCTATCTCGCCGGCGGCTTCGCCGAGGGCTGGGAGGCGCCGGCGCTCACGTCGCTCTCACGCGCGCCCATCCCGTGGAGCGAGGACGAACTCTTCGCTTATTTGCGCACGGGCCATTCGCGCTATCACGGCGTCGCGGCCGGTCCCATGGCGCCGATCGTAAGAGACCTCAAAGCCCTGCCCGATGAGGACATCCGCGCGATGGCAGTCTACCTCGACTCATTCAACGATGCTGGCTCCGACCGGCAAGCGCAGGATACGCTCGCCGCAAAACTCGAGAGCGCAACGCAAGTCACCGTCGCCTCGTCCACCGGCGCCCGGCTCTATCAGGGCGCCTGCGCCGTCTGCCACGAAGTCGGTGGTTTGCCGCTGTTCGGCACAAGGCCCTCGCTCGCGCTCAACAGCAATCTGCACAGCGCGACATCGGACAATCTCGTACAGGTGATCCTGCACGGCATCAGTGAACCGGTGTCGAGCGATCTCGGCTACATGCCTGCCTTCAGAAACAGCATGAGCGACGCGCAGCTGGAGGAGCTCGTCACCTTCCTGCGCAGGCAGTTCGCGCCGGACAAGCCGGCCTGGACCGGTGTGCGCGAGACGATCGCGCGCGTGCGATCGTCGGCGCATTAATGCAATACAAGGAACGCGCAGCTGGAAGCTCGCGTGCGGCCATCCTTCGAGACGCCCGCCTTCCGGCGGGCCCTCAGGATGAGGACGGAGTGCATGGCAGCAGTTCGATAGGCAAAGCTGCCGTTTAGCCTCTTCCTGAGGAGATCGCGAAGCGATCGTCTCGAAGGACGAGGCCCTTGCTCAAACCTCGCCAAGCTCATACGGAGAGAGCGCTGGTATCGGTCAAGTCGGCTTTAACTCAGCCGTGCTTCTTCATCTCAACCGGCGGTGTGCCGTGGGTGTGGAAGGACTCGATCGTCTTCAGCCCCCAGGCTTGGCCCTTCTTGCGCTCCTCTTCGGTCCACACGATCGGCTTCCAGTCCGGCGCGAGGATGAGGCGTGCGCCGGCATTGGCGACCTCGATGCGGTTGCCGCCGGGCTCGTAGACATAGAGGAAGAAGGTCTGCTGGATCGCGTGCTTGTGCGGTCCCGTCTCGATATGCACGCCGTTCTCCAGGAAGATGTCGGCGGCGCGCAGAATCTCCTCGCGGCTGTCGAGCGCGTAGGTGACGTGGTGGAAGCGGCCGGGCGTGCCGGAATGATCGAGCGAGTATGCGAAGTCGTAGCTCTTGTTCGACATCGTCAGCCACATCGCAGCTTCTCGGCCGTCGTTGAGCACGATCTGCTCGGTGAGCCGGCAGCCGAGATAATTCTCGAAGAACTCGCGGTTGGCCTTGATGTCGACGGCGAGGCAATTGAGATGGTCCAGCCGGCGGACGTTGATGCCGCGCGCGGGAAAGCGTTGCGCCTGATTCTTCAATGCGGGCTTCAGCTCAGCCGGCGCCTGATACCATTCGGTCTCGTAGTAGAGCTCGACGATGTGGCCATCGGGATCGCGGCAGCGGAAGGTCGGCCCCTGTCCCATGTCACCGTCGATCCAGCCGATGTCGAAACCGGAGCCCTTGAGCGCGGCGACGCGGCGCTCCAATGCCTGCTGACTACGCGCGCGCAGCGCCATGTGCTCCATGCCCGATGTCTTCGAAGCCGTGAGCTTGAGCGAATAGCGCTCGTAATCGTCCCAGCCGCGCAGGTAGACCGATTCGCCCTTCTCCCCGCTGACGGTCATGCCCATGACGTCGACGAAGAATTTCAGGCTCTCCTCGGGCTTGGGCGTCAAGAGCTCCATGTGGCCGAGATGCGCGAGATCGAGGATCGGTTCGGTCTGCATGGTTTCCTCCAAACTTGGCTGCCGAGCGTGACTGCGAGCCGCGGGGCCACGCAATCGACGCGGGACTGCAACGCGCTCACGCCCGGCACGGCACCGAAGCCACCGGACTATTTGTACTAATGTACAAATGATTAGTTCTCGTCAACAAATCAAACTGCCTGCGAATGGGCACGGCTCGCCCACCCCAGCGATGACAGGGTTCCACGAGCGGCGGGGCCTGACTGCCCGAATGGTAAAGTCTTCCTAAATGCTTTCCGCTCTCCCGGGGCTTGGAAATGCAGCTTTTCGCGCCCTTCCCGCCCAAAAATATGCGTGGGGAACCAGCCCTCCCGCGCAATTGCCGCAGATTTAACGAAGCAGCTGCAGCAGCGGCTTAACCGTTTGTGCAGCCACGGCCGCGCATAGTTCGGGCTAGTCCTTGCTCTTCTCAGGTTCATCCATCGTGACATCCTTTGGACGCGTGATTTCGGTTCGCGGGTCGCTGGCCCGGGTCGGGCTTCTGGCGGAAAGCCGGATGCCGGTCTCGGAGGTTCGGGCGACCGTCGGCCGCTTCGTCAGTATCCGCTGCGCTAGCTCGGTCATCGTCGCGATGATCACCGAGGTCTCCTGCGAAAACCTGTCGGGCAACGACAATTACATCGCGATCGCCTCGGTCGACCTGCTCGGCGAAATCCTCAATGCCGCCGACAAGGCCAAATTCCAGCGTGGCGTCACCAATTATCCGACCATCGGCGATGCCGTCGACCTGATCACGAGCCAGGAGCTGCGCACGATCTACGCGCCGACCGGGTCGGACCAGATCAATGTCGGTTTCCTGCAGCAGGACCGTTCGGTCGTCGCCTATGTCGACGTCGAGGAAATGCTGTCCAAGCACTTCGCGGTGCTGGGATCGACCGGCGTCGGCAAATCGACCGGCGTCTCGCTGTTGCTCAACGAGATCCTGAAGGCACGGCCGAACCTGCGCATCTTCCTGCTCGACGTGCACAACGAATATGGCCGCTGCTTCGGCGACCGCGCGCTGGTGCTCAATCCGCGGAACCTGAAGCTGCCGTTCTGGCTGTTCAATTTCGAGGAAATCGTCGACGTGCTGTTCGGCGGCCGCGCCGGCGTGCCCGAGGAGCTCGACATCCTCGCCGAGGTGATCCCGCTCGCCAAGGGCGTCTATACCCAATACCAGAACGCCGACCGCATCGGTCTCAAGCGCATCGATCCCAAGCAGATCGGCTACACCGTCGACACGCCGGTGCCCTATCGCCTGGTCGACCTCTTGTCGCTGATCGACGAGCGCATGGGCAAATTGGAAAATCGCTCCTCGCGCATCATCTATCACAAGCTGATCTCGCGCATCGAGGCCGTGCGCAACGACCCGCGCTACACCTTCATGTTCGACAATGCCAATGTCGGCGGCGACACCATGGCCGAGGTCATCAGCCATCTGTTCCGCCTGCCGGCCAACGGCAAGCCGATGACGGTGATGCAGCTCGCCGGCTTCCCGGCCGAGGTCATCGATTCCGTCGTCTCGGTGCTGTGCCGCATGGCCTTCGATTTCGGCCTGTGGAGCGACGGCGTCTCGCCGCTGCTGTTCGTCTGCGAGGAAGCGCACCGCTATGCCTCCGCCGACCGCAACATCGGCTTCGGCCCGACCCGCAAGGCGGTGTCGCGCATCGCCAAGGAGGGCCGCAAATACGGCGTCTATCTCGGCCTGATCACGCAGCGGCCCGCAGAGCTCGACGCCACCATCATCTCCCAGTGCAACACGCTGTTCACGATGCGCCTTGCCAACGACCGCGACCAGGCGCTGCTGCGTGCCGCCGTGTCGGACGCCGCCGCGAACCTGCTCTCCTTCGTGCCTTCGCTCGGTACCCGCGAGGTGTTGGCGTTCGGCGAAGGCGTCGCACTGCCGACGAGGCTGCGCTTCAAGGAAGTGCCGCCGCATCAATTGCCGCGCGGCGAGGCCACCATCTCGAGCGTGCCGTCCGTCACCTCCGGCCACGACATGCATTTCGTCGGTGCCGTGCTGGAGCGCTGGCGCGGCGCCACCTCGCAGCGCGACGTGCCGAACGATCCGGTATTCTCGGCGCCGCCCGCCAAGACGCTTTCCAACGTCGAGGCCCCGATGCTGCAGCCCTCGATGGGCCTTGATCCCGATCGCTTCTCGCTGCTGAAGAAGCCGTTGCGGTAAGCCGCTGATGTCCCGGACGCGCAGCAGCGTGCACGCTGCTGCGCAGAGTCGGGACCCACGCCAAGATCGCTACGTCTGAGAATCTAGCCCTCAGCGCGGCTCACGCTCTCGTGCCGCTCACGTCTTCCGCCGCAGGCTCCAGAGGCTGCCGGCGAGCAGGACGGCCGTCACGAGCAGGATGGCGACGAAGGTCTGGATGATGGTGAAGTTCAGTGCATCCCGCGCGACGAACAGCGCCGTGATGGCGCCGGCAACAACGAATAGAAGGCGTAGGATCAGGCTCATCGTCGCGTCTCCGGCTCAGCATGACCGGAGCCCGCGTGCTCTCGCATTGGCCGCAATGCGCCTCTCGCCCCTCATGCGTCGCCATCGTAGCCGTCCAGGCCGGCAGGGATTTGCGACACATCAAGAGTCCCAGCGCCAATCTGACGCGGAATTGAAACCAAGCCGGCGGATGCGGCTCTAGCGCTTGCTCATCAACGCGAGCGCCGGCGCAAAGCGCTCGGAGAACGTCAGCGTCTTGGCGTGGTGAACCGCCGCGAACGATGCCGAAATCCCTGCTGAAGCGACCGCGAGCAAGGCAATGGCGAAAACCAGACGGCGCATGTTGGCCTCCTGTGTGAGCTCGACTACCACAAAGAGATGGGCCCGCTCTGTTTCAGGACGGTTTCATCGCCACGGAAGTTGGTTTCGCTCAAGCGCCTGTGATGGGATCGGGCTTATCAAAGCCGGGGCCGTAACCAACTAACAAGTATCGCCGTTGTCTTGCGGCGGCCGCAGCGTCTGCTGACAAGTGGAGTGATCAAGGACTACTCAAATGAACGTCGTCATCCGAAAGCTCAATGGTCTATGGCACCTCATCGTCGGATCGTGTCAGATCCGAACGCCGTTCTTGGAAACCCAGGACCGCGCCCTGGTGGTGAATTATGCCCGGCGCGTCTATCCCGGCGCCAAAATCTTCCAGCGCGACTGATCGCGCCTAATCGTCCTCCGCCGGTCCGCACCAGCCCGGCAGATAGATCGCATCCTGGCTTTTGGCCGAAGCCATGGCCTTCTCGATGGCCTTGCCGAAATCGGCATTGATCAGCTTGCGCGAGAGCTTTCGGCGCAGATAGTCGGCCCACAGGAATTCCGAGAACGGCGTCGTATTCTTGGCGAAGCCACCGATGCGGCGGAGCTCGCCCGCAAGACTGCGAAAGGGGTCGTCCTTGAGGTCGGCGACCGATTTCGGCAGGTCGCGGAACGGCCGCCTCTCGCCTTTGGCATCGTAAGGGTAGACCCAGCGCTTGTTGTCCATGACGCCCCAGAAGGCCTCGCGCTCGACCATTCGGAGGTCGCCGATCACGGTCACCAGCACCTCCTTGACGCCCTCGTCGTGCAGCGCGCGGCCGAGATGGTGGTGATCGATGACGTAATAGCGCTCATCCGGCCCGTACACGACGGGCATCATGTGCTTGCCGAGCAGGTCGGCCTGCTTCTTCCCGTCGTGCTGACGCCAGCGCTTGCGCTTCTCCTTGACCTCGCGCATGCCGACCGTCATCTGCGTGGGCCGAAGCGACAGGATCGGGACCGGATGCACTCTCGGCTCGCGTGGATTGGTCATGGTCGAACGGTCCCTTACATCGTTGCAGTCGGCGGATCGGTTCCCTGGACTATGCCATGGGCCTTGGGGCAGCAAAACGTGTTGGGTTGTGCGCGGAGATCACAAGCCGATGTGGTCTGCAATGCAGAGGCGCGAGCGTCCCGGCCATTGTTGCGACGAAACCCCGCGCTTTCCCGACAGCGTCGCAGCCGGCCCCGCGGGCATTGAGCAGGCGCTATGCAAAATAGTGCGAACAGACAATACACGTCCGCGTTGAGAAGATTTTCTGCAACGGGTTCGTCACGTGTGCTATCTAAAAATCGCTGCTTCGGAGTGATCCTCGCCCCATGAAAACCCAGCGGCCCATAAGCTCTGATGACGAGCACCGGGTGCTCCAGTTCAGGCCGCGCACCTCGCCTTCCCCCACCATTCGCCGGGGCAGCGGCACTGTGCAGCCACTGCGCTCCGCGCCTGAGCCGCTCGACCTGTCCCGCTACGAGCAGCCCCGCAGTGAACCGAACGAATATCGCCATCGCATGCTCGCCAACATCGCGGCGCTCGCCTTCACTATTGCCCTGACCGCGATCGGGATCTGGCTCGCGGTGAGCATCGCCGAGCTGCGCCGGACCCAGGATTGCGTGCTGATGGGCCGCCGAGACTGCCTCAAGATTACGACACCGCACATCTAAGTCAGGCTCGCCGCCCGTCCCTCGCCGGGAGGAGCCGCGGCAGGCATCCCCAGCCCTGTCCCTCCGCTTGCCCGGCTCCATTGAACTCAGGGCGGCGCTCCGATATACGGGCTTTCGACCCGGCCAGAGGGGGGTTAGAGGGCGTCATCAGGGCGCGATGCCCACCCACCCGCGCCACTCTGGAAATCTGACAAATATCCGCAATATATCAAAGGCTTAGTGATGTCTTCCACATTCGATCAGGTCGCCACGATCATCGCTGAAACCTGCGACATCCCGCGCGACACGATCACGCCGGATAGCCATGCCATCGACGATCTCGGCATCGACAGCCTCGATTTCCTCGATATCGCCTTCGCGATCGACAAGCAGTTCGGCATCAAGCTGCCGCTGGAGAAGTGGACCCAGGAGGTCAACGACGGCAAGGCCACCACCGAGCAGTATTTCGTATTGAAGAACCTGTGCGCGCGCATCGACGAACTCGTCGCGGCCAAGGGCGCGAGCGCCTAAGCGCGCAGCCATGCAACTCGAATACTTCCACATGATCGATCGGATCGTCGACCTCAACGTCGACGAGAAGACGATTGTCGTCGAGGCCCAGGTTCCGAACGCAAGCACCATCTTCGAGGGACACTTCCCGGGTTATCCCTTGATGCCCGGCGTGCTCCTGATCGAATCGATGGCGCAGGCTTCGGGTTGGCTGCAGCTCGGAATGCTGAAGTTCGAGCGCATGCCGATCCTCGCCGCCGTGAAGGAGGCCAAGGTCCGCGGCTCGGTTTTCCCCGGTGACGTCATGAGTATCGAGGCGATCCTGTCCCATCAGGGTTCGGGTTATGCAGTGACCGAAGCCAAGATCCGGGTCGGCGGCAAGCTGCGCGCCAACTCGACCCTCACCTTCACACAGATCCCGTTCCCCAATGCGGATATGCGCGGACACATGGACGCGATCGCCAAACGCGTCGGCTTTCCGCAACAGGCCGTATCGCCATGACTGACACTCCCGTTACGACGTCCGGCCAGACGGAAGTCTGGATCACCGGCATTGGGCTCGCCACCTCGCTCGGCGAGGGACTGGACGCCAACTGGGCCGCGCTCCAGGAAAAGCGCATCAATGTCGACGAGAAGGGCTTTGCGCCCTACGTCGTGCATCCCTTGATGCCGGTGTCTTTCGACAGCCAGATTCCGAAAAAGGGCGATCAGCGCCAGATGGAAGCCTGGCAGCGCATCGGCACCTACGCCGCCGGCTTGGCGCTCGATTCCGCCGGGATCAAGGGCAACAAGGACATCCTGTCGAAGATCGACATGGTGATCGCCGCAGGCGGCGGCGAGCGCGATCTCAACGTCGACACCGGCGTGCTCACGGCCGAGGCCAAGGGCGCCAACGCGCCCGGCTTCCTCAACGAGCGGCTGATGAGCGACCTCAGGCCGACGCTGTTCCTGGCCCAGCTCTCCAACCTGCTCGCTGGCAACATCGCCATCGTCCACGGGCTCGGCGGCACCTCGCGCACCTTCATGGGCGAAGAGGTGGCCGGCGCCGACGCCGCCCGGATCGCGCTTGCGCGCATCGCCTCGGGCGAGAGCGACATCGCGCTGGTTGGCGGCTCGCACAATGGCGAGCGCAAGGACCTGCTGGTGCTGTACGAATTCGGCGACTTCAATCTGAAGGACAAGTTCGCACCGGTATGGGGGCGCAAGGACCATCCCGGCTTCGCGCTAGGCTCGGCCGGCGCGTTCCTGGTGCTGGAATCGCGGGCGCATGCGGAAGCACGCGGCGCAAAGCCGTTTGCGAAGCTGTCGAGCGTCGTTGCAGATCTGGCGCGCCGAAAGCAGGCTGGCGAGATGACGGCGACGCTGGAAAAGCTTTGGGCCAAGCTGCCGAAGCGCGACGGCAAGGGCGCCATCATCACGGGCGCGACCGGCGCGGAGCCGGCGACGAGCGAGGAGCGCAGCTTCCTGAAGAACCATGCGGAGCTCCCGGTGCGCTCGACCGGCACGATGTTCGGCCACACCATGGAGACGCAGTTCCCGCTCGGCATCGCGCTGGCCGCGCTGGCGATCTCGCGCGGCGCGTTGTTCCCGCCGAACGATTCCACGGGCACCGAGATTGAAATGCAGGGCGCGCCCACCCAGATTGTGGTGGTGGGGGCCGGACACTGGCGCGGCGAAGGCATGGCGCTGGTCGAGGCGGTGAGCTGAAGCGCGGCGCGCTTTGGCCAAGCTTAAGCTCTATCGGGGGATCGACATGACTGCACCACGCGACAAACTCGGGCGTCCCGTCGTCGTCGTCACCGGCATGGGCATCATGACCTCGCTCGGCGCCGGCAAGGCCGACAATTGGGCCAGGCTCGTCGCCGGCGAATCCGGCATCCGCACCATCACGCGTTTTCCGGTCGACGGCCTGAAGACCACGATGGCCGGCACGGTCGATTTCGTCAGCGTCGATCCGTTCTCCTCCACCGCCCTTTCCGAGCGGATGGCCGAGATCGTGACGGAGGAAGCGCTCGCGCAGGCCGGCATTGGCGCCAAGGCCGATTTCCCCGGTCCCCTCTTCCTCGCGGTCGCGCCGGTCGAGGTCGAATGGCCGCAGCGCCGCGAGCTCGGCCGTGCCGTCGGTGCGCTCGACTTCAACTATGACGATCTGCTGCGCATCTCCGGCGGCGGCAAGTACAGCGCCTATCATCACCGCTTCATGTTCGGCTCGGTCGCCGCGCACCTCGCCGAGACCTTTGGCACCAAGGGCTCGCCGATCTCGCTGTCGACCGCGTGCGCGTCCGGAGCCACGTCGATCCAGCTCGGTGTCGAGGCAATCCGGCGCGGCGAGACCGATGCCGCGCTGTGTGTCGCGACCGACGGCACCGTGAATCCGGAAGCGCTGGTGCGCTTCTCGCTGCTCTCGGCGCTGTCGACCCAGAACGATCCGCCGCAGGCAGCCTCCCGCCCCTTCTCGAAAAATCGCGACGGCTTCGTCATGGCGGAAGGCGCCGGTGCGCTTGTGCTGGAAAGCTATGAGGCCGCCACTGCGCGCGGCGCAAAGATCCTCGGCGTGATCGCCGGCTGCGGCGAACTCACCGATTCCTTCCATCGCACCCGCTCGTCTCCCGATGGGAAGCCGATCATCGGCTGCATGAACAAGACGCTGGCCGATGCGGGCATGACGCCGGACCAGATCGACCACATCAACGCGCACGGCACCGCGACGCCCGAGAACGACAAGATGGAGTTCAACACGACCTCGGCCGTGTTCGGCGAGCTCGCGCAGAAGATTCCGGTCACCTCGAACAAATCGATGGTCGGCCACACCATCTCCGCCGCCGGCGCCGTCGAGGCGATCTTCTCGCTGCTCACGCTCGAGCATCAGCGCATCCCGCCGACGATCAATTACGAGACGCCGGATCCGACGATTCTGTTCGACGTCGTCGGCAACAAGGCGCGCGATGCCCGCGTCACCGCCGTGATGTCGAACTCGTTCGGCTTCGGCGGCCAGAACGCCTCGCTGATCCTGACCCGCGAACCGGCCTGACCGGACGCATGTCGTTGCTTCCTGCGAGGATGAAGGCCCGCGCGCGGGAGGCGGCAAAGTCGATGGGCGGCAGCCTGATCGGCGCCGCCACCGTCGGCATGCTGCGCACCACGCGTTATTTCGATCCGGTCAAGACCTCGGACTTTTTCGCGCGCGCGGTCAAGCTGATCGGCCCGCGCCTGCGCGAGCATCGCATCGGCCGCGCCAATCTCACCGCCGCCTTTCCGGAGAAGTCCCCGGAGGAGATCGATCGCATCCTGATGGGCGTGTGGGACAATCTCGGTCGCGTCGGCGCCGAGTTCGCCCATATCGATCACGTCTGGAACTACGATCGCGATCACCCGGAGAAGAGCCGGATCGAATTGTCCGAGCGCAGCATCGAGCTGTTCGATCAGATCCGCGACGACGGCAAGCCGGCGCTGATCTTCGCCGCGCATCTCGCCAACTGGGAGCTGCCGGCTCTCGCTGCCGTCGCGCATGAGCTGGATACCGCGATCCTGTATCGCCGGCCGAACATCGCCTCCGCCGACCGCATCATCCAGGAAATGCGCCAGGTCAACATGGGCACACTGATCCCGGCGGGTCGCGACGCGCCGCTGCGGCTCGCGCAGGCGCTCAAGGACGGCAAGCACGTAGCCATGCTGATCGACCAGTACCTGACCGCGGGCGTCGAGGTCAGCTTCTTCGGCCGCAAAACCCGCGCCAATCCGATGCTGGCGCGGCTCTTGCGCCAGGTCGAATGTCCGATCCACGGCGTCCGCATCATCCGCCTGCCCGGCGGCCGCTTCCGCGGCGAGCTCACCGAGGAGATCCAGCCGGTGCGCGACGCCGACGGCAAGATCGACATCCAGGGTACCACGCAGGCGATCACCAGCGTGGTGGAAAGCTGGGTGCGCGAGCATCCCGAGCAGTGGCTCTGGCTGCATCGCAGGTGGCGGTAGCTGCTCCGTCATTGCGAGGAGCGAAGCGACGAAACAATCCAGAGTGCCTCCGCGGAAAGATTCTGGATTGCTTCGCTTCGCTCGCAAATGACGCGAATGTGCCTCAGCGCCCCGTCTTCACCTTGGTCCAGAGCCGGTTGATGATCCGCTGCGTCGCCGGCTCGCGCGCGGTGATGACGAACAGTTTTGAAAGCGTCGCCTCGTCCGGATAGATGTTCTTGTCGCCCAGGATTTTCGGATCGACCAGCTTCTGGCTGGCAAGGTTGCCGTTCGCGTAGGACAGGAAGTCCGAGTTCTTGGCGGCGACGTCCGGACGATAGAGATAGTTGATCAGTTCGTAGGCTTCCCTAACGTTCTTGGCATCGGCGGGGATCGCGAGATTGTCGAAGAACATCTGCGCGCCCTCTTTGGGAATCGCGTAGCCGATCTCGACGCCACTTTTGCCCTCCGCAGCGCGGGCACGGGCCTGCATGATGTCGCCGGACCAGCCGACCACGAAGCAGATCTCGCCGGTCGCGAGCGCGCTCAGATATTCGGACGAGTGGAACTTGCGCACCGACGGGCGAACCTTGGCGACGGCGTCAGCGGCCTTCTCCAGGTCCGCCTGCTTGGTCGAGTTCGGATCGAGCCCGAGATAGTTCAGCGCCGCCGGGAAGATGTCGTCGGCCGAGTCCAGCATGTGCACGCCGCAATCTCTGAATTTTGCAAGATTCTCCGGCTTGAAGACGATGTCCCAGCTGTCGATCTTCGCATCCGGCCCCAAGATCTGCTTCAGCTTGGCGACGTTGTAGCCGATGCCGGTCGTGCCCCACATGTAGTTGGCGGCATAGTCGTTGCCGGGATCGTAGGTCGCGAGGTGCTTGGTCACCATCGGCCAGGCGTTGGCCAGATTCGGCAGCTTCGTCTTGTCGAGCTTCTGGAAGATGTTGGCCTTGATCTGGCGCTGGAGGAAATACGCCGTGGGCACCACGACGTCGTAGCCGGACTTGCCGGCCATGAGGCGCGTTTCCAGCGTCTCGTTGGCATCGAAGGTGTCGTAGACGACCTTGATGCTGGTCTCCTTGGTGAAGGCCTCGAGGACCTCAGGCGCCACGTAGTTGGACCAGTTGTAGAAGTTGACGACCCGCTCCTGGGCACCGGCGGGCGGCGAAAGCAATGTCAGCGCTGCTGCGATCGCAAAACCAAGGCAAAGCCAGGAAAAGCAACGCCTCAATCGGCCGACATTCGTCATCTCAAATCTACCTCTTGCGCCCGCGCACTGCGTCCGACAGCCGCTCGAGGGCGGTGTCGAGAGTCTCGTCCTTCTTGGCAAAGCAGAAGCGCACCACCGAGGTCACGGGATCCTGCTCGTAAAAGGCGGACACCGGGATCGCCGCGACCTTGTACTCCTTCACGATCCGCCAGCAGAACTCGGTGTCGCTCTCGTTCAGCCCGAGCGGCGACAGGTCGACGGTGAGGAAGTAGGTGCCTTGCGACTTCAGGACGGGGAAGCCGAGGCTTTCGAGGCCATTGGTGAGGCGGTCCCTGCTCCGCGTCAGGTCCTTGCGCATCGACAGGAAGTAATCGTCGGACTTGCCGAGGCCGTAGGCGACCGCGGCCTGCAGGTTCGGCGCCGTGGTGAAGGTCAGGAACTGGTGCACCTTGGCGGCGACGCGCAGCAGCGGCGGCGCGGCGCAGACGAAGCCGATCTTCCAGCCGGTCAGCGAGAAGATCTTGCCGGCCGAGCCGACCTTGATGGTGCGCTCGCGCATGCCGGGGATGGTAATCAGCGGGATGTGCTTGTGCTCATCGAAGGTGACGTGCTCCCAGACCTCGTCGCAGATCGCGATGACGTCGAACTCCTGGCAGTAGCGCGCGAGCAGTTCGAGGTCCTCGCGCGGATAGACCACCGCGGAGGGATTCAGAGGATTGTTGAAGAGCACCGCTTTGGTCTTTGAATTGAACACGCTTTTCAGCATGTCCTCATTCAGCCGCCAGTGCGGCGGCTCGAGCCGGACGAGGCGCGGAATGCCGCCGGCCTGGCGGATGATCGGGAGGTAGGAATCATAGACGGGTTGGAAGCAGACCACTTCGTCGCCCGGCTGCACCACCGCGAGGATCGCCGAGGTCAGCGCCTCGGTACCGCCGGAGGTCACCATCACCTCGCTCATCGGATCGAGCTTGAGACCGTGCCAATGGCAGTAATGGGTCGCGATGGCTTGGCGCAGCTCCGGCAGGCCCATCATGGATGGGTACTGGTTGTAGCCGTTCAGCGAGGCCTCGGCCGCGGCGCGGCGGATGTCCTCGGGGCCGGGATCGTCGGGAAAGCCCTGGCCGAGATTGATCGCGGCATTGTCGCGCGCGGCCTGCGACATCGCCTCGAAGATGGTGACGGGAAGGTCGGCGAAGACCTTGTTCAGGGACGAGCTTTTGGACATCGGGCCGATCAGCCACCGACCTTGCTCGGAAGGCCCGCCGCCTTCCAGCCGAGCATGCCACCCGCGAGGTGCTTGTCGTAGGGCAAGCCGGCCGCCTGTGCCGCGAGCGAGGCGGTCACGGAACGCTTGCCCGAGCGGCAGGCGAACACGATCTCCTTGCCGCCGGGATCCGGGATCGCCTTGGGATCGAAGGTCGAGAGCGGCACCACGACGCCGTAGGGATAGGCCTCGGCCTCGACCTCGTTCGGCTCGCGCACGTCGACCAAGAGATAGCGGCCTTCGGCGACCCCCTTGGAGACCTCGTCCGGGGTCAGATCCTGTACCTGGTTTGCCACTTCATCCTCCACGTCGCGCCTGTGGGCCTGGGCGATCCCGGCCGGCGCGCAACCTCGCCTCTCGGGACGCGAAAATCAAGCGCTACAAAGGCTTGAGCCGCACGGCGCAAGTTAAAGCTAAATCGCAGCGAGTTGAAGCGCGGCTTTCAAGATGCCTGAAGCTCCTGCTTCACATCTCACCACCCCGCTCGGTGTCATTCCCCGCGCAGGCGGGGAATCCAGTACGCCGCGGCCTGTCGATTCAACCCGCAACTGTCTCGGAGTCCTGGATCACCCGCCTTCGCGGGCAATGACAGCGGTGGAGCTAGCTAGATCGTCACCTGCGTTCCGACCTCGACCACACGGCCGGACGGGATCTGGAAATAGTCGGTGGCGTCGTTGGCCGAGCGGCTCAGCGAGATGAACAGCCGGTCCTGCCAGCGCGGCATGCCGGAATGCACCGCGGGCTTCAGCGCCCGCCGCGACAGGAAGAACGAGGTCGACATGATGTCGAACTGCCAGCCGAGCTTGCGCGCGATCGCCAGCGCCTTCGGCACATTGGGCGATTCCATGAAGCCGAACTTCAGCGTGACCTTGGAGAAGGTCGGCGAGATCTGCTCCAGCCTGACCCGCTCGGCCGGATCGATCCGCGGGGTCTGCGCCGTCTCGATGGTGAGAATGACGTTCTTCTCGTGCAGAACCTTGTAGTGTTTCAGACTATGCATCAGCGCGGTCGGCGCACTGAGCGGGTCCGAGGTCAAGAACACGGCGGTGCCGGGGACGCGCTGGGGCGGCCGCTTCTCCAGCATGGCCACGAGGTCGGCGAGTGGGAACTCGAGCTTGCGCGACTTCTCGAACAGCAGCCGGCTGCCGCGCCGCCACGTGTACATCAGGATGATCATGAGCGCGCCGAGCGCCAGCGGCACCCAGCCGCCCTCGAACACCTTGAGCAGGTTGGCGGCAAGGAAGGTCAGGTCGAGGAAAAGGAACGGCGCGATCAGGGCTGCGGCTGCGATCGGCGACCACCGCCACACCTTCCAGACCACAACGAAGCCCATCAGCGCCGTGACCACCATGGTGCCGGTGACGGAGATGCCATAGGCGGAGGCGAGCGCGCTGGAGGAGCGGAACAGCAGCACCAGCAGCACCACGGCGAGCAGCAAAAGCTGGTTGATGCGCGGGATGAAGATTTGGCCGGAATGGGCTTCGGACGTATGGCGAATTTCGAAGCGCGGCAGCAGGCCAAGCTGAATAGCCTGACGCGTCAGCGAATAGGCGCCGGTGATCACCGCCTGGCTCGCGATGACGGTCGCCATGGTGGCGAGCACGACCATGCAGCCACGGAAGAAACCCTGCGGGAAGAGCTGGAAGAATGGGCTCACGATCGCCCCGGGATCGCCGAGGACGAGCGCCCCCTGCCCCAGATAGTTCAGCGCCAGCGATGGCAGCACGATGAACAACCAGGCGGTCTGGATCGGCCGCTTGCCGAAATGGCCGAGATCAGCATAGAGCGCTTCGGCGCCAGTGACCGCCAGGAACACCGCACCTAGCGTCACAAAGCCGATGATGCCGTGGGAGAGCATGAAGGACACCGCGTAGAGCGGATTCAGCGCGAGCAGCACCTGCGGCTGCTCGATGATCGGGTGGATCGCGGCGGCCGCAAGCACCGCGAACCAGACGCACATGATCGGGCCGAAGAAGGCCGCAACGCGGGCGGTACCGCGGGATTGCACCGCGAACAGCGCGACCAGGATCACCACGGTCAGCGGAACGATATAAGGTTCGAACCGCAGCGTGACGTCCTTCATGCCTTCGATCGCCGACAGCACCGAGAGCGCCGGCGTGATCACGGCATCGCCATAGAATAGCGCACCGGAGATGATGCCGAGCAGGACGACGGTGGCACCGCCGGTGCCGACAGCGCGCTGGGCCAAGGCCATCAGCGCGAGCGTGCCGCCCTCGCCGTTGTTGTCGGCGCGCAGCAGGATGACGACATATTTCAGCGTCACCACGACGATGAGGGCCCACAGGATCAGGGAGACGACGCCGAGAACGGCTGCCGGCGTGGGCGCGCCTTCGGCGCCCGAGGCCGCCAGCACCGCCTCGCGGAAGGCGTAGAGTGGGCTGGTGCCGATATCGCCATAGACGACCCCGATGCTGCCAAGCGTCAGCGCGCCGAAGCCGGCGGTGGTGTGGGCCTCGCCATGCCCGTTGGCCGCCGCCGTTTCCGGGGCGGAAATCACTGCGTCGCTAGTCATGGGAAAGCCCGATGGCCTCTAAAATGCTTCACTGCACAACGGCGGAAGAGCGCGCGGCTTATAGGCCTGCGCTGCGGGCATAGCCTAGCCCGATTCTGGGGCTTAGCCATGCAAATTCGCATGGCAGAGGCGGTAGCGGTTAGATCGTGACCTGGGTTCCGACTTCCACCACCCGACCCGTGGGGATTTGGAAATAGTCCGTGGCGTCGTTGGCGGACCGGCTGAGCGCAATGAACAAATGATCCTGCCAGAGCGGCATGCCCGATTGAGCCGAAGCTTTCAGCGAGCGCCGCGACACGAAGAACGACGTCGACATGATGTCGAACTGCCAGCCCTGCTTGCGGGCGATCGCAAGCGCCTTGGGCACGTTCGGCTGCTCCATGTAGCCGAAGCGCAGGCGAACCTTGGAGAACTTGTCGCTGATCTTCTCCATGCGGAACCGCTCCGACAGATCGACCCGTGGCGTCTGCGCGGTTTCAATGGTCAGGACCACGTTGTGCTCGTGCAGCACCTTGTTGTGCTTCAGATTATGCAGCAACGCGGTCGGCACGAAAGCGGGATCGCTGGTGAGGAACACCGCGGTGCCTTTGACGATGTGCGGCGGCCGCTTTTCCAGGCTCCGGATCAGATCGTCCAGCGGCACCTCGATCCGGCGCGTTTTCTGAATCAGGATTCCCGAACCCTTACGCCAGGTCCAGATCGTCCCCACCATGACGATGCCAAACAACAGCGGCACCCAGGCACCATCGAGCAGCTTCAACAGATTGGCACTGAAGAAGCTCAAATCGACGATGACGAAGGGCACGATGACAGCCGCAGCCGTGGCGGCGCGCCAGTTCCACAATTTCCAGATCACGACGAAGCCCATGATGCCGTCGGCGACCATGGTGGTGGAGACCGCGATGCCATAGGCGGAGGCCAGGTTGCTGGGGGTGTGGAACAGCAAGACCAGCAGCATCACGCCGATCAGCAGCAGCCGGTTCACGCGCGGCAGATAGATCTGGCCGGCGTGAGTCTCGGAGGTGTAGCGCACCTCGAAGCGCGGAAGCAGGCCGAGTTGCACCGCCTGATAGACCAGCGAATAGGCGCCGGTGATCACGGCCTGGCTCGCGATCACAGTCGCGGCGGTCGCAAGGCCGACCAGCGGCAGCACCAGACTGTCAGGCACCATGCGATAGAAGGAATGCTCGATCGCGCTGGGATCGGACAGCACCAGCGCGCCCTGCCCGAAATAGTTGATCAGGAGCGCGGGCAGCACGAAGAACATCCAGGCCGACTGGATCGGCTTGCGCCCGAAATGACCGAGATCGGCATAGAGCGCTTCGCCTCCGGTCACCGCCAGGAACACGGCGCCGAGAGTCACGAGGCCGATCACCCCGTGCGACAGCACGAACTGCACCGCATAATAGGGATTGATTGCCGCCAGCACCGTGGGGTCGTCGGCGATATGGACGGCCCCCATCACTGCAATGACGGCGAACCATATCACCATCACCGGCCCGAAGGCCGAGGCCACCAGTGCGGTCCCCTTGCTCTGGACGGCGAACAGCAGCGCCAGGATGAGGACAGTGAGCGGCACGACGTAGTGCTCGAACGCCGGAGTAGCGAGCTTCAGGCCTTGGACCGCCGACAGCACCGAGATCGCCGGCGTAATCATGGAATCGCCGATGAACATGGAGGCCCCGACCACGCCGAGCGCGAGCAGAACCCAGCTTCGCCGTCCGAGCGCGCGCTGGCCGAGCGCCATCAACGACAGCGTGCCGCCCTCCCCGTTATTGTCGGCGCGCAGCAGCAGCAGGACATATTTGGCGGTGACGACGATCAACAGCGCCCACAGGATCAGCGAGAGCACGCCCAGCACGATAGCCCGCGAGACCGGCTCGCCATGGGCCGCGCCCTTCACCGCCTCGTGGAATGCATAGAGAGGCGAGGTGCCGATGTCGCCGAAGACGACGCCGATGCTCCCGAGCGTAAGGGCCCAAAAACCTGATGTGACCGGCTTCCCGTCGTGGGTCTCGGTCGATGAGGTGCTCGCCGTCATGGGGGTGAAAAACGCTTCGTCCCTGAATTCGATCCGGCGCCTTTCGACGGTTCCGACGCGCCTGTCAATCGGCCCGCCACCATAGCAGTCGCCGAGATAGAAGCTGTGACACCGCAGCAACGTTGATCGCCTGCGCGACGACATGCCTCAGGTAAAATGGTAATGCAAGACCGTTAGGGCTTCAGGTTTGGCGGCAGTGGCGGGTCTTCGCGCATCAAGGTGATAGTCACCCGCCGATTGGCGGCGAGCGAAGGATCGTCCGGAAACAGCGGCTGGGTGTCCGCCTTGCCCGAGACGGCGAAGATGTGCGACGACGGCAAGCCTTCACGCTCGAGGATCTGGCGCACGGCATTGGCGCGATCGGCCGAAAGGTCGAAGGCGCCGTAGTCGCTGCGGGTCGGCACGAAGCCCGCCGCGGTGTGGCCGGCGATCGAAACGCGCAGCGGTGTCGCCTTGAGCGGAATCGCAAGCTTCTCGACCAAGCGGCGGGTGCGGTCGTAAGGCACCTTGGAGCCGTCGGCGAACATCGAGCGGCCGTCCTGATCGACGATCTCGAGGTTGAGGCCCTGCTTGGTCTCCTCGAACATGATGTGCTTGGACATCTCCGTCAGTTCCGGCATGTCCTGCAAGGCTTGGCGCAGCGAGGCGGCGGCGAGCGCGAAATTGCGATCGACCTTGATCTTCGCGCCTGAGGTCTTCTCGCGATCCTCCTGGTCCGGCGTCGGCGTGTTGGAAGCATCCTCGGGCTGGATGTGGTCGACGTTCTTGAGCCGCGGACGGGTCGGCAGGCCATCGGACTCGACGATGCCGGAATAGCGCGCTTCGGTCTGCACGCCGAACGCCTCGCGCATCGAGCCGGCGACGATCTTCAGCTTGTTGGCATCCTGGGTGGAGAACGCGACCAGCATCACGAAGAACGCCAGGAGCAGCGCCATCAGATCGGCAAAGGTCACGAACCAGCCGTGACCACCATGTGCCTCTTCGCGTTTCTTCTTTGCCATTGGCTGCTTTCTGCGACCGCCCTACCCGACCGATCAGGCCGGCACCGGCTCGCCTTCAGCGTGGCGATGCTTCTCCGGCAGATAGGCCAGCAGCATCTCGCGCACGAGCGTCGGGCTCTTGGAATCGCGGATCATCAAGATCCCGTCGATGATCAGCGTCCGGTTGGTCTCTTCATCGAGCAGCTTGCCATGCAGCTTGTCGGCGATCGGCAGGCAGATCAGGTTCGCGACGACGGCGCCGTAGAGCGTCGCCAGCAACGCGGTCGCCATGAACGGACCGAGCTTCGAGGGATCCTGCATGTTGGAGAACATTTGCACCATGCCGAGCAGCGTACCGATCATGCCGAATGCCGGGGCGCAGTCGCCGACCGCGCGATAGATCTTGCTGCCTTCGTTGAGGTGCATCAGAAAGTTGTCGCGGTCGCGCTCCAGATTGTCACGGATGAAGTCGAGGTCGTAGCCGTCGGCGACGTAGCGGATGCCCTTGGCGAGGAACGGCTCGTCGGTCTCGACCTTTTCGAGCCCGACCGGTCCCTGTTTGCGGGCGATCTCGGCAATGCGGGCGAGTTCGTCGACGAGGTCGTGCGCCGAAAGGCTGCTCAGGGTAAAGGCGAACTTTGCGCCCAGCGGCAAGCCGTGGATCATTGCCGACAATGGAAAGCGGATCATCGTTGCGGCGAATGAGCCGCCGAAGATGACGATGACGGCGTGGATGTCGTAGAACATCCCGAAGCTGCCGCCCATCAGGATCAGCGACGACACGACAATGGCGCCTGCGACCAGGCCAACAAGTGTTGCGATATCCATTATCGACTCCAACGCCTACGCAACAACGGCCGTCCTGGCCGCTGGTGCGGCTCAACCCCGAACCGCATCGCAGACCCTAGAGCGGCGCCATTAAAGACGCGTAAAGGTTAAGTCTGGACAGTCTGGTTCGCCGGACCGCAGACGACCGCGATGGCCGCCCGGCGGCGGGATTCTCAATACTTCGCTAACCACGATCGACCGCAGGAGAGCGGCAGCCCCCTCCGACTGCGGCCCTGCGTCACATCCGTGCCGAGGGATCCAGGGGGTAGTTTGTCCCTGTACGGCACGCTCCATCGCGGGGGAGCCATTCGCCATGGTGATCTTGTTCAGTCTTCTCACCGCGCTTCCGGCGGTGCTTTCGGTCCATCTGCTCGAGCCGGCGCTGGTTCTGCCTGCTTTCAGCGTGCTGCTCTTCATCGAGGCCGGGTTCGCGGTGATCGCCGCGCGCTGGATTCAACTCCCCGACAATGCAGGCGCGATCACCCTGTGGGACCTAGCGGGCGGCTTCACCCTGATCGGATGCGCCGCCGCCGTGTTCAGCGAGCCGGATCAGGCCGCCCTGCTCCTGACGGAACAGGGGCGGCTGCCGTCGCGACCTTAGATCGTCCAATCGGGCCGTCAGTGGATCTCCGCCGAGCGTTTCAGCGCGGCCTTCAGCTTCTCCAGTGAGAAGTCGGGGCTGCGCGCGATCTCCAGGATCGGCGTCTCGCGCCGGCCACAGAGCTCGGCAGCCTCGGGCAGCTTCGCCGCGACGTCGAGCGGGATCACGATGGCGCCGTGCTGGTCGGCATGAATGAGATCATCCGACTTCACGGTCATGCCGGCGACGCGCACCTCGCCGCCGAAGCTCTCCGCATGCACCCAGGCATGGGACGGGCCGATCGAGCCGGCCAGCGCCTGGAAACCCGGCGCCCATTGCGGGATGTCGCGGATCGAGCCGTCGGTGATGACGCCGAGGCAGCCGAGCGCCTTGTGCACGTTGCTCTGCACCTCGCCCCAGAACGCGCCATAGCCGACATCGGGGCCGTCGATGTCCTGGATCACCGAGATGCGCGGACCGTGACCGGTGCCGACATATTCGTAATATTCGATGCGGCGCTTGGACTGCTCCTCGGCCGGAAGCGAGGATTTCAGCACCGAGCGGATCGCGACCGTGCGGGCATAGCCGACGATCGGGGGCAGATCGGGAAACGGGCAGACCAGCTGCTTGATGGTGTAGCCGATCAGCCGCCGCTCGGGCGCCACGATCTCCATGGCATTGCAGATGGTCGGCGTGTCATAGCGGCCCAGCGCTTCGAGGACGGAAGCGGGCAGCGGCCCGGTCGCTTTATCGGTCACGGCGTTCTCTCCCAGGTTGGCGGCTGATTGACGCGATGCCGCCGGCACTGGGCGATATAGCCGAGATCGGGACTCAACCCAACTCGGCACACCTTCATGGCAGATATCTGCTACTCAGTGCAGCCGTCCGGGCCGGTCGTCATCCTGCGGCGGCTCCGACAGGTTCGCCATCGTCGGCGCCGAGGGCGGTGACGAGATTTCGCCATCCGCCGGCGCAGCGGTTTCCAGCGCCCGTGCCTGGTCGCGGTAGGATTTGTAGCCGAGCGGCAGGCAGAGCAGATAGAGCACCGTGCCGATCGAGAGCACATGCCAGGGATAGGCGATCAGGAGCGCGATGAAGACGACGACGGCGACGAACGCCGGCAGCACCAGCTCGGGCGGCACGCGCATGCGCTTGGTCTTGCCGGAGAACACCGGCAGGCGG
This sequence comes from Bradyrhizobium sp. DOA1, assembly GCF_001593325.1. Classification (NCBI taxonomy): domain Bacteria; kingdom Pseudomonadati; phylum Pseudomonadota; class Alphaproteobacteria; order Hyphomicrobiales; family Nitrobacteraceae; genus Bradyrhizobium; species Bradyrhizobium sp. DOA1. Next base: position 3,866,381 of record NZ_JXJM01000001.1, read on the forward strand.
GACACCATCAGGAAGGCGATCAGCAGCGTGTAGGCGGCCGTCATCGCCACGGGCCAGCGCCCGAGACCGAGGAACGCGACATAGATCGGCAGCAGCACGGTGATCGCGCCGGCCGGCGCCGGCACGCCGGTGAAGAAATTAACGGCGAAGGCCGGCTTGTTTGGATCGTCCATGGTGGCGTTGAAGCGCGCCAGACGCAGGCCGCCGGAGATCGCGAACACCATCGCGGCGATCCAGCCGGCATTGCCGAGCTCGTGCAGTTGCCAGAAGTACAGCATCAGACCGGGCGCCACGCCGAAATTGACGAAGTCCGCGAGGCTGTCGAGCTCGGCGCCGAACTTGGACTGGCCCTTGATCATGCGCGCGATGCGCCCGTCGATGCCGTCGAGCGCGGCCGCGAACACGATGGCGTAGACGGCGAGCGACATGTGTCCCTCGATCGACAGCCGGATCGAGGTCAGGCCGGCGCAGATCGCCAGCAGCGTGATGACGTTCGGCACCAGCATCCGCACCGGAATCGGGCGGAACCGCCGGCGGCGCGTATCGGGGTCCTTGAAATCATAGGGCGTCATGGCTCGTCCTCACCTCACGGCGAGATATAGCAAGCCACATCCCCCTCCGCCATTGCCGCGGAACGCCCGAAAGGACCGACTATTGGTTAATTGTTGCGGTAAGTGCGCCCGGAATCGTCTCCAGCGAGGTCAGCCAGAATCGTTTCGCCGGCGATTGCAGTCTGCCCTTCCGACACCAGCGCCTTGGTGCCCAACGGCAGATAGACGTCGAGGCGCGAGCCGAAGCGGATCAGGCCGAAGCGCTCGCCGGCGCCGATCGCCTGCCCTTCCTTGACGAAACAGACGATGCGCTTGGCGACGAGGCCGGCGATCTGGATCACGCCGATCCGCGCGGTCGGCGTCGTGATCACGAGCGAGTTGCGCTCGTTGTCCTCGCTCGCCTTGTCGAGCTCGGCATTGATGAACAGGCCGGGCCGGTACGCGATACGGTCCACCCTGCCCGCGATCGGGCTGCGGTTCACATGGCAATTGAACACGCTCATGAACACCGAGATGCGCGGCAGCGGCCGGTCGCCGAGGCCGAGCTCGGCCGGCGGCAGCGCCATGGTGATCATCGAGACGCGGCCGTCGGCCGGCGACACCACGAGCCCCTCGCGCACCGGCGTCACCC
>NZ_JXJM01000001.1:3868113-3921258 GCF_001593325.1 Bradyrhizobium sp. DOA1
CCCCTCGCGCACCGGCGTCACCCGGACGGGATCGCGGAAGAACAGCGCGCACCATACGGTCAGGATCGTGCCGATCCACCCCAGCGGCGACCACAGCCAGAACAGGACCAGGCTTGCCAGCGCAAAGCCGCCGATGAAGGGATAGCCCTCCTTGTGGATCGGCGGGATCTGACGCTGGATCGAATCGAGAATGGACATCGTTATCTGCCGGTCTGGGTTAATGGCACGCACGGGTCGTCGCGCGGGCTTGTTTAGGCCAGAGTTGGGACCGGAGACAAGGTCACTCCGCCGCCGCAGGTGTCGTCAGGGCGTCGCTGACCGGTGGCGGCTCCCGATTGGGGGCGTCGCCAGAGTCGGCCATCTTGGCCAGTTTCTCCCGGGCCGCCTCGGCCTCGCGCTGCCTGTTCCACATGCTGGCATAGAGGCCGCCTTGCGCGAGCAGTTTTGCGTGGGTGCCGCGCTCGGCGATGCGGCCCTGGTCCAGCACGATGATCTCGTCGGCACCGACGATGGTCGAGAGCCGGTGCGCGATCACCAGCGAGGTGCGGTTTTTCGCCACGCGATCGAGCGCGCCCTGGATCTCGTGCTCGGTGTGGGTGTCGAGCGCCGAGGTCGCCTCGTCCAGCACCAGGATCGGCGGCGCCTTCAGAACGGTGCGCGCGATCGCGACGCGCTGCTTCTCGCCGCCCGAGAGCTTCAGGCCGCGCTCGCCGACCTGGGTCTCGTAGCCCATCGGCGCCATGCGGATGAAATGGTCGATCTGCGCGAGCCGCGCCGCCTCTTCGACCTCGGCATCGCTGGCGTCCCAGCGGCCGTAGCGGATGTTGTAGCGGATGGTGTCGTTGAACAGCACGGTATCCTGCGGCACCATGCCGATGGATGCGCGCAGTGAATCCTGCGTGACCGCGCGAATGTCCTGACCGTCGATCATGATCTTCCCGCCGGAGACGTCGTAGAGGCGGAACAGCAGACGCGACATCGTCGACTTGCCGGCGCCGGACGGGCCGACGATCGCGACTGTCTTGCCGGCCGGCACCTCGAAGCTGATGCCTTTCAGGATCGGGCGCGTCGGCTCATAGGCAAAGCGCACGTCCTCGAAGCGCACGGTGCCGGCAGAAATGACCAGCGGCTGCGCATCGGGCGCGTCCTTGATCTCGGCCTCGCGACCCAGCACGTTGAACATCTTCTCGATGTCGATGATCGCCTGCTTGATCTCGCGATAGACCATGCCCATGAAATTCAGCGGCTGGTAGAGCTGGATCATCATGGCGTTGACCAGCACGAAATCACCGACCGTGTTGGTGCCGTTGCGCACGCCGATCGCGCACATCAGCATGGTCGCGGTCAGCCCGAGCGTGAAGATCACGGCCTGCCCGGTGTTGAGCACCGCGAGCGAGGTATAGGTGCGGACGCTCGCCTCTTCGTAACGCTCGACCGATTTGTCGTAGCGCTGCGCCTCGCGCGCCTCGGCGCCGAAATACTTCACCGTTTCGTAGTTGAGCAGCGAGTCGATCGCCTTGGTGTTCGCCTCGGTGTCGGAATCGTTCATCTTGCGGCGGATGCCGATCCGCCACTCGGTCGCGATGTAGGTGTAGTACATGTAGAGCGTGACCGTGATCAGGGTCGCGACCACGTAGCGCCAGTCGAACTGCCAGAGCAGCACGGCCATCAGCAGCGTGACCTCGACGATGGTCGGGATCAGCTGCAGGATCACCATGCGCACGATCACCTCGATGCCCTCGCGGCCGCGCTCGAGCACGCGCGTCAGGCCACCGGTCTTGCGTTCGAGATGAAAGCGCAGCGACAGCTCGTGCATGTGGATGAAAGTGAGGGTCGCCAGCTTGCGCACCGCGTGCATGGCGACGCGGGCAAAGATGCCGTCGCGCCATTGCGTCAGCACCGCCATCAGGATGCGCATCACGCCATAGCTCGCCGTCAGCAGCAGCGGCGAGGCGATCACCCAGAGGTGCCAATTGTCGGCCGCGAGCGGCGCGGTATTGGCACCGGTCAGCGCGTCGGTCGCCCATTTGAAGCTGAACGGCACGGTGAGCGTGATCAGCTTGGCCGCGAGCAGCAGCACCAGCGACCAGACCACCCGCATCTTCAGATCGAAGCGGTCGCCCGGCCAGATATAGGGCCACAGATGCGCCAGCGTGCCCATCAGCGTGGCCCGCTCCAGTGGTCCTTGTACGGGAGGATCAGGAACGTCGGCGCCGTCGAACGATTGAGGTTGGTCCATCAAGAAGCCTGAAAGCCCGCCGGATGCAGGCGAAACTGCAATTTACGATTTTCAGCCCGTCATATAGAGCCTTGCCGATGCCAGCGCACCCCGCCAAATGGCGAATCTTCGATTGTTTGTCGCCATTTACCGGTAGATTTCCGGGAGTATCGAATCACCTGAAGGGCTTGACGCCTCTTCGCTGCAATGCATCATGGCGCCAATGAGCACGATCAAAACCGTCTGTGTCTATTGCGGCTCCGGCCCTGGAACCAATCCCCGCTTCGTTGAAGGTGCCGAGGCATTCGGCAAGGCCCTCGCCGAGAACAACATCCGTCTGGTCTATGGCGGCGGCTCGCTCGGCCTGATGGGCGCGGTCGCCACCTCCGTGCTCGATCACGGCGGTACCGTCACCGGCATCATCCCCGACTTCCTGAGGGCGCGCGAGAACGCGCTGACGCGCGTGCAGGAAATGATCGTCACTCCCGACATGCACGAGCGCAAGCGGCTGATGTTCGAGCGCTCCGACGCCTTCGTGGCGCTGCCGGGCGGCGTCGGCACCCTGGAAGAGCTGGTCGAGCAGATGACCTGGAAGCAGCTCGGCCGCCACGCCAAGCCGGTGCTGCTCGCCAATATCGACAATTTCTGGGAGCCGCTGTTCTCGCTGCTGTCGCATATGCGACAAACGGAGTTCATCCGCGCCGGCCTTTCAATCGACATCCTCAAGGCCGATCGCGTCGAGGACATTCTGCCGAAGCTGAAGGCGGCCGCGGCGCAGGTCGCCGAGGCGGAAAAGCAGATGGCCCCGGACGTCGCGCGCAAGCTCTGACGGCTATTCGCTCGGAAACGTCACCGCCTCGATCCGGTTGCCGTCGGGATCGGTGACGAAGGCCGCGTAATAGCGCACGCGATCGTGCGGACGGATGCCGGGCGCGCCGTCCGAGGCACCACCGGCGGACAGCGCCGCGGCGTGAAACGCATCAATCTCATCGGCCGTCTTCGCGCGCAGGCAGATGTGCACGCCGCTTTCCGGCGGGACGCAGGGCATGCCCTCGCGCAGATTGATCCAGAATTCCGGATAGGCCTTGCCGAAGCCGACCGTCCGCGGCCGCGTCACGAGGCGCGTCAGGCCGAGCGCGGCAAGCGTCGCCTCGTAGAATTTCGCGGCGCGATCGAGATCGCTGACGCCGACCGAGATGTGGTCGATCATGGCCCGCCCTCTCCTCACCCCAACTGTCATCGCCCGGCTTGACCGGGCGATCCAGTACTCCAAGACATCGCGGCGTTACGGAAAGGCCGCAGCGTACTGGATACCCCGCTTTCGCGGGGTATGACAGTGGTCGTGGGCCTACGCCGGCGCGCCCGACTTCACGAGCTTGTAGATCACCGAATCCATCAGCGCCTGGAACGAAGCGTCGATGATGTTCGGGGACACGCCCACCGTGGTCCAGCGGTCGCCGTTCTCGTCCTCGCTCTCGATCAGCACGCGCGTCACCGCGCCGGTGCCGCCGTTGAGGATACGCACCCGGTAGTCGATTAGCCTCAAGCCCTCGATGTATTTCTGGTACTTGCCGAGATCCTTGCGCAAGGCGACGTCGAGCGCGTTGACGGGACCGTTGCCTTCGGCCGCCGAGATCAGGCGCTCGCCGGCGACATCGACCTTGACCACTGCCAGCGCTACGGTGACGCGCTCGCCGTGCGAATTGTACCGCTGCTCGACATTGACGTCGAACTGCTCGACCTCGAAATAATGCGGCACCTTGCCGAGGGTGCGGCGCGCCAGAAGCTCGAACGAGGCGTTGGCGGATTCATAGGCGTAGCCTTGCGCCTCGCGATCCTTCAGTTCCTCGACGAGGCGCGTCAGCTTCGGATCACTCTTCTCATAAGGGATGCCGGCGCGGTCGAGCTCGGCGATCACGTTTGAACGCCCGGCCTGGTCGGACACCAGCACCTTGCGGTGGTTGCCGACCAGCTCCGGCAACACATGCTCATAGGTCTGCGGGTCCTTGAGCACGGCGGAGGCATGAATGCCGGTCTTGGTGACGAAGGCACTTTCGCCGACATAGGCCGCATGCCGGTTTGGCACCCGGTTGAGCATGTCGTCGAGCGTGCGCGAGACTTTGACGAGCGTCGCCAGCTTGTCCGTGGTGACGCCGATCTCGAAGGCGTCGGCAAAACCCTTCTTCAATTTCAGCGTTGGGATCAGCGAGCACAGATTGGCGTTGCCGCAGCGCTCGCCGAGGCCATTCAAAGTGCCCTGGATCTGCCGTGCGCCGGCGCGCACAGCCGCGAGCGAGTTGGCGACCGCCTGCTCGGTGTCGTTATGGGCGTGGATGCCGACATGATCGCCGGGGATGTGCTTGGTCACCTCTCTGACGATGGCCTCGACCTCGTCAGGCATGGTGCCGCCATTGGTGTCGCACAGCACCACCCAGCGCGCGCCCGCCTCATAAGCGGCCTTGGCGCAGGCCAGCGCAAAACCCGCATCCTCCTTGTAGCCGTCGAAGAAATGCTCGCAATCCAGCATGACCTCGCGGCCGGCGGCCTTTGCCGCCGCGACGCTGTCGCGGATCGAGGCGAGGTTCTCCTCCTTCGTCGTCTCCAGCGCAACGCGCACCTGATAGGCCGAGGATTTTGCGACGAAGCAGATCGCATCCGCCTTCGCCTCCAGCAGCCCGGCTACACCGGGGTCGTTGGAGACCGAGCGCCCCGCCCGCCGCGTCATGCCGAAGGCGGTGAAGCGCGCATGAGCGAGCTTGGGCTTGGCCGCGAACAACTCGCTGTCGAGCGGATTGGCGCCGGGATAGCCGCCCTCGACATAGTCGATGCCGAGATCATCGAGCATCGCCGCGATGACCTGCTTGTCGGTCAGGGTGAAATCGACGCCATTGGTCTGCGCGCCGTCGCGCAGGGTGGTGTCGAACAGGTAAAGACGCTCCTTGCTCATTGCGCCGCTCCGAGCGTCTTCTTCATGGTGGTGTTGGCGAGCCACTCGTCATTCATGGTGACGCTGTTGCGCTGCTGGGCGGTGTAGCCGCGCTTGGCGAAGAAGCCCTGGGCGGTGTCGCTGGCGTCCACCGAAAGGCTGGCGGCGCCGCGGCCGCCGGCGAGCTTCTCCAGCGCGTCGACCAGCATGGTCGCGATCCCCTGCCCGGCGACCGCCGGATGCACATAGAGCATGCGGATGTGATCGTTGCCGCGCAGTGAGGCGAAGCCCACGGGTGAGCCCTCCAGCGTCGCGATCAGCGTCAGGTCGGCGGCGAGCCGCTTGCCGAACTCCTCGTCCTCGGCGGTGGCCATCCAGGCTTCCTGCTGCGCCTCGCTATAATCGTCGCCGGTCAGTTCCTCGATGCTGGCCGCGAAGATCGCCGCGAGGACCGGCACGTCCGCCGGCAGGAAGGGCCGCAAGCCGGGCTTCGGGTGAGCTTGTGCCATCGTCTTCACCACATCCCATAAAGCTTCGTCACGATCGCCACGGCCGCGCCGAGCAGCAGGATCTTCAGCGCGATGTAATAGAGCCAGTGCCGCGGAAAAGGCGTGTCGGGCCGCTTCATCGGGCGATCTCCCAGGTCGTGCCTTCCTTGGAGTCCTTGATGGCAACGCCCATCGCGGCGAGCAGATCGCGGATGCGGTCGGATTCCCCAAAATCCTTGCGGCTGCGGGCAGCCGTTCGCTCTGCGATCAGACGCTCGACCTCCTTCGCATCGACGCCGCTCGCCTGCTGCTTGCGACCCTCCCATTGCGCAGCGCTCTCCGAGAGGAAGCCGAGCAGCCGCAACGATCCCGCCAGGGCATTCACGTCGCTGCTGCGCAAGCCGTGCAGCGCCGCGATCGCCAGCGACGTGTTGAGATCGTCGAGCAGCGGCTCGACCACGGACGCGGCCGGCTTGCCGGGCTCGACGTCGGCCGCAACGCGATACCAATCGTCGAGCGTCTTGGCGCTCTCCTCCAGCGACTTCATGGTCCAGTCGATCGGCGAGCGGTAATGCGTCTTCAGCATGTTCAAACGCAGCACCTCGCCCGGCCAATCCTTCAAGAGTTCGTGGATCGTGATGAAGTTGCCGAGGCTCTTCGACATCTTCTCGCTCTCGACCTGCAGGAAGCCGTTGTGCATCCAATAATTCGCCATGCGCTGCTGGTGGAAGGCGCAGCAGGTCTGCGCGACCTCGTTCTCGTGGTGCGGAAACACGAGATCGATGCCGCCGCCGTGGATGTCGAAATGCTCGCCGAGATGCTTCCAGGCCATGGCCGAGCACTCGATGTGCCAGCCCGGACGTCCATCGGCCTTGATGCCGGCCGGAGAGGGCCATGACGGCTCGCCGGGCTTCGACGGCTTCCACAGCACGAAGTCGGTTGGATCCTTCTTGTAGGGCGCGACATCGACACGGGCGCCGGCAATCATCTCGTCCAGCGAACGCTTGGACAGCGCACCATAGCGCGGCAGCGCGGAATTAGCCGCGTTCATCGCCTGCGGCGAGAACAGCACATGGTCCTCGGCGACATAGGCAAAGCCGCCGGCGATGAGCTTCTCGATGATCTCGCGCATTTCGCCGATATGCTCGGTCGCGCGCGGCTCGACGCTCGGCCGAAGCGCGCCAAGCGCGTCGACGTCGGCGTGAAACTGCCTGCCCGTCTGCTCCGTGACCTTGCGAATGGCCTCGTTCAGCGGCAGGCCGGGGAAATCCCGCGCGGCGCGATCGTTGATCTTGTCGTCGACGTCGGTGATGTTGCGAACATATTTGACATGCGCCTCGCCATAGAGATGGCGCAGCAGCCGAAACAGCACGTCGAACACGATCACCGGCCGCGCATTGCCGATATGGGCGAAGTCATAGACGGTCGGTCCGCAGACATACATGCGGACGTTTTTCGCATCGAGCGGCGCGAAGGGGCGCTTTTCCCGGCTCAGCGTATCGTAGAGGCGCAATTCCATGACAACCCATCCCTTGCGGCCGGGCGTCCAGGGCTCTCAATATTTTTGAGAAAAGACGGCTCCAGCCAGCGAATCGCTAGCTCGTAATCTCGCGGCAAATGGCGCAAATGGCGAGGAGACCGTTCATGCGGCGACATATGGGCTATGAGGCGGCCTCGCGTCAAGAGAGCCGCGAAAACGGCGCTTTATCTCCGCAAAGGCGCGTTGCCTGCCCAGATGGTTCATCATCCTTAACCATTTGAGCCCATTCTGAAACCGGCAGTTCCCTTTTTGCCCCCGGTGATTTCATGCGATCCTTGTGCGCGCTCATTTTCGGCGCCTCCCTCCTTGCGGCCTCCGGCTCCCACGCCGAGACCCGCGTCTTCATCATCGCCAACCAGGCGGACGGCTACGGGGTCGACCAGTGCCTCGCCAAGGGCGACAGATGCGGTGCCTCCGCCGCGCGCACCTATTGCCAATCACGAGATTTTGCCCAGGCCTCAGCCTACCGCCGGGTCGATCCCGACGAAATTACCGGCTCTGTCCCCAAATCTGGCGCAAACTGCTCCCATGGCCGTTGCGACGAATATGTCGCAATCACCTGCCAGCGCTGAATTCGCTCGGAACTGGCGCACCTTAGGCCCAATCCTGGTCCCTGAAACGACGTGACGGTGCCGCAGGAAGCGGCTATGGGAGGGCGCGCTTCGGCCCACCAAAGTCATGCCGGGCCGTGACCTCGCTAGAATGGCGGATATGCCTGAATTTTTGTCCCTGCCCCGTGCCCGCTTCCTGTCCGCCTGCACCGCGCTCCTCGGCACCGTCGTGCTCGCCACTGGCGCTTTCGCGCAGGCCGGCCCGCCCGGACCGCCGCCTCAGCCCGGCCAGAACGGGCTCGGCCCCAATCCGATGTGCGTGCGGCTGGAAGGCCAGCTAGCCGCGCTCGATCGCGGCGGCGGCGATCCCGCGCGCGAAGAGCAGATCCGCCGCTACCAGGATTCCCAGGCGCGTCAGCAGGCCGAGCTTGACCGCGTCACCATGCAGGCCAAGCGGATGGGCTGCGAGTCCTCCGGCTTCTTCTCGCTGTTCAACGGCCAGTCGGCGCAATGCGGTCCGGTCAACACCCAGATCCAGCAGATGCGCGCCAATCTGGACCAGATCACCGGCAATCTCGAGCGGCTGCGCAGCGGCGGCCCCGGCGCCAGCCCGGAGCGCGACAGCCAGCGCCGCTCGGTGCTGATGGCGCTCGCGCAGAACAATTGCGGCCCGCAATATGCCGCCGCTACGCAGCCGCAAGGCGGCGGCAACTTCCTGAGCAATCTGTTCGGCGGCAACAATGCGGGTAATCCGCAAGCCATGCCGCCCTCCGATCTCGGGCCCCCGTCCGGCACCTTCCGCACCGTCTGCGTGCGCACCTGCGACGGCGCCTATTTCCCGATCTCGTTCGCCACCGTGCCGGCGCGCTTCCCTGACGACGAGAAGACCTGCAAGGCGCTGTGCCCGGCCGCGGAGGCCGTGCTCTACACCCATCGCAATCCCGGCGAGGACATGAACTCGGCGGTGTCCACCAACGGCCAGCCCTACACGGCGCTGCCGACCGCGTTCAAATTCCGCAGCGAGTTCAACCCGTCTTGCTCCTGCAAGGCCGCGGGCCAGACCTGGGCGGACGCGCTCAAATCCGCCGATGACAAGGCGGCCGCCGAACAGCAGGGCGACATCATCGTCACCGAGGAGAGCGCCAAGAGGATGCAGCAGCAGCGGCTCAACAAGGGCACGCCTGCGAATGCGAAGAAGGGCGCAGCGCCGGCGCCGACGACGGCCAATGCGCCGGCCGCAGCGCCGCCCGCGGAAACGGGTCCCGCTGCCAGCTCCGAGAACAAGCCGATCCGCTCGGTCGGCCCGACCTTCCTGCCGCAGCAGCAGAAATAGGTCGTCATTCCCTATCATGTCCCGCGAAGGCGGCCGCCACGCGCGGCCGTTTCGCTTTTACTGCTCGCCCTCGCGGCTCCACGGGAAGAGATTTGCCGGGAAGTCCGCTGCGTAGCGCCTTCCCTTCGGCCTCGGTGGAAGCTCGTCCGGTGGATTTGGATTCGGCTCGACCACCCGCCGATAGAGGTGCCAGCTGGCATGACCGAGCACCGGCAGAACGACGGCGAGACCCACGAAGAACGGCAGCGAGCCGATCGCGAGGAGCGCCGCCACGATGAGGCCCCACCCGGCCATCGCAACCGGATTCGCGGCCACCGCTCGGAGCGACGTACGGATCGCATCGATCGCAGTCGCATGTCGGTCGAGCATCAACGGAAACGACACCACGCTGATACACAGGGCTAAGACCGCAAACAGGAAGCCGACACCACAACCGATGATGATGAGAGACCAGCCTTCCCGGGTCGTCAGCACGCGCGTTGCGAAGTCGGGAATGCTTGCAGCCGGCGCGTGACCAAAGATGGTGACGTAGATTGCATTCGCGACACCGATCCAAGCCCCGAACAGAACGAGCAGGAGTACGCCGAGCTCGAGCATGGCGCCGAATGACGGTGCGCGCAGCACCTTGATCGCGTCCCATGCATCGACGTCCTCGCCGCGCTCGCGGCGGCGACTGAGTTCGTAGAGACCAATCGCGGCAAAGGGACCGATCAAGGCAAACCCGGCGGCCAGCGGAACCAACAGCGGCAGCACCGAATAGCCGAGCACCGCCCTGAACAGGACGAGGCCGAGGACAGGATAAATCACGCACACGACGAGCGCGTGACTTGGCATTGCCTGGAAATCCTCCCAGCCCAGGCGTAGCGCCTGGGTCAGGTCGGACAAGCTGACCTTACGAACGGGATAAGAGGCCGCTTCGCCGAAGACGTGCCGCCTTATCATGTCGTGGGAGTACAGAGTGGCCATGAACGCAACCTCCCGTGCTGAAAATCGCGGTGGTGACAACACGCGCTTTTCAGCCACGCGTGTCCGCTTCACGAGCGAGAACGCGATGGGCCGAGTGCGGCACTCAGGTTCAGCGAAAGAGCCTGGCCCGACGGAACCCGCCGCGACCTGCCTGATCAGCTTAGCGCGCACCGAGCGAGGTTGCACTCAAGCTTAGGTGAATTGTGCACCTGCACAAATCTTGATGCATTGCGTCACCTGAGACGCCGCCAGCCCGGCGCGCAGGCCGACGCTTCTTCCGAGCGGAGCAGCTCCGACAACGCATCCGCACGCCGATATGCACTATTGACGCCGGGTTCGGCTGGTATCATTTTAGAATTAGAAGCAGACGCCCTCAGCTCCGATGAGATTGGTGGTCGCGACCACTCTCTTGACTTCGCGATCGCAGGAATGGGCGAGGCAACAGGCCGGCGATGGCATAGACGCCAACAAAAAAAGCCAGCTATCGCGACAGACGTGAGCTCCGCCCTGGATTCGTATCCGCAGCCTTTGATGGCAAGGATGGATCAGGATGGTTGTCGCATTGATACTGCTGCTGGTCGCGATCGGCTCGGTGCTGTTTCACATCTACAGCCCTTGGTGGTGGACGCCGATCGCCACGAACTGGGCCTATATCGACCACACCATCAACATTACGTTCTGGATCACGGGCTTCGTGTTCGTCGCGGTCATCGCCTTCATGGCGTATTGCATCTTCCGCTTCCACCACCAGGAGGGAAGACGCGCCGACTACAATCCGGAAAACAAGAGGCTCGAATGGTGGCTGAGCGTCGCGACAGGCGTCGGCGTTGCAGCCATGCTGGCGCCCGGCCTTGTGGTCTGGCACCAGTTCGTCACGGTGCCCGCGGATGCGACCGAGGTCGAGGTCATGGGGCAACAATGGCAATGGAGCTTCCGCCTGCCAGGCAAGGATGGGCGATTGGGCACATCCGATGTCCGCAACATCGCTTCCGACAATCCGATGGGGCTAAATCGCGACGACTCACACGCGCAGGACGACGTCGTGATCGAGAGCGGCGACCTGCACCTTCAAATCGGAAAGCCGGTTAAGGTTCTCCTCCGCTCCGTTGACGTCCTGCACGATTTCTACGTGCCCGAATTCCGCGCCAAGATGGACATGGTTCCAGGCATGGTGACCTATTTCTGGATAACGCCGATCCGAACCGGAACGTTCGATGTTCTCTGCGCGGAGCTTTGTGGCGCTGCTCACTATCAGATGCGGGCCAAGGTCATCGTCGACGAAGAGCGTGAATATCACGCTTGGCTGGAGCAACAGAAAACATTTGCAGAACTGTCGCCGGCGAAAGCCGTCCTGAAGGCGACGTACCGATCCGGCGACAAGTAGCGAGCTGCCGCCGCAAGGATAGATCGGGTGCATGAGGCCAACGCCTCACTCCCGATGGAAATGACCAGGAGATTTCTATGGTCGATATTCCATATGAAGGGACCCCCGGCGTACCGCCTGCCGAAGTACCTGATGTCGAGCTCTACCATCCGCGGAGCTGGTGGACACGATACGTCTTCTCGCAGGACGCCAAGGTGATCGCCATTCAGTATTCGCTGACCGCCGCGGCCATCGGGCTGGTGGCCCTGGTGCTGTCGTGGCTGATGCGGCTGCAGCTGGGATTTCCTGGCACCTTCTCCTTCATCGATGCCAACCAGTACCTTCAGTTCATCACCATGCACGGCATGATCATGGTGATCTATCTGCTCACCGCGTTGTTCCTCGGCGGCTTCGGCAACTACCTGATCCCCCTGATGGTCGGCGCCCGGGACATGGTCTTTCCTTATGCGAACATGCTGAGCTACTGGATCTATCTGCTCGCGGTCCTTGTGCTGGCCTCGACATTCTTCGTGCCCGGCGGCCCCAGCGGCGCCGGCTGGACGCTCTACCCGCCGCAAGCAATCCTCACCGGAACGCCCGGGCAGGATTGGGGCATCATTCTGATGATGTCATCTCTGATCCTGTTCATCATCGGCTTCACCATGGGCGGGCTGAACTATGTGGTCACGGTGCTCCAGGCGCGCACCCGCGGCATGACATTGATGCGCCTGCCCCTCACGGTGTGGGGCATCTTCACGGCGACCGTCATGGCCTTGCTGGCATTCCCTGCACTGTTCGTTGCCTCGGTCATGCTGCTGTTCGACCGCCTCTTGGGAACCAGCTTCTTCATGCCCTCCCTCCTCGAGATGGGGCAACTGTCGAAATATGGCGGCGGCAGCCCGCTGCTGTTCCAGCACCTGTTCTGGTTCTTCGGCCATCCCGAAGTTTACATCGTCGCCCTGCCCGCCTTCGGCATCGTCTCCGATCTGATCAGCACGCATGCGCGCAAGAACATCTTTGGTTACCGCATGATGGTCTGGGCGATCGTGGCCATCGGCGCGCTCAGCTTCATCGTATGGGCGCACCACATGTATGTGAGCGGCATGTTCCCTCAATTCGGGTACTTCTTCGCCACAACGACGCTCATCATCGCAATCCCCACCGCGATCAAGGTCTACAACTGGGTGCTGACCCTGTGGCGCGGCGACATTCATCTCACGGTGCCGATGCTCTTCGCACTCGGCTTCATCGTCACCTTCGTGAACGGCGGGCTCACCGGCCTCTTCCTCGGCAACGTCGTCGTGGACGTGCCCCTCTCGGATACCATGTTCGTGGTGGCGCATTTCCACATGGTGATGGGCGTCGCGCCGATCATGGTCGTGCTCGGAGCGATCTACCATTGGTACCCCAAGGTTACGGGTCGGATGCTCAACGAGGCCCTGGGGAAGTTTCACTTCTGGGTCACCTTTCTCGGCGCCTATCTGATCTTCTTCCCCATGCACTATCTTGGACTGCTCGGGGTTCCGCGCCGGTATTTCGAAATCGGCGATGCGACGTTCATCCCGTCCTCGACCCACTCACTGAACGTCTTCATCTCCGTGGTGGCCTTGATCGTCGGCTTCAGCCAGCTGGTGTTCCTGTTCAATCTGGCCTGGAGCCTGTTCAAAGGTGAAGCCTCAGGAGGCAATCCCTGGCGCGCGACGACCCTGGAGTGGCAGACGCCGGAGACGCCCCCAAGACCCGGTAACTGGGGCAAGGATCTCCCCGTCGTATACCGCTGGGCCTATGACTACAGCGTGCCCGGCGCTGCCGAGGACTTCATTCCGCAGAACCAGCCGCCGCGCCCGACGCAGCTCGCCGAGGGAGCTGCTTCGTGAGCGCCATCATCCTGTTCCTGGCTGTGCTTGCGGTAATCGCCGGATGGTGGCTGTCGCAGCAGCGGTTGACCGCCAAGCCCTGGCTGGAGGAAGGCCCGGCCGGTGACTTCCCGGGCGGCGACGCCATGACCTGGCCGGCAGCGAAGATCGGGCTTGGCGTGTTTATCGCCGTCGCGAGCGCATTGTTCATCCTCTTCATCAGCGCCTACTCGATGCGCATGAGCGTGGTGGACTGGCGGCCGCTGCCGGTACCGCGGCTGCTGTGGGTCAACACGGGCGTACTGGTCCTGAGCAGTGTCGCGCTGCACTGGTCGTACGTGGCCGCGCGCCGACACGATGCCGAAGGCGTCATGATCGGTCTGCTCGCCGGCGGAGTGTCTGCCGTGATCTTCCTCGCCGGACAGCTCCTGGCCTGGCAACGGCTCGGAGCTGCCGGGTATTTCGTGGCGTCCAATCCGGCGAATTCCTTCTTCTACCTGTTGACCGCACTGCACGGGCTGCATCTGGCGGGCGGCCTGGTGGCCTTGGGCCGAACCTCAGCCAGGATGTGGCGCGGCGCCGAGATCGCCGACATGAGCTTGAGCGTGGAGCTGTGCGCCATCTACTGGCACTTCCTGCTGCTCGTCTGGCTTGTCTTGCTCGGGCTTCTCACCGGCTGGACCGACGATTTCGTCGACATCTGCCGCCAATTGCTGAGCTAGGGAGGCGAGACCAGATGGCTGAGACCGTGGTGACAGATCCGGGCCAATCGCCTGCGCGGCTTGAAGGCTGGCGCGGCATCGCCGCCGACTGGGCGTCCGATCAGCGCGCCTTCAAGGACGTGTCCTGGGGCAAGGCCATGATGTGGATCTTCCTCCTCAGCGACACTTTCATCTTCAGCTGCTTCCTGCTCTCCTACATGACGGCGCGCATGTCGACGACCGTACCCTGGCCCAACCCCAGCGAAGTCTTCGCTCTCGAAATCGCGGGCCAGCACATCCCGCTTATCCTGATCGCCATCATGACGTTTGTCCTGATCAGCAGCAGCGGCACGATGGCGATGGCCGTCAATTTCGGCTACCGCCGCGATCGATTCAGAACTGCGGCCTTGATGCTGGTCACGGCAGCCTTCGGCGCGGCATTCGTCGGAATGCAGGCCTTCGAATGGACCAAGCTGATCATGGAGGGCGTCCGGCCCTGGGGTAATCCGTGGGGAGCCCCCCAATTTGGCGCGAGCTTCTTCATGATCACCGGCTTCCACGGCACCCATGTGACGTTCGGTGTGATCTTCCTGATCGCCATTGCGCGGAAGGTGCTTCGCGGCGACTTCGACGTCGAGAGGCGCGGCTTCTTCACAAGCCGCAAGGGCCATTACGAGATCGTCGAAATTATGGGCCTGTACTGGCACTTCGTCGATCTCGTGTGGGTTTTCATCTTTGCATTCTTCTATCTTTGGTGAGGTCGGCGCATGACAAACGCGGCGGTACACATGGAAGGACAGCTCCACGGTTCGGCGCATGACGCAGTCGCAACGGGGGCCCGTGACGCCAAAGGTCAACAGCACCCGATCAAACTCTACCTCGTGGTCTGGGGCTGGTTGTTCGTCCTCAGCACGTTTTCCTACCTAGTCGACTACTTCGGCCTACATGGCTATCTGAGGTGGTCGCTGATCCTGCTCTTCATGATGTTGAAGGCCGGCTTGATCGTTGCCGTCTTCATGCACATGGCCTGGGAGCGGCTGGCCTTGACCTATGCCATCCTGCTGCCGCCGATCGCGGTACTTGTCTTTGTGGCGATCATGGCGCTCGAATCCGAGTACACGCACTTCCTTCGGGTGCTGTTCTTCGCAGCCCCGTCATAGGTCCCGCCGTTGCTCGAGTCTGGAGTCAGCCCTCGAACGCGTCGATCGATGCCGTGCTCCCGCGCGACACCAGCGTCTCGTCCGCCGGCGGCAGCCTCTCGCCCTTGTCGCGAAAACGGTTGGTGATGGGATAGCGGCGGTCGCGGCCGAAATTCCGTCGCGTCACTTTCACGCCGGGCGCAGCCTGGCGGCGCTTGTATTCGGCGACGTTGAGCAGATGGTCGATGCGGGTGACCGTCTCGCGATCGAAGCCGGCGGCGATGATCTGATCGAGCGGCTCCTCGCGTTCGACCAGCCGTTCGAGGATCGCATCGAGCACGTCATAGGGCGGCAGCGAGTCGTCATCGCGCTGGTTCTCGCGCAACTCCGCGCTCGGCGGCCGCGTGATGATATCAGGCGGAATGACCTCGCCGGCGGGGCCGAGCGCGCCGTCCGGCTTCCAGGAATTGCGCAGGGCCGCCAGCCGAAACACCTGCGTCTTGTAGATGTCCTTGATCGGGTTGAAGCCGCCGTTCATGTCGCCGTAGAGCGTGGCATAGCCGACCGACATTTCCGACTTGTTGCCTGTCGTCACCACCATCAGACCAGTTTTGTTGGAGATCGCCATCAACAGCGTTCCGCGGGTGCGGGCCTGCAGGTTCTCCTCGGTGATGTCAGGCGGCAGGTTCTTGAAGATGCCGGACAGGATGGTCTCGAATCCGGTCACGGCTTCCGCGATCGGCAAGACCTCGTAGCGGATGCCGAGATGGCCGGCGAGCTCACCGGCGTCCGCAATCGAGTGCGGGGCGGTGTAGCGATAAGGCAGCATCACGCCATGGACCTGGTCGGCGCCGAGCGCATCGACTGCGATCGCCGCGCACAGCGCGGAATCGATGCCGCCGGAAATGCCGAGCAGCACGCCCGGAAAGCCGTTCTTGGCGACGTAGTCGCGCAGGCCCAGCACGCAGGCGGCATAGTCGGCCTTGTCGCCCTCGACCTGTTCGGCGACCGGACCGGTGCAGCGCCAGTCGTCGCCATTCCTGGTGAAGCGCAGCGTGACGATGGCCTCCTCGAACGCCGGCAGTTGCGCGGCGAGCGAGAGGTCGCCATTCAGCGCGAAGGACGCACCGTCGAACACCAGCTCGTCCTGGCCGCAGACCTGGTTCAGATAGACCAGCGGCAAGCCGCTCTCGGTGACGCGCGCCACCGCCACCGACAGGCGCACGTCATTCTTGTCGCGGGCATAAGGCGAGCCGTTCGGCACCAGGATGATCTCGGCGCCGGTCTCGGCCAGCGTCTCGACCACGTTCTCGTAATCCTCGGACTCTTCCAGCCAGATGTCCTCGCAGATCGGCACGCCCACGCGCACGCCGCGCACCGTCACCGGGCCTGCGGCAGGCCCGCGCGAAAACAGCCGCTTCTCGTCGAACACGCCGTAGTTCGGCAGATTGCATTTGAAGCGAAGCGCGGCGATGCGGCCGCCGTCGAGCAGCGCACAGGCATTGTAGAGCCTGCCCTCCTCGACCCAGGGCGTGCCGACCAGCATGGCGGGCCCGCCGTCGGCGGTCTCGCGCGCAAGGCTTTCGATCGCGGCGCGGCAGGCGGCCTGGAACGCCGGCTTCTGCACGAGATCCTCCGGCGGGTAGCCGGCGATGAACAATTCCGGAAACAGCACGAGATCGGCGCCGTCGGCGATGGCGCGCGCGCGCGCCGCGCGCGCTTTGGCCGCGTTGCCCTCGATGTCGCCCATGGTTGGATTGAGCTGTGCGAGCGTGACCGCGAATGCGTTGTGACGTTCGGCCATGATGCGCTCTCGACCTTTGGCTAGACGAAACCCAATCGCTCGACGATGGCAAAGATCCAGAACACGCCGGCCATGAGCAACGCGACGCCGACGGCGGCCGAGCCCATGTCCTTGACGCGGCCGATCTGCTTGTCGTGGTCCATGGTCAGGCGGTCGGCGAGCTTCTCGATCGCGGTGTTGAGCAGCTCGACCGTCAGCACGAACGCAACCGAACACACCAGTTCGACCGCGCGCATTGCGGTCGCGCCGATGAACCAGGCCAGCGGCAGCGACAGGAGGAGCGCAAAAATTTCCTCGCGGACAGCCTGCTCCGACCGAAACGCAAAGGCCAGACCGTTACGGGAATTGATCGTGGCCTTCCAGATCCGCAGCAAGGTCTTAGAGCCCCGCGGCGGCCGGCATCGGCTTGGCCTTGCCGGCGCGTTCTTGCTTGAGCAGCTCGGCGATCAGGAAGGCCATGTCGATGGATTGCTCGGCATTGAGGCGGGGATCGCAGACCGTGTGGTAACGGTCGTTGAGATCCTCGTCCGTGATGGCGCGGGCGCCGCCGATGCATTCGGTGACGTCCTGGCCGGTCATCTCCAGATGCACGCCGCCGGCATGGGTGCCTTCGGCGGCATGGATGGCGAAGAACGATTTCACCTCGGACAGGACGCGGTCGAACGGCCGCGTCTTGTAGCCCGACGTCGAGGTGATGGTGTTGCCGTGCATGGGGTCGCAGGACCAGACCACCGCCCTGCCCTCGCGCTGCACGGCGCGGACCATGTTCGGCAGGTGCTCGCCGACCTTGTCCGAGCCGAAGCGGCCGATCAGCGTGAGCCGGCCGGGCTCGTTGTCGGGATCGAGCACGTCGATCAACTTCAAGAGCTCGTCGGCTTTCAGCGACGGGCCGCATTTGAGCCCGATCGGGTTCTTGATGCCGCGGAAATATTCGATGTGGCCGTGATCGAGCTGGCGGGTGCGGTCACCGATCCAGATCATATGGCCCGAGGTCGCGTACCAGTCGCCGGTGGTGGAATCGACGCGGGTCATGGCCTGCTCGTAGCCGAGCAGCAAAGCCTCGTGGCTTGTGTAGAAATCGGTGGCGCGCAACTCGGGATGGGCTTCGAGATCGAGGCCGCAGGCGCGCATGAAGTTGAGCGCATCCGAGATGCGGTCGGCCAACTCCTTGTAGCGGCGGGACTGCGGCGAGTCCTTCAGGAAGCCGAGCATCCATTGATGCACGCTGCCGAGATTGGCGTAACCGCCGGTGGCGAAGGCGCGCAGCAGGTTCAGCGTCGCGGCCGATTGGCGATAGGCCATCAGCTGGCGCTGCGGGTCCGGCATGCGCGCTTCCTTGGTGAAGGCGATGTCGTTGACGATGTCGCCGCGATAGCTCGGCAACTCGACGCCGTTCACCTTCTCGGTCGGCGACGACCGCGGCTTTGCGAACTGGCCGGCGATACGGCCGACCTTCACCACCGGGACGGCGCCGGCATAGGTCAGCACCACCGCCATCTGCAGCAGCACGCGGAAGAAGTCGCGGATGT
The DNA here is from genome assembly GCF_001593325.1 of Bradyrhizobium sp. DOA1. Classification (NCBI taxonomy): domain Bacteria; kingdom Pseudomonadati; phylum Pseudomonadota; class Alphaproteobacteria; order Hyphomicrobiales; family Nitrobacteraceae; genus Bradyrhizobium; species Bradyrhizobium sp. DOA1. Next base: position 3,886,528 of record NZ_JXJM01000001.1, read on the forward strand.
TGTTGGCGCCGTGCTCGGCAAAGCTCTCGGCGCAGTCGCCGCCCTGGAGCAGGAAGGCATCGCCGGCTGCAACCCGCGCCAGCGACTTCTTCAGGTTGCGCGCTTCGCCGGCGAACACCAGCGGCGGAAAGGTCGCAAGCTGCGCCTCGACGTCGGCCAGGGCCTTGGCGTCGGGATAGTCGGGCACCTGTAGCACCGGCTTGCTGCGCCAGGACTCGGGCGTCCACCGCTCGGACATCGCAATCTCTCCGTGAAGCAAAAAAGTGCAACCTGATCTGTGGGTTGCGAGGGCCGCCTTATACACAGGCTGGCCGCGGCCCGCCAGTTGTAAATCCATTCGGCACTGCAAACCCTTGCGGCGAAAGCCAAATTCGCATTTGTTGGAAGGGCGAGGCAACTGGCAGGATCCCTTGCGCCCATGGACGCGGCACTGGACGACGTTTTCATCGACGAGATCACCTTCCCGGCGATCGACGGGTATGCGCTGACCGGCACCCTGTTCCTGCCGCGCGGCACCAAGCGTCATGCCGTGCTGATCAACTCGGCCACCGCCGTCCCGCGCAAGATCTACCGCGGCTTTGCCTCCTACCTCGCCCATCGCGGCTGCGCCGTGCTGACCTACGACTATCGCGGCATTGGCGATTCCCGGCTGCCGGCGATGGTCGGCTACAACAAGCCGAAATCGCTGGTCGGCTTCGAGGCTTCGATGTCGGATTGGGCCGCGCTCGACGTCACCGCCGCAGTGCGCTGGATGCGCGAGCGCTACCGCGGCCTGCCCCTGGCCTATGTCGGCCATTCCTTCGGCGGCCAGGCGCTGGGACTGATCGAGAACAACACCGACATCTCGCGTGCCGCCTTCGTGGCCTCGCAGGCCGCGACGTGGCGGCTGATGAGTTCGCCGGAAAAATATCGCGTCTTTGCCTTCATGAATTTTGTCGGCGTGCCGCTGGTCCACGCCCTCGGCTACGCGCCCGGCTGGGCCGGCATCGGCGAGGATCTGCCCAAGGGCGTCTTCCTGCAATGGGCGGAGTGGGTCTCGAGCCCGCGCTATCTGTTCGATTCGAAGCTGCCGGCGCTGCAAAATTTCGCGAACTTCAAGGGCGAGCTGCGCGCGCTGTGCTTCCAAGACGATCCCTGGGCGACGCTATCAGCGGTCGAGCTGCTCACGGGCGGCTTCACGGCGATCAAGCCGGAGGTGCTCACCGTCAAGCCGTCCGACGTCGGTGCCAAGGCAATCGGCCATTTCGGCTTCTTCCGCCCCGATCACCGCGACACGCTCTGGCGCAGCGTAGCGGAATGGATTCAGGGCGAGTGAGCCGTTGTCAGCGGATGATCGTCGTCAGCGACGAGTAGCGCTTGTTGGGCTTGGCTTCGCCCGCCGAGAACTGCGCGAAGGCATCGCTGACCCGTGCGGCCGGCGTGGTCCCGTCGGCAAACCGGAATTCCTTCGGTCGCGGCGCGTAGAAGCTGGCACGGTAATAGGAATCGTCGAAGCGCGTCTCGCCGACGCCGAACAACGCGTCGCAGACGAACAGGAGCGCATAGACTCCCGCGACTGCTGCGACGATCTCCTTAAGAATTGACATGATGATGCCCTGCCCTTTGCCGGCAGGATGCACATCGGTTCCAAAGCGGACGTTTAAGGCCGCAGCCTTCTTGTCCGCAGGGTTTGCCGCGCCTGAGTGGATTGCAGACAATTTTATCGATCTCAAAAAGAGAGCCCGCCTGACGGGACGATCAGGCGGGCTCCAGGATTGGCCGCTCGGGAGGTATCAGACGGCCAGGTTCATCCAGACGGTTTTGGGCTCGGTGAAATTGTCGATGGCGGCGGTACCGTGCTCGCGGCCGAGGCCGGAGTCGCGCTCGCCGCCCCAAGGCAGCCGCACGTCGGTATAGCCATAAGTGTTCATCCAGACCGTGCCCGCGCGCGCCCGCTTGGCAAAACGCTGCAGCTTGCCGATGTCGCGGCTCCAGACGCCGGCAGCGAGGCTGTAGGCCGTGCCGTTCGCGATCCCAAGCGCGTCGGCCTCGTCCTTGAACTTGATGACGCTGACGACAGGCCCGAAGATCTCCTCCTGCGAGATCCGCATCTCGTGCGCGATGCCGGCGAACACCGCGGGGCTGATGAAATAGCCGCGCTCCCCGACGCGCGTCCCGCCGGTGACGAGGCTCGCCCCCTCGTTCCGGCCGATGTCGACATAATCAAGGATCGACTTCATCTGCTTCTCGGAGATCACAGGGCCGAGCGCGGTCTTGCGGTCGAGCGGATCGCCGATCCGAAGCGATTTCGCACGTGCTGCGAGCCGCTCGACGACCTCGTCATAGGCCTTCTCCTGCACGAGCACGCGGGAGCCGGCCGAGCAGACCTGGCCGGCGTTGAAGAAGATGCCGGAAGCCGCCGCCTTGCTTGCGGCTTCAAGATCGGCATCGTCGAAAATGACATTGGCCGACTTGCCGCCGAGCTCGAGCGAGACGCGTTTGAAATTGCCGGCTGCGCCCTTCATGATTCCACGCCCCACCCCGGGCGAGCCGGTGAAGGTGACCTTGTCGACGTCGGGATGATTGACCAGCGCATCGCCGACGACGCGGCCCGGACCGGTGACGACGTTGAAGACGCCCGCCGGCAGGCCGGCCTCCAAGGCCAGCTCCGCGATGCGCAGTGCCGACAGCGAGGTCAGCTCGGCCGGCTTCATCACCACGGTGCAGCCGCAGGCCAGCGCCGGCGCCAGCTTCCACATGCCGATCATCAGCGGGAAATTCCACGGCACGATCGCCGCGACCACGCCGACGGGCTCGCGCACGGTATAGGTCAGGGCATCGTCGCGCACCGGCACGACGTCGCCGCTGATCTTGTCGGCCCAGCCGGCGTAGTAGATCAGCGTGTCCACCGCGGCGGGAAAGTCCTGGCGCATCGTCGCCGAGATCGGCTTGCCCGCATCGATCGATTCGAGCTCGATGATTTCGTCCGCATGTGCCTTCAGCAGCTCGGCCCAGCGCAGCAGGATCTGGCCGCGCTCGGAGGCACGCATCGTACGCCAGGGGCCTTCGAACGCCCGGCGCGCGGCGGCGACCGCATGCTCGACGTCGGCCTCGCCGCCCTCAGCAATGGTGGCGATGATCTGTCCGGTGGCGGGATTGAGGGATTTGAAGGTGCGGCCGGAGCTGGCAGGGATGCGACGGCCGTCGATGAGCAAATGCTGCGGCCGGGCCATGAACTCGGTCGCCGGCGACTGCGCGAAGTCATATGCAACAGACATCATATTTCTCCTGTTCTGGTATGCCAGACTAGGCGCTCAGTGACCGGAGTAAATATGATATGGTTTGCAAATGGACACCCCCACATATGAAGTGGAATTCATAAAGGCAGGCCAATGCTTCAGATCGAGATCGAAGCCGTCTGGCGGTTTCGCCGCGAGGGCAGCCCGCGCACCGCCGTCATCATGCTCGGCGTGCTCAACGAGATCCGGAAGACCGGGAAGATCACGAGCGCCGCGAGCGATGCCCATCTCTCCTATCGCCACGTCTGGAATCTGATCGAGCAATGGTCGGAGTTCTTTGGCGCGCCGCTGGTCGAGACCCAACGCGGCAGGGGCTCCAAGCTCACGCCATTCGGCGAACGGCTGGTGTGGGCCGGCGAGCGCATGCAGGCACGGCTCGGGCCGCAGCTCGAAAACCTCGCGCAGGAGCTGGCCAGCGAGATCAAGCCGTTCCTCGAACAACGTCCGTCCGTGATCCGCGTGCACGCGAGCCACGGCTTTGCGGTGGCCAAGCTGCGCGAATTCCTCGACCGTGAGTCCGGCATCGGCGTCGACCTGCGCTATGTCAGCAACCAGCATTCCCTGGTCTCGCTGGCGCAGGGCGCATGCGACCTCTCCGGCCTGCATCTGCCGCACGGCGCGCTGCGGGCCCAGGGCATCAAGGCCGCGCGCGAATGGCTCGATCCGCGCGAGGATCGCATCATCAGCTTTGTGACGCGCGAGATGGGCCTGATGGTCGCGCGCGGCAACCCGCTGCGGATCGCCTCGCTGAACGACCTTACAAATCCCAAGGTCCGCTTCGTCAACCGCGACCATGATTCCGGCACGCGGCTTCTGTTCGATCAATTGCTCGCCGCGCACGGCATCGACGAGAGCAGGATCAACGGCGCACAGCAGATCGAGTTCACCCACGCGGCGGTCGCCGCCTATGTCGCCAGCGGGATGGCGGATGCAAGCTTCGGCGTCGAGGCCGCGGCGCGGCATTTCGGCCTCGACTTCATCCGCATCCTGACCGAGGATTATTTCTTCGTCTGCAAGCGCGCGTTCCTGGATACCGAGCCGATGCAGCGCATCCTCGAGATCATCCGCAGCGCCGATTTCCGCGCGGCGATCGCGACACTCCCCGGTTATGTGCCCTCCGACACCGGCAGCGTGACCGGCGTGAAGGCGTTTCTGGAGATGCACGCCGTGCGGTGACGCCGCGTAATGCGCTCACCTTGGGCGCAATACCGTCAACCAACCGCCCTGGAGAAGAACTCAGCCGTGGGTGGCGCCCTTGCGATGGCCGCCGCCATCGCTGCTGAGACGGTCGACCCAGGCAATGCCGATCGCCGAGACGATGAAGGCGAGGTGGATCAGCACCTGCCACATCACGCCGCTCTCGGTGAAATTGCTGCGCGTCGTGCCGAGATTGCCCGCCTCGATGAAGGTCCTGAGCAGCGAGATCGAGGAGATGCCGATGATTGCCATCGCCAACTTGATCTTGAGCACGCTGGCATTGACGTGGCTCAGCCATTCCGGCTCGTCGGGATGGCCGGTCAGGTTCAGCCTGGAAACGAAGGTCTCATAGCCGCCGACGATCACCATCACCAAGAGGTTCGAGATCATGACGACGTCGATCAGCCCGAGCACGACCAGCATGATCTGCTGCTCGGTGGCATCGAACGAGTGCAGGACCAGGTGCCAGAGCTCCTTGAGGAACAGCAACACGTAAACGCCCTGCGCGATGATCAGGCCGACATAGAGCGGCACTTGCAGCCATCGCGAGCCGAAAATGAGCTGGGCGAACGGACCGATCTGCGGCCGAGGTGCGGCGTCCGCCGAAGGCGCTTTGGTTTCAGACCTCATCGATGACTCCGGATTGCGGTAGACGCCTCAGAGACTCGCAATGACCGGTGCAAGTTCCAGCGTGCCCCGATAGATCATCTCACACGCGACGTAAAGGATGATGGCGAGGCCGACATAGGCAACCCAGCGCTGCTTCTGCAGCAAGCGGCCAAGCAGGTCCGCGGCGACTCCCATCAGGCCAACCGACAAGAGCAGGCCGAAGGCCAGGATGTAAGGATGCTCCCGCGCGGCACCCGCGACCGCGAGCACGTTGTCGAGCGACATCGACACGTCGGCGGCGACGATCTGCACCGCGGCCTGAGCGAAGGTCTTTTGCTGCACCGGCGCGGCACCGGCGTTGCCAGTTTCGAGTGCAAGTTCGTTCGCATGAGCATGTGCGGACTGCTCGCGCAGCTCTCGCCACATCTTCCAGCACACCCAGAGCAGCAACACACCGCCGGCAAGCAGGAGGCCGATCACTTGCAAAAGCTGCGTTGCGACGCCGGCGAAGGCGATGCGGAGTACAGTGGCCGCAGCGATGCCGACGATGATGGCGCGGCGGCGCTGCTCGGGCGGTAGACCAGCAGCAGCAAGGCCGATGACGACGGCATTGTCGCCGGCGAGCACGAGATCGATAAGGATGACCTGAAGCAGCGCGCTCAGCGCCTCGGCAGTGATGAATTCAGTCATGATTGACCATCTTTAGATGTGGACGGATCGAGCCAATGCGGTTTCTTCCGCTCGACCCAGTCCAGGACCTTCGAGCGCGAGGAGCGCAGCGCTGGCACGTCCTCGGCAAGCAGCGCGAGTCCGAGCGGCAGCATCCAGACGCCGAGAATGGGCAGGAAGGAAAGCACACCGCCGGCAATGAGCAGCGTGCCCGAGGGAATCCGGACCCAGCGGTTCGAGGGTTTGAGCAGATAAGTGACGGTGTCGGCCACACGCGGCGGCAACCGGTCGACAAGCTTTTCGAGGCGCGGGTCGCCGCCGGCCATCTGACCGAGACCGCCCTCCGCTCCCGTCTTGCGCTCGTCCGAAGTTGTCACCATGCTCATTCCTTGACCCCGGTATAATGTGCCACGGGCTTTTCACTCGGCGCGACCGGCTTTGCGCGGGGCAGCGCAAGCGTCAGCAGCCGCAAAAGCTTGATGGCCTGGACCTCATGGGGATGCACGTCCTCGTCTGCCGCGGCGACGCGCTCCGACAATTCCATCAAATGGGCTGACAGGGGCATGTTCGAGACCGGCCGGAGCGTGTCGATCACGACGTTGGCAAAATCCGGCTCCTCGAGTCGTTCAGCGAGTGCATCGAACATCGCAAGCAGCCGATCGTCCTCGATATGAGGCGCCAAGTCGCGGTCCCGAATGAAGCGCATCACCTCGTCGCGCTCGACCGGTGAAACGCGTCGGTCGGCCACGGCGACCAGCGCGCCGGCAATGACCAGCGCCGCCGCAGCCTGCTCGTTCAGGGTGGACGGATCAGCGATTTCGATCGGACTGGGATGCTTGGTGTCGTGCATCGTTGCTCCCTAACTTTGCGAAATGACCGCACGGGGCAGCGATGGAGCGACTGGTCGGAGAGAACGAAGAGGGCCCGACGGTCGGCCGATCCATCGCATTCGCGCGGGACTGGTCATCCGACATCACGAGGTTTACCGAAATTGTCGGTGTCCTCGCCAGAGGGGCCCGGATTCTTGTTCCGCCCAGAAATAAAGATCACCCTGTCGGAATCAAGTCGATATGACTGCGACCAGCCGCCGCATCGGTTCCCCCTCGTTGCAGTAAGCAGCCGGATTCGCACGTCACGGTTCCAAACCTTACCTCGGTAACGGAACGCCCCATGCAGCCCGGCCGTTCCACCGCCGTCAGTTCGCGCGTGCGGTCGTCGCCCTGGCAGTTGACGCAGATGGCCGAAAGTGTCGAAGAGCTGCGGCCGGGAACCATCGAACAGGCCGATCAGTTACTGCACGTCAGGCATCTCCCACAGGATTCCTCATGTGCCGCTGGATCGCATATCGGGGCGAGACCACGTCCTTTGAGCCTTACGTCACCGAGCCCGAGCATTCGCTGATCGCGCAGAGCATCCGCTCGCTTCAGTCGACGGCCGGATCGAACGGCGACGGCTTCGGTCTCGGCTGGTACGGCGAGCATCCGGAACCTGGCCTGTATCGCGAGACGCGCCCGGCGTGGTCGGATGAGAATCTGCGCTACCTTTGCCGGCATCTGCGCTCGCATCTGTTCTTCGCGCATGTGCGCGCGGCCACCGGCACGGCGGTGACGCGGCAGAATTGCCATCCCTTCGCCTGCGGCCAGTGGATGTTCATGCACAATGGATTCGTCGGCAGCTGGAATCGGCTGCGTCGCAAGGTCGAGGCGCTGATTCCGGATGCCTATTACCCGTCGCGGCTGGGCACGACCGACTCGGAGGCGGTGTTTCTCGCCATGATGGGCGCCGGCCTGGACAAAGATCCGCTCGGCGCGACGCAGCGCGTGCTGCAGGCCCTTGTCGGTCTCGTCAACGAGGGCCAGCTCCGCGAACGGCTGCGCTTCACCAGCGCGATCGCCAACGGACATGATCTCTACGCCTTCCGGGTCGCGGTCAACGACGCCGCGAACACGCTGTATTTCCGCGAGGACGGCGACCAGGTCGTGGTGGTGTCCGAGCCGTTCGACAAGGAGGAAGACTGGGCAGAGGTGCCGCCCAACCACGCCTTGATCGCGCGCGCCTCCGAAAGCGTGAAGATTGTTCCGTTCGACGTGACAATTTGCAGTAGCGCCGAGACGGAACCCGCTCCGGCCAGACGGATTAGTGCCCGCAGGTAACCTTTTGCCGGGTGGGGCCATGACATTTGCTTCAGACGTTTTGAAATTGCTGCGGCTGGATTCGTCCGACGACAGGCAGCACCTCGTCATCCGCTCCGCCGGCGGCCGCGGCAAGGCCGCGGAATATTCCTTCGGCATCGAGGAGGAGTACTTCCTCGCCGATCGCCGCAGCCTGGAAGTCGCGATCAAGACTCCCGACGAGCTGTTCGAATCGGCGAACTGGTCGACTGGCGGCCAGGCGATGCGGGAGATGCTGCAATCCCAGCTCGAAGTCGCCACAAACATCCACGTCGACGTCAACGACGCACGCGAAGAGCTCCGTTTTCTTCGCCGCGAGGTCGCCAACGTCGCCGCGCAATACGGCTTCGTCATCATGGCCTGCGGCACGCATCCGACCGCGGTCTGGCGCATGTCGCAGCCGAGCCCGAAGCCGCGCTACGAGGAGATGATCGAGGATCTGCGCAGCATCGGCCACCGCAACATGATGTGCGGCATGCACGTGCACGTCCAGCTGCCGGATCCCGAGAAGCGCATGGCGGTGATGCGGGCGATGCTGCCGCATTTGCCGCTGTTCATCGCGCTCTCCGCCTCCTCCCCGTTCTGGAATTCGCACAAGACCGGGCTGAAAGGCTACCGGCTCGCCGCCTATTCCGAGCTGCCCCGCACCGGTCTGCCCGAACTGTTCGAAGGCAGGCAGGATTACGACGAATATGTCGGCGCGTTGCAGCGCTCCGGCGTGATACCGGACGAGAGCCACATCTGGTGGGCGATGCGGCCCTCGATGCGGCACCCGACCCTCGAGCTTCGTGCGCCCGATACCTGCACATTCGTCGATGACGCCGTGGCAATTGCCTCGCTCTACCGCTGCCTGACCCGGCATCTTTACCTCCGACCTCATCTGTCGAAGGAGGTCACCGCGGTCGAACGCGCGATTGCGGTGGAAAACAAATGGCGCGCGCAGCGCTACGGCACCGACTGCATCTTCGCCTCAAAGGACGGCCCGGTCACGATCTCGGAGCTGCTGTCCCGCGTGATCGGCGACATCGCCGAAGACGCAACCGCGCTGAATTGCACAAGAGAGGTCGAGCACTGCCGGACCATCGTGGAACGCGGCAGCTCCGCGGAATTCCAGCTTCGCGCCTATCGCGACAACGGCGACGACATCGCGGCCGTGTCACGCTGGATTGCGACGTCCACGACGTCAGGAACGAGCGCTCCGGTCGCAAGCGTCGCTGCCTCGTCATAACGCTCAGGCAACCTCTGGGAGCGACATGTCGTTCCGGATTCGGCTCTCGCGGAGAAACACATGAATCACGTCACGTCCTGCTCCGGCTGCGGCCACGGACTTGTCCCGATCCTCTCGGCCAAAGGCAACACGGAGCCAAGCTGCCTCTGGTGCGAAGGTATCGACGCGCGAACGACGGACATCGCGAAGTGGGCCGACAGTCCGGTCGGCAAGCCTGAACGGGCTGCTCGCCAATTGTTCGAATAAAGCGGTCGCCCTGCTCCGGTCAGGCCGTCGCCGCCACGCGTTGCGCCAAGACATTGCGGGACTGCAGGAGACGATCGACCGTTGGTTTTCGCGGCGGCCGGCGCCGGGGAATATAGAGACAGGTGACGAGGATCGGCTCGTCATCACCGAGCTCTATCCGTTCCCTGGCGAGCAGGCTCATGACCGAGCGCATCTTGAGGATTTCCTCGGCGACGAAAGTGCAATCCTCGCCCCGATTGACCTGCTCGCGCATGATGGTTTCGGCCTCGAGCATGCTGACTCGAAGCGCCCTGATGGTTCTGCGAATTTCGTTGATGCGGTTGTCCATAGCTGCCTCCATCTCGGTTGCAACATAAGAACAAAACATGAACAATCTGTCAATCGCCCTACCCGGGTCACGATATTATTGCCGAGCCCAAGAGGGGCCATCGCGCCGACCCCAGCAACACCGCTGCACGCGGCCTGATGAGACTTGCTGACAAATTGGACAGGTCTCGTCGCTGCCTTGAAAGGAGGAGCCCTCGCGCGGCGTCTCACGATCAGAACGAGACGTCGATCTAACGTCCCGTGCAACCACCGGATTTCTTCCCGCACCGGTGCGTCCGCATCACGATGCCGGGGCCACTTGCAGCTTCGCAAAGCAACTGGCCCAATATTCGCAATGACGTTGTCAGCGAAGCAACGGGGCAGAGCGGAGAACGTCATGAACGTGCATGCTGCGGGCGATCTCAAGACGACCGGCCTAACCCATCCGAACGGCGCACCGCTCCGCCTCAACACGCAGGACTTCGTCGCCATCGACCGCGATCGGAATGCGAAGTTCGAGGCGACCTATCGTCCGCAAGCGCTCTACAATCGCGCCAACGAAGGCTTTCACGCCAACAATGAGACCTTCCTCCTGCACGAAGTCGCGACCAATCTGCCGATCTACCGCCCCGACACCGGACCCACCGACTTCCATCTGCATCTTCCGCCCGGCGGCTTCCAGCTCGTGCTGGTCACCTCCGGCGCCTTCACCTTCGATTATGACGGGCGCTTCTACAATGTCGGCCCGGGCGCGGTGATGCTGCAGAGCGCGATCGTTCACCGCCAGCTGTTCTACACCTGGTCTGGCCTGTCGACTGAAGAGAATTTGAGGACGCCGCAGACCGTGGTGCCTGATCCGATCTCAATGGGCTATTCCGGCAAATTTCTCGAGGCCTTCATCACCGACCCCACCACCTTTCCGAATCCGACCATCGTCGGTCCCGACCAGATCAACGAAGCCGAAACGCCGCGTGTGGCCTGGAGTCACAAGCTGCACAACCGGCCGGCCGATGCCGGCTTCTGGCTGCAGGATCCACTGGCGCTGGATGCGCTATTCAGACCGCTCACAGACGGTTCAGTTAAGTCCGCCACGCCGGTGTACTTGCGCGATATCGGCATCGAGGTGCCAAGTGGTCATCTCGTCACCGGCCATATCATCGCGACCGATCCGCACGGCCAGTCGCTGCTGCCGAAGAGCATGTCGGTCGCCGCGGACGCGAGCTGCTTTGCCAAGGGCGAGGTCGTGATCTACCGCGTCATTCGCGGCACGGCCGAGTTCAGGAAAAAGGCCGGCGAGAGCTTTGAACTCTCCGCCGGCGATGTGGTGACTGCGGGCAAGGATGCGATCAGCCTCGTCGGCATCAGCGAAAACACCCAGGTTCTCCGGCTCGGCCTGCTCAAGGGGATGAACGAGCTTCGCAGCTGGACGCCGACGCAGCGTGACGAGATCGACGGCCTCGCCGGCCAGATCATAACGCAAAAGGATATCCGCCCGCTGCGCACCGAAGGCAGGCCGGTTGGATATCTCTATGGCTAGACGCTGAGCCTACTCCGCCGCCTGCCGCACGTGGCGGGCGGTCGGCGTGCGCATGGTGACCAGCTCTTCGGCCGCGGTCGGATGCAGCGCGATCGTGGCGTCGAAATCAGCCTTGGTCGCCTTCATCTTCACCGCGATCGCCACGGCTTGCGTGATCTCGGCGGCGGCATCGCCGACGATGTGGCAGCCGAGCACGCGATCGGTCGCCCCGTCGACGACGAGCTTCATCAGCACGCGGGTGTCGCGGCCGGACATCGTCGCCTTGATGGGGCGGAAGGTCGTCTTGTAGATGTCGACGTGGCTGAACTGCGCGCGCGCCTCGGTCTCGGTGAGACCAACGGTGCCGACCTCCGGCTGCGAGAACACCGCGGTCGGAATGTTGGCGTGATCGACCGTGACCTCGCGCTTGCCGAACACGGTGTCGGCGAAGGCATGGCCCTCGCGGATCGCAACCGGCGTCAGGTTGAAACGATGGGTGACGTCGCCGATCGCGTAGATGCTGTCGACCGAGCTCTTCGAGAAATGGTCGACCGCGATGCCGCCATTCTTCGGGTTGATGGCGACGCCGGCCTTCTCGAGGCCGAGATTGGCCACCGCCGGATGGCGGCCGATCGCGAACATCACCTGGTCGGAGGCGAGGCTCGATCCGTTCGACAGATGCGTGGTGAAGTCCTCGCCGTGGCGATCGACCTTCGTCACCGTGCAGCCGGTGAGGATGGTGATGCCCTGCTTCTCCATCTCGGCGCGGACGTGAGCGCGAACGTCCTCGTCGAAACCGCGCAGGATGTTGTCGCCGCGATAGATCACGGTGACGTCGGAGCCGAAGCCGGCAAAGATGCCGGCAAATTCCAGCGCGATATAGCCGCCGCCCTGAATCACGATCCGCCTCGGCAGCTTCTTGAGATGAAACGCCTCGTTGGAGGAGATCACGTGCTCGATGCCGGGAATCGAAGCGCCGTGGTTCGGCGCGCCGCCGGTGGCGATCAGGATGTATTTCGCGGTGATCTTCCGGTCGTTCTCGAGCAGGCGGACGGTGTGCTTGTCCTCGATCACCGCCCGACTCTTGACGATCTCTGCGCCCGACTTCTCGACATTGGCGGTGTAGGCCGCCTCCAGCCGCGCGATCTCCTTGTCCTTGTTGGCGATCAGTGTCGCCCAGTCGAAGCTCATGGAGGGGATGGTCCAGCCGAAGCCGGCGGCGTCCTCGATCTCGTGACGGACATGAGAGCCGATCACGAACAGCTTCTTCGGCACGCAGCCGCGGATCACGCAGGTGCCGCCCATGCGGTACTCTTCCGCGATCATCACGCGCGCGCCATGGCCGGCCGCGATGCGAGCGGCCCGCACGCCGCCCGAGCCGCCACCGATGACGAAGAGGTCGACGTCGAATTCAGCCATTGTCCACTCCGACCTCTTTCAAGAACGACCTTTCAGATAGGTGCGCTCAGATCTCCTTGCCACGCTTGCGCATCTCGGCGCGGAAGGCCCCCATCACGGTCTCGGAGAAGTTCTGGGCCCAGGAATTCATGAAAGCCATGCTGAGCCCGATGGCGCGGGGCTCGGCGTCGATCAGCTTCTTGCCGAGCGGCGACTTGTAGAAGGTGACGAGGTCCTTCAGCTCCTGCTCGGTGAACTCGCTGGCATAGATCTGCGCCATGCCCTCGCCGATCTCGTTCTGGCGGCCGTTGAGCTGCTGCGCCACGACCTGCGCGACCTCGTTGAGGTCCTTCTGGTAGTTGAGATTTTGCTGGATCAGCGCGATCTTGGTCTTCTCGACGAGGCCGGGCACGGCGCCGGTATACATCGCGGTCGCGTTCTTGATCTGCAAGATCTCCCTGGCCGCCGCAATCGCCGCGGGCGAGGCCTTCGGCTGGGCCGGTGCTGCAGGGGCCTTGGCGGCCGGCTGTTGCGCCATCGCCGTACCGGCCGAAAGCGCCAGCCCCACAGCGAGGGCCGTCACCGGCAAGAATCTCAACACGCTCTTCATTCCTGGTCTCCTTTCGGCTTGCGCCGTTCAATCACGCGAATTCCCTCGCCGCCCGCCAGAACGGCCGAGCTGGCCAAGCCGATGAACAAGCCATGCTCGACCACGCCGGGGATGGCGCTCAACGCCTTGGCGAGAGCGGGTGGATCGACAATACGACCGAGCTGGGCATCGACGATCCAGTGGCCGCCATCGGTGACGAAAACGTGGCCGTCCTTGTCCCCGCCCTTGGCCTTGCGGACCGCCATTTGCCCGGAAACGCCGCATGCGGCAAATGCCTTCTCGATCGCGCGGCGCGTCGCGCCCAGCCCGAACGGGATGACCTCGACCGGCAGCGGAAACTTGCCGAGCGTCGGCACCCATTTGCTGTCGTCGGCAATCACGATCATCCGATCCGAGGCCGCCGCCACGATCTTCTCGCGCAGCAGTGCGCCGCCGCCGCCCTTAATCAGATTGAGATCCGGATCGATCTCGTCGGCACCGTCCACGGTGATGTCGAGATGGTCGATCTCGTCCAGCGTGGTCAGCGGCACGCCGCAGCGCTCCGCATCCGCGCGCGTCGCTTCCGAGGTCGGCACGCCAATCACCTTGAGTCCGGCGGCGACGCGCTCGCCGAGCAGCTCGACGAAATGTTTCGCGGTCGAGCCGGTGCCGAGCCCGAGCTGCATGCCGTCACGCACCTCCTCGAGCGCGCGCGCCGCAGCCTGCCGCTTCAACTGGTCCATGTTCAAATCTGCGCCCGCCTCTGCCTCTGGATCGAGAGTGCCGCCGATATAGCCGCTTGCGGCGGCCTATGTAGCCTCGTTTTTCCCGCGGGAACAGGCCTTTGGGCCGATCTTATAAGGTGAACTTATGGCGTCGGCCCTTGCGCCGGTCCGGCCGGCCCGATAGCGCTTGGATCATGACCTCCCCCTACACCCTCGTCTTCGATCTCGACGGCACGCTTGTGGATACGGCGCCCGACCTGATCACCGCGCTCAACTATGTGCTCGACCGCGAAGGGCTGCCGCCCGTCCCCATGGCCTCGGCCCGCAACATGATCGGCGCCGGCGCCCGCAAGCTGATCGAGCGGGGATTGGAGGCCGAGGGCCGCTCGGTGACCCCCGCCGACATGGACCGGATGACGGCGGATTTCATCGCCTATTATGCCGACCACATCGCGGTCGAATCCCGCCCCTTCGAGGGTCTCGAGACCGCGCTCGACCAGTTTGCCGCCCAGGGCCATCGCCTTGCGGTCTGCACCAACAAGCTGGAATGGCTGTCCAAGCGGCTGCTGGACCAGCTCGGCCTCAGCCCCCGCTTCGCGGCGATCTGCGGCGCCGACACTTTTGGCGTCCAGAAGCCCGATCCCACCATCTTTCGCGAGACCGTGGCGCGCGCCGGCGGAGAGGTCAAAGCCAGCATCATGGTTGGCGATGCCGGAACCGATGTCGGCGTCGCGCGGCGCGCCGGGGTGCCCGTGATCGGGGTCAGCTTCGGCTACACGGACGTGCCTATCGCCGAGCTGAAGCCTGACCGGCTGATCCATCACATGCGCGACCTGCCGGCCGCGGCACATAGCCTGATGGCGAACAGACCCTCCGCAAACCATTGAAAAAGCGTAGCTATTCTTCGGAACCCTATGCTAACCATCTATTATCCATTCGCGGCGCGCCGGTTGCCTGCTCCAGGTGCCATCCCTGGGGATGTGGCGGTTCGTCGCAGTCATGCGTCGTGTCATCGCGATTGCGTTTGCGGGGGTGAGCCTGGCCGGCAGCCGGCCGCCCCGCCCTAGCCGATCCGCAGGCCGCACCAGCCGAAGACGCCGAACCCGCGGTCGCCGCAGCGCCGGCGGAGGCTGCTCCGACCGCGGCTTCGCCTTTTCCCGATCCGAACGCTGGCAAGCGGTGACTACGTATACCACCCAATTGTCCTAGCCGCGTCCGATGCTTAGATTGCTTCCAGAGCACTGCTGAACGGCAGCGCGCCCGTTGCCCGCAGGGACAAGGCATTTGGTATGAACGGATCTTCTGCAAATCCCCGCGCCGCGCTGTCGAGCGCGATGACCGATCCGTTCGGGCGGACCATCTCGTACCTGCGCGTGTCCGTCACCGACCGCTGCGATCTGCGCTGCTTCTACTGCATGTCGGAAGACATGACCTTCCTGCCCAAGGCGGATCTGCTGACGCTGGAGGAGCTGGACCGGCTCTGCTCGGCCTTCATCGCCAAGGGCGTGAAGAAGCTGCGGCTCACCGGCGGCGAGCCTCTGGTCCGTCGCAACGTGATGTCGCTGGTGCGCTCGCTGTCGCGGCATCTGTCGAGCGGCGCCTTGAACGAGCTGACGCTGACCACCAACGGCACCCAGCTTGCAAAGCATGCGCGCGAGCTCGCCGATTGCGGCGTGCGCCGCATCAACGTCTCGCTCGACACGCTCGATCCCAAGAAGTTTCGCGAGATCACCCGCTGGGGCGAGATCGACAAGGTGCTGGAAGGCATCGAGGCCGCGCGTGCCGCCGGCCTCGGCGTCAAGATCAACGCGGTGGCGCTGAAGAACCTCAACGAGGACGAGCTCCCCGAACTGATGCGCTGGGCCCACGGCAAGGGCATGGGCCTGACGCTGATCGAGGTCATGCCAATGGGCGAGATCGGATCGGGCAGGATCGACCAATATCTGCCGCTGTCGCTGGTGCGCGCCCGCCTGGCCCAGCAATTCACGCTGACGGACCTCGCCGAGACCACGGGCGGACCGGCGCGCTATGTCAGCGTCGCGGAGACCGGCGGCAAGCTCGGCTTCATCACGCCGATGACTCATAATTTCTGTGAATCCTGCAACCGGGTGCGCATCACCTGCACCGGAACGCTGCACACCTGCCTCGGTCACGAGGATGCCTCCGATTTGCGCAAACCTCTGCGTGCATCAGCCGAGGATATGCTGCTTGCGGATGCGATCGATCGTGCCATCGGGCTGAAGCCTAAGGGCCATGATTTCATCATCGACCGCCGCCACGACCGTCCCAGCGTCTCCAGGCATATGAGCGTCACCGGCGGCTGACGATCGTCCCGCGCCTCGCAAACCTAAGCTTTTGACGGCGCGTCAATTTGCCCATTTTCCGATTGACGGCACGCTAAGCCGCTGGTTTGGTGCGACCGCCTCATGCCTGCGCGGCGAGATAAGCCACGCGCCAGCTCGGCGCAGTCAAGACGGCCGGGGCACAATCGGGGGAGGACCTATCGTTGCACGCGCTCCTAAGGCTGAGCAGCAGGATCGACGCATTCACACGCTGGACGGGCAAACGTATTGCGTGGCTGATCGTCGTCGCGGTCGTCATCTCGTCGGTCAACGCAATCGTCCGCAAGGCGTTCGATACGTCGTCCAATTCGTGGCTTGAGCTGCAATGGGTGCTTTTCAGCATCGTCTTCCTGCTGTGCGCGCCCTGGACGTTGCTCGACAACGAGCACATCCGCATCGACATCGTGAACAACACGCTGCCGAAGAAGGTGCGCAACGTGATCGACGTGGTCGGTCATCTGTTCTTCCTCATCCCGCTGTGCGTCATCATGATCATTACCGGCGTGCCATTCTTCCTGCGCTCGTTCGAGATCAATGAGCAATCCGGCAATGCCGGCGGTCTGCCGCAATGGCCCGCCAAGGCCTTGATCATGGTCGGGTTCGCATTTCTGCTCGTCCAGGCCATCTCCGAGCTCATCAAGCGAATTGCGGTCATGCGCGGACTGATTCCGGACCCCCATGAATCGCAGGTGTCGGCACTGGAGGCCGAAGTCGAGCACCTCGTCGAAGTGATCGAGAAGAAGTAACCGTTGGCGACGGTTTAGGGGGGAATCATGACCGCATTCATCATCGCCAACATGGCGCCCATTATGTTCGCGTCGCTGGTCGTCATGCTGCTGCTTGGCTATCCGGCGGCATTCTCGCTGGGCGCCGTCGGCCTGTTCTACGCCATCATCGGCGTCGAGCTCGGCCAGTTTCATCCCGACTTCCTCCAGGCTCTTCCGGAGCGGGTCTACGGCGTGATGAACAACGACACGCTGCTCGCTATCCCGTTCTTCACCTTTATGGGATTGGTCCTGGAGCGGTCGGGCATGGCAGAGGACCTGCTCGACACCATTGGGCAATTGTTTGGCACCATTCGCGGCGGTCTTGCCTATGCCGTGATCTTCGTCGGCGCGCTGCTCGCCGCGACGACGGGCGTCGTCGCCGCCTCCGTGATCTCGATGGGCCTGATCTCGCTGCCGATCATGTTGCGCTATGGCTATGACCGCCGCGTGGCATCCGGCGTCATCGCAGCATCCGGCACGCTCGCGCAGATCATTCCACCCTCGCTCGTCCTGATCGTGATGGCCGACCAGCTCGGCAAGTCCGTCGGCGATATGTATGAGGGCGCCTTCATCCCAGGCCTCGTGCTCGCGGGGCTCTATGCCGGCTATGCCTTCCTCGTCAGTATGATCTTCCCCAAGGCCACGCCCGGCTTGCCGCCGGAGGCCATCGGCTTCAGAGAGGACAATGGTGATCGCGGCCTCGTGTCGCTCGGTGTGCTCTTCCTCGCGAGCTGCGTGTTCGGTTGGTTCATGATGCGCAATTCGAGCGTGCACGGCGCCGATTACGTCGTGCTCAGCATGTTCTACGGCATCATCTTCGCCTTCGCCGTTGCGGTGCTGAACTGGGTCATCGATAAGCTGACCGGCTTCCGCTTCCTCTCGAAGATGGCGCAGCAGACCACCTTCGTCATGGTCCCGCCACTGTTTCTGATCTTCCTGGTGCTGGGCACGATCTTCATCGGCATCGCGACCCCGACCGAAGGCGGCGCGATGGGTGCCGCCGGTGCCCTCCTCCTCGGTGCCGCGAAGCGGCGGTTGAGCTGGGACCTGATCCGGCAGGCCACGGAATCGACTGCGAAGCTGTCGGCTTTCGTCGTGTTCATCCTGGTCGGCGCCCGCGTATTCTCGCTGACGTTCTACGGCGTCAACGGCCACGTCTGGGTTGAGCATCTCCTGACCTCCCTGCCCGGCGGCCAGGTCGGCTTCCTGATCTTCGTCAACGTGTTCGTGTTCATACTGGCCTTCTTCCTCGACTTCTTCGAGCTGGCATTCATCGTGATTCCGCTGCTGGGCCCGGCCGCGGAGAAACTCGGCATCGACCTGATCTGGTTCGGCGTCATTCTCGGCGTCAACATGCAAACATCGTTCATGCATCCGCCGTTCGGCTTTGCGTTGTTCTATCTCCGGTCGGTCGCCCCCAAGGAGCGATACACCGATCGCGTCACCGGCAAGAGGATGGACCCTGTCACCACGGGCCAGATCTATTGGGGCGCAGTGCCGTTCGTCGTCATCCAGATCATCATGGTAGCCCTGGTGATCGCATTCCCTTCAATGGTCATGCACTATAAAGGTAGCCTGCCGAACATTGATCCAAGCACCATCAAGATTGAGGTGCCGCAGATCGAGCTGCCGCCGCTCGATTTCGGTCAACCCAAGCAATAGCGACTGAACCCGCGCTCCGCCACGGGTCCTTCGCGATCACAGGACTTAGACGCATGAGGAGAGAGATCGACGGCGCTCTTCATGCGAAGAATGACTCGTGCAGTCCCGTCCATTTCGCATGCGTGCTGATGCTATTGCCATGAAGACCGCGACGGAGACAAAGTAAGATGCGTCCATTGCTGGCGCTGAGCAACGCCATCGACACTCTCAATGAAAAGATCGGGTACGTCTGTAACGTGCTCGTGCTGCTGGCGTGCCTCGTCAGTGCCGTCAACGCCATGATCCGCTACGCCTTCAACGACTCCTCGAACGGCTGGCTGGAGCTGCAATGGTACATGTTCGCCATTCTCGTGATGTTCGGCTCCGCCTACACCTTCAAGCGCAATGAGCATGTGCGGGTCGAGATCTTCTACCTGACCCTGTCCGAGCGCGGCCAGCTCTGGCTCGACATGCTCGGCACCCTGCTCTTCCTGATCCCCTCCTGTCTCCTGCTCGCCTACCTGTCCTGGCCGTTCTTCATGCAGGCCTACAGCGTCGGCGAGATGTCGGCCAATGCCGGCGGCCTGATCCGCTGGCCGATCAAGTTCGTGATTCCCGCCGGCTTCGTGATGCTGGCTGTTCAGGGTGTTTCCGAAGTCATCAAGCGTATCGCGGCTCTCCAGGGCTATGTGACGATCGACGCAAAGTACGAGAGGCCGACCCAATGATCACGCTGGAGATGATGCCGCCGTTGATGTTCGGCGGCCTGGTCCTGGCGATGCTGATCGGCTTCCCCGTGGCGTTCACGCTTGCCGCCGTCGGCCTCTCCTTCGGCTTCCTTGCCATCCATCTCGGTTTCTTCGATCTGAACTTCCTCCAGGCGATCCCCGGCCGCGTGTTCGGCAGCGTGCTCTCCAACGAGCTCCTGCTCGCGATCCCGTTCTTCACCTTCATGGGCGCCATATTGGAGAGATGCGGCCTCGCCGAGGACATGCTGGATTCGATGGGCCAGCTGTTCGGCCCGGTCCGCGGCGGCCTCGGCTATTCCGTCATCATCGTCGGCTTCATCCTCGGCGCCATCACCGGCACGGTGGCGGCGCAGGTCATCGCCATGGCGCTGATCTCGATGCCGGTGATGATCCGCTACGGCTACAACATGCGCTACATCACCGGCGTGCTCGCGGCCTCCGGCACCATCACGCAGCTGGTGCCGCCCTCGCTGGTGCTGATCGTGCTTGCCGACCAGCTCGGCAAGTCGGTCGGCGACATGTATCTCGGCGCCTGGGGCCCCTCGGTGTTCCAGATCATCCTGTTCGCCGGCTACACCTTCCTCCTCGGCCTGATCAAGCCGGACCATGTGCCGCCGGTGCCGCTGGAGGCGCGGACGCTGACCGGCTGGGCGCTGTGGAAGAAGTGCCTGATGGGCATCATCCCCTCGGCCGTGCTGATCTTCGTCGTGCTCGGCACCATGATGATGGGTCTGGCCACACCGACCGAGGCCGGCGCGATGGGCGCCGTCGGCGCCATCGTGCTCGCCGCGATCCACCACAAGGACTTCTCCTCGACCGACAACAAGATCTTGATCCTCGGCGTGATCGCGGCCGGCATCGGCACCATTGTGGCGATCCTGTTCAGCGAGAATTTGATCTTCAAGATCGCCTTCGCGGTGACCTATCTGGCGATCGCGTGGATCTGCATTCGGGCCGCGCGCATCCCGGACCTGCGCGACCTGATCACGCAGGGCTACCAGTCCACCATGCGCCTCACCTGCATGGTCACCTTCATCCTGATCGGATCGACCTGCTTCTCCGTCGTGTTCCTCGGCGTCAACGGGGGCGTCTGGCTCGAGCATCTCCTGACCTCGCTGCCCGGCGGCGTCTGGGGCTTCCTCATCTTCATCAATCTCTTCATCTTCTTCCTGGCCTTCTTCCTCGACTTCTTCGAAATCGCCTTCATCATCCTGCCGATGATCGCGCCGATCGCCCAGAAGCTCCTCACCCCCGTGGTGGGCGCGGACGCCGCCCTGATCTGGTTCGGCGTGATGCTCTGCGTGAACATGCAGACCTCGTTCCTGCATCCGCCGTTCGGCTTCGCGCTGTTCTATCTGCGCGGCGTCGCGCCGAGGGAGGTCAAGAGCTCCGACATCTATTGGGGCGCGGTGCCCTGGATCGGCCTGCAACTCATCATGGTGTTGCTGGTGATCATCTTCCCGGTCTTTGTCACGGGCCTGCTCGACAAGCCGCTCAATGTCGATCTCGACAAGGTCAAGATCGAGGTGCCGCAGATCGAGCTGCCGCCGCTGGATTTGGGGCCACCGCAGAAGTAGCGGGAAGCGAGCGCGGCCGGATGCAGCGGCATTCGGCATGGGCTCCCTCTTTGGCGCGACCTGAGCGCCCGCCTCGTCCTTCGAGACGACCGCTTCGCGGTCTCCTCAGGATGAGGCTAAGCAGCATCGGTGCGCGTCTAACCTGCAGCCACGTACTCAATCCTCATCCTGAGGGCCCGCCAACGGCGGGCGTCTCGAAGGATGGCTACAGGCGAAATTCGCCCCCATGCGATAGCCGTACCTCCAGATAGGGCCATCAGGCCCCCTTCTCCGCCAGCCTGAACCGCAGCGTGAACTCGGCGCCGCCGCCGGGAAGGTTCTCGACCGCCACCGTTGCCGCATGATCGTCGGCGACGCCGCGCACGATCGAGAGCCCCAGCCCGGCGCCGTCGCTGCGATGGCGGTCGCGGCGCCAGAAGCGCTGGAAGATCAGCTCGCGCTCGGCCTCGGCGATTCCAGGACCGCAATCGCGCACCCGCACCGATCCGTCCCCGCCCACATCGACCTCGACGGCGGTGTCCCTGGCCGTGAACTTGATGGCGTTTTCGGCAAGGTTGAAGATCGCGCGCTGGAGCATCTCCGAATTGCCGTGGATCATCACCGGCGCGTCGCTGCCTTTCAATGCGATGTCCTTGTGCTGCGCGATCGCGAGCGGCGCGATCGCACCGACCACCTCGGCACAGACCGCGCGCAAGTCAGCAGTCTCGCCGGGATCGAGCACCAGCGTGTCGAGCTCGGCGATCTCCAGCAACTGGGCGACGATGCGGCTCATGGCTTCGATGTCGGCCAGCAGCGCCTGCCGGGCGGCGCCGTCGCCGAGCGTCTCGATCCGGGTGCGCAGGATCGTGAGCGGCGTGCGCAGCTGATGCGCTGCGTCGGCCGTGAACTGCCGCTGCACCCGAAAGCCGTCCTCGAGCCGGTCGAGCGCCTCGTTCACCGCGGTGACGAGCGGCATGATCTCGCGCGGGATCTGCTTCGTCGGCAGGCGGATGTGGGTGCGCGCCGGGCCGATATTGCTGGCCTCCTCGGAGGCCTTCCACAGCGGCGCGATCGCGCGGCGGAAGATGATGATGTCGGTGGCGAGCAGGACCAGCAGGATCGGGATGGTGATCCACCCGACCCGCCTGAAGAAGTTCGAGACGATATCGTCGATGATGACGTCGCGATGCGCGAGATCCTCCGCCACCTGGACGCGGACCGGCTTGCCGTCGATGATCCGGGTGACGCTGGCGCCGGAGATCGTCTCGGACGGCCGACGCACAGCGGCGCCGGCCCTTCGGTGCGAGGAAAACAGCAGCCGGCCTTCGTCATCGCGGATGTCGTATTGATAGCGGCCGTAAGCGTCCGAATAGAGTCCGCGCAGGCTGTCGGGCAGATTGAACGTCAGCGAGCCGTCAGGCTGGGCGACGATGCGCTCCGCCAGCACCTCGGCCTGGGCGCGCATGCCGTCGCGGTGCAATTGGTCGATCTCGGAATTGAGCAGCCAGAACAGCACCAGGGGCAGGACGATCGCGACCATCGCAACCGCCAGGATGTGCAGGAAGACGATGCGCCAGATCAGCGATTTGAACGCGAACGATCCGGCGCGGCCGCTGGCAGCCACGCTATTTTTCCTCGGCCATGAGATAGCCGACGCCACGGATGGTATGGATCACCACTCGGGCGCGGTGCTCGGCGAGCTGCTTGCGCAGGCGCGAGACGTAGACCTCGACCGCATTGGAGGCGACCTCTCCTTCGAGTCCGAAGATGTGGTCCTCGACGTTCTTCTTCGGCACCACCCGCCCCTGCCGGCGCAACAGGATCTCGAGCACCGAGGTCTCACGTGCAGACATCGCCCGCGGCTGGTCGTCGACGAAGACCTGGCGGCTCTCGGTGTCGTAGACGAGGTTGGCGAGACTGAGCGAGCGTCCGAGCAGCTGACCCGGCCGGCGCAGGATGGCCTCCAGCCTTGCCACCAGCTCCTCCATGGCGAACGGCTTTGCCAGATAGTCGTCGGCGCCGCTGCGCAGGCCGGTGACACGGTCCTGCAGGCCGCCGCGGGCCGTGAGCACCAGCACCGGCAGCGGCTCCATCTGGTGGCGCAACTCGCGCAGCACCGACAGGCCGTCGGCATCAGGCAGGCCGAGGTCGAGGATCATCGCGGCATAGCTGACGCTGTTCACCGCCTCGCGCGCCTCGGCCGCACTGCCCACGATGTCGCTCTCATAGCCGGCCGCGGCCAGCCCGCCGGCCACGAGCCGTGACAGCTCCGCATTGTCCTCGACGATCAGAAGGCGCATCCTAGTCCCGCCGGATGTTCCGGTTCACTCCACGGCTCGCGCCGCATCTGGCTGTTCTCCAGCATTCCGAGCGCCGGGGCCAGCGAAAAAAGCTTGGCAGTCCGGCGCACTGCCGTTGTCAGATTCGCGTAAGGCAGGCCTGCCGGCGCACAGCCGCGACTTGGAATGCGACCATAAGGCCTTACCGATTCCGCAACAAAGCGGATATATCTGGCTCAATTGGGATGGCCTCCCCCAGGCTACCACCATCACTGCCTCGTCGAGATGACATGCCCCAGATACCGTCGCGAGGATCTGTTCGTTGGTTCTAGATGTAGATGAATCTCCAGCCGGGACGAAAGGACGAAGTGAATGAGCAAACCTGTCAAATCCGAAAGCGAACTGATCGCGATGGCGCGGGCGGAGTTGAAGGTTCATGCTGATTGCCCTGGTGGAATGTCGATCTCCATCGTCCGGGACGGCAATTCCTGGGAGTTTCGGGCCAGTGCAGATCAGGCCACTTCAGACCGGCCGGGTTACCCCGAATGTGTCGCGATGCTGGTCCAGATCGGCGATCACCTCAGCAAACAATACGACGTCGAGGGCTAAGGTTACTAACGGATCACACGCTTAATCTGGGCTCGATATGTCTGAGGCAAGTCTATCAGCCATGGTGATCGAATTCGCTGAGCGCAATACGGACCTCACGCGCGAAATCCACCAACGACACGATGAAGGCGGCGATGGAAATGATGAAAAGGATGGCGACGCCTCGCTCGTGCTGAATCTGAAAAAACGCACTCACAAAACCGACGATGATCATGACGCCTATCGAGATACTTCCCATGATGGACCAGAAGATCGCGCGATTGATCATCGCGGCGCGTCGGACGAGACGTGGAAGGTCCGCCTTGAGCCGGCATCTCGCCTGATCGTCATCGGGAATATGGTTCAGGTAGATTGACCGGTCGATGGTCCTGTTCAGGCGGGATATCAACACCGCAATGAAGGCCGCCAGAGCGCCAAGAAGAAACGCGGGTGCGGCCGCCTGGGAAATGACGTGGGAGAGCTGACTGACCGACGGCGTGTCTGGCAACATTCTGCATCGCTTCCAAGTGCTGCGCGGCTATTTCGTCATGCGCCGGGTTGACGCTACAGTGCCGGCGGGCGCCATCGGGGAGATCGAGAACGTCAGCCACGTGTTCCAGCCGGCCGGGCGATTCTCGGCGGCGAACTCGCCGTATCCCTTGAGATTCAGGTAGCCCTGCATGTCGCCGACGGGAAACAGAAAGCCGATCTGCGGACCGACCCCTAACACCCGGGAGCGGAAGCCACCGAGGGCAGGATGCTGGCCGAAGTCGTCGGTAATCTGCTGATAGGCGTATCCCACAAGGCCGACGAAGAGCTGCTTGGATAGAAACTGGGAGGCACCCCAATCCACGTGGAAGTCGATGCCGTTCTGGTACTGCGTGTCCGGATTCTTGAAATTGTAAGTGAAGCCCGCGACCGCCGAAAACTCATGGCCGGCCTTCGGGTTGAAATAGGTGTAGCCTCCGCCGGCATCGATGGCGGCGTGACCGATGCCGAGATTGGCGAGGCGGGTCGGACTGTAGGCCCCGACGGGAATGTCTCCCGTCACGTAGGTCATGAAATTGTGCACGCCGGCATTCCACTTGAGCGTCGCCTGCGGGTAGAGGTCGCCGACCGAGGTGATGGAATCGCCGAAAGCGCCCATGCGCGTCACCGCCAGCGGGCCGACGGCCGCTGTCAGCGTTCCGGCGAGATCGGCGGTCGATCGCCCAAACAGTCCGGTTACACCGATGGCGAGTTGTCCGCCCAGCACTGGTGTTGCGAAGGTGTAGGTGGGATTGAGCAGCATGAGATCGGCCTGCGCATTCAGGCGCAGGTTCAGGTCGACGTTTACGTTGGCGGGGATGCGGCCAACATGGATCTCCCTGGCGGCAGCTGCCGTGCCAAAGGCGCTGACACTGGTGTGATAGTAAACCGCAGCCATCGACCAGCCGGGGACTTGAGGGGTCGCCGCAAGGCTGCTGAAGCGGCCGGGAAGCCAATAGGAAACGCCACCTTCGTCGGCGTAGGCGGCGCCAGGGAGGCATCCACACATCGCCAACGCGAGGGTGGCCGTCGGCTTGATGAGCCGACGAGCGAATCTTCCTTCGAAGGTGTGCTTCATCTGATCGCCCTCCACGCGTTGGTCGCGAGCTGCAAGCTTGCCCGCCTTGTTACTCTTGAACTGCCCTATTCTGGACGCTGAAGATCAATCGGTTCAGAGATATGCAATGTACGAACTGACCCAGACCAGAATCGACTTAATCAGGCCGATGACGCCGGCGTTCTCAGCAAATATCGTGGCCGTCCCGGGCATCCCGAGTCTCAACTGACTGCGGTCGATGTCCTTCGGTACGGAAATAGCCGCCGGATAGGCTTTGACACCGCCGATCGAGCCGACCTTCGCCAGCGTGCCTGAAACCGCAATCTCTCCTTGTCCGACACCCTGCGGGATGCCGGTGACCGTCGCATGGTGAATGCGGCCAGGATCGTTGTCGAACACGAGCTTGACTGCGGCACCGGGCTTGATCGTCTGGAATCCGTTCGGCGAGAACATGCCCACTATGGTGATGTCGTTGCTGATGATGAAGGACATCACAGCCTTGTGCTGTCCTGCACGGTCACCGACGGACAGTGCCATGACGGTGACATAGCCATCGCCCGGGGCGCGAATGGTCGTCTGGTCGAGCTCCCACCTGGCCTGGTCGAGCTGGGCCTGGATTTGTGCCACCGTGGTATTGACGCCGCCGATTTCGGCATCCATCGCGAGTTTGGCGCTCTGCTGCGCTGCCTTGGATGCCAGTAGTTGCGCGCTGACGGTCTCCTGCTGCACCTGCGTGTCTTGCAGCCGAAATTCACTCTGAGCGCCATCACCTGCCATCTGCACGTAATCGGCGAGCCGCTTGTCGTGATAGGCGAGCTGCTTGGTCAGCCCCTCGACGTTGGCGCTCGCTTGGGCGTAGCTGGCCTTGAGTTGCAGCACCTGCTGCTTGGCTCCGGCGAGCGACGCCTCCAGCTGGTTGACCTTGAACCGGAATGGTGCCGGATCAATCCGAAACAACGTGGTCCCGGCCTTCACCGGCACGTTCGGCTTGACCGCTATCTCTGACACCTCACCTGAAACATTGGGCGTAACCTCGACGACGCGCGAGATCACCACGAAGCTGCCTGACGGAGTCAGGTAGTTGAACATCCCCAGGAACGTCGCAAGAATGAATCCGCCGAAGAGCGCAGCGACAGTGCCGGACCCCCACCCCCATTTTACCAGCTTCAGCTTGGAGAAGATGAGCCACACCAAGACGAGATAAAGGGTCAGGATGATAAACATGAAAGAACCCCCAGCACCCAAGGTCCCTTGCCGGCGGTTTGGTCAATCGAGGATCGGACCGCCGGCAAGGACTCTTATTCTCAGGCCCCGGCTTTCTTGACCGGTGGAATCGTCCATGTGCCGTTAATAATGGAGGGGTCCGTTTCCTGCGGCCAATACATGCGCAGCATGAGAATGAACTCTCCCTCGGGCGCGGGAAGCCAGTTCGACTCTTTGTCTTTACCTGGAGAATCCTTCTGAATGTACAGATCGGTCGAGCCGTCCGCATTTTCCTTCAGATCTTCGCGGGCGCTGATCGAGTAGCGGTCGATCGGGTTCTTCACGAAGAAGTAGCCGCTGTCGTACATGGTCAGCGACCAGAATCCATCGGCAGGAGGCAGATGGCCTTTCGGGAACCGCATAACGTATTTGTTTGCACCATTGTACTTGTGGCCTTCTCCATCCTTTTGCGAGACCGGATAAATTGCATCTTGCGGCCGGTTGCAGCCAAGTCCGATAGCGGTAATCAAAGCCCGCATCAGATAGTCGGTGCCATAGATGCCGCCTTTGGTCGTGTAGGCAAAACCATTCTCGTCCTTCATGGCCTTATTGATTTTGAACTGAAGCATGATCCTGTCGAAAGACAGCTCCGGCACGCGCTTCAGGAAGTCCGCTTTGAGTTTACTCTCGTCAAAATCCTGCCCTGGGACGATGCCGATCCGGGCAAATTTGGCAAGCTGATGCTTGTCTGCTTCATATGGCGGATTGGCCTTCATCAGCTCACACAACAGCTTGAAATACGACACCGCGTCCATGCGATTGACCTGCTCGCGGACCGCCGTTTTCATGTCGACCGACGGATCGACTTTTCCTGGTGCCGGCGTGTACGCCTTGCCATAGGCGCTAAGCGGGACGAGCTTGCACTCATCCTGCAGCTTGTGCACGGCGGCGTAATCCTCAGGCGTGCCCGTGCAATAGATGCGGCCGAGCAGCCAGACGATGTTAGTTTGCGATTTATATTCCTTCACGCCGGCCGGCAGCGTGCCTTTCCATCCGGGGCCGGTGATCGCGTAGGTCTGCGCACCAGTGCCGGTGGTGCGCTTTCCCGGTACCTGAAACACGGTCGTCCAGCCGTCCAGCATTGGCATTAGGAAGTAGCGACCTTTCATATCCGGAATGCTGAGCACCCAAGGCTCCTTGCCGACGTCGAAGAAGGAACTCGTGTACAGCGTGTCGGCGTTCGGGGCCGTGACATCTCGGTACGAAGCGTCCGGGTATTGGCGCATCTTGATCATCTGACCCATTGGCGCTCGCGTCCCGACGGGGTCGGCAACGTTGGAAATGACGCGGCGCGTCATCTCCATTGTCACGAGTGGATAGCCGAAGATGTAGGCGTCGCTCGCGAGCCAGAAGTCCTCCAGGCCTTCTCCCACTCCGAGAAAGGAATCTTGCGCAAGTGCCGACCTTGTGGCAGCGGCTCCGGCGAGCAGCCCCATTCCAGCAACTGCGAGGGATCGACGGGTGATGTTCATCGTTATCTCCTTCCTGATACAAGACGAATGACGGTTCAATTTGCGGCTCACGTCTTTAGGAGGAGCCGTTCAGAGCATTGCGGCAGTAGGTGGCTGCGGCGCCGCCGATGGTCGTCAATAGCAAGGCGGATATGGGTAATATCCGCATCGCGGAGCGTAATAAGGATACGCCGCAGCGCCGGCCACAGCTGCCGCTCCTGCGAAGGCTGCGCCGCGATAGAACGCTCCGCGCCACGCTGTCCGGCGGGCGACGCCGGCAAACGACATTGGCGTGAATGGCCGACCAATGATGTCAATAAACACCGATGCTGGTCCATCCGCTCCTGCGAGGTCGCCTTCGAGTACGTCTACGTCGAAGGTCAACTTGTCGCCCTCAAGCTTGGGCGATTTCAGCACAACGACGGCGTCGACTACCGATGATCCATCCTTCTTGAATCCGGACACCGTGGCATTGGGAGGATCCTTTGCGAAGTTGTCGCTGCCATTGCCCCAATCCTCGATAATTCGTGACGTCAAATCGTGCCCGGCGGCGCGAACCGGCCGATCGGCAAACACGATCGCATTCGGTGAAATTCCCGTCAGCACCAACTTACCTTCCTTCAGGCTGGCGCCACGCGAGTTGAGGACAAAAAGCGACGGAACGACTTCAGGCTTCGCTTGGCCTATGGATTTCTCGAGCGGAATATGCGGCTTATTCTCTGCCACGGACTGAGCAGAAAGCTGCTGCGAGAAAGCCACTACAGCAGCTGCGCAAAACGCGATTCGGGAGAGACGAACGATCATAAAATCTTCTCCTTCAGGTATGGCTATCGGAATTGGATTTGCTTAATGCTCGCTTAGATAGAAGAGCGCCCTGGCGAATACCGGCCACACTTTTCAACTCTCGCAACGTCGCCATTGATTTGGATCAACGGTAAGCGCCTCTTCCGCTTCCATGCGCCTTCACCGCCGCAGCGCTCTCCGCATTTCGCGCCAATTCAAGTCGCGCGTCTTGCCATTTCGCGCCAATCGTCTGGGCTGCTCAGATCTCAATCGGGTGAGAACGTCGGCGAGGGTGCAACCGATCATGCTCGCGGCCCCGTTGCTGCCGCCGATAAGCGACAGGTTGAATTTTCATCAAACGCGCAAAGGCGCGGCTGAAGCTGCTCGCGTTGGCGTAACCGAGGAATTTCGCGATTTCTGCCAAGCGCTTATTCGAATCGGCGAGCAAGCGGCAGGCGATCTCCAACCGGACTGCGGCCAGCATTTTGCTGTGGCTTGTGCCCATACGTTCGAGGTGACGCTGCAGTGTGCGGCGACTGATTTTCAGCGCATCGGCGGCGCTATCAAGGGTTGCGTCACCCTGCCGCAGTGACGCAAAAATGGCGGCGTGGACCGCCCTGGATGAAGGCAAGCGGACGGCTCTCATCGGTTGACGTGAGGCGCGAAGCCCATGCTCCCTCAAAGGAATTCGGTCAGGACACTACGAACACCGGGAAGGTGCATCTGGCCATCAGACGCCAAAATTCTCGTCAAATGGAATTGATGAGACCTGCAATCTCTGCGGGACGATCATCCGCGGCAAAAAAATACAGCAAGGAATCTCCCTGAACTGGTAGTCTGGGCCCGAGCAGGGAGCAGCATCCTGCACCTAGCGAACTCGTGTTAGTACGCTTTCAGGCTTGTCGCGGTGCTTCAATGCCGAAGATTCATTTGACGCGTTGTCAGCATCTTAGTCCTTTCGCGAACATTTTGAACGATGTCGGCGCGCCGACTGCTTCGCTGCTGGAAAAGTTTCGGCTACCCGCTTCGTTGGAGGAAAAATCCGATCACTACATCCCGATTTTACCTGCGATAGAATTTGCAGAGTTCGCCAGCAACTCGCAGGGCATCGAGGATTTCGGATTCCACGCTGCCCGAACGCTGCATTTCGGGCACCTCAGTGAAAAGACCCGAAATCTAATCAGTCATTCTCCGACGTTGCTTGTCGCGCTGGAACAGGCATGCAAATGGGCATCGCTCGAAGACTCAAACCTGAGCAATTGGCTCGAGCACCACGGCGATCATGTTCGCTATTGCAGCAGGCTTGCGGGCACCAAGGGACTTCAGCATCTCGAGCATTCACAGTGGCTTCAGAACGTTTTTCCGATCTATATCGTTCGCCAGTTCGCTGGATCGGGTTGGGCTCCGGCGACTATCGCCTTTGAAGCTCGGTACACGCCAGGTCCAGCATGTCAGTCTTCCTGGCCCACGTCTCAATTCCTGTCCGGTCAGGAAGCATCGTGGATCGATGTACCTGTTGCGCTCCTGAGCCTCCCTAACCGGGCGAGCGAAAGTCCTCCTAATCTCTATGGCGACCACCTCGAACATTCGAACGTTGACTTCATACAAACACTGAAGCTGATGCTTCCATCATATCTCGACGAGCGGCTTCCGGTGCTCGCCGAAATCGCGGAAATGGCGGGCGTGAGTGCGCGCAGTCTTC
Source organism: Bradyrhizobium sp. DOA1 (assembly GCF_001593325.1). Classification (NCBI taxonomy): domain Bacteria; kingdom Pseudomonadati; phylum Pseudomonadota; class Alphaproteobacteria; order Hyphomicrobiales; family Nitrobacteraceae; genus Bradyrhizobium; species Bradyrhizobium sp. DOA1. Next base: position 3,917,166 of record NZ_JXJM01000001.1, read on the forward strand.
AACGCAAGCTCTCTCGCGCTGGCGTTACGTATTCGGGGCTGCTGGATGCCGTAAGGTTCGAGAACGCCAGGAAGCTCTTACGAGACACGGATTCCAAGATCATCGAGGTTGCGTTCGCTTCGGGCTACGCAGACCCTGCCCATTTTACCCGTGCCTTCCGCAGGGTTGCCGGCATCACACCAGGGCAGTTTCGCGAGCAGTGGAGGCCTCGATAGCAGACTATGAACCCCTGCGTCGGCCTGGTTGGCGGGCAAATCCATATAAGCTACCGGCTGGTCGAACTGGCTCGCCGTGAAGTCGTACCTCACGCCTGCGATCCGATTATAGAAATGGTCTCCGGCCGGCAGTGGGGTCTTCAGCAAATCGCACCGAAGAGCTCGTGAATGAGCAGCGAGGTGACGTTGCATTGCCCTGCCGCCGGGTTGCTCGCCGTCCATTGGCTGGCCGTCGACGCCGACCATGCCTTGCGAAGTGCTGTTTGAACTTCATCGGGATCGAAGTGCATCGGGGCCCTTATGGCTTGTGGCACGATTTCGGATTATGCGATGATCCATGTCTACCCCTGTTTTGCCCGACGGGTCAATAAACTCGGGATTTCAGCGGGCACTGATAGTGACAGTGGCAAGTCCTTGATAATGCTGACGCCGTCTACTGTGCATGGGGTTGTTTTCGAGGTTTGTTTCGACACCCTCGCGAATGCTGCAACGACAACGCCCCGGAGCCTTCGCTCCGGGGCGGTGCATGCGAGAGGTGGCGTGATCAGCTTTGCGAGCGCCGCGCCATGAAGATGTCGTAGCCGACCTCGGCGACCTGGAACCAGGCGTAACCGTCGCTCGTGAACTTGGCGAGGGAGTCGTGGACCTTCTTGAAGTTGGCGTTGCTCGCGCCGACTTCGGCATGCAGCTCCTTGGCGGCCTTGTAGCAGGCATCCATGATTGCCGGCGAGAAGGCGTGCAGCTTGGCACCGCCCGCGAGCAGCTTCTTCAGCGCCAGCGGATTGGCGGCGTCGTAGCGCGCCATCATGTAGTTGTTGGCGTAATGGCCGGCCTGCTCGAGCACGCTCTGGTAATATTTCGGCAGCGCGTTCCACTTGTCGAGGTTGACGAAGGCCATCAGCATCGGCCCGCCCTCCCACCAGCCGGGATAGTAGTAATGCGGCGCGATCTTGTAGAAGCCGAGCTTCTCGTCGTCATAGGGGCCGACCCATTCGGCGGCGTCGATGGTGCCCTTCTCCAGCGCCGGATAGATGTCGCCGCCTGCAAGCTGCTGCGGCACCACGCCGACCTTCTGGAGCACGCGGCCGGCGAAGCCGCCGACGCGGATCTTCATCCCCTTGAGATCGTCGGGCGTGTTGACCTCTTTCCTGAACCAGCCGCCCATCTGGCAGCCTGTGTTGCCGGCGAGCAGTGAGATGACGTTGTAGCTCTTGTAGAACTCGTTGAGCACCTCTCGCCCGCCGCCCTGCATGTACCAGGCCTGGTTGATGCGCATGTTGGGACCGAACGGCACCGCCGAGCCGAAGGTGAAGGTCGGGTCCTTGCCGAAATAATAGTAGGACGCGGTGTGGCCGATCTCGCAGGTGCCGTTCTGCACGGCGTCGAGCACCTGTAGGCCCGGCACGATCTCGCCGGCCGCGAAGATCTGGATCTGGAATTTGTTGTCGGTCGCTTCCGCGACCATCTTGCACATCGTCTCCGCGCCGCCAAACAGCGTATCGAGCGATTTCGGCCAGCTCGTCGGCATGCGCCATTTGATTTCCGGCATCGACTGCGCGATCGCGGGCGCCGCGAGCGTGGCGGCACCGGCCGCACCAAGTCCTGTGACCTTGATGAAGTCTCTTCTCTTCATGATTTCCTGCCCTGATGGATCTGATCGTGGAGCCTTCTTGCCGAGGCTTGAGGGCAGCATGGAACATCACGGGACAGAACGCCATCCCGATCGCACCGCAGTCAAAGAAAAAGCCCGGCCTCCCTGGGGAGGCCGGGCTAATGGTCTTACGACCTGAGCCTCAATCAGCCGCGGGTGCGCGAGCGGATCATGAAGCTGTCGTAGGTATATTCGGCGACCTGCCACCACAGATACTCATCCGAGCGATAGGCCTGCATGGCGTCGATTGACTTCTTGAAGTCGGCGTTCTTGCCGGAGATCTCGGCCCACAGCTCGTTCGTCGACTTGAGGCAGGCTTCCAGTACTTCGTTGGTGAACGGACGAAGCTGGGTGCCGCCCGCGACCAGACGCTTCAACGCCGCCGGGTTCTGCATGTCGTAGCGCGCGGCCATCCAGGTGTTGGCGTTGGCCGTCGCGTTGGTGAGGATTGCCTGATAATTCTTCGGCAGCGCATTCCACTTGTCCAGGTTTGTGAAAGCATGGACGGTCGGACCGCCTTCCCAGAAACCGGGATAGTAGTAGTACTTGGCGACCTTCGCGAAGCCCAGCTTCTCGTCGTCATAGGGCCCGACCCACTCGGCGGCATCGATGGTGCCCTTCTCCAGCGCCGGATAGATGTCGCCGCCGGCGAGCTGCTGCGGCACCACGCCGACCTTCTGGAGCACCTGGCCGGCGATGCCGCCGATGCGCATCTTCAGGCCGGAGAGATCGGCAACGGTCTTGATCTCCTTGCGGAACCAACCGCCCATCTGGGTGCCGGTGTTGCCGCAGGGGAAGCCGACCACGTTCGACTTCTTGAAGAACTCGTTGGCGAGCTCGTTGCCGCCACCCTGGTAGAGCCACGAATTCTGCTGGCGCGCATTAAGGCCGAACGGCACCGAGGCGAAGATCGCGAAGGTCGGGTCCTTGCCGACATAGTAGTACGAGACGGTGTGGCACATCTCGACCGTACCGTTCGAGGTCGCGTCGAGCGCCTGCAGGCCGGGGACGATTTCACCGGCCGCGAACACCTGGATCTGGAACTTGTTGTCGGTCATCTCGGCGACGTACTTCGCCACCTGCTCGGCGCCGCCATAGATGGTGTCGAGCGACTTCGGGAAGCTCGAAGTCAGGCGCCACTTGATCTCGGGCGAGGACTGCGCGATCGCCGGCGAGGCCACCGCGGTTGCCGCCGCGCCTGCGGCCGACACTTTAAGAAAGTCACGACGCTTCATCTTCAGGTCTCTCCTTGCTGGGGCGTTTTCCCCTTAACTTCTCTTCTTGCCGCCGCACATTCCGGCGACGCGTTAGGCGCGCCGAACCGAAGGGGGCTTGACTGCCGTGGGCGTTTAACACGGAAGCCCCGCTTGCGGAACGCGACAATGGCATGACGGGGCTCTACGAAAGTCGCATGTCCCGAGCGCTTGCCGCGCCGACCGCTTCAAGCCGTGGCGAGGGCACCCCTGAGCTGGTCCCGGACCTGGCCTGCAATGGCGCGGTAGATCGCCGCATGAGGGCCGTCCGGCTCGCTGTCGACGACGGGATTGCCGGCATCCGAGGTGGCGCGAATCGCCATGTGCAGGGGGATCTCGCCTAGGAACGGTACCCCGAGCTTCTCGGCCTCGTGCCGCGCCCCGCCATGGCCGAAAATATCCGACTTGGTGCCGCAATGCGGGCACTGAAAGTAGCTCATGTTCTCGACGATGCCGAGCACGGGCACGTTGACCTTCTTGAACATGGCAAGCCCCCGCCTGGCGTCGATCAGGGACAGGTCCTGCGGCGTCGAGACGATCACCGCGCCCTTCAGCGGCACGTTCTGGGCCAGCGTGAGTTGGGCATCGCCGGTGCCCGGCGGCATGTCGACGACGAGCACGTCGAGCTTGCCCCATTCGACGTCGCGCAGCATCTGCGTCACCGCCGACATCACCATGGGACCGCGCCAGATCATCGCGGTCTCCTCCTCGACCAAGAAGCCGATCGACATGATGGCGAGGCCGAAGCGCCGAAGCGGAATCATCTTGCGCTCGTCGTTCAGCTCCGGCTTGTCGTGCAGACCGGTCAATCGCGGCACCGAGGGGCCGTAGATGTCGGCATCGAGCAGCCCGACCTTGAGGCCGAGATCGCGCAGGCCGAGCGCCAGGTTGAGCGCGGTGGTCGACTTGCCCACCCCGCCCTTGCCCGAAGCAACCGCGATCACCGCGGCAACGCCTGGGATTTCCGACTGCCG
>NZ_JXJM01000001.1:3921806-4016850 GCF_001593325.1 Bradyrhizobium sp. DOA1
CGGCGGTCAGCGCCACCATCACGGTGGTGACGCCTGGAATGGCACGGACGGCAGCCTCGGCTTCGGCCCGGATGGGCTCCCAGGCCCGCGCCTCGGTGGCATCGACGTTGATCGAGAAGAACACCTTGCCGTCGGAGGCGCTGACCGCGCTCAGCACATTGGCGTTGGTGAGCGCGACCCCGCGGGGCGACTTGATCCTGGCGAGGCTGTCGAGAACCTGTTGCTGCGTCACGCTCAAAGCGCATCTCCTAGAGTTGAGGATGCCCCATTAGAGCGGAAACGCCCAAAAGGCTACTGCCTGCCGATATCGTCGGCCATCTCCGCGGGCGCTGCCCCCTGCTCCCTGACCGCCTCGTAATTCAGCTCGATCATGACCCCGTTGGGGTCGTGCACGAAGATCTGCCAGAGGTCGCCGCCGGGCACCTGGCGGGAGTCGAACTTCATCCCCTTCGACGTCAGGCGCTGCTTCATGGCGTCGAAGCCGCGGCTGACGAAGGCGACATGGTGAACAACGCCGGAATCCGGCTTTTGTGGCTCGGCAGTCGGCGAAATATCGACCAGATGCACCACCGGCCTGCCCTCGCTGTACATCCAGGCGCCCGGAAAGGCGAAATTCGGCCGGGCGCCATTTTCGAGGCCCAGAACGTCCTCGTAGAAGCGGACCGTCTCGGCCAGCTTCCGGGTCCGGATGTTGAAATGATCGAGCACGCCCACGCTCACGTCGCCCAAATCCACACCCATGCCTTCGCTCCCATTTTTTGAGGTTCTTGAGGTCCGCCATCCTAGCACAGGGGAGCGCCAAACGAAGCCGTTGCCCTCCGGCCTCAAGGGTTTATGGTGCGGCCCAATCCGTCTCCAAGGCGGAACCAGGCGCCCTGCTCGCCCGGCAAGAACCGTAAACCCAAACTACGGACAAGGTACCATACATGGCTAAAGTCGCTTTCCTCGGTCTCGGCGTCATGGGCTTCCCGATGGCCGGACACCTCGTGAAAAAAGGGGGCCATGAGGTCACCGTCTACAACCGCACCGCGGCCAAGGCGAAGGAGTGGGCGGACAAGTTCGGCGGCAAGACCGCGCCGACCCCGAAGGCCGCGGCCGAAGGCCAGGATTTCGTGATGTGCTGCGTCGGCAACGACAACGATCTGCGCGCGGTCACGATCGGCCCCGACGGCGCGTTTGCCGGCATGAAGAAGGGCGCGACCTTCGTCGACCACACCACCGCCTCGGCCGAAGTCGCCCGCGAGCTCGATGCGGCCGCGACCAAGGCCGGCTTCAAGTTCGTCGACGCGCCCGTTTCCGGCGGCCAGGCCGGCGCAGAGAACGGCGTGCTGACCGTGATGTGCGGCGGTGCGCAGGATGCCTATGCCGGCGCCGAGCCGATCATCACCGGCGCCTATGCGCGGATGTGCAAGCTGCTCGGCCCCGCCGGAAGCGGCCAGCTGACCAAGATGGTCAATCAGATCTGCATCGCGGGCCTCGTGCAGGGTCTCTCAGAGGGTATCCACTTCGCCAAGAAGAGCGGCCTCGACGTCGCCGCAGTGATCGAGACCATCTCCAAGGGCGCGGCGCAGTCCTGGCAGATGGAGAACCGCTACAAGACCATGAACGAGGACAAGTACGATTTCGGCTTCGCGGTCGAATGGATGCGCAAGGACCTCTCGATCTCGCTGGCCGAAGCCCGCCGCAACGGCGCCAACCTGCCGGTGACTGCGCTGGTCGACCAGTTCTACTCCGAAGTGGAGAAGATGGGCGGCAAGCGCTGGGATACGTCGAGCCTGCTTGCGCGCCTGCAGCGCTGATCTATCGGCGCTCGCAGCATCAAACTTCGTCGCGACTTCGGCCGCGACGAATTCCAAGCGGGCGTAACAACCATAGCATTCGGGGGAGTCTTGCTTAGCATGATCGCCGCCATCCTTGTCGTTGCTTTTGTCGGTGTTACCGGACATAGGGTCTTTCAGCGGCGCTCTCTCTTCCTCACGAGCCTAGTCTGCCTTGCTATTCTGATCCTGGTTGCGTCGCCTTCGCCGGCGCGAGCCGCATCGCTCGACGGCGCCAGCATCGGCCCGCAATGGGCGCTCCCATTCGCCGGCATGCTCCTATCGATCGCGATATTTCCGCTCGCAGCACCGCACTTCTGGGAACAACATCAGGGCAAGATCGCCGCGATGTGGGCTGCCCTGATCGTGTTGCCGTTCGCAATCTGGTATGGCTCGCTTCCGACCATCCAAGCGCTCGTTCATACCGCGCTGCTGGAATATATTCCCTTCATTCTGCTGCTCCTTGCGTTGTTCACCGTGGCCGGCGGAATCGTGGTGCGTGGCAATCTTCACGGCTCTCCGCTGCTGAACACGCTCCTGCTCGCATTGGGCACGCTGCTCGCAAGTGTCATCGGCACGACCGGCGCGTCGATGGTCATGATCCGGCCGGTGATCCGCGCCAACGACGACCGGCGGCACAATGCGCATGTCGTCATCTTCTTCATCTTTCTGGTGTCCAACATCGGCGGCTCGCTCTCACCGTTGGGAGATCCGCCCTTGTTTCTGGGATTCCTGCGCGGCGTCGACTTCTTCTGGACGACGACGCACCTGTTCCCTCAGACCACGTCCGCGGCCTGGATCCTGCTCGCTTTGTTCTTTTGCATCGACGCTTATCTTTATCGCAAGGAAGGCCGCGTCAAACCCGACCCTACTCCGGATAATCCCTTGCGGATCAACGGCGGCCTCAACTTCGCTCTCATGGGGGTAATCATTGCCGCGATCCTCGTGAGTGCCAAGCTAGACCTCGGCGGGTTTGACGTCCTCGGCACGCATCTCCAGGTGCAGAATCTTCTGCGCGATGCCGTGATGATCGGCGTCGTGTTCGCATCCCTTGCGGTCACGTCGAAGGAGGACCACGACGCGAACGGCTTCTCTTGGGGCCCAATGATCGAAGTGGCAAAGCTGTTCGCCGCCATCTTCATCACCATCATTCCCGTGCTTGCGATTCTCAACGCCGGCCGATCCGGTGCGTTTGCTCCCGTCGTCAACATGGTCACCAATGCCGACGGCACACCGAACAATGCGGCCTATTTCTGGTTGACGGGCCTGCTCTCATCTTTTCTCGACAATGCACCGACCTATCTGGTCTTCTTCGAGCTTGCCGGGGGCGATGCCAATCATCTGATGACGAACGGCGCCCTGACCCTTGCCGCGATTTCGGCCGGTGCCGTGTTCATGGGCGCAAACTCCTACATCGGCAACGCCCCCAACTTCATGGTGTACGCGATTGCGCGAGCAGGTGGCGTCGCAATGCCGGGCTTCTTCGGATACATGGTTTGGAGCTCCCTCCTGCTGCTGCCGGTCTTCGCGTTGGTCACGCTCGTTTTCTTCAGGTGAAGGGCCGCGGGTCCACCGACCGCGGCGGCCCGGACGGAACATCAATTAACGCCGGGTTAACGTAATTCTTTAGCTCCTTAAGGCACCTCTTAAGGATTTCTTGCCAGAGATAGACAATGCAGAAGGCCCGCGTCCGGCGTGGGCAGGAATCGTGTTGCTTGATGAGTAACCCCGCTGAAAAGCCCGAGGTTGTGCAGCTTCCGGCGGAGCCGGTGAGCGCTCCATCGGCGAGCAGCCGAAGGGCTGCGGCGCAGCGGGTGCGCGAGGCGCGCGACAGGTTAACGTCGACCAGCGGAACCCGGCCGGCCTTCGACGCCGAGATGCTGCGTCAATACGCCCAGACTCGGCTGTCGGCTTCCTATGTCGTGATGCTGCTGGTCGTCGCAACCGGCGTGCTGTTCGGGGTCTGGATGCAGCCGATCCCGGCCGCGGCCTGGACAGCTGGAATGCTCTGCTTCCATGCCGCCATGATCCGCAGCTGCCGACGGTTCCTGACCGAACCCGCCTCTCCTGCCGCGACGCGCGCGTGGCGGACACGTTTCGTCGTGCTCGACCTGCTTTATGGCCTGTGCTGGATGGCAATCCTGATCCATCCCGTGCTCGACATGGTCACGGAAACGCTGATGATGTTTCTGATGCTGCTGGTGATCGCAGTATCGAGCATGCTGGCCGCCAATCTGCCGATCGCCGCCGTTGCCGCCACCATGCCGGTCGCTGTCGCGATGGCACTGAGCTTCGTGATGACGGGCTCGCTGGACAATTACATCCTGGCGGCGCTCGCGGTCGCGGCCGAGGGCTATTTCGTGCTGCTGGCCCACCGCCTGCACTCCTCGACCTTCGCCACGCTCGAGGCGCGCGCCGAGAAGGACGCGCTGATCGGCGAGCTCGAACAGGCCAAAGCAATCTCGGACGAAGCACGCCACCGCGCCGAATCCGCCAACGTCGCCAAGTCGCGCTTCCTCGCGCAGATGAGCCACGAGCTGCGCACGCCACTGAACGCCATCCTCGGTTTTTCCGAGGTGATGAAGAGCGAGATTTTCGGCGCACATGCGGTTCCGGTGTACAAGGAATATTCCGCCGACATTCACAATTCCGGCGTACACCTGCTCAATCTCATCAACGAGATCCTCGATCTATCCCGGATCGAAGCCGGCCGCTACGAACTCAACGAGGAAGCGGTGTCCCTGGTCGGCATCGTCGCCGACTGCCACCATTTGATGAAGCTGCGCGCGTCCAGTCGCGGCATCACCATCCACGAAGTGTTCGAGCAAGCGATGCCGCGGCTCTGGGCCGACGAGCGCGCGATCCGCCAGGTCGTGCTCAATCTGCTCTCCAATTCGATCAAGTTCACTCCGCAAGGCGGCGAGATCTGGCTCAAGGCGGGATGGACCGCTTCGGGCGGACAATATCTCTCGGTGAGGGATTCCGGCTCCGGCATCCCCGAGGACGAGATTCCGGTCGTGCTGGCCTCGTTCGGCCAGGGCTCGAACTCGATCAAGTCGGCGGAACAAGGCGCGGGCCTGGGCCTGCCCATCGCCAAGAATCTGATCGACCTGCATGGCGGCACGTTCACACTGAAATCGAAGCTACGCATCGGCACCGAGGTGATCGTCACCTTCCCGCCGGAGCGCGTGATGAGTGCGCTGGCACCGCTGTCGGACGATTCCCCGCCGCTCCAGCCGGAAAGTTCGCTCGTTCCTGATGAGAAGCGCCGGCCGCGCCACAAGCCGATCATGAGCGCAGGCACGGGGTCTTAACGAGATGCTTGCAGACATGCCCGACCATCCCTCACTATATCCGTATGAGCAAAGACACGCCGTGCGTCGCCGTCTGCATCATCGATCCCAAGTCCAAGCTGTGCTTCGGCTGCGGCCGGACCTTGCCGGAGATCGCGCGCTGGCACGCCATGGACAGCGCGGAACGGCTGGCCGTCATGGCGCTATTGCCGGCCCGGATGAATCAGGCTGGCCTCACGCCGATCGCGGCATTGCCAAGGCGCACCTGACGGGCACGCGCACGCGGGGAGGCGTGCGATGATCCGCTTCCTGCTCGTTCTCGTCATGCTCGCCGGCACCGCAGGTGCGGTCGTCGCCTATGGCGATCCCGACCAGATCGCGCGGGCCAGCCACAAGGTCTCGCACATCTTCCGCGCGCCGACCGCCGCGCCGGCTCCCGCCGTGCATATCCCGCGCGGCCAGGGCGGCGAGTTCGCATTGCGCGCCAAGATCAACGGCGTGGCTGCACCGATGGTGATCGATACCGGCGCGACCTCGGTGGTGCTGACCTGGGAAACCGCAAAGGCGATCGGGTTGCCGCTCGATATGCTCGAATACGACGTCGACCTGGAGACCGCCGGCGGCCACACCAAGGCCGCCCGGCTCACGCTCGACCGTCTCGCCGTCGGCAAGCTGGTGGAGAAGTCGGTCCCGGCCCTTGTCGTGCAGCGCGGCCAGATGAAGACCAATCTGCTCGGGATGAGCTTCCTCGACCGCCTGGAGAGCTGGGGCGTGCGCGCGGATACGCTGATGTTGACGGGGTATCCGGAGCTCCAGCGCAGCTCCCGTCGCACACGCGCGGCGGTCAACTAGACCAACCTAGGCCGCCGCCTCCGCAGGGGCACGTGCACCGACACGCGCGATCGCGTCGCGCAGCACGGCGAGACCGGCGCCCGGCTTCACCCCCTGCTCGGCGAGATGCCGCCGGAATGCGCGCGCCCCCGGCACGGCGTGGAATGCGCCAACGAAATGCCGCGTAATCGCGTGCAGCCGGGTGCCACGCGCCAGTTGCTCTTCGATGTAGGGCATCATCGCCTCGAGCGCCTCCTGCATGGAGGTGTGCGGTGCCGTCTCGCCGAAGATGTCGTCATCGACGCCGAGCAACCGCCACGGCTCCTGGTAGGCCGCGCGGCCGAGCATCACGCCGTCGACGTGCTCGAGATGCGCCTTCGCCTCTTCGATGCTCCGGATGCCGCCATTGATGATGACGGGCACATCAGGCATCGCGTGCTTGAGACGATAGACGCGTTCATAGTCGAGCGGCGGGATGTCGCGGTTCTCCTTCGGCGACAGGCCGCTGAGCCAGGCCTTGCGCGCGTGCACGATCAGCGCATCGCAGCCGGACGCCACCACCGCGCGCGCCAGCGTATCGAGCGCGACCTCGGGATCCTGGTCGTCGATGCCGATGCGGCACTTCACGGTGACGGGAACGGCGACCGCAGCCTTCATCTCCTCGACGCATCGCGCCACCAGTTCCGGCTCGGCCATGAGGCAGGCGCCGAAGCGGCCATCCTTCACGCGGTCGGACGGGCAGCCGACATTGAGATTGATCTCGTCATAACCAAACGCTTCGCCGATCCGCGCGGCCTGCGCGAGTTCGTGCGGATCCGAGCCGCCAAGCTGAAGCGCCACCGGATGCTCGCATGCGTCGAATCCAAGCAGCCGCTCCCGGTCGCCATGAATGATGGCGCCCGTGGTCAGCATCTCCGTATAAAGCAGCGCCCGTCGCGTCAGGTGACGGTGGAACACCCGGCAATGCCGGTCAGTCCAATCCATCATGGGGGCAACGGAAAAACGATTATGTCGAAATCTCAATGACTTACCTGTGATAAGAAGCTGCGGCTTGAGCATTGTTACCCGCACCTCCTAGCGCTTTGTAACACCGTCCTCAAGATCGCTTTTCCTGCGCCGTCGGTTCATAGATGTCAGGCATCAGGGTGGACAATATCGATGACAGATGCTGCAGTCAGAAGAAGCTCGCACTGCCGCTCTGGCGCGGCTGCTCGTCCATGCGGTGCGTGTTCGCAAAGTTGGATTTCAAGCTCGCGAGAAGTGAAGATTTAAGGACAGTGCTCTCGACTCTCACGCTTCGGTCCGCGCACCCCTCCTGAGCCTCACTTCAAGGCGATCGTGATCTGACTGATGTTGGCCGCCAGCTCGAGCCCCGCCTTGGGGCCTTGCAGCACGATCGTCACACCCTTCTCGTTGCGGAGATGGACGCCGTTGACGCCGCCGACCAGAGCAAAACCGCCGCCGACCGAACTGTAGGTGCCGGCAAAGTCGCCGACCTCGCGGATCCCCGAAGCCCAGCCATCGAGCCGGCCGACTGTCGCGCCGACCGTGATGCCGAAGCTCAGGCCGCTGATCTTGAACGGGTAAGACTTGCCGCGGTAGGTCAACACGCCACTGCCAGCGCCGCCGCCGACCACAAGGCCGGCCTTGACGATCTTGGCCCTGACCTGGCCGGACGCCTGCGCAAAGGATGGTGTTGCCGGCGCAGCCAACCCAAGCGCCAGCAACAGGAGCATCATCAGCCGAAGTGCGCGGTGGCGCCCGCGCCGCTCAGGGTTTTGCAGCATCGACCTTCTTCCAGGTCTCATCGGGATCGAACAGCGTGGTCCGCTCGGCGACGAATGCCGTGCGCTTGCCAAGGTCTTTCTGGTAGACGGTGCCGGCGTGATTGACCAGGAAGGTCATGATGCCCGAATTGCCATACTCCGCCGGCCAGGCGATCAGGGCAAATCCGCCGATCATTTTGCCCTTGACGACGTAGTTGAGCGCGCCGCCAGGCGCATCCCGACCCTGCCCCTTGAGGATGCGGAAATAGTAGCCGTGATAGGGCGCAGGACCGACGTCGCCGGCGCGATAGCCTTCCTTCGAGGCCTCGGCCGCCAGCGCGCCAAGCGGGCTCGGATCGTTGTCGTCACGCCAGAACAGGCCGTCCTTCTTGCCGGGCGAGGAGACGATGCGCTGTGCGTAGATGCCAGCGCCCTCGCCGCGGTCCTTGTCGGCATATTCATTCTGCGCGTCGACGAAGGCGAGCGCGGTCTGGATCGCGTCGAGCTCGTTGCGGCCGATGCGACGGCGCAGCACCTCGATGCGTCCCTCGGCGGTGTCGAATTCCCAGCCGCTCTTGGTGTTGACTAGCGGAATCGGGAACGCGAAATCGTCCGGCCCGAGCATCAGGGTCGCGGTCTTGTTGCCCTCGGCCTTGATGGCGTGCTTGGCGTCATACATCGAGGTGAAGCGCTGGCGGATGTCATTGTCGGCGATCTCGTCGCCGGAGGAGACGATGTCGTCCGCGGCCCTGCCCAGCACTTTCAGGATGTCATCCGGCCCGCTCTTGACCGCAGCCGCGAGCGCGGCGGCCGCGTCCTCCGGCGTCTTGAAGGACTGCTGCGCCTGTGACGCAGAGCCGAGCAACGCCAGCGCCACGAAACCCGGCAACATTGCGCGACGGAATGATTTCAAGCCGGTCATGGCGTCGCCTCCGCAGGGATCTTCGCGCCGCCGGCGAGCCAGTCGCCATAGCTGCGGAATGTCAGGCCGAGCTTTTCGTAATAGACGCGCAGATATCCATCGCTGCCGCGGGTTACCGCGGCTGGCATCACCTGCTCGACCTCCTGCGCCATGACGCCGACATAGGCCTTGTCGCTGCCGATATAGCTGAAGCGATAATAGCCGAGGCCGTTTGAGAGTTGACCGAGCAGGACGACGTCATGCTTCAACGCAATGTCGGAGCGCCGGCCGCCACCGCCGCCTCCGCGGAATCCACCGCCGCCACCACGCATCGCCATTCCGCCACCACCGCCGCGGCCGGCAAAGCTCGGTCCACCGCCGCCACCGCGTGGCATGCTGGCCATGCTGGCGCGACCACGCGCGGACGCTGCGGCTGCCGAGCGGCCGGAGGAGACATTCATGGCACCGCCGCGATTGCCGCCGCCGCGGTTGGCCGCAGCACCGCCGCCGGCGCGGTTGGCGGCCTTGGCGCGATCTCCGCCGCCTTTGTTTGCAGCCTTGGCCCGGTCACCACCACCCTTGGCACGATCGCTGGACCCAGCGCGATCGCCGCCGCCGGGCCGATCGCCGCGGTTGCCGGCACGATCACCCGCGCGATCGCCCGCACGATCTCCTGCGCGGTCACCGGCGCGATCGCCTGCCCGATCTCCTGCACCTTGATTTGGACGCAACACCTGGTTGCCGTCACGGCCGCGGAAATCCATCCGATCCGACACGCCGGCCTTCAGATTGTTGTTGCCGAAACGCTGCTGAACATTGCTGTTGTTGTAGCGCACGCCGCCGCGATGCGCCGGATTGTGCTGCCAGCCGTTGCCGATGTTAGTGGTGCGGTGATTGACGTAAACGTTGCGATTGCCCCAGTTGCAGCCGCCGCCCCAGTAATTGCCCCAGCGTCCGATCGCCCAGGCCGTGCCGAACGCCAGGCCGGCCGCGACCATGCCGGCACCGATATAGGACGGGTAGCCCCAGTAATAAGGCGGATACTCGGCATAGGGCCAGCTCCCGTAGACCGTCGCCGGATCGTAATACGGCACATACATTTCCGCAGGATTGGCCTGCTGGATCACGACAACCTGCTTGCCCTCCTGAGACTGGACACTGACCTTCTGCTGCTTGGTCGTGACCAGCTTCTTGTTGTCATAGGCCTTGTTGCGCAGGCGCTGGATCGCATCCATCACGTCGGGCTGCTGAGCCAGAAAGGCGTCGCCCAGCTTTTTGGTCCAGTCGAGCTGGTCGCTCATCATGGTCAGAACATCGGCAGTGCTGGCCAGCGCCTTGACGCTGTCATCCCAGGCCTGCTTGTCCACCTCCGTCTTCAGCGCGTCACCTTTGAGGGCCTTGCGCTCCTTCAGCCAGCGATCAGCCTGCACCACCTCGAGCGGATAGGTCGAAGCGGCCAGAACGTTCGCAAGGAGTTCGTCCGGATAGAGCGCGATCGGCGCCACGAGAGCCTCGAGCTGCTCGGGCTTCAGAAGCTCCGCCGACGGCGCGGGCTGGCTCGCCGGCTGCGCCTGCGGAATCGGGGCCGCAGGCGGCGTTGGGGTCTGCGCCGTTGCAGCGACCGAAGTCGCCATTATGAACGCAAGCGCCATCAGGATCTTGCCGCAGCGAAACATCACATCCTCCTTCGGACTTTCAGCTTCGGAAGATCGAGCCGGATCGGACGCGTTCGTTGATCAAGATCAACGAAACGAAGTCGTCGAGACTGCTGCAGCGCGAGAGCAGAGCATCATTCGATCAGTTCCGCATCCATCAGGAGCCGACATCATGCAACTGCGAAAGAGAGACGGTCCCGGCCATCGAGAGGCTTGATCAAGATCAAGATATCGCCCGTTCAGCGCGCGACCGGAAGCCGGATCGTGAACAGGGCCCCGCCCGCGGCATGGGTTGCCGCGGCGATATCGCCCTGATGGGCCTCGATGATGGTCTTGACGATCGCAAGTCCCATTCCCATGCCTTGCGGCTTGGTTGTGAAGAACGGATCGAAGACCTTGGCGAGGTCGGTCGCGGCTATTCCAGGTCCGGTATCGGTGATCCTGATCTCGGCGTGATTGCCGGCACGAACGGTTGAGACGCTGACTTCGCGCTTATCGGCATTTGCATCGGATACCGCATCCATTGCGTTCATGATCAGGTTGAGGATGACCTGCTGGAGCTGGACCGGATCCCCCTTGACATCAAGATCAACCAGGACAGGCGTGTAAATCAATGCGATGCGGCGCCCATCCGCCACGGCTTTCACGAGCCCGATCGCTTCGCGGACGGTGTCGTTGAGCTCGATCTCCTTGACCTCGAAAGGCGTCTTTTTCAAAACGGAGCGCAGCCTGCGGATCACCTCGCTGGCTCGTTGATCGTCGCGCCTGATGTCAGCGAGAATCTGACGAACCTCGTTGATGTCCGGTGAGTTGGCGCGCAGCATGAGCTCCGCCGTTTCGGCGTTGGTCAGAATCGAGCCAAGCGGCTGGTTCAGCTCGTGGGCGATTGACGTCGTCAACTCGCCGACGGCGGAGTAGCGATTGGCGTGAGCGAGTTCGGCGAGGCGCTGGCGCGATTCAACCTCGGCAAACCGCCGCCGCCGACGCTCGTGCAGCAGCCCGCTGATGAGACCGGCCTGCACCAGAAATACGGCCGCGATCATCAACATCTGCCAGCGATAACGTTGCCAGATGTTCGGCTCCCGAAACAGGATGGCGCTGCCGGGAGGCAAACGGCTCTCGCTGATGCCCCAGCGCTGTAGTTCCCGCCAGTCGTATCGGGGCGCAGCAAAGCCGATAGGCTCATAATTGATGCTTCCCGGCGTCGCGCCGCCGAGGATACCGATCGCGGCGCTAACGGTCCTTGAACTCGTTTCTGTAATCAACTGCATCGGTCCGCCAACGGTGCTGTCACCGAAAAACGGCTCCGCATAGGAAAAGATCGGAGCATTCGCGACCGCATGCAGACTTCGCAGAGCAATGTCGCTCTCGTGAACGACCCCAGCCGCATCGATCGACATTAGCCCCCAGAATAGCGCGCTGTGTGCGGGGAGCTTTGCTGCCCGCTTCAGTATGTCCTCAAATGACAGATCCGAATACCAGACCAACTCGACCCGCGCGTCGAGAGGCTTCAGCTCCCGTTTCACCTCTTCCAACCAGAACTTCTCCAGGGGCGAGGCACCAATCACCACTGCAACCGACTTGGTGTCCGGCAGAAGCTGCAGGATGTGCTCGAATGCGATCAGGAAATCATTGCGGACTGCAACGATCACGTCGTTGCTACTCAGATTGGCTCGGTCAACCAGTCGATGTTCGACCACCGCATGAATGAGCGGGGTGTCGGGGAACAGTTTCGCCCGATATCTCTGCGCAAACCGGGCCGCCGGCGCGCCGATGCACAAGACAATGTCGGGCAATGCGCCCTGGTACAACGAGTGCAGATACTCGACGAAAGGCGCCTCGGGACCGGGATTGTTGAAACGCGCTGTGAGCAGCGCGTGCTCCTGGATGTCGAGCGGCCATGGCGATTGCCGCTCGAGTTCGGTCTTGATGTCGCGCGCATACTCGCTCCACGGCCGAAACTCGCGGCCGAAGGAGTGCAGGATCAGCACCCGTTTGAGCTCGCCGCGCCGGCTTCGCTCGACGGCGTCGGCGCGCACAGGTGGCAGGCACACGACCACGAAGAGGCCGAGGGACAACAGCGCGGCCGCGGCTCGCCACGACCTGACTGAACCAGTGCACATACGCCCGCTCAACCTCCATTCCCGCAGCTTCGACGGCTGCTTTCCAGGGCATTCTAGCGGGAATCACGACACGCCGACAGTCCGCAACCCGACACATGTTGAACATGTGTCAAGACCAGCGCATCTTCCCGCTACTGAGCCGGGCAACGGTGATAGCGGATTTCCATATCCTCCATGCCGGGGAACTGTCGAACGAGGCTGTTTGTATCGAGCTCTTTCAGGCTGAATTGAACGCTGGAGAGCATCATGTCGGTGGCGCAGGCGGCGATCAGGTTAACGTTCGGCCCGCTGTCCTTCCTCGCCTTGATCCGGCAGCGTGCGAATTTTCCGATGATCTGATCTCCATCGACAATGAAGCCGCCGCCATAAACATCCGACATGTCGGTGAAGCCGAGCTGGGCTCCCTTGCGCGCGAATACCTTGGCGCAGTTGTCGGCACCGGTCGCCCATGCGCCGTTGAGCTCGAGCGCATTGGCGCTGACAACCGTGACGACGAGCGAGATCATCGTCATACCGAGCGTGGCTAATTTCCTTGAACCCATCTGATCGTCCTTCTCTCGCCGCTCAATGCCCGCTCAGTACCAGCGTTTGGATCGGCAGCAACAGCGCCTGGATACGCAGCAGCAGCGCGTGGACGAGGCCGACGCCGTCCACGACATGGAGCGCGATCTTCCGGCTTGTCGAGGTACCCTTGGCCGAGATCTCCTCGTGATTGCTGGTATAGGCATTGACGATGCAGCTCGAGCCCGGCGTCACCCCGTCGAGGCCGCCTTTGTAAAGTGGCTCCAGAAATACGAGGATCGTGCCGGGACGGACCGCATTCTGCGGATCGATGAGCTGCTCGCCGGAGCGGAACTGTCCGGCCGCGATGTAATCCTGCACCGTCGTGATCACCATCGGGATGATCACCCATGGCCTCGAGATGCAGGTCGCTTCCGCCACCATGCCTGTCTTCATCACCTGCGCCTCGATTTGGCCGAAGCCGGCCTGCAGCGCCTTGCGGCCGGCACCTTCGGGCACGAGAACGCCCGCCGGGCGCATCAGCTGATTGACGACATCGCCGGTCCGAACCAGGAACTGCTCCACTCGTCCGTCGACGCCGGCGCGTACAAAGGTTTTATCGAGGTCGACCTGCGCCTGAGCGAGTGCGGCTTCCGCGCTGGCCTTCTGCGCGGGCAGCAAAACCGACAGCTGCAAGGAAGCGGATTGCTTGGCGGCCGCCGCGGCATCGATGCCGGACTGGCGCTGGTCGACCAGGACCTGGAGCTTGTCAATGTCGCGTTGCGGAACGATTCCGGGATTGCGGCGCTGGAGCTCGCTCTTGACCTCAAGCTCGTCCTTGGCCTGCTGGTAATTGGCTCTCGCCTCCCCGACCTGGGCCTCCGCTTTCACGACGTCGGCCTGCGCCGTCTGCATCGCCGCATCGACCTCTGCCACCTTTCGCCTGGCGGTTTCGACGGCGGCCTGCTGCTTCGAGCTGTCGAGCGTGAACAGCACGTCGCCCTTCTTGACCGGCGCGCTGAAGCCGACCTTGACCTCGTCGACGCGGCCGGACCCCTCAGGCAGGATCGGCACGGTGCGGAAATAGAGCGTCGCCGACGACGTCGCCGGATGGAAGTAGAAGATCATGGTGATGAGCGACACCGTCAGCATCAGACAGCCGGTGATGCCCCAGCGCAGCTCATACCAGATCGAAAAGAAGGTGATCTCCTTGCCGAGGCGCTTGCCCTGGACATAGCGGCGGTAGAGATAGTCCGGCAGGATCGTGACGAGGGAGCAGATCAGGAGCTCAAGCATGGCTAGGCTCCTTCTCCTTGGCGAACTCCGGCTTTTCTGCTGCCGCCGCGGCAACCGCAACGTCGCTCGCGGCCTCCTCGCCGCCGCCCGGCGTCGCGTCGGCAATCTTCTCTACCGATCCGGCGATGCTGCGCAGCGGTGTGCCGAAATCGGGCAGATCGATCATCGCCAGCAGCAGCCCCGCAATCCAGAAGATGTGCATGTGCGTGAACAGCGAGATCAGTCCGAGCACCGCAACGAGTTCGAACTGCAATTTCTGCGACTTGTGCGCCATCCGCTCGGGCAGGCTGTGCAGCTTCCAATAGAGCGTACCGACCCAAAGTATGGTGCCAATCAGGAAAAACCCCATCACGACCATCAGCGTGTCGGTGCCGCTACCCGGCGCGAGATAGAACGGCAGATGGTGCGGAGCCATTGGATGAAGCTGGTCGCTCAAACGTCTCTCCCGATCAGCGAAAATGCACTTTTGGTACTCTGTTCGGGCAGTCTCGCTGTTTGCTTGATTTGAATCAAGAGAACGCCTCGTGCCCGACCTAGCGTTTTCCCTTGCTAAATGGATAATCATCAGGAGCCGCAAGCATGCCGGGCCTCGACGATCTCATCCCCAACGCCGCACAGATTCGAAAGGAAGCTGCCCTCAAGGAGGCTGAAAAAGCGGACGAATATGTCCGCCTCGCAGCAGCGGCCGACGCCGAGAAGCGCGCGCTCATCGAGCGCCTGAGCAAGCCGTCCGGCAAGAGCGAGGAGGAGAAGATCAAGCTCGCCTCAACTATCATTCAGCGTGCCGTGCGAAACGGCCTGACGGAAGTGCTGGTCTATCGCTTCCCCAACTCGCTTTGCACCGACAAGGGACGGGCCATCAATCAAATGGAAAAGGGCTGGGAGAACACTCTGACCGGAATCCCCAAGGAGATCTTCCAGCTCTGGACCGATTATCTGAAACCGCGCGGCTATCGCATTTCCTACCAGGTGATCGAATTTCCTGGCGGTGTGCCCGGCGATATCGGCGTGACCATCTCCTGGGACGAATGAAGCGCGACAGGAGCGAATGGCATGGCCAAGGACGCGCCTGCGGAGCGGATGAAGCGAAAGGACTACGAGAAGGAGCTTGGAAAGCTTCAGGTCGAGCTCTGTCATCTCCAGGATTACGTGCGAGAGAACAAACTGCGCGTCATCGTCCTGTTCGAGGGCCGGGACGCGGCCGGCAAGGGCGGCACGATCAAAGCGATCACCGAGAAGGTCAGCCCGCGCGTGTTTCGCGTGGTCGCCCTACCCGCACCGTCGGATCGCGAGAAGACTCAGCTGTTCTTCCAGCGCTACATGGAGAAATTTCCCGCTGCCGGCGAGATCGTGATCTTCGACCGGAGCTGGTACAACCGTGCCGGCGTCGAATATGTCATGAACTTCTGCACTCCCGCGGAACACGAACGCTTCCTCAACCTCTGTCCGCAGATGGAGAAATACGTCATCGACGGCGGCATCATCCTGATCAAGATCTGGCTCGAAGTCGGCATGGACGAGCAGGAACGCCGCTTCAAGGCCCGGATCGACGACCCTGTCCGGCAGTGGAAGCTCAGCCCGATGGACCTGGAATCATTCCGGCGTTGGTATGATTATTCACGGGCGCGCGACCTCATGCTGAAGAAGACGAGCACGAAGGACGCGCCCTGGTACATCATCCGGTCCGACGACAAGCGCAAGGCGCGGCTGAACTGCATCGCCCACCTTCTCGGCGCCATTCCCTACAAGCGCATCAAGAAGGACAAGATCAAGCTGCCTAAACGATCCGACAAGGGGCGCTACGACGACCAGGCTGGCCTGAAGTACATGAATTTCGTGGCAGAGCGCTATTGAGACGCAGACGGGCTGCGGTGACGCAGCCCGTCGCTCCTTCGGTTCACTTGAGTCGGATCGTAACGCCGCCGACCGCAGCCGATACTTCCGCGCCGACCCTGGGGCCGCTGAGCTGAAGGATCACACCATTGCCGTTCTGCAGCTGAACGGCACCGGCCCCCGCGGCGATCGCCCCACCGGCTCCGCCTACCGCATAGGAGCCTTCGATAGATGCCGGCCCCTTCAGATTGAGCGCCCGACCGACGAACTTCGTGGTCGACGCCCCGATGGTGAGGCCCACGCTCATGCCCGAGACCGTGAACGGGTATTTCTTGCCGCGGTAGAACAGAACTCCCTCTCCGCCACCGGCCCCGACGATGAAGCCACCCTTGGTGAAGACGACCGCAACCTGGCCGGTATCGGCACGCGCCTGCGTGCTGATACCGAGAGTGGCTGTCGTCAAGGCAATCAGGACGGCACCGATGGCAACTTTCCTCATGATGTTTCTTTCTCCTTTTGTGGTCATTGCGCCAGGATCATCGCGAAGTAGCCGAAGATCGTCAGGAGGATGCCCGAGACGGCATAGCCGACCGGGAATCCGATCCAGGGCACCGAGCTCTGGATCTCGACTGCGGCTTCGCGGCACGGGCCGGAATGCGACCGCGCGCCGGCGACGCCGCCCATCAGCACGGCGGGATTGATCTTGAAGACGTGGAAGCCGATCGCCCAGACGATGAAGGGCGGGATCGTGCAGGCGATGAAGCCGACGATGAAGATCTTCAAGGCGATCGCGCCGGTAAGCTGCGACAGCAGTCCTGCGCCGGCATTGACGCCAACGATGGCGACGAAGACGACGAGGCCGAGATCCTCCAGCACGTTCCGCGCCGCGTTGGGCGTGTTGCCGAAGAAGCGCAGCCGCGACACGATCGAGGACACGATCACGCCCGACAGCAGGAGGCCGCCGGCATTGCCGAGACCGATCTTGGCGCCGAATGCCGGAAACTCGATCATGCCGATCAGGAAGCCGATGATCATGCCGACGGATAGGGTCAGAAGATCAGTCGACGTATTGGCGCGCGCAATCCGGCCCCACTTCTCGCCGAGCTCGTTGACTGCTGATTTCAGGCCGACCACGGAGACGATGTCCATCCGCTCCAGTTTGGTCTTGAGACCGGCCGGAATCTGGACGCCACCGCGCTCAACCTTGGTGACCTGCAACTGGCCCGCGATCGCCGTGTCGCGGAAGGACTCGAATGTCCGCCCCACCATCTCCTTGTTGGTGACGAGGATATCCGCCTGGTCCATGGGAATGCCCAAGGTCTTGGCATCCGCAACCTCCGGGCCAATAAGACCCATCTTCTCGGTGAGATGCTCGGTCGAGCCGCCGAGCGCGACGACGTCGCCCTTCTGCAGCACGAGGTCGG
Source organism: Bradyrhizobium sp. DOA1 (assembly GCF_001593325.1). NCBI lineage: Bacteria > Pseudomonadati > Pseudomonadota > Alphaproteobacteria > Hyphomicrobiales > Nitrobacteraceae > Bradyrhizobium > Bradyrhizobium sp. DOA1. Next base: position 3,939,247 of record NZ_JXJM01000001.1, read on the forward strand.
CATCGGCGCCTTGAGGCTCACCGTTCCGTCCCACATTGACGATCCGGTACTCGGGATTGATTGCCCGGAATTTCGCGATGCTCATCCCCACGGTGGCCGGGTTCTCCAGCCGGTACGCTCGCAGGCCGAACTGACGATAGCCGGTCAGGCCGCCGCCTTCGAGATCCTTGACGCCATATTCCCGCTCATACTGCTTCGCGGCAGCCTTGGCGTCGACGCCCCACCAGCGCGGCAGGTATTTGCAGATCAGGATGATGCCGACGGTGCCCCAGATGTAGGTGATGCCGTAGGAGAGCGCGATCATGCCGGAGGCTTCCTCGGGCTTCATGCCCTCCGGCAGCTTCACGACACCTGAGGTGACCGCCTGCTCTGCCGAGCCGATCGCCGCCGACATGGTCTGCGATCCCGCGAGCATGCCGCCGGCAGCACCTGGCGGCAGGGCGAAGAGCTTTGCACCGAGCACCACCAGTGTCAGGCCCAAAACGCTGGACACGACTGCGAGGAACACGAACTTGATGCCATCGCCTCGCAGGCTGTTGATGAAGGACGGACCAACGCGCAAGCCCACGCCGTACATAAAGAGGTAATAGAACAGGCTCTTGACGAAATTGTTTAGCTCGAGCTTCACACCGTAACTGGATGCCCAGACCGAGAGGCCTGCTCCCACCACGATGGCGCCGGCAACCATGCCGAGGCCATAACCCTTGACGTTGGCCCGGCCGATATAGACGGCGAGACCGACGACGAAAAACAGCAGCAGATACGGATACTGCCGCAAAAACTCAAAGAATGCCTGCATGTTAGTCCCCTCCAAGCCTTAGGATGCGGCCTTGAGCTTCGGCTTCGCGTCGGTCTTCGGTCGACCGAGTTTCGCCAAAGCTTCCGTGCGCACGAGCTTCAGGCCTTCCTTGGCGTCGTAGCCATGGATTTCCTTCACATCCAGCTTGCGCATGAAGTCGATGGTCTCCTGCGTGATGACCTGGCCCGGCACCATGATCGGGAAGCCCGGCGGATAGGGAATCACGAAGTTCGCCGAGACGAGCTCGGGGCCGGCCTTTAGCCGCTGATCGATCTCGGGATCGTTGAGGCGGATGTGCTCGCATCCGGCAACGTCATAGGCCGCGTAGAAGCCGCTGCGGATGTCGCCTTCATTGGTCTTGGTGCCAGCATCGCCACGGAAGCTCGGGTGGAAATGCGAGAAGTTCGGCAGATCCGGCACATCTTTCATCAGGCTCGTCACCCGTGCCTCGAAGGTCTTCCGAGCATTGGCGCCGCCCTGGGCAAGGCCGCGATCAATCTCGCCCGCGATTTCGGCGAGCACGCGGACGAGATGCGCCACGTCGCTGCGGGTGTTGTTGATGTTGGACTGGACCAGGACCGAGTTGCGGGAGGTCTTGTTGACCTGGATGTTGTACTCGTTGGCGAGAATGCCTTTGAACTGCGTCCCGTCATAACCGGCCATGCCACACACCAGCGTCATGCGGGTCGGATCGAGGCAGAACTCGTCGTCGTCCAGGCTCTTGAGTGTATTCGCCCAGTTGACGCCGGGAGCGAGGAAGTCGGTGAAGCCGCTCTGGCGGTATTGCGCCGGCACCATGGCGTCGGCACCGAGGATACGGAAATATCTCGAGATCAGAGGATTGCTGTTGACTGCCTGGCGGATCGCGAACGCGATCTCGATCGCATTGGCGACGAGGCCATAGCCTTCCAGCTCCATCTGCCGCCGCGAGATGTCGAGGCTGGCGATGAGCTGCTGGTTCGGGCTGGTGGAGGCGTGGGTGAACACCGCCTCCTTGAACTGCTGCTCGACCGTGTGGAATTCCACATCCTTGACCGACAACATCGAGCCCTGACGGATCGCCGACATCGACTTGTGGGTCGAATTGGTTTGGTAGACCCGGAGCCGGATCTGGCGCGGATCCGGGATCAGCCGAGTCTTGAGCAGCACCTCGTTGGACGGGCTCTTGCCGAGCTCGGCCTGCTGCTTCTCATAGACCGCGACCGACTTCGGATCGCGCATCCAAGCCTCGATCTCGTTGGCGGCGCCAAGGCCCGTGCGGCGGCGCAGGAACGGCGAGAACCGGGCAAAGCCGAACCAGGCTTCGTCCCAGAGGAAGATGAGGTCGGGCTTGATGGCAAGGCATTCCTCCATCACTCGGCGTGTGTTGTAGATGTGACCGTCGAAGGTGCAGTTGGTGAGATCGACCATCTTGACGCGGTCGAGCCGGCCGTCCGCCTTGGCGCCCAGCAGCGCCTGCTTGATCGTCTTCAGCGGTACCGCGCCGTACATCGAATATTCCGTCATCGGAAAGGCTTCGACATAGAGCGGCTGCGCTCCGGCCAGCACCATGCCGTAGTGATGCGACTTGTGGCAGTTGCGGTCGACGATCGCGATGTCGCCGGGCGCGAGCAGCGCTTGCACCGCCATCTTGTTGGACGTCGAGGTGCCGTTGGTGACGAAGAAGACGCGGTCGGCGCCGAGCGCCCTCGCCGCCTTCTCCTGCGCCTTCTTGATGTTGCCGGTCGGCTCTAGCATGCTGTCGAGGCCGCCGGTGGTGGCGCTGCTCTCGGCCAGGAACAGGTTCGGGCCATAGAACTCGCCCATGTCGCGGATCCAGTCGGATTTGAAGATCGACTTGCCGCGGGCGATCGGCAGCGCATGGAAAGTGCCGATCGGGCGTTGGGCGTATTTCTTGAGATTGTCGAAGAACGGCGTGTCGTAGCGATCCTGGATGCCTTCGAGGATCGACAAATGCAGCTCCAGAAGCTCTTCGACGGAATAGAAGATGCGGCGAACCACGTCCGCCTCGGGATTACCGGCGAGCTCCTCCACGTCGCGGTTCGAGATCATGTAGAGATCGAGCTCGGGCCTGACCCGCTTGATGATGTGGGCGAGCCGGAGCGCTGACGCGTCAGTTTCGTCGTTGAGGCCTGCCGTCGCCATGATCGAGCGCAACACCGGTGCATCATGCCGCGAACGCAAGCCGAAGCCCTCGTTGATGATGACAGCACCGATGTTCGGATTGAGCATCGTCGCACAGAACGCATCCTCCAGGCTGCCGACGATGACAGGTTCATAGATGAAGGCGTCGACCGGGCGCCGCAGCTTGCGCCATTCGGCCGCCAGCGCCGGCCATTGGCCCGGCGACACGCCGGTGACGATCAGGGTCTCGAAATAAGGCCGGCGTGCCACGTGGGCACCAAAGCTCGGCGGCACCAGTTCGGGCGCATCGCCGTTGCCGTCGTCCTGTGCGCTCCAGTCACCGGCGTGCTGGCGGAAGGACCGCGTTGCCAGCGCCTGGGCGATCTTCGTGGCAAGGGCGAACGAGGCCGCGCCGTCGCCGGCTGCCGCGGCTTCCCGCAGCGCCGCCATCAGCTGCATACCGGGATAACCGTGAAATTCCTCAGTGATCGAGAGATCGGCGAGTGCCGCGTCAAAGGCCGCGCGATTGCCGACCCTGGCCCAGGTCTTGGCGGCCTCGACCAGATCGCGCCAGTCGTCTGCCCGCGCTCCCGGCCCGGAAAAGAACTGGTCGATGCGCTTTTGCGCGGCCTTGGGCTCTTTGGACATGTGTCTCTCCCGATCCATGAGGGCAAAGGTGATGCGGGATCGTGAGTGCGGCCCCGGTCCCTCCATTGATCCAAGTCAACGGTCGCATGCATTCTGGCTCGCGATGCCAGGCCGCCCGCAGCGCAACACGGAGGGGTCAAGCCTTTCGTTGCGCTGAGTGCGTCTCGTCGTCGCTGGGCAGGCTATCGAGCGACCGCAGCCACTGGTCGCTGTCGGTCTTGCCCGCCAGCCCCTCGGCACGCAGGAGGTCACGGAGCTGCGCATGCGCACCGACGACGCAGAAGGTCACCCCGCGTGATGCAAGCTCGTCGTGGAGATCGTGCAGCATGCCTGCACCCGCCAGATCGATGTAGGGCGAAGCCGAGAGGTCGCAGACCACCAGCCGGACGCCCGACGACCTGCGCAGCGCCGTCAAAACGGTCTCCAGGATGGTCTCGGCATTGATGTAAAGCAGCGATGCTTCAGGCCGGAACGCGATGATGCCGACCAGCGGCTCGACGCCCTCGTGCCGCGCACTGTCCGAATACCGACCGCTGCCGGGCAATCGGCCCAGGAACGCGACATTCGGCCGCGAGGCCCGCGCCAGTAGCAGGAAGATCGACGCGATCGACGCCAGCAAGACGCCTTGGAGAATGCCGAGCAGCAGCACGGAGATCAGTGCGATGGCCGCCGCGTAGAAATCGATCCGACTGACCCGCCACATTCGAAGCAGCGCCCGAACATCGACCAGCCTGTAAACGGCGGCGAAGACGATCGCCGCGAGCACCGCCTTCGGCAGGTTGGTCAGCAGCCCCGTGAAGAACAACAGGCACAGACCGAGCGTCACCGAGCAGATCACCAGCGCCAGCGGCGTCCGCGCCCCGGCGTTGTCGTTGACGGCCGATTGCGACAGGCCACCGGCAACGGGATAGCCATGGCCGAAAGCAGCGGCGAGGTTCGCTGCGCCCAGTCCCAGGAATTCCTGACGGACATCGAGGGAATAGCCGTGCTTGGCAGCGAAGCTGCGGGCCGCCGACACGCCTTCGATATAGGCAAGGAGCACGCAACCTGCGGCGAGAGGGAATAGATCGTCGAACTCCAGCAGGCCAAATGTCGGGACCGCCAGCGCCGGCAGCCCTTCCGGTATCTTCCCGGTAACGGGCACACCTAGGGCCGGCAGGCCCAGCAGCGTTGCCAGAGCGATCGCAAGCGCAACGACAGTGATGCCGACGGGTTTTCCCGGCAACAGCCGTTCGCCGAGCAGAAGCAACAAGAGCGCGACCGCACCGATGCCTAACACCAGCGGATCGACGCCGCCGAGCTGCCCGAATAGCTTGACAGCCCGATCGAAGAAATTGTGGCCGCCACCGGCCACCCCAAGAAGGCTTGGCAATTGGCTCATGATGATGGTGAGCCCAGCTCCCGCCTTGAAGCCGACCAGGATACTGTCGCTAACGAGCCGGACGAGAACGCTGAGCTTGAACAGCCAGGCGATCAGGCAAAGCACCGCCACGGAAAAGGCCGCGAGGCTCGCGATCTGCGCGTAGCGTACCGCATCTCCTCCGGCCAGCGCACCGACGGTCCCTGCAATCATCAGGGAAATCGCTGACGTCGGCCCGATCGCGAGCTGCCGCGACGACCCGAGCAAGGCGTAGCCGATGCCTCCGAGCATGTAGCCATAGACGCCGATCTGCGGCGGCAGGCCGGCCAACGCGGCATAGGCGAGCGAGACCGGAATGGCATAAGCGGCCAGCGTGACGCCGGCAATCGCGTCGGACGGCAGCCATTCGCCGCGATAGGCCGCAAGCCAGCCTGCCGGCGGGAAGAAACGCCACCAACCGGCATCGGACGGTGCGCTCATCGCCCTTGCTCCTGATGGGGCGCTTCGCAGCGCAGCAGCACAATCAGCAGCGCGACGACCGGCAGGCAGAGCGCGAGATCGGGGATGTTCTTGGTCGCAAAAGCACCGGCGGCGGCCCCGAAGCCAAACACGGCACACAATGCGAAGAAGATGCCCGACTTGCGCAACGTCCCGAGCGGAGCCCCGCCATACACGACCGAAAACATGTTCTCGATGGCTTGACGCATATTGCCGGTGATCATCACCGTGCTGCAAACGGTGCCCTCGACCCGGGCGAACATGGACGATTGCATGGCTGCGACCACGGAGATGCCGAGCGTTCCCGCCAGGTCCGGCAACCGGTTGTGCAGGACACCAATCACGATCAACAGCACGATCTCGATGACAGTGCTGATCGCCGCGGCGCGCCCGCCGGCGACACGACGCAGCCAGGCAGCGATCACGATGCCGACCGCGAAGGCGAGGATCGGTGGCACGAAGTGCGACGCCCTCGCCCAGTTACCCGCCATCCCGTAGGCCCAAAGGAAGATCAAATTCGCGGTCTGAGCGTTCGCCAGCACGCCGTGAATGATCCAGGTATAGGCATCGATGAAGCCGCCCGCGAAGGCGAGCAACAATACGATCTCGACCGTCTCGTCGCGGCGGATCGCGCCGGCTGCGACGTCCAGGGTACTCATCTCGGAAATACGGGCTGCCGCAAATACTCCATTCCGTCATAGGCATCCCGCCGTCCCTGCCGAGGCTTGATCTGGATCAAGCAAGATCCCCGGGACGCCAATCAAATCCCGTCAAAGCGCCGGGGGAATGCCATGGAAACCGTCAGGTGGATCATCGCCACCGCACCGGAAATATTCCTGCTGCTCGCCATCGCGATCGGCACCGTCCTTGGCCGCATCAGAATCCGTGGCTTCTCGATCGGAACGACTGCCTGCATCCTGATCGTAGCCGTTCTGATCGGCCAGCTCGGCAGCTTCACGTTTCCGCCGATCCTGCGCGCGATCCTGTTCAGCCTGTTCGTGTTCACGATCGGCTACCGGTCGGGACCCGAGTTCTTCGCCTCGTTGAGCGTGCGGACCCTGGCGCAAGTCATGCTGGCGCTGGTGATCGGAGCGACCGGGCTCGTGATCGTGCTCATCTTTGCCCGCGTCTTCACACTCGATACTGGGACAGCAGCGGGCCTGGCCGCCGGCGCGCTGACCCAGTCCTCCGTAATCGGAACAGCCTCGGGCGCGCTGGCGCAGCTCGGGCTCCCAAGCGAGGTGTTGAAACAACAGGAAGCCAACATCGCCGCGGGCTACGCGGTGACCTATGTGCTCGGCTACATCCTGACGCTGCTGTTCGTGCCGTTCGTTGCGCCAAGGCTGATGCGCATCGATCTGAAGGCGGAGGCGAAAAAGCTCGAGGCCGAACTCGCCGGCGGCGCGCCGCCGAAGACGCAAAACCTCTCATACCGCAAATTCCAGGCTCGGGCCTATCGCGTCTCAGCGGGCGCGGGCCGTGCCATCGGTGCGATCGAAGCCGAGATCGGCAGCCGTACGGTGGTGGAACGCATCGTGCGCCGCGGAGCCGACATCAAGGTGCAGCATGACACCGTGATCGAGGCCGGCGACGACATCGTCATTGCCGGTCCGACCGCTGCGATCGTCGCGGCCAAGCCCATCATCGGGACCGAGATCGATGCGGGGGAACTGCTGAGCAGCCTGCCGGGCAACGTAGTCGAGGTGCTCGTTGAAAACCGTCAGTTGCACGGCCGCTCGCTTCGCGAGATCGTCGAGCGGCTGGGCGACAATGCGCGCGGTGTATTCCTGCGCGCGCTCACGCGCATGGGTCGGGAGGTACCTCTCGGTCCCGACACGCGGATCTATATCGGCGACGTCATGACGCTGGTCGGCAGCACCGGCAACATCGCGCGGGCAACGGAGCGTGTGGGACATGCCCTTAATACCAGCGATCGGACCGACATCGCCTTCGTTGCTGCGGGCATCGCGGTGGGTCTGCTGGCCGGTCTTGCCAGCTTCAAGGTCGGCACCGTCGCGCTGACGCTCGGTGGCGGTGGCGGTGCGTTGATCGCGGGGCTCGTCTGCGGCTGGCTGCGGACGCGCAGGCCCGGCATCGGCGCGATGCCGCCGGCAGCGCAGCAAACCTTGAGCGATCTCGGGCTCGGCGGTTTCATAGCGGCCATCGGACTCGGCAACGGGCTTGCCGCCTGGTCTGCGATTCAGGCGCACGGTTTGCTGCTGGTCGGCATGGGCATCGTCGTCACGCTGATTCCGATGACGATAGGAACGCTCGTTGCCTATTACCTTCTGCGCATGAACCCGGTAGTGACCTGCGGCGCGCTCGCCGGCGCCATGACGGTCGATGCCGCCGTCACGGGGGCTTGTGACGTTGCCGAGAGCCAAACCCCGGTGCTCGGCGTCGCCGTGCCCTACGCGGTCGGCAATGTCGTCCTCACCGTCCTCGGCCCGATTGTGGTGGCCGCCACGTTCACAGGGTAAGGAGGCCGAGATGCGAACGCCTCTCCCGGCAATCGGCCAAATCTTCGCAGTCATGCTGTCCATTCTTGGCACGCTTGCCGCGCCCGCACGCGCCGAAGACCAAGTCCGGATCCAGGAGGAAGTCTGGGTGTTGCCACTACCGCTGCCGATGTTCGCCTATCTGGTGCGCCCGGTCGGCGATGGTCCCTTCCCTCTCGTGATCATGAATCACGGCGTGTCGCTCAACCCGACCGATCGCAGCTTCTTTCCGCTCGTCGAGTTCCGGGACGCCGCCAAATGGTTTGCCCGGCGCGGCTACCTCGTCGTGGCTCCGGTCGGCACCGGCTATGGTGCAGCAGCCATCGACATTCCCGAACGTGGCATCTACGGACCGTTCTTCTCCAAGATCGGGAACTGCTCCAATCCCAACTTTCGTGACGCAGGGCTCGCCGTCGCAAAGGTCGATCTCGAGATCATCGACTATCTCGCCGCCGAGAAACGCATCATCCCCAAGGACGTGATCGTGGTCGGCCAGTCTGCCGGCGGCTGGGCCTCGATCGCCTTATCCAGCGTGAACCCGCCACCGGTGAAGACAATCATTACTTTTGCCGCAGGCCGTGGCGGGCGCGTCGGCGGCAAGCCGAACAACAATTGCGCGCCGGACAAGCTGGTTGAAGCCACCGCGGATTTCGGGCGCACCTCGCGGGTGCCGATGCTGTGGATCTACATCGAGAACGACACGTTCTTTGGGCCCGACCTGTCCAAGCGCATGCATGCTGCCTTCACCGCTGCCGGCGGCCGGGCCGAATATCATCTGATGCCGCCGTTCGGCGGCGAGGGGCACTTCTTCATCGGTTCGCCAGACGCAATTCCGCTCTGGTCGCCCTTAGTGACGAAGTTCCTCGATGCGCAGAAATAGGTGGCCGATCCGGAGGCGCGACTATGCCCAACATCCGTGACTGCCTTGCAGGCCTTCTCATTGCTATCGTCGGGACCGCAACGTCGCTTGGCGGCGTCGCGCCGGCGGAAGCCCAAGCCGACAAGCCGGCCGAAGTCGCGACGCGCGGTCAGCGTGAAGCAGCGGACATCAGCTACGGCGGTTGGCAGAAACTATGTTTCAGGCCGGGAGGTGCGCCCACGCTGTGTCGAACCTCGATCACAGGTCGATTCCCGACCGGACAGATCGCCGTGCGGCTTGATCTGATCGAACGCGAGGGGTCCGAAACAGTGCGTCTGCAATTGTTCGTGCCCGTCGGCATGTATCTTCAACAGGCGCCCAAATTGACGATCGACCAAGGCTCCCCCTTTCGCCTGCCTTATACCTGGTGTCTCACCAACCTCTGCATAGCAGCCGACGTGGCGGCGCCGAAGACCATCGAGGAGATGGCATCAGGCAAGGCGCTGATGCTTGAACTCGTCGATTCGAACCTCCTGGCGCTGACGACCTCGGTGCCGCTGGCGCAGTTCGCGGCCGCCTACAAAGGTGCGCCGGCGAAGACGCTGGAGCAACATGTCGAGGAGTGATCGATGCGGGGACCTATGCAGCAGCCGCACGCGTCACGGGCCCGATCAGGGCTTCTGCAGAAAATGGCTTGGTCAGATAGGCGAGGCAGCCCGACGTGATCGCCGCGGTGCGGTTCGCCGGACTGTCGTTGCCCGTAATGTAGATGACCGGGGCGGTGACGCCCTTCTCCGTCAGGCTCCGGCGCAGGTCGATGCCGGAACTTCCGTCGAGATCGATGTCGAGCACGATGCAGATCGCCCCTTCCATTCCGCCATAGTCCAGCAAGGCGCCCGCCGACTCGAATAGCGTCGCGACGAAACCGTGCGCACGCAACAGCCTGGACATGCTCGTCCGGACGGACAGGTCATCATCGACGATGAAGACGGATTGGTGTTTCGGCACGGCGACCTCTCAAGCGTCCCAGCGGTGGTGGTCTGCGGCTGATCGCGTTATGACCCGGCCTTCCATCGCGCATTGGGGCAATTGGGCACACTCGTCTGCATGGCAGCATCGCCAACGTCTTTTCAATTGTCCCTTCGGGAAGTCACATCAAGGGAACTGTGCGAACTGAAAGCAGGTGCGCTATTTGCCATTCACATCGAGCATTCCCAATCGTTCCGCGATCGAAACGAGTTCCGCAAGCGAATGGACCTGCATCTTCTCCATCACCTGGTGACGATGCGCTTTCACGGTCCGTTCTGTGGTCCCGAGCTCATGCGCGATCTGCTTGTTGATCCGGCCGCGCACGATGAGATCGAACACCTGCCGCTCGCGGTGTGTCAGGGAGGCCAGATGACTTCGAAATACATCGAGCCTGCTGCGCTGGGCGCGTGACACCCGCTGGCTCGCCAGCGCGCGCTCGATGGCATCGATCAACTGCTCGGAGGATATCGGCTTGGTCAGGAAGTCTTCCGCACCGGCCTTGATCGCTCGCACGGTGGTTGGAGTATCCGCATATCCCGTCAGGAAGATGATCGGCAAAGTCGAACCGGACGCGGCCAATCGGGTCTGTAACTCGGGCCCGCTCAATCCCGGTATCCGCACGTCGAGCAGAATGCACCCCGCCTCCTCGTCGTTCGGCGCTGACTCCAGCAGCGCTTGTGATGACGCATAAGTGGCAACATCGTAGCCCGCGAGCTTCAGCCGGCGCTCGATCGCCGTGCGAAAGGACTCGTCGTCATCGACAATGTGAACGAGGCCCGGCACCTTCCACCTCTCGCGCAATTCCTACGGGGACCATTGAAGTCCCCTCAAGCCGCAGAATCATCTTCAACAATTGAAGTTCAAAATATCTGTCATGCAATCAGCCAGATTCCCGCAGCGCCTGCCAACTTCTCATCCTGCGCATCCAAGCGGCTGCCCTGTCCCTTGGTACAATGAACGTTGGGCCAATGGATTGAACCACCATCATACTCGTAAATCTACCTGGGCGGGAGTGGGATAGCGCGGCGCATTTCCGGCCAAGAATTTCGTTTGACGGACCAATTCGGCGGCAAGCTGAGGAGTTGGCCTATGTTTGTTCGCATCACAACGGATTCCGCCCTACGCCCCAATTCACTCCGTGACCTCGGCATGAAAAGTGAGTCAAATGCGTTGGTCAGTTTAAGCGAATTTTCCTACCGAAAGGGATCCGAGATCTACGGGGAGAAAGAGCCGGCGGAATATGTCTACCAAGTCAAGTCCGGAGCGGTACGAAGTTACAAGCTGCTAACGGACGGCCGGCGCCAGATCGGCGCATTCCACCTCGTCGGGGACATCTTCGGGCTCGAGAATGGTAGCGAGCACCGGTTTACGACCGAGGCGATCGTCGACACCACCGTGCGCCTTGTGAGGCGGCATAGTCTCGAAACGGTCGCCCAGAACGACGCAATGGTGGCTAGAAATCTCCTGAGCATGACCACCAACAATCTCCAGCATGCCGAAGACCACATGCTGCTGCTAGGACGCAAGACCTCGCTGGAGCGGGTCGCGGCCTTCCTGCTGGAGATGGACAAGCGTCTGACGGCTGCGGGAGTCATGGCGCTGCCGATGTCGCGGCGCGATATCGCGGATTACCTTGGCCTGACGCTGGAAACCGTCTCGCGCGCTCTCTCACGCCTGCATGAGCTCGGCGTTCTCGGCTTCGTGGGCAACACTCAGCGGCAGATCGTTCTGCTCGACCGGCAGCAGCTCGCCGGTCTCGATCTGCAGTCTTGACCTATATGGTTCGATCGCACCTGGATCAGCGACGATTGGACGGCGCCTGACGCGCCGTTCAATGGCGATTGCGCGACCTTCGATACGCCGATGACGATGATTTGAATGCCTGCATAGCAGCAGGAATACTGACATTTCGTCACCAACCCCAGTGCCCTCCTCGCCTGACGGCATCGGGATTTTTAGCCGACGTTCTGTCGGCTTCGGCGCGCTGTTCGCGATTATCATATCACTACGCTGCTCCACTGCGGTGCTCGAATTACCCCGAAGCTGATCGAGGCGCCTTGGCGGCTTCGAGATGGTCGAGCGTCTTGCGAAGGACCTCGAACAGCACGGCCGCCGACCATCCAAACAGCAGCACCCCATTCATGGCTGTCAGTGGGCCAATGAGCCGCCACTCGCGCACAGGCGTGATATCGCCGTAGCCGAGAGTCGTATAATTGACGAACGCGAAATAGAGCAGCCCGTCTTCAGCAGCTGCCGCGCCGACGATGCTGTAAGTCGCTGCCCACACGAGGACTTCCAGTACATGAGCGACCATCAACACCACGGCCGTGGCCATCATCACGCCCATCAAGTGCGATCTCGGCCGTGCCGTGTGACGCAAACCCGCGCTGCGTGCAATACTGACCGCAATGACCGTCACCAGTGCGTGCAATCCGATACAAGCCAGGCTAACCAGCGTGCCGACGAGAAACGGAAGCATCATAGCGTCCACCGCATTTGCAACTGGCTCGTTGTTGTCTTTAGTCACGGAGTTCCGAGGCGGCTGTGTCGCCGCAGCCGCATCAGGTCAGCTGCTCGGCCATGCGCAGCTGGACGCCGCCGGCAGGCGTCGTGATTGATCCACGTCAATGGTGGATCGCAGTGGTTTCGGAATTGGCAGATTAGATATCGTCAGACCACACAGGCTCGCAGACAACCAGCGACGACATGGCATGGTCTGATGGACAAATGAGCGCTTGATGCATCATCGGATCAACGCTCTGATAGAAGGCTTCAGCGGCGTCCATCGCCTTTCAGCTGTTTTCCCGACAATCCGGATTGACAGGTGCATGGCGCGCGGGCATCGCGATGCCGCGATGCCGCGGTTAGATTGCAACTGAGGTGGAGAACAAGGATGCAGCCAGGGCCGTATCGGAGAGATTATGGTTGAGAATGCTCATTCGACAGGTCGGCCGCTCGATCCCCGTTGCGCATGGTCCGGGCTGTCCCAAGCGGAACGCGATGCTGCCTATGATAACAACGCAGCCGTCAAGAACAGCGCGGCCCTGATCGCCGAGCGGAACGAAGCCTCTGGCCGGCTGCGAGGCAGGCTGAAATCCCATCTCGATCTGGCTTACGGTCCGCGGGCGAACAACAAGATCGATCTCTACCCGGCTGCCAGGCCTGAGGCGCCATGCCTGGTGTTCCTGCATGGCGGCTACTGGCAGCGCAATTCGCGCGAATTGTTCGCCATGCTCGTCGAAGGCATCGCCGCCCATGGCTGGTCGGTTGCCATTCCCGGCTATTCGCTGGCGCCGGAGGTGTCCCTCACCGACATCGTCGCCGAGGTCCCGCGCGCGCTCGACTGGCTCGCCGCCAATGGCGCGTCCTATGGCGTTGCCGGACCGGTCGTCTTGTCGGGATGGTCTGCCGGCGCCCATCTCGCAGCGATGGCGCTGGACCATCCGAGTGTCCATGCGGGACTGGCGATCTCAGGCGTGTATGAGCTCGCGCCCATCCGCGATACCAACCTCAATAACGCGCTGAAGCTCACCGATGAGGAAATCGCCGCGCTGTCGCCGCTGCGCCTGCCCCCCACGCCGAAGCGGCTCGACATCGCCTATGGCCGCAACGAGCTGCCGGCGCTGGTGTGCGATTCCATCAATCTCCACGACAAGCGCGCGGCGGCGAAGGCGCCCGGCAAGCTCATTCCGGTCGACGGCGCCGACCATTTCACCATTCTCGAGGCCCTGCGGCGACAAGACGGGGTCCTCGTCGACGCCGTCCGCCGCTTGCTGGATTAGAGCCGCGAAACAACCCCATGCACAGTAGAGAAGCCTCTGTTTTCAAAGACGAATTTTACAGTCAGGTCGGCACCATCGATCCTTTGACACGTCGGGCAAAACAGGAGCGGGATGCCATCATCGCGGCGCTTGTTGCTCCCGCGCGTCCGGTGACGCCGCTGTACCCACACACCATGTCCCGGATATCAAGCACGTCCGCCTCCATGCGAGATAGGCTTTGATGACTGCCGGATCGTTGCAGATCTCGTCGGACGGCCCTTCCGCGATGATGCGACCGTAGTTGAGCACCACGAAGCGGTCGGAGACCGTCATCACCATCGGCATGTCGTGCTCGACTGTGAGGTGGCCCACATCGCGCGAGACAATCTCCGTGTATCCATCGTGTCGGGTGGACATGGCAAACGGAGATGCGCATGAAACGCCTCATGCTCTCGCTCATTGCAGCCGTGCTTCTCGCCGGTGCGGCCACCAGCGTGCTCAGATCACATGTCCTGTTCCATTACGGTCGGAGCGGCATGCCATCCATCGAGGAGCTGCAGGCAGGGCAGGCCAACAAGCTTCCTGAACAGGAGATGCAGGACCGCTCCGTCTTGTTTGCGAAAGAGACCGCACGCTAGAGCAGGCCGTCTCCCTTTTAGGCTCTTCGCGCTACTCGGCCGCCGCGGTCGCAGGTTGAGGCTGACTGTCGTTTGGACCCGTTCGCGCCTTCTGCTGCTCGAGCCAGAGGCTATGGTGCTCGCGTGCCCAGTTGACGTCGACTTCGCCGGAGCCCATGGCCTCGAATGCACCTTCCATTCCGATGGTGCCGATATAGATGTGCCCGATCATCGCTGCGACGAACAGGACCGCGACGATGGAGTGGACGATCTGGGCCAGTTGCATGCCTTCGATGCCCGTGCCGTAGAACGGGAACATCAGCGCATAGCCGCTCGCGGCGACGAGCCCACCGCCGATCACGACGATCCAGTAGATCATCTTCTGGCCGCCATTGAAGCGGTAGGCCGGTGGATGGTCGTGCCCGATCAGGCCGCCGCCGCGCTTGGCCCATTCGATATCCGCCTTATTGGGAATGTTGCCGCCGATCCACATCAGGAAGATCAGCACGACCCCAAGCGTGAACGGGAAGCTCAGATAATTGTGGGCGTATTTCGCCCATTGCGACCATTCGGAGAAGGCCTCGAAACCGATCAGCGGCAAAAGCAGCTGCCGGCCAAAGGTGACGTTGAGGCCGGAAATCGCCAGGATGATGAAGCAGGTTGCCGTCATCCAGTGCACGAAACGCTCGAAGCCGTTGAAGCGCACGATGGTGCGGCCCGAGCGGCCGCTTTCCAGCCGAACCATGCCGCGGGTGAGATAGAAGATCATGATCAGGGCGATCATTCCGATAATGGCAATGCCGCCGATCCAGGGCAGCGTCACCATCCGGAATTCCCGCCATTCCCGTCCCTGCGGCTGCTCGAGGACGCCGGACCGCTGATCCGGAATGCTGACACGCCCTTGAATCCGGTTCAGCTCCTGCAGAAGTTGCTGCTCCCTCACCGAGCTTGCAGTCGGATTGACCTGTTGGGCGTTCGCGGGCGCCGCCATCACCAAGAGAAGCAGCGTGCAAACGCCGAAAGCCAGGCGAATGAACCTTCCAAATGACGCCATCACGTCCTCCCCGGTCTTGCGCGCCCTTAGCTGCCTATCTCAAGATTCGATCGACTCGCGATAGGCGGTCTTCCAACCCCATGCGCCCGAGCCATAGCCGCGCTTCATGACGCGCTCCTTGTAGATCTGGGCGATGATCTCGCCGTCGCCCGCAAGCAACGATTTGGTCGAGCACATTTCAGCGCAGAGCGGCAGCTTGCCTTCGGCCAGCCGGTTCGCGCCGTATTTCTCGTACTCCTCCTTGCTGCCGTCGGCTTCGGGGCCGCCGGCGCAATAGGTGCATTTGTCCATTTTGCCGCGCGAGCCGAAATTGCCGACCTTCGGATATTGCGGCGCGCCGAACGGACAGGCGTAGAAGCAATAGCCGCAGCCGATGCAGAGGTCCTTGGAGTGCAGCACCACGGCATCCGCCGTGGTGTAGAAGCAGTTGACCGGGCAAACCGCCGCGCAAGGCGCGTCGGTGCAATGCATGCAGGCCATCGAGATCGAGCGCTCGCCCGGCTTGCCGTCGTTGATGGTGACGACGCGGCGCCGGTTGATGCCCCAGGGCACCTCGTGCTCGTTCTTGCAGGCGGTGACGCAGGCGTTGCACTCGATGCAGCGGTCAGCGTCGCAGAGAAACTTCATTCGAGCCATGTTCGTTGCTCCCTCAAGCCGCGACGATCTGACAAAGCGTGACCTTCGGCTCCTGCATGCCCGTTGCAGGATCGTAGCCGTAGCTCGTGATCGTGTTGGCGCTCTCGCCCAGCACGATCGGGTCGGTACCGGCGGGATAGTTCTTGCGCAAATCGACACCGCCGAGCCAACCGCCGAAATGGAACGGCATCCAGGCGACGCCCTTGCCGACGCGTTCGGTCACCAGCGCCTTCATCCTGGCCCGCGAGTTGTTCTCGGCGCCGCTCACCCAGACCCAGCCGCCGTCCTTGATGCCGCGATCGGCGGCATCGGCCGGGCTGATCTCGATGAACATGTCCTGCTGCAACTCGGCGAGCCACGGATTGGTGCGCGTCTCCTCGCCGCCGCCCTCATACTCCACCAGACGACCCGAGGAGAGGATGAGCGGAAACTGCTTCGCGATCCCCTTCTCGACCGCCGCCTTCTGCACCGAGAAGCCGATATTGGGCAGACGGAACTGCCTGGCGTCGGGCAGAGTCGGATATTTTTCCACCAGATCGACGCGCGGCGTATAGATCGGCTCGCGATGCACCGGGATCGGATCCGGCAGACCGAACGCATTCATGCGCGCCTTGCCGTTGCCGAAGGGCACGCAGCCGTGCTTCAGCGCGACGCGCTGGATGCCGCCCGAGAGGTCCGTCGCCCAGGACACCGCATCCGGATTTGCCGGATTGACCCTCTGGATGGTTGCCATTTCGGTCTCGGTGAGATCCGTGTCCCAACCGAGCTTCTTCAGGCTCGCCAGCGTGAACTCGGGGTAGCCGTCCTCGATCTCCGAGCCCTTGGAAAAGGACTTGTCGGCAAGCAGGCTCACTTTCCGCGTCGTCCCGTCCGGCAGCTTTTCCTCGCGCTCGATGCCGAACCGGGGCCGGAACGCGCCGCCGCCGTCCATCACGTGCAGATTGTTGTTGTAGAGCAATGGCGATCCCGGATGCTTCACCTCGGGCGAGCCCCAGCACGGCCACGGCAGACCGTAATAGTCGCCGCCGACCTCCGGATCGTCTTTTGGCGCGCGCATCGTCACCAGATCGAACTTGTTCTGGTTCTTCATGTGCGCCTTGATGCGCTCAGGCGACTGCCCGCAATAGCCGGTTGACCAGCTTCCGCGGTTGATCTCGCGCAGCACGTCTTCAGCGAGGGGAAGATTGTTCTCGACCTTGATGTTCTTGAACATCTTGTCGGCGAAGCCGAACTTCTTCGCCATTAGATAGATGATCTCGAGATCATCCTTGGACTCGAAGATCGGCTTGACGATCTGCTCGCCCCACTGCATCGACCGATTGGAGGCGACGCGCGATCCCGCGCATTCGAACTGCGTTGCCACGGGCAGGATATAAACTCCGTCCTTGCGTCCCGCCTCCACGGCCAGAGACGCCCAGGTCGTCGGGTGCGGATCCGCGATCACCAAGAGATCCAGCGCTTTCAGACCCTTCATCGACTCCGGAATGCGGGTGATGCTGTTGCTGGCGTGGCCTTGGACGAAGACGGCCTTGACGTTGTCCTTCTGAGCGACATCCGCCTTCGGCAACAGCGCGGCATCGAACCAGCGTGTCAGCGGGATGCCTGGGGTCTCCATCTGCTTCTTCTCGTCGAAGCGGGAGACCAGATATTCGTAGTCGACCTCCCACACGCGTGACCAGTGCTTCCAAGCGCCCTCCGCAAGGCCGTAGTAGAACGGCAGAGTCACGATATCGAGACCGACGTCGGTCGCACCCTGCACGTTGTCATGGCCGCGCAAGATGTTGGCGCCGGCGCCGGCCTTGCCGACATTGCCGGTCATCAACAGGGCGATGCAGCTCGCCCGCACATTGGCGGTGCCGACCGTGTGCTGAGTCTGGCCCATGCACCAGATGATGGTCGCGGGCTTGACCGTCGCAAACATCTTGGCGACGCGCTCGAGCTGGGCTGCCGGCACGCCGGTAACGCGTTCGACCTCCTGCGGATTCCATTTCTCGACTTCCTTGCGCAGGTCGTCGAAGCCGTAGACGCGTTGCGCGATGAACTCCTTGTCTTCCCAGCCGTTCTTCAGGATGTGCCACATCATTCCGTAGAGCACGGGAATGTCGGTGCCGGGGCGGATGCGGACATATTCGGTGGCGTGCGCCGCGGTGCGGGTCAGGCGCGGATCGAAGACGATGAAATTCGCCTTGTTGAGCTCTTTGCCTTCGAGCAGGTGCTGCATGCTGACGGGATGCGCTTCCGCCGCGTTGCTGCCGATGAACAGCATCGTCTTGGAGTTGCGCATGTCGTTGATGCTGTTCGTCATCGCGCCATAGCCCCAGGTGTTGGCGACGCCGGTGACGGTGGTGGAGTGGCAGATACGGGCCTGATGGTCGGTGTTGTTGGTGCCCCAGAACGCACCGAGCTTGCGGAACAGGTAGGAGCCTTCGTTCGTCATCTTGGCCGAGCCGAGCCAGTAGACGGAATCGCTGCCCGACTTCTCGCGCACCTGGAGCAGCTTGTCGCCGATCTCGTTCACCGCCGTATCCCACGACACGCGCGTCCATTGCCCGTTCACGAGCTTCATCGGATAGCGCAGACGGCGATCGCTGTGCACGAGCTCGCGCACCGAGGCGCCCTTGGCGCAATGCGAGCCGCGGTTGATCGGCGAATCCCAGCTCGGCTCTTGCCCGACCCAGACTCCGTTGAGCACTTCCGCCGTGACTGTGCAGCCCACCGCGCAGTGCGTGCAGATGCTTTTCTTGACGACGGCGCCGGCGGCGAGCGGGCCGGCTGCGGCCGCTTCAGCCTTGCGCACACTGCCGACCGGCAAGGTCCCCAGTGCGGCAAGAGCGCCGCCGGCAAGGCCCGACCTGCGCAGGAACGTACGGCGATCAAGTCCTCCGCCCTGGCCCGCAAGGGACTCGGCAACGGAGCCGCGGCGATCGGAACGCTGATGTGTTCGCTTGATAAGCACGGCAGCCTCCCTCTCAGGCCGGATAACGATTGACGCGGTAGAACGTCTTCACGTGATCGGATTCCTTGTAACGCGCCTTGCGCTTCTCATCGTTGTTTTCACTGTCCGCCTGCGCCGACCCGACCAACGGAGTCGCAAGCGTCGCGCCGGCGCCGACCGTGCCGATGCCGACCTGGCGAAGGAAGTCGCGGCGTCCGACCTTTGCTTTCGTCTCGTCACTCATCGCATTTCTCCCAGGACCGACGCGCGTCGATCAATTGGCGAATGTGAATGCTTCCGTCTCGATCTCGATGAACGTCCGTCCGAGCGCTCCGACCGCGCGATAGAAACGCGCATTGCCGGCGCCCTCCATGTCTGCGAAGAGCCGCCCCATCCAGGGCGACAGGTGCTTGTCGAAGAAGGCGCGCTGAGCCTCGGACGGAGCATCCAGGCAGCCATCGGCAAGGCCCGACATGATCTCGCACAGGATCGCGGCGTGATCCTCGGGCTCGGAATTGTTGGCAATCCGCTCGATGCCGAGCTTCGTCAGGTCGGCGCGCAGACGCGACAGCGGCCGTTCGTTGAGAAATCCGGTGAGGTAGTAGGAGGCGTAGGGCAGCAATTCGCCGCGACCGAGCCCCACGAACAGATCGAAATATTCTCGCTCGACCTGAGTTGGAATCGCGCGCGCGGCGGCATCGGCGAGCGCTGCGTGCGCGCGTCCGAGCGGTGTTGCGTCACCGCCCAAGGCTGCAAGCTGGTCGAGCAATCGCTTCGACGGCGGCGCGGACAGCAACGTCGCCAGCAGGGCATATTCCTGCGCCCGCGCGGCATCGATGGGATCGACAGTATCTGGGGGCATCGCCTGTTCGTAGAGATCGGGCCGCAGGTCGTTGCGAGGAACACCGGTGGCGCCTTCAACTGCAACCACCCGTTGTGCGGGCACGCGGGACCAGGTCGAGACGGACGGCTGACTGATGCCTATTTTGCGCGCAAGCTGAGCGATGCCGCCTGCGGCATCGATCGCGCGTTCAAGCCCGTCATCACGCACGTGGACCTCCCATCCAAGAGTCCCGTCTGCTGAATATTGTCATTTGTTACAAAGCACTAGAGCAAGCGTAATCCTGGTTCCCCGAGCCGTCAATCGCTCGACCATAGCCGCAGCCTATAGCCTTTGGTCTACGGCTTACCGGGCTGCTGTTTAACGCGGCAGTGCACCACCGTGGGTACGTGGCCTGACAGGTTCGGCAAGCTCCGCCCATGTGTCCGCCACCGTTGGCTGCACTGCAACAGGGATCGTCGCGCGTTCCGTCTCACCCAGCGGCTCCGTGACATCCGTCGGGTCGGGAGCATCGGCTTGATGAAATTGTGCGGAAGAATCCGTTGTTTCAATCGACGCTTCGGCGAGGGACTGCGCCGCCTCACGTACGCCGCCGACAATCCGATCGACGAGCGCGGCCAGTTCCTCGGAGGAACAATCCAGTGGCCCGAACCCCGGCATCGCAGTGGGATCGTTGAAGTCCCAGGCGTTCTCCGCGAGACCGACGAAATCGCGAATGGCGGGATCGGCCGCCCAAGCGCGGCGAAGAGCCGCACGACCCAAGTCCTGTGGAATACCCTTGCGCAGGAACGCGGTGATGTCGGTCGCAGCATCGATCTCGTCGATCGACGGCAGGCTGGAGAGATCGATCTTGCTCGCGTCGTCATCGACCTCGGACGGCGGCGCGGGCTCAGCCACAGCAGGCTGCGCCGGCTCCGCTCGCGCCTCGCGCTTGCGGCGGGACCAACGGGCAAGGAACTCCTCCTCACTCATTCCTGTCCGCCCTCGTGTTCTCGCCGCGCCAGCGCCTCCGGGTCGGCACGGCGCCGCTTGCGCTTGACGAATTCCCGCTCGACATGGTGCTCGGCGACGAAGCTTTCAATTGCCTCGCGCAGCACCTCCGGCATCGGCACGGCCTCGACGAGATTGTCCGCGGCTTCAGTGAAGCCCTCGCCTTCCGCCGGATCGGCAGTCACCGCGGCAACGGCATAGGGCGAGGCGCCTTCCGAAGGCGACAGCACGATCCATACACTCGGATTGCCTGAGGCGAGATTGTCGCGATAGCGCGCCGTCTCGGACGGATAGAGATCCACGGTCGCACGTCCGGCGTAGAACAGCGTCGTGCCGTCCTGCTCGCGAAGCACGGTCCAGGGGCGTGTGGCCGGCTCGTCCGGCAGCACGGCAACCCCGCGCCAGATGAAATCGACCCAGGGCGAATCTGCCTTGCGCCGCTCGACCACGACACCGACGGCAATGGAGAACAATGGGCGCGCCGCGGGACTCATGTCGCCATCTCCAGCCCCTTCACCGGCAGCCCGGTCAAGAGATTCTGCGGCTTCATCCGGAGCTTCTGGTCCGCCGTCATCGACAAGATCAGGTAGACCGGCTCGCCGCTGACATCGTCAAGCGCGCGGTTTGCATCCGCAAAGGTCAGCCGGAATAGTGCGAGCACCCGATCGGCGCTGCGCTGGTCGAGTTCCTCGCCGTGCCAGAGCCGGTCGCCCAGCCGGGTGGAGTCGGCATCGAGCCCGACATACCAAGTGAGCTTCTCGTCCTGAAGCGCGCGCAGCGGTTCGATCATGACGTCGACGGCAAGGAGATGGGAGATCCAGCGCGTCATTACCTGTGCCAGCGCAGTCGGTCCGCGTCCGCCAGCCGTGAGATCGAGGGCCATGTCGAACTGGTCGCTGCGCTGCCAATAGGCTGCGGCGGTCTCTTCGCTCAACACATCAACAACGGCGTCGGTGGTGGCCCCCAGCATCGACATCAGGGACAGCACCGGCGTCGGAGTCCGGCCGCCGACGATTTCCTCGTCGCCGAGCAGCACGGCCTGTTCATGCGGCAGGACCCGCTGGATCCGGAAGAACAGCTCGGCCGCGCGCAGCACGAACGGATCGTCACAGCCATCGAGCGCATTGCGCAGGATGACGTGCACAAGCTGGTTGACGAAGAGCGGCGGCAGGTCACTCGCGCCCGATCGCACCGATGCGAGATAGGCGGCTTCGAGCGTCGGATGCCGCAACAATAGATCCCGAAAGGCCAGCACGAACTGCCAGTTCTCCCGGGCGTCGGGATCGGCAAGGGATGCAATCTCGTCCGCGCCGACCGCCTGGCGCGGGTCGACGAGCAGTTCGCGGTGCAGCCGGCGTTCGACCGGGCACGCATCCTCCGGCGGCATCAGCTCGGGGCGGGCAAAATAGGCCTTGAGGAAGTCGTCGGTGACGCGCAGTCCACCGCCCTCGTCCCGATCGAGCAGGTGATGGCCGCAGGCGATCCAGAAATCGTTCATCTGACTGACGGTCCCCGGCCGAGATCCGCAAGCCTGAGACTGCCGTCAGGCTCGAGGTCGTCCTCCATTTCCATGAACGAGAACGCCTTGCTGTGCCCCTGCCCCTCACGAAGTTGCAGCCTGCGGAACGACTCGCGGACCTCGCCGTCGCTCACTGCCCGGTGCACCGCAACAAGCGAGCTGATCGGGTGGCTGCAGAGCGACTGCGAGAACGCCACCTCCTCTTCGGCGGCCGCCCTCGCGGTCGCCACGTCCGGCGCACCGAAGCGATCGACGAGTTGCTTTGCCAGGAGATCGACCAAGCCATGGTAGTCGTCCGCAGTCGCCGGAACGATCTGCGCCAGCGTCGACCAGCCCCAGGATTGCACCCCGAGGAAACCGCCGCGAAACGCCGCGCGCGCCTTGCCCTCGAGCGACGCCGCGTCGCAGTCCCAGAAGCGGAAGGCACCGGAGACGGCCCACTCGCCCGGCTCTGCCGCCACGTCAAATACGAATGTGTCGGAGGGATCGAGCGCGATGGTCCGCAGGAGCTTCACAGCCGTGGTCCCCCGAGTGCCGGATCGAGCCAGGACGGCGTCGCAAGCGCCTGCATGAGGTCGCGACGTTCGATCGCGCCCGCGCCAATCCGGCGCGTGAGGAGATCGCCGTCATCGTCGATGCGCTGGACGGACTGCCGTTCGCGCGGCATCCGGGAGAGGTATTCACGCGCAACGCCGTCAAAGCCGTCCGCCCGCCAACCGTCGAAGGCCAGCATCAGGTGCCGGGCAAAGCTCTCGGTGATCTGCGCCGCGCCGGCCTCGCCGAAGCCCTCCTGGTCGAGCGCCGAGGCAAGCGGATGGACACCCGGCTCGTCGTCAGTCATGGCCACCGTCCGGATCATCGCGCCGAAGACCAGCCATGGCGGCACCTCCTCCTCATTGGCGGCGAGAGGCCATCCCAGGCGGCCGCCGCCAATCAAGCCTCCGTCGATCCTGACGGCGTCCGGCCAGCCGATCGTGATGGGCTTGCTCGGCGGCGCGTAGGCGCGCAGGGCATCGGTGAGCGCGACCATGCCGGCGTAGAATGCGCGCCGCGCGCTGCGTAACGGCTCGGTCGGCTCGAGCACCACCGCGAACTCCGCGAGGTCAAAGCGGCCGACATAGACCAGCGTGCCGGCGCCGCTCTCCGGTGCAATGCGGCATGCATGAACAAAAGCGTCACCACCCTCGCGTAGCCGCACCAATGTGAACGGCGGCGGCAGGTGGATCGGTTCCGCCAGGGACACTTGGCTGATAGGGGTCGACGGCAGGCCGTCCTCCGCTTTCCTTTTCTTCCCGATGGATAATGTCTATACGAGGCGAAGGGCCGGCGCGAGTCCGTCGTCGTCGTCCAAATGGCGGAGGGTTGAACCTGGAGCAGCCATCGAAGACCGTCCTGATCTGCTCGTGCGAAGACACGATGCGGCTCGACATGGCCACGATCAAGCGCGGTTGTTCCAACGGCGAGATCAGAGGTTTCCGCCATCTCTGCGGTACCGAGCTCGATCACTTCCGCAAGTTCGCTGCGACAGACGCAGCGCTTACGGTCGCCTGCACGCAACAGGCGACGCAGTTCTCCGAGGAGGCCGGCGAACGCCCTGATCCGATCAGCTTCGTCAACATCCGCGAAACGGCGGGATGGTCGAGCGACGGCGCCCGGGCCGGTGCAAAAATGGCTGCCCTGCTCGCATCCGCCTCCATCCCGGCGCCGGACTATCCACTCGTCACCTTGTCGAGCGAGGGCGTGGTCCTGATCTACGGGCGCGATGAGGCCGCGATCGAGGCCGGCCGCCTGCTTGCCGATCACCTCGACGTCACCGTGATGCTGAAGCAGCTCGGCGAGACGATCGCGCCCGCTGCTACGGTCTTCCCGATCGTGCAGGGCACGATCCGCTCTGCCAAAGGGCATTTCGGTGCCTTCGAGCTTGCGATCGACGATTATGCGCGTCCCCGCCCCTCCTCGCGCGATCGCTTCGTGCTGGACGCGCCGCGAAGCGGGGTCACCTCGCGCTGTGACATCGTGCTCGATCTTTCGGGCGGGATGCCATTGTTTCCCGCCCACGAGCTGCGCGACGGCTATCTGCGCGCGGATCCGAACAATCCCGCGGCGGTGCTGCGTGCCGTGCTGAGCGCGCGTGACCTCGTCGGCAGCTTCGACAAGCCGAAATATGTCGACGTTACGCCGAGTCTCTGCGCCCATTCGCGCTCGAAGCGGACGGGGTGCCATCGCTGCCTCGATCTCTGCCCGACCGGGGCCATCACGCCCGCCGGAGATCATGTCGCAATTGATCCGAACATCTGCGCGGGCTGCGGCCAATGCGTCGCCGCCTGCCCGACCGGCGCGGCGTCCTACACGCTGCCGCCCGCCGATACGCAGCTGCATCGAATTCGAGCCATGCTGCTCGCCTACCACGCGGCCGGTGGCGCGGATGCAGTGCTGCTCTTTCATGACAGCCCGCACGGCACGCCGTTGATCGACGCCCTGGCGCGACATGGCGACGGCCTGCCCGCGAACGTGCTTCCCTTTGCCGTCAACGAGCTCACGCAGCTCGGACTGGAGGCGATCGTCGGCGCCTTTGCCTATGGCGTCTCGGCGGTGCGGTTCCTGCTGCGGGCAAAGCCGCGCCACGATCTGACCGGGCTATCGCAGACCATCGGCATGGCCGAGGCAATCCTTGGCGGTCTCGGATTTGCCGGCCGCCGTCTCGCCACCATCGAAACGGACGATCCCGATGCGCTCGGCGCGCATCTGACGGCCATCGGCACGCTTGCCGCCGTCGCAACGCCGGCGACCTTCAGGACCGTCGGCACGCGGCGCGACCTTTTGCGATTTGGATTGAGCGAGCTGCACCGGCTGGCACCGACTCCGGTCGACGTGATCGCGTTGCCGCCGGGCGCGCCGATCGGTGCGATCACGGTCGATACGGACGGCTGCACGCTGTGCCTCGCCTGCGTCTCGGCCTGCCCAACCGGCGCGCTGCGTGACGATCCCGACCGCCCCGTGCTGAAATTCATCGAGGATGCTTGCGTGCAATGTGGCCTGTGCCAGAGCACCTGTCCGGAGAAAGTCATCAGCCTCAAGCCGCAAATCGACTTCCGCGCGACCCGCGCGTCCGCCGTGACCATCAAGGAGGAGGAGCCCGCACTCTGCGTCCGCTGCGGCACGGCCTTCGGCGTCAAGAGCACGATCGACCGCATCGCGGCCAAGCTCGAAGGCCGGCACTGGATGTATCCAGCCGGCGACAAGCGGGTCGCGGCACTCAGGATGTGTGCGGACTGCCGCGTCATCGTCATGAGCGAACAGCAATTCGATCCGTTCAAAGGCGTTCCCGAACGAACGCCGCCGCGCACCACGGACGACTATTTGCGCCAGCGCGAGGTCAAGGACAACAACGGGTAATTTCGCAGGGTCGGAAACCAAGGAAGCATCATCACCATGTCTCGTTTCATCGCAGCTCTGTCGACGTGCATGATTTCGGTTGCTGTCGCCGGCGGATCGGCCGAAGCCGCCGCTCCTCCCCTCACCAAGGCGCAGAAGGTTGCCGTGAAGCAGGCGATCGTCGCCTGCAAGGCCGAAGCCAAGGGCCAGAAAATCGCGTGGCTGTCACGCCGGAAATACGTCAACCGCTGCGTTGCGGACGCGCTGAAGGAGCATCCCACCATCGACGTCATTCAGATCCTCAAGCAGCATCCGGAGATGAGGGATCTTCCGATGGACAATTGGGACTCGATTTGAGAGGCGGCTATCGCGACGTCGCGCGGCCAAGGAAGTCGGTCAATGCGCGGCGGTCCTCGGCTGAACCGATGCGCTGCTCCGGCATCTTCGTCCCGGGCGTGTAGCTGTTCGGTCCGACTTCGAACAATTTTGCGACGGTCTCGGGCGTCCAGACGATGTCCATGGTCTTCAGCGCCTCGGAAAAGCGATAGCCTGGGAGCGATGCGATCTTGCGGCCATACAGTCCCGCAAGCGTCGGGCCCGCGCGCTGAACCTCCTTGTCCGACAGCGTGTGACAGGCAACGCAGGCGCGAAACACTTCTGCACCGTGGTCGCCGGCATAGACCGCCAGCGGATCAGCCGACTTGCCGGATAGAACAGAGCTGATCGGATCGCCCGTTCGCGCATTCCAGCGACGGATCTTGCCGTCCGCACCGCCCGTGATCAGCGTCTCGCGATCCGAAAGGAAAGCGACCGACCAGACCGGCAGCCCCGGGCCGATAAACGTGCGGAGCAAGCTGCGGGACTTGCGGTCGACGATGGCCACCGTGCCGCCGATGCCGGCCGCCGCGATCAACGCGCCGTCCGCCGAGATCGCAATGGCGACCACCGGTGTCGGGCCAGCAGCAACCTCGCCGCTGACCTTGCCGTCTGCGGTCAGCATGCGCAGCATGCCATCGACCGCACCCACGACGATTTCACCATCCGGCGCCACGCTCACGACATTGAGCGGCGCCGGCAAGGTCATGATTTCGGGCTGGCCGTCCGGCAGGCGCCAGATGCGCAACGTCAGATCATAGCCGACGCTGACCAGCGACTGGCCGTCCGGCGTGAACGCGACGCCGTTGACGTTCTGCGTATGCCCTTCCAGCACGCGCGAGGCACCGTCCGATAGCGACCACAGCCGCACTGTCCGATCCCATGAAGCCGATGCGAGAAATGCCCCGTCGGGAGAGACTGCGAGCGCGACGATGGGAGCGAGGTGTCCCTCGAGCAAACGCTCCGGCTGCTGCCGGCCCGCGGTCCACACCGCAATCCGTGCGTCGGCACCGGCCGTCACCATGCGGCCATCCTTCAGGAAGACGACCGCGTTGACGGCATCGGCATGGTACCGCAGCACTTGCTCCGCGGTATCCGTCTCCAGCGACCAGCGAATGGCGGCCGTATCGAAGCTGCCGGACAGGAGGCGGTTTCCATCGGGCGAAACGGCAAGCGCCCGTATGGGGCCGCCATGTCCCACCATGTCGGCGCGCACGGCTGACACTGTGACGATGACCCACAGGGCCGCGGCAAGTGCGCAGAAAGGTAACCTCATCGCCCCTCACCGGCCCTGGTCACGTTCACGCCCTCGAGAATGCCAGAACAGTCGGCGGAGATAAATTACCGATCTACTTCGCCGGTGCCGTCGTGACCTTGGATGATCCCTCGGGCGCGGGCTGCATTCCCGGCGGACTCTGACCCTGAGGACTTTCGGGGGGCGCGCCGCCCGAGCCCGTGTTGATCGGACCCGTCCAGCCTTGTGGCTGGGGTTGGCCCTTCTCCTCCGGAGGTGTCTGCGCGGCAGACGAGTTGGGTTGCGCGGTCTGGGCGGAGGCACTCTCGAAGAGGCCAAGTGCTGCAAAGCACAAAATCGTCATCAGCAGTTTCACGTCAGATCCTCCGGTGCACGTACCAAACGAGTTGCCCCCGTTCTACGTTCCGGCATGTGCGCCGCGACAGACTGACCTTGCATCCCGCTTGAACGGCGGGGGTCCGGGCACTACGCTCGGGCTAGTCTGGTGGTCAAGGATGACGGCGTGCAGGGGCGAGCGCGGCCATTTCTGCAGATGCTGGCGCGACTGCGCGCGTTGCGTCCGCTCGATAGCTCGGAAGAGCCCGAGACGCGGCGCGCCTCGCCCTTCCTGATTGTCGTTGCCGTCGTGCTCGCGCTCCTTTTGGCGATCCTGGCAATCGACCTGAACCAGGCCGCCCTTCAGTCTCTTGGCCTGATCGGCACCGCGTTCTCCGCCGACCCCATCTTCAAGAGCCCGTAGAACCGCTTGTGCCCTGATGCAATCAACGCGTTGGCTCGCGGCCAGCCGTATCGTATAAACAGCTTGATGTTTGGTGCGGGAGGCTGCGGATGAAAGCGTTTCTTCTTGGCTGCGTCGCGTCGCTGGTGATCGCGGTTGCGGGAATGGTACTCTTGAATCGGGTTCAGGAGCCCGTCGCTCACGCGTTTGCGACGACCGGGGTACGTCTCTAAGGCGCCCAAATCTCACTGGGCGTGAAGCCCGTTGGTCGGCGCGCTCCTTCTCGCTTTCCCGCGCAACGACCTGACGATCGTCCTGGCTGTCCTAGTCTC
This sequence comes from Bradyrhizobium sp. DOA1, assembly GCF_001593325.1. Taxonomy (NCBI): domain Bacteria; kingdom Pseudomonadati; phylum Pseudomonadota; class Alphaproteobacteria; order Hyphomicrobiales; family Nitrobacteraceae; genus Bradyrhizobium; species Bradyrhizobium sp. DOA1. The sequence continues at coordinate 3,967,470 of NZ_JXJM01000001.1, forward strand.
GCGATCGACTTCGTGTATCCGCGACTTAGGAACCACGGCAGCCCGCTGGCATTGCCGGCACGTGCAAGCGGAGCACATAGATCGGACATTTGGAAAGACGTCTCGGTCACGGCAGCCTTGCTCCGATCGGTCCGGTCCATCAATTCGAAGCAAAATGGTCGAAACACAAAGCCGATGCTTGAAGACCTTCGCGCGATCACCCAGCCAGGAGCGATGATAGCCGTCTTGATCGTCCTGCTGCTGATGGCGGTCGCCGATGCGGCCATTTTCATCGCGGCCAGAGGATGGCCGTTCTGATGCGCCTGTAAAACCGCGACTTCGCGCGGATAGGAACCTTCATACGATTGACCGGTTCGCCTTCCACAGGGGAGCACGGCGAAATCGATGAATGTCCGGATGCGAACGGCTCTGGTGCCATTTGCGACCTTGCCGCTGGCCGCTTGTGCGGGCCGCCAGTCCGTGCTCGACCCGCAGGGACTTCAGTCCGACCAGATCCTCCGGACCTTCTTCATCTTCCTGATTGTTGCGGCCGTCGTCTGGATCGCCGTCGTGATCGTGCTTTGCGTGGGCATGCTGCGCCGAAAGCGCGCGGCCGGTCAACCGCTCGCGCTGCACCAGTCCTTTGAGCGGACCAGTGGCCGTGTCGTCTTCGTGTTGGGGGTCGCGACCCTGGTCATCGTGCTCGGGCTTTCGATCGTCAGCTATGCCGGTCAGCGCACCGTCTTCGCCAAGGACGAGAACGCGCTCACGCTCAAGATCATCGGCCATCAATGGTGGTGGGAGGTCCGCTACGAAGACGACAGTCCCAACAAGAGCTTCGTGACAGCGAACGAGATCCGCATTCCGATCGGCCAGCCAGTGAAGGTCGAGTTGGAGTCGGCCGACGTGATCCACAGCTTCTGGATCCCGAGCCTAACCGGGAAGATGGACCTGATCACTGGGCAGAAGAACGAATTGCAATTCACCGCGAAGACTCCCGGCGTCTATCGCGGCCAGTGTGCCGAATTCTGCGGACTTCAGCACGCCCATATGGCCTTTGCCGTACTCGCACTGCCGCCGGACGAGTATGGCCGCTGGCGCGACAAGGAGAACGAGAGTGCGAAGAGCCCGACCGAGCCACTCGGCAAACAGGGCGAGCAGCTGTTTCGCGCGCGGGGCTGCGCGCTCTGCCACACCGTTCGAGGCACGCTCGCCGGTGGACAATTGGGACCGGATCTGACGCATGTCGCCAGCCGAACGACGATCGCCGCCGGAACGCTGCCGATGACGACGGCGACGCTTGGGGCCTGGATCGCCGATCCTCAGCACATCAAGCCCGGCAACACCATGCCGAAGATGCCCATGCAATCGGACGAGCTCATCGCGATCATTCACTATCTGGAGCAGCTCAAATGACCCAGATAGCTGAACGGCGCGAGTTGCGGGATGATGGGCTGAGCGGCCTCCAGCTTTCGACGCGGCTCGAGAATATCTGGCGCACGCCATCCGGCTTTTTCGGCGCGCTGATGTCAGTAGACCATAAGGTCGTGGGCCGGCGCTACATCGTCACGGCGTTCGTGTTCCTGCTGCTCGGTGGGATTCTCGCAATCCTCATGCGCGTTCAACTCGCCGGCCCCGAGAAGACGTTCCTGTCTGCGGACAAGTACAACCAGATCTTCACGATGCATGGCTCGACCATGATGTTCCTGTTTGCCGTGCCGGTGATGGAGGCATTCGCCGTCTACCTGGTGCCGCTGATGGTCGGAACGCGAAATATCGCCTTCCCGCGCCTGAATGCGTTCAGCTACTGGATATTCCTGTTCGGAGGCTGCTTCCTCTGGATTTCCTTCGCGCTCAATGTCGGCCCGGATGTCGGCTGGTTTGCTTATGTTCCGCTGTCCTCGTTGCAGTACACGCCGACGAAACGCCCGGACGTCTGGGCGCAGATGATCACCTTTACCGAGGTCGCGGCGCTTGCCGTTGCCGTGGAGATCATTGTGACCGTGTTCAAGCAGCGCGCGCCCGGCATGACGCTCGATCGCATTCCCCTGTTCGTCTGGGCGATGCTGGTCACCGCCTTCCTGGTGATGTTCGCGATGCCCTCGATCATGGTGGCCTCGACATCGCTGATCCTGGATCGCCTCGTCAACACGCGCTTCTACGACTCGTCCTCTGGTGGGCATCCCCTGCTCTGGCAGCATCTGTTCTGGTTCTTCGGCCATCCCGAGGTCTATATTATTTTCATTCCCGGCACGGGCATGGTGTCGGCGATTCTGGCGACCTTCGCGCGCCGGCCCGTGGTCGGTTACCCAATCGTCATTCTCTCGCTGATCGCGACCGGCTTCTTGTCGTTCGGGCTCTGGGTCCACCACATGTTCGTGACCGGCCTGCCCCAGCTCGGCGCCGGCCTGTTCACGGCCTCTAGCATGCTGATCGCAGTACCGAGTGGGCTCCAGATCTTCTGCTGGCTGGCGACACTCTGGGATGGCCGTCCCGTCTACCGCACGCCGCTCCTGTTCGTGATCGGTTTCATTGTGATCTTCGTGCTCGGCGGCCTGTCCGGCGTCATGGTCGCCTCGGTTCCGATCGACACCCAGGTGCACGACACTTATTTCGTCGTTGCGCACTTTCACTACGTCCTGATCGGCGGTGCCGTCTTCCCGCTCATTGGTGCCGTCTATTACTGGTTTCCGAAGATCACCGGCAGGATGCTCAGCGAAAGCCTCGGTCGCTGGAATTTCTGGCTGGCCTTCATCGGCTTCAATGTCGCGTTCTTCCCGATGCACATCCTTGGACTGATCGGAATGCCGCGCCGGATCTACACTTACACGGCCGACATGGATTGGGCGCATCTCAACCTGCTCTCGAGCGGTGGCTCCGTCATCTTCGCGCTCAGCTTCGCGCTGCTGCTGGTCAACGTGATCCATAGCTTGCGGAGTGGCGCGCTCGCAGGTGACAATCCCTGGGATGCTTCAACGCTGGAATGGGCGACTCCATCTCCGCCGCCACCGCAAAACTTTGATCGCATTCCCATCGTCAAGCATCGCGATCCCCTGTGGTTCGACAATGAAAGCCTGCCCGTCGTCGCCGGTCTCAGCGTGGAGCGCCGCGAAGTGCTTTTGACATCGCTCGCGGAAGCCGAGCCACAGGTCCGCGAAGCGTCTCCCGCGCCCAGCATCTGGCCACTGCTGACGGCCATCGCGACGGCAATCTTCTTCATCGGCTCGATCTTCACGCCTTGGGCTGTGCTCTGGGGGACGCCACCGATGGCCATCGCCTTGATCGGCTGGTTCTGGCCAGCCAAGACCAGGGAGGACGAGGAGTGAGACAGACCATCGTCCGCAACGTCGGCGACTTGCCGACCTATGGCTACGGCCCGCAAAGCGGTCCGTGGTGGGGCGCCATCGGCTTCATGGCGCTGGAAGGCATGGGGTTCTCCGTCGCGATCGGCGCCTATCTGTATCTCTATGCGGTCAATCCCACCTGGCCGATCGGCGCTGCGCCGCCCGATCTCTGGCCCGGCACGGCCGCGACCATCGTCTATGTCTTGAGCATCATCCCCAACGAAATGACCAATCGCGCTGCGCACCGGCAGGACCTTGCGAAGGTGCGTACAGGCCTGATCGTGATGTCGCTGATCGGGATCGTCCTGCTCGTCCTGCGCGGTTTCGAGTTCGCTCATCTCAACACCCGCTGGGACAATTCAGCCTACGGATCCATCGTCTGGCTGATACTCGGACTGCACACGACCCATCTCGTCACCGATCTTGGCGACACGATCGTCCTGGCGGTGCTGATGTTCACCCGCCACGCCAAGCCGCGCCGGTTCAGCGACGTCACCGACAACGTGTTCTACTGGAACTTTGTCGTGCTCGCCTGGCTGCCGCTCTACGTTCTCCTCGACTGGGTGCCGCGCCTATGACCGCCACCGAGGGACACAACAGATTGCTCTATTGGGCCGGCGTCGCGCTCGGGCCGCTGGCCTGGGGCATCAACCTGCAGGGCATCTATGCGCTCGCGCATTTCTCATGCGAGACAACGAAGCTGACCGGCACGATCATGAGCGCCATTTTGGCCGTCGTGGCCCTCGCGGGGACAGCGATATCGGCGCGGGCAGTCCGCCGCGGCGCGCGGGCGGAATGGATCGATGTACAAGGCGGTGGTCCCCGGACTTTCATGGCCTGGCTCGGCGTCGGCACCGGCGTGCTGTTTGCCCTGGTGATCGCAAACCAGCTTGCGGCATCGTTGATGATCAGCCCATGCCTGCGCTAAGTCTGCTGGCGTTGTTGGTTGGCTTGCTAGCACAGCCGGCCGCTGCGCATGGCATCTCCGACGTCGATCCTGGGTCGCTCTGGAGCTTCGATCCCTGGCTTCTGGCACCGCTTTATCTCGTCGGTCTTGGCTTCTACATCGGCACGCAGCGGCTTTGGCATCACGCCGGCGGCGGTCGCGGCGTCAGCTTTCGCCAGGTGGCGGCATTCTGGACAGGATGGCTGATCGTCGCGCTCACCCTGACCTCACCGCTTCATTGGCTCGGCGAGCGATTGTTCACAGCCCATATGATCGAGCACGAACTGCTCATGGTCGTAGGGGCGCCACTGATGGCGTTCGCCAGGATCAACGGACCGCTGATGTGGAGCCTGCCCTCCTCGGTTCGTCCTGGTGCAGGCCGCTTCTTGAATCGGCCGATGGTAGCCAAGCCATGGGCGTTGGTCAGCCATCCGGTCAGCGCGACAGCCCTGCACGGCCTGGCGCTTTGGGCCTGGCATGCGCCGCCGCTCTATGCATGGGCCCTTGAGAACACCGCCATCCATCGCTTCCAGCACATCAGCTTCTTTGCCACCGCATTGTTGTTCTGGTGGGTCCTTTTTCATGGCCGCGGCGTGGGCCGCAGCGTACGGCTTCGCGACGGCATCGCGATCGTCTGCCTGTTCATCACCATCCTGCATTCCGGTGTGCTCGGCGCGTTGTTGACTCTATCGACACGCTTGTGGATTTCAGGACAGGGCGCGCTCGCCGGCGAATTCAGTCTGTCGCCGCTGGAAGATCAGCAGCTCGCGGGCATCCTGATGTGGGTGCCGATGGGCATGCTCTACACCGGCGCAGCCTTGTTCTTCGCTTATCGGTGGCTGACCACGATGGATGCGCGCCCCCACACGCCGGCGGTTCAGCACGTCGGTTGATGATCCCGCAAGTTTGGGAAGGCATAGGAACCGCAGGTTTGATGCAACGTTCGCCTCTGACATGGGCAATTCCGTGGAGGCCATATGGGCAAACAAGCCGTCCTGGCGAGTGCCATTCTCACGGCGGTCATGGCCGTGCTGCAAGGCGCGATCGCGCAAGATCAGCCGCGTCCGGGACTGTCTTGTCCGGTCGACCACGACCAGCTGGCCGACATCCTCAAGAAAAGCGTCAAGCCCGGCGGTGGCCCCAGCAACGGCGGTCTGGACAACAACGAGTGGGCCGCGGTCGTGAATCGGCAGGGCCTTGTTTGCGCCGTCGCTTACAGCGGCAGCAAGGTCGACGACCAGTGGCTCGGCAGCCGCGCGATTGCGGCCGAGAAGGCCAACACCGCGAATGCGTTCAGCCTGAAGGACAAGGCGATAGCCACCGCCAATCTATATGCAGGCGCCCAACCCGGCGGCATTCTGTTCGGCGCGACGCTGAGCAATCCACCTTCCCCCGAGGTGATCTATGCAGGCACGCCTGATGAATTTGGAACGGCGCATGATCCGATGGTCGGCAAGCCCGTGGGCGGCGTGATCGTCTTCGGCGGAGGGCTCGCGCTCTACGATCGAAACGGCATTGCCGGCGCGCTCGGTGTCAGCGGTGATAGCTCCTGCGCCGATCACAACGTTGCCTGGCGCGTACGCCATTTCCTCGGTCTCGATCACGTACCCGCCGGGGTCAGCCCGAACATGAAGGACGCGATCATCTACGACATTGGACCGGACGGCAAAAGCCCGTCGGGCTTCGGCCATCCCAAGTGCAACGGTCGGGAGGACCAGATCGCCGTCGATCTTGGTGCCGGCGTTTCAGGAAATGTTGTGAGATAGGCCTCTGCGCCTCGGCAGAGCTTTGGAACCAAGCGAGAGCGCAAGGTTTGTACGTTCGCAAACCGGCCTGCAACGCGGCGCGGCCTCGTCAATGCCGTGGAGATCTTCACCTATGTTAATGCTTGGCCTCAGGCGGTTGCTGGGGAGAACGCTGAGTGCGCTCTGCGCTTGCTGTGCATTGCTCTCGCCGGTGATGGCGCAGACTGATCTCGCCAGCCGCATGAAGGATCCCGCTCAGTGGCCGATGGCTGCGCGCGACTACGCCAACACCCGTTACAGCGAGCTCGATCAGATCAACACCGATAACGCATCGCGCCTGCAGCTCGCCTGGACGTTCTCGGTCGGAGCCGACCGCGGTCAGGAGGCAGCGCCCCTCGTGATCGACGGAACCATGTATGTGGTCGGCCCCTATGCCGGCCCCTATCCGAACCGCGTGTTCGCGATCGATGCCACCACGGGCGAGCTGAAATGGTCATATGCTCCGAAGCCCGAGCCTGCCGCGGCGGGTGTTGCATGCTGCGACGTCGTCAATCGCGGGCTCGCCTTCAACAACGGTAAGATCTTTCTCAACACGCTCGACAATCACTCGGTCGCGCTCGACGCCAAGACAGGCAAGGAGCTCTGGCACACGAAGCTCGGCGAGATCAACAAGGGCGAGACCATCACGATGGCGCCTGTCGTCGTGAAAGGCAAGGTTCTCATCGGCAACAGCGGCGGCGAGCTCGGCGTGCGCGGCTGGCTCACTGCCGTGGACGAAAACACGGGAGCCATCGCATGGCGCGCCTATGCGACGGGGCCCGACAAGGACGTCTTGATCGGCGACGATTTCAAGCCGTTCTACGACAACCTCAAGGGCAAGGATCTCGGCGTCAAGAGCTGGCCAGCCGACCGATGGCAGGTCGGTGGCGGCACCGCGTGGGGATGGATCTCCTACGATGCCGAGCTCAATCTGATCTATTACGGCACCGCCAATCCCAGCCCGTGGAACGCGAACCAGCGCAGTGGCGACAATCTCTGGAGTGCGACGATCTTCGCCCGCAATCCCGACAACGGGCATGCGATGTGGGCGTATCAGGTCAACCCGCACGACCTGTTCGACCATGACGAGATCAACGAGAATGTGCTGGTCGACCTCGAGCTGAATGGTCAGCCGCGCAAGGTTCTGATTCACCCCGGCCGCAACGGCTACATGTACGTCATGGATCGCGCCACCGGTGAAGTGATCTCGGCGGACGCCTATGACTTCGTGAACGCCTATAAGGGCGTCGACCTCAAGTCCGGCAAGATCATTCCTAACGAGGAGAAGACGCCGCTGGTCGGCAAGACCGTCGAGAACATCTGTCCGACCGCGCCGGGCGCCAAGGATTGGCAGCCGTCCGCCTGGTCACCCCGTACCAAGCTGCTGTACGTCCCGCATCAGCATCTCTGCATGGATTTCAAGGCATCGCAGGTCGGCTACATCGCCGGCACGCCCTATGTCGGCGCCGACGTCGACATGTATGCCGGTCCGGGCGGGCATCGCGGCGAGTTCATGGCGTGGGATCCGGTTGCCCGCAAGAAAGTTTGGGAGATTCACGAGAAGCTGCCGGTCTGGAGCGGCGCGCTGGTGACTGCGGGCGACGTCGCGTTCTACGGAACCATGGATCGTCTGTTCAAGGCGGTGGACGCCAGGAACGGCAAATTGCTCTGGCAGTTTCGCGCCGGCTCCGGCTTCATCGGCCAACCGGTCTCCTATCGGGGCTCGGACGGGCAGCAATACATCGCAATCCTCTCGGGCGTCGGCGGCTGGCCCGGTGCGGTGGCGAATGCCGAGGTCGATCAGCGCGTGCGTAATGGCACGCTCGGCTTCACCGGTGCGATGCAGGACCTGCCGTTCTACACCGCCGGCGGCAGCGAGCTCTTGGTGTTCAAGCTCGGGAGTGCCAGCCATGCGCCTGCGCAGTGATTGTGCCGCTGTTGCGATTTCCGGCCTGATCGGGATCACGTCCTCCGTATCCGCCGCGGCGAACGGCGAGCTGCGTGTCTGCGCCGATCCGAACAATCTGCCGTTTTCCAACAGCGCCGAGACCGGCTTCGAGAACAAGCTCGCGACGATGGTGGCCAAGGGTCTCGAGCGATCCCTGTCCTACACCTGGTGGGCGCAGCGTCGCGGCTTCATCCGCAACACGCTGAAGGCAGAAAAATGCGACGTGGTGATGGGCGTGCCCTCCGAATACGAGTTCGTGGAGACCACGAAGTCCTACTATCGCTCCACCTATGTTTTCGTGAGCCGTCAGGACCAGCATCTCGATCTCTTCTCCTTACTCGATCCGCGCCTCCATCGCCTGACCATCGGCGTCCATCTCGTCGGCGATGACGGCAACAACCCGCCTCCTGCGCAGGCGCTTGGCCAGCTCGGGATCGTCGACAATGTCCGCGGCTATTCGATCTATGGCGACTATCGCCGGGCTGATCCTCCGGCGCGCCTGATCGAGGCCGTCGAACATGGCGAGATCGACATAGCCGCAGCCTGGGGGCCGCTAGCCGGCTATTTCGCCACGCATGCCAAGGTGCCGCTGACAGTGACCCCCATCAAGGACAGTGAGCGCTTCGCGCCTCAACAGTTCCAGTTCGCTATCTCGATGGGCGTCCGCAAAGGCGATCACGCTCTGCGCGACCAGCTGAATGCGTTCATCGACGCGCATCGGTCCGATATTGCCGCACTGTTGCGGAGTTACGGCGTGCCTCTGGTCGACATGGCCGTGACGGCATCAGGAGGGCATCCGTGATGTCCGGTCCAATGCTACGCGCCAGTGCCGTAACGTTGCTGCTGGCGGCCGCACCCAACGGCGCATTGCTTGCCCAGCAAACTCTGCCGCAGTCGCAGGAGGCGCAGATGCCGACGCTGGCGCCTCGGCCGAATTTCGGCGGCAGCGTCGGCAGCGGCCGGCCCGGCGTGTTCATGCAAGTTCCGGTGACCACCCTCTTCCCGGGCGCACAGCCCGATCCGCCCCAGATCAAGAATCCGGTGCAGGGCGATCCCAATGCGGCGCAGCGCGGGATGACCTATTACGTCAACTTCAATTGCGTCGGCTGCCATGCGCCGAACGGCGGCGGCGGCATGGGGCCGGCGCTGAGCAACAACAGCTTCATCTATGGATCGCAACCCGAGAACATCTATCTGTCGATCCATCAGGGGCGGCCCAATGGAATGCCGGCGTGGGGCGGCGTGCTGCCCGACAGCGTGATCTGGGACCTCGTCACTTATATCGGCAAGATCAGCAATGAGCCGAACAGGCAATGGGGCCGTACCTTCTCGGCCAGTCCGCTTTCGCCTGACGTGGAGCAAGTTCCCAGCGAGCAGGTTTCGACGACTGATCCGTGGTCCGCCACCAAGTCCTTCAAGTTCGGCCAAAAGCCCTGATGGAGAAGCGGAGCAGCCGATGCTGGGTCCGACGACACGATCGCTCATCGCCGCCCTGCTGGCTCTGCCGGCGGTCGCTTGCGACAACGGCAAGGCTGCCGGCCCCGATAATTTCGTCGGCGACACACGCCGTGGCGCCGACCTCGTCAAGCAATACCAATGCGGCAGCTGTCACGACATTCCCGGCATCGCCGGTGCCGACGGAAATGTCGGCCCGCCCCTGCACCGGATCGGCACACGGACCTACATTGCCGGCTACATCCAGAATTCGCCCGATAACATGGCCGACTGGATCGAAGATCCGCAGCGCGCGTTGCCCGGTAACGCCATGCCGAGAATGGGCATCCCGCAGAAGGACGCGCGCGACATCGCGGCGTTTCTGTATACGCTCAAGTAGGCCATATGATTCCCACTCATGGTTCGGCTCAGTGGTTCCGCGACGCGCCATCGCTGGCCATCACCGTTGTGAGGCTGCGGCGAACAAAAACAATACGTCGTGACGGTCGATGGCGGTCACGGCTCGTTTGGCGCCGAGCTCGGCGATCACGTACGCGCCTACGCGCTGCCGTGATGCGACACGGCCTGCCGATGCCGGCGGCGCCTGGGCGCGATCTGCCTGTGCGGACGAGCAATTGTTGAGGCCGCGAAAGCTACGCACGCAGCTATTCCGACGACCGCAAGCCCCTTGCTGATGACGCCAGCCGGCGGAAGTCGCTTCCGTGCCAGCCAGCCTCCATCGACCGACGAGCCTCGCGGTGACGCCTCGATCATGGTTCCCTCGCTGATCGGCGCGCGTCTCGCGCGCGACAGGAGGAAGCGGAATGCGCCGCCCAGCAAATGCTCAGTCAGTGTCGGTGCGGCGGCATAGGCCATCTGGCCGGCGCGCGCGGGCCAGCCGACGGCCACTTCATCGCGCGGCGCACGGGCAAGGTTCAAGAAGGCCTGCGCGACGTCTTCCGACTGGTACAGCAGCGGGCCTGGATCGAGCCTTTTCCCGGACATATTGGCACCGTGCACGAATCCCGGTGTATCGACCATCGCCGGGAACACGCCGCAGACGTGGATGTTCGGATGTTCGCCAAGCTCCTGGCGCAGGCTCGCCGTGAACCCGCGCAGACCGAATTTGCTCGCCGTGTAGGCGGCCGCAAACGGCGTCGGCGCCCAGCCTCCCAGCGAGATGTTGTTGATCAGGATGCCGCGGTTCTGGCGGAGAAAGATCGGAAGCACCGCAAACGCACCGTGCATGGTTCCCAGCAGATTGACTTCGATGGTTCGGCGGTGAAGCGCGAGATGGGCGTCCTGGTAGGCGCCGAACACGCCGGTACCGGCGTTGTTGATCCAGACATCGATCCCGCCGAAGGCATCGTCAGCCTGCCGTGCCAATCGCTGCACCGCCTCCGCATCGCCGACATCGGTCGGAACTGCCAACGCACGGCCTCCCAGCGCCTCGCACTCTGCCGCGAGGCGCGTCAATATCTCGCCGCGCCGTGCGGCGAGCACCACGCTTGCCCCTTCCTGCGCAAACGCGAGCGCCGCAGCGCGGCCAATTCCGCTGGATGCTCCCGTGATCACGACACGTGTTCCCGCCATGGACCGCCGCGACGGCCTCCGGGCATCCACCTGGACGAGCCAACGCAATGATCGCCGGAGACGTTCGGCCGCCTCCGCCTTGAACCAGTCGCCATGCGCGAAAATGACCCGCTCGGGCGCCAGGCTGACGAGCCGTTCAGCTGCGGCCTGTACTGAACGGCCGCCGAGCCGCAACAGGAGCCGAAGATAAATCGGCGCCTTGCCGTCCGGCTTGGCGATGCCGAGAACATTTGCAGCGGCCTGATTTGACGCGGGAAGATCGTGGCGCTCGAGGTTCTGCACCAGATCGGTCAGGATCAACGTGCGGCTCCGCTTATCGAATATCTCCACCTCTGAAAACACCGGTGCATTCACGGCGATGGTTTCGAGCTCGGCAGCCCACTCTGCCGGCGTCACGTCGCCAAGCTCGCGGTCAACGCGGAGTCCAGCCTGTCGCACCTGTTTCCGCTCCGACAGCCCTCGCGCCGCGAACGTCAGCGTTTGCGGCAGACGCTTTTGCCAGGCAGGCATAAAGATCCAATGCGCAACATTCGGCGCGAGCAGATATCTGATTGTTCCGAGCCGCTCCAACTCATTGTGCAGAGCGGGCGAATATCGCACCGGCGAGTGCAGCACGAGGTCGCCATTCGACAGCCGAACGACCGTCATGCGAACCGGCAGACGTAAGCCTGCCGCGCTGATCGGAGCGTCATCCGCGATCCAGATGTCGTCGGTCACCCTCGTCAGGGTTGCAGTCGATGTGGAGGCGTCAATTTCGTGCATGAGCGTCATCCGGACGGGACCTATTCAAGTCCCCGGGCACGACGCTCGTTCCTCGCACTTGTCACCCGCGCATGGTCGAGGCTTCAGACAATGCCCTGGAACCGGCTTGCCTGAGGTCGTCAAGAGAGGTCTGCCCTCTTGTCGCCGCTTCGAGAAGCTTCGCGGCCACGTGGGTTCTGGCACCGATCTCGCAACGGGAGACGCTTGCGCAAACTTCCTCGAGCACGGCGCGCAAAAGCGCCGTCGTATCGGTGTCGAACATGCGGGCCCCCTCCAGCGGAAAGATCTCACACTAGAGCATCGGTGGCGGCGGGTGATTCAACATTGTTAATGATCGATCGACTTATTGATCGAATCTTGGCGAGGTCTGCTGCCTTCTCACGAGGAACATTGGAGACCGGTCAACGTCAATCTGCACCCGTCGATGATGCCCTATCAATCGGCGGATCATATCAAAGGTGAATGCCCCTCCTTTGCCATTTGGGTCAGAGTCGAGACAGGCGGCGGGGATCGGATGACTAATGCAAACCGGATTTGCCTTTTCCAAGCTCGCTGATCACCTGGCGAGTCTCGGTGACGTGACCACCGACGACCTCGATCTGCTGGCAAACATGCCGAGCACGATTGCGCACTTCAATTCACATCAGGCGATCCTGCGCCACGGCGACAACAGCCATCAATGCTGTCTTCTGCTCCAGGGCTATCTCTCGTGGCAGGATGCCCGGGGAACAGACGGGCAGATCACGTCGATCTCCGTACCCGGCGACATCGCGGACCTCCAGACAGTTTACCGGCCCCGCATCGAGGGTAACCTCATCGCGCTCGGTCCCGCCGTGGTCGCGCTGGTGCCACATCGCTTCTTTCGCGAACTATCGGCGCGCTCGCCCGCGATGTCGCGGACTCTGCTGCTGATGCTGCTTCGCGACCACGCGATACAGCGCAACTGGACCATAAACCTCGGTAGCCGGGACGCCTTGACGCGGGTGGCCCACCTGCTCTGTGAGATCACGACACGCCTGCAGAATGTCGGGCTCGCGAAGGATTTCAGATTGTCTTCGCCGTTCACCCAATCCGATGTCGCCGCGGCTTGCAGCATTTCCCCCGTCCATGCCAACCGTACCATCCAGGAACTGCGGCGCTGCAAGCTGCTGCAATGGCAGGGCAAGACTCTGGTGATTTCGGACTGGCCTGGATTGTGCCGAGTGGCCGGCTTCGATCCTGCCTACCTTGGTTACCGACCACGTGATCAAGAAAAGCGACCGCCGCAACCGGAATCGGCTAAAGACGACGTCGCGCTGGCCTGACGGTATTGCGACTTTTCGTTCGGGCTTCGTGCACTCTTTTCCAAGGCTTCGCGCACCTCCAGGATGACAGCGCCCCAATCACCGGCGATTTTTTGACGAAACAGCCGAAGGCTTGGATACCAAAGCGTACGACGCCCCGATGAAGGCCAGCGCCAGTCGCAATCGGCATGCAGCAGTACCCAGGCTTCGCATCCGAGTGCCCCCGCGAGGTGCGCGACCATCGTGTCGACGCAAATCACCAGATCAAGCTGGCAGAGACGATGACCAAGAGCAGCGATGTCGGGCGTGCTGATGTCCCGAGCGCCGATCTGCGCGAGATCTTCAGCCGCTGCCTCTCTCTGGAGGGAATGGAGCACTGCGCCGGAAACGCCGAGACGCCGCAACAATGCGGGGGGGATGGCGCGCCGCTTGTCCCACTGACCGACCTCCCAGACCAGGCCGACGGCCAGCCCTTGGCGGTCAATCGGCGCAGACATGCCTCTATGCGGCAGTGTCAAATACGGGCCGCCCATCTCGATGTACTCTCTTCCCGCGCCGATCGCGTGCGGCACCTCCATGATTTCGATGTCCACCTCAAAGTCGACTTGGGGCGCACCGTCATGCAGCGCGAGCGCGCGATCCACACCGGCCGTGCGCTCCACCAGCGGCAGCAATTCGGGCTGACACCAGACCGTGACGCTGCGCGCCATGCTGCGAAGTGGCTGCATGAAGCGAAGGAACTGGATCGTGTCGCCGAGCCCATGATAGCATCGCACGAGTACGTGCCTGTTCGCGAGCGGCTCTCCGCGCCAGATCCGCTGGAGATGACGCGGACCGGTGTGCTTGGGCGGGTAATCCGCCGTTGCGAGATCGTGGTCGTTGATGGCCCAGGCGCGCGCAAAGTCGCCGGCTCGCATGGCCTCCACCCAGCCGTTCGTCACCTCCCGAGATCCGGCTATCGACGGACGAAATTGTGGAAGCGGCTCATCTTCCCGTCCTTGGTCCGGTCCTGGTGCAGGAAGGCGATTCCAGCCTCGTCGAACTTGTCGAAGAACTCATCCCAGCCGATCCGGTCGAGGGCATCGTCCGGCGGATCGAAATCGATGCGCAGGATGCCGGCGTGTCCATCCTCTTCCGTCGCCTTGACCGTCGCGGGTTGCCCACCGCGCTCGTCAACCCATTTGCGGATCGCGGCGTGATCAGTCGTCTGCTGGGCTTCGCTGTTCTGCGTCGTGGACGTCATATGGCACCTCGCTTGTGCAGATCCGGCATAACCGGCGTGATTGCGGTGAAACGCGGGCCGGCAGAATTTGTTCTTCAGCGCGCACCTGCCGATGCCGGCAGCATCATCTTCTTCATCTTCATCCAGGATGATCTTCGTTCCGTTTGGCCGGCCACGGATTCTATCCCAGGTTAAGGCTGCTGGATTTTGTTGCCCTGAATCGATCTAGGTGCGGGCATAGCGGCTCCAGCACAGGAACGAACTTACCTTCCGGTACGTTCGCCGACCTACTTACGCTGACACCATGCGTCTTCCGGAGGTCTTCAATCCATGCACTCCCGTCTTCAGGATAGGCGCCGCGTCCGCGTCGGCATCGTCGGCGTCGGCAATTGCGCGAGCTCCCTCGTCCAGGGGCTCACCTACTATCGGAACGCCAAATCGAACGAACCCGTGCCCGGCCTGATGAACGTCGATCTCGGCGGGTATCACATTAGCGACATTCAGCTCGCGTCCGCATTCGACGTCAACGCGAGCAAGGTCGGACGCGATGTCGCCGACGCCATCTTTGCCAAGCCGAACAACACGCATCGTTTTGCCGATGTCGAGCAAACCGGCGTGATCGTTCAACGCGGTCCTGTCATGGACGGCATCGGGCACTATCTCGAAGACGATATTCCGGTGGCCGATGTCCCGGTGGCCGATGTCTCGGAGGCGCTAGCGATGTCACGGACCGACGTACTGGTATCCTACCTGCCCGTCGGCTCACAACGCGCCAGCGAATGGTACGCAGCACGGGCCATCGAAGCCGGCTGCGGCTACGTCAATTGCATCCCCGTTTTCATCGCGTCCGATCCGGACTGGCGGCGAAGGTTCGAGGATGCAGGCCTTCCGATCATCGGCGACGACATCAAGAGCCAGGTCGGTGCGACCATCGTGCACCGCGTGCTGGCCAATCTGTTCCGCGATCGCGGCGTGCGGCTCGACCGCACCTACCAGCTCAACGTCGGCGGCAATACCGATTTCAAGAACATGCTCGAACGGGAGCGGCTGACCTCGAAGAAAATCTCCAAGACGCAGGCGGTCACCAGCCAGTTCGACATCCCCATCTCTTCCGACAACATCCATGTCGGGCCCAGCGATCACGTGCCGTGGCTGACCGACCGCAAGCTGGCCTTCATCCGGCTCGAAGGCACGACGTTCGGCGGCGTACCCCTGAGCGCCGAGGTCAAGCTCGAAGTGTGGGACTCCCCCAACTCGGCCGGCGTCGTGATCGACGCGGTCCGCTGCGCAAAGCTTGCCATGGACCGCTGCCAAGGGGGCGCTCTGACCGGTCCATCCAGCTATTTCATGAAATCGCCGCCGCAGCAGTTCACCGACGAGGAAGCCGGTCGGCGGACGCGCGCTTTCATCGACGACAAGGCATATACCTGATGGCGAGGATCATTCATCTCGTACGTCACGGTCACCACGCCCTGCTCGGCCGTACGCTATGCGGCCGGATGAATGGCGTCACCCTCGACGAGATCGGCTGCGCGGAGATGGCGCGCTGTGCCGTGACGGTCAGCCCGCGACCGGCCTTGATCCAGTCGAGCCCGCAGCGGCGCTGCATGCAATCAGCCTGCATCCTGGCGGCTCACTTCGCACTGCCGATCGAGATCGTGCCCGCGCTTGACGAGCTCGATTACGGTGAATGGACCGGCCGGTCCTTCGAGGAGCTCAACGACGACCCACAATGGTCACGCTGGAACAGACGGCGCGGCAGCACCCGACCACCGGGCGGAGAGAGCATGCGCTCGCTCCAGAACCGCGTCGTCAATCATCTGGAGCAGCTCCGCAACGATCACTCCGCGGGTACGGTCATCGCCGTCAGTCATGCCGAGCCGATCCGGGCGGCCCTCTTGCACTACGCACGCATGCGACTCGACGACTTCCTCTCAATTGAGATCGACCCATCCAGCATCTCCACGCTCAGCGTGGACAACCGCGGGTTCAAGATTACGCGGATCAACCAGCGGGTGCCGGCGTGAAGATCGTCATTTTCGGCCTGACCATCTCCTCCTCCTGGGGCAACGGCCACGCGACGCTCTGGCGAGGCCTCTGCAAGCATCTGATGCGCCTCGGCCATACCGTCGTCTTCTACGAGCGTGATGTGCCCTATTATGCCGGCGCCCGCGACTTCGACGAGTTGCCGGGCGGCGCGCTGCGACTGTTTTCGAGTTGGGAGGAGACCCGCTCCCTCGCCCGCAGCGACGTCGGGGATGCCGATGTCGCGATCGTGACGTCCTATTGTCCCGACGCGATCGCGGCGACCGAAATGATCGTGTCCGAAGGGCGCGCCGTTCCCGTCTTCTATGATCTGGATACTCCGGTCACGCTGGCACGGCTCATGGCGAATGAAACCGTTCCCTATGTCGGGCCTCGAGGCCTACAAGATTTCGCACTCGTTCTCAGCTTCACTGGTGGACCACGCGTGACCCGAGAATTTCACGACAGGCTCGGCGCCCGCGATATCCGCCCCCTCTATGGCCACGTCGATAGCGACATTCATCGCCCGGTGCCGCCACAACCGCACTACCGCGCAGATCTGTCTTATCTCGGCACCTACTCCGAAGATCGCCAGCGCGGGCTTGAAGCGCTGTTCGTCGAACCGGCACGGGCGCGGCAGGACCTGCGCTTCCTGATCGCCGGGGCGCAATATCCTGACGACTTCCCATGGTCATCCAACATCTACTTCGTGCGGCATCTGCCGCCATCTGAGCATGCGCCGTTCTTTGCGTCCTCCCGCTTGACCCTCAACGTCACACGCAAGGCGATGGCGGACATGGGCTGGTGCCCGTCGGGCCGCCTGTTCGAAGCGGCCGCCTGTGGCGTCCCGCTCCTGAGCGACGACTGGCCGGGAATCGAAGAGTTCTTCGCGCCCGGCAGGGAGATCTTGATCGCGCGCGACGCAGAAGACACGTTGGCCGCATTGGCGATGTCGAACGTCGAGCTTCAATCCGTCGCGAGGTCTGCCTATGAGCGGACCATGGATCAGCACACATCCGACAAACGCGCGTGCGAGCTGGTGTCGCTGCTCGAACAGGCGGCATCCAGCGGTGCGCACCGCCCGCAATCCGCGGAGGCCTGATCATGTGGGGCATCGTTCCGGCCGCGGGCCGCGGCAGTCGCATCCAACCGCTGGCGTTCTCCAAGGAGCTGCTGCCCGTCGGCAGCCGGCGCGACGACGGCACGGAGCGCCCTTGTGCGGTCTCCGAATATCTGCTGGAGCGGCTGATCCTCGGCGGCGCGGACAAGATCTGCTTCGTCATTTCGCCGGGGAAATCCGACATTCTGGAGTATTTCGGCGATCATTACGGCAGCGCTCAGCTGGCTTATGTCGTGCAGCCCAACGCATTGGGACTGTGCGACGCCGTCTTCCGGGCCAGCACCGTTGTGTGCCATGACGAAGACGTCATGGTCGGCCTGCCCGATACCGTCTGGTTTCCAAAGGCCGCCTTGCAGGCCCTGCCCGATGCCGACCTGTCGTTCCTGCTCTTCCCGGTCGAGCGCCCGGAATTCTTCGATGCCGTGGTTCTCGATGGCGACAGCGTGCGCGAGATCCAGGTCAAGCAGCCGACTCCAACCTCGCGATGGATCTGGGGCGCATTCAGGATGTCGGCCAACGGCTTCCGCGACTTGCATGCGCTCTGGAACGCACGAGAGCGGCGAGACGAGTACTTCGGAACTCTGGTCAACGCCTATCTCCAGGCCGGCGGCCTCGGCATCGGAGTCAAGGCGGGCGAATCCTATGTCGATGTAGGCACCGTCGATGGCTACCGCACGGCGATGGCACTTCTGGCCGACAGCACCGGCACCGACGGCCGCTCGAGGTTGCGCGCCGGCACCTTCTCGGATGGAGCTCAACCGGTCCCCGCAACGGACAATGGAGCGACGGCATGACGAGAGCGCTGCTTACGCGCGAGGAAATTCGCAGGCGCGTCGAAGCGCTCGGGCCATGGTTTCACAATCTCGACCTGAATGGCGTGCCGACCGCGCCTAGCCACTTCCTCGGCGACTATCCCAACGTGAAATGGCGTCGTTTCTCCGGAATCATACCGGACCGTCTCGAAGGCAAGACCGTGCTCGATATCGGCTGCAACGCCGGTTTCTATGCCATGGAGATGAAGCGGCGCGGCGCCGAGCGCGTGCTTGGCCTCGACAGCGACGAAGAGTACCTGGCGCAGGCGCGCTTCGCTGCCGACGTGAAGGGCCTCAGGGTCGAATTCCGCAAGATGTCGGCCTATGACGTCGGGCAGCTCCGTGAGAAGTTCGATCTGGTGATCTTCATGGGCGTGCTCTACCACCTGCGTCATCCGCTTCTGGCACTGGATCTCATCCACGAGCACGTCGCCAAGGACCTGCTGCTGTTTCAGTCGATGCAGCGCGGCGACAGCCATGTCGACGCGATCGAGAACAAC
This sequence comes from Bradyrhizobium sp. DOA1, assembly GCF_001593325.1. Classification (NCBI taxonomy): domain Bacteria; kingdom Pseudomonadati; phylum Pseudomonadota; class Alphaproteobacteria; order Hyphomicrobiales; family Nitrobacteraceae; genus Bradyrhizobium; species Bradyrhizobium sp. DOA1. Next base: position 3,986,222 of record NZ_JXJM01000001.1, read on the forward strand.
TACGATTTCTGGACCACCGACCAGTTCGATTCCGCTGGCTATCCCAAGCTTCACTTCATCGAGCACAAATATGCCGACGACCCCACCAATTGGTGGGTACCGAACCGGGCCTGCGTCGAGGCCATGCTGCGCAGCGCCGGCTTTGCGATCAGCGCGCATCCGGAAGAGGAAGTCTATCTCTGCAGGCGAACGGAGCGGCCTCAAGTCGATGGCCCCGTCTATCCATCCCGGAGCACGAGCTGATGATCGAGGCGGCCAAGATTTGGAACGAGCCGAACAACAAGTCGCACTGGGATCTCCTGATCGATCCGGATTGGGCCATGTTCGCCGGTCTCGCGATCGCCGCTGGCAAGGCGATCCGCAGCACGCGCCCCGCATTGCCAATCGTCCTCGGCGGCATCTCGCCGATCGATCCATCCTTCATGCGCAACATGCAGCGGCGCGGCGTGCTCGACCATTTTGATGCGGTCGCCGTGCATGGCTTTCCGCTCGACTGGAATTTATGGCAGATCGGTGAATGGCCGGCCAAGCTTGAGGAAATCAAGGCGGTCACCACCCTGCCCGTCTGGGTGACGGAGGTCGGTGTCTCCTCGTTCGGCGCCGAAGAGGTGCAAGCCTGGGGGCTCTCGCGTACCGCCGAGCTCCTGATCGGCCGTGCCCCGCGCATTCATTGGTACAGCCTCTATGACCTTCCATCCGCCTGGGAAGCAACGACACGGCACAAGGAAGCCGAAGGCTCATCCTATTACAGGCATTTCCACATGGGCCTTCTGCGCGAGGACGGCACGCCGAAGGCGGCAGCCGATCTGTTCGGCGCATATGCGCCGGCCATGGGATTGTGCCAATGGTTCCACTTCGAGGATCATCGCCTTGACGACGCGGTGCACTGGATGCGCCGCCTCGGCGTGACCCATCTCAGGACGGGTCTGTCATGGGCCGACAGCTTCCGCCCTAATGCACTCGCCTGGTTCGACCGCCAGATGGAGGCGCTGGCGGAATTTCAGGTCACGGTGACCTTCTGCTTCACGCCCGAGCACCGGGGCATCGAGCCGCATCACACCAGCCCGCCGCTCGACGTCAACGAGTTCGCCGATTTCTGTGCATCGATGGTCGATCGCTACTGCACGAAGACCGGTGTTGCATCCGCCGGCACGTCAGCCGATCCCCCCATCAGGGAGCCGACATGCGTGCCCTGATTCTCGTGATGGACTCGGTCGGCATCGGCGGCGCGCCCGATGCCGCACGCTATGGCGATGATGGCGCCGACACGGTCGGTCACATCGCGGAGGCCTGCGCGGCCCGCCGCGCCAACAGCGCCGCGCGCGAGGGTCCGCTCCGGTTGCCCAATCTTGTCGCGCTCGGCCTTGGGGAGGCCTGCCGACTCGCAAGCGGGCGCGTACCGCCGGGGCTGGACGGTGAGGTCGAGCACCGGCGATTTGGCTGCGCAAGCGAGATCTCGAGGGGCAAGGACACCCCATCAGGCCACTGGGAGATCTCCGGCGTACCGGTCCCGTTCGACTGGGGCTATTTTCCCCGAACGACGCCCTGCTTCCCCGCCGGCCTGACGAACGCCTTCTGCGAGCAAGCCGGATTACCCGGGATTCTCGGAGATTGCCACGCCTCCGGCACGGAGATCATCGCCGAGTTCGGCGAGCGCCACATGCGAACGGGAATGCCGATCTGCTACACCTCGGCCGACAGCGTGTTTCAGATTGCCGCGCATGAGGAGACATTCGGGCTCGAACGTCTGTACGAGATTTGCAAAATCGCAAGGCGGCTGATCGATCCCCTCAACATCGGCCGCGTCATTGCCCGGCCATTCGTCGGTACAGATGCGAGTGACTTCAAGCGCACCGCACATCGGCATGACTATTCGGTGCCGCCGCCCGGGCAAACCATCCTGGATCTTGCTGCAAACGCCGGTCGTGACATCGTGACGATCGGCAAGATCGACGACATCTTCGCCCATCGCGCGACCGGACGGAACATGCGCGGTGACGGCAACATGGCGCTCTTCGATGCTTCGCTCAAGGGGCTAGAGAGCCTTGCGAATGGTGGATTGCTCTTCGCCAACTTCATCGACTTCGACACGCTCTACGGCCATCGCCGCGATGTCGCCGGCTACGCCGCGGCACTCGAAGCCTTTGATGATCGACTTCCCGAATTGTTATGCCGCCTGCGGAGCGATGATCTTCTCATCATCACTGCCGATCATGGCTGCGATCCCACCTGGAGCGGCACCGATCACACCCGCGAGCAGGTGCCGATCCTGGTCTGGATGGCGCGGTCGTCTTCTTCGATCGGCCGCCGCGCCGGCTTTGCCGATATCGGCGCGACGGTAGCGAAGCATCTGGATCTGCCAGAGCTGTTGCACGGCGCGTACTTCTAGCGGGCAACAAGCTGGCGGATTCACCTGGGTTATTGATCCAGGTTAGAGAAATATTCGTTTGTACAGTTTGGAGGAACGAACATTCCTTGCATCGCTTCTGACTCCAAACGTGACTGGCGTGCAGGTCGTCCGACCAGACAGTAAGGCGCGCTTCACCAGACATCATCGATCGATCCCGAACGGACCGATCTCAAGGTTGCACGGAGCGGTGAATGACGCGGGCATTGATCACGGGGGGCGCAGGCTTCATCGGTTCTCATGCGGCAGATGTACTGCTTGCGGCTGGCTACGAGGTCCGGCTGCTCGATAATCTTTCGCCGCAGGTCCACGGAGGTAACCGTCAGCGCCCCTCCTATCTCGCCGACGAGGCCGAGCTCGTCGTCGGCGACGTTACCGACAGCGCTGCGGTCGAACACGCCTTGCGCGGGGCCGACATGGTCCTGCATCTGGCTTCCGCCGTCGGCGTCGGTCAGAGCATGTACGACATCGAGCCTTACGTGCGGACCAACGAACTCGGTACGGCCGTGCTCCTCCAGGCGCTGTCAAAGCGCCCGGTCGAACGGCTGGTGGTCGCCTCCTCCATGAGCATTTATGGCGAAGGTCTCTATCGCAGCCCCGATCAAAGCGTCGTCGCCTGCGACGAACGTCCGATCGAGCAGCTGCGCAGAGGGGAATGGGAGCTGCACGACAGTGCAGGACATCCACTCGTCCCCGTGCCCACGCCGGAGACCAAGCTGCCGTCGCTCAGCTCAGTCTACGCATTGAACAAGTTTGCGCAGGAGCGCATGTGCCTGATCACGGGCAAGGCCTACGGCATCCCGACCGTGGCGCTGCGCTTCTTCAACGTGTTCGGTCCCCGTCAGGCTCTGTCGAATCCCTATACCGGCGTGCTCGCGATCTTCGCCGCGCGGCTGCTCAATGGCCGGCCGCCGCTCGTGTTCGAGGACGGCGAGCAACGGCGCGACTTCGTTCACGTGCACGACGTCGCCCGCGCCTGCCGCATCGCGCTGGAAGCCGAGCACACGCAAGACGTCTTCAACGTCGGCTCGGGCCAGAGCCGCACCATCCTGTCCGTGGCCCAGGACCTCGCCGAGGTCATGGGTCGCAGCGACATCGCGCCCGAGATCACGCGCAAATACCGCGCCGGCGACATCAGGCATTGCTTCGCAGACATGGGCAAATCGCGCGACCTGCTCGGCTTCGAGCCGCACGTCGCTTTCAAGGACGGCCTGGAGGAGCTCGCGGACTATCTCGCAGACCAGATCGCCGACGACCAGGCCGAGCGAGCGACCCAGGAGCTGCTGCAACGAGGATTGGTTGCGTGATGAACGAGCGAGACAACAGGCCTGTCCTGATCACCGGCGGTTGCGGCTTCATCGGTTGCAATCTTGCCGACCGGCTGGCGCAGCGTGGCGAGCGCGTACTTGTGTTGGACAATCTGGCCCGCGCCGGCGTGCGCGAGAACGCGCAATGGCTGAAATCCAGGCATGGCGACCTCATCACCATCGCGGTGGCCGACATTCGCGAACCGATCCCGGTGATCGATGCCGTGCGTGAGGCCCGCGCGGTGCTGCACTTGGCAGCACAGGTCGCCGTCACCGACAGTGTGAGTGATCCCGCCGCCGATTTCGAGATCAACGCACGCGGCACCCTGAACGTGCTCGAAGCCGTTCGGCTGCACAACAGCACCGCTCCGATCGTGTTCGCCTCCACCAACAAGGTCTATGGCCGCCTGATCGAGGACAGCGACATCGCGCTCACCGGCCGCCGTTATACGCCCACAAGCGACTTGTTGGCCGACGGCATCTCCGAAAACGCTCCGCTCGACTTCTACAGCCCCTACGGCTGCTCCAAGGGGACCGCGGACCAGTACGTCCACGACTATGCCCGGGTCTATGGTCTCCAGACCGTGGTGATGCGCATGAGCTGCATCTACGGACCGCGCCAGTTCGGAACTGAAGACCAAGGCTGGATCGCACATTTCCTGCTGAGTGCAATTCGAAACAAGCCACTGACGATTTACGGCGACGGCTATCAAGTCCGCGACGCACTGCATGTATCGGATGCGGCCTCCGCCTGGCTCACAGTGCTCGACCGGATCGCGCTCGCACGCGGGCGCGTGTTCAATCTCGGCGGCGGGCCTGCCAATGCGGTCAGCCTCCGGGAACTCATCGACCGCATTACCGAATTGACTGGTCACCAGGTCACGTACGACTTTGCTGATTGGCGTCCGGGCGATCAGCCCTGGTACGTCACCGACACCCGAGCGCTGTCGACCGCCCTCGGATGGGCACCGCAGGTCTCGATCGCCAACGGGCTTCGTTCACTCCACGCCTGGCTCGACACCCGCTTCGGCACAGCTCAAAGCAATCGCGAGGCCCTGGCATGACGCGCGTCGCCCTGATCAATCCGAATTGGGATTTTGGCGGCAGCATCTATTTCGGCTGCCGGTCTCCCCACCTTCCGCTCGAGCTTGGAATTTCGGAACATTATCTGAAGGCGGCCGGGCACCAGACGCTGCTGCTCGATGCGCATATATTCGATCTGTCCCTCCGGGACATCATGGCCGAGCTGCGCGCATTCCAGCCCGACCTGATCGTCCTCACGACCGCACCGACCTACCTGTTCTGGCGCTGCGCTCCTCCGGAGCTTCGCGTCCCGCAGGAACTTGCTCAGGCCGTGGGAGATCTCGCTCCGGTTCTGGTCGCCGTCGGGCCGCACGGCTCGACGACGCCACGAGCGGCCCTCAGGAAGCTTGCGGTCGACATCATCGTGATGGGCGAATGTGAAGCGTCCCTGCTGCGGCTCGCGAACGGCGAGCGAGACTTTCCTGGGCTCTGCTTTGCGGACGGCGCCGCGATCCGGGTCAATGGCGGCCCGCAGGCCGTCGACTTCAGGGATCAACCGGCGCTCGACTGGCCGGATGAGATGATCCGGCGGCATCATCACCACCACCACCGGTTCGAGGCCGGGCCAGTGGGCCCTGGCGCGGAGGTGGAGGCATCGCGCGGATGTCCCTACAATTGCACGTTCTGCGCCAAGGAGAATTTCCGCAACGCCTACCGCAAGCGGCCACCCGCAGTCATTCTCGACGAGATCGATCGGCTGCGGGGCCAAGGGGTCGAATACGTCTACTTCATCGACGAGATCTTCTTGCCGAACCCGGAGCTCCTGGAAGGGCTGAGCACGCGCGGCCTCAAATTCGGTGTGCAGACGCGCATCGATCTCTGGAAGCCGGACATGCTCGCGCTGCTCGGCCGCGCCGGCTGCGTCTCGATCGAGGCCGGCGTCGAGAGCCTCACTGAGGAGGGACGCGCGGCGCTGGCCAAGAATTGCAGGATGACCACCGATCAGCTCGCCGACCGGCTGGTCGAAGCCCGCCGCCACGTTCCCTTCGTGCAGGCCAATCTGATCGAGGTCCCCGAGGACGACGATCCCGTGGTGCAGCGCTGGCGTCACAAGATGCAGGATGCCGGCATCTGGGCCAACGACCCCGTCCCGCTCTATCCCTATCCCGGCTCGCCCGACTATCGAAAGCTGTGGGGCGAGGCCGACGATTTCGCCTGGGAGCGCGCGCATCGGCACTATCTCGGCATGTTCGACCGATTCAGCGACGTGCAGAACGAACGGCCGATCCCGCTCGATGCCCTCGAACATCCGGTGGCGCCATGAGCCGCAGCTCGGACATCAGGGTCTTGATGACGACCGACACGGTCGGCGGCGTGTGGACTTATTCCTGTGCCCTCGCCTCAAGCCTTGCCGCTTCGGGGGCCGAGGTCACCCTTGCGACAATGGGGCCGCCCGCCCGCGTCGACCAGCGCGAGATGCTGCGCGGCTCCGGTGTACGCCTTTTCGAAACCGACCTCGCTCTGGAATGGCAGGACCCGGAAGGGCGCGATCTCCTCAAGGCCGAACGAATGCTCGCCAGCCTCGAAGCACGGTTCAGTCCGGACATCGTCCACCTCAATAGTTTCCGGGAGGCGACCTTGTCGTGGCGTGCGCCGACCGTTCTGGTGGCGCACTCCTGCGTCAACTCATGGGCGTTGGCCTGCCGGGATACGGCCTGGCTCAACGAGCCTCGGTGGGCACGCTATACCGAACGAGTGGCCGCGGCGCTCGACAGCGCGCAGGCCTGGGTCTGCCCGAGCCAGTCCTTCCACGATGACGTCGTGGGACTCTATAACCCCCGGTCGCCGGGCGCCGTGATCTGGAACGGGATTGCTCCTGGGGACCTTCCAAGTCGAAAGCGGGAGATGATCTTCGCGGCAGGCCGACTGTGGGATCGAGCCAAGAATATCGGGGTGCTGGCTGCGGCTGCACCGGGACTGGCTTGGCCGGTTCAAGTGGCTGGCCCGGCCGATGCAGATTCGTCCGCAGGCGTCACCTGGCTTGGTCAATTGCCGCACAGCAAGGTGCGCGGACATCTCCAGCACGCCGCGATTTTCGTAAGCCCGGCGCTGTACGAGCCGTTCGGCCTCTCCGTCTTGGAAGCAGCTGCCGCCGGCTGCGCGCTCGTGCTATCGGATATCCCGACGTTCCGGGAATTGTGGAGCGATGCCGCCCTGTTCGTCGATCCCGACGACAGTCAGGCGTTGCACCAGGTCCTCGCCGAGCTCTGCGCCGATCGCACCAAAAGGTCGCGCCTGCAACGCGCCGCCTACGAGCATGCCCTGACCTATTCGCTGGCGCGCACGACGAGCGCCTATCGGAAGCTCTACGAAGGACTGCTCGCGTCCACCCGCTTTTCACCGCAAGCCGGCCAGATCGAGGTGCGCGCATGAAATGCGTCCTGTTCTATCACGCATTCACCTCCTGCTGGAACAACGGTAACGCCCACTTCCTGCGCGGCTACGCCCGCGAGCTGCATGCGCTCGGTCACGAGGTCGTCGTGTTCGAGCCCATCGACGGCTGGAGCCGGTTGAATGCCATCCGCGAGAGCGGCAGTCAGGCCCTGCAAGACATCGGCCAGCTATTCCCGGGCATCTGCATTCGGCGCTACGACGCATCGCTCGATCTCGACGAAGCGCTCGATGGCGCCGATCTCGTCGTCGTGCATGAATGGAATTCGCCTGATGTGATCGCGCAGATCGGGGACAAGCGCGCGCACGGCGCTCCCTTCACACTGTTGTTCCACGATACCCATCACCGCGCGGTCACCGCGCCGGATGAGCTTGCACAGTTCGATCTCGACGCCTTCGACGGCGTGCTCGCCTTCGGCGAGGTGCTTCGCCAGATCTACATGAAGCTCGGCTGGGCCGATCGGGCCTATACCTGGCACGAGGCGGCCGACGTCGCCTTGTACCACCCGCTGCCGAATGTCGAACCTACCGAGGATCTGGTCTGGATCGGCAATTGGGGCGACGGTGAACGCGGCGCCGAGCTGGGCGAGTTCCTGGTCGAGCCCGTTGCCGAGCTGAAGTTGCGCGCGAGCGTCTATGGCGTTCGCTACTCCGATGACGCCATCCGGACCATCCAGGCCGCAGGCATCCGCCACAGTGGCTGGCTGCCGGCGCACTGGGCGCCGGTCGCGTTCGCCAGCGCTCGCGCGACCGTCCATGTCCCGCGCGGCCCCTATGTGCGATCGCTTCCGGGAATCCCCACCATCCGTGTGTTCGAGGCGCTCGCCTGCGGCATTCCCCTGGTATCGGCTCCCTGGTCCGATGACGAAGGCATGTTCCCGGACGGCGCCTATCTCAAGGCAGCCAATGGCACGGAGATGAAGCGCGCGCTCCGCGCCGTCCTCGACGATCGGGAGCTGCCTTCCGCGATGGTGGAGACCGGCCTCCGGACCGTCCGGGAGCGCCATACCTGCCGCCATCGCGCACAACAGCTCGTGGACATTGTCGAGGCCATTCGCGGCTCCGATCGCTCGTCACAGCCTCTGCATATTGCCGGAGCCTCCGCATGAAGATCTGCTTCTTCGGATCCAGCCTCGTCTCGTCCTACTGGAACGGTGCCGCCACCTATTATCGCGGCATGCTCAAGCAGATTGCGGCGCTCGGACACGACATTACCTTCTTCGAGCCCGACGCCTTCGAGCGGCAGGCCCATCGCGACATCGCCGATCCCGATTGGGCCAGGGTGGTCGTCTACCCCGCGACCACCGACGGCTGGCGCAGCTCGCTCGATGCGGCCGCGAAGTCGGCCGACATGCTGATCAAGGCCAGCGGCGTCGGCGTCTTCGACGAGGAGCTGGAGATGGCGGTTGCCGCTTTGCCCTCCCGAACCATGCGCATCTACTGGGATGTCGATGCTCCCGCCACGCTCGAAGCCATGGCGAGCGATGCCGCGCATCATCTGCGGCGCGCGATTCCATCCTACGACATGGTCTTGACCTATGGCGGCGGCGATGGCGTCGTCTCGGCCTACCGCGCCATGGGCGCACGCGACTGCGTGCCGATCTACAACGCGCTCGATCCCGATACGCATTGTCCATCGTCTCCCAAGGCAGACTTCACCTGCGATCTGAGCTTGCTGGCCAATCGCCTGCCAGATCGCGAGCAGCGCGTCGAGCATTTCTTCCTCGACGTCGCGCGGCAATTGCCGGACAAGACGTTCGTTCTCGGCGGCTCCGGCTGGGAGACCAAGGACACCGCGAGGAACATCCGCAAGGTCGGGCATGTCGGCACCGGCGAGCACAACGCATTTTTCGGCTCCGGCCTGGCCACGCTCAACGTCAATCGCGACAGCATGGCCCGCTACGGCTTCTCGCCGCCGACGCGGGTGTTCGAGGCGATCGGCGCAGGCGCCTGCCTGATTACCGACCAATGGGACGGCATCGACCATTTCTTCGAGCCCGATCGCGAAGTGCTGGTGGCCGCCAATGGAGCCGCCGTGGCCAATCATCTCGGCGCCCTCAGCATCGACCGCGCCGCCGCGATCGCCAGCCGTGCCCGCGCGCGCATTCTGAGCCAACACACCTACCGGCACCGCGCCCGTCAGTTCAATGATCTCTTCGTCGGAAGCAGCTCGCGCATCGAGGCAGCAGAATGAACCTGAGCATTGTCGTCGTCGGTCTTTCGGTCACGTCTTCATGGGGCAATGGTCACGCCACGACCTATCGCGCCCTGATCGAAGCCCTCGCGCGACGAGGCCACAAAATCACGTTCCTGGAACGTGATGTCGCCTGGTATCGCGAGCATCGCGATCTGACCACGCCGTCGTCGTGGACTGTCGAGCTTTATCAGTCACTGACGGATATGCCTCATCGCTTCGGCAAGTTGATCCGGGAGGCTGATCTCGTCATCATCGGCTCCTATGTGCCCGATGGCATCGCCATCTCCGAATGGATCACGAGCCAGGCGCGGGGAATTACCGCCTTCTACGACATCGACACGCCGGTGACGCTGGCGAAGCTCGACCAGGGCCTCGACTATTTGTCCGCCGCGATGATCCCGCGTTTCGACCTCTATCTGTCCTTCGCCGGCGGTCCTGTCCCCGGCATGATCGAAGCGCAGTACGGCAGCCCGATGGCACGTGTTCTCTATTGCAGCGCCGACACCGATACTTACAAGCCGCAGCAGGCGCGGACCAAATGGTCGCTGGGCTATCTCGGTACCTATAGCGAGGACCGGCAGCCCGTCCTTGAACAATTGTTGCTGTCGCCAGCGCGTAAGCTGCCGTCGGAGCAGTTCGCCGTCGCTGGGGCGCAATACCCCGCTCATATCGCCTGGCCCGGCAATGTCATGCGGATCGAGCACCTCGCGCCGAAGCAACATCCGATGTTCTACGCGGAGCAGCGCTTCGCCCTGAATGCGACCCGCGCCGACATGCGCGCTTTGGGCTTCTCGCCGAGCGTGCGGCTGTTCGAAGCTGCCGCGTGCGGCACGCCGGTAATCTCCGATCGATGGCCTGGGATCGAGACCATTTTCGAGCCGTCGCGGGAAATCCTGCTGGCCTCGAGCCCGCGCGACGTCATTGAGATCTTGCGCGACATGCCCGAGGACCGCCGGCGCGCGATCGCGGAGAACGCGCGCCGACGTGTCCTCGCCGATCACACCGCCGACCATCGGGCTCGCCAGCTCGAACGCTATTACGCCGAAGCAACTGCGCGCCGCCGCCGCAAACCGGCCCGGCTTCCCGCCGCCCGACCGGTGCAAGTCGCCGAACTCTGAGAGAGCTTTGCCATGACACTCCAGACCCGCATCCCCACTCTCCGCCGCTCGCCGAGCGTGCTCATCGCCGGCGGGGCCGGCTTCATCGGCTCGCATCTCTGCGATTCGCTCCTGCAACGTGGCAACAGGGTGATTTGCCTGGACAACCTGTTCACGGGCAGCGTCGACAATATCAGGCCGCTGCTGAACCATCCGAACTTCCGTTTCATCGAGCACGACGTGCGCGACGAGATCGAGGTCGAGGACGAGATCGACCGCATCTACAGTCTCGCCTGCCCCGCGTCGCCCCGCCACTACCAGAAGGATCCGGTCGGCACGATGAAGACATGTGTGCTCGGCACCATCAACATGCTCGAGCTCGCCCGCCGGAAAGGCGCTCGCGTCCTGCAAGCCTCGACAAGCGAGGTTTACGGCGATCCGGAGGTGCATCCACAGCCGGAATCCTATCTCGGCAACGTCAATCCGATCGGGCCGCGGGCCTGCTACGACGAAGGCAAGCGCGCCGCCGAGACGCTGATGTTCGACTATCAGCGCACGCACGGGACCGAGATCAAGGTCGCGCGCATCTTCAACACCTACGGCCCGCGCATGCTGGAGAACGACGGCCGCGTCGTCTCCAATTTCATCGTGCAGGCGCTGCGCGGAGAGCCGATCACGATTTATGGCGGCGGCACGCAGACCCGGAGTTTCTGCTTCGTCGACGATCTCGTGCGGGGCCTTCAGCTGCTGATGGAAAGTCCGGCCTCGGTGACCGGCCCCTGCAATCTCGGCAATCCCCACGAGGTTACGATCGAGACCATAGCACGGGAGGTGCTCACATACACCGAGTCCGCGTCCACGCTTCGCTTCGAGGCACTGCCGAAGGACGACCCGAAGCGCCGCAAGCCCGTCATCGACACCGCCACCCGGCTGCTGGGATGGCGCCCGCGCGTGGCGCTGAGGGATGGTCTTCAGGCTACGATCGCCTATTTCTCGTTGCGCATCGCGGGTGAGTCACCGACCCTGGTGCCCGCCACTGCGTCGCGCCGGACGGGGCACACGGCACGAAGCCAGTTGAAGGTCACTCATCTGGGTGGATGACCTCGTGCCGACAGGGCACCGGCGAGATGGTCACACCTCCGCATTCTCGCGGCGCAATTCGCCCGAGCTTTGCTTGATCACTCCACCCTCTTAAGCCAAGAGGGCGCAGGGAAGGCCGGGTGCCGGCGGCACCTGCGGTCCGCTGCGCAAAAGGCACACGCAGAAAACCGCACAGCAGCATACAGGTGAAGCCCAACACACGGCCTTCCCTGCGCGATGGTCGGACGGCTTATGCCGTGCTCTCCCGGGAGCCGAGTTCCTTCTGGCCTCCCTCACCCTCACGGAATTCACCGGCCCCGCGCCGGTTGACGCTAGTGCCGCATCCGCAAGAGCTTGACCGTAGCAACGACGGCCAGGACCACACGGTTTTGCCGTACGCACGGTTCGTTGACGCCACAGGGTCCGACGGCGTTGTGCACGTTGCCCTCGGAATATGACGCGACGAACCTGACAGCGCCGCTCGTCCACGCGATGCGAAGGGCTCACGGAGAGCAATCCGCCCTGCCCTTGGCTTTCGCGCACGACGCTGCTGCGTCCACCGCAAGCCCGGCTCTGCGATCACACGACAACATGACCGCCCCTCAAGGGTGAGCCGGGATGGACGACACATACGCCGTTTCCGAATTTCGGCAAAGTGGAATATTTTTGCGCAGGCGCATTGACATCGGAGCGAAACAGGCCGAGACCGCACCCGATATGCGTCAGCCGAATGCAGATTTTTCGGCGCCGACCAGCTGCGGAGTATCAGGCCGATTCCGCCTTCAGACGCTTCCGGAAGAATGCGATGATCTCATCCCGGGCTGCGAGCGTGGGCTGACCGGCCTCGTCGACGAGATCGACCGTGACGACGCTGTGGGGCGTTTTGACGAACTGCGCAAAGAACGGCGGTCTGGGTCCGGTATTCGCGGCCGTGTCAGGCAGGACGCGACCGATGAAGCGATCGCCGAGCGCGGCCCGATAGGCGGCAAACCGTTCGGCGCGGCAGAATGAATCACCTGCAAACCGGTAGGCAAGAACGGTCAGGTCTTCCCGTTCGAGCCGTGAGCGGATCTGCGACAGTTCGTCGGCAGAGCTCTCGATGCCGCCGGGATTGTCGAGCGGCAAGGACGGCTGCGACACCACTGGAGCCAGCACGGCCTGATCCAGCATCATGTTCAGCGCGAAATTGCCGGTGAAGCACATGCCGATGGCCCCGACGCCCGGCCCGCCGCTCTCGCCATGGGCGAGCCTGGCGAGCACCCGCAACCAGTTCGATACAGGGCTCGACGCGCCGCCGCCAAGCGCGCGAAATTCAGCGCTGACGCAGGCGCGCTTGAAAACGCCGGCCGCAGTTTCCGCGTCGGGAACATCGCCGTCCGCTCCGAACAAGGACGGCATGTAGACGCGGAAGCCGGCGCCGCGAACCCAGCGGGCGAAACGCGCAACATGCGGGCTGATGCCCGGCATTTCCGTCATGACGATGACCGCGGGTCCCTCGCCCGCGACGTAGACCGGCTTCGTCGCGCCCTCCAGCGAGACGATCCGCCGGTTTAAATCAGAGAGATCATCAGGCTTCAGCAGCGCATCGCTCATGTCGTCCTCCGGTAAAGGTTGCGTGAACGGTATTTCCCGGCCATTGATTTCGACAAGTGTCATAAATGACATTAATCAGGTCGATTTTGCCATGCCGCTCATTGACGTTCTGGTCCTGGAAGGCGCCTCTGCGGCCAGTGTCGCCATTACCTTCGAACTGATCGATGTGGCCAACCGCATTCGTGCAAGAGCCGGACGGCCACCGTGCTTCGACGTGAGAGTTTCCGGCTCCGGGGCAAGGTGGGCAACGCAGCTTGCAAGGCTGCCCTCGAAAGCAAACGCCAACAGACCGGCAGACGTGGTGATCGTCCCCGGGCTGGCCTGGATGGATGAGCACCTCGTTCGCGAAGGATTGCAGCGGCGGGATGCCGAAACGGCGAGGAAGGCGCTCCGGGCAGCCTTCCAATCCGGAGCTGAGATCGCCAGCTCCTGCTCGGCGGTCTTCCTGGTTGCGAGCGCCGGGCTGCTGGACGGCCGTCAGGCAACCACGACGTGGTGGCTCGGACCTCTGTTTCGGCAGCTGTTTCCGAGAGTGACGCTCGACACGGATGCGATGGTGCTGACCGATCGTCGCATGGCGACGGCCGGCGCGGCGATGGCTCAGCTCGACCTGATGCTCTCGATCATTGCCCGTCATGCCGGACCTGATCTGGCGGACAGCTGCGCCCGGTTCCTCCTGCTCGACCGGCGGCAATCGCAATCCCGCTACATGGCGCTATCCTTCCTCACCGCCTCGGACGATCGCGTGTCACGCGCGGAACGCTGGGCGCGAGCGCGACTGCACCGGGCCTTCACGATCTCGGAACTCGCAAAGGCCGCGGGCCTGGGTGCGCGCACTTTTGCGCGCCGGTGCGAGCGCGCCACCGGACTTTCGCCGGTGAGATTTCTTCAGAAGCTGCGCGTCGACAAGGCGATGGAGCTTCTGGAGACCACACGTCTCGGCCTCGACGACATCGCGGAGAAGGTCGGCTATGCCGACCCCTCCACGCTTCGTAAGCTTTTGCATCGAGAGAAGACGCCCGGTGCGCGGGCCGTGCGGGCCGGTCGCAAACGTGACAGTGGCGCCGCGGCCATGACGCATGGAGCACGGCGAGATGCAACGCGCAGGCGGCTTCCGGCCAGCGCCAACGGTACGGGCTCAAGCGGAGTTTGACGTCAGCGCGGCCTGAGAAGCTCACGCGCGACGATCAGCTTCTGAACCTCGGTCGCTCCCTCGTAGATGCGGAGCGCGCGGACTTCGCGATAGAGGCTTTCGACGATCTCGCCCTTGCGTACGCCGCGACCACCGAACATCTGCACCGCGCGATCGACGACGCGCTGGGCGGTTTCCGTGGCGGCCAGCTTCGCCATCGCCGCCTCACGCGTGGTGGAAAGCTTCTGGACGTCGCGGCGCCATGCGGCGCGATAGGTCAGCAGCGCCGCCGCGTCCGTTTCGGTCGCCATGTCGCCGAGTGCGGCCTGGGTCAGTTGCAGGTCCGACAGCGTCGTCCCGAACATGCGCCGTGTCTGCGCGTGCAGTCGCGCCTCCTCCAGCGCCCGCCTGGCGAACCCGAGCGCCGCAGCGGCGACCGAGGCCCGGAAGATATCGAGGGTCTGCATCGCGATCTTGAAGCCGCCGCCTGCCGCTCCGAGACGACGGCCGATCGGAATGCGGCACTCGTCCAGGCGCAGGGTAGCGAGCGGGTGCGGCGCGACGATGTCGATGCGCTCGGCCACGCTGAAGCCGGGATCATCCGGGAACACTGCGAAGGCCGAGATGCCGCGCGCGCCCGGCGCCTCGCCGGTTCGCGCGAACAGCGTGTAGACGTCGGCGATCCCGCCATTCGAAATCCAGGTCTTCTCGCCGTCCAGCACGTAGCTATCGCCATCTTCGCGCGCCATGCAGCTCATCGCCGCCACATCCGAGCCCGCGTCCCGCTCCGAAAGCGCGAATGCGGCCAGCCATTCGCCCGAACGTACCTTGGGCAGCACGGCGTTCCGCAGCTCCGCCGAGCCGGCAAGCGCGATGGCTCCGGATCCGAGCCCCTGCATGGCGAATGCGAAATCGGCGAGTCCATCGGCATAGGCCAAAGTCTCGCGCGACAGGCAGATCGAGCGGGAATCGATGCTGGCCGCATCACCATCGGGTGCGGCAACTGCGCAATCCAGCAGTCCGGCCGAGCCGAGCGCGCGCACGAGCTTGCGACAGGCAGCGTCGACGTCGCTGTGGTCGACCCCATCAAGTCCGCCCTGCGTGACGAAACGGTCGAGCGCCTCGCAGACGGCGCGATGACGCGGCTCGAAGAACGGCCAGTCCAGCCAGTCCCGGGAGATCATCTTTGCCGGTGAGCTCATCTGTCGCTCCACGAGGTGGGGTTTGCCGGACGGCTGGCATGGTCTTGGCGTGCGGGTGATCGAACAAGCCGACTGGCCAAGCCAATTGCTTTAAGCTTAAACTATTTCGTTCTGGGGCGACGTTGTCAAGCCGCGGGGCGCGCAAACGACGTCCCGGTGCTTGTCGCCGGTGCATTGAAGCCTGTTGAGAGCCAGCACAATCACAGCCTGCTGCACCGCAGAACGATTTGCGTCGCAACATCCAAAATGAGACTGCCCGTCAAGCCAGACGAGCCGTCCACGCATGCACGGCATGCAACTTCGGTTAGCCTCCCCGTCAAATCCGCAAGCCTTCGAGCTGCGGGCGCAACGCCGATCCGGCGCGGCGACAAATCGACGACACAGGGAGGAGCACAATGTCCAAATGCAGTGTGGGGCTGCTCGCGCTGAGCAGCCTGTTTCTTTCAGGCGCCGCGATCGCTCAGGAGAAGATCAAGGTTGGCGTGACCGCAACGCTCGAAGGCACCTATACGGTGCTCGGCGAGGACGGCATGCGCGGCCATCAGACCGCCCTCAACGTGCTCGGCAAGAAAATCGGCGACAAGGAGCTCGAATTCATCGTCGCCTCGACCGACGCAACGCCGGACTCCGCCGTGCGGGCCGTGCGCAAGCTGATCGAGCAGGACAAGGTGCAGATCCTGCTGTCGCCGCTCTCCGGCGACGAAGGCATCGCAGTGAAGAACTTCGCAAAAACCCACCCCGAGCTGACCTTCATCAACGCGGCCTCCGGCGCCCAGGAAACGACTTACGTCGATCCCGCCCCGAACTTCTTCCGCTACAACATGGACGGCGCGCAGTGGCAGGTGGGCCTCGGCAAATACGCCTACGAGGAGAAGAAGTATCGCAAGATCGCGACCGTCGGCGAAGACTATTCCTTCATCTACACGCAGGTCTTCGGCCTCGTGCTTGAATTTTGCGGCGCGGGCGGACAGGTCACGAACCGGCAATGGGTGCCGCTGGGAACGAAAGACTTCGCCTCCGTCATCGCCGCCCTGCCCGACGACGTCGATGCAATCTATCTCGGCCTTGGCGGCGCGGATGCCGTCAACTTCCTCAATCAGTACCAGCAGGCCGGCGGCAAGGCCCATCTGATGGGCGGTTCCATCATGATCGATCAGACCATCCTGTCGTCGAAGGGCAACGCCAAGAATGCCTTGGTCGGCACCATCGCGGCGAGCGGCCAGGCCGACACCTGGGAAGATCCGGGCTGGCAGAAGTTCGTGAAGGCCTATCAGGACGCCTTCCCGCCCAACAAGCGCTTCCCGAGCCCGTCGCTGCTCGCAACCAACTACTATGATTCGACCATGGCGCTGATCCTCGCGCTGCGCCAGGTCAACGGCGACCTCTCCAACAACCAGGCGAAGTTCAAGGAAGCGCTGGCGAAGATCGAGATCGATGCGCCGAATGGGACGATCAAGCTCGACTCCAACCGCCAGGCGATCGGCACCAACTTCGTCACCGAGGTGGTCGACGATGGCAAGGGCGCGCTGTTCAGCAAGGTCGTCAAGGTGATCCCGAACGTGAACCAGACGCTCGGCTACGATCCGGCCGTGTTCGCCAGGATCGGACTGCCGAGCCGCACAGTCCCGGAATGTAAGAAATACTGACGCATCACCTCCGGAACGCTCAAACGGAGAGCGACTTGCTGACGCGGTCGCTCTCCGCTCTTGCAATCTCGTCGGCGTTGATGAACGCTGGCGGAAAAGACAAGAACATTCGGGAGGGGAAGGCATGAGCCGTGCGCTCGCCGTCTTCCACGGCCGGTTCGGCCGGGCGACGGTTTATCAGTTGAACCGCCCTTTCAACATCCACGCCCATCGTGAAGGTCATTTGATCTTCCATGTCGGCGGCATGCCCGCATGCATTGACGTCTCCAATGGGCACTACGACCTCACCGAAACCTCTGTCGTCGCCGTCAATCCGTGGGAGCCGCACAACTTCCTGCCGGCCGATGTCGACGGCGGCGCGATCTTCTTCGTGCTTTACGTCAATGCTGAATGGTTTGCACCCGACGCCTCCGGCTCCGACCGGTTGCGTTTCGGCCGCACGCAGTTCAGGCGGACACCTGCCCTCGACAAGCACATCAGACGAACCGCCGCGCTCGTTTGCGGCGCACCGTCACTCTCCAGTCTGGATTCCGAGCTGAGGCGGCTGATCGACATCTGCTACGACGAAAGCTGGCAGCAGGCCGAGATCACGCGCGATCCGCGCGCAAACGGCTCGGTCACCGATTTTCGCGTACGCAAGTGCATCAAGATGATGTCGGAGAGCCCCGGCGCCGAGATCGAGCTCGACGCCATCGCGCGGGAGTCCGGCCTGTCCCGCCCACATTTCTACCGGCTGTTCCGCGTCCAGACCGGCGTCACGCCGAACCTCTATCTGAATACGCTCATCATGGAACAGGCGCTCGAGGCATTGGTGGCGAGCGAGGCGCCGATCGCCGATATCGGCTTCGATCTCGGCTTCTCCTCGCAAAGCGGCTTCACCCGTTTCTTCGCCGCCAATGTCGGCATGGCTCCGACCGATTATCGTCGTGCAGCCAAGGTTTTGCGCACCTGAGCGCCACGCGAAAAGATACTCACGATCAAACGTCGCTCTCGCAGCCCGGCTAGGATGTGGGCAACGCGATCCCGTGAGAGGGTCGCGACCGACGGGAGCGTACGTTCATGGCGAGGCTAGCGGCCGCGGCAAGGCTGCCTGACCTGCATTCAACGGGCCTCAGGCGTGCTGCTTGGAAGAGCGGGCAGCACACATGAGCCGCTTCGTCGGACGCCATCCCGCCTGGGCACTAATTGCGATCATTGCCGTTGCGATCTTGCTCTGGCTGGTCTTTGCGGTCTGGCCGCCCGGGCTCGAAGAGGCGATCGGCCGCAAGCGCGTCTTCCTCAACGCCGTCTTCAACGGCATCACGCTCGGGGGCCTCTACTTCCTCGTCGCCAGCGGCTTCACGCTGATCTTCGGCCTGATGCGCAACGTCAATCTCGCGCACGGCTCGCTCTATCTGTTCGGCGGCTATGTCGGTTACGCCATCAGCGCTGCGACCGGCTCCTGGATCCTCAGCTTCATCGTCGCCTTCATCCTGACCGCGCTGGTCGGCGTCCTGCTTCAGGTCATCGTGTTTCGCCGGATGGAAGGACAGGATCTCCGGCAGACCATGGTGACGATCGGCCTTTCGATCGTATTCGCCGACCTCATGCTGTGGGCCTGCGGCGGCAACTTCTATCAGATCCAGACGCCGAACTGGCTGATCGGCCCCATCGAGCTGCCGCTGGTCACGGCGATCAAATCCTCGGGCGAGCCGGTCTATCTCAGATATCCCTTGGTGCGGCTCGTGATCTTCGCCGCGTCCGTGGTCATTGGCGTCGGAATGTGGCTCGCGCTCAACCGCACCCGCATCGGCATGATCATCCGCGCCGGCGTCGATGATCGCGACATCCTCGCTGCGACCGGCGTGCGCATCCAGCTCGTCTTCGTGCTGGTCTTCGCTTTCGGCGCCGGACTTGCCGGCATCGCCGGCGTCGTCGGCGGCACTTTCCAGTCATTGTCGCCCGGCGAGGACATCCGCTTTCTGCTCGCCTCGCTCGTCGTCGTGATCGTGGGGGGCATGGGCTCGATCCCCGGCGCCGCGCTCGGGGCGCTGATCATCGGCCTCGCCGAACAGCTCGGCTCGGTCTACATCCCGACCTACGCCATCGTCGTGACTTTCCTGATCATGGTGCTGGTGCTGGCCATCCGGCCGCAAGGCCTATTGGCGAGGCGCTGAGATGTCGCTCGCCCACGATAGCCGCGTTGCCCTGCAGCCCGCCACCATGGCGCAGCGCCCGGCGCGGACGTGGCCGGAGATCAACCATCCCGCGGCCTGGATCGTCGCGGTCATTCTCCTGATCATGCCGCTTATCGCGAGCGGCTTCTTCCTGATCGAGATCTTCGCCTCCACCCTGATCCTCGGCACCATGGCGCTGAGCCTGATGTTCCTCGCCGGCTATGGCGGCATGGTCAGCCTGATGCAGCTCACCATCGCCGGTTTCTCCGCCTACATGGTCGCAGTGTTCGGGGTCAGCGGCAACGCCAATATCAGCCTGGGCTGGCCGTGGTGGCTCGCGGTCCCGATGGCGCTGGCGCTGGCGACCGCGTTCGGCACGCTTGGCGGCGCGCTCGCGGTGCGTACCGAGGGCATCTACACCATCATGATCACGCTCGCGATTGGCGCAGCGTTCTACTATTTCACCAACCAGAACTGGGCGATCTTCAACGGCCATACCGGCATCAACACGGTGGCCACGCCGCATTTCTGGGGCGTGAACTGGCGCGCCGACGTACCCTTCTACTACGTCGTGCTCGCAGTCGCCGCGCTCTGCTATTTCGCGGTCGAATATGTCTCGCGCGCACCCTTCGGGCTCGCGCTTCAAGGCGTGCGCGACAATCCCAGGCGCATGGCCGCGCTCGGTTTCAACGTCAATGCACACCGTATCGCCGCCTATGCGTTCGCCTCCTTCGTGGCGGCGCTGGCCGGCGTGCTCCAGGTCTGGAACTACCGCCAGATCTCGCCTGGATCGGTCAGCGTCGGCGCCTGCATCGACGTGCTGATCATCGCCGTCGTCGGCGGCATCACCCGCCCGATCGGGCCCTTCATCGGCGCGCTGATCTTCGTGCTGCTGCGCACCTTCGCGCTCGACTTCCTGGTCAGGCTCGGGCTCGACGGCAACCGCTTCCGCCTGCTGATCGGGCTGGGCTTCCTCGCCATCGTGTTCTGGTCTTCGGATGGCGTCATCGGCCTGTGGCAGCGCTGGCGCCAGCGTCAGCGTCGCGGCGCCGACCGCTCCGGCGGAGGGCGCCGCCATGGATAGCGTCGCCCAGCGTCTTTCCGTGGTGGGTGCCGGCGCTGCGCTGGAGCTGCGCGGCGTGACGCGGTTGTTCGGCGCGCTCGCCGCGCTGACCGACGTCACCATCACCGTGCGTCCCGGCGAGCGGCGCGCCGTGCTCGGCTCCAACGGCGCGGGGAAGACCACGCTGTTCAACTGCATCACCGGCGATTTCCCGCCCTCCTCCGGGACCATCCGCTTCTTCGGCGAGGACGTCACGCATTTCCCGCCCTATGAGCGCATCCGGCGCGGGCTGCGCCGGACCTACCAGATCTCGGCGCTGTTCCCCGGCCTGACCGTGCAGGACAACGTCTATCTCGCCTGTCGCGGCGTCTCGCGCGGACGCTTCTCGTTCCTGCGTCCGGGCCAGAACGATGCCCTGATGCATGCGGCGGACAATCTCGTGCAGGCCGTGCATCTGTCCGCCGTGAAGGACCAGCGCGTGGCCGAGCTCGCGCATGGCCAGCAGCGCCAGCTCGAGATCGCGCTCGCGCTCGCCGGCGCGCCGCGCTTCGTCCTGTTCGACGAGCCGGCCGCGGGCCTGTCGCCGACCGAACGCGCCGAGCTGATCGAGATCCTGACCTCGCTGCCGGCCCACATCGGCTACATCATCATCGAGCACGACATGGACGTCGCCTTGCGCGTCGTCGAGAGCGTCACGATGATGCACAACGGCCGCGTCTTCAAGGAAGGCCTGCCGCAGGAGATCGAGTCCGATCCTGAGGTGCAGGAGCTCTACCTCGGAGGCGGCCATGAATGAGGCCCGCCGCACCAGCGCAGCGCTCGAGGTCCGCGGCCTCGACGTCTATTATGGCCACTCGCACGCGCTGCAAGGGGTCGATCTCACGCTGGAGAGCGGCGTCTTCTCCGTCGTCGGTCGTAACGGCATGGGCAAGACCACGCTCTGCAAGGCGATTATGGGGCTGGTGGCCGTGAGCGGCGGCTCGATCCGCGTCCGCGGCGAGGACATCACGCGGCGGCCGCCGGCCCAGATCGCCCGGCTCGGTGTCGGCTATGTGCCGCAGGGTCGCCGCCTCTGGCGCTCGCTCAGCGTCGACGAGCATTTGCAGCTTGCCGGCGGGCTGCGGCCCGGCGCCTGGACCGTCGAGCGCATCTACGAGACCTTTCCGCGTCTGGCCGAACGTAGGGATCATGGCGGCGGCCAGCTCTCCGGCGGCGAGCAGCAGATGCTGGCGATCTCGCGCGCGCTGCTCACCAATCCGCAGCTCCTGATCATGGACGAGCCGACCGAAGGCCTCGCGCCCGTCATTGTGGCGCAGGTCGAGGAGATGCTGTTGAGGCTGGGTGAAGACGGCGACATGTCCGTGCTCGTGATCGAGCAGAACATCGGCGTCGCCACCGCGATCTCGCGCAACGTCGCGATCATGGTCAACGGCCGCATCAACCGCATCATCGACTCCGCGCGCCTCGCCGCCGACCGCGAGCTCCAGCAACGTCTGCTCGGTGTCGGGCTTCACGCCGAGCTCGAGCCGGAGATCGACGTCGCGACACCGGGGGCCGAGGCCAAACCGGCGCCGGTGCCTCGCCGCGACGGCCCGATCCGCATCTACATCTCCAACCCGACGCTCCCCACAAGATGGTCGCAACCGGTGCCGATCGCCCGCATCGAGGCGGCCGCACGTACGCTCTCAACCCAGGTCGCGCGGCTCGACGAGACAACGCGGCGCAAGCGCGAGTCGACGGCAGCGCAGGCCTCCGGGCCTCCCGTGGTGCTGGTCGTCGGCACGCTCGACACCAAAGGCCAGGAGCTGCGCTTCATCCGCGACATCATCGCGGAAAGCGGCCTGCGCACGCGCCTGGTCGACGTTTCGACCAGCGGCAAGCATTCATCCTGCGATGTCTCCGCGCAAGAGATCGCCCTGAATCATGGCCGCGGCGGCTCCGCCGTGTTCGGCCCGGATCGCGGGGCCGCGGTGACCGCGATGGCGGATGCGTTTGCCAACTGGCTGCGGCGCCAGGGCAATGTCGCCGGCGTGATATCGGCGGGCGGCTCCGGCGCGGCGTCGCTGGTCGCCCCGGGCATGCGCAGCCTCCCCGTCGGCGTGCCCAAGCTGATCATCTCCTCCGTCGCCTCCGGCGATGTCGGGCCTTATGTCGGACCGGCCGATATCACGATGATGTATTCGGTCGCCGACGTGCAGGGACTGAACGCGATTACGCGTGCGGTGCTGGCCAACGGCGCCAATGCGATCGCCGGCATGGTCAAGGCGCGGCTCGAGGGGGGCGAGGCCAAGGAGCGAGCCGCCGGCGCCGGGCTGCTTTCGGTCGGCATCACCATGTTCGGCGTCACCACGCCGGCCGTGCAGAAGATCACAGCCGAGCTGCGCGACGATTTCGAGTGCCTGGTCTTCCACGCCACCGGCGTCGGCGGCCGTTCCATGGAGAAGCTCGTCGAGTCCGGCCAGCTCGCCGGCGTCATCGACCTGACCACGACCGAGATCTGCGACCTCTTGATGGGCGGCGTGTTTCCGGCGACGGAAGACCGCTTTGGCGCGATCATCCGCAGCCGCCTGCCCTATGTCGGCTCGGTCGGCGCGCTCGACATGGTCAATTTCGGCGCACCGGAGACCATTCCCGACCGCTACCGCGGCCGCAAATTCCACGTCCACAATCCGCAGGTGACGCTGATGCGGACGACGGTGGAAGAGAACGAGCGCATGGGCCGCTGGATCGGCGAACGGCTCAACCAGATGGACGGCCCGGTGCGCTTCCTCCTGCCTGAGGGCGGGGTTTCCGCGCTCGATGCGCGCGGCCAGCCGTTCTGGGATCCGGACGCCGACGCGGCACTGTTCCGCACGCTAGAGCGCACTGTGCGGCAGACCGGCAACCGTCAGCTCATTCGCATCCCCAAGAACATCAACGATCCCGACTTTGCCGCCGCGATCGTCAGCGCGTTCCGGACCCTGTTCGGCCGCGCCGGCACGCGCCGAAGAGTAGCGAGGTGACCGATGGCGAGGTTTGAACGCGCAGCGCTGCTGAAGAGGTTTCGCGACATGGCGCGTCGCGGCGAGCCGATCGTCGGCGGCGGCGCCGGCACTGGCCTGTCGGCGAAATGCGAAGAGGCCGGCGGCGTCGATCTGATCGTCATCTACAATTCCGGCCGCTATCGCATGGCCGGCCGCGGCTCGCTCGCAGGCCTGATGGCGTACGGTGATGCCAACGCCATCGTGCTGGAAATGGCGAACGAAGTGTTGCCCGTGGTCACCAGGACGCCAGTGCTGGCAGGCGTCAACGGCACCGATCCTTTCCGCGACATGGACGCGTTCCTCGACCAGCTGAAGGCGCTCGGGTTTGCCGGCGTCCAGAACTTTCCGACCGTCGGCCTGATCGACGGCACGTTCCGCGCCAATCTCGAAGAGACCGGCATGTCCTATGCGCTGGAGATCGACATGATCGCCAAGGCGCACGACAAGGACATGCTGACGACGCCCTACGTCTTCAGCGAGAAGGAAGCCGCTGCGATGGCGATCGCCGGCGCCGACATTATCGTCTGTCACATGGGCCTGACGACCGGCGGCTCGATCGGTGCGCAGACCGCACCGAAGCTCAAGGACTGCCCTGCCCAGATCGATACCTGGGCCTCCGCAGCCCTCAGCGTCAATCCTGAGATCCTGGTGCTGGCGCATGGCGGCCCGATCGCGGATCCCGCCGACGCCGATTTCATCATGAAGAACACCCGCCATTGCCATGGCTTCTACGGCGCTTCCTCGATGGAGCGGCTTCCCGTGGAACGGGCGCTGACGGAACAGGTGCGTCAGTTCAAGGCGATCGGCGCGCGGTAACGCCGAAGGTACGAGGGAGGGAAAGATGTCGGGGAATCTGGTCGGTGAATTGATCCTCTGGCTGATCGTCGCGATCGTCGTGATCGTGGTCGGCGTCTACATCGTGAACTGGCTCTACCACCGCTCCTCCAAGGAGACCTCGTTCGTCCGCACCGGCTTCCTCGGTGAGCGCGTGGTGATCAATGGCGGCGCCTTCGTGCTGCCGTTCATCCACGATTACACGCCCGTCAATATGAACGTGCTGCCGATGGGCATCATCCGCTCAAGGCAGGACGCCGTGATCACCCGCGACCGCATGCGCGTCGATATCGAGGCCGACTTCTACGTCCGGGTGCAGCCGACCCGCGAGGCCGTCTCGATCGCCGCGGCGACGCTCGGCCGCCGCACCATGGAACCCGGGCAGCTCCATGCACTGCTGGCAGGCAAATTCATCTCCGCGATCCGCTCGGTCGCCTCCGAAATGACCCTGGAGGAGATGCACGAGCGGCGCGGCGACTATGTCGCGCGAGTCAAGACCAATGCCGCCGAGGCTCTCGCCCAGAACGGCCTCGAGCTGGAATCGGTCGCGATCACCGATCTTGACCAGACCGACCTCGAGTTCTTCAACCCCTCGAACCGCTTTGATGCCGAAGGTCTGACCCGGCTGATGGAGGACATCGAGGCGAAGCGCAAGCTGCGCAACGACATCGAGCAGGACTCGATGATCAAGATCCGCTCGCGCAATCTGGAGGCCGAGCGGCAGGCGCTGGAGATCGAGCGCGAGAGCGAGACCGCGCGCCTGGAGCAGGAACGCGACATCGAGATGCGCCGCGCGCTTCAGCGCACGGAAGTCGCCCGCGAACGAGCGCTGCGCGAGACCGAGGCCGAGCAGGCGCAGATCTCCGCCCGCGAGGCCATCGAGCGCGCCCGCATCGCCAACGAGCAGGCGATCGCGGAGGCCCGCATCGCCTCCGAGCGCGAGACCCGCCAGAGAGAGATTGAGCGGACGCGTACCATCGAGGAGAAAGAGCTGCTGGCGCGCGAGGAGATCGAGAAGACCCGGATCGCCAACCAGCGTTCGATCGACACGACCCGCATCGCCTCGGAACGCGAGGTCCGCCAACGCGAGATCGAACGGATGCGCACGGTGGAGGAAGCCGAGATCGCCGCGCGCGAGGCGATCGAGAAAGCGCGAATTCAGCAGGACCGCGTCGTCACCGACGCTCGCATCGCAAACGAGGAGGAGACGCGGCGTCGCGAGATCGAACGGACGCGCGCCGTGGACGAAGCCGAGATCGCCGCGCGCGAGGCGACCGAGAAGGCCCGCATCGCACAGACGCTGATCGTTAATGTCGAGCGTATCTCCTCGGACGAGCGCACCCGCGCGTTGGAGATCCAGCAGGTGCGAACCATTCAGGAGGCCGAGATCGAGGCGCAGCGCGCGGTCGAGGCCGCCCGTATCGCCCGTGAGCGGACGCTCGCCGCCGAGCGCATCGCCGCCGAGCAGAACACGCGGCAACTCGAGATCGAGCGCAACCAGGCGCTCGACGTCGCGGGCATCGCCGCGCGCGAGACCACGGAAGCGACGCGCATCGCGCAGGAGGAGCGCGTGCGCTCGCTGGAGATCGCCCGCAACCGCGCCGTCGAGGAAGCCGATATCGCCTCGCGCGAAGCGATCGAGGCGGCCCGCATCGCTCAGGAGAAGGCCGTGGCGGCCGAGCGCATCCAGGCCGAGCGCGACACGCGCTCGCTCGAAATCGAGCGGACCGGTGTGCTGGAAGCGGCCGAGCTGAAGCGGCGCGACGCGATCGAGCGGCAGCGCATCACGGTCGATCTGGCGCTGGAGGCCGAGCGCATCGCTTCCTCCAAGAAGCGCGAGGTGCTCAACATCGAGCAGAAGAAGGCGATCGAGATCGCCGACGAGGATCGCGTCATCGCACTGTCGACCAAGAAATCGGAGCGGATCGACGCCGACCGTCAGGTCCGCCAGGCCGAGATCGTCGCGCGCAAGGAGGTCGAGACCACCGACGTCTCGCGCGAGCAGGCGCTGGAGGCGGCACGGATCGAACGCCGCCGCGCGATCGAGCAGCTCGAAGTCGCCCGCGTGCAGTCGCTGCAGGAAGCCGAGATCGCCTCCCGCGAGGAGGTCGAGCGCGCGCGCATCGCCTCGGACCGCGGCCTCGACGAGGCCCGCATCGGCCGCGAGCGCGAGCTGCGCAAGCTCGAGGTCAACCGCGAGAAGGACGTCGAGACGGTGCTGATGGAGAAGGCCATCGCCATCCATCAGAAGTCGCTGGAGGAGTCGGCTGCCCGCGCCGCCGCAGAGGAAGCGCGGATCCGAGCGACCGAAGCCGCCGAGCGCGTGGTGACGGCGCGCGAGAGCGAAATCGCCAAGCGCCGCAAGACCGTCGAGGTCCTGCTCGCCGAGAAACAGGCAGAGGAAACCCGCATCGCCGCGGAAGCCGAGCGCGTGCGCGCGGCGGTCGAGGCCGAGGCGCAGCGGATGCTCAACGAGGCCGAGAACGTGCTCACCGACCAGGCGCGCTACTCGCTGTTCCGCAGAAAGCTGCTCGACCGCATCGAGGGCATCGTGCGCGAGAGCGTCAAGCCGATGGAGAAGATCGAGGGCATCCGCATTCTCCAGGTCGACGGCCTCAACGGCAATGGCCATGGTAACGGCAATGGCGGCCGCAGCGCCACCGACGAGGTGATCGACTCGGCGCTGCGCTACCGGGTCCAGGCACCGTTGATCGACTCGATCCTGTCCGACATCGGCGTCGAGGGCGGCAGTCTCGCCAAAATGCCGGGCCTGATCCGCGAGGCCCGCGACATGCAAGGCATCAAGGATTCCGCGCGCAAGGGCGGCGGTGGCGGCGACAAGCCGGCCGCCTCGCCGCCTGCAGCCGAGGGCGGCGAGCCGCCGGCCGAGCGCGGACCGCGCAAGAAGAGCTGAGGTCTGAACCATGGCCCGCGTCTACGTTTCCACCGTCGTCAACGCCCGCAACGACCGCGTCTGGGCGCGGGTGCGCGATTTCAACGGCCTGCCGAACTGGCATCCCGCCATCGCCGAAAGCCGCATCGAGGGCGGCGAGCCCTCCGACAAGATCGGCTGCGTCAGGGATTTTCGCCTGCGCAATGGCGACCGTATCCGCGAGAAGCTGCTTGGCCTCTCCGACTACGACATGTTCTGCACCTACTCGATCCTGGAATCGCCGATGGGCGTCGAAAACTACGTCGCGACGCTGCGGCTGACGCCGGTCACCGACGGCGACCAGACCTTCATGGAATGGACTGCCGAATTCGACTGCGCGCCCGAACGGGAAACCGAGCTCGTCAGCAATATCGGCGGCGGCGTCTTCCAGGGCGGCTTCGATGCCCTGAAGCGCGTGTTCGGAGGCTGAGCGTGCCGCATATCGTCAAAAGCACGATTTTGGACGCCCCGACCGACGCGGCGTGGAGCGTGCTGCGCGATTTCAATGGGCACGACCGCTGGCATCCGGCTGTTGCGACCTCCTCGATCGAGCGGGCGCAATCCGCCGACAAGATCGGCTGCGTCAGGCGCTTCAAGCTCAGGGATGGCTCCGAGCTGCGCGAGCAATTGCTCGCGCTCTCCGACCTCGAACAATCCTTCAGCTATTGCCTGCTCGATACGCCGGTGCCGATGTTCAACTACGTCGCTCATGTCCGCCTGTTGCCGGTGACCGACGGCGACCGCACCTTCTGGCACTGGGAGTCGCGCTTCACCACGAAACCCGAGGACAGGGACCGCATCACGCATATGGTCGCTGAAGACATCTACCAGGCGGGATTCGAGGCGATCCGCCGCCATCTGAGGGAGGCCGCCTAGCCATGGCTGTGACCGTGAAAACCTTTGCCAGTGCCGGCGAAGCGGCCGGGGCGCTATCCTCGGATCGCAGCGCCCGTTATCTCGGCGGCGGCACGCTGGTCATGCGGGCGCTCAACGAGGGCGACGTGTCGGTATCGACCATCGTCCGTGCCAGCGACCAGGCGCTGACCCGGATCGACGCCTCCGGCCCGCGCGTCACGCTGGGCGCCGGCGTCACCTTCGCGCGCATTCTCGCCGAACGCGACCTCGCCTTCCTGCACGCGCCCGCCCGCTCGATCGGAGGCCCCGCCGTGCGCAACATGGGCACGGTCGGCGGCAATCTGTTCGCGCCGAACCCTTACGGCGATTTCACCGTGGCGCTGCTGGCGCTCGACGCCACGGTCGCGGTGCAAGGCAGCTTCGGCGCCCGCGACATCGCCGTCGAGGAGTTCCTGCAATCGCGCGAGCGGCAGTCGGGCGCGCTGGTGCTCGCCGTCTCCTGCACGCGGCCTTCCAGCACAGAATCCTTCCGCTATCGCAAGATCGCTCGCATCAAACCAAAGGGTGGCTCTGTCATCACGCTGGCCGCGCATCTTCCGGTCAGCGGCGGGCGCATTGCCGGCGCACGCATTGCGCTCGGTTCGATGGCGCCGACCCAGATCCGCGCCAAGGGGGCGGAACGTGCGCTCGAAGGCCGCTCGCTGGATGCCGCGACCATTGCGGCGGCCGCATCGGCAGCGTCTGAGGGAACATCGCCATCCGACAACGCGCTCGGCAGCGCCTGGTACCGCCGCGAGATCGTCGGCGTGCATCTGCGCCGTCTGCTCTCCGGTCAGGATTAGATTGCCATGGCAAAAACCCCCCTGCAATTTCGGCACAACGGCCGCGACGTCGCGATCTTCGTCGATGGCGGCACCAACCTGTTGGTCGCGCTACGCGAATTGATCGGCGACATGACCCCGAAATTCGGCTGCGGCCAGGGAGGCTGCGGAACCTGCAGCGTGCTGATCGACGGAGAGATCCACCTCTCCTGCCTGACGCTGGCAGAGACGGTTGCCGGCCGCTCGATCGAGACACTCGACGGCATGAAGCAAGGCCCGAACCTGCATCCGCTGCAGCGGTCGTTCGCCGACCATTTTGCCGCCCAGTGCGGCTATTGCACGCCGGGCATGCTGATGGCCGCAAAGGCGCTGCTCGACCGCAATCCCTCCCCGAGCCGGGCCGACGTGATTGAAGCAATCTCCGGCAACATCTGCCGCTGCACCGGCTACGAGCCGATCATCAATGCCATCCTCGCCGCCGCCGGCGGCCGGGCCAGCGCCTGAGGTCAGACCATGCTCGAATTACGCAAGGACATCTTCGCCGACGAGCGCGACGACAATCTGAAGGAGATCGGCAAGGGCACACAGCGCCAGGACATGCTCGGCCACATCACGGGCACGTCGAGCTATTTCAACGATCATATGCTCCAGGGCATGCTGCACCTGAAGGTCGTTCGCTCGACCCAGGCCCATGCAAGGCTGCGCCGCATCGATACCACGGACGCAGAACGCTCTGCCGGCGTACGCCGGATCATCCGCGGCAGCGATGTTCCGGTCAATCTCAACACGCTTCTCAGCCTGATCAATTTCGGCAAGGACGACGAGCCGTCGCTGGCCGTCGACAAGGTCCGCTACAAGGGCGAGCCGATTCTCGCCATCGTCGCCGACAGCGAACGTGAGGCGTTCGAGGCCATTGCAAAGGTCAAGGTCGATTACGAACCGCTGCCGACCGTGTTCGACGTCGAGGACGCGCTCAAGCCCGGCGCGCCCGTGGTCAATGAGACCTATCCGAAGAACGCCTTCATCTATCACGACGTCTACGATCACCAGCGCCTGCGGTTCGGCGATGCCGATGCCGCGCTCGCGACTGCCGACCACGTGCTGGAACAGCGCTACCAGATGTCGCCGATCGAGCACGCGCCGACCGAGACCAATGGCGCGATTGCCGCGCCCGATACCAATGGCCGTTACATTGTCTACACTTCCACCCAGGCGCTGTTCTTCTCGGTCGACACTTGCGCAAAAATTCTGGACGTCCCCTCCAACACCTTCCACTTCATCGGCGGGACCGTCGGCGGCGGGTTCGGCGGCAAGGTGGATACGCTGACCGAGCCGCTCGCCATCCTCGGCGCCATGCTGACCGGGCGCCCCGTGCGCTACGTGTTCGGGCGCGAGGAGGAAATGCAATATGGCCCGCCGCGTGGCGCCGAACGCATCTACATCAAGGATGGCGTGATGCGCGACGGCCGCATCGTCGCGCGCAAGATCCGCGCCTATTTCGACAGCGGCGCCTATACGCGCCTTTCCAGCTATGCCGCCGTGAAGTGCGCCGCGCATCTGCCCGGTCCCTACACCATCCCGAACGTCTATGGCGACGTCTACTGCGTCTTCACCAACCGCACGCCGGCGACCGCCATGCGCGGCTTCGGCGTCACCGCGATGGACTTCGCCATCGAATGCCAGATGGACAAGCTCGCAAACCTCGTCGGCATGGACCCGATGGAATTTCGTATCCTCAACGCCTACCGCGACGGCGACATGAAGGCGCATCGCCGCGAGGCGAAGAACACGGCGCTGATCGAATGCGTTC
>NZ_JXJM01000001.1:4016870-4019353 GCF_001593325.1 Bradyrhizobium sp. DOA1
ATGATCGCGCCCCGGTGAATGCGACGCGGGAGCCGCCACGCGAGCCGCCGCCGCCCGCACCGCCACCTCCTCCGCCGCGTCCGGCCGCACCATCGCACGGCGCAACGCGGTTCTCATCCGTGTTCGGCATCAGGAGGCGCTGAGATGACCAGGCATCGCGGACGCGGCATGGCGTCGATCAACTATCCCATCGGCATGAACCTCGGCGGCGACCCTAGCCAAGCGCTGGTTCACTCCAATCCAAGCGGCAAGTTCACGGTGGCGCTGTCGTCGATCGATCTCGGCCAGGGAATGAAATCGGTGACGCGGCAGATCTGCGCCGAGACGCTCGGCGTGCCCGTCGAGGACGTCTATGTCGACACGGCGGACTCCGACACCGGCCCACACTGCATGGGCTCGTTCGCCTCGCGCGGCACCCATCGCGTCGGCAACGCCGTCATGGCCGCCGCTCGCGAAGCGCGCGGCGTGATGATGGAGGCGGCGGCCGAGGAGCTGGAGGTCAACGCCGCCGATCTCGAAACCGACGGGCGCGGGAACATTCACGTCAAGGGCGCACCCCATCGCTCGATCTCGACCAAGGACGTCGCGATCGCCGCGCAGTTCAAGCAAGGCAAGACCATCTCCGGCCGCGGCATCTTCCTGGTCCCCCTCTCAAACGTCGATCCTGAGACGGGCGAGATGTCGCCGGCAACCTGCTATGCCCATGCCTGCCTCGTCGCCGAGGTCGAGGTCGATGACGAGACCGGCGAGGTCGCGATGGTCCGGATGGACTCCGCCTATGAATTGGGACGCGCGCTCAACCCGCGGCTCGTCGAGCAGCAGCTGGTCGGCGGCGCCTGGATGGGCGTCAGCCATGCGCTCTACGAGACGCCCGAGCCATACTATCCTGAGCCCGTCCACGGGCCGCGCGACTTCGTCGAATATCTCATGCCCGGTCCCGGCGACATCTGCCCGCACGACATCGCGGTGCTGGAACGCCCTGCTCCCGACGGTCCCTTCG
The DNA here is from genome assembly GCF_001593325.1 of Bradyrhizobium sp. DOA1. Taxonomy (NCBI): domain Bacteria; kingdom Pseudomonadati; phylum Pseudomonadota; class Alphaproteobacteria; order Hyphomicrobiales; family Nitrobacteraceae; genus Bradyrhizobium; species Bradyrhizobium sp. DOA1. Next base: position 4,017,871 of record NZ_JXJM01000001.1, read on the forward strand.
GCGGCAAAGGCCCGGGCGAGATGTGCGCCAACCCCGTTCTGCCGGCCGTCGCCAATGCGATCTTCAACGCCGTCGGTGTCCGCATCGACGATCTGCCGATCACGCCTGAGAAGGTGTTGCGCGCGATCAAGGCCCAGGGCGGCGCGCGGCCGCAGGCGCGGCGCTAGAGGAGCGGCCGTGGCGGTTCGCAGCAACATCGTCGGCATCGACAGCCCGGAGGCGCTGGAAAAGGCGCTGCGCGCGGCCTATTACCTCGCCGACGAAAGCCTTGCGACAGCCGCCTATCTTGGCCTCGCACTCGGCAAACCGCTGCTGCTGGAAGGCGCGCCAGGCGTTGGCAAGACGGAAGCCGCCAAGGCCATTGCCGCCGTGCTCGGCCGCCGCCTCATTCGCCTGCAATGCTATGAGGGCATCGACGCGTCCGCTGCGCTCTACGAGTGGAACTACCCGCGCCAAATGCTGGCGATCCGCCAGGCCGGTGACGAAAGCATCGACATCTATGGCGAGACGTTCCTGATCGAGCGACCGATGCTGGCGGCGCTCCGCGCGCCCGACTCCACTGTGCTGCTGATCGATGAAATCGACCGCGCCGACCAGGAGTTCGAGGCGTTCCTGCTGGAATTTCTCTCCGACTTCCAGATCTCGATTCCCGAGCGCGGCACCGTCCGCGCGGCGGAGCGCCCCGTCGTCGTGCTGACCTCGAACCGGACGCGCGATCTGCATGAGGCCTTGCGCCGGCGCTGCGTCTATCACTGGATCGACTATCCGACCGCGGAGCGCGAAGCACGCATCATCATGCTGCGGGCCTCCAGTGTTGCCGAAGCCACGGCCCGCGCCGTCGTTGCAGCCGTCGAAAGGCTGCGCCGCGAGCCGCTGAGCAAGGCGCCCGGGATCGCCGAGGCCGTCGACTGGGCCGAGGCGGCGACGCTGCTCCATAAAGGCGGGGCGCGATGGCCTGATGCGTTCAAGCGTTCGATCGGCGTGGCGCTGAAGGACGAAGAGGACCTGCATTTCATCTCGCCGCGGCTCGATGCGATGCTCGCGGAGGCGACCGCATGAGCACCGAGACGCAGCTCCCGCGCGCCGCACGCGTCTTCGTCGCCTTCGTCCCGTTGCTGCGTGCGAACGGCTTTGCCGTGGCGCCGGAGCAGACCACGACGTTCCTGGCGGCGATCGGGCTGCTCGGCCCGCGCGACATCGAGCACATCCGACAGGCCGCGCTGGCGACGCTGGCTCCGGCACCCGAACGCCGCGCCACTTTCAATCGGCTGTTCGACCTCCACTTCCGCGGCAGCGAGGCGGTTGCACGCGACGACGAGGACGAGGACGACGAGACGGTTCGGCTCCAGGAAGAGGGCCGCGGCGACGAGGAGCCCCTGCTCTCCGACGAAGCCAGCGAGTCCGGCCTCACCGCGACTCGAAGCGAGGCCCTGGTCGAGCGCCGCTTTGCGGCGACGTCGACCATGGACGCGCTCCGCCGCCT
>NZ_JXJM01000001.1:4019688-4039469 GCF_001593325.1 Bradyrhizobium sp. DOA1
GCAGCGACGGCGAGATCCTGCGACTCGGCCACCTCAAGCGGCGGCAGCGGCCACGCAAGATATTGCTGCTGATCGACGTCTCCGGCTCGATGAAGAGCCGCACCGAGGAGAACATGAAGCTCGCGCATGCGCTGGTGCAGGCGGCGCCCAGTGTCGAGGTCTTCACCTTCGGTACGCGGCTGACGCGCGTCACCCGCCCATTACGGTTGAAGCGTCGCGAGCAGGCGTTGAACGCGGCCGCCCACCTCGTCAGCGATTGGGACGGCGGCACCCGCATCGGCGATGCACTGCAAGCCTTCCTCGCCGTTCCCCGCTTCGGCGGTTATGCGCGCGGCGCCGCTGTGATCGTCGTCTCCGACGGGCTCGAGCGCGGCGAACCGGACGCGCTTCGCGATGCCGTCGCGAAACTGTCGCGGCGGGCCTGGCGTCTCAGCTGGCTGACGCCGCTCGCCACCAGCCCGGCCTTCCGTCCACAGACGGAGGCGCTCGTCGCCATCGAGCGCTTCGTCGATGACCTCGTGGATGGCGGCTCCAGCGCGTCGATCGTCGCGCACATTCTGGCATTGGGACGAAGGAGAGCGGGGTGATCGATATTGTCGACGGCCATCATCACATCTGGCGGCAGGCCGACCTGCCCTGGCTGATCGGCCCCATGCAGCCCCGGATCTTCGGTCCCTACGAGCCGATCCGGCGCGACTATCCGATCGGGGAATATCTCGACGATCTCAAGGGCACCGGCGTCACCCGCTCGGTCTATGTGCAGACCAACTGGGCCAATGACCGTTTCGAGGATGAGGCCGCCTGGGTGCAGCAGACGGCCGATGAGCACGGCTGGCCGCACGCCGTCGTCGCCTATGCCAATTTCGCCGTCGAGGACGTCCGTCCGCAGCTCGATCGCCTCAAGCGCTTTCCACTCGTGCGCGGCGTACGCATGCAGCTGCATTGGCACGAAAATCCGCTTTATCGTTTCGCGGCCCGTCCCGATCTCTGCGCCGATCCGATGATCCGCCGCAACGTCGCGCATCTCGCCGACTATGGCTGGAGCTTCGATTTGCAGGTGTTCACCCCGCAGATGCCCGAAGCCGCGGAACTGGCCGACGCCTGTCCGAAGGTCACCTTCATTCTCCAGCATGCCGGCATGCTGGAGGATATCTCACCCGCAGGCCGCGCCGCCTGGCGCGCCGGCATGGCGCGGCTTGCGGCCTGCCCGAACGTTGTGTCGAAGCTTTCCGGGCTCGGCACCTTCATCCATCGCAACGATCCTGCACACATCGCGGCCGTACTCGCCGACACAGTTGCGATCTTCGGTGCCGAGCGCTGCCTGTTCGGCTCCAATTTCCCGATCGAGAAATTGTGGACCACTTATCGCGAGCTCGTCGATGCGTTTCGCGCTGCGGCTGCACCGTTCAGCCCGGCGCAGCAGGACGCGATCTTCAGGACCACCGCGGCGCGCGTCTATCGGCTTTGACAGACAAGAATGAGATGAGGGAGGGCAACGAATGGCGCTGGAGATCAAGATCCTGGACTATGGCGATATCGAGCTGGAATCGAGCTTCCTGGTGCTCGGCCGCGATTGCGGCCGCACCCGCCGCGTCCTCACCCTGGGCTTCCTGATCCTCGGCGGCAAATATCCGGTCGTGGTCGACACCGGCTATCGCTCGAACCAGATCATGGAGACGCTGGGCATGCGGGGGCTGCAGTATCACGAGCACATGATCGAGAACCAGCTTGCGCGCCACGGCGTGCGTATGGGCGACGTCCGCTTCGTCTGCCATACCCATCTGCACATCGACCACGCCGGCAAGGACGATCTGTTCCCGATGAACACGACCGTCGTGCTCAACCGCAAGGAGTTGGAATACTCCGTCTCCGGGTTGATGCATCCGCAATACCCCGCGCCCGACATCAAGCACCTGATCGACCGCCTGCACACCAAGAGCGCGCTGCGTTTTCTCGACCTGGAGATCACCGGCCCGATCGAGCTGATGCCCGGCGTCTATTGCGACGCGGCCAATGCCCACACCGAGGGGTCCATGAACATCATCGTCGAGACCGCCGACGGCATTGCCACCATTTGCGGCGACGTGATCTACGACTTCAACGACCAGATCGTGACGCCCTTCAACGAAATCCACGATTGGGAGCCACGCACCACCGGCAACCACGGCACCAGCAAGCGTGCGGAGAAGGCCGCGATCAAGAAGCTGCTGAGCAGCTCGCGCTATCTCCTTCCCGTGCACGATCGCCCGGCCAAGATCGAAGGCGGCAATGTCGTGGGCCGGCTGCATGACCAGGTCCCCGGACCGATCGTGCAGTCCCTGCCCGCACGCAACTGGTTTCCGGCCTGACGCGAGCTCCGAGGACATCGACCGATGACGCACGTCACTTTGCGCTCCGAATTCGAAACCCTGATCGACCCCTATGCGCCGGTCGCGCAGGTCGGGACCGGCTTCGACTTCACGGAGGGGCCGATCTGGCATCCGGTCGATCACTACCTGCTGTTCTCGGACATGCCGGCCGACGTGCGGCGGCGCTGGGATGCGCGGCGCGGCGTCGTCGAGGTCAAGCGCCCTTCCAACAAATGCAACGGCATGACCTACGATGCCGAGCTCAACCTGATCGTCTGCGAACACGCGACGTCGTCGCTGGTCCGCGAACGCCCGGACGGACGGCGCGAGGTGCTGGCTTCGCACTTCGGGGGACAGGAGCTCAACAGCCCGAACGACGTCTGCGTTCATTCGTCCGGCGCGATTTATTTCTCCGACCCCTGGTATGGCCGCATGCCGGTCTATGGCGTCGAGCGACCGCGCCAGCTCGGCTTCCAGGGCGTCTATCGTGTCGTGCCCGGCGGCGAGCCGAAGCTCGTCGTCGACCGCAACCTGTTCGACCAGCCGAACGGGCTGTGCTTCTCGCCGGACGAGAAGCTGCTCTATGTCAACGACACCGTCCAGGCGCTGATCCGCGTCTTCGACGTCGATGGTAACGGTTCGCTGTCGAACGCGCGCGTGTTTGCGAGCGGCATCCGCTCCGAACTCGAGCCCGGCCTGCCTGACGGCATGAAGTGCGATCAGCACGGCAATGTCTGGGTCACCGCGCCCGGCGGCGTCTGGGTCTATTCGCCGCGCGGCGAGCTGCTCGGCAAGGTCCGGGTGCCCGAACTCGTCGCCAACCTCGCCTGGGGCGGTCCGGACTTCCGCACGCTGTATCTGACCTCGACCCATTCGGTGTACGCGATCCCGACCAAGGTCGGCCCGCGGCACGAGCCCTATATGAGCGGCCGGCGCAGCGGCGGGGCAACGCCGGGCTCCGCGCCAGCGGCGCCGATCCTCGCCGAGGGCGAGATGCGGCTCGACCCGCAACGCTGCGCGATGATCATCCAGGACCTCCAGAACGACGTCGTCATGGACGGCGGCGCCTTTGCCGAGTCCGGGGCACCGGCTCATGCGCGCCAGCAGCATGTGATCGAGAACGTCCGGCGCCTTGCCGAAACCGCGCGCGCCCGCGGCGTCGTCATCATCCATGTCTGGTTCATCGTCGAGCCCGGTGCACCCGGCGTCACGCTGAACGCGCCGCTGTTCGAGGGCCTCGTCGACAGCAAGGCAATGGTGCGTGGAAGCTGGGGTGCGGCGCCCGTGTCCGGCCTGGAGCCGCGGCCCGGCGATTTCGTGGTCGAGAAGATGCGCATGAGTGCGTGGGAAGGCACGCGGCTGGAGACGATCCTGAAAGCGACAGGGCGCGACATGATCATCAACACCGGTGCCTGGACCAACATGTCGGTCGAGCACACCGCGCGGACCGGCGCCGACAAGGGCTATTTCATGATCGTGCCCGAGGATTGCTGCTCGACCATGAATACCGATTGGCACAATGCCTCGATCAACTTTGCCATGCAGAACGTCGCCGTCGTGACCAGGGCGGATACGGTCATCAGGGCGCTGGGATGATGCGCGGTGCCGAAGCTCCTGCATCTCTCCTGCTCGCCCCGCCCCGACTCGGAGTCGAGTGCCGGCGCGCGGATCTTCACTGACGGCTTCCGTCAGGTCCATCCCGATTGGGACATCGACCTCATGGATCTCTGGCGCGAGCGGATGCCCGAATTCGCCGGTCCGATCCTGGACGCCAAATATGCCCGCATGAACGGTCAGGGCTTCGATGATGCTCAACGCGCCGGTTTTGCCGAGGCCGAGCGCATGGCGCTACGCCTGTCGCTCGCTGACCGCGTGTTGATCTCGACGCCGATGTGGAACTTCGGCATTCCCTACAAGCTCAAACAGTTCTTCGACGTCATCGTCCAGCCCGGTCTCACCTTTCGGTTCGATCCGTCGCAAGGATATATACCTTTGCTGAAGGATCGGCCGACGCTGGTGATCATCGCCAGCGGCAGCGATTTTTCCACCGGCATGAACCGTGGCCGTATTGATATGGCAACGCCCTATCTGCGGGAGATCCTTCGCTTCATTGGCATCAACGACGTTCGTTTCGTCGCGATCGGGCCAACCACTGGACCACGGCAACCGATTGAAGCCGCGCGAGCTCGGACCTCTAAACGCCTCGTTGCAATGGCTGCGAGTTTCTGATGAAGGACAGAGAGCGACGATGCCCCTTCCGGACCGATGTGCGCCGGAATGCAATGGCAGATGACACTATCGAGACTTTCGTTAGCGTCGCGCATGCGATGTCCGTGAAAGGCCATCCACGTCTCGATCCGGCGTACGCCCGTGCGCCCCAGCCCCGGCTGCGCAAGCAGTTCGGCTCTGGTATGAAGGGACGCGATCTCGAGCAGATAGTTCATGCGCGTCAACGGTTCTTTGCCTATCAGCGCCGCAAGCGGGCTGTGAACCAATATGATTGCAATCCGCTCCGGCAAATGGCTGTGGCTTTGCTCGAAGGCCTTCCTCACGGTCAGTTCCACCCGAACCTGCAAACATTCCAAAGATCGTTCTAAGAACTGCTCTAGCAGAGCCGTCAGGCGTTGTCCCAGCTGTACACGCCCCGGTTGATCCCGATTAGATAAGTTCTAGATCGGTGACGCCCGAACTATATCGGAACGCAAAATTCCGCCGATCGGACATCGCGAATCTTATCGCGCCTTAGGCGATGAGTTCCCGGCGCGAAATTGTCGAGAGCAGCGACTCCGCAATCTCCTGGGAACGCACGGCAATCACCGAGAGCAGCGTATCGCTCAGGCCGTGGGAGGATTCCGAGTAGCCCTGGAGGTGGATCTGCGGCCGAAACGCCGGATTGGTCACGAGCTGGTAATTTCGATCCAGCGCCGCATCGCGAATGTAGCGGCGGATCGGTTCGAGGAATCCGTGCGGCGTTTCCCTGTCGTATCCCGTCGCCAGAATGACGACGTCATAGGTCGAACGACGATTTTCGCCACGGAACTTGTCGACCACGCCGATCTCGATGCCATCAGGTCCCGCGTTCACATTGGTAATCTCGCTGCGGGGCCGCAACACGATCCTTTCGTCGCCGCCGACGCGCTGCTGGTAGAGCAGCCGGTACAGTTGGTCCAGCAGATCGGCATCGACCACGGCATAGTTCGTGTTGCGGAAGTTGCGGACGATCGCATCCCGCCGCTCGGCAGGCTGCGCGTAGACGAAGTCGGTATAGCCGGGGTTGAAGATCTCGTTGACGAAGGGGCTGCTGTCGGACGGCTTGAGCGCATGGCCGCGGAAGATCAGGTCGATCTGCGCCTCGGGACATCGGCCATGGAGGTCGACCGTCACCTCCGTTGCGCTCTGCCCGCCGCCGACGACGGCCACGCGCGCTGACCGACCGCGCGGGACGACCCGCTCGATCAGCTCGAGATAGCGGCTGGAATGCAGGAGCCTGCGATCGTCAGCAGCCTTGTCAAACACCTGCGGGACATAGGGCTGGCCTCCCACGGCGACCACGAGATTTCGCGCAAGGCGCATGGTCTCTCCACCGGCGAGCGAGCGCGAATGCACCCGCAACGACGTCACCGTCTGCCCGGCCGTCACCGGCTCGACGGCGACGATGGTCTCGCCATAGGCAGCCTGCGACTTGAAATGGCCCGCCACCCATTGCAGGTAATCGTTGAACTCGACCCTGCTCGGATAGAACGTCCGGCAGTTGATGAAATCCAGCAGGCGGCTGCGCTTGTGCAGGTAGTTCACGAAGGTGAAAGGACTGGTCGGATCGCGCAGCGAGACCAGATCCTTGAGAAACGATATCTGCATGTCGCTGCCTGGAAGCAGCATGCCGCCATGCCAGGTGAAGTGCGGCTGCTTCTCCACGAACAACGGCGTGCATTTTTGCCGAGATCGCTTGGCGCATTCGTCCAATGCGATAGCGAGCGCGAGGTTGGAAGGTCCGAATCCGACGCCGATGACGTCGTGCTCGATCGCGAGTTGATGAGACATGAAGCCGCGCTCCGCTTGCGCTTAAGATGAGCTCGCTGGGCTGGCCGTTGCCGGAAGCCAGAGCCGATCGCCGAAGAAGCGCTCGCGCAACAGCATCACCAGGGTCGCGCGCTTGTGGGGAAAGTCGAAATTCTTGATCTTCGCGAAACCCGAGCGTTCGAGATTGCGAAGCTGCTGCGAATGCGCCGCCGCCGGCTCACCGACGATCCTCTGCGTCCGGCAATCGTCGAGGAACATGTAGTGCATCAGCGAAGGTAGCCACGCGCTGATGTATCGACTGCCGCGAAAAGCGTCCTCGCCCACGACCACGTGCCATCCCCGGTCATAGTCATCGACATCGTAGAACGGCGCGATGCGATTTTCCTTGGCCCAATAGAGCTCGAAATAGCCGAACGGTACATCACCGAAAGAGCCGATCAGCGGCAGCATATGCGGATCGGCCAGGATACCGGTTAGGTATCGTCGATGCTTCTCGAGATCACCCGCCTCGTTCCAGAACGCATCGACCCGGGGGTCATTCATCCAGCGATGCAGCAAATGGAGATCATTCTCGAGGTCGGCCACGCGAAACGAGATGACCTCCGACAGCCAGGGGATGAACCGGCCATACACTTTTCCCGCCGGCTTTGCTGCGCGGCGCGGATGGCGCTTGCCGTCCGTCATGATGTGGAGTTGCGGCAACGGCGGTCGTCCAGGGTTCACCAGCCAATTGTCCCGCCGCTGCATGACCAACTCTGGAAGCAGAACCAGCTGTCCCTCGGATATGATGGCAAGGCCGCTCTCCGACAGCTCTCGTGCGAGCGACGCTCTACCAGCGAGGTCCAGCACGAGCCGATCAGCACCCGGTCGCCAAGCGAATAGCGCTTCCGCGGACGCCGACACGGCGCGTGCGGCAATCTCACGGTCGTCCGACGCACTCAGGATCTCGAGATGATCGGCGCGCTCCCGCAGACGCAGTTCCAACGCCGTCGCGTCCTTGGCAACGACGCGAAGCCGGTTGTCCTCCTGGAAGACGGTCAGAGCGGAATATGGGCCGACCGGAAATGCACGAGGTCCGGTCCCGGAATCCGAAGCCTTGTTCATCCGGCCCTCGCATCTCGATCATCGCTGACGCGTGGTGTAGATCACTCGCCTACAGGCTGACAAGGAATGCGCGCACACGCAGATTAGATTCTCTACAAATCCGACGGCCTCCCGCAAAGCGGATCTTCATGCTGTCGTTTGCATCCGACAAAAGCTCCAACGGTTCGCTATAATATGTCTAAAGCGACGCGTCCGTTGGAACCGCGGAATTGTTCGCGACGTTGTCGGCTCTCGCCTCGCTTGCGACGATCTTGCCGTCGCGCAGCCGCACCAGATGGTCCGCGATCCCGAAATAGCGATCATCGTGTGAAATCACGATGATCGTCTTTCCGAGCCGCTTCAGATCGGGCAGCAGCTCCGTGTAGAAGATGTGACGGAACGCCGGATCCTGATCGGCGGCCCATTCGTCGAACACCAGGACGGGCCTTTCCTCGAGCCAGGCATTCATCAGGGCCAATCGCTTGCGCTGTCCGGTCGACAGGTCCGTCGTCGTGAACACGCCGTTCTCGACCGAGACCTTGTGTGCGACTTCCAACCGCTGGAGGTAGCGCTCCGCGGCATCAGGAACCACGCCGTCTCCACGCATGAGATCCTCGAACAGATAGTAGTCGGAGAAGATGGTCGTGAAGAGCTGGCGGTAATCATCCCGCGTCTCCGTCAGGACAGGGACGCCGTCGCGCAGCACGGTGCCGTCATGCGGAGCATAGAGACCGAGCAGCAGCTTGATCAGCGTCGTCTTTCCGCTTCCATTCTGCCCCACGATGAAGACGATGTCGCCCTGTCGAACGCGCAGATCGATCGGACCAAGAACAAAGGGATCACTGCCCGGCACGGCGCGAAAGGCATAGGTCACACCACGGAGCTCGATGGATTCGATGGTGGTCTTAGCAGGTGCAGCGGGAGCACCGGCCAGCAGATCGTGCTCAGGGGTCGAGAACTGCTCAGAAAGCTCCGTAATGCGGCGCATCGCGACCTGGGCGCGGCCGAGTGCCGGCAGGATACCGATGACCTGATCGATGGGTCCGCGCATATAGAGCAGCACCAGCACGAAGCCGCTGGATACCGCGGCGGGACTGTCGGGCCACAGGAACGGACGCAAAGTCAGCGCTACGCCGATCACGACAAAGAACAGCATCGTGCCGAACGCCCGCGCCGTCACGAACAGGTTGATTGACCTGACCTGCACCGAGCTGATCCGGTCGACGGTCTCTTGGAGTTGCTCGACATAGAGGCGCCGTCGGCGGACGCGATTGAGACGCAGCTCCTTGGCGCCCTCAGCGATCGCGCGATACTGCTTGTGCAGCTGATCCTCCGAATCCCGCGCAAGGTTGAAGCCGCGGACGCCTCGAGTCCTTGCATAGCCATGCGCCAGCGACCCCAGGATGATGACGGCTCCCGTGATCAGGAAAAGCGGCCACGACAGCACCGCGAGGTAAACCATGCAGCCGAGCGCGATCACGAGCGACACGAAGAAGGACGAAAAGAAGAACGCGAAATCGCTGATCGTGTCCACGTCCTGCGTGAGGACCGGGATCAGGCGATGCGTCCGGTAGATTTCCAGCTGATCGATCGGCGCGGCCAGGATCCTGGCGGCCAGCGACTTGCGAAGCTCGGCGATGATCCGCTGTCCGACGTAGTTGGCGCTGATATCGGCGCCGATGGAACCGATCAGGATCAGGAGGCACAGGCCCGCGAACGCGAGAAGCAGCGTGACGACGTCAGCCTGCGTGGCATAGAGCCCGCGATTGACGACCGCGAGCAACGCCGCGACGCTGGCGCCGCCAACAATGCCGAGAACGATACCGCCGAGAACGAGCGGCCAGTAAGGTCGCAGGAGATGAAAGATCTGCGCCGTCAGGCCGCTTCGTGAGTTCATGATGAGCGCCGCGCTGGAGAGGACCTGGAGCGAACCTTACGGCCCGACAAGCCGTGCCGATGTGATGCGAATACATGATGGCGGCATCGCAATTCCAGCGCTTATTTTCTCCGCTCTTTCGATGGATTCTAATTTCGGATCGACAATGCCTTTATTATGATGCGGGTAGTACCGCTTTTGCATCGCAGCCGGCGAGCGAACAAGGATTTTCGTTCAGTGCCGTGCCAGGCCGCGACATCCGGACATCGAAGCGCTTACAGGCGGGCATCGGACAGGCCCGGTGGAGAACGACTTTGGACTTGCTTATCTCCGAAACCCGCATCGCGCTTCCCGACGCCGCCGGCCTCGCCGCGCGGATGATCGATCATCTGGCCGAGCATGACATCGCCTTCGAGGACCAAGGCGGCCTCATGGTGGCGAAACTGCCGTTCGGCACCAGTTCCCTCGCCGTCGAGGCCGAAGTGCTCAAGATCCGCGTCGAGGCCGACGACAAGGGCAATCTGGAAATGCTGCGCTCGGTCGTCGCCTCGCATGTGATCGAGTTCGCGGGCGACACAGCTCCGACCATCGTTTGGTCCGGTCATGAATCCAACGGCGGCACCTTGGCCAATTTCCGCGAGGTGCGGCTGAAGTCCGCGATGACGCTGACGCCGCACATGCGCCGGCTAACCTTCACGGGCGACGATATCGCCCGTTTCGTGAACGACGACGACCTGCACGTGCGGCTGTACTTCCCGCCCGAAGGCCTCGCCAGGCCGGAATGGCCGTGGCCGGCCCCGGACGGGCGTATCCTGTGGCCTGAGCCCGACCGCAGGCCGATCACCCGTTATTACACGATCCGTCGCATCGACTTGCAGAGCCGCGACATCGATATCGACTTCGTCGTGCATGATCACGCCGGACCGGGATCGGCCTTCGCCGTTAACGCGAAGACCGGCGCCATCTGCGGCATGGCCGGCCCGCTCGGCCGAGGCATTCGTCCGGCGCGGTGGTTGCTGCTGGCGGGCGACGAAACCGCCCTGCCCGCCATCGCGCGAATTCTGGAGACACTGCCGGCGACGACGACAGGTGAAGTCTTCATCGAGGTCGCCGACCAGGACGAGGAAGTTCCGCTGGTCGCGCCGAGCGGCGTAGTGATCCGCTGGCTGCACCGTGCAGGCCGTTCAGCCGGGACGACACAGCTGCTGGTCGACGCCGTGAGGGCGGTACGATGGCCGGACCATCGGGATGTGTTCGCCTGGGTCGCATGTGAGGCGCAGGCGCTGAACGCGTTGCGCGATCATTTACGCAACGAGCGAAAGCTCGCGCGCGACCAGCATCTGGCCGTCGCCTATTGGAGCCTGCGCCAATCATGACGTTCCAACACGCGCAGGCGGGCGAAACGACGCTCGCCTTGTCGGCCGACATCCCGCAGGCCCCGAGAGATCCTCCCGCCCCCTTGTTCGAGCTCGATCAGGTCGGCTTCGCGGTCGCCGGGCGCGCGCTGCTCGAACCGCTCACCCTGTCGCTTCCCGCGCGCAGGGTCGTCGGGCTGATCGGGCATAACGGCTCGGGCAAATCGACCCTGCTGAAATTGTTGGCGCGCCAGCAGCCATCTTCGTCGGGAACGATCCGTTTCGAGGGCCGCGCGCTACGGGCGTGGAGCGATCGGGACTATGCCCGCAAGGTCGCGTACCTGCCGCAGCAGACGCCGCCCGCCGCCGGCATACTGGTCAAGGAACTGGTCGCGCTCGGCCGTTATCCCTGGCACGGCGCGCTCGGCCGGTTCGGCGACATCGACCGCGAGAAGGTCGAAGGCGCCATGGCATTGACTCATATCGAGCCGTTCGCGGACCGTCTGGTCGATACGCTCTCCGGCGGCGAACGCCAGCGGGTCTGGATCGCCATGCTGGTGGCGCAGGACGCCGAATGCCTGCTGCTCGACGAGCCGACCTCGGCACTGGACATCGCTCATCAGATCGAGGTGCTGTCGCTGGTCAAGCGGCTTGCCCGCGAGCGCAACCTCGGCGTGGTCGTCGTGCTCCACGACGTCAACATGGCCGCCCGTTTCTGCGACGAGATCATCGCGCTGCATTCCGGAAAGCTGATTGCCCGCGGCGCGCCGGATAAGATCATGACGCCGGCCGAACTCGAAAACATCTACGGCATCCCGATGGGCGTGATGCCATCGCCGGACCATGGCCATCTCATCAGCTTCGCGCGGTGAGCGCCGTCAGCTACGCTGCGGCCGCAGCAGCCAGATGAGATAGGGGCCGGCAAGCATCATGGCGAAGATGCCGGCCGGCATCTGGAACGGAAAGATCACCATACGTCCGGCCCAATCCGCCATGACCATCAGGATCGCCCCGATCAACGCGGCCAGCGCCGCTTGATGCAGCGCGCGCTGCGCGCCCATCATCCGCGCCATATGCGGCGCGATGAAGCCGACCAGGCTGAGAAGCCCCACCATCAGCGTCGCCGTGGCCGTCAACAATGCCGTCAGCAGCATGATGATGATGCGGCTCCGCGCCAGCGAGATGCCGATCGAACGCGAGGTCGAAGGTCCTAGCGGCAGGATGTCGAGCCAACGGGAGAGCATCGGCACCATGATCAGCAGAACGAGCGCGGCGGCCGCGAGGATTGCAGCTTCGGCCGGACCGATCTGGTAGAGCGATCCTGTCAGCAGCGAAAGCAGCATGCCGATGCGCGGATCACCGGTCGCAAGCGCCATGGCAATGATCGCGCCGAACGCCGCGCTCATGGCGACGCCGGCGAGCAGCACGCGTTCCGGACTGAACTCGGAGCGCCGGCTGAACAGCAGCACCAGCGCCAGCACGATGAATGCGCCAATCCCGGCCGCCGCAATCTGCGCCAGCCGGGTGTGCGCAGGAAAGAGGTAGAGCAGAACGATCACGCCCATCGCGGCGCCGTAACTGATGCCCATGACCTCCGGCGCAGCCATCGGATTTCCGGTCATCCGTTGCAGCAGCGTGCCGGCGACCGCCAGCGTCGCGCCTGCGGCGAGCGCCGACACCACGCGCGGCCAGCGCCAGGGCCAGAACTCCTGCAGGCCAGACAGACCGCTCCAGCGCCAGCCGTCGGCGCCGACACCGAGAGCAAGTGCGATCCAGACGACGAGCAGCAGCAGGACGACAGCGCACAGGATCACGCGCCAGGGGTGATCGAGACGCGGCGGCGCGGATGGCGTGAGATTTCCCATCGGCATGGCCGCCCGCAATCGTGGCAGCAACAGGAGCAGCATCGGCGCGCCGATCAGGGCCGTCACCGCGCCGGCCGGCATTTCGCGATAACCAGGCGGAATCAGCATCACGAGTTGATCCGTCAGCCACAGCAGCACGGCGCCGCACAGCGGCGCCCAGATCAGCCGGTCGCGGAAGCGGCGCGCGCCCGACAGCATGACGATGGCCGGCGCGGACAGGCCGATAAATCCCATGACGCCGACCACGCTGACGACCGACGCACTGAGCGCGATCGCGATAACGAGCGCGAAGACCCGTGCTCGCGTCAATCCGAGCCCCAGATTGCGCGCGGTCTCGTCGTCGAAGCCGAGCAAGGTCAGCGGACGAACCATTGCCGCGATCAGGACGATCGAAACCAGCAGCCGCGGCGCCAGGAACGTGACGTTGCTCCAGTCCTGCTGGTTGAGGAAGCCTGCGCCCCAGATGAACAGACCGATCAGATATTCGTGGTTCAGCAGCACCAGCGCCTGGGTGGTCACCGCGCAATAATAACTGACGATCAATCCGGCGAGCACGAGGACGACGGGCGACAGCGCGCGTTTCCAGGTCAACCCGAACACGCACAGGAACGCTGCGAAGCCGCCGAGCAATGCTATCCACTCGCGGCCGAAGACCAGCAGCGACGGCGCCCACAGGGTCGTCACGGCCAGCGCAAGATAGGCGCCGTTCAGAACACCAAGCGTGCTCGGTTCGGCAAGCGGATTGCGCAGCACCTGCTGAGATACAGTGCCGGCAAGGCCGAGGGCGGCGCCGGCCAGCAGCGCCACCGCGATGCGCGGAAACACCGTGTAGTGCACCAGCATCTGCTGGGGATCGGTGACCTCGGGCTGCCATAACACTGGCAACCATGCGCCGGCGGGCAGATATCCGGACAGATTGCGCCAGGTGAGCGCTGCCGCGGCCGCCACCAGCAAGCCGATCAGCACCGCCGGATGCATGTCGAAGCCGGACCGGGCCGGCAGCGACTCAACCTTGCTCATGACTTTCCCGCGGCAGACGTTCGGCGAGAAGGCGGGCGAAACGCTCCGCCGCCGGCACGCCGCCATAGAAGAACTGATTGTCCAGGATCGTCAGCCGGCGCGACCGGAGGGACGGCAAGGTGCGGAGGACCGGACTTGCCTTCAGCAAGGCCTCGACGTCGGCGACGCGCGAGGTCATCAACACCAACCGCGCGTCGGGCACCGCGGCGAGCACCTCCAATCCCACGCTGGTATATCCCCACGGGCCGCTCTGCCCGGTCCAGGCATTCTTCAACCCGAACTGATCGAGCACCTCCTGATAGAGGCTGTTCGGACCGAACACCAGCGCGCGGTTGCGCGCGATCTCGCTGACGAGGTAGAGCGGCTTGTCGCCGCGATCGCGGAGCCGCTCATGATAGCCGGCCATGGCGACATCAAAGCGCGCGAAATAGGCTTCGCACGCCGACTGCGCCCCGAGGCGCTTCGCAAGCTCCATCGTCGAACGGCGCGCCGTGTCCAAAGGATGCCCGCCGGGTCTGAAGATCGTGAACATCTCGACCGGCGCGATCAGCTTGAGGCGGGGAACGGCGGCCGCGATGCTGGGATCGATGATGATGATGTCGGGCGCGAAGCTCTGCAGCAGCTCGAGATTTGGCTCCGAGCGCAGACCGATCTCCTGCACGCTGGACGGGACAGCCGGCTCGACGACGAGTCGGCCATAGCGCTCGATCTCCGGAATCACCAGCGGCACAACGCCCAGCGCCAGTATCGTCTGGGCACAGGCCCAGCCGAGCGCGGCAATCCGGAGCCCGGATTGGGATCCACCAGTTTGGGCAAATGCCATCGGCCATGTGCCCGCAAGGGCCGTGCCTGCGATCGTCGCGCCCGCGCTGAGAAGCGCACGACGAGACAGCCTGTGGTCTGGGACAAGCATGCTCATGGGATCTGGTTCAGGAGCCCCGCGTAGAGGCCGCGAGAGACGAAAGTCATGACATACCCTCGTTCGCGCCGCATTTCCATATCACGCCGCCTTTTCGTCAGCGGCAAGAAAGGCTTTGGCCAGCACCCGCCCGATTGCCGCCCTCGCCTGCAAGGCATCGGCTACCACATTTCCCATGCGCAGGAATTCATGGATCATGCCGGGATAAACCTGCAGATCGACGGGCACGCCGGCCGCGCCTAACCGCGCCGCATAGTCGCGCCCCTCATCCACCAGGGGATCGAACTCGGCGAGCACGATGAATGCGGGAGCGAGGCCGGACAAATCGTCCGCTGCAAGCGGCGCAAAGCGCCAATCGTCTCGATCTGCATCATCGCGCAGATATTGCCGGAAGAACCAATCGACGGTGCTGCGCTCCAGGAGATGGCCCGTGCCGTATCGTTCGTAGGATGCGGAGGTCTGCCGCGAACTGAGGCCGGGATAGGCGAGAACCTGGAGCAACGGCTGCGGAAGGCTCGCGTTTGTCTTCGCCTCGATCGCGAGTGCGGCGGCAAGCGTCCCGCCAGCGCTATCGCCACCGACCGCAACGCGGCGCGGATCAAGCCCGATCGCCCGGCCTTCGCGGCCGATCCAGGCCAACGTATCGACCGCATCCTCGAA
Organism: Bradyrhizobium sp. DOA1; assembly: GCF_001593325.1. NCBI lineage: Bacteria > Pseudomonadati > Pseudomonadota > Alphaproteobacteria > Hyphomicrobiales > Nitrobacteraceae > Bradyrhizobium > Bradyrhizobium sp. DOA1. Next base: position 4,034,835 of record NZ_JXJM01000001.1, read on the forward strand.
GGCCGTCGGAAACTTGTGCTCCGGTGCGAGCCTATAGCCGACCGACAGCACGGCTGCACCGCTGTCCTCGGCGAGACCGCGGCACAATGGCTGATGCGAATCGAGGCTGCCGACGACGAAGCCGCCGCCGTGCATGTAGAGGAGGACCGGAGCCGGATTGCGATCGTTTGGCACGGCCCTTGCGTAGAGCCGCGCCTCGATCGTCACGCCATCCCGCGTCGGCAGCGACAGACGCCGCTCGTAGCCCAGCGCCGGCGGATCGACATCGAGCAGAGGCGAGGATGCATCGAAATCGGCCCGCGCCTGCACAGCGGTCAGTTGCGGAAACGGAATGCGCGCGCCACTTTCGGTGCCGGCCCGCACCATCTCGAGCAACGCTGCGATATCTGGATCAAGACTCAAAGGCTCACTCCGCCGGTTCCGGAACGGTAGGCTGCACGATCGTGGATGCCGTCGCTGGCGCGAGCAAACCGCAGATCTCATCGAGCAGGCCAGCGTGCTTCAGGATCGTGAAATGGTTGTCGCCTGCAACACCGCGATCGATCGCCTTCGGCAGTTGCAATTGCAGCCGATCGCGCTGCGCCAGGCGCGTCGACGTCCACCAGCAGAGCGGAGTAGCTTCGAGGCCCTGCGGCAGCGTCGCCTCCTGCGCCAGCCGGTTGAGATGCCGTCCGACCGCGAAGGGGGCGGACACGTCTTCCGGGCCGAGCCGCGCCTCGTCTGCTCTCACGCTCTCGCCTTGCTCCATGACGGCCGCGACCACGTCACGAATGCACTCCGGCATCTCCGGCAGGCCGGCGCGCTTCGCAGCCTCGACAGGTGCGTTGATGCAAGAGGCCGCAGTGCTCGGAAGAACGGCTGAGAGCAATCCGGCGAGATCATCGGCCCAGTGGGAGATCGCCTCCTGCCGGTTCAGACCGTCCGGCTGCCGCGGCACGAAGCTGTCGACCAGCGCAAGACGATCGACACGCTCACCGCCGCGTTCGAGCTCGGCCGCGACGAGACTGGCCAGCAGCCCTCCCAGGGACCAGCCGACCAGGTAATAGGGGCCGCGCGGCTGCATTCGCCTGATCTCGGCTGCGTAGTCCACGGCCATGGCTTCGAGTGAGCTGTCGGTCCACGTCGGATCGACCAGCATTCTCGATTGCAACCCGATCACCTGGCGCCGCCCTTCGAGGCGGCGCGCCAGCGGACCATAGTCGAAGACCGTGCCGAAACCGCCATGTACACAGAATACCGGGTTCACGCCGCGAACTGCGACATTCAGCGGCAGCAGCGACGATGGTGCTGACGACGCAACGGCGCCGCTGTCCGCGAGCAGCGCACGGATCGTCGGCTTCTGGAGCAGATCACGCAGCTTGATCTCGATCCCGAACACCTTGTCCTGGCGAACCCGCGCAACGACCTTGAGACACAGAATGGAATTGCCGCCGAGCTCGAAGAAATTATCGGTAGCGCCGACCTGCGGCACGTCCAAAATCTCGGACCACAAGCGCGCCATCGCGGACTCTGCCGGGCCTTGCGGGGCGACGAAGCTCCGCATCGACGCATCGGGCGCCGGCAATGCACGCCGATCGACCTTGCCGCTCGACAATGTCGGCAACCGCTCGAGCACCATGATCCGCGCCGGCACCATATAGGCCGGCAGGATCTGTTTCAGGAAACTGGTCAAGCGCTCCACCAGCGCCTCGGCCGCGCCGGCCGCTGCGTCGCCTGCCACCTTCGGAGCGACATAGGCAATGAGCTGATTTCCGGCTGCGCTCGGCACTGCCACCACGGCCGCCTGTGCGATCGCCTCATGACGGAGCAGCGAGGTCTGGATTTCCCCAAGCTCGATGCGGAAGCCGTTGACCTTGACCTGGTCATCGCTGCGGCCGAGATATTCGACGGTGCCATCCTCGCGCCAGCGCGCCAGATCGCCGGTGCGGTACAGCCGCGATCCCGGCACCGACGAGAACGGGTCAGGCACGAACCGCTCCGCGGTCATGCCAGCCTTACCGTGATAACCCCGCGCCAGCCCGAAGCCGCCGAGATAGAGCTCGCCGGCTACACCCGCAGGAATGATGTCAAGCGCGGCATCGAGGATGTAGGCCTGACGATCGCCGACTGGCACGCCGATCGGCGCATACGGCGTGTCGCAATCCGACGTGCCATGGACCTTCCAGACTAGCGGCGTGACGACGGTCTCCGTCGGGCCGTAACCATTGATCAGGATGCGCGGCTTGAGAACGCGCCTGACCTTGTCGAAGCCGGCCTTCGGCATCGCCTCGCCGCCGAACGAGTAGAGCTTGACCGGCGGCGGGTTGCCGTTCTGCTCGACGCAATCGGCGACCTGCTGGAGATAGGCCGGCGGCAATCCGATATGGCTGACGCGATTGGCGTGCAGGTTCTCGACCGTCTGCTCCGGCGTCCACAATTCGGCATCACGCATCAACAGCCGCGCGCCACGCGACAGAACCGTGAGCCAGCGCTCATGGGCGCCGTCGAAGGCCAGCGACAGGAAATGCAGCTCGCAGGAGCTTTCGTCGATCTCGTAGAGGCTTCCGGTGACGTGACAGTGCATCGCCAGCGGCCCATGGGCAACGGCCACGCCCTTTGGTGTGCCCGTCGAGCCCGAGGTGTAGATCAGGTACGCAAGATTTTCGGGATGCAGTTCAGGTTGCGGCGGATGGTCAGGCCCAGTGTCGAAATCGAACGAGCACAGTGAGATAGATTCGACACCATCTGGGCTGCCCTCGATTTCGAGCCGTCCCGTCAGCAGGAACGCGACCGCGGCATCGCGCATGACGAACGCGTGCCGCTCGGACGGCAATTCCGGATCGAGCGGAACGTAGGCCCCGCCTGCCTTGAGGACGGCCAGCAGCGCAATCATCGTGACTGCGGTTCGCTCGACCACCACGCCGACGCGTTGCTCGGGTTTGAGCCCGCAGGCGATCAGGTGGTGAGCGAGACGATTGGCCTTGCTCTCGAGCTCTCCGAACGAGAGCACCGTGCCGCCGATAGTCAGTGCCGTTCGCTCCGGACGACGCTGCGCATGATTGCTGATCGTCTGATGCACCGGCGGCAGCGGGGCGCTTGGCGTCGCGTGACGGTTGCAACGATTCGCAAGAGCGACGTCGAGATCCGTGACGGGATCGATGCTGCCAAGCGGAACCGTGGCGTCCCGCGTCAGCGCCACCAGCAAATGCTCGAACTGCGCCTTGATCTGCGTCGCCTGCGCTGCGGTGAAATGGCTCGGCATATAGGTGTATTCGACTTGCAGCGTGTCTTCGACCAGCACCGACAGGTCCATCGGATAGTTCGTCACGTCGACATTCTTCAGGCCGCTGAACTGCAACGCGGCGGCACCGCGGTGCATGCTGCGTTCCATGGGATAATTCTCGAACACGATGATGCTGTCGAACATGGTCTGACCGGCGCGGCCGGCCCAGCCCTGGATGTCATAGAGCGGCGTGTGCTCGTAGTCCCGGATCGCTGAATTGCGGTCCTGCAGCGCGCGCAACCATTCTCCGATCGGGCTTTCGGTCGGAAGCGTTTCGATCACGGGCAGCGTGTTGATGAAGAGCCCGAGCATCTGCTGCGATCCGTCGAGATCGGCCGGACGACCGGCCACCGTCACGCCGAACGTCACGGTGTTCTGGCCCGTATAGCGCTGCAGCAGCAACGACCACACGCCCTGGATGATGGTGTTCAACGTGATCCGTTCGCGGCGCGCAAACGCCTTCAGCTCCGCGGTCGCAGCCTCTCCGAGACGCGTGTAACAGCGTTCGTGGCCGGACGCCTGATGGCGGCGCGCGCCAAAGGCATCGGCGAGCTGCGTCGGCTGATCGAATCTCCTGAGCTGCTCGCGCCAGAAGGCCTCGGCGGCCTTGGCATCCTGCGTCAGCAGCCAAGCGATGTAGTCGCGGTAGCGCGTCGCATTCGCAGCGGGCGTGCCGCCGTAATAGCACTCCAGGACTTCTCCGACCAACCTCGCCGAACTCCAACCGTCCATCAGGATGTGATGATAGGTCCAGATCAGCCGATACAGGTCGTCCTGGAGCCGCAGCAGCCGCACCCGCTGGAGCGGCGGCGTCTGGAGATCGAACTCGGCGGCGCGCTCATCGGCAAGGGCGGCCGCAATTCGTTCGTCGTCGATCGTCTGCCCGCGCCAGTCGTCCTGCGCGAACGGCAACATGGCGTCGCGATAGACCACTTGCAGCGGAGAGCCGGAGAGCTCGCGCCACAGAAAGCCGGTGCGGAGCATCTGATGACGCGCGCTGACCTCGTGCCATGCTTTGCCGAGACGTTCCGGATCGAGGCCCCGGATCTCGACACTGACTTGGTTGACATAAACGCCGCTGCCGGCATCGCGCAGGCTGTGAAACAGCATGCCTTGCTGCATCGGCGATAGCGGATAGACGTCCTCGATGCGACTCCAGTCCAGACCAAGGCGTTCGAGCTGTTCGCTCGACACCCCCGCTAGCGAGGCGCGCTCCGATGCCGGGACGCCGTTGATAAGGCCGACATCGCGCGAGGACGCAATCAGCGCCTCGATGGTCTGATGCCGGAACACATCGCGTAGCTCGATGAGCACGCCATCGCGCCGCGCACGGCTCACCATTTGCAGCGAGATGATGGAGTCACCACCGAGCT
>NZ_JXJM01000001.1:4040387-4052202 GCF_001593325.1 Bradyrhizobium sp. DOA1
TGCCGACCGGGGCGAGGTTGAGGTCACCGCCGAGAACATAAAGCGTGGTGTTGCCGATCGGGCCGCCAAGCAGCGGACGATCGTCGATCGCATCGAGCCGATGGCGCGCCGACCACACCGTGGTCTCGGTCGGGCCGTACAGGTTCCAGACCTCGCCGGCCTGCACCACCAGCCGTTGTGCCAAGTCCGGCGGCAGCGCCTCGCCGCCGCACAGCACCCGGCAGCTCGCCGGCAGCGAACGGCCTTCATGATCAAGCAGCATGCGCCAAGTCGATGGCGTGGCCTGAATAAGTGACACGCCATGCCGCTTCACCATCGCCTTGAGCCGCGCAGGATCATGCGCGGCCGCACGATCCGCGAGCACCACGCAGGCGCCAATCGTCAGCGGCAGCCACAGCTCCAGCACGGCGATGTCGAAGGACAGCGAGGTCAGGCCGAGCACGCGGTCGCCGGCCGTCATGCCGGGCTGCTCCGCCATGGTCGCCAGGAAATTGGACACGGCGTCGTGGCGGACCATCACGCCCTTGGGCAGGCCGGTCGAGCCCGAGGTGTAGATCACATAGGCGAGGCTCTCGCCGTGAACGACGACATCGAGATTGCCGGCCTCGTCGCCCCCGCCGTCCGGTTCGTCGAGCAGCCAGGCCTCGGCCCCAGTCTCCGCCAGCACACCTGCGAACTGATCGTGCAATCTCGCTTGCGTCAGCACCAGCGCCGCGCCGCTGTCGCGCAGCATGTGCGCCAACCGCTCCGGCGGGTAATCCGGATCGAGCGGCAGGTAGGCCCCGCCGGCCTTCAACACGGCCAAGAGCGCGACCAGCATCTCGACGCCGCGGTCGAGCGCCAGCCCGACCACGACATCGGTCCCGACGCCGTGCTTCCGCAATCGCCGCGCTAGTCCGTTGGCGCGCGCATTCAGAGCCGCGTAGCGCAGCTCCGTCTCGCCGAACACCAGCGCGATCGCGTTGGGAGAATTGCTGACCTGCGCCTCGAACTGTGCGACGATTCCCTTGCGCGGCTCATCCCGGCGCGTGTCGTTCGCCCGTGCAAGCAGGACGTCATCGGCGGGATCGCGGGCCGCGATCATGCCGACCGGCCGATCGGCATCGATGCAGAGCGATTCGATCAGCCGCACAAAGGCTCGCTGCAGCCGCGCGATCTGCGCCTCGTCGAAATGTTTGCGCTGATAGTTGAAGACGAGGCGCAGGCGCTCATCGACGCCGATGCTGGCGAACAAGGGATAATTGCTGGTCTCGACGATCCGGGTTTCGCCAACCTGGATCTGCCGGCTTTGTCCGATCAGCGCGCGGTCGACGGGATAATTCTCGAACACCAGGATGCTGTCGAACAGCGGCCGTCCGGGGCGCCCTGCCAGCCGCTGGATCTCATAGAGCGGCGTCGCGCCGAACTCGCGCAAGGCCAGATTACGGTCCTGCAGCTCGCGCAGCCATGCGCCGACGGTCTGCTGTGGGCTGACACCATCGATGACCGGCAACGTATTGATGAAAAGGCCGACCATCTCTTCGGCGCCGGGGAGCTCAGGCGGCCTGCCTGCCACGGTGACACCGAAGCAAACCGTTCCCTGCCCGGTATGCTGTCGCAGCAGCTGCGCCCATGCCGCCTGCACCAGCGTGTTCATCGTGATCCGTTCACGCGCCGCAAATTCCTGCAACCGTGCGGTCAGGTCAGGGTTCAGCTCGAGCGCCAGCATGCCGTGACCGGACGTTTCTACGCCCGCACGTTCGGCCAGGCTGTCTGCCAGGAAACTCGGCTCGTCCAGTTCTGCCGTTGCATTGCGCCAGAACGCTGCCGATGCGTCGCCATCGCGCCCCTTCAGCCATGCGATGTAATCGCGATAGCCGTGCCGCAATGCCGGCAGGCGACCCTCGCCGTTATGCTGCATCACCTCGGCGATCAGCCGCGCCGAGCTCCATCCGTCGAGCAGGATGTGATGGTGTGTCCAGATCAGCCAATGCCTGTCGTCGCCGAGCCGGATCAGGCGGACCCGCTGCAAGGGCGGGCGCGACAGGTCGAACCCGGCGGCCTGCTCCTGCCGCGAGACATCGGCCAGCGCTGCGTTTACTTGCGCCTGGTCCCATGTTGCACTTCGCGCCCGCCAATCGTCCTCGACAAAGGGTACTTCGGCGTGTCGGTAAACCACCTGTTGCGGCGCGCCCACCAGGTCGCGCCAGACGAATCCGGTTCGCAGCACTGCATGGCGATCGCTGGCCGCCTGCCAGGCACGGCGCAGCCTTCCGGCGTCCAGGCCGCGGACTTCCGCCGCGACCTGATTGACGTAGAGCCCGTTCTCGCCGTCATGCATCGCATGGAACAACATGCCCTGCTGCATCGGCGACAATGGATAGATGTCCTCGATCTCGCGCCAATCGAGCGCAAGCCTGTCGAGCTCGGTCTGATCCAGCCCTGACAGCGCGACATCCGATGGCGTCACGCCACAGGCGCCGCCAGTGCAATGATCGACCAGCTCACGCAACGCAGTCTCGTACAGCGCGGCCAGCCGCTCGACCGTCTCGCGCTGATAGCGCTTACGGCCGAATCCGAACGACAGAAGCAACCGGCCATCGCGCACCGTGCCGTTCACGCTGAGCCAGCGCCGCAGCGGGCTCGACGCATCACGCGACGGGCCGGCGCTTTCCGCCGCCATCTTGAACAACGCCGCCTCAGCGTCGCCGCTGTCGATCTGGCCGAGATAGTTGAAGGCAATTTTCGGCTCACTGATGCTCGACAGCGCCACGCGCTGCTCATCTGAGCCAAGGTGCCGCAAGACGCCATAACCCAGTCCGCGGCCGGGAATGCCGCGAAGCTCTTCCTTCACGCTCTTGATCAAGAGTGAGGGCTCTTGCGAGCCGCCGGCCAGCCGGACGGGAAAGGCCGTCGTGAACCAACCGACCGTGCGCGAGACGTCGAGATCGCCGTCGAGGAGCTCGCGGCCATGCCCCTCCAGCTCGACGAGAACGTCGTCCTGCCCGCTCCATTGCCAGATGGCACGTGCAAGCCCGGCAAGAAGGAGATCATTGATCCGGGTGCGATAAGCCGACGGCGCCTCCGTCAGCAGGCGCTGCGTCCATTCGCCCCCGAACGACAGCATAACCTCATCAGCATCTGCCATGCGATCGACGCCAGCATAATCGTCATCGCAGGGAATGTCCGCGTTCGCGCCGCGACCGGTCCAGTAAGGCAGTTCCGCCGCCAGTTCAGGGGACGTTGCGTAGGTCCGCAGGCGCTGTCCCCACAATGCGTAAGCGTGTGTCTTGGGCGGAAGCGCGACGGCTACGTCGGCCTTCGCCAGCTGCGTGTACGCCGCGGAGATGTCCTCCAGCAGAATGCGCCATGACACGCCGTCGACCACCAGATGGTGGATCACGATCAGAAAGCGCTGACTGCCATCGGCGACATCGATACCGACCGCCCGCAACAGCAACCCGCTGGAGATCGACAAGCTTGCCTGCGCCGACGATGCCAGTGCCGTCACGTCCTCGCGGTCAATCGCCTGCCGGACCCAGAGCAGCTCCTCCTCGGCCAGAGCATCGCCGTGCTCGGCATGCCAGCTCCCCTGCCTCCCCTCGAAGCGCAGGCGCAGGGCGTCATGATGACCGATCACGGCAGCGAGTGCGCGCCGCATCACGTCCCAGTCGAGGCGCTCTCTCGGCTGCAACAGCACCGCCTGGTTCCAATGATCCCGATTTTCGATGTCTTCCGCAAGGAAGCGGGACTGAATCGGCAAGAGTGGATGCTGGCCGGTGACCTGCCCTTGATCGGCGGGCGTCCCCGTGCGCTGCTCGGTCCGCGCCGCGAGCGCTAGCGCTTCCAGCGTCTGATGCTGGAACACGTCGCGGGGCTCGATGAGGTATCCGGCGCGCCGGGCGCGGCTGACCATCTGGAGGGAGATGATGGAATCGCCGCCGAGCTCGAAGAAATTGTCGGTGATGCCGACGGCGGGACGGCCGAGCAGTTCGGCCCAGATCGCCGCAAAGGCCATCTCGACCGGCGTGCGTGGTGCCTGTTGCTCCGCATGTCCATGGGCCATGTCGGGCGCCGGCAGCGCGTGGCGATCCACCTTGCCGCTCGGCATCAAGGGCAACCGCTCCAGCACTACGATTCTCGACGGCACCATATAGTCGGGCAACACGGCCGACAGCGCGGTCCGCAAGCCTGCCTCTTCCAATCCTCCGGTACCGCTGACATAGCCAAGGAGCTGACGGCTTGCGCCGACGTCGCGCGCCACCACGACAGCGGAGCGAACGCCGGGCCGCTCGAGCAGCCGTGCCTCGATCTCGCCGAGCTCGATGCGTAAGCCGCGGATCTTGATCTGATGGTCCGCGCGCCCGACATAGTCGATCGCGCCATCGGCGCGCCAGCGCGCCAGATCTCCCGATCGATAGAGCCGCTCGCCCTTCCCGCCGAAGGGATCGGGAATGAAACGCTCCGCCGTCAGCGTTTCGCGCCGCCAATAGCCCCGCGCCAGACCTGCCCCGCCGATGAACAGCTCACCGGTTACGCCCGCCGGAACCATGTTCAGATCGCTATCGAGGATGCGAATCGTGACGCCGGGAATGGGCCGTCCGATCGGCACGCGCGCCGCACCCTCGTCACGACAGGTCCAATAGGTCGCGTTGATGAGGGCTTCGGTTGGACCGTAGCGATTGTCGAACCGCACATCGGGGAACGCCGCGAGCACGCGCGCCATCAGATCGAACGACAGCGCTTCGCCGCCGGCAAACAGCCGCTTGAGCGAGGTGCAGCGGGCCGCGCCGGGCTCGGTCACGAAATGCTCGAGCATCTGAGGCACGAAGTGCAGCGTCGTCACGTCATGGGCGACGACGGCATCGACCAGAAGTCGAGGCTCGCGATGCGCGCCGGGAGCTGCGATCACAAGCCGCGCGCCGGTTGCGAGCGGCCATAAGATTTCCCAGACCGAGACGTCGAAGCTGAACGGCGTCTTGTGCAGCAGGGTCTCGCCGGCATCGAGACCATACTCCCCCTGCATCCAGCCGAGCCGTGCCGCCAGCGCGCGATGCGAGCAGGCTACGCCCTTGGGCACGCCGGTCGATCCCGACGTGTACATCACATAGGCGAGGCTGTCCGGATGAAGCGCTGTATCCAGATTGCCAGCAGGCTCATCGAGGTGAGCCTCGCCGTCGATGGTCCAGGCCTCGGCGCCCGCGTCCGCGATCACCGGTGCCAGATGCGGAAGCAGTCGGTCCTGAGTGAGCACAAGCGCCGCTCCGCTATCGCGCAGCATGTGAAGCAGGCGATCGGACGGATAGTCGGGATCGAGCGGCAAATAGGCGCCGCCGGCCTTCAGCACGGCCAGGACCCCGACAATCAGCTCGATGCTGCGCTCGAGCGCCAAGCCGACCAGGCGGTCGCGACCGATTCCATGCTCCCGTAACCGCGAGGCCAGGTAATTGGCACGCGTGTTCAGTTCGCCATAACTGATCTGTTGTTCGCCGAAAACCAACGCGATCGCCGATGGCGTCGCCGCCGCCCGCGCTTCGATCTGCGCGACGATGCTATCGCCGAACTTCGGGGCCCGCTCGGCGCTACCGCTCCAGCCGAACACTTTCTGCTTCTCGTCGGCATCGAGGCTGTCGAGCGCACCAAGCGGCCGCGACGCGTCTGCCACGACCCTGGCCAGCAGCCGCGACAGCGAGGCCTGCAGATATCTGATCTGGTCGTCATCGAAGCGGCTGCGGTCGTAGCGAAAGCCCAGATTGATGCCGTCGGACTTGGCGAACACCGCCACCGTCAGCGCATAGTTGGTGATCGAGACCTGCTCGACCCGGCCAAACCGGCGCCCGCTTTCGCTCTCGCCCCGCAGTGCCTCATCGATCGGATAGTTCTCGAACACGAGAATATTGTCGAACAGTGCGCGTCCCGAGCGGCCGGCAAGGCGCTGGATGTCATAGAGCGGCATCCAGCCGTGATCGCGCAGGTCCGTGTTGCGCGCCTGGAGGTCGCGCAGCCACGCGCCCACTTCAGTCTGCGGGTTCGGCTGATCGACGACGGGGAGCGTGTTGATGAAGAGGCCGACCATCTCCTCGGACCCGCTGATCTCCGCCGGCCGTCCCGAGACCGTCGCACCGAAACAGACCGCGCGCTGGCCGGTGTGACGGCGCAACAGCTGCGCCCAGGCGCCTTGCACCAGCGTGTTCAGCGTGACGCGCTCGCGCCGCGCAAAGGCTTGCAGGTCTGCCGTCAGGTCGGCCGTGAGCAGCAGGTCCAGCGAGCCGTGGCCGGGTGCCCCTTTGGTTGCCGGCCCTCCCAGCGTGTCCGCGAGAAAGCTGGGCTCATCCAATTCGGCCAAGGCCGATCGCCAGAACGAGGCCGACGCTTCGGGGTCCTGTCTTTGCAGCCACGCGATGTAGTCGCGATAGCGGCCCCTCACCGCCGGCAGTCGCTCACCGCGTTCGTGCTGCAGGATCTCCGCCATCAGACGCGCGGCACTCCAGCCGTCGAGCAGGATATGGTGGTGCGTCCAAATCAGCCAGTGGCGTGCCTCGTCGAGCCGGATCAGCCGAACCCGTTGCAATGGCACTTGCGACAGATCGAATGCCCTGGCACGCTCGGCTTGCGCGACGCCTGCCAGCGCGGTCCGGAACTCCTCGTCGTCCATGGTGGCCGCCCGCGTGCGCCAGTCCTCTTCCTCGAATGGCAAGCGCGCAGAGCGATAGACCACCTGCTGCGCAGCTCCTGACAGGTCGCGCCACGCAAATCCGGTTCGCAGCACGGCGTGCCGCGTGCTGACCTCATGCCAAGCCGCGCGCAGCCTTCCGGCATCGAGGCCGCGAACCTCCAGACCGATCTGGTTGACGTAATTGCCACTCTCGCCATCACGCAAAGCGTGGAACAGCATGCCCTGCTGCATCGGCGACAGTGGATAAATATCCTCGATCTCACGGCAATCAGTCGTGCCGACCAGCGCGTCGAGATCAGCCTGCTTCAGATTCGACAAGGCGAAGTCCGACGGCGTCACGCCGCGGGCGCCGCCCGTGCAATGCGCGACGAGCTCGCGCAGTGCTGCAGCATAATGCTCCGCGAGACGTTCGATCGTTGCGCGCCGGTAACGCCTGCGGCCATAGCTGAACGACAGGCGCAATTGTCCTTCACCGACCTGGCCGTTGATGCTCACCCAGCGGCCGAGCGGTGCGCTGTCGCTGCGCATCGGCCCTGCGCTTTCGGGCGCGAGGTGGAACGGCGCGCTCTCACCCATGCTAGAATCGAACTGGCCGAGATAGTTGAAGACGATGCGCGGCTCAGGACGTGCCGCCAGCGCGCTGCGCTGCGCCTCGGTGCCGAGATGACGCAGAACGCCGTAACCCAGCCCGCGGTTCGGAACGGCCCGAAGCTCCTCCTTGACGGCTTTGATCAGCGCAGCATCGTCACCGGCGCCGCCCGGCAGCCGCACCGGAAAGGCCGTGGTGAACCAGCCAATGGTGCGGGATATATCCGCGCCGTCGAAGACGTCCTCGCGACCATGGCCTTCGAGTTCGACGACGACATCCTCGATCCCGCTCCAGCGCGACACCGCTCGCGCAAGCGCAGCCAGCAGGAGATCATTGACCTGAGTGCGGTAGGCGGATGGGGCTTCCTTCAGCAGCCGAGCCGTCAATTCTGCGTCGAACGCCAGCAGGACTTCCTCGCCGTCGGCAACCCGGTCGACCCCGCCATGATCATCGTCGCAGAGAAACGCGGCCTGCGCTCCTCGCTCCAGCCAATAATCGAACTCGGCTGCCAGCTCGTCAGTCCTAGCATAGGCCTGCAGTCGCGCGCCCCAGGATGCATAGGACTCGCTCCTGGCCAGCGCGACCGACGCCGCCCCCTTGCCGAGCTGATCGTAAGCCGTCGCAAGATCCTCGAGCAGAACGCGCCATGACACGCCGTCAATGACGAGATGATGCACCACGACCAGAAGACGCTGGCCGCCATCCGCGAGGTCCATGCCGACCACGCGCAGCAGCGGCCCGGCCAGCGACAGGCTGGCCTGGGCCGATGAGGCAATCCCCGTGACCTCGGCGGCATCGCGGACGTCGCTGCGGGCCCACAGCAACTCCGACGCTGGCGGCGGTGCGCCATAGGTGGGGCGCCACACACCGTCCGCGTCCTCGAAGCGCAGGCGTAAGGCTGCATGATGCGCGACGAGAGCGGCAAGCGTGCGTTCGACCAGTTTCCAGTCGAGCCGCGACTTCGGCGTCAGCAGGACGGCTTGGTTCCAGTGATGACGGTCACCAGCGTCCTCACCGAAGAACCGCAACTGGATCGGCAGCAGCGGATGCTCGCGGCCTTCGAATTCGACTTCAGGAGCGACGTGGCTCCCCCTGCTCTCACTCCGCGCCACCCGTGCCAAATCCTGCAAGGTCTGATGGCGGAAGACGTCGCGCGGCTCGATCAGCAGGCCCGCCTGGCGCGCGCGACCGACCAGTTGCAGCGAGATGATGGAATCGCCGCCGAGCTCGAAGAAATTGTCCTCGACACCGATGACAGGCTGGCCGAGCAGCTCGGCCCAGATCGCGGCGAGCACTGTCTCGGCTGCGGAGCGTGGCGCGATGGGGGCGGCGGCCGCGGCTGGCATCTCTGGAGCCGGCAGGGCGTCGCGATCGACCTTGCCGTGTGCGGTGAGCGGCAACTGCTCCAGCCGCACGATGCGGGCTGGCACCATGTAGTCGGGCAGCTCGTCCGAGAGCGCCGCGCGCATCGCCGCTTCCTCGAACGGTCCATCGCCGGCGACATAGCCAACCAGCTGACGGCTCAAGCCGGCTTCGCGGGCGACGACCACGGCGAATTGCACGCCGGGCTGCCGCATCAGCCATGCCTCGATCTCGCCGAGCTCAATCCGGAAGCCGCGGATCTTCACCTGGTGATCGGAGCGGCCGGCATATTCGATCACGCCATCGGCGCGCCGCCGCGCCAGATCGCCGGTGCGATAGAGCCGCGCGCCGGACGTGCCGAACGGATCGGGGACGAAACGTTCAGCCGTCAGTTCGGCACGCCGCCAATAACCCCGCGCCAGCCCCTCGCCGCCAATGAACAGCTCGCCGGTCACGCCGACCGGAACGACGTTGAGATCATTGTCCAGGATGTAGGCCGAGCGGCGGCCTACGGGACGACCGATCGGCGCGTAATTGCCATCGATCTCCTCGCCGGCATCGACCTTCCAGACCAGCGGCGTCACCACGGTTTCGGTCGGCCCGTAGCCGTTGATCAAGGTGCGCGGCTTGAGCGCACGCTTGACCTTGTCGAAGCCGGCCTTGGGCATTGCCTCGCCGCCGAACGAGTACAGCTCGACGGGCGGCGGGTCGCCGCGCCACATTGCGAAGTCGGCGAGCTGTTGCAGGTAGGCAGGCGGAAAACCGGCGTTGGTGACGCGCTGTCGTCGCAGAACCTCGATTGTCTGCTCGGCCGACCACAGATCAGCGTCGCGCATCACGAGCGCTGCGCCGCAGGTCAGCGCGGTCCAGAGCCGCTCATGGGCGCCGTCGAAGGTGAAGGACAGGAAGTGCAGCTCGCGCGAATGCCGGTCCATGTCGTAGAGCCCGGCCGTCACCTCGCAATGCATCGCGAACGGACCGTGCTCGACGGCGACACCCTTGGGGATGCCCGTCGAGCCGGAGGTGTAGATCACATAGGCAAGGCTGGTTGGCGCCACCGCGATCTCCGGATCGCTCTCGCTCTCCTTCGCGAGATCGATCGCACCGAGCGGAACGACCTCGACGTCAGCCAGGGGCGGCGTCAGCGCCGAACCATCGGCGTCAACCAACACGACGCGCGCGCCGGCATCCCGGAGAGTGACGACCTGTCGCCTTGCCGGATGTTCGGGATCGAGCGGCAGATAGGCTGCGCCCGTCTTCAAGATCGCGAGCAGAGCTACGACAAGATGCGGCGAACGCCGTGCCGACATGCCGACGAGGTCATCGCGGCCGACGCCGAGGCGAACCAGGTAGCGCGCGAGGCGATTGGCCTGGCGGTTGAGCTGGTCATAGGTGATTTCGTCGTTGCCGAAGATCAGCGCCGGCGCATCGGGCGTTTCGGCCGCCAGCCGTGCAACCGTTCGGTGCACCGGCGCGAACGATGAGGCTGTCGTTTCGCCGGCACGATTCCATTGACGCAGCCGCTCCAGCTCCCGTTCCGAGAGCAGCGCGACGTCAGCGATCCCTTGCGTGTCGTCGGCGACCATCGCCTTCAGGATTGTGATCCAGTGCGCGGCAAGACGCTCGATCGTCGCCACCTCGAACAGCGCGGTTGCGTAGGTGAAGATGGCGCGGATCTCGCCCGACGGACCCTCGTCGGTGTCGAGCGCGAGATCGAACTTGACGGTATCGACCTCTGGCTCAACCGTCTCGATCTGGAGGTCGGTCCGATCGGGCGGACTGCTGGAGGTCCGACGGCGCTGGTGATTGTAGAGCACCTGGAAAAGCGGATTCTGGCTCAGGCTACGCGTCGGCTGGAGGATCTCGAGCAATCGCTCGAACGGAAGATCCTGGTTCTCCTGTGCCTCCATCGTGGCGGCATGGACCGCCGCAATGAAATCCGCGATCGCAGCGCGGCCATCGATCTGCGTGCGCAGCACCTGGGTGTTGACGAACAGACCGATCACGCCGCGTGTTTCGTCGCGGTGCCTGTTGGCGACGGGCACGCCGATGTTGATGTCGGATTGGCCCGTGTAACGATAGAGCAGCAGCTTGAAGCTCGCCAGCATGACGGCGAAAAGCGTCGTGCGGTGGCGCCGCGCCAGAGCACGCAGGCCATACGCCAGCGCCGGATCGAGCGGAATGCGGCACGCCGATCCCGCGAGGTCCGGGACCGCCGGCCGCGCCCGATCGATCGGCAGTTGGAGCACCGCCGGATCGGCGAGACGCTTGGTCCAGTAATCGACCTGCCGCTCGCCATCGACCGCGCTCATCCAGAGCCGCTGCCAATCGGCGTAGTCGGTATAGTCGATCTCCGGCTCTGGGAAGGCCGGTGCCTCACCACAGGCAAACGCTGCGTAAAGCTTCCAGAATTCGTCGACCAGCACGCCCATCGACCAGCCGTCGGCCACGATATGGTGCAGGCTGACGACGAGGACATGATCGCTCTCGTCCAGCGTCAGCAGCGCCGCACGCATGAGCGGGCCGGCTTCGAGATCGAACGGCTGCGAGGCTTCGTGCCGCGCCAGCAAGCGAGCCTGCCCTTCGCGATCATCGCCGTCGAGGATCAGTTGTCGGAATGCGGCCGGCTGCGGAGCTTGGACGATTTGTTCGGCCTGTTCCCCTTGCTGCCGAAACACGGTGCGAAGCGCGCTGTGGCGGACGAGGAGCGCATCGAAGGCCTGCTGCAATGCGCGTGGCTGCAGCTGGCCGCGCACGCGCACCATCGCCGAGATGTTGTAGGCGGCACTGCTCGGGTCCATCCGCCACAGGAACCAGAGGCGCGACTGTGCAAAGGACAACGGTGCCCGCTTCCGCTCCTGGCGCACGATCGGCAGCATAGCGAGATTGACGCCCTTGGCCGCGAGCTGCGACAGGAATGCGTGCTGCTTGCCGGCATCGAGGCGCATCAGGCGCCGTGAGATGTCGCGCAGCTGCTGCTTTTGCGTGGTTGCCGTGTCACTCATCGGACAGTTCGACTTCCTTCAACATGTCGAGCATTGCGGCGATGTCGCCGCTGCGCTTATCGGTCTCACTCTCGAGGCACAACGCAGCCGCCATGGTCTCAACGGTCGTCATTTCAAACAGACGGTTGAGCGGCAGGTCGTGGCCGAGATCGCGCTTGATGCGGCTGACGAGCTGGACGGCGATCAGCGAATCGCCACCGAGTT
>NZ_JXJM01000001.1:4053038-4059424 GCF_001593325.1 Bradyrhizobium sp. DOA1
CGCCGACCGGCGCGAGGTTGAGGTCACCGTCGAGAACATAAAGCGTGGTGTTGCCGATCGGGCCGCCAAGCAGCGGACGATCGTCCATGGCATCGAGCCGGTGGCGCGCCGACCACACCGTGGTCTCGGTCGGGCCATACAGGTTCCAGACTTCGCCGACTTGCACCACCAGCCGTCGCGCCAGGTCCGGCGGCAGCGCCTCGCCGCCGCACAGCACCCGGCAGCTCGCGGGCAGCGAAGGGCCGTCATGATTGAGCAGCATCCGCCAGGTCGATGGCGTGGCCTGGATCAGCGACACGCCGTGCCGCTGCACGATCGCCTTCAGTTGAGCGGGATCATGTGCGGCCGCGCGATCGGCCAGCACCACGCAGGCGCCGATCGTCAGCGGCAGCCATAGCTCTAGGACCGCGATGTCAAAGGACAGCGAGGTCAGCCCGAGCACGCGGTCGGCGGCGGTCATGCCGGGCTGCTCCGCCATGGTCGCCAGGAAATTGGACACGGCGTCGTGGCGGACCATCACGCCCTTGGGCAGACCTGTGGAGCCCGAGGTGTAGATCACATAGGCCAGGCTCTCGCCGTGGACGGCGACATCGAGATTGCCGGCCTCGTCGCCCCCGCCGTCCTGTCCATCAAGCAGCCAGGCCTCGGCCCCAGTCTCCGCCAGCACACCTGCGAACTGATCGTGCAATCTCTCTTGCGTCAGCACCAGCGCCGCGCCGCTGTCGCGCAGCATGTGCGTCAGCCGCTCCGGCGGGTAATCCGGATCGAGCGGCAGGTAGGCCCCGCCGGCCTTCAGCACAGCCAGCAGCGCAACCAGCATCTCGACGCCGCGGTCGAGCGCCAGCCCGACCACGACATCGGTCCCGACGCCGTGATCGCGCAATCGCCGCGCCAGCCGGTTGGCCCGCACGCTCAGCGCGGCATAACTCAGCTCAACCTCGCCGAACACCAGCGCGGTCGCTTCGGGTGACTTCCGGACCTGCGCCTCGAGCTGCGCGACGAACGACTCTCTCGAAAAATCCGCCTGCGTCAGATTCCACGCCTCCAGCAAAAGCCGGCGCTCGTCGGGGGGCAGAATGTCGAGCTGCCGGACCGGCGCGCGCGGCCCATGCTCCAGCATCTCGACCAATCGATCGAGCGCCTGCTGCATCAAGGCGCAGATGTGATCGGCCGAGAATGGACGGACGATCTGAGCGGTCAGGCCAAGCGCCTGACCATAATCCTCGACGGCCAGCATCAGCGGGTAATTGGTGCGCTCCTCGCCGCCGAGCCATTCGATTCCGGAGTGCTCCCTACCGGTCGCCAAATCAGCCGGCATCGCATTGTGTCGATAGTTCAGGATTGCGCTGAACAGAGGGGCTGGCGCCGCGACACCGCTGCATCGCTGCGCAAGCGCCAGCGAGGCGTGCTCGTGCGCCATCAGTTCGGTCAGCCGACCATGCGCATCACGAACACTGTCTTCAACCGCGGTGTCATCGAGATCGAGCCGCAGCGGCAAAGTGTTGATGAACAGGCCCATGGTGCGATCGCCGCCGGCGCCGGCCTGCATGCGACCGAACAGGACGGTCCCGAACACGACGCGCGCGCGGCCGCTGGTTCGCGCCACCACCTGCCCCCAAGCGAGATGGCAAAGGCTGGCGAGGCTGACGCCCAGTCGTCTCGCCTGCGCACGAAGCCTTGCGTTCAAGCCTTCCGGCAGCATCCGCCGGGCTTCCACGACGCCACCGCCGTCACCGTGCACCCGATCCAGCCCAAACGGCGTGGTCGGCTCGTCGATGTCGGCGAGCATGCCGCGGAAGAAGCGCTCGTGATCGGCGGTGGCAGTCGATCCGCGCGCCCGCGCCACCAGATTCCGGAACGGATATGGCGGCGGCAAGTCGTAACTTCGTCCGGACAAAATCTTCCCGACCTCGTCGTGCATCACCTGCAGCGTGGAGTGGTCGCCGATCAAGTGATGCAGCAGGACCAGGAGCAGCCAGCGCCCTCCCTTGGCATCGGCAGCGATTGCGAATCGCAGCAGCGGCGCCCGGCCGAGATCGATCCGATGGAAACGCGGATCGAACCGTCGCGCCAACTGCTCATTCGCTGGGCCCTCGCCGTCCAGCACGATCTCGCTGACGACCAACGGCGCCTGCCGCCAGACCACCTGTGCCGGTGCGGACAGGCCGTTCCATACGATGGACGTTCGCAGAATGTCGTGCCGGTCGACCACCTGCCGCACCGCGTCGAGATAGCGATCGAGCAGGCCGCGGCTGGCAAATGCCATCTGGCCGATCAGCAGATACGGATCGCCCTCCTGCGACAGCAGATGGTGAAACAGGATACCATCCTGAAGCGGCGAAAGGCCGTAAATGTCCTGGATGTTGGCGACGCCGCCGGGTACGCCGGCCACGATGCTGTCGATGTCGGATTGCGTCAACGTGATCAGCGGCAACAAGTCCGGTGTGATCGCTGCCGTCTGCCGGGCAATTGGGTTGGCCGGAACGTCGATTTGTGGGCCACCATCGAGGCTGGCGGCAAAGTCCGCCAGCACCGGCTTTGCGAACAGGGCGCGCGCGTCTGTTCTCAATCCATGCCGCTGCAACCGCTCCAGCATCCGGACGGCGAGCAGGGAATGACCACCGAGCTCGAAGAAGTGGTCGCTGCGGCCGATCCGATCGACGCCGAGGAGCTCCGCCCAGACATTCGCGACGATCTGCTCGCTCTCGCCTCGCGGCGCCTCGAAACGGCGCCGCGCAAATGCATCGTCTTCCGGCACCGGCAGAGCCTTGCGGTCGACCTTTCCATTCGGCGTGAGCGGGAGTGCATCGAGGCGCACGAAGGCTGACGGCACCATGTAGTCCGGCAGGCATGCACGCAAATGATCGCGCAGCGCGCCCGCAAATTCTCCGCTATCGCGCCTTACGCTGCCCCCAGCGGCCACATAGGCGACCAGCCGAGCATCGCCGGCATGATCGCGCTGCGCCAGCACGACAGAATCGGCCACGTCGGCGTGCTCGTTGAGCCGAAACTCGATCTCGCCGAGCTCGATGCGGAAACCGCGGATCTTGACTTGGTGATCATCGCGGCCGAGAAACACGATATTGCCATCCGGCAGATAACGGCCGAGATCGCCGGTGCGATACATGCGGGCGTCCGCATCGGCGCAGAAGGGATCGCGCACGAAGCGCTCTGCCGTCAGATCAGCGCGATTGAGATAGCCGCGCGCGACTCCGGCCCCGCCGATGTAGATTTCACCCACCGCGCCGAGCGGAACGGGCGCACCGAACCGGTCCAGAAGATAAATCCGCACATTCGGCAGCGGTCGACCGATCGGAGCAGCGTCGCCGTCCAAGCCCGGTGGCCGCAACCAGCTCGTGGCGCACACCGTTGCCTCCGTCGGACCGTAACCGTTGAAGACGGCGATGGCGGGGGGCAATCCCTTCACCAGTTCGGCCCTGGGCAATTCACCGGCAAGGACCAGGACCCGCAGCGAGGCCAGCCGGTCGAGATCGCTCCGCCCGTGCAGCATCGCCGGCGGCAAGGTCGCATGCGTGATCGCGTTGTCCGCGAGGAAGTCGAGCAATGCCGATGCATCCTGATGCTCGCGCGGGCCGGTCAGAAACAGCGCGGCGCCCGAGCACAGCGCCATGACGCTTTCCCAGATGCTGGCATCGAAGCTGAACGAGGCAAACTGCACCACACGGCTGCTCGAATTGACCTCGAACAGGGCCCGCTGCGCCAGCGCCAGATTCACCAGGCCACGGTGCTCGACCATCGCCCCCTTCGGCCGGCCGGTCGAGCCCGACGTGTAGATGATGTAAGCGAGGCTTCGCGAGGTCAGTCCGTTGACGCGGTCGATCGAATCCGACGTCGCTTGCCCTACGTCCGCGTCGGGATCGACGAGCTCGCAGGCTCCATCGCGAACTATTGCGCGTCCCGTGTCGTCGGCGATCAGCAGCCGCGGCTTGGCGTCCTCAATAATCTGACGCAGCCGCTCCGCCGGATAGGCGGGATCGAGCGGCAGATAAGCACCGCCCGCTTTCAGCACGGCCAAAAGGCTCACGACCATCGCGATGCCGCGCGGCAGACAGATCGCAACGGGCTGGTCCGGCACGACACCCAAGGCGATCAAACGCCGCGCAAGCCTGTCCGCTCTGGCATCGAGTTCGCCATAGCTCAGACGCACTTCCTCGTGAGCAAGCGCGACGGCATCCGACGCCCTTCTCACCTGCTCCGCAAATAATTCGTGAATGCAGGTTTCGGAAGGAAACGGTACCGCCGTCTCGTTCCATGTTTCGAGAACGCGCCTGCGCTCCTCGGCACCGACGATATCGATCCGATCGACCACCTGGTCCGCATCGGCAACCATGGCCCGCAACGCGGTCAACAGATAGTCCCGGTAGCGCGCGATCGTCGCCTCGTCGAACAGCGACGCCGCATAATTCAGGGAGCCGACGATACGCCCGTCCATCTCGCCGAGGTTAAGCTCCAGATCGAACTTGACCTGTTGCAGCGGAACATCGGCGACCTCGACCTTGAGGCCGGGCAGCTCGAGGGCCGCCGACTCATTGCTTTGCCAGGCAAACACCACTTGGAAGACCGGCGTCTGATCCAGCCCTCGCAGCGGCTGAACGATCTCGACGACCTGCTCGAACGGCAGATCCTGATGATCCTGCGCCGCGAGCGTCGCCGCGCCAACGCGGCGGAGCAGCTCGGTGACGCTGGGCTCCGCCGAGAGATCGACGCGGACAGCCAGCATGTTAATGAAGAATCCGATCAGGCCCTCGATCTCCGGCCTGTTTCGGTTCGCCGTCGGCGTCCCGATCACGACATCCGTCTGCCCGGAGAGCCTCGATAGCACCGCCGCCCAAGCCGCCAGCACCGTCATGAAAACACTGGCACCATGCGACTGGCTCAATCGCCGGATGCCGGATGTGAGCTCCGCATCGATCTCTACGGGCAAGGACGCGCCGACGAGCGACCTGACCGGCGGCCGCCGCCGATCCGTCGGCAATTCGAGCACGGCGGGGGCATCCGCGAGCGCCTCTCGCCAATAATCGACCTGCCGCTGCAATCGCTCGCCGGACAGCCATTGTCGCTGCCAGGCGGCATAGTCCGGATACTGGATTGCCAATGGCGGCAGCGGATCATCCTTGCCGGCGGCAAAGGCCAGATAGAGAGCACCGAGCTCGCGCATGAGCACGCCGATCGACCAGCCGTCGGACACGATGTGATGCTGAGTGAGCAGGAAGAAATAGTCATGCTCCGCCGTTCGGATCAGGCGGCCGCGGATCAACGGTCCTGCGGCAAGATCGAACGGCGTCACGGCCTCCTCGCGACAGAGCCGCGTTAGCTCCTGCCCGCGATCATCCCGGCCGCGCAGATCATGGTCGAGCAGCGGGACGCGTTCATCGGGGGGCAACAGCGTTACGCGCGGCTGTTCGTCCACCACGCGAAACACGCTGCGCAGCGCTTCGTGACGCGCGAACACACGGTCGATGCTCCGACGCAACGCTTCGACATCGAGCTCGCCCGAAAATCGCAATGCGCCACGTATGTGATAGCTGGAGTTGGCGCCATCGAGCTGCGTCAGCAGCCAGAGTCGCTGCTGCGCAAAGGACATCTCCAATGTTCCGTCCCGCGCCAGCACCGGAATGGCGCTAGCGTCACTCCTGTCGGGATTCCGGCCGCGATCCCTGGCCAGCGCGACGAGCTTTCTCATCTGCTGGGCATCAAGATCTCGCAAGCTCGGCTTTGCCATGTCAGCCATGCTCACTGCTCCGCTCCGACCAGTTCCTGGAGCTCTTCGGCATCGAACTCCTGCTCGATCAGCCTGATCGATACGACGCGCGCAAATGATGCGAGGTTTGGATGAGCGAACAGATCGGAGATCGCGATCGACACGCCGATCTCCTGCGACACCCGGCTGAGCACCCGCACGGCGAGCAGGGAATGTCCGCCGAGCTCGAAAAAGTGATCGTTGCGTCCGACCTGATCGACATCGAGCAGTTCCGCCCAGATCCCGGCCAGCGCCAGCTCGATCTCATCTTCGGGAGGTTCATAGGAGCGTCGTGCCAACGCATCCTCACCCGGCGCCGGCAGTGCTCGCCGATCGATCTTCCCATTGGGGGTAAGCGGTAGCTGCTCCAGCACCGTCACCGTAGATGGCACCATGTAATCGGGCAGAATGGCGGACAGCGCGTCCCGCAAGACGCGACCGTCGAGCGACGGCTCACCACTCGCATAGGCGAACAATTGACGTCCGGTCCTGCCCACGCCCGCCACAACAGCCGCCGCACGCACGCCGCGCTGCTCGAGCAGGCGCGCCTCGATCTCTCCGAGCTCGATGCGGAAGCCGCGGATCTTCACCTGCTGGTCGGCGCGGCCGACATATTCGATCACGC
>NZ_JXJM01000001.1:4060134-4107215 GCF_001593325.1 Bradyrhizobium sp. DOA1
AACAGCCGCCGCACGCACGCCGCGCTGCTCGAGCAGGCGCGCCTCGATCTCTCCGAGCTCGATGCGGAAGCCGCGGATCTTCACCTGCTGGTCGGCGCGGCCGACATATTCGATCACGCCGTCGTCGCGCCAGCGCGCGAGATCGCCGGTGCGGTAGAGGCGCGCGCCACTGTCGCTGAACGGATCGGGGACGAACCGCTCCGCCGTCAACGGACGGCGGTTCAGATAGCCGCGGGCCTGACCAACGCCGCCGATGAACAGCTCGCCGGTGACACCGACGGGAACGATGTTGAGATCGGAATCGAGGACGTGCGCGGACCTAACACCGACGGGCCGCCCGATTGGTGCAGGCTGGTGAGATGTCAGCGCGGCATCGTCGACGATCCATGCCGTCGGTGCGATCACCGTCTCGGTCGGACCGTAAGCGTTGACGAGAAGATCGACGTCCACAGCATCGCGGAATGCCCTGACCCCGGTCTCGGACCAGGCTTCGCCGCCGACGATGCAGACCCTGATCGCCAAGCTGCGCCCGGTTTGCCGCAACGCCGCGCTCAATTGATCGGCATAGGCCGGCGGCAGGAAGATCGAGGTCACCGCATTGCGGGTGATCTCGCTGACGAGGTCGTCGACCAGGAGGCCGGGTTTCGAGGGCAGAACCAGCGATCCGCCCGTCATCAGCGGCACCAGCCATCGCTCGTGCGCGATATCGAAATTGATCGATGCTGTCTGGAACTCGCGGTCGCGCGAGGTCATGCGGTACAGCCGGCCGATCGCTTCGCAATGCATCGCCAGCGGCCCGCGCGCAACGCCGACCCCCTTTGGCAGCCCCGTCGATCCCGACGTGTAGATGACGTAGGCAAGGCTATCCGGATGGATTTCGACGTTGAGGTTCCCACTGTCGTCACCGACGGACGGCGTCGGCTCCTCGATGCAGAGCGCTTCGACCCCAGCTTCCCGCAGCACCGGCGCAAGCGGCTCGAGCAGCGCGCCTTGCGTCAGGACAAGCGCCGCGCCGCTGTCGCGCAACATGTAGGAGAGCCGCTCGGCCGGATAATCCGGATCGAGCGGCAGGTAGGCGCCGCCGGCCTTCAGGACTGCGAGTAGCGCGATGATCATGTCCGGGCTTCGGCTCAAAGCAATGCCGACCAGCCGATCCGCACCGAGATTCCAGAGCCGAAGCCGCCGTGCCAGCGCGTTAGCACGCGCGTTCAACTCGCCATAAGAGAGGCGTTGGTCGCCCCATAGGATGGCAACGGCGGACGGCGCCTGCGCGGCCTGCGCTTCGATATGCGTCACAATGTCGGCACAGGGCGATGCCGAGGTCAGATGCGCTGCGCCGCTCCATTCGAGAGTTCGCCGCGCGTCCCGATCGGCCGCCGCCCTGAGATCACCGACCACGCGCTCCGCATTCGCTGCGATCTGTTCCAGCAATCCATGCAGAACGTCGCGAAGGCGCAGGATCGCCGCCTCGTCGAATCGGCACGGATCATAATTGAATTCGATGTTCAGCCTGTCACGTGCGGCGAACACCGCAACCGCCAGCGCATAGTTCGTCGGGGTCACATGCGCGACACGTCCCAGCCGCGGGCCACCGTCCCCGCCCCGCAGCAATCCTCGGTCGATGGGATAGTTCTCGAACACCAGGATAGTGTCGAACAACGGTTGTCCCGCATGGCCGGCGAGACGCTGAATGTCGTAGAGCGGCGTCCAGCCATGCTCGCGCAGCGCCAGGTTCTGCTCCTGCAATTGGCGCAGCCAATCGCCGACGATTCCTTGCGGGTTCGGCGCATCGACGATCGGAAGCGTGTTGATGAAGAGGCCCACCATCTCTTCCGAACCGGGCAATTCGGCCGGTCGGCCCGATATGGTCACGCCGAAGCAGACCGCAGACTGCCCCGAATGACGCCGCAGCAGCTGTGCCCATGCGCCCTGTAGGAGCGTATTGAGCGTCACGCGTTCCTGCTTTGCAAATGACTTCAATCGCTCGGTGAGCGCCGCGTCCATCGAAAGTCCAACACTTGCGTGGCCTTCGGCCTGGGATGTCTTGGGAGCCGCCAGTGTGTTCGCAAGCCATGTGGGAGTCTCGAGCCCCGCCAAGGCCTCGCGCCAGAACTTCTCGGCGCTCTCGCGATCGCGGCTCTGCAACCATGCAATGTAATCGCGATAGCTACCCTGCACGGCCGGTAGCGTGCCGCCGCTCACCTGCTGCAACACCTCCGCAACCAGCCTTGCGGAGCTCCAGCCATCGACGAAGATGTGATGATGAGTCCAGATCAGCCAGTGACGGCTGTCATCCAGACGTATCAGGCGAATGCGCTGGAGGGGCGGCTGTGAAACGTCGAAGCCCATCTCGCGATCGCGCCGGGATGTCTCGGCCAGAGCGGCTTCCATATCCACACGCGATCCGTCGCGCCAGTCCTCTTCGACGAACGGCACCGGCACCTGGCGATACACCACCTGCTGCGCTGCGCCCGACAGGTTCTCCCAGACAAACCCGGTCCGCAGGGCCGCGTGCCGGTCGCTGACCGTCTGCCACGCGGCTTTCAGCTGGCCGGCATCGACGCCGAACAGCTCGAGCCCGACCTGATTCACATAGGCATCATTGGCACCGTCGCGCAGCGCATGGAACAGCATGCCCTGCTGCATCGGCGAGAGCGGATAGATGTCCTCGATACCGCGAAGATCGAGAGTCCCCGCCAACCGATCGAGATCAGCCTGGCCGAGCCCGGACAGTGGGACATCCGATGGCGTGAGGCCGGACGCCCCCTTGCAGCAATGCACGACCAGCTCGCGCAGCGCAGCCTCGTACTGCGCTGCGAGCCGCTCGACCGTCGCGAGCCGGTAGCGTTTGCGTCCATATCCGAACGATAATTCCAGCCGACCCTCACGCACGAGGCCCGTGATGTTCAGCCAGCCGCGCATCGGCGCCCTGGCGCTGCGCGAGGGACCTGCGCTCTCCGCTGCGAAGGTGAATTGCTGGGCGGCGCCGATACTTGCGTCGAACCGGCCGAGATAGTTGAAGACGATCTGTGGCTCCGCCAATTGCGCCAGGGCATTGCGCTGCTGCTCGGAGCCGATATGGCGCAGCACGCCATAGCCGAGCCCCCGATTCGGAATCGCGCGGAGCCTCTCCTTCACCGCTTTGATCAGTGACGCCTCGTCCGCCGCTGTATCCTTCAGCCGCACCGGGAATGCCGTCGTGAACCAGCCGACGGTGCGGGATACATCCGCGTCCGCGAAAATATCCTCGCGGCCGTGGCCCTCGAGCTCAACGGTGAGCTCGTCGTGCCGGCTCCAGCGCGACACCGCGCGCACGAGGCCGGCCAGCAGGAGATCGTTGACCTGGGTCCGATACGCGGCTGGCGCCTGTTCAAGCAGCTGCGAGGTCAGGTCGGCATCGAACACCAATGATACCTCGCCGCCGTCGCCGACGCGATCGACGTCGCCATGATCGTCGTCGCATGGCAGGCACACGCCGGCATCACAATCCAGCCAGTATGGCAATTCGGCCGCGAGCTCCGCGGACGCCGCATAGGCGTGCAGCCGCTCGCTCCACGAGGCATAGGAGTCGCTCTTCGGCGGCAGCGCGACGGAGCTGCCAAGTTGCAGCTGGTCATAGGCCGACGCCAAGTCTTCCAACAGGATCCGCCAGGATACGCCATCGACGGTGAGATGATGGATCACGAGCAGCAGCCGTTGGCTGCCATCCGCCAAGTCCATGCCGACGGCCCGCAGCAGCGGTCCCGTCGATAGCGAGAGACTTTGCTGCGCGGCGCGGGCGAGCTCAGTGATCTCCGTCGCGCCACCGGCACCCGCATGAATCCATAGCAGTTCGGACGACACCGGCGGGGGCCCCTGTTCCGCCCGCCAGGCGCCGTCCACCTGCCTGAACCGCAGGCGCAACGCGTCGTGATGCTCCACGAAGGCGGCGAGCGCGCGCCGCAGAGTTTCCCAGTCGACCTGCATCCGGGGCAGCAGCAGAACCGCCTGATTCCAGTGATCCCGATTGTCGATGTCCTCGGCGAAGAAGCGCGCCTGGATCGGCATCAGATGGCGCATGCCGGACCCCGAGCCGCCGCCGGCTGACGTTTTCGCCGCCGGCTTCTCCTTCTTGGTCGTTCCCCCCGATATGACGGCGACAGTCGCCAATCCGGCGACCGTCTGCTGGCTGAAGATCTGCTTCGGCGTCAGCCGGATGCCGCGCTTGCGCAAGCGGGCGATGATCTGCAAGCTCAGAATCGAATCGCCGCCAAGCTCAAAGAAATTGTCGTTGCGGCCGACTCGCTCTCGACCGAGCACCTCGCACCAGACCGCCGCGATCGCAACTTCAATATCCCCGGCAGGCGCGGCATAGCCAGCAGACGCCGCCTCTCCAGCGGGCTCTTGCAAGGCGCGACGATCGACCTTTCCATTCGGCGTCAGCGGCAGTCGCGCCAAGGTGACGATGTGCGACGGCACCATATAGTCTGGCACGATCGCAGCCAGCTGTTGCTTGATCGCATCGGCCTGCTGACCAGCGCTGCCCTCAGGCACGCAATAGGCGATCAGCTCCTGGCGATCGGAATTCGCCCCGATCTTGCGCGGAACGACTACCGCATCGTCGATCCCCGGCAGCGCCTTGATGACGCGCGCGACCTCGCCGGGTTCGACGCGATAGCCGCGCAACTTGATCTGGTCATCGGAGCGGCCAAGGAACATCAGCCGGCCTGCGCCGTCGCAGCGGACACGATCCCCGGTTCGGTAGAGACGCTCGCCGGCTATCCCGAACGGATCCGGCACGAAGCGTTCCGCAGTCAGGCCCGTGGCCCCGCGATAGCCGCGCGCCAGCCCGGCACCGCCGATATAGAGTTCGCCGGTGACGCCGATCGGCACTTCGTTCAGCGCGTCATCCAGGACATGAGCGCGCAGATTGGCAAGAGGCAGCCCGATCGGAACCAGGCCGTCCTCGCGTTCCGTGGCGCACTCATGCGTCACCGCACCGACCGTCGTTTCCGTGGGCCCGTAATGATTCAGAATCCGGCAGCCCGGCCGCAAGCGCCGGACTTCGTCCAGCAGTGCGCCATCGCACGCCTCGCCACCGAGGACGAGGGCATCGCGGGGGATAAGATCGGCCGAGCGCGAGGCCTGAAGCAGCCCTCGCAGATGGCTGGGCACGATCTTGAGAATGTCGACCTCGCCCTCGTGCATCGCCTGCGCAAACGCATCGGCGTCGAACACGGCCTCCGGCGACAGCAGATTCAGCGTCGTGCCGGATGCGAGCGCGCCGAACAGGACGGTGTGGCCGAGGTCGGCCGCCACCGTGGAGACCATCGCCATGCTCGCTGTCGGGCGGGGCTTCAGGCGTTGCAGCAGAGCCTGCACGTAATTGGCCAAGGCGCTATGCGAGACGCTCACGCCCTTTGGCGCGCCGGTCGATCCCGACGTGTAAATGACATAAGCAGTCTGCTCCGGATGAATCGTCCCGCCGACCGGCAGGCTCGATAGCTCCTCGCGCTCGGCTTCCGCCGCCGCATCGAGCACCAGGCAATCGAGCTCGCACGCGTCCGCCAGTTTCTCACCCGCTGCCAGCACGATCCCGATGCCGCCGTCGGTCAGGATGCGGCGGATGCGCTCCATCGGCCATTTCGGATCCAGCGGGACGTACGCGCCGCCGGCCTTCAGCACACCGAGCAAGGCGACGACGAAGGGCGGCGAGCGCTCGATCCACAGCGCGACCGGTGTCTCCCGCGCCACGCCCTTCGCGATGAGGGCGTGCGCGATACGGTTTGACCGCTGCTCGAGATCCGCAAAGGACATCTGCTCCCGGCCGCATCGGATGGCGATGGCGGCCTGTCGATCGGCGGTTGATGCGCGGTGCAGGCTGAGCACATCCGTGAAGCGGAAGGTCGCGGCCTCACTCGGCACGGCCTGCCGGTGCTCCTCGTCAATGACGAAGTCCGATATCCGCCGCTCGGCATCGTCGGCAATCTGGCACAGCATCGAGCTGAATTGCGCCGCCAGTCGCGCGATGGTCGGTCGATCGAACAGATCGGTGGCGTAGTTGAACGTCACCTTCATGCCGGCGGCGCCATCGATGACGTCGAGCGCGAGATCGAAATGCGAACCCGCAAGATCGATGATGTCGATGTCGGCGCTGAGCCCCTCGACGCCAGCGAAACCGCTCGGCGCGGACATGTAATTGAACTTCGCCTGGAACAACGGATTGTGGCCACCGCTGCGTTCGGGCTTGAGGCCGTCCACCAGCATCTCGAACGGAAGATCCTGGTGCGACAGCGCCTCGATCACCGATTCCTTGACCTGCTGCAGCAGCCTCGGGAAGCTCGCTTCGCTGGCAATCTCGGCCCGCAGCACCAGCGTATTGACGAAACATCCGATCAGCCGTTCGAGCTGCGCGTGCCGACGTCCCGCGATCGGCACGCCGACGCGCAGATCGTTCTGTCCCGTATAGCGATGGAGCAGCACCTGATATGCGCCGAGCAGCAGCATGAAGATGCTGACGCGCTGCCTTGCCGCGATCGTCCGCAGCCGGGCGGCGAGCGCGCCGTCGATGGCTAGACCGATCGTGTCGCCGGCATGGCTCTGGACCGCCGGGCGCGGCCGATCATGCGGCAACGCCAGGACCGGATGAACCTCGCCGAGCTTGGCGCGCCAATACGACAGCTGCCGATCGCCCTCGCCGCCCGCGAGCCAATTTCGCTGCCAGGCTGCGAAATCCGCATAATGAATCGCCGGGATCGGCGGCGCGCCAGCGCCCTGGCCGATGCCACTGCGATAGAGGCCGGCCAGTTCTTCCAACAGCACGTCGAGCGACCAGCCATCGACGATGATGTGATGAGCCAGCAGCAGCAATTCATGCGCGTCGTCCGCAAGCTGAAGCAGCACCGCGCGCAGCAACGGCCCGTTCACGAGATCGAATGGCTTGTCCAGCTCGGATTGCTTGAACATCGCCGCGCGATCAGAGCGCTCCTGCGCAGGATGAGACCGGAGATCCTCGTGCCGGATGCCAATGCTCATGACATCGTGGATGATCTGCGTTCCGCGTCCGTCCCTGGCGATGAATGTGGTCCGCAAAACCTCGTGACGACGGACGATTTCGCTCAAAGCGCGCGACAGCACGGCATGATCGAGCCGTCCCTTCAGACGGATCGTGCTCGCAACGGTATAGGCTGTCCCGGCCGGATCCATGTTCCAGAGGAACCAGAGCCGCTCCTGTGCGTGCGACATCAACGCGCGATCAGACGCGGCCGCCCAAGGGATCGGCGGCAGCGTCCGGGCGGCACCGGTCCCTGCCAGAGCATCGATCCGATCGGCGAAGGCGGTCAGCGTTGGCGCGTCGAAGAAGGTGCGCAGCTCGACCTCTACGTTCAGACGGTCGCGGATCGCAGCGGCGGCCTGGCCGGCGGCTATCGAATTGCCGCCAAGAACGAAGAAGTCGTCCTCGCGATGCACCGCCGCCACGCCAAGCGCATCGCACCAGATCGAGGCGACGGTACGCTCAGTAGCGGTCGCCGGCACCGTCAGCGATCCGCTGCCGCGGCGCCGTCCCTTCTCGAACACCATGAAGCTGTCCAGCGTGTTGTCGGCAAGGCGCGCTGCGCAGGCAGACCGCTGCAACTTGCCGCTCGTGGTCAGCGGCATGGCCTGCGGGTTGAGCAAGACGATCACGGCCGGATATTCCTGCGCCTGCCGCAGCACAGCCTCACCGATCGCATGCGCGAGCGCTTCCGGATCGCTGCGCTTGAGCACGGCGCGGCTGAACTCCGCTGCCAAGCCAATGGCCTCACGCCCGTCCATCTCGACGGGAAAAGCGGCAACCCGCCCCCTGCGGACGGATTCGACCTCGGCTTCGACGGCCTGCTCGACATCGGTCGGGTAGACATTCTGGCCGCGAACGATCAGCAGATCCTTGAGGCGACCGGCCACGACGAGCGCATCATCGCGAATGAACCCGATGTCGCCGGTCCGCAGCCAGCGCACGCCGTCCCGCTCGACGAAGGCTTGGCGCGTCGCCTCCGAGTTATTCCAATATCCCGATGCAACACTTGGGCCACTCACCCAGATCTCGCCGACCTCACTCGACCCGGCTACGGTCGATCCATCGACGCGCATGATGCGTGTGTCGTGGCCTGCGGCGGCTCGACCGCACGCCACGAGGTCGGTTCCCTCGCTCGCACTCGCGATACGACCCGCGGCGAGCTCCGCAGTATGGAGCGTATAGCTCACGGCCTCGGCCGTGATGTCGCCCGCAGTCACCAGCAGCGTCGCTTCGGCGAGGCCATAGCAAGCCGTCAACGCTCGCCGATTAAACCCGGCTCGCGCGAACCGGCCACCGAACTTCTCGAGGGTGGTCCGGCGGACGAACTCCGAGCCGGAGAACGCAAATTTCCAGCGGCTGAGGTCCAGCCGGCTGATTGTCTCATCCGAGATGCGGTCGGCGCAGAGTGCGTACGCGAAGTCGGGGCCACCACTCAACGTGCCGCCGTGACAGTCGATGGCTTCGAGCCAGCGCCGTGGCCGCTCCAGGAAGTTCCGCGGCGACATCAGCACGCCGGTAAAGCCCGTGAACAGCGGATTCAGAAGCCCGCCGATCAGTCCCATGTCGTGATAGAGCGGCAGCCAGCTGACAAAGACATCGTCCGGCGTTCCGCCACAGGCCGCTTCGATGGCACGCTCGTTGGCCGCCAGATTGCCATGGGACACGCAAACGCCCTTCGGCTGCGAGGTCGAGCCGGACGTGTACTGGAGGAACGCGATCGCATCGGCGGCGGGTCTCGTCTCGCGCCAGTCCGCCGCAAGATCAGGCGAAATCGTGTCCACCGCAACCAGATGCACGTCGCCGAGTTCGGGCAGCGCCGCTTCGATGAGACCGCCCAGAGCCGTCTCCACCAGGATGAAGCGCGGCGCGGCATCCCGCAAGATGCAGTGGAGACGTCCTGCATAACGCTCGGGACCGCCCTCCGGCGGATAGGCGGGAACGGCGATCACGCCCGAATAGAGGCAGGCATAGAATGCCACAGCATAGTTGATCCCGCTCGGCAGCAGGATCACCGCCCGCTCGCCCGCGCCGCCCATCTGCTGCAACCACGCCGCAAGCGCCCTGATCCGCGCGTCGAGCGCTGCGAACGTCAGCTCGCCCGCGACGTCGTCGCCTTCGAGGAACCGCAACGCCACCTTCTCCGGTCGCAAGGCAGCGTGCTCTCGCAAACGTTCGACGAGGTTGGATCTGTCCATGTTCTCGAATTCCTGTTCGGCCGCGCCGAAAATTCCCGCCGATCACCGCTGCCGATGAGCTTCCGCCATGGCGACGATCACCTTGCGCGGTCCCTTGAATGGGGCACGGGCGTGCGCGGTGAGCATGTTGTCGAGCATCACGACGTCGCCGGCCTGCCAGGGAAAGCTGATCTTGTGCGTCTCGAGAACGGTCCGAACCGTCGCTAGCGTCTCATCCTCGATTCTCGAGCCATCGCCATAGAACACGTTGCGCGGCAGATCGGCTTCGTCATCGACCACGTCGAGCAGGCTCTCGCGCACCTCCGGCTCGAGATTGGAGACGTGGAACAGATGTGCCTGGTTGAACCAAACCGGGTCACCCGTGACCGGGTGCTGCGCCGTGCCCTGACAGATCTGGCGCGTGCGGAGCTCGCCATCTTCCTTCCACTCGCATTCGATATCGTGTCGAGCGCAATAGGCCTCCACCTCCGATCTGGAATCCGTGCCGAACACCTGCTCCCAGTCGACGTCGAGGCCGTTGCCGTAGTTCCGCACATACATCACGCCCTTCTCGGCGAACCGTTCGCGAATGGCCGTCGGCATGTCGCGATAGATGGCGCGACTGTCGGCGATCGGTGTCTCCCCGCCTTCGAGCGCCGGCTGCATGCAATAGAACCAGATCTTCATCGGCCAATCGCGGGTGTAGGCCTGCTCGTTGTGCAGCGGGATGTGTTGGTGCGGCGGATATTCCGTGGACGTGTAGACCCCGGAGGTCACCTGCGAGCGCGGCGTCGATCCGAACTCGTAGGTGAGCAGTGGGTGGCCGAAATCGGCCGCGAAGGCCCGAAACGCATCAGGACCGTCGAGCGAGAAATCACGGAACACGATGCCGCCGCTGTCGGTCAGGTACCGGTCGATCGTCTCGCGCAGCATCGGAAGGGCTTCGCCCAGCGGCTGCCCGGCCTCACCTGCCTTGAGCAGCATGGGAAGAGTTTTGCCCTCAATGAGTGGCTGGACGGAGAACGCGCTCATGATCATCGCTCCGATGCAAACCGATTGATCGCCCCGATAGCCGGGCCAACGCTGCGCCGATCCGGTCGATCAGCTCAGCCTGCTGCGTGTGAATGAAGAAGTGATGCCCCGGCAGGATGTCGAGCGCGAACGACGCCGAGGTCTCCTGGCGCCAGGCCTCGAGTGCCTCGCGGCCGGTTTCGTCGTCCGCTCCGCCAAACACGTGCACGGGGCACGGCAGCGGACGCCGCGGCCGGTAGACATAGGCTCCGCACATCAGGAAATCGGCGCGCAACACCGGCAGCGCGGATCGCATCAGCTCCGTATTCGACAGCGCCTCGTCGGGCGTGCCCTGAAGATTGCGCAGCTCCTGGATCAGCGCTTCATCGCTTAGCGGTTGGCGCCACTTGCTGCCGTCCCGCACCGCGGGCGCTTCCGCGCCCGAGGCGAAGAGAATGGCTGGCGCAGGCGCCCCGCGATCGAGCAGGCCGTGCGCAAGCTCGAACGCGACCACCGCACCGAGGCTGTGCCCGAACAACGCATAGGCCCCATCGAGCTGCGGGGCGAGCTCGCTCGCGAGCTGAGCTGCCAACTCGCGCGGATCGGTCGCCAGCGGCTCGTCCATGCGCGCGCCACGCCCTGGCCACTCTACCGGCCGAACGTCGATCCACGACGGCAGCAGCCTGCGCCATCGCGCATAGAACATGGCGCTGCCGCCGGAGTAAGGCAGACAAAGAAGCTGCATCGGACGACCGGACTCCGCTGACTACGTCGACTGCCGAGGCGACGAGCCGTCCATGAACTTGCGCAAGCTGAGCGGACGCATGTCGGTCCACACCTGTTCAATGTGGTCGAGACATTCCTTCTTGCTGCCGGTCTTCCCCACTGCCGTCCAGCCGGCCGGAATCTCCTTGAACGTCGGCCAGATGGAATATTGCTCCTCACGATTGACGACGACGGTGAAGGTGACGTCGTCCCTGTCGAACACCATCATGGCTCGGTCCCCTCTTCGGAAAGCGAAAGCAGAGACGTTTGACTAGGTCAGATGCCGACGAGGGTCAAAGCAATATCGACGCTACTTTTTTTAAGACCTCAAAATTGGCGACGGACGAGCACAATGCAACCTCCGCGCTTGCGC
Organism: Bradyrhizobium sp. DOA1; assembly: GCF_001593325.1. Lineage (NCBI taxonomy): Bacteria > Pseudomonadati > Pseudomonadota > Alphaproteobacteria > Hyphomicrobiales > Nitrobacteraceae > Bradyrhizobium > Bradyrhizobium sp. DOA1. The sequence goes on from NZ_JXJM01000001.1 coordinate 4,071,494, forward strand.
ACCAACACGCGGGAAAATATCGCGATTTCAGAACACGACGCGGATTGCTGCAATTCTAACTGCGCACGGAGGAACTTCTACGATGCGGCAAGATCGCCTGTTATGTCGCGAGCGGTGTTTCATTGTGCTGTCATCAGTCCCGACAAGTGCAGCTGGCTGACTATCGATCAAAGAAAAGGCCGCCGCGGATGAGATCCGCGGCGGGCAAGTATCGGAAGTGTCGTAGGACGCTGTGTTCAGAAATTGAACGTCGTCGACAGGAGGTAGGTGCGTGGGGCACCGAGTGTGAGCACGTTGCTGTAGGCGGACGCCCAGTAAGCCTTGTTACCAACATTCTCGATGTTCGCGCGTACGACGATCGGCTTTCCATTCCAAGGCGATAGGAAAGTGTAGCGGGCGCCTATATCGACACGCGTCCAGTCTGGCAGCGCGACCAAGTTGGCCGTGTCGTAGTACTGCGAACCGGTATAGATCACGCGCCCTGTAAGCGTCAGTCCCGGGACGAACCAGGTATCCCATTCCGCGCCGATATTGGCGCTGACCGTCGGAACACCGATCGCGACCTTGCCGTCCGTATTGCTGCCGTTGGCCGCTCTGGGGGTATCGATCTGTCTGCCGTCAATCAATGTCACGCCACCGAGCAATCGAATATCGGGCGTAATTTCGCCAAACACGTTGAGCTCGGCACCGACATTGCGTTGCTTACCATTGGGCAGTTGGTACTGCAGCCCACCTATGAAGGTCGAGATGATGCTGCGCTGCTCGATCTTGAAGAAACTTACAGTCGTCGTGAACCGACCCGTGTCGAACTTCACGCCGCCCTCGACCTGCATCGTCTTGTTGGGCGCAAACACGTCGCCGAGGTTCCTGAAGTTCGCGCCCGTTACGACATGAGGCGTCTGAAGGCCTTCGACATAATTGGCGTACAGCGAAATGCTCTCGACCGGCTTCACGACAAGGGCGTAGGCAGGTGTTATCACCGACGCCTCTTGATAAGGCCTGCTACCTGTGCCCGGGGCGATAAAATTCGTAACTCCGGTGCCTGCCGTCTGATGACGCGCAGCGATGGTGAACTGAATACGATTATTCAACATAGACATCGTGTCAGCGATGCCGAAGCTTTCAAGCTGCGCATTGGTTCTCTGGTTCGCGGCGAGCACGTTGAAAACCGGCTGAGCGAGATTGGTCGGCTCGTTATACAGATTCCAGTAGAGCACACTCTGCGTCGCCGGCGACGGATTGAGCGGCGTCACGACTCGCTGCCTATAAGTTCGATCATTGATCGCATAATTCATGCTGACCGCATGATTGATGGGGCCGGCGTCGACATTCGCCCGAAGACCTGCTTCCCCCGCGTATGTCTCGAATCGCTCGCTGCCGGCAAGTGGATTCGATCTCAGTCCACCGAGCTGGAAAGGACCCGTATTAGCCCCTGGCACAGCATTACTGATGATGGGCGATGGGTACTTATAGTTGATGTTGCTGTCGTGATAGCCGAAGGCGCCGTAGGCAGTCAGCCAATCAAAGACGTCAACCTCTCCACGCGCAGTCGTGAAGAAATCCGTCGGTTCGTAGTAAGCCCACGGCACCTGGAAATTAGTTCCAGCTTTCGGCGGTGGCGGAAGAATGGGAGAAGCAAGACTGAAGAAGCGCAATGGCGGCTTGAGAACGTCGGCCTGATACCCAATGTCGGCTTCGAATCGGGCGTTCTCGCCTCGATAGTCGAGCCCCAGCACCGCATTGCCGAATTCGTCCCTCTGGCGATTCCAGGGCGTATTTCCATTTGAATAGGTGCTGTTCAGCCGCACACCCCACTCCTTATGCTCGCCGTAGCGCCGACTGACATCGATATGCTCACCAAACTGCGACTTCGACGAATATGTCCCGGTGATGCGGGTGATATCCACGTCAGGTGCGTGCTTGGTAATCAGATTAACCGTGCCGCCAACCGCGCCGCCACTCGTCGCTCCCGTGCCGCCTATCGTCATACCATTGAGCACTGCGCTGGGCCCTTTGAGGACCTCAACTCGCTCGATGAAGTTGGCGCCGGTGGAGTAGTACGGCGCAATCCCCGCAAGGCCATTCAAGGCAAAGTCGCCACTATCGTAGTAGAAACCACGTATAAACAGACTGTCTGCACCGCCGCCTGCGGCCTGGACGACGCGAACCGAGGGATCATTCGCCAGGACATCACGGATCGTTCTCGCCTGCTGATTCTGTATCAGCTCCGCCGTGTAGCTCGTCTGGTTGAACGGCGTATTCATCACGCCGCGATTGCCGAGAAACCCGAGACTTCCGCCGGTTGCGACCTGGCCGCCTGCATATGCCGGTGGCACCGTGCCGACCGTGCCGGTCGCGGGCACCACATAGGGAACGGGCGCCGCCTGGCGCGGAGCCGCCGCGGCGACCGATCGCTGTCCCCGCGAGGCGCGCGTCGACTGTGATCTCTGGACCGGCTGATGAACTCTTGGCTTGGGAGCATCCACGGTCACGGGCGGCAGATTCGTCTGTGCAAGCGCCTGCTGTAATTCACCTGACGATTCCAGTGACAGCGCGAGATAACTCACCGCTCCCAGCGATAGCGTCCGCACGATTTTCCTGGCCGAGAGTTCACGCCTCATTATTGCACCCCAATTCCCACTCGCAAGCACGTCCCCCGCGCTTCCTAACATACGAGGGTGCTGCGAGAAGGGATTGGGAACTAGAAGTTATCTAAGGTTGTACGGCTAACCATCACGATAAAAGAATCGATGTCGACGTCGAACGACGTCATGGATCATCTTCGAAGACTTCTAATTTCAAATCGTTCTAATCATCGATTCGCATGCGACACTGCGTCATATCGTGATGAATTTGCGATCCAGTCGAACAGGTTGCGCATCGCCCACATGAATACTCCCGCACCGATTGCTATCGGCACACCGCGGAGATCGCGACGCCATTGGTGCGATTTGCAATCCTCTCGCCGTATGAAGACCAGAGTCGTACAGGCAACAGAAGCGCCGGCTCAGCGCAGCAGCGGAACCAGCGCACGCAAAATATCAGGCTTCCAGGCCTGACGCGCGCTGTCGAAAGCCGCGAAGTCATGGTCGAACTGCCAATATGCCCACGACCAGCCGAGCCTGTCGGCGCTCCTCGCCACGAATGACAGGTATCTCAGGCGACTGTCGGATGGCGCTCTCTCATACACCCCGAACTCGCCGAGATAGATGGGACGCTTCTCCTTCTCCGCCCACAGCCTGACCTTGTCGAAGTCTGCGGCGGCCTTCGCTTCGTCGTTCCGGCTGCCCCAATCCAGCGGTCCAATCTTCGAGAATGTTTGCGACCATGGCGCGCCCTGATGCGTGAACTTAATCGGCGCGTAGTAGTGGAACGTCACGATCAGGTTGCGGTCGTCGGTTGGCAGAACCAACTCTTCGATGGGAATCTCATCGACATTGAGAACGGCGGCGATGACCGGCCGATCGGGATTGGTGCGTCGGATGATCTCGAGAGATTCATTGAGAAGCGTATTCCAGCTGGACGACGTCATTTGTCCGCCCGGCTCGTTCAGGACCTCGAAGACGAGCGTCGGATATCTTCCGGCATAACGCTCGGCGATCTGCCGCCAGAACGCCTTGAGCTTCGGTGCGCATTCGGCAATGTCGCGCTGGCAGATGTGAGTATCGTGCTCGTCGAGGATGGGAATGAGGCCCCGCGCAAGCACTTCCTCGATGACGGTGTCGAGCCGCCTGAGAACGATCTCGTCCAGCACGTTCTCCGGGCCCATGAACTTGAACCCGAAGAAATTGATCCTGACGTGCGCGAACCCGGCCTTCTTGATCGCCGTCAGATTGTCGAGGCGGAATGGCGCGCTCCGACCGCCCTCCCAGATGCCGTCATAGCCGAGAATGTTGATGCCGCGCCCCAACTTCGGGACGTTACGGGAAGCTGCCTGCTCGGCGCCGTGGGCGGCGGACGCCGCTGAGAGGAAGAACGCCGCCACGGCGAGATTGAGGCCTCGCAGACAGGCAGTCCGGATGGCGGTCATCTCGCGTCCATCTCCACAGATTGCAATTCCGGTTCGGGCACGGGCCTGCACGTGGCAAGGAGGAACGCGACCAGGAGGACCGAGGTGAACATCGTCGAGCGAATAAACGTCGTCTCCGTGAAATTGGTCTGAAAGCTGAGGACCACGAATCCGGTGATGAGCGCGCAGTGCGATCGCTCGATCGATCTCGTCGAGATCAGGTACAGGATCTTGTTCGAGAACAGAAGGACGCTCGCGGCGAACAGCACATATCCCAGAAACCCGGTCTCCATCAGGATCGTGATGTAGCCACTGTGATAGTTGTCCAGCACCCAGCCGTGGTTCTGCTCGAAATAGTCGTAGATCGACGGCACCGTCCAGAAGCCGTTGATGCCGAAGCCGAGCAGTGGCGCATCGTCGAAATGGCTGATGGCGTAGTGCCAGATGAAGGTCCGCTCGGTGAAATCGATCTTCGCATCGCCGACATGAATCGAGTCATATCCGGTGACGTAGAAATACAAGAACAGGATGCCGGCCAGAATGCACATGACGAACGGCAGGGTTGCATAGACCCTCATGCAGCCGACCGACCACATCGACGTCACGAGCAGTGCACAGGCTGCCAGGGCGACGGCGCCGGCCCCGCGCGATTCCGACGCGAGGACGCACGTCGAGGCCACCAGGAAGACGACGAGAAAGGCGAGCCAGCCCTGCCCGGTCATCTTGCGATAGCAGGAAAAGAACATCAGATACGCGCCGACGAAGCCGAGCGTCTGCTTCGATTCGTAAACACCCTGCCATTGCCCGCTGTGCATCCAGGTCTGGTCGATCCCGATATCGGGGATGGCAAGCGCACAGAAGGTCGACGCGGCGACCAGTATGAAGAGCCCATGAGACGTGGCCCTCACGATCTCCTCGATGTCGATGCGCGTGGCGAGGCAGAATGCGCCGAAGGTCGTCATCGCCAGCGCCGCGCTCTTCATGAGCGCGGTCGCGTTCAGGCTCGACCAGAATACGGATACGACCGCGAAGGTGTAGAAAGCGAGCAGCGCGATCAAATCGGGATTGAACTGCAACCGCAGGCGCGGGCGCACGAAGGCGCTTGCATAAATCAGGACAGCCCACATCAGCAGCGCCACGGCCTGTTGCACGAAGGTCAGTTCCGGCGGCAGAAGCTTGGCATTGAAGATCCCCATCGACGCCACCACGTTGACCGTGATCGAGCAACTGATTGCGGTTCTGGCGATCTTCTCAACGCCAACGCTGCGCGTCTCCCAGAACGCGCTATCGAGTGTCCCGGAATCCACCTCGGTCTGCAGGCTGGCCATGAACCGACCTTCCTGAGGCGCGGTTAATAATTTGCTAGCGCAGGCCGATCTCCGGCGCTTCCAGCCTATCCAGGATGGGATTTTAAGATTTTGGTAACGATATGAGACCTGGGGCGGTGCATTCATGCAAATCACACCGCGACGGTATGTCGCTCGTAACGACCCTGCTATAAAGCCCGGACCGAGCTCGATCGAATTTCGAATTGTCCGGTTTCCTTGGCTACCCATGAACAGACCTAGCAGCACATTCGATATCGCCATCGAGCACACGTTTGACTTTGCGTCCCCGGAATACGCTGAGCTGTTCGACAACTCCGCCGCCACCGCGTTCCAGCACCCGCTCTGGCTGCACAGCCTGTACACCAGGCTAGCGCCTCATGCGGGTGCCACGCCTCTCATTGCCGTCGTCCGCCATCGCAAGACCCATGCGCTTGCGATGGTGCTGCCTCTGCTGCGGATCCAGCGAGGTCCGATACGGACCGTCGAGTTCGCCGACCTCCGCGTCTCCGATTATCTGGCGCCGGTTTGCAGCCCGGAGGTGTTTTCCCAACTGCTCGAGGATAAGAGCGCATGCGCGGAGCTTCAGCGCCTCCTCCGCCCTTTCGATCTGCTCCGCATGACCAAGCTGCCCAACGGGCGGCTTCCGATCGAGACCCTCCTGGCCGCGCCCCGTCGCATCTCGATGGACACCAATGCCTACGCGACCGTCCTCATCACGCCGTTCGAGCAGTGGCGGGCGAGTGCGATCGATCGCTCCTATCAGAAGGAGCTCGCGAAGAAGTATCGTCAGCTCCAGAGGAAGGGCGCGTTGAGCTTCTCCTGCTGCAATGACGGTGCCTCCACACGCGACGCGTTGGAGGTGATGAAGAGATTCCGCGGGCCGCGGTTTCAGTCACAGGGCGATGGAGACCTGCTCCAGCGCCCCGAATATTTCGATTTCTATTCCGACGTGGCGCTCCGCGGCCTCGACTCCTTCGTGCGGCTCTACGCCATGAAGATGGACGGCGACGTGATCGCCGCGGTACTCGGTTTGTCGCACCAGGGCACCTACCACGTCATCATGAGCGCCTTCGATATCGACGGATACAAGAGCCAATCCCTGGGCGCGCTGATGTTCGAGCAGGTGGCGAGGGATTGCATCGAGCGCGGAGATCAGATGCTCGATTTCACCATAGGCGACGAACCCTACAAGAAGCTGTTCGGCGCGCAGCCGTCGCCGATGTGGGCGGTCACGCAGGCCGGCAGCACCGCGGGCACCGTTGCGCTGTTCGCCCTGAAGCAAGCTCCTTGGCTCAAACTCGCCGCCAAGCGCATGTCGGAATTCAGGATCCAGCCGCCCCATACCTCGACCCCGACGCGCTGACGAGCGTGCGGCGCCGACGACAGCAATGCTCAGGCCCGAAGTGCGCTGCGGACCTGCGCGAGCCAGCCTGGCCGCATCTGCTCGACCTGATGGGTGAGACTGCGCCGCAGGAAGTGCAGCCGCCGCCGCACGTCCCAGCCAATATCGTCGCGTGAGGTCAGGGCCTGGCGGAATCGCGCCATCTTCAGCGATTGCCGGTCTGCCGCGAGCTTATCGCGATCGGCGTAGAACTCCGCGATCTTCTGCCGGTCCATGCCGGGAGTTGAGAGCCACCGCGGTGCATATTCGGTGCAAAGACGCTCGACGTCCACCAGCAGGCGCGCGACGCCGGTTCCGGCGGCGGGACAGTTGGTCTGGAAGGCATCGCCGATAAGCACGATTCCGGGCTGAAGATGTCCCTCGACGACGGAGAGGTCCATCACCCAGTTCTGAACGCGGTCGATCACGCGGAAATCGCCGAGATAGGTCTGTAGTCCCGGCAGCAGGCGCAGAACCGTCGCTTCCGTGTCGCGGCGCAGCTCGCGCATGATGGGATCGGTCGGATCGCGGAACATGAACAGATTCGCTCGCATGCCCGCGCGCACCGGAAACAGGCTGAGATAGTCGACGCCGTCCGCCGTGCGCTCGCCGTAGCAGGTCAGCGCCTCGAAATCGAACGGCGCACCGTCGCGCCGGGCGATCGTGAATCCGAAAGAGACCGAATGGCCCGCAGCCAGCACGCGCCGCCTGATGCCGAGCTTGTAGCTGAGAGCTCCGGCCATGCCCGTGGCGAGAACCACGAGGCGCGCAGTGAGCCGCCGTCCGGAAGCGAGTTCGAGATGCTGGATGTCGTCGCTCGAGCTGATCGCAGTGACCTCGTCGACGATCAGGCTGGTTGGATCGGGCATTTGGCTGCGCGCCATGGCGACGAGATCGGCGTAGGGAAGCCCGTAGGCTTGACCGACGCTGACGTCGACCACCTTGCCCTCCCTGATGTTGAGCACGCGATCGTATGAACAGGCAACGCTCGCGAGCCCACGGATGAAGCCCAGCCTGCGGAACGCGTCCAGCTGCGGGCCTCCGATCTTCTCGACCCGGAATTCGCCCGGATAGACGGCGCGCTTGTCCACCAAAGCAACGCGATGCCCTGCCCGCGCGAGAACCGCCGCCGCCAGCGATCCCGCGAGGCCGCCGCCGACGATCGCGACATCTGTCGCGATCGTCGCGCTCCCGACAGCGTCGAACGACTCGGACACGGCTCTCTCCAACGTCATGGTGCAGGCTCCCACGGTTAACGCGGCCCCATGTGCAATGTCCTCGCCTGATGTCGCATCAAGGCGCCGAATGCGATCACTTCCGCAGATCGAGGTTAATGAGCCAATAGACTGATCTGGACACGCGAAATCCCGGCCCGGACTTTGCTCGGGAGGCCCTGCAAAGTTCACGCTTTGGCAGATCGGCGGCCATTCCGGCGAGCCGTTCCGCATTCAAGCGGCTGATCGCACCTTCTTCAGTCGCCGATGCGGCCCAGTGCCGCCGTTCGGTCAAACCGGGCTTTGCTTGATCTGGGACAATGGAGACGGCGATGTACCATCGTGAAGCAATCGACTTGGCGGCGGCGCCGCTTTGGCCAGCTGAATCCTCGACCACGTATTAACACTCGCGGTTATTCGGCATGCTAGGCTGGCGCCGGTATCGGAGCCTATCTCTTCAGGGGAGACTCGCCCCTTAATCCCCATGATCCAATCCATCATCCAGTTCATGCGGCGCGATGTGACGCGCGGTGTCGCCGGGACCATCCTACTCAAGGTTGGTAGCGGCGCATTTGCGTTTGCGTTGTTCTCGCTTGCGGCGCGGACGATGTCGCCGGATGGGTTCGGCATGTTTGCAACCTGGCTTTCGGTCGCTCAGATTGCATCGGTCGTGGGCCTGGTCGGCCAGGAAGCCCTCCTGGTGCGCTTCCTGAATGAGTATCAGGTGGGAAATCGGCTCGACCTCACCAAGGGTATCCTGCGGTCGAGCCTGAAGATCTCCTCTCTCGCAATGCTGATCGTGATCGGCGCGATCGCGACGGCAGCGTACGTGAAGGGGGACTGGTGGCTGCTGATCCTCGCTGTGTCCGCCTATACTGCGGTGAATGCAGGGCTGATGCTGGGCAGCCAGGTTGCGCGCTCGCTGGTCAGTATCCTGATGGGGGAAGGAAACAGGGAGTTCTTCTGGCGGGTCGGCGTCGTCCTGTTCCTGCTCGCAATCCTGTTAGGCCATGGCCGGCTCGATCCCGCCGAATTGTTCGCGGTCATGACGATCGCCATGACTGTCGGCCTCGGGGCACAGGTCGTTTCAGTCGCAAGAGCTCTGCCGGATCTCAGCGGCACGGCGGCACGCTACGAGCCGTCGCGCTGGAGGTCGAGCGCGCTGCATTTCTGGATCGCGTCCGTTCTCGAAGCCGCGAACCAGTATTTTGACGTCATTCTGGTTTACTGGATGCTGGATCCGGCGACCGCCGGGGTCTATTTCGCCGCCTCGCGCCTTGCCAACATCTTCGCCATGCTGTCGGCAGCGCTCTACAGCTTCGGTGCGCGCCGGCTTCCTTCGCTGTACTTCAGCAAAAACCATCGCGAGTTCGAGCGGACGCTCAAGCTGATGGCGGAGGTGACCGGGCTTTGCGTGATCAGCGGCCTTGTCCTGATCTGGATTGGCGGCCCCTATCTTCTCAACCTGTTCGGGCCTCATTTCGCCGCGCAGCACTGGGTCCTGATCGTGCTCGCGATCGGAACGGCGATTCAGGCAGCTGGCGGTCCGTCTGCGGCGATATTGCAGCTCACCGGCCACGAGCGCATCTATGTTCCCGTCGTCGCAGCGAACGTAGGGCTGCGACTTGTCGGATTTGTCGTGCTGATCCCCTGGCTGGGCGTGCTTGGCGCGGCGATCTCCGCCACGGTGTCGCTGTCGCTTGCGACCATCGCGCTCAATGTGCTGTGCCGCCAGCGGTCCGGAGTCGATCCCTCAATTCTCGCGCTGTTGCGCTTTGGCGGATCGAAACGCGGCACCTACGCAGTCCACGGCGCCGACACGAGCGATTAGGATCGAGCTCAAACGCCGCAAGAACGGTGAGCCCGGCGACCGTCAGCCGACCAAGCCGAGCGCTTCACCGCGCCGTTGAGCCGACGACGGATCTGCGGGCACGTGATTGACGACGATACCGGTCGGCACGCCGCCGAAACGGGAGAGCGCCGCCGTCACCCTGCGCATCGCGGCTGAATCGATTGCGTCTTCGCGACCGACCAGGACGACCAGATCGGTACGAGCAGCCAGGGCCGCCACCTCCGGCTGCAAGGCAAGCGATGTTGCGTGCACGATGATCAGATCGAATTCCGAACGAATATCGTCCGCGGGCGACGGCTGGGGCAGCCTGCCGGCGCTCAGAAGCTCGTCGACGCTGCGGAAATCTGCCGTGGTCATGCCGTCTGCCGGACCCATGGCCGACGCGATCTTGGCACCGCCGAGGTCCGGCTCGACACGGATCAGGACGCTCAGCTTGCCGCTATTCACCGCCCACCGGTTCAGCGACCGTGCGACCGTGTTGCCGCCGGCACGCTTTCCGACCGACATCACGAGAACGACCTTCCCCAGAGAGCCCGGCAATTTCTCCAGCCTGTCGAAGAGCGGCAGGAGGTGGGGACCGAGATCGAGCTCCACCGCGGACACCGGTCCTTGCCAGATATTTCGCGGCGCTTCGGCGGGCACGAGGTCGGGAATGCGAGTCCACACGGGCGGACGCGGCCACGCTTCAGCTTGGCGTGGAGCCGGCTCGGGATCGCGCGCATCAGGAACCGATTTGTCCGGCCCGCGCCCCGTTGCGACGACGACCGCGGTCGATGTCAGCAGCGAGCCGATCGCGAGCGCGGCCAGCAGCAAAGGCAGCGGCGGAAGGGTCGAGCGCAACGGCGGAATGGCAAGCGAAGCGACCTTGGTCTGAGAGCTCTGCAGCAGGCGCTGCTCGTTCGTGGTCTTGGACCGCGACAGGAATTGCTCGTAGATGTTCCTGTTGGCCTCGGCGTCGCGCTGCAGCTCCTGGAGCTTCACCAGGGCCTGACCATCGACGAGGAGCTGCGATTCAGCCGCCTTCATCTGGCTTTCGAGCGCCTTCTGCTGATCGCGCTGGGCCTCGTATTCCGACTTTGCGGTGTCGATGCCCTTCTTCCGTTCGACCTCGATCTGTCTGTTGAGGTCGTTCAGCTGGCCGTACGACATCACGAGATCGGGATGGCGATCGCCGAGCACCGCGCGCTTCTGCGCAATCTGATCGTTGAGCGCCGATCGCTGGGCTCGCAGCGCGCTGAGGAGATCCTGCTTGACGGGACTCTCGACATTCGCTTTCACGTCGCGCTGCGCCTGCTCGTAGCGAGCTTTGGCCTCCTCGGTCCGCGCGCGCGCAGCAGCCACCTGCTGCGACAGCTCGGTCACCCGCAATTGCTGGGTCGTGGCATCCTTGCCGGCGTTGACGATCCTGTGCTCCAGCTTGAACGCGGCGACGGCGTCCTCCGACGCCTTCAGCCGGTCGCTCAAAGTCTTCAGCCGGCCGCCGAGCCAGTCCGCGGCCTCGTCGGTGGCTTCGCTGCGGATACGGCTCTGTCTGGCGACGAACGCCTCGGCAATGGCGTTGGCGTAGTAAGCGGCCCGCTCCGATCGGTTCGAGGTGAACCGGAAGGCGATGACATAGGTCAGCCCACGACGGGAAATGTCGAGGCGGTTGCGGAAACGCTCGAGCAGGCGCGCAGGATCGGTGTATCCGCCGGAAAGGTCCGGATCATCGCGCACCTTGAGCTCTTCGATCAGCGGCTTGAGAAAGCCGTCGGACTTCGCCACTTCGACCAGACTTTGCAGCGCGGCGCTGTCCTGTCCAATGCCCGGCAGGACGTCCTGCTCCGTCGTTATGCGCTGCTCGCGCGGATCGACGACGACCAGTGCGGTCGCGGCATAACGGGTCGGGATCACCAGCAGAACGACTGCGCCGAACGCGAAGATCGCGAGAGCGAGCGTCAATATCCGCCGGGCATTTTCGCGAAGGAAGGCAAGCGAAGCGGCCACAGTCAGCGCGCCGCGAGCGCGGGGGGCGGTCCTGCCGGCCGCACCGTTCGACGAATTCCGCTCCCACGACGCGGCAATGCCGGTCGATCCGGAACTTGTCGGGTCTGCGCGGCGACCGAACGTCATGGACTTTACTCGGATTCAACTGGCGAACACTGTTCAGTGGCCTGCTCCACCGTAAATATCTATGGTTAATCCGGGGTTACCCATCCCTCGCGCGACCATGACCAATTGGTTAATGCGCTCGCTTCGCTTGCCTTGAAAACCACCAGGATTCTCCGGCGACAACACTGTTCCGACCTCCGATGCATTAACTCCGTTTGTTGCTAGTCGATGTCCGCCGGATGCCCGCATGGTAGGTACGGGATCAAGCAAGGTGAAAATTTCGTTTCTTCAGCGGGTCGGGATCCGTGCTCCATTACCAGCCAAACAAGGAGTTGGGCGAGACGACGGCGACAGCTCTCACCCCGTCCGGAGGCAACGGACGGAAGCTGCACGTCCTTCTCGTACAGACCCAGGCCGAAAACGCCGGCGCTCAGGAGATCACCAGGCTGCTCGGCGCCGGTCTCTCCGCGCGCGGTCACCGCGTCACCAACCTGTTCTTCTTCCGCAAGTCGGATTCATTCGACGAGCCGCCCAATACGCTCTATTGCGCCCCGGGCCGGCCGGGGCATCCGCTGGCTCTGCTGCGAATGCTGTGGACGCTCGGCCGCCATATCAGGACAACCGGGCCCGACGCCGTTCTGACGTTCCAGCATTTCGGCAACGTCATCGGCGCCGGCGTGTCGCGCCTCGTGTGCCGCGCGCCCGTCATCGCCAACCAGGTTTCGTCCGCGCTGTCGATGAGCTGGCCGGTCCGCACAGCCGACATCGTCATGGGCAGCCTCGGCTTCTTCGACCGCATCACGCTCAATTCGAAGGACATGGAACGCGAATATTCGCGTTATCCCGGGGCCTATCGGTCGCGCATGGTCCACGTGCCGCACGGCTTCGACGACAAGGCGCTCACCCTGTCGAAGGAAGCTGCACGTCAGGAATTCAATCTGCCGAGGGATCATATCCTGCTCGGCTGCGCGGCACGCCTGCATCCGCACAAGCGACTGGATGCGGCGATACGTCTGTTGCCGGATGAACCGTCCTGGCACCTCGCACTGGCCGGACAGGGCGCCGATGAAGCCCGGCTGAAGCAGCTGGCTGACGATCTGAAGGTGTCGGACCGGCTGCATCTGCTCGGCGAAATCCCGCCGCGCCGGATGGCGGACTTTCTCGCCTGCCTGGACGTGTTCGTGTTTCCGACGCAGGCCGAGACCTTCGGCCTGGCCGCGGTCGAGGCCGCAAACGCCGGTGTTCCCTCCGTCGTCACCGACCTTCCCGTGCTGCGCGAGGTGCTGTCGTTCGAAGGAAAACCGACGGCCCTGTTCGTCGATGCGTCCGACCATGCGAAGATGTCGGCAGCCGTCTCCAGCCTTTTGACGGATCAGCAACTGAGCGACGAACTGCGACAAAACGCCAAAGGCCTGCGGCTGCGCTATTCGGTAGATGCCATGGTGGAGGAATACGTTCGGCTTCTCAGCCAAGTCATTTGACGGGGCACCTTGGAATAGATTGGCTCGACATGATCATCGAGTTTCGCTGTGAACGTGAGCATGCGCGGCGATGGATGGACCGCGAGACGCTGTCGGTCGACGGCAAGGATGTCCCTGTTCAGATTGCTTGGACGGCGACGGCGCAGCCACGCCCCGGCGGCCTGGACGCACTGTTCGAACTCGAACGCCTGGTGTTGCACAAGGGCAAACGCAACGGCGCCGGCAAGCTGAACATCATCCCGGACCGCACGCCGGCGCGCACCGGCACGCCCGACGTGGTCGTCGATTTCACCGGCGGCGCCCGGGATCCCAAATGTCCTGCTCGGCTGTATCTGCGCCCATTTTTCAATGGAACCGCAGGTGAAAACGCTGCGTTCGCCGCCATTCTCGCCGGTGATCTTCCGGTGATCGAGATCGTCAACGACTTCGATGGTGCCGTCCTCGATCGCGGTCACCCTTCCGGAGAGATCGCAGCCGGCCTCAGCGGCGCGCTCGAAACCGTCATGGCGCGAACCCTCACCATGGTGGCGGCCATCCTGTCGGGGCGCCCGCGCATCGTGCCCCACTTGGCGCGTCCAGCCGGAGACGGCACCGGCCGCCACCCGGCGGCATATGTCGCGCGCGGCCTCGCCGTATCGATTGCCAAGGAGATCTATCGGCTCTGCTGCTATGCCCCGCATTGGCATATCGGATGGCGCTTCAATGACGGCCCAGGCGTCTGGCAAAGCGGAAATCTGTCAGGACCAGGCTGGAATGTCCTCGGCGATCCCGGCCATCGCTTCTACGCCGATCCGTTTCCCATCACATGGCAGGGGCAGACTTTCGTCTTCTTCGAGGATCTCGATCACCGGGTTGGAAAAGGCACCATTTCTGCGATCGAGTTCAACGATGCAGGCCCGGTGGGCGATGTTGTGCCGGTGCTGGAGGAGCCCTGGCATCTCTCCTATCCGTTCCTGATCGAGGACGATGGCGCGTTGTGGATGATCCCGGAGAGCTCGACCCATGGCGACGTCGCGCTCTACAAATGCGTTCGCTTTCCGGACAAGTGGGAGCGGCACACCACGCTCCTGTCCGGCCTCGAGCTCGCCGATGCCACGATCACCCGGCACAACGGCCTGCACTATCTGTTTGGAGCCTGGCGCGACGGAACGGGCGGCTATTCGGATTCGCTGGCGATCTATTACGCCGACCACCTCCTCGGCCCCTGGTTGCCCCACGCCAGCAATCCGGTCCTGATCGATCGTGCGACCACACGACCAGCTGGAAATTTCGTCACCATCGATAGCAAATTGTGGCGCCCAGTTCAGAATTGTGCCGACGGCTACGGCGCAGCGCTTGCGCTGGCGGAAATCGTCGAACTGTCGCCGACGACATTCAGGCAGGTCGTCCGCCACGCCATCAAGCCCGGACCGGCATGGCCCGGCCGGAAGCTGCATACGCTGAACCGCTGCGGCCGGCTCGAGGTGATCGACGGGTCGCGTGTACAACCCAAGACCAGCGCCTTCGCGAGCAAGTCTCCGTCGGCCGTGTTACGTGCGCACGCCAATCCTTCTACTGTCCGATGGCGCGGCTAAGGACGCCTCCAATCGTGCCGGCTTGTGACGCGCCGCCGCGCCAGGCCACGATCTGGTCGGGGCGTATCAAAGCAAGATCCGCCTCGTAAACATCGCGCATGGATTCCGGCAGCGTGACGAGCTTCACGTCGACCCCGAGCATGCGGACGGCGTCAGCGACTGCCGCGTCAGCCGTTTCGACGTCGCCGAACTGAAGCAGGGTCCACTCGAACCCGAACAGGTCATACAGGGACACGCCGCCTTCAAGCCACGCATGCGGTGCGCGGCCGCCGGGGCAAGCACTCGGGACATAGACGTTCGCAGCGTCGGGCGGCGGCTGGCTGCCATCGGAGATGATGATCGGCGAGCCGTCATAACGTCCGCCGAACGTGACGCCTGGAATGTTGAATTCGGCGCGCGCGTGCCGTTCGAGATAGGCACCCGCAATCCGCCGTGCCTCATCGCCCTCGTCCGTCGCATCCTCGATCTCCGGCGCGGGCGCGAACAGGCCGAGGGAGTCGGCAAAGCGCCGCGCATAATCCGTGTTGCGAAGCGCTGCCGGACGCCGCTCGATCTCGTAGCTGTCGAGCAGCGCGACCGGGCTGACGCCCTTGACGACGCTTGCGAGCTTCCAGCCGAGATTGACCGCGTCCTCGATCGCGGTGTTATAGCCGAGCCCTCCCGTCGGCGTGAACAGATGCGCGGCATCGCCGCCGAGGAAGACCCTGCCACGCTGCATTCCGTTCGCGACCAGCGCGTGGCCAGCGGTCCAGGTCAGGAACGACAACACCTCGCAATCGATCGGCGCTCCGCAGGCGCGCTGGAATGCGGCCTTGGCCTCGTTGACCGTGATCGTACTTTCGTCTTCGCCCGGCCGGAGCTGGGTGTGGAACGCGAATTCGTCGCGCCCGTTCACCGATGCCATGAAGGCGCGGCGATCGCCGTTGAAGCAATTGTACATCCACGCCTTGGCGTGTGGGATGCTGGCGTAGAAATCGGGCGAGCGGACATAGACCGCCAGCATGCGACCGCCCATGAAATCGCGCTGCATCCCGGTCTCACCTCCATAGGTGATGCCGAGCGATTGACGAACCATCGAACGCGGCCCGTCGGCGCCAACCAGGAAGTCGGCCCGGACCTGAAAGCGACTGCCATCGTCGAGACGCTCGATGTCGCCGACGATGCCGGCATCGCTTTCGACGTAACCGATGAGCCTATGGCCATAATTCAGCTTGATGCCGGGCAGCCGTTCGGCGTGGCGGCGTAGCACCGCTTCGACATATTTCTGCGAGACCCGATGCGGCAGCTCCGCGGCACTCCAGGAGCCTGAAAGGCCCTTGACGAGCTCACCTGCCCGCGACGATGACGGCAGCGCGAACCGCGCCAGCTCATAACCTGCGTAACGCGTGAAATACGCAACGTCGGTCGGATAGTCCGCAGGCAAGCCCTCCCGCCTGATCTCGTCGGCAAAGCCCATCCGGCGGTAATGCTCCATCGAGCGCGCCTGCGTCGCATTGGCCTGCGGATTGAACGCCGTGCCGGGTTTTTCATCGACCAGGATCGCGGACACGCCGCGCCGGCCGAGCTCGTTGGCCAGCATCAGTCCGCAGGGGCCCCCGCCCACGATGAGCACCGCGGCCGTCAGACGTGTCTCCAAGACGCTTCTCCCTACCAGCATCATCGTGCATGGTAAGGTTGCCTGACGAAATCGTCAAGCCGCCTGACTAATCGGCATCATCCAACGTGTCGAACTCCGCGCCGTAGACCGCGAGCCCTTTCAGAATCGCATCCATCGTGGCCTTGCCGAGCTCTGCGCGCATCTCCTGCTCAGCAATGTCGACCGCATCGCGGAAGGCATCGAGCCATTTGCGCCCGGCCGGGGTGAACATGACGATGCGCGCGCGCCGGTCGGTCGGATCGGCGACGCGATCGACGAGACCGAGCTCGGCGCATTGGTCGACCAGCTCGCCCATCGCTTGCTTGCTCATGGAGGCGCGGCGGGCAAGCTCGGTGAGCCGCGTGCCCTCCACGTCGAGATTGCGCGTGAGGCCGACATGCGCGATGCGCGTTTCGTCGTGGCCACGCTCGCTCATCAGTTCGAGCACGCGGCCCTCGAAACGCCGCACCGCGTTGTTGAGCAGGCGGCCGACATTGGCGTGCCGCCACGCGGTCCCGGATGTTCTTGCCTTCACGAGCTATGCTTCCGAATCGAGCGATCGAGATCGCGCCAAGCTAACACAAGAGGCAGGCCGGCGACGTTCGCATGACCGATCATCGCACATGAGTTGGCGGACGGCGTCGATCAAGACGCCGCCCGTCATCGCGCATCTAGGCGTTACCGCTACGTGGCGGCGATCTACTGAGAACGATCCGACGTCCAGCCCTTGTACTCGGCGACGTTGTCCCTGGTCACGAGCTTGGAGGGCAGGAGTTCGACCGTCGAGGCCGGTTTCTGGCCATTGAGAATGCCGACACCGACCTGAACGGCCCGCCGCGCCATGAAGAACGGATCCTGCGAAGCCGAGGCCTGGATCTGCGGCGATTGCGGATCCTTCAGCGCAGCCTCGATGTCGGGCGCGCCGTCGACCGCCGTGATGACGATGCCGGTGCGGTTCTGCTGGCGCGCCGCAAGATCGGTGCCGATCGCCTGCGGATCGTTGATGGCGAAGATGGCGTCGATCTTGGGGAAGCGGGTGAGATAGCCCTGCGCGACGGTGAGACCGCCCTCGCGCGAGCCCTTGCCGTCCTGATCGCTGGACAGCACCTTGATGCCGGGATTCTTCGAGAGCACATTCTTGCAGCCGACGACCCGGTCAATCACGGCGGAGACCTGCGGCCCGTTCTCGATGATGACGTCGCCCTTCCCTCCCAGTTTGTCGACGATGTACTGGCAGGAGATCTCGCCCGCCTGGACGTTGTTCGTGGTCACGGTGGCGTCGGCGCCTTCGGCCGCAGTGTCGACCGCGACGACGACAATGCCCGCTGCCTGCGCCTTCTTGATCGCCGGCCCGATCGCCTTGGGATCACCCGGATTGAGCAGGATCAGGTCAACGCCGGCAGCAATGAAATTGTCGATCTGGGTGACCTGCTTGCCGAGGTCGTATTCGAAGCCGACGGTCGTGATCTTCACATTGGGATTGGTCTTCTTGGCCTCGAACTCGGCGCCCTTCGACAGCGCGACGAAGAACGGGTTGCCCATCGATCCCAGCGAGACGCCGATCGATTTGAGCTCCTTGGCGAAGGCTGGCGCGGTGCTTAGGGCAAGCGCCATGGCGGCGCCGGTAAGCATGATCGTCTTCAACATGGACTTCCTCCCTGGTCTGTCTTCGTCCCCGGCGCGGCAGACCAGTTGCCGCAACGGAACTTCGCATCAGGTTCTGGCGGAGCCTTAGGTTCTGGCGGAGCCTTGCAGCCGGTAGCGGTCCAGCGCCACGGCACCGATGATAACCAGGCCCTTGATCACATATTGCCAGATGTCGGAGACACCGATGAGGATGAGGCCGTTCGAGAGCACGGCGATGATGAGCGCTCCGACCAGCGTGCCCCAGATCGAGCCGATGCCGCCGACGAAGGAGGTACCGCCGAGGATCACGGCGGTGATCGCGTCGAGCTCATAGGACTGACCGAGCTGGAGGCCGTTGGCCGCGTAGAGCCGCGCCGCCTGCATGGCGCCGCCGAGCCCGGCGAAAAGTCCGGAGATGCCGTAGACGAAGATCAGCACCGCCCAGACCTTGATGCCGGCAAGCCGCGCCGCGCTTTCATTGCCGCCCACTGCATAGATATGCACACCGAGCACGGTCCGGCGCAGCACCAGCCACGAGACCAGGATGACCAGCAAGGCGATCACTGAGAGCCACGGGACCGAGGCGATGCCGGGGATGAGCGTCAGCGAGCCGTTGCCGATGAAGGCGTAGGGAATGGATGGATTGAACACGGTGGTGTCCGCCCCGAGCAGCCGTGCCAGACCGCGAACCGCCGTGAGAGAGCCGAGCGTGACGATGAAAGGCGGCAGGCGGAGCAGCGCAATCAGCGCGCCATTGACGATCCCGAAGCCGAGGCCCGTCAGCAGCGCCGCTGGCAGCCACAGCATCCCGAGCTCCGGCAGCTTGGACAGCGTCAACCCCGCCATCGCGGAGGCCGCCAGGATCGAGCCGACCGAGAGGTCGATGCCGCCGGTGAGGATGACGAAGGTCATCCCTGCGGCGAGCACTGTGTTCACCGCGGCTTGCTGCAACACGATGCCGAGATTTTGTCCGGTGAAGAAGCGTCCCTCGGATAATAGATGGAAGCCGATGCAGAGGATCAGCAGCACCGGCAGCATGCCGAGCGCGCTGATCAGCACCCTCACCCGCTGGCGCCTTGTCTCAGCGGCAGCACCGTTCGTCGTCGGGGCGGGCTGGACCTCCGAAGCACCATTCTCAGGCATCGAGTTGCTCCATCCCGGTGGCAAGCGCCATGATGTCTTCTTGTGTCAGGGGCGCATTGGAGCCGCGCGTCACCTCACCGGCGATGCGCCCGGCACGCATCACGAGGACGCGGTCGCATATGCCGATGATCTCGGGCAGATCGGACGAGATCACGAGGATCGCGGTGCCAGCCTTGGCCAGATTGTCGATGATCGAATAGATCTCGGACTTGGCGCCGACGTCGACGCCGCGCGTTGGCTCGTCGAGGATCAGGACCTTCGGCCCGATGGCGAGGAGCCGCGACAACAGCACCTTCTGCTGGTTGCCGCCGGACAGTCCACCGGCGGGGACGCCGACATTGGCAGCGCGGATGCTGAGCCCCGCGAACGCCCGGTCGGCCCGCTCGCGCGCCTTGTCGCGGTCCAGGAACCAGCCGAGCTTCGCATCGCGCGCGAGCACGGCCAGATTGATGTTGTCCAGACATGACATGTCGAGAAACAGGCCGAGCGCCTTCCTGTCCTCGGTCAGATAGGCGATGCCGGCCTCGAGTGCCGCACCGGGGCTACGGATGTCGATCGGACGCCCCTCGAGTTCGAGATGGCCTGACGTTCGCGGCGTAGCGCCGATGACGAGATGCGCAAGCTCGGTGCGGCCGGCGCCGATCAGGCCGGCGATACCCACCACCTCACCTGCATGCACGGTAAGCGAGCAACCCTTGACGCGCTGGCCATCGGCGATGTCGATCGCCGCGAGCACGGGATGCCCCCGCCCCGCCTCCGGATCGTGATCCTTCTTGTAGAACGATGAGACATCACGCCCGACCATCAGCCGCACGATGGTGTCGGCGCGGATGTCGGGCTTGTCGAGCGAGCCGACCAGCCGGCCGTCGCGCAGCACGGTGACACGGTCGCCGAGCGCGTAGACCTCATCCATGCGATGCGAGATGTAGATGATGGCCAGTCCCTCGGAGCGGAGCTGGCGGATCAGCGTGAACAGCCGCTCGCTTTCCGCGGCCGACAACGACGTGGTCGGCTCATCCATGATCAGGATCTTCGATCTCGCGTGCAGCGCACGCGCGATCTCGACCAGTTGCCGCTGGCCCATGGAAAGATGCGCCACCAGCGTCGATGGCAGGAAGTCTGCGCCCAGCCGTTTCAGGATCGGGCCGACGCCCTCGCGCATGGCGCCGCGCGCCAGAAAACCTGATCGCGACATCTCCCGTCCCAGGTAAATATTCTCGGCTACGCTGAGATTGGGAGCCAGCGACAGTTCCTGGTAGATGATGGAGATCCCGGCGGCGCGCCCGCCGAGCGGCCCTTCGATCTGCGCCACCCTGCCCTCAATGCGGATCTCGCCGCCGGGATCAGGCCTGTAGGCGCCGGACAGGATCTTCATCAGCGTCGATTTTCCGGCGCCGTTCTCACCCATCAAGGCATGGATTTCGCCGGCATAGACCGTGAGATCGACTGAGCGCAGCGCCTTGATGCCGAAGAAGGACTTTGAGACCCCACGCATCTCGAGGATCGGATCGTTCATCGTGCCTCCCGGCGCACAATGCGTTTCCCACCCGCGTCTCGATCTTCGTGTCAGCGCGGCTCACGCATTAAACAAAACGTCGCAGGACAGGGCAATACCGAATACGCGGGAATGCAACGTCGGGGCGAGGCTAGTGGCGCGGCCGATACAGTTCGCGCCATGCGCGAAGGCGTTCGGCATAAGCATCGGTCAGCCCAGTGTCAGGTTCGAACGACTCGATGCGCTGCGGTCGTGTGCACACGGCCGTGATCGCCTCACCGGTGACAGCAAGCCGCCCCAATCTCGCCGCACCGAACGCCGCGCCAGTTTCACCTCCGGCGAAGCGACGGATCCGAACATTCAGCACGTTCGCTAGCACCGCGAGCCAGAACGGAGACCGCGAACCACCGCCGATGACGTCAGCTTCCGTAATCGCAATACCGGCATCCGCGAGCGCATCGCGGCAATCGGCCAGCGCGAAGGCGACACCCTCGAGGACCGCCTGCACGATCGCCGCGCGATCTGTGCCATGGCTCAAGCCATCGAGCATGCCGCGCACGTCGGGATCGTCGTGCGGGGTGCGCTCACCGGCGAGATAAGGCAGGAAGCTCACGGGCGACGGTCCGTGCGGACGCGATCCAAGCGGCGCCAGCAGTTCGGCCTCGCTGATGCCGAACAGACGCGCGGCCCAGGCGAGGCACGAGGCCGCCGAGAGGATCGCGCCGGCCTGAATCCACATGCCGGGAATGGCGTGGCAGAAGGTGTGCACCGCGCGGTCCGGGTTGGCGGCGATCGCGTTGGTCGGTGCCATGATGGCACCTGAGGTTCCCAGCGACACGAACGCAGCTCCCGGCCGGATCGCACCGATGCCGATGGCGCCCGCCGGATTGTCGCCGGCGCCGCCCGCGATCACTGGCTCTCCGGTCATGCCCCAGCGCCGCGCGAGCTCGCTGCGCAATGTCGTTGCGGGCGCACATCCCTCGACCAGACGAGGCATGTGATCACGCGACAGGCCGGTCGCCGCCAGTGCCGCGTCCGACCAGTCCCGGCGCGCCACGTCGAGCCAGAGCGAGCCCGATGCATCGGAGACGTCCTCGATGACTTCGCCTGATAGCACCAGGCGCAGATAAGCCTTAGGCAACAGAACGAGCTTCGTCGCCGCAAATATCTCAGGCTCGTGCGCTGCGATCCACAACAGCTTCGGCGCGGTGAAGCCCGGCATCGCCTTGTTGCCCGTCGTCGCCCGCAAGGTGGGCCACCGCTGCTCCAGGACGCGGCACTCGGCAGCAGCGCGTCCGTCGTTCCAGAGAATGCAGGGCCGCAACGGCCTCAGGCTCGCATCAAGCAGCGTGGCGCCATGCATCTGGCCGGACAGTCCGATGCCTTTGACGGCCGCGAGCGCGCCGGCATGCGACGCCTTCAGGGCATCCAGGGTGGCAAAGGTCGCATCGATCCACTGCGCGGGGTCCTGCTCGGAATAGCCCGATTGCGGCGAGACGGTCGCGATCGGCCGGCTCTCGCTTGCAATGACGCGCTGGGCATCGTCGACGAGGATGGTCTTGACCGCAGAGGTGCCGAGATCGATGCCGAGATACATGGATCCTCCCGCTCACTTCGCCGCGTCGATCCAGATTCCGGGCTGCGAATGCTCGCGGATGTGGCTGACCAGGAAGTCGGAGAATACCCTGATCTTGGCGGGCAGCCTGACGCGGTTCTGATAGGCGATGTTCATGGTGAGCAGCGGCAGCTCCCAGCCGTTGAGGACGGGCACCAGCCGCCCGGCCGCGATATCGCTCTGCACGATGTACAGCGGCTGGATCAAAATGCCGAGCCCCGCGCGCGCCGCACCGCAGATGATCTGGCCGTCATTGCTGTCGAGCGTCGGCGCGATCCGCACCGTCTGCGTCGTGCTGCCCTTGCTCAGCCGCAGCGAATAGGGATCGTTGGCAAGGTTGTAGATCAGCATGTTGTGGCGCGCGAGATCGGCCGGATGTTCGGGCCGGCCGTGCTTCTCCAGATATGACGGAGCTGCCGCGAGCACACGATGCATCTGGCCGATGCGGCGGACGACGATGTTTGAATCCGGCTCGTGCTCCCTTGTGCGGATCGCGACGTCGATGCCGGCTTCGATGAAGTCCAGATAGCGGTTCGCGCTGATGATCTGCACGCTGAGATCAGGATAGAGCGCGCGGAATGCGGGCAGCATCGGCGCGAGATAGATCATCGCGAAGGACAGCGAGCTCGTCACGCGCAGCATGCCCTTCGGCGACAGCGCGCGGTCGGAGACGGCGTCCTCGGCTTCGGCGAGCTCGTTCAGGAGCGTGCTGCAGCGCTGCAGCAATTCCTGTCCTGCTTCGGTCAGCCATTGCCGGCGCGTGTTGCGCTCGATCAGCCGGACCGCAAGCCGCTCCTCCAGCGCGCTGAGGTGACGGCTCGCGGCCGCGTTCGACATCCGCAGAATTTCGGCCGCTTTGGAAAGGCTGCCGAGCTCAGCGGTTTTGGAGAAGACCTCGAGTTGGAGCAGCCGGTCCATTTTTGCAAAATTAGGAAAAGAGACTTACAAATTTTGACCTTTATTTCCGATTTCTGCAAGGCAAAATGGCACCAACAAAGCACAATTGCAGGCGAGGAAATCAGGAAATGTCGGGCCCGATCAGGCACATCGTGATGTGGCGGCTGCGCGGGGAGAGCCCCGAGGAGCGCTCCGCCGCCCGGGTCAAGGTCAAGACCCTGTTCGAGGGCCTCAAGGGCCGGATCGACGGCCTCACCCATATCGAAGTCGGCATGGACGTCAGCGCGGTCGATTACGCCTGCGACGTGGTCTTGTTTTCCGAATTCACCGACCAGGCGGCCCTGGCCGCCTACGCCAACCATCCGGAACATCTGCGCGTGCGCGAGGCGCTGGGCGACTTGCGGATCGGGCGCTTTCAGGTCGATTATCCCATCAAAGAGACCGGCGCATGATCGGTTCGTTCACCTTTGAAAACCTGCCTTGCCGCGTCGTGTTCGGCGGCGGAACGCTGGCCTCCGCCAAGGCTGAAGTCGAGCGGCTCGGCGGCAAGCGCGCGCTGGTGCTGACGACGCCGCAGCAGGAGGCGCAGGGCAAGAGCCTGGGTGCGGCGCTCGGTCCGCTCTATGCCGGCATCTTTCCGGGCGCCACCATGCACACGCCAGTCGAGGTCACGGAACGTGCGCTCGCCGCGATGACGGCGTGCGAGGCCGACTGCGTCGTCTCGCTCGGCGGCGGCTCGACCACGGGCCTCGGCAAGGCGCTGGCCTTGCGCACCGGGATCAACCAGCTCTGCATCCCCACCACCTATGCCGGCTCGGAGATGACCCCGATCGTCGGCCAGACCGAGAACGGCCTGAAGACCACGGTGCGAGACGCAGCGATCCTGCCGGAGACCGTGATCTATGATGTCGACCTCACCCTGACGCTGCCGCCGGGCCTTGCCGCGACATCCGGCATCAACGCGATCGCCCATGCGGTCGAGGCGCTCTACGCGCGTGACACCAATCCGGTGACGTCGCTGATGGCGGAAGAAGGCATCCGCGCGCTCGCGCGCGCCCTCCCCGCGATCGCGGCCAAGGCCGACGACCGCGAGGCCCGCACCGAAGCGCTGTATGGCGCCTGGCTGTGCGGTGTCTGCCTAGGTACGGTCGGCATGGCGCTGCATCACAAGCTCTGCCACACGCTCGGCGGCACCTTCGACCTGCCGCACGCCGAAACCCACACCATCGTGCTGCCGCATGCGCTGGCCTACAACGCGCCGGCCGTGCCCGATGCGATGGCGCGCATCTCGCGCGCGATCGGCGCGGCCGATGCGTCGCAGGGACTTTTTGACCTCGCAAAGCGGCTGGGCGCGAAACTCGCGCTGCGCGACGTCGGCATGCCCGAAAGCGGTATCGACAAGGCGGCCGATCTTGCCGTGACGAATGCCTACTGGAATCCGCGCGCGCTCGACCGGAATGCCATTCGCGACTTGATTGCACGCGCCTGGGCCGGGGAGCCGCCTGTTACCATCAAAGCTGCGGCTTGAGACGATGCGGCGCACGCTGATCAGATCCGCGACCGTCATCAGCATGGATGACGCGATCGGCGACCTCCGTACCGGCGACGTGCTGGTCGAGGGAAATCGTATCGTTGACGTGCGCCCATCGATCGACCTCGGCAGCGGCGAGGCGGAGATCATCGATGGCACGGGACGCATCGTCATCCCCGGCCTCATCAACGCACACATGCACACCTGGCAGACGGGCTTGCGCGGCTACGCCGCCAATTGGACTCTGCTGGAATATTTCCGCCGCATGCATGCCGGGCTTGCGACCGTGTTCCGGCCCGAGGACATCCACATCGCGACGCTGGTCGGCGCGCTGAACCAGATCAATTGCGGCACTACCACCCTGGTTGACTGGTGCCACAACAACCCGACGCCTGATCACACCGACGCTGCCGTGCGCGGCCTGATCGATAGCGGCATCCGCGCCGCCTTCTTCCACGGCTCGCCAAAACCCGAGCCGAAGCCGGCCGAGCCGCATTTCTCGGAAGTG
This sequence comes from Bradyrhizobium sp. DOA1, assembly GCF_001593325.1. Classification (NCBI taxonomy): domain Bacteria; kingdom Pseudomonadati; phylum Pseudomonadota; class Alphaproteobacteria; order Hyphomicrobiales; family Nitrobacteraceae; genus Bradyrhizobium; species Bradyrhizobium sp. DOA1. Next base: position 4,096,875 of record NZ_JXJM01000001.1, read on the forward strand.
CCGCATCCGCGCCGCGAGGTCGAACGGCTGCTCGCAGGTCCGCTCGCCGACGGCGATGGTCTCGTCACGCTGGGACTCGCCATCCTCGGCCCGCATTACTCGACGCTCGACGTCGCCATGCACGATTTCCGCCTGGCGCGGGAGCTCAAGCTGATCGCATCAATGCATCAGGGCGGCGGGCCGGCCAAGACACCCGGCGGCTGGGACAAGCTGATCGAGGCTGGCCTGGTCGGCAATGGCATCAACATCGTCCATGGCAATGATCTGCCCGATGATCTCCTGGACCGGATGGTCGATCTCGGCGTGTCCTTCTCGGTGACGCCTGAGAACGAAATGATCCAGGGCCACGGCTTCCCGATCACCGGACGCCTCGTGGCGCGCGGCGTGCGGCCGACGATCGGGATTGATCTGGAATCCGTGCTGGCGGGCGATCTCTTCTCCGCCGCTCGCGTCGCGCTCTCGATGCAGCGGGCGCTCGACAATGCGGAGTCGCGCAAGACCAACGGCACCATCCCGGCAACGACCACGATTCCCGTCCGCGAGGCGCTGCGCTGGATCACCACGGAAGGCGCGCGCATGCTCGGCCGCGAGCATCAGATCGGCTCGCTGACGCCGGGCAAGCTCGCCGACCTCGTCATCATCAACGCCTCGGACCTCAACCTCTTTCCCGTGCATGATCCCGTCGCGACCGTCGTGATGCAGACGAGCCTTGCCAATATCGAGGCCGTCATGATCGGCGGCGCCTGGAAGAAGCGCGATGGCCGGCTGCTGGTTGACGGGCTGGAGGCCAAGAAGCAGCTTCTGGCACAATCCGGCCAGCGGCTGGTGCAAGACATCGAACGACAGGGACGCGCTGCCTGACGGCGCCAATGGACAAGAACAATGACTGACGCTTCGAACAATGTTGCTTTCGTCGGGATCGGCAAGATGGGTCTCCCGATGTCGGTGCTCGTCGCCAAGGCCGGTTATTCCGTCACCGCGTTCGACCAGAGCGCGGCGCGGATCAGCGAGGCACGTACGCAAGGCATTGCGATTGCAAAATCCCCGGCCGAAGCCGTGAGCGGCAAGGCGGCGGTCGTCACATCCCTGCCCGACGATGCCGCCTTGCGCAGCGCGCTGCTCGGCCCGACCGGCATCATCGCCGCGATGGCGCCCGGTGCTGTTCTCATCGAGACCAGCACCGTGAGCGTCGAGGCTTCGACCGAGGTCGCAGCCGCCGCACAGGCACGCGGCATCGCCTATCTTCGCTCGCCGGTCTCCGGCAATGCCAGCATCGTGCACACGGGCGCGCTGACCTGCTTCGTCTCGGGGCCGAAGGACGCCTTTGAAAAGGCAAAGCCGCTGTTCGCCGCCTTCACCCGCGCCCAGACCTATCTCGGGCCGGCCGAGGAAGCGCGCTACGCAAAACTCTCGGTCAACCTGATGATCGCGGTATCGGCGGCGATGATGGCTGAGAGTCTGGCGCTGGCGCGCAAGGGCGGCATTGCCTGGCAGGACATCCTGAAGGTGCTCGACGACAGCGCAGTCGCCTCGCCGATGGTGAAGTACAAGACCGCGCCGCTGCGGACCCGCGATTTCGAGTCAACCTTCTCCTGCAAGCAGATGGCGAAGGATCTCGACCTGATCCTGGGTGCCGGCCATGCCGTCGGCGTGCCGCTGCAGCTCGCGGCGCAAGTGCGCGAGACCTATGGCTCGCTGGTCGCACAAGGCGACGGCGAGACCGACTTCATCGCGACCGTCAAGCATCTCGAACGGCTGTCCGGCCTTGGCGAGCCGAAGCTGTGATCAACGGAGGCCTCCATGCGTAACTTCAACGAGAACACGATCACAGACGCCGTATTGGAGCGGATCGCGGGCGCAACCGATCCGCGGATCAAGGAGGTCAGCGAGGCGCTGGTGCGTCACCTCCACGCTTTCGTCCGCGAGGTGCGGCCGACCCAGAAGGAATGGGAATACGGCATCGACTTCCTCACCCGCACCGGCCACATGTGCAACGACAAGCGCCAGGAGTTCATCCTGCTGTCGGACACGCTCGGCGTCTCCATGCTGGTCGACGCAATCAATCACCCGGTGCCAGAAGGCGCGACCGAGACCACGGTGCTCGGCCCGTTCTTCGTCCAGGCCGCGCCGGAGAAGGACAGCGGCGCTGACATCTCCGGGCCGATGGAAGGCGATCCGATGCTTGTCACCGGCTCGGTCTCGACCGTCGACGGCAAGCCGCTGGCGGGTGCCATCGTCGACGTCTGGCATTCCGACGATGACGGCTATTACGACGTGCAGCAGCTCGACGCCATCGGCGATCTCGCGATGCGCGCCCGCTTCCACACCGATGCCAATGGCCGTTTCCATTTCTGGTCGATCAAGCCCGCGGCCTATCCCATCCCGCATGACGGCCCGGTCGGCGAGATGCTGGAGGTGCAGGGCCGCCATCCCTGGCGCCCGGCCCATGTGCACTTCATGATTTCAGCGCCCGGTTTTGAGCAGCTCGTGACGCACGTGTTCGTTGCGGGCGACCAATATCTCGACAGCGACGTGGTGTTCGGCGTCAAGGACAGCCTGATCCGCGAGTTCGTCCGTCATCCCGCCGGCCGTGCGCCGGATGGTCGCATGGTGGACAGCGCGTATTTTCATCTCAACTACGATTTCGGCCTGAAGCAGCTCGCGAGCAACGCGAGAGCCGCTTAAGCTGAACGACGGACCAAACAAGAGTCCGGCAACAGGGAGCAGACAGGAGCTGAGGATGGGACCGCGGGTCAGCACGGGCATATTGGCCGAGCGCCTCACCGGCATGATCGGTTCGCGCGCGAGCGTTGCGCGCGGCGTGCTCGATCAGCATGGGCAGAGCGAGTCGCATTATCAGAGCCTGCCGCCCGACATCGTAGTCTTCCCTGAGACCACGCAGGAGGTCGCCGAGATCGTCAAGCTCTGCGCCGGCGCCGGCATGCCGATCGTCCCGTTCGGTGCCGGCACCTCGCTCGAAGGCAATGCGGCCGCGGTCGCAGGCGGCGTCTGCTTCGACTTCGCGCGCATGAACAAGGTGCTCGCGGTGCACGACAGCGACATGGACGTGGTGGTGCAGCCCGGCATCACGCGCAAGCAGCTCAATGCGGAGCTGCGCAACACCGGGCTGTTCTTTCCGATCGACCCCGGCGCCGACGCTTCGATCGGCGGCATGACCTCGACCCGCGCCTCCGGCACGATGGCGGTGCGCTACGGCACCATGAAGGACAACGTGATGGCCCTCGAGGTGGTGCTGGCCGACGGCCGCGTCATCCGCACCGCCAAACGCGCGCGCAAGTCGGCTGCCGGCTACGACCTGACGCGCATGTTCGTCGGCGCGGAGGGAACGCTCGGAATCATCACGGAGATCACGCTGAAGGTGCATCCGGTACCGCAGGCGATCTCGGCCGCGGTCTGCAGCTTCGACACTCTGCACGATGCCGTTGATACCGCGATCTCCGTGATCCAGTCCGCGATCCCCGTCGCGCGCATCGAACTGCTCGACGACGTCATGATGCGCGGCATCAACGCCTACGCCAAGCTCGGCTATCGCGAGGCCCCCACTCTGTTCTTCGAATTTCATGGCTCCGAAAGCTCGGTCGCCGAGCAGGCCGAGGCCGCGCAGGCGATTGCTGCCGACCATGGCGGTCACGGCTTTGCCTGGGCAAAGGCGCCGGAAGATCGCAGCCGGCTCTGGCACGCCCGCGACAACACGCTCTATGCCGGCCTCGGTCTGCGGCCCGGCGCGCGCGCCGTGATCACCGATGTCTGCGTACCGATCTCGCGGCTGGCGGAATGCCTGACCGAGACGCGGCGCGACGCGGACGAGCACGGCTTTACCGCACCGATCGTCGGCCATGTCGGCGACGGCAATTTCCACATGCTGATCCTGATCGATCCGGCTAGGCCCGAGGAAGCCGAAGGCGCCAAGGCGCTGCAAGCCCGCATGGTTGCCCGCGCCATTGCCATGGACGGCACCTGCACCGGCGAGCACGGCATCGGGCTCGGCAAGATCGATTATCTCACCGATGAGCTCGGCGAGACCGTCGATGTGATGCGGTCCATCAAGACCGCGCTCGATCCGAATGGACTGATGAACCCCGGCAAGATCTTTGCCAGCGGAGCCAAGACATGAGCAACAAGTCATGAGCGACGCGCTTCCGATCGAGGTCACCTCGCCCACACCGCTGCTGGAGCTGCGCGGCATCAGCAAGGAGTTTCCCGGCGTCAAGGCGCTGGACGACGTGTCCTTTGCCGTCTACCCCGGCGAGGTCCACATGCTGCTGGGCGAGAACGGCGCCGGCAAGTCGAGCCTGATGAAGGTGCTGTGCGGCGCCTACCGCGCCGACGCCGGCGAGTTCTACCACAAGGGCGAGAAGGTCGTGATCTCCTCGACCGTCGATGCGCAGAAGCTCGGCATCGCCGTGATCTTCCAGGAATTCTCTCTGGTCCCCTATCTCGACATCGCCCAGAACATCTTCTTGGGGCGCGAGCCGAAGGGCCGCATTCCCGGCACTATCGACCGCCGCAGGATATTGACCGAGGCCAAACGCGTGCTCGACAGCATCGGCTTCGACATCGATCCCTCCACCACCGTCGACAAGCTCGGCGTCGCACAGCAGCAGATGGTCGAGATCGCGAAAGCGATCAGCCAGAACGCCCGCATCCTCGTCATGGACGAGCCGACCGCGGCGCTGTCGGACCGCGAGACCGAGCTCCTGTTCGCGCTAATCGGGCGGCTGAAGGCGGACGGCGTTTCCATCGTCTACATCTCGCACCGCATGGCCGAGGTGTTCGCAATCGGCGACCGTATCACCGTGCTGCGCGACGGCCGCCGCATCGACGGCGTGCGGCCCGCCGAGGTCACGCCGGACCAGCTTGTGCGCATGATGGTCGGCCGCAACGTCGACATGACCTATCCGCGCAGTTTTGCCGACAAGCCGGGCGAGGTGCTGCTCGAGGTCAAGGGCCTGAGCGCCTCGACCGGCATCTCCGACATCAACATCGAGGTGCGCCGGGGCGAGATCGTCGGCCTGTGCGGCCTGGTCGGCTCCGGCCGCAGCGAGGTCGCGCGCGCCATCTTCGGCGCCGATCCCGTGACGTCAGGTGAGATCATCTTCGACGGCAAGAGCATTTCCGGCGAGCCGGATCTCGCCGCCCGCAGAGGCATCGCGCTGATCCCGGAAAGCCGCAAGAGCGAAGGGCTCGCGCTGCTACGCTCGGTCAGCGATAATCTCGTGGTGTCCGCGCTTCGAAAGCTGTTCCCCAGCGGCATGTTCGACCAGCGTGCTGCGCTGCGCACATCCGACGGCCTGATCCGGCAATTGAGGATCGCGACACCGAGCGCGCGCCAGACCGTCGGCCTGCTCTCGGGCGGAAACCAGCAGAAGGTCGTGATCGGCAAATGGCTCGCGGCCGGCTCAAAGCTCTTCATCTTCGACGAGCCGACGCGCGGCATCGACATCGGCGCCAAGTCCGAGATCTTCGCGCTGATCGACCGCCTCGTCGCGGAGGGGGCGGCCGCCTTGATGATCTCGTCCGAGCAGGTCGAGATCTGCCATGTCTGCGACCGCGCCTATGTGATGCGCGAAGGGCGCATCGCCGGGCACCTGACACGCAACGAACTGACCGAGGAGAACATCGTGCGACTGGGGATGCATCATGCGTGAAGCCGCGGTTGTTTCACAGCCCAATCCGCTGCAGCGCATTCCCGGCGTTGCCATGGTGCTGGTGCTGCTGATCGCGCTGTTCGGCGTGATCGCGCCCGGCTTCCTGTCGGTCGCCAACCTCTCCAACGTGCTGGTGCAGTCGACCATCCTGACCATGCTCGCGCTGCCGATGACGCTGATCATCATGACCGAGGGGCTGGACCTGTCGATGGGCGCGGTGCTGACGCTGACCTCGCTCTGCGTCGCGATCGTGTCGCTCGCGACCCACTCGATGTTGCTGGGTCTGGGGGTTGGCCTGCTGGTCGGCACGGCCTTCGGAGTCGCCAACGGCTGGCTGGTCGCGATCGTCGGCATCCCGCCCTTCGTCGCGACGCTCGGCACGCTCGGCATGGCGCAGGGCCTGTCGCTGATCGTCAGCGACGGCCAGAGCGTGGTCGGCATCCCCCACAGCGTGCGCGACATCTACTCGGCGACGCTTCTGGGCATCCCCGTTCCGATCGTGATGGCGGTGGTGACCTATGCGGTGTTCCACGGCCTGCTCTATCACACCCGCTTCGGCACCTACATCTTCGCGCTCGGCGGCAACCGCGAGGCGCTACGCTATGCCGGTCTCTCACCGAACAAGCTGCTGATCGCGGTCTACGCGATCGGCGGCGCCATGGCCGGCATCGCCGGTCTGTTGATGACGGCGCGGATGAACTCCGGCCACCCAACCGCCGGCCTCGGGCTCGAGTTCGACGCCATCGCGGCCGTCGCGGTCGGCGGCACCTCGTTCGAGCGCGGCAATGGCTGGCTGCTCGGCACGCTGCTCGGCGTCCTTTCCGTCGGCGTGCTGCGCAACGGGCTGAACCTGATCTCGCTGCCATCCTCCGTGCAGGTCGCGAGCGTCGGCGTGCTCGTCATCCTCGCCCTGTTCCTCGACGGCCTCAGGAGCCGCGCATGACCGACATCACCAAGGACGCCATTGCGCCGCCCCGCTCCTTCCTGTCGCAGGACGCGATCCAGCTGTTCTACCGGCTGCTTGCAGCGCTCCTGATCTGCGCGGTCCTCGCCGTGCTCAGCGATTCCTTCCTGAGCCTCGGCAACATCCTCAACGTGCTGCGGCAAGCGAGCCTGACCTTCTTCATCGCCTCCGGCCTGACGCTGGTGGTGCTGACCGCAGGCCTCGATCTCTCCGTCGGCGCCAATGTTGCCCTCTCCGCCTGTATCGCCGGCACCGTGATCCACAAGACCGGCTCGCCGGCCCTCGGCATCCTCACCGGGCTTGCCTGCGGCGGCATCGTTGGCCTGCTCAACGGCATCATGGTCACCGCACTCCGCATCCCCTCCTTCATCGCCACCTACGGCATGCTCTGGGTGCTGAACGGCCTCACCTATTGGTACATGGCGGGCGAGACCCTGCACGGCTTCCCCACCGGCTTCCGCCAGATCGGCAGCGGCTATCTGTTCGGCCTGCCGATCCCGGTCTATCTGCTGCTGGTGTTCCTCGGGATCGGCACGTTCTTCGCGCAACGCACGATCTGGGGGCAGGAGATCTATGCCATCGGCGCCAATCCGGTCGCGGCGCGGCTCTCCGGCATTCCGGTCGCGCGCCGCCTGCTGCTGGTCTACACGGTGTCCGGCACCATGGCGGGACTGGCCTCGATCATCTTCCTGTCGCGGCTCAATTCGGCCGAGGCCGATATCGGCGAGAGCCTGACGCTGCCCGCAATCGCGGCCGTGCTGATCGGCGGCACCTCGCTGTTCGGCGGCGTCGGCACCGTGTTCGGCACGTTCATCGGCGCGCTGATCCTGACCTTGGTGCTGAACGGCATGAACCTGCTCTCGGTCAGCGCCAACTGGCAGCCGCTCGTCACCGGCGTCATCGTCATCCTCGCGGTCTGGCTCGACATGAAGACCCGCCGCCGCACGCAATGAGTTCTTGAGGTTCCAACAAGCAAAATGAGGGATGGAGGCAACATGAAACGGAAACTGGGCTATATGACGCTGCCGCTGCTGATGGCGGCTGCGTTCACCACGCAAGCACATGCGGACGGCGAGACCATCGCCGTCTTCACCAAGAACCAGACCAACCCCTTCTTCCAGACGGTGCGGGTCGGCGCCGACAACATGGCGAAGACGTTGAACGCGAAGACGCTGCAGTACATCCCGACCAAGCCGGACTCGATCCCCGAACAGCTCAGCCAGATCGAGGACGTCGTGGTGAAGAAGCCGAGCGCGATCGTGTTCACGCCGGTCGACTACAAGGCAATGGTGCCGGGCGTCGAGAAGATCAACGAAGCCAAGATCCCCGTCGTCAACATCACCGACCGTTCGGCCGGCGGCAAGTTCCTGTCCTTTGTCGGCGCCGACGATTACAGCCTTGGCCTGGAGACCGCGCGCTTCCTGCTCAAGTCGCTGGGCGGCAAGGGCAACATCGTGATCATCGAGGGCGTCAAGGGCTCGCTGACCAATGTCGACCGCGTCCGCGGCTTCAACGACGCGCTGAAGGAGGCTCCCGGCGCCAAGCTGCTGGCCTCGCAGCCCGGCAATTACCAGCGGCTCCAGGCGCTCCAGGTGATGGAGAATTTGATGCAGTCGAATTCGCAGATCGACGGCGTGCTCGCCGCCAACGACGCCATGGCAGTCGGCGCGATCGAGGCGCTCGACGGCGCCAACCGCAAGGCGCAGGTGATCGGCATCAACGGCACCAAGGAGGCGATCGACGCGATCAAATCAGGCAAGCTGCTCGCGAGCGGCGACTACAACGGCTTCGCGCAAGGCTGCCTCGGCACCATGATGGCGATCCGCTCCTTGCGGGGCCAGCCGGTCATCAGCGAGATCGTGCTGAAGCCGACCGTCATCACCAAGGACAACTACCAGCCGTTCGACGTGCCGCTGGAGCAGCGGACCTGCCCGACCTTCGAGGACGCCGGCAAGCTCAGCGCGAAATAAACCGATCATCACGAAACCGGACGGCCGCGCCTGCGGCCGTCCCAACAATTGAAGCAAGACACGGAGACACCATGCTGTTCGCCATTCACGCCGTCGACCGCGCCGGGGCGCTGCCGACCCGGCTCGCCAATTACGACGCCCACAAGTCCTTCCTGAGCGACACCTCGCGCTTCGGCGTCAAGATCGTGATGTCCGGCCCGCTCGTGTCCGACGATGGCGGGACGATGATCGGCAGCCTGTTCCTGATCGAAGCGCCCGGCCGCAATGAGGTCGAGGCCTTCAACCGCGCCGATCCCTTTGCCGCAGCGGGGATCTGGGAAAAAGTGACGATCACGGGCTTCCTGCGCCGGCAGGGTTGAAGCCGGCCACATCAAAAGTGCGAAAACAACCCCATGCACAGTAGAATGGGGTTGTTTTAACTTACGAATTTCCGACTCAGTCAGCTTTGACCCGTCGGGCAAAACAGCGGCATCATGGCATCGTCGCAGGATTGCCAGTCCTGCGCGTCTTCATTCAGGCTTGATGCAAGAACACCCGCCGTTGCGACGGACGGCGTCGGCGTGCGTCCACGCTCACTAGCCGCCGGCTGCATATCACCCCTCCCGCTTTGGTGAGGGCTCGCCAGCAGGTCAGCGCAAGTCAGACTCTTCCGTATCACCCAAGCTTTTGGCGCGCGACGAGGATTGCGTCGCGCCAACAATGCTCGGTGCTTGACAAGCCGTGTTCAGCGGAGGGAAGCGCATGCCGTCACTCGTGATCTCGCCTCGCAGGTTTCTCTCGTGACAAGCGGGCGACCCGAATGGCCGGCGGTCTCGCTCGACGAAACCTACCGCATCCTCACAGCTCCGGGCGCGCCGTTCGAGATGGAAACGATCGACGTCGCTGGTCGTCCCGTCCGGGTTTACAAAAAAGCCCACCGCGACCTCCGCACGATCTTCGAGGCTAGCAAGACGTGGGGTGATCGCACCTTCATCGTCTTCGAGAACGAGCGGCTCTCCTTCACCGAACACTATCGCGCGGCATCCGCGCTGGCGCGGCGGTTGGCCGAAGATTACGGCGTGAAGAAGGGGGACCGCGTGGCCATTGCCATGCGGAATTTTCCGGAATGGCCGATCGCGTTCTGGGCGGCAACGATCATCGGCGCCATCGCGGTGCCGCTCAATGCCTGGGGAACCGGGGAGGATCTTGCTTACGGCCTGCGCGACTCCGGCGCGAGCATCGCCGTCGTCGACGGCGAGAGGCTGGCGCGCCTCAAGCCGCTCATGGCCGATCACGCCGCCGCCCTGATCGCGGTACGAGCTGCGCCGGAAACTCTGGGCGAAGCGACCGCGCTGGAGGATCTGATCGGGGCGCCGTCGCAATACGGCACCCTGCCGGACCGGGCTCCGCCCGACCGGAACATCCATCCCGACGACGACGCGACCATCCTCTACACGTCGGGAACCACCGGCCGCTCCAAAGGCGCGCTGGGCACGCATCGCAACATCATGTGCAACCTCGTGAACATCACGTTCTCGGGCGCACGCGCTGCGATCCGGCGCGGCGATCCTCTGCCTGCACCGCCGGAGGCGCAGAAGGCGGTTCTGCTTCCGGTCCCGTTTTTCCACGTCACGGGCTGCCACTCGATCATGATCCCGGCCCTGGCGAACGGCTCGAAGATCGTGCTGATGTACAAATGGAATGCGGAAGCGGCGCTCGAGCTGATCGAGCGCGAGCGAATCAACGGCGTGTCCGGCGT
>NZ_JXJM01000001.1:4107551-4134381 GCF_001593325.1 Bradyrhizobium sp. DOA1
GCCTCGAAGGTCTCTCCTACGGTGGCGCCGCTGCATCGCCGGAGCTGACCCGCAAGGTCGCCGCGCTGTTTCCGGGCAAGTTCGGGGCTACAGGCTATGGCGCCACCGAGACGTCCTCGGTCTCGACGTCGAACGGTGCCGAAGATTATCTCGCGCACCCCGACTCCGTGGGGCCGGCCGTACCCGGATGCGACCTGCGCGTCATTGACGAGGCCGGAAACACACTGCCCATCGGCGCCATCGGCGAGCTCGAAATCTACGGCGGCAACGTCGTGAAGGGTTACTGGAACAATCCGCAGGCGACGGCGGCTGCGTTCCGCGACGGCTGGTACCGCACCGGCGACATCGTCCGGATGGACGCGGAGGGCTTTGTCTATCTGCTCGACCGCGCCAAGGACATGCTGATCCGCGGCGGCGAGAACGTCTATTGCGTCGAGATCGAGGACGCCCTGCTCGCGCATCCTGACATTTTCGAAGCCGCCATTGTCGGCATCCCCGATCGCGTGCTCGGCGAGCTCGTCGGCGCCGTCGTGCGCGCAAGGGCCGGATCGGGCCTGACTGCGGACCAGGTGATCGAGCATCTGCGCCCCAGGCTCGCCGCTTTCAAGCTGCCGGTCCATGTCGATATCCGCGTCGATGAGCTTCCGCGCACCGCGAGCGGCAAGATCGTCAAGCGGCAGCTTCGCGAAGAACTCGCCGCAAAGGCAAGTACACCCGGATAAGGGTGAAGTAACAAACAAGATCGGGAGGATGAAATGAAGAGACTGTTGTCGGCCATGGCGGTCCTGTCAGCCGGGCTCCTTTTCGCGACCGGCGTCGCTGCGGCCGAGAAGAAGTACGACGAAGGCGCCTCGGATGCCGAGGTCAAGCTCGGCCAGACCATGCCCTATAGCGGCCCCCTCTCGATCCACGGCATCCAGGGCCGCACCGAGGTCGCCTATTTCAAGATGCTCAACGAAGAGAAAGGCGGCATCAACGGCCGCAAGATCAATTTGATCTCGCTCGACGACGCTTTCTCGCCGCCCAAGACCGTCGAACAGACCCGCAAGCTGGTCGAGAGCGACGGTGTACTCGCGTTGTTCGGCTCATCCGGCACCGCGGCACAATCGTCCGTGCAGAAATACCTGAACGGCAAAGGCATTCCGCAGCTGCTGGTCTCGACCGGCGCCAACAAGTGGAATCAGCCAAAGGCATTCAAATGGTCGACGCCGGCGTTCCATCTCTACGGCACCGAGGGCGAGATCCTCGCAAAGTACCTTCTGTCCGTGAAGCCGGACGCGAAGGTCGCCATTCTCATGCAGAACGACGATTTCGGCCGCGACTACGTGTCCGGGTTCAAGAAGGGGCTGGGCGACAAGGCCTCCGCCATGATCGTCAAGGAGGTTACCTACGAGTTGACCGACCCCACGATGGATTCGCAGGTCGCGCAGCTGAAATCATCGGGCGCCGACGTGTTCTTCAACGTCTCGCTCGGCAAGGCCGCGTCGCAATCGATGAAGAAGGCCCATGAGCTCGACTGGAAGGCGATGCAGCTTGTCGTCAGCCCGTCGGTCGGCCGGCAGTTCCTGGAAGCGGCCGGCCTCGATTCCGTCAATGGCATCATTGCAGCGACGCCCTACAAGCAGGTGTCGAGCCCCAAATGGGCCGAAGATCCTGATGTCGTCGCCTATCAGGCCTTCATGAAGAAGTATCTTCCGGGCGAAGACCCGAAGAACGAGATCGGCTTTGCCGTCTATTCGTTCGCCTACATCATGGGAAAGATCATCGAGGCCTGCGGGGACAATCTGACGCGCGAGAATCTGCTGTACCAGGCCACGCATCTGAACAACGTGCCGGCGCCCTCGCTGCTGCCCGGCACCACCTACAACACGACGCCGGACAATTACGTTCCGTTCAAGCGGCTGGTCGTTCAGAAGTTCGACGGGAATGACTGGGTCCAGGTCACGGCGGTGACCGTCGAGTAAGCGCGATCGATGCGCGGCGACGGCTATCCGGCCGTCGCCGGCGCCCCCTCCTCGAGATGACAGGCCACCCACTGCTCGGGCCCCGTCGCGCGCAGCACCGGCTCTTCGACCCGGCAGCGATCGAAGACAAGCGGGCAGCGGGTGTGGAAGCGACAGCCGCGCGGCGGATTGATCGGGCTCGGCACGTCGCCCTTGAGGATGATGGGATTGCGCCGGGCGCCGGGCTCTGGCAGCGGCACCGCCGACAGCAGCGCCCTGGTGTAGGGATGTCTCGGTGCCGCAAAGATCTCGCGGCGTGGGGCGACCTCGACGATCTTGCCAAGATACATCACCGCGACGCGGTGGGTCATGTGCTCGACGATCGCGAGATCGTGGCTGATGAACAGCAGGGCGAGGCCGAACTCGCGCTGCAGATCCTGGAGCAGGTTGACGATCTGCGCCTTGACCGAGACGTCGAGCGCGGAGACCGCCTCGTCGCAGACGATCAGCTCGGGCTCGGCCGCGAGCGCCCGCGCGATCCCGATGCGCTGGCGCTGGCCGCCGGAGAACTCGTGTGGCCGGCGATTGAGTGCCTCGCGCGGCAGGCGCACGGTGTCCATCAGCGCCGTGACGCGAACCTCGAGATCTTCCGCGGATTTGGCGAGACCGAAATTCCGGATCGGCTCGGCCAGGATGTCGCGCACGCGCATGCGCGGATTGAGGCTCGAGAACGGGTCCTGAAACACCACCTGGACGCGCTGGCGCATCTGGCGCATCGTGCTCGGCGCCGCGTCGTCGATCCGCTGGCCGTCGAGGATGACCTGCCCCGCGGTGATGTCGAACAGCCGCAGGATGGCGCGGCCGACCGTCGACTTGCCGCAGCCGGACTCGCCGACGAGCGATAGCGTCTCGCCGCGCGCGATCTCGAATGACACACCGTCTACGGCGTAGACGAACTCGGACTTGCGGCCGAACAGGCCGGACTTGACCGGGAAGTGCTTCTTGAGGTCGTTGACCTGGAGCAGCGGAGGACTCATGCCGCGATGGCTCCCTTGGCCGCATAGTGACAGGCGGCGACGTGACGGGGTCCCTTCTCTTCGAGCCCCGGCGCATATTGTCGGCAGAGATCGGTCGCAAGCGCGCAGCGACCTGCGAAGACGCAGCCGATGATAGGCTTGCGCAGGTCAGGTACCTGCCCCGGAATCTCGGCGAGCCGCGTCGCCGTCCCGGCGAGAGAAGAGCCAAGCTTTGGCACGGCACCCAACAACCCTTGCGTATAGGGATGGCGCGGCGAGCGAAACAGCTCGGCCACCGGTGCCTCCTCGACCTTGCGTCCGGCATACATCACCATGACGCGCTCGGCGATCTCGGCAACGACACCGAGATCATGGGTGATCAGGATGATGGCGGCGCCAACCCTCCGCTTGAGGTCCAGCATCAGCTTGAGGATCTGCGCCTGGATTGTCACGTCGAGCGCCGTGGTCGGCTCGTCCGCAATCAGGAGCTTCGGATTGCAGGCCAGCGCGATGGCGATCATGACGCGCTGGCGCATGCCGCCGGAGAACTGATGCGGATATTCGCGCACGCGGCGCTTCGGCTCGGGAATGCCGACCAGCGTCAGCATCTCGATGGCGTGCGCCTCGGCAGCCTGCTTGTCGAGGCCCTGATGGATCATCAAGGTCTCGCGGATCTGGCGGCCGACGGTGAGGACCGGATTCAGGCTCGTCATCGGCTCCTGAAAGATCATCGAGATGTCGTTGCCGCGGATGGTGCGCATCTCGCGATCGGAGAGTTTTAGGAGGTCCCTGCCCGCAAAGCGGATCGCGCCCGCGATCCTGCCCGGCGGTTCCGGGATCAGCCGCATCAGCGACATCGAGGTCACCGACTTACCGCAACCGGACTCGCCGACGATGGCCAGCGTCTCGCCCTCGTTGACGTGAAAGGACACGCCGTCGACCGCCCGGTTGATGCCGCCGGGAGTGCGGAAATGGGTCTGGAGGTTCTCGACTTCGAGCAGCGCCATCGTGGTCAGCCTCGCGACATCACAGACAACATCACAGACTCTTGGCCATGCGAGGATCGAGCGCATCGCGTAGGCCGTCGCCAAGCAGGTTCACGGCGAGCACGGTGACCGACAGGAACGCCGCCGGGAAGAACACGATGTAGGGCTTGACCTGCCACAGCGCGCGGCCCTCGGCCATGATATTGCCCCAGGACGGAATGGTCGGCGGCGTGCCGGCGCCGATGAAGGACAGGATCGCCTCGGTGATCATGGCGCTGGCGCAGATATAAGTCGCCTGCACCAGCATCGGCGCCACCGTGTTGGGCAGGATATGCCGCAAACTGATCATGGGCGTGCGCGTGCCGCAGGCCACGGCTGCGTCCACATAGGGCTGCTCGCGCAGCGACAGCACGACGCTTCGCACGAGGCGAGAGACGCGCGGGATTTCCGCGATGGTGATGGCGAGGATGACGTTGCCGACGCTGCCGCGCGTCAACGCCATCAGCGCAATGGCGAGCAGGATCGGCGGGATCGACATCAGCCCATCCATGAACCGCATCAGGATGCCGTCGGCCCAGCGGATGAAGCCGGAGACCATGCCGATGGCGAGGCCCACCACGGACGCGAAGATCGCAACCGATAGCCCGACGGTGAGCGAGACCCGCGCGCCGAACAGCACGCGCGAATAGATATCGCGGCCGAGCACGTCGGTGCCGAACCAGAAATCGGCCGACGGCGCCCGCGTGCGTTTGGCAGGCGCGAGCGCGGTCGGATCGACTGTTCCGAGATAAGGCGCGAAGATCGCGATCAGGACCAGCATCAGCAGCAGCGCGCCGCCGATCGCAACGGTGGGATGGCCGCGCAGCAGCCCGACGAAGCCGCGCCGGATCGTGACCGGCCGGAGGATCTCGGGCAGCTGCGGCGCGACGACGAGACCGGCCGGGAGCGATTGCGGATTGACGGTCGTATCGGTCAATAGCGGATCCTCGGGTCAACGAGCGTGTAGATGACGTCGATCATCAGATTGACGAGGACGTAGACGAAGCTGAACAGCAGCACGATGCCCTGGATCACGGGATAGTCGCGGCGCAGGATGGCATCGATCGTGAGCCGGCCAAGGCCGGGTATGGCGAACACGCTCTCAGTGACCACCGCACCGCCGATCAGGAGCGCGATGCCGATGCCGATCACGGTCACGATCGGCACCGCCGCGTTCTTGAGCGCATGAATGAACAGGATGCCGCCCTGCCCCAGGCCCTTGGCCCGCGCGGTGCGGATATAGTCCTGCTGCAACACTTCGAGCATCGCCGCGCGGGTGATGCGCGCGACCAGCGCGATATAGACGCAGCCGAGCGCGATCGCCGGCAGGATCAAATTCTCCAGCCACGGCCAGAAGCCCGAGCTGAGCGGCGTGTAGCCCTGCACCGGCAGCCATTCCAGTTCGAGCGCGAAGATGTAGGCCAGCATGTATCCGACCACGAAGACGGGCAGCGAGAAGCCGAACACGGCAAAGCCCATGATGACGCGATCGATCAGGCTGCCGGCCTTCCACGCCGCCACTACGCCGAGCGGCACCGCCACCACGATCGTCAGCAGCAGGGTGATGATCATCAGCGACAGCGTCGGTCCGAGCCGCTGGCCGATCATCGCCGACACCGGCAGGTTGGTGAAGATCGAGGTGCCGAGATCGCCGTGCAGGATGCGCCAGACCCAGCTGCCGAACTGGACCAGGAACGGACGATCGAGGCCGAGGCTCTGGCGGATGCGCTCCACATCCTCCGGGCTAGCCTGATCGCCCGCGATCACCACGGCGGGATCACCCGGCGCGATGTAGAGCAGGCTGAACACGAACAGCGCGACGATCGCCATCACCGGCAAGGTCGCGACGATGCGACGGAGGATGTAAGAGAGCATATGGCTTCAGCGCGCGATCATGCGGACTTCGACACTCCCCAGAAGAACGGCAGCGGCCCCTTGGTGATGCCCGAAACGTTCTTGCGCCAGGCCGTGTAGGTCAGGAAGAAACCGGTCGGCGCATAGACGACATCCTCGATCGCCGCCTTGTTGACCCGCCCGATCGCCGCCTTCTCCTCGTCGACGCTCTTGGCGTCGAACCAGCCCGCGATCTCCTTCTCGGTATTCACGCTATTGGGCCAGCCGAACCAGGCCTTGTCGCCGTTGGCGCGAATTGCGGTGTAGGCGGCCGGCGTGATGCAATCGGCGCCGGCATGCCAGCTATGGAACATGTTCCAACCGCCCTGCCCCGGCGGTGTCTTCTGAGTGCGGCGGGAGCCGACTGTACCCCAATCGGTGGCTACAAAGTCGACATTCATACCGAGTTTCTTCAGAAGATCCGCAGTGACGTCGCCTTGCGCCTTGGTGATTGGCTGGTCCTGCGCGACCAGGCACGTCACCGGCTGGCCGGAATAGCCGCTCTCTGCCAGTAGCTTCTTGGCAGCATCGAAATCGCGCTTGCCCTTGAGCACGTCGCCGCCCAGCGCGTTGTAAACAGGCGTGTCTGGGGTGAAGAAACCAGGGAGCGGCTTCCACAGGGCGTCGTCGTCCCCGACGATCGCGCGCATGTAATCTTCCTGGTTCAGCGCCATCAGCACCGCGCGCCGCGCCCGCACGTCGTTGAACGGCGCAAACAAATGATTCATGCGGAACGAGCCGATATTGCCGAGGGGATCGCCGATATCGACGCTGATGTTCTTGTTCTTCTTCAAAACCGGCACGAGATCGGCGATCGGGTTCTCCCACCAGTCGACTTCGCCGTTCTGCAATGCGGCCGCCGCGGTCGCGGGATCCGGCATCACGATCCATTCGATGCGATCGACCATGATCTGCTTGCCGCCGGCGAGCCAGGATGCCTTCTCCTGCCGCGGGACGTAGTCGGCGAACTTCTCGAACACGGCCTTGGCGCCCGGGACCCACTCGCCCTTCGCGAACTTCATCGGACCCGAGCCGACATATTCGGTGATCTGCTTGAAGGGATCGGTCTTGGCAATGCGCTCGGGCATGATGAAGGAGCACGGCGCGTTGTTCTTGGCCAGCGCGTAGAGCATTTTCGGGAACGGCTGCTTCAGCACCCATTTGAAGGTGCGGTCATCGACGGCGGTCAATTCCTGCTGGATCGGGATGATCATCAGGCCCATCGGATCGCGCGCGGCCCAACGCGACAGGCTGGCGACGACGTCCTTGGCCAGCACCGGCTCGCCGTCGTGGAACTTGAGGCCGGGGCGCAGCTTGAACGTCCAGGTCTTGCCGTCGTCTGAGGTCTCCTCGGACTCGACCATCTGCCGCTGCGGCTGGAGTTGCGCATCGATGCCGTAGAGCGTGTCCCAGACCATCGCGGCGGCATTGCGCACCACATATTGGGTCCCCCAGATCGGATCGAAATTGGCAAGGTTGGCCTGAGGCACGAATCGCAGCGTGCGCGCGGAGGCACCTTGCGAAAGCGCAGGCGCCGAGAGGCCGCTCGTCAATGCCAGACCGCCCGCGCCAGCCAGTCCCTTCAATACGGTCCTGCGATCCATGAAGTCCTCCCATTATTGCTGTGATGTCGGCCATCATTGGCCAAGGGCGGGTGAAACCAGAGCCCATTGGCTTGCAAATGGTATGCCACTAATTCCGCCTTCGCCAGCGCGATTTGGGGTGGGACTCGCGCGTCCTTGCTGACGCTGCCGTGAGCAAACGGCGCATCGTCCCGCGCGCCGGGTCAGGGCTTTTTCCTCTTGGGGATTGTCCGATTGCGCAAGCGGCGCCAGCCGATGACGATGCCGGTGATGGAGAACACCAGCCCGAGCGTGCAGAGGCCGACGATCAGGACGTCGCGCAGAAAGGGGCGTGCCATAAGGGCCGGAACGTCGAACGTGTGCAGCGCGCTGTAGGCCCAGCGATAAGCCCGTCGCGACGCATCCAGCCTTTGCAGCACGCGCCCGTCGGCGCCATCGATGTCGAACCAGAGGCCGCCATCGCAATGCATGCGGTAGACCGGTGCACCCGGCATTGTGGATCGCGCTGGATAGTCGTCATCATCAAGGAGGGCGAACGGCGTGCCGCATCCGGCTGCAAGGCGCCCCGCAAGTGCCTGAACCTCGTACATGCCCAGGAATCCCGCCGGTCCATCACGCGGCGCATCCCCTGCCCCGATCAACGTCTGGCGGCCGAGCGCGATCCGATCGCGCCGATAGACACGGCCGCCAAAGGCGAACCATTCGATCTCGCGCGCCGACGGCGATATTGCTTGCCGATCGAGCGATGCGGCATCGCTCCACGACGGCGCGGCGTCGAACACACCGGCCTCGGTCGGGGTCAATTGCCCGCGTGAGAACAGCCGGCCGTGATCCATCGACAGCCAGCCGCTGAAGATCCAGGATAGGATGAAGATCGTCGCTGCGAGGCCGATCAGGTGATGCAGCGCATGCCAACCGCGGTAAGGCGTGGAGATCTGCCCGTTGCGAAACCTGACCCGCGCGATCCCGAGCACCGTCCCTAGCACGGCCGCGATCAGGGCCAGCAGCGACAAGGTCCAGACCACGCGGTCCCACAGAGACCAATTGCTGCGCAGAACCGTCGGATAGATCCAGTGCAGCACGCTGCCGACGAGATTCCAGCCGCGCTCGCTGCGCGTCGTATCGAGAACGACCTCGCCGGTAAGCGACGAGACGTAGAATTCCGTTCCCGCGGCATCGCCGAGAGCGCCGCGAAACAGGGGCCTGTGGCGATCGAAACCGTTCGGCACGCTCCATTGATCGTAGTCCGATCGCGCGACGATCGCGGCGCGTGCGGCGTCGAGCCCGCGCTGTCGGGCATGAACTTGCGCAATGGTGAGTACGACATCGCCGGATGTCACCGATGCATCCCGGCCGTCGGAAGCATGGACCGCGCGCGAACGGGATGGTCCCGACACGATATAGACCGCACCATCGCTCCGCTGGATCAGCCGAACACGCGTGGCATCCGCGATGCCGCTCGCCGCCACGGCGTCTGCGACAGATATCCTAGTTGCGTTGCCATCGAGGGGCACGAGCCCGGCAAACCGCTCGGCTTCCGTCAGGGACGGAAACGGAACGAAGTGCATCACGATTCCGGTCGCGAACCACATCGCGAACAGCAGGCAGAACGCGATCCCGAGCCAGCGGTGCAACAGGACGATCACGCTCATCATGCGCTCACGGCCTCACCATTTGAATGCCGCCGAGATCTCGTAGGTCCGCGGCGCACCAAGCAGGATCTGATCGGGATAGAACGGATCGCCCCAGATCGCGTAGCGCTTGTCGGTGATGTTGCGCACGCGGAAGGTCAGGCGGGCCTGGTCGACGGCATTGAACACCGTTCTGGGGATGTCGACGAAGGCATAGACGTCGGCGACCGTGTAGGCCTTCATCGTCACGACGTTCGCGTCCGTGTTGTAACGGTCGCCGACGTGGCGGCCGATGATGCCGAGCTCCACCGGCCAGGGCGTGAAAAATCGGTACGACGCGCCGGCATTCGCGACGATGCGCGGTACGTTCGGTGGCGTGTTGCCCGAGAACGAACCGCCGGTGAAATTGTAGTCGGCATAGCGCGCATCGACATAGGCGATGTTGCCCCAGAGACGCAACGGCTCGATCGGCCGCACCGAGGCGGCGAGTTCGACGCCCTTGGATTCCTGCCGGCCCGCGATGTTGAGCTGCATGCCGCCGGCCGCGGCATAGACGTTCTTACGCAGAATGTCGTAGGCGGAGAACGACCACTCTGCCCGGTTGTCCCAGAACAGGTGCTTGACGCCGGTCTCGTAGGTGCGCGCGGTGGTCAGATCGAGCGGCTGAGTGGGCGTGAGCAGGAAGATGTTGTTGGCTGCGACGTCGGCGCCGGTGGCGTACTGGCTGTAGAAGGTCAGGCCGGGAATGGCCTCCCAGGTGTAGCCGATGCGTCCCGTGACCGGGGCCCAGTCCTTCGTGAAGGGAAAGCCCGCCTTCACCAGGCCGTTGACGTCGGTCGAATTGCGATCGAGCCCGATATGCTCGACGCGCAAGCCGCCGATCAGGGCGAAGCTGCGCGTCAGCTTCAGCCGGTCTTCGAAGGACAGCGCCTGATTGTCGATGCGCGCCGTCTGCTGCTGTGTCGTGAGCAGGCCGTAAAAGCCACGGTTGGGATCGACCAGCGAAACAGAATCGCCGGGAAAGTTTGCCGCGCCCGGCCTGACGAAATCGAGGTAGCTCGACGAGAGCGTCGTCACCAGCCGATTGTCGAAGCCTGCAATATTCGCATCCCAGATCAGGTCGGTGATGTTGCCGACCAGACGCTGGCTGTGTGCGACATAGAAGCGCTCGCGATCGACCAGGTTGGTGGTGGAGTTGAATGCCTCGATCTCGTTGTTGAACCAGGTCCGTTCCGCGCCATAGCCATAGGCCTGGCTCTTCAGCGTCAGGTCAGGCGCCAGCTTCAGCTCGAAGCCACCGCGCAGCCAGACCTCCTGCGCCACGTTGCGATTGTCGAGCACGTTGTAGTTGGTGTTGAAGGTGCGGTCGTCGATGGTGACGGGCCCGAGATTGGTTCCGTTGTAGTTCGAGACGTAATTGCCGGAGACGATGCCGCTCGTGGCATGCGAGCCGCTGAACGCGACCGGCACGAGCGGTGCACCCCAATAGGCTTTGGAGCGATCCTCGCGATACTCGATCGCGCCCCATATCTCGAGGCTGTCGGAGACGCGATAGTTGAGCTGGCCGGACGTGCCGAACGTCTTGACGTTGGTGTCGTCGGCAAACCCGTTGAGCGTGGAGCGGCTGATGTCGAAGCGGTAGTCAAGGCCTTGAACATTGGTGCTGCCGCCCGACCCGTAATGGGCGCGGAACGAGTTCAGCGAGTCCCAGGAGAAATTGGCTTCGTTCCGGACAGGTCCGGTGTACGGCTGCTTGGTGACGAAGTTGATGGCGCCGCCCGCGGCGCCCTCGCCCGACATCAGCGAGGCCGGGCCCTTCAAAAATTCCACCGCCTCCAGATTGGCGGTGTCGACGATCCGCGAGGTCATGTTCTGTGGGCCGATCTTGATGCCGTTGTAGAGCGTGTTGATCTGGCTGTTGGTGAAGCCGCGCATGGAGAAGGCCGAAGGTTCGGCCGGGTTGTCGCCGGAGGTAACGCCGACCGCGCCTTGCGCCACCTCGGACACGGTGCGATAGCCCTGCTCGCGCATGGTTTCGGCCGAGATCACCTCGACGGTCGCGGGGGTCTGCCGCACCGTAAGGCCGAGCCGCGAGGCGCTTTCAGCCACCGCATTGCTGTTGAGCGGCGTTGGCGCCGCGGCAGTCGGGACGACGGGCTTTGGTGCTGCGGTTGCCGGCCGGCGCGCAGGCGCACGGCGTGCGCTCTGCGCCTCCCGACCGACTGGCCTTGCCTGTTTGCGGGATTGAGCGGGCGACACTTCGACCGGCGGCAGCAGCTCGCGCGCCTGTTGCGCCAGGGCGGTCGGCATATCGACAAGGGCGAGCGACGTAAGGGATGCAGAGGCGAACAGGAACTTGCGGAGTCGTGCACTAGGGATGGAAGACACGTTGGGCCTCGGTATGACGTCAGTGGCACGTCACCGCGAACGAGGTCTCATCCTGGGCTTGTCAGCCGTCCGATGAAGCCGAATGTCTGTACTCCCCGACCGACATCTTCGCGTGTGACCACGGCTGACGGCAGGTCTCCTGGCTCGCGGGTCGTGACCGCTTCGTCGCCTTCCCGGGACCGAGGACCCAGTGGCTTTCCGACGAAGGATTCACCGCTTACAGTTGCGGGGGCAGCCGCGGCATTGGGGACAATCTGCCCCGCACCGCATTCCCTTTTCATTCCCTCTCGGGAAAACCGTCGCGAGCATCTAGGATTGCCGTGGAGACAGAGTCAATGTGCGAGTTGCGGCGCTGTGGCCACACTGACCAACTTCCTTGGAGACGAGCACATGGAAAGTGAGACCTTCCTCTGGCTGATACGGCATGCGCCGGTCGACGGCATCAAGGGGACGATCCATGCGGCCGACGCGCCGGCTGATCTCGGCGATTTCGCGCAGTTGCAGGCCCTACGGCAGCGCCTGCCGAAAGACGCCGCGAGCTATGCCAGCCCGTCGCGGCGCACGGTCGAGACCGCGCAGGCGCTGGGGCTCGTGCCCGAGTTGATGACTGAATTCAGCGAGCAGGATTTTGGCGAATGGACCGGCCGTCGGCATGACGACATCAGCGCAGAGGGCGAGGAGGCCTATACGCGGTTCTGGGGCGATCCGGCGCGCGGGCGGCCGCCGGGTGGCGAGAGTTTTGAGGATCAGGTCGCGCGTGTCCGGCTTGGACTCTCGCGGATCGGCCCGGGCTTCGCGGCGCTCGTCGTGCATTCCGGCACGATCCGCGCGGCGCTGTGCATCGCGCTCGATCTCACGCCCGAAGCCGCGCTCCGCTTCGTGATCGATCCGCTGTCGCTCAGCCGGATCGATCGGCTCGCGAGCGGCTGGCGCATCGTTTCCGTCAATCAGCGTGTCAGCTAGGTCTATCAGGCACATTGGCCTGCGCAAACGTCGCCATGCCGTTGTGGAGGCTGCAGGCGAGGCGCACCAGCGGTAGCGCGATCGCAGCGCCGGAGCCTTCGCCGAGCCTGAGATCGAGGCTGATCAGCGGCTGAACGTTGAGCGCGCGCAGCACCAGCCGATGCCCCTGCTCCGCCGATTGGTGCGACGGCAGCAGGAACGGCCGGCACGACAGATTGAGCCGCACCGCCGCCAGCGCCGCGACCGAGACAATGAAGCCGTCGATCAAAACGGGAATGCGGGCTTGCGCGGCTGCGATGATCGCGCCTGAGATCGCCGCGATCTCGAGACCGCCGACCGCGCGTAAGATTTTTTCGGGCGACGCCCCCGCAGTGCCATGGCGCGCGATCGCGGCGTCGATCACACGCGCCTTGTGCGCGCGGCCGGCGGCATCGATGCCGGTGCCGCTGCCGGCGATTTCCTCGGCACTGATGCCGAGCAGGCTTGCCGCAATCGCCGCCGACGCCGTGGTGTTGCCGATGCCCATCTCGCCGAAGATCAGCAGATCAGGCTGATTGGCGGCTGCGCGCGCGACGGCGCGTTGACCCGCGTCGAATGCGAATGCCAACTCGACAGGCGTGAGTGCAGCTTCGGCACTGAAATCACGCGTGCCAGAGCGCGGCTTGTCCGTAACGACGCCCGTCATCTCCTCTGACGCCAGTGTGCCGGCGTCGACCACCTCCAGGCTGGAGCCGAGCTCGCGCGCCAGGACCGAGATCGCGGCGCCGCCGGAGGCAAAATTCGCCATCATGGCGATGGTCACTTCCTGCGGATAGGCCGAGACGCCCTGCGCGACGATACCGTGATCGCCGGCGAAGACGATGATCGGCACGCGCGCGGCGCGCGGTTGCTCCGTTGCTTGCAGGCCCGCAAGCTCGATGGCGAGTTGCTCGAGCCGCCCGAGCGCGCCGGTCGGCTTCGTCAGTTGCACCTGCCGCGCCACTGCCGCCTCGCGATGAGCGGCGGAGATTTCGGGGCACTGTCGAAAGACCCATTCGGGGAGCATGCTGCCTCGCTTACGTCAGGCGCTTGAGAATGTAGCTGTCCATGATCCAGCCGTGCCGTTCGCGCGCCTCCTGCCGCAGCGCGACGATGCGCGGACCGGCCTCGGCCAGCGCGCCGGACAGGATGATCTGATCCTGCATGCCGAGATAGGCGCCCCACCAGATGTGAAGACCGGCCGGATCGAGCGACTGGAACGCGGTGCCACCGTCGAGCATCACCACCACGGTATCGACGCCTTGCGGCCAGCCGCCTTCGCGCAGGCGGCGCCCGGTCGTCACCAGGAACGGCTCGCCGATGTCGTTGAGCGGCAGCGCATGCGCCGCGCACAACGCCTGGATCGAGGTGATGCCGGGCACGACCCCGACATCAGGCAACGGCTCGAGCCGGCGCGCAATGCGCAGCGAGGAATCATAGAGCGAAGGATCGCCCCAGATCAGCAACGCGACCTTGCCGTCGCCTTCGAGATGATCTGCGATCGTCTGCGACCAGGTCGCAGCGACCGCATCGTGCCAATCATCCACGCCTTTGCGATAATCCGCCTCGCCCGCGTCCCGCACCGGAAGATCGAATTCGGCAATCCGCGTGCGCGCGCTGGTGAGCACGTCCGCGCAGATCGTCCGCCGCAAATCCGCAAGGTCGGATTTCGCCGTCCCCTTGCGCGGGATCAGGACAAGATCGGCCGCGTTGATGGCGGCGATTGCGGCGCGCGTGAGCTGCCCGGGATCGCCGCAACCGATGCCTATCAGGGAGAGCGTGAGCATGACGAGCGCAAAGGGCGGCCGCACCGGCCGCCCCTCGCTGGATCTCTTACGCCGCGTTGTGCAGGCGCGGGGTGACCAAGCCGGGCGCGGTGACGCCACGCACCGACTTCGCCAACGCCAGCACGGCAAGATCAGCCAGCGGCTCGATCACGATGACCAGCGCATAGGAGGCCGCGAAGGTCGCGATGCTGGCGAGGTTGGTCATGGCGAAGCCTGAGCCATAGAGCGCCCAGAACGCCACCCAGGCGACAACACCGGCTTGATAAGTCGTCGACAGCGCCAGCGCCTGACCGTACTTCAGATCGACATAGGCGGTGTTGCGCGGAATGATGCGCGTGGCAATCGCCTGGATCGCGAACAGCGGCACCAGCAGCGTGGTGACGTTCATGCCGTATTGCGGCAGGTCCACCGGCTCGAACAGCATGCCCTGAAGCAGCAGCCCAAAAGCGAGACCGAACGCGGCCGGCGCCGCGCCGAACAGCAGGAACAAGGTCGAGCCCAGGATGAAGTGCACCTCTGACACCCCGACCGGGAAGTGCGGCAGGATCTCGAAGAAGACGAACACGAGGGTCGTCGTGGCCAGTGTCCGCGCGGCGAACGAGCCGATGCCCTGCTCGCGCACGGTTTCGACTGCGAGCTTCAAGGCAACGCCGCCTGCGGCGATGCCGGTTGCGTAACTCAGCACGAGCTTGGCGCCCGTCACCAATCCTGGTTCGATATGCATGGCTCAGATCCTTCCTGCCGTCACACCCGACGGCCTTGGCCTCAAAACATGCACGGCCGGTCTCCTGGCTCGCGGTTCACTGGGGTTCTCCGGCCTTCCCGAGCCTCGCGGCCCAGTGGCTGATCGGAGCCCCTCACCGCTTACAGTCGCGGGGGCGGCTGGGGTTTTGGGCGCCGCAACTGGGTCCGCCCATCCCCATTCCCGATTATGCTCCGGCGCTTTGCGCCGCGTCGAGCACCATGCCTCTCTTGTGTGCCCTTTTCGCAGAGCTGGCGTCAAGGGGCGAAGCGCGACGATCATGACCGATCATCCCCCGCCAGCGCCCCGAACAGGATGACGGCAGCCGTGGAAGCGGCGCCGCCGCGCGCAAGCTGCTCGGCCAGCTCGGCAATCGTGGTGCGCACCAGCCGCTCGTCGGAACGGCCGAGGGATTCCGCGAACAGCGCCGGCGTATTCGCGGCGAGGCCGTGTTCGATCAATCTTGCGGCAAGCGCCGGAAAGGTGCGCCGGCCCATATAGACCACGGTGGTCGCCTCCGGATCGGCCAGCGCCGCCCAATTCAGGTTCGGCGGCAGCTCGCCGGTGACGTCCGCTCCAGTCAAAAACTGGACCCGCCGCGAGGTGTGGCGCCGGGTCAGGGGGATGCCAGCTTGCGCGGCGGCGACGCAGGCGGATGTGACGCCGGGAATGATCTCGTAGCCGATGCCGGCCTCGCGCAGCGTCTCCAGCTCCTCCTCGAGCCGGCCGAAAATGCCGGCATCGCCGGACTTGAGGCGCACGACACGGGCACCGGTCGCGGCATAGTCGACCAGGAGGCGGTTGACGTGGTGCTGCTTGGTCGAGGGCCGCCCTGCCCGCTTCCCCACCGCGACGAGATTGGCGCCCGGCCGGGCAAGATCGAGGATCGCGCCGGAGGCAAGGTCGTCGTAGAGCACGACGTCGGCCTCGCGCAGCCGCGCAGCCCCTTTCATCGTCAGAAGCTCGGGATCGCCGGGGCCGGCGGAGACGAAAGAGACAAAACCGCTCACCGGTCCTCCGCGATCAGATGGAAGAACGTGCCGGTGGCGTGGCCTCGCCGCGAGCCGGTCTCGGCGATGACAGCGCCGGTCGCATCGTGCACGACAGCCAATGGTATGTCGGGCTGCGCGAGGATGGTCGAGTAGTGGAACTCGTGCCCGCGCAGGCGCGCGCCAGCCTGATGTCCCGGCATCGGCGCAGCCAGTTCGGCAAGGCGATAGCCCAGATGCATGCGGCGCTTGGCAAAGCTGGTCTCCAGACCGAGCAGCCCCGTCATCTCGTGGCGGACACCGTCCGCGTCGGTCAAAGCGGCACCCAGCACCATATAGCCCCCGCATTCGCCATGCACCGGCCGCATCTCGGCAAACGATTGCAGGCTGCTGCGAAAGCGTGCATTGGCCGCGATCCTGCCGGCATGAAGCTCGGGATAGCCGCCGGGCAGCCAGCAAACGTCCGCGTTCGCGTCGGGCGCTTCATCGGCCAGCGGCGAGAACGGCACGATCTCGGCGCCGGCCGCGCGCCAGGCTTCCAGCATGTGCGGATAGACGAAGGAGAATGCCGCATCGCGGGCGAGCGCAATGCGCTGCCCCGGCGGCGTGACGTTCAGTCCATTCGCGGCCGGCTGCGGTGACCAACCCGCAGCCGCGCGCAGCACCGCGTCGAGATCGACATGCTCGGCGACGAAGCGTGCGGCTTCGTCGATCAGCTTGCCGATCTCGGCCTGCTCCTCGGCCTGCACGAGGCCAAGATGCCGCTTCGGCAGGCTGATCTCGGCATGGCGCGGCAGCGCACCGAACACGGCGATGCCGGCATCATCAAGCGCACGCCGCACGAGATCCTCGTGACGCGGGCTGGCGACGCGGTTGAGCACGACGCCGGCAAGGCGCACGCCCTTGCGGTAGTCGCGAAGGCCTGCGGCGATCGCCGCCGCGGTTTGCGCTTGTCCTGAGGGGTCGATCACCAGCACCACCGGCCAGCCCAGCATCTCCGCAATGTCAGCGGTGGCGCCGGTGCCGGAGACACCGCGCGCAGCGACACCGTCGAACAGGCCCATCGAGCCCTCGGCGAGCACGATATCGGCGTCCACACCGCGGCTGACGAGATGCGCGATAGCGCCCCGGTCCATCGCCCAGCTGTCGACATTGACGGAGGCGCGTCCCGTGGCGGCGGCATGAAAGGCGGGATCGATATAATCAGGGCCGCTCTTGAAGCACTGCACGTTGAGGCCGCGATTGCGCCAGGCGCGCGCGAGCGCCAGCGTCAGCGTGGTCTTGCCGACGCCTGAGGCCGGCGCGGAGATGACGAGGCCGGCCGCCATCACGTCGCCTCCGGAAAGCGTGGCTCGGCGCCGACCGGCCGATAGCGGCGATCGTAGTCGGCGGCATAGAGGCGGCTCTCGTCGAAATCCGCCGCGCCCAGCGTCTTGCCGACCAGGATCAGAGCGGTGCGCTCCATCTCGCCGCCCACGGCGGCATCGAGCGAGCCGAGCGTCGCGCGGACGATGCGCTGGTCCGGCCAGCTCGCGCGCCAGACGACCGCGACCGGGCAGTCCGCGCCATAATGCGGCGTCAACTCGGCCACGACCTTGTCGAGCAGATGGATCGACAGGTGGATCGCGAGCACGGCGCCGGTGGCGGCGAAGGCCGAGAGCTTTTCGCCCTCGGGCATCGCGCTGGCGCGGCCCGGCGTGCGCGTCAGCACGACCGTCTGGGTAAGGCCAGGCAGCGTCAGCTCGGTCTCCAGCGCCGCGGCAGCGGCGGAGAAGGACGGCACGCCCGGCGTGACCGTGTAGGGAATGCCGAGCGCGCGCAGGCGACGGAGTTGCTCGCCCATCGCCGACCAGATCGAGAGATCGCCGGAATGCAGGCGCGCCACATCCTTGCCCTGCGCATGCGCGGCGGCGATCTCCGCAATGATCTCGTCGAGCGACAGCGGCGCGGTGTTGACGATGCGCGCCCCTCGCGGGCAATGCGCCAGCACGCCCTCCGGCACCAGCGATCCCGCATAGAGGCAGACCGGCGAGGCTGCGA
This sequence comes from Bradyrhizobium sp. DOA1, assembly GCF_001593325.1. Taxonomy (NCBI): domain Bacteria; kingdom Pseudomonadati; phylum Pseudomonadota; class Alphaproteobacteria; order Hyphomicrobiales; family Nitrobacteraceae; genus Bradyrhizobium; species Bradyrhizobium sp. DOA1. The sequence goes on from NZ_JXJM01000001.1 coordinate 4,125,570, forward strand.
TCAGATCGCGGCCGCGCAAGGTCAGGAGATCAGCGGCGCCCGGTCCGGCGCCGATGAAATGCACGGTCATGCGCCGTCTCCTTCGGCGATCGCCGCGGTCGCGGTGCGATCCTGCGAGACCACTCGCGTCGCAATCAGGCGTGCGCGAGGGCCGGCGGCTGCCAGCGCTACGGCTTCGGCCACCGATCCGGTGCCGAAGTTTTCCGCGATGCGCATCGACTGTGTCGGCGTATTTATGCCAGCCAGCGCTTCTGCGGGAATGGCTCTGATCGGCACGCCGCATTCATGCGCAAGCCGCTTCAACGCCTGCGCGTCAGCCTTGTCGCTGACGGTGGCGACCGCAGCAAGGCCATCGGGACCGCCGGCGGCCAGCAACGCGTCGCGCAGCGCGGCCAGCGTCACATCCTGCCTGAATCCGAATCCGGCGACCTTCATCGGACCGCACTCCACTGCACGAGCGGCCGCACCGCCCCCCAGGATCGGTAGCGGCCGAGTGGCGCTGCATACGAAATGTCGACCCGCATCAGGCCGCCGCCGTGGCGCTGATGCAGCTCGCCGAGCAGCGATTCCGTCTCCAGCGTGACTGAATGTGCAACCAGCCGCGCACCCGGCGCGAGTTGCGACCAGACTGTATCGAACATCGCGCGATCGAGACCGCCACCGATGAAGACGGCATCTGGTGCGTCCAGCCCGGCAATAGCTTCCGGCGCCCTTCCCGTGATGACGGTGATCCGGTGCGTTAATCCGAACGCAGCTGCATTGCTGCGGATGTTCGCAACGCGATCCTCGCGCACCTCGATTGCGCTCGCTACCCCACCGCACAGCGCCCACTCCACGGAGACCGAGCCTGAGCCCGCGCCGATATCCCACAGCCGCTCACCGGCACGCGGAGCCAGCGCCGAAAGTGCGAGTGCGCGCACCGGCCGCTTGGTGATCTGGCCGTCATGGACGAAGAGATCGTCCGGCAGACCCGAGCTGCGGGGGATCCCCTGTGTGCCCCTCGCCTCCACCGCGACTGCGACCAGATTTCCAGCGAGATCACCAGCAAAGTCCTTGGCCCGATACTCCCGGACATTTTCACGCGGTCCGCCGAGCTCGGCGAGAGCCCACAATGTCGAGGCGCCCCAGCCACGCCCCGTCAGCCATTTCGCGAAGTCGCTGGCGGCCTTGCCATCGCGCACGAGGCAGATAATGCGCGCATCTCGCGCGAGATGCGGAACGAGACGTTCGAACGGTGCGGCGTGCAAGCCGAGACAAATCACGGATTCCAGGCGCCAACCCAGCCGCGCAGCCGCGAGCGAGAAGGTCGACGGCGCGGAATGCGCAGTCCACTCGTTGCGACCGAGCTTCTCGGCAAGGCTTGCGCCCGCGCCATGCCAGAACGGATCGCCGGACGCGAGCACGGCCGTAGGCCGGCCACGGCAGCTCAGCACGACATCGGAGTCGAACGGCACCGGCCATGGACGGCCGCGGCTGCCGACATCCGCGAGCGCAAGATGACGCTCGCCGCCGAACACGGTTTTCGCCGTGGCGAGCGCCTTTCGACTTGCCTCCGACAGGCCCGCAAGGCCATCTTCGCCGATACCGATGATGGTCAGCCAGGGATCAACCATGATTCGCGCCCTCGTTCTGGGCGGAACTGCCGATGCGAGCCTGCTCGCCGCGGAGATCGCGCGCGCCGGCATCGAGGCCATCTATTCCTATGGCGGCCGCACCCGCGCGCCGACCGATCAGCCGCTGCCGACCCGCATCGGCGGCTTCGGCGGCGCGAACGGGCTTGCCGATTACATCCGCCGCGAAGCCATCACGCATGTGATCGACGCGACGCATCCCTTCGCGGCCGAGATGAGCCGCAATGCTGTTGCGGCATGCGCGAAAGCTGGAACACCGTTGATAGCTCTCGAACGCGCGCCCTGGACGAAAGCGCCCGGCGACAACTGGATCGAAGTCAGCAACGTCAATACCGCCGTCGCCGCGCTGCCCGAGGCATCGGCAAACGTGTTCCTCGCGATCGGCCGGCAGCACATCGCGCCATTCGCGAACAAGCCGCAGCACACCTACACCCTGCGCTTCGTCGACCCGCCCGAAGCGCTCCTGCCGTTCGCCGCGGACGTGATCGTGTCGCGCGGCCCCTTCACTCTCGACGGCGAGCTTCAGATGATGCGCACGCGCGGCATCGCCTTGATCGTCGCCCGCAATTCCGGCGGCGACGGCGCGCGCGCCAAGATCGATGCGGCTCGCATGCTGGGCCTGCCCGTGATCATGATCTCGCGACCGCAGCTGCCCGAGCGGCTGCGGGTCGAGAGCGTGGCCGAGATCATGCAATGGCTCGGTCATTCTGCCCGCCTCGGCGCATAGACCCAGCGGCCGACGCGGCGCGTCTGCGAATTGCCGACGATCACCAGCGTGCGCATGTCGGCCATTTCGGGTGTCGCTTCGTTCAGCGTGACGGTCTCGATCTTCTCGTCGGCAGCACTGATCGCCCGCGCGAAGATCACGAGCCGCTCGCCGCATCCGGCCTCTTTCAAAACCGCCAGCGTGCGGCCAAATCCCTCCGGCCGGCTCGCCGAGCGCGGATTGTACATCGCGATGGCGAAGTCGGCCTCCGCGGCAAGTCGCAAGCGCTTCTCGATCATCGCCCACGGCTTGAGATTGTCGGAGAGATTGATCGCGCAGAAATCATGGCCGAGCGGCGCGCCGGCGCGGGCGGCCGCTGCAAGCATCGCGGTGACCCCGGGCAGCACGCGGATCGGCAGCGCCTGCCATTGCGGCGCCAGTTCGAGCGCCTCGAACACGGCGGACGCCATCGCGAACACGCCGGGATCGCCGGAGGAGACGACCACGACCTGCCTGCCTTCGGCGGCGAGCCGCAAGGCTTCGTGCGCGCGCTGCAGCTCTTCGCGGTTGTCCGACGGGTGCAGGGTGAGCCCGGCGCGCGGCGGCACACGCGCGACATAGGGCGCATAGCCCAGAATGTCGGTGGCGGCTGCGAGCGCGGCGGAGACTTCCGGCGTCACCAGCGCGTCACTGCCGGGCCCGAGGCCCGCGATGGTCAGGGTGCCTGTCATTCGGCGGCGCCCGGATGCCGGCCCTTGCCGTGCACGAGCACGATCGCGAAATATGGACAATCGCCGTCATCGATCTCGGAGAGTCGCGCGACACGCTCGCCCGGCATGGTGCCGCGCTCGACCAGCCAGGCATCGTCCAGCCGTCCGGCGGCTGCGAGCGCGCGGCGCACCTTTGCGAGATTGCGGCCGGTCTTCATGACGACGACCGCATCGGAATCGCGCATGCGCCGTTCGAGCTCGTCTTCGGCCAGCGTTCCCATCAACACCGTCGTGACGTCGTCGCCGAGCGCGATCGGCCGGCCGACGCCGTTCCAGCAGCCGACCATGCCGGGAATGCCCGCGATTACCTCGATCTCGACGCGGCCTTGCAGGCGCGTGTGCAGATGCATGAAGGAGCCGTAGAAATAGGGATCGCCCTCGCACAGCACGACGACGTCGACCGCGCGCGAAAGCCGCGCCAGGCGCTCGGCCCATTCGTCATAGAAACCGGCGAGCAGCTCGACGTATTCCGGGCTGTCGAAAGCGATCTCCGTTGTAACCGGATATTCCATGGGATATTCGGCGACATCAGGCGCCAGCATACCCTCGACGATGCGGCGCGCCTGGCCTGGCCGACCCTTCTTGCGGAAATATGCGATGTGGGCAGCCTCACGAACCGTGCGATCGGCGCGCACGCTCATCAAGTCCGGATCGCCGGGGCCGAGACCGCAGCAGATGATGCGTCCCATGACTATTCGCTCCGGCTCGCCAGTGCGTTGACGGCGGCAACCGTGATCGCGGAGCCGCCGAGGCGGCCTTCGACCGTCAGCGCAGGCGCGGGCGGATCGGCCATCAGCGCGGCCTTGGATTCGGCGGCGCCGACGAAGCCGACGGGACAGCCGATGATCGCCGCCGGCCGCGGACAGTCGCGGTCCTCGAGCATGTTGAGCAGGTGGAACAGCGCGGTCGGCGCGTTGCCGATGGCGACGATCGCGCCATCGAGATGCGGCCTCCATAGCTCAAGCGCGGCGGCCGAGCGCGTGTTGCGCATGGATTGCGCCAAGGCCGGCACCGCGGCGTCACCGAGCGTGCATATCACGGCATTGGCCGCAGGCAATCTCGCGCGCGTAATCCCTTCCGAGACCATGCGCGCATCGCACAGGATCGGCGCCCCCTTCTGCAACGCCGCGCGCGCCGCTGTCGCCATGCCCGGTGTGAAGCGGATATGCGCTTCGAGGCCGACCATGCCGGCGGCATGGATCATCCGCACCACCACCTGCTCTTCATCCGGCATGAAGCGGGCAAGATCCGCCTCGGCGCGGATGGTCGCGAAGGATTGCCGGTAGATCGCCGCGCCGTCGGTCTCGTAACTGTGCGGCATCAATGCCCTCCCACCAGGATAGAGGGATCGCTGACGATATCGGCGCCGTTCAGACCGCGCAGGGCAGGCTCGTCGCGCGTCGACCCGCCGCGGACGAGATCGAAGCCGGTGCCGGTCGCAATCAGCGTCACTGCGGCCGTGCCGGAATGGGCGCAGCCCTTTGCGCAGCCGGAGACGTGAAGCCGCGTGTCCGGCGTGATGCGCGGCGCGAGCGCGGCGGCAAGCGCACGCGTGTCGGCGTGAGCCTCGCGGCAACGCGGAGCGCCGCTACAGGCGATGACGCGCAGCGCCGGATCGTGCGGCTCCGTGATGAGACCGGCCCCGCTCGGCATCTCGCGCTTACCTTCGCTGAGGACCATCCGCCATGGCGTCATGCGCAGGGCATGGCCGCAACTCGAAAACTGATGCAGCGTCGAATGCAGCATCTGTCCGAATGCAATCCCGACCAGCGCGCCCTGCGAATAATGTCCGGGCCGTAGCGCGGCCATCACGGGCGCCGGCTCGGTTTCGCCGCGCAAGGTCCCGGGCAATGCCGCACCGGAGGCGATGTGGGCCGCCATGCGCCCTCGCCCGCCCGTGATGCCGCCTGACGAGACGAACCAGCTTGCGAGGGCGAGCGCCGTCGTCACCGCGCCGCCACGGCCGACGGAGCGGCCGAGCCTCGCACCATCGGCGCGCACCAAGAGCCGGCCGCTGCGATCGCGCTCGATACGCACGTCGGCGGAATCGCCGGCCAACACGCGCGACCTGCCGTCGTCGATGGCGAAGCCGAACTTCGTCGGAAATGCGAGCTTGCTGTCGGCAAGCGCCTCTTCGAGCTCGGCCGCGAGCGCCTGCGTCTCGTCACCGGTGCTCCAGAACGGCGTCACCAAGATGTTGCGGCGGGCTTCGGTCGCCTGATCGGGATCGAGCAATCCCAACTGCGCGAGACCGTCGAGCAGCGGTTGATGGCTCCGATCGCTGACGCCCCTGATCTGCAGATTGGCGCGGCTGGTGACGTCGATCAGGCCATTGCCGTGCCGTTCCGCAAGCTCCGCAAGGCCGGCGATCTGCGCTGCCTCCAGCCGTCCGCCGAACGGACGCACGCGGACCACGAGCCCGTCGCCCGACTGCATCGGCCGCAGCGCGCCGGGACACCAGCCCTTGACCGCAGACGCGTTCATGAGGCCTCCCGCAGCGCAGCCGCGATCGAATTGCGGCGCGTTCGCCAGAGCGAGGCCTCGTGCAGGCGGGTGAAGCACGTCTCCATCGCGGCGAGCGCCGCCGGATTTTCGCGCGCCATGAAGGCGCGGACGTCGTCATTGCCGAGCGTCGCATCGTAGTAGAGATCGAACAGATGCGGCGGCACGGCATCGGCGAGATGCGCAAACGCCGCCATGTGCTCCAGCGTCGCGGCGATCTCGGCCGCGCCGCGGAAACCATGGCGGATCATGCCGGCGATCCAGGCCGGATTGGCGGCGCGGGCGCGGACGACGCGCGAGATCTCCTCGGTCAACGTGCGCGCGCGCGGCTGGTTGGGGCGCGTCGTGTCGAGATGATAGAGCGATGGTCCTGCCGCACCGAGATGCGCTGCTGCTGCGGCGACGCCGGCTTCATGCGCGGCATAGTCGGCGGCGAGCAGCAGATCTGTTTCGGGCAAATCCTGCACATGGACGAACGCGTCAGCGGTGGCAAGCCGCGCCTCGATGCCGGCGCGATCCGGCGACATCGCGCCATCCGCCGAGAACGCCCAGGACGAGGCCGACAGCCAGGCTTCGCCCGCGGCCTCCCGCGTCTCGGGCGTGAAGGCATCGGGGATCGCCGACAGGCCAACGCCGTATTGTCCGGGCCGCGGCGCGAACACGCGGGACGCACGATGGAGATAGGGATTTTCGTCGCCCTCGTCCTCGCGGCTCGCGAGTGCCTCGGCGCCAGCTTCGAACAACTGCGCCAGACCGGAAAAGACGTCGCGGAACAGGCCGGACACCCGCAGCGTGACGTCGATGCGGGGACGGCCGAGCTCGGCTGGCGCGATGATGTCGTAGCCGGTGACGCGGCCGGAGGCGTGATCCCAGCGCGGCGCAAGGCCGGCCAGATGCAGCGCCATCGCGAACTCCTCGCCCGCGGTGCGCATCGTCGCCGAGCCCCAGAGGTCGACGACGAGGCCCTTCGGCCAATCGCCATGATCCTGCAAGTGCCGGCGGAGCAGCTCTTCGGCGAGCCTGATGCCCTGCGCATGCGCCGACGGGGTCGGCACTGCGCGCGGATCGACGGCGAAGAGATTGCGCCCCGTCGGCAGCACGTCCTGGCGGCCGCGATAGGGCGAGCCGGACGGTCCCGGCGCAACGCGCTGGCCTGCGAGCGCGGCGCGCAGCGCATCGCGCTCGGCCTCACCGCAGGCGCCGCGGCCGAACACGTGCAGGCCGTCGCCGAACTGGCTCTCCTTGAGATCACACACGAAGCGGTCGATCCTTGGGATCGCTTCGGCTGGCGCTGCCGATGCATCGAGGCCGAGATCATCTTCCAGGCCTGCAGCACGCGCCTCGTCACGGATCGCCGCGATCAGCCGCTGACGACGGGCGGGATCGAGACCGTCGGCCGTCGAATATTCGTCGAGCAGGCGCTCGAGCCGGCGCAGGCCTTCCGGCACTGCCGATTGTTCAAGCGGCGGCGGAAGGTGGCCGATGCTGACGGCGCCGATGCGGCGCTTGGCCTGCGCGGCTTCGCCGGGATCGTTGACGATGAAGGGATAGATGACGGGGCGATCGCCGATCAGTGCTTCCGGCCAGCACGCCTGCGACAGGGCCACGGATTTGCCGGGCAACCATTCCAGCGTGCCATGCGCGCCCATGTGCACGACGGCATCGGTGCCCTGCTCGCGGAGCCAGAGATAAAACGCGACATAGCCATGGCGCGGCGTGCGGGCGAGATCGTGATATTCGGCATCGCGCGTGGCTGCATCGCCACGCTCCGGCTGGACCGCGATGATCGACCTGCCGCACGCGATCGCAGCGAAGTGGAATGCGCCGTCACGGCAGCTCGGATCATGCTCCGGCACGCCCCAGGCCTGCGCAAGATCATCCTGCAAGGATTGCGGCAAACGCGACAGCGCCGTGCGATAATCGGCGAGGCTCCAGGACAAACTCTGCTTCAGCAGCGTCTCGCCGAGCGCTTCGACCGGCGCAACATCGAAACCGGCCTCCGAAAGATCGGAGATCAAGGCCTCGACGGACGCGAGCGCGTCGAGCCCAACGGCATGTGCGATCTGGTGCGGGCGACCCGGATAGTTCGACAGCACGATCGCCAGCCGCTTTTTGCCCGCCGGCTTCTCCGCAAGACGGCGCCAGGCGGCAACGCGCGCGGCAACAGCGCTCACACGCTCCTCGTCGGGCCGATGCGCCAGATGCGAGAACTGCAGATCGGGATCGCGCTCCGCAGCGGATTTGAAGCTCACCACGCCCGCGAACAGACGGCCGTCGACTTCAGGCAGCACGACATGCATCGCGAGATCGCCCGGCGACAAGCCACGCAGCGAGTCCGCCCAGTCCTCCCGCCGCGCGGTGGAGAGCGCGACTTGGAAGACCGGGCACGATGCGGCATCGAACGGCGTCGCGCCATCGTCGCCGAGGGCCGAGAACGCCGTCGCGTTGACGATCGCCGCCGCAGGATTTTGCGCCAGATGCGCGCGCAGCCAATCGGCAACGCCCGGCGCCTTCAGCGAGGTGACGAACGCACCATAGGCCTCAAACCCCTTCGCGCGCAGCGCGGCGATCAAGGCGTCGACTGGGCCGGTGTCGGCAGCGGTGAGATAGGAGCGATAGAAGGTCACCAGCGCGCGCGGCCTCCCCTCGCCACTCCCCGGCGCCGCAATGACACCGCGCGCGGGATCATAAAATCCCATTTCCGGCACCGTCATCTCGCCGACGACCGGTCCGGCATAGAGGCCCGAGGCCAGCGCGAGCTGCGCGATCGCCGCTTGCGCGGCGACCGGACCGCCGGTGTCGCAGAGCACCTTGAGCCGGCGCAGCGTCGAGACCGGCAAGGTCGAGTACGCATCGAGCCGCATATCGTCGCGACCATCAGCCGGCAGCACCGCGAGCACGATGCCCCGATCCCTGGCCAGTTGCTGGAGCGCCGCCAGTCCATACGGCCAGTAGGACTCACCGCCGATCAGCCGCACCAGGATGCCGCGCGCCTGCGACAGCGTGCGCTCGATATAGGTGTCGACCGACAACGGATGTCGTAGTTCCGCAAGGTTGGCGAGCCGCAGCGACGGCAGGCTGCTGCGGCCGCGCCGCCAGCCGGCCGCGAATGCCGCGAGGTCGGAATCCGAGTACGAGAGCACCACGAGATCGGCCGGGTCCTGGCCGATGTCTCTTGGCGTCGCGGTCTCCTCGAGACCGCG
>NZ_JXJM01000001.1:4135022-4174915 GCF_001593325.1 Bradyrhizobium sp. DOA1
GAAGACGACGTGCATCAGAGACCAAGTCCCGCCTTGATCGCGGCTTCATCGATATCGCCGTGCTCGCCGATCACGACGAGTTTCGACTGCCTGACACCCGCGCCCCAGGGCTTGTCGAACTGGTGGCGTACGCGCTCGCCGACCGCCTGCAGCAACAGGCGCATAGGCTTGCCCGCAACCGCGATATAGCCCTTGGTGCGCAGCACATTCTGCTCGCGCGCCAGCTTCTGGACGGATGCCACGAGCGCGTCAATGTCCGAGACCTCCGGAAGGTCGATCACAACGGACGCGAAGTCGTCATGCTCGTGCTCCTCCTCGCCGTCATGATACGATGGACGCGCCGCGAGATCGTTCTCCGCGGCAGCGCCGAGCCCGAGAATGACGCGCGCATCGATTGCACCGTCAGTGACCGGCAGCATCGGCACGGGGCGCGGCATCTCGGCGGTGATCGCGGCCTTGGCCGCTTCGATTCCCGCCGTGCCCGCAAGATCGGCCTTGGTCAGCAGCACGATGTCGGCGCAGGCGATCTGGTCCTCGAACACTTCCGACAGCGGCGTCTCGTGATCGAGATTCTCGTCCGCCGCGCGCTGTGCTTCCACCGCAGCCGGATCCGGCGCGAAACGGCCGGCCGCGACGGCTTCGGCATCGGCCAGCGCGATCACGCCGTCGACCGTGATGCGCGAACGGATCTCCGGCCAGTCGAACGCCTTCAAAAGCGGCTTCGGCAGTGCCAGGCCCGACGTCTCGATCAGGATGTGATCGGGCTTCACGGGCCGCGCCAAAAGCTGCTCCATGGTCGGAATGAAATCGTCGGCGACGGTGCAGCAGATGCAGCCATTGGCGAGTTCGACGATGTTCTCTTCCGGGCAGTTCGCGTCCGCGCAGGATTTCAGGATCTCGCCATCGACGCCCTCGCTGCCGAACTCGTTGACGAGCACTGCAAGCTTCTTGCCGCCGGGATTGGCGAGCAGATGCTGGATCAGCGTCGTCTTGCCGGAGCCGAGGAAACCGGTGACCACCGTCACCGGGACTTTTGCGAGCGAGTTCATTCGGCGGCCTCCGGCACGGCGGGAATCGGGGGAATGCGGGCAAGCGATTGCTTGCGGAAGATTTCGGGCCGGCTGCGCCAGGGCACGAGCCCGTCGGGCGCGGCCGCATAGGCCGCAGCGCCGGCGACCACGTCACGTGCATTTGCATCCGACAAGCGGCCATAGACATAGGACCAACGGCCAGGCGCGGTCAGCGCGACCGAGCAGCCCTGGCTGCAGGCCGAGAGGCACTCGACGGGAACCACATGGACGCCGTCGGGCACGCCGGCGTCAAGGATCGCGCCATGCAGGCGCTTGCCGGGCGTGGTCTCGCCCTCGCCGAGCGTCTGGCCGGCGCGACAGGTAATGCAGACGTGAAGTGTAACCGTCATCGCCTCTTCCAGAATAAACAGCGGGAGGCGAAGAGGCGCACGGACCGCATTCGAAAGGCCCGTTTCCCCGTCGCGGAACACCCCGTCCGCCGGTCCAAAATCGTCCGCGCTGGCAGGTCTCCCGGCTTGCGGAGCAGGGCTTTGCCCTTCGATCCCCGCCTTCCCGATTCCCTCTCGGGAGTCAGTGGCTTCGGGCATCTCTCCGGTCACGGTCGCGGGGGCGGCTGCATTTTGGACCCAAATCTTGCCGATTCGGACCCTATCGCATTCCCTCTTCGCCTGTCATAGGACAGGAACCAACGCCGGCCCACCATTTGCCGCCGGCCGCCACTTGTCAAGCCGAAGGACCGGGACCGATGACGCCTGAACCGGAGACCCAAACGGGCGAGGAAACCGACGCCCGCCACGCCCAGAAAATGGCGAAGAAGAAGGCCGCCCGCGACAAGATCATGGCGACCAAGAGCGGCGAAAAAGGCCTCATCATTGTCCACACCGGCGCCGGCAAGGGCAAGTCCTCCTCGGCCTTCGGCATGATCGTCCGCTGCGTCGCCCATGGCTTTCCCTGCGCGGTGGTGCAGTTCATCAAGGGCGCATGGGATACCGGCGAGCGTCGGCTGCTCACCGGCCATTTCGGCGACCTCTGCCAGTTCCATGCGATGGGCGAAGGCTTCACCTGGGAGACACAGGACCGCGCTCGCGACATCGCCGCCGCGCGCGCCGGCTGGGAGAAGGCCAAGGAGCTGATCCGCGATGCGAACCTGCGCATGGTCGTGCTGGACGAGATCAACATCGCGCTGCGCTACGACTACCTCGACATCGCCGAGGTGGTCGAGTTCCTGACGACGCAGAAGCCCGAGATGACGCATGTCGTGCTCACCGGGCGCAACGCCAAGGACGAGCTGATCGAGATCGCCGACCTCGTCACGGAGATGACGCTGGTCAAGCATCCCTTCCGCTCCGGCATCAAGGCGCAGGCCGGCGTCGAGTTCTGAGACGATCTCGCAATGGCGCGCGCATTGATGATCCAGGGGGCCGGCTCTGACGTGGGCAAATCGCTCATCGTCGCGGGCCTTGCGCGCGCCTTCACGCGGCGCGGCCTGCGCGTGCTCCCGTTCAAGCCGCAGAACATGTCGAACAACGCGGCCGTCACCGTCGATGGCGGCGAGATCGGCCGCGCCCAGGCGCTGCAGGCGCTCGCCGCCGGCGTCGAGCCGCACACCGACATGAATCCGGTGCTGCTGAAGCCCGAGACCGATGTCGGCGCGCAGGTGATCGTGCATGGAAAGCGCATCGCGACCGCTCGCGCACGCGACTACGCCGCGATGAAGCCGTCACTGATGGGCGCGGTGCTGGAGAGTTTTGAGCGCCTGAAGGCGCGCGCCGATCTCGTGCTGGTCGAAGGCGCCGGCAGCCCGGCCGAGGTGAATTTGCGCAAGGCCGACATCGCCAATATGGGCTTTGCGCGCAAGGCGGACGTGCCGGTCGTTCTGGTCGGCGACATCGACCGCGGCGGCGTCATCGCCCAGCTCGTCGGCATCAAGACGGTGATCGACCCCGACGATGCCGCGATGATCCAGGGCTTCGTCATCAACAGGTTCCGCGGCGATCCCACGCTGTTCGACGACGGCTACAAGTTGATCGAGCAGACGACCGCCTGGCGCGGGCTTGGCGTGTTGCCCTGGTTCGCGCGCGCCGGCGAACTGCCGGCCGAGGATGCGCTGGGCCTGAGCGACGCGCGCAAGCCGGGCCAATGCAAGATCGCCTGTCTCGCGCTATCGCGGATCGCCAATTTCGACGATCTCGATCCGCTCAAGCTCGAAGCTGGCGTCGATCTCGTGATGGTGCGTCCGGGCGAAGCCATTCCGGGCGACGTCCGCCTCGTCATCATCCCCGGCTCCAAATCCACACGCGGAGATCTCGCCTTCCTGCGCGCGCAGGGCTGGGACATCGATCTCCTCGCGCATCACCGCAGGGGTGGCCACGTGCTCGGCCTCTGTGGCGGCTATCAGATGCTGGGGCACAGCGTTTCTGATCCTGACGGGATCGAGGGCCCCGCGGGTGACACGCCCGGCCTCGGGCTGTTGGATGTCGAGACGGTGATGAATCCGCAGAAGACGCTGACACGCGTTGCAGCCGTGCATGCCGCCACAGAGCAGCCGATCGAAGCCTATGAAATCCACATCGGCCGCACCGACGGGCCCGATCGCGCCCGGCCATTTGCGAAGCTGAATGATGAGCCGGAAGGCGCGATCTCGCGCGATGGCCGTGTGCAGGGCAGCTATCTGCACGGCCTGTTCACGTCCGACGAATTCCGCAAGGCGTATCTCGCCAAGCTCGACATTCCCGCAGGAAACCAGCCTTATCATGCAAGAGTCGAGAGCGCGCTCGATGCCCTCGCCGATCACATCGGGAAGCATCTCGACGTCGACGGCCTGCTCGCGCTAGCGCGCTAGAACTTCGGCAAGACGCGTCCATTCAACTTCGCTGCCGGGAAGCCCGAGGCGTAGCCATGGCGGGTTCTGCGCGAAGACGCGGGACCAGATCTGGCCACGCGCGAGCTTTTCCTGGGCGACCAGTGCGTCGGGCGTTTCGTACAGCCGAAATAGCGACGCACCACCAACGAGCGTCCAGCCCTTCCCGCGCGCCATCTCATCGAGACGTCCACAATCGCGAACAAGTCGCGCTGACGTGGCCTCGGCCCAGGCATCGTCACGCAAGGCGCGGCTGCCGATTGCGATCGCCGCGCCCGAGACCGGCCATGGACCCGACAGCGCCGCGAGCTTGCCGATATCGTCTGCGTTGCCGATAGCAAAACCCAGCCGCAAGCCGGCAAGTCCGTAAAATTTTCCGAACGAGCGCAAGATCAGCAATCCCGGCCGATCCGCCTGCGGCGCGAGCGACAGCTGCGGAAGTGCGTCCGCAAAGCTCTCGTCGATGACGAGACGGCCGACGCGCGGCAGTAGTGCGAGCAAATCTTGTGGCGCAGAGCTCCGACCATCGGGATTATTGGGATTGACGATGATGGCAAGATCCGCGCCCGCCAGTGCGTCGGGCTCGCTGGCTTCCTGCACGTCCCAGCCCGCGGCCAACAGCACCCCGGCATATTCGTTGTAGGTCGGCGCGAGGATGCGCGCGCGGCCGGGCGGCGCGAGTTGTGGCAGCGATTGAATGGCGGCCTGTGCACCGCCCATGGCAACAACCGGCGCGTTCGTGCGATAGGCGTGTCGTGCCGCCTGATGCAATGTCTCGATCTCGGCGCGCGACGGCAGCGCAGTCCAAGCGCGCGAACTCACCTCGCCCAGGGGGTAAGGCAGCCGGTTGATCCCCGTCGAGAGATCAATCCAATCCTCCGCGCGCCCGCCAAAACGCTGCTGGGCCAGATCGAGATTTCCACCGTGCTCGCGCATGCCCCGTTGTTTCACGCGAAGGCCAGGATCGCAAGCACGCCGGCGAGCAGCAGCATGGCGCGGCGATACACCGCCAGCCCCTCGCCGATGTCGGCGGCAAGCGGATCGCGCGCGCCTTCGTTGAGCCAGGGCTCGTTGGTGATGCTGCCGTGATAGATGCGCGGGCCGCTGAGCCGCACTCGAAGCGCGCCCGCCATGGCTGCTTCGGGCCAGCCGGCGTTGGGCGAGCGATGACGTCGCGCATCGCGCGTCATGCAGGACAGCGCCTCGGATCGCCGCGGCGCCAGCAGCACGAACAAGAATCCGGTCAGGCGCGCCGGAATGAAATTGGCGACATCGTCGATGCGCGCCGCGGCCCAGCCGAACGCCTCGTAGCGCTCGCTGCGATGGCCGATCATGGAGTCCAGCGTGTTGATCGCCTTGTAGCCGAAAATGCCAGGCAGGCCGAACAGCGCGCCCCAGAACACCGGCGCCACGATGCCGTCGGATGCGTTCTCGGCGAGGCTCTCGATCGTTGCACGCGCGATGCCGGCTTCATCGAGCGTTGCGGGATCGCGCCCGACGATGCGCGAGACCGCCTCGCGTGCTGCGGCGATGTCGCCCGCGCTCAACGGCCTCGCAACGGCCGCGACATGATCATGCAGCGAGCGCTGCGCCACCAGTGGCCAGGCCAGGATGCCGACGAGCGCGAGCTGGATCCAGCTCCATGGAAGCCATGACTGAAGCATCCAGCCGAGCGCGACGGAGACCGCGATCACCACGAGCGCTCCGGCAATACCCGCGGCGCGGCGAAGCCATGGCGGATCGGATGCTCGATTCCAGGCGGTGTCGATCGCAGCAATGAGCCGGCCCAGCCAGGTCACGGGATGGCCGATCCGCGCGAACAGCGCGCCCGGCCAGCCCAGAAGGGCATCCACCGCCATCGCAACCACCATCGCGCCCGCAAAGCCCACACCTGCCTCCTGTCCCGCCCCTGTTGCGCAAAGCGAGGGCTGAGCGCAAGCCCCTGGCCGCCTGATTTCGGCTTTGTCTTTGGCCCCGTTTGGTGATTAGTGCTGGCCGACAGGAGACTTTGATGGCCGTCATCTTGATCACCGGCGGAGCGCGATCGGGCAAGAGCACGCGTGCGGAAGCACGCGCGAAGGGCTTTCCCGGCCGGCCCGTCTATCTCGCGACGGCGGAGGCGCTCGATACTGAGATGGATGAACGCATCGCGAAGCATCGCGCGCGTCGTGGAACCGACTGGATCGAGCGCGAGGTGCCGCTCGATCTCGTGCCCGCGCTGGTCGCAACCGATGGCGGCGGTGCAAGGCTGGTGGATTGCCTGACGCTGTGGCTCTCCAACCTCATGCATGCGGAGCGCGACTGGGAGAGCGACGTCAAGCAGCTTGCGGACGCCCTGCCCCAGCTCAACAGCCCGGTTGTTCTCGTCACCAACGAGGTCGGCCTCGGTATCGTGCCTGACAACGCGCTGGCACGCAGCTTTCGCGACGCCGCCGGCATCATGAACCAGACCATCGCGGCCGCTGCTAACGAGGTCGAGTTCGTCGTTGCCGGCTTGCCGATGAAACTGAAATGATGCCGCGCGCCGAGCTGCTCAAGGACATCGTCGCCGATCTCAGGATGGCGGCATCGTTCGTCACGATCCTTCCCGTGGCATCGTCGAAGCCCGCCGGCGACGGCGCGATCGCGCGCGCGACATGGGCGCTTTCGGTTGCAGGACTCCTGGTCGGCCTCGCCGGCGCTTTCGTCTACATGGTCGCCATCCGTGTCGGGCTGACGCCGAACCTTGCCGCCCTGCTCGCACTCGCGACCACTGCCCTCATCACCGGCGCATTGCACGAGGACGGGCTTGCCGACACCGCCGACGGGCTCGGTGGCGGGCGCACGCGCGAGCGCAAGCTCGAGATCATGCGCGACAGCCGGATCGGCACCTACGGCGTCTGCGCGCTGATCCTGTCGTTCGGCCTGCGCTGGAGCGCGCTCGGGGCCATCGCCAATCCCTGGGCCGTGATGCTGGCGCTGTGCGCCGCGCACACCGCTGCACGTGCGGGCGTGCCGGCCTTCATGTCGCTGGTGCCGCCGGCGCGACCAGATGGATTATCGGCGAGCGCCGGAGCGCCGCCGGGCCGCAGCGTCGCGATTGCCTTCGCCGTCGGGACGCTCGTTCTCGCGCTCACGCTCGGGCCGGGCAAGGCGCTGGCCGGCCTGATCGTGCTATCGCTCGCCGGCCTTCTGCTGGCCCGGCTTGCCATCCGCCAGATCGGCGGACAGACCGGCGATATCCTCGGTGCGTTCGAGCAGACCAGCGAGATCCTGATCCTGCTGGTGGCCGCCTCCTTCCAGTCGGGGCGATGATGGTCGAGTTTGACGATATCTTCCGCCAGCATCTGCACGAGCTGTTCGTGTGGCGCCGTGACGTGCGCCGCTTTCGAACTGATTCGTTGCCAGCCGGCAGCATCGATCGGCTGATCGAGACCGCATGCCTCTCGCCCTCGGTCGGCCTCAGCCAGCCCTGGCGCTTCGTCGTCGTCGAGGACGAGGCACGCCGAGGCGCCGTGATCGAGGACTTCAAGACGTGCAACGCCGACGCGTTGAGCGCCTATTCCGGTGAACGCGCGGCGCGCTATGCCACGCTGAAGCTGTCGGGCCTCGAGCAGGCCCCCGGCCACCTCGCCGTGTTCGCGGACAAGACCAGCGACATCGGCCACGGCCTCGGCCGCGCCACGATGCCGGAGACGACGGAATATTCGGTGGTCGCCGCGATCACCGCGATGTGGCTCGCCGCGCGTGCGGAAGGTATCGGCATCGGCTGGGTATCGATCCTCAATCCGGACCGCATTCACGCCATCCTCGACGTGCCGCCATCCTGGAAGTTCATCGCCTATCTCTGCATCGGTTATCCCGAAGCCGAATGCGACCGGCCCGAGCTGGAGCAGGCGAAATGGGAGCATCGGCGCAGCGCGGATGAGTTCACGCTGCGGCGGTAGCGCTCCGCACAATCCGTCGTCGAGCCACGGTGTTCGTGTCCCGGACGCGGTGCGGCACGCAGTGACGCTCCGCAGAGCCGGGACCCAGGAGACTGGCACTTGCCGCTGCATGGGCCCCGGCTCTGCAGCGCACCGCCGAAGAGGCGCTGCGCTGCGTCCGGGGCACGAGATCGAGACTGTCGTGCAATGATCGCGGAGTGTGCGGCGTGGCCCGCAGCTACGACTTGCTCCTGCCGTCCACCGCCGCCACGGGCGCGGGGATTTCCTTCTGGAACATCAGCAAGGGCCGGAAGATGATGCGGCCATAGGCCTCGTAATGGTTCTGGGTCGAGACCGCCATCTTCAGCGGCGTCGCGTAATTCGCCTCGAAGGTCATGCCCGGCATGTAGGTCCAGGAGAAGCCGACGCCGACGGAGGCAAGCTCGGTGACCCCGGGGAATGTCGAGTACACCGCGCCCCAATCCGTGAAGACGTAGGTGTCGAAACCCCTCAGCCATTGCGACCAATTGTAGTGCAGCTCGGCGTTGAAATAATAGCCGCTGTCGCCGGACGCCGAGTTGGAGGGATAGCCGCGCACGGTGGTGGGGCCGCCGATCGAGAAGATCTGGCTGCCGGGCAGCAGCTTCTCCTGGGTGTACTGCCAACTTGCCAGCACATTAGCGCTGAAATTCGCCGGGCCCGCGGCGCTGGTTGCGAGCAACGAGCCGGTATAGGTATTGAACGTGCGGTTGCCGCCCAGCACGTGATCCTGCCATTCGATGTAGTTCACGGCGGGCGAAACCGTGATCGAATAGGCGTTGCCGGACTTGGTCACGGAGACGCCGGCGGTGGACCTGTCATAGTGATCGTCGGTGACGGCGACCGTGGCGAAGCGGCTCACCGTCTTGCCCTCGGTCAGGGCGGCGTTGACCAGCACCAGCCAGTCCTGCGTCACCCAGACCGGCTGACTGAAATTGACTGAGGCCTGGCTCGAGCGTCCGGTGACGTCGAGCGCGACGAACGGCCCCTGAATGATCTTGATCTTGCCTTCGGTGTAGCTGACGCCAACGCGCCCGCCCCAGGGATTGACCGGAATACTGTAGGCTGCGTTGCCGTTGAGATTGCCGTCGGAGCGGACGCCGTAGAAGGTCAGGCGGTCGTCGACGCCGAACAGGCCGTGACGCTTGTAGAAGGTGCCGCCTTGCCAGCGGCCGGTGTTCTCCACGCCCTGGTTGTCGACGAAGAGCTGCCAGGTGTCGACCGGCGGCTCGATCACAGCGAACTGCAGGTCGGTAAGGCCGAAGCTCGTGCCGGGCTGGAGCAGCGCCTTGATCTGCACGTCGTTGGTGCGGTTGAACCAAATCACGTCGCGATTGAGCTTGGGAACGTCCAGGACCTCGCCTTCGGGCTCCTTCACGCGATCGAGGATGTAGTCGGTGCGGGTTTGCTTGTTGCCCTCGACGGTCGTCTTCTGGAGTCGGCCTTCAGTGAGCTTGACGCGGACGATGCCGCCCTTGGCGTCCTGATCCGGCAGCGTCGCGATGCCCGTGACGATCCCGCGCGCGGCGTAGACGGCGTTGATGTCGGCGACGAGCTGCAACAGCGCGGCGATGTCGACATCCTTGCCGACATATTTCCTCGCGATCTCGTCCAGCTCCGCGGGCGTGATGAACTTGGACTCGTCGAAGGTGACCTTGCGCAGGCGGAATTTCGGCCCGCCCGGCTTCAGGAGCTGGGATTTTTCCCGCTCGCCGCCGATCACCGCCGGACCCGTGAGCTTGGGCGGCGCGCTCTGCTGCTCGAGCTGCCGGCGCTGGCGATCGATGTCGTTCTGGATCACGCCGGGGTTGATCGACTGGGCGCGCGCGGAGACGATGCAGGACGCTGCCAGCCCGACCGCCAATGCTGCCCGCAGAATCCGCATGCCCAAGCCCGTCACCATGCCTCTGCCAGGCGACCGATTGCCGGCTTCGCTGTTTCGATCGCCGCATCCTTCCAGCCGGGACGTCCCGCACGCTGTCCTTTCTGGCGCAGCTTGCGCATGTCGCTGAGCCCCTCGATGTTGACGGCGGGGCCGGCGCCGACGGTCTCGACCGGACGCGGCGTCAGCAGCGCATCTAACCGCGCCTGGCCGGAGAGGCCGAGCAGATAGAACGTTCCGCCGTCCTTCTTCGCGAGCCAGGTCTCGATGCTCTCGGTGCCCTCGCCGTCGACCGAGATGTTGCGCACCATGCTGGCCCCGGTGAAGTCGTAGCAGCAGGTGTGGGTCGAACCGTAATTGGTCACGGTCGCCGAGATGTTGCCGGTGTAGAACACCACATAGGCGTTGCTGACATTGGCATTGCCGGTCTGGCTCATCGTGAACACGCCGCCCGGCTGGTAGAGCTGGAGCGCAGGCCAATTGGACGGCGCCGGCGAGCGGTTGTTGAGCAGCACCTGCGCGTTCGCGGTGGTCAGCATCAGCTGGCCCGGAATGTAGCCGTTGATGATGGAGACGGCGGGCGCATCGGTCCAGAAGGTCGCATCCACTGCCCTGAACTGGTTGATGATGATGTGCTCAGGGTCGATCGAGACATTGGCGGATTTCGCGACGCCACCATTATAACCAGTGATGTTCATGATCAGCGGGATCTGCGGCGTCGATCGGATCTGCTCGCCCTTGACGTTGATCGTATCAGCCGCGAGGTCGAGCTCCTTCACGACGCTGACCCAGCCGATGGTCAGGTCACCCGGCGAGGTCAGCTTGATAGTGTTGCCCCTGATCCTGTCGAGCGAGACCGGGCCCGCCGAGACGAAATGCGTGTCGCCGTTGGCGGAGATCGATCCGCCGCGGATCGCACCCGTAGTGGAGCGCAGGTCGATGTCGCCGAAATCGCCCTGGATGCCTGTGGTCGTGAGCTGACTGAAGACGATGTCGTTCACGGCGTGCAGGGTCTGCGTGCCGCCGCTAATGGCGGTGCCAACGGTGATCGCTCCGGCCGTCGCGGTGACGTCGAGCGGGCCGCCCACGTTGAGATTGTCCCAGTGAACGATCGTTCCGCTGAGAACTGCGTTGCCGCTCAAGGTCGTGAGGCTGCGACCGGTGTTGGTGCCCGCCGCGACCAGCCGCGCCGAACCATGGGCCGAGACCGAGCCCAGCGTCGGCACGCCGCCTGAGGTCACCGTCTGCGCCAGGATGAAGCCGTTGTCGGCGGTGACGTTGATGTTGCCGGCATCGCCATTGATGCCGGTTGCCGTGAGCGCGTTGAAGATGACGTTGTCGCGGGCGTGAATGGTCTGCGTGCCCCCGCTCTGCGCGGTCTGGAAGGTGATGCCGCCCTGGCTCGCCGTCGCGCCCAGCGTCGTGCCGACATTGAGCGTGTTCCAGTTGATCGGGCCGGTCGCCGTCAACAGACCTGAGCCGGTCGTGGCCGCGAGTGTGTTGCCGCTGATGGTCGTGGCCGCCAGCAGCGTCGCCGAGCCGTGGGCGGAAAGCGAGCCCAGCGTGGTCACGCCGCCCGACGTCACCGTCTGCGCCAGGATGAAGCCGTTGTCCGCGGTGACGTTGATGTTGCCCGTATCGCCGGCATTGCCGGTGGTCGCGAGCGATTTGAACGTCACGTTCTGGGTCGCATGGACCGTCTGCGAGCCGCTGCTCTCGGCGGTGCCGATGACGATGCTGCCGTTGTTCGCGACGGCGCTGAACCTGCCGCTCGCGCCCGTTGCCGTGCCCGCCACCACCTGGTCGAGCGTCAGGCCGCTCGTGCCGATGATGTCCACGCTGCCCCTCGCTGCCGACAACAGGCTCGCCTCGGTGTCGGTGAGAACCTTGACGTAGATGTCGCCGGCGCTCGCGCTGGCCGATAACCGCGCGGCGCTGAGGACGAACCGGCTCGTGGCATTGCCGATGCCGTTCGATGCGCTCAGCGACACTTCGGCGCCCGCGCCGGACGCCACGAACTTGGTCTGGCCGTCGCCATTGTCGACGATCGCGCCCAGCGAGGCGACGCCGCCGGCGGTCACGATGACCGAGGGCGCGTTAGAGGCAGCCGCGTAGGACAGTGCCGAGTTCAGCTGGCCGATGGTCGCATCACCCGTCGTGGTCACCGAGATCAGTCCGGCGGCATTGATGGCCGAATAGGCACCCATCGACAGCGTCGCGGCGACCAGCGTGACGCCACCGGAGCTGCTGGTCGCGACCACCGGCGCCGCGCTGGTGCCGGCCGCAAAGGTCATGCCGCGGTTGGCGAGCAGCTGCATCAGGCCGACGCTGGTGATGTCGGCATTGACGGTGAGCGCGCCGCGCGAAACGTTCAGCGTCAGAGCGCCGCCGGCGGTCAGCGTTCCGTTGGGACCGCTGCTGCCGACCACGAGGTCGCCGGTGACGGCGAGAAGGCTGAGGTCGCCGACGGCCGAGCCGGTCACGGTGCCCGAGATGTTCACCTGCAGCGGCTGGAAAGTCGAGCCGTTGAAGCCGATGTGGCCGCCGGCCCGCAGATCGAGGTCGGTGCCCAGGATGTGGATCGCGCTGCGGTCCGTGAAGCCGGCTTCGGCGTAGATGCTGCCGGTCGCGGCGAGCTGGATCGCATTGCCGGCGGAGATGTTGCCGAGAATGAGATCGCCGGTGGTCTGCTTCACATAGATGCCCTGCGCCGACGAGACCTGGTCGAGCTGGTCGTTGCCGGGATCGGCGAACGCGATCTGGAGCGCGTTCGAACTGGAGCCGACATTGCCGCGCTCGGCAATCAGGGTCAGGTTGCTGATGTCACCCGAAATCACGGCCCCGCTCGCATTGGCGAAGACGCTCGTCACGGCGTCGAGCTTGACGTCGCCGCGGCCGGTCACCTGGATGCCGTTGGCCTGAGCGGCCGTGATCGGGCCGTAATTCGCGGTGACGCCACCGAGCGCGAGGCTGTTCTTGCTGCCGAGATAAATGTTGGTCAGCGCCTTGGCCGAGATCGCGATCGGGTTGTCGACGACGACCAGGTTCTGCTGCGACAGGCTAACCGTATAGGTCGTGACATGGGTGGTCGGGTCGGTCACTGCTCCGACGGTGAGCTGGCCGGGACCGGCCGTCGCCAGCAAGCCTCTCTGCTCCGGCGTCAGCGAGGAGGAATCGACGCTGGTGAAGGTGAAGGTCTGGGGCGCGGCCGAATTGCCGACCGAGCCGCGCGGCGCGTAGAGCATGATCTGATTGGCGCTGACATTGGCGACGACGTTGTCGTCGATCGGCGGTGGAGCCGCGCCGACGGCCGACGACGACACCGTGTAGGCGAGCTGGCTCTGCGTCCACTGCGAGCCCGCGGTGATGATGCCGTAGACCCGCTCGGTCGACGCGAGCGTGTAACTGTAACTCGCATTGTAGGCATTGAGCGCGGTCTGCAGCGCCGCGTTGCTCGGCAGGCGCTGATTGGCCGTCGAGACACCGTCGAACAGCTTGGTGAACAGGGTCGACGACAGCGAGCTGCCGAACAGCGTCCCCAGCGGATCTGTGGGCGCGCTGCCAAGCAAGGTCGTCAGCGAGCTCTTGAGCTGGTCGGTGGTGATCTGGCCGAGCAGGAACTGATCCCGCAGGAACCGCGTCGTGGCCTCGGTCTTCATCTGCGTCGCGGTGACGTTGGCGGGATCGATGCCGAGCTTGGCCGCGACCTGCGCCCGCAGCACCGTCTGCCCCACCGAGGTCGGAGCGTAGGTGCTGCCGTTCGGGAACGCAATGTTCTTGAGCTGGAAGTAGTCGTTATAGGCAGACGTCACCATCGACTGGTAGCTGTTGACGGCGTTGGTGGCGGCATTGCCGCTCAGCAGGTCGAGGCTCGTCCAGACATCCTGGAGATGCTGGCTCTGCGCCGGGGTGAGACCGACCGCCGCCCGGCCGTTGAGGATGCTGGCCTGGTTGCCGTCGGATCCGGCGGCTTCCAGGAAGACCGGGCCGCCGGTCGACTGGATCGTGCCGAGGCGCAGGTCGCCCTTGGACTGGACGATGTAGGTGCCGGTGGCCGAAGCGCTGTCGAGCACGCCGCCGTCGACGGTGCCGTTGGTCTGCGTGGTGCCGGTCGCCTGGATCACCAGAGGATTGATGTTGGTCAGGGTGGAGGCGCCGTTGACGACGGCGCTGGTCGCGCCGATCGCGCCGGCGCTGGAGTTGATCTCGACATTCTTGCCGATCACGACCGGCGTGGCGACGTTGTAGGCGGCCGCCGAGTTGATGTCGCCGGTCGCCGAGATGAAGACGCTGCCCTGCGGCGCGCGGCCGGAGACACCCGAATTGACGGCGACCTGGTTGATCGAGAGCGAGCCGACGGCCGCGATCGCGATGTCGCGATCGATTGAGCGGGCGGTCAGATTGCCGCCGTAGACCTGCACCTGGACGGGAACGCCGTTCGCGCCGAGCGAACCGATGCCGCCATCGGCCTGCAGCGTGACGTTCTTGCCCGAGATCATCGGGTTGTTGGCGCTCGCGCCTGATGTGATGGCCGAATTGGCGCCGGTGGCGATGACCGTCGTATCACCCGAGAGGTTGTTGATCGGGCCGTTGACGACGATTCCGGAGTTCGAGCTGACATTGACCGTGCTCGCACCGCCGCCGCTGAACTGGATGTTGATCGGGTTCGACGCCTTGACTGTGTTGGTCAGCGTCAGGGTCAGGTGATCGTAGATCTGCTGATACCAATTGAATTGGGTATCCGCACCGCAGCACTTGTCAGCGGTCGTGTTGTAGCCGCCGCCATGATAGCTGCCGGTCGCCGTGATCACTTCCTGGAAATTGGCGGTCTGCAATTGCCCGGTGTTGCCGCCCCCGCCCGTGGCCTGCATCACGTTCTCGACCAGGCTGATGGTGCGGGTCCAGTTCTCTCCGGTCGCCGCATTCGGCGTGTAGTGCCAGCCATAGTCGAACTGCGTGCTGGTCACCGGACGATCGAGCGTCGCCGTGTCGACCCACTGATAGTACATGTTGGGCTTGACGGCGTACTGGATGCCCGCCGTTCCGCTCATGCCGGTCAACATCGCACCGGTGTAAGCGCTCGCATTGACGCCGGCCGTCCTGTACGTCGACACCTGCTGTCCACCCGACGCGGACGGATTGTAGACGTACCACGTCGTCTGCTGCTGAAGCTGATCGACGATCTGGATCACGCTGGGCGCGCTGACGCCGGTGTTGATGGTGTTGGTGACGAGCTGGAGCCCCGTCGAGTTGTTGACCGTGATCGTGCCCGCACCGCCCTTGACCGCGATCGTGCCCTGGGAGGTGCCGTCGGTCGACGTCGAGATGATCTTGCCGTTCAGATAGACGTAGCCGCCGGAGCCCTGCACCACGCCGTTCACGAGGATCTGGTCGGTGAGCGCGTTGTACCGCACGCCGATCTTGATATCGCTGGCGACCAGCGGCGCGGCAGCTGCCGTGATGTCGTAATAGCTGCCGTTCCGCGCGTTGGCCTGGGCCTGGGCAAAGGCCGCGCTGTTGCTCTTGAGGTCGTTGATGGCGGACAACGCGCCGCTGCCGATGTCGACCGAGTAATTGCTGCTCGTGCCGCTCTGGATCAGGCCGTTGACGTTGATGACGCCCGCCGAGATGATGATCGCTTGGCCGAGGATGAAGGGCGCGTTCGCCGGGTTCTGGTATCCCGAGGGCGTGGTCGAGGCCCAGTTCGTGATCGCGTTGGTGTTCGCAGTTCTCGGCGTGATCACGTCGTTCTGGATATTGACGACCTGGAAATAGGCCGAGCAACCCGAGCAATGGAACGGCGAGAAGAACTTGGCCGTGTGGTTGGTGGTGACGGTGTTGCCCTGGGCATCCGTAGAGGTCGTGGTGTAATCGTAAGTCGTGTTGCTGAAGACGCCCTGGCCGGCATAGGTGTCCCGTTCCCAGGGCGCGGTGACGATCGGCTGGACCGTCGGTCCTTCCATTGCTGCAAGCGTCGCGGGGCTGCCGACGCTGCCGCCGCCTCCATTGGGCGTGCCGTTGCCCATCGGCAGGAAGATCGCCGAATAGAGCGACAGGCCATCGTAATAGGTCATCAGCATGCGCGCGGTGAAGACCGTGCTGTTGGCGGCCGTTTGCTGAACGCCGGTGTTGCCGTCGACGCAGCAGTAATAGAAATACGGGTGATTGCCGCCTGCGCCGATATGCGGACTGTACTCGTACGCGCCATAGGCGCCGAGGAAGGTCGCCGCCGCCATCACCGCTGTCAGGGTGTCGTTGGCGGCCGGCTTGTACTGGACACCGGCCCATTGCGCGGTGACGTCGTGGTTGGAGTTGTAGAAGCTGCCGATACCGCCGAGGAAGATGAACGAGCCGTTGGGCGCCACCATCTGGATGGTCGCGGCATTGAGCGACTGCGACGCCACGACGCTGCCGAGCTGGCTGGTGATCTTGAGCAGGCCGTTCTCGTTGGTGACGAGGCCGTCGAAGTAGATGTCGGGCTTGCGGGTCAGCTGGTTACCGTTGTCGTCGACGCCGAGCCCGGTGCTGGGATCGACGCGGTTGTAGGTCGCCGAGATGTCGATGATCGGCGTCGCGCTCGGCATGGCAGTGAAGGTCACGTTGGAATGCGAATCCGGGTCGACATGGTCGATCTGGCGATAGGTGATGTTGCCGCCGGTCACGTTGGTGACCGTGAGGTTCGCAAAGTCCATGAAGTCGAGGCCGCGGTTCTCGACCTTGATCATCGCCGAGCCGCGCGCGATGACCGCTGGCGCCGAGTGACCGGCGAGACTGTTTCCGGTCAGCCTCTGCGCCAGGATAGAAACGTTGCCTGCGGACACGAGCATGTCGCCGAAAGCGAAGGCATTGCCGCCGGCATCAGAGGTATATGGCGCCTGCTGGATCAACGCGTTGATCTGGCGCTGGATATCCCCGGTCGGATCGGCCCCGGACGGCGTCATCGTGGCGGGATGTGTGGACGTCGACGCCGCGAGCGCGGTCCGGATCTGCGCATCGGTCAGGCCGGTCAGCGTGCCGAGCTGGTTCACGATGTTCTGATAGGGATTGAAGCCGCCGACGATGGTGTACTGGACCGTCTGGTGGTTCCAGCTCTTCGCCGGGCTGAAGTGATCGACGTCGGCGACGTATTCGAGCGTGGATGACAGCGACGAATACGGGCTCGTCGTGCTCAGGGTCGGCGCGCTTGCACCGAGATCGATCGTGATGAGCACGTCGTTGTTGATGCCGGCCACCACCAGGCCGTTGAGCGCGACATCGCCGGTACCGCTGGTGTGGCTGTGATTGTCGCTGTTCTTGGCGCTGAAGATGTCCAGATACGGATTGTAATTGCTGCCATTGCCGGTCGCGGTCACCTGCCCCTGCGTCGCGCCCAGATAGATGTCGCGCACGCCGAGCACGCGCGAGCCGTCGGCCAGCGTCAGGCTGCTGTCGCCGCCTGCATTGGCCGTGCCGCGGTAGAGGGTCGAGATCGGAATCGCGG
Organism: Bradyrhizobium sp. DOA1; assembly: GCF_001593325.1. Taxonomy (NCBI): domain Bacteria; kingdom Pseudomonadati; phylum Pseudomonadota; class Alphaproteobacteria; order Hyphomicrobiales; family Nitrobacteraceae; genus Bradyrhizobium; species Bradyrhizobium sp. DOA1. Next base: position 4,152,220 of record NZ_JXJM01000001.1, read on the forward strand.
TGTTGTTGTAGACCACCGTCGTCGCCGTCGCCTGGATGCTGCTGAAAGTGATGGTGTCGCCCGACATGCCGGCAAAGATGTTGATGTCGCGCCAGGCCTGGATCGTCGTGCCGCTGCCGACATTGACGTCCTGGTTGGCATGGACCCAGGTGTTGGTGCTGGCACCGACGCCGGCGATCGCGCCGTAGAGACTGGCATTGGCGTTGTTGGACGCCGCCATCTTCGCAGCCGTGCCGATGAAGATCTTGCCGACGCTGAACAGCTCGCGGGCATTGATGTTGACCGCCAGCGTGGCGTTCGCCGTCATGTTGGATTCGGCGCCGCCGCCGGCGAAGAAGCTGGCGGTGGCGAGGCTCGCCGTGTCCCTGGTATTCAGCGTGTTGTAGGCCTCGATGTCGATCACGCCGATCGACGTGCGGGGGTCGCCGTTGAGGCTCAGGATCGTCCCGGCGCCGATATTGGTGGTGACGGTCTGGGTGACAGTGGAGTCGCTCAGCGCAGCCGCGCCTGAGAACGAGCCACCGGAGCCCGAACGCGCGCCGCCGCCCGCCTGATTGACGATGTCGTTGGAGATGACGACGATATCGCCGCCATCCGTGTTGATGATCAGATGCGTTCCGATCTCGGCGGTGGTGGTCGAGGTGACGTCATTCTGCGCCTTGCCCGCGGAGACGCCGGCCGTGGACGCCTGGTAGGCGTCGCCGCTGGCGGCATAGTTGGTGGCGTGCGTGGCTTTGACGCTCAGGCCGCCGAAATAGAGCGTGTCGTCGCTGGTACCGCCGTCGAACCGCGCATTGGTGACCGCGGTCGAACTGGTCGTGGCGACGGCCGCGGCGCCGGCATAGGTGCCGCCCGCACCGACCGTCGCGTTGGAGACGTTGGTATCCTTGCCCGTGGCGGTGATCTGAAGGATGCCGGTGTAGTTCTCGTGGTTCAGGGTATCCATGTCCGCGGGCGCGCCGAGATAGGCGTAGGTGTGCGCGTTCGAGGACGTCTGCGCGACGGTCGCGCCCAGGGCCAGGAAGCCGGTCGAAAGGCCGGTCGCCTCGGCGTATTGAGCGCTGTCGTTCTGAGCCGCGATGAGCACATCGGCGTTCGGAAGCTCGATCCCCGTGCCGCCATATGCGCTGACGGTCGCGTTCTGGGAAGCCTTCGCGTAGCTGCCCTGCGCGCCGATCAGCGAGCCGCCGCCACCGGCGAGCGCCTTGGCATAGGTCGTCGTGCCATAGATCGTCGTCGTGGTTCCGTCGGTGTTGGTCTGCGTACCGATGATGGGGACGAGCGCCATCGCGGTCACGCCCAGCGCGCCGCCCGAGAAGATGGCGTTGTCGCCGACATCGGCTGTGACGGTCGCTCCGACCGTCGACTGTGCGATGGCGACGCCGACCGCACCACCACCCACCGAGACGCCGATCGCCTCGCTCGACAGATTGGGCGTGATCGATGCCGTCACCAGCGTGCCAACACCGGTCGCGGACGTCGTGATCGAGGAACCCGTGCCGATCTCGGCGGCCACGCTCGAATTCTCGTGCGCCTCCGCATCCGCGCCGACGCCGGCGAGGATGCCTCCGCCCAGCGCCGTTGCAGTCGTCGACAACTTGCCGGCTCCAGCTGCGCCCACCGCCAGCGTCGAGGTATTGACGGTGGCGTCGTCCAGGACCTTCGCCGCGACCGAGCTCGACCGTCCGGCCGTTGCGACCGAGGCGCCGACCGCCGCGGCACCGGCGGTGACGCCGCCCGTGAAAACGACTTGGGTCGAGGAATCCTGCGCCATGACGGCGACGCCGGTGCCTCCCGTGCCGGTGACCTGGCCGCCGAGCTGGGCCGTCACGGTGTTGGTGACATTGCCGAACGCCACGGCAGCCTGCGCTCCGAAGTAAAGCGCCGCGCCGCCCGCGATCGCTTCGGTGTCGATGGTCTTGCCGGCGTAGGGTCCGGTGTTGGCATCCTTGACGACCGCCGCGACGGTCACGGAGGGCGCGGACACGATCGCGCTCAGATTGGCCAGCACGCTGCTGTTGACGCTGGTGTAGCCGATGCCCGCGCCGATGCCGACATTCTTGGCAAAGCCGGCGCCGAGCAGGTACATCTTGGCCGCGTTTGCGCTGGTGGCGCCGACATTGACTTGCGTGCCCGTGACATTGCCGCCGGCGATCTGCGCGGTGACGCCGTCATCGCCGCCCGTGAGCACGCTGCTGACGTTGTAGGTCGACGTCACGTTGGCACTGTTCGGATTGCCAGCCGTCCCGCTCGCGACCGCATTGCTGCCTTGCGCGGTGTTGGTCCGCGCGTTCACCGCTGCGATCGTTCCGTTGCCGCCCTGATTGAGCTGGCCGGTCTGCTGCCCCTGCGTATCGGGATCGGCGGTGTTGGTGCCGATGATGATGACGCCGACGGTCGCACCGATGCCGACGCTGCCGCCGATTCCGGCGGTCACCGCATAGGACAGCACTTCCTTGGTGCTGAGCGCATTGACGTTGATCGCGCCGGACGAATTCAGGTTGCTGTTGCGGCTTTCCGCGATGGTCTGGCTCTTGAACGAGATGATGTTGGCGGCGGCACCGACGCCGACACCGGCGCCGCTGGCGCCGACCGCGAGCGCGCCGGCGATCTCCTTGATCGCCACGTCCTCGTTGGCATTGATGGTAACCGCGCCGGCGGCACCGCCCGTCACCGATTGCAGCGTGGTGTCGTAGACGCCGGCGATGGTGGTGTTGCTGGCGATTTCGATATTCGCCATGCCCGCGATCGCCGCCGTTCCCGTCGAGAGCGCGCCGCCGATCGCATAGGCTTCGAAGCGGTTCTTGGTCTTGGCCTGGACGTCCAGCGCACCGCTCAGGTTGAGCGCGGTCGTATGTGGTGTCGTGCCGCCGTGATAGGCGAATTCGTCGCCGACATAGGCCAGGGTCCGGTTCGAGGAGACCTGGACCAGGAAGGCCGCGCCGATCGCGGCCTGGCTGCCATAGGCCCCCGAGCCGTTCGCGGAGAAGATGCCGGTATTGTTGTTGGCATTCACCGTCAGTGACGAGGCCGTGAGCGCGCCGCCGTCGACATAGGCTTGCGTCGTCGCCAGGAACACGTTCAACCCGACCGAGCCGGTGTTGAACCCGACGGCGATCGACGACGCATCCTGCTCCGCATTGGCCTTCACGGTGACGGCACCGACCGTCGGGCTCGACGACTGCACGCCGCCGACTGTGGAATTGGTGATGTAAGCGAAAGTGCTCCGCGACATCGTCGTGCTGATGACCGTGGCGCCGCCGCCACCGGTGCCGGTGGGCGGGACGATGCCTGCGCCGAACGCGCCAGAATAGGAGAAGCTCGATGCGGCGACCACGATCTGCGGCGCCAGCGTCGACGAGGTCAGGCGCGTGTCGATGGCCGCGCTGTCGATATACGCTCTCGTCGTCCCGCTCATCACATTGGTGATCGGGTTGATCATGATGGCAATACCGCTGCTCGCCGCGAGCGAGGCAACGTTGGTCACGACCGCCTGGTGCGAGCTTGCGACGACGGCAAGGCCGCGCACGGTGTCCTGGTTCTCGGTGAGATCGGGTGCCGTGTCGGTCGGTGCATGGGTCGTGCCGAGGTCGAAGGCATGGACGAGCGTGCCGTTGTTCACCGACAGCGTATCGGTCGAGCTGGTGCCGAGCGCATCGACCTTCGTGTTCGCCCCGCTGATATAGGCCGCCGTGGTCCCGGTGATCTGGTTGGTCACCAGCGAGCCCGCGCCGCCGGCCGCGCCCTTGCTGATCGACACCGCACCGGCGAACACGCCCGCCTTGTCGTTGTTGCCCGCGATCACGGCGACATTGTTGGTGGCGGTGACGTCGGCGCCGTTGATGCCATTGGTGCCGGCGGCGGTGATGCTGGCGGTTACGTTGGTTCCCATCAAATTGGTGGCGACCGAGCCCGCAAGTCCCACCTGCGAGGACATCGCGACGCCGACGGCGACCGTCGAGATGCTGGCGTTCGAGTTTGCAGCAACGGCAACGTTGCCCGAGGCCGTCAGCTTGGAGCCGGTGACGCCGGCGCTGACATTGTTGGCGATGCTGCTGTTGACCAGGGCCAGGCCCGCGGCGCTACCCTGCGTCGAGGCACCCGCGACCGCCGCGGAACCGGTGATGCTGGAGTTGTCGGTCGCGGTGACCGAGATGTTTTTAGCCGTGACGGTCGACTGCGTCGTGCTGGACAGGTTGTTGCCGATGGCCGCCGAAACCGTGTTGGAGATGCTGCTGATCGTGGTGCCGCCGACGCCCGTGAACTGTCCCGTCGCAAGACCAAAGCCGATCGTGACCGCCTGGATCTTCGAGGAATCGACCGCGCTCACGCTGACATTGCCGTTGCTGCCCGCCGACATCAGGACGTTGGCGATATAGGCCGAATGCGTGGTCGCGATGGTGTTGTAGACGATCGAGGCGCCGACATTGTTCTTGCCGGCCTGGATCAGTCCCGCAACGGAGACGATGCTGGCGCCCGGACCGTTGCCCGCCCCGTCGTTGAGCGCCGCCGCGCTGAAGTCGATGCAGTTCTGCCCGCCGGTGCCGCCGGCGACGGTGCAGGTGTCCGAGGCGAGAAGATTGTTGTTCGACTTCTTGACGAGGTTGCCGAGCGCCGTATCCAGCGCCGACACGGCGCCGCTGTCCGCCAGCACCGTCACGCGGGCGACATTGATGTTCACCGTCGCGCCGCTGTTGATATATGCGGTCGTGGTCGGCGTGATCTCGCTGACGACGATCGCGCCGGCGAGTCCGTTGGACCCCGCCCCGCCCGAGGCCGCACCGGCCGCAATCACACTGGCGGTGTCGGCCATCACCAGCAGCGTGTCATAGTTCGAGATCGAGCTGCTGCGGATATGCGCGTCGGTCGCGTTTCCGCCGGTGGGATCGCCGATCGAGGCATAGGTCAGCCCGATGCCGACACCGGCCTGCCCGCCTGAGATGTAAAGCGAGCCGCCGCCGATCGCGACGTTCGTGGTCTGGTAGGCATCGACCTCGAGCGCGCGGTTGACGCCTGAGGACTGGCCCGTGATCGTCGAGCTCTCGATATAGGCGTTGGCACTGTCCGTGATGATGCCGACGGAGGCCGACAGCGCCGCCGCGTTGGCTTTCGATCCCGCCACGCCGATGGCGACGACGGTCTCCGAGCCGCCATTGAGCGCCTGCACCGTCACCGAACTCTGGTTGTTCACCGTGGTGCCGTAGATATAGGCGAGCGTCGCATTGTTGGACATCGCCGCCGCGATGGCGCCGCCGATCGCAGCGCCCTGAGCGGACGCTCCGGCCAGATTGAGCGCCGCGGAGCCGGACCCATTGTTGAGCATGGTGTCGTTGAGCGCCTGGACGATTGTGTTGGTCGTGACAGCGGTGGCCGTGGTGTACTTGTTGACCGTCGTGTTCCTGATATAGGCGCTGGTGCCGAGCGAGACGTCGCTCACCGACGAACTTCCGGCCAGATCGATGCTGAAGCCGTCGGTGCTCGATCCCGACGTCGAGCCGATCTTGCTCGCGGCCGTCGTCACGCCGCTGGTTCCTCCGGTCGCGCCGGCACCCGCAGCGCCCGCCTTGTCGGAGAAGCTGGAGGCCGCCGGCTCCGAGATCGATGCCGCGACGGCAGCCGCGGTGATGCGCCCTGAGGTGGTCGCGCTGATCGTGAGATTGTCGACATTGACCGCGCCGCTCCCGCCGCTGTTGCCTGCAAACGGATCGTTAACGCTGAACGGGCCTGGGCGAATGTCGGAATGGTTATCGCCAATATAGGCGGAGGTGTCGGTATTGGCTCCCAGATAGGCAACCGCCAATCCAACCGCCGAACCTCCGCTCGTGTTGCGGCTCATCGCGCCGGCAAGCGTCACGACCGACAGATCCTGCTGCGCCAGGATGCCGACGGTCGGGGCATAGACGGTGGCCTGGCTCGAGATCGACGCATGCGTCGTATTGTTCAGGAATCCGAGCGAGGTGATGCCGTTCAGCGCCAGCGCGCCCGCGGCCTTGCCGGACGACGGCGCCACGGCGACGAACTGGTCGGACGTGATCGCGTTGACGGCGATGTCGTCCGCCGCACGCACCGTCGCGCGATCCGAAACGCCGGCAATGGTGTTGGTGTTGAATTGGACGAGATTGAGCGCGCCGCCGACCGAAGAGCCACCCGACGTGTTGCCGGTTAGGAAGCCGAGCGTGCCGACATTGCCGGCAGCGTCGATCGACGCCGTGGTCGTGGTCGCCGCGATCTGGATGCTGGCGTTGTAGGTGTGGAGATCGCCATTGTCCATGCCGGCCGACCAGCTGCTGCCGCAGGCCGCGGTCGTGCATGTCGCCGTCAGGCTCGCGCCGCCCGCGACCCACGCCGTCGTGTTGTTGTTCACGACGAAATGGTTCAGTGAACCGGAGATGCCGATCGTGTCGCCGGCGTCCGCCGTGGCATTGGCGTAGCTGGTCAGGATGTTGCCGCCGACGCCGAGACTGCCGTTGAGGTGGCTCAGCACCGCACCGAGCCCGTCCCATTTCAGCCAGGTGTTGGTGATCGGCAATTCCGTGGTGGCATCGACGGCGATGTTCGCCGCGTTGATCAGCGTGCCGCTACCGACATAGGCGTTCGAATTGTGGGTGAAATTGCCCCAGGCCACGGCCGCGCTGATCGCCGTGCTCTCGCCGGAGACCACGTCCTTGGTGATCGCGCTGGAGGTCGCATTGCTGCGCACGCCGCGATCGATGACGTTGCTGGCGACGGCGACGTTGCCGCTGGCATAGATGCTGGGCGCGCCGCCGCTCGGGTTCTGAGCGATTGCAGCGGTCGCGCTCTGCGAGCTGTTGGCGAGGGAAAGCGCGGCCGCGGCCTTGAAATTGAAGTTCAGCGGCACCAGCGAGGACATGTGGTCCTGGATGATCGACGTCGGCGCGGTGACGGCGCGCAGCCCTCTCTCGATCGCCGCGATCAGGGCCGGCAGGCCGGCGATCGACGAAGCCATCGTGGAATTGCTCGTCGTGTCGGACGTCGCCTCCACCAGGACGGACGCATTCATCCGGCTGGACGTACTGGTTCCGAGCGATGCGCCGAGCGTCGCGGTCACGGACGTCGTGATGTCGCTGATAGCGAACGCACCGCCGACGCCGCCGCTCGCGCCCAATCCGGGTGCCGCAACCGACGTCGCGCTGGTCGAGAACGAATTGTTGTTGATCGCGCGCACCTTCAACGTGCTACCGCTCGTGTTCACCGTGCCGGCTGCGATATGCGCGCCGCTCTCGACGTTCGCGATCGTGGTCACCGAACCCTTGGAATAAGCCACCGTCGGCACGATCTGCGCGCTCGTCGATGCCGCGAGCGCAGAGACGGCGATGGTGGCGTCATTGAGCGCCTTGATCTCGAGGTTGCGGCCGGCATTGATCGTCGCGCCCGAGGCCACGTTGGTCGTGGCGATGCCGTCGATCTTGCCAACGACCACGCCGGCCGCGACCGGCGTGAGGCTGCCGAGCAAGGTCGACGCGATCGCCGGATCCGAGGCGGTCTCCGAAGCATGGGCGGAAATGGTGACATCGCCGCGGCCGTTGATGTCGGCATGGCTGTTGATGTTGATGGATGCGGTGGCGCTGGCCGCGACATAGCCGCCGTTGAGGCCCAGCAGCGAGCCGGCCAGCGTCGAACCGACGAGCGCCAAGGCGCCGACCGGCGAACCGTCGAGGAAACTCGATACCGCGGTCGAGGTCGCGGTGATCGAGACGGTGCCGCCGGTGATCTTGCCGTCGACCGTGATCGCAGTCGCCGCCGTGGCCTGCCCGGACAGCTTGATGTCGCTCGCCGTGGCCCGCAGCGTCACATTGCCGTCGGTGTAGTTCGTTCCGCCGAAATTGACCGACTGGGCCAGGATCTGCGCGCCGTTCTTGATCTCGATGTTCGGCGCGTCGATGATGACGTTGTTGGCGTTGCCGGTCGAATGGCCGGAGCCGTCGAGGCGGCGGGCGTCGATCACCGCGTGCGCAGCGAGCGTGATCGAATTGTCCGCCTGGATGAGGTAGTCGGCACCGGCGCTGAGTCCGGCCAGCGCATTCGCGATCGAGCTGTTCGACAGCGTCACGCCGGTGTCGCCCTGGCTGGCGTCGCCGACGACCAGCTCGATCGGATCGAATAGCAGCGTGCCGGCCTTGCCGTTCGGCGCGGCCACGTTGACGGCAACGCCGCGGCCGACATCGATGACGCCGTTCGCGCTGAAATCGACGAGGCCGGCATTGCCAGTCTTCGCGCTGGCGTCGAACTTGGCGCCGCCCGCCACGGTGAGGTTCTGCGCCGCCTTAAGGCGGATTTCGCCCGTGTTGCCGACCGTGCTGGCGATGCTCAGCTTGGCATTCTTGCCGATATCGATGTTGTTGCCGGCCTGAACGGTGATGTTGCTCGGCGTCGCACTCTTGCTCTGCGCCGTCAGGCGCCCGTTGACCCTAGCATTGTTGACCGCGCCAATATGGATCGAGCCGTTGCGCACGGTGATGGCGCTGGCACTGCACAGGCCCTTGGAATTGACGGATGCCGCGAACTTCGCGGCGTGGTCGAGATTGGCGATGTCGCGCTGGCTGGCGCCGCCGACATAGACGTTCTGCCCGGTCAGGCGCACGCCGTCCTGGGCGTTGACGCGTCCATAGATGCGGATGTTGCCGTCGGGCGAGACCGGGAACGAGCCCGCCATGAGGTTGCCGACGGCCGACTGGTTGATCTGCCCGCCCGCGCCGATCAGGCTGTCGGTGAACTCGCGCGTCGGCGTCGAGATGTTGAGGCTGCCGACATTGACCACGCCGCTGCGGCCGACCACGAAGCCCTTGGGATCGGCGAAATAGACGTTACCGCCGATCGCGCCGTTCATGTAGGAGTTCAGCGTGCCGTTGACGTAGACCGGCGCGTCGCGAACGATGTTGACGAGGTTCTGCGTGCCGGTCGGCAGCTGCAGATTGACGGTGTTGCCCTGCCCGACGCTGAACTGCGAGAACGAGTTGAAGGCATTGTTGCCGGAGACCGTCGACGTCGTGACGTTGGTCACGCTGCCGGAGGTCTGCAAGGAGGTCCCGGTGCGGCCGTCGGGAATGATGACGTTCGGCGTCTGCGCCTGAACGCGGACGCTGTACACCGGGAGGAAGACCATCTGCATCGCGCAGAGCAGCGACATCGAACGGAAATGCGCAAGTCCGCGCAGGCCCCGTCCGTCAGTGTCTCGCGTCGCAGATGGTCCGCGCATTTCAGATCCTCTTCATCGGCATTGACGCCGATCCACGACCGGGTGGGAGAATGTCGCGATCGTCCGGCATCAGAACTGGCCGGGCGGAAGCTTGAAGATGTCGGGGCTCTTGGCGTCGGCGACGTAGAACAGCAGCAGGCTGGTCGGCGTCAGCACGCGGTTGTTCTCCTTGGTCTCGAACGTGCCCTGCAGCAGCAGGATCACCGAGCGATCCTTGGCGTCGCTGCCGCGGAACATCACGATGCCCCCGGCGACGGGCATGTTGACCGCGATGGAGTCGGGCTTGAAGCCCTCGCCCATGAAATGGGCGCGCAGGATGTTGGCGTTGGAGAACAGCTTTTCCGGCGTCATCGCCGCGTCGGTCCCCTTCGACCAGACCGCGCCGACCTGGATCAGCGACTTCGACTTGTAGCCGAACACGTAGGAGAGCTCGGCCGTGCCGCCGTTCGGCAGCAGCTCCGGCGCGGAGAGCAGCAGGCTTCGCGTCAGCTCGGACGCGTTGTCCTGGATCTTGATCGCGTCGGGCTTCGGGTTGAAGTCCTTGGCCATCGCGGCGCGGACGTCGGCCTCGTTCATACCGAACTTGGCGGAGCGGAAGCCGTCGATCGCCTTGATCTTGTCCTCAGCCGCTGGGTTTTCGGTTGCGGCCGCCGACGTCGCACCGGCGGCAACCGGTGTCCCGGCGGGAGCGGCTTTGGAGGCCGGTGCGGCCTTCTGCTTGGGCACGGCGCCCTGGGCCGCGACCGGCCCGACTGCAACGGAGGTGAGCAGGCCGACGAGGGCTGGAACGAGATAGATTTTGCGCATCGAAAACCTTCGAAACAACTTGAAAGAACGCTTCAAAAATCAGCGGCATCGAAATCGGCTTCTCCGAACAGTCTCGCAACCGGACGGAATTTGTTGCAGCGCCGCAAGGCGTTATTAAGCGTCACGGAGAAGACAAAGCTCGAAACAGCGACTCTCTGGCAGCAAAGCCATACGGTATCGGGCTGCCAAACGCTGCGAATGAACATTCACAAGCGCATTTTTTGATCAATTGTGGTCACCAGCCTTTCGCGTTATGCAACCGACTGGGGAAAGTTTGCGAAGCATTTCATGATCGAGCGGCCCGCTCGCGCCCACACTGTGCCGGCGGTCGCCCGCCGCGATGTCCTACGCCTTGCGGGCGCAGCGGCCGCGGGATGGATCGCGCTCGGCGCAACGGACGATCGCATGCGCATCGTCGGCTCGCTGACGGCATTGCCGCTCGACGACGAGCTGACCAGGCGAAGCATGATCGACAGCGCGACCTCGCGCCTGGGCGGCCTCATCGTCGGCTTGCGGCAGCGAGGCTGGGTCGAAGGCGTCAATTTCCGCCTCGAGCTCCGTTCGACCTTTGGCCCGCCGGAGCGGCTGAAGGCGGCGATCCAGGAGCTGCTCGACCTCAAGCCGGACGTCATCCTGACCGGCTCGACCGTCGAAACCGCAGCCGTCCTTGCCGCCACCAAGACCATCCCGATCGTGTTCGCCACCGCCAACGATCCCGTCGGCAACGGCTTCGTCCAAAGCCTCGCCCATCCCGGCGGCAACGTCACCGGCTTCACCAACAGCACCGCCGAGATGGGCGGCAAATGGCTTCAGCTGATCCGTGAGGCCGTGCCAGATGTCGCGCGGGTCGGCATCCTGTTCAACCCCGCGACCACGCCGCGCGGCGGGCGCTTCTTCCTCGAATCGATCGAACAGGAAGCCGCCGCATCCGGCGTGTCCGCGATCCCCGCGCCGGTCAACGCGCCCGCTGAGATCGACGACGCCGTCAGGCGCTTCTCCGAACCGCCCAAGGCCGCGATGGTGGCGCTGGTCGACAGCTTCCTCGTGGTCCACCGTAAGGCGGTCGTCGCGGCAGCCGACAAATACCGCGTGCCCACGATCTACCCGTTCCACTATTTCATGGATGTCGGAGGGCTGATGAGCTACGGGCCGACGCTCGAAGTGCGCTCGGCCGATTACGTCGACCTGATCCTGCGCGGCACCAAGGCCGGCGACCTTCCGGTGCAATCGCCGCGGAAATACGAGCTCTTGATCAACCGCACGGTCGCCCGTGCGCTGGGACTGACAATCCCCTTCCCGCTGCTCGCGCGCGCCGACGAGATCCGCGAGTGAGCGAGACGGCCGACCAGGGACATCTGCGGACGCCTCCGGGCCGGCTGTTCAGGAAATATCTCTACTCGATCGTCGCCCTCGCCTTTGCCGCGCTCGCCATCAACACCGGTTTCGACGTCTGGTTCTCCTATCGCGAGCAGAAGCAGCTGCTGGCGGCGACCCAGCGCGAGCAGGCCGCAAGCGCGGCCATTCAGATCGGCCAGTTCGTCGGCCAGATCGAGAACCAGATCAGATGGCTCTCCCGCCTGCCCCCGGAGCTGGCCACCAACGAGGACGAACGGCTGAACGCCATCCGCCTCCTGCGCCTCTCGCCCGCGATCGCGGAGATCGCCCAGCTCGACGCCCGAGGCCGGGAGCAGGTGCGCGTCTCGCGTCGCGTCGCCGACAGGATCGGCAGCAACGCCGACCTCTCCGCTTCGCCCGCCTTCCGCGGCGCCAATGAAAGCCGGGCCTATTACGGCCCCGTCTACTTCTTCGGCGACACCGAGCCGTTCATGACGCTCGCCACGCGCGGCACCGGCCGCGCTCCGGATGTGATCGTCGCCGAGGTCAATCTGCGCTTCATCTGGGACCTCGTCACCGGGATCAGGGTCGGCAACACCGGCAAGGCCTATGTGGTCGACCGCATGGGCGTGTTGATCGCGCATCCCGATCTGTGGCGGGCGCTGCAGCGGAGCGATCTCTCCGGCCATGCCGACGTGCGCGCCGCGCTCGACGGCGTCGGGCCGCCATCGGCCGGCCTCGTCAAGGAGGATCTGTCCGGCCAGCGCGTGCTGTCGACCTATGCGACGGTGCCCTCGCTCGGCTGGCTGGTGTTCGTCGAACTGCCGCTCACCGAAGCCTACGCGCCGATCTATGCGTCGATCGGGCGCTCGACGTTCCTCCTCGTCATGCTGCTCGCCGGTGCGGTGCTGGTTTCGCTCTTTCTCAGCCGGCGCATGACCGTGCCGATCCAGATCCTGACGCAAGGCGCGAAGCGGATCGGCAGCGGCGATCTCGACGCGCGGCTCGCGATCAAGACCGGTGACGAGCTGGAGGCGCTCGGCGACCAGTTCAACCGGATGGCCGCGCATTTGCGGGAGTCCTACGCCACGCTCGAGCGCAAGGTGGTCGAGCGGACCTCCGAGCTCGAGAAGGCGCGCGATCATGCGCTGGCCGAGCACGACGCCGCCGAGCGCGCGCGCAGCGCGGCCGTCGCGGCCAATGAGACCAAGTCGCGCTTCCTCGCCGTCGTCAGCCACGAGCTGCGGACGCCGCTGAACGGCGTGATGGGCATGCTGCAATTGCTGAATGACGGCGGCCTCGACGAGACCCAACGGCGCCATCTCGCCACCGCGGCCGCATCGGGCGAGACGCTGATCGCGCTGGTCGATGCGGTGCTCGAATATGCCCGCCTGGAGGCCAGCACCGAAACGCTGGAGACGCGCGACTTCCGGCTCGACCAGCTCATCGAGGCCGCGGCCGATCTGCTGCGTCCGCAGGCCATCGGCAAGGGGCTGACCTTCGATCTCGCCTGCGATGCCGCGGTCAACACCGCCGTGCACGGCGATCCCGTCAGGCTCAACCGCATCCTGCTCAACCTGATCGGCAACGGGATCAAGTTCACCCCCAGCGGCGGGATCGCCTTGAGCGCGACGGCCGAGCGGCACGATGATCACGTCCTGCTGCGCATCAGCGTTCGCGACACCGGCATCGGCATCGCACCCGACCTGCACGAGCGGATCTTCGAGGATTTCGTCCAGGCCGACGACAGCATCGCGCGTCGCTTCGGCGGCACCGGCCTGGGTCTCGCGATCGCGCGCCGCCTCACCCGCCTGATGCGCGGCGAGCTGACGGTCGAGAGCGCGCCGGGCGCAGGAAGCACGTTCACTCTTGAAGTGCCGCTTGTTCTGGCGGCGAGCGGCATCGCGCAAGGTGCGCCTGCCTCGCCGTCGCGGCCGCTCCGCGTGCTCTTGGTCGACGACGACCCCGTCAATTGCGAGGTCGGCGAAGCGATCCTGAAGCGGCTCGGCCATCGTGCCACGATCGCGAGGAACGGCACGTCCGCGATCGAGCTCGCCCGCGACCGAGTGTTCGACGTCATCCTGATGGACCTGCACATGCCCGATATGGACGGCGTGGAGGCGGCATCAAAGATCCGCAAGCTCGGTCTTGCCAGGATGCCGCGCATCATCGCCGTGACCGCCGACGTGTCCACCAATGCGCGCGAGCGGCTCGCCGGCGCAGGGATCGCCAAGGTCGTGAGCAAGCCGATCCTGATCAACGCGCTGCGGGAGGCGATCGAGGATGAGCGCCAGGCCGAGCCAGCAGCGACGCCACTCGCTGCGGACGAATTGATCGACCAGTCCTTTCTCGACGACCAGCGCGAGTTGCTCGGCGCTGCGCAAATCGACAAGCTCCACCATCTGCTGGGCGAGACAAGCGCAAGGCTGATCGACGACATCACCAGGGCGGCAGCGACCGGCGATCACACGCAGCTCGCACGATCCGCGCACCAGCTCGGCAGCGCGGCGAGTGCGCTCGGCCTCGTCCGCCTGTTCGAGCGCTGCCGCGATGTCGAGCTGGCGGCGGCCGCGATGGCCCCTGCCGATCTCGAAGGTGCTGCGCGCGAACTCGCTGAGCTTCAGCAGGCGTCGGTGCAAGCGCTGAATGATCTGCTTGAACCTGCCGATCAGCGATCGGTCAGCTAGATTCGCTCAGGTTGGCGTTCTCAAGCGTCCAGCTGGCCGAGCGAAAGATCGATCCCACGACGCCAGCCCATTCTTCAGCAGGTCGCCCGGCCGGCAATGCGTTTCCGGCCGAGCCGACGCGCTTCCCAAGAGATAGACTAGCTTCGTGCGGGACCTGTCAGCATTCGCTGTCACGAGCCCGAAGTTTTTACGACCAACTTTATGTTTAGCAGGTTGACGCCCTTGAATGGGTTCGGCGCGCTTTCGATTGTGCCGGTGCCCGTTGCGTTCGCATAGGCACCAGTGCCCGACAGGATCGTGTATTCGCCCGTCGATTTGCCGTCCTTGGCCGATCCGGTGTAGCGCGCCGTAATCGAGCCTTCCTCGAACGTGTAAGTGCTATAGCCGAAGAAGGGGCCAGACCCTTTGAGCAGGTCCGAACTATTGACGAACTCTTTCACGCCGATACGGCCGTCGCTGAAGACGGCCACTCCGAAGAATTTCCCGGACACGACCGTCTGTCCTTCGACGTTTGCGGCCTCTATGACCTTGAGGTCAAGTGGCTTCGTGACCAGCTTGAACTCGAGCACTCGCTCACCGGCCACGGCGGTTGACGCCGCGACGGCCAATGCCACGCCAGAAAGGAAAAAGGTGAGAGACTTCCGCATAGCTTCCTCCTGCGCTTGTTGAAACCAAGTCGAGAAGTGCGGGCTACTCATCGTGCCAGGCTCTTCGCGGTGGCACGGAAGAGAGGCCCTCGGCAACGCCCGACAGCGGCTGAATTCTCTCTGTCCTGAGGCGCGCAATCGGGACGCGAATATGAGTCCCAAGCCACGGAAAGAAAGTTCAAGTTTCCGCTGCGGTATAATCGTATCTAACCGGGGTCTGTTCGAGCGGTGCCGCGAAGTGGAACTGGCTGAGGATTCGATGTCCCCCACCGAGTGCCAGAGTGCCGCCCGCGAACTCGCCGCACGTCGGCAGGCATCGATGAAAGCGCTAGACGACCTGCTTCTGCCAGCCGAGCAGCGCTCGGTCGGCTAGACCGTGTCCCTCATCGATCAGCGTGATCGAGGATTGCATGCGCGATGTCCAGCCGCTGGATAGGACATACGACGAAGGGGCGGCCGACATGGGAAGGAGGCGGTTAGCTTCCATCGGAGACGCTACTTGTCTTGAACCAAAGGCCAAACGCAGGTCGTCATACACAGCATGGCGGAGCCGATCGCGATGCCAACAAAACGCTCTAGCCCGGGGGTAATATCTGTGATCGGAGCCGGTCCCTGAACAAGGGTGACGAGAAGCCCGAGCGTGAACTGCGTTCCGAGATAGTTGATCTCCCGTCCGGTCTGAATTTGGTACCCGACCCACACGCCAACAGCGAGGGTGAGCACAGTTACCGGCAATCCCGTGCCGAACAGGCCAATAGAGACAAGAGCGACCGCGCTACCAAGCAGGCATCCGAGCGCCCTGTGGGCTATCCTCTCGTAGATCGTAGCGTATCGGCGATTCCCCACCGCGGTCGATGGGACGATCATGATGACGTACGATGTGATCGCAGTTTGTGAGAAATCCTCAATGCCGAACCACCGCCAGATGAGGGGAAGCAAGGCGACGGCCAGCGCCGCGCGTGTACAGTGTTCGAGCAGCAGCCAATGCTCTCGCAGCCAGTTCTCATTCAAAACATCATGCAGGCGTCCATACCAGAGCACGTCATGAGCATGTTGTTCCCTACGGCCTGCTCTATCCGAATACAGGCTTGCAACGAAAAGGCTTATGCCCGTTCCAACCGTAATCTCCGCCACCCGCGTGGCTGCGAAATGCACGACAGCGTCTGGCGAGGCAAGCGCCTCGGTGGTTACCATCCCGGCCGTAAGGCCAAAGAATAGCCATGCGTAGCCGTAGTTGGTCGTCAGCGACTGAAAGATGCCGATCCATGACACAATGAAGAGGAAAACCATCAACAGCAAAGGGTCATTCGCGGTCCCGGGCGCCAGCAGGAGTCCCAGTAGTGCTCCACCAGCGGTGCCCACGATGCGCATAAGTCCCCGCTCGAACGTCTCGGCGACGCTGCCACGCATCACCATGTAGCCGCTGAACGCCGCCCAGGAGAGATCATCAAGGTTGAGAACGGATGACGTTGCGACAGCGACCAACACCGACAGCACGCGTTTAGCTGCCTCTCTGGCGCGCGGGCCGCGAAGCTCGAGCGATTTGAGCTCACGTACCAGGGCTCGCGGTATGGGTCGCAGGACCGATATCAGGAGCGGCATCGTCAAGATTCTTCCAATCAGTAGATGACCAGGACGCGAGCGTCGACGCCCATGAAGAGCTGGTCGCTCCCAGGAGATTCGAGCAGCGTGAATCGAACTGGAATCCGTCGTTGCAGGCGGATCCAGTTCACCGTTGGAGATACGTAAGGGACGAGCGTCTCGCTCCCTCGCTGGCGACTGATGCCGTGCGCAACACCCTGGATGCGCGCGCGGTAGAGATGCCAGGGATTGCTGTCGAGCCAGATCCAGGCGGTGCCGCCGGGATGCAGGTGCCGTAGATAATATTCCTTGTAATTTGCAACGACGCGCCAGGCGTTTCCATCCACGATCGCAACCGCTGCTTGGCTCGTAGAAACCATGTCGCCGGTTTGAATGGCAAGATGCGTCACGTAACCATCGACGGGCGCCACAACTTTGGTGCGATCCAGGCGCCATTCGGCGAGAAGTCGTGCAGCGTGGGCCGATGAAACGGCAGCCTTGTCCAGGTTGAGCATCTCGTTCGCCTTCTGCAAGGCAGCTTCGGCGCCGTGTTGCTGGGCCGCGCTTTGCTCCTCGGCGGTACGCGTCGTCTCGAGGGCCTGGACGGAGATCGTACCGGACTGTGCAAGCGGCGTGTCACGGCGCAGATTTGCCGCGGCGAGCCTCTCGGCAGCACCCGCCGCTTCCTTCTGCGCCTGCAGAACCTGCAACTGTGCGCGGTCGACCGGCAGCTGAGCCTCAGTTCGCGCCTCCTCCGCGCACGCTTGCTCGACAGCCAATCTGAGCGGAACTGGATCGATGGTAAAAAGGAGTGTTCCTCGCTTCACCCATTCGTTGTCCTTCACAAGAACCGCTGCGATCGGACCCGTGACTTCCGGCGTGATCGACAGCACATCGGACGTGACGTATGCGTCGTCCGTGTAGGCGAACAGATAACCCGATATCCACCAGGCCAAGACAGCCACTGCAACGGCGAGGAGGAACAGCAGGGCGCGCCGGCGTCGCGAAGCAATGGGTGATCGATCAGATTCGGGTGTCGCCGACAGCGAAGTTGCGGCAAGCGGAAAACTTGGTTCTTTGGTCCTGACCGTCGGCTCAGGGATGGACTTGCCTTTCAGGATGACATTCAGGTTCTGGTCCAATTTCGATCGTCCAGGTCAATCACGCTCCCGATAAGGGATATTTGATTTCCGTCGACGTGCAGTCAAATATATAGGAAGGGCGATCTCGATAGCTTTTGGCACTGGCATGGAACTACGCCACATCCGCTATTTCCTCGCGGTTGCCGAGGAGAGAAATTTCACACGCGCCGCTGCGCGGGTTGGAATCGGGCAGCCGCCGCTGAGCCAGCAGATCAAGGATCTTGAGGCCGAAGTCGGGGCTGCGCTCTTCCATCGCATTCCCCAGGGTGCCGAACTGACCGAGGCAGGACGGGCCTTTCTGGAGAATGTGCAGGTCATTCCTATGCAGGCGGAGCGCGCCATTCGAGCCGCTCAAAGGGCTGCGCGGGGTCAAATCGGATCGCTCCGAGTGGGCTTTACCAACTCGGCCCCATTTAATCCTGTTGTCACCTCGACGATCCGATCGTTTCGCCGGGCTTATCCCGATGTGCATCTGACGCTGGAGGAGGCGAGTACATTCCGCCTCATTGCGGGCCTTCGGGAAGGCGAACTGGACGCGGTGTTCCTACGCCCCAATGAGGGCGAGGACGATCTGCAGTTTCGGCGTCTCTCCAGCGAGCCGATGCTCGTCGTATTGCCCGCAAGCCATCCGGAGGCGAAGTCGACCGAAATCGATCTTATCAGGCTGAAGGGAAATCCACTCATTCTGACGCCGCGCGGATCGGCGTGGGTTGACACCGTCATCGCGGCCTGTCGGCGGGCGGGCTTCGAGCCGACCCTCGGGCAGTCCGCGCCTCAGATCAGCTCTGTCGTCAGCCTGGTGGCAGCTGAGCTTGGCTTTTCGCTGGTACCGGCTTCGATGCGCCAGCTTCACGTCACCGGCGTCACCTATCGTGAGGTCAAAGGGGACTCTCCGATCGTGCGCCTGACTCTGGCGTTTCGGCGTGGCGAGACCTCGAAGATCGTCCGCAACTTCATTGCTCAGGCGGTGCGTGAAGTAGGACCGGAGCCGACAGATCTCAGCCCGACTCTTCCGCGCGGATCATTTCGGCCGGCCTGAGGCCGCCTCGTCCTCGCGGCTGAAACGTTCGACGAGAAAATCGATGAATAGCCGCACCTTCACTGAAAGATGCCGCGTTGGCGGATAGACCGCATAAAGCGAAAGCGGCGGCGCAGAATAGTCGTTCAGAACGGCGCGCAGCTCGCCCCTTCTCAACGCATCGGCAGCGATGAACTCCGGCAGCAGCGCCAGGCCCCTACCCCTGATCGCAACGTCGCGCAACACCTCCGCATTGTTCACGCAGAGCGACCAGGCCGGCTGGATCCAGTGATCGCCGTCGCTGCCTGTGAGCTTCCACTGGTTGCCGGTGAGCAGGAAGCCGTAGGTCAGCGAGGCGTGCTCGCGCAGAGCCTGCGGGTGCCTTGGCGTGCCGTGACGCGCGAGATAATCCGGCGAGGCACAGATCATGCGCGCCACCGGCATGATTTTTCGCGCGATCAGGCTGGAGGATTCGAGCTCCGCGATCCGCAAGGTCACGTCGAAGCCGTCCTGGACGGGATCGAGCAGATCGTCGCTGAGCACGATCTGGAGCTGGAGCTCCGGGTAACGCGCCATGAAATCGGCGAGCACCGGCCCGAGCCGCATCGTGCCGAACGACATCGGCGCGTTGACGCGGAGCAGTCCGCGCGGCGCCGACTGGGCCTGTGTCACCGCTTGGTCGGCCGCCTCGATCTCCGAGAGGATCACGACCGCGCGCTCGAAATAGCGCTGGCCGTTCTCGGTCGGGCTGGCGTGCCTTGTGGTCCGGTTCAGGAGCTGGACGCCGAGGCTCTCCTCGAGGTCGGCGATGTATTTGCTGATCGCGGAGCGCGACAGCCGCAGCTGGCGGCCGGCCTCGGCAAAGCTGCCGCTCTCGACCACTTTCACGAAGGCCCGCAGGCTGGCGACCTTATCCAAGGGCCGGCCTCGGCGATTGTTTCCAATTCGTAGACATAGCCGTCATATTTGCATGGATTGTCTCCAATCTAAAGCGGAACGATATTTCCGGCCAGAGCAAGACCACTTCCCTAATCTGGAGGACGACAATGTCTGGACTGCACCATGTCACCGCGATCGCCGGCGACCCCATCCGCAACTTCGGCTTCTACACGCGGGATCTCGGCCTGCGTTTCGTCAAGAAGACCGTCAATTTCGACGATCCCGGCACTTATCACTTCTATTACGGCGACGAGACCGGCCGCCCCGGCACCATCCTGACCTTCTTCCCCTGGGCGGGCGTTTCCGCAGGTCGCCGTGGCGTCGGCGAGACCCATCAGACCGCCTTCCGCGTGCCGCAACGCTCGCTCGGCTATTGGACGCAGCGCTTCACCGAGAAGGGCATTCGTTACGAGGCGCTGGAGAAGCGGTTTGGCGAGTCGGTGCTGCCATTCACCGATCCCGACGGCATGGCGCTCGCGCTGGTCGGCATTCCCGGTGCCGAGAACGAGCCCGGCTGGAGCAATGGCGACGTGCCGGCCGAGCATGCGATCCGTGGTTTCCATGGCGTGACCCTGCTGCTCGACAGCGCAGCGAAAACGGCTGCCGTCCTCACCGACGTGTTCGGCTTCAGGGAGACCGGACGCGAAGGCTCGGTGATCCGCTTCAAGGCGCCGGGCGATGCCCAAGGCAGCGTCGTCGACATCTATGAGGCCAAGGGTTTTCTGAGGGGACATCAGGGCGGCGGCTCGGTGCATCACATTGCCTTCCGTGCGGCTGATGATGCCGAGCAGGGCCAGATGGCGCAAAAGCTCGTGAGCAATCACGGCCTGCACCCGACCGAGCAGCGCGACCGCAACTACTTCCGCTCCATCTACTTCCGTGAGCCGGGCGGCGTGCTGTTCGAGATCGCGACCGACATCCCCGGCTTCGCGGTCGACGAACCCGTCGCGAGCCTCGGCCGCGACCTGAAGCTGCCTGTTTTCCTCGAACAGCATCGCAAGCAGATCGAGGGCGTTCTGCCGAACCTGGAAGAGACCGCGTCATGACCGAAACTGCATTCATCCATCGCTTCGAGCCCGCGACCACCGCGGGCTCTCCTCCACTCCTGCTGCTGCACGGGACCGGAGGCGACGAGAACGACCTGCTCGGGCTCGGCCGGATGATCTCATCCGGGTCCGCCCTGCTCTCGCCGCGCGGCCGCGTGCTCGAGCACGGCATGCCGCGCTTCTTCCGCCGTCTCGCCGAAGGCGTGTTCGACGAGGACGACGTCCGCCGCCGCGCGCGCGAGCTCGGCGAGTTCGTCGACGAGTCGCGGCAGCGCTATGGCATCGCCGCGCCCGTAGCGGTCGGTTTCTCCAACGGCGCCAACATCGCCGCGGCGCTGTTGCTGCTGGAGCCGGACGTGCTTGCCGGCGCAATCCTGCTGCGCGCCATGGTGCCGTTGTCGGATCCGCCGACAGCGAACCTTGGGGGCAAGCAGGTCCTGCTGTTGTCCGGGCAGGCCGATCCGATCGTACCGGCCAGCAACTCGGCAAAGCTTGCGGCCGTGCTCTCGCAAGCGGGCGCGCGCGTGACCCACAGAGTCCTGCCGGCGGGCCACCAATTGTCGCAAGCCGACGTAACGCTGGCCCGCGACTGGATCGGCAGCGTCGATGCCAAGGCCGCATGATCTGACGAGCAACGACAATGCGTAGGGTGGGTTAGCCTTGCGGCTGCGCAAAGCGCAGTTGGCAAGGCGTAACCCACCGCTCCGGTCATCGCGCAAAAGGAGATGGTGGGTTACGTCTCGCGGATGCGCTTCGCGCAGCCGCGAGCCTAACCCACCCTACGAAGCCGCCTCTCAGTCGAACCAGCCGCGCCGCTTGAACCAGATCAGCGGCAGCACGCCGCTGGCAATGATCGCGAGCCCAGCCAGCGGATAGCCGAACGTCCAGTCCAGCTCGGGCATGTGCTTGAAGTTCATGCCCCAGAAGCCGACCAAAATCGTGGGCGGCACGCCGACCACGGAGACGATCGTCAGGATCTTGAACAGCTCGTTCTGCTGGATGTTGATGAAGCCGAGCACTGCATCGAGCAACAGCTGGATCTTGTCGGACAGGCGCGTCTCGTAATCGCTGAGCGACGCCACGTCCTTCGACACGGCATGAAGGCGCGTCTTCGACCCGGCCGTGATCCACTCGCTCCCGACATCGCCGGCAAACGAGGCGACGCGGCCGACCCCGAGCAGGACATCGCGCGCCTTGGCCAATCGATCGGCGAGCTCGCCGATGTTCTCCAGCGCCTCACGCATCCTGCGGCTGGAACGGACCGGACGCTGGGTGCGGACGAGCCCGCCCCTAAAAACACCCCGCGAGAGCGTATCGACCCTGGCACCGAGATGCTCCAGCACGTCGGCGCCACGGTCGATCATGGCTTCTAGCAGGCTGGTGAACACGCACATGCCGTTCTCCAGGCTGTCATCGGAGCCGATGCGCTTGCCGATCTCGTCGAAGATCGGCAGCTCGGCAAACCGCACCGTGACCAGCACATGAGGGCCGATCACGAATCCCACCGGCGTGATCTCGGCCTCGCTGTCCTCCGTCAACCGCACCGCCGGCGAGCTGAGGTAGAGCGTACCGCGATCGTGGATCAGACGGCTCGACGCCTCGATCTCGCTGAGAGACTCTTCGGAGGGAATGCGGATGCCAAGCAGCCGCTCGACGAATTGCTTCTCCTCGTCGGTCGCATTCAGGAGATCGGCCCAGATGATCTCTGAGGGCATCTCCGCGCCGATGTTCCGCCAGTCGTCCGACGGCCATCTGTACAGTTTGAGCAAGAATAGAACTCCGTGGCGGCGGCTTCACGGGTGCATCCGGCCGCCATCCGAGGATTAACGCATGAAGGCTCCAAACGTTCGATGTCCCTGCGGCGCGGCTGCGTTCAGCTTCGGGCGAAGTCCGCATCCCGACCCAAGCGGACAGCGTGTCGGCGAATATCCGCTTAGGCCAGACGAGAACTTCATGGGAATGCGGGTGTTCGCGGACCGCGACACGGCCCGCGTTGATCGCAAAGATGTTGAAGCCGCCCAAATCAACCAAGGCTGATTGCTCGGTTCGTGACTCAGGTCCAAACCGTGATCTGTAAGGTGCATGTCAGCAACTGCGCTCATTATCTTCGGTGCGCCCACCTAGCCCATCAGGGCGTATCAGTTATAGCTTACGCCAACTTGTATCGAGGAGAGCTAGCGATCGTCCACACCGTCTCCATCGAGATGTGACCACAAGCAGCACATTTATTTGGTGATCAATATTCGGCGTGATTGGCTCGGGAGTGCTCAGGCGAGG
>NZ_JXJM01000001.1:4175352-4178730 GCF_001593325.1 Bradyrhizobium sp. DOA1
AAATTGTTGAAGCTGTTATGGCTGCTTGCCTGTGCGGGCGGGCTAATCGTGTACGGGGCACTGCAATTGCGTGATGTGTCCACTAGGTTAGGCTTCGGGGCTGCTGTCGGCGTCGGGCTTATGGGGCTTGGCCTGTTTGCGATCCTTGGCGCCATAGCTGTGAAGCAAACGCTTGGAATTAGCCAGCGTGGCGACCGCCGCTGAAATCAGAAACAGCTAGCGTGCGGCTCGGCAGACGAAAGCGAAGCGGGGCCTTGTTCGAAGGCGATAAGTCCGCTTGGGGCAAAGCTGACAATTCGGCGGACTGCGCGGCAGCGATGCAAAGCCGTGAGGATCTCCTCATGAACGACGTGACTTCAGGGCTCATGGCTGATCTAGCAAAAGGTCCTGTGTCGATTCGATCGCAGGGCTTCTTTGCATTTGCCTTCAGATTTGTTGGTCTTCTCGGTCTCACGTGTGTCCTCGGCCTTGCCGCTGTTTCAAGCTCACATAGTGTCGGTCTGCGCGCAATTTACATGTTTAGCGCCACTGCAGGCGTGTTCGTTCTCCTCCCAAGCTCGCTCGCAATTCGCTTTTGCGCAAAAGGGCTTCCAGAGCTAACGCTGACTTCAGAGGGCTTTATCTATCATCGGGTCTCGCCAACGCTGGTGCGGTGGACTGACGTGATAGCTTGCTTTGTGACAGATGTAGGAGCAACGTCGTCCGCAAAGACTTTAAGTGGTCATTCTGACGCCTGGCATTATCGAGCACCTCGAAATGTCTCGTCTTATGCGTTTGATGTATCTTCGCCAAAGCAGATTTATGATTGCCGATATTGACGCGCCGATCCATGAGTTAGCTGAGGTGTTCGAACGCCAGCGTGAAATTGTGCAGCAGTCCTCCGAGCAAAGGTCCGCCACGCACCAATAGACGGTCAGGCGGTCATGAACATGCCGAGTACTACGCTCACAAGGAAACCGAGTAGCATGCCCAGCAAACTCAGGAGCTGATAGCCGATAATCGTATATGCCTCCGACTCACTATAGCCGCCCACCTGCCGCCACATGGCGACCTGCTTGTCTCCAAAGTTTCCAACGGACATCACAAATCGAGCCGTTGAATTGGAATCCCATCGTCCAACCCTCGCTCTTGCCAACTTGATGTTCACCCAAAGAGAAATAATCGCGAAGATCACCGTCCCAAGGAACATGGGAAATACGACGAAGTCACCTCGCACTTTCAGCCCCCTTTCTTACTTGAGCGCCGGCCCGCCGCGATCATAGGCCTCAATGCGCGCGACATAGGCCTTGGGCAACGCCGTTGCATCGACCTGCCCACTGGGGAGCGCCTGAGCAATGTCGCTCATCGCTGCATTATCGAGTTTCAGGATGATCGGCGCCTCGGCGCTCGCCGCTGCGATGTCAGCATCGCGGCGGGATGGCCTCTCCATGGCGTGTCTCGCCTGACGGCGTCCCGGACGATGAAGCCGCGATGATGCTATACTGCCAGTGTTTTGCCCGACGGATCAACGCTTCGGCTCCGCCATGCGAGCCCACAAGCGCGTGCCGCGCAAGCCCAAAGCGAGCCCTGCGCAAGCCATTGAAATGACTAGCTCCGGCTACTGTGCATGGGGTTGTTTTTTCACTTCTGTTTTGGAGCTGCCCTCTCCGCGAGCGGAGAGGACACAGCAACCGCCGCGTCCCTACTCCCAGTACCAGGTCGAGAAATCGTTCTCGTATTGCGGCACGTCCTTCCAGACGCCCTTCAGCTTTATGTTGGTGATGGTGATGAGCTGCGGCTGATAGAGGTAGGCAGAGACGGCGTCGGTCGCGAGCATGCGCTGGGCGTCGCCGAGCAGCTTGGCGCGGGCGGCCTCGTCAGGCGTCGACACGATCTCCTTGTAGAGTGCGTTGAACGCCGCGTTGTTGTAGCCGAGATAGTAGTCCGGCTCGGTGATCTTGACGAGATCGAACGGCTCGACATGGCTGATGATGGTGAGGTCGAAGTTGTGCGGACCATTGCCGGCGAACACTTGCGAGAGCCACTGCGCCCATTCGACGTTCTCGATCTTGGCGACGATGCCGACCTTGGCGAGCTGGGCCGCGGCGATCTCGCCGCCCTGCCGCGCATAGGACGGCGGCGGCAGCTTCAGCGACAATTCGAGCGGCGTGGTGACGCCGGCTTCAGCGAGCAGCTTCTTGGCCTTCTCGGGGTCGTAGGGGTTGATGCCGGTGGTGTCGACATAGCCGAGCGCGCCCGGCACGTAGAAGCTGCCGATCGGCGTGCCGAACCCGTCGACGGCGCCGTCGATCATCGCCTTGCGGTCGATAGCGGCAAGGATGGCGCGGCGGACACGGACGTCGTCCAGCGGCTTCTTGCGATGGTTGATCGCAACGATGGTCTTGGCGCGGGAGCCGCCGACCTGGACGTTGAAGCGCGGATCGGCCTTGAACTGCGCGATGGTGCGCTGGGCCGAGACGCGCGGGAACGCATCGACGTCACCGGAGAGCAGCGCGGCGGTCTGTGCTGCCGGGTCGGAGATGAAGCGGATCGTCACCTTCGCAAGCTTGATCGCGGCGGCGTTGCGGTAGTCGGCCCATTTGGTCAGCGTGATCGACGAGCCCTTGGCCCAGGCGCCGAGCTGATAAGGCCCGGTACCGACCGGCTGCGTGATGTTCGTCGCCGCGCTCTTCGGCTCGACGATCGAGCCGCCCGCCTGCCCGAGCAGGAACGGCAGGTTCGGCTCGCCATATTTCATGGTGATCACGATGGTGTCGGCGTCGGGCGCCTCGACCTTCTCGAAGGCCTGGTACAGGCTCTTGTCCTTGTTGGTGCTGGTCGGCGCGGCGTTGCGCTCGAACGAGAACTTCACCGCGGCGGAGTTGAACGCCTCGCCATTGTGGAATTTGACGCCCTTGCGCAGCTTGAACGTGTAGGTCTTCAAATCGGGCGAGGCAGTCCAGCTTTCAGCGAGCAGCGGCGAGACCGAGCCATCCTCGTTGATCTTGGTCAGCGTCTCGTAGATGTTGTAGAGCGTGACCTCGGCGATCGCGGCAGCGGCGGCATTGGTCGGATCGAGTCCCGGCGGCTCCAGCGCCATCGCCATCACGACGCTGTCCTTCTTGCTCTGCGCCAGCACCGGCAGAGGCGCCGCGACCAGCGCGGCAGCAAAGGCGACGATCGATAATTTCCTGAACATGCGCAACTCCCCGGCCATCTCTGATCTCTAGCCTACGCCAATCCTGCCCCAGACACTAACCTTCCATGGCCGCTTGCGGCAACGCCATCACGGCTTCCGACTTGTGGCAGGCGGCAAAGTGCCCCTCGCCCACCTTGCGTAACTCAGGCGGGACCTCGCGGCAATGCTGGTCGGCAAGGGCGCAACGCGAGACATAGGGG
>NZ_JXJM01000001.1:4179172-4226735 GCF_001593325.1 Bradyrhizobium sp. DOA1
CGGCACGGCATCCAGCAGCGCGCGCGTATAGGGATGGGCGCAGCGCTCGAACAGATCCTCCGGCCGCCCCTGCTCGACGATCTGGCCGAGATACATCACCGCGACCTCGTCGCAGAGATAGTCGACGACGGCGAGGTCATGGCTGATCAGGATGTAGCTGAGGCCGAACTGCTCCTGGAGATCCTGCATCAGGTTCAAAACCTGCGCCTGCACGGAGACATCCAGTGCGGAGACCGGCTCGTCGGCGACGATCAGCTTGGGCTGCGTGATGAACGCGCGTGCAATGGCGATGCGCTGGCGCTGGCCGCCGGAGAATTCGTGCGGATATTTCTCCATGTCCGCATCGCGCAAGCCGACCTGGCGCAGCACCGCAGCGACGCGGTCGCGGAACGTGGTGCGGTCGGCGCCCTCGAGCACGGTCAGCGGCTCGGCGACGATGCGGGCGATGGTCTGGCGCGGATCGAGCGAGCCGTAAGGATCCTGAAACACCATCTGGAAATCGCGGCGCGCACGCCGCAGCTCGTCGGCAGATATGCGGTTGAGGTCGCGGCCGAGCAGCGCGACCTGGCCCGACGTCGGCCGCTCCAGCGCCATCACGACCCGCGCGAAGGTCGACTTGCCCGAGCCGGACTCGCCGACGACGCCGAGGCTCTTGCCGGCCTGGACCTGCACGCTCACGCCATTGAGGGCTCGCACCTGCCCCGGCGGACGGAACAGACTTTCGCGCGGCAGCGTGTAACGCTGCACCAGATCCTTCACGTCGAGAAGCGGCTCTGCAGCGGCGGTCATGCGGTCAGCGCTCCGACGCGTTCGGCCATCGACACGTCCGTTCTGATGCAGCGAACGAAGTGGCCGGGGCCGACATCCACCATCGGCGGCAGCGCGGCGCGGCACTGGTCGATCACGAGCGGACAGCGATCGGAGAAGGTGCAGCCGGTCGGCAGATCGGCCAGCTCCGGCACCGTGCCCGAGATCGTCTTCAGCCGCGTCCCCTTGCGCGCGCCGAGCTTGGGCCGGGCGCGGAACAGGCCCTGCGTATAGGGATGCCCCATGCGGCGGAACACCTCGTCGGTCGGGCCGCTCTCGACGACGGTGCCGCCATACATCACCATCATGCGCTGCACGTTCTCGGCGATGACGCCGAGATCGTGCGAGATCAGGATCATCGACATGCCGCGCTCCTCGACGAGATCGGCGATGAGGTCGAGGATCTGGCCCTGAATGGTGACGTCCAGCGCGGTGGTCGGCTCGTCGGCGATCAACAGATCCGGCTCGCAGGCGAGCGCCATCGCGATGGTGATGCGCTGGCGCTGGCCGCCCGAGAACTGGTGCGGATAGGCATCGACCCGCCGTGCCGGGTCCGGCAGCCCGACGCAGTCGAGCAAGGCGATGGTCTCACGCCGCGCCTGCGAGGCCGAATATTTCTTGTGACGCCGCAGCGGCTCGGCGACCTGGTTGCCGATCGTGTGCATCGGGTTGAGCGCGGTCATCGGCTCCTGGAAGATCATGCTGATGCGGTTGCCTCGCAGGCGGCAATAATCGGCATCGGAGAGCCCGACGAGCTCGTCGCCATCCAGCTTGATGCTGCCGCTGACGACCGCACTATCAGGCAGCAGGCCCATCAGCGACAAGGCCGTCACTGACTTGCCGCAACCGGATTCGCCGACGAGACCAAGCGTCTCGCCGCGCTTGAGCGCAAAGCTGACGCCGCGCACGGCCTGCGCCGGCCCGCGGCTGGTGTTGAGGCGGACGCCGAGATTGGCGACCTCGATCAACGGCGCCGTTGCGTAATGAGCCATCGTCACCGCTCCCGCGCCAGTCTGGGATCGAGCAAATCGCGCAATCCGTCACCAAGGAGATTGAGGCCGAGCACGGCAATGGCGATTGCGACACCCGGATAGACTGCGAGCATCGGCGACTGGAACAGCAGTGTCTGCGCATCGTTCAGCATCCGTCCCCAGGACGGCTGCGGCGGCTGCGTACCGAGACCGAGATAGGACAGCGCGGCTTCGGCGAGAATGGCGAGCGCGAACTGGATGGTGACCTGCACGATCAGGATCGACAGGATATTCGGTAGCACATGCTCGATCGTGATGCGGAAGCGCCCCTTGCCCGCCGCGCGCGCGGCCAGCACGAATTCGCGTGCCCAGATCGCGTTGGCCGAACCGCGCGTCAGCCGGGTCAAGGTCGGGATCTGGAAGATCCCGATCGCGACGATCGAGGTCACCATGCCCGGCCCGGCCACCGCGGCGAGCATGATCGCCGACAGCACGGCCGGAAAGGCGAAGCTGAAATCGGCGAAGCGCATGATGATCTCTTCGGTCCAGCCGCGCCTCGCCGAGGCGATCAGACCGAGGCAGACGCCGAAGGTGAGGCCGATGCTCACCGCGATGATGCCGACCATGATGGTCGAACGCGCGCCGGCGAACAGCAGCGAGACAATGTCGCGGCCGAAGGAATCGGTGCCGAGCCAGTGTGCGGCCGACGGCGGCCGCAGCTTCGAGGCAATGTCGATCTCATAGGGCGACCAGGGCGTCCACACCAGCGACAGCAGCGCCGAGGCAAGCACCAGCAGGCTCAGCGTGGCGCCGAGCACGAAGCTTCGATGGCGCAGCGCGCGACGCCAGAACGTTCGGCCCGGCAGCGGCCGCGTCGCGAGCGGCGCGTCGATGGTCATGGGCGCGCTCACAGATCGTGGACCTTGATGCGGGGATCGATGAAGGCGTAGAGCACGTCGACGACGAAATTGACGATGACCACCATGGTCGCCAGCAGCATCACGCAGTTGCGCACCACGATCAGGTCGCGGTTGGCGATCGACTGGAAGATCAGCCGCCCGAGGCCCGGCAGGTAGAACACGTTCTCGATCACGATGGTGCCGGCGAGCAGATTGGCGAATTGCAGCCCCATCACCGTCATCACGGGGATCATGGCGTTGCGCAGCACGTGGCGCCACAGCACCTCGCGCTTGCCGAGCCCTTTTGCGCGCGCGGTGCGGACGAAGTCCTCGCGCAGCACCTCCAGCACGGCTGAGCGCGTGACGCGCGCGAGGATCGCAGCCTGCACCACCGCGAGCGAGATTGCCGGCAGCAGCAGTGACTTGACGCCCAGCCAGATGCCGTCCTCCCAGCCGGCAAAGCCGCCAGCCGAGAGCCATTGCAGCCGCACCGAGAACAACAGCACCAGGAGGATCGCGAACCAGAAGTTCGGCAGCGCGATGCCGACCTGCGTCAGCGACATCACGCCGACGTCGCCGAGCTTGTTGTGGTTGGCGGCGGTGTAGATGCCGGCGGAGAGCGCCAGCGTCACCGTGACGGTCATGGCCATGATCGCGAGCGGAACGGTCAACACCAGCCGCTCCGCGATCAGGCTCGCGACCGGCGTGCCGTAGACATAGGAGTTGCCGAGGTCACCGGACAGCAGTCCCTTGATCCATTGCAGGTAGCGAACCGCCAGCGGTTGGTCGAGCCCGAGCTTGACGGTGAGCGCGCGGACCGCGTCCGGCGAGGCGTCGGCGCCCATCAGCATCTGCGCGGCGTTGCCGGGGAGCGCATCGAGCACCAGGAAGATGATCAGCGATGCACCGACCAGCGTCGCCAGCAAGGTCAACAGACGTCGGAGGACAAAGACGCTCATGCGTGCTCGGCTTCAGGGCTCACCCGCGGCACGATCAACATGTCTGGACGGCGGAGGCAAGCTCTTTGCAGCATGTCCGTCTCCTCAAGCCGGCCGACGGGACAGAAGGTCACTCGACGTCTCGAACAGCGCGCTCACGCGCAGCAATTCGGCGTCGCCGCGGAAACGGCCGACGAGCTGCAGCCCGATCGGCAGGCCGTCGCGGCCGAAGCCGCAGGGCAGGCTGACGGCGGGATGGCCGGTCATATTGAACGGCATGGTCCAGGGGAACCAATGCGGCCGGACGCTGTCGAAATGCTCGCCGTCGATCTCGATTCGGCCGAACAAATCCTGCCCGATCGGCAGCGCGGTGCGCGTCAGGGTCGGCATCGCCAGCAGGTGCCCGCGCGCAAGCAGCGATTGCACCCGGCGGAACAGCGCGGTGCGCGCGAACATCGCCTCCTGATAGTCGATGCCGCTGACCTCGGTCGCGAGCGCAAGCTGCTTGAGAAATGCCTCGCTCAGCTCGTCCCTGTGCTCGGTCGCGAGCTTCGCAAAGCGCGTGCGCCAGACGGTGTGGTTGATGGCGCGCCAGATCGGCTCGATGTCAAACCCGTCGCCGGAGAATTCCTCGAGCTCGGCACCGAGCCCCGCCAGAAGGTCGAGGCTCGCCTTGAAGCTGGTTGCGACGTCGGCGGACACCGGACGGCCGGGCGGGGTCAGGCAGTGCAGGATCTTCTGCCCGCGCAGATCGCCGCGCGGGGCGGCGGTGCCGATGAAGTCGGGCACGGGGACGCCAATGGACCAGGGATCGCAGGCATCCTCGCCGGCCATCGCCTGCATCATCAGCGCGGTGTCGGCGACGGTGCGCGTGGTCGGGGTGACATAGGTCTGGTTGCCGAACGCGTCCATCGCCTGGCTGTGCGGGATCACGCCGTTGCTCTGCTTCAAGCCCACCACGCCGTTGCAGGCGGCGGGAATTCGCGTGGAGCCGCCACCGTCGGTCGCGATCGCAAGCGGCGCGATGCCGCTCGCAACGGCCACCGCCGCACCGCCGCTGGAGCCGCCGGAGGAACGTTCCGCACTCCACGCGTTGCGGGTGCGGCCGAACAAGGGCGAGTCCGTCAGGCACTTGCTGCCGAACTCCGGCGTCGTGGTCTTGCCGATCAGGATCGCGCCCTCGCTGCGCAGCCGCGCCACCGCCACGGTATCCTCGTTCGGCACATTGTCCTTGTAGGGAACCGCGCCGAAAGTGGTCTTGACGCCCTTTGTGTTGACGATGTCCTTGACGGTGACGGGGATGCCGTGCAGCAGGCCGAGCGGCTCGCCGGCCATCATTTTGCGCTCGGCTTCGCGCGCCGCCGCGATCGCCTGGTCACCGCACAGCGTGATAAAGCAGTTCAGCTCGGGCTGGAGTGCCTCCGCCCGCGCGAGCACGGCACGAACGATCTCGACTGGCGAAATCCGCTTTCCGGCGATGAGGCCGCGCAGCTCGGTTGCGGACAAGAGACAGGGATCGCCGTTCATCGTCAATCGCGCTCCGAGGGGAGGCCGTTGGTGGCCCAAGCATTGCATCGGCAGCGAGAATGACAGTTCTGTTACCCTCCCGTCCAATACGATTTTGGGCGCTAACCCATACATTCACGGTATGCCAATGGATCTTCGCCGGCTCCGCTATTTCGTCGCCGTCGCCGAGGCGCGCAGCATCGGCAAAGCCGCCGAGCGGCTCCGGATGGCGCAGCCGCCGCTTTCGGTTCAGATCCGCAAGCTCGAAGCAGAGATCGGCGCGCCGCTCTTCCTCCGCGGGACTCGCGGCATCGATCTGACGGAGGCGGGTCAGGCGCTGCTGGCGCGCGCAAGCGAAGCGCTCGCCCTTGCGGCCGACGGCGCCGAGGCTGCGCGCGCCGTTGCTTCGGGGCGGCGCGGCCGGCTATCGGTGGGTTACATGTTCGTGCTGGCGAATGCGATGCTGCCGCGGCTGATCCCCGAGCTGCGCCGCGCGGTTCCCGGCGTCGACCTCGGCTTCGCCGAGCTCAGCGCCTCGACGCGGGAGGCTCGGGTGCTCGATCGCAGCGTCACGGTCGCGCTGTGCATGCCCGCAATCAACCATCCCGAAATCCAGGTGGCACGGATCGGTTCGCAGCCTTTCATGCTGGCCATGCCGATCCGCTCCCCACTCGCCCGTCTGAGCTCCGTGCCAATGGCCCGGCTGCAGGGCCGTCCACTGATCGCGCTCCCGCATCCGGACCATGGGCCCGCCTCCTCCGCAGTCGTCCCCTTGTTGCGTCGGCACCAGGTCGTGATGCCGATCGCCAGCAGGGTGGAGACCGTGCATTCGGCGATGAGCCTGGTTCTGGCCGGCGAGGGCCTCGCCATCCTGCCGGCCTGCGCGCAGCTCGGCGCACCACGCGGCGTCGTGTTCAGGCCTCTACGTGACGTCACCGACTCCCTCGACATCGCCGTCTGCTGGCGGCGGGACTCGCAGAGCCCGCTGATCGGGACCTTCCTGAAATGCGCCGAGAAGGCCGTCGCGCGGATGTGAGGCCGCGCTACAAGCTCCAAGTCACCTCATAGCTCCAGGGCGGATCGGCGCCCGGACGAGTGCATGTGAGGCCGGCGCAATTGGCGGCGAAGGACAGCGCGCGACGGAGTTCGTCGGCACCGATGTCCTTCAGGGCTTGCCGGGCGATGCGACCCTGCTTGTGCAGGGCGTACAACAGCGCGGCCTGAAAGCTGTCGCCGGCCCCGATCGTGTCGGCCACCTCGACCTTGGGCGAGGCGACCTCGATCTGCCCTGCTCCAGCGTGCCAGGCCATCGCGCCATCGTTGCCGCGGGTGATGACGACGAGGCTCGCGCCCTGCCCGAGCAGCCTAGTCGCCCGCTGCTGATATGGCTCGTCGCCGAACAGATAGGTAAAATCGACGTCAGACATCTTGATGAGATCGGCCGTCGCGGCAAACGCGGCCATGCGCGCGAGATAGGCCGGCTTATCCTTGACGAGGTTGGGGCGACAATTCGGATCGAAGGAGATCGTCGATGACGCCCGTGCATCCGCGATCAGCGCCGTCGTCTCCGCCGCGCCCCGGTCGTTGACCAGCGTGGTGGAGCCGACATGCAGCGCCTCGATCCCGCCGAGCGGAATTGTTCCGCGCCGATAGGTCCATTCCCGCGTCGCGGTTTCGGCATCGTAGAAGGCATAATGCGACTCGCCCGCAACGATGCGGACGAAGGCGAGCGTGGTCTGATGATCGCCGCGGGTGGCGAGACTGAGGTCGACCTTGGAGGCCGCGGCGTGATCCGCGATCATGCGCCCGAACAGATCGGTCGAGATGCCGCCGACGAAGCCCGTCGGCGCACCCAGCCGCGCCATGCCGATCGCGACGTTGAGACAGGAGCCGCCGACCGCCGGCATCACCGCGTCGCGGCCGTCGGCGTTTCGCGTCGGCACGAAGTCGATCAGCGCATCGCCGCTCGTTATCAGCATTCGTTTCAACCTCTCGCGCTTTCGCGCATCGCCGCGCGGCTGCCGCGATCGACCTCGCGCAGCAGCTTGTAGACCTCGCGCTTGCTGGCGTGAAAGGCGGCCATATCGGGCGCGGTCGGCTCGCTCTTCCGTCCCAGCGCCGACATTTTCGCCATGGTCTCGCCGATCGAGGCATAGGCGCCGCCGGCGACCGCGCCCAGCATCGCGGCGCCCAGCAGCACCGGCTCTTTAGTCTGCGGCAGCGCGACCGTCAGGCCGGTCGTATCGGCCATGATCTGCCGCACCAAGGGGCTGCGGCTTGCGCCGCCGCCCATGATCATGATGCTGGAGCGGACGCCATGCGCGGCAAAGGCCTCGATCACCTCGGCAAGGCCGTAGGCTAGCCCGCACAGGCCTGCGACGAACAGACGTTCCATTGATGCGACGTCGGTATCGAGATCGAGGCCGGCGATCACCGCGCGCGTGTCGGGATCGGCGTAGGGCGAGCGGTTGCCGATGAATTCGGGCAGGACATGAACGTCGCGGGCGAGCAGCGCGGCGCGGCTGGCATCGCCAGCGCGCGCGATGATGCGGCGCTCGAGGAAGTCGATGAGGTCGAGCCCCTCGTTGCGCGCCGACGCACTCGCCTCGGCATGTCCAGGATGCGATTTGAGCAGATGGTCGATTGCGGCGCCCGCGGCCGACTGGCCGCCCTCATTGAGCCAGAAGTCCGGCACCATGCCGGAATAATAAGGGCCCCAGACGCCCGGCACGAAGCATGGCTGCTTCGTCGTCGCCATGATGCAGGCCGACGTTCCCATGATGTAGGCAAGCCGATCGCAGGCATCCGCCGCGCCCCCCGATCCGTCGCGTCCGCCGATCGCACCGATGCCGCCGGCATGGGCGTCGATCAGGGAGGCGCCGACCGGCGTGGCCGGTGACAGGCCGAGCTCGTCCGCTGCCGAGCGAGTGAGACCCGCACCGAGCCGCGTGCCCGGGGCGACGATCTCGGTGCCGATCCGGGCATACGCCTCGCTGACGAAATCCGCCAGCCCGATGCGCTTGAAGAATGGTGCACTCCAGCTGTCATCATGCGCGAGATAGTTCCATTTGCAGGTGACGGTGCAGGTCGAGCGCTGGAGCGAGCCGGTCGCGCGCCAGGTCAAATAATCCGCCAGATCGAAGAAATGACCGGCAGCGTCGAAACTGCCGCGAAGATGCCGCTTCAGCCACAACAGCTTCGGCATCTCCATTTCGGGCGAGATCGAGCCGCCGACATAGCGCAGCACGGCATCTTCGGTCTCGTTGATCAGCCGCGCCTCGGCGGTGGCGCGATGGTCCATCCAGACGATGACGTTGCGCTGCGGATCGCCGGAGGCACTGACGGTGACCGGCTCGCCGGCCTTGTCGAGCACCACCAGGGAGCAAGTGGCATCGAAGCCGATGCCGCCGACGCTCTCCGGCGCGATGCCGGATTCCGTCATGGCCGCGCGTACCGATATCGCGCAGGCCTCCCAGATGTCCTGGGACGACTGCTCGACGATGTCGCCGGCCTCGTGCCACGTCCGGATTGGATGCCGCGCCATCGCGAGCAGCGTTCCGACCTCGTCGAACACCCCCGCCCGCGCGCTCGTGGTCCCCACGTCGACGCCGATATAGGCTCGCGGCATTGTCGCTCCCGGTCGCTTCGTCAATCGTGACGCAAGCCTACCAGCAAGTGTAGCCGCCATCCACCAGCACGATGCTGCCGGTCATCAGGCTCGCGGCCTCCGACGAGAGAAACAGCACGACGGAGGCGATCTCTTCGACCTGCCCCATCCGCGCCATGGGGGTTCCACCGATCCAGGCGTCGTACATCTTGGGATTGCTCTTCACGAAGGCGTTCAGCGGCGTCTCGATATAGGTCGGCGCTACCGCGTTGACGCGGATGCCGCGCGCACCCCATTCGGCCGCGAGCGACCTGGTCAGATGATGCACGCCGGCCTTGGAGGCGTTGTAGAAGCACTGCTCCTGCGGCTTGTTGACGATGAAGCCCGACATCGAGCCGACATTGACGATGGCGCCGCTTCCAGCCTTCAGCATATGCTTGCCGAACTCGCGGCAGCACCAGAAGGTGCCGTTCAGGTTGACGTCGATGACGTTGAGCCAATGCTCGTCGGTGACGGTCTCGGCCGGGGTCTCGCTGCGCGCGATGCCGGCATTGTTGACGAGAATGTCGACCTTGCCGTGACGGGCCACGAGCTCGCCCGCAACCTCCGCCACACGCTTGGTATCGGTGACGTCCATGATCGCGGTCTCGATGTCGTAGCCCTGGGCCTTGAGGCTGGCCTTTGCACTGTCCGCAACCTTGCCGTCACGATCGCCGATGACGACCCTGGCTCCGGCCTCAGCCAGCGCCTCGGCGCAGGCGAGCCCAATGCCCTGCCCGCCGCCGGTGATGAACGCGGTCTTGCCATCAAGCTTGAATTTTTCCAGATACATGGCCGTCTTTCCGTTGTCTTGCCGTTTCTTGTTCAGCCCCGAAGCGCGTTGCCGCTTTCGTCGAAGCGATGGATGCGCGCGGGGTCCGGAGCCAGCGACACGCGGTCGCCGGCATGCAGGCTCAATTCGCCGATATAGCGCGCCGTCAGCATGCCGAGCGCTCCGGCATCGACGTAGAGGAACGTATCGCTGCCGAGATGCTCGGCCACCGCGATGGTCCCGGGCCAGCCACCGCCGCCGTCGCGCTCGATCTTGAGATGCTCCGGCCGCACGCCGATCGTCGCGGCTCCTTTCTGCAAGGCGGGCTCGCCAGTGACGAAATTCATCCTGGGCGAGCCGATGAAGCCGGCGACGAACAGGTTTGCGGGCCGTTCGTAGAGCTCGAGCGGCGAGCCATATTGCTCGATCTTGCCGGCATTGAGCACGACGATCTTGTCGGCCATGGTCATGGCTTCGACCTGGTCGTGGGTGACGTAGATCGCGGTGGTGCCGAGCTGCTTCTGCAGCCGCGTCACCTCGATGCGCATCTGCACGCGCAGCGCCGCATCGAGATTCGAGAGCGGCTCATCGAACAGGAACGCCTTCGGCTCGCGCACGATGGCGCGCCCGATCGCGACCCGCTGGCGCTGACCGCCGGAAAGCTCGCGCGGCTTACGATCGAGATACGGCGTAAGGTTGAGCGTCGCGGCGGCCGCTTCGACCTTGCGATTGATCTCGTCCTTGGCAAGGCCCGCCATCTTCAGGCCGAAGCCGATATTGCCGCGCACGCTCATGTGTGGATACAGCGCGTAAGACTGGAACACCATCGACAGCCCGCGCTTGGCCGGCGGCGTGTCGACGACGTTCTTTCCGTCGATCAGGATATTGCCGCCCGAGACGTCTTCGAGCCCGGCGATCAGCCGCAGCAGTGTGGTCTTGCCGCAGCCGGAGGGGCCGACGAACACCACGAAGGAGCCGTCGGCGATGTCGAGGTCGGCGCCCTTGATGATGTGCACGGGACCGAAGGACTTTTGCACGCCCTGAAGTGTGATGTGACCCATGATCCGGCAGCCCCCTACTTCACCGCGCCGAAGGTGAGCCCGCGCACGAGCTGCTTCTGGCTGAACCAACCGAGGACGAGAATGGGCGCGATCGCCAGCGTCGAGGCCGCCGACAGCTTTGCCCAGAACAGCCCTTCCGGGCTCGAATAGGACGCGATGAACGTGGTGAGCGGCGCGGCGTTCGAGGTCGACAGGTTGAGCGTCCAGAACGCCTCGTTCCATGCCAGGATCAAATTGAGCAGCATCGTGGATGCAAGTCCCGGGATCGCCATCGGCGTCAGGACATAGACGAGCTCGCGACCGATGGTGGCGCCGTCCATGCGCGCAGCCTCCAGGATGTCGCGCGGGATCTCCTTGAAATAGGTGAACAGCATCCAGATCACGATCGGCAAGTTTCCGAGGCACAGGATGAAGACGAGGCCGATGCGGGAATCGAGCAGGCCGAAGGATTTGTAGATCAAATAGATCGGCACCAGCACGCCGACCGGCGGCATCATCTTGGTCGAGAGCATCCAGAGCAGGATGTCTTTGGTGCGTTTGGTCGGCGAGAACGCCATCGACCAGGCTGCGGGAATGGCGATCAGGAGCGCAATCAGCGTCGAGCCGCCGGCGATGATGATCGAATTCATCGCGTGGTGCAGATAGTCGCTGCGCTCCTGCACGGTTGCGTAGTTCTCCGTGGTCCAGTGGAAGAACAGGAACGACGGCGGCACGGCGAAGGCCTCGAGCTCGGTCTTGAAGCTCGCCAGCACCATCCACAGGATCGGGAAGAAGATCAGGAAGCCGAAGAACCAAGCCCCTATCGTCGAGACCACCACCCGCCGCGTCGTCGCCATCCGTGCCATGTCAGGCCTCCAAATTGCGGCCGACGATGCGGACCAGGAAGAAGGCGACGATATTGGCGATCACGACGGCAACGAGGCCGCCTGCGGAGGCGCTGCCGACGTCGAACTGGATCAGTGCCTGCGCATAGATCAGGAAGGCGATGTTGGTGGTCTGCAGGCCCGGTCCTCCCCCGGTGGTGACGAAGATCTCGGCGAACACCGTGAGCAGGAAGATGGTCTCGATCAGGATCACCACGGTGATCGGACGCGCAAGGTGCGGGAGCGTGATGTAGATGAAGGTCGAGACCGCGCTGGCGCCATCCATCTCGGCGGCTTCCTTCTGCTCCTCGTCGAGCGATTGCAGCGCGGTGAGTAGGATCAAGGTTGCGAACGGCAGCCATTGCCAAGTCACGATCAGGATGACCGCGAGCAGCGGCACGTCGTTGAACCAGTCGATCGGCGTCAGGCCGAACAGCGAAGCGAGCCAGGCGAACAGGCCGGACACCGGATGCATCAGCAGGTTCTTCCAGACCAGCGCGCTCACCGTGGGCATCACGAAGAACGGCGCGATCACCATCAGCCGGACGAAATTGCGTCCGATCACCGGCTGGTCCATCAGCAGCGCCAAGGGAATGCCGAGCAGGATAGTGAGCGCCAGCACCGAGCCGACCAGCACCAGGGTATTTTGGAGCGAAGCGAGGAAGGCGGGATCGGTGAGGAAGTAGCGGAAATTTTCCAGGCCGACGAAGGATTCCGAACCGGGATCGAGCAGGCTGTAATGCAGCGTCGAGAAATAGATCGTCAGTGCGAGCGGGACGATCATCCAGATGAAGAGCAGCCCGACGGCCGGCGTCAGGAGCGAGCGCGCAAGAAGCTGCGTCTGCCGGGTTGCCATCCCTGACTTCTCCTTCAGAGCGTTTTCGAGCGAAGTGGAGACCGGTTCGCGGGAAGAAAACGCGTCAAAATGAAACCTTGGGAAAAGGCGGCCATCCATCCGGAATGGCGGATGGCCGCGAGTCTGAGCTCAGGAGGAAGAGCCCGGATTCACTTGATGTAGCCGGCGCGCTTCATCTCGCGCTCGGTGGCCGATTGCGCCGCCGTCAGCGCTGCGTCGACGGTCATCGATCCCGCGAGCGCCGCGGAGAATTGCTGACCCACCTGGGTGCCGATGCCCTGGAATTCGGGGATCGCGGCATATTGCACGCCGACATAAGGCACCGGCTTCACCGTCGGCTTGTTCGGATCGGCCGCATCGATCGAGGCCAGCGTCAGCTTGGCGAAGGGAGCGACCTTCAGATAGTCCTCGTTGTTGTAGAGCGAGGTGCGCGTGCCCGGCGGCACGTTGGCCCAGCCCTCCTTCGACGCCACGAGCTTGGTGTAGTCCTTGCTCGTCGCCCAGGCGATGAACTTCTCGGCCGCCTCCGTCTTCTTCGAGCCGGCGGGAATCGCGAGATTCCAGGCCCACAGCCAGTTCGCGTTCTTGCCGAGCCCGGTATTGGGCGCGAGCGCGAAGCCGACCTTGTCGGCCACTTTGGACTCCTTCGGGTTGGTGACGAAGGACGCCGCGACCGTGGCGTCGATCCACATCGCGCATTTGCCGGCATTGAACAGCGCCAGATTCTCGTTGAAGCCGTTGGAACTCGCGCCGGGAGGACCGGCTTCCTTCATGAGATTGACGTAGGTCGTGAGCGTCGTTTTCCATTCCGGCGTGTTGAACTGCGGCTGCCACTTCTCGTCGAACCAGCGCGCGCCGTAGGAATTGGCCATGGCCGACAGGAAGGCCATGTTCTCGCCCCAGCCCGCCTTGCCGCGCAGGCAGATGCCGTAGGTGCCGGTGCTCTTGTCGGTGAGCTTCTTGGCGGCGTCGATCACGAAATCCCAGGCCGGCTTCTCCGGCATCTTGAGGCCGGCCTTCTCGAACAGATCGGTGCGGTACATCACCATCGAGCTCTCGCCGTAGAACGGCGCCGCGTAGAGCTTGCCGTCGGTGGAGACCGCGTCCTTGATCTTGGGCAGGAGGTCGGCGACGTCGTAATCGGCGCCGAGGTTGGCCAGCGGCACCAGCCAGCCCTTCTTGGCCCAGATCGGCACCTCGTAGGTACCGATGGTGAGGACGTCGAACTGGCCGCCCTTGGTGGCGATATCGGTGGTGACGCGCTGGCGCAGCACGTTCTCCTCCAGCGTCACCCATTTCACGGTGATGTCGGGATTCTTCTTGGTGAATTCGCTCGTGAGCCCCTGCATGCGGATCATGTCGCCATTGTTCACGGTGGCGATGGTCAGGGTCGTTTCGGCCATCGCGGGGACGGCCAGCAAAAGTGCGGACGCGCCACAGACGGCGCCCAGGACATGTTTCACGGTGACCTCCCTAAAGTCGCGTCTTTGAGCATATGCCCACGCGTTGGGCGTATGTTCAACATTGGGACCAACGCTTGTCAAGCAGGCGCGTCGGCGTTTCGGCAACTTATGAGTGCTGCGGTGCGGGAGTGGTACGAGATCCCGCGAAGCGGGGAGAGGGAGCGGAGCGCCATTGCCGCGCCGACTTGCGCCTATCGCTCCAAAATCGCCCGTGCCGTGGTCTCGTCGGTGATCAGGCCATTGATCAGGCCGCCGCTCAGCGCCGCGGCGATTGCCTGGACCTTTGCAGCACCAACTGCAGCGCCGATCGTCGTGGACTTGGCCGGGACTTCCGGCGGGATGCTGGTCAGGCGCTTGTTGGTGCCGGCCTTGAGCAGACGGCCCTTGGAATCGTAGGCCCAGCCGGTGATCTCGCCGATGGCGCCCAGTCGCATCATCTCGAACAGTTCGTCCCGGGTGACGAAGCCGTCGACATGGACCTGCGCCTTCTGGTCCATCTGGCCGATGCCGACGAGACGCAAGTCCGCCTTGGCCGCGACCGCCTTCACCTTGGCGATCGGCTCGATGCGGACCATCTTGTTGCGCTCGTCCTCGGACGACATCAGGAACGGCAGCGGCATCGGATAGTGCCGCGCGCCGGTGCGATCGGCGAGCCGGCCGACGGTGTCGTAGAAGCTCGCCGAGCCGTCGGCGGAGATGTTGCCGACCAGGGAGACGATCTGATGATTGGGCCGGTCGATCGGCGTGACGCGCTCGACCGCAGCGCGCACCGCACGGCCCGTGCCGAGCGCGACAATGACGGGCGTCTCCGAGCGCAGCGTGGAATCGAGCAAATTGGCGCAGCGCTCGGCAATGCCCGCGGTGGCTTGCGGCGCCACGGCGTCGGCCGGCACCACCTCGCAATGGACGAGATCAAAGCGCTCTTTCAGGCGCGCCGCCAGTTCCATGCAGGCCGCAATGGGATGCTCGAGCCGAAACGTGATCAGCCGCTCGGCGAGGCAGAGCGACACCAGCCGCTGCGCCGAGGCGCGCG
The DNA here is from genome assembly GCF_001593325.1 of Bradyrhizobium sp. DOA1. NCBI lineage: Bacteria > Pseudomonadati > Pseudomonadota > Alphaproteobacteria > Hyphomicrobiales > Nitrobacteraceae > Bradyrhizobium > Bradyrhizobium sp. DOA1. The sequence continues at coordinate 4,193,988 of NZ_JXJM01000001.1, forward strand.
AGACCTGAAGCATCTTTGCGATCTCGTCCTGGGTATGGCCGGCAATGAAATAGAGCCAGCCGGCGCGCGCGGCGTCGTCGAGCCTTGATTTCTCGTTCTCGGCGGCCATGCGCGCCTTACGTCCCCTTCCAGAAATCGCTCATGCGTCCGAACACCCGATCGGCCCCGGCAGCGGACAATATAGCCTGCCCGTCCCGGTCGCCGTAATGGCCTCCACCGACAAATCCCCAGACGGTCATGCCGGCCGCCTTCCCCGCCTGCACGCCGCTGACGCTGTCCTCGATCACCAGCGTGCGCGCGGCTTGCGCGCCCATTCTCTCGGCCGCGTAGAGAAAGAGATCGGGTGCGGGCTTGCCGTGCTCGACCATCTGGGCCGTGTAGATCCGGTCGCCGAAATGCGCGCGCAAGCCGGTAACGTCGAGAGAGAGCGCGACGCGATCGAGATCACTTGACGAGGCCACGCAGAACGGAACCGTCAGTTCTGATACCACCGCCTTCACCCCGGGAATTGCGTCGAGTGACGCGCCAAACGTCTCGAGCACGCGCGACTTCAACCGCGGCAGGAAGCCATCGGGCACGATCTGCCCGAGATCGCGATAATGCTGCTCGATCGCCTTGGTGCTGCGTCCGAGAAAGAGCTCGAGCGCCTGCGTCTCGCTGAGCGCGAAGCCGAATTCGCCCAGCACTTCAGACAGGCAGCGGCAGCTCAACAGTTCGCTGTCGACCAGCACGCCGTCGCAGTCGAAGATGACGAGGTTGGGCTTTGAACGGCCGTAATCCATTCGGCCATTCGATCATATACCCATGTCATGAGCAATAGCTCACTCCGAACAAGGCCGCACGGGTTTTGCGCTGCTCGTTCAATGAACCAGCTGCCGGTAGATCGCCGGCAAAGCCGCCGGCAGCCGCTTGATGTTGCCGACGATGGCGTAGCCGCCGCGGCCGAACAGGGTGGGAAAATAGGATTGCGCCGTCGCATCCACGGTCACACCGAAGGCGGCGATGCCGAGCCGGCGCGCCTCCTGCACGGATTTGCGGGTGTCCTCGACTGCGAAGCGGCCTTCATAATGATCAACATCGTTCGGCTTGCCGTCGGTGAGCACGAGCAGCAGCTTCTTGCGCTGCGGCTGGCGCGCGAGCTCGGCTGCGGCGTGGCGCACCGCGGCGCCGATCCGGGTGTAATAGCCGGGCTTGAGTGCGCCGATGCGGCGCTCCACCGCACCACTCATCGGCTCGCCGAAGGCCTTGACGGTTTCGAGCCGCACCCAGGACCGTCGGCGCGACGTGAAGGTCAGGATGCTGTGGTGATCGCCGCAGGCCGACAGCCCATGCGCGAGCACGAGCAGCGCCTCCTTCTCGACATCGAGCACGCGATGGCCATCGACCCAGGCGTCAGTGGAGAGCGAGACGTCGACCAGCAGCGTGACTGCGAGGTCGTGCCCTTGCGGGCGCATCGCGACGTGAATGCGATCGAGACCAGCGCTGCTGCCGGCACGAAGATCGCAGCGCGCTCGGACGAGCGCGTCGAGGTCGAGGTCATGCCCGTCGGCCTGCGCACGCATCAATTCATGACGTGGACGCAACACCTCGAATCGGCGGCGCACCTGGCGAACGTGCCGGCGCATAGCGTCATCAGGCGCCCAGCTCTCGCCGGTTTCGGAAGCCGCACCCGCGAGCACGCGGCAATGATTGAGCAGATAGGAGCCGCTGCGGTAGTCCCATTCGGGATAGGTGAGATCCGCATTCAGCGCAGAGGCATCGAGCGCCTCGGGCGGAAGGTCGAGATCGAATTTGAGCCGGGTCGCCGGCTTGCCGCTGCGGCGGCTGAGCGTGATCTCCTCGAGATCGTCGGCTGCCTTCTGCGCATCCTCGTCCTCGCTGTCATCAGCGGGGCGGTCGACATTGACCATCTCGGCCATCGCGAGGATCTTCTCGAAACGATTGAGCACGAAGGGATCGCGGCGGTCGGCATTATCCTCGCGTTCGCGGGCGGCGAAGCGCTTGCGATCATCCTTCGCTACGGCCTCCGCGCCCGGTGCACACTCGTCCTCTCCGACATGCGCGGGCGAGAGCTCGCGCGTCCAGCAGTCGCCCCACAGCGGACACGGTAGGATCGAGCGATAGCCCGGCGGCGCCTTGTCCGGCAGCAGACCCGTCCCCATCATCGCCGGCCACAGCTTGCCTGCGGGCGCCTTTCCGGCCCCGAGCAAGGCCAGGACGATCTGCTCAATCTCCTGCTCGATGCGCGGCAAGGGACGACGAGGCCGGGCCTCGGCAGTGGCCGCGGCGAGTTGCGCGTAGTCGGCGACCAGCCCCGGGAATTGCGTCAGCACCCAGACCGCAGTCTCGCTCGCCCGGCGCAACACCAGGAGATCCCGTCGCAGCGGATCGCCCTCCGCGATCGTCTCGACAGGTGCAGCCGCGAACCAGACTGCAAGCCAGCGATAGAGCGATGCATTCAGCGCACGGTCGGCGAAGATCGCGATGCGGCCTGGAAGGAAGATGGCCGCAGCGTCGCGGCCCGGCTGCTCGAGGCGCTCGTCGCCGAGACCGATGCGCTGGCGCCAGCCGAGCCGGTGGGTGGAATGTCGAGCGCCTGCGCTCGCGATCTGCACACCGGTTTCGCCGCCGAGCGCACGGAACATCACCGCGAGCCGGCTCTTCACCTCGCCGAGCGTAACGGCGTGATCGTCGTGAACCGGATAGCTCGCGGTGCCGCCGACCATTCGGTGCCAGGCGCGGCCGACCGTCTCCTCCAGTTCGAGGAAGTCAAGCATGGCAGGACCTCACCCGATCACGGCACGCGCGACGTCCAGCAGCGCGGCCTTGACTTCGGCATCGTCAGTAAGCGGCTCGATCATGCCGGCGAGCACCGCCTCGGCAATCGGCGTGCCCGCGCCGATCAGGCTCGCGCAATAGACCACGAGCCGGGTCGAGACGCCCTCCTCCAGATCGTGTCCCCTCAGCGCGCGCAGCCGACCAGCCAGCCCGACCAGCGGCCGCACACGCTCCGGCGACAGTCCGCTTTCGGCGGACACGACGGCGATCTCCTGCTCGGGCGGCAGAAAGCCGAATTCGATGGCGACGAAGCGCTGCCGCGTCGACGGCTTCAGCGCCTTGAGCAGCGTCTGGTAGCCAGGATTATAGGAGACGACGAGCATGAAGCTGTTTGGCGCCGCCAGTTCCTCACCGGTGCGCTCCAGCGGCAGGATGCGGCGGTCGTCTGTCAGGGGATGGAGCACCACGGTGACATCCTTGCGCGCTTCCACCACCTCGTCGAGATAGCAGATGCCACCCTCGCGAACCGCACGCGTCAACGGGCCATCGGTCCACACGGTGTCGCCGCCGCGGAGCAGATAGCGGCCGGTGAGATCGGCTGCGGTGAGATCGTCGTGACAGGCGACGGTGTGAAGCGGCAGGCCTAGTCGCGCCGCCATATGCGCGACGAAACGTGTCTTGCCGCAGCCGGTCGGGCCCTTGAGCAGCACCGGTAGCCGGCGCCGCCAAGCGTGGTCGAACAGCTCGCATTCGTTTCCGGATGGAACATAGGCCGGAAACGCTGACGCGGAGGTCACGGTGTGAAGAGCGGGTTTCATGATAATCTCTCCGGAATTTCCAGGAAGCTTGCGGCCGCGGCGAACCGCGGCCGCCGTCTGCATTTACTCGGCGGGCTGCAGTGCTGCAGAAATCGTCGCCTGCTTCTCGCGGCCGGGCACCAGCACCGCCCAGACGAACATCAGCGCGGAGATCGCCACGAACACGCCGGAGCCGAGCCGGACCCAGTAGAACATCGCGAGCTGGTCCTGCACGTCCATGTAGCCCTGGCCGAGCACGCGCTGGAGGTGAACCTGGACCACGCCAGCGAAGGTCAACGCGAAGGTCATCACCATCATCGCCGTGCACATGATCCAGAAGCTCGCCATCGAGAGCCACTGATTGTAGGGCGCACGTCCCTTCAGCTGCGGGATCGCGTAGGCCATCACTGACAGGTTCAGCATCACATAGGCGCCGAAGAAGGCGAGATGGCCGTGCGCAGCGGTGACCTGGGTGCCGTGTGTGTAGTAGTTCACCGAGGACAGCGTATGCAGGAAGCCCCAGACGCCGGCTCCCAGGAACGCCATCACGGAGCAGCCGACCGACCACAACAGCGCAGCGCGGTTCGGATGCTTGCGGCCGGCCTTCCAGGTCATCTGCACCGTGAAGATCACCATGGTGAAGAAGGGAGCGACTTCCAGCGTGGAGAACAGCGAACCGATCCACTGCCAGTAGCCGGGCGCGCCGATCCAGTAGAAATGGTGGCCGGTGCCGAGGATGCCCGAGAACAGCGCAAGGCCGATGATGACGTAGAGCCACTTCTCGACCACCTCGCGGTCGATGCCGTTGAGCTTGATCATCAGATAGGCGAGAATGGAGGCCATGATCAGCTCCCAGACGCCCTCAACCCAGAGATGGACGACGTACCACCAGTACATCTTGTCGACCGCCAGATTGATTGGATTGTAGAAGGCGAACAGGAAGAAGATCGCAACGCCCCACAGCCCGAACAGCAGGATGTTGGTGACCGTGGTCTTGCGACCTTTCAGCGCCGTCATCGTCACGTTGAACAGGAACATCAGGCAGACGACGACGATGCCGACCTTGATGATGAAGGGCTGCTCGAGGAACTCGCGGCCCTCATGGTAGTGGAAGAGATAGCCGACGACGGCCACACCCGCTGCGCCGAAGAACATCCAGAACTGGATCTTTGCCAGCAGCGGGCTGTACAGCTCGGTCTCGGTCTCTTCCGGAAGCAGGAAGTAGGTTGCGCCCATGAAGCCGATCAGCGACCACACGATCAGCGCGTTGGTGTGGATCATCCTGACGATGTTGAACGGCAGGAGCGCCGACAGCGTGTTGGGTAGGACGTAGATCGTTCCGGCGACCAGGCCGAACAGGACCTGCGCGAGGAACAGGATCAGCGCGCCGTAGAAATACAGCATCGCGACTTTCTGTGTCTGATATTTCATCTCAGGCTCTCTGTCTTGAGGAATTGCGGAAGCGATGCGCTCAACCGGCCTTGTTCGGCGGCCATTCCTGGCGCTTGATCGTCGAGGTCCATTGCAGGAAGTCGGCGAGATCGTTGAGCTCCTGGTCGGAGAGGTTGAACTGCGGCATCTGGCGCCGGCCCGGCGCACCAGAAGGTTGTGCCTGCATCCAGGCCTTCAGCGTCTCGCGCGCGCCGGCCGGATCCTCGTTGCCGCCCCAGCGATCCCAGACGTTGCCGACCTCGGGTGCGAAATACGCGCCCTCGCCCAGCAGCGTGTGGCAGTTGATGCAGGAGTGCTTCTCCCAGACATGCTTGCCCCGGGCGACTGACGAGGTCAGCGTCTTCGCGTCAGTCGAAGTCGTGTTCATGTAATAGTGGCTGTGCGCCGTCAGCCCTATGAAGATGGCGAAGAAAAAGGCCGAGCCGCCGTAGAAGACGTTTCGAGCGGCCGATTTGGTCAGGCGTTCAGCCATTGCCGATCCTTTCCGGTTGATTCCTGCAGGAAGCGATGCTGCGATTTATTGCCGATACGGCCGCCCCGTTCTTTGTCAGGGCGCAATGAGCGGGTCAGATCAGGGTGACGACCGCGGATCCGAGCCAGGCAAGCAGCAGCACGATGACGATCCATGCGCTGACGAGGCCGCGCCAGAGCGCGGGCGCAGAGCGAAGATCGAGGAAATCGAGCACGATGCGGCGACCCTTGAGGGCAGCGAATGCCAGCAGCAGGGCATTGCCGAGCAACGGACGCGGCACAAATGGTGGGACAACAACGGTCGCGAGCGCCAGACCAATCAGCGCAATCCAGGTGATGTCGAGACGATCCGGAATCACGGCTGCACCAGATAGATGATCGGGAACATGACGACCCAGAGCACATCGACCATGTGCCAGAAGACGGCTCCCGTCTCCACGCTAGACGCTTCGGCACTCCGGGAAACGACGGCCAGAATCACGATGCCAAGGCCGACATGCAGCAGGTGGAAGCCAGTGAGAAGGAAATAGAGGGTGAAGAACGCGCTGGTTTCCAGGCCATTTCCCTCGGCGATTTCCCCTGCATATTCGAGCAGCTTGACCGCGATGAATAAACCGCCGAGCGTCATCGCGCCGAACAGCCAGCCGTGCGCCACCTGCCTGCGGCCCGCACGCGCGGCCGCCGTCCCGCGGGCCGCGGCCCATCCGCTGGTCACCAGAACGACGGTGTTGATCCCGGCGAGATGGGCGTCAAGCGTGGCTTGGCCTGCCGCGAAAATCGCAGGATGGAGCGCGCGGGTGACGATGAAGGCGCCGAGAAACAGGCCGAAGGCGGCGAGCTCGCTGAAGATCAGCACCCAAATCATGGGATCGCCAGGGAGGCCTTCGAAGATTCCCCAGCCGGCTTTCTCTTGTTCGCAATCGGCGACCGACATCTGATTTCCGCATCCACGATGCGAAAAAGATACTCCGACGGCACGGTTCCACTTTGTCGCTGCACAAAGAGAGCAGCGGCGCGACGTTTGCGCTAACGCAATATCCCGGCAGTCACACCGTCATAGGATGGATGCACTTGACGGTTCCACGAGACGGCGAACGAGCCCATGAGCGATGCACAGATCGGACTGATGACCGCGACGCCCATTATCATCGCGTTTGCCATCGCTCTGAGAAGGATGGGCGTGCTCTCGACCGTGGCGACCGTATCAGCGGTGAGCCTCTCCGTCGCGATCGCGACAGTGTTGTTCACCACGCAGTAACTGGTAGGGTGGGTTAGCGAAGCGTAACCTGCGCGTTGCGCAGCTCCTCGGCTAACCCACCCTATGAGACCGCCAATGCGGGCTACCGCCGTTGGTTATACACGTCGATACACACCGCACCCAGCAGCACCAACCCCTTGATGACCTGCTGATAGTCGATGCCGATGCCGAGGATGGACATGCCGTTGTTCATCACGCCCATGATCATGGCGCCGACCACCGCGCCGCCGACGCGCCCCACCCCGCCATAGGCCGAGGCACCGCCGATGAAGCAAGCGGCGATGACGTCGAGCTCGAAGCCGAGACCGGCCTTCGGAGTCGCGGTGTTGAGGCGCGCGGCGAAGACGAGGCCGGCGAGCGCGGCGAGCACACCCATGTTGACGAAGGTGAGGAAGGTCAGCCGCTCGGTCTTGATGCCGGACAGGCTCGCCGCCTTGGCGTTGCCGCCGACCGCGTAGATCTGCCGGCCGATCACGGTACGGCGGGTGACGAAACCGTAGAGCGCGATCAGCGCCGTCATGATCACCAGCACGTTCGGCAGGCCGCGATGCGAGGCGATCAGATAGGTGAAATAGAGCACGGCACAGGCGAGCAAAACGCTCTTGCCGAGGAAGAACGCATAAGGCTCGACCTCGATGCCGTGCGACTGTTCGCGCGAGCGGCTCTTGGCGCTGGCGTAGACAAGGCCAAGCGCGAGTACCGCGCCGATCAGCATGGAGGTCGGATGCACCGTGCCGGCCTCAGGCAGCAATTCGGGAATGAACCCCGACGACAATTTCTGGAAGGTCGCCGGGAACGGCCCGAGCGACTGGCCTTGCAACACCGCGAGTGCGAGGCCCTTAAACACCAGCATGCCCGCCAAGGTGACGATGAAGGACGGGATCTTGAAATAGGCCACCCAATAGCCCTGCGCGGCACCGATGGCGGCACCGACCAGCAGGCAGGCGATGAAGGCGAGCGTGTAGTCGACCTTGTAAGTCACCATCAGTACGGCGGCTACCGCTCCGACGAAGCCGGCGACCGAGCCGACCGAGAGGTCGATGTGGCCGGTGACGATCACCAGCAGCATGCCGAGCGCCATGATGACGATGTAGCTGTTCTGCAGTACGAGGTTAGTGAGATTCAGCGGCTGCAGCAGCGTGCCGCCGGTCATGACCTGGAAGAACAGCATGATCGCGATCAGCGACATCAGCATGCCGTAGTTGCGTAAGTTGTTCTTGATGAAGCTGCCGTGGCGGCGCTCCTCGGGCAGCGACACCGTCTTGTCGGTCATGGCTGCATTCCTCCCATATCCGCGGCGGCGGGCGCGGCGTTCCCAATGCTTCGTTCGTTGCGCATGATCGCGCGCATGATCTTTTCCTGCGTCGCCTCGGATCCCCTGAATTCGCCGACGAAGGCGCCCTCGTTCATGACGCAGATGCGGTCGCAGATGCCGAGCAGCTCCGGCATTTCCGAGGAGATCACCACCACGCCGCGGCCGGCCTCCGCCAGCTCGTTGATGATACAGTAAATCTCGTATTTGGCACCGACGTCGATCCCTCGCGTTGGCTCGTCCAGGATCAGCACTTTCGGATCGGTCATCAGCCATTTCGACAGCACGACTTTCTGCTGATTGCCGCCTGAGAGCTGGCCGGTCTCCTGGTAGACGTCTGAGCAGCGGATCCGCATGCGGTTGCGGTAGTCGCTTGCGACCTTCAGCTCGGCAATGTCGTCGATCACCCGTCTGGGTGCGACCTGCTCGAGGCTTGCCAGCGTGATGTTCTTGCGGACGTCGTCGGCGAGGATAAGGCCGAGCTGCTTGCGGTCCTCGGTGACATAGGCAAGGCCGGCGTCGATCGCGGCCGCGACGCTCGGTAGCATCATCTCCCTGCCCTCGAGCCGGAGGCTGCCGCTGATATTGGTGCCCCAGGAGCGGCCGAACAGGCTCATCGCAAATTCGGTGCGACCGGCACCCATCAAGCCGGCGATGCCCACGACCTCGCCTCGCCTGACGCTGAAATTGACGTTCTTGATCACCTGCCGTTCGGGATGAATGGGATGATAGACCGACCAGTTCTCGACGGTGAGCACGGCCTCACCGATCTTCGCGTTGCGCTCCGGGAAGCGGTGAGCGAGATCGCGATTGACCATGCTGCGGATGATGCGGTCCTCCTGGATCGGCTCGGCACGGCAATCGATGCTGTCGACGGTGCGGCCGTCGCGCAGCACCGTGATGTGGTCGGCGACCTTGGCGACCTCGTTCAGCTTGTGCGAGATCAGGATCGAACCGATGCCCTGCTCGCGGAATGTCATCAGGCGTTCGAGCAGCGCGGCGCTGTCCGCCTCGTTGAGGCTCGCCGTCGGCTCGTCCAGGATCAGCATGCGCACCCGCTTGGAGAGGGCCTTGGCGATCTCGACCAGCTGCTGCTTGCCGACGCCGAGATCAGTGATCAACGTGTCAGGCGATTCCTTCAGACCGACCTGCGCGAGCAGCTCCCGCGTACGCCGGTAGACCTCGTCGCGATCGATGATGCCAAGCTTCGACGGCGGATGCGACAGAAAGATGTTCTCGGCGATCGACATCAGTGGGATCAGCGCCAGCTCCTGATGGATGATGATGATGCCGAGCGCCTCGGAATCGTTGATGTCGCGGAAGCGACGCTCCTCGCCCTCGAAGACGATGGTGCCTTCATAGCTGCCGTGCGGATAGACCCCGCTCAACACCTTCATCAGCGTCGACTTGCCGGCGCCGTTCTCGCCGACGAGCGCGTGGATCTGGCCTGCGTGAACTGAGAAGTTGACGTCGCGCAGCGCCTGCACACCGGCAAAGCTCTTGCTGACGTTACGCATCTCCAGCATGGCGGTCATCGTCGTGTCCCTTGCTTCCTTCGACTCTCCGGCGTGCGGCGAGAGGTCGAATGATATCGCTGCATCCGCTTCGTCATTGCGAGCGCAGCGAAGCAATCCAGACTATTTTCCGCGGCGACAGACTGGATTGCTTCGCTGCGCTCGCAATGACGGAGTGCATATCAACCACTGCTCCCGTGGAGAGCCCCCTCACCCTAACCCTCTCCCCGCACGCGGGGAGAGGGGAAAGAGCCTCACTGGAACTGCGACTTCTTGTAGTAGCCGCTGTCGACCAGCTCCTTCTCCCAATTGTCCTTGTAGACCACGACCGGCTTGAGCAGATAGGACGGCACCGTCTTGACGCCGTTCTCGTAGGTCTTGGTGTCGTTGACAGTGACTTGCTTGCCGGCGAGCGCGGCGTCGACCATGTCGGCCGTGACCTTGGCGAGGTCGCGGGTGTCCTTGAAGATGGTCGAATACTGATCGCCCCGCAGCATCGCCTTGATTGAGGGCACCTCGGCGTCCTGACCGGAGATGATCGGCATCGGCTGGTCGGCGCTGCCATAGCCGACGCCCTTCAGCGAGGAGATGATGCCGATCGAGATGCCGTCATAGGGCGACAGCACGGCATTGATCTTCTTGTTACCGTAATAGGCGCTGAGCAGATTATCCATGCGCGCCTGCGCGGTGGCGCCGTCCCAGCGCAGCGTCGCGACCTTGTCCATGCCCATCTGGCCGGAGGCGACGACGAGCTTGCCGCTGTCGATGTAGGGTTTCAGCACGCTCATGGCGCCATTGTAGAAGAAGTAGGCGTTGTTGTCGTCGGGCGAGCCGCCGAACAGCTCGATGTTAAAGGGTCCCTTGCCCTCCTTCAGGCCGAGGCCCTTTTCGATCGACTGCGCCTGGAGCACGCCGACCTGGAAGTTGTCGAAGGTTGCGTAATAGTCGACGTTCGGCGTGCCGCGGATCAGGCGGTCATAGGCGATCACGATGATGCCTTTTGCTTTTGCCTGCTTCAGCACATCTGACAGAGTCGTGCCGTCGATTGCGGCGATGACCAGCGCCTTGGCGCCCTTGGTCACCATGTTCTCGACCTGCGAGAGCTGGTTCGGAATGTCGTCCTCGGCATATTGCAGGTCGGTGTTGTAGCCGCGCTCTTTCAGCACCTTGACCATGTTGTTGCCGTCGTCGATCCAGCGCGCCGAGGATTTTGTCGGCATGGCAATGCCGACCGTCGCCTTCTGGGCAGAGGCGGCCACGCCCGTGGCCATCGTCGCAGCGCCGGCCAGCGCCAGCGCGAGGAATGTGGTTTTCAATTTCAGCATGTTTCACTCCCTTTGGGTGTCAGACTGTTCTTCGTTTCGGCGAGGACGTAGACTCGGATTAGTTCGGATCTCCTATGCGAGCTTGACGTCAGGCTCGGCGCGACCGCGCGCGGAAGCCTCCAGCAGAAAGGTTTGGCCTGCTTGCGGATCCGAGGCGCGCGCTGCTGCGTCCATGTCCTGCCATGCGGACGTGACGAGGAGGCTCGACAGATCCGGACCGACAAACGCGGGACAGCTCGCTTGCTTGGCTGGCACGCCGAGTGAGCGCAGGCGCTCGCCTTGGGGAGAGTAGACGTCGATGCGGCTTGCACCCCAGCACGCGTTCCAGATCTGCCCGTCGGCATCGCACACCGAGCCGTCGAGACCGCCGATGCCGGTGTGACGCAGCAGCACTTCGGGCTCGCCACGCGGCAGGCCGGTCGCGGGGTTGAGCGGGACCCTGTAGAGCACGGCGCGCGCACTATCGGCGAAATAGCCGATCGCACCGTCCGGCGAAAAGCAGATCGAGTTCGGAATGCTGATGCGGGGGAACAGCAGGGAGATCTTGCCGCGATGAAACGCATAGATTGCGCCTGCCCCGGGCTCCGCCTTGCGGCCCATGGTGCCGATCCAGAACGTGCCGGATTGATGCACCCGCGCGTCATTGGAACGCGTCGTGGGATTGTCGGCTTCGAGCGGACAGAGCAGCGTCATGACGCCGTCGGCGAGCTTGCGGACATAGAGGCCGTCCTCGGCGACGATCAAGTGCCGCTCCGCATCGATGCGCCCGAGCGCACTCGCCATCCGGCCGAGCGTATGGACGCGGATGCTGCCGCTGCCCAGCTGCGCCTCGAACAGCAGCCCTTCGCGGATGTCGAACCACCAGGCGGTATCGGTGGTCGCGTCATAGGTCGGCCCCTCGCCGAGATGGCAAGGATGGTCCGAGAGGACAGACGTGGGCACCTGCTCCATCATGGCGACCTCACCGAAAAGCGATACACGGTGTGATGACGATAGATCTCGCCGGGTGCGAGCCGAGGGCTCGGGAAGTCCGGCCGGTTCGGCGCGTCAGGCCAGATGTGCGGCTCCAGGCAAATCGCATCCGATTGCCGGATGAGCTTGCCGCCCTTCCCTGAAATCGTGCCATCGAGATAGTTGCCGGAATAGACCTGAAGGCCGGGCTGATTGGTGAACAGTTCCATGATGCGCCCCGAGCGTGGCGCCTCCAGCCGCGCTGCGAACGCGAGCTTGTCGTCACGGCCCAAGCAATAGGTGTGGTCGTAGCCCCTGCCGTTCTGCAATTGCTGATCGCTCTCGCGGATCCGTGCGCCGACTGCTCGCGCATCGCGAAAATCGAACGGTGTGCCGGCCACGCTGCGCGGCGGCTCCGGCAACGGAATGGCGGTGGGATCGATCGCAAGGAAATGCTCGGCGGCGACGGTCAGCTTGTGATCGAGGACGGGCGTGCCGGCGGTCGCGCCTTCCAAATTGAAGAAGCTGTGGTTGGTGAGGTTGACGATGGTCGGACGGTCCGTGCGGGCCTCCATGGTGAGCGACAGTTCGGTCGGTCCCGTGACGCGGTAAGTCAGGCCCACGTCGAGCCGGCCGGGATAATTTTCCTCGCCATGCGGACTGACATAAGTGAGCGTCACCGCGGGCTCGGCGCCCTCGTCGATCTCCGCAAGCTCCCAGAGCTTGCGGTCGAAGCCGTCGAGGCCGCCATGCAGCGCATTGGGGCCGTTGTTGACGGCAAGCTGCACCGTCTCGCCGTCGAGCGAAAACTGCCCCTTGGCGATACGATTGGCGTAGCGGCCGACGGTGGCGCCGAAGAACTTTCGCTCAGTGAGGTAGCCGGCGAATGCGTCATGGCCGAGCACGACATCATCATGGCCACCATTGGCGTCGGGCGCGATCAACGCTTGCAGCACCGCGCCATGGGTGATGATGCGTGCTTCGAAGCCGCTCTCCCCACGCAGCACGATGCGCTCGACCTTGCGGCCGTCGGGCAACGTTCCAAAAGCGTCTTTTGTGATCCTTGATGCGGCCATGGTCAGTCCAAGAATGGTTCGACGACGCTGCGCTTGGCGAGCAGGAAGGCGTCGGCGACGAGGCGAAGCGGCGCCAGATCGACGTCACTCGCGCCGGTGGCGGCGAGCGCGATGAAGCGCCGGTAGAGGCCGCGATATTCCTCATCAGGCGCTTCGGCAAGCACCTTGCCGTCGATCACCATGCGCGCCCCTCCGTTCGACAGGGTCATCCGGCCCTGGTCGGTTTCCACCACGATATCCCAGCTCTGAGGTCCCGTCTGGCGAAAGTCGAATTCGGCGCTGATCGGGAGGCCTCCGATGTCCGTCAGGGTCAGGTTCGCGGCGATCGGCGCCTGACAATTGGCGGGAAAGGCCAGCTCGGCCGCGGTGACGAACACGGGTCGCGGCAGGATACGGGTGAGGATCGACAGCGCGTTGATGCCGGGGTCGAGCACGCCGAGGCCACCCGGCTCCCAGATCCAGCCCTGCCCGGGATGCCAGACGCGGACGTCCTCCTTCCAGCTGATATGCACGGAGGCGATGCGGCGCCCGGCGAGCCATTGCCGTGCCGGCTCGACCGCGGGCGCGTAGCGGGAATGCCAGGTCGCAAACAGCGTGCGCTTCGCATCTGCCGCCATGGCGATCAGCGGATCGAGCTCGGCGACGCCGGTGCCCGGCGGCTTCTCCAGCATGACATGCTTGCCGGCGGCCAGCGCCGCAGCAGCCTGGCCGCGGCGAACCTGCGGCGGCGTGCAGAGCGAGACCGCGTCGATCGGCGGCCCCTTCTCCAGCAATTCCTCGATGGTCGCAAAATGCGGCAGTCCCGGCAGCGAGGCGTTGCGGCTGGCGATCGCCGCGAGCGTCGCGCCCGGCGTCGCGGCGATGGCGCCGACATGCTGGTCGCGCGCGATCTTGCCGAAGCCGACGATGGCGATGCGAAGATCTGTCACGACTATTCTCCAGTATCGACTGACGGCAACGCCTCGGCCTGGGCGTTCTCGATGACCGTGCCCTCGTGGCGGCTCATGCCATTGTGAATGACGTAGACCATCGCCTCTGACGCAGCTTCCGCATCGCCCGCCGCAATGGCGTCGACGATGTTCTGGTGCCAGAGCAGCACGGTGTCACGGTCCTCCGGCTCGACCGGGGCGCTGAGCAGGAACGAGGCGCGCAGCGCAGCCTCGATGACATGCCCGATCGAGCGCATGAACAGATTGCCGGAGGCGCGCGCCACCGCAACATGGAGCGCGAGGTCGGCGTCGGCAAAGCCGACGGAATCGGAAGCTTCAAGACGCATCCGGTCCATGCAGCGGCGAAGCTCGACGAGATCTTCCTCCGATCGCTGCGCCGCCGCAAGCATCGCGGCGCGCGGCTCGACAGCCAGACGTATCTCGGCGAGGTCGTTGAGGAAGCGCTTGTCGATGCCGGCGTCCAGATGCCAGGCCAGCACGTCGGCGTCGAACATGTTCCAGGCGCCACGCTCGCGCACCACGGTGCCGACCCGCGCCTTGGTGGTGAGCAGGCCCTTGGCGACCAGCGTCTTCACGCTCTCCCGCAGCACCGGGCGCGACACGCCGAACATCGCGATCATCTCGGCATCGCCCGGCAGCCGCGTCCCCTCCGCGTAGCGCCCGGCGATGATGTCGACGCCGATCGAGCGGGCCACTTCGGCGTGGTTGGAATGAGCCCGCCGCGTCGGGATGACGACGATGCGCGAGGTCATGAGGCTGCTCCTGCACTCGCCTTCACCGGCCGGCGCGCCAGCCCGACCAGCCCCTGCTGCAAGGCGATGAAGGCGAACAGCAGAACACCGGTCGCGATCTTGGTCCACCAGCTCGACAATGTACCGTCAAAATTGATGTAGGTCTGGATCAGGCCCTGGATCAGGACACCGAGGAAGGTGCCGATCACCGAGCCCTGTCCACCCGTCAGCAGCGTGCCGCCGATCACGACGGCCGCGATGGTGTCGAGCTCGACGCCGACGGCGGAGAGCGAGTAGCCCGCGCTCGTGTAGAAGGAAAAGACAATGCCCGCGATGCCGGCGAGCAGGCTCGATAGCATGTAGATCTTCACCGTCATCTTGCCGACGGCAACGCCCATCAGGCTCGCGGTCGCCCGGCTGCCGCCGAGCGCGTAGACGTTGGCGCCGAACCTGGTGAGCTGCAGCAGCAGGGCGCCGCCAATCACGATCACCAGCATGATGATCGCGATCGCCGTCAGCCGCCCGCCGCCGGGCATGCGCAGTGCGAAATCCGACACGGTGGAATAGACCGGCGCGGTGATCGGCACCGATTCCGTCGAGAGCAGGAAGCTCGCACCGCGCGACAGGAACATGCCGGCCAACGTGACGATGAAGGGCGGCAGGTCGAAGACGTGGATCACGGCGCCCATCGCAGCCCCGAACCCTGCCGAGAGCACGAGGACGGCGGCGAAGGCGGCCAGCGGCGGCACGCCCCAGCGCTCGATCGCCAACGCCACGAAGACAGTGGTGAATCCGATCACCGATCCGACCGACAGATCGATGCCGCCTGAGATGATGACGAAAGTCATGCCGGTCGCGACAATACCGAGAAAGGCATTGTCGGTGAGGAGATTTCCGATCACGCGGGTCGAGGCCATGTTGGGGAATTGCACTGCGCAGAGCGCAAAGCCCGCGACGAGCACGATCGCCGTGATGAGGACGGGCGGCAGGCCTTTCATGGTTTCGCCCTCCGCAGCCGTGCCGCGATTCCGGCAATGCCGGACAGTTTCGGCGATTGCAGCAGCAGCACCGCGAGCACCACCACCGCCTTGACCAGCAGATTGAATTCCGGCGGATAGCCCGACAGCAGGATGCCGGTGTTCATGGTCTGGATGATCAACGCGCCGAGTACGGCCAGAACGAGGCTGAAGCGGCCGCCGAACAGCGAAGTGCCGCCGATCACCACGGCGAGAATGGCGTCGAGCTCGAGCCAGAGGCCGGCATTGTTGGCATCGGCTCCCATGATGTCGGCGGCTGCGATGACGCCGGCGAGCGCGGCGCAGACCCCGCACCAGACATAAACGGCCAGGATCATGGCGCGGGTGCCGACGCCGGCAAGCTCGCTTGCCCGCGCATTGCCGCCGGTCGCCTCGATCAGGAGCCCGAGCGCCGAGCCCCGCACCACCGCGCCGGTGAGGATCAGCATGCCGAGCGCGATGGCGACCGGCACCGGCAGACCGAGCACCGCGCCATTGCCCAGCCAGACCAGATCCGGTGAGGAGAAGGTGACGATGCGTCCCTCGGTGATGAGCTGGGCGATGCCGCGTCCCGCCACCATCAGAATCAGCGTTGCCACGATCGGCTGCATGCCGAGCACGGCGACGAGAAAGCCGTTCCAGAGGCCGCAGACGAGTCCGGCACCCAGCGCGGCGGCCAGCACCACCGGCAGGCCATGGCTATCGGCAAGGCTCGCCGCGATCGCGCCAGAGATCGCCATGACCGCGCCGACCGACAGGTCGATGCCTCGCGTCGCGATGACCAGCACCATGCCGAGCGAGAGCAGCGCCACCGGCGTGCCGCGATTGAGCACGTCGATCAGGCTGCCGAACAGCCGGCCGTCCTGGAGGCGGAGGTCGAAGAATTGCGGTGACACTGCGCGGTCGACCGCGAGGATGACGATCAGCGCGAGGATCTGGGGAAGGCCGCGGCGCGGCAACAACGCCGTCATGTGTGGGCCTCAAGCGCGACAGCTACGCTATCGGCGGCGATGGCGGCGAGAATGTTACCGACGTCGATCGCCTCGCCCGCGAGCTCCTCGACATGGGCGCGGTCACGCAGCACCACGACGCGATCCGAATAGGTCACGATCTCGTCGAGCTCGGAAGATATCACGAGCAGTGCGAGACCGTCGTCGCAGAGCTCCCGGATAAGGCGGATGATCTCGGCATGCGCGCCGACGTCGATGCCGCGGGTCGGCTCGTCCAGCACCAGGAGCCGCGGCGAGGTCGCAAGCCAGCGCGCCAGCAGCACTTTCTGCTGATTGCCGCCGGAGAGCAGGCCTACGGGCCGTTCCGGATCGGGCGGGCGGATGTCGAGCATCTTGACATAGCGGCTTGCGATCTCGTCCTGCTCGCGTCGCGACAATGGCCGATGCAGGCCGCGCTTGGCCTGGAGCGCGAGCACGATGTTCTCGCGCACGCTGAGCTCGGCGACGATGCCGTCGGTCTTGCGTTCCTCCGGGCAATAGCCGAAACCGTGGCGTACGCCGTCGCGCGGCGACTGCAGCCGCACAGCCGCGCCCTCCACCCTCGCCTGCCCGCGATCGGCGCGTTCGGCGCCGAACACAAGCCGCGCCGTCTCGGTGCGCCCTGAACCGAGCAGGCCGGCAAGGCCGACCACCTCGCCATGGCGCAGCTCGAGATTGAAGGGCGCGACATAGCCGGCCTTGCCGTAACCCTCGAAGCTCGCGCAGACCTCGCGCGCCTTGGGTTCGGTGGCCGCAGCCCGCGCGCTGGTGGTCTCGGCCAGCTCGCGGCCAAGCATCATCCGGATCAGCTCGAGTCGCGGCAGCGAAGCCGTCTCGCGCTCGCCGACCAGGCGGCCGTTGCGTAACACCGTGATGCGGTCGGAGATCTCGTAGACCTGATCGAGGAAATGGCTGACGAAGACGATGCCGATGCCGCGCTTCGCGAGCTGGCGCATGATGCCGAAGAGGATCTCGACCTCGTGGCGGTCGAGGCTCGCGGTCGGCTCGTCCAGGATCAGCACGCGTGCGGAGAGATCGACTGCCCGCGCGATCGCAGTGACGTGCTGGATGGCGACCGAATAGTTGCCGAGCGGTGCGGTAACGTCGATGTCGAGCCCGAAATCGGCAAGCAGCGCCTTGGCGCGACGCCGCATCTCGCCCTCGCGCACGATGCCGAAGCGCATCGGCTGGCGGTCGAGGAAGAGGTTCTGCACCACCGAGAGGTTCGGCAGCAGATTGACCTCCTGGTAGACCGTGGCGATGCCGGATTGAAGCGCAGCCTTGGTCGAACGCGGCGCAATCTCTTCACCGCTGATCCTGACGATACCGGCGTCGCGCGGAAACACGCCGGTGATCACCTTGATCAGCGTGGACTTGCCGGCGCCGTTCTCGCCGAGCAGCGCATGGATCTCACCCGCGCGCAACGTGAAGTCGGCCTCCTGCAACGCGCGCACGGCACCAAAGCTCTTGCTGATCCCGCGCACCTCCAGCAGCGGCAAAGCAGGATCGAGGCTGTTCTCCATGGCAACGTCACTCCACCGGTGTCCGTCGAGGCGGACACCCAGCCTAGCGGTTAATGCAACCGCTTCGAAGGGTGCGCCGGACCACTAGGGGCGATCCGGCGCGGTAACCGCCTCAGTAACCGAGGCCCTTCTTGCTGTCGTAGATCTTCTGCGGATCGTCGGCGGCGGTGTAGAGCTTGGACTCGGTCTGGATCCATTTCGGCGGAACCGTGCCCTTGGTCTTGAAGGCTGCAATGGCATCGAGCGCGGGGCCGGCCATGTTCGGCGTCAGCTCGACCGTCGCGTTGGCCTCGCCGGCGGCCATCGCCTTGAAGATGTCGGGGACCGCGTCGATCGAGACGGTCAGGATCTCCTTGCCCGGCTTGAGGCCGGCTTCCTTCATCGCCTGGATCGCGCCCACCATCATGTCGTCGTTGTGGGCGTAGACGGCGCAGATGGACTTGCCGCCGCCTTCGGCCTTGATGAAGCTTTCCATCACCTCCTTGCCCTTGGCGCGGGTGAAGTCGCCGGTTTGGCTGCGCACCACCTTCAGGTTCGGATGCTTGGCGATGGCGGTGTCGAAGCCCTTCTTGCGGTTGGCGGCGACGCTGGCGCCGACCGTGCCCTGCAGTTCGACGATGTTGCAGGCCTTCGTCCCGACAGTTTTGGCGAGCCAGTCGCCGGCAACGGCGCCTTCGTGCACGCTGTCGGAGGTGACGGCGGTGAGATAGAGATCCTTGCCGGAGGGATCAATGTCGCGGTCGAGCAGCACGACCGGAATCTTGGCCTCCTTGGCTTCCTTCAACACCGAATCCCAACCGGTCGAAACGACGGGCGCAAGGAAGATCGCATCGACGTTCTGCGCGATGAAGGAGCGGATCGCCTTGATTTGGTTCTCCTGCTTCTGCTGCGCGTCGGCGATCTTGAGGTTGACCTTGCGCTTGGCAGCTTCCTGCTTGGAGACCGAGGTCTCGGCGGCGCGCCAGCCGGATTCCGATCCGATCTGCGAGAAGCCGATGGTGAGCTCGGCCGCATTGGCCGGCAGCGCGAGCAACAACGCCGCCGTGGCGCTGGCCGCAAAGAGAACTTTCAGGGTCATCAGGCGTGTCTCCCAAGATGTTTATCCGGAGCGCCGATTGGTAGCATGGCACCCGCAGGCCAGCCTTTGGGGCGGCGGGAGGCACTATTTCACGGAAGTTCGGTTCCGACTAGTCATATTATTTGACTATTTGGAGGGGGACCTGGCGACGCGGCAGCGCGCGGTTCTACGACACGCTCAGAGCGATTTTGTTCCAGGGATGCAACGAGGAGATGAGGAGTTTCATGCGGCTGGGTGGGGCCACAGATCGTCATGGCCGGGCTTGTCCCGGCCATCCACGCCTTGCTTAGTTGCCCCAACAGAACTTGGATGCCCGGGACAGGCCCGGGCATGACGGCCGTAGATGAGGGAGAGGCGAAGCGCTAGATCAATTTCCGCTGCGCCAGGTTGTTCATCAGCGCGCCGATGCCGAACGTCCAGGGCTCGCACTCGTCACTGGTGCGCATGCGGTTGATCAGCTTGCCGAGCTGCGGCGCTGAGATCGTGACGATGTCGTCGCGCTTGTGAGTGAAGCCCTGCCCCGGCGCCTCGCGATCCTTCACGGGGGCGAACATGGTACCAAGGAAGAGTACGAAACCGTCAGGGTATTGGTGGATCTTGCCAATGGTCTGCGCCACGAGATCGGTCGGATCGCGGCTGATCTTGCTGATGGAGGAATGGCCGTCGAGGACGAAACCGTCGGCGCCCTTCACATTGAGACTGATGTCCAGCTTGCGCGCGTGGTCGAGCGTGAATGTGTCGTCGAACAGGCGCAGCAGCGGGCCGATCGCGCAGGAGGCGTTGTTGTCCTTGGCTTTCGACAGCAGCAGCGCCGAGCGTCCCTCGAAGTCGCGCAGGTTCACGTCGTTGCCGAGCGCGCCGCCGACGATCTTGCCGCGGCTCGAGACGAACAGCACGAACTCGGGCTCGGGATTGTTCCAGGTCGACTTCGGATGCAGGCCGGCGTCCATGCCAGTGCCGACCGAGGACATGGTCGGTGCCTTGGTGAAGACCTCGGCATCGGGGCCGATGCCGACTTCAAGATACTGGCTCCAGGCGTTCTGATCGATCAGCACCTGCTTCAGGTGCATCGCCTGGTCCGAGCCCGGCTTGAGCTTCGACAGATCGTCGCCGATCAGCCGTGTCACCTCTTTGCGGATCGCCTCGGCCGAGGCCGGATTGCCCTTGGCCCGCTCCTCGATGACGCGCTCCAGCATCGAGATGGCGAAGGTGACGCCGGCGGCCTTCAGCGTCTGGAGGTCGACGGGCGCGAGCAGCCACGGCTTTTTCGGGTCGCGCCCATCGGGCGCCGTGTTGGTGACGATCGCCTCGAGATCGCCGATGCGCTCGCCCTTGGTCGAGCTGAGGGCCTTGGCGGGATTGTCTTCCTCGCAGAGCGCGCTGATGGTCGGAAACTTCGCGGTGACGTCAAAAACGCCATCGTCTCGCACAGCAACGACGGCCGGACCGTTCACCTGCGGCAGCCAGACGCGGCCGGCCAACGTTCCCCGCGTTCCGTCCTCGGGGAGAAGGTCTTTCACCGTCAATGTGGTCATGGCTGGCGTTCTCGCTGTTTTCGGACCGGCCACGTGAACGATGGCCGGTCACATTGGCGAAGACCAATAAACGTCTGGCTCCGGATGTCCAGAGCAGCGGCGCCCTCCTACTTGAACCAATGCACCAGCGCGATGCTGATGCCCAGCAGCAGCATCAGCGACAGCGTCACGGCGGCGGTCACACGGCCGCCAACATTGGCAAGCACCCGCACATCCACACCCAGGCCCAGCGCGGCCATCGACACCACGGTGAGAAAGCCCGTGATCTTCGTGACCGGCCCGACCACCGTGGCGGGCACGATTTCGAGGGAGCGCAGGGTCGCAAGCGCGAGGAAGCCGAGGATGAACCACGGGACCAGTCGAAAGAATCCGACATTGGTCTTCTTGGCATCGCTCTGCCAGCGTGAGGCAACCAGCGACAGGCCGACGACGACGGGGCCGAGCATCAGGACGCGCATCAGCTTGACGAGCGTGCCGATCTGCGTCGAGACAAGCCCGGCGGGCACAGTCGCGGCCAGCACCTGCGGCACAGCGTAGACGGTGAGACCCGCCAGGATCCCGTACTGCGTCGCGGATAACTGCAACAGCGGAATCAACAGCGGCAGGCCCAGCACCATCATCACGCCGAGAATCGCGGTGAAGGAGATTGAAGACGCGATTTCGTCGTTGTTGGCGCCGATGATCGGAGCCACGGCCGCAATTGCGGAATTGCCGCAGATCGAGTTGCCGCAGGCGATCAGGATCGACAAGCGCGTCGACAGCCCCAACATCCGACTGAGGCCGAAGGATACGCCGAGCGCGATCACGACGACGGCAGCGATCGAGGCCAGCAGCGCAATGCCTGAGGCCGCGATCGCGGCGAAGCTGATCGAGGCCCCCAGAAGCATGACGGCGACTTCGAGGAGCTGCTTTGCGCTGAAGGCGATCCCGGCCTGCCAGCGCGGCGCCGGTTTCCAGAAGCTGCGCAAGGCCATGCCGAGCAGGATCGCCATGACCAGCGCCTCGACATAGGGATGCTCGAACATGCCCAGTTCGGCCCGCTCCAGCAGGGCCGAGACACCGGCGACCAGAACGCAAAGGAGGATGCCGGGAATCAGCGCCGCAATACGGCTCGCGGCTGAGGCCGGCTTGTCGTCGGCCGGGCTGGATGCTTGATTCTGCGACACAAATCTCTCCCAGAGGGGAAAGATTTATACGCAGCAAGGCCCGAGAGGGGAATAAGTTTTCGACATATCAGGCCCGAGAGAAGTCCTATCCTCAGCCTGGAATAATCGGCCTTAGAAGATGAGGCTCTTGGCGAGCGAAGCGACCCGGCTGAAGCCGTCATAGATGCCGGGCTCGAAGAAGGCGGCGCGGGCAAGCACGATACCCGCGACCAACGACCAGAACAGCGTGGTGCCACTCCGCAGCAGGAGCTTTGAGGCGCGCGACTTCGGCTGGGTGTCCGTTGCGGACACCAACTGCTCGCCGAAGGGCTCAAATCCGGTGCGTTCCATGGCTGCGCCAATCCATCAAATCCTGACAGAATGTCGTCGTTTCCGGCTCAAACGGCAATGGAAGGGATTGGCGTTTTTCCCCCTCGGAGGGAAATCTTCTTCCGTCGTGCAACCTCGGGACAACAGTTTTCCTCCTCCGGCCACGCGGACACCGGGACGGAGGCTACAGGGCCAGATATCGCCGTCGGATCGCGTCGTTGGCCTTCAGCTCGTCGATTCCGGCGGCATAGACGATCTGGCCCTTGTCGATGACGGTGGCATGGCTCGCCAAGCCCAGGCAGAAATGCATGTTCTGCTCGGCGATCAACACGGTCGAACCGAGCGAACGGAGCTGCCGCAGAAGCTCGCCGATCCGTTGCACGATGATCGGTGCGAGACCCTCGCTCGGCTCATCCAGCAACAGCAGTGCGGGGTTTCCCATCAGCGTGCGCGCGATGGCGAGCATCTGCTGCTCGCCGCCGGACAGGCGCCCGGCGATACGGTGGCGCAGCGGCTCCAGCAGCGGAAAAACCTCGTAGATGCGCTTGATCGGCCATTCGTCTTGGCCTTCGGGCCCCTTCTTCTTCCCGATGACGAGATTGTCCTCCACCGTGTGCTCCGGAAAGACCTGCCGGTCCTCCGGCACGAAGCCGAGGCCGGCGCGCGCAATCGTGTGCGGCTTCCGGCCGGAGATGACCGCGCCGCGCAGACTGACCCTGCCCCGCCGCGGCGGCGCCAGTCCCATGATCGCTTTCATGGTCGTCGACTTGCCCGCGCCATTGCGCCCGAGCAGCGCCATGGTCTCGCCCTGCCGCACCGACAGGCCGACGCCGAACAGGATCTGGCTGGTGCCGTAATAGACGTCGAGATCGGCAACTTCGATGACGACCCCGCTCATGCGGCAGCTCCCGCGTGTTCGGTGCCGAGATAGGCCTCGATCACAGCGCTGTTGTTGCGGATCTCGTCGGGCGTGCCGGTCGCGAGGATACGCCCATAGCAGAGCACGACGATCTTCGGGGCGATCTTGAACACGATATCCATGTCGTGCTCGATGAAGACGACGGTGATCTTCTGGGTCTCCCAGAGCTCGCGCACCTTGTCGATCATGCGCCAGCGTTCCTCCGGGCCCATGCCGGCGGTGGGTTCGTCCAGCAGCAACACTTTTGGTTCGAGCACTAGCGCGAGCGCGATGTCGAGCAGCTTCTGGTCGCCATGCGAGAGCGTCGCGGCGGTGCGATTGCGCTTGCCGGCGAGCCCCAGCAGCTCCATCACATGCTCGGCGCGCTCGCGCGTCTCTAGCAATGGAAAGCGCTTGTGCAGCACCGCCGACGAGCGCTGGTCGGCGCTGACGGCAGCGAGCATCGTCTCCTGCACCGTCAGCGACTTGAAGATGCTGGCGACCTGGAAGGCGCGGCCGATGCCGTGACGCACGATCTCCGGCGGCGAGCGGCCGGCGAGATCGACGCCGTCGAGCAGCACCTGGCCGGAATCCGGCTTCAACGCGCCGGTGATCAGGTTGAAGAAGGTGCTCTTGCCTGCGCCGTTCGGGCCGATCACCGCGGTGAGCGAGCCGTCGGGAAAGTCGAGCGAGACGTCGTTGGTCGCCTTCACGCCGCCGAAGGATTTTGCGAGATTGCGTATCTCCAGCATGGCTAGCGTCCCTCGCCTGCGTCGCGCCGATGCGCAACCCATTCGGCGACGAAATCCAGGAGGCCCTTGCGCAGGCCCAGCGCGAAGAACAGGATGACCACCCCGAGCACGATGCCATGATACTCGGTGAAACGCGTCACGGTGTCGTTGAGCAAAAGCAGCAGCACGGTGCCCACCATCGGCCCCAGGAAGGTCGAGACGCCGCCGAGCATGTTGATGAAGATGCCCTCACCCGAGATCGTCCAATAGGCGAATTCCGGATAGGCGCCTGAGACGAACAGCGCCATCACCATGCCGCCCATCGACGCGAACAAGGCCGCCAGCACGAACACGGTGAGCTTTGCGCGCCAGACGTCGATGCCGAGAAAGCTCGCGCGCGCCGCGTTGTCGCGGATCATGCGCAGCGTGTAGCCGAACGGCGATTGTGCGATCTGGCGCATCGCGAGTAGGCCGAGGACGAGAAGCGCGCAGCTCGCGACATAGAGATGGACGTGGTTGGTGAGGTCGATGCCGAGAAACACGGGGCGCGGAATGCCACCGCGCAGGCCCTGGTCGCCTCCGGTGAAAGAGGCCCAGGACAGGATCGTCGAATGGATCAGCATCTGGAAAGCCAGCGTGACGAAGGCGAAATAGATCTCCTTCAGCCGCACGCAGATCGCACCGATGATGGCGGCGACCACCGTCGTGATCGCCAGCGTCGCGATGAAGGCGACGGGAATCGGCACGCTCAGTTTCTGCATGATCAGGCCGAAGCCATACGCGCCGAGGCCAAAGAACATGCCGTGGCCGAAAGAGGTCAGGCCGGTGTAGCCGACGAGCAAATTGAGCGAAGTCGCAAACAGCCCGTAGGCCGAGCAGCGGATGACGAAATCGAGCAGCGCCTTGCTGCCTGACAAGAGCGGCAGGCTCGCCAGCACGGCGAAGGCGATCAGCGCAATCAGGACATCGCGGTAGCGTCCAAGCGCCGGGCCGCTACGCACCGGCACCAGCGTCTGCGCGCGTCCGGCCTCCAGCTCCGTCATGCCGCCTCCTTGCCGAACAGGCCGGTGGGTTTGGAGACCAGCACGATCACCATGAACAGATACATCAGCCCTTCCACGAACAGGGGAAAGCCTTGCGAGCCGAACGACCTGATGAGACCGAGCAGCAGCGCGCCGATCAGCGCCCCCAGGATCGAGCCCATGCCGCCGATCACGGTGACGATGAAGGATTCGATCAGCACCGAGAATCCCATCCCCGGGGTAAGCGAGCGCACGGGCGCGGCCAGCGCGCCTGCAAGGCCGGCCAGCATGCCGCCGAGCGCGAACACGCCGCCATAGATCAGACCAGTGTTGATGCCGAGCGCCGAGACCATGCCGGGATTGTGCGCGGCGGCGCGGATGACCTTGCCGATACGGCTGCGCGCCAGGCCAAGGCCGAGCACGATGGCCGCGACTAGCGCCACAGCGATCAGCAAAAGATAATAGGGCGGCACGACGCCTCCGCCGATGAACAGCGGCATCACCTGAAACGCGGACGGCATGCCCATGGACTTGAATTCCGGTCCCCAGATCATGCGCACGACATCGTCAAAGATCAGCACGAAGGCGTAGCAGACGAGGACCTGCATCAACACGTCCGCGCCGTAGACGCGGCTCATGAAGACGCGCTCGAAGACCAGGCCGAGAATGGCGGTGCCCGCCGCGCCCGCCAGCATCGCCAGCGCGAAGCTGCCGGTGAGCTGATAGGCCGTCATCGCAAAATAGGCACCGAACATGTAAAAGGCGCCGTGGCTGAAATTGACCACCTTGAGCACGCCGAAGATCAGCGTCAGCCCGACCGCGACGAGAAACAGAAGCATGCCGATGATGAGGCCGCTGGTGGTCTGCGTCACCAGACAGGCGGAGCTGGAGAGGCAGCCGGCAAGCGCATCGAGATCCACGGGAGCACTTTCATTGCAGCGCGCCTGAAACGACGCGGAAAACGAACGAAGGCGGAGACGGTCGCCCGTCTCCGCCGACACGTCGGTTCAGGTGTAGCCCTTGCTCTTCTTCCACTCGGCCTCGAGTTCGAAGATGGTCTTCCAATCGCCGGCCTTGACCTCGGGCACGTAAGGCTCCTGCGGGATCGTGGTGCCCCAGCCGATGGCGTAGCCAACCAGCGTGTGGTCGTCGCCGCGCATGGTCACGGTGCCGTCGGCGCCGAACGGGCACTTGATGGTGAGGCCCTTCAAAACTTCCGCGATCTTCTTGCCGTCGGCCGAATTCGCCTTCTTGGCGGCTTCGGCCAGGAACATCACCGCCGTCGCGTTCTGCCACGACCAGTTAGTGGGATATTCGTTGTACTTCGCCCTGTAGGCATCACCCCAGGCAGCGTTCTCCGGCGTGGTCGGAAAGGTCTTGATGTACCGATTGCCGGAGTGGATGCCCTTGGGCAGATTCTTCACCACGGTGAGCGCGGTGTAGTCGGCCATGTTGACCGCGAACACCTCCATCTGGCTGAACATCGCGTAGATGTTGGCCTGGTCGATGTAGGAGGTGAGATCGCCGCCCCACAGACAGGAGTACAGCGCCTGCGGCTTGGCCTGAAGAATCTTCGTCACCACCTCGGTGTAGTCAGCCTGGAACAGCTTTGGCCAGGACTCGCTGATGATTTCGACGTCGGGCGCGAAGCGCTTCAGGTACAGTGTGAACTCGCCGGTGGTGTCGCGGCCATAGGCATAGTCCGGCGAACAGGTCGCCCACTTCTTCAAGCCCTTGGCCTTGGCGATCGAGGCGGCGTAGCTGCCGCCGACGATGGAATCGTGGATGCCCTGCCGCACGCAGCGGAACGCATTCGGGATGTGCTGCTTCGGATCGGCGGTCAGCGAGGAGGCTTCCGAGCAGGTGTGGATGCAGAGCACGCCGAGATCGCGCGCGACCTCGTGCACTGCGAACGATCCCGAGGACGCCTCGCCGTCGAGCAGCAGCTCGCAGCCGTCGGTGTTGACGAGTTCGCGCGCGACGCGGGCGGCCTCCTGCGGCTGCCCCTTGGAGTCGCGGATCACCATCTCGATCTGCCGGCCTGCAAGACCGCCGGCGGCGTTGACCTTCTCGACCTCGAGCATCACGGCATTACGCGAGGACGTGCCGAGTTGCGCAACGCGCCCCGACAAAATCGTCGGCATGCCGATCTTGATCGTCTTGGCCTGCGCCCGTGCCACCCATGGCGCGGCAAACGTCATCGCACCGGCGCCCATGAACGCCAATGTTGAACGGCGGCTGATGCCCGGCGTGCGGGTTCTCGTCATTTTCCCCTCCCTCTTGTGGGTCGGCGTTCCTGATCCCTGCCGGAGATCGTCCGTCTCCGTGTCTCCAAGGATTTCAGAGCAAAGGGGGTGACGTCAAGCCAAAGATGAATTACGAGTCAGAATTCATCAAGGGAGGCATGAGGCCGCCAATCGGCTCAAAACAGCGCTATGATTAACCTCTCGAGCTTCATCGCCTTTCATGCACGGCGTACGCCGGACCGCCCTGCGCTGAAATATCGCGGCGAGGAGATTTCCTACGCGGTCTTCCATGCGCGCGTTCGCCAAGTCGCAGGCTGGCTCGCCGCGCATGGCATCGGCCCAGGCGACGTCGTCGCAGTGCTGATGAAGAACAGCGCGGCGTTCCTGGAGCTCGTGTTCGCGACCAGCCATCTCGGCGCGGTGTTCCTGCCGGTCAATTTCCGGCTCTCGCGCGACGAGGTCAGCTACATCGCCGGCAATGCCGGCGCGCGGATGTTGATTGCCGATGAAGAACTCGCGGCGAATGCAGCGGGCGCGAAGACCATCGTGGTGAATGAAGCTGCGCAACAAAGCATCACCCATCTTGCCGGCGATACGCTGCACGCGCCCATGCATGTGCGCCAGCCATCCGACCTGATGCGGCTGATGTACACCTCGGGCACGACCGACCGCCCCAAGGGCGTGATGCTCACTTACGATAATTTCTACTGGAAGTCGGCCGATCAGACCATCGCGCTCGGTCTCGGTGCGGACACGCGCCTTCTCGTCCTCGGCCCGCTCTATCACGTCGGCGCGCTCGATCTGCCCGGAATCGCTGTGCTCTGGCATGGCGGCTTCATCCGCATCGAACGCAATTTCGAGCCGGAGGCGGCGCTGGCGGCGATCGCCGAAGACAAGCTGAATGCCGCCTGGTTCGCGCCCGTGATGACCACCGCGATGCTGACCTGCCCGACGCGCGACCGCTACGACGTTTCCAGCCTGAAGTGGGCAATCGGTGGCGGCGAGAAGACGCCGGAGCTGCGCATCCGCGCCTTCTCGGAATATTTCCGCAACGCGCGCTATATCGACGCCTACGGCCTCACGGAGACTGTCGGTGGCGATACTTTCATGGAGGCCGGCCGCGAAATTGAGAAGATCGGCTCGACCGGGCGCGCCATTGCCCATGTCGAGATCGAGATCCGCGACGAGGACGGCAAGACGCTGCCGCCGAATGTCAACGGCGAGATCTGCCTGCGCGGCCCGAAGATCACGCGCGGCTATTGGAAGGATCCGGAGAAGACGGCCTCCGCCTTCTTCGGCGACTGGTTCCGCAGCGGCGACGTCGGCTATCTCGACCACGAAGGCTTTCTGTATTTGAGCGACCGCAAGAAGGACATGATCATCTCCGGCGGCGAGAACATCGCATCCTCCGAGGTCGAGCGCGTCATCTACGATCTGCCTGACGTGCGCGAGGTCGCCGTGATCGGGCTGCGCGATCCACGCTGGGGCGAGCGGCCGGTGGCCATCGTCGTGCTCGCCGAAGGTGCCAGCCTCAACCTTGCTGCCCTCACCGAGCACTGCCGCACGCGGCTGGCGAGCTTCAAGGTGCCGAAGCAGCTGATTATCCGTGACAGCCTTCCCCGCAATCCCAGTGGCAAGATCCTGAAGCGCCTGTTGCGCGCCGAGCTGGAGACCTCTGAATGACGCAAGTGAACGCCAAGGTCACAAAGCTCAACCGTGTCGAGCGCAACGCCTGGACCAAGCAGAAGATCTTCGAGGCCGCCACCAAGGTGGTCGGCAAGCATGGCTATGCCGAAGCCTCGGTCGCGCGCATCACCGAGGAAGCCGGCGTCGCGCAGGGCACCTTCTACAATCATTTCGGTAACCGGCAGGAGCTGCTCGATCAGCTCCTGCCCAAGATCGGTCTCGACATGGTCGAGTTCATCCGCGCCCGCACCGGCACCGCGGATGCGGCCCGGCAGGAGATCGCGCGCTTCTCCGCCTTCTTCGATTTCATACGCGAGGTCCCGGAATTCCTGCGCATCCTCAACGAAGCCGAGTTCTTCGCACCCATCGGCTATCAGAAGCATCTCGACAACATCGCGACCGCCTATGTCCGCATCCTGCGCCGGGCTCGCCTTGCCGGCGCCATAGAGGACTACAGCGACGAGGAATTCGAGGCGATCGTTCACATGCTGATGGGCTCGCGCGGCTATCTCAGCCGACGCTACTCCTATTCGGAAGGCGTCGTCACCGCCGTGCCCGATCACGTCATCTCTGCCTATCGCAAGCTGATGACGCGCGGCCTCTTCACTGCATCCGGAGATCAGGACACGCCATGAACATCGCATCTCCACACAAGCCGCTCGATCTCGCCTCCACGATCGCCGAAGGCGACATCCGCTGTCTGCTGATGGTGCTGGTGCATATGACCGGCGACGAGAAGTGGCTCGCGCCGCCCTACCTGCCCAAGCGCGACATTCGCCTCATTCCCGATCCCGAGGCCGGCGTGCCCAGGGACATCCAAGACGAGATCCGCGCTGCGGTCGTCGAACTCTTCGCCAATGGCACGCCGAAGCCCGTCATCACCGATCCCGGCGACGAGCTGCTGCTGAAGATGATGCGCGCGTGTCTCGGCGAGAACGTCGCGCCGGAATATGCCCCCCTGATGCGCGAGGAAATGGGTTTCGTGCCGCGCCAGGCGCGATGGACCGAGCGTCCAGCAGACGACAAGCTTGCCGACCAGCATGTGCTGATCGTCGGCGCCGGCGTCTGTGCCATCGCGCTCGGCGTGGCGCTCGGCCATCTCGGAATTCCCTACACCATCGTCGAGAAGAACGCCGAGCTCGGCGGCACCTGGTGGATCAATCGCTATCCCGGCTGTGGCGTCGACACGCCGAACCATTCCTATTCCTACTCGTTCGGCTCGGGCAACGCATGGACGCGCTATTTCTGCCAGCGCGAGGAGCTGCTCGGCTATCTCCAGAAGGTCGCGGAGGAATACGGCATCCGCAAGCATTTGCGGGTCAACACAGAATTGACCTCGTCGCGCTGGGACGAAGCCAAGCGGCGCTGGATCTCCACCCTCAAGACAAAGGATGGCGAGGAGATTTTCGAATCCACTGCGCTGGTCTCGGCCATCGGCCAGCTCAACGATCCCTCGCGCGCCCATTTCAAAGGCGAGGAAGACTTCAAGGGCACGATCCTGCACTCGGCACTATGGTCCGACGAGATCAATCTCGACGGCAAGCATGTCGCCGTGATCGGCACCGGCGCAACATCGATGCAGCTGGTACCCTCGATCGCCTGCCGCGTGGCCTCCGTCACCGTCTACCAGCGCAGCGCGCAATGGGCGCGGCCGGTGAAGGGCTACGCCGATCCGATCAGCGAGGGCGCGCGCTGGCTGCTGGCGCATCTGCCGTTTTATGTGCAGTGGTATCGCTTCAACATGTTCTGGCGCTACGGCGACGGCCTCCTGCCTTTCCTCCGCAAGGATCCGGCCTGGCCGCATCCGGAGCGCGCCGTCAACAAGGGCAATGACCGGCATCGGCAGGAACTGACCGATTTCATCCTGTCCGAGCTGAAGGATCGGCCCGATCTGATCGAAAAATGCGTGCCGACCTATCCGCCCTACGGCAAGCGCATCCTGCTCGACAACAACTGGTTCAAGACGCTGACCCGACAAAATGTCGAATTGGTCACCGATGCGATCGATCATTTCGACGAGAGCGGCATCGTCACCGCCGACGGCAAGCACCGGCCCGCCGATATCATCGTGGTCGCAACCGGCTTCAAGGTCACGGAGATGGCAGCGCGCCTGAACATCCGTGGCCGCGACGACAAGGATTTGCGTGAGGCTTGGGCCAACGACAATCCAACTGCGTATCTCGGCCTCACCGTGCCGGGCTTTCCGAACTTCTTCTGCATGCTCGGGCCGAATTCAGGCCCTGCCCATGGCGGCAGCGTCATCTTCCAGTCGGAGTGCCAGAGCCGCTACATCTCGGCTTGCCTCGCCGACATGATCGAGCACGACGTCGCCGCCATCGACGTCCGTCAGGACGTGCTCGATGATTACGTCCGCAAGGTCGATGCCGAGCACGAGGCGATGATCTGGACCCACCCGGGCATGAGCACCTACTACCGCAATGCGAGCGGCCGGGTGTTTTCGGCGATGCCGTGGCGGTTCGTGGATTACTGGCGCATGACGCATGATCCGGATATGGGGCAGTACCGGCTTACGAAGGGGTAACCTCTTGCCACATCGTCATTGCGAGCGCGGCGAAGCAATCCTGAATCTTTCCGCAGTGAGACGCTGGATTGCTTCGCTGCGCTCGCAATGACGGAATTCGCGAGTTAACTTCCCGCCCGCCAAGGAGTGCCACACGTCCAAAGGGAGCCGACCGTGCCCAAGCCAATCGTGCGCGTCTACACCGACTACAAGAGCCCCTACGCATTCGTCGCGAATAAGCGTCTGTTCACGCTCCAAGAGACACACGGCGTCGAGATCGAATGGCTGCCTTACACGCTGCGTGTCGCGGAATTCATGGGGACGGTTGAGGAGCGCACACCGCATTTCTGGCGCAAAGTGCGCTACGCCTATATGGACGCGCGCCGCCATGCCAATGCGCAGGGGCTCATCATGAAAGGGCCGCGACGGATCTACGACGCCTTCTATTCCAGCGTCGGCATGCTGTTCGCACAACGGCATGGCTTCTTCCGCCCCTACCATGACACGGTATTCCGAAAATTCTGGAGCCATGAGCTGGAGATCGACGATCTCGCCGCAATCACGGATGTCATCACATCATGCGGCGGCTCGGCCAGCGAGTTCGAGGCCTACGTGCACGGCCCTGCACGCGCCGAACATGACCGCATCATCTTTGATGCCGAAGCGCTCGGCGTGTTCGGCGTGCCCACCATGGTGTTCAACGGCGAGCTGTTCTGGGGCGGCGATCGCATCGACATGCTGATCGAGCGGATCGAGAGACCTGAGACGATCGAGGCCGCGCTCGGCAGTCGTCATCGCAAGCCGGCATAAGCGCTAGGCCGCCAGCCCGCTCTCCACCGGAGCGAACTCCAGGCCCAGGCTTTCCGCCACCGCCTTGTTCGTGATCCGGCCGCGATGCACGTTGAGGCCGTTGCGCAAGTGAGGATTTTCCAGCACCGCGGCAAAGCCCTTGTTCGCGAGCATCAGGCCGAACGGCAGCGTCGCGTTGTTGAGCGCTTGGCTCGACGTCACCGGCACCGCGCCAGGCATGTTGGCGACGCAATAATGCACGACGCCTTCGACCTCATAGGTCGGCTCGGTGTGCGTGGTCGGATGCGAGGTCTCGAAGCAGCCGCCCTGGTCGATGGCGACGTCGACCAGCACCGCGCCCGGCCGCATCGACTTCAACATCGCGCGCGTGACCAGCTTCGGGGCGCTCGCGCCCGGCACCAGCACAGCGCCGATCACGACGTCGGCGGCGAACACCTCCTCCTCGACCGACTCGATCGTCGAGAAGCGGGTGCGCACCCTTCCGACAAAGAGATCGTCCAGCTGGCGCAGACGTGGAATCGAGCGATCGATCACCGTGACTTCAGCGCCGAGGCCTGCGGCCATGCGCGCCGCCTGCGTTCCCACCACGCCGCCGCCGAGCAC
>NZ_JXJM01000001.1:4227366-4273336 GCF_001593325.1 Bradyrhizobium sp. DOA1
GGCGACTTCGCTCATCGGCGCGAGCAGCGGGAGGTGACCGCTCGCGTCCGTGACGGTCTCGTAGGCGATCGCGGTGCACCCGGGGGCAAGCAGGCCCTTCGCCTGCTCCGGATCCGGCGCAAGATGGAGATAAGTGAACAGGATCTGGTTTTCGCCCAGTTGAGCCCATTCGCTTTTCTGCGGCTCCTTCACCTTCACGATCATCTCGGACTTGGCGAAGACGTCCCGGGCGCTTTCGGCGATCGCGGCCCCTGCCCGCCGATAGACCTCGTCGGAGGCGCCGATGCCGCTGCCGGCGCCGGTCTCGACCATCACTTGGTGCCCGGCCGCGACATATTCACGGACCGCGCCCGGAGTGAGCCCGACGCGATATTCTTGCACCTTGATCTCTTTGGGAACACCGACGCGCATCTTCAGCTCCTCCTCCAAAGCATTGATTCCGCTCATCATCGTAGCGGTGCCGGTAGTTTGGTTTCGTGCAAATATCCGCTAGGCTCGAAAGGTCCGCGCCGGTTTCCGGCGCGAAAATGCCCTTTAACGCTGGAAACAACACCTTGGCCCTCGACCGGAAAGATCTCGCCATTCTTGCGGAACTCACGACCAATGCGCGGGCGAGCCACACCGAACTCGCCCACAAGATCGGCCTGTCGAGCACGGCGATGGCGCGGCGGCAGAAGGCGTTGGAAGACGACGGCTATATTCAGGCCTATCATGCCGCGCTCGATCTGGCGCAGTTCGGCCTCACGACGACGGTGCTGGTCCGCATCGCGCTGGAGAGCCAGAGCGACGACGCGTTGAAGGCGTTCGAGGCGGAGGTGGTGAAATGCCCCTCCGTCGTGCGCTGTTTCCTGATGTCGGGGACCGACGACTACATCCTGATCGTGCTTGCCCGCGACATCCAGGATTTCGAGCGCATCCACCGCACCGAGTTGTCGCGGCTGCCACGCGTCGCCCGGGTGCAGTCCAGCTTCGCGCTGCGCGAGATCGTCAACCGCGCCGTGCCGACCGTGGTGTTCGGCGAGGCGAAACGCTGACCGCCGTGTCGCGGGCGCCATAATTCGGCAGGGAACCAAGCAGCCGGTTGTCCGTTGGACGCCTTTGGCGGGGCGGAGGCGACGTGCCTCCGCGTCAGCATGGCTGACGTCTCGGCTCGGTCGCCGGCGCAGGGAGCAGGACATGAGCGATGTCGCGCACGACATTCTCGAACGCATTCCGGTTCATCTCGTCATCAATGGCGTTGGCCATACGCTCGATCTCATACCCTGGACCACACTGCTGGACGCATTGCGCGATCATCTTGCGCTGACGGGCACCAAGAAAGGCTGCGATCACGGCCAATGCGGCGCCTGCACCGTGCTCGTCGACGGTCGGCGCGTCAATTCCTGCCTGACGCTCGCGGTCATGAAGGATGGCGCCGAGATCACGACCATCGAAGGCCTCGCCAAGGATGGCGCGCTTCACCCGCTGCAACAGGCCTTCATCGATCACGACGCCTTCCAGTGCGGCTATTGCACGCCGGGGCAGATCTGCTCTGCCGCGGGCCTCCTGGCCGAAGGCCGTGCCAAGGATGCAGACGAGATCCGGGAGCTCATGAGCGGAAATCTCTGCCGCTGCGGCGCCTACCCGAACATCGTGGCGGCAATCGAGCAGGCAATGAGCCGATCATGAACAACTTCCAATATTCCCGCGCGAGCGACGTTGCTGACGCCATTCGCCTGCTCGCCGCCGATCCCGGCGCGAAGCTGATTGCCGGCGGCACCAACCTGATCGACCTCATGAAGGAGAATGTCGAACGGCCCTCCCGGCTGATCGACATTTCTCGCTTGCCGCTTCGCGAGATCGAGGAGACCGCCGACGGCGGCCTGCGCATCGGCGCCCTGGTGCCGAATTCGGACCTCGCCTACCATCCGCTGATCGAACAGCGCTATCCCCTGCTCGCCAGCGCGATCCTGGCCGGCGCCTCCGCGCAACTGCGCAACATGGCATCGGTCGGCGGCAATCTGATGCAGCGAACACGCTGCGCCTATTTCTATGACACCACGACGCCGTGCAACAAGCGAAGTCCCGGCACAGGCTGCTCAGCGCTCGACGGCCTCAACCGTAACCACGCCATCCTCGGCACCAGCAAGTCCTGCATCGCGACCAATCCATCCGACATGAGCGTCGCGCTGGCCGCGCTCGGTGCGCTCGTGCACACCGCCGGACTCACTGGTGCGCGCACCGTTGCTCTGACGGATTTCCATCGGCTTCCGGACGACAAGCCTCATCTCGATACGATTCTCGGCAGGGGTGAGATCATCACCGCAATCGAGCTGCCGCCGCACAGCTTTGCCCGGAACTACAGTTATCTGAAGATCCGCGACCGGCTGTCCTACGCTTTCGCCCTGGTCTCGGTCGCGGCCGCGCTCGAACTGGAGGGCAACGCGATCAGCGAAGCGCGGCTTGCCCTCGGCGGCGTGGCTCACAAGCCCTGGCGAAGCCTCGAGGCCGAAGCGGCGTTGCGGGGCCAGGCGGCAACTCCGGATCATTTCGGGCGCGCTGCCGACCTGCTGCTGCAGGGAGCAACCGCTCGTTCGCACAATGGATTCAAGATCGAGCTGGCGCGCCGAGCCGTCGTGCGTACGCTGATGCAGGCCACGAGCGCAACGCCGCAATCACAAGCTCACAAGAAGATCGCATGAGGGTCCGATGAACGCCTATGTCGGAACACCAACGTCGCGCGTCGACGGCCGGGCCAAGGTCACCGGAGCCGCCAAATATGCCGGCGAATTCGCAACAGACGGCCTCCTTCATGGCTTCGTGGTCGAAGCCACCATTCCGCGCGGGCGCATCGCTCGACTGGATACCAGCGAGGCGCTGAAGGTGAAGCGCGTAGTCGACGTGCTCACCCATGCGCATCGCCCGCCTCTCGCCGACAAGGACGAAGCCTGGAAGGACGAGGTGGCGCCGGAGAAGGGCTCGCCTTTCCGCCCGCTGTACGACGACAGGATCAAGTTCAACGGCCAGCCCATCGCACTCGTCGTCGCCGAGGATTGGGAGACCGCCAAGTTCGCCGCAACCCGCGTTCACGTCGAATATGAGCAGGAGCCGTTTGCGACCGATCTCGAATCCGAACGCGGCAAGGCCGCCAAAGTGGATCAGCCGCACAAGCCGCGTGGTGACGCGACAACAGCGCTAGCGCGGGCGGCCGTTCGCCACGAGGCGGACTACGTCATTCCCAGCGAGCATCACAATCCGATGGAGCTCTATGCGACGACGGCGGTCTGGGACGGCGGCGGTAGGCTCACGGTCTACGACAAGACGCAGGGCGTTCAGAACGTGCAGAAGTTTCTTTGCAGCGTTTTCGGCAAGAAGCCGGACGACATCCGCGTGATCTCGCCCTATGTCGGCGGCGCCTTCGGCTCCGGCTTGCGGCCGCAGCACCAGGTAGTGCTGGCAACGCTTGCCGCTCTCGCACTGAAGCGATCTGTCCGCGTCGTGCTGACGCGACAGCAGATGTACGGCCTCGGCTTTCGTCCCATGACCATCGAGCGCGTCGCGCTCGGGGCCAAGCCGGATGGCACGCTAGATGCGGTCACTCATGAAGCGATTGCCGTGACCTCCCGCTACGAGGATTTCTCGCGCAACGACACCGGCTGGGCCGAGCAGCTCTACAAGAGCCCCAACAGCCACCATTCCCACAAGCTGGTCGGCCTCGACGTCGCGACCCCCTGCGACATGCGCGCGCCGGGAGCCGCAACGGGCGTCTGCGCGCTCGAATGCGCCATGGACGAACTGGCCGTCGCGCTCAAGCTCGACCCGATCGAGCTGCGTCTGAGGTGCTACTCGGATCGCGACCAGACCGGAGACCTGCCCTACACCAGCAAGCAGTTGCGCGAATGTTACGCCCGCGGCGCGGAAGCTTTCGGCTGGAGCCGCCGCAATCCCGCACTCCGCTCGATGCGCGACGGCAAGGAACTCGTCGGCTGGGGCATGGCAACGGGCGTTTGGGAGGCGCTGCAGATGCCGGTCGCCGTCCGCATCGTGCTGACGGCCAACGGCCATGCCGAAGTCTCCTGCGCCGCGTCCGATATCGGCACCGGCACTTATACCATCGTGGCGCAGGTCGCGGCCGATGCCCTCGGCCTGCCGATCGAGAACATCAGCGTCAAGCTCGCGGACTCGACCCTGCCGCAGGCACCCGTGGAAGGCGGCTCATGGATGGCCGCCTCGAGCGCGCACGCCGTGCTCGGCGCAGCCGAGGAGATTCGCCGCGAGCTCGCGCGATACGCCAAGGCGATGCCTGCCTCGCCGCTCGCCGGCGTCGATGCGCCAGACATCATTCTCCTCGAAGGCACGGTCGCCAAGGCCGCCGACAGGAGCCGCGCCGTTTCGATCGCCGATGCGATGCGTCATGGCCAGGTCGAACGGATCGAGAAGGAGAAGCTGAACGAGTTCGCCGAGGACAAGTCGCACGCGCGCAACACGCATTCTGCCGTCTTCGCCGAGGTCAAGGTGGATGAAGAGCTCGGCGTCATCCGCGTCACGCGAGTTGTGAGCGCGATCGCGGCCGGGCGCATCCTGAACACCAAGACCGGCCGCAGTCAGATCATGGGCGGCGTGGTCTGGGGAATCGGGATGGCGCTGCACGAGGAGACGTTGATGGACCACCGCTTCGGCCGCATCATGAACGCGAATATCGCCGAATACCACATCCCCGTGAACGCCGACGTCCACGACATCGACGTGATTTTCGTCGACGAACCCGACGACCACATCAACAGGTTGGGCGTCAAGGGTCTCGGCGAAATCGGCATCGTTGGCGTGCCCGCGGCGATTGCGAACGCGGTCTATCATGCCACCGGCAAGCGTATTCGGCGTTTCCCGATCACGCTGGACAAGCTGCTCGATTGAGGCCACCAGCCTTCGAACTTCTAGCAACGCTCGGCTCCTGTCATCCAACTGTCATCGAATGTGCAGAGAGCTGGTATCTCCGCCACATTCGGGATCCGACATGGACTACTTCAAGCGCTTCAACTTCCTGTTCGCCGCACCTGTGTTCGACGCCGACGATCTCGAAGGCGTCCGCTTCAACCAGATTATCGAGGAGATCCAGCGCTCCGGCTTCGAGGTGGTCCGGGCCCGCAAGCTGGAGGATGCCGAGATGGCGGTGCAGACTGATGCCGCGATCGGCTGCATGGTGGTGGATTGGGGCAAGAAGGGCCTGGAAGGCAAAACCTCGGCGCTGATCAATCTGATGCGGCGTCGTGGACTCGATTTCCCGATCATCCTGTTGATCCGCCGCAAAAGATTCGAGGATCTGCCGGTCGAAGTGCTTGATTTCATCGACGGCTACGTCTTCCTCTCCGAGGAGACCCCGACCTTCATCGCCAAGAACCTGATCAGCCGGCTGAAGCAATATGCCGAGACGCTGAAGACGCCGTTCTTCGGCGCGCTGGTCGATTATGCCGAGGAAGGCAACCAGCTCTGGACTTGTCCTGGTCACAATGGCGGCGTGTTCTACAACCGCAGCCCGATCGGCCGCGTCTTCGTCGAACACCTCGGCGAGTCCGTGTTCCGCGACGACCTCGACAATTCCGTGCTCGATCTCGGCGATCTCCTCACCCATGAAGGCCCGGCGCTGAGAGCGCAGAAGGAGGCCGCGCAAATCTTTGGTGCGGAAAAGACCTACTTCGTGCTCAACGGCACTTCGACCTCGAACAAGGTCGCGCTCGGCGCACTCGTCACCGACGGCGATCTCGTGCTGTTCGACCGCAACAACCACAAGGCCGCCCATCACGGCGCGCTGATGATCAATGGTGGTATCCCGATCTACGTGCCGACCATCCGCAACGCCTGGGGCCTCATCGGTCCGATGCGCTGGGACTTGCTCGACGAGAAGAGCTTGCGCGAGGCGATCCGCAATCACCCGCTTGTCACGGACAGGGACGCTTGGCGCAAGGAACGGCCATTCCGCGTCGCCGTCGTCGAGCAATGCACCTATGACGGCACGATCCACAGCGCCGAGATGATCCTCAAGCGCATCGGCCATCTCTGCGAGTACATCCTGTTCGACGAGGCCTGGGCCGGCTTCATGAAATTCCACCCGCTCTATGCCGGCCGCTTCGCCATGAGCCTGGCCAATCTTCCACCGGAGGCGCCCGGCATCATCGCGACCCAATCGACGCACAAGCAACTCGCGAGCTTCTCGCAGGCCTCCCAGATCCACATCAAGGATCGTCACATCCGCGGCCAGAAGCGGCGCGTCGAGCATCGCCGTTTCAACGAGAGCTTCATGCAGCACGCTTCCACGTCGCCGTTCTATCCACTCTTCGCGTCATTGGATGTCGGGGCGCAGATGATGAAGGGCCGCTCTGGCGAGGTGCTGTGGGACGACACAATCCGGCTCGGCATCGAGTTGCGCAAGAAGATGCGGGCGATGCGCCGGGAGTTCGAGGAGAAGGAGCAAAATCCGGAGCGGCGCTGGTTTTTCGAGCCATTCGTGCCGGATCGCGTCGCCATTCCCGACGTCGGCCGCCCCGGGGCCGCTCACAACGTCGCCTGGGAGACCCTCTCCACCGACGAGCTCGCCACCAATCCCGCGCTGTGGCAGCTCTCCCCCGACGGCACCTGGCATAGCTTCCCCGGCCTCACTGAGGGCTTTGCCATGACCGACCCGAACAAGCTGACCCTGCTCACGCCCGGCTTCGACCGCACCACCGGCGCCTATGCCGAGCATGGCATCCCCGCGCCGGTCGTCGCGCAATACTTACGCGAAAACCGCATCGTTCCCGAGAAGAACGATCTCAACTCCATGCTCTTCCTGCTCACGCCCGGCGTCGAGGCGAGCAAGGCCGGCACACTGATCTCGGGTCTTGTCGCGTTCAAGAAGCTGCACGACGACAATGCGCTGCTGGCCGACGTCATCCCCGAGTTCTACCTGCGGCGGCAGGCGCGCTACGCCGGCGCGCGGCTGCGCGACCTCTGCGGCGAGATGCACCGCTTCTTCCGTGCCGCAGACGTCAGCGCGCTTCAGGCCCGGCAGTTCATGCCCGAGCACATGCCTGAGATCGCGATGTCGCCGCGCGATGCCGCGCGCTATCTGTTCCGCAACGACGTCGACTATCTGCCGATCGAGGCGATCGCGGGCCGCATCGCCACCACGCCGTTCGTGGTCTATCCGCCCGGCATCGCCACCATCGTGCCCGGCGAGCGGCTGACGGAACGAGCCAAGCCCATGATCGATTACCTCAAGATGTTCGAGACCTGCTTCAACACGTTTCCGGGCTTCGATGTGGAAATCCAGGGCGTCTACAAGGAGATCGATGCGAACGGCCGCATCGGGCTCTATACTTACGTCGTTGCCGAGTAGGTGCCGATGAACGAAGCAGCCGCGCGCGCGAGTGACGAACGGGTTTTGGTGCGGCCCTCACGCGAGGGCGACGTCGAGGCGATGCTGGCGATCTACCGCCATCACGTCCGCAATGGTGTGCCGCGCGACGTCGAGGGAACCGGCGCACCCGAGCCGGACGATCTGCGCGACCGGCGCAAGAACCTGAAGCAGACCCGCCTGCCGCATCTGGTCGCGACCTTTCGCGGCGAGGTCGTGGGCTATGCCTATGCGGTGCAATTCCGCAAGCGGCCGGCCTATCGCTACACGGCGAAACACTCGATCTATGTTCATCACGAGCATCTCGGCCGCGGAGTCGGGCGGCTTTTGCTCCAGGACCTGATCGATGCCTGCGCGGCGGCCGGCTTTCGCCAGATGATCGGCTATATCGATGCCGACAACGCGCCCTCGCTGGCGCTGCACGAGAAGTTCGGCTTCGCGCGCGCCGGGCTGCTCTGCGGTGTCGCCTATCGCCACGGCCGTTGGTCCGATACCGTGATGGTGCAACGATCGCTCGGCGCGGGGACGACGGCGCCCCCGCCTGTCACGGCGCCCGGCCGATAACGCCTTACGATGGAAAGTCAGCTGGTCTGACCTGGATGCGGTCGGCATGCAGCGACCAGTGATGCAAGGCTTGATCCTTGCAAAACTTCGCCTTGGCCCGCTCTTTGGCTTCGTCCTCATCGCAGGCGTCGATTTCGAGCGTGCCCTGGCACACCTCGATGTGCCGGCCGTACTGGCCGAGCACGTCTTTCATGAACCTGACGACATAAGTAGACATGGG
Source organism: Bradyrhizobium sp. DOA1 (assembly GCF_001593325.1). Lineage (NCBI taxonomy): Bacteria > Pseudomonadati > Pseudomonadota > Alphaproteobacteria > Hyphomicrobiales > Nitrobacteraceae > Bradyrhizobium > Bradyrhizobium sp. DOA1. The sequence continues at coordinate 4,235,520 of NZ_JXJM01000001.1, forward strand.
ACCTCCCTGCTGCCCCGGCGGCACTCTAATCCCATTTAGGCCAGATGCGGGAGGGAGTTTTTGACGCGGATCAAGGTCGGCGCAGCTTTCCGGCGGTCATTCCGGACGCTTGGCGCGAGCTCCTACCCCGGCGTCACGCCGAACGCCTGCTTGAAGCGTTCTGCATAGTGCGGCCAGACTTCGGGATTGATGATGCGCGGCGGGCGCTTGCCGTCGAGCGTCTCCAGCACCTGCTCGGCGGCGATGCGACCCATGTTCTGACGCGCCTCGATCGTCACCCCGGCGGTATGGGGACTCGCCAGCACGTTGTCGAGCTGGAGCAGCGGATGCTCCGGCGGCGGCGGCTCCTTGGACCAGACGTCGAGGCCGGCACCCGCAATGCGCTTGTCGCGCAAGGCCTGAAGCAGCGCGTCCTCATCATGGATGAAGCCGCGCGCCGTGGTGACGAAATAGGCATGCGGCTGCATCAGCCCGAATTCGCGCACGCTGATCATGTTGCGGCTGCCCTTGTTGAGCGGACAGGAGATCGAGACGAAATCGGACCGGCGCAGCAATTCGTCGAGCTCGACCTTCTCCCCGCCCCGCTCGGCCATGACCTCGGCCGACAGATAGGGATCATAGGCCAGCACCTTCATGCCGAGCAGGCCCTTGCACAACGCGGCGATGCGCCGGCCGACATTGCCGAGCCCGATGATGCCGACGGTCTTGTGTTCGACCTCGTTGCCGACGAGCTCGTTGCGGTTGACGTCGCGCTCGCGGCGCAGGCGGCGGTCGGACTGGATGATGCGCTTTGACAGCGTCAGCATCATCGCCAGCGCATGCTCGGCCACCGAATGGGCGTTGCCGCCGGACTGGTTGACGACCACGACGCCGGCGTCCGTGCAGGCCTCGACGTCAACGGGGTCGAAGCCGGCGCCATTGCTGGAGACGAGCAGCAAATTCGGTGTGCGCTTCAGGAAGGCGGCATCGACATGGAAATGCGGCGCCAGTTCGTCGCGGGCCGCGCCGACCTGGTAGACATGGGCTGCGCTGAGGATGGGCGCATAGAAATCTTCGGGGCTTTCGTTCTCGATGCGATCGAGCCGGACATCGGGCCGCGCCTTGAGGATGTCGATGTAGATCGGATTGGCCAGATATTTGACGTAGAACACGCGCTTGCTATTGACCGACATCAGGACCCTTCCGGCTCGCTCGCGAGGGAGATCGGCAAGGTCGGCGGTGCGCGCGCCTCTGCTTCCTCCCGCTTTTATCGTTACCGCCTTTATGACATGGCGGCGCCGGCCACGGCAGGCCGTTCAGCGCAGATCACGGTGCCGGCCAGGACATGTTGACAATCCCACTGCCTGCGTCAAGTTCGGCGGACTGCCGCGGCGGCCAGATACCAAGAAGCATGCGCGGCTCAAGGGAGAACGCAATGGGGATTGCGGAGCAGAAGACCTCGCCCCAGGCTGCACAGGAGGCCGGCGAAAGCAGCTGGCACGGCATCGTCCTGCAAACCCTGAAGCGGAACGAGATCAGCCTCATCCCCTACGTCCCTGATCGCGTGCTGACGCTGCTGATCAAGAACCTGCACGCCGATCCCTTCTTCACCACCTTTGCCACCGCCCGCGAGGAGGAAGCGGTCGGCATCGTTTCGGGAGCCTGGATGGGCGGCCGGCGCGGCGCGGTGTTAATGCAGACGTCAGGCTTTGCGACGCTCGCCAACGTGCTGGCCTCGCTCGCGGTGCCCTACCAGATTCCGCTGATCATGTTCGTCTCCGAGCGCGGCACGCTCGGCGAGTTCAACTACGGCCAGTCGCTGGTCTGCCGCACCATGCGTCCGGTGCTGGATTCGCTGGCGCTGGAGCATCACACCATCACCCGGCTCGACGAGCTCGAATTCATCGCCGACCGCTCGATCAAGCAGGCCGTCACCACGCAGGCGCCAGTGGCCCTGATCCTCAACCCGCTGCTCACGGGCGGCAAGGTGTTCGACAAGTGAGTTTGGCCATGGAACATCGCAACACCAAGGTGATGAACCGCTTCGACGTCACCTCGCGCCTGATCGCGAAGCTCGGAGACGAGGAAGCCGTGATCGGCGGCATCGGCAACACCAATTTCGATCTCTGGGCCGCCGGCCACCGCCCGCAGAATTTCTACATGCTGGGCAGCATGGGGCTCGCTTTCCCGATCGCGCTCGGCGTGGCGCTGGCGCAGCCCGACCGCCACGTCTTCGCGCTCGAAGGCGACGGCTCGCTCCTGATGCAGCTTGGTGCGCTCTCGACGATCGCGGCCCTGAAGCCGAAGAACCTCACGATGATCGTGATGGACAACGGAATCTACCAAATTACCGGCGCGCAGCCGACGCCGGCAGCTGGTGTCGCCGACATCGTCGCTATCGCTCTCGGCTCGGGTCTCGCCAACAGTGCCTGGGCTGCGGACGAGGAGGATTTCGAGCGGCTGATCGAGGCTGCGATGGGTGCCTCCGAGCCCCACCTGATCGCCGTACGGATCGACGACAAGCCGGGCATCGGCACCACCCGCCGCGATCCCGTGCAGATCCGGGAACGCTTCATGCACGGCCTCGGCGTGCGCGAGCCACTTTAACATTTCATCATTAACTACACGGCGATTCGATCATGGGCCATTTCGGCCCGTTGCAAATCTGTGCTAAGCGAACCGGATGTCCATTTTGGTTCGTTCATTTGCCTGGCTCCTCGCGGCCGCCGTCACCTTCGCCACTCTCGGTCCTCCCGGCCTGCGGCCGCATTCCGATCTCGGCCAGGACGGCGAACATGCGCTTGCCTTCATCCTGGTGGGGTTGGCTTTCGGCCTTGCCTACCCGCGCCGTCGCCTGGCGACCATGGCCGTCGCGGTCATCCTGATCGGCGCGCTCGAGTTGATGCAATTTTGGGCACCCGGGCGCCATGCGCGGCTGCAGGATTTTCTTGTGGACGCCCTCACTGCCTGCTTCGGCTTTGCGCTCGCAGCCGCCGCCGATTGGGCCCTAACGCGGCTTCGCGCCAATCCGGCCCTGACGAGCGAAGGCCCCGCGGAGTAACGCCGCAGGGCCCATCTTCTCAGCATTCACGCCAGCAGATCAGTCGATGATCTTGACCACGCGGCGCGTGCGCGGCTCGACGATCACGCGGCGGTCGTTCACGACCGCATACCGATACTCGGTATAGTTCGGCACCGGGCGCAGCACCACGGTCGGAGGCAGGGGCTCGCCGACCACGACGCGCTCCTCCACGACAACCGACTCGCTGCGCGGGATTCCGCCGAGAATCGCGTTCGGAATCTCGAGACCAGCGCCAACGGCCGCACCGACGGTGCCGCCAACCATCGCGCCGACCGGGCCGCCGATGTCGCCACCTGCGCGCGCGCCGTCCCTGGCGCCCTGTTCGGTCGTCGACTGGGCAAAGGCTGCGCTCGACGCCAGCAGCGAGGCGGCAGCCAACGAAATCGCAAGACGGGTTTTCATGACCGTAAGTCTCCAGTGATTGTCATGCGCCTTCAACCGCGGGACCGGAGCATTGTTCCGGTTCCCCGCGGCCAAAGGCGCGCCAATCCCAGAGACTGTTACGCGGTAACAGATCAGACCGCGGCGATCTCGTGCCCTGCCATCAGTTCCAGCGCACGCAGCATTGCGGAATGATCCCAGGCCTTGCCGCCATGCGCGGTGCAGGACGAGAACAATTGCTGCGCGACCGCGGTGCTCGGCAGCGAAAGGCCGAGTGCGCGGGCACCTTCCAGCGCAAGGTTGAGATCCTTCTGGTGCAGCTCGATGCGAAAGCCCGGATCGAAATTGCGCTTCACCATGCGCTCGCCATGGACTTCGAGAATCCGCGACGAGGCGAAGCCGCCCATGAGCGCCTTGCGCACCAGCGCAGGGTTCGCGCCGGCCTTCGACGCAAACAACAGCGCTTCGCTCACGGCCTCGATCGTCAGGGCGACGATGATCTGGTTGGCGACCTTCGTCGTCTGACCGTCGCCATTGGCGCCGACATGCGTGACGTTCTTGCCCATCTTGTCGAAGACCGGCTTCATGGTGCCGAAGGCACGCTCGGGCCCGCCGACCATGATGGTGAGGCTCGCGGCTTTCGCGCCGACCTCTCCGCCCGACACCGGCGCATCGAGATAGTCGGCGCCCAGCGCCTCGATCTTCTTCGCGAACTCCTTGGTCGCCAGCGGCGAAATCGAGCTCATGTCGACGACGATCTTGCCTTTTGAGATACCGCTCGCGACACCGTCCTTGCCGAACAGCACCGCTTCCACATGTGGCGTATCCGGCACCATGATGATGACGGCATCCGCTTCCTCCGCAACTTCCTTGGCCGATTTACAGGCGATGCCGCCGGCCGCAATCAGTTCGGGCGCAACCGGCGCGACGTCATGCAGGAGAACGCGATAACCCGCAGCCAGGAGGTGGCCGGCCATCGGCCGTCCCATGGTGCCAAGTCCGATGAAGCCGATATCGATCATGTCTTGTTTCCTCACGTCTCGAACGTCTGCGCCGCGTGCCACGAAAGCCCTTCCAGGGTCGTGGTGCGCGGCTTGTATTCGCAGCCGACCCAGCCGCGATAGCCGATCGCGTCGAGATGGCGGAACAGGAAGGGATAGTTGATCTCGCCGGTGCCGGGCTCATGACGGCCGGGATTATCGGCGAGCTGGATATGCGCGATCTGCGGCAGATATTCCTGCATGGTGCGGGCGAGATCGCCTTCCATGATCTGCATGTGATAGATGTCGTACTGGACGAACAAATTGCTCGACCGCACCTCGGAGATGAGCCGCACCGCCTGCTCGGTGCCATTGAGGTAGAAGCCCGGAATGTCCAGCGTGTTGATCGGCTCGACCAGCAGCTTGATGTTCTCCCGCGCCAGCGTCGAGGCCGCGAAGCGTAGGTTGCCGACCAGCGTCTCCTGAAGCTCGCGCGGGTCGGCACCGGCAGGCGCGATCCCGACGAGGCAATTGAGCTGCTCGCAATCCAGCGCCTTGGCGTAGTCGATGGCGCGGAACACTCCGTCGCGGAATTCGCTGGTGCGATCGGGCAGGATGGCGATGCCGCGCTCGCCAGCCGCCCAATTGCCGGCCGGCAGATTGTGCAGCACCTGCGTCAGTCCGTGAGACTCTAACTGCTCGCGCAGCTGCGCCTTGTCGAAATCATAGGGAAAGAGATATTCGACGCCGGCAAATCCCGCCGCCTTCGCAGCGGCGAAGCGGTCGAGGAACGGCATCTCGTTGAAGAGCATGGTGAGATTGGCAGCAAATTTCGGCATGATGCGGTTCCCTTACTCTGCCGGCTGCAACACATTGAGCCGCTCGCTTGCGACCTCGTCGAGCGGCAGATCGAGCACCTCCTCGAACTCGACGATGTTGTCGATCTCGGTGCCCATCGCGATATTGGTGACGCGCTCGAGGATGAACTCGACCACCACGGGGACGCGATGCTTGGCCATCAATTCGCGCGCGGTCGCGAACGCCGCTTGCGTGTCCTTGGGGTCGGTGACGCGTATCGCCTTGCAACCGAGGCCTTCGGCGACCGTCACATGGTCGACGCCGTAGACGCCGATCTCGGGCGCGTTGATGTTCTCGAAGGAGAGCTGGACGTGATAGTCCATGTCGAAGCCGCGCTGGGCCTGGCGGATCAGACCGAGATAGGAATTGTTCACGACGACGTGGATGTAGGGCAGATTGAACTGCGCGCCGACCGCGAGCTCCTCGATCAGGAACTGGAAGTCGTAGTCCCCCGACAGCGCGACGATCTCGCGATCCGGGCATGCCGCGCGCACGCCGAGCGCCGCCGGGAGCGTCCAGCCGAGCGGCCCCGCCTGCCCGGCATTGATCCAGTTGCGCGGCTTGTAGACGCCGAGGAACTGCGCGCCGGCGATCTGCGACAGGCCGATTACGGTGACATAGGTGGTGTCGCGGCCGAACGCCTTGTTCATCTCCTCGTAGACGCGCTGCGGTTTGATCGGGACGTTGTCGAAATGGCTCTTGCGCAGCATCGTCTTCTTGCGGTCGCGGCAGGACGCGGGCCACGCCTGGCGCTCGCGGAGCCTGCCTGACCGGCGCCACTCCCTGGCGACGGCGACGAACAGCTCGAGCGCCGCCTTCGCGTCCGAGACGATGCCGAGATCCGGATTGAACACGCGCCCGATCTGCGTCGGCTCGATATCGACATGCACGAATTTGCGGCCCTTGGTGTAGGTCTCGACCGAGCCGGTGTGGCGGTTGGCCCAGCGGTTGCCGATGCCGAGCACGAAGTCGGATTCCAGCAGCGTTGCATTTCCGTAGCGATGGCTGGTCTGGAGCCCGACCATGCCGGCCATCAGCACATGGTCGTCGGGGATCGCGCCCCACCCCATCAGCGTCGGCACCACGGGCACGTTGGCGATCTCGGCAAATTCCACCAGCAGATCAGATGCGTCGGCATTGATGATGCCGCCGCCAGCCACGATCAGCGGCCGCTCGGCAGCATTGAGCATCTCCAATGCCTTCTCGACCTGCTTGCGCGTCGCGGCCGGCTTGTAGACCGGCAGCGGCTCATAGGTCTCATCGTCGAACTCGATCTCGGCGAGTTGCACGTCGAGCGGCATGTCGATCAGCACCGGTCCCGGCCGGCCCGAGCGCATCACGTGAAACGCCTGGCTGAACACGCGCGGCACCAGCGCCGGCTCGCGCACCGTCACTGCCCATTTCGTCACGGGCTTTGCGATCGACTCGATGTCGACGGCCTGGAAGTCCTCCTTGTAGAGGCGCGCCCGCGGCGCCTGTCCGGTGATGCAGAGGATTGGAATGGAATCGGCGATCGCCGAATAGAGCCCGGTGATCATGTCGGTGCCGGCCGGCCCCGACGTGCCGATGCAAACGCCGATATTGCCCGCCTTGGCCCGCGTGTAGCCCTCGGCCATGTGCGAGGCGCCCTCGACATGCCGTGCCAGGATGTGGCGGATCGAGCCGCGTTTCTTCAGCGCCGAGTAAAGCGGATTGATCGCAGCGCCGGGAACCCCGAAGGCGGTCGAGATGCCTTCCTTCTCCAGAATTCGCACGGCTGCATCGACGGCTCGCATCTTCGCCATATCGGACCTCGCTCTAAGTTGCGTCAGCGAGCGAGATCATCCGGTCTGTGTGATGCGATCTCAACGAGATCGATTTTATTTTCCACGATGCGGCAGCCGCGGAAAAATCATGGCGGTCTCAATCGGTTAGACCGAGATACACATGAAAGCAGATCACTCGAACAGCGGCGCCAGCTCCATCTGCGGCACCAGCACGAGGCCCTTGTCCGTGATGCGAATTTCCGGAATGACCGATAGGGGAATCAAATTGAAGCCCATATAGGGGATGGTGCAGCCGGCCTCGGCCCATTCCTTCTTGAGCGCCCTAACCTCTTCGGCCACCTCGGTCACGCGCTTGTCGGAGAGCAGCCCCGCGATCGGCAAGGGAACCAGCGCCCTCACCTTGCCCTCGGCGACAACGCAGACGCCGCCCTGCTGCTCCCTGATCGCTGCGATCGCGACCTGCATGTCAGCTTCGTTGGTGCCGGCGACGATGATGTTGTGGCTGTCATGCCCGACGCTGGAGCCAACCGCGCCGCGCTTCAGGCCGAAATCCTTCAGCAGGCCGTGGGCAACATTGCCGGCCGACTTGCCGTGGCGCTCGACCACCGTAACGAAGCAGAGGCCGTAGCGCGCAAACAGCGACGGCCAGTCCTTGGCCGGTTCGATCGCGACTTTTTCATGGATCAGCGTGATGCCAGGCAGCGCGGTCTTGATCGCGTTGACGGTGCAGGCTTTCGCAGGCAGCTCCGGCGTGAGCTTCAGCTTCCCCGGCAGCTTGACCGTGGCGTAGGCCGCCTTCGGATATTGATAGCGCTGCGACAGCGCCTGATCGAGGCGCGGCGTGATCTTGCCGTGCTCGACCACGAGCTCCCCGCCATACCAGGTGCATTGCGGCTTGAGCTGATCGTCCATCAGCACGAGATCGGCGCGCCGGCCACCGCCGAGACCGCCGATATCCCCTTCCATGCCGAAGCGCGTCGCGCCGTGCAGTGAGCCCATCGACCAGGCCTGCTCGGGCGACATTCCCGCCTTCACGGCTTCGCGCACCACCCAGTCGAGACCGAACTGCAAGAGATCGTCGGCGTCGCGGTCGTCGGTGCACACCGCCGTGCGCTTGTGCGAGGCGCCGAGCTCGGTGATGGTGCGGATCGCCTGCGGCAGCGAATGCCAGGGCGTCGTTGGCGGGCCGCCGCGCAAAAACACCCAAACGCCGGCGTCGAGCAGATCATCGGCAATGTCACGGTCGATCGCCTCATGGGTGTCGGTGACGCCGCTGGCCGCGTAAGCCGCGACGAATTCACGGCCGTAGACATGGCCGGACACCGGCCGCCCCCGCTTCAAGGCGGCGGCGAGGATGGCGTGGCTGCGCTCGTCGCCCATCGTCACAGGCACAAAGTCCATCTTCTCGCCGAGCGCCACCGCTTCGGGCCAGCGGTCGAACAGGCCCGCAATCTTGTCCGGCGTGAGGTCGCCGCCAGCGGTCTCCAGTTCCGCCGATGTCGCGGGCACCGTGCTCGGCACCGTCAGGAAGATCGAGAGCGGCGCCTGCCGCGCGTCCTCCAGCATCGCCTCGACGCCGGCGACATCCATGACGTTGCCGATCTCGTGGCTGTCGCAGAAGATTGTGGTGGTGCCGTTGAGCAGCGCGGCCTCGGCATAGGCGCAGGCCGTCACCATCGAGGATTCGATGTGAATGTGCGGATCGACAAGGCCGGGCGCGATGATGCCGCCCGCCGCTTCATAGAACGGCACGCCGCTCCAGACCTTCTTCGCCGTGCCCGCAGGCTTCACCGCGGCAATGCGGCCGCCGATGATCCAGACCTCACGGTCGGCGTGGATGCGCTCCGAATAGGTCGAGAGCACCCGCCCGCCTGTTATCACGAGATCCGGCGCAACACGGGCCGAGGCGACGTCAGCCAGACGCCGCGTCATGCTGTGCAGCGGCGCGACAGAGAAACGGGTGAGTTTGGTCATCGAGGCTCTCGCGAAGATTGGACAGCCCAACGATGGTTGCCCCCGACGGCGGCAGGGGCAACTCAAATAATGTGGCACCAGTGCTTACGCATTGGGCAAGCACCACACGGTGAGGTTCCGCTAATCCTCGTTCGCCTTGAATCGGCCGAGCCCCTTCAGCACGAATGGGGCCAATAGCGCGATCAGCGCGATGGCAAGCAGCGTCGCGGAGATCGGGCTCTGCACCAACGTCATGGGATCGCCGAGGCTGATTGCGAGCGCGCGTCGCAGCTGGCTTTCGGCGATCGGGCCGAGGATCAGGCCGACCACGACCGGCGCGATCGGGAAGTCGAACCGGCGCATCAGGAAGCCGAGCACGCCGAAGCCGGCCAGCATCGACAACTCCACCACTGACGGCTTTGCTGCGATCGTGCCCATGGTCGCGAACACGAGGATGCCGGCATAGAGCCAGGGCTGCGGGATCGCGAGCAACCGCACCCACAGGCCGACCAGCGGCAGGTTGAGCACCAGCAGCATCATGTTGGCAATGAACAGGCTGGCGATCAGACCCCACACCAGGTCTGGGCGCTCGGCGAACAGCAGCGGCCCCGGGTTGAGGCCATATTGCTGGAAGCCCGCCAGCATCATCGCGGCCGTCGCCGAGGTCGGCAAGCCCAGCGTCAGCAGCGGCACCAGCGTGCCGGCGGCAGAGGCGTTGTTAGCGGCCTCAGGGCCGGCCACGCCTTCGATCGCGCCCTTGCCGAATTCTTCGGGATGCTTCGTGAGACGCTTCTCGGTGGAATAGGACAGGAAGGTCGGGATCTCCGCGCCGCCTGCCGGCAGCGCGCCGATGGGGAAGCCGAACATGGTGCCGCGCAGCCACGGCTTCCACGAGCGCTTCCAATCCTCCTTGGTCATCCACAGCGAGCCGCGCACCGGCTCGAGCTTCTCCTCGGTGTGGTGGCGGCGAGAGGCGACGTAGAGCGCCTCGCCAACTGCGAACAGGCCGACCGCAAGCGTCGTCACCTCGACGCCGTCGAGCAATTCAGGCACGCCGAACGCGAGCCGCGCCTGACCGGTCAGCTTGTCGATGCCGACGAGGCCGAGCGTCAGGCCGATGAACAGGCTGGTCAGGCCGCGGACCGGTGAATCGCCGAAGGTCGCCGACACCGTGACGAAGGCGACGCACATCAGCGCGAAATAATCCTCGGGGCCAAAGCGCACGGCGAAATCGACCAGCCATGGCGCCAGGAACGCCAGCCCGATGGTGGCGATGGTGCCAGCAACGAAGGAGCCGATCGCGGAGGTCGCGAGCGCCGGCCCGCCGCGGCCGGCCTTGGCCATCTTGTTGCCTTCGAGCGCGGTCGCCATCGAGGCGCTCTCGCCGGGCGTATTGATAAGGATCGCAGTGGTCGATCCGCCGTACATGCCGCCGTAATAGATGCCCGCAAACATGATCAGCGATCCGCCGGGATCGAGCTTGTAGGTGACAGGCAGCAGCAGCGCGACCGTCAGTGCCGGGCCGATGCCGGGCAGCACGCCCACGGCCGTGCCGAGGAACACGCCGATCAAGGCATAGAGCAGGTTCATGGGCTGGACGGCCACAGCCATGCCATGCGCCAGCGCGGCAAAAGTGTCCATCACAACAGTCGCTCCAGGGGGCCGGCAGGAAGGCTCAGCGTCAGCAGGCGGTCGAATGCGAGATAGATCAGGGTGGACATTACGAGAGCGATGATGCTGTCGACCACGACGGCACGGCGCCCGAACGCCGCCGAGGTCGTCACGAACAGCGCCGATGTCGCCAGGATGAAGCCGCCGCCGAAGCCGATGATGGCGATCAGCAGCGCAAGGCCAATGAGGATCAGAACCACGGGCACGGGATCGGAGCTCTCGCGCGCCGGCAGATTGCCGCGCAGCGCATCGATCAAATTGCCGATCGCGAGCAGCGCAAGGCCGCTGGCGACGACGACCGGCATCGCCTCCGGCCCCATCCCGTACATCGCGGTGGATTGCAGGCCGCGCGCATCCCAGACCAGCACAGCGGCGAGCACCGCAAGCAATGCGGCGATGACAAGGCCGGCGCGGTCGACGCGCCGCGGCGGCTGGGCGGGATCGCCTGAGGTCATGATTTGACCAGGCCAACCGATTTCAGCACGTCGGTGACGCGTGTCGTTTCCTTCTTCAGGAAGTCGGCGAAGGCATCGCCGCCGAGATAGGCGTCCTCCCAGCCCTTCTGCTTGAGAACCTCCCTCCAGGCGTCGGACTTCACCATCTTCTCGACCGCATCGCTCAGCGTCTTCTTCTGCTCGGGCGTGATGCCGGGAGGCGCGACCACCGAGCGCCAGTTGGCGATCACGAGGTCGATGCCCTGCTCCTTGAAGGTCGGGATGTCGCTGCCTGCGATACGCTTCTCGGAGGTCACGCCGATCGCGCGGAGCTTGCCGGACTTGATCTGCCCTTCGTATTCGCTCAGCCCCGAAATGCCCGCGGTGACCTTGCCGCCGAGGATCGCCGCTAGCGACTCGCCGCCGCCGGAGAACGGGATGTAGTTGATCTTCTTTGCATCGGCGCCGACGGCGCCGGCGAACAACGCCGCCATCACATGGTCGACGCCGCCGGCCGAGCCGCCGGCGAAGGTGACTTTGGCGATGTCGGCCTTCACTGCGGCGGCGAGATCCTGGGCCGTCTTGATCGACGAGTTCGCGGGCACCACGATCACCTGAATTTCCTCGGTGAGGCGCGCGATCGGCGTCACCTGCTCCAGCGTCACCGGCGACTTGTTCATGGCGAGCGCGCCCACCATGACGAAGCCGTTGACCATCATCTGGTTGCCGTCGCCCTTGGCGCCATTGACGAACTGGGCGATGCCGACGCTGCCGCCGGCACCGGGAACGTTGGTGACCTGCACGCTGCGCGCAACGCCCGAAGCCACCAGCGCCTGCTGCATCGAGCGGGCGGTCTGGTCCCAGCCTCCGCCGGGCGCGGCCGGCGCCATCAGCTTGAGCTCGAGCTGCTGGGCGAGGACCGGATTGGCTGCCGCCAGGGTCAGCGCGACGGCTGCGCCGACAAGGCGCGCGGGAAATCGGAACATGGGGGCGTCTCCAGGCTCATGCGGACGTTTGCCGCATTGTGTCGTTTGGTCGCATATCAGCCAAAACGGCCGATGCTGTCCAGTGGACACCCCCCGGGGGCTTGGTCAGCGGGGCGTCGGGATGACCCCGCCGAGCGCCGCCGTCAGTTCGGCGGCGACATCCCGCACGATCTGCCCGATTTCCGGCAATCTCTGGTCGGTCAGCCGGCTGGTCATGCCGGAGACCGAAATCGCCGCGAGCGGCTCCGCGCAGTCGTTGTAGACGACCGCCGCAACGCAGCGCAGGCCCATACAGGCCTCTTCATCGTCAAGGGCGTAGCCCTGCTTGCGGATCTTTTCGAGCTCCCTGAACAGGTCGCTCGGCCGAACGATCGACTTCTCGGTCAGGCGCGGCATGCCGTGATGGCGGATGACGGCGCCGACGTCCTCGTCGGAATAGGTTGCAAGCACCGCCTTGCCGACGCCCGAGGTCACCATGGGGACTCGGCCACCGACCTGGGTCAGCGAGCGCATGATCTCGCGGCTTTCCATGCGGGTCAGCACGATGATGAACTCGTCGTCGACCACGGCGAGATTGGCGGTCTCGCGGGTGAGATCGCGCAGCTTGCGCAAGTAAGGAATCGCCTGGGTGGAGAAGTTGCGCCGCCGCGCAAAGCTCGCGCCGACCGTGAAGCTGCGCACGCCCACATGCCATTTGGATGCGGCGCGGTCGAACTGCACGAAGCGGCGGCTTTCCAGCGTCGCCAGCAGGCGGTGCACCGTCGATGCGGACAGGCCGGTGCGGACGGCGAGATCGCTGAGCCGATAACCCTCGTCGTCCTCGGCCAGCGTCTCGATGATCGACAGCGCGCGGTCGACGGACTGCACGCCGCCGTCGCGGCCTTCATGATCGGCCTCAGCGGGCGATCTGGGCTCGAGCGATTTGCGCCGGATCACGTTCTTGCTCATCGCGCCCCCTCACCCGGAATGTGCGACGCAAATTCCGGCCTCTCCCCGCGAGCGGGGAGAGGCGAACGCAAGCTCAGAGCAGCCCCGCCCCGCGCGCCCATTTGTACTTGGCGCCGAGCACCTCGACCGGAAGCTCGGTCGAATAGGCGTAGGCCGGGATGCCGTTCTGGTAGAGATATTCGGCGGCTTCCTCGACCTCGACGTCGCCGGCGAGCGAGGCGACCATGGGCTTCACGAAACCCTTGGCCTCCATCTCCTTCTTCACCTCGACCATGTTGCGGGCGAACACCATCGGCGGAGTGATGATGGTGTGCCAGTAACCGAGGATCAGCGCGTGAATGCGCTCGTCCGAGAGGCCGAGCTTCACGGTGTTGACGTAGGTGATCGGCGGCTCGCCGCCGGTGATATCCACAGGATTTCCGGCAGCACCGAACGGCGGGATGAACTTGCGGAACGCCGCATCGAGATCCGGCGGCATCGCCATCAGCGACAGGCCGTTGTCGACGCAGGAGTCCGACAGCAGCACGCCCGAGCCGCCGGCACCGGTGATGATCAGCACGTTCTCGCCCTTCGGCGTCGGCAGCACCGGCACGCCGCGGGCGAATTCGAGCAGCTGACGCAAGGACCGCGCACGGATCACGCCGGACTGCTTGAACACGTCCTCATAGATGCGGTCGTTGCCGGCGAGCGCGCCGGTGTGCGACGACGCCGCCTTCGCGCCTGCCGAGGTACGGCCGGCCTTGAGCACGACGACCGGCTTCTTCTTGGAGACGCGCTTTGCGGCTTCAGCGAAGGCGCGGCCGTCCTTGAGGTCTTCGCAGTGCTGCGCGATCAGGTTGGTGTTCGGGTCCTGCTCGAAGAAGGCGAGCAGATCGTCCTCATCGATGTCGGACTTGTTGCCGAGGCCGACGATCGCGGAGACGCCCATCTTGGCGGAGCGCGAGAAGCCGATGATGGCCATGCCGATGCCGCCCGACTGCGACGACAGCGCCGCGTGGCCCTTGACGTCGTAGGCGGTGCAGAAGGTCGCGCAGAGATTGGCCGGAGTATAATAGAAGCCGTAGATGTTCGGCCCCATCAGGCGGATGTCGTACTTCTTGCCGACCTCGACGATCTCGGCCTGAAGCTCCGGCGCGCCGGCTTCCGCGAAGCCCGACGGGATCAGCACCGCGCCGGGGATCTTCTTCTCGCCGCATTCGGTGAGCGCTGCGGCCACGAATTTCGCGGGGATCGCGAACACCGCGACGTCGATCACGCCCGGCACGTCCTTGACGCTCTTGTAGGCCTTGTAGCCGAGGATCTCGGCGGCCTTCGGATGGATCGGATAGATGTCGCCCTTGTAGCCGCCGTTGATGAGGTTCTTCATCACGGAGTTGCCGATCTTGCCGTCCTCGGCCGAGGCGCCGACCACCGCAACGGCCTTCGGCTGCATGATGCGGTTCATCGCCGCGACGATCTCTTCAGTCGGCCGCGGCTTGGGCTTCGGCACATAGGCGAAGTCGACGACGATGCGGACGTCGGCGGCGGTCGCATCCTTCGGCGTCGCGAATACAGGGTTGAGGTCGAGCTCAACGATCTCAGGGAAATCGGTGACGAGCTGCGAGACCTTGACGATGACGTCGGCGAGGGCGTTGCGGTTCACCGGTTCGCCGCCGCGCACGCCCTTCAGGATCTCATGGGCCTGGATGCCGTCGAGCATCGAGAGCGCGTCTTCCTTGGTCGCGGGCGCGAGGCGGAAGGTGATGTCCTTGAGCACCTCGACCAGCACGCCGCCGAGGCCGAAGGCGACCAGCTTGCCAAACGAGCCGTCGGTGATCGAGCCGACGATGACTTCGGTACCGCCGGCCAGCATCTGCTGAACCTGGACACCCTCGATCTTGGCATCGGACTTGTATTTCTTGGCGTTGCCGATAATGGTCTCGTAGGCCTTCTCGGCCTCCTCCGACGTCTTGAGGCCGACGATGACGCCGCCTGCTTCGGTCTTGTGGAGAATGTCCGGCGAGACGATCTTCATCACGACCGGGAAGCCCATCGACGAGGCCATCTTGCCGGCCTCGCCGGCCGACTTCGCCACGCCTTCCTTCGGCACCGGAATGCCGTAGGCGTCGCAGACCAGCTTGCCTTCCGGGGCCGTCAGGCTGGTGCGGTTGTCCGCCTTGACCTGGTCAAGCACCTTGCGGACGGCATCTTTGGAATTGGACATGTGGCTTCTCCCTTGACCTCAGTTCGTTCTTTTCAAAGCGCGCGCGTGTAGCGGCTGCCCGTGATGCTTGCCATTCGCCGCGCTCTGCTCCATGCCGCGGAACGGAGGGCAAGCCCAACACTACTCCGCCGGCTTGGATCAAAAATGGCTGGCGATGGCATTTGGTATGCCAGAAGCCAACTTGTCAAGTCAGAGCGCAGCTTAGAACGCCGCAAAAAATAGCCGCCTTGACATTCTGGCATGTGGTATGCCAAAAACTTTCCCGTTAGTATTCCTGTACAAGACGACTCCCCACTGGAGGAGATTCGTCGTGTCACTACGGAAACCAACCAAGGCGTTGCCGAACATGGCCGAGGCAGACATCGCAATCGTTCGTATTGCCCCGGAGAGCAGCTTCAAGAACAAGGCGTATGATGCCTTGAAGGAAGCCATCCTCAGGATGGACATCTATTCGACGCCCGAGCCGGTGATGCTCGACGAGCGCGCGCTGTCCGAACGTCTCGGCGTCAGCCGCACGCCGATCCGCGAAGCGATCGCGATGCTCGAGCAGGACGGTTTCGTGAAGACCGTTCCCCGCCGCGGCATCATGGTGGTGCGCAGGACCAAGAGCGAGATCGTCGACATGATCCGCGCCTGGGCGGCGCTGGAGAGCATGGCCGCGCGGCTCATCACCACCACCGCACGCAAGAAGGACATCACTGCGCTGCGCGACTACTTCAAGGATTTCGGCAAGGACCGCCTGCCCGAGGATCACGTCGAGGAATATTCGCGCGCCAACATCGCCTTCCACCAGGCGCTGATCTCGCTGTCGGAATCCCCCGTGCTGGTCGATCTCACCAACGACCTCCTCTTGCACGTGCGCGGCTATCGCCAGCTGACCATCGGACGCAAGGACCGCACCGCCACCTCGCTGCCCGAGCATCTCGCCATGATCGAAGCACTGGAGGCGCGCGACACCGAGCTCGCCGAGAAGCGCGCCCGCGACCACACGCTCGGCCTTGCCGCTTACGTCGAAGCGCATGGTCAAGAACTGTTCACGTAACTGTTTACTTAGCAACTTCACCAGAAGGGCGAACAACTCGCCCCGCATCTTGAGACCAGGGAGACAAGGCCCATGCTGAATACCGCGACCAAGTCCGAAGCACCGGGCACCGAGCAGGAGCTGACGGATGGCTTCCATCTCGTCATCGACGCGCTCAAACTGAACGGCATCAACACCATCTACAATGTGCCGGGCATCCCGATCACGGATTTGGGCCGCATGGCGCAGGCCGCGGGTATTCGCGTGATCTCCTTCCGTCACGAGCAGAACGCCGGCTACGCCGCAGGCATCGCCGGCTATCTCACCAAGAAGCCCGGCGTCTGCCTCACCGTCTCGGCGCCCGGCTTCCTCAACGGTCTCACCGCCCTCGCCCACGCCACCACCAATTGCTATCCGATGATCCTGGTCTCGGGCTCCTCCGAGCGCGAGATCGTCGACCTCCAGCAGGGCGACTATGAAGAGATGGACCAGCTCGCGATTGCCAAGCCGCTGTGCAAGGCGGCTTATCGCGTGCTGCACGCCCAGGACATCGGCATCGGTTTCGCCCGCGCCATCCGCGCCGCGGTGTCGGGTCGTCCCGGCGGCGTCTATCTCGACCTGCCGGCCAAGCTGTTCGGCCAAGTGATGAACGCCGAGGCCGGCCAGAAGTCGCTGGTCAAGGTGATCGACGCCGCGCCCGCCCAGATCCCCTCGCCCGCTTCGATCAAGCGCGCGCTCGACGTGCTCAAGAGCGCCAAGCGTCCGCTCATCATCCTCGGCAAAGGCGCGGCCTACGCGCAGGCCGACGAGGAGATCAAGAGCTTCGTCGAGAAGAGCGGCGTGCCGTTCCTCCCGATGAGCATGGCCAAGGGCCTGCTGCCCGACACCCATCCGCAATGCGCCGGCGCGGCCCGCTCGACCGTACTGAAGGACTCCGACGTCGTCATGCTGATCGGCGCGCGGCTGAACTGGCTGCTTTCGCACGGCAAGGGCAAGAGCTGGGGCGAAGCGCCCAAGAAATTCATCCAGGTCGACATCGAGCCGAAGGAGATGGACTCCAACGTCGAGATCGTCGCGCCCGTCGTCGGCGACATCGGCTCGGTCGTCTCCGCCTTCAACCAGGCGATGGCAACGGGCTGGACCGCCCCGCCCGCCGAATGGACCAAGGCGATCTCGTCCAAGCGCGAAGAGAACGTCGCCAAGATGGCGCCGAAGCTGATGAACAACAAGTCGCCGATGGACTATCACGGCGCGCTCGGCGTGCTGAAGAACGTCATCAAGGAGTATCCCGAGGCGATCCTCGTCAACGAAGGCGCCAACACCCTCGATCTCGCCCGCGGCGTCATCGACATGTACAAGCCGCGCAAGCGTCTCGACGTCGGCACCTGGGGCGTGATGGGCATCGGCATGGGCCAGGCGATCGCCGCCGCGCTCGAGACCGGTCATCCCGTGCTCGCCGTGGAAGGCGACTCGGCCTTCGGCTTCTCCGGCATGGAGGTCGAGACCATCTGCCGCTACAATTTGCCGATCTGCGTGGTCATCTTCAACAATGACGGCATCTATCGCGGCACCGACGTCAACGGCGCCAACGCCGATCCGGCGACGACCGTGTTCGTCAAGGGCGCGCGCTACGACAAGATGATGGAAGCCTTCGGCGGCGTCGGCGTGAATGCGACCTCGCCGGACGAGCTGAAGCGCGCCGTCAACGAAGCCATGAAGTCGGGCAAGCCGACGCTGATCAACGCGGTGATCGATCCGGCCGCGGGCTCGGAGAGCGGCCGCATCGGCAACCTCAATCCGCAGAGCGTTCTGCAGAAGAAGAAGTAAGGCATGATCCGGAAAAGTGTGCAGCGGTTTTCCGGACAGATCATGCCCAAACAATAGAGCTGAAGCGCCAAGTGCGCTTCAGCCACCCCTCAACCCTTATTCCCTGCCGGGTGCAGGGGCAGACAGAGTACGGAGCAACATGATGACCAAAGCGCTCACGGGCGTTCGCATTCTCGACTTCACCCACGTCCAGTCCGGACCGACCTGCACGCAGCTCTTGGCCTGGTTCGGCGCCGACGTGATCAAGGTGGAACGTCCGGGCGTGGGTGACATCACCCGCGGCCAGCTGCAGGACATCCCGAACGTGGACAGCCTGTATTTCACCATGCTCAACCACAACAAGCGCTCGATCACACTCGACACCAAGAATCCCAAGGGCAAGGAAGTCCTCACTGAGTTGATCAAGAAGTGCGACGTGCTGGTGGAGAATTTCGGCCCCGGCGTGCTCGACCGCATGGGCTTCCCCTGGGAGAAGATCCAGGCGATCAACCCGAAGATGATCGTTGCCTCGATCAAGGGCTTCGGCCCTGGGCCCTACGAAGACTGCAAGGTCTATGAGAACGTCGCGCAGTGCACCGGCGGCGCCGCCTCCACCACCGGCTTCCGCGACGGCGTGCCGCTCGTCACCGGCGCGCAGATCGGCGATTCCGGCACCGGCCTGCACCTCGCGCTCGGCATCGTCACCGCGCTCTATCAGCGCACGCATTCGGGCAAGGGCCAGCGCGTCACCGCCGCGATGCAGGACGGCGTGCTCAACCTCGCCCGCGTCAAGCTGCGCGACCAGCAGCGCCTCGCCCACGGCCCGCTCAAGGAATACAGCCAGTTCGGCGAAGGCATTCCGTTCGGCGATGCCGTGCCGCGTGCCGGCAACGATTCCGGCGGCGGCCAGCCCGGCCGCATTCTGAAGTGCAAGGGCTGGGAGACCGATCCCAACGCCTACATCTACTTCATCACCCAGGCTCCGGTCTGGGAGAAGATCTGCGACGTGATCGGCGAGCCCACCTGGAAGACCGATCCGAACTACGCCAAGCCGGCGGCCCGCCTGCCGCGCCTCAACGAGATCTTCGCCCGCATCGAGCAGTGGACGATGACCAAGACCAAGTTCGAGGCGATGGAGATCCTCAACAAGGACGACATCCCCTGCGGCCCGATCCTGTCGATGAAGGAGATCGCCGAGGACCAGTCGCTGCGCGCCACCGGCACCGTGGTAGAGGTCGATCACCCCACCCGCGGCAAGTACATCTCGGTCGGCAACCCGATCAAGCTGTCGGACTCTCCGAGCGACGTCGAGCGCTCCCCGCTGCTCGGCGAGCACACCGACGAGATCCTGCGCACGGTGCTCGGCTTCTCCGATCACCAGGTCGCCGAGATCCACAAGTCCGGCGCGCTCGATCCGCCGCAGAAGCAGGCGGCGGAGTAAGCGGGTCCGCATCGAACGAGACGAAAGGGCCGCCCGGAGGGGCGGCCCTTTTGCTTGAGCGGGCGGTGCGTCTCGACAGGCTCTAATCCAAACTGAAAAAAACAACCCCATGCACAGTAGCCAAGTCCTTGATCGCAAACGCAATTTCTGATGAGCCGAAAAATAGTCCGAGGCGTCGGGCAAAACAGGGGTATTATGGCATGGTTCGAAGCACCCACGTCCTGCCGTCCGAAGCGATGTTGAAGCGCGATCGCTCGTCTAGCGCGCCTGCTGGAAACAATCCGAGGAAGAGAGGTCCACCATGTCACTGCTGGGCAAGGCCGCCGTTGCTATGTGGTGGAGCGTTCGCGCCGAGCAGCGTAGCGAGTTCGGCGACTGGCATTCGCATGAGCATTTTCCGGAGCGGATGAGCATTCCCGGCTTCCGGCGGGGATCGCGCTGGAGCAGCACGACGGACGCTGAAGGCTTCTTCGTGCTTTATGAACTGGATCAATACGAAGTCCTGACGTCGAAAGGATATCACGACCGGCTCAACGCGCCGACGCCGTGGTCGACGAAGATGATGCCGCATCATCTCGGCATGGTACGCAGCCAATGCCGGATCGCCGCGAGCTTTGGCGGCGGCGTCGCGGGCGCGCTCGCCACCATCAGGCTGTCGCCGCACACTGAACGCGCCGCTGAGCTGCAGGCGTACCTTCTCGATACGCTCGGCGCCCTCGCCTCGAAGCCGGGGCTGACGGGCGCCCACCTGCTCCTGACCGATACGCCCAGGACGAATTCACCCACCACGGAGCAGCAGATCCGGGGAAAGGACGGCGCCGCCGACTGGATCATTCTGCTGACGGGTTACGATAGCGATGTGGTCGAGGCCGTGATCGCTGGACCGCTCTCGCCGTCATCGCTTCACGGAGCTGGTTCGCAGGACGATCCGACGTTCGGTCGTTACAGGTTGGCGTTTACGATGACACCGCAGGACGTGGCGGCATAGGCCGAGCCAGCCACCGCATGCCGTTAATTAACTTTTGTTATCCCGCGGGTTCGGTCCGGTCGCATAGTGTGTGTCGATCAGCAAGCGGGACGGCACTTCCTATGAGCGATGAGAAATCTTTTGATGCCGTCGTATCGGCTCTGCGAAAGAGCAGATCGGCCGCGGGCATTTCGTCCCCGGCCGCCGGTAGCTTCGATCACCTGACTGACGAGAGTGTCGTTCGCCTCTACGAAAGCATTCGACGTCAGGTCGAAGCCGACAAGGCGTTGGGTCACAAATACCGCCTCGTCGGAGCTGCAGCGAAGGAGCGTGCTGGTCTGCTCGGCGAAGAACTTCTTAGCCGCGGTTTGAAGTTTGCGCCCATCGTTTGGTCCTAGACCGAACGATGGGCGCCTCCTGAACTCACCTGACACTTGATCCTGAACTCACTTGATTCAGAGCTCACTTGAGCCTCAGCTCACCTGGGCAGCGAGCTCTTCTTGGAAGATTGTCCGCCAGGGGCGCTGCTGCCTGAGCCGTCCGTGGTGCCGGCGGACGACGTGCCAGTTGTCATGCCGTCTTTGGCCTTGCCCCTATTCTTCGTGGTGTCGCTCGTTCCACCCACCCCGGCTTGCGCGCCTTGCTGACCCTGGCTGGGCTGCGCCATTCCGGTGGATCCCATCATCGACGCGATCACCGCGCCCAGCATGAGCTTCTTGAACATCTGACCCGTCTCCTGTCCTGATCGCGAACAACAAGCCACCACGCTGCCCGTTCCTCTCGCTTGGCGGATAAGTTTCGAGCAGAAGTCAAGTGTTCCGCTGATGCGGCAGGCCCTGGCCTGCGAAGCTCGCTCACAGCTTGCTGCTGATAGCCTCCGCCATCATGATCGTCGTCACGTTCGTCGGTGCCGAGACGATATCGGGCATGATGGAGGCGTCGACGACATGAAGAGCATCGACGCCGCGGACGGCACCACTCTCATCGACAACGGCACCCGGATCGTTGGGGCCGCCCATCGGCACCGACGAGGTCGGGTGCGAGTAACCGTCCACCGACGCAACGATCTCCGTCTCAAGTGCCTTGTCGTCCACGATGTGCCTGCCCGGCGTCATCTCGCTTGAGACCACATCGCTGAACGGAGCCGTCTGTCCGATGAGGCGGGACAGCTTCACCGCCTCCATCATCCGCCTGAGGTCGCTCGGATCCTGAAAGAAGTTGAAGCGGATCAGCGGCATCACGCGCGGATCACGGCTCGCAAGGCGGACGGTGCCCCTCGATTTCGGCAGCGTTACGGAACAGGCCAGAACGATGGCGCCGCCGGTCGGGCTTTGTGCGGCATCGAAAATGTGCGTGCCGGAGATATGCAGGTCCAGCTCATCGGCCGCCGCCTCGCTCGAACGGGTCCAGATGATGGCGCCGGCAACCGGCGCCATCGACTTGGCCTCTGGCTTGAGCGCGTAAACATTGTAGTAGAACGGGTGCTCCTTGAGCCTTTCGCCCACCGGTGCGTCGACGACAATGGGAATGCCGAACTCCCTCAGATGCGACGACGGACCGACGCCCGAACGCATCAGGATCGCCGGGCTGCCATAGGATCCCGCCGACAGGACCACCTGCCCGGCCGCGATCATCCGGCCATCGATCAGCAACACGCCGGAGGCGCACCGTCCATCGAAGAGCACACGGTCGACCTCACACCCGCCCAGGATGGTCAGGTTCGGCCGGCATCGTACCTCCTCAGTGAGATAAGCCATGCCGGTGTTGATGCGCCGGCCGTCGACGACGTTGAGGGTATAGGGGGCAACGCCGTGCTGCTCAGCGCCGTTGAAATCTGCCACGCGGGGCAGTCCACAAACTTCAGCGGCGTGAACGAAAGCGCGCATCGACGGGGTGTTTTCCTCCATCGTGCGCTGACGGATCGGGAACGGCCCGGTGCGGCCGCGCCAAGCATCGTCGCCATCAGGCGTGTTCTCCATGGCCTTGAAGACGGGCAGCACCTCCGCGAAAGACCAACCCTCGATGCCATGGCTTGCCCATCGCGCAAAATCGGACGGCCGCGCTCGCATCGCAACCGCCGCGTTGATGCCGGAGCTTCCGCCCAGCACCTTGCCTCGCAGTGCCGGCACATCGTGACCTAGACCAAGATGGTCCTGGGTCCGATATCCCCAGTCGTGATCCTTATCGCCCCCGACGCGGTTCGCGTTTGCGATGACGTCAGGATAGTTCGCCGGGGCATAGGCCTTGCCGGCTTCCAGCAGCAGCACACGCCGGGCGCGATCGGTGCTCAGGCGGTTCGCGAGCACGGCGCCGGCCGATCCGCCACCCACGATGATGGTGTCAAACGATTGGATTGCGTTGGTCATGACCTCAGTCCCTGAAGCTGTGCCGTCTCAGCGGCGTTCGAAGGCGTTGCGCAGGAAGGCGGCGGCGCGATCGAGCGCGCTCCTGCTGGTTTCGAGATGCGCGACGTCCAGCTGGAAGACATGATGCATGCCCTCGAAGATCTGCAGTTCGACCGGCACTCCGGCCTGTGCCGCGCGGCAGGCAAAGCGGCGGGAATCGTCAAGCAGGCGCTCGTCGGTACCGACCTGGACGAGCAGAGGCGGCAGGCCCTCCATCTCGCCAAACAGCGGCGATGCCAGCGGATCGGTGGCGCTGAACTTGCCGGTATATTTGCCGGCACAATCCTCGAGATAATCACGACCGATCAGGGGATCGACCACATCGGCGTCCGTCATCGACGCGCCCGACAGCGAAAGATCGGTCCACGGCGAGAACACCACGCCGGCGATCGGCGTCGGGCCATGCGGCTCGCTCGTCAGTCCCTGCAAGGTCACCAGCGTCAGACCGCCGCCGGCGGAATCGCCGACGATTGCGATCTCTTGAAAACCCTGCGCGACGAGCCATTGCCAGGCCAGGCGCGCCGCATCCGGGCCTGCCGGCAATTTCGCTTCCGGCGCCAGCGGGTAATCGATGACCAGTGCGGGGATCTGCGTGCGGCTGACGATCTGGCTGACAAAGCCGCGATACGCCCTCGCCGATCCCAGCACGTAGCCGCCGCCATGGAGGAAGAGAAGCGCCTGTCCCGGCTTGGCTTGTCGCGGGCAAACGAATTGGGCGTTCACCACCGCCTCGTTGACGTCGTCGATCAACAAATCGCCGGCCATCGGAGATCCGGAGATAAAGGCATCATAGACGGCGCGCGGATCGCCGCTCGCAATGCTCCAGAACGAGGCAAAGCGGTTGCGTAGCGCACGTTCACGCTCGGCTTCCTCCGCCGTGATGCGGATAAATTCGCCTTCGGTTACAAGATCGGTTTGCACTGATGACATCTTGGGTCTCCTTCCCATAAACATGGCTTCACCAATCACGCGATGGGCGCGTCGCGCGTGGCCTGGTTTTGATGTGCGAGAGATCGCTAAGCGGGAATGCGGCCGAATTCACCTTCAGCGTAGGACGCGAGCGTCTGGCGAACGTCGGCTTCCGTCGACGTCACAAGCGGGCCATGCTTGACGAACGCTTCGCGGATCGGCTTCGCCGCCATCAATACGAAGTGCGCCGGGAGCGTGGCTTCCATGACAATATCGGTTTCCGGGCCAGCCTCTACCGTGGTTGCATGCGTTGCATTGAGCGTTCGATGATCATCTTCATGATGAACAACCAGGCTGCCCGACACCGCGTAGATCCAGGCCTGGCGTCCCTCCGGCAGCCGATGCGCGAAGCGACCGCCCGCGTCGAGAACGCCATCCAGCATCGTCATCTCTTCGGGCGTGTCCTCGGCACCCACCGCCGTGCCGGTGCGCCCGAGCAGCACGCGCACGCGATGCCCGCGGCCCGTGAGTACCGGCACCTCCTCGGCGCAAACATGCAGCGCGCGCGCCGGCTCGTGTTTCAAATGGCGCGGCAGATTGACAAAGATCTGCAGCGCGTGGATCATCGCGCCCTGCGCCGGTCGCTCTTCGTGGACGGCCCCGCTCGCCGCCACCAGCCAGTAGAGATCGCCCGCCCTAAGCGCGACGTTGTGGCCGAGCGTATCGCGATTGATGAACTCGCCGGCGGAGTCCTCGAAGATCACTGTTACTGCGGAAATGCCCGCATGCAGATGTGGAGCGAAGGTTGGCGCGCTCATCACGAAATCGTCCACCATCAACAGCGGATCCATCTTTCCGCCAAACATCTCCTCGGAAAAGTGATGCGCAGTGTATCCGTCACCAATGCTGTGCGGGCGCGCGACGGCGATCTGGCCGAGGCGCTTCGTCTCGGTGCGTATGTTGTCGACGTTGATGATGTCGGGCATGGGTCGGGTCCAGATTGCATCCTCTGGGCACAACCTTGGGCGACGACAGCGCAGCCGAAAAGACGGCAAATTCAGAACACAGCGTCCGAAGAATTGGACGATCTACATCAAGACTGACTTCGGAAACTCGGCCGCGAGATGATCGAGGAAAGCGCGGACCGATGGCAAGAGGCCTTGCCGGTAGGGGATGAGCGCGGTGATCGTGGAATCGCCCGCAATCCAGCCCGGCAGCACGCGGCGCAGCGCGCCGGATTTGACGGCGGGACGGCAGATGTAGCCCGGCAAGGCCACGATCCCGAGCCCCCTGATCGCGGCTTGCTGAAGGCCGACCATGTCATCGCTCAATAGTCGCGGCTTCAGGGGTACCACGACAACGTTCCTGGCCTGGCGCGCATGGCGCAGCCGCCAGACCGGATCGAAGCCCATCCGCGTCATGAATAGCGATGGATGACTGGCAAGGTCCTGCGGCTTTTCCGGTTCGCCGTGTCTTTTCAGGTAGTCCGCACCAGCGAACAAAAACCAGGGCGCCGGCGCCAAGGTCCGTTGCACCAGATTGGAATCCGGCAAGGGATCGGTGTGAGCGCGGATGGCGACGTCAAAATTTTCGCTGACGATATCGACGGTCCGATCGACGGCGTGCACGACGACGTTGACTTTCGGATACTGGACGAGGAAGTCCGCAACGATGTCCGACATCGCGAACTGCATGGTCGCAACCCCGCCTGTGCAGCGAATCGTGCCGCTCGGCTCGGCAAGCCGCCCCCGGATCGCAGCTTCCGCGGTCTCGGCTTCGCGCAGCATGCCGACCGCGTGCCGGTAAAACTCCTCGCCCGCATCTGTCATGCCGAACTTGCGCGAGGTGCGGTTGAGCAGCCGAACGCCGAGACTGGCTTCGAGCTGCTGCATGCGGTGGCTGAGGGTCGATTTCGGCGTGCGCAACGTCCGGCTCGCCGCGGTGAAGCCGCCGCGATCGACCACGCGTACGAAAAGGTAGAAATCGTTCAGATCCAGCATCTCAATTCCACTGTCCAACCAATTGGACGCTTGGTTCAGATTTTGACGACTTTTGGGTCAATGGTCCAGTCGCTAGTTGTCGCCCCGTCACGGCGAATGGTCGTGGCCCGCATCCGGAGCCTGCCGGATCGGTGAAAGGACCAGGAGCCCGAGATGACCAAATACGAACCCCTTACCCGCGACAATGCAGCCCTCATTCTCGTCGATCATCAGATCGGCCTCATGACCGGCGTGCGCGACTACTCGACCGGCGAGCTCAAGCACAATGTGGTGGCGCTGGCGAAAGCGGCGAAAGCGCTCAAGCTTCCAATCGTCGTGACCACGACCGCGCGCGACAGCATGTGGGGTCCGACGTTTCCAGAGCTCGTCGAAGCTCTGCCCGGTGTCGAGATCATCGATCGGTCGACGGTGAATGCTTACGACGATACGCGCGTCGCAAGGGCGATCGAAGCCACCGGCCGCAAGAAGCTGATATTTGCCGGCATCTCGCTCGAAGTCTGCGCGGCCTTCCCGGCGATGACCGCCGTGGCGCGCGGCCTCGATGCCTATGTCGCGGTCGATGCCTCCGGCACTTTCAGCGAGACCAAACACGAGGCGGCCCTGGTCCGCATGCAGCAGGCTGGCGTCGTTGTTTCCGACTACGCAACGCTGATGGTCGAGATTCTAAAGGACAATTCGGCCCCGGAGGCAGCGGCCGTTTACGCGGCACTCGACATGCCCTGGGCCACTCTCGTCGGTCAGATCGCCGCATCCATGCGGAAGTGATAGTGGCGATGTCGGCTCGCCAATTGGTCGAGCCGACATCGCGCTCGCCGCGGGAGTGTTTCCGAGAGGCGAAAAGAAATTTGCGACCTG
Organism: Bradyrhizobium sp. DOA1; assembly: GCF_001593325.1. Taxonomy (NCBI): domain Bacteria; kingdom Pseudomonadati; phylum Pseudomonadota; class Alphaproteobacteria; order Hyphomicrobiales; family Nitrobacteraceae; genus Bradyrhizobium; species Bradyrhizobium sp. DOA1. The sequence goes on from NZ_JXJM01000001.1 coordinate 4,262,165, forward strand.
GTGTCGGATCGGCGGCTCCCCGGTCGTCCTCGTGACATTAATGGGCCATAGAGGCCAGCTTGGGCCCATCAAACACTGAGGATAACAACCATGCCCAGCACTGTCCGCCTGCACCGCGTTCTCGCCACCAGCCCGGAGAAGGTCTATCGCGCCTTTCTGGAGGCCGATGCGATGGCGAAATGGCTGCCGCCGAACGGTTTCACCTGCACCGTGCATCATTTCGAGCCCAAGGTCGGGGGCACGTTCAAGATGTCGTTCCGGAATTTCACCACGGGCCACAGCCACTCGTTCGGCGGGGAATATCTCGAGCTCGTGCCGAATGAACGCCTGCGCTACACCGACAAGTTCGACGATCCGAATTTGCCGGGTCTGATCGAGGTGACGGTGATCCTGAAGAAGGTCTCGGTCGGTACCGAGATCGACATCACGCAGGCCGGCATTCCCGACGTCATCCCGCCGGAGGCTTGCTATCTCGGCTGGCAGGAATCCCTGCGCAATCTGGCGAAGCTCGTCGAGCCGGAGATCAATCAGTAGCCGTCCAAGCGGAGCCCGCGCCTCGTCCTTCGAGACGACCGCTGCGCGGTCTCCTCAGGATGAGGCTAAGCAGCGTTTTCGCCCGTGGAGATTGCTGCCGAACACTCCGTCCTCATCCTGAGGGCCCGCCGAAGGCGGGCGTCTCGAAGGATGGGCCGCAGAGTACAGCTTTCAGCGCAGCAGCCCCGTCTCGTCGTTCCCTATCCGCCCGCCTTCGGCGCGACCCCGCCATCCGCCGTCCAGCGGTGCGGATCAGGACTGTGACCGATCAGCGCGAGACCATAGGCGATCGACTCGAACTGGTCGCCCGACATCAGCCGCTCATTGCCAAAGCGCTCGGCGAACAGCTTTCGGACGGCGGGCACGAATGACGTGCCGCCGGTCAAGAACACCTTCTCCACCTCGCGCGCGGTGATGCCGGCTTGGCCAAGCACCTTGTCGACGGTGGCGCCCAGCCGGGCGATGTCGTCGGCGATCCAGGAGTCGAAATTCTTCCGCGTGATGGCCGCACCGATGTCGACGCCGCCGCCTTTGAAGCGGAAATCCACCTCGTCCTGCGCCGACAACGCGACCTTGGCGTCGGACACTGCGCGGTAGAGCGAAAAGCCGAGATCGAGATCGACGATGGTGATGAAATCCTCGAGCAGCTGCGGCTTCAGCGCGGTACGCGCCAGCTCACGGAGCTCCCGCAGATCGCCGTTGCTCTTCATCATCGCGAGCTGATGCCAGCGCGCGAGGTTGGTGTAATGGCCGCTGGGGACCGGCAGCACCTTGTCGAAGGAGCGGAAGCTTGAGCCCTTGCCGAGGCGCGGCGAGACGATGTGATCGACGATGCGGTAGTCGAACGTGTCGCCGGCAATGCCGATGCCGGCGTGGCCGAGCGGCTCGGCGCGCAAGACGCCGCCGGCGCGCGAGAAGCGCATCACCGAGAAATCGCTGGTGCCGCCGCCGAAATCGGCCACCAGCACGGTGGCATCGCGCTCCAGCCTGCGGGCAAAGGAGAACGCTGCGCCGACGGGCTCGTAGACATAGCGGGCGTGGCCGGCACCCAGACGCTCGAACGCGGCGCGGTAACGCTGCATCGCCAGCGCCTCGTCGGGATTGCCGCCGGCGAAGCGCACGGGACGCCCGACAGTGATGTTGGAGGTCTCGAAGCCGAACCTGTCGCCGCCATGACGCGCCAGCGTCCGCAGGAACGCGGTCAGGATGTCCTCGAACTTGTAGCGCTGCCGGAACACTTGCGTGGTGTTGAAGCTGCTGCTGGCCGCAAAGGTCTTGAACGACTGGAGGAAGCGATAGACGTGCCGGCCTTCGAGAAACTGCTCGATCGCCCATGGGCCGCCCTCGGCCTGGGCGCCGGCGCCGGGCCGGTCCTCCCAGAAGCACAGCGCCGAGACGTAGACGCTGTGGCGCTGTCCGCCATGGTCGAAGCGGATGGCCTCGACGCGGCGGTCGTCCGCCGCGAGCGCGACGACCGTGTTGCTGGTCCCAAAATCGATGCCGATCGAGACGGCGGGCGAGGCGCTCGACATGAACCACTCTGACGGTTGATTGGATAGGGGGCGGACCACTAGCCGCTTTGCAAGGGCCTGCCAAGTCCCGCCTGTTGCAGTGCGGCAGACCTTGCCGATACCGCTCGCGTGGCCGGGACGATTCGCCCGCGTTTCGCGCCATCAGCGGCGAAAGGACCGCTTTCTCGCAGGCGCCGGCAACTTTATGTCCGAGACGGGCCCGTTAACGGGGCATTATGCTGCAATGCGAGAGGCCGCATGCTGCTATGCAAACTCGCGGATGGACAGTGGCATCTGGTATACATAGATTGCCTTTCGAAATGAGGCAGCAAGACTGACTGTTCTCAAGAAAGGGATTTCCGATGTCCAAGACCGCTTCCGTCGCTCTCGCGCCCTCTTCCTCCCTGTTCGCCCGCCTGATGGCCGCGATCGACGGCCTGCTGATGGCCAGCGCCGAAATCTCCAATCGTAACGGGGATTTGCCGCGCTTCGGCCTGTAAGACGGTCTTCGCTGCCCTCACCCGGATGGGCGATGGCAGAAGCTAAAAACACGTTGTTTGACCAAATGGCCCCGCCTGTCGGGGCCATTTCTGTTTGGCAGCGCTCTCCCCTCGCGGCGCGCGCAACTGCGACGATTAGTCCGCCAAGGCCAACCGACGATTCCGATTGTTTGTCTACTGGCATTTCGCATACCATCCATTCAAACAAGAACGATTGCGCGATTCAAAAGTGTAAGGACGGGGAAACGTAACGCAGGACGGGAAGGGCCGAGAGGCAACGTTGCCACGCCCCATTGGCGAAGCCCTTAGCCGAAAGAAGCGGATGCCGCGCGTTATCCCTGCTCATAGAGTTTTGATCGGGACGGCCACGGGGACTAGACCTAAAGGGTAACTCCGGGGCATGTGACTCGAGATGGGCTAGCGCAAGCCGACAAAGAGCGGCTGCGTTGAGGGTTCGACAGGGAGAGAGACAGATGAAGCCATTCGTTCTGAATGTCGCTTTGGCGGCAATCGCGATGTCGTGCGCCAGCAGCACTGCAAGCCGTGCGGCCTGGGAGCCGGTCCGTCCGGTCGAATTCATCGTGCCTGCGGGCACCGGCGGCGGCGCCGATCAGATGGCCCGCACCATCCAGGGCATCGTCACCAAACACAATCTGATGAAGCAGCCGCTGGTCGTCATCAACAAGGCCGGCGGCGCGGGCGGCGAAGGCTTCCTCGACCTGAAGACCTCGTCGGGCAATCCGCACAAGATCATCATCACGCTGTCCAACCTGTTCACGACGCCGCTGGCGACGGGCATTCCGTTCAACTGGAAGGATCTGACGCCGGTTGCGATGCTGGCGCTCGACGAGTTCGTGCTCTGGGTGAACGCCGAGAAGCCGTACGCCACCGTCAAGGACTACGTCGACGCCGCGAAGAAGGCGCCGACCGGCACGTTCAAGATGGGGGGCACCGGCTCCAAGCAGGAAGACCAGATCATCACGGTCGGCCTCGAGAAGGCGATCGAGGCGAAATTCACCTACATCCCCTACAAGGGCGGCGGCGAAGTCGCCGTTCAGCTCGTCGGCAATCACGTCGATTCCACCGTCAACAATCCGATCGAGGCGGTGGCGCAATGGCGCGGCGGCAAGCTCCGTCCACTCTGCGTGTTCGACGCCCAGCCGATGGCCTATGACGAGCCGATCGCAGACGGCAAGGCCTGGAAGGATATTCCGACCTGCAAGTCGCAGGGCCTCGCGATGGAATATCTCATGTTGCGTGGCATCTTCATGTCGCCCAAGGCCACCAAGGATCAGATCGAATATTATGTCGAGCTGTTCAAGAAGGTCCGCGCCACGCCGGAGTGGCAGGACTTCATGAAGAGCGGCGCCTTCAACACGACCTTCCTGACTGGCGCCGACTACGCCAAGTGGATCGAGACCGAGGAGAAGCGCCACCAAGACTTGATGAAGGAAGCCGGCTTCCTCGCCTCGGGGAATTGATCGGCGACATCGACGGCGGCTGAGGACGCTCGCCGTCCTCCCGTCTGGCACGACCCGCGAACGACTTGCGATTTCGCCTGGAGGTCCCATGACTCAACGATCCGAAACTGGTCCGGCCCACAAGACGCTGGAAATCGGCATGGCGCTGCTGATCGGCGTGTTCGGCCTGATCGTGATCTTCGGCAGCCTCAAGGCCGGCATCAACTGGGGTGCGGAGGGCCCGCGTGCGGGCTTCTTCCCCTTCTATATCGGCGCCGCCATCGTCGCCTCGAGCGCCATCAACCTGTGGAACGCGCAACGCGACGACGACGGCCGCCTGTTCGCGGAATGGGGTCAGCTTCGTCAGGTCATGAGCGTCGTCGTGCCCACCGCGATCTATGTCGGCTCGATGCCGTTCATCGGGCTCTACGTCGCCTCCATGGTGTTCATCGCCTGGTTCATGCGCTGGCTTGGCGGCTATCGCTGGCTGACAACCCTCGCAATCGCGGTCGGCATGCCGGTTGTGACCTATCTGGTGTTCGAGCGCTGGTTCCTGGTCCCGCTGCCCAAGGGCCCGATCGAGGAATGGCTCGGTCTGTAAGAGAGCTTCGTCTGTAAACACTGACCCGTCATTTCCGTTACTGTTGCAGGACGTATCGATATGGAAGAGTTGGCCAATCTGTTTCACGGCTTCGCGGTCGCCCTGCAGCCCTACAACATCATGCTGATGGTCATCGGCATCACGCTCGGGGTCATCATCGGCGTGCTGCCGGGGTTAGGCGGCGCCAATGGCGTCGCGATCCTCCTCCCCCTCACCTTCAGCATGCCGCCGACGTCGGCAATCATCATGCTGTCCTGCATCTATTGGGGTGCATTGTTCGGCGGCGCCATCACCTCGATCCTGTTCAACATACCGGGCGAGCCATGGTCGGTCGCGACCACCTTCGACGGCTATCCGATGGCACAACAGGGCAAGCCCGGCGAAGCCCTGACCGCGGCCTTCACCTCCTCCTTCGTGGGCGCATTGTTCGCCGTCATCATGATCACGCTGGTCGCGCCCCTCGTCGCAGGCTTCGCGTTGCGATTTGGGCCGGCGGAGAAGTTCGCGGTGTACTTCCTCGCCTTCTGCTCCTTCGTTGGCCTCAGCAAGGAGCCGCCGTTCAAGACCATCGCGGCGATGATGATTGGCTTTGCACTCGCCGCGGTCGGCCTGGATTCGATCACCGGACAGTTGCGGCTGACCTTCGGGGTCACCGAGCTGCTCAACGGATTCGACTTCCTGATCGCCGTGATCGGCCTGTTCGGCATCGGCGAGATCCTGCTGACCATGGAGGAAGGGCTGGCGTTCCGCGGCGGCAAGGCCAGCATCAACCTTCGGGTGGTGCTGCAGACCTGGCGGGAGCTGCCCGCCTATTGGATGACCTCGCTGCGCTCCTGCCTGATCGGCTGCTGGATGGGCGTGACGCCCGCCGGCGCAACACCGGCATCCTTCATGAGCTACGGCATCGCCAAGCGACTCGCGCGGCGCGGCAACAATTTCGGCAAGGGCGAGGTCGAGGGCGTCATCGCGCCGGAGACGGCCGCGCATGCCGCAGGCACCGCGGCGCTGCTGCCGATGCTCTCGCTCGGCGTGCCCGGCTCCCCGACTGCCGCCGTTCTGCTCGGCGGCTTGCTGATCTGGGGCCTGCAGCCCGGTCCCATGCTGTTCGTCGAGCAGAAGGAATTCGTCTGGGGCCTGATCGCCTCGATGTATCTCGGCAATCTCGCCGGCCTCATCGTCGTGCTCACCTGCGTGCCGATCTTCGCCGCGATCCTCCGCGTGCCCTTCGGCATCATCGCGCCGCTGATCCTGGTGCTGTGCGCGATCGGCGCCTATTCGGTGCACAACAGCACCTTCGACGTGATGCTGATGCTGGTGTTCGGCGTGCTCGGCTATCTCCTGAAGAAGTGCAACTACCCGCTCGCGCCGCTGGTGCTCGCCATCGTGCTCGGCGACAAGGCGGAGGAAGCCTTCCGCCAATCGCTGCTGGGATCGCAGGGCTCGCTCGGCGTGTTCTTCTCCAACGGCCTCGTCAGCACGATCATGGCGCTCGGTCTGGTCGCGCTGTTCTGGTCCGTGATCCAGGAAGGCTACAGCCGGCTTCGGACGTCGGCCGCGTGAGGCGGCGCAATCCGCGCCGCCGCTCACGCCAAATTGCCGCAGGCCGGACTTCTGGAATATAGAATTCCAGGAATCGCGTGCTCACCGAGCCGTTGCACACCCGGTCAGCAGGAACAGTGCCGGCGCTAAAAATCCCCAGCTTTGCCGCTTCATTCGGATCCGCGCGGCCTTGCCGCCTCGGATAAAAACATCCGTAAAATCAACAGTTTGATTGGAAAAAGCTCCCCTCGCCGCCGGCACGCCGGCAGCGATTGGGGCTTTACAATTTCCCGCTGATGGCGCATGGGAAAGGCCCGCGCCATTTCGCCGCACCCTCCAGTCCTTCGCTTGAATCTTGGCATAATGCATACCAGGATGCACGCCAGCGCATGCTTAAAAATGATCGGCGCGTTTGGGAGGGTTTTGAATGACGGACATGGTGCAGTCGGCTGCGGTCCCCGGTACCGCACGTGTGAGCGATGCTTATCGGTGGGCGCAGCTGGCCATCGGCGTAGGCGCGATGGTGATGATCGCCAACTACCAATATGGCTGGACGTTCTTCGTCCCTGATATCCAGAAGACGTTCGGCTGGGATCGCGCCTCGATCCAATGGGCCTTCACGCTGTTCGTGCTGTTCGAGACCTGGCTCGTGCCGGTCGAGGGATGGTTTGTCGACAAATACGGCCCGCGCATCGTCGTGCTGGTCGGCGGCGTGCTCTGCGCCATCGGCTGGGCGATCAACGCCCAAGCCACCACGCTCAACGGCTACTATCTCGGCATGATCATCGCGGGCATCGGCGCCGGTGGCGTCTACGGCACCTGCGTCGGCAACGCGCTGAAGTGGTTTCCGGACAAGCGCGGTCTCGCCGCGGGCATCACGGCGGCGGGCTTCGGTGCAGGCTCCGCGCTGACCGTCGCGCCGATCCAGGCCATGATCAAGGACAGCGGCTTCCAGACCACCTTTCTCTATTTCGGTCTCGGACAGGGCATCATCATCTGCATCCTCGCCTTCTTCCTGCTGTCGCCGAAGGCCGGCCAGGTGCCGAACGTGGTGGCGAACGCCCATCTGCTGCAGACCCGCCGCAACTATCAGCCGACCGAGGTGCTGCGTCAGCCGATCTTCTGGCTGATGTACTTCATGTTCGTGATCGTCGGCGCCGGCGGGTTGATGGTGACCGCCAATCTGAAGCCGATCGCGGCCGACTGGAAGGTCGACAACGTGCCGGTCACGCTGATGGCGGTGACGATGACGGCGGTGACCTTCGCGGCCACGATCGACCGCGTGCTCAACGGTCTGACGCGTCCGTTCTTCGGTTGGATCTCTGACATGATCGGCCGCGAGAACACGATGTTCATCGCCTTCGGCATGGAAGGGTTCGGCATCTGGATGCTCTACCTCTGGGGCCACGATCCGATCTGGTTCGTGCTGCTCTCGGGCTTCGTGTTCTTCGCCTGGGGTGAGATCTACTCGCTGTTCCCCTCGACCTGTACCGACACGTTCGGCGCCAAGTTCGCGACCACCAATGCCGGCCTGCTCTACACCGCGAAGGGCACCGCCGCGCTGCTGGTGCCGATCGCCAACTACATGCAGCAATCGTCGGGCACCTGGGACGCCGTGTTCATCATCGCAGCCGGCGCCAACATCCTGGCCTCGGTTCTGGCGATCGCGGTGCTGAAACCCTGGCGCAAGGTCGTGGTCGCCAACTCGACGGTCTGACCGGCTTCGCCACAGTTCGATGAACAAGACGCCCGGCCTTACGGCCGGGCGTTTTCGTTTGCGCCGAAGGATCGCCGCTGCCGCCCCCGGGTGGAACACGCCGAATTTTCGTGAATGCGGGAGCAACTTAGAGCTTGCAAACTGGAATATCGTATACCAATCTCTGCCCTGCGCCTGCGACGATAAGCCACAATAGTTGCGACATCAGGTCGTCTTGCGATCCTGCGTCACAGAAAAACAGGCGTTGGGAGGTTTTGATGATTTCCAGCCCGGATGGCGCCGTCACCGCCGCGCCGCTTCGCACAGGCTTCCGCTGGCTCCAGCTCGCAATGGGCATCGTCTGCATGGCGATGATCGCCAATCTGCAATACGGCTGGACGCTGTTCGTCGATCCGATCGACGCGGCCCATCATTGGGGACGCGCCGCGATCCAGCTCGCTTTCACCATCTTCGTCGTCACCGAGACCTGGCTGGTGCCGGTCGAGGCGTGGTTCGTCGACAAATACGGCCCGCGCATCGTCATCATGTTCGGCGGCGCGATGATCGCGCTCTCGTGGATTCTCAACTCGTATGCCGACAGCCTCACCCTGCTCTACGCCGCCGCGATCATCGGCGGCATGGGCGCGGGCGCGGTGTACGGCACCTGCGTCGGCAACGCGCTGAAATGGTTTCCCGACCGCCGCGGCCTCGCCGCGGGCGCAACCGCTGCGGGCTTCGGCGCCGGCGCTGCGCTCACCGTGGTGCCGATCGCGAGCATGATCGTGTCGAGCGGCTACCAGCACGCGTTCCTCACCTTCGGCATCGGCCAGGGCCTGATCGTGTTCGTGCTCGCCTTCTTCATCCAGCCGCCGCGGGTCTCGATCCCGCCGAAGAAGAAGCAGCTCAACCTGCCGCAGACCAAGATCGATTTCACCCCGCCGCAAGTGCTGCGGACCCCTGTTTTTTGGGTGATGTACCTCGTTTTCGTCATGGTCGCCTCGGGCGGGCTGATGACGGCGGCGCAGATCGCTCCGATCGCGCACGACTTCAAGATCGCGGATACGCCGGTCACCCTCGCCGGCTTCCAGATGGCAGCCCTGACCTTCGCGATCTCGCTCGACCGCATCTTCGACGGCTTTGGCCGTCCCTTCTTCGGCTTTGTCTCCGACACGATCGGCCGCGAGCCCACCATGTTCATCGCCTTCGGCACGGCGGCGGTGATGCTCCTGACATTGTCGGCTTACGGCCACATCCCTGTCGTGTTCGTGCTCGCGACCGCGGTCTATTTCGGCGTGTTCGGCGAGATCTATTCGCTGTTCCCCGCCACCTGCGGCGACACCTTCGGTTCGAAGTTCGCGACCACCAACAACGGCATGCTCTACACCGCCAAGGGCACGGCATCCCTGCTCGTTCCGCTCGCCAGCGTGATCTCGACCGCTTATGGCTGGAAGGCGGTGTTCGTGGTGGCGGTGGCGCTGAACGCGACGGCAGCGCTGATGGCGCTGTTCGTGATCAAGCCGCTGCGCCGCGCCTTCATCCTCGGCAAGGAAGCCGAGGGCACCAGCACCGCGACCGGCAGCGCCAAGACCGAAACGGCATAACCCATCACACGCCTTGCAGGCCGACAAGGGGCGCAGCGATGCGCCCCTTCTTTTTGGCGCATGGCAAACGTCAGCATCGCTGTCGCAAGATTTTTCGGATCCGCCAAACCCAGCGCTTGACGATTGGCATTATGTATACCACACTTGCCCTGTCATTCACCCAGGGAGGTTCCAATGCTGGTCGGAGACATTCTGCGCAAGAAGACGCCGCGCGTTGTTACGGTGCGAATGAACGAAACGGTGGGTATCGCCGCCAAGCTGATGCGCGCCAACAATATCAGCGCGTTGGTGGTCAAGGACGTGGTCCGCTCGGAGGGCAATACCGCGGTCGGCATGTTCACCGAGCGCGACGTGGTGCGCGCGGTCGCCGAGCACGGCGCCAATGCGGTCAATGTGAGGGTCTCGCAGCTGGTCTCGGTGCAGCAGCTCGTCTCCTGCACCTCCTCGGACACGATCGAGCATGTGCGCCATCTGATGAACCGGCATCACATCCGCCATCTGCCTGTGATCGACGATTACAGCCTGATCTCCGTCATCAGCATGCGCGACATCGCCGCTGCCGTGGACGAAGCGATCAACGGCTCGCCGCAAGCGGCCGCCTAAAGCTACACACACTTCCCCTGCGACTACCGGCCCCGGCTCGGATCCTTTCCGAGGCGGACCGGATCTTTCGTCCCAAAATCCGGTCTCTGCTCGCGAGGATTTCATGAAGATCTGCATCTACGGCGCCGGCGCGATCGGCGGATATCTCGGGGTTCAGCTCGCCCGTGCGGGCGCCGATGTCAGCCTGGTCGCACGCGGCGCGCACCTTGCCGCGATGCGCGAGCGCGGCCTGACGCTGCTCGCGGGCGAGGAGAAGCACACCGTGCATCCGCGCTGCACCGACGATCCCACCGAGCTCGGCGTGCAGGACTACGTCATCGTCACGCTGAAGGCGCATTCGATCACCGGCGTGATCGAGAAGATACAGCCGCTGCTCGGGCCTAACACCCGCATCGTCACCGCCGTCAACGGCATCCCCTATTGGTATTTCTACAAGCATGGCGGCCCATACGAGAATTCGACGCTGGAGAGCATCGATCCCGGCGGCCGGCAGTGGCGCGAGATCGGGGCCGGGCGCGCCATCGGCTGCATCGTCTATCCCGCCACCGAGATCGAGGCGCCCGGCGTGATCCGCCACGTCTACGGCAACAATTTCCCGCTCGGCGAGCCCTCCGGCGAGATCACACCGGACGTGCAGCGGCTCGCCGAGCTCTTCGTCGCAGCCGGGCTGAAAGCCCCGGTGCTCGACCGAATCCGCGACGAGATCTGGCTCAAGCTGTGGGGCAATGTCTGCTTCAACCCGATCAGCGCCCTCACCCACGCAACGCTCGACGTGATCTGCACCGATCCCGCAACGCGGGCGCTGTCGCGCGCCATCATGGTGGAGACGCAGGCCATCGCCGAGACGTTCGGCGTCAAATTCCGCGTCGACGTCGAGCGCCGCATCGAAGGCGCCCGCAAGGTCGGCGCGCACAAGACCTCGATGCTCCAGGATCTCGAGCGCGGCCGCCCGATGGAGATCGACCCGCTCGTCACCGTGGTGCAGGAGATGGGCCGGCTGACCGGCATCGCCACGCCCGCGCTCGACTCGGTGCTGGCGATGGTGACCCAGCGCGCCCGCATCGCCGGCCTCTATGACGGCGTGTCGGCGCCGGCAGATCCGCGCGCATTGGCGGTGGCATGATGGC
>NZ_JXJM01000001.1:4273921-4280854 GCF_001593325.1 Bradyrhizobium sp. DOA1
GAGATGAAGAAGTGGCTGCGCTTCCGCCACGCCGGTAGCACCGGTTTTGGCACACTAACCTCGTCAGGCGTCAGCGTGCACGAGGGCGAGTTGTTCGGCCGCAACGCATCCACGGGCAAGACACTGGCACTGTCGGAAATCGAGCTGCTGGCGCCCTGCGTGCCCAGCAAGATCGTCGCGCTCTGGAACAACTTTCACGCGCTCGCCGCCAAGCTGAACCAGCCTGAGCCGCCGGAGCCGCTCTATCTGCTCAAAGCCACCACCAGCATCACGACGCCCGGCGCCGTGATCCGCCGTCCCTCATACTATGACGGCAAGACCACTTATGAAGGCGAGCTCGGCATCGTCATCGGCAAGACTTGCGCGCGTGTCTCTCCCGCCGAGGCCGACAGCTTCATCTTCGGCTACACCTGCGTCAACGACATCACCGCCAACGACATCTTGACCCGCGACCCCACCTTCCCGCAATGGGCCCGCGCGAAGGGCATCGACGATTACGGCCCGTTCGGGCCCGTCATCGCGACCGGTCTCGATCCGGCCCAGCTCACGGTCCGCACGATCCTCAATGGCGCGGAGCGGCAGAACTATCCGATCTCGGACATGATCTTCAGCGCGCAGGAGCTGGTCAGCAAAATCTCCCACGACATGACCCTGCTTCCCGGCGACCTCATCGCCGTCGGCACCTCGGTCGGCGTCGGCGTGATGAAGGAGCCGGTGAACACGGTGACGGTGGCAATCGACGGCGAGCTCACCAACGAGTTTCGGCTGTAGGGCGTGTACTCATAAGTGAGACGCTTGATCTTGGTCGCGCCTGATGTCCGCTCATCATTCAACAGCGGCACAAAAGCGGACATCGTCGAAGGTCGCAGAAGGGCGAGAAGCGGACCACGTGCCCACGCAGTCAGCTTTGAAGGCGACTCGTTCTAGCGCCGCCGTCACACCTGCTGGTTACTGCATTGACTACGCGAACGTTGCTGTAAAGGTTGTTTCGCGGGGAGATGATTTGGCAACGATGGCACCTCCATGTGCCCGAGCTATCTCCTGCGAGATATACAACCCAAGGCCTAGACCTTTTTGATTAGGAAGGACGTCGCCACGATGAAACGCGGTAAACAGGTGCTGCATCGCTTCAGCTGGAATTGGGTTGCCACAGTTCGTGATGCTAATTTCAAACCCTGCGTCAGTGCGCTTTGCCGCAACGGTTATCGGCTGATCGTTTGACCCGTAGGAAATTGCATTCCCCAATAGATTTGACACCATCTGAGCGATGCGCCCAGCATCCACTTTGACCGTCCCGGGGACTTCTAGGGTGGAGACGATAGTCCGTCCAGGATGGACATTCTCAAATTCAGATATGACCTGCCTGATAATCGGTTCTAGATTTTCCTCCTTGAGGTTGAGCTGCACTCCTGCGCCGAGTCTAGCTCGTGCGAAATCCATAACATTGTCGATTAGCCCGGCCATTCGGGCCACGCTGCTGTTGAGATGAACAATCCACCCCTGTCCTTCTGCATCGACCTTCTTGTTGAGCAGGCGAAGGCCGCCTTGGATGGACGCGAGAGGGTTTCTTAGGTCATGACCAAGAACAGCGATAAATTGCTCCCGCAATTCTGAATTTCTTTTCTCAAAAGCCAACTTGCCTTCACTCGCCTCGACCCTGGCGGCCGAATCGAGATGGGTAGCGATAAGCTCCGCAAACAACTTGAACATCCCCACGATTTCCGGCGTGCGAAGCTTTCGTGGCTTCGGGTCGATAGCACAGAGCGTCCCAAAAAAAGTACCGTCCGGAAGAATGATGGGTACCGAGATATAGCTTCGAAAGCCGTACTGGGCGGGAGTGTGGTGCGAGCAATAGTCCGCATCCTCACTGACATTGTCGATGATTACAGCCTCGCGGTTCTGTCGAATTTCGTGGCAAATAGTCGTCTCTATCTTTAGCTCATCACCGGGCTTCAGACCGAACGCGAGCTCGTCTCGCGATGCGCAGGTGATCCACCTGTCTTCTGTAACGCGAGCCACCGCGGTAAAGCCCATGCCCGTGGTCCGACTAACCACATCGAGAATGGTCGGAACGGCGGATATTCCACTTATCTTTGCTATGTCACGTTCAAAATTCATGTTTTGGCTTGGTCCGTCAGCAATGCCTCGCGGAAATATACAGCTTCCGCCGCTAAGCACGCCAGCACTCGATTGAGCCAATCAGCGGTCCTCCTCCAAGTCCGCAACGGGTCATTCGCGTCGGTTTAGCCGGGCGGCGCCGATTTCCGCACTCCCCCTAGAAACAGACATCGTGACCGTGCGTCCACGTTTTAAACGGGCCAACCGGAGACATTCAACCTTTGCCGGTACCCGTCTTGCTGCTACACTCCAGGCGGACTGCGACGACCGAGGCCGGGGAGATCATCCATGCAGCCGGTCACTCGCTATGCGAAGAGCGGCGACGTCCATATCGCTTACCAGGTATTTGGCAACGGGCCGATTAATCTGGTTCTCGCTCCCTATTTCGTGTCGAACATTGAGGTCTACTGGGATCATCCGGCAGTCGCTCGGTGGCTGTTGCGGCTGGGGTCCTTTGCTCGGGTGGCAATGTTTGACAAGCGTGGGACAGGCATGTCCGATTGTGTGCCGGAGCTGCCAGGCCTTGACCAGCGTATGGACGACCTCCGGGCAGTTATGGACGCTGCAGAGATGGAACAGGCGGCGCTCCTTGGAGCATCGGAAGGCGCATCCTTGGCGGCCCTGTTCGCCGCGACTTATCCGGCACGGGCCCGTGCACTGATACTCTACGGCGGCTTTGCTCAATTTTCGTCTTGGCTACCGACAGAGAAGGATCTGATAGAGTTCCTCGGTTATATTGATCAGTGTTGGGGTTCTGGCGCCAGCATAGCCGTCTTTTTTCCCTCGCTTGCTAACGATCCCACCGCTCAACAATGGATGGGCCGATTCGAGCGCCTTGGGGCGAGCCCGGCTGCGGCGACCGAACTCATGCGTATGAATAGTCAAATCGATATTAGTGGTATCCTGCCAACGATCCGGGTGCCCACGCTTGTCGTTCACCGCACCGGAGACAGAGCAATCAACGTGGAGGGCGGACGTTATCTGGCGGAGCACATCCCCGCGGCTCGTTACGTCGAGCTTCCTGGCATCGACCACCCTCCGTTTTTCGGCGACAACGCCGATTTAATCGCGGACACAATCGAGGAATTTCTGACCGGCGTGCGCACGCCGGTCATGGTTGATCGGGTGCTTGCTACGGTTCTCTTTACAGACATCGTTGGCTCGACCGAGAAGGCGGCTGCACTCGGCGACCGCCGTTGGCACGATCTGTTTGACGCTCATCACGCAACGATCAGGCGCAACCTCGATCGTTTCCGCGGTCATGAAGTCAAGACTACTGGCGACGGCATTCTGGCCACCTTCGATGGACCGGCACGCGGGGTACGCTGCGCTTGCGCAATTGCCGACGAGGTTCAATCGCTAGGCATAGAAATCCGCGCGGGACTGCATACGGGCGAATGCGAAGTGAGCGACGACGATGTCGGCGGTATCGCCGTCCACATCGGCGCACGTGTTGCAGCTCTTGCAGGCGCGAGTGAGGTCCTGGTATCGAGTACCGTCAAAGAACTGGTGGCTGGATCAGCGTTACGGTTCGGCGACCGCGGCGCCCGATCGCTGAAGGGTGTTCCCGGCGAGTGGCGCATATTTGCAGTCGAGCGATGATTGTGAACAATGCTTGCGAGCCGAGTCCTTGGCCACTCAGATGATTGCGCAAACCGCGTCCTCGAAAAGAACGCGGGATCACCACGTCCGCTTCGGGGTCACAAGCGGTAATGCTCTAACCGATCAGACCATTTCCGCTCGCCATCAGAAGCCGACATCGTCATTTATGAGTGCACGCCCTGGTGCTCTCCATCATTTCCGGCGGGCGCCGAGCCGTGCCCCCGGAATGGAGACTCGTCGGCTATTTGCTCCGCAGCGCAGCAAAATTGATCCAGCGCAAATCGCGCCGTCGCGGCCAAGACTATCCTTCGCGCAGGACATCAATTTTTGATGCCAGGGAGGACGCCATGTCGAATGCCGGCAATGCACTCTTGTGGACGGTCCTGTACGTCGCTCTCTCGTTCGTTGCTATTTTCGTGGTCTGGTTCGCAGACAAGCTGCGCTCGAACTTCCTCGGAAAGCGATAGACCGATCCGGTAAGAACAGGCTGTGTTGTATTCCGGATGAGCGAAGTGACATCCGGGACCCATGCTTCCGTAGGGAACCCGTATCGCTGTGCTCAGGCGGGCTACAAAGCTGCATGCGCTCGCGCGGCCGAAAAATCGGGATACATCACATCTCCGCGTGTCAGACATATGCCGCCAACATGTCCCGCGCGTGCCGCAACTTGGACGCATTCGGCCGCCCTTCTGTGAGGCGTGTCTGGGGGCACGGCATGGTCGTGTTTTGACCAAACCTTCTAGGGGTATCACTGTGAAGAAGATTGTAATTGCTCTGGGTGCCACGCTTGCTCTCGTGACGGCTGCGAACGCTGCAGATATTCCGCGCCGCCAGCCCGTGCCGGCCTATCCGGCCGAGCAGGCGCCGATCGGCAAGATGCCGATTGGCAAGAGCCCGGTTGGAAAGGCTCCCATCGGCAAGGCGCCCGGCCCGGTCGCAGCGCGCTACTGACGCGCAGCACGAAGCAGCGTAAGCGGCCGAGAGCAGAGGGGGCACAGCGTGACGTACAAGCCTGATCGATCGGGATCCTGCATCCTCGCGGGCTTCGCGCTTGCGGCCATGATCGCGTGCACGATGCCCTCGGCCTCGGCTCACGAGGCGAACAAGCGCGTTGCCGACGCGAACGCGCTTGCCACTGCTGACACCGCATCACGGCCGGCGCCGCAAGCAACGCGGCGCCCGCTGGCGCGTGCGGAGAAAGGTCCCTACTACGTCGACTTCCGCGCGCGGACGGCCGCGAGCTGGGGCCACGCCTTCGTCTGGTACGGCAAGACCAGCGAGAAGGCGGTCGAGGTCGCGGGTCTCACGCCAGCGGGCGACACGCTGGCTTACGTGCTCGGCCACATCACCTTCGTGCCCGCCGAGACCGGCGCGAGTTATGGCGATCTCGACCCGGAATATCTGACCGCGAGCTATCGGGTCTATCTGAACGAGGCCGACGCCAAGCGCGTGTTCGCCTACATCAAGAAATTGCAGGCGAACACGCCGGTGTGGAACGCCGAGACCATCAACTGCACCGGCTTCATCGGCGACATCGCCGAGTTCATGGGCTTGCAAGTCCCCAACCGCTGGCAGCGCCCGGAAAACTTCGTCAACCGCCTCAAGGAAATGAACGGCGGCCGCCAGATGGTGCGGCTGTCGGCGGAGTAGCTCTTCGCTCCACATTCGGTGTCATTCCCGCGAAAGCGGGCAATCCAGTATTCCAGAGACTGCGAGGCTGGAGCCGAGACGCCGCGGCGTACTGGATGCCCCGGTCAAGCCGGGGCATGACGACGAGGGCGAGGAAAGAACTTCCTTATGAGGTGATAGCGCACGCGGATTATCCGCCCCGCGGAATCAAGTTGCCTCCCGCATGAGGCCCTGCCTTCACCGCACACCCCCGCAATAGACATTTCCCCACCCGGGCGGCATCCTGCCGCCATCAACCGACAACACAGCGCCGTACAAGCGCGGGGGAAAAAGATCATGTTGCAGACACGGTTCACCAAGCTCGTCGGCGTCGAGCACCCGATCGTCCAGGGCGGCATGCAATGGGTCGGGCGCGCCGAGCTGGTCGCGGCGGTCGCCAATGCCGGGGCGCTGGGCTTCATCACCGCGCTGACCCAGCCAACGCCGGAGGACCTCGCCAAGGAGATCGCGCGCTGCCGCGACCTCACCGACAAGCCGTTCGGCGTCAACCTCACCATCCTGCCCGCGATCAAGCCGCCGCCTTATGCCGAATACCGCGCCGCCATCATCGAGAGCGGCGTCAAGGTGGTCGAGACCGCCGGCAACAAGCCGCAGGAACATGTCGACGAGTTCAGGAAGCACGGCGTGAAGGTCGTGCACAAATGCACCAGCGTGCGCCACGCGCTCTCGGCCGAGCGGATGGGCGTCGACGCCATCTCGATCGATGGCTTCGAATGCGCCGGCCATCCCGGCGAGGACGACACGCCCGGCCTGATCCTGATCCCGGCCGCCGCCAACAAGATCAAGATCCCGATGATCGCCTCCGGCGGCTTCGCCGATGCGCGCGGCCTCGTTGCCGCGCTGGCACTGGGCGCGGACGGCATCAACATGGGCACGCGCTTCATGGCCACGAAGGAGAGCCCGATTCACCAGCTCATCAAGGAGAAGATCGTCGCCAATGACGAGCGCGAGACCGAGCTGATCTTCCGCACCATGCGCAACACCTCGCGCGTTGCCAGGAACGCGATCTCGACCAAGGTCGTCGCCATGGAGAAGGAAGGCGCCAAGTTCGAGGACATCCGTGAGCTCGTTGCGGGTGCCCGCGGCAAGATGGTCTACGCCACCGGCAATTCCGACGAGGGGATCTGGTCGGCCGGCCAGGTGCAGGGCCTGATCCAGGACATCCCGAGCTGTGCCGAGCTGGTCTCCCGCATCGTGCGCGAGGCGGAGGCGATCATTCGCAGCCGGCTGGAGGGCATGATCATTCAGCCGCAGCGCGAAGCCGCGGAATAGTCACTGCAAGAAGCGAGAGCAATTCATGAAGGCTTACGTCTACGGCTCTGACGGCGCTAGTATTTCCGACGTTCCTCAACCAAAACCTGAGGGCACGCAGGTGCTGGTCCGCGTGCGCGCCTGTGGCCTGAACCGCGCCGACACCGGCATGCGCAAAGGCCACGCACATGGCGCAGCCGGCGGCATCGGCGCCGTGCTCGGCATGGAATGGGCCGGGGAGGTCGCCGCGCTCGGGCCTGATGCAAAGGGTGT
>NZ_JXJM01000001.1:4281272-4336491 GCF_001593325.1 Bradyrhizobium sp. DOA1
CGCCGCCTTCGCCGAGTACACGCTGGCTGATCACGGCCGGCTGTTCCACGCGCCCTCGAACATGAATTTCGAGGAGGCCGCCACCCTGCCCGTCGCGCTCGCGACCATGCACAATGCTGTCGTCACCGTCGGCGGCGTGCAGCCGGGACAAAGCGTGCTGATCCAGGGCGCCAGTTCCGGCGTCGGCCTGATGGCGATGCAGATCGCGAGGCTCAAGGGCGCAAAGCTCGTGATCGGCTCGTCGACCGACGCCACTCGCCGCGGCCGGCTGAAAGAATACGGCGCCGATCTCGCCGTCGACAGCTCCGATCCGAAATGGGTCGACGACGTCCTGAAGGCAACGAACGGCGAAGGCGTGGATCTCATCGTCGACCAGGTCTCAGGCAAGGTCGCGAGCCAGAACCTCGCCGCGACCAAGGTGAAGGGCCGCATCGTCAATGTCGGCCGGCTCGGCGGCACCCATGCCGACTTCAACTTCGACCTGCACGCCGCGCGCCGCATCGACTATGTCGGCGTCACCTTCCGCACCCGCACCATCGAGGAGGTCCGCGAGATCTTCGAGGAGGTCCGCAAGGACATCTGGGGCGCGGTGGAATCGCGCAAATTGCAACTGCCGATCGACAAGGTTTATCCGTTCGACCAGATCGACCAGGCGTTCGAGCACATGGAGGCGAACAAGCATCTGGGGAAGATCGTGGTGACGGTGCCGTAGGCGGCGCTCCGCGTCCAAATACCCCCGATCTTGGAGGGTGGGCAAACCGAAGCGTGCCCACCATAGGCGGCGGATCAGGAGACACCTGCTGGTGGGCACGGCGCTACGCGCCTTTGCCCACCCTACGAGACCGAGCCAGCGGCAGCATTCAATTCAGAAGCATTCGCAATAGCTTCGCTCCTGCAACTCACTTGCGACTACAGCTGTGGATCGTCGCTTGATGTTCACCCATGGGCTGCTAAATCCCCGCCATGACTTCCCAGCACAACAAGACCTCGGTCGCCGCGATCTCGATCTTCGCCAGCGGCGGCATGGCGGCGGCCAAGTTCGTGGTCGGGATCGCGATCGGCTCGCTGGCGCTGATCTCCGAGGCCCTGCATTCCGCGATCGACCTGGTTGCGACCATCATCACCTGGGCGGTGGTGCGGGTGTCCGACAAGCCGGCCGACGAGGAGCACCATTACGGCCACGGCAAGCTCGAGAGCGTTTCCGCGCTGGGGGTCACCGCCCTGCTCTACGTGCTCGCCGGCGGCATCCTGGTCGAGGCCTATAGCCGGCTCAGCGAGGGAAGCCCGCCGCCGACGATCTCGGCGGTGCCCTTCGTGGTGCTGGTGATCGACATCGCGGTAAACCTTTGGCGCGCCCGCGCGCTGCATCGCGCCGCGCGCGCGACGCGGAGCCAAGCGCTGGCGGCCGATGCGCTGCATTTCGCTTCCGACGTCATGGGCTCCTGCGCGGTGATCGTCGGTCTGATCCTCGCCGGGCTCGGCTTCTGGTGGGGCGACGCGGCCGCCGCCGCCGCCGTCGCCGTGATGATCGCGGCGCTCGGCCTGCGCATGGCCGGCTCGACCGTGCAGACCCTGGTCGACCGCGCGCCGGAGGGCGCCCATGAGAAGGCCACGGCCGCGATCCGCAGTGTGCCCGGGGTGATCGACGTCGAGCGGCTGCGCGTGCGCATGGTCGGGGCGACCACGTTCATCGACACCATTGCGAAGGTGCCGCGGACCTATCCGATCGACCGCGTCGAGGAGATCAAGCATGCGGCCGAGCTTGCCGTCAGCAAGACATTTGGCGACGCCGACCTCACCTTCACGGCCGTTCCCGTTGCGCGCAACAACGAGACCGTGCGCGACCGCATCATGGTGATCGCGCGCAATTCCGGCCTCGCCATCCACCACGTCACGGTGCACGATCTCGGTGCCAAGCTGATCGTCAGCATCGACCTCGAGGTCGACGGCGAGATGCGGCTCGATTCGGCCCACGACGTCGCCAACACGCTGGAGCGCAACATCAAGGAGGAGTTCGAGGACGTCGAGGTCGACGTCCATATCGAGCCGCTGGAACCGGAACTGCCGTTCGGCATCGACGCTCCGGCGGAACGCGTGCAGATCATCGCCGCTGCGCTCGCCGAATTTGCCGGCGAGGGCGAGATCCACGACATCCATAATGTGCGCGTCCGCAATACCGACGCCGGCGAGATCGTCAATTTCCATTGCCGCGCCGCGCCGTCGATGAGCGTGATCAAGGTGCACGAGCAAGTCGACGCGATCGAACGCGCGTTGCGCCGCGCGTTCCCGAGCGTGAAGCGCGTCATCAGCCACGCCGAGCCGCCGCGTGCGTGACCGGGCGCGTCCTGGAGTCACGTTCTCGTTTCGGACTCCTCACGCCCGTGAGTTTGCGGACGCGCGCTGCACAAACTGCGCATTGGATAAGAATAATTTCGCGTTAACGATTCGTTGACTCTCGACAGCCCGCGAAAACTGGATTCAAATCGATGTGATTCGAAAGCGACGTGGGGCTGCTTTCGAAACTCGTTTTCAGGGGGCCGAAGGCATGTCGCGTGCAGACGCCGCGAACGCGTGCGTCCAATCCGATTCGATCAAAGGATTGGCGCAATCGATCGCGAAACCTGCCTATCACCGGCTACTGATCGCGGAGCCGGCGCTGCGCCGCGCGGTGCCGACGCTCATCATCGCGTTCCTGATCACGATCTGCCTCGGCGCGTTCGTGCAGGTCGTCGACCAGACGCGTCAGAAGCGCATGGTGATCCGGCACGACATCTCGGCGCTCGCCGACCTGCTCGCCGAACGGATCGACCGCCTCACCTCCGTGCGACAGGAGCGGCTCAAGACCATCGAGAGCCTGCCGACGCTGCTGCCCGATCTCATTCCGTCCTGGGGCACCGCCTCGGGCCGCCACGTCATCGTCACCTCGGCCGGCATCGACCGCCGGATCCTCGCCCGCGTCCCGATCGACAACGACCCCGTCGGCAACGACCGCCTGCTCGATGCGATCACGACGGCGCAACTGGTCGCGGCGCCGCCGCGCGACGCCAACGTCTCCGACATGACACTGCCGAACGGCAACGCCGCAATGGCGACCTCGCGCCAGATCAAGTCGCTGCCCGGCTTCATCACCGTGATCCAGGAGCGCAACGAGCCGATCTGGGGCTCGGACGCCGCGCTCTCGGTGACCTTGTCGGCGACGACCGGCTTCGTCGTCCTGATCCTGGGCTTCGCCTTCCACTGGCAGTCGACCCGCGCCCGCGAAGGCGACCTCATCAACGACGCCGTGCGCGGCCGCATCGACACCGCGCTCAACCGCGGCCGCTGCGGCCTGTGGGACTGGGACCTGTCCCGCGGCCGGATCTTCTGGTCGCAGTCGATGTTCTCGATGCTCGGCCTCGACGGCCGCAACGAGCTCCTCACCTTCGGCGAGGTCAACGCGCTGGTGAAATCCGACGACATCGATCTGTTCGAGATCGCCGACCAGCTCATCTCCGAGAAGATCGACCACATCGACCAGACCTTCCGCATGCAGCATGTCGACGGCCACTGGATCTGGCTGCGCGTCCGCTGCGAGAAGACCCGTGGTGCCACTGATTCCAGCGTGCACCTGATCGGCATCGCGGTCGACATCACCGAGCAGAAGAGCCTCGCCGAGAAGACGGTGGAAGCCGATCTTCGCCTGCGCGACGCGATCGAGACCATTCCGGAAGCCTTCGTGCTGTGGGACGCCAGCGACCGCCTCGTCCTCTGCAACTCGCACTTCCAGCGCCTGCACAAGCTGCCGGACACCGCCGTGATCCCCGGCACCTCCTACGAGACCGTGCTCGAGGTCGGCCGCATGCCCGAGGTGCGCACGCGCCACAACGAGACCGCGGCCCAGGGCCCCGGCGCGCGCACCTTCGAGGCACAGCTCGACGACGGCAGCTGGCTGCACATCAGCGAGCGGCGCACCAAGGACGGCGGCTACGTCTCGGTCGGCACCGACATCACGCGCATCAAGGAGCACGAGCAGAAGCTGGTCGACAACGATCTGCGCCTGCGCGCCACCGTGATCGACCTCAAGCGCTCGCAGGCCGCGCTGGAGCGCCAGGCGGTCGAGCTCGCCGACCTCGCCGAAAAGTACCAGCGCGAGAAGACCCGCGCCGAGGAAGCCAACCAGACCAAGTCGAAATTCCTCGCCAATATGAGCCACGAGCTGCGCACGCCGCTCAACGCCATCATCGGCTTCTCCGAGATCATGGGCTCGGGCATGTTCGGCGAGCTCGGCAGCGAGAAGTACCAGGAATACTGCCAGGACATCCTGACCAGCGGCCATTACCTGCTCGAGGTCATCAACGACATCCTCGACATGTCCAAGATCGAGGCCGGCCGCATGAAGCTTGACCTGGAAGAGCTGGATCTGTCCCGGACGCTGGCGGAATCCTTGCGAGTCGTTACCGGACGGGCGCAGGACAAGCACTTGACGCTGGATGCCGACATCGCCAAACCCATCGCCGTTGTCGCCGACCGCCGCGCCACCAAGCAGATCATCGTCAACCTGCTCTCCAACGCGGTGAAGTTCACGCCCGACGGCGGCCGCGTCGTGGTGCGCAGCCGGCAGCTCGACGACAAGATCGTGCTGATGATCGCCGACACCGGCATCGGTATCGCGCCGCATTCGCTGGCGCGGCTCGGCCGCCCGTTCGAGCAGGTCGAGAGCCAGCTCACCAAGACCTATCACGGCTCGGGCCTCGGCCTCGCCATCGCCCGCTCGCTGGCGCAGCTCCACGGCGGCTCGATGCGTCTGCGCTCCAAGCTCGAAGTCGGAACGGTGGTGCGCGTGACGCTGCCGCGCGACGCGGTAAAGGCGGCGGCCGGGATACCGGCGGCGGCCTAGGACGAAGCTCACCTGCGGCCATCCTTCGAGACGCCCGCTGCGCGGGCTCCTCAGGATGAGGACCGAGTAAGCAGCAACTGCTTCAGCGAACACGGATATGACGGAGCCTCATCCTGAGGAGCGCTCCAACGGAGCGCGTCTCGAAGGACGAGGCGCTTGCTCAGGCCCTGCCGCTCTAGCCTACAGCTGCAGCGTCGGCGCCACTTCGCGCGCGACATTGACCAGCGCCGCGATCAGGGGCGTCATGGGATCGCGCTGCGGGATCACGAGGCCGATGCTGTAATTGACCTCGGGATCGACGATCGGGATCGAGCGCACCGTATCGGACAGGCCGAGCGTTTCGGCGAGCTTGGCCGGCATCACGCTCGCCCAGCGCCCGGTCTTGACGTGCGTGAACAGCACCAGCAGCGAGTTCGAGGTCAGCGTCGGTGTCGCCTCCGCGCCGACCGAGCGCAGCGCGCGGTCGATGATGCGGCGGTTCTGCATGTCGGGCGTCAGCAGGCACAGCGGCACCTGCCCGACCTCGGTCCAGGTCACCGTCTCGCGATCGCCGAACATCCCATCCGGCGCGGTCAGCAGGCGGTAGCTCTCGTTGTAGAGCGGGATGGTGCGCACCTTGCCGATCGGCTCGTTCTCGATATAGGTCAGCCCCGCATCGACCTCGAGATTTTCGAGCAGCCCGAGCACCTCTGATGAGGTTGTCGAGCGGATGCTGAAACGCACATCGGGATGCCGGGCGCGGAACGGCGTCGTCAGCGCGGCAACCATGCCGAGCACGGTCGGGATCGCCGCGATGCGGATCTCGCCGGAGAGCTGATGCTTCAGCCCGTTGATCTCGTCGCGCATCGCGCGGGCATCGCCCACGATCCGCCGCGCCCAGTCGAGCGCACGCTCGCCTTCCGGCGTAAAACCCTGGAAGCGGGAGCCGCGCTGGACCAGCATCACGCCGAGGATCTCCTCGAGCTGCTTGAGCCCGGTCGACATCGTCGGCTGCGTCACGCCGCAGGCCTCCGCCGCGCGTCCGAAATGCCGCTCCTTCGCCAGCGCCAGCAATAATTCAAGCTTGTCGATCAACCGGTCGTCCCCTCGCACTCCATCGTGGCGTGCACGCTAGCACGCCCGCCTCCGGCCAACACCTGAAAACACCGGGCCAAAGCCTCATTATTGCATTCTCAAATCGTCTCATCGGACTTGCAGATCAATATGAATTCGCAATCGCAGCACGGGACAGCTTTATTGATCTTCGAATGATTCCAAATAGTTTGAGGCAAGGAACGCTCAAGTTGAGAACGAAGAATGACAGCCACCTACGAGTCTCGTTACGAGCCTTGGGACGAAGCGCGCGGTGCCGAAATCATCGCCGAACACGCACAGCAGGAAGGCGCAACGCTCGTCATCCTGCATGCGCTTCAGGAGGCGTTCGGCTACGTGCCGGAGGCCGCCATTCCCATGGTGGCGCAGGCGCTCAATCTGTCCCGCGCCGAAGTGCACGGCGTCTTCACGTTCTATCATGACTTCAGGCACAAGCCGGCCGGCCGCCACGTGCTGAAGCTCTGCCGCGCGGAAGCCTGTCAGGCTGCGGGCGGTGACGCGCTGGCGGCGCGCGCCGAGGCCAAGCTCGGCGTCACGCTCGGCAACACCACGGCGGACGATCGCGTCACGCTGGAGCCGATTTACTGCCTCGGCCTGTGCGCGACCGCGCCGTCCGCGATGCTCGACGGCCGCCTGATTGGCCGGCTCGATCAGAAGCGCCTCGATGCGCTGGTTGCGGAGGCGCAGCGATGAGCATGCGTGTATTCGTTTCACGCGATGCAGGTGCGGTGGCCGTCGGCGCCGACGAGGTCGCGCTGGCGCTGGAGCAGGCTGCTGCCAAGCGCGGCGTATCCGTCGAGATCGTCAGGACCGGCTCGCGCGGCCTATACTGGCTGGAGCCGCTGGTCGAGGTCGCAACGCCGCAGGGCCGGATCGCCTTCGGGCCCGTCACCGAGGCGGACGTGCCCTCGCTGCTCGATGCGCTCGCCAGCAACACGCCGCATCTGTTGCGGCTGGGCGCGACCGACGAAATCCCCTGGCTGAAGCGCCAGACCCGCCTCACCTTCGCCCGCTGCGGCGTGATCGATCCGCGCTCGCTCGACGACTACCGCGCCCATGGCGGCTACAAGGGCCTGGAGCGCGCCCTGTCGCTCGGCTCGGATGCGACCCTTAGCGAAGTCACGGCATCGGGCCTGCGCGGCCGCGGCGGCGCGGGCTTCCCGACCGGCATCAAGTGGAAGACGGTCACGCAAGCCAAGGCCGACCGCAAGTTCATCGTCTGCAACGCCGACGAGGGCGACAGCGGCACCTTCGCCGACCGCATGATCATGGAGGGCGATCCCTTCCTGGTGATCGAGGGCATGACGATCGCCGGCCTCACCGTCGGCGCGACCAAAGGCTACATCTACATCCGCAGCGAATATCCGCACGCCGTCGAGGCGATGAACGCCGCGATCGCAGCGGCCAGGCGCGGCGGCTATCTCGGCAGCAATATCGGCGGCTCGAAGCAGGGGTTTGATCTCGAGGTGCGCGTCGGCGCCGGCGCCTATATCTGCGGCGAGGAGACCTCGCTGCTGGAGAGCCTCGAAGGCCGCCGCGGCATCGTGCGCGCCAAGCCGCCGCTGCCCGCCCATCACGGCCTGTTCGGTAAGCCGACCGTCATCAACAACGTGCTGTCGTTCGCGGCCGTTCCCTTCATTCTCGCCGAGGGCGCCAAGGCCTATGCCGATTTCGGCATGGGCCGATCCCGCGGCACGATGCCGATCCAGCTCGCCGGCAACATCCGCTACGGCGGCCTGTTCGAGACCGCGTTCGGCGTGACGCTGGGCGAACTCGTCGACGACATCGGCGGCGGCACGTTCACCGGCCGCCCGGTTCGCGCCGTGCAGGTCGGCGGGCCGCTCGGCGCCTATTTCCCCCGCGCCCTGTTCGACACGCCGTTCGACTACGAGGCCTTCGCGGCGCGCGACGGCCTGATCGGCCATGGCGGCATCGTCGTGTTCGACGACAGCGTCGACATGCGCAAGCAGGCACGCTTCGCGATGGAGTTCTGCGCCGTCGAATCCTGCGGCAAGTGCACGCCGTGCCGGATCGGCTCGACCCGCGGCGTCGAGACCATCGAGAAGATCATCAACGGCGAGCGCGTCCATGAAAATCTCGCGCTCGTGGAAGACCTCTGCAACACCATGAAATTCGGCTCGCTCTGTGCGCTCGGCGGCTTCACGCCCTACCCCGTGCTCAGTGCATTGAGGCACTTCCGGGAGGACTTCGTGCCGACGCCGACCACGCTTCAGGCCGCGGAATAGGAGAACGACGATGTCTCTGATCGAAGAAATCGACTACGGCACGCCGGCCTCCAAATCGGAAACGATGGTGACGCTGATCATCGACGGCAACACGGTCACGGTGCCCGAGGGCACCTCGATCATGCGGGCCGCGATGGACGCGGGCCACCAGATTCCAAAGCTGTGCGCCACCGACATGGTCGACGCATTCGGCTCCTGCCGGCTCTGCTTGGTCGAGATCGAGGGCCGCGCCGGTACGCCGGCGTCCTGCACCACGCCTGTGATGAACGGCCTCGTCGTCCACACCCAGACCGAGCGGCTCAAGAAGCTGCGCAAGGGTGTGATGGAGCTCTACATCTCCGACCATCCGCTCGACTGCCTCACCTGCGGCGCCAATGGCGATTGCGAATTGCAAGACATGGCCGGCGCGGTGGGCCTGCGCGACGTGCGCTACGGCTATGAAGGCGAGAACCACGTCTTCGCCAAATCCCACGGCTGCGACAACGACCACTGGATGCCGAAGGACGAGTCCAACCCGTACTTCACCTACGATCCCTCCAAGTGCATCGTCTGCTTGCGCTGCGTCCGCGCCTGCGAGGAGGTGCAAGGCACCTTCGCGCTCACGATCTCGGGCCGCGGCTTCGACAGTCGGGTCTCGCCCGGCATGAGCGAGAGCTTCCTCGGCTCCGAATGCGTCTCCTGCGGCGCCTGCGTGCAGGCCTGCCCGACCGCGACGCTGACGGAGAAGTCGGTGATCGAGATCGGCCAGCCTGAGCACTCCGTCGTCACCACCTGCGCGTATTGCGGCGTCGGCTGCGCCTTCAAGGCCGAGATGCGCGGCGAGGAAGTGGTGCGCATGGTGCCCTACAAGGATGGCAAGGCCAATCGCGGCCATTCCTGCGTCAAGGGCCGTTTCGCCTGGGGTTACACCAACCACAAGGAACGCATTCTCAAGCCGATGATCCGCGAGCGGATCGAGGATCCCTGGAAGGAAGTGTCCTGGGACGAAGCGTTCTCGTTTGCCGCCGCCAGGATGCGCGGCATCCAGAAGAAGTACGGCCGCGACGCCATCGGCGGCATCACCTCGTCCCGCTGCACCAACGAGGAGACCTATCTGGTGCAGAAGCTGATCCGCGCCGGCTTCGGCAACAACAATGTCGACACCTGCGCCCGCGTCTGCCACTCCCCGACCGGCTATGGCCTCGCCACCACCTTCGGCACCTCCGCCGGCACGCAGGATTTCGACTCGGTGGAGGACACCGATGTCGTGGTCGTCATCGGCGCCAATCCCGCTTCGGCCCACCCTGTGTTCGCCTCTCGCCTGAAGAAGCGGCTGCGCCAGGGCGCCAAGCTGATCGTGATCGATCCGCGCCGCACCGAGATGGTGGAATCGCCGCATGTGAAGGCGCTGCACCTGCCCCTGATGCCCGGCACTAACGTCGCGGTCATGACCGCGATCGCGCATGTCATCGTCACCGAGGGTCTCGTCAACGAAGCCTTCGTGCGCGAGCGCTGCGACTGGAGCGAGTTCGAGGAATGGGCGGCCTTCGTCGCTCAACCCAACAACAGCCCGGAAGCCACCGCCATCCTCACCGGCGTCAACCCGAACGATCTGCGCGAGGCGGCCCGCATCTACGCCACCGGCGGCAATGGCGCGATCTATTACGGCCTCGGTGTCACCGAGCACAGCCAGGGCTCGACCACCGTGATCGCGATCGCCAATCTCGCGATGGCCACGGGCAATATCGGCCGGCCCGGCGTCGGTGTGAATCCGCTGCGCGGCCAGAATAACGTGCAGGGCTCCTGCGACATGGGCTCGTTCCCACACGAGCTGCCGGGCTACCGTCACATCTCCGGCGATGCCGTGCGCGACCAATTCGAGGCGCTGTGGAACGTCAAGCTCAACCCCGAGCCCGGCCTGCGCATCCCGAACATGTTCGATGCCGCGGTCGACGGTACCTTCATGGGTATCTACGTGCAGGGCGAGGACATCCTGCAGTCCGACCCCAACACCAGCCACGTCGTGGCGGCACTGTCGGCGATGGAATGCGTCATCGTTCATGATCTCTTCCTGAACGAGACCGCGAACTATGCTCACGTCTTCCTGCCCGGCTCGAGCTTCCTGGAGAAGGACGGCACCTTCACAAATGCCGAGCGCCGCATCCAGCGCGTGCGCAAGGTGATGACGCCGAAGAACGGCATGGCCGACTGGGAGGTCACCATCGGCCTTGCCAAGGCGATGGGTTTCGAGATGAACTACAGCCACCCCTCCGAGATCATGGACGAGATCGCGGCGCTGACGCCGACCTTCGCCGGCGTCTCCTATGCCAAGCTCGACGAGCTCGGCTCGGTGCAGTGGCCCTGCAACGACAAAGCGCCCGAGGGCACGCCGGTGATGCATATCGACGGCTTCGTCCGCGGCAAGGGCAAGTTCGTCGTCACCGAATATGTCGCGACCGACGAGCGCACGGGCCCGCGCTATCCGCTGCTGCTCACCACGGGCCGCATCCTCAGCCAGTACAATGTCGGCGCGCAGACAAGGCGCACCGACAACGTGGTCTGGCATGCGGAGGACCGGCTGGAGATCCACCCGCACGATGCCGAGCAGCGCGGCGTGCGCGATGGCGACTGGGTCCGCCTGAAGAGCCGCGCCGGCGAGACCACGCTGCGCGCCGAGATCACCGACCGCGTCGCGCCCGGCGTCGTCTACACCACCTTCCACCATCCGGACACGCAGGCCAACGTCATCACGACCGACTATTCGGACTGGGCCACCAACTGCCCGGAATACAAGGTGACGGCGGTGCAGGTCTCGCCCTCGAACGGTCCGTCGGACTGGCAGAAGGCCTATGACGCACAGGCGCGGCAGTCCCGCCGCATCGTGCCGGCCGAAGCCGCGGAGTAACGGCATGCACGTCCCCGTCCAGGCCATCGACCGCAAGAGCTGGCGCGACGGTGCCGCGTCGGAAGGCGCGCGGCTGATCCCGGAGGAGACGCCGCTGGCGCTGACCTACAATGGCGGCACTTACGCCGTCATGATGGGGACGCCGCAGAACCTGGAAGACTTCGCGGTCGGCTTCAGCGTGAGCGAGGGCATCGTCAAATCCGTCGACGACATCCGCTCGCTCGAAATGGTCCGCCTCGACGACGGCATCGAGCTTCGCATGTGGCTCGCCTCGGACGATGCCGCGCGCATCAGCGAGCGTCGCCGCCACGTCGCAGGCCCGACCGGTTGCGGCATCTGCGGCGTCGAGTCCATTGCCCAGGCGGTGCGGCCCGCGGCGGTCGTGCCGCAGGGACAGACCTTCACGCCAAACGAGATCATGGCGGCGATGCAGGCCATCGCGCCGCTGCAATCGATCAATTTGCAGACGCGCGCCGTTCACGCCGCCGCGTTCTGGTCTACTACCGGCAACATCGTCGCACTGCGCGAGGATGTCGGCCGCCACAATGCGCTGGACAAGCTCGCCGGGGCGCTGGCGCGCAGCCGCACGGATGCACGCGGCGGCATGGTGCTGCTGACGAGCCGCGTCTCGGTGGAGATGGTGCAAAAGACGGCCGCGATCGGCGCCCCCGTGATGGTCGCCGTATCAGCGCCGACCGCGCTCGCGGTGCGGACGGCGGAAGCCGCCGGCATCACGCTGATCGCCATTGCCCGCCAGGACGGGTTCGAGGTGTTCTCGCATGGTGACCGTATCGTCGGCCGCCATGCCACGGAGGTTGCCGATGTCGCCTGACCGCCTGATCTACATGGCCAACCAGATCGGCAGATTCTTCCAGAGCCAGGGCCATGACAAGGCCGTGCCGGGAATTGCCGAGCACATCAAGAAGTTCTGGGACCCCCGGATGAAGCGCGCGATCTTCGCCCATCTCGATGCAGGCGGCGCCGGCCTCACGCCCGATGTCCGCGAGGCCCTCACCGCGCTGAAGCAGACGACGTCCCTTCCAGCAGCGCCGTGAAGACGCGACGCACCTCGCTCTGCGTCTCCTTCACCCGCGCTTCCAGCGAGGAGAAATCCGGCGCATCGCCGGCCCGCGCCATCACGCGTTGGAGATCGGTGCCGGCGGTTTCCGGCTTGAAGCGATCGCTGACGCAGAGTCGCAGGATCTGCGTCAGGTCGTGATAGAGGCGCGCGGCGGCGCGCAAGATCTCGGTCTCGGATTGCGGGAGCACGCCAAGCCTGCATGCGTTCTCCAGCACCTGCATGGTGCTGACGTCGAGGATCTCCGGCTTGTCGTGAGCGTGCACGAGCTGGAGATATTGCGCGATGAAGTCGATATCGACCATGCCGCCGGCGGCATGCTTGATGTCCCAGCAATCGGCCTCGCCCTTCTCCTGGGCGATGGCGCGCCGCATGTCGGCGACGTCATTGGCAGTGATGGCGGGATCACGGCGGCGGGTCAGGACGTCGCGGATGACGCGCTCGATCCGTTCCCGGAATTCGGGCGATGCCGACACTACGCGGGCGCGCGTCAGGGCCATGTGCTCCCAGGTCCAAGCCTCGTTGGCCTGGTAGTCCGCGAACGAGACGAGGCTCGAAGCCACGGGACCGGCACGGCCCGACGGGCGCAGCCGCATGTCGATCTCGTAGAGCACGCCGTAATTGGTGCGCGTGGTGAAAGCGCTAATCAGGCGCTGGGTGAAGCGGGCGAAATAGTGGGCGCCTTGCAGCGATTTCGGCCCGTCGGAGTCCGGATTGTCGCTGTCGAAATCGTAGAGCAGGATCAGGTCGAGATCGGATGAGGCCGTCATCTCGCGGCTGCCAAGCCGGCCCATTGCGATGATCGCGGTCTCCTGCCCCTTGATGCGGCCATGCTGGGCGGCGAAGCGGTCGGCGACGAGACCATGCACGGTGTGGACGATGCCTTCTGCGACATCGGCGAAGGCCGTGCTCGCCTGTTGCGCCGAGACGGTGCCGGACAGGATGCGGGTGCCGATCAGAAACAGGCTCTCCTGCCCGAACAGGCGCAGGCGATCCAGGAACTCTTCGTATGAGCCGGCATCCTGTACGGTCGCAGCCAACCGTCCCGACAATTCCTGCCTGTCCGGCATGGCGCCGAAGAAGCGCGGATCAATCAGGCCGTCCATCAGCTGCGGCTGGCGCGCCAGCATCTCGCCGAGCCGCGGCGCCGCACCCAGCACAAGCGCCACCAGCGCAACAAGGTCGCGATTCTGGCCGAGCAGCGTGATCAGCCGGCCGCCGCGCTGGAGCGCTCCGAGAAATTGATCGAACGCCACCACCGCACGATCCGGCTCCTCGGCATGCGCGAGACCGTCGATCAGGGCCGGCACGAACTCGACGAAGGCGCTTCGCGTCGCCTCATTGCGGAACACGCGATAATCGCCGGTGATCCAATCGCGCACGGTCTGCGCGACCGCGGCAGGCTTCTTGAAGCCGAGCGCGGCAATGTGCTGGAGCAGGCGCGGATCGTCTGGACCCGCACTGTAATCGAGCGCCGGCAATTTGGCCGTCCCGGTCGGATCGTCGCCCTCGAACAGCTTTTCGTAGTGGCCCTGCACGATCCCGAGTTGGCGCAACAGGTCGCGCGCAAAAGCCTCGCGATCGGGGTAGCCGAAGAACCAGGCGAAACGCTCGACCGCCTCCTTGTCCTCGGGCAGCGTATGGGTCTGCTCGTCGGCAATCATCTGGAGACGATGCTCGACCCGGCGCAGGAATCCGTAGGCTGTGGCCAGTTCGTCCCGCGCGGCAGAGGTGATCCAGTTGCTGGAGGCGAGCACGTCGAGGGCTTCGAGCGTCGGCCGCACCCGCAATTCCGGATGGCGGCCGCCGGCGATCAATTGCTGAGTCTGCGCGAAGAACTCGATCTCGCGGATGCCGCCGCGGCCGACCTTAACGTTGTGGCCTTCGACGGCGACCTCGCTCTGGCCGCGATAGGTCTGCATCTGCCGCTTCATGTCGTGCACGTCGGCGAGTGCGGCGAAGTCGAGATGCTTGCGCCAGACGAACGGCGCGATCTCGGCCAGCAATGCCTCGCCCGCTTTGGGATCCCCGGCGCAGGCGCGCGCCTTGATCATGGCAGCGCGCTCCCAGGTACGCCCTTCCCGCTCATAATAATTCAGCGCGGCGTCGCGGGAGATCGCCACCTGTGTCGAGGACGGATCTGGCCGCAGGCGCAGATCGACGCGGAAGACGTAACCGTCATAGGTGCGCTGCTGGAGGATGCGCGCCATTCCTTGCGTCACGCGCACGAAGAACGGCTGCGGTTCGATATCGGGCGCGAGTGTCGTCGCCTCGGGGTCGAAGAACACGATGAGATCGATGTCGCTGGAATAGTTCAGCTCGCCCGCGCCCATCTTGCCCATCGCGAGCACGATCAGCCCACAGCCGATCTCGGGCGCTTCTGGATCGGGCGGTGAGAGCTTGCCGCGTGCGGCTTCCTGCCGCAGCAGGTACTGGAGCGCCGCCTGGACCGAGAACACCGCGACGTCGGTCAGTGCCGCCGTCACCCGCATGACCGGCCAGACGCCGCCGATGTCACACAGCGCGGTCAGGAGCGCAGCCTCCGCCTTCATGCGGCGAAGCAGTCGCATCACCTCGGCTTCGTCAGGCGCCGCGAGCACGGCGCCCCTCGCCTCCGCCATCAAGCCTGCCAGATGCGCATCCGGATCGCATTCGAGCAACCGGATCAGGCGCAGGGGATCGGCGCGCACCAGCTCGAACAGATAGGGCGAGAATTCCGCAATGCCGGTCAGAATATCCCGCGCGAAGGGACGAACCAGCAGCGATTCGAGACGGGCCGACTGCGCCGGCTCGAGTTCGGCCAGCCAATTCGAAAAACGAGTCTCGTCGGTTGTGGAAGCGGCAACACAGGGAGCTTCCGCGAAGCGTGCGGCGAGGCTCTCACCATGCTTGTCCGCGTTTCCCGGCGCGGAGTGGTTCATGCCACCTTCTGTGGCACATCCGGTATTGGCGGAGCAACCCTGTCGCCGGCGCCCGCGCGCGCCGGCAGGACGAGCGTGGCGACGAGGCCGGGATGCGCATCGCCCAGGCGCAATTCGCCGCCGTGCAATGTCGCAACCGCCGAGGCGAGGCTGAGGCCGAGGCCGGAGCCCGGCAGCGTCCGGCTGGCTTCCAGCCGCACGAATCGCTCGACCACATGCTTGCGATCCGCTTCCGGGATGCCCGGGCCACGATCGGTGACGCTCAGCAGCACCTGGTCGCCGTCGCGCTTCGCCTCGATCGTGATCTGCCTCGCGTCCATGCTGACCACGGTTCCCGCGGCCTGCGCCGCAGGCTTGCCATATTTGATCGCGTTCTCGACGAGATTGGCGAGCGCCTGACTGATCAACTCGCGGTTGGCGTGAACCGGCGTCGGCTCTGCTTTGACCTTTAGGGTCATGCCGTCGTCTTCGGCGAGCGGCTCGTAGAGCTCGTGGATGCCGTTCGCGACCTCGGCGGCGTCGAAGTCGTCCATGTTGCCGCGCGCCTGTCCGGACTCGGCGCGCGCGATCATCAGGAGCGCGTTGAAGGTGCGGATCAGCCCGTCGGATTCCTCGATGGTTCGCTCCAACGCGGCGCGGTAGTCCGCCTCGCAGCCGGATTTGGCGAGCGCTTCCTCGGCGCGGTTGCGCAGGCGCGTCAGCGGCGTCTTGAGGTCGTGCGCGATGTTGTCGGAGACTTCCTTCAGCCCCGCCATCAGCGCCTCGATCCGCTCCAGCATGGCATTGAGATTCTCGGCGAGACGGTCGAGCTCGTCGCCGCTGCGCCCCACGGGCAGGCGCTCGCTGAGATCACCGGACATGATCCTCTGCGTGGTGCCGGTCATCGCGTCGATGCGCCTTAGGACACGGCGCGCGACGAAGATGCCGCCGCCGAGGCCGAGCACCACGACGATCAGGACCGACCATTGCGCGGCCTTTGCCACGATGCCGAACAGCCGCCGCCGCTCGTCGAGATCGCGGCCGATCAGAAGGCGGAAGCCGTTCTCCAGCTCGGTGACGCGCACCAGCGCGCGATGATCGCGCTCGTCGGCATCCTCGATGCGACGATAGGCCGTCTCGGACCAGCCGCGCGTCGCCATCACGCCGGGCGCGAGCGAGCCGACATTGCCGGCGATCGCCTGTCCGGTCGGCGTGGTCACGAGGTAGAGGTTGGCACCCGGCCGCAGCGCCCGGTATTCGATCGCGAGCACGAGGCCGCGCAAGCCCCTGCGGCCGTAGATCTCACTGATCTCCGAGGTCTCGGCATTGACCGTCTGCGTGATTTCCTCGGTGATCAGGCGCCGCGTGTTCCAGGCGAAATACGCCAGCAGCGAGGCCGCGAACATCGCGAACAGCAGCAGATAGACCAGCGTCAGCCGGAACGCCGTGGTGCGGACGAGTTTACCGAATGCCGTCACGGATCATGTACCCCGCGCCGCGGATCGTGTGCAGCAGCGGGCGCTCGAAACCCTTGTCGATCTTGGAGCGTAGCCGCGAAATGTGCACGTCGATCACGTTGGTCTGCGGATCGAAATGATAATCCCAGACGTTCTCGAGCAGCATGGTGCGCGTCACCACCTGGCCGGCATGCTTCATGAGGTATTCGAGCAGGCGGAATTCGCGCGGCTGCAGCGTCAGCTCGTCCTTGCCGCGGGCCACGCGGTGGGAGAGACGGTCGAGCTCGAGATCGCCGACGCGGTAGAGCGTGTCCTCGGCGGGTCCGCCGCGGCGGCGCGACAGCACCTCGACGCGGGCGAGCAGCTCGGCGAAGGAATAGGGTTTCGGCAGGTAATCGTCACCGCCGGCGCGCAGGCCCTTGATGCGGTCGTCGACCTGACCGAGCGCGGAGAGAATCAGCACCGGCGTGCTGTTGTCCTTGTCACGCAGCGCGCCGATCAACGACAGGCCGTCGCGCTTGGGCAGCATGCGGTCGACCACCAGCACGTCGTATTCGCCGCTCTCGGCCATGGCGAGGCCTTCCTCGCCGTCGGCGGCGTGGTCGGCAATGTGCCCGACCTCACGAAACGCCTTCACGAGATAGTCGGCGGATTCGCGGTCGTCTTCGATAATGAGGAGGCGCATCGTGCGTTCGGCGGCAGTCAAGGGCGTGAACCTTCTCTAAACATGGCGCGGACGGCAATCGCATGCAAGCCGAGCGGGACCATCTCGGAGCGGGGAAAAGGCGGGCGGTGAGGCTGGGGGGACCTCACCGCCCTAGGCCTTCCGACGGAGGGGGGCGTAATTCCACCGGAAGGTAGACAGGGGAAGCGAGCGTTGCGCTGCTCCCCCGAAGGGCGCCACCGGCGGGGGCGACTGATGCCGGCGACACCCTTCATCTCGTAAGCCTCCTGACGCCTCAGCCCTTGGCGATGGGCACGGCGACGAAGCGCGACTGGCCGCCGCTCTTCACGCGCATCAGGATGCTGTTCTTGTTGTCGGTCCGCGCCGTGTTGATGGCGTCGCGGACTTCGCCGGCGGTGGCAACGCTCTTGCCGCCGACTTCGAGAATCACGTCGCCTTCCTTGAAGCCGCGTTCGGCCGCGGCGCTCTTCGGATCGACCTGGGTGACCACGACGCCTTCCTTGCCAGCACCGGCGACGGAATTGGCGGGCGCGACGGTCATGCCGAGCTTCGGCACATCGGTGCCGCGGCTCGCACCCTTGCCGCTGTCAGTGTCGGTGTCGGCCTTGGCCTCGACCGTGTTCGGCAGCTGGCCGAGCGTAAGGTTCACCACCTTGTCCTGGCCCTTGTGCAGCACGTTGAGCTTCACGGTGGCGCCGGGCGCCATGCCGCCGATGGTGCGCGCAAGCTCGCGGGCGTCCTTGACGGCTTCGCCGTTGACCGCGGTGATGACGTCGCCGGACTCGATGCCGGCCTTGGCCGCCGGACCGTTCGCCTGCGGCTCCGCCACCAGCGCGCCTTCGGCCTTCTTCATGCCGAGGCTGTCGGCGATGTCGGACGTGACGGGCTGGATCTGCACGCCGATCCAGCCGCGGCTGACCGAGCCCTTGTCCTTGAGCTGGGCGATCACGCTCTTGACGGTGTTGGCCGGAATCGAGAAGGCGATGCCGACGCTGCCGCCCGAGGGCGAGTAGATCGCGGTGTTGACGCCCATCACCTCGCCATTGGTGTCGAAGGCCGGGCCGCCGGAATTGCCCTTGTTCACGGGCGCGTCGATCTGGATGAAATCATCATAGGGGCCGTTGCCGATGTCGCGGCCGCTGGCCGAGACGATGCCCGCGGTCACGGTGCCGCCGAGACCGAAGGGATTGCCGACCGCGAGCACCCAATCGCCGATCCGCGGCTTGCTGTCGGCAAGCTTGGCGAACGGGAAGTTCGAGCTGCCCTCGACCTTGATCAAAGCGAGGTCGGTGCGTTGATCGGTGCCGATCACCTTGGCGGTATAGGTCTTGCCGTCGTCGGTGGTGACCTCGACCTTGTCGGCGCCGTCGACCACGTGGTTGTTGGTCACGGCATAGCCGTCGGCCGAGATGAAGAAGCCGGAGCCTTGGCCCTGCACGACGCGGCCACGACCGCCCTTCAGCCCGGGAATACCATCCGGCCCGCCGAAGCGGCGGAAGAAGCGCTCCATCGGCGAGCCCGGCTGGAACGGCGAGGACTGGTCATCGCCGTCATCGTTGCTCGCGGCCTTCTCCTTCATGTTGACCTTCACCGAGATCACCGACGGCTTCACGCGCTCGACGACATCAGCGAAACCGACCGGACGCTCGACCTTGCGGACCTCGTTGTTGACCTGCGCATGCGCCGGACTCGCGAACAGGTTGGCCGGCGAGGTCGAGGGGCTGAAGCCATAGACGGCCGCGCCGAGACCGGCGACGACCGAGGCCATCAGCGCGATCCTGCGTGCGGAGAACACCGACCGGCGCGGCTGCCGGTAGGACGGAAGGTTCGAGAGGTCGGGACGGTCGGTCATGTAGAGATCTCCAGGGCCTTGAAATTCTTTTGGCGCCGGATGGCGGCACCTTACGGACCTGAACATGGGGGCTCCCGCCTTACCGTGCGCTGGCGGCGGGGTTAAACTTTCGTAATGAAGCGGCAAGTGGATGCGGCAGTTTAGCGCAGTCAAAAAAGCGTTGCGCTCCAGGAACTTAGTCGAGTTCCCGTGACGCACGCCAGATCAGGTTTTTGGCGACGTCAGCTCGCCCTGACGCTGACGATGAACTCGTCGACTTCGCGCTTCCCGGCGGCCTACGTATCATTGCGTAGCTAGGACGACTTCGCGTCGTCCGACATCAAGGAAGCGAGTCGCGCTTTCTCTTCCGGCGAGAGCGGTGGAGCCGGTACGTCTGCACCGCTTCGCGCACGACGCCGGATTTGCAGCCATAACGCAAGGCCGCCGCCGATCAGCAGCACCGGTCCGAGCAGCCACAACAGCAGGTTCTGCCGCTCGAAGCGCGGCTTGAGCAGCACGAACTCGCCATAACGCGCGACCAGGAAGTCGAGCACCTGCGAATTGCTGTCGCCCGCCGCGATGCGCTCGCGCACCAGGAGCCTGAGATCGCGCGCCAGCGGCGCGTCGGAATCGTCGATCGACTGGTTCTGGCAGACCATGCAACGCAGCTCTCGCGACAATTCGCGCGCGCGCCCTTCCTTCACCGGATCCGACATGATCTCGTCGGGCTGCACAGCGAGCGCGGCAGGCGAGGCCAGCAGCAGCAGCGCCACGAACGCAGCCATCATCCGGCGCATCGGATCACTCCGCCGGCTGGAGGCGCTGCTTGGCGCGCGCCGGCTTCGGCGCGCCGACGCGCAGGCGCCGGTCGGACAACGACAGCACGCCGCCGAACGCCATCAGCACCGGCCCCCACCAGATCAAGAGCACCATCGGCTTGTAATAGATGCGCACGGCAATGGCGCCTTCGGCGGTGGCATCGCCGAGCGAGATATAGAGCTGGCTCGCGCCACGCGTCATCAGTGCCGCCTCGGTGGTGGAGGAGCCGCGCGTGGTGAAGCTGCGCTTGGACGGCGTCATGACGGTGACAGGCTCACCGTCGCGGCTGACGTTGAATTCCGCGATCATCTCGCGATAGTTCGGCCCCTGGCGCTGAAGCAAGCCGTCGAGCTTCACGTCGTAGCCTGCGATTTGAGCGACGTCGTTCTGCTTCATCGTCGCGATATGTTCGCTATTCCAGGTGGTCTCGCAAACGATCCCGATCAGCGCCACGCCGAGACCGGCATGTGCAAAGGCGGAGCCCCAGGCCGAGCGCGGCAGGCCGCGCGCCCGGTGCAGCACCGTTGCGAACGGCAGGCGGACCAGGCCAGTCCGCTCGGCGAGATCAGTGACGGCGCCGGCAATGACGAAGACGCCGAGCCCGATGGCGAGCGGCGCCAGCGCGCTGCCGCCCCGCACCCAGGCCCAAACGATGGCGACGACGACGAGCCCGGCAACGCCGGCTGCGAGCAGGCGCTGGGTGACGCCGAGCAGATCGCCGCGCTTCCACGCCAGCAGCGGCCCGAACGGCACGGCGAGCAGCAAGAGGGCGAACAGCGGGGCGAAGGTGAGATTGTAGAAGGGCGCACCGACCGACATCTTGAAATCGGCCAGCATCTCCATCGCCAGCGGATAGAGCGTGCCGAACAGCACGACGGCACAGGCAACCGTGAGCAGGAGATTATTCAGCACCAGCGCGCCCTCGCGCGAGATCGGCGCAAACAGGCCGCCCTGCTTCAACGACGTCGCGCGTCCCGCGAACAGCGCCAGGCTGCCGCCGATGAACAGGCAGAGGATCAGCAGGATGAACACGCCGCGGGTCGGATCAGTGGCGAAGGCGTGCACCGAGGTGATGACGCCCGAGCGCACCAGGAACGTGCCGAGCAGCGACAGCGAGAAGGTCAGGATCGACAGCAGGATGGTCCAGACCTTCAGCGCGTTGCGCTTCTCCATCACCAGCGCCGAATGCAACAGCGCGGTGCCGGCGAGCCACGGCATCAACGAGGCGTTCTCGACCGGATCCCAGAACCACCAGCCGCCCCAGCCGAGCTCGTAATAGGCCCAGTACGAGCCCATGGCGATGCCGAGCGTCAGGAAGATCCAGGCGACCAGTGTCCACGGCCGCACCCAGCGCGCCCAGGCCGCATCGATCCGTCCCTCCATCAGCGCCGCGATGGCGAAGGAGAATGAGATCGAGAAGCCGACATAGCCGAGATAGAGCATCGGCGGATGCACGGCGAGGCCGATGTCCTGAAGCACCGGATTGAGGTCGCGTCCTTCGATCGGTGGGTTGGCGATGCGCAGGAACGGGTTCGACGTCGCCAGGATGAACAGATAGAAGGCGCTGGCGACCCATGCCTGCACGGCGAGCACATGCGCACGCAGCGACAACGGCAGATTGTTGCCGTACGCCGCAACGAGGCCGCCGAACAGGGCAAGGATCAACACCCACAGCAGCATCGAGCCTTCATGGTTTCCCCAGACGCCGGTGATCTTGTAGAGCAGCGGCTTCATCGAGTGGGAATTCTCGTAGACATTGGCGACGGAGAAATCAGAGTTCACGTGCAGCATCACCAGCGCGGTGAACGAGGCGCCGACGAACAAGAGCTGCGCCAGCGCGGTGGAGCGCGCCACGTTCATCAGCGCAGGATCGCGCAGGCGCGCGCCGACCAGTGGCACGATCGACTGGATCAGTGCGAGACCGAGCGCCAGCACCAATGCGTAGTGTCCTGTTTCCGCAATCACCGCACCGCTCCCTGCGGATTGCCCTGCGCCGTCGCGGCTTGAGGCTTGCTGCCGCCGGAGGCTTTGGGATCGTAATCGTCCTTCCAGTGCCCCTGCTTCTTCAGGGCATCGGCGACGTCCTTGGGCATGTAGGTCTCGTCGTGCTTGGCGAGCACGGTGTCGGCCTTGAACACGCCGTTGGAGTCCAGTGCGCCCTCGGCGACGACACCCTGCCCTTCGCGGAACAGGTCGGGCAGGATGCCCTTGTAGGCGACCGGAAGCTTGGCGCTGCCGTCGGCGACCTCGAAGGTCACCATAAGATTGTCGCCGCGCTGGAGGGAGCCGGGCTGCACCAGGCCGCCAAGGCGAAACCGCTTGCCGGGCTCGACGTGCTTCTCGGCGACCATCGTCGGCGTCGAGAAGAACACGATGGAGTCGCGCAATGCGTTGAGCACCAGCGCGGCCGCGAGCGCGAGCACGGCGAGCGAGCCGCCGATGATGGTCATACGTCGCTGCTTGCGCGTCATGGCGTATCCGTTCTCCGCTCGCCTCGTCCCGACATCGTCATCCGTCGAGCCCGAGAGTTTTGAGGCCGTCGTTGAGCTGGCGCAAACGCTCGGCATTGCCAGCGACTGCCTGCCGGGCATCGGCCGATGCCCCGACGGCCTTGTCGCGCTCGCCCATCACGAGGTAGGCGCGCACGAGGCGCAGCCAGCCGTCGACATCGTCGCCGTTCTGCTTCAGCCGCGTGGCGAGGCGGTCGACCATGCCGCGCACCATCGCGTTGCGCTCGCCCTCGGCCATATCCTTGGACGCAGCGATCGTCTCGTCCGACAGCGCCGGCATCGTACTTCCGCCGACCCGCGCCAGCGACGATTGCACCAGAGCACGCCATGGCGCATCCGCCGGCGCCTTCGCAAGCAGCGCGCGCCAGATATTGGCCGCATCCTCCTTGCGTCCATCCTGCTCGGCGGCGAGCCCCAGGAAGTAGTTCGCCTTGGGATCGTCGGCGTCCAGCGCGCGCGCGCGCTCGAACTCGGTCTTGGCTTCAGCAGTCACGACGCCGCCGGCAGCGGCCGCAAGCGCTTCGCCGAGATCGGCCCGGCGCTCCGACGTCTCACCATTATAGGTCAGCGAGTTGCGATAGGCGCGCACCGCATCGTCGAAGCGGCCCAGCCGCTGCAGCACCGGCCCGAGCACGTTCCAGCCACGGCCGTCGGTCGGATTCTTTTCGAGATGCTGCTCGACCTGCGTGACCATATTCTCGAGCGTGTTGGACACCGGCCCGCGCTCGCGCTGCGCCAGCGGAAAGTCCTGAAGCCTGGGCGAGCCAAGCGGCATGTAGACGCCGATCGCAACCAGCGGC
The DNA here is from genome assembly GCF_001593325.1 of Bradyrhizobium sp. DOA1. NCBI lineage: Bacteria > Pseudomonadati > Pseudomonadota > Alphaproteobacteria > Hyphomicrobiales > Nitrobacteraceae > Bradyrhizobium > Bradyrhizobium sp. DOA1. The sequence continues at coordinate 4,304,451 of NZ_JXJM01000001.1, forward strand.
AGGCCGATCAGCGCCAGCACGGCTGCCGCTCGGCGCCATTTCAGGCTCGACTTCGGCTCCAACGCCGCCTCGCTGCCGGCCGCGGCAAGCAGCCTGCGGCTGATCTCGACGCGCGCGGCCTCGGCTTCAGGGGCGGCGATCAGGCCCGCACCGAGATCACGCTCGATCTCGGCCAGCTGGTCCTTATAGACCGCGACTTCGCTGCCTTGGTTTTGCGCGCGTCCGCTGCGGCCGAGCGGAAGGAGCACGGCGAAAATCGCCGCGACCGTCATCAGCGCGAACACGAACCATAGCGTCATCTGGCAAGCTTCCGGCGGCGCACGATCCGCGCCCATAGGTGGCTTTACACCACGGCTAGACGAGGCGGCAATTGACAATTGTCAATTCGGCGCGACCGCAGGCGGTCCCGAAACGGTGAAACTCCAACGGCTTAGCCGATCTCGAAGTCCGTGCTTTGCGCGGCGTCCTCGCCGTGCCCGTTGAAGGCCTTGAGGAAGTACGTCCCTGCCCGGATCGCCTCCGGCAATCTGATGCGCAGCGCGCCGACGGGAACCGGCGAGGCGACCCTGGTGACCGTCTCCGGCAACTGCCGACCGCTTGCCTTCTCGACCAGCACCACCTTTGCGCCAACCATTAGTCGTTGATATTTGGCAGTAATGACGCGGTTCTCGATTTCGATGGAGCTGATAACGGGTTTCATGCGCCCACAAATAGAAGTTCCCCGGACTTGCACGGGAACGTAGGGCTCGCCGACCGCACGGTCAACTTAAAATTGTGATCACGAAACGATGCGTTTCTATCCGCTTGCACGCGACGATTTGCGCTCGCCCGTGAGCGCGTTTTCTGCCGCACGGCTCATCAGCGAAGCGTAGTCGTCGCCGAACAGCACCTGGCAGAATCGGATCGCGGCCTGCACCTGCTGCTGCCGATAGGTGCGGACCTTGTGATCGGCGGCACGCAGCGCCTGCACCAGCTGCTCGGTCGAGCGTTCGACATATTGCTGAAGATCAGAATAGGTGCGCAGCGTCACCTCGTTGATCGCGAGCTCGCTCGCATAGTTGCGGCAGGTCGCGACGAAATCGATCAGCGCCACGGCTTCCTCGACCTCGGTGCTGTCGATCCGCGCCCCCGGAGGAATGTCCTTCTCGGGGCGCTGGCGCAGGATGCGGCGGACACGGCCGGGGACGCTGTCGATCTCGGATTGCAGCGCATTGGAGATGTCGGCCCGGATCGAAGTCAATTGCTTGCCCCAGGCAGAATCGTTGCGCAGGTCCAGCTCGGTGCGCAGGCCCCGCACACCGTCATGCAGTGTCTTGAGATTGTCGGCGACATTGTCGAAATGACCGCGCTTGATATCCATGCGCAGGATCGCGGCAACGCGGGACAAATCGTGCAGGGCGATGGTGACGGCGACACCGTAGGGCGTTGCCGCGACGCGGATCTCGTCGTCGGATGCGGCAATCTTGATGGCGAGGCGGATGATCTGCCACGGCGCGCTCATCCGCTGCACGACCATCGACAGTGCAAAGGGCAGCATCTGCGGCGTCTGGAGCACGGGAATGTTGAGCGCCGAGGTCACCGAGGCGATCTGGGAATCGCCGAAGGCGCGCAGGAAGCGCGGCAGCTTCTCGCTCAGGGCCGCGATGGCCTCGCGGACCTGGAGCACCGCACCGATCGAATAGAGGTCCTCGATCACGTTGGGCGGGCCGACACGGGCGAGCGCGCGCGACTTGTCGCCGCCGCCGGGTCCCGTCAGTTCGAAGATGGCGTCCGCAGCCACCGCCTGGAGCTTCGAGGCCAGGGCCTCGACCTGCCCTGCATTGTCCGCCGGCATGCGGGCCAGCGCCGCCTCGAATTCATTCACCTTTTCCGGCGCGCCGTCGCGGCCGAGCCATTGCCAGATCGGATGCAGCGAGGAGCGGCGGATCTGCCCGACCCTGACAGGGGCACCCGCCTCCACCAGGAACGGTTCCAGCACCTGAAACAGCAGCCGCGACAGATCGTCCGTGCGAGGTGGCGAGGCGTCGTCGGCTTCGCTCTTGCGGACGATCTTGCGTAGTTGCTCGAGCACGAGGGTTGCCACTGCCGTGTCCTGGCCACGCTCCAGCGCGCGCTCGAACTCCCGCATCAGCAGCGCCTGCGCCTGCGGCGGGAGCTGCGCGAGATATTCCCTCAGCCGCTCGATCGATGTCTGGCTCATGCGCCCGGGTAATGCATGGTAAAATGGCGGACCTGGGATGCGTCCGGGCGCGATCATAGGAGATCCCAACTTAAGAAGCCGTTTAGGAAGAGCCCCCGAATGCTCGCGGTTTCCGCTGGAGAGACGAAAAATCTCGTGGAAACAATGGATTACAGTCCGGGAAGGACCAGCTCCGCCCGCAGACCGCCGGTCGGCGCGCCGCCGAGCGAGAGGCTGCCGCCATAAAGGGCGGCGAGGTCGGTCACGATCGACAGCCCCAATCCAGAGCCGGGCTTGGATTCGTCCAGCCGCTGGCCGCGCCGAGAGACCTGGGCCCGCTCGGCCTCCGACAGGCCGCGGCCATCGTCGTCGACGATGATCCGCAGACGCGGGCCCGCGCCGGTCTGGTGCGGCGTTTCGACCAGAACCTCGATGAGGACGCGCGAGGCCGCCCATTTGCAGGCGTTATCGACGAGATTGCCGACCATCTCCTCCAGATCCTGCCGCTCGCCCCGGAATTTGGCGGACGGATCGGCCTTGGCCTCGACCACGATGCCGCGGTCGCGGTGGATCTTCTCCGTGGTCCGCCGCAACGCCTCGATGGCGGGCGCCACCTCCGTCACCGTCGCGACTACTGAGACCCGCGCTGCAATCCGCGCGCGCTCCAGATGATGGGCGACCTGGTCGCGCATCACGTCGGCCTGCTCCATCACCTTGGACGCGAATGGATCGGCCGGGTGGCTGCCTGCTTCATTGACGATGACCGAGAGCGGCGTCTTGATGGCGTGGGCGAGATTGCCGACATGAGTGCGCGCGCGCTCGACGATCTCGCGATTGGCATCGATCAGCGCATTGGTCTCGCGCGCCAAAGGCGCGATCTCGACCGGGAATTCGCCCTCGAGCCGCTCCGCCCGCCCGGAGCGGATATCGGCGATGGATTCCGAGATTCGCTTGAGCGGCGCGAGGCCAAAGCGGACCTGGAACACCGTGGTCAGCAGCAGCACGATGCCGAGCGCCGTGAACGTGCCGCCGAGATAGTAGTCGAAACTCCGCGTCTCATCGAAAATCTCGGTGTCGTCGCCGGCGACGCTGACGAGAAACTTGCCGTCGGCGCCGAGATCGACCGGTCGCTCCACCATGCGCAGGTTTTGCCCCTCCGGACCGTCGACATAAGCGAGGCGGATGCCCGCGGCGGTGAGCTCAGCGCCCTGCTCCTCGAGCTTCGGCAGCTTCTTGTCCCAGAGCGAACGCGAGGAGCGTACCTCCGGTTTCTCGGTATCGGTGCGCGTGATCTGCCAGTACCAGCCGGACAGCGGCAGCTCGAAGAGCGGCTCGCCGAGCGACTGGAACTGGCGGTCCGGCGGCTCGTCGGGGGTCGCGACCTCCGCGATCAGCGTGCGCAGGTAGAGATTGAGCCGGCGGTCGAAGGCGCGCTCGGTGGCGTCCTTGTAGACCGACGACAGCACGACGCCGGTGATGGCCAGGATCACCACGAGCCAGGCGGTCGCCGACAGGAACAGGCGGTTCGCAAGCGAGCTAGCGGCCATCGGTCATGAACCCGGAAGGCGCGATGTCAGGTCGTCGGATATCATGACCGGACCAAGGCCCCTGTTCGGCCTCCCGTCAAGTCCGCGAGGGGCTCAAGCGCCCGGAGCCGGCGGCGGGGTCAGGAGATAGCCGAGGCCGCGGACGGTCTGGATGATGTCGACGTCGAGCTTCTTGCGGATGCGGCCGACGAAGACCTCGATGGTGTTGGAGTCGCGGTCGAAGTCCTGGTCATAGAGATGCTCGACCAGCTCGGTGCGGGAGACCACGCGCCCGGAATGGTGCATCAGATAGGCCAGAAGCCGATATTCGTGCGAGGTCATCTTCACGGGATTGCCTGATACGCTGACCCGGCCGGTCCTGGTGTCGAGGGTGACGGGGCCGCAGCTGAGCTCGCTCTGGGCGTGGCCGGTCGAGCGGCGCAGCAGCGCGCGGATGCGGGCCAGCACCTCCTCCAGATGGAACGGCTTTGCGACATAATCGTCGGCGCCGGCATCGAAGCCCTGCACCTTGTCGCTCCAGCGGTCGCGCGCGGTGAGGATCAAGACCGGCATGGTGCGCCCGTTGCGGCGCCATGCCTCCAGCACCGAGATGCCGTCCTTCTTCGGCAGGCCGATATCGAGCACCACGGCATCATATGGCTCGTTGTCGCCGAGATAATGCCCCTCCTCTCCGTCGAAGGCGCGGTCGACGACATAGCCGGCGTCGGTCAGCGCCTTGGTGAGCTGGCGATTGAGATCGGGGTCGTCCTCAACAACGAGCAGGCGCACGCGTGTCTCCAAGGATTGGCTGCATCTTGCGCCAGAGATGAGCAATTCCGGCGTGAACTGAATATGAACGCGGGGAACCCGCCAACGTTACTTTTTGGTCATTTAGGATTCCCGCCGGCCGATACGACTGCGCCCACCAGTCCGACCGGCGAACCGGCGTCTTGGCGGGCGCAATGTGCCGCGTCACGCGGCGAATAGGAAGGGTCCGAGGCGTGTCGGTCTGCCCGTCAGGTCCGGAAGAAGACGAACCAGACGACGGCGAGGATCAGGATCGCAAGCCCGGTCGAGATGGCGAGCAGCGCCGCCACCGAAGGTCCGGGCTCACCCTGACGGGCCTCGGTCGGAGTTTCGACGATACGGTGCTGCTCTCGCGTGGTTGCCATGATGCCCTCAATCTCTGGATGTCGCTTGGTTAGCCGCGACCTCCTCGCAGCCGTGTCCCGAGCCAACGCGTGATTGAATGCGATGTTCCGACTTATGCGCTCCGATCAGGCCGCAGCCGCGGGCCCAGCGGCCGGTTAACGCAGTTGCCAGATCAGCATCGCCCCTTGCTATGATTTGGTGTTCCCCGATGGTATCTTTGTCATCTGTCCCCGTTGCGTTTGGAGTAGCCCATGGCCCCCCGCGCCAATTGGAAGGGTTTTCTGCGTCTGTCGCTCGTGACCTGTCCGGTCGCGCTCTATCCGGCCACTTCGGATACCGAGAAGGTCTCCTTCAACCAGATCAATCGCAAGACCGGGCATCGGATCAAGTACCTCAAGGTCGACGCCGAGACCGGTGACGAGGTGACGTCCGAGGACATCGTCAAGGGCTACAAGGTCGACACCGACACTTATATCGAGGTCACCAAGGACGAGCTGGACGACATCGCGCTCGACTCCACGCACACGATCGAGATCGACGAGTTCGTGCCGAAGGCCGACATCGACAACCGCTATCTGATCCGTCCCTATTACCTCGTGCCCGACGGCAAGGTCGGCCATGACGCCTATGCGGTGATCCGCGAGACCATCCGGAGTATGGACAAGGTCGCGATCGGCCGCGTGGTGCTGACCAACCGCGAGCACATCATCGCGCTGGAGCCGCTCGAGAGCGGGCTGATGGGTACGCTGCTGCGATATCCCTATGAGGTCCGCAGCGAGACGGAGTATTTCGACGACATCCAGGACGTGAAGCTGACCAGGGACATGCTCGACCTCGCCAGGCACATCGTCGAAAAGAAGTCCGGCGCCTTCGAACCCGAACTCTTCGAGGATCACTACGAGACCGCGCTGATCGACCTCATCAACAAGAAGCGCAGCGGCATGCCGATCGCGGCCAAGGCCGCGCCGAAGACCGGTGGCAACGTCATCAACCTGATGGACGCGCTGAAGAAGAGCCTCGCGACCGAGAAGGACGCTGCGCCCGCGGCGAAGGTCGCCAAGGAAACTGTCAAGGAGACCGTCAAGGGCAAGAAGCCGAAGAAGCGCGTCGAGGGCCAGCGCGAGATGCTGCTGCCGATATCGGGCAAGGGTGGCAAGGACGCCGCGGCAAAGACCGCGCCCAAGGACGCTGCGAAGAAGGCCGACAAGCCGGTGCGCGCGCCGGCGCGGGCCAAGAAGGCCAGCTAGGCGCTTCACACCAAGCAATCTTCCCGTGATGTCCCCTCTCGCCGGTCGGCCGGACTGACATGCCCTGGTCGACGGCGTTCGACGATCCGGTTCGCGTGAGCAACAGGCGCAAGCTGGTCACGTTGCAGGACGCGGCTGACTACATCATGCAGCTGCCCGAGGACGCCCAGCACGAAGCACACTGGCAGACCGCGATCGAGACCCTGATCAATGCAGCCGAGACCGGGGGCGGCTGGGTGATGTTCGCTCGCATCGCCATGTTGCGGGCCCTGAATGCGGACGGCCGGCGCGAATGAGAGCGACGATCGGCACGCTCGATCGACATGCTTGCCGAGCCGTTGACTAACAGGTTCAACAATCCGTTAAGCGCGACCGTGGATTCCGCGACGGCCCAGCGCTGCGCATGAACCAGAGTATTCCCAGGGGACACGAAGTTGAGCACTGGTTGGCCTTGCGCACAGCATGGTCCCAGCCCTCCGATCGAGCCAAGGTTTGCGTGCCGTGCAGCAGCAGGACGTCAGAAAGAACTACATCGGCATCGTGAGCGACGCGACCGAGCGCGAGCGGGCCGCGGGCACGGCAGCGCGCTGGCAGCCGGGCACGATGAAGGATTTCGTCGGCCGCCTCACGGCCGTGCTCAAACGCCGCCTCCCCCGCCCGACGATCATGTCCTAGCGAACGTTGCGGATGTACGCAGGCAACGTGCGGTTTGCATCCATTTGGACCGGATGATGGAACCTTAAGTTAATGAATGTTACCGTATGAAACTGGGGCGCGCTCGCCCGGGTCTGATTGTTTTGGCGCGCAGAAAATCTATTCGATCGATTTTCGGATTCGAAAACGACGCGACCAGACATTGGATTGGATGAAGAGGAGTTGGCAATGCGTTTGCTTAGGTCTTTCCTTGCCGATGAGACTGGCGCCACCGCCATCGAATACGGCCTGATCGCCGCCGGCATTGCACTGGCCATCGTCACCGTCGTCAACAACACGGGCAGCCAGCTCCTCAACAACAAATTCAACTCGATCAGTTCGTCGCTGAAGTAGCGACGACAGGCCTGAGGCGACGCCCCGTGCGCGCCGGCGGCAACCGCGCGCAGACACTCTCTGATCTCGTCATTGCGGGCGCAGCGAAGCAATCCAGGACCCCTCCCCGGGAAGGATCCTGGCTCGCTTCGCTGCGCCCGCTTTGACGGCTAGGCGAGTCCTGATAGTCTTGAGCACGATCGTTGCTCGACGAGCCGTACTATCAACCGAATCCGGGCTGCTTGAAGGATGCCAATGAGACGCGCGACACTCCTGGCTCTCGGCCTCATGTTGACCGGTGCCTGGTCGCAGGACTGCGCGAGAGCGCAGACATCGGCCAAACCGCCGGTCTCGATTGCTCCGCCCAATGCATTACCGGCGCCGAATCCGGCCGCCGACTACGATGGCTTCAGTGCAAGCGTAAACGGCGACAATGAGGCCGCGAGGCAGGCGGCGCCTGCAAGATCGCGCGCAGCGAGGAGCTCCAAATCCAGCGCAGATGCCGCCGATCCCTCGTCGGTGGATCAGGAAGACGATGCGTTGAAGCGAAAGCTGACGATCTGCAAGAATTGCAAGTAAAGGTCTGTCAGACCTTTCCTAATGCAGACCGGCGACGGCGTAGCGGATATTTCGACAGTTCCAACACCACCAGGCAGACCAGCGCGGCCGCCACCGTGATGGCGAGATCGTCGGCATGGAGCGGGCCGAACCGGAACAGGTCGGCGGCGGCGGACCATGCAAGGCTCAAAGAGAGCACGCTCGTCACAAACAGGACGATGATGACCAGGGTTCGGTTCGGCCGGGTGAAGGCTTCGACCAGCGACGTCGAGAACGAGCGGTTGACGAAGATCAGGCTCACGATCACCAGCACCAGCGAGAAGAACGTCAGGGCGCGCACCTCGTTCGCGGGCATGCCGTAGGCGTTCGCCATCACCATCACGCCCCCGGTCAAAGCCAGCGCGAGCGCACCCTGGAGCGCCGACCAGACCAGCAGGGATTTGGGCAGCAGCGGCTCGTCCGGCGAACGCGGCGGCCGCTGCATCACGTCACGCTCTTCGGTCTCCGCCTCGAACACCAGCGAGCAGACGGGATCGATGATCATTTCGAGGAACGCGATGTGGACCGGTCCGAACAGAAGCGGCATCCCGGTCACGAGCGGCAGCAGCGCAAGCCCGGCGATGGGAACGTGGACAGCGAGGATGAAGCTCATCGCCTTGCGAAGATTGTCATAGATCCGGCGACCGAGACGGATCGCCTTCACGATCGAGCCGAAATCGTCGTCGAGCAGAACGATCGACGACGCCTCGCGCGCCACGTCGGTGCCGCGGCCGCCCATAGCGATGCCGATATGGGCCGCCTTCAACGACGGCGCGTCGTTGACGCCGTCGCCCGTCATGGCGACGATCTCGCCGGCGCCCTTGAGCGCACTGACGATGCGCAGCTTCTGGGCCGGCGCAATGCGCGCGAACACGGCCTGTCCCTGCGCCGCCTGGACAAGCTCGGCATCGGCCATGCCTTCGGCGTCCGGACCCGTCACGATACGTTCGGAATCGAGGCCAGCGCGCGTCGCGATCGCGGATGCGGTTGCGGGATAGTCGCCGGTGATCATGACCACACGGATGCCGGCGGACCGGCATTCGGCGACGGCGCCCTTCACTTCGGGCCGCAGCTGATCGACGAAGCCGGTCAGGCCGCAGAAGCCGAAAGCAAAGCCGCGCTGCGCCTCCGGAAGGTTCGTCGCCGCACAAGTCGCCCGCGCCACGCCGAGCACGCGAAGCCCCTCTTGGGCGAGCGCGTCTACGCGCGCTCCTAATTCGGCCAGCTGTTCCGCGTTCATCCCGCAGAGCATGCCGATCGTCTCGGGCGCGCCCTTGGCTGCGACGATGCATTCGTCACCGCGTCCATGCCACACGTTCGACATGGCGAGCAGGTCGGGACGCAGGCCGTAGCTCCGCACGAGCTCCAAGCCGGTGTCGGTCCCCGGCGCAAGCGCATGCAGCGCCTTCTCCATGGGATCGAACGGCTCCGGAACGCAGGCGAGGACGCTGGTTTCGATCAACCGATGGAACGCGGGCTCCGCGCGTGCGGCGACCTCCGGCGTGTACGGCGCGCCATCGGGCAGCATCAGACGCGCCACCGTCATGCGATTTTCCGTCAGCGTGCCGGTCTTGTCCGTGCAGAGCACGGTTGCCGCCCCCAGCGATTCGATGGCGGAGGCCCGCCGGGTCAGCACGCGGGCCTGCGAGATGCGCCAGGCGCCCATGGCGAGAAACACGGTCAGAACGACCGGGAATTCTTCTGGAAGCATCGACATGCCGAGCGCAATGCCGGCGAGCACGCCCTCCAGCCAGCCGCCGCGATAGAGGCCATACAGGAGCACGGTCGCGGCGATGACGAAGCCGCTGGCGATCGCGAACATGGCGACCAGGCGCGTCGTCTGCTGTTTCAGGCGCGGCGCTTCCGTCGTCAGAGACTGCAGGGACTGTCCGATCTTGCCGATCTCGCTTCTGATCCCGGTCGAGGTGACTTCGGCCACGCCGGTTCCGCGCACCACCAGCGTGCCGGAGAACACGAACGGATGATCGTCGCCGCCGGCATGCGGCACCCCCGGCTGTTCGAGCATGGCACGCGCCAGCTTGCGGACCGGGACGGACTCTCCCGTCAACAGCGATTCATCCAGCAGCAGATCGTCGCATGTGAGGACAGTGGCGTCCGCTGCCACGCGGTCTCCCTCGGAGAGCATGATCAAGTCGCCGCGAACGACCTCGCGGCCGGGAATGCGGATGTGTTCGCCGCCGCGGATCACGAGGGCACGGGGGCTGGTGAGATCACGCAAGGAGTCGAGCACGCGCTCGGTGCGGGCCTCCTGCACGATGGTGATGACGATCGAGATCGATGCAAACACGAGGAGCAGCAACGCCTCGCCGAGATCGCCCAGGGCGAAGTAGATCAGGCCACCCGCCAGCAGCAACAGCAGCATGGGCTCGCGCAACACCTCGATGACCAGGCCCAGGATCGTTCGCCGCCCCGTACGCGGCAGTTCATTGAAGCCTTCGGCCTTCAGCCTCGCCTGTGCTTCGGACGCGGTGAGACCCTGTCGTGAGTTCGTTCCGGACCGCCCCGTATCGATGTGTTTTTCCTCGGCAGCGGCGCCATCAGAATCGCTCGTGAGGCTCAAATCCATGGGTCCCCGGAAGAATTGAGTGATGAGACTTTGTCATGTCGTTCCCTGACCACGACAATGACACGCCGCCACGGGCTACCGGCTTGACCTGGGTCAAGCGTTGGGCTGACCGCGTCTATTCGACATCGACGGGCGCGGCCGTCCTGCATGGCTGACCTCCCGGGCCCCGCGCTTTACCCTTCTCCCATTTCCTGATCCTCTCTCCTCCAATCAGCCGGACCAACCGGCCTGCCAGGGAGAGAGACGTCATGAAGCTCGGCACTGCCATCGCGGAAATCATGCGGCGCGAGGGGATCGAGATCCTCTGCGGCTATCCCGTCAACCATCTGATCGAGCACGCAGCGAAAGCGGATATCCGGCCGGTGATGGTGCGGCAGGAGCGCGTCGGCATCCACATGGCGGATGCGATCTCGCGGGTGACGTCGGGTCGCAGCATCGGCGCGTTCTGCATGCAGCATGGCCCCGGTGCGGAGAACGCGATGGGCGGGGTCGCGCAGTGCTTCGGCGAATCCGTGCCCGTGCTGGTGCTGCCGATGGGCTATCAGCGCCGGCTTGCGCATATCGAGCCGAACTTCAATTCCAGCGAAGCGATGAAGCCGTTCGCGAAATCGTCCGAGCCGATCATCCTCGCGGCCGAGGTCGCCAACATCTTCCGCCGCGCCTTCACCAAGCTGAAGAACGGCCGCGGCGGGCCTGTGATCGTCGAAATTCCTTCGGACATGTGGAACGAGGAGGTGCCGGAGCCGCTGAACTACACGCCGGTGCTGCGCACCCGCTACGGCGCAGATCCCGTTCACGTCAAGGAAGCAGCCAGCCTCCTCGTGAACGCAAGGCGGCCAGTGATCTATGCCGGCCAGGGCGTGCATTACGCGCAGGCGTGGCCACAACTGAAACGGCTCGCCGAGCGGCTGGCGATCCCCGTCACCACCAGTCTCGGAGGCAAGTCCTCCTTTCCGGAAACGCATCCGCTCTCGCTCGGCTCGGGCGGGCTCGCGGTGCCGCGCGCGGTGCCGAAATTTCTGAGCGAGGCCGACGTCATCCTCGGCATCGGCTGCTCCTTCACCGAGACCAATTTCGGCATCGCGATGCCGAAGGGCAAGACCATCATCCACTCCACGCTCGACCCGAACCATCTCAACAAGGACGTGGAAGCGACGATCGGCCTCGTCGGCGATGCCGGCCTCGTGCTCGACGCGCTGCTGGAGGAGATCGGCAGGTCCGTCACGTCCGATCGTGATGCGTCGGCCGTCGCGGCCGAGATTGCGGCTTCGCACAAGGAGTGGCTGGCAAAATGGATGCCGAAGCTCACCAGCAACGATGCGCCGCTCAGCCCCTATCGCGTGCTCTGGGACCTCCAGCACACGGTCGACATCAAGAACACAATCATCACGCATGATGCCGGCAGCCCGCGCGACCAGCTCTCGCCGTTCTGGAAGTCGGTCGAGCCCCTCACCTATCTCGGCTGGGGCAAGACGACACAGCTCGGCTATGGCCTTGGGCTCGCGATGGGCGCCAAGCTGGCAAAGCCCGACAAGCTCTGCATCAATGTCTGGGGCGATGCGGCGATCGGCTTCACCGGCATGGATTTCGAGACCGCGGTGCGCGAGCGCATCCCGATCATGTCGATCCTGCTCAACAATTTCTCGATGGCGATCGAGTTGAAGGTGATGCCCGTCTCGACCGAGAAATATCGCTCGACCGACATCTCCGGCGACTATGCCGCGATGGCGAGGGCTTTTGGCGGCCATGGCGAGCGGGTGACGAAGCCGGAGGACATCGTCCCCGCGATCAAGCGCGGCATCCAGAAGACGCAGGAGGGCATCCCGGTGCTGCTGGAGTTCATCACCAGCAAGGAGACCGAGGTGTCCCGGCCCGGCGCGTGAGCCGGGTCGGATCTCAGCAACGCCGCGAGCGCTGGCTCCGGCCGCAGGAGATGTGATAATCCGGCCCGGTGCCGCGCATGTCGCGGCATCGAGCTGGATTAGGAATGACCACCGCTTCCCACGATATCGAGGACCTCGAGCGCCGATTGCAGTCGGCCGCAACCGAGAACGCGCGGCTGCGCAGCGAGCTTGCGGTCGAACGCGATCGCCAGAGTGCCAGCGCCGAGATCCTGCGCACCATCGCGGCCTCGCCCTCCGACGCGCGACCTGTGTTCGCGGCGATCGCGTCCAGCTCGAAGCGCCTGCTCGGTGGCTTCTCCGCCACCGTGCTTCAGTTCATCGGCGACGAGCTGCACCTCGTGGCATTCACGCCAACCAGCCCGGAAGCCGATGAAGGTCTGAAGGCGTCCTTTCCGCGCAAGATCGCGGACTTCCCGACGTTTGCCCTCGTGCGCGACGGCGAGACGATCCAGTTTCCCGATAGCGAGGCTGCCGACGTCCCCGAGCTGAACCGGGAGCTGGCGCGGCTGCGCGGTTTCCGCAGCGTGCTGTTCATGCCGCTGATGAACCGGGGCACGCCGGTCGGCATGATCAGCGTCACGCGTGCCGAACCTGGCGCGTTCGCGCCCGACCTCGTGCAGCTGCTCCAGACCTTCGCCGACCAGGCCGTGATCGCGATCGAGAATGCACGCCTGTTCAACGAGACGAAGGAGACGCTAGAGCGCCAGACCGCGACGGCCGACATCCTCAAGGTGATGGCCGCCTCGCCCTCCGACGTGCAGCCGGTGTTCGAGGCCATCGCCACCAACGCCAACCGGCTGATCGGCGGCTTCTCCACCGCGGTGCTGCGCTATATCGACGGCGCCGCGCATCTTGCGGCGTTCACGCCGACCGATCCGGCCGGCGATCGCGTGCTCCAGGCCTCGTTCCCGGTGCCATTCGCAAAGTTTCCGCCCTATGCGCTCGTGGCCAAGGGTGAAGCGGCGCAATTGCCCGACACCGAGCTCGAGCCGGCGGCGCGCGACATCGCGCGCGCCCGCGGCTATCGCAGCATGCTATTCACGCCCTTGATGAGCGAGGGCGAAGCCATCGGCATCATCATCGCCACGCGGCGGACGACCGGCCGGTTCGCCGAGCATCACGTGCGGCTGCTGCAGACTTTCGCCGACCAGGCGGTGATCGCAATCAAGAATGTCAGCCTGTTCAACGCCACCAGGGAAGCGCTGGAGCGGCAGACCGCGACCGCCGACATCCTCAAGGTGATCGCGGCCTCGCCCGCCGATGTCACGCCGGTGTTCCAGGCCATCTCCGACAGCGCTAAGGCGCTGATCGGCGGGCACTCGTCCACCGTCACCCGTGTCATCGACGGCATGCTGCATCTGGCCGCCTTCACCACCGACAACGAGGCCGGCAATGCGGATCTGCTCAGCTCCTTCCCGGCACAGCTAGCGTCGTCAGGCATTCACAGTCGGGTGGCGACAAGCGGAGAATATGCTTTCCGCAGCGACATGCAGAACGAGCCAGGTCTCACCGAGGCCATGAAGGAGCTGGCGCGGACCCGCGGCTATCGCAGCATCCTCGTCGTGCCGATGCTGCGCGACGGCGTTGCGATCGGCACCATTGCCGTGACGCGGCCGGAGCCCGGTCATTTCGCCGATAAGGCGATCAACCTGCTCAAGACCTTTGCCGACCAGGCCGTGATCGCGGTCGAGAACACGCGCCTGTTCAACGAGGTGCAGGACCGCACCAGAGAACTTGCCAGATCGCTCGACGACTTACGCGCCGCGCAAGACCGGCTGATCCAAACCGAGAAGCTGGCGTCATTGGGCCAGCTCACGGCGGGCATCGCCCATGAGATCAAGAACCCGCTCAACTTCGTCAATAACTTTGCTTCGCTCTCCGCCGAGCTGACCGACGAATTGAACGATGTGCTCGCGCCCCTTACGTTCGCAGACGACGTCCGCAGCGAGGTCGACGAGCTGACGGGACTCCTGAAGGATAATCTGCAAAAGATCGTGCAGCACGGACGGCGCGCCGATTCCATCGTCAAGAACATGCTGGTGCATTCGCGCGAAGGCGGGGGCGAGCACGGCCTGAGCGACATCAACGCGCTGGTCGAGGAAAGTCTCAACCTCGCCTATCATGGCGCACGCGCCGAGAAGCCGGGGTTCGACGTGACGCTGAAGCGCGAGCTCGATCCGGCAGCGGGGCAGGCGGAAGTGTTTCCGCAGGAGATCACCCGCGTGCTGCTGAACCTGATCTCGAACGGTTTCCATGCGGTCACCAGGCGCAAGGCGGACGGCGCCGCGGCTTACGAGCCAACGGTGATCGCCGCAACGCGCGACCGCGGCGACCGCGTCGAGATCCGCATCCGCGACAACGGCACCGGCATTGCCGACGAGGTCCGGGAGAAGATGTTCAATCCGTTCTTCACCACCAAGCCGGCCGGTGAAGGCACCGGCCTTGGGCTGTCGATGAGCCACGACATCGTCGTGAAGCAGCACGGCGGCACGATCGATGTCGCAACCAAGCCGGGCGCGTTCACGGAGTTCACGATCCGCCTGCCGCGCAGGAGCAGTTTTGCGGAGAGCAACAAGGGATAGCGTCAGCCGGAGGATGCCTTGAAGAGTCTCGCGTGGTTCATTCGGCGACAACTCCTCTCGCTGTCCGGCGTCGGCCTCATGCTTGGCGCGCTGTTCTTTGCGGCCGCGCTGACGCCGACGCTGATCCCGCGAAGCTATCTCACACAAGGCGTCCTCGCCGGGGGGTGCTTCGCGATCGGCTATTTCGCCGGAATCCTGTGGCGGCGACTGTGGCACTATCTCGAATTGCCGGAGCCTTCGGCGCGCGCGAGATCGATTGCGAATGCGCTCGTCGCGGCCGCCTGCTTGCTCGTCGTCATCGTCTTCCTGTGGCGCGCGGCCGGCTGGCAGAACTCGATCCGCGCCGTGATGACGATGGCCCCGGTCGAGACCGCACATCCGCTCAAGGTCTGCGCGATTGCCCTGATCACATTCGCAGTGCTGCTGGTGCTGGGGCGACTGTTCGCCCTTGTCGCCCACGTCGTTGCTGCGCGCACCAGACGCGTCATTTCCCGGAAGGTCGCGAACGTCATTGGCGTGATCGCCGCAGGCCTGCTGTTCTGGTCGATCGCCAGCAATATCCTGGTCCGCATGGCATTCAACGCGCTCGACTCCTCCTTCCGCGAACTCGACGTCCGGCTCGAGCCCGAACGGCCGCAGCCGACCGCGTCGAATCGGACCGGAAGCCCGGCATCGCTGGTGAAGTGGCAAGAGCTCGGGCGAATGGGGCGCCGGTTCATTGCCTCAGGCTCGACCGCGGCCGCGATCGGCGCCGTCACGGGACGGCCTGCGCAGGACCCCGTGCGGGTCTATGTGGGGCTCGGCAGCCGCGACACGGCGCAGGCGCGCGCCAGGCTTGCGCTCGATGAACTCAAGCGCCAGCGCGGCTTTGAACGCAAACTGCTGATCGTCGTCACGCCGACCGGCACCGGCTGGATCGATCCGTCCGCGATGGACACCGTCGAATATCTCCACCATGGCGATGTCGCGAGCGTCGCGATGCAGTACTCCTATCTCAACAGTCCGCTGTCGCTGCTATTCCAGCCCGAGTACGGCGCCGAAGCGGCGCGCGCGCTGTTCGCGGAAATCTACGGCTACTGGACGACGCTGCCGAAAGACCGGCGGCCGAAACTGTATTTGCACGGACTGAGTCTCGGCGCCATGAACTCGGAAAAATCCGCCGAGCTGTTCGAGACGATCGGCGATCCCATCGCCGGCGCGCTGTGGAGCGGGGCGCCGTTCGAAAGCCGGATCTGGCGCTCGATCACTGAAAGCCGCAATCCGGGCACGCCAGCCTGGCTGCCGGAATTCCGCGACAGCCGCTTCGTCCGCTTCATGAACCAGGACGGACCGACAGTGCCGCCGGATGCGCCCTGGGGCCCGATGCGCGTCGTCTATCTGCAATATGCCAGCGATGCGATCACGTTCTTCGCCTACCGCGACGCCTATCGGGTGCCGGCCTGGATGGCGGCCCCGCGCGGACCGGACGTCTCACCCGAGCTGCGCTGGTATCCCATCGTCACCATGCTGCAGCTTGCACTCGACATGGCGGTCGCGACCCATACTCCAACGGGCTTCGGCCATGTCTACGCGCCCGAGCATTACGTCGATGCCTGGGTCGCCGTCACCGATGTCCAAGATTGGTCCTCCGAAGCGCTTGCGCAACTCAAGTCTCATCTCGCGACGATGGCGCGAAAGGCGGCCGGGAGCAACGGCGCCGGCGAGCCCTACGCCGATCGGGGCGGCTAGACTAGCCCTACTCCGCCATCTCGGCCGGCTGCGACGTGGAGGGACCGGCCAGCGGCCGCTCCTCCATCGCGATCAGGCAGAGTGCAGCAGCGGTCATCAACGCCGTGGCGGCGCCGAAGACGTAACGGAACGCGTGCCGCATGTCCTCGGCGGGAATCGCGACGCTGCCGGCGGCATGATGCTCGCCGAGCGGAATGTCGGCACCGAGCGCGATCAGCAGGATGGCCGCGAAAGCCGCGACCGTGAAGGACGACATCAGCGAGCGGAAGAAGTTCAACGCGCCGGTGATGGTGCCGACCTGCGGCCGCGCGACCGAATTCTGCACCGAGACCACGCAGACCGGGAAGGTGGTGCCGAGGCCGAGCGCGAAGGCCGCCATCAGCGTCAAGAGGCCCCAAAGCGGCAGCGTCGTCAGGGTGAGGCCGAGACCGCACAGCGCGGCCCAGGACGTGCCGACGATGGCGACGCGCTTGTAGTGCTTGGCCCGCGCCATGGTGCGGCCGGCGATGGCTGCGCCGCAGGTGGAGACGGCCGCCAGCGGGATCAGAGCAAGGCCCGCCTCGCTGGCGCTGAGCTGATAGACGGATTCGTAATAGAGCGGGAGCTGGACCGTGAGGCCCGTGATCGCGCCGAGCGCGCAACCGCCGGCCATCAGCCCGAACGGCACGACGCGTCCGCCGAGCAGCGGCAGCGGCAGGAACGGCTCGTCCGCCCGGCGCGCGTGCCAGACGAAGCTGACGGCGAGCGCGACCGCACCGCCGACCATCGCCAGCACGGTCGGCGACAGCCACGGATAGCGTGTGCCGCCCCAGGTCAGCACCAGCATGAAGACGACGGCGGAGGCCATCAGCAACACGCCGCCGAGCCAATCGACCTTGCGCCTGCGGTGGAACACCGGGATCTTCTTCATCTTCGGCAGCAGCAGCGCGATCGCGGCGGCCGAAAGCGGCAGGTTGATCCAGAAGATCATCGACCAGTGCAGATGCTCGGCGAACACGCCGCCGATGACCGGGCCGAGAATGCCTCCGACCATCCAGACGCTGGAGAAGTAGGCCTGATATTGCCCGCGTTCGCGCGGGCTCACGACGTCGGAGATTACGGTCTGCACCACCGGCATGATGCCGCCGCCGCCAAGGCCCTGAAGGCCGCGCGCCAGGATCAGCATCGGCATGTTCGGCGCGATCGCGCACAGCACGGAGCCCGCAACGAACAGGCTGAGGGACGTGATGATCATGGCCTTGCGGCCATAGATGTCGCTGAGCGTGCCGAACACCGGCGCGACCGCAGTCGAGGCGAGCAGATAGGCGGTGATCACCCAGGACAGGTTGGAGACGTCCTGGAACTGGCGGCCGATGGTCGGCAGCGCGGTCGCCACGATGGTCTGGTCGAGCGCGGCCAGGAACATCGTCAGCATCAGGCTGATGACGATGGTGCGGACCTCGTCCTGCGAGAGCGGCACCGGCGGGGCGATGGAGGGCGCGTCATCGACGCTGATGACCTCGCTCGGAAGCCGGGACAGCTCTTCGGCGATATCGTCGGGCAACGCCTGGATGTCGGCAGAACTGCTCTGCCGGTCGAACTTGTTCATCTCGATCGGACGTCGTGAGGCGGCGCAACGCCGCGAAGGATTCGTTCTATGCAGCCCAATGTAGACAGCAAAGACTTCCCCAGGCAGGCACCGCGGCGCATGGGTGCATCCCATCGCAGGGTCATCCCGAACACGTGATCAGGTCAGCACGGCGGATCAGTCCTTTGGACGTCGCTTCAGGCGGGCCCGTTTCGGCAAGGTCCCCGGCCATTGCACGATGTGGTCCTCGAGCTCCTCGTCCGGGATCTCATCCTCGCTGCCCTCGACCCGGCCGCGCACGGAGACACCGGCCTCATGCACCGTGTTGGGATCGCCCGACACCAGCGGGTGCCACCAATAAAGGTCGCGTCCCTCGGCGACGAGCTTGTAGCCGCAGCTCGGCGGCAGCCAGTTCAGGGTGCGGACATTGGTGGGAGTCAGGCGGACGCAGTCCGGAACCTTGTCGGAGCGATTCGGGTAGTCCTTGCAGGCGCAGCTGGCGCCATCGAGCAGCTTGCAGCCGATATGGGTGAAATAGATATCGCCGGTGTCCTCGTCCTCGAGCTTGTTCAGGCAGCAGCGGCCGCAGCCGTCGCACAGGCTTTCCCATTCCTCCCCAGACATCTGTTCCAACGTCTTGGTTTTCCAGAAGAATCCTTCCTGGCCGGAAGGTCGCTTGGGAGCTGCGGTCATGCGCCTCAACAAGAGTTCGAAAGAGCTACGGCAACGCCATCTAGGGCGTGCGTCGGGAACGTTGCAAGCAACGCCCCCGCAAGGCCCGTAATGACCCGGGGGCAATTAGGCCTGTTGTTCAAAATCGCGAGCGTGGCCATTGGTTTATAGGCCCTGCTCGGCTAGAAGGAACGCTGGGTCCCCCTCGGACGCGTACCGGGCGCCTTGGGTTTGCCGCAACATACCCGCAAGACGTCTCGATGCCGCCCCGGCCGGGTGCTTGAACGCTTTCGAAGCAAGCCGCAAGGGTTCTAGGTGCGCCAGATCATACCACCGCATTGGAAGCAGAGGATCCGGAATTTCTTCCTGGATCTCGATGCGCGCATCGACTCCTCGCTGTTCTCCTCGGCCAAGGGCATCCGCGAGCTCTACGAGCGCTACTCGACCTTCATGGACCGGTTTTATGTCGGACGATGGAAGCGCTGGGTGTTCATCGAGCCGCTGTCGGAAGCCGCGACCCTCGGCCTCGGCGGCCTGGTCGTGATGCTGACGCTCGCGATTCCCGCCTTCCGCGAGACCGCGGACGAAGACTGGCTGAAGAAGTCCGACCTCGCGGTGAGCTTCCTCGACCGCTACGGCAACCCGATCGGCAGCCGCGGCATCAAGCACAACGACTCGATCCCGCTGGAAGATTTTCCGGACGTGCTGATCAAGGCGACGCTGGCGACCGAGGACCGCCGCTTCTACGACCATTTCGGCATCGACATCGCCGGCACCGCGCGCGCGCTCGTCACCAACGCCCAAGCCGGCGGCGTCCGTCAGGGCGGCTCCTCGATCACCCAGCAGCTCGCCAAGAACCTGTTCCTGAGCAACGAGCGCACGATCGAGCGCAAGGTCAACGAGGCCTTCCTCGCGATCTGGCTGGAATGGCGCCTGACCAAGAACGAGATCCTCAAGCTCTATCTCGACCGCGCCTATATGGGCGGCGGCACCTTCGGCGTCGACGGCGCTGCGCATTTCTACTTCAACAAATCGGCGCGCGACGTGACCTTGGCGGAAGCGGCGATGCTCGCCGGCCTGTTCAAGGCGCCGACGAAATACGCCCCCCACATCAACCTGCCCGCAGCCCGCGCCCGCGCCAACGTCGTGCTCGACAATCTCGTCGATGCCGGCTTCATGACCGAGGGCCAGGTGTTCGGCGCCCGCCGCAATCCGGCCTTCGCGGTCGATCGCCGCGACGAGGCGTCGCCGAACTATTATCTCGACTACGCCTTCGACGAGATGCGCAAGCTGGTCGACACCTTCCCGAAATCCTACACCGAGCGCGTCTTCGTGGTCCGCACCGCGATCGACGCCACCGTGCAGAAGGCCGCCGAGGATGCGGTCGAGAACCAGCTGCGCCAGTTCGGCCGCGACTATCACGCGACGCAGGCGGCAACCGTCGTCGCCGATCTCGATGGCGGCATCCGCGCCATGGTCGGCGGCCGCGACTACGGCGCCAGCCAGTTCAACCGCGCCACCGACGCCTATCGCCAGCCCGGCTCCTCGTTCAAACCCTATGTCTACACCGCGGCACTGCTGAACGGTTACACGCCGAACTCGATCGTGGTCGACGGTCCCGTCTGCATCGGCAATTGGTGCCCACAGAATTATGGCCATTCCTATTCCGGCTCGGTGACGTTGACGCAAGCGATCACGCGCTCGATCAACGTCGTGCCGGTGAAGCTGTCGATCGAGATCGGCCGGAAGAACGAGCCCAAGGCGCCGAACCCGGCCAAGGTCGGCCGAGGCAAGATCGTCGAGGTCGCCCGCCGTTTCGGCATCAAGGCGCCGCTGCCCGATACGCCGTCGCTGCCGATCGGCTCGGACGAAGTCACTGTCCTCGAGCACGCCGTCGCCTATGCGACCTTCCCCAACCGCGGCAAGGCGGTGACGCCGCATGCCGTGCTGGAGGTGCGCACCGGCGCCGGCGATCTCGTCTGGCGCTGGGACCGCGACGGGCCGAAGCCGCGCCAGGCGATCCCCGCCTCTGTCGCCGCCGACATGGCGGGCATGATGAGCCACGTCGTCAGCGAAGGCACGGCGCGCCGCGCAGCGCTGGACGGCATTCCGACGGCGGGCAAGACCGGCACGACCAATGCGTATCGCGACGCCTGGTTCGTCGGCTACACCGGCAATTTCACCTGCGCGGTGTGGTACGGCAACGACGACTATTCGCCAACCAACCGCATGACCGGCGGCTCGCTGCCGGCGCAGACCTGGCACGACATCATGCTGGTGGCGCATCAGGGCGTCGAGGTCCGGGAGATCCCCGGCATCGGCATGGGCCAGAAGCTGCCGCCGCAGCATGTCTCCAACGCGCAGGCCAATGCGGGACCGAAGGTGCTGGAGACCAAGCCGGGTCCGCCGCCCATTCTGACCAAGCGCGGCGCCGACATCCTGGTGCGCGTCGAGAAGCTGCTGGATGACGCGGCCAGGACCGCGAACAAATCGTCGGCCGCCGACGCCAATCCGGCCAAGCCGTCCTCGTCGAACAGCGCGCTCGCCTTCCCGCAGAATTATGCGGAGGAGAACGCCAACGCCTCCGCCCCGCGCAAGAACTGATCGAAACCCGTGCGGCTGATCCTGATCACATTGACGGCGCTCCTTCTCGCAGGCGTGGTCGGCGTCGGCGCCACCTGGATGACGACGACGCGCGGCACCGATATCGGCGCGCTGACCATCGGCCCCTGGACCGCGCGCCCGCGCACCGGCACGGCCGACGTCGACCCCTATTCGCGCGCCACCATCGTGCGCAACGGCGAGCTGCCGATCGGCACTGGTGACGGCGTCGCCTTCACCGCGACCACCGACGACAAGAAGAAGGCGCTCGACGGCCGCTGCGATGTGGTGGTCTCCGGCGTGACGCCGCCGGCGCGGTTCTGGACGCTGACGCTCTACGACCGCAAGGGCCATCTCGTCGCCAATTCGCTCCAGCGCTACGGCTTCACCAGCCAGGAGATCGTGCGCCAGTCGGACGGATCGTTCGAGATCCGCATCGCCTCGCGCTCGCGCGCCGGCAATTGGCTGCCGACCGGCGGCATCGAACGCTACGCCCTGATGCTGCGTCTCTACGACACGCCGGTCGGCGTCGCCACGCGCACCCAGCGCGATGCGCCGATGCCCACGATCACCACGGTGGGCTGCTCATGATCCGGCTGCTGTTCACCATCGTCGCCGGCATTGTCCTCGGCCTCGTGGTCCATCTCGTCAGCGTGCTGGCGCTGCCGCGGATCGCGACGCAGGACGCCTATTCGCGGCTGACGCCGATGACGAAGCTGAACGCGGTCACCCAGCTTCCCCTCGCCGATCCGCAGACCTCACCGATGCCGTTCATGGACCCGGCCTTTGCGCTGGCGATCTGCCGCTATGATCTGACCAACGGACCGATCAAGCTCACGGTGCCGGTGAGCCAGGCCTACACCTCGGTGTCGTTCTACACGCGCAACGAGATCGCCTATTACGCCATCAACGACCGCTCGGCGGGCCGCAAGGTGATCGAGCTCGACCTGATGACGGAAGCGCAGCACAGCGAGCTGCCCGAGGACGAGGAGGTCACCGCGGCAGACCGCCTGATCATCGATTCCCCGACCGCGACCGGCCTGATCCTGATGAAGGCGCTCGCCCCCGAGCCGGGCCTGATGCAGCAGGCGCAGGCGACGCTTGCTGCCGCGACCTGCGCGCCGCAGACCGAGGCGCCCGCCAAGGCCGAGGCGCCGCGCCGGCGCTGACGAACGGTTGTTCGGCGGCGCAAATACAGTTCGAAAACAACCCCATGCACAGTAGCGAAGCTACTGAAGCATATTCTGTTTTCAATTCCGGAATTTTGCCACGCGGCGGCTCTGCCCACCTTGGCGCCGGTCTAGCCGTTGGGCGGAGGTACGCGATCTCTGACGCAATCGGTCGCATGGGGTGCGGTCCAAACGCACTTTGACACGTCGGGCAAAAGACCGGCAGGATGGCATCATCGAAAGTTCGCAACACCCGCGTGGAGCAATCCGCCGCGGGTTTTTTTATGTCGAAACCGAGGAGCGTAGGGAGGAGATGCGATGCGCGGCTTTGATCCTGCCTAAAGAGCGCCCTGACCGCACCAACCACCATCTTGAAACGACTGGGCGATTTCACATACATTGTACGCGTGGGGACGAAGCAGACTCCCCGTGAGACTTCGGTCCAAGCTCTGCGCAGCACGCAATACGTGGAGCTTGCGCATGGACACCGAACAACACTCCTCATCCCGCAATATCGTCGCCATCCTCTCGCGCGGAGATGCTGACGCCCGCGGGGTCGCGACCCCGCAAAACAGCCGCTTCGTCCGCGTCTTCGAAGCCCTCGCCGCCGTCGGCATCGAGGCTCGACCCGTCATCTACGACGAGAGCGTCGCCGACGCGGTTCGCGACCAATTGCTCAGCGTCGACGGCGTGCTCGTTTGGGTCGATCCGATTCATCAGGGCAAGACGCGCGCCGAGCTTGACGGCCTGCTGCGCGACGTCGCGGCGCAAGGACCATGGATCAGTGCACATCCGGATGTCATCCTGAAGATGGGCGTCAAGGAGGTGCTCTATCGAACCCGACATCTCGGCTGGGGCACCGACACGCATCGCTACGATAGTGCTGCGGCATTCCGTTCCGAATTTCCCTCCCGCCTCGTGGCAAGCGGTCCGCGCGTGGTGAAACAAAATCGCGGCAATGGCGGCCAGGGAATCTGGAAGGTGGAGCGACTATCCGACGCCGACGGCATCGTACGCGTGCTGCACGCGCAACGCGGCAGCCTGCCCGAGGACATGCCGCTCGATGCCTTCATCGCGCGCTGCGAGCCCTATTTCAACTGGGGCGGCTGCATCATCGACCAGGCGTATCAAGCTCGCCTGCCCGACGGCATGATCCGCTGCTACATGAGCGGAGCCAAGGTTGCCGGCTTCGGGCATCAATTGATCAAGGCCCTGATCCCGCCGCCGAAAGGTCCTGAGGCGCCTGAGGCGCAGCCGGGACCACGCATCATGCACGGGCCGGATGCCCCGGCGTTCCAGCCCCTACGGAGATCGATGGAGAACGAATGGACGCCGCGGATGATGGAGACGCTCGGCATCGACGAGGGCTCGCTTCCGGTGATCTGGGATGCGGACTTTCTCTACGGGCCACGGGATGCAGCCGGCCGCGACACCTACGTGCTGTGCGAGATCAACGCGAGCTCCTGCTTCGCCATCCCCGACGAGGCGCCAGCCGCGATCGCGCAGACGGTGAAGCACCGCTTGATCCGGACTCACAGGTCCTCCGCATCAACCTGACGTCAGCGATGTGGCAGCAGCTGTCACGCGACAGTAGGACGCAATCGCAACCAGCGATGAGCCGTTGAAGCTGCGAGTCTGCGGCGTTATCGATCCCGGCAATCTGCTTTGATCGGGAGGAACGCATGAGCACCATCACTGGCGGCTGCCACTGCGGCGCAATCCGCTATGAAGTCGAGGGCGAGGCAATCGTGCACGCGCTGTGTCACTGCCGTGACTGCCGGCTCCACGCGGGCGCGCCGGTCGTCGGGTGGACGATGTATACCGAGAATGCGCTCAAGGTGACCAAGGGCGAGCCCAAGATCTATCGCTCCTCCGAGCATGGCCGGCGGCACTTTTGCAGCGACTGCGGCACCGGCTTGTTTTACGTCAATGCCGACATCCTGCCGGGGATGATCGACATCCAGAGCGCGACCTACGACGATCCCGACGCCGTGCCGCCGATGATGCACATCCAGGTGGCCGAGCGCCTGCGCTGGATGGAGCGCGCGCACGAACTGCCGACGTTCGACCGCTATCCGCCGCAACCGTCGTAATGGCAGCTGTCAGCGCAGCCACACCTTGATTTGCCGCGTCACTTCGGCGGTCGAGATGCCGTAGCGATCGTGCAATGTCGGCAGTGCGCCGGCGGCGAGAAACGCGTCCGGAAGCCCGATCTGCCGGAACGCGGGATGGACGCCTGCGCGCATCAGCAGCGCCGCCACGGCTTCGCCGAGGCCGCCGATCACCGTGTGGTTCTCGGCGACGACGACGAGGCGGCCAGGCCTGCCCGCTTCGCGCAGGATCGCTTCGGTGTCGAGCGGCTTGATCGTCGGCACGTGCAGGACGGCTACGTTGACGCGATCATTCGAGAGAGCCTGGGCCGCCTCCAGCGCGCGCATGGTCATGATCCCCGACGAGATGATCAGAACATCGGTTCCGTCGCGCAGCAGCGCGGCCTTGCCGAGCTCGAAGCGGTAATTGTATTCGTCGAGCATCAGCGGCACCTGTCCGC
Source organism: Bradyrhizobium sp. DOA1 (assembly GCF_001593325.1). NCBI lineage: Bacteria > Pseudomonadati > Pseudomonadota > Alphaproteobacteria > Hyphomicrobiales > Nitrobacteraceae > Bradyrhizobium > Bradyrhizobium sp. DOA1. Next base: position 4,329,539 of record NZ_JXJM01000001.1, read on the forward strand.
GCAGCAGCCGCATATAGACCGGCCCGCGATGCGCGGCGATGGCCGGCACGATCTGCTCGATCTCGTGCGCATCGCAGGGGTCGATCACCGTCATGTTGGGCATCGCGCGGAACAGCGCGAGATCCTCGGCGGCCTGATGGCTCGGCCCGTAGCCCGAGGTCAGGCCGGGCAGCGCGCAGGCGATCTTCACGTTGCGGTCTTCTTCCGCGATGGTCTGGTGGATGAAGTCGTAGGCCCGGCGCGAGGCGAACACCGCATAGGTCGTCGCGAACGGCATGAAGCCTTCCGCCGCAAGGCCGGAGGCCGCGCCGAACAGCAGCTGCTCGGCCATGCCCATCTGGTAGTAGCGATCGGGAAAGGCCTGCGCGAAGATATGCAGGTCGGTGTATTTGCCGAGATCGGCGGTCATGCCGACGACGTCCTCGCGGCTGCGGGCGAGTTCGACCAGCGCGTGGCCGAACGGAGCCGGCCTGGTGCGCTGCCCTTCCGCCGCGATCGAGGCGATCATCGCCGAGGTGGTCAGCCTGGGCTTTCCTGATGGTGGCGATCCCTCGGGCTTCATGGCTGGTCTCCCGCGTTCAGGGCGGACAGGGCGAGCTGCCATTCATGCGGCTCGACCCGAATGAAATGGTTCTTCTCGCGCTGCTCCAGGAAGGGAACGCCCTTGCCCATCAAGGTGTCGGCGACGATCATGCGCGGCTTCGGTGCGGCATGCGCCATCGCCGCATCGAAAGCGGCAACGACGGCGTCGAGATCGTTGCCGTCGACACGCTGCACGAACCAGCCGAACGCTTCCAGCTTGTCGACCAGCGGCTCGAAGCCGAGCATCTGCCCGGACGGACCGTCGGCCTGCTGATTGTTGACGTCGACGATCGCGATGATGTTGTCGAGCTCGTGGTGGGCCGCCGACATGATGGCCTCCCATTTGGAGCCTTCGTCCAGCTCGCCGTCGGAGAACAGCGTGAAGATGCGTGCGGTGGATTTCTTGCGCTTCAGCCCGAGCGCCATGCCGACGGCGATGGCAAGGCCGAGACCGAGCGAGCCGCCGGACATCTCCATGCCCGGCGTATAGGAGGCCATGCCGGACATCGGCAGGCGGCTGTCGTCGAAGCCGTAGCTTTCGAGCTCGGCCTCGGGAATGATCCCGGCCTCGATCAGGGCTGAATAGAGCGCGATCGCATAATGCCCGTTCGACAGCAGGAAGCGGTCGCGGCCTTCCCAGGCGGGATCTTCGGCGCGAAATCGCATCGCGTGAAAATAGGCGACGGCCAGTACGTCCGCGATGTCAAGCGCCTGGGCGATATAGCCTTGGCCCTGGACCTCGCCCATCAGCAGGGCATTGCGGCGGATGTTGCGGGCGCGCTGCGCCAGCGTCGGCGCATTTGCGAGCGTTGCCATGATTGTCTCTCCCTGCCCGCTCAGTGGATCAGCATGCCGCCGTTGACGTCGATGACCGCGCCGGTGACGTAGGCCGACAGGTCGGAGGCGAGGAAGGTGTAGATGCCCGCGACGTCGGCGGCCTCGCCGAGCCGGCCGAGCGGGATGCCCTCGAGAATCTTCGCGCGCATCTCGTCGGTGAGCTTGCCGGCGGTGATGTCGGTGCCGATCAGGCCCGGCGTCACGCAGTTGACGCGGATGCCGTCGGGCCCGAATTCACGCGCCATTGCCTTGGCGAGCCCGAGCACGCCGGCCTTTGCCGCCGAATAATGCGGTCCGCCGAAAATGCCGCCGCCGCGCTGGGCAGAGACCGACGACATGCATGCGATCGATCCGCTTCTGCGCTTGCGCATATGCGGGATCACCGCCTGCGACAGGAACAGGATGCCCTTGAGGTTGACGTCCTGGATGCGGTCCCAATCTTCCGGCGTGATGTCGAGAAGCTTGACCGGCTGGGTGACGCCGGCATTGTTGATGAGGATGTCGATCTGGCCGAATTTGGCCATCACGGCTTCGACGGCCTTGATGCAGGCCTGCTTGTCGGCGACGTTGCAGGCAAGGCCGAGATGCGGCTCGCTGCCGGCCGGTTCGAGGCCGCGCGCAGCAGCCTCCGCAGCCGGGCCGGCGATATCGAGGATGGCGACCCGGGCGCCCTCCGCTGCAAAACGGCGGGCAGCGGCGAGGCCGATGCCCCGCGGCGAGGCCGCGCCGGTGATGATGGCAGTCTTGCCGCGTAGCAGCATGTGCTCCTCCCTGGATCGCTTTTGCAGACCGCGCAGGCGCGGCGTTCTTGACCTCATTCATTATGCAGGCGCAGCTTTTTCCACAAACGCGCTGTTGTCTTGCATAGGTGAATTTGGTTCACTTGTCAGATGCTGCTATCGTCCATCCCGATATCGTCTATCCGCGCCTTCGAGGCGGCGGCGCGCACCGGCTCGTTCCGAGATGCGGCGAACGAGCTTCATCTCACCCCAAGCGCAGTCAGCCACGCCATTCGCAAGCTCGAAAGCGCGATGGGCACCGTCCTGTTCGAACGCAGCGCCCGCGCCATTCGTTTGACGCCGGCGGGCGAGAACCTGATGCGTCATGCCGGTGCCGCGTTCGACAATCTGCGGCGCGGCATCGAGGAGGTTGCCGGCCGCGGTCCGCAACTATTGAGGGTGCACTGCGCGCCGAGCTTCGCTGCCCAATGGCTCGCCCCTCGCCTCGCCCGTTTCATGGCCGCCGAGCCCAAGCTCGAGGTCCGCCTCGCCGCCAGCACCGAATATGCCCGGTTCAGCAACGATGATTTCGACATCGACATCGTCTACGGCCAGCCGAGGGCCGAGGGCGTCGAGGTGATGTCACTCGGCGAAGAGACCGTGACGCCGCTCTGCACGCCCGAACTCGCAAAGAAGATCCGCAAGCCGAAGGATCTGTTCGACCAGGTGCTGATCCGCTCCGAGGTGAAGCAGGTGCAGTGGCATCAATGGTTCAGCGCCAACGGCCTCGAAGCGCCGGCCATTCACGGCATGCGCTTCGATCGCAGCTTCCTGGCGATCGCGATGGCCTCAAGCGGCCTCGGCGTGACGCTGGAATCGACCCGGCTGGCCGAACGCGAGATCGCGACAAGGCGGCTGGTTGCACCGCTCGCCAAACGGTCCGTCGATATCCGCTATGTCGGCCATCATCTGGTGTTTCCACGCGCAAGCCAGCAGCGCCGGCCCATCCGCGCGTTCACCGAGTGGATCATGCGCGAGCTTGCGGCCGGCCGCTCGGTCTGATCTCTCCGCGCGCACGGGTCAGGCCGAGTCGGGGAGTATCGTCCGCCCGATCGCCGGCAGTGGCGTCATGAACAGCCGCACCCCGAAGCGCCGGCCTTCTTGGCGGTTTCGTCGGCGGCGCAACAGGCCGAGACGTCTTCCGTCGTTGGGCCACCGCAGCAGCCGGAAGCTGCGGTGGACTCCACACCGCCTCGCGTGCAGACGCCGGTCTCCGGCAGCACGAGCTCGACCCGCGCCGCAGCCGCCTTGTCGCCGGCGATGTCGGCGGCGATCGAGCGCACCTGTTCGTAGCCGGTCACCATCAGGAAGGTCGGTGCACGGCCGTAGGATTTCATGCCGGCGATGTAAAAGCCCGGCTCGTCATGCGAAAGCTCGCGCGCACCATGGGGACGGACCGTGCCGCAGCTATGCTCGTTGGGGTCGATCAGCGGCGCGAGCGCGACGGGCGCCTCGATGGCCGGATCGAGGCGAAGGCGCAGCTCGGACTGGAAGGAGAAGTCGGGACGAAAGCCCGTCGACACGATCAGTTCGTCCACGATCACGTTTCGGGCGCCGCAGCAGGCGCCGGCCGCGATCTTGAGACGACCTTCGGATTCCGAGACGTGAGTGACACCGAATTTGGTCTCGACCTCGACTTTCCCGGCGGCAACAAGCGCAGCGAAAGCACTTCCAAGCTCACCGCGTGCGGCGAGCTTGTCGTTGCGGCCACCGCCGAAAGCCTTGGCAGGATCAGCGCCGCGCAACAGCCAGACGGGCTGCGTGCCGGGCGCCTCGTCCGCGAGCTGCACGAGATCGATCAACGTGCCGACGGCGGAATGGCCGGCACCGAGCACGGCGACGATCTTGCCGGCAAATCTGGCGCGGCCTGCGCCGCGCACATCCGGCATGCCATAGGCGATGCGGTCCGTACGTTCGCGTTCGCCGATCGCGGGCAGGCCGTTGCTGCCGGCGGGATTGGGCGAGAACCACGTGCCTGATATGTCGATGACGGCGTCGGCGCGCAGCATCTCGGGGCCTTTGCCGTTCTGATAACGGATTTCGAATGGCGCCTGCTCCCTGCCCTTCGTCTTGGCCTTGTCGAAGCCGGCGCGGCTGATGGAAGTGACGCGGCTTGACGTCCTGATCATCTCGCGCAGCGGCGTTCGCGTCGCAAGTGGATCGAGATATCGCTCGATCAGCTCGCCGCCGGTCGGATAGGAGCTTGGGTCCGGCGAATTCCACCCCGTGGGCGCGAGCAGGCGCGCGGCCGCCTTGTCGACATTGTATTCCCACGGCGAGAACAGCTGCACGTGCTGCCACTGCCGGACCGCGTGGGCAGCCTCCGGTCCAGCCTCGAGCACGATGGGAGACATGCCGCGTTCGAGGACATGCGCAGCCGCCGCGAGACCGACGGGCCCTGCCCCGATGATCGCCACCGTTTTCCCGTCCATCCTACTTCTCCCATCATTCTAGAATCATCGAATAATAGGCCCGACAAAATCAGGCCGCCGTTTGCGTGTCCTTGCATCCGAGTTCGTCCGCACAGCATTCCGAAGCCAAAAAATCCACCAGCCCCTGCATTGCGTCGTAGTTCGCATGGCAGACGAGCGTCGTGGACTCGCGCACCTGCCTGACGAGCCCGACCGAGACCAAGGTCTTGATGTGATGCGACAGCGTCGAGGCCGGGATCTTCAACTTGTCCTGCAAGCGGCCGACGGCCATGCCCGAATGCCCCGCGCGAACCAATGCGCGGTAGATCTGGAGCCGCGTCCGGTTGCCGAGTGCTTCCAGCCGTGCTGCTGCGTCGTCGATCTTCATGGCGACGACAATGCTCCCGTTCGCTCCGGCAGTCAACCGTATTTCTAGAATATTCGAAACAAGGCAGATTCGGATTGACGCGTTCCGATTAATTCCATAAGTCTGGATATATGGAAACAGAGGAAGCCGTCCTGGCGCTCGCGGCGCTGTCGCAATCGACCCGTCTGGAGGCGTTCCGGACGCTGGTCCGGCACGAGCCTGAGGGACTTGCAGCAGGCGACCTCGCCCGCCTGCTCGAAGTGCCGCAGAACACGCTGTCGGCACACTTGTCGATCCTGAGCCGCGCGCGGCTCGTGTCGTCCGAGCGGCGCAGCCGCTCGATCATCTACCGCGCCAATCTCGGCGAGTTTCGCGACGTCGCCGTATTCCTGCTGCGCGATTGCTGCGGCGGACGGCCGGAGGTTTGCGAACCCGTCGTCGAGACGCTGCGATCGTGCTGCGCGCCCAAACGAAAGGAGCGAAGCCGTGCCTGATCAGCACGCCTTCGACCTTCCGCGGCGCCTGGCGGCCGAGGCGCTCGGCACCGGCATGCTCGTCGCCACCGTGGTCGGGTCCGGCATCATGGCGGAAACCCTGACCAGGGATGTGGCGCTGGCGCTGCTCTGCAACACCTTGCCGACCGGGGCCATCCTGGTCGTCCTGATCACGTTGCTTGGTCCGATCTCCGGCGCGCACTTCAATCCGGCCGTCACGCTCGTCTTCACCGGCAAGCGCGAGCTGCCGGTGAACGAGGCCGCGCTCTACGTGTTCGCGCAGATCGCCGGCGGCATCGCGGGAACGCTGGCGGCGCACCTAATGTTCGGACTGCCCCTGCTCGACCTCTCGGCCAAGGTCCGAACCGGAGCACCGCAATGGTTCGCCGAAGCCGTCGCGGCGTTCGGGCTGGTCGCGACAATCCTGGCCGGAATCCGCTTTCAGCGCACGGTGATCCCCTGGCTGGTGGGCCTTTACATCACGGCGGCCTATTGGTTCACGGCTTCCACGTCGTTTGCCAACCCTGCGGTGGCCATTGCACGGTCGCTCACCAACACCTTCGCCGGCATTCGCCCTGTCGACCTGCCCGGATTCATCCTTGCCGAACTCTGCGGCGCGTTCGCCGGCATGCTGCTGATGCACTGGCTGCTCGGACCCTCCCGCGCGCCCGCCCCTGTCCCGATTGCGGAGACCACACGATGAGCGTCACGATCTATCACAACCCGGCCTGCGGCACCTCGCGCAACACGCTGGCGATGATCCGGCAGAGCGGCGTCGAGCCTGATGTCATCGAATATCTGAAGACGCCGCCGTCCCGCGAAAAGCTGGTCGAGCTCATCGCAACCATGGGCATGACTGCTCGCGCGCTGCTGCGCGAGAAAGGCACGCCCTATCGCGATCTCGGCCTCGACGATCCCAAATGGTCCGATGACGAGCTGATCGACCAGATGCTCGCGCATCCCATCCTGATCAACCGTCCGATCGTGGTGACGCCGAAGGGCACGCGGCTGTGCCGGCCTTCGGAGGCCGTGATCGATCTTCTGGATAACCCGGTCGGCCGGTTCGTGAAAGAGGACGGCGAGGTGGTGGAATCGCGATAGGCGCTTCCGTTTGCGATCAGATCTTCGGAATCTTCGCCTTCTCCACCACGCCGGTCCATTTGGTGATCTCGGTCTCGATCAGCGCCTTCATCTCCTCGGGCGAACTGCCGCGCACCTCGCCGCCGACGGCAGTTTCCAGCCGTTGCTTGAGATCGGGGTCCCTGAGTGCGTCGCGCGTTGCTGCATTGAGCGCAGCGACGATGGCGGGCGGCGTTCCCTTCGGGGCCAGGAGGCCCGCCCAGGTCCGCACGTCGTAGCCCTTGATGCCGGCCTCCTGAACCGTCGGCACGTCGGGCAACAGCGCGGTGCGCACCGGCGAGGTCACCGCAAGTCCGCGGATCGCGCCGCTCTGGATCTGGGGCGCGAGCAGGACGGGGGTGCC
>NZ_JXJM01000001.1:4337062-4355613 GCF_001593325.1 Bradyrhizobium sp. DOA1
GATGACCGGAACCTCGCCGCCGAGCAGCGCGGTGATGGATTGGGAATCGCCGCGATACGGTACGTGCAGGACCTCGACTCCTGCGGTCGCGTTCAGCAGCTCGCCGGCGAGGTGATGGGTGCTGCCGAACCCCACCGATCCAAAGCTGAGCGAACCAGGCTTCGCCTTCGCCATGGCGACGAGCTCGCCGAGCGATTTTGCCGGATGGTCGTTACGCACGGCGATGACGAGCGCGTAGTACACCAGCGTGGAGACCATCTCGAAGCTGTCGGCGGGCTGATAGGCGAGGCTCTTGTAGGTCGCCGCGGAAATCGCGTGGGCGCCGGTGACGAGCCCGATCGTGTAACCGTCGGGCGCAGCTTTCGCGATCGCATCCGCAGCGATGTTGCCGCCAGCGCCGGGCTTGGCCTCGACGATGATCGGCTGCCCGAGCCGCTTCGAGAGGCCGTCGGCAATGATGCGCGACAACGTGTCGGCCGCCCCGCCGGCGGCAAAACCGTGCAGCAGGCGGATCGGGCGGGACGGATAATTGTCCGCCGACGCAGGGACGGTCGCCAGACAACCGCCAAGCAGAAAAATGGCCGCAGCAAGCCGCTTCACCCGTCGCATGGATGCTTCCTCCCCTTGATCGTTATGTCGTTGGCCGCAGCGTGTGCGGCGTCGTTCCGTCGAATTCGAATCCGCTAACGGGCGAACTCGGTGCATTCAGGCGAAGGCGCCATGCCCCAGACGTCGCGCGGCAGGCCGACCCAGATCTTGGGCCGCTGCGGACGATCGCGATGCCAGGGCCGCGGCTCGAAATAGCCGAGCGCCTCGTCGGTCATGCGGTCGAGATCGCAAAACAGCTCGACGAGATGCCCGTCGGGATTGCGGTGATAGATCGCGGTGTTGTGCCCGGGGCCGTGGCGAACCGGGCCCCAGAGCACGGGCAGCTTGTGCCGCGCGAGATGGTCGCAGGCCTGATGCATGTGGGCGGGACCGCGCAGCTCGAAAGCGAGATGATGCAGGCCGCGCACGGGTGCGCGGGCAAAGTTCAGCGTGTGGTGTTCGAAGCCGCTGCGCATGAAGACGAAGCGGTCCTCGATCCAGTCGGAGACCCGCAGGCCCATGAAATTGGCATAGAAGTCCGAGGCCGCGTGCGGATCGGGCGTACGAAGGGCGACATGGCCGAGCTTGCTGACGGCAAGCGCACCGATGCGCTCCTGCGCGGGCGTCGGCGTCCAGCCCTGGATCAGCTCGAAGCGTGTCCCCTCGGGATCGCTGAACGACAGCAGCCTGGAGACGCCAGGCAAGGAATCGCTCTGAAGCTCTGGCCGCAGATCGGCTTGCTTGAGCGCAGCGCCGAGCGCCTCGATCTGCACATCGGGAGATATCTCGAAGGCGATGCTCTTCAATTCGGCGTCACCGGGCTCGATCACGAGCGAGAGCTGCTCGGAATCGTTGGCGAGAAAGACGCGGTCACTGTCGCGGCCGACGAGGCCAAGGCCGATCACGGCGCGGTAATAGTCGAGCAGCCGCTCCGGATCGGGCGAGGCAAAGGTGGCGTGCCGCAACCGGGTGAAGCGTGCAATGGGTGACTGTGTCGTCATCGTCCACCCCTCATGGCGTCATGATGATCTTGCCGAGCGCGGAGCCCTGCTCGAGCAGCGTGTGGGCCTTCCTGACCTCGTCGAGCTTCAGGACCGCCGAGATCGCCGGCCTGATCGCATTACGGCCCAGGGCATCGATCACATTGCGCATCAGGGCGCGACGCCCGTCGCGATCGTGGTCGTAGATATGAAAGGAGAAGCAGCGCACGGCCGGACAGATATCGAGATAGTTGCGCATCGTCCCCATCAGGTTCTCTTCCGGCAGTCCCGCGAAGGCGTTGTACGACAGCAGCGTGCCCCATTTGCCGAGCGCGCCGAGATAGGCGGTGAACTCCGGCCCGCAGACGTGATCGAGCACGAGGCCGACGCCCTCGCCGTTGGTGAGTTCGCGGGTTCGCGCCACCACATCTTCACTCCGATAGAAGATAACATGATCGGCGCCGTTGCTGCGCGCGAACTCCGCCTTCTCTTCGGTCGAGACCGTGCCGATGACATTTATCTGCGCGAGCTTCGCCAACTGCACCAGCGCCGTGCCGACGCCGCCGGCCGCGCCGATCACCAGCACGCTTTTAGGCGCGCGCGGATGGTTGCACTCGTGCAGCAGCGCGTACGCGACCTGATAGTTCGACAGGCACACCGCCGCTTGCAGATCGACGTTGTCGGGCAGCGCGTGAACGGCGTCCGTCGGCGCGACCACGTAATCGGCGTAACAGCCGCCGCGCTGGGACAGATCGCGCGCGCTCAGCAAGACCTTCTGGCCGATCGCAAAGCCCTCGACATCAGGCCCGAGCGCCGCGATGCGGCCCGCGACGTCATTGCCGGGATTGGCCGGCAGCGGCGGCATCCATTTGTAGACGCCGCGCCGGATCAGCACGTCGGGCTGGCCGACCCCGAACGCATCGGCCCGGATCTGCACTTGGCCGGGTCCGGGCACCGGCACGGGAAGCTCGACCAAGTCGAGTGCATCCGGCCCACCCGGCTGACGCACCAGCACCGCTCTCATGATTCAGCCGCCTCCCAAGTCCCTATTTTCGAAAATCATACCGTTTGCGAAAATTATTGCAAGATGGTCGTTGGCGCGGCATCTTGGGCCATTGATTCAACGACAGACATCATGCCCGACAGCGCCATCCGCCCCCGCAAGGAATTCGGCAAGACCATTGCTGCCGACATCACGCATCGCTTGCGCGAGGAGATCGTTGCCTGCGCGCTTCCGCCGGGTGAGCCGCTGCGCTTCGACGTGCTGCGCGAACGGTTCGGCGCGAGCTTCACGACGCTGCGCGAGGCGCTGACGGCGCTTGCCGCCGAAGGACTGGTCGATGCGCAGGAGCAGCGCGGATTTCGCGTGGCGCCGGTCAGCCGCCAGGATCTGGTGGAGGTCACCGACGCGCGGGTCCTTATCGAGATGGAATTGATCCGCCGCGCGATCGCGCGAGGCGATGACGATTGGGAAATCGCCGTGATCTCGACGCTGCACCGATTGAAGCGGATCGAGCAGCGCGATCCCGAACACCCCTTGCGCGACCCCGAGTGGAAGATCGCCCATCGCCAATTCCACCAGGCGCTGGTGTCCGCCTGCGGCTCGGCGACGCTGCTCGCCATTCGCGCCGAGTTGTTCGATCGCGCCGAGCGCTACCGGCATCTCTCCGCCAATTTCCGGCCGCGCCCGCGCGACAAGGCCGGCGAGCACCAGGCGATCATGCAGGCCGCCATATCCCGCAATGCGGATCTCGCCGTGCAACTGATCGAGGCGCATATCCGCTCGACGTCGGACAATGTGGCGACCTACGCCGGCCACCTGCTCGATACCGAATAGGCCGTAACAGGAATTTCGGACGCGGCGGGCTTGCGTCGCGCCTAATTTTCGAAAATAATACACAAGATCGAAAATTGGAACCTTCGGGGCGAGAAACCATGAAGCTACTGTCATTCTGGGATGGAAATCGGGAAAGCTGGGGCGCCGTTGTCGAAAACGGAATCGTCGATCTCTGCCGCGCCCTGCCCCAGTACCCTGTTCTCGCCGACTTCGTCGGCAGCGATGACTATGCGCGCCGCGAAGCCATCGTCGCCGCACACAAGCCGACGATGGCGCTGAGCGACGTCAAATATCTGCCAGTGATCCCCCGCCCCGAGAAGATCGTCTGCGCCGTGCGCAATTATCTCGACCATCACAACGAGGCGGTCGCGTTCGGCATGAAGCGCGAGATCACCGAATTCCCGCCGATCTTCCTGCGGGTCTGGCGCTCCCAGGTGGCGCACAATGCGCCGGTGATCCGGCCGAAAGTCTCGGACAATTTCGACTGGGAGGGCGAGCTCGCCGTCGTCATCGGCAAGGGCGGTCGTCACATCAGCCAGGCCGACGCCTGGAGCCACGTGGCGGGATATTCGATCTACAACGATGTCAGCGTTCGCGACTGGCAGCGCCACGCCCAACAGATCGCTTCCGGCAAGAACTTCGTCGGCACCGGCCCGTTCGGCCCGTGGCTGGTCACGCCCGACGAGATCGGCGACCCGACCAAGCTGAAGCTCGAGACGCGCGTCAACGGCGCGACTGTGCAATCCTCTGACACCTCGATGCTGATCTTCTCGATCCCGCGGCTGATCGAATATTGCTCGACCATCTTCGACCTCGTGCCCGGTGACGTCATCGCCACCGGCACGCCGGCCGGTGTCGGCTTCACGCGCAAGCCCCCGGTCTTCCTCAAGCCGGGCGACGTCGTGGAGGTCGAGATCGAGAACATCGGCGTGCTCCGCAATCCCGTCGTGGACGAGGCATAGCATCGCGCATGTCATACGACATTCGAAAGACCGCGGTCGGCGTCGAGACGATCTGGCACGAGCGCGGCCCGCGGCTGGAGCAGCCGCTGCTGGTCGGCACCGCCGTCGCAGTCATCCGCAATCCCTTCGCCGGTCGCTTTGAATCCGACCTGATGCCGTTTCAGGCGTCCTTGCGCGAGCTCGGGCGCGAGCTGGCGACACGTCTGATCGCGCAGCTCGGCGGCGCAGAGCGCATCGAAGCCTATGGCAAGGGCATCATCGTCGGCGAGGACGGCGAGCTCGAGCATGGCGCGGTCTGGCACGAAGCCGGCGGCCACGGCATGCGCGAGGTGCTGAGCCGATCCAAGGAGCAGCCGAAGGCGATCGTGCCGGCCGCAAAGACCATCGGCGGACCCGGCACGCGCCTGATGGTGCCGCTGGGCCATATCCACGCCGCCTATGTCCGTAGCCATTTCGGCACGGCCGAGATGACGCTGTGGGACGCGCCGCGACGCGACGAGATCGCTTTCGGCCTCGTGATGGCGACGGGCGGCCGCCCGCATGCGCGCATCGGCGGCCTCAAGGCATCGGAGATTTCAGTACACGACGGGCAGCGCTGACCGACGGGCGTCCACGTTCAGCTATCCGAGCATTCCCTTTAGTCCCGCGTAGATCGAGCCGAAGGCCGTTGCGGCGACACCCGCCAGCGGCCCGACGGTCTGCATGAGATCCTGGATCAGGCGGGCGCGGCGGCGCAGCTGCTCCTCGCCGACATGCTGCCCGAGCAGGCGCGCCACCCTGAATGCGAAGGCGTTCGGCTTGCCTCCCTGGGTCAGCACACGCGGCAAGATCTGGAAGATCACAACGCTGAGAATGTTGCCGGAGACGAAGGCGAGCAGGATGCTCGCGCCATATTCGAACACTTCACGCCATTCGATCCAGATCGTCGGAAGGATCGGGACATGATCGTGGATCCCCGTGACTGTCAGCATCGACAGGACGCTGACGGCCGCCGCCAGGAACGCCAGCACGAGCGCCGTCAGGGCGGACACCCGGTGCAACGGATAGGCCACGAAGCCGAACAGCAGCGGTATGACAATCGATGCAATCCGAAGCGGGATCGGGGACACGTTGAAAGTGATGGTCACGAGCACGTGCGCGATCACCAGCAGCAGGGATGGAATGACCACATAGAGCACCGCATGCGTGCCGTAATAGCGCAGCGGATTGTTGTGGCGCTCGAGGCGGACATTGACGCGATCGAGATCGCGCCTGAGCTTGTCCAGGTCGGCAACGATCTCGTCGATCTCGAGCAGGGTCGGCCGCACGACGCGCAGATCCCGCGAGCAGTGCTTGCACGCAATGGCTTCGTCCTTGATGGTCTCGGCGCAGAACGGACATTCCATCGCTAGCGCGACTTCCTTTGCCTCATGATGGTCTCGACCTCGTCCCTGGCCCGCCGCAGTTCATCGCGCAAGTGCTCGCGCTTGCGCAGGAGATCGTCCCGCTCCGCAATCAGCGTCGCGGGAACGGCGATGTCGCGTCCGCAAGACGCGCAAACCAGCGCCCCCTCCGCAGTCCCGGACTGGCAGTAAGGACAACTCACTTGGGCGCGACCTTGAGGGTGAACATTGCCGTGCCCGGCCGGCCATCGCTATCCTTGATGTCGACACGCATCGTGTATTCGCCCGGCGGCAGCTCCGCATCATGCATGTTGATGCCGTCAGGCTGCACGAAGGGCTTGACCCGAGGGGTCAGGTCGACATTCGGCGTCCGGAGGAAGATCACCTTGACGGATTCCGGATCGATCTTGGCCCCGCCATAGGATTGGAATTTCAATACCAGCCGCAGGGGTGAACTCGCGGGGGCGCCCGGCGAGACGAACTCGATCTTGGGGCCGCGCATGATGCCGCGCTGATCGACGGCGACCGCGCCCTTCGGAGGCGGCAGCTGGGCTTCCTCTTCCGTGATCAACGGCGCGGCGCGCGATGATCCCGCCGCCAACAAACCTGCAGCCACAAGGCCCAGTAGAATATTCCGCTTCATTTTCTCCCCCTCCCCTTTTCGTCACCGCAAGCCGCCATCGCCGATGATGGTGTAAGGCGCCCAGAACAGCGGATGCGCGTAGGCAAACTCGGTCTTGCCTTCGCCGTTGAGATAACCGGGACCATCGACGAGGGCCATCGTCGCCTGGCGCAGCGCTTCGCTGCGCGACAGCTTGGGATCGTCGGCCTGCCGCTTGAACAGGTCCGTCACCAACTGCCGTGCGGACTGCGAATGCACCGACCAGTTCGTCACCAGCAGGGCGCGCGTGCCGGCGTAGAAGAACGCACGGCCGAGCCCGGAGGCCGCCTCGGCCCCTGCGCCCGCACCGGCGCCGGTGTTGCAGGCGGACAGGACGACCCAGTCCGCGTCCAGCTTGAGACCGAGGATCTCTTCCATCGTCAGCAGCCCGTCGCCGCCCTCGCCCGTCACAACCGGCGACGACAAGGCGAGCGCCGGCTGCGTCAGGCCGTTGAGCTCGCCCGGGACCAGGCCGTGGGTGGCAAAGGCCAGGATCCTGAAGCCGGAGAGATTCATGGTCTTCACCGCGCTCTCGGTCGCGCTCTTGCCGAGGAACAGCACCTTGGAGGGATCCGCCTGCAAGACCAGCGCGATCGACTTCAACTCCTCGGCGGTATCGGGAAGCCGAGGCAGGAGACCGAGCTCGGCGCTGTCGACACCGTCGAGCTTGGGACTGTTGCGCCGCTTCAGCGGCCCGCCGCGCGTCATGTTGCCGCCTGCATCGGCGACCTGAATCTTCTCAGCGGTGCCTTCCGCCTCGGCGTGCTGCTCGCTGTTGAAATAGGGATCGCCGAACGCCACGAGATCGCCGCGGCCGGGCTTGCCGGGCGGCAATTGCCGCAGCGTGCGCAACGCTGCCGCCGACGGCACCGTCGACACGGCATGGGTTCGCGCCAGCCACGGCACGTTGCGGTAACCGACGAAGAGCGGATCCTCGTCCGCGGCCACGTCCGCCGGTGCCGTCGGCAACAAGGACAGGGGCAGCAGTCCGAGCGCGCCGTTGGTCACGACGATCAGGTTCTTGGCCGGCTTCCAGCCGCTCTCGACGGGCTTGAGCAGCAGCTCGTACAGCTCATGGCCGAGCTTGAGGTCGAAGGGCGGAATGTCCGAGATCATCGCAGCCTGCGGCTCGAGCGCTTCCCGCAGCTTGCGGATCTTGCTCTCGATGTCACCGATCTTGGCCTGGACGGCAGCGAACGCCACCGGCCCCGACTTCGGCACGGCCCAGACGAAACTGCCGTTCTGGCCGAAATAGAACGACAACATCGCCTCGTCGTCGCCGAGCGTTGCGCGGATCTCAGCGACGCTCGGCGGCTTGGGCGAGACGAGATCGGCGTAGATCGGGAATTTCTGCTTGATCTCCTGGCGCGCCTTGTCGCGCTGGCCGCGCAAGGTGGCAATCGAGGCCTGGATTTGTGCAACACCTTTCTCGTCGCGCTCCGCCGCAGGAAGCGCGAGCACGTTGTTGAGCGTGCCGAGCTGGGCGTTGACCTGCTTGGTCAGGTCCTGCTCCTTGCGCACGAGTTCGGCGAGCGCGGGATCCTTTGCCGCCGCACGCGCACTCGAGGCTGCCAATGCCTGCTGCACCGAGCGGCCGCGGACGGCATCGGCCAGGCTGAACGTCTCTTCGCCAACCTCCTTGCCGGCTCCTTCCACCCTGCCGAGCAGCAGCAGATAGCTCTCGACGATGGTCTGCAGCCGCTGGCTGCGCGCGGCCACCACGGTGGTGTTCTCGTCGTCGGCGTTCTCGTTGGCGCTCGCCATCATGACCGGAATGGCGGCCTTGAACTCCCTGATCGCATCGGCGTCGCGGCGGGCGCGCATCAATCCAACCGCCAGCGTGCCGCGCGCGGAGGCGGCGTCGAAATGATTTTCGCCGACCCGGGCGATCTGCTTCTTCACGAGCTGCTCGGCGGCGGCAATGCCGGCGTCCAGCTGACCGGCGCCATAGAGCGACAGGATGCGGGACGGATTGAGCTCGAACACCTGGCGACGCTGCGGCTCCCAGCCCGCGACCGCCTTGTCGATCCGCGCAAACATCACGTTCGCTTCGGCGTTCTGACGCCGCAGCGTCAGGATGCCGGCGAGCTGCGACAGCAGTTGCACGGTGGTCTGCGACTCCTCGGGCACACCCACGGTCTTGTTGATCTCGAGGGCGACACGGCCGAGCTTCTCGGCCTCTTCGTAACGGCCCTGGTCGACCAGAATGCCAGCCAGGCCCATGACGTAGCGCGGCGTAACCGAGTTGTACTTGCCGGTATCCTTCAGGCGCGAGAGCAGCGCGCGGCGCGCGTCCACCTCGGCCTCGGCGAGCCGGCCCTGCTTCGCCTTCATGCGCGCCTGGCTCAACACGGTGCCGTCGATCGCCTGCAGCAGAAGCGTCTCGGCCGGCGCACTGTCCGACGCCATGATGGCTTTCGTGCTCGCGCGCTTGCGCAGCTCCCCGTTGCGATAGGCGGCCTCGGCGTCGGCGAACTGCCCGCGCGCCTCGAAGATCACGGCGCGCGTGAGCTCCAGCTCGCCCTCCCAGCTCTGGCCGAACTTCGCATAGGCCGCTCGCCAGTTGGGATGGCCGCTGGTGCGGGCCTCCTGGATCGCGGTCTGGCTGCGGCGGAGATAGGCTTCGGCCTGTGCGATGTCGCCCATCTGGATGAGAACGGCCGCGATCCCGCGGTTCGTCACGAACTGGAATCCCTTGGCGCCCGGCATGCTGGCCGATTCGCGCAAGAGCCTTTGCATGATCTCGAGCGCGCGCTTCGGATCGCCCGCGATCGAGTGCTGCAGAGACTGGAGCTGCAACATCCGCCCCAACAGATTCGGGCCGACGGCGCCGCGCCCGATTTCCACGGCCTTGTCGGCGTCGGTCATCGCTTCGGCGAGCCGGCCGAGCTGCGCGCGTGCATTGGCGCGATCGAAATAGAGCTGGGCGAGATCCTGGCGGGACTCCTTCCCGGTCGGTGCCGCGTCGGCCTCCGACTTCAATTCGGCGATCAGCTTCTCGTCGGGCTTGTCGCCGTCGAGGATGGCCGTGATGTCGGCGATGCTGCGCGGCGGCGCGACGAATTCCTTCGGCAGCGCCGTGCCCGCCTCGAGCTTGGGTGCGGTTTCCTTGGGAAGTTCGACCGCGACATTGGCGCGGCCATTGGCGGCATTCAGTGCCGCCATCACGCAAGCCCTGACCTGAGGCGTTGCCTTGGCACGGCAGGCTTCGAGATTGGCGCCACCCGCGGGCCCTCCGCCGGCGCGCATGCAGGCCTGCACGATCGGCCTGCCGACGGTCATCCGGCAATTCTCGAGCGCCGCTTCCTTGGTCAGCGCGGCTACGGAGCCGGTTGATCCGAGCAGAATGGCAAAGGCCAACAGGTGGCGGGCGGGAATGTCCAAACGGCTATTGCATGGACGCGCGGCGTCTAAGCTCATCTCGAAGGACCTTTGGGTAAAATGACTTTGAAGAAACGAGACAATCCTATCTGGCCGGCCCGGGAGGACAAGGGGGATCAATGCGGTTCCGGAAGCCTCACAGGCCGGGCCAGGCCCGGCAGAGGGGCCAAGGCTCCGCCGAGGGGCCGGTTCCAGGCTGATGGCGCTGATCAGTTGGGGACGAGCCGAGGGCGGCGTGCTCAGCCCTTCGAGACCACCGCGCGGCCGTAAGGCGGCTGTCCCGCGACCGGCGGATTGGCGGTCTGGGCGGCCAGTTCGCCGATCAGGCGGTCGGCGTCGGCGGCCATGCCGTCGGGCGCCTGGATCACCAGACGCTCCAGCGCCCAGCGGTAGGACGAGACGCGCTGCTCCAGGCATTGCTGTACCCACTGCACGATCAGCGAGTTCTCCTGCATGCGCGCCACCGCGTCGTCCCTCTCACGCGGCGAGAGGGAGGAGACGCGCGCCATGCTGGCATCGCGCTTCCTGTCGAGATCGATGACGCGGATCGCAGAGGCGAAGAACGGCTCGAACCGGGTGATGTCGTTGCGCACGTCCTCGATCAGCAGCGCATAGCGCGAGGAATGCGAGCGGTGCGGCTCGTCGATCAGGGTGCGCCCGTACATCGTGCGGTCGAACACGATCTTCTGCCGCCAGGGCGATGGCAGCGCCTTGTAGTCGCCGAACACGCTCTTCCATGCGGGGCGCGACAGCGGCGGCTCGATCATGGGATAGGCGAGATCGCGGAGCTGACGCTCCTCGTCAGTGAGCTGAAATTGCGAGGGCCTCAGGCCGACGCTGGCGGTGGCCTCCGCACCCAGCCAGCGGTGCATGTCGTCGCTGCGCATGCTCTCGCGCGTGCGGCCGAAATCTCCGCCGCTACAGGCGCCCAGCATCGCGCCGAGCAGCGCGAGCAGGACGGCCGATAAAAAGGGCCGGATCTGGCGGATGGGCTCCGGCATTGCAAAAACCCGAAATCAGCGGCGACGACGACGGCGCCCCGGCGCTGTGCCCTGCTCCGGCCCGCGATCGCCGCTGGTTTCGTCCGCCTCACGCTCGATACGAATCACGGGAAGGATCACGATCGTTCCCATGTCCGCGCGCGGAGCGACATCCCCCGACGAGCCCACCCGGCGACCGGCCGGAAATTCAATGATGGTCCCCATGTCAGCTCTCTTCGATTGCCGCGCGACCGAACGCGCCCCTGCAACATGTCAAGCATTAAGATCAGTTCATGGTTAACGGGGTGTAAACGCGGCCTCCGGACCGTAAACGAACGGACGTGCCGCGCCGTCCCGCTGCGGCACGACAACGCTCAAATCGCCGGGCCAGCTTCACGCCTCGTTTTCCTTAACGAGGCTTTAAACGAAGCTGCGATAGGCTGGCCCGCAAGTGTCTCTCCCGAGTTGCGTACGCTTCCATGACCAAGTCGCTGTTTCCCGGATTCGATGGGCTGATGACCCTCTCCCGTCGCGAAGGCGTCGACGTCCGTCCGACGCTGCTGCGCGTGCTGACAGATCTCTACGTCCAGACGCGCGTCCACAGTGACGACGAACAGCGCCAGTTCATCGAGCTTGCAACGCGGCTGATCGACCAGGTCGACGACGCGACGCGTGCGGCGATCAAGGCCAAGCTCGCGGTCTATCCGCAAACGCCCGTCCCGGTGCTGCAGAAGCTCGGGCTGGTGGCCACCCAGGAAGGCCGCAGGGTTCCGCTCGCGCGCGAAATTCCCTCGCCCGCGCCCACACCGCTGCGCACGCCCACCGAGGCCGAGCAGCGCATGGCGTCGAACATGGCGATGCAGCCAAAGGACGCCGCCGAGATCCACGACATGTTCTTCCGCGCCGCCGCCTCCGAGCGCGCGCTGATCCTGCACAATCTGGCGCAGACCCCGCTGAAGGCCGCGCCGCGGATTCCGACCGTGCGCGCCAGGCGCGCGATCCAGATCCTGGAGATGGCCGCGATCGCGGGCGACGTCGAGAACTTCACCTTCGAGCTCGGCGACAGCCTGATCCTGCCCTCGCGCGTCGCCGCCCAGATCGTCGACGATGCCGGCGGCGAGCCGCTCGCGGTTGCCGCGCGCGCGCTCGACATGCCGAGCCCGGTGTTCCAGCGCATTCTCCTGTTCTTCAGGCCGGAAATCGGGACGTCCGTGAACGAGGTGTACCGGCTGTCGCGGCTCTATGACCGCCTCAGCGATCGCTCGGCGCTGGTGATGCTGGCAGCCTGGCGCGGCTCGACGCTCGCCGTCACCCGCGCCAAGTATCAGTCATCGCTGCATGACGGCGAGCGCCAGCGCGCACGTGCCGGCGCCAGCCAAACGCGGCCGGGAGTGCAGCCCGGCTCTAGCCCGACCGTGCGCACCGGCACCAGCTCGTCGGAGCGTTGACCACCGCGATCGGCGCTATCGTTGTGAGACGCGTAAGGCGTCTCGAGCTCGTCATTGCCAATGCGGCGAGCAACTCGTTTCTTTCTCGTGCCCCGGACGCAGCGCAGCGCCTCTTCGGCGGTGCGCTGCAGAGCCGGGGCCCATTTCGCCGCATCGCTCATGCCGCTTTCTGGGTCCGGCTCTGCACGGCAACGCTGATGCGTTGCCGCTTGTCCGGGACACGGTCGGCGGCAGTCAGCCCTTCGCCAGCTCGAGAAAGTGGCGCCCCGCGCGGTCCTCGGTCTCGACGATCCAGGCATCCGGATCGAAGCGGATTTCCTTGCCCAGCCTTTCCTCGATGGTGTGGTCCGGCAAGGGCCGCGGCGCGACCGGCACGAAGAAGCGATCGACCGGGCGGCCATCGTCATAGACCGTCTGCGGCGCGGGCCCATACAGCATCGCATTGCCGTCGAGCAGCGACACTTTGACGAACACCGCGCCCGCCTCCTCGGCCCCGCGGCGGCGCACGGCGCCGAACACGCCCTCGGTTTGGCAGCGGCGCAAATATGCCGCCACCCAGATGTTGGATTTCAAACGCATGAATCGAACGATAGGCCAGTGGCGCAGTCAGCGCCAGCCGTGCACGCGCGTGGAAATTATTCGACCGGACGGCCGATCGCCGCACCGAGCTCGCGCAGCAGCCGGTCGGACACCTGGCCGGTGACCTGCATCTTGTGCTCGCGCTCGAATTTCTGGATCGCGGACTGGGTCTCGGCACTCATCGTGCCCGTGATCTTCAAATTGCCGTAGCCATATTCGGACAGCGCGCGCTGCACGCCGGCGATGCGTCGCGCGGCCGGGCTCTGCGCCGGAATCGGCGCAGGCGGACGCATGGCGGCGGGCGGCACCGAGGTCGTCGCCTTGACCAGATTGGCCATCGGATCGCTCGCGCGCGTCGAGGCGGTCGCCTCGACGGGTTTTTCCGGCGGCTTCTCGGCGGCACGCTCGGCGGGTTTCGGCTCTGCGCGGAACTCCGTCGCGCGCGGCTCGAGCGGCGAGGTGTCGGCGCCGACAGGGCGCGGACGCGGCAAGGGATTCGACAGCGACGCGGACGACGGCGCGGGAAGATTGATCACCGTGCCGAACATCGGCGCCGGATGCCGGCCGGTCTGAAGGAACAGCGCATTGGCGACGATCGCACCGACCGCGGCGATGGCGACGAGGCCGGCCAGCGTATCCTTGGGACTGTGCAGCAGCACGCGCATCACGAGGTTGCGCTCGGTCTCGACATCGATGACCGCCGCCTTGGCGCCACGACGGCGCGGCGCGGTGTCGTCCTTTGCAGACTTCTTAGGCACTTTTCTTCACCAGAGCGGGTTGGTTCTGAGCTTCCTGGCGCAGCACCGGCGTCAGGGTCGCGATCTTGCTCTCGCCCGCCTTCTCATCGGCGAGCTTGACTTGCGGCGGCGTGTAGACCAGCGGCAGCTTGACGGTGACGGCCGTACCCTCGCCGAGCCTGCTTTGTACCGTCAATTCGCCGAGATGCAACGCCACGAGACTCTTGACGATCGAAAGTCCGAGGCCGGTGCCTTCGTGACGGCGCTGATAGGTCTTGCCGGCCTGGAAGAACGGCGCGCCGATGCGTTCGAGATCGTCGGGCGCGATGCCGACGCCGGTGTCGCTGATGCGTAGCGCGAGCTGCGAACCCGAGACTGCAGCGGTCACGGTGACCTGACCGCCGCGCTCGGTGAACTTGATGGCATTGGCGACGAGGTTGAGCACGATCTGCTTGAAGGCCCGGGGATCGCCGGTCATGACCGGCAGGTCCTGCGGCGCATCGGTGATGAGATCGATGCCGTTCTCTCGCGCTTTCAGCGCCAGCAGATTGCAGCAATGCATCAACGAGGCACGCGGCGCGAACGGCTCGGAGGCGATCTCGAAATTGCCTGATTCCATCTTGGACATGTCCAGGATGCCGTTGACGACCGACAGCAGGTGCTGGCCGGACGCGTTGATGAGCTCGGCGTATTCCTTGCGCTGGGCCGCGCCCAGCATCAGGGTCTGCTCCTGCGCGATCATCTCGGAGAAGCCGATGATGGCATTGAGCGGCGTGCGCAGCTCGTGACTCATGGTGGCGAGGAAGCGCGTCTTGGCGGCATCGGCCGCCTCGGCGGCGCTGCGGGCTTGGTCGAGCGCCTGCTCGGACAGCTTGCGGTCCGTGACATCGCGCATCACGGCGACGACTTCGGCCTCCTGCATGACGTCACGCGCCCTGTCCTGATCGAGCGGGCGGCAGCGCATCTCGACCCAGATGAAGTCGATCTGGCCGCGCTCGGAGCCGGCAGGCTCGCGCCGCAGCCGGAACTCGACGCTGCGCACGTCGCCGCGCGCAGCATCCGACAGAGCGGTGAGATAGGCCGGCCGATCAGCGACGTGGACGCGGTCGAACAGGCCATGGCCGAGCAGTTGCGTGACGGGCATGCCGAGCATAGCCTCCGCAGCCGGCGAGATGAACTGAACCGCGCCATTGCGCTGATGTCGCGAGATGACGTCGCTCATGTTGCGCGCGAGCAGGCGATAGCGCTCCTCCTCGCGCGACAACAGCGCAACGCTGGTGCGCGCGAGCGATTCCGCGCCGAAAGCAAGGCCCGCAGCGTACAGCGTCGCCGACGCCACGCCGAGGGCGATCAGCGCGCTGCGCTCTGCGGCGCTCGGTTCGCTCAGCGGGAGCCAGCCGAAATGGCCGACCAGGATCAGGATGCCGGCACAGGACAGCGCCAGCAGCGAGGCAAAGGCGGTGACGCGGCGCGAGGCCGATAGCGCGGCTTCCAGCGGAACCACCACCAGCCAGACCGCGGCAAAGGATTCGATGCCGCCGGTGGTGACCGCGACCGCCATGATCAGGCCGGCGAGCGCCAGCGACGACAACACGTGGGCGCCTTCATAGCGGCCGGTGCGCGACAGGAACCAGGACAACAGGATCGGCGCGATCAGCCAGGCGAAGGCCGCGACCTCGAGCGCGCTCGGCGCGCCGCGCACGACGAGATAGATCGGGAATGCAGCGAAGGCGGCCAGGCTGCCGAGCAGCCGCGGGGCCATGAAGGCACGATGGCGCGCTCGCGTCAGCGCATCGTAACGCGCGGAGGGATGCAGCAACGCATCGAGACAATCGCGGATGATACTCAAAACTGTCACGGGTCTCGCGCTTCGGCTCAATCGTCTTTAGAAGACGCGCCGGAACGCCTCCTTGTCGTTGAGCCACCGTGTCAGAGCGACCTTAAACGAGTGCTAAGGCGGGTCGGCATGCGGCCCGACACCGCGCCGTCGTGGGGCTTTTTAGACGATTTGGCGACGTCTTCGCTGCGGATGGTGAACACAGGGTTTCACCTCGCGCCACATGGTTTCGAATTGGTGGATGCGGGGCGGCCAGCAGTGTCACGGGCGCGGACGTCAATCGAAAATTTACCGCAGCGTCGATCGCGAAGAATTTTGCGTAAATTTTCGACCAATTAAGCTCAAGGCAATCACTTGCGATTTATCGAGGGTTGCTAGGTCCGACATCCGCGGCGATCGCCGCGAACGGGATCGAACGTACAGGTCGCAAGATGCGCTTTCTGCTCCGCATCACATTCTGGCTCGGGCTGGTGCTGGTGCTCCTGCCGCGGGACAAGACGCCCGAATCGGAGAAGCTGCCGCAGATCGGCGCCGCCGACGCGGTGCAGGCTGCGACTGCAGCCGTCTCCGATGCGACCCAGTTCTGCAAGCGCCAGCCCGCAGCCTGCGAGGTCGGCGGCCAGGCCGCGGCCATCATCGGCCAGCGGGCCCAGGACGGCGCGCGCAAGCTCTATCAGATCATCAACGACAAGAAAGAGCAGATCACCAACGAGAAGGTCGACGGCACCAAGACCGATCACAAGAAGGCGCCCGACCATACCGGCTCGATCGCGATGGCCGGCGAAGGCGACATTGCCGCGAGCGAAGCTATGCGGGATACCCTGACCCAGGACGACCTCGCGCTGGAATGGCGTGGTCCTCAGGCGGCGAATTAGAGCGCGTCCTCGCAAGCTTTGGCGATGACCGCGCGGCCCGCCGCTCCTCCTAACGAGAAAGTCTATTGGGCCTTCCGCGGATCATCGGTGGCATTCAGGTAATCGATACCGGTGGGGCCGACGCCGGTGATCTGAAAGATGACCTCTTCGTCTCGTGTTTCGGCGAACTGCCATACCTTGGGTGGGACATGCGAGAACGTGCCCGGGGGAAAAGCCAACAGTTTCGAGCTCTCGGCCTTGTCGCCGATCGCGGAATAGTAGGTTCCGGAAATGATCGTGCGGACCCGCTCGTCCGGATGAGAATGGACAGGCAATCTGAAATTGGCGGGCAGCTTAAGGCGGATCGTAAACAAGCCGGGTTTGGCGGGATTGCCGTGTAGCACAGCTATCTGTGCGCCCTTCGGCATTGAAGCTATTGGATTCCACTTCAGGTCGGCAGGCATGATGCGGGCGTATGCCGGCGACTGATCTTGCGCCTGTAGCGTTCGCGGAGATCCGAGCGGAATCACGAGGACGACAAGGGCGGCCAGCAACTTGAAGGAATGCATCGTTGCACTCCATGCTCGATTGGGCCGCTTCATTCTACGTCAAGTAGCCGGCGTTGGCGATGGCTCCATTCGAACGCTTTTGCTCAGCGACCACAGGCTGGCTGTAAGCACGCCGATCGTCGATTCGTGCCCGATCCCTATCGATTTCACGGCTTCGCGTCCCTATATTGGGTGGAAGCGGAACCGTGGGCCAGCATGACGACGATCAACGAAATCAGGGACAATTTCGAGCTTCTGGACGAGTGGGACGACCGCTACCGGTACGTCATCGAGCTCGGCCGAACCCTGGAACCGATGCCGGAGGCCGAGCACTCCGCCGAGAACAAGGTGAACGGCTGCGTCAGCCAGGTCTGGCTCCAGAAGCTGATCGACCGCAGCCATGGTGCACCGATCCTGAAATATCGCGGCGACAGTGACGCGCATATCGTGCGCGGGCTGGTCGCGATCGTGCTCGCGCTCTATTCCGGACGCACGCCGCAGGAGATCCTCAATACCGACGCCATCGCGGTGTTCAACGAGTTCGGCTTTCGCGATCATCTGACGCCGCAGCGGTCCAACGGACTGCGCTCGATGGTCGAGCGCATCAAGACCGACGCGAAAGAGGCACTGGCCGAAGCTTCGTAGGGTGGGCAAAGCGGAGCGTGCCCACCATCATAGATTCGATCACCGAGAGATGGTGGGCACGGCACGCAAGCGCGCGCCTTTGCCCACCCTACGAGATTAAGTCCTGAGCTACTTCCGCTTCCGCTGCTGCTGCCCGAGGCCCATCTGCTTGGCCAGCTGCGAGCGGGCTACCGCATAGTTCGGCGCGACCATGGGATAGTCGGCGGGCAGGCCCCATTTCTCGCGATATTGCTCGGGCGTCATGTTGTACTGGGTGCGCAGATGGCGCTTCAGCGACTTGAAGCGCTTGCCGTCTTCCAGGCACACGAGATAGTCCGGCGCGATCGACTTCTTGAGCGAGACCGCCGGCTTTGCCGGCTCGAGCGGCGCGGTCTCGGTACGGCCCGACGAGACCCGTACCAAGGCGCCATGCACCTGGCTGATCAGGTTCGGGATCTCGGCCGCAGGCGTCGGATTGTTGCTGAGATAAGCCGACACGATGCCCGCCGTCAGCTCGATGAAATTCTTGCCTCCCGCATCCGACATGCGCCCGCCCTTTCTACGCCTTGCGTCCCACGGGATTGACGACGTCAAAGTATTCCATGTCAAGAACACGTTCGGCTGAACACGACGACTGTCTACGATCGACTGATTACTGCTGAATGGCAGCCCTTTACTTGGGTACTCAGCCGCGCTGGTCGAGATGCGAGCGGAGTTCGTCGATGGAGGCAAAGCGCATCATGCCCTCCGGCATCTGCGCTTCGATCGAGCCGTCGGAATAGAGCGAATAGGCCATGCCGTCGACGACACCGGACTTGAGCACGGTGACGGGCGGCTGCTCGGGCGTGGCTGCGGACTCCGGTGCTGGCGGCGGCGGGGGAGCGGCTTCCTCAAAGGTCGAAGGCGAGCGCGGCGGCGGCGGGGGCCGGCGCGGGCTCACCGGCGGTTCCGTCGGGCGCATGCGCTCCGGCTTCGGCCAGGCATCGTCGAAACTGGCAGGCGGAGCGCCCTGGCCGGCGGGCGGTACGGGTTCGTCGTGAGGCGGCGGCGTCGTGTCCTCGGTGGCCTTCGCCTCCGTGCGCTCCCGCTCCTTGCGCGAGGTCGAGGCGAACAAGAGGTTGCGACGACGCGGCGCTTCCGGCGCCGCAGCAGG
>NZ_JXJM01000001.1:4356172-4426546 GCF_001593325.1 Bradyrhizobium sp. DOA1
TTGGTGCTTCCGGAGTCTCGACGCGCGGACGCTCGCGCGCCGCGGCTTCGCTCTGCCACGGCGGCGGACCTGCTGCAGGAGGCGGCGGCGCCGGTTCGATCTTGGCAGGCGCCGGCTCGGGCGCACCGGGCATCGCAAGACCCGGCAGCACAGGCCTGACACGAACCTCAGACGGCGAACCGGCAGCCAGCCGGCGCGCGATGCCCTTCAGCTCGAGCAACAGGACATGCAGGCCGACCAGTAACAGTCCGGTGCAGACGCCGAGGGTTCCAGAGATTATGAGGGTGCTGCCGAGACTGAATTCCCTGACGGTGTAGCCAAACAGGATCGCAAGGAGGCCCGCCAAAACGGCGAAAATCCCCGCGATCAACAATGCCAAGGTCATCGAACTCACCCCCGGCCGCGCACCCACACGCGACACTCGTCACGCCACGATACCGTCATACGGTGTTCCACGCCAACGACCAATTGGGGGCGCTGTTCCTAAAGAGAAGGAAATCAGGGACTTATTCACATTCCCTTCAGCTACAGCTCACTACAGCTACAACTCTCCAAGTTTCTGAATTTGCTGCGTTGCATCAGGAATTTAGCCATAATGCCCAATTACTTGGTAATGGAACTGCGCTATAGGGAATCCGGGGAGCAGGCCCGCGCGCACCAGTCGGGCCAAGAGGGGATTCCGGGGCGCCAATAGCCATGACATCCATCACGACTTCGGCGATCGACACGCCTCTGCGGCGCTCGGTCGAGCGGACTTGCGACGATCTCGCCATGGTGGTGCTCGCCGCGGTCGCGGTCATCGCAGGCCTGACCTTCCGCGACTATGGCCTCGGCTGGGATGATTACACCCACGCCGAATATGCCGATCTGTTGCTGCGTATGTTCGGTTCCGGCTTCAAGGACACCGCGGCGCTCTCCTTTGCGAACCTCTACATGTATGGCGGCGGCTTCGACATGGTCGCCGCGCTCCTGCACAAGGTCATTCCGCTCGAGCTGTTCGAGACGCGACGACTGGTCGGCGCGATCGTCGGCGTGATCGGGCTCGCGGTGACGTGGCGGCTCGGCCGCCGCGTTGGCGGCCCCCTTGCCGGTCTTGCCTCGCTCCTGCTGCTCGCGCTGTGCCCGATCTTCTACGGCCACATGTTCATGAACCCGAAGGATGCGCCCTTCGCGGTGGCGATGATCGTCCTGATGCTCGGCCTCGTCCGGCTCGCCGAGGAATATCCGCAGCCCTCGCCGCGCACGATCCTGATCGTCGGCTTGGGCGCAGGCCTGTCGCTCGGCTGCCGCGTTCTCGGCGGGCTCGCGCTGGTCTACGCCATGGTCGGCTTCATCCCGCTGTTCCTGGAGGAGCTGCGCAACGAGGGCGCGCGCGAGTCGGTCCGCCGCTTCGCCCATGTCGTCTACGTGCTGCTGCCCGGCCTCGTGGTCGGCTATCTCGTGATGGGGCTGATCTGGCCGTGGTCGATCATGGAGCCCGGCAATCCCTTCGAGGCGCTGACCTACTTCTCGCATTTCTTCGAGAAGCCCTGGAAGGAGATGTTCGACGGCGCGATCGTGTCCGTGCCTGATATGCCCTGGTCCTATCTGCCGACGCTGTTCGCGCTCCAGCTGCCCGAGGTGATGCTGGTGCTGATGGCCGGCGCCATTGTCGGCACCTTCGCACTGCTGCCGCGCCGCGAGGTTCCCGCGCGCCGCAAGACCATCCTGCTGATGCTGACGCTTGCCGCGACCCTGCCGCTCGCAATCGCGATGGTGAAGCGGCCGGCGCTGTACAACGGCATCCGCCATTTCGTCTTCGTGATCCCGCCGATGGCGGTGCTCGGCGGCGTCGCCTTTGCCTGGACCATGGAGCGCCTGCGCGCCAATCACCGCACCTGGCAGCCGGTCGTGCTCGCGACCTTCTGCTTCGGCCTCGCGCTCTCGCTGGCCGAGATGATCCGGCTGCACCCCTATCAGTACACCCACTTCAACCACATCGCTGGCACCGTGCGCGGCGCCGACGACCGCTTCATGCTGGACTATTGGGGCCTGGCGCTGAAGCAGGCCTCCGACGAATTGCGCGAGCAGCTCGTCGAGCGCCAGGAGGTGCCGCCTGCGAACCGCAAATGGAAGGTCGCGGTGTGCGGTCCGCAGCGCCCGGCGCAGGTCGCGCTCGGCCCCGACTTCACCATCGGCTGGGATTCCAACGCGGCCGATTTCGCGATGACGCTCGGCGAGTTCTACTGCAAGGGCCTCACCGCGCCCGTGATGGTCGAGATCAAGCGCGACGACGTGGTGTTCGCCCGCGTCTACGACATCCGCGGCCGCGGCATTTCCAGCCTGCTGTCGATCCCGGCGCCGTAATATCCTTCTCCCGTAGCCTGGATGGAGCGAAGCGCAATCCGCGACCGCTGCTGAGGCGCCCCGCATTGCGCGTTGCTCCATGCGAGCTACGCCGAACTGCCGCGCGCTTTGCCCGCCTTGCCGCCGCACCAGACCGGGACTAGGCTCCCTCCCCGCAACAACGATGTTCGGAGAGATCAGCCATGTCGCCAGCGGAAGCTCGCCTGAAGGAAGTGCCGTCGAACATGACGGAGGCGGAGTGGCAGCAACGGGTCAATCTCGCCGCCTGCTATCGCCTCGTCGCGCTGTACGGCTGGGACGATTTGGTCGACACCCATATCTCCGCACGTGTCCCCGGCCCCGACCATCACTTCCTCATCAATCCCTATGGGCTGATGTTCGACGAGATCACGGCCTCCAGCCTCGTCAAGGTCGATTTGCACGGCAACCAGCTCACTGAGAGCGAATACAGCATCAACCCGGCCGGCTTCACCATCCATTCGGCGATCCACGAGGTGCGCGAGGACGCGATCTGCGTGCTGCATCTCCACACCCTCGACGGCACCGCGGTATCAAGCAGCGCGGAAGGGCTGCTCCCGCTCAACCAGACCGCCCAGCTCGTCACCCACGATCTCGCCTATCACGACTATGAGGGCATCGCGCTGGACCACGACGAACGGCCGCGGCTCCAGAAGGACCTCGGCGACCATAACCACATGCTCCTGCGCAACCACGGCACCCTGACCGTCGGCCGCTCAGTCGCCTCCGCCTTCGAGCGCATGTATCACCTGGAGCGCGCCTGCTCGATGCAGGTGCGCACGCGCGCGCTGGGCACGCCGGTCTATCCGGTCGAGGAGATCGCGATCGAGAAGAACACCGAGCTGCTCGCCAATCGCGACCGCGCCGAGCTGCGCGCCACCACGCTGGTGTGGCCGCCGCTGCTGCGCAAGCTCGACCGCGAGCTACCGGGCTACAGGACTTGAGATTTTCGGGATTTGGTGTAGGGTAACGCCCAACGAACCTCTACGCCTTTTGGAATGAAACGCCGCCCAATCCCGGGCGGCGTTTTTGTTGCGCGGGCTCATCCGTCATTGCGAGGAGCTCTTGCGACGAAGCAATCCAGCTGGTTCCGCGGATGGATTCTGATTGCTTCGCTGCGCGCGCAATGACGGGGATGGAATCTTCGTAAGCCCAAGGTCTCGTAGGGTGGGCGAAGGCGCTCAGCGCCGTGCCCACCATCTTGCGGCTTGCGCGGGAAATGGTGGGCACGCTGCGCTTTGCCCACGCTACGGCACCGTGCCTACTTCACCTCCGCCAACGCGGCGAGGATTCTCGCCCAGGAGCGAATGCCCTTCTGGAAGCTGCGTAGGTCGTATTTCTCGTTCGGCGAGTGGATGTTGTCGTCGTCCAGTCCAAAACCGACCAGCAGCGAGTCGAGGCCGAGCGTGCGCTTGAAATCGGAGACGATCGGGATCGAAGCGCCCGAGCCCATCAGCACGGTCTCCTTGCCCCATTCCTCCGTCAGCGCCTTGCTGGCGGCGGCAAGCGGCTTCATGTTCCAGTCGAGCGCGATCGCGGACCCGGCCGAGTGGTCGCCGAACTCGACCTTGCAATCTGCCGGAATGCGCGCGGACACATAGTCGCGGAAGGCCTTGCGGATCTTTTGGGGATCCTGGCCCTGCACGAGGCGGAAGGAGACCTTCGCCGAGGCATGCGACGGGATCACGGTCTTGGAGCCTTCGCCGATATAGCCGCCCCAGATGCCGTTGACGTCGCAGGTCGGACGCGTCGAGGCCTGCTCGACCAGCAGCCTGCCCTTCTCGCCAGCCGGGAGCGACAGCCCGACCGGCTTGAGGAACGTCTCGGGCGTGAAGGCGAGCTTCTTCCACTGCTCCAGGACGTCGGGCGGCGTATCCTTCACGCCGTCATAGAAGCCGGGAATGGTGATCCGGTTGTCGTCGTCGAACAGGCCGCCCAGAATCTTCGTCAGCAGGCGGATCGGATTCATCGCCGTGCCGCCGAACACGCCGGAATGCAGATCGCGATTGGCGGCGGTGATCTTCAGCTCCTCATAGAGCAGGCCGCGCAGCGAGGTGGTGATCGCCGGCGTGTCGCGATCCCACATGCCGGTGTCGCAGACCAGCACGTAGTCCGCCTTGAACTCGTCCTTGTTGGCCTCGATGAACGGCACGAAATTCTTCGAGCCGACCTCCTCCTCGCCTTCGATCAGGAAGGTGACGTCGATCGGCAGCGAGCCCGTCACCTTCTTCCAGGCGCGGCAGGCCTCGACGAAGGTCATGACCTGGCCCTTGTCGTCCTCGGCGCCGCGCGCGACGATGATCTTGCGGCCATCGGCATGATCCGTGACGACAGGCTCGAACGGCGGACGGTGCCAGAGATCGAGCGGATCGACCGGCTGCACGTCGTAATGGCCGTAGAACAGCACATGCGGCCGTCCGCCTGCAGCGGTCTTGCCGACCACGGCGGGGTGGCCGGCGGTCGGCCTCACCTCGGCGGCGACACCGAGGCTTGCAATGTCCCTGGCGAGATGCTCGGCCGCCGCCTTGCAATCGGCGGCGAAGGCCGGATCGGCCGAGATCGACTTGATCCGCAGCAACGAGAACAGGCGCTCGAGGCTATTGTCGAAATCCTTGTCGATGTGGTCGAGCACGGATTGAAGCTGCGCATTGGCCATGGTCGAATTCCCGATTGTGAGGTCTCAAGACGTCTGCGCTTTTAGCGCCGCCGCCGGCTCGGAGCTAGCCGCAACCGGCGGATGCCGGATGTGCCATGCGAGGCTGGCTGCGAGGATGGCAGTGGCCATGAGGTTATTGCCCCAGGCCTGGATGACATTGGGAAACCACGGCAGCGACAACAGCATGAGGATGCCGGCCGCGGCCAAAGCGAGCCAGGTTCCCAGCCGCACATGCGCCCGCGCGTCGAAGGCTGCCCGGTGCGTCAGCACCGCGATCGGAAAGAACAGCCAAATGAAATAGTATTGCCGCGCCAGAGGCGAGGCGATCGTCATCAGGCAGAACAGGATGCCGAGTTCCTCGGCATCGGAACGCGCCGTTCGTCGCGATTGCCGCGGCATAATCGCGACGAAGCCGAGCCCGATCATCGCCGACAGAGCCAGCACGATCCAGTTCGCCGTCCTGTAGTCGACATCGATGACGTTCATCGTACGCGGCGGCTTGTTGGGATCTTCCTGATTGTAATTGATCGGCCGGACCAGGCGATGCGTGACGGCAATGAGAGACTGGTTGACCCACGACCAATTCTGCTCGTCACGCTGGCCGAAGCCTTTTTCCGAGCTCGAGCCGACCATGGCCTGGTACCAGGTCGCAAGCTCGGCCGCGTTGCGCTCGAAGCCGCGGATCGGCGCCGGCACGACGTAGAGCAGGATGCCGGTGAAGGCGACCGTCGCGAGGGCGGCCGCCCATTTCCGCCGCCAGACCAGATAAGGCAGCACCGCGATCGGAAACACCTTGATGGCCGTGGCGAGCGCGAACATGAAGCCAGCGAGCCACGGCCGCTGCTGCCGCAAGCTCCAGAAGCCGAAGAGCATCATCGCCAGCAGAACGAGGTTCGGCTGGCCGAGGTCGAACATGTCGAACACGAAGGTCACGGTGACGAAGGCAGGCAGCGCCTCCAGCCAGGGACCGGGCTTGTGGTCCGATCCGGCCAGGACCTGGGAGAACGTCCCGGTGTACCACCACGCCACGGCATTCAGGATCGACAGGACGACATAGAGCGGGATCTTGCCGAACCAGCTCGGGATCGCCAGCAGGATCGCGGACAGCGGCGGATAGATGAAGTCGAAATGCGCCTCGGCGCTGCCCGGATAAAGCGGCTGCCCCTGCAAGACCTGTTGCCCGGCCCAGTACCACAGCCCGTAATCCTTGGTCTTGCCGTGGCCGAAGATCTCGGGGACGAGCACGTCGGCGGTGAGGAGGACGCAGCAGAACAGGAAGAGCAGGTCCAGCGGCGCGCGCAGCGACAGGCGTCTCGGCGCATCGGGCTTGGCAAACGGGGCGGTGGAGGTCACGGGTGCGGTCCAGTCGGCGACGGACTAGCACGTAGCAGACGGAGGGGCGCTTGGAGAGCCCCTCACCGGAATTTGTGGGCGCTCCCCCTCCCGCGTCATGGCCGGCTGGATTGCCTATCGCCGCAGCAACCCGCCGAGCGCGCCGCGCACCAGGGTGCGGCCGATCGAGCCGCCGAGCTGGCCGCCGAGCGACTTGCCGATATTGGCGGCCATCCCCCCGATCACCTGGTTGGTCACCGATCGCGTCACGTCGCGCGCAATGACCTGGCCGGTCGACAGACGTCCCCGCTTGACATTGGTGCCGAAGATCGTGCCGACGACCGAGCCGATCTGGCCGAGAATGCCGCCACCGTTTCCATCCGCCGGACCGTCGGCCGTCACCGCCGTGCCGGCGATGCGCTTCTGAAGCATCTCGTAGGCGGACTCGGAATCGACGGCGGTGTCGTATTTGCCCTTGACCGGGCTCGCGGCCATGATCGCCTTGCGCTCCTCCGGCGTGATCGATCCGATCCGTGCCGATGGCGGCCGGATCATCACGCGCTCGACCATCGACGGCGTGCCGTTGCCTTCGAGGAAAGAGACCAGCGCCTCGCCCTTGCCGAGCTCCGTGATCACCTTGGTGGTGTCGAGCTTCGGATTGGGCCGGAAAGTCTGGGCCGCGGCAGCCACGGCCTTCTGGTCGCGCGGCGTGAAGGCGCGCAGCGCATGCTGTACGCGGTTGCCC
This sequence comes from Bradyrhizobium sp. DOA1, assembly GCF_001593325.1. Taxonomy (NCBI): domain Bacteria; kingdom Pseudomonadati; phylum Pseudomonadota; class Alphaproteobacteria; order Hyphomicrobiales; family Nitrobacteraceae; genus Bradyrhizobium; species Bradyrhizobium sp. DOA1. The sequence goes on from NZ_JXJM01000001.1 coordinate 4,363,270, forward strand.
AACTGCCCGAGCACGCGATCGGGCACGTCGATCGGGTTCTGCGTCACGAAGTAGACGCCGACGCCCTTGGAGCGGATCAGGCGGACCACTTGCTCGATCTTGTCCATCAGCGCCTTGGGCGCGTCGTTGAACAACAGGTGCGCCTCGTCGAAGAAGAACACGAGCTTGGGCTTGGGCAGGTCGCCCGCCTCGGGTAATTCCTCGAACAGCTCCGACAGCATCCACAACAGGAATGTCGCGTAAAGCCGCGGGCTCTGAAGCAGCTTGTCGGCGACGAGGATGTTGACCATGCCGCGGCCGTCGCGGTCGGTCTTCATGAAATCCTGCAACGTCAGCGCCGGTTCGCCGAAGAAGCTGGTACCGCCCTGGTTTTCCAGCACCAGAAGCTGGCGCTGGATGGTGCCGACGGTCGCCTTGGTGACGTTGCCGAAGCCCTGGGCGGCCTTGCGGATGGCGGCGAACTGATCTTCCTCCGCGTCCGCTCCCTTCTTCGCAGTGTTGGGCACGATGGCATCGAGCAGCGCGCGCAGGTCCTTCATGTCGATCAAGGTGAGACCGTTGTCGTCGGCGACACGGAAGGCGACGTTGAGCACGCCTTCCTGCACCTCGTTCAGATCGAGCATGCGCGCGAGCAGAAGCGGCCCCATCTCGGTGACGGTCGCCCGCACCGGGTGGCCCTGCTCGCCGAACACGTCCCAGAACACCGTCGAGAACTGGTCCGGCTGGAAATTCAGGCCCATCTCGGTGGCGCGCTTGACGATGAAATCCTTGGGCTCGCCGACCTCGGAGATGCCGGAGAGGTCGCCCTTGATGTCGGCTGCGAAGACCGGAACGCCCGCGCGTGCAAATCCTTCCGCCATCACCTGCAGCGTCACCGTCTTGCCGGTTCCGGTTGCACCCGTGACGAGGCCATGGCGATTGGCGAGCGCCAGCGTCAGCCAGGCCTGCTCGTCTCCCTTGCCGACGAAGATCTTGTCGTCGGTGTCACCGAGCTTGCTGTCCTGTGCGGTCATTGTTCTCTCTGATCTCTCTGTGGTATTTCGCGTATCGAGACTCGAACGCACCAGTTCCGTAGTTTAACGCATGTCGCGCGCCGATTAAAACCATTCAACGTGTCTGCCGCGTGCGACATTGTCGGAAACTTCAGCCGAAAGTCGGAACGACGTGCTCGCAACGCGGCAATTTATCGCCGTTTCCATCTCTGCTCTTGCGCCGCTGCAACACTTTCTAGGCGTTCGAGGATGAATCGCGACCACCCATGCGTTCATCGCTTGTATTTCACATCGCACCGGCTCAAGATCATTTTCGAAAACAATATTCCGGCATGTGAACCGGCTGAGGGGCAGGCCATATGGACGAGCTGATCGGAAGGCTGGCGGCGAACGCCAGCATAGATAGTGCTGTCGCGGAAAAGACTGTCGGCATTATCCTGGGCTTCCTCCGCAGCGAGGGTCCTCCCGACAGCGTGCAGGCTCTGATCGACCATATCCCAGGTGCGGAAGCCGCGATCGAGGCGTCCAGGAGCGGCGGCGGACTGTCGCGGCTGATGGGCGGCGGCCTGATGGCCGTCGGCACGCGCCTGATGGGCCTTGGGCTCGGCATGTCGGAGATTCAAAACATCGCCCGTGAACTTTTCCGCTTCGGCCGAGACAAAATCGGAGCGGATCAGATGGGCAAGATCATTGCGGGGACGCCGGGCCTCAGCCAATTCGCCTGAAGCCACGCATTTCATATCGAGTATCATGACATATCCGATCTCCGAGATTGAGGGCCTGTCGACCTTTGCCGCCAACAAATTGAAGGCGCAGGGAATCCGCACCACCGACGCGTTGCTCGAGGCGGCTTCGACCGTGAAGGGCCGCAAGGCGCTGTCCGCCAAGACCGGCATCAGCGAGCAGCAGCTCCTGGAATGGGCCAACGTCTCCGACTACATGCGCATCCCCGGCATGGGCCGGGCCAAGGTCAACCTCGTTCGCGCTGCCGGCGTCACCACCGTGCGCGAGCTCGCCTATCGGAATCCGGCAAGGCTCGCCCAGAGCATGCGGGACGCCAACGAGAAGAAGAAGCTCCTCCGCATCCTGCCTTCCGAGAAGTCGGTCAGCGACATCATCGCCAAGGCGAAGAAGCTTCAGCCGAAGATCACGTATTGATACGAGCTCCGTCATCCTGAGGTGCGAGGCATGGGACGCAAAGCGTCCCATGGGAAGCCTCGAAGGATGCACGGCCACGCTGCATCCGCATGGAGAGGGCCGGGCCGTCGCCCTTCGAGGCTCGCCGAAGAGGCGAGCGCCTCAGGGTGACGGCGATAGAGCAGCGCGTGTTGCCGCCAATCCCTCCTTGACTCCCCCTCCCCGACCGCGCAAAGCCACGCGCATGAATGCCTCGCCCTCCCCATCCGTCCCACCGGCCGGCTCGGCCGGGGCTGACGTGCTGCGGACGCTGTTGGAACGGCCTGTTCCGGCGGTGATGGGCGTCCTCAATGTCACTCCGGACTCTTTCTCCGACGGAGGCCGGTTCATCGCGCCCGAGCGGGCGCTCGCGCGGGCCCGGGCGATGGTCGCTGATGGCGTCGACATCATCGATATCGGCGCCGAGTCCACCCGCCCCTACACGGGCGCCCAGCCGGTCACAGCGGCTGACGAACTCGCCCGGCTGAAGCCGGTGCTGGCAGGCGTCGTGGCCCTCAGCGTGCCCGTCTCGATCGACAGCATGAAGGCGGAAGTGGCAGCGTTCGCGCTCGACCAGGGCGTGGCTGTCGTCAACGACGTCTGGGGCCTGCAACGCGACGCCGCCATGGCGCCGCTGGTGGCGGCACGAGGTGTTCCGGTCATCGTCATGCACAACCGCGACACTGCCGATCCCAGCATCGACATCGTCACTGACATGAAGACTTTCTTCCTGCGCTCGCTGGATATCGCCGCCAAGGCCGGCATCGCGCGCGAGAAGATCGTGCTCGATCCCGGCATCGGCTTCGGCAAGACGGCGGAGCAGAGCATGATCGCGCTGGCGCGGCTGCGCGAGCTCGACATGTTCGGCCTGCCGATCCTGGTCGGCGCCTCGCGCAAGCGCTTCATCGCCTCGGTGTCGCCGTCGGAGCCGAAAGAGCGGCTCGCCGGCTCGCTCGCGGCGCATCTGATCGCCGCGCAGCGCGGCGCCAGGATCATCCGGACCCATGACGTCGCCGAGACCTTGCAGGCCCTGCGGGTCGCGCATGCAATCGAGAGCAAGCAATGACTGATACGATCTTCGTGACCGGCCTGTCGATCCATGCCCGCCACGGCGTGATGGATCACGAAACCGAGGTCGGCCAGCGTTTCGTCATCGACCTCGAACTCTATACCGACCTGTCCGAGCCGTCGCGCAGCGACCGGCTCGCCGACACTGTGTCCTACGCCGAGGTGGTGGCGACCACGACGGCAGCATTCAAGAACACCAATTACAAGCTGCTGGAGCGCGCCGCCGGCGCGGTCGCCGACGCCATCCTGTCGCACTTCCCGCGCATCCGTGCCGTGAAGATCACCGTGCACAAACCGCATGCGCCGATCGCCGCGATCTTCGACGATGTCGGCATCATGCTGACACGCTCGCGGCATCCCTGATGGCGAGCGTCCTGATCGCTCTCGGCGGCAATGTCGGCGATGTCCGCGCGACATTCAGAAAAGCGATCGCGCATATCTGCGGCAGGGCGCAAGCCGCGCTGATCGCGCGCTCGTCGGACTACACGACGCCGCCCTGGGGCGACGAGGACCAGGCGCCCTTCATCAATGCCTGCATCGAAATCGAGACCGACCTCGATCCGCACGCGCTGCTGTTCGTGCTTCAGAAGGTCGAGCAGAAGTTCGGCCGCACGCGGGAGAAGGCGCGACGCTGGGGTCCGCGCACCCTCGATCTCGACATGATCGCCTATGACGATGTGTCCTTGCAGAAGCCCGATCTGACGCTGCCGCATCCGCGCCTGTTCGAACGCGCCTTCGTGCTGGTACCGCTGGCCGAAATCGCGGCCGAGCGCGTGATAGCAGGCATTCGTGTGCGTGACGGGCTCGCCAGCGTCTCGACGCAAGGCATTGAGCGGCTTCCGGATACCGGTTAACCAAAAACAACCGTTTGCAGGGACGGTCCGCCGTGGCAATTTCGCCTGCGAATAACGATACGCTTGGGAGCCCCTCGCCGCATGACCTCCGTGACTGACGACCTGCCGCTGGCGGCGGATTTCCCCAAAGCGACCGTCGAAGAGTGGCGCAAGCTGGTCGACGGCGTGCTAAAGGGCGCGCCGTTCGAGAAGCTGGTCGGCAAGACCTATGACGGATTGAAGATCGAACCGCTCTATCCGCGCGCCAAGGGCGTTGCGCCGGTGGTAGGGCGGCCACAAGCCGCACCGTGGCAGATCATCCAGCGGGTCGACCATCCCGATGCGGCCGCCGCGAATGCGCAGGCGCTGACCGATCTCGAGAACGGCGCGACTGGGCTGGCACTGGTGTTCGCCGGCGGCAGCGGCGCGCATGGCTTCGGCCTGGAACCTTCCGCCGACGCGGTCGCAAAGGTCTTAAAGGACATCCATCTCGATGCTGGCATCGGTCTCGAGCTCGAGATCGGTCCGCAATCGCGGATGGCCGCGATCCATGTCGCGGAATATGTGAAGAGCGCGGGCCTTGATCCCGCCGCCTGCGACATCCGCTTCGGCCTCGATCCGCTGGCGGCTCTCGCGGCATGGGGTCACAGCCCCTACAGCTGGGAGGAAATCGTTCCCGCCGTGAGCGGCGCCATCAAGGGTCTCGCCGGGCTCGGCTTCAGGGGCCCGTTCGTGTCCGCCGACGGCCGCGTGATTCACGATGCCGGCGGCTCCGAGGTGCAGGAGCTCGCGTTCGTGCTCGCCTGCGGCGTCGCTTACTTGCGCGCGATCGAAGACGCCGGCATTCCGCTGGAAGCGGCGCAAGGCATGGTCTATGCGCGGCTTTCCGCCGATGCCGACCAGTTCCTGACCATGGCGAAATTCCGCGCGTTGCGGCTATTGTGGGCGCGCATCGAGACGGCCTGCGGCCTGACGCCGAAACCGCTGTTCATCGCCGCTGACACCGCCTGGCGTATGCTGACGCAGCGCGATCCTTACGTGAACATGCTGCGTGCGACGGTTGCGACCTTCGCGGCGGGGCTGGCCGGCGCCAACGCCATCACGGTGCTGCCGCACACGCTCGCGCTCGGATTGCCTGATCCCTTCGCGCGCCGCGTTGCGCGCAACACACAGCTTCTGCTGCTGGAGGAAAGCAACCTCGCCAAGGTCAGCGATCCCGCGGCCGGCGCCGGCGGCATCGAGACGCTGACGGCGCAGCTTTGCGACGGCGCCTGGGCCCTCTTCCAGGAGAGCGAGAAAGCCGGCGGCGCCTTTGCCACGCTTCAGCGGGGCGTGTTCCAGAGCAAGGTGGCGGCGGCGCGAAAGGCGCGCGAGGCCAACATCGCCAAACGCCGCGACGTGCTGACCGGCGCCAGCGAGTTTCCGAACCTGCAAGAGAACGAAGCCACCGTGCTGAGGGCAACGCCGGTCGCGCTCCCGCCCTACGGCGAGCAGAAATACAAGTTCGATCCGCTGCCGCCGATCCGGCTGGCGGAACCGTTCGAGGCGCTGCGCGACAAGTCGGAAACCGCGTTGAAGACACGCGGCGCGCGGCCGAAGGTGTTCCTGGCCAATCTCGGCACGCCTGCCGATTTCACCGCGCGTGCGACCTTTGCAAAAAGCTTCTTCGAGGCCGGCGGTATCGAGGCCGTCGACAGCGAGGGCTTTGCCGATCTGGCCAAGCTCGCCGCGGCCTTCAAGGCCTCCGGCGCCGAGCTCGCCTGCCTTTGTTCCAGCGACAAGGTCTATGCGGAACACGCTGAAGCCGCGGCCAAGGCCCTGCAACCGGCCGGCGGCCGGCATATCTATCTGGCAGGCCGCCCGGCCGAGGCTGAGGCGGCACTCCGTGCGGCCGGCGTCACGGGCTTCATCTTCGCCGGAGGCGATGCTCTTGCAACATTGCAGGACGCCTACCATCGGATGGAGCAGCCATGACCGACACCAACAAACCCGTCCTCACCGGCGGCTGCCAATGCGGCGCCGTGCGCTTTGGCGTCAAGACGGCACCGACCAGGGTCTCGATCTGCCATTGCCGGATGTGCCAGAAGGCGTCCGGCGCACCGTTCGCCTCTTTTGCCGATATCACCAAGACGGACCTCACCTGGACCAAGGGACGACCGTCGTTCTTCCGCTCCTCCTCGATCGCCGAGCGCGGCTTTTGCGCCGCCTGCGGCACGCCGCTGAGCTTCGGCCGCATCGACGGCGACCGGATCGAGATCATGACCGGCACCTTCGACCGGCCCGACCACATCGTGCCGACGCGGCAGTTCGGCACGGAGTCTCGCCTCGGCTGGGTGGTCGGCATCTCCAATCTGCCGAGCCAGACCACGCAGCAGAACTACGGACCGGAGAAGATGGCGACCATCGTCAGCCATCAGCATCCGGATCATGATTGAGGCGATATGCAGGTAAACTTGCGAACGTTATGACCGTTCAATTTAGGGACACCATGCGCGCGACAGAGACTTACGGAATGATGGGCTTAGGCGCGACGGCGACTATAGTCGCCGCGCTGACTGGAACGATTTTCGGCGTGATCGTGAGCTTTCCATTTTCGCTGATCGCTATCATCATCTTTCCGATCCTGCTGATCGGCTTCGTGCTGGCGGCGGTGCTGGCCACACCTGTCACGCTGGGGCTTTTCCTCTTGATTTATCCGGTCCTGCGGGGCCGGCCAATGCTGGCTACGGTGGCATTTCCGTTGGTTGGCTTGATCGGCGGTGGCCTCATCATATGCGCCTGGATTGCGCTGGGCGTATTGCCCAATACCCAGCATTCCCTGCAGCTTTATTCTGCTATCGGCATGATATCTGGACTGGTCGCCGGAGCGTTCTTCGGTCGAGGATTGCACGCATGAGCCGTATACCGAATTTTGCAGACGTCGCCTTCGGGAGAGCAACCACCGCAGCGCCGGCCGGCACCGCCGAGCCGTGGCTGACGCCCGAGGGTATTCTGGTGAAGCCCGGTTATGGCGAGGCGGATCTGGCCGGGCTCGATTTCCTCGAGACCTATCCGGGCATCGCGCCTTACCTGCGCGGCCCCTATCCGACCATGTATGTCAACCAGCCCTGGACCGTCAGGCAATATGCCGGCTTCTCCACGGCGGAGGATTCCAACGCGTTTTATCGCCGCAATCTGGCGGCGGGACAAAAGGGCCTGTCGGTCGCCTTCGATCTTGCCACCCACCGCGGCTATGACTCAGATCATCCGCGTGTCGGCGGCGATGTCGGCATGGCCGGAGTCGCCATCGATTCCATCTACGACATGCGCACGCTGTTCGCAGGGATTCCGCTCGACCAGATGAGCGTCTCCATGACCATGAACGGCGCGGTGCTGCCGATCCTCGCGCTGTATGTCGCCGCCGCGGGCGAACAAGGCGTGCCGCCGGAAAAACTCTCGGGCACCATTCAGAACGACATTCTGAAAGAGTTCATGGTGCGCAACACCTATATCTATCCGCCGGCGCCCTCGATGCGGATCATCTCGGATATCTTTGCCTACACCTCGCAAAAGATGCCGAAATACAATTCGATCTCGATCTCCGGCTACCACATGCAGGAAGCCGGCGCGACGCAGGACCTCGAGCTCGCCTATACGCTTGCCGACGGCGTCGAATACTTACGCGCCGGCCTTGCCGCCGGCCTCGACGTCGATCGCTTCGCGCCGCGCCTGTCGTTCTTCTGGGCGATCGGGATGAACTTCTTCATGGAAGTCGCCAAGCTGCGCGCCGCGCGCCTGCTCTGGGCCAAACTGCTCAAGCCATTCAATCCCAAAGACCCGCGCTCGCTGTCGCTGCGCACGCATAGCCAGACCTCGGGCTGGTCGCTGACCGCGCAGGACGTCTTCAACAACGTGATGCGTACCACAGTGGAGGCGATGGCGGCGACGCAAGGCCACACCCAGTCGCTGCACACCAACGCGCTCGACGAAGCCTTAGCGCTGCCGACGGACTTCTCGGCCCGCATCGCCCGCAACACCCAGCTGTTCCTGCAGCAGGAGAGCGGTACCACCCGCATCATCGATCCCTGGGGCGGCTCCTATTACGTCGAGCGTCTCACGCGCGATCTCGCCGCAAAGGCATGGGGCCACATCCAGGAGGTCGAGGAGCTCGGCGGCATGGCCAAAGCCATCGAGGCCGGCGTGCCGAAGCTGCGCATCGAGGAAGCCTCGGCCAAGACCCAAGCGCGCATCGATGCCGGCAAGCAGGCAGTGATCGGCGTCAACAAGTACAAGCCAACCGACGAGGACAGGATCGAGATCCTGAAGGTCGACAACAGCAATGTCCGGCGCCTGCAGATCGACAAGCTGACGCGGCTGAAATCCGAGCGCAACCAGAAGGACGTCGAGGCCGCGCTCGCCGCGATCACGCGCTCGGCCGGCGAAGGCAACGGCAATCTGCTCGCGCTCGCCATCGACGCCGCGCGTGCCAAGGCGACCGTCGGCGAGATCTCGGAGGCGATGGAGAAGGTGTTCGGCCGGCACCGCGCCGAGATCAAATCCATCACCGGCGTCTACAAGCGGGAGGCGTCCAGCATGGGCAACCAGGTCGAGAAGGTTCAGGCGCTGATCGACGCCTTCGAGGAGGCGGAAGGTCGCCGCCCCCGCATTCTGGTCGCCAAGATCGGCCAGGACGGCCACGACCGCGGCCAGAAGGTGATTGCCTCGGCGTTTGCCGATATCGGCTTCGACGTCGACATCGGGCCGCTGTTCGCGACCGCCGACGAGGCGGCGCGGCAGGCGGTCGAGAACGACGTCCACATCCTCGGCGTCTCCTCGCTCGCGGCCGCCCATCTCACCGCCGTGCCGGAGCTGAAGGCCGCGCTGAAGAAGCAGGGCCGCGACGACATCATGATCATCGTCGGCGGCGTGGTGCCGCCGCAGGATTACGACGCGCTCTATGCCGCCGGCGCGGAGGCTATCTTCCCGCCGGGCACGGTGATCGCGGACGCCGCTGAGGAGCTAATCCGCAAGCTGAATGCGCGGCTCGGGCATAGCGAGGCGGCGGAGTAGCTTCGCCGTCGGCATCCCGACAAGAAGGATTATTGCGTGATGTTGTTCGCGCCAACGTTCATCCGCGCCCTGGCTGCGGCCGCAATTTTCTGCACGCTGTCCGCCCCCGTACTCGGCGCCGACCCCAAGCCCGACGCTGTCGTCAAGTCGAAGAGCATCGAGGCGCGCGTCTTTCTCGACGACAAGATCAAAGCCGACACGCGCCTCGCAGCGGATTGCCTCGCCGAAGGCAAAGAGTGGCTCGACAAGAATGCGACGGAAGCTGCCGCGTCGCGCAAAGCCGACCCGCAATTCTTCAGGGACGGCGGTTGGGATTTCGAGCGCAAATACGAGATCCGCTCCATTGTTGCCGACCGCTACGTCAGCATCCTCTGCAACGATTACATGAACACCCGTGGCGCCCACCCCAATTCGGACGTGAACACGATCCTGTGGGACAAGGCTAACAATAAGCGCATCTCGATCCGCCCGTTCTTCACTGAGACGGCCGACAACGCCCCGACCATGAATGCGATGCTGAAGGCCGTGATTGCCTCGCTCAGGATCGAAAAGACGAAGCGCGGCGCCGGCGAGACTGCGACCGACGAATGGTTCAAGGAGCTGAGGCCGAGCCTGCTCAAGATCGGCGCAGTGACGCTCGCGCCCTCGACCGAAGCCGGCAAGAGCTCCGGCCTCACCTTCCACTATCCGCCCTATGCGGTCGGCCCCTACGCAGAGGGCGAATATGTCGCCTTCGTGCCGTGGGCGACGCTGAAGCCCTACCTGACTGCGGAGGGCACGCGCATCTTCGGTGGCGCGCGGCCGAAGGGTGACGCCGAGAAGCCGTGAACGATCGCTACCGGGTCCGATCCAGCGTCCGCGCCAGTGAATCCGCCCAGTCGGGAATCCATGAGTCAAACAGCGCTCGCCAGCGATCGGCATCCGCGGGTTCGGTCTCGAGGTCGACGAACCATTCGATGAGGGTGCGGTCTCCTTCCGTGATCGGCCGCAGGTGCATGGTGCCTTGGTAGCGCGTCGGCGCCGGCGCCTGGCTTTCGCCTGGGCTCCCATCTGCTTGCGGATATGGCAGCGGTTCGAGACCGGCATAGGTCAAGATGTGCTGCCGGTCGGAGTGATCGACCAGGCGCTGGCGGATCCAGTTTCCGAGATAGCAGAAGCGCCTGATGGCGCCGACTTCGTCGCCGCGCTTGTCGTCTTCGATCAGGCTCTCACTCACCCCATCGATATAGGCGGGGTAGTTGTTGAAATCGCGGATCAGCGACCAGACGTCGTCCAGCGGGTGGTTCAGCACGGCGCTGTAGTAGGCTTGGGTCATCGGAGGTGTGCCTTTGGCTTTCTTTGCGCGCTAAGGTTGGCGATTGGCGCGGGCAAAACCCACCCGATTTCCGACTGCCTCTTCGATGGGCTTCCAGCTTTCGCACAAGTTGGCGCACTGGTTGGTAGCGCTACCTTGCAGCGGCACCGCAAAGCCGACTACAATGCCGCCATTGACAAGAGCGCCCGACGTCACGGGCGCCGCTGGGAGGCCATTCAATGTCCAAGATTTCGCGCCGCACCTTTGCGGCCTCATCCGCCGCCGTCGCGGCATCCGCCGCATTCGGCTTCAAGCCCGCACACGCACAAGCCTATCCGGCGCGGCCGGTCACGGTGATCGTACCCTGGGGCGCGGGCGGCGGTACCGACGCGACCGCGCGCATCGTCGCGGCGCTGCTGGAAAAGGATCTCGGCCAGCCCTTCAACGTCGTCAACCGGACCGGCGGCTCCGGCGTCGTCGGCCACAGTGCGATCGCGACCGCGCAGCCCGACGGCTACACCATCGGCATGCTCACGGTCGAAATCTCGATGATGCATTGGCAGGGTCTGACCGATCTGACGCCGAAGAGCTACACGCCGCTGGCGCTGATGAACGAGGATCCGCCCGGCATCCAGGTCTCCTCCTCATCGCCCTACAAGACGGTCAAGGAGCTCGCCGAGGCGATCAAGGCCGCGCCTCCCGGCAAGTTCAAGGCCTCCGGCACAGGCCAGGGCGGCATCTGGCATCTGGCGCTGGTCGGCTGGATGCAGGCGATGGGCCTGCCCGCCAACCAGGTCGCCTGGGTGCCCTCGAACGGCGCAGCACCGGCGATGCAGGATCTCGCCGCGGGCGGCCTCGACCTCACCACCTGCTCGGTGCCGGAGGCGCGCGCTATCATCGAGGCGGGCAAGGCCAGGAGCCTCGCCATCATGGCGCCCGCGCGCAACCCGATCTTCAAGGACGTTCCGACGCTGAAGGAGGCCATGGGCATCGACTACGCGACGGGCGCCTGGCGCGGCATTGCCGGACCGAAGAACCTGCCGCCGGAGATCGCCACGAAACTCACCGCGGCCCTGAAGAAGGTCTACGATTCCGCCGAGTTCAAGGACTTCATGAGCAATCGCGGCTTCGGCACCGTCTGGGGCGATGCCGCCCATTTCGCCGGCTTCATGGACAAGGGCGACGCCCAGATGGGCGAGGCGATGAAGGCGGCGGGCCTGAGCAAGGCGTGATCTGCGCCTGCGATGCTCTGATTGCCTCTCCCCGCCTGCGGGGAGAGGGAGTGCACTTCTGACAGGACTTCCCCGATGCGTCTTCCCGACTCCGTCACGGGATCGTTTCTCGTTGTGCTCGGCGCGGCCGCCGCCTATGGCGGCTGGATCTTGCCGCCGGTGCCGGGGCAGCCGGTCGGCCCCAACGTGTTTCCGCTGGTGATCGGCTGCGGCCTTGCGCTATGCGGCCTCGCGATCGTGTTCGGCGTCGGGCGTTCGTTCGAGGAGGAGGAAGAGCTGGTCCCGTTCGAGAACGGCCAGGCCGCCGCGCCGCCCCCGCAAAGCAAGCTCTACGGCCTGCGCGCGCTGCTGCCGCCGGCACTGCTGCTGTTCTACGTTTTTGCGGCGGACCGGCTCGGCTTCATCATCACCGCGGCGATCATGGTCTACGTCACTTCCACCGCGCTGGGGGCGAAGTGGAAGCTGGCGCTGCCGCTCGCGGCGCTCTCGCCCTTCGCCATCCACCTCATCTTCGGCAAGCTGCTGCGCGTGCCGCTGCCGGTCGGCCTGCTGCCGACGCCCTGGTGATTCATGCTCAAAACCCTGATTGATGCGTTCGCGCTGATCTCCACCTGGGAGGTCATCATCTCGATGTTCGCGGCTTCCGTGTACGGGCTGGTGATCGGCTCGCTGCCAGGCCTGTCAGCGACGATGGCAACCGCCCTGCTCGTCCCTGTCACCTTCTACCTGTCCCCGATCGCGGCGATCGCGACCATCGTCGCGGCGTCGTCGATGGCGATCTTCTCCGGCGACATTCCCGGCGCGCTGCTGCGCATTCCCGGCACGCCCGCGTCCGCCGCCTATGCCGACGAAGCCTATGCCATGACGCGTAAGGGCCAGGCCGAGCTGGCGCTCGGCGCCGGCGTGTGGTTCTCGGCGGTCGGCGGCATCGCCGGCGTATTGTCGCTGATGATCCTGGCGCCCCCGCTCGCCGAGATCGCGCTGTCGTTTTCGACCTTCGAATATTTCTGGCTGGCGCTGCTCGGCCTGATGTGCGCCACGCTGGTGGCGCGCTCCTCGCCGGTGAAGGCGATCGCGGGCATGTTCATCGGCCTGCTGGTCGCCTGCATCGGCATCGAGAATCCCGGCGGCGTCCCGCGCTTCACCTTCGGGATCACCGATCTGTTCGGCGGCATCGAGCCGATCCCGGCGCTGGTCGGCGTGTTCGCGGTGGCGCAAGTGATGCGCGCGATGCTGACGCCCGAACCCCCGCCGCTGCCGCGGCGCAAATTCGGAAGCATCATGGCCGGCCAGTGGAGGCTGACCAAGCTGTATCACTGGCAAATGACGCGCGGGAACATCGTCGGCATCATCATCGGCGTGCTGCCGGGCGCCGGCGCCGACATGGCGGCGTGGGTCTCCTATGCGATGTCGAAGCGCTTCTCCAAGGAGCCGGAGAAGTTCGGCACCGGCCATGTCGAGGGCCTCGTCGAGGCCGGCGCCAGCAACAATGCGAGCATCGCCTCCGGCTGGGTGCCTTCGCTGCTGTTCGGCATCCCCGGCGACACCATCGCCGCGATCGCGATCGGCGTGCTCTACATGAAGGGGCTCAATCCCGGCCCGACGCTGTTCACCGAGAAGGCGTCGAGCATGTACGCCATCTATCTGATGTTCATCATCGCGAACATCATGATGATCCCGCTCGGCATCGCCATGATCCGGGTCGCCGCCTACATCCTCCTGGCGCCGCGCTCGGCCATCATGCCGATCATCATGCTGTGCTGCGCGGTCGGCTCGTTCGCAATCGGCAACAACATGTTCGGCGTCGTCACCGTCGCCGCCTTTGGCGTGATCGGCTATGTCATGGAGGCGAACGGCTATCCCGTGGCGGCCATGGTGCTCGGCATCGTCATGGGCACGATGGTCGAGCAGGCTTTCGTCACGTCACTGATCAAGTCGGACGGAAGCATCCTGCCGTTCTTCGAGCGCCCTGTCGCGGCCATCCTCGCCGCGATGGCGATCGGCGCCCTGCTGTGGCCGGTGATGGTGTGGGTGTGGCGCAAGGTGAAGCCGCCTCAGACGGCGGGGGCCACGAGCCGGTGACATCGGGCGGGCCGGCCTCGCCTGCCCGGCCGCAGCGTTGTAAAGCAGGGCATGATTGAGAAAAAGGCCTCGCTGGACATCAAATCCCTCGCCCGCGACCTCCGCACCGGCAGCCGCGCGGCGCTGGCGCGGGCCATCACGCTGGTGGAGAGCCGGCGCGGCGACCACCAGGCGCTGGCGCGCGAGCTGGTGCAGATGCTGCTGCCGGACGCCGGCAAGGCGTTCCGCGTCGGCATCACCGGCTCGCCCGGCGTCGGCAAGTCCACCACGATCGATGCGCTTGGCACGTACCTGATCGAGCAGCGCCACAAGGTCGCCGTGCTCGCGGTGGACCCGTCCTCGGCACGCAGCGGCGGATCGATCCTCGGCGACAAGACGCGGATGGCGCGCCTCGCGGCCTCGGACCATGCCTTCATCCGCCCCTCGCCGTCATCGGGCACGCTCGGCGGTGTCGCGGCCAAGACCCGCGAGGCGATGCTGCTCTGCGAAGCCGCCGGCTTCGACGTCGTGCTGGTCGAGACCGTCGGTATCGGCCAGTCCGAGACCGCGGTCTGCGACATGACCGACTTCTTTCTCGCCCTGATGCTGCCGGGCGGCGGCGACGAGCTGCAGGGCATCAAGAAGGGCCTGGTCGAGCTCGCCGACATGATCGCGATCAACAAGGCCGACGGCGACAATCTCAAGCGGGCCAAGATCACCGCGGCCGACTATCGCGGCGCGCTGCATATTCTCAGCCCCCGATCCGAGCATTGGCATCCGCCGGTCGAGACCTATTCGGCACTCGCCGGCGATGGCATCGCAAAAATCTGGCAGAAGGTCCTGGATCACCGCAAGGCCATGAATGCGTCCGGCGATTTCGCCGCGCGGCGACGCGATCAGCAGGTGAAGTGGATGTGGTCGATGCTGGAACAGCGCATGCTGGCGCGGCTGCGCAGCGAGGCGTCGGTGCGGACGAAAGTCCGGAAGATTGAGGCTGAAGTTGCCGACGGCCATCTCACGCCGGCCCTCGCCGCCGAGCAGATCCTGGAGTTGCTGCAATGAGCGGAAAGCTCCGCATTCTCCTCACCGGCTTCGGACCGTTCCCCGGCGCGCCCTATAACCCGACCCAGCCGCTGGTGGCACGGCTGACGCAGTTGCGCCGTCCGGCGCTCGACGATGTCGAGCTGTCGAGCCACATCTTCCCCGTGACCTATGCCGCGGTCGACCGGCAATTGCCCGAGGTGCTCGCGAAGGTGAAGCCGCATGCGCTGCTGATGTTCGGCCTCGCCGCGCGCACGCCCTACCTGCGGATCGAAACCCGCGCGCGCAACGCCGTCACCATGCTCTGGCCCGATGCCGCCAACACCCGCTCGAGCAAGCGCGGCATCGCCGGCCAGGCGGACGCGATGATGTTCGGCCCGCACACGGCAAGACTGCTGCGCGCCGCGCGACTGACCGGCATCGATGCCCGCGCCTCGCGCGATGCTGGCGCCTATCTCTGTAACTATCTGAGCTGGCGGGCGATCGAGAATGTGAGAGCCGACGGGCCGCAGCTTGCGGCGTTCATCCACATTCCCCTGCTTGCCCGAAGCGGCGCCGTGCGACGCAAGGGCGCACCGCGCATGACGCTGGAGGAGCTGGTGGATGCGGGCGAGGCGATGTTGATGGAGATGGTGCAGTTGGCACGGAAGCAGCCGAACAAGCCGGCATCGAAAATGGTGGGCACGCTTCGCTTTGCCCACCCTACGGCACCGTCTGTGCGGTAAACATTTAACCCTACCGCGAACAATCCCCACGGCCCTCAGCCGGCTGCGCTACCTAATCCCCCGCGGACCCTCGCGTCCGCCGGAGGACGCGTCATGGACC
The DNA here is from genome assembly GCF_001593325.1 of Bradyrhizobium sp. DOA1. NCBI lineage: Bacteria > Pseudomonadati > Pseudomonadota > Alphaproteobacteria > Hyphomicrobiales > Nitrobacteraceae > Bradyrhizobium > Bradyrhizobium sp. DOA1. Next base: position 4,378,841 of record NZ_JXJM01000001.1, read on the forward strand.
TCAATCGTCGCCATCTCATCGGGGCTTCGACCGCCGGCATCGCCGGCGCACTCGCCATGCCGGCCGACGCGGCGCGCGCGGCGCCGCTGACCTCCCTGCTCGGCCGCGATGCCACGCAATATGGCGTGCGGCCCGGCAGCAGCGAGGATCAGACGCGCGCGCTGCAGCGCGCGATCGACGAGGCGGCGCGGGTGCAAATGCCACTCGCCTTGCCTCCCGGCATCTATCGGACCGGTCTGTTGCGATTGCCGAGCGGCGCGCAACTGATCGGCGTGCGCGGCGCGACCAAGCTCATGTTCACCGGCGGGCAGTCGGCGATCCAGAGCGACGGATCCGATGCGATCGGCCTCACCGGCATCACCTTCGACGGCGGCAAGTTTCCGCTGCCGACGCGGCGCGGCCTGATCCACATCCTGGGCGGCCGCGACGTCCGTATCACCGATTGCGAGATCACCGCTTCCGGCGGCAGCGGCATCTGGGTCGAGCAGGTGTCGGGCGACATCTCCGGTAATATCTTCACGAATATCGCGCTGACGGCGGTCGTCTCGTTCGATGCCAGGAGCCTCAGCGTGTCCCGCAACACCATCATCGGCACCAACGACAACGGCATCGAGGTCCTGCGCACGGCGATCGGCGATGACGGCACGCTGGTCGCCGATAACCGCATCGAGGACATCAAGGCCGGTCCCGGCGGCTCGGGCCAGTACGGCAACGCCATCAACGCCTTCCGTGCCGGCAATGTGATCGTGCGCGGCAACCGCATCAGGAATTGCGACTATTCGGCCGTGCGCGGCAACTCCGCCTCCAACATCCACATCACCGGAAACAGCGTCAGCGACGTGCGCGAGGTCGCGCTCTATTCCGAGTTCGCGTTCGAAGCCGCTGTCATCGCCAACAACACGGTGGATGGCGCCGCCGTCGGCGTCTCCGTCTGCAATTTCAACGAAGGCGGCCGTATCGCGGTGGTCCAGGGCAACATCATCCGCAACCTGATCCCGAAACGGCCGATCGGCACCGCGCCGGATGATGACGCCGGCGTTGGCATCTACATCGAGGCGGATACCTCGGTGACCGGCAACGTGATCGAGAACGCGCCGTCCTACGGCATCGTCGCCGGCTGGGGAAAATATCTGCGCGATGTTGCGATCACCGGCAACGTGATCCGCAAGGCGCTAGCCGGTGTCGGCGTCTCCGTGGTGCCGGGCGCAGGCACTGCACTGGTCAACAACAACATGATCTCCGAGACCCCGCGCGGCGCCGTTGTCGGGCTCGACCATGCGCGCGCGGTGACATCCGACCTTTCGGCAGATGGTGCGCAGCGATTTGCTCAGGTCGTGATCGGCGGAAACGCGGTGCGGCGCTAGGCGCGCGGATGGCAGCGGGGCCGTGCATCCTTCGAGGCTCCGCATGGGACGCGGTGCGTCCCATGCCTAGGATGACGGATTGAAGAAGGGGCCAAGCCGGACGAATACAATCCGAAACGCAACACTCAAAAAGCTGCTCCACGAAACATTGACAACAACCACGCTGCCGTCATCCTGAGGTGCGAGCCGCGTGGCGCAACGCGCCACGTGGGGAGCCTCGAAGGATGATGTTGTGGGCATCTACGTCTACATGCTGCGCTGCGCGGATGGTTCCTTCTACATCGGAAGCGCCACCGGCGAGGACGTCTCCAGGCGCGTCGATGAGCATAACGCCGGCACACATCAGGGATACACCTTCTCACGTCGCCCCGTGGTCCTGGTCTGGGCCGAGCATTTCGATCGGATCACCGATGGCATTGCCGCTGAACGGCAGCTCAAGGGATGGAGCCGCGCCAAGAAGGAAGCGCTTATCCGGTCGGATTGGAAGGCCGTGAGCCAGTTTGCGCGCCGGCGCGCGGGAGCGCCGAGATCTAAGACATGAGCTGGTGGCGGCAGCGGGGCCGTTCATCCTTCGAGGCTCCGCATGGGACGCGGTGCGTCCCATGCTTCACACCTCAGGATGACGGGCGAGAGAAGTGCGCTAGGCCTTGTTGGGCATTCCCTTAGAACGCGTTCCTGAGCAGCGGGTATTTCGCTTCCAGTCCGTCGAGGCTGAAGGTGAATTCGACGACGCGTTCGGGGGCCGCGACGATCTCCTCGGGCGGCGGGGCGAACTGCGGCAGGAGCGCAGCCATCGCAGCAGGCGCGCTCTTCGGTGGCTTCGCGGCTGGCACCGCAAGCGGCGGCCTCACTTCAGGCGCGCTGGACGGCGCGGTCGCGGCAGGCGCGAGCGGTGACCTCACGGCGGGTGCGGCGAACGGTGCCCGCGCAGCGGGAGCCTTGAGCGGCGGCATCTCGGCGGGAGCGGTGAACGATGCCATCGTGGGCGGCGCCATCATGGCAGGCAGCGTGACCGGCGCCGGCATGGGCAGCTCGTTGAGCGGTGCGATCGGGGCCTCGATGACCTCGGCGAGAAGGTCTGGCCTGGGATCGAGCCTGACCGGTACGGCGGTCTCGGGCGCGATGTGGACGGCCTTCGGCTGCACGGTCTGCGCCTGTTGCTCGCGCGGAAACACGCGCGGCATCGTCGCCGGCGACCAGCCGAAGGCCGGCGTGACGCTCGCGGCGGCTTCGGCGACGTCCGCGCCGGTCGCAAGCGCGCGCCAGGTCTGGACCGCGCGCTTGGCTTCCTGGATGTTTTCGAGAAATGCGAGCTCGGAGTGATAGCGGCGCCAGCGGCCGGTCTCGAACATTTCGGAGAGATGTTGCAGCCGCTGCTCGGCGAGAGCGCACCAGCGTGCCGCAATGTCGCGGCTAACAGCGTCGCGAACGACTTCTTGGCGATGTGTCATGAACCAGCCCGTCAGGGGAAAACACGGACGCGGAGGACGCAACGCACACGAATCAATTTAGACGCGACATGAATATTTTGTGGAAAAGTTGTGTCTTGTCCAGCAACGACACTGCGTTGGTCGTCAAACACCGTAGTCGTGCGGTCATTTGCTGTGTTTTCGAGTCAAGCTTCGCACAAGCATGACGGGCTTGCAGCGTGTCGAGCGGAGGTTCGCCACGAATCCAGGCGGGTTCGTTCAACCGCAAGCTGAATGCACGCGCGGCTTCAAAAGACAGGATGCAAAAGAAAAGACCCGTCCGGGGGGACAACCGGACGGGTCAAAGCCATATGGGCGCTTGGGGTGGATGGGCGCTCGCGCCTGATATGACCGATGGGGAGGGATGACCGCTCCCACATAATTTGGTCGTGGCAGCTGGCTGAACGTTCAACGCGGCGTTTGCTTTTTTGGCCTTGGCCTAGCGCGCAGCTTTGTCGCAGGCCTTATCGCGTCGCCGGCCTATCCGCCTGAGAAACCGTGGATTTCTCGTCCGAGCTCGACAACGAGGGTTGTTCGATTGCACGCATACCCGGCTCGTCGCGACGCTTGCCGGCATCTTCACGTTTTGTTGTACCGGATGCCGCCGCGACCGGCGTCGCATTGTCCGCGGGAACGGCCATGACCGCAGCAAACGCGTCGGCCTGGCCATCGCCGAACTGATCGTCGCGCCCGGGTGAACCGAGATCGCGCGCGGTCTTCGTCAGCGTCATGCGCAGCGCTTCCGGCTTCAAGGCGTGGTTGCGCTCGAGCAGCAGCGCCGCGACGCCGGAGACATAGGCGGCCGAGAACGAGGTTCCCGACGTGATCTGATATTTGCCGCCGGGCGCCGGGAGGAAGATGTCGACCCCGGGAGCTGCGACCGCGATGTGATTGCCGCGGTTGGAGGCGGTGAACAGCCTGTCCTGCTGATCGGTGGCGCTGACAGCGATCACGTTGGGATTGGCGGCGGGATAAAGCGGCGGCGATTTCGCACCGGCATTGCCGGCGGCCGCGATCAGCACCAGCCCGCGCGCGGCGGTCGCGGCGATGGCGCGCTCGATCACCGCGTCCTTCGGACCGGCGAAGCTCATGTTGACGATCTGCGCGCCGTGCTCGGCGGCATGATTCAGCGAGCGCAGGATGACGTAGGACGAGCTCTCGGCGCCGCCGGCAGTGCCCCCGAAGGCGCGGATCGCGATGATGCGCGCCTCGGGCGCGCTGCCCATCAGCCGGGCATGCGCCACGATGGCGCCCGCGATGCCGGTGCCGTGAACATGCGGCCCCTCGGCGCTGCCGAGCGCATCGAAACTGTCGGCGACGGAATTGGCGAGCTCGGGATGGCTGGCGTCGATGCCGGAATCGATCACGGCCACCGTGACGTTGGCGCCATGCGCCAGCGTATGGGCCTGCGGCAGGCGGAGCTTCGTCAGCGCGTATTGCGCAGGATCGCCCTCGGTCGTCCGCGACGACCTTTGATCCTGGAGCACATAGCGGAAGTTCGGCTGGAGCGAGCGCACGCTGCCGTCGGCCGCGAATTCGCGCCGCACTGTCTCGTATGGGCGGCCGTCGCTGATGCGGAACAGGCCGAAAGTGGCGCCGATCAACGGAAAATTTTCGGAGGCAACGCGCGTCAGACCGTGGCGACGGGCGAGCTCATCGGCCTCGGTCGGCGACAGCGCAGCGTCGATCTCGGCGACGAATTCGTTGGCGAAGCTGCGCGAGGCGACCGCGAGCGGCGTGTTGTTGCCGCGCCCCTTGCCGGCGGTTTTCTTGCCCGCTTTTCCACCGCCCTGCCCGCCTGTGTTGGGTTGGCCTGCGCACTCGCCGTCGGCATCGCGGTAAGCTGCAGTGCACGCTGGATAGAGGTTGGGGGAATAGCGCGCATAGGGCACTACCGGCTTCATCGGCCGTACGCGCGACGTCGTGGTATGGGGAATGGTCGCCATCGTCCGCGGACCGCGGTCGACGCTGACCGTACGCCCGGCGAGACTGGAAGTGACGCGCGGGGCCATGCTCGGAGAGATGGTCGGCGTGCGCGAGGGAACGCTGATCGCGGGTGCGCGCATGATCGCCTGCGCCTGCGCAGCCTCCACGCCCAAACAGGCGGTGAGCAACAGCGCGGCGCCGACCGACGAAGCGTAGGCCCCGGCGCGTCCCCTGTTCTCGGACTTGCGCGTCATGGGTTCAGCGGCGCGTTCAGGGCGCCGCGACGGCCAGATTGACGAACTTCTCGCGCTGCATCTTGCCGAGCAGCGAGGCGAGCTCGTCCTGGCTCATCGCCTTGTTGAACTGGAGGCGGAACATGCCGCCCTTGGCGCCGTCGATGATCGAGGCCTGGTAGCTGTCGAGCAGCGCGGTGATGTCGGCAATGCGCGCCTCGGGCGTGAAGCGCACCAGCGCGCGGGCCGGCGTGGACGCGCTGCCGAGTTCGCGCGTGATCGGCGCGCTGGTCGACAGCGAAGCCGTCTGGTAGGTCGCCGGCTGGTTCTTCATCAGCACGGCGCCGATGATTCCTGCCTGCAGCACCAGCGCGACGGCGCCGAGGCCCGCCGACCAGGCCAGCGTGCGCGGCGACAGGCCCGCGAAGAAGGTCGAGATGCGCGCTGACAGCGGCAGCGAGCCGGTCGCCCGGGCGGGCTCGGCGTCGATCGCGGCAAACAGCTTCTGCATCGCGCGCGCCGACGGAGCGCCCAGGCTCTCGTTCAGATGAATGGTCTCTTCGTACTCGCCGCGGATCGCGGCATATTGCTTCGCCAGCTCCGGATCGCGCGCCAGCGCTTCCTCGACGCGGCGGGCATCGCGCGCGTTCAGCGTGCCGGCGGCGTGCCAGGGCAGCAGCAGTTCAATCTCACTGGGCTCTTGCTCCAGCATCTTCTTGCTCAAAGCCATCATGGCCAGCCTCGCTCAACGCCGGCTGCCTTCAGCAGTTCGGCCAGTTTCTTGCGCGCGTAGAACAGGCGCGTCTTCACAGTGTTCTCCGGTATCCCGACGATTTCGGCCACTTCCTCCACGGACTTCTCGTGGTAGTAGACGAGATCGACGATCTCCCGATGGTCAGGTGAGAGGCCCGTCAGACACTCCCGCAACGCCTCACTGGTATCCTTCTTCTGGACCACCGTTTCCGGATCGTCGGACGTATCCTCGATCGCGTTGGCGGCCTCTTCGTCCAGCTCGAAATCCTTCCTGCGCCGGAGCGCAGAGAGGGCCTTGAATCGGGTGATTGCCAGCAGCCAGGTGGAAACGGCGGATCGGCCCTCGAACTTGCCGGCTTGACGCCAGACGTCGAGAAACACCTCGCTGATGAGGTCTTCCGCCGCCTGCTCGTCCCGAACGAGCCTGAGACCGAACCTGTAAACCCTGACATGGTGCCGCCCGTACAGCACCTGCATGGCGAGCCGGTCGCCTTGAGCGATCCTGGCGATCAGGACCTCGTCCGTAGCCGCCTGTGTCACGCTCAAATGCCGTCTCGCAAGGTTGGTCGGGTCGGTGCGGCGGACGGTTCGACTGGAGGGGCGAAATTCTTCAACCTACCGCACTCATACGGAAGCTTGTGTGATCTACCCCACATACGCGCATTTTCTGTGTTCCGCCCCTGGCGGTCGGCCGTTTCGGTCCAGATTGGTAGCATAATACTGAACATTTCCCTGCAGTGGCCGTCCGGCACAGGCGGCGCGGCCAAGTCTGGTTCCCCATAGCAGCCCTGCACGACGTATGTCTCGCGAACCCCCGTTTTGGCTCGACCGCATCGCACCCGATGCCTAATCGTCGGCAAACGATCTTGCCCGTCGATGTTCCATGGCCCGAAGACCACGGACGGATTCGATTTCAAAAGGATACCAAACCTAAAGGCTTGCCACGTAGATTTTTGAGCTGACATCCACCATTGGCGGGACAATGAGCACGGCTGCGACGTCCTTTCCGGAGAGGAATGCCGCTGAAGTCGCGGATCTCGTCCTCACACCCGAGGCCGCCGCACCCGAAGTCCGCATGCGCCGGACCCGGCAGCGCCGCCAGATGTATATCGGCCAGGTCGCAAGCTACTCGCTCGGCGCCTCGGTCCTGTTGCTATACGCCTTTGACGGCGCGATCTCCCTCGACGTTGCCTCGTTGTTCTGGTTCGGCGGGCTCCTGACCATCGGCACGTTCGCCGTGCTCTCCGAAGCCGGTGTCGGCGACAGGTTCAGCGACCACTATCTCACCGTATTCCAGATTTCGGCGCACACGGCGCTACAGTTCGTGTTCCTGCTGTCGGTACCGACCATCGGCGTCACCTTCATCAGCGTGCTGTTCCTGATCTTCGCCTTCGGCTCGCTGCGCATGACCTCGGCGCAGGCGATGCTGACCTGGGCGATCGCGACCTGCGGCCTTGCCGCGGTCTTCCTTGCCTCCGACCTGCCGATCGGCCTGCCCGTCGCAACGCGGCTGCAGCGGACCGCCTCCATGCTATGCTTCGTGCTGGTGATCGGCCAGTGCGCCTTCCTCGGCCTGTTCGGCGCGACGCTGCGCAAGGTCCTGTATCGGCGCAGCATCGAGCTAAAGGCCGCCTATCAGCGCATCGAGGAGTTGGCCGAGCTCGACGAGCTCACCGGCTCCTACAACCGCCGCTGCATCATGCGGCTTCTCGATGCCGCGATCGAAACATCCCGGCAGGCATCGGCGCCTTGCGCGATCGCGCTGATCGATCTCGACTGGTTCAAGCGCATCAACGACGCTCACGGACATCCCGTCGGCGACGAGGTGCTTCGCACCTTCGCGATCACAGTTTTCGCCAACATCCGTCCGGTCGACAGCTTCGGCCGCTATGGCGGCGAGGAGTTCCTGCTGCTGCTGCCGGGAACCGACGGCGAGGCGGCGGCAAGCATGCTCGAGCGCTTGCGCAGCATCGTTGCCGATCTCGAATGGAGCGCATTCTCTCCCGGCATGCGCGTAACCATTTCCGCGGGCGTCGTGACGCTGCGCGAATCTGATACTGCCGACACGTTCCTCGCCCGCGCCGATAGCGCGCTCTATTCCGCCAAGGCACAAGGGCGCAACCGCATTTCAACGAACTGACCAATTCATTTTTCCCGGCGCGTGAGAAGACGTCGCCGGAGCAAACGCTCCAGGACAGGGCAATGAGATCGAGATCCATGGAACCATCCGAGAACCTGCTCGAGGAATTGCAGGCTGCGCTCTCGCACGGCACCGTCGCGCGCCGGGTCGAGACGCTGCGCCGCGTCACCGACCTCTTCGTCGGCAACGCAATGGATTATTCCGACGACCACGTCCGCGTGTTCGACGACGTGTTCCAGTGCCTCGTCGAGCAGATCGAGACCTCGGCCAGGACGCTGCTCGCCGACCGCCTCGCCCCGATTGCAGCCGCGCCGCCCGGGATCATCCGCACACTGGCGCTCGACGAGGTGATCGAGGTGTCCGGGCCTGTGCTGTCGAAATCGGAACGGCTAGACGAGGCGACCCTGATCGAGATCGCGCGCACCAGAGGCCAGGCGCATCTCAAGGCGATCTCGCTCCGGCGGGTGCTGTCCGAGGCCTTGACCGATGTGCTGGTGACCCGCGGCAACGAGGACGTGGTGCAGTCGACCGTCAGCAATCCGGGCGCGCGCCTCTCTGAGGGAAGTCTCACCGATCTCGTCACCCGCGCCGAACGCGACGACGAGCTTGCCACCTGCATCGGGCAGCGGCCAGATTTGCCGCGTCATCACTATTTGAAGTTGGTCGCGAAGGCCTCCTCGAGCGTGCGTAGGAAGTTGGCGGCTGCGCACCCCGAACTTGCGGACGAAGTGTCGAGTGTGGTCCAGGAAGCGGCCCAGCGGGTCCGCACCGCTGCCATGACGAAGCAGACCGAGATGGCGCGCGCACTGGTGAAGTCGCTGTACGACGACGGCCGCCTCAACGAGTTACAGGTGACTGCTTTCGCCGAGCAAGGCAAGTTCGACGAGACCAATGCGGGGCTCGCCGCGCTTGCGGGCGTCGCGGTCGAGACCGCCGAGAACATGATGATCGAGAGCCGCACCGAGGGCGTGATGATCCTCGCCAAGATCGCGGGTATGTCGTGGCCGAGCGTGCGCGCGATCATCGCCATGCGCGAGAAGCTCGCGGGCGGCTCGCAGACCGACATGCTGACGCTGCGCGACACCTACGAAGCCCTGCGCTCATCGACTGCGCAACAGGTGCTGCGCTTCCACCGCATGCAGCAGAACACGACGCCGGCGTGAGTGGCGGCCGGTCAATACCGCAACACCCTCGATCCGACCGCCGCGCCGATCGCGGTCACCACCGCGGTCGCGAGCGTGTACCAGGTCGCAACGAACAACGGAGAATCGTCGGTGCAGTGCGAGGCGTAGAGCGTCGCGGCGAGCCCGGCCGACACCAGGCCCGCGAGCGCACCGGCGAGCGCGGGGCGTGACGGCGCGCCGTGGCGCAGGCCGAACAGCGCCCCTGCCAGAAGCGGCAGCGACATTGCGGGGATCGCGACCAGGCATACCCTGGAGTTCTTGCCCATCATGCGCATCGTCATCGGCATGGCCGGCGCCATCATCATCTCGCCACCGATCGCGACCGCGAGCAGTCCGACGGGGAGCAGCAAGAGCCAGCCCCAGCCGCGCAGCAGCGCCTCGGGCCGCGACAGATGCAGGCTGACGATGATGGCGGGAATCGCGAGCGAGAGCGTCACCGCGAATTTCATGTCGAAGAACGGATTGCCCATCGCGTTCATCAGATCCGACCGTACGCCGAGGAAGGTCGCGAAGATCAGGATCGACAGCGGCGCGGCCACCAGCAGCGCCATGGTCAGGACGGCGCCGACGCGCGGCGCGCGATGGTCGTTGTCGGCCGCGAGTGAACGAATGAGTTGATCGGTATCCATGGCTACTGGTCCCGCAGTTTGGCAGTCAGCGCAGCAAGCCCGCGATGCAGTGCGACCCGCACCGCACCTTCGCTCATCGCAAACTTCGCCGCCGTATCCTTGATCGAGGCGGCCTCGACCGCGATCGACTGCAGCACGTCGCGCTGGCGCTGCGGCAGGGTGCTGAGCTGCGCGGCGACCTCGCCTGCCGAGGCCGTCTCCTGCGGCGCCTCGCCCGGCAGCGTCTCGGCGAAATCGTCGATATTGACGAAGACACGTTTGCCGCGCCGCCGCAGCGCATCGATCAACTTGTTGCGGGCGATCGCGAACAGCCAGGGCGCGAACGGGGCTTCGCTGTCCCAGGTGTGCCGCTTCAGATGCACCGCCAACAAAATCTCCTGCACGATATCCTCGGCTTGATGGGGAGGCTGGCCGGCCCGCGCCAGCCCACGCCTCGCAGCGGCGCGCAACACCGGCGTGACCGCCTTCAACAGACGATGATAGGCCGCATCATCGCCTGCCATGGCCGACCGCATCAGGCCGGTCCATTCATCTTCACGTCCGCGCACGCGCGCCCCTCACCATGCAATTCGGCCGCTCTTTCAACTTGTTACGCAGGCAGCCAAGTGCTCACGAACTCGTGATCAACCCGATGCCACCCTCCGATACGGCCGTAGGAATCCGTGACGGCTCATAACACCGATCGGTCCTCTCCGCACCGGCCGGGCGCGCAAGCGGCCGCCTGCCCCGTTTTTGCCCGGCGTGGCCCGAAGATTCCCATTTTCTGCCCCGCTGTCGTCACGCCCCAGGGTCTCTGTTCGTTCCTGGGACGGGCGGAATTGGGGAGATCGTCAACATGATCAAAGCGAGCGGACGCGCGGCCCTCATCCTTGCGGCCGGCCTTTTCTTGCTGCTTGGCGGCGTTGCACAGGCGGAGCCGAGCTCGACCGGCAAATCGGACAGCGCGAGCAAGCAGGCCGACACGGCCAAGCCTAGCAAGCAGCGGCGCCATGAGTCTGGCCGTACCGGCCATGGCGAGACGGCGCAGAAATCCGGTGACAAGGCCGACAAGCAGGACGCCACGGCAAAGGCCGACGAAGCCAAGCTCGGGAATAAAACCAACAACGATGTGCCGGCCGCGAGCCAGATACCGCCGGAAGTCGCCAACGCCAATGCGCAGATCGCGGCCGCCGACACCCCGACCGCGGCTGCGGCCTCCGCGATGACGGGCCGTGCCAACGACAATGTCCAGGCGGCGGCCGACGATACCGCCAACGATGCCGCCCCAAATGCCGAGCCTCAGGTGGTGGCTCCCGATCAGCTCAACGACGTCGACCGTGCCCTGCAACAGGACAACCCGCCGGCGCAGAAGGCCGTGATCGCCGCAACCGAAGCGCAGCCGCGCCCCGCACCGGTGATGGCAAGCAGCCAGCAGAGCTCGGCCTGGGACCAGAGCTCCCTGATCGGCAAGATCTTCATCGGCGTCGGCACGGTGCTGACGCTGGCCTCGGCGGCGCGCATGTTCATGGCCTGATTGCCAGTTCCACCAGGGGGCGCGGCTCGCGCGTTCTGGTCCGGCCCCCTTGAAGCCCACCGCACCAGCGGGCACATTGCCCGCCCAATCAAAAGCGTGGGTGGAGCATGAGCACGTTCGAACACATCATCGTCGAAAGCATCGGTGCGGTCGGCATCATCAAGCTGAATCGGCCGAAGATGCTCAACGCGCTCTCGTTCGGCGTCTTCCGCGAGATAGCGGCCGCCGTCGACGACCTCGAGGCCGATGAGGCCATCGGCTGCATCGTCGTGACCGGCAGCGAGAAGGCCTTTGCCGCCGGCGCCGACATCAAGGAGATGCAGCCGAAAGGCTTCATCGACATGTTCTCCGAAGATTTTGCCGCGATCGGCGGCGACCGCATCGCGCGCTGCCGCAAGCCGACCATTGCGGCGGTCGCGGGTTATGCGCTCGGCGGCGGCTGCGAGCTCGCCATGATGTGCGACGTCATCATCGCCGCCGACACCGCGAAGTTCGGCCAGCCCGAAATCACGCTCGGCACCATTCCGGGCATCGGCGGCACCCAGCGCCTGACCCGCGCAATCGGCAAGTCGAAGGCGATGGACCTCTGCCTTACCGGGCGCATGATGGATGCGGCCGAGGCCGAGCGTAGTGGCCTCGTCAGCCGCATCGTGCCGGCCGACAAGCTGATGGACGAGGTGATGGCGGCGGCCGAGAAGATCGCCTCGATGTCGCGCCCTGCCGCCGCGATGGCCAAGGAAGCGGTGAACCGCGCCTTCGAGACCACGCTGGCGGAGGGCATGAGCGTCGAGCGCAACCTGTTCCACTCGACCTTCGCGCTGGAGGACCGCTCCGAGGGCATGGCGGCGTTCATCGAGAAGCGCAAGCCGGTGAACAAGAACCGGTAGAGGCCCGCCCGCGGTAAGGCTGGTGTAAGGCCGTCTCGCTGCCCGCGGAACTTCTGTGACGAAGCTGCAACAAGCACGGATTTCATGGGGGTTTCCCCCGCGGCAGTTTGCCTGCGAGACCTGCGCTGGTTAAACAGTTAAGAGGGCCGCCGTCGGCGGGGGCGGACAGGCAGGGTTGCGGGTTTACATGATTGGGCGTGCCGCCAGAGCTGGTCGCGTGATGATGCGGCATCGATCGGGCGTGGCTCCCGTGTTTGCGACATGGGCCACACTGGCGCTTTCTTGCGCCCTGTCCTCGGCCGCATCGGCAGAAGCCCTGCCCGAGGCCCTCGCCAAGGCCTACCAGACCAATCCGCAGCTCAACGCCGAGCGCGCGCGGCAGCGCGCGACCGACGAGAACGTGCCGCAGGCCCTCGCCGGCTACCGCCCGCAGATCGTGGCCAGCCTCAGCGCCGGCCTGCAATCCGTGCGCAATCTGCTGCCCGACAACACCGTTCAGACCGCCAATCTGAAGCCCTGGATCATCGGCGTCACCGTGACGCAGACATTGTTCAACGGCTTCCGCACCGCCAACAGCGTGCGCGCCGCCGAACTCCAGGTGCAGTCGGGTCGCGAGGCGCTCCGCAATGTCGGCCAAGGCGTCCTGCTCGATGCGGTCACCGCCTACACCAACGTGCTTGCGAACCAGTCGCTCGTCGAAGCGCAGCGCTCCAACGTCGCTTTCCTGCGCGAAACACTCTCCGTCACCCAACGCCGCCTCAACGCCGGCGACGTCACGCCGACCGACACCGCCCAGGCCGAAGCGCGCCTCAACCGCGGCCTTGCCGATCTCAACGGAGCCGAAGTCGCGCTCGCCGTCAGCCAGGCCACCTATGCGCAAGTGATCGGCAACGCGCCGTCGCAGCTTCGGCCCGCCGAAGCCGTCGACCGCTATCTGCCGAAGAGCCGCGAAGACGCAATGACGATGTCGATCCGCCAACATCCGGCGGTGATGGCCGCAAGCTTCGACGTGGACGTCGCCTCCACCAACATTCGCATCGCCGAAGGCACGCTGCTGCCGAGCGCCAGCATCCAGGGCAGCGCCAGCAAGAGCCGCAACAACGACCCGACGCTCGGCACGTTCGCCGAAGACCAGGCCTCGATCGTCGCCAACGTAACCGCGCCGATCTATGACGGCGGCCAGGCCGCGGCGCAGACCCGGCAGGCCAAGGAAATCACTGCGCAGAGCCGGCTCGTGCTGGATCAAGTGCGCAACCAGGCGCGCACGGCGGCCGTCAGCGCCTGGGTTGCCAATGAAGGCGCCAAGGTCACGGTCTCGGCCTCGGAGTCCGAGGTGAAGGCCGCGACCGTCGCGCTGCAGGGCGTGCAGCGTGAGGCCGCCGGCGGTCAGCGCACGACCGTGGATGTGCTGAACTCGCAAGCGGATCTGATCCAGGCCAAGGCCCGCCTGATCGGCGCGCAGCGTGACCGCGTCATCGCCTCCTACACGCTGCTCAGCGCCATCGGCCATCTCGACGTCAAGACCTTGAACCTGAACACGCCGGACTACCTGCCCGAGGTGCATTACCACCAGGTCCGCGACGCCTGGCACGGCCTGCGGACGCCGTCGGGGCAGTAGAGGTCGAAGCCACCCCTGGGATCTCACTGCACCTCCGCCGTTTCGGCGCATCGCTCCTCTTTGACATTTTGTAGCCTATGGACTACAGTTTCGTCTCGTGATCGAGGTCAGGTAAACCGAGCATTTTGCGGAGTGGCTGAACCGCCTCGAGGACGCCAGCGCCGTTGCGCGGATCACTGTCCGCATTCGCCGCATGGAGATGGGCAATTCCGGCGACAGCAAAAGCGTTGGCGGCAATGTCCGAGAAATGCGCATCGACTACGGCCCGGGTTACCGAGTCTACTATTTGCCGCGCGGAACTCGGGTCGTGATCTTGCTGTGTGGCGGGGACAAGCGCACGCAGCGGCAAGACGTCAAGCTAGCGCAACAACTAGCGGAGACATTGTGATGCCGAAGGCAGCGAGAACGACGGTCAAATCGGCATCCAGGACGACGCGCTTCGACGCCGCCGACTATCTCGACACGGAGGAACGTCAGGCGGCCTATATCGGCGCCGCGCTGGAGACCGGCGATGCAGATTTCGTGCGTGATGCGCTTCGCCTTGTCGCACGTGCGCGCGGCATGAGCGCGATCGCGAAGAAAGCGGGCTTGAACCGCGAGAGCTTGTATAAGGCTCTCGGAGAGACCGGAAATCCCGAGTTCGGTACGGTCATGCGAATTGTCGGAGCGCTGGGCCTGACATTGTCGGCCCAACCCGCGACAAGCGGACGAGTGACAAAGCGCCGCCCGGCCGCCTAAGGAGAGCGCGTGCGGCGCCTCGGAACGCCACGATCGCCGTCACGTCACCAATTGGTACAGCCGCCTCAGGATGTGAACACGAAAAGCCGCCGCACCACGACAGCGACTATTTCTGGCTCCGACCGTGTCGCCCTACCAGCCCGAAGTCTCGCCGAGCACGAAGCCTCGCACGCCAGCTTGCCCTGCCTGATCGTGCGGGTCGACGGCTCAAGCCCGGTTGCGGATCTTGTTGAGCAGCTATGCGGCGAAGCCACTCGATTGCCAGGCAGACGTGATATTGTCTTGGCGCCATAAAAAATAATCAGGGGAGAGAAACTATGCTCAGCCGACGCGGCGTCCTCTTTGCCTCCCTTGCCGCCGGAGTAGCCATGACCAGCAAAGCTCATGCCCGCGCGGCACAGCCCGCCACGCCCATCAATTTCGAGGTCCCGGCGCATGCCTGCGACTGCCACACCCACATCCATGGCGACGTCGAACAATTTCCGTTCTTCGCCGGGCGCGTCTACACGCCGGAGCTGGCGAGCCCTGAGGAAATGGCCGCGCTGCACAAGGCTCTGCATATCGAGCGCGTGGTGATCGTCACGCCCAGCGTCTACGGCACCGACAACGCCTCGACCCTGTTCGGCATGAAGGCCCGCGGCGCGAATGCGCGTGGGGTCGCCGTGATCGACGACAAGACGACGGAGGCCCAGCTCGATGCAATGCATCAGGACGGTTTCCGCGGCATCCGCCTCAATCTCGCGACGGGAGGCGTCAATGATCCCAACATCGGCCGACCGCGCTTCACCACCGCCGTCGAACGCATGAAGGCGCGCGGCTGGCACGTGCAACTCTACACCACGCTCGCTATGATCTCGGCGATCAAGGACCTCGTCGAGACGGCGCCGGTGCCCGTCGTGTTCGACCATTTCGGCGGCCTCGAGGCTTCGCTCGGGCTGGAGCAGCCGGGCTTCTCCGATCTCGTCGCGCTCGTCAAATCGGGCAAGGCCTATGTGAAAATCTCGGGCGCCTATCGCTCATCCAAGCTCGCGCCCGACTATCAGGATATGGTGCCCTATGCCCGCGCATTGATCGCGGCGAATGCGGATCGCATCGTCTGGGGCACCGACTGGCCGCATCCGGACTCCAGCCGTGTCGAGGGACGCAAGCCCACCGACATCGCGCCACTCTATCAGATCGATGACGGCCGCCTGCTCAATCAACTTGCGGTGTGGGCGCCGGACGCGGATGTGCGCAAGAAGATCCTGGTCGACAATCCGGCGCGGCTCTACGGGTTCTGACGATCAGCGCGCGCGGCGCGAGAAGAAAAAGATCAGCACCGGCAGCGTCACCAGGATAACCAGCGGCGCCAGCATCATGCCGGTGACGACCACGACCGCGAGTGGCTTCTGCACCTGCGAGCCGATGCCCTCCGACAGCGCTGCCGGCAACAGGCCGATGCCCGCGACGACGCAGGTCATCAGCACCGGCCGAAGCTGCAGCTCGCCGGTACGGATCACCGCGCTCATGCGGTCCATGCCTTCTTCGATGAGCTGGTTGAACTGGGACAGGATGATGATGCCGTCCATCACGGCGATGCCGAACAGCGCGATGAAGCCGATCGCCGCCGAGACGCTGAACGCCGTGCCTGATATCAACAGGCCCAGCACGCCGCCGAAGATTGCCATCGGGATCACGCTCATCGCCAGCAGCGTATCGGTCATCGAGCCGAAATTGAACCAGAGCAGGACGCCGATCAGCGCAAGCGAGATCGGCACCACGATCGACAGCCGGCGGATCGCGTCCTGGAGATTGCCGAACTCGCCGACCCAATCCATGTGCGAGCCGGGCGGCAGCTGCACCTGCTCGGCGATCTTCTGCTGTGCCTCGCGGATCGCGCTGCCGAGATCGCGCTCGCGCACCGAGAACTTGATCGGCAGATAACGCTCCTGCTGCTCGCGATAGATGTAGGCGGCGCCGGAGACCAGATTGATGTTGGCGACCTCGCTCAAGGGAATCTGCGTGACGGTGCCGTTCGGCCCGGGCGCGCCGATGCGCAAATTGTGGATCGCCTCCGCGCTTCGGCGATATTCCGGCGCGAGGCGGACGATGATCGGGAAGTGGCGATCGCTGCCCGGCTCATAGAGATCGCCGGCAGTATCACCGCCGACCGCGACCTTGATGGTGGCGTTGATGTCGCCGGGCGAAAGGCCATAGCGGGCGGCCTTGGCGCGGTCGATGTCGATCTGGATGGTCGGCTGCCCGAGCGAGGTGAACACCGCGAGGTCGGTGACGCCCTGCACGGTCGCAAGCACCGACTTGATCTTGTTTGCGGTGTCGGTCAGCGCCTGGAGATCGCTGCCGAACAGCTTGATCGAGTTCTCGCCCTTCACGCCCGAGACGGCCTCGGAGACGTTGTCCTGGAGATATTGCGAGAAGTTGAACTCGACGCCGGGAAAGCGGTCGTCGAGCTGCTTGAGCAGCTCCGCGGTCAGCTCTTCCTTGTCGCGCGTGCCGGGCCACTGGCTCACGGGCTTGAGCGGCGCGAAGAACTCGGCATTGAAGAAGCCGGCTGCATCCGTGCCGTCGTCGGGACGACCGTGCTGCGACACGACGGACTCGACCTCGGGCCGGGCGCGGATGATCTTGCGCATCTCGTTGACATAGGTGTTGCCTTCCTGAAGCGAGATGGTCGGCGGCAGCGTGGCGCGGATCCAGAGATTGCCCTCCTCCAGCTTCGGCAGGAATTCGAGGCCGAGCAGCCGGCTGAGCGCCACCGTCAGCAGCACGAGGCCGACGGTGCCGCCGAGCACGATCTTGCGATTGGCAACCGCCCAATGCAGCAACGGAGAATAGATCCGGTGCAGGAATTGCATGACCCGGGTCTCGGTCTCCTCGACATGTGCCGGCAGGATGATCGCGGAGAGCGCCGGCGTGACGGTGAACGTCGCAAGCAGCCCGCCGGCCAACGCATAGGCGTAGGTGCGGGCCATCGGCCCGAAGATGTTGCCCTCGACGCCGGAGAGCGTGAACAGCGGCAGGAAGGCCGCGATGATGATCGCCGCAGCGAAGAAGATCGATCGCGAGACGTCGGCGGCCGCGCTGAGGATGGCGTGGCTCTTCATGCCGAACAGCGTCTCTGACGACATCTGCTCGGCATCCGACATCGGCGTCGTCTGCGTCAGGCGGCGGAAGATCGCCTCCACCATGATGACCGTGCCGTCCACGATCAGGCCGAAATCGATCGCGCCGACCGACAGCAGATTGGCCGATTCCCCGCGCAGCACCAGGATGATCACCGCGAAGAACAGCGCGAACGGAATGGTGGCGCCGACGATCAATGCGCTGCGGAGATCGCCGAGGAAGATCCATTGCAGCAGCACGATCAGCAGAATGCCGACGACCATGTTGTGCAGCACGGTGTGGGTGGTGAGGTCGATCAGGTCCTTGCGGTCGTAGATGCGCTCGATGCGTACGCCGGGCGGCAGGATGGACGAATTGTTGATCTGCTGGACGAGTTGCTCGACCCGTTTGATGGTGGGCGTGCTCTGCTCGCCGCGGCGCATCAGGACGATGCCCTGCACGATGTCGTCGGCATCATCGAGACCGGCGATGCCGAGACGCGGCTTCTGACCGACCGTGACCGTTGCGACGTCCTTCACCAATACCGGATTGCCGCCGGTCTGCGCCACCATGGTGTTGGCGAGATCGTCGATCGAGCGGATCAGGCCAACGCCGCGCACCACGGCCGATTGCTGGCCGATGTCGACGGTGTTGCCGCCGACATTGACGTTGGAATTGCCGACGGCCTGGAGCAGTTGCGGCAGCGTCAAGCCGTTGGCAACGAGCTTGTTGAAGTCGACCTGGATCTCGTAGGTCTTGCTCCTGCCGCCCCACCCGGTGACGTCGATGACGCCGGGCACGGCGCGAAAGCGGCGCTGCAGGATCCAGTCCTGGATGGTCTTCAGGTCGAGCACGCTGTAATTCGGCGGTCCCACCAGGCGATAGCGGAAGATTTCGCCGATCGGACTGAGTGGCGAGATCTGCGGCTGCACGTTGCCCGGCAACGGCGCGAGCTGCGCCAGCCGGTTCAACACCTGCTGCTGCGCCTCGTCATAGGTGTAGGCGAAGGAGAACTGGATTTTGACGTCGGAGAGGCCGTACAGAGAGATGGTGCGGATCGTCGTGATGTTCTTCAGACCCGCGACCTGGGTCTCGATCGGGATCGTGATGTAGCGTTCGATCTCTTCCGCCGACAGGCCGGGACTTTGCGTCACGATGTCGACCATCGGCGGGGTCGGGTCCGGATAGGCCTCGATGTTGAGCTGGTTAAACGCGATCAGGCCGCCGACAAAGACGGCGACGAACATGCCGACCATCAGAAAGCGCCGGTTGACGGCGAGAGCGACGAGACGATCCATTTAGGTCTTCAATTTTCTTGGGTCGTCGATCAGCTGCCGGATGCCGCGCGGTCGATGAACAGGCTGCCTTTGGTGACGATCTGCTCGCCGGGATTCAGATTGCTGGTGACCTCGACGAGGTTGCCGTTGATGAGGCCGGTCTTGATCTGACGCAGCTCGACAGATTTGTCGTCCCGCGCGACCCAGATGCGGACCTTGTCGGCTTCATAGATCAAAGCCTGTTTCGGCACCGCCGGCGCGGCACGGTCGCCGGCCGAATAGATCGTGACGTTGGCGAACATCTCCGGCTTGAGCAGGCCTTCCTTGTTGTCGATGGTGGCCCGGACCAGCAGGCGGCGGGTGCTGGGATCGATCGCAGCGGCGACATAGTTGATCCTGGCGGTCAGCGGCCGGCCGGGCAGCGCCATCACGTTGACGCTGATGTCCTGGCCAATGCAGATCGCTGCCGCATCGCTCTCGCGCACGAACGCGGTGAGCCAGACCGTGGAGAGGTCGCCGATCACGAAGACCGGATCGCTGGCGCCGGAGCTGACATACTGGCCGGGGCCAATCTTGCGCTGCACGACGGTGCCCGAGATCGGCGAGTAGATCGTGATCTCCGGATTGATGACGCCCTTCTCCTGAAACGCAGAGATGGTCTCGTCGGTGAAGCCGAGGATGCGCAGCTTGTTGCGCGCGGCTTCAAGGGCCGTTCCCGAGGAGCGCATGTCGTTTCGCGCCTGGACCTGGGTCGCCTCCGCCTGCTGATAATCCTTCAGCGGAATGGCATGGCCCTCATAGAGGTCCTTGGCGCGCTTGAACTGGATGTCGGAAAGCTCGAGCGCCGACCTCGCCTTGTTCTGCGACGTCATCGCCGCGATGAAATCGTTCTGGGCCTGCACCGTGTCGGCGGCTTCGATGGTGAACAGCGGTTGGCCTTGCTTCAACATCTCGCCCGGCTTGGCGAGCAGCTTGGTGACCCGCCCCGCATAGGGCGAGAACACCGGCGTCGAGCGGTCTTCGTCGACCGCGACCTTGCCTTCGGTGACATATTCGGCCCGGAAGCTCTTGGCCTTGACCGGCTCGATCGTCAGCGTCGCCCATTCCGACGGCGTCGGCGTGAAGGTCTGCGCATTCTTCCGCGACTGGCTCGAAATCTCGGAATGCTTCTTCGGCTTCGCTCCCGAATATGGGAAGCCGTAGGCAGCGGCACCGGCAACAGCCAGTAAAACTACGGAAGCGATCATCCGTCGTTTTGTAAACACCTGCAATCGCTTGGTATTTTCAACCACCATTGAGCCCGGTCGTTTCTGCGACGATCTCGGCAAATGACTGCCTCATCGGTCGCGCTAATAGTGCCGAATTCTGATTTCAAACAACCTAAAAAACGCAGGACACCTCGCCGTTCGCGCTAAAAGTTTTCGACTTGTCAGCTTCATGTCAGCTTCGCGACGGCCACTGTGGCGGATGACTGCCGAGCGGCATCGCCGGACGGCTCCATTGCGCCGGCGTCGTCGACAGCAGCGCCGAATGGCGCACCGCCTTCAACATACCGAAGCCAGATGACATGCGTTCGATGAACGCAGCATGTACGGCCTCGCTCGTAAGATCCGGGGTGTTCAGCCCGCCGTCGAACCGACCGAGATTCCACAACCACCGCCCCGTCTGCGCCAGCGATACGCGCACGTGCCAGCTGCCGCCTTCGCGGGCCTGACGCGCCTTGGCCATCATGGCGCCGAACGCCATCAGATAGCCCGTGGCGTGATCGAGCATCTGCGCCGGCAATTCCTTGGGACCGTCGATGCCGGCAGCCTGTCCTTCGGCATGGTTGAAGCCCGTGGTGGTCTGCACCAGCGAGTCGAAGCCGCGCCGCTCCGCCCAGGGGCCGGCATGGCCATAAGCCGACAGGGTGACATAGACGATGCCTGGATTGATTTTCGCGGCGTCCTCGGGCGCGAAGCCGAGAGCCGCAAGTGCGCGCGGGCGATAGCCTTGCGAGAAGATGTCGGCGTCCTGCAATAACGCACGTAGCTGCGCCCTGCCCGCCTCGCTCTTCAGCTCGATGAAGGTCGTACGCTTGCCGCGGCCAGTGTCGATGGTGAGCCAGTCAATCGCGGGCAGCTCGGGGCCTGATACCAGCAGCACGTCTGCGCCGTGCGCGGCGAGCGTTCGGCCCGCGACGGGACCAGCGATGACGCGTGAGAGATCGAGCACGCGAAGGCCTGCGAGCGGGCGGTCGTTGTTCGATGATCTTCGCCGCCACGGTTTTGGCGCGGCCTCGCCGATCTTCTCGATCGAGATCAGCGGCAATTGCGCGAGCGCATGCTCTTGCGGCAACGCGCACCATTCGTCGTAGTTGCGCATCAAGGCAACGACGCCGCCCGTGGCGTAAGCCGCAGTCTCGAAATCCTCGCCCTTCCATCGCGTCAGCGCCGCCTGCACCTTCTCGCGCTCCGGCTCGCAGCCGAGCACCTTGCAGACGGCGTCGCGATGATGCGCAAAGTTGGTGTGGCAGCGCACGAAGCGGCCATCGCCCGTCCTGTAGACGCCGGCGATGGCATCCCAGGCCGGCGGCGGCGGCTTGTCGTCGAGGCGGAGGTATCGCTCCGAACGGCATTCGGCGACAGCGTGGCGGATGTCGACGGAGACGTCCTGCACCTCGCCGCTGCGCACTCGCCAGATTTCGGCGGCAGCGAGGCCTGCGGCCGCGATCGTGGTCTGCCCGGCGACCGCGACGCGAAACGAGGACGGGATCTGCGGCTCCTCGCCCGTCAGCCGCACGCGGTCGAGTGCAGCCGGATCCCCGGCGACGGAGGTCCAGATGTCCTTGAGAATGTCCGCCGGGCTTTGCATGACCGCTTCTCTCCCGCTCGGATGCGCATGGTACTCCGAAAACCACTGCAGACTCTTCCGGATCATGCTCTAATTTTCACCTTCCCACGATCACAGAAAGGATTGCAATGGCCGCCATCGATCCCCTCACCGCGGGCGCCGTTTTCATCGCAACAGCGGCCACCGACGCGGTCTATGTCATGTTCACCTCGGCCGTGATTGCGCGCAAGCGCATCCCGGCGGCGAACTGGAGCGCGGTCTGGTACATGCTGTCCTCCTATGCGGTGATCAGCTACACCGACAATCCCTTCTATGTCGCTTTCGCGGCGATCGGCTCCTGGGCCGGCGCCTACGTCTCACTGACCTACCTGCACCGCCCGCCCGGCGGCCCGCCGGTAGGGGCGGCACCGGAGTGAGGATTGCGTGCCTCTCTCTCGACGTCATTGCGAGGAGCCCTTGCGACGAAGCAATCCAGACTGCTTCCGCGGATGCATCTCTGGATTGCTTCGCGGAGCCTGTCATCGGGCCGCGCTTCGCGCGGACCCGTTGGCTCGCAATGACGACGCGGAGGCTTCTGCGCGTCGCCTGAAACAGCTAAACTTCCTGCGCTCAACAACAAGGAAAACCAGACAATGGATCTCGGTCTCAGAGGAAAGAATTCCATCGTGCTCGGCGGCACGCGCGGCATCGGGCGGGCGATCGCGGCGACGCTGGCCGGCGAAGGCGCCAATGTCGCGGTGTGCGCGCGCAACGCCGATCAGGTTGCGGCGACCGTGGCTGAATTGAAGGCGAGCGGTGTCAACGCCACCGGCGGCACGGTCGACGTCACCGATGGCGCGGCGCTTAAAAGCTGGATCGAAGGCGCGGCAAAGGAGCTCGGCGGCCTCGACCTGTTGTTCTCCAATGCCGGCGCGATGGCGCAGGGCGGCGACCCTGCATCGTGGGAGCAGAATTTTCGGCTCGACGTGCTCGGCGCGGTGCATGCGTTCGAGGCTGCCCGGCCGTTCCTCGAAGCAAGCGGCGCCAGAAGCGGCGACGCCGCCTTCGTGATCATCTCGTCGATCTCGGCAGCGCAGGCGGACACCGCCAGCTCCTACGGTCCGATCAAGGCTGCGCTGATTCACATGGCCAAGGGGCTTGCGCGGCAATATGCGAAGAAGAAAATCCGCGTCAACGTGGTCTCGCCCGGTACCGTCTATTTCAAGGGCGGCGTCTGGGAGATGATCGAGAAGAACATGCCGGATCGTTACAAGGACGCGATGAGCCGCAACCCGACCGGCCGCATGGCGACGCCGCAGGAAATCGCAAGCGCGGCCGTGTTCCTGGCGAGCCCGGTGTCGGGATTCACGACCGGGTCCAATCTCGTCGTGGATGGCGCGATCTCGAACCGGGTGAATTTTTGAGGGAACTGGCTTGCCGAGCTCTCTCCTCCGTCATGGCGGGCTTGTCCCGGCCATCCACGCGCTGCTGAGCTCGCTGAAGGACGTGGATGCCCGGGTCAAGCCCGGGCATGACGACCGAGAATGAGGCGCGCCGTCGTTGCAAACAAATTCACTGCGGCGCTCCGCTACTCACTCAATGAAAATCCCGCGACGGCGGCAGGATGCGGACGTTGCGGGGATGACGGACTTTCTGCGCCGGCATGTCCGCGAGGGCGCGGGGGTCTTCGTTGAGCGGCTCGACCACCGTGGCGCCGGCGGGCACCGGATGCTTGCGGCTTAAGGCATCGCCCGCGAGGCCGACCAAATCATGCGAGCGGTCGATCATGCGCTGGGCGATCAGATGCGTCACTTTTTCGGGGCTGCTCTGGATGTAGCCTTCGACCAGGATGAGGCGCGCGCCCATCACTTCTTTCCGGTACTGCTCCATGATCTTGGGCCAGACCACGACATTGGCGATGCCGGTCTCGTCCTCCAGCGTCATGAACACCACGCCGCTGGCGCTGCCGGGTCGCTGCCGCACCAGGACCACACCGGCGCAGCGGACGCGGCGCCGCTCGTTCTCATGGCTGATATCCTTGCAGGCGACGACGCGCTCGCGCGAGAACATCTCGCGCAAGAACTCCATCGGATGTCCCTTCAGCGACAGGCGGATAGTCTGGTAGTCGGCGACGACCTGCTCGGCGCGCGGCATCACCGGCAATGGTTTGGCGCCTTCGTCCGGCTGCTCGCGCGCGGTCGCCGCCTCGAACAGCGGCAGCGGCACGTCGTCGGGCAGCCGACGCACTTGCCACAGTGCCTCGCGGCGGTCGAGCCCGAGCGAGCGGAACGCGTCGGCATCCGCCAGCAGGATCAGTGCGCGTTTGGGCAGGCCGGTGTCGCGGGCGAAATCTTCAAGCGAAGTGAAGGGACGGCGGTTGCGGGCGGCGACGATGCGGTCGGCCCAGTCCTGAACTTTCTCTACATCGTCATTCCGGGGCGCGCGAAGCGCGAACCCGGAATCCATCGAGCCACATACGCCTGACGGAATGGATTCCGGGCTCGCGCCAAGTGGCGCGCCTACATTGCGCAATTGCGCAATGGAGAATGACGATTGAGAGCGCTTCAGCCTCTCCTCATCTTCATCGAGCCAGTGAAAACCGTCGATCTGTCGAAAACCAAGTCGCACGGCACAGTATTCCTTGTCCGTATTTTCCAGCGTGTTTTGCGCAAAGCTATGGGACACGTCGATATCGCGCACCTCAACGCCGTTCTTGCGGGCATCGCCGACGATCTGCGCGGGTGCGTAAAAGCCCATCGGTTGCGAGTTCAGCAGACCGCAGCAGAAGGCGTCGGGGTGATAATGCTTCAACCATGAGGAGATGTAGACGAGCTGCGCAAAGCTCGCGGCATGGCTCTCCGGAAAACCGTAGGAGCCAAAGCCCTTGATCTGGTCAAAGCAGCTTCTGGCGAAATTGGCATCGTAGCCGCGCGCGACCATGTTGCCGATCAGCTTCTCCTCGTACTGACCGATGGTGCCGACATTGCGGAAAGTCGCCATCGAGCGGCGCAGGCCGTTGGCCTCCTCGGAAGTGAAGTGCGCGGCTTCAATCGCGATCCGCATCGCCTGCTCCTGGAACAGAGGCACGCCCAACGTCTTGTGCAGCACATTGTAAAGCTCGTCCTTGTCGCCGTGGTCCGGCGACGGCGAGGGATAGCTCACTTTTTCCAGCCCGTTCCGCCGCCGCAAATACGGATGCACCATGTCGCCCTGGATCGGACCCGGGCGTACGATCGCGACTTCGATGACGAGATCATAGAACGTCCTCGGCTTCAGGCGCGGCAGCATGTTCATCTGGGCGCGGCTCTCGACCTGAAACACCCCGAGGGATTCTCCCTGACACAGCATGTCGTAAACTCTGGGATCGTCTTGCGGGACGCTCGCAAGCACCAAACGCTCACCTTTGTGCTGATCGATCAGATCGAAACACTTCCTGATGCAGGTCAGCATGCCCAGCGCGAGCACGTCGACCTTCATCATATTCAGCGCATCGACGTCATCCTTGTCCCATTCGATGAAGGTGCGGTCGTCCATCGCGGCGTTGCCGATCGGCACATAGGTGTCGAGCCGGTCCTGCGTCAGCACATAGCCGCCGACATGCTGGGAGAGATGGCGCGGGAATTCGATCAGCTCGGTTGCAAGCTCGACCGCGAGATTGATCATGGGATTTTTGGGATCGAGCCCGGCCTGCCTGACCTGCATATCGTTGAGGCCCTTGCCCCAGCTGCCCCAGACGGTGTCGGCGAGCGCGGCGGTGACGTCCTCGGTCAGGCCCAGCGCCTTGCCGACGTCGCGGATGGCGCTGCGCGGACGGTAATGGATGACGGTGGCGATGATCGCGGCGCGATGGCGGCCATAGCGGCGATAGACATATTGCATCACCTCCTCGCGCCGCGAATGCTCGAAATCGACATCGATGTCGGGCGGCTCCAGCCGCTCCTTGGAGATGAAGCGCTCGAACAGCAGATCGACCTTGGTCGGATCGACCGAGGTGACGCCGAGCACGTAGCACACGGCCGAGTTCGCCGCCGATCCCCGCCCCTGGCACAGGATGTTCTGGCTGCGCGCGTATTGAACGATGTCGTGTACGGTGAGGAAGTAATGCGCGTATTTCAGCTCGGCGATCAGCGCGAGCTCCTTCTTCAGCGTCGCGCGCAGCTTGGCGTCGATGTTGCCGATGCCGCCGAAATATTTGTCGACACCTGCCCAGGTCAGATCCTCCAGATGCCCTTGCGCGGTCTTGCCCGGCGGCACCGGCTCGTCCGGATATTGGTATTTGAGCTGATCGAGCGAGAAATCGATCTTGTCCGCAAAGCGCATGGTCTCCGCGACTGCCTCGGGGAAATCGCGGAACAGCCGGGTCATTTCCTGCGGCGTCTTCAGAAAGCGCTCCGCATTGGCTTCGAGCTTCCGCCCGATGGCCTCGATCGTGGTCTTTTCCCGGATGCAGGTCAGCACGTCCTGGAGAGGACGGCGCGCGGGATGGTGATAGAGCACCTCGTTGGTCGCAAGCAGCGGGACCTTTGCCTGCATCGCGAGATCATCGAGTCGCGCCAGACGGCGCCGGTCGTCGCCGCGATAGACCAGGCTCGCCGCCAGCCACACGCCCGCCGCGCGGCTGCCCCTGAGCTTTGCGAGAACATCCAGCGCTTGGGCGGGGTCGAAGCGATGCGGCAGCGTCAGGACCAGGAGCTGTCCTTCCGCAAATTCCAGCAGATCGGCAAAGGTGAGACGGCACTCGCCTTTCTCGATCCGCGTGATGTCGTCCTCTCGCTTGCCCTTGGTGAGGAGCTGACACAGCCGGCCATAGGCCGCACGGTCGCGCGGATAGACCAGGATATCGGGCGTGCCGTCGATGAAGACGATACGCGCGCCGATCAGGAGTTTCGGCTTGTGCAGCACCTTGTCATTGTCGAGCTCCTTGTAGGCGCGCACCACGCCGGCGAGCGTGTTGTGATCGGCGATACCGATCACGGGAATGCCGAGGATGCTGGCCTGATGAACATAAGCGCGCGGATCCGAACCGCCGCGCAGGAAGGAGAAATTGGTGGTGATGCCGATCTCGGCATAGGCGGGCGTGGTCATGCGAAGAGTCCGTGCACGTACCAGTTCGGCGGAGCAGGCTTGCCGTCGGCGTCGAACACCTCGCCCTCGTAGAGACCGTCCCGAAATATCCAGAAGCGCAGGCCCTCGGCATCCTCGATGCGGAAATAATCCCGCGTCAGCTGCTTGCCGTCCTGCCGCCACCATTCCATGGCGATGCGCTCCGGTCCTTCCACCCGCACCACCGCATGTTTTGCACGGCGCCAGGTGAATTGATGAGGCGGACCGTCGGGCACGGTCGCAAACGGCACCGTGACCGGTTCCGGCTTGTCGAACAGCCGCAACGGGCGCAGCGGCGGCTCGCTTTCGGCCCGCGCCGGCCATTCTGCCTGCATGGCAGCGGCGAGATGATGCTGCGCCGGCGCGGCCAGCACCGCGCATTCGGGAATATGGGTATCCTCAGGCAGGTGCACGACGACGCGTTTTCCCCCGATGCGCGCGGCGATGCGGTCGATCAACGCGGCAAGCTCGTCATTGTCGTGGACATGAGCGTCGAGATCGCGTTGCTCCTGCACCACGATCTCGGTGCGGCTCGCCGACAGCCGCACCATGTCGAAGCCGAAACCGGGATCGAGGGGATCGGCGAGCGCATCCAACCGTTCGCGGAACAGGCGGTCGATCACCGCGCTTTTCGTCACCGGCCGCCCGGTCTCGACCATGATCGTACGCACCACACCGTCGGTGCGGAAGAACGC
Organism: Bradyrhizobium sp. DOA1; assembly: GCF_001593325.1. Classification (NCBI taxonomy): domain Bacteria; kingdom Pseudomonadati; phylum Pseudomonadota; class Alphaproteobacteria; order Hyphomicrobiales; family Nitrobacteraceae; genus Bradyrhizobium; species Bradyrhizobium sp. DOA1. The sequence goes on from NZ_JXJM01000001.1 coordinate 4,406,283, forward strand.
GGCCTCCAGGCGCCGCGCGCCCTTGCCCTGCCTCTCCATCGACGTAACAAGCGTGTCGGCCAGCCGCGACAGCGTCATCGCGATCATGGTGTCGGTCGCAATCGGCTCGGCGAAGCGCTTCTCGACGATATAATCGGGCAGCGGTTTACGCGGATTGATCGGCGCATCGCCCTGCCCCAGCGCATGCGCGAGCAACGTGGCGAAGCGCGCGCCGAACCGCGCCGTGATCTCGTGGGCGCTACGCGAGGCGACATCGCCGATGGTCTTCAGGCCGGCGCGGCGCAGGCCGGTGGTGACGGCCTCGCCTGCGCCGAGCGCGGAGATCGGAAGTCGGCTGATCGCCTCCGCCTCCTCGCCATCGGCCACGATGGTGCCCGTGGCCTGCCGCGTCAGCGTGCGCGCACAGACCGAGGTGCCGGCGATCGCCGCGCTGACGACAAAACCCTGCCGGGCCAAGGCACGGACCAGCGTTCGCAACAACGCGGCCTCGCCGCCGAACAGATGCGCGCAGCCTGTGATGTCCAGAAACAGCCCATGTGGCGGATCGAGCGCCACCAGCGGCGTGAAGCGGTCGCACCAATCGGCGATGTCGCTGAGCGTCTTCGCGTCGGCGACGGTGTCGGCGTCGAACACACGCAGATCCGGGCACATCGCCCGCGCATTGGCCAGCGGCTGGCCGATGTAGAGGCCGAGGCGTTCGGCGGCCTCGTCCAGCGCATGGATCACCAGTGCATTGTTGTCCTTGATGACGACGATGCTGGGCGCATGATTGGTTTTACCCAGCCCGGCGCTGCCAAGGAACCGCTGTATCCGGTCGATGGGCAGGCGCGGCAGCCACAGGCTGAGAATACGTCGACGGTTCACTGAACTGGCACTCATCACAATTCCATTCCATGATCCACCGGCCGCAGGGGCCATGACGATTGCGCAAAAGTTCGGCATCGAAGCGCGGTGCACCCCAGGCACTCCAAGCCGCAGGCATTGAGGCCGCCCCCGGCGGCGAATGCGCCGCGCGCAGCATCCATCGGGTCTCCGCGGTTGACGGCAGCGGCTGCGCGGCCATGCGCAGCAAGAGCCCGGTGACGCCGGAAGATTGCGCGGTGAGCGTCAGCTTGCGGCTCGCCACCAGATCGAACTGCCTGGTCTCGCCCCAGAGCTCGAGCACGACGGCGCCGAGCGCATCGCAGGCGAGCGCGTCGGCCGAGGTGCGCAGCGCACTCTCGACATCGGCGGCACGCACCATCACCACGCGGCGCGGATCGAGGCCAAGCTCGGCCAGCCCGCTCATCGACAGCGCGCCGGTTTCGATTTCAGAAAAATCCTGCCGCACCCACAGCAGCGGTTTGCGGGCCGTCACGCGGCCTGCAAGCCCGCTGACGAACCCCGTTGCAGCGGCGCCCTGACGCCCCTCGCAAAACACCTCATGGACCGCCGCACGCGCGAGCCCGCCCTTCAGCACGCGGTCGGCCTCACCATGGCCGAGCGCGACGCGATCATACTGATGCACGACCTCCGCCGTCTCGATGCGCTCGATCTGGCCGCGCAAGGTCGCAAGCGCGCTCATACGTGCGCCGCTCATGCTCGCCGCTCCTCAGGAATTTGATGCCGTGATCTCCAAAAGAAGAACCTACGGCTGGCTCATTTGTTCATGATATGTTCTAATATAAAGCTAACGGCGCGCAGAGAGTCAATCGAATTGCCGCGCTTTTGGATTCGTGAGTTGAATCAAAGGGATTCCGATATGGACGTACAACGCAAGCTGGAAATCCTGGCAGACGCCGCCAAGTACGACGCGTCCTGTGCCTCCAGCGGCACCGAGAAGCGGGATTCCAGCGACGGCAAGGGCATGGGCTCGACCGCGCCCGGCATGGGCATCTGCCATTCCTACGCGCCGGACGGACGCTGCATCTCGCTGCTCAAGGTGCTGCTGACCAATGCCTGCAACTACGACTGCCTCTATTGCGTCAACCGCGCCTCCTCCAACGTTCCGCGCGCCCGCTTCACCGTCGATGAATTGGTCAAGCTCACGCTCGACTTCTACCGGCGCAACTACATCGAGGGCCTGTTCCTCTCCTCCGGCATCATCCGCAGCCCTGATTACACGATGGAGCAAGTGGTCAGCGTCGCGCGAAAGCTGCGCGAGGAGCATCACTTCCGCGGCTACATTCATTTGAAGACCATTCCGGAGGCCGACGATGCGCTGATCGCGGAGGCCGGCAAATATGCCGACCGTCTCTCCATCAACATCGAGATGCCCGAGGAGACGAGCCTGCAGCAATTCGCGCCGGAGAAGGACGTGCGCGCGATCCGCCGCACCATGGGCCGGCTGCGGCTGAAGCTCGACGAGGCCGAGGAAGACCGCAACGCGAAAACGAAAGCAAAGCCGCAGCGCTTCGCGCCCGCCGGACAAAGCACGCAGATGATCGTCGGTGCCGACGCAGCCTCCGATCAGACCATTCTCCACACCAGCGCCAATCTCTACGGCGCCTACCGGCTGCGGCGTGTCTATTACTCCGCGTTCAGCCCGATCCCCGATGCGAGCCGCGCTTTGCCTCTGGTCCAACCGCCCTTGCTGCGCGAGCATCGGCTCTACCAGGCCGACTGGCTGATGCGGTTCTACGGCTTCGACGTTGCGGAGATCGTCGACGACAGCGCGATGCTGCCGCTCGACATCGATCCGAAGCTCGCCTGGGCCTTGCGCCACCGCGACCGCTTCCCGCTCGACGTCAACCGCGCCAGCCGCGAGGAATTGCTGCGCGTGCCGGGCTTCGGCACCAAGACCGTCGAACGCATCATCGCAACGCGGCGCACGACCACGATCCGTCTCGCCGATCTCGCGCGGCTGCATGTCCCCCGGAACAAGGCGATGCCGTTCATCGTCCTCAGCGATCATCGGCCGACGCCGCATCGGCTCGATGCTGTCGGGCTGATCGAACGGTTCAAGCCGAAGGCAACACAATTGGGGTTTGGCTTCTGATGCAGTACATCACCCTGGACACCGAAACCGATTTCGACGGCTGGCGCAAAGCTGCGCGCACGCTCGTGCTGCATCATGTCGAGCCGCGCGACGTCACCTGGGCCGTGCAGGGCGGCGAAGCGGATTTGTTCGCACCGCCCTCGTCCTCTCCGATACTCGAAGTGAATGATGGCACCTTCAGCGTCCCGGCAAAATTCGTCGAGCTCGCCAAGGCCGCGATCCTGCATCGCGACGGCGAGCGCTTTGCGATCCTCTATCGCCTGCTGTTCCGGTTGAAGGACAATCACGATCTCATCGATGTCGCGATCGACCCCGACGTCGCGCAGGTCACGGCCATGGCGAAGGCGGTTCATCGCGACGAGCACAAGATGCATGCCTTCGTGCGCTTTCGCGAAATCGGCAGGGAACGCCAGGCGCATTACGTCGCCTGGTTCGAGCCGGAGCATCATATCGTCGAACTCGCCGCGCCGTTCTTCGCCAAGCGCTTCGCCGACATGCCCTGGTCGATCCTGACGCCGGACCTCTGCGCGCATTGGGACGGCCACGGGCTCTCGTTCACGCCGGGCGTCAGCAAGAGCGAGGCGCCCAGCGAAGACCGGCTGGAGGAAACCTGGCGGCGCTATTACGCCAGCATCTTCAATCCGGCCCGGCTCAAGGTGAAGGCGATGCAGGCCGAGATGCCGAAGAAATACTGGAGGAACCTGCCCGAGGCCTCGATCATTAAGCCTCTGATCGAGGACGCCGAGCGCATGACCGGCGCCATGATCGCCAATGCCGCAACCGATCCGCACAAGCCTCAAAAGCGGCCGGAGGCTCCGATGATACGCAAGACTGCCAGCAACGACCTCGAAGCCCTCCGCGAGGAAGCCGCGCATTGCCGCGCTTGTCACCTCTACAAGGACGCGACCCAGACCGTGTTCGGCGAGGGCCCGAGATCCGCCAACATCATGCTGGTCGGCGAGCAGCCCGGCGACAAGGAGGACCTCGCCGGCCATCCCTTCGTCGGCCCTGCCGGCCAGATGCTGGACCGCGCATTGGAGGAAGCCGGCGTCGACCGCAAGAAGGTCTATGTCACCAACGCCGTCAAACACTTCAAATTCGTGCCGCGCGGAAAGATCCGCCTGCACCAGAAGCCGAACACGCCGGAGATCCGGGCGTGCCGCCAATGGTATGAACGGGAAGTTTCGGCAATCCAGCCCGATCTCATCGTCGCGATGGGGGCCACTGCCGCGCAAAGCGTGTTCGGAAAGATCACGCCCATCGGCAAGACCCGCGGCCGGCTCATCGACCTACCCGACGGACGCAAGGCTTTGGTGACGGTGCACCCGTCCTATCTACTGCGGCTACCCGATCCGGAGGCCAAGGTACTGGAATATCGGCGTTTCGTCGAAGACTTGAAGATCGCGGCCAGCTTGCAAAAGAAGGCTGCACGGGCGGCCTGAACACCGGCAGGAACACCCCTTCACGCCCTGGTTGTCATCCGGCCTTCAAATCCATCACGGACAATACCCTTAATTGAAAGTTAAGGGGCGTCCTGACATGACAGATGTTGCATTCGACCGTGCGGTAGGCGATCCGACGCCGGTTCAGCCGGCTTCCCGGCCCAATCTCGACAAGGGCTTCAATCCGCTGACGATGATCCTGTTCTTCGGCATCCTCGCCGCGGGCCTGCTGTTCGTCGCCTACAGCATCTATGCCGATATCAATGCGACCGGCGTGCGGGTGACGACCTACCTGCCCTACATCCTGCTGTTCGTTGCGCTGCTGATTGCGCTCGGCTTCGAGTTCGTCAACGGCTTCCACGACACCGCAAACGCGGTGGCGACCGTGATCTACACCCATTCGCTGCCGGCCGAATTCGCGGTGATGTGGTCTGGCTTCTTCAATTTCCTCGGCGTGCTCTTGTCCTCCGGCGCGGTCGCCTTCGGCATCGTCTCGCTGTTGCCGGTCGAGCTGATCCTCCAGGTCGGCTCCAGCGCCGGTTTCGCCATGGTGTTCGCGCTGCTGATCGCCGCGATCCTGTGGAATCTCGGCACCTGGTTCTTCGGCCTGCCCGCCTCCTCCTCGCACACGCTGATCGGCTCGATCATCGGCGTCGGCGTCGCCAACGCCGTCATGCGCGGCCGCGACGGCACCTCGGGCGTGGACTGGACCAAGGCGACCGAGATCGGCTACGCGCTGCTGCTGTCGCCGCTGTTCGGCTTCCTGTGCCGCCACGCTGTTGCTGCTGCTCAAGTTCATCGTGCGCAACCCGGCGCTCTATGCAGCGCCCGAAGGCAACACGCCGCCGCCGCTCTGGATCCGCGGCCTGCTGATCGCGACCTGCACCGGCGTCAGCTTCGCGCACGGCTCCAATGACGGCCAGAAGGGCATGGGCCTGATCATGCTGATCCTGATCGGCACCGTGCCGACGGCCTACGCGCTCAACCGCGCGCTGCCGGAATCCCAAGTGGCACAATTCCAGAAGACCTCGGAGGCCGCCTCCAAGGTGATCTCGGCCAAGGGCGCCGGCCACAGCATCATCGGCGATCCCCGTCCCGCCGTGACGCAATACATCACGGTGCGTCACATCAGCGAGGGCACCTATCCCTCGCTCGCGGTGCTGGTGAAGGACGTCGGCGATCAGGTCGCCAGATATGGCACGTTGAACAAGGTGCCGGCGGAAGCCGTCGGCAACACCCGCAACGACATGTACATGACGTCGGAAGCGATCCGTTTCCTGATGAAGGACAAGGAGAACGATCTCAACAAGGAGGAGATCGCGACCCTGAACGCCTACAAGGGCTCGCTCGACGCCGCCACGAAGTTCATCCCGACCTGGGTGAAGATCGCGGTCGCCATCGCGCTCGGCCTCGGCACCATGGTTGGCTGGAAGCGCATCGTCATCACCGTCGGCGAGAAGATCGGCAAGAGCCACCTCACTTACGCGCAAGGCGCCTCGGCCGAGCTCGTCGCCGCCGGCACGATCGGCGCCGCCGACGTGTTCGGCCTGCCGGTCTCGACCACCCACGTGCTGTCGTCCGGCGTCGCCGGCACCATGGCTGCGAACGGCTCAGGCCTGCAATGGGCGACGATCCGCAACCTGCTGATGGCCTGGGTGCTGACGCTGCCCTGCGCAATCATGCTGTCGGCCACGCTCTACGTGATCTTCTCGCGGATCTTCTAAAGCGTCTGCCCCAGAGACGAAGGGCCCGTGCGATGCACGGGCCCTTTTCTTTTGTGCTTCGGCTTCGGTCCTACGACGCCGCGAGCTGCTCCTCGACCAGCTTGACCCAGTACGACGTGCCAAACACGATCGCCTCGTCATCGAAATTATAGGCGGGGTGATGCAGGCCGGCGCTGTCGCCATTGCCGCAGAAGATGAAGGCGCCGGGGCGCGCTTCCAGCATGTAGGCGAAATCTTCGCCGCCCATCAGCGGCGACATCTCGTGCACATTGCTCTCGCCCGCGACTTGCATCGCAATGCGCCGCGCCACCTCGGTCTCGGCGGCGTGGTTGTTCACCACGGGATAATTGCGCTTGTAGCGCAGATCGATCTTGGCGCCCGTGATCTGCGCCACACCTGCGACCACCTCATGCACGCGCTTCTCGACCAGCTTGCGCACCTCCGGCGACAGCGTGCGGATGGTGCCCCTCAGCGTTGCCGTCTGCGGAATGACGTTGCGGGCGTTGCCGGCGTGGAATTCGCAGATCGAGATCACCGCCGATTCCAGCGGATCGACGCTGCGCGCGACGATCGATTGCAAGGCGGTGATCACCTGTGCGCCGACCAGCACGGAATCGATGCATTTGTGCGGACGCGCGGCATGGCCGCCGAGGCCCTCGATTATGATGTCGACCTCGTCGGTCGCCGCCATGATCGGACCCGGCCGGATCGCGAACGAGCCGACCGGGATGCCCGGGCCATTGTGCATGCCGTAGACCTGCTCGATGCCGAAGCGCTCCATCAGGCCGTCGTTGACCATCGCCGCGCCGCCGGCGCCGCCCTCTTCAGCGGGCTGGAAGATCACCACGGCATCGCCGGCGAAGTTGCGGGTCTCGGCGAGATAGCGCGCCGCCCCCAGCAGCATCGCGGTATGGCCGTCATGTCCGCAGGCATGCATCTTGCCGGGATTTTTGGACGCGTAAGGCAGGTTGGTCTGCTCCTCGACCGGCAGCGCGTCCATGTCGGCGCGCATGCCGATCACCTTGAGTCCTTCGCCGGCCGGCTTGCTGCCCTTGATCACACCGACCACGCCGGTCTGGCCCAGACCGGTGACGACCTCATCGCATCCGAACTCGCGCAGCCGGTCCGCAACGAATGCTGCGGTGCGATGAACATCGTACAGCAACTCCGGATGCTGATGGATGTCCCGGCGCCAGGCCTGAATATCGGGTTGGAGGTCGGCGACGCGGTTCACGATGGGCATGGAAGATCTCGAGCTTCGTTGGAATGCAGGACTGTCTACCATGCAAGCGCCGGTCCACCCAACGGCTGGGGATCGGGACCTAGCCCTGACGCGCAGGCATGGCCGGGCTTGTCCCGATCAGCTGCGTCTGCCTAATAGGATGGAACGTTGAGTGACCATCCGGGTGGAAGCAGAATGCCAAGGCGGCTCGAAGGTGAATTTGACTACATTGTCGTCGGGGCCGGTACGGCGGGCTGCATCGTCGCGAATCGGCTGTCGGCCGATCGCAACAACCGCGTCCTCGTCCTCGAAGCCGGCGGCGACGACAATTGGATCTGGTTCCACATTCCCGTCGGCTATCTCTTCGCGATCGGCAATCCGCGCTCCGACTGGATGTTCAAGACCGAGCCCGAGCCGGGCCTGAACGGCCGCGCGCTCGCCTATCCCCGCGGCAAGGTGATTGGCGGCTGCTCGGCGATCAACGCCATGATCTCGATGCGCGGACAGGCTGCCGATTACGATCACTGGCGCCAGCTCGGCATGACCGGCTGGGGTTATGACGACGTGCTGCCGCTGTTCAAGCGGCTCGAAGACCACTTCCTCGGCGCCAGCGAGCATCACGGCACTGGGGGCGGCTGGCGCATCGAAGCGCCGCGGCTGTCCTGGGCCATTCTCGACGCCATCGGCGACGCCGCCGAGGAGATGGGCATCAAGCGCATCCCGGATTTCAACACCGGCGACAACGAGGGTACCAGCTATTTCCACGTCAACCAGAAGCGCGGCCGGCGCTGGTCGTCGGCACGCGGCTTCCTCAAGCCGGCACTGAACCGTCCCAATCTGCGGCTCGAGAAGCACGTGCTGGTCGACCGCCTGATCATCGAGCAGGGACGCGCAATCGGCGTGCGCTTCATCCAGAACGGTGAGATCATCGAGGCGCGCGCAAAGCGCGAAGTCATCCTCTCGGCCGGCTCGATCGGCTCGGTGCAGGTGCTGCATCGCTCCGGCATCGGCCCGGCCGACTGGCTGTCGCCGCTCGGCATCGATATCGTGATGGACAAGCCCGGTGTGGGCCGCAATCTCCAGGACCATCTCCAGCAGCGCGCGATCTATAAGGTCGAGGGCGTACGCACGCTGAACGAGACCTATTACAACCTGTTCCGCCGCGGCCTGATGGGCGTCGACTATGCCTTTCGCCGCCGCGGTCCTCTCACTATGGCGCCGTCACAGCTCGGCATCTTCACGCGCTCGGATGCGACACGCGCACGGGCCAACATCCAGTTCCACGTGCAGCCGCTGTCGCTCGACAAGTTCGGCGATCCCCTGCACCGCTTCCCCGCCATCACCGTGAGCGCCTGCAATCTGCAGCCGACCTCGCGCGGCACCGTGCGGCTGCGCTCGGCAACGCCGGACGAGAAGCCGATCATTGCGCCGAACTACCTGTCGACCGACGACGACCGCCAGGTCGGCGCCGACGCCATCCGCACCACGCGACGCCTGATGCAGCAGAAGGCGCTGGCAAAATACCGCCCCGTCGAATATCTCCCCGGCCCCACAGTCGGCGACGACGATGCTTCTCTCGCGAAGGCCGCGGGCGACATCGGCACCACCATCTTCCATCCCGTCGGCACGGCGAAGATGGGCGCGGCCAACGATCCGATGGCGGTGGTGGACGAGCGGTTGCGCTTCTACGGCCTCGACGGCCTGCGCATCGTCGACGCCTCGATCATGCCCACCATCACCTCGGGCAATACGAACACACCGACGGCGATGATCGCGGAGAAGGGCAGCACGATGATTTTGGAGGATGCGAAGTAGCATCCCACCTCACATGATCATCCAGCGCTTTTCAATCGGCCCCGCCGACGCAGAGATCGCCATGTTGCAATGGGGCGAGAGTGGCAGGCCGCCTGCCCTGCTCGTACATGGCACCGGCTTCGTCGCCGACGTATGGGACGAGGTCGCGCGCGAGCTCGCATCGACCTACACCGTCTATGCCCTCGACCGCCGCGGTCATGGCGCAAGTCACAAGCCCGGCGCCTATCATTTCCTTGATTACGCCGACGACGTCTGCCGGGTGGTCGATGCGCTCGATCTTCGCGACATCTACGGCATCGGCCATAGCGCGGGCGCGACCGACCTGCTGCTTGCAGCAAAGATGCTGCCCGGATGCTTCACGCGCCTGTTCGTAATGGAGCCGACGGCCATGGATCCTGGCGCGGCGCGCTCCGGCGGATTGAGCGAGGCATCACTCGCCCGCGTGCAGGGCACGCTGCGCCGGCGAGCCGAATTCGACAGCGCCGACGCCGCGTTCGCGCGCTACCGCGCCGCGCCAGCGTTTGCAGATTGGACGGAGACGTCGCTACGCGCGTACGTACGGCACGGCTTCGCGCTGCTCGACACTGGCCGCGTACGGCTCTGCTGCGCGCCCGAGATCGAAGCCGCAATCCTGCGTCCCATCTACGAAGTGATGGAGCAGGTTTACGTTGGCGATGCCCGCGGCAATCCGTTTGCCACGCTCGCCGAGATCGAATGCCCGGTGCGCGTCACGACAGCGGCGAAGTCGGACCCGATCTACAAGGAGATGGCGCGACGCGCGGTCTCGCTGATTCCGGGCGTGACCACGCTGGTTTTCGAGAATGCCGGCCACTGTGTCGCGCAGGAAGCGCCGTCGGCCGTGGTGGAAGCCGTACGTGAGTTCGCCAGGTAAGGCCGCGGACGAGGCAGCCTAAGCAATCGGCTTCAGGCCGACCGCCGCACCGCGTTGTCCACCAGCGTCTTGCCGAGCGACCAGATCGCGCCGGGGACCTTATGGCTGCCGGCGATGACGTCGTCGAACGCCTTCTCGATCCAGCTGCAGTCTTCCTCGGTGATCGTGAGCGGCGGCAGCAGCTTGATGGTGTGGCTGCCGTGACCGGCGACCTGCGTGAGTATCTTGTGGTCCTTGAACAGCGGCACAGTGATGAGCTGGCAGAACAGGCCCTTGTTGGCGGTTTCCAGCACGTTCCAGGAGGCACGCAGCCGCAGCGATTTCGGCGGGCCGAACTCGACGCCGATCATCAGGCCCTTGCCGCGCACTTCCTTCATCAGCTCGTAGCCGGGCACCATCCGCGTCAGCGCGAGGCGCAACTCGGCGCCGCGCTTGGCGGCGGACTCGATCAGCTTCTCGGATTCCATGACGTCGAGCGTGGCGATGCCCGCGGCCATGGCGAGGTCGTTCTTGGAGAAGGTGGAGCCGTGCACCACCGCACGGTCCATCTGGTTGAAGATCTTGTCGAAGATGGCCTTGCGCGTCAGCACCGCGCCGACCGGCACGTGGCCACCCGACAGCGACTTCGACAGCAGCACCATGTCGGGCTCGACGTTCCAGTGCTCGACGGCGAGGAAGCGGCCTGTGCGGCCCATGCCGGTCTGGATCTCGTCGGCCACGAACAGCGTACCGTATTTCTTGCAGAGCGCGGCCGCGCCGGGCAGGAACTCGTCGGTGGGCATGTTGACACCCTTGCCCTGGATCGGCTCGACGACGAAGGCCGCGACCTCGCGCGAGGCCAGCGCCTTTTCGAGCGCGGCCAGATCGTTGAACGGGATCGCCGTGCAGCCCGGCAGCAGCGGCTCGAAACCGGTGCGGAAATTCGAATCACCCGTCAGCGACAGCGCGCCATAGGTCAGGCCGTGATAGCCGTGGGCGCAATAGACGATGCCCGGACGCCCGGTCGCCCCGCGCGCGAATTTGATCGCGGCCTCGACGCATTCCGCCCCGGAATTGGCGAAGAACGCCTTGTCGAGATAGGGAACGTATTTCAGGAGGCGCTCAGCCAGCACACCGGCGAGCACCGAGACGTCGAACTGGACGAGGTTGGGCAGGTCGGCATCGAGCACGCTCTTGAGCGCCTCGCGCATGACTGGATGATTGCGCCCGATCGCGAACACGCCGAATCCGGACAACAGGTCGAGGTAGCGCGCGCCCTCGCGGTCGTAGAGATACTGCCCCTGCCCCTTCTGGAAGCCGACATCGTAGCCGATGGTCTTGAGAACCCGAACGAACTGCTCATTCAGATATCGGTTATGCAGGGCGCTGCGCTGGGCCTGACGGTCCGCGAACAGCTGAGACATGTCTGGATTTGGACTGTGCATCCGCTACATACTTCGTTTGAGGGCCGTCCCGTCAACTGAAAACGGACCGCTATCGAAAACGCTCTGTGCGGCCTTTTGCCCTTTTTCGGACCATCTTCGCAAGCAGAGCTTTAAACCATGTTGCACTGCCAAGGAACACTCATGCGTTTAGCCCTTTACACCGGAATTATACTGGCTGGCGGTTACACCTGTCTGACCCCCGCGCTCGCTGCTGACCCGACCGGCGACTGGCGGGTCGCCGACGGCGTCGCCAACATCCGTGTCGCCCAATGCTATGGCAGCATGTGGGGCGCGGTTTCCTGGGAAAAACAGCCCGGAGGCCGCGACGAGAACAACCCGGATGTGTCAAAAAAGAACAGGCCGACCCTGGGCATGCCGACCCTGATCAACATGAAGAAGAAGCCCGGCATCGATCAGTGGGAAGGACAGGTCTACAACGCCAAGGACGGCCAGCTCTACAGCGCCACGATCACGCCGGCCGGTCCCGACCAGCTCGAGATCAAGGGCTGCGTGATGGGGTTCCTGTGCGGTGGCGAGACCTGGACCCGGGTTGCCCCGCCGATCCCCTTGAGCCCGGCCAATGCCATGGCCAAGGGCGCGCCAAAGTCGACCGGCGCGGCGCCGAAAGCCCAGGGAACGACGGGCGCTACGCCGCCTGCAGCTGGATCGGCACCTGGATCGGCATCTGGGCCTGCCGCGCCGAAGGTTACGGCCAAGCCCGGTCAGAAGGGCGCCGCCGATCCGGTCGGCGACATCTGCCTACTCCCTGACATTGCGGGGTTTGCCCATTAGGGCCGGCTGAAACAGCAGCACGGCGGCAAGCGTCGTCACCAGCGAGAGTGCGAGCAGCTTGCCCATGCTGGACGTGCCGGGATGGCTCGACAGCCACAGGCTGCCGAACGCCGTCGCCGTCGTCAGCGCGCTGAAGAAGATCGCCCGTGTCAGGCTGGTCTGGAGCAAGTTCGTCCTGCCCGAGCGCCAAGCCACGACGTAATAGATCTTGAAGGCAACGCCGACGCCGAGCAGGAGCGGCAATGCGACGATGTTGGCGAAGTTGAGCGGCAGGCCGATCAGCACGCAGATCTCGAGCGTCACCACGCCGGCCACCAGGAGCGGCACCAGCGTCATCAGCACGTCGACGAACCGGCGGAGCGTAATCCACAACAACAGGCCGATCACCAGCAGCGCGTAGATGCCGGCGTGGATGAACGCCTTCACCACGGTGTCACCCGATTTCAGGATCGAGACCGGCCCGCCGATCGCGGTCGGCTCGGCCGCGAGCACCGCCGCGGCAAACTTGCGCAGCGTGTCGTTGTCGTTGGGATCGCCCTTCGGCAGTGCCTCGACGCGGATGATGCCGTCCTTGCTCTTCCAGGCGTTGACGAGATCGGGCGGCAGTGAGTTCAGGGTGACCGGCCCGGCCTGCATTGCATTCCTGAGCTGGCTGAACACGATCTTCATCGGCGTGACGAACACATCCTGCGCCTTGTTGCGCGTGGCCTCGTCGCCCTTGGCGAGCTTTTCGAGCGCGTCGGCGAGCCGGCGAGAGGCCGTCGCACCAGGTCCTTTCGCATCGGCCGCAGTCCGGCGCAGATTGTCGACCGAGGATTTGAGCGCCTCGACGTTTTCCTGATCCGACGGCGCCTCGTCGATCTGGTCGGGGTTGAGCGCAGGATTCAGCACCTTGGCGCCCTGAGCGAGCAGCTTCAGCTTCGGCGGCTGGTCCTGCGGCACGAAGCTGTCCAGCGACATCACGCGCAGCACCTCGGGCACCTTCTCGAGCTTCGCCTCGACCTGCTTTGCCTGCTCCTCCGACGTCGTCATCACGTTGATTGCATTGGCCCCGGTGTTGGGATCCTTGCGCAGGTCGAGGAAGGTCGCGATCGATTCGGCGTGCGGGTTGCGCAGATTCATCGGATTGAAGTCGAATTTCATGAAGTACAGCAGCGGCAGGCCGGCGAGCGACAGCAGCAGCGTGCCGCCCACGACCAGCACGCGGTGCTTCTCCAGGAAGTGATCGAGAGGCGCCAGGAAGGCGTAGCCGACCGGCTCCATCTCGCCGGGCGGATTCAGCAGCTTCAGCAGCGCCGGCAGCACGGTGATCGACGAGAGGAAGGCCACCAGCATGCCGACACCGGCGATCTGACCGAGCTCGGAGATGCCCTTGTAGTCGGTCGGCATGAAGCAGAGGAAGCCGGCGGCCGTTGCCATTGCCGCGAGCGACAGCGGCACTGCCGAGCGCTTGGCCGCCAGCACCAGCGCGCCCGAGAGATCGTCGTGCTTGTAGCGCTCGGAGCGGTAGCGGACGCTGTACTGGATGCCGAAATCGACGCCGAGGCCGACGAACAGCACCGCAAACGCGATCGACAGCAGATTGAGCGAGCCGACCATCATCAGGCCGGCCGCAGTCGTGATCGCAAGGCCCACGAACAGATTGACGAACACGGCGAAGATGATCTTCGACGAATGCAGTGCCAGCCACAGAATCAGCAGCACGACCAGGATGGTGCCGACGCCGTTGACGACGGCGCCTTCCTGAACGGTCGCGTATTCCTCGTTGGCGATCGGCACCGGGCCGGTCAGCCGCACCCGCGCTTGATATTTGTTCGGAAAGTCGAGCTCGGCCGCCGCTTTCCGAATCGCGTCGGTGGCATCCTTGCCGGGCTCCAAGGCGTTGTAGTCAAGGATCGGCTTGAACTCGATAAAGGTGCGCTTGTCCGAATCCTTCAGCGGCTCGTCGCTGACGAGCTCCCGCCAGGAGAAGCTCGCGTTGCCCTTGTTGAGCACGGTCTCGACCGTCTGCGCGATCAGGTTGAAGGGCCGTTCGGTGCTGTCGAGCTTGACCTGGCCACGCTTGACGCCGGCGAGGCCCGTCTCAAGCGCGCCGGTGAGGCCCCGGATCGAGGGATCGCCGGCCATGATCTCGATCAGAGGCGCCGCGGCTTCGAACTGGCCGGTGATCTTGCCGACCTCCTCGGTCGGCAGGAACAACAGTCCGTTCTTCTCGAAGAACTCGCCACTGCCGAGCTGCTGCAGCGACAGGAAGTTGGTCTTGTCGTCCTTCAGCCTGGCGTAGAGCGCGTCGGCAGCTGCGCTCGCCATCTCCGGCGTCCGGGCTTCGACCACGGCAAGGATCGTTTCGTTCTGATCGAACGCCTTGTCGAATTGCTGGTCGCGCTTGCGCCAGTCGAGATTTTGAGAAATCAGCGAATTGATGTCGGTGTTGATGGCGAAGTGGCGCGCAGCGTAATAGCCGGCTCCCACCGAGAGCAGGAGCCCGAGAATGACGACGAGGGTGGCAAATCGGGTGCAGGCCCTGACGGTGGCAACGACTACGCTTTGCAGCACTTCTTTTCTTTCTGCGGTTAATAGCTTGCCGGAAACGCCCGCTGTTTATCGGAGTTCCCGGGCGAAACCTATTGCTGTTTTCAGTGGCTCTTACCGCGAGAAGTTCGAGTTAAGCGGTGGAAGAGCGTGGCAAATTCATGCGGGCGGTCGGTATAGCCGGGGAGTTGAGGCGGGAAAGTGACGAAAGGGTGAGCACAAATGTCGCCATCTTGCTCACAAGCCTCACATACCATAGTACCGCACAATTGATCTGGCGGGGAACCAAGGGTTCATTCGACCTTCCCTTGTTGCCGATTTTTTGACACAAAGTATTGCGCCTCCATGCGCCGGAGCCCCAAACGGGGGTGGG
Source organism: Bradyrhizobium sp. DOA1 (assembly GCF_001593325.1). Classification (NCBI taxonomy): domain Bacteria; kingdom Pseudomonadati; phylum Pseudomonadota; class Alphaproteobacteria; order Hyphomicrobiales; family Nitrobacteraceae; genus Bradyrhizobium; species Bradyrhizobium sp. DOA1. The sequence continues at coordinate 4,421,476 of NZ_JXJM01000001.1, forward strand.
CAGCTACCGCGTGCGCGAGGCCAATGGTGCGGATATTGCACCTTATTGGTCAGTCGGGGTGCTGCCGGGGGATTTTGAAGCGGATTGGTGCAACTTGCGTAATGGGCCTCTAATGGAAGTTTATCTGGCGCAGCCGCGCGGCTTCTGCGCGGGCGTGGTGCGTGCGATCGAGATCGTGGAACGGGCCCTGGAGAAATACGGCCCGCCCGTCTACGTGCGCCATGAGATCGTGCACAACAAATACGTGGTCGAGAGCCTGAAGAACAAGGGTGCGATCTTCGTCGAGGAATTGTCCGAGGTTCCGCCGAAGTCGGTGACGGTCTTCAGCGCCCATGGCGTCGCCCGCAGCGTCGAGGAAGAGGCTGCAGCGCGCGACCTTCCGGTGCTCAACGCCACCTGCCCCCTGGTCACGAAAGTTCACAATCAGGGGAAGCGATACATCACCAAGGGGCGCACCCTGATCCTGATCGGCCATGCCGGTCACCCCGAGGTCGAGGGCACGATGGGCCAGGTTCCGGGGCCAGTGCTGCTTGTTCAAAGCGTTGAAGAGGTTAAGGCCCTCACGCTGCCGGCGGATACGCCAGTGGCCTACATCACCCAGACCACCCTGTCGGTCGACGACACCAGGGACATCATCGCGGCCCTCCAGGCCCGCTTTACAGATATTCAAGGCCCGGATATCCGGGATATCTGCTATGCGACACAGAACCGCCAATCTGCGGTAAGGGACTTGAGCAAGCTGGTCGACGTGATCTTGGTGGTGGGCGCTGCCAACAGTTCGAACTCGAATCGGCTCCGCGAAATCGGCACTGAGGCCGGCGTCGCGAGTTATTTGATTGCCGACGGCAGCGAGCTCAATCCGGAGTGGTTGAAAGATGCCAGGACCGTCGGCGTCACGGCCGGCGCTTCGGCGCCTGAGGTACTCGTGGATGACGTGATCGAAGCGATGCGGCGGATCGGACCGGTCAAGGTCCAGGTGCTGCCGGGCCGCGAGGAAAACATCGAATTCCGGCTTCCGGCCCAACTGGCTGCGAGCTGACCCACCCGAATTGAAAAGCCCAGAAAGAAACGTGTAATGGCCATCCCCTTCTTCAAGGAAATGCGTATCGGCGGCTATTTGCTCAAGCAGAAACTGCTTGGCCGCAAGCGCTATCCGCTCGTGCTGATGCTGGAGCCGCTGTTTCGCTGCAACCTCGCCTGCGTCGGTTGCGGCAAGATCGATTATCCGGATGCGATCCTCAACCGCCGCATGACGGCGCAGGAATGCTGGGACGCCGCCGACGAGTGCGGCGCGCCGATGGTCGCCATCCCCGGCGGCGAGCCGCTGATCCACAAGGAGATCGGCGAGATCGTGCGCGGCCTCGTCGAACGCAAGAAGTTCGTCTCGCTCTGCACCAACGCGCTGCTGCTCGAGAAGAAGCTCGATCTTTTCGAGCCCTCGCCGTATCTGTTCTTCTCGGTGCATCTCGACGGCCTGAAGGACCATCACGACAAGGCGGTGTCGCAGAAGGGCGTGTTCGACCGCGCGGTGTCGGCGATCAAGGCGGCCAAGGCGCGCGGCTTCACCGTGAACGTCAACGCGACCATCTTCGACGGCCATCCGGCCGAGGAAATCGCGAAGTTCCTCGACCTCACCGTCGAGCTCGGCGTCGGCGTCTCGATGTCGCCGGGCTACGCCTATGAGCGTGCGCCGGACCAGGAGCACTTCCTCAACCGCACCAAGACCAAGAAGCTGTTCCGCGACGTCTTTGCCATGGGCAAGGGCAAGAAGTGGAATTTCATGCATTCCGGCCTGTTCCTGGACTTCCTCGCCGGCAACCAGGAATACGAGTGCACGCCATGGGGCATGCCCGCGCGCAACATCTTCGGCTGGCAGAAGCCCTGCTATCTGCTCGGTGAAGGCTACGCCAAGACCTTCAAGGAGCTGATGGACACCACCGATTGGGACACCTACGGCACCGGCAAGTACGAGAAGTGCGCCGACTGTATGGCCCATTGCGGCTACGAGCCGACGGCGGCGACCGCTGCGCTCAACAACCCGCTGAAGGCGATGTGGGTGTCGCTGCGCGGCATCAAGACTTCTGGCCCGATGGCGCCGGAGATCGACATGTCCAAGCAGCGCCCGGCGCAGTACATCTTCTCGGAGCAGGTCCAGAAGAAGCTGTCAGAGATCCGCAAGGACGAAGCCGCCGCCGCGCAGGCGAAGGCCGCGCAGAAGGCTTCGACCGCGGCGTAAGCGCACGGATCAATCTCACGACGAAGGCCCGGCCGCGATCGCGACCGGGCCTTTTCTTTGTGCCGGTGTGCGCAGCCCGCGTCCCGGACGCGCTGCAGCGCTCTTTGCGCTGCTGCGCAGAGCCGGGACCCAGCAGCACCGCGCCGTGTCGATGCATAGGCCCCGGCTCTGCAGCGCATCGTCGAAGGGACGCTGCGCTGCGTCCGGGGCACGAAGCATGAGTGTGTTGCTCGCTCTCTCCGCGTCGTCATTGCGAGGAGCCCTTGCGACGAAGCAATCCAGAATGGTCAGATGCAGAGCATCGGCGAAATCCATCCCCCTCTCGGCAAGTTCGAGCGCCGCGACCATCGCTCCGTCCTCGACCATAACGGTCGGAAGCCCCGCGAACACACGAAGCGCGTGCACGATGTCTGCGGCCTGATAACCGTACGCGCTTCGCAGCACCCGTTCGACTTCGAGGAGCACCGTGACGGCGGCAAAGATCCTCTGGTCGTCGATCAAGGCGCGGGCGCACGCGGATTGACTCGCGTGATCTCCGGTCAGGTAGCGGATGATCAGATTGGTATCTATCGCGATCATGCCGCCGCCTGGCTTCGGCAAGCACGCTCGCGTCCATCTCTTCGAGCGTCTTCGGCTTGCCTCGATAATTCAAGACGCGAACACCTCTTCCGGTCGCGTCGCCGCAAAGGCCGGCGCAGGCTTCAATAGGACGCCCTCCGAAGTCTCCTCGACGGTAAGGCGCGTCCCAGCCTTCCAGTCCCGCGCCCTGCGAATGACGCTGGGCAGGATGACCTGCCCCTTGGTGGAAACGACAGTAGTGAGCTTATCCGTGTCGGCCCTGGCCCGACCTTTCGAGGTAAGACAAACATAAGATAAACGCATATGGAGGAAACCACATCGCGTCGATGGCGCCGCCTGTGCCGACGATCTCGCGTCTCAAAAAGATAAAAGGCCCGGTCGCATGACCGGGCCTTTTGTTGTCAGATCGAGAACCGCCGCTCACGCCGCCTTCGACACCAGCTCTTCGCTCTCGATCAGCTCCGTGCCGATCAGATAGTCACGGCAGCCGCGCAAGGACCGCAGCGCGCGGTTGAAGTCGATGCCGGTCGAGACCAGCGCGTGGAGCGTCGCCGGGTTGCGCACGATGCCGCGCAGCACGGCGGGAAGGTCGATCTGGCCGTTCGGCTTGATCGCGGCGCGGGCGAGCGCCGGCAGCGCGCGATGGGCGGGGTCGCTGATGACGCGGACCGCGGCAAACGGCAGCCCGGCCTCGGCGGCGTAGGCAGCCGCAATGTGGCTCTCCATGTCGACGGCCGCAGCGCCGGTCTCCGAATGCAGCGCTGCCTTGCAGGAGCGCTTCGTGACCACTTCCTCGGCACCGGCGAGGCTGCCGCGCACCACGCGGCGGCGCCCCGAGGTCAGGCGATCGATGAGGTCGTCGCCGAGCGACAGCCCGGCGGCCCAGCGGGTGTCGCCGGACAGCACCTCGGTCGCCAGCACGACATCGCCGGAACGCAAGCTCGGGTCCAACCCGCCGGCTACGCCGAAGGAGATCACGCCGCGAATCGTCTCGGGATCCACCACCGTCAGCAGGGCCCGCAACTGGGTGGGGCTGCTCGACGAACAGATGACCGCCATGCCAGGCCCGGCCGCAATACGGGCCTCCTGAACCAGTCCGGTCACGATCAATATCGGCCGCGGGTCGATGGTATTACCCACGGTAAAATAGTCCCCCGTCCCCAAAGTCACATTCCGACCCCTACCACCCTGCTGTTGGTGTTCCGCAAGTTCCGATACCGCGCCAATGCCCACAGCGGGAAGAACTTTGGGTAACCATGATAACGTAGATAGAACACGCGGGGGAAGCCTGTGGCGGTGTACCGCTGCTCGTCCCACAGTCCTTTTTTGTCTTGTGTTGCAATCAGGTACTCCACCCCGCGGGCGACGGCCGGGTGATCAACCTCGCCTGCCGCCATCAGGGCAAGCAAGGCCCATGCCGTTTGCGAGGCGGTCGAGGGGGCGGCCTCCCAGCCCTTATAGTCCAAGCGGTAGCTGACGGCGTCCTCGCCCCAGCCGCCATCCTTGTTCTGGATCGAGGTGAGCCAGTTCGCGGCTTTGCGAATCATGGGGTCCTTGTGGTCGACGCCGGCCATGTTGAGGGCACACAGCACCGACCAGGTTCCATAGATGAAGTTCATGCCCCAGCGCCCGTACCAGGAGCCCTCGGGGTGCTGGGTCTTCCTGAGATAGGCGACGCCATCGGCCACGTGCTTGCTAGTCTTCTCGGTTTCGCCGAGCTGGGCCAGCATCGAGATGCAGCGCGCGGTGACGTCCTCGGTCGGCGGATCGAGCAGCGCACCGTGGTCCGAGAACGGGATGTTGTTCAGGTAATATTCGAGGTTGTTGACGTCGAAGGCGGCCCAGCCGCCGTCGTCGCTCTGCATGCCCTCGATCCACTCCCGGCCGCGGGCGATCGCGGCGTCGTAGCCGGCAACCCCGTGCTCCCGGCGCATGCGGTCCATCGACATCACCACCACGGCGGTGTCGTCGAGATCGGGATAATGGGCGTTGTTGTACTGGAAGGCCCAGCCGCCGGGGCGCACGTCGGGCCGCTTCGCCGCCCAGTCGCCCTTCACCTCGAGCTCCTGCTTCGGGATCAGCCAGTCGAGGCCCTGCTTGGCCGCTGGCACCGCCTTGTCGCCGCCGGCTTCGAGCAGCGCATGGGCCGTCAGCGTCGTGTCCCACACCGGCGAGACGCAAGGCTGGCAATAAGCCTCCTCGCCGTTGATGACGAGCAGCTTGTCGATGCCGCGGCGCGTGGTGGCCCGCGGCGGA
>NZ_JXJM01000001.1:4427117-4436555 GCF_001593325.1 Bradyrhizobium sp. DOA1
ACATCATGACGATGTTGGCCATCGGCGGATAGATCGCGCCCATGCCGTCCTCGCCGTTGAGCCGCTCTTCGGTGAAGGCGAGCGCCGCGTCGATGGCGCGCTTGCGCAGGCTCCTCGGAAACATCGGCTCGATGACGCGCAAGGCTGCATCGAGCGAGCGAAACAGCACGAACCAGGCCATGCTCTGGTGCGGCGCCTTCGCGGTCATGCCGATCGAGCGCGGATCCTGCAGGAACAGCTCGTCGATGCCGACGCCCTTCGGATTGCGCGCGCGCGGCTTGAGCGCCGCAAGCACCATCAGCGGCACCATGGTGGTGCGCGCCCAATAGGAAATCTTGTTGAGGTGGAACGGCGACCAGAACGGCAGCAGCACGATCTCGACCGGCAGCACCGGCACCGCGCGCCAGGTCAGGACGCCGAACATCGCCAGCGTGAAGCGGGTGAAGACGTTGCTGTGGATCGCGCCGCCGCGCGAGCGGATCGCCTCGCGCGCGCGCACCATGTGCGGCGCGTCGATGGAATCGCCGATCATCTTCAGCGCAAAATACGCCTTCACGCTGGCGCTCATGTCGAACTCGCCGTCATGCACCAGCGGCCAGCCGCCATGGGCACCCTGGATGCGGCGCAGATAATTGCCGATCCTGGCCTCGAGCACGACGTCGACCGGCTCGGCGAGGTGGTGGCGCAACAGAATGTATTCTGCGGGAATCGTGGCATCGGCCTCGAGCTCGAACACCCAGTGGCCGTCGGGTTGCTGGAAGCGGAGGACGCCATCGGTCGCCGACGCAATGCTCGATTCCAGTGCCTTCGAATCCAATACCTTCGAATCCACTATCTTCGAATTCAAGGCTTCGCGGCTGGTCGCGTTCACGGAATCCATGTCGCTCGATTGCTCCGATAGTCCATTGAATTGGCCGGGGCATCGCCCGTCAGGGCCGCTTTGCGGCCAAAACCAGATCGGCGGCACGATCGCCCGATCGGACCGATCCCTCGATGGTTGCTGGCAATCCCGTAGCAGTCCAATCGCCGGCAAGAAACAGGTTTTTCAGCGCAGTGACCGGCCCCGGACGCAGGGCATTCTGCGCCGGCGTCGCCGCAAATGTGGCCCGGCGCTCGCGCACGATCTGCCAAGGAGGCAGCTCACCCGAAACGCCGCCGGCCTTGCACACATCGTTCCAGATCGCCTGCGCGAGTTCCTCGCGCGGCATGTCGACCAGACGGTCACCATTGCTGATGGTGACGGACAGCCGGTTCGGGAACGCGAACAGCCACTCCACCACGCCGCCGATGACGCCGAGGATCGGCGCCGAGCCCGGCGGCGGTGTGATGCGGAAATGCGCATTGACGATGGCGCGGAATTCCGTCGGCGTCTTCACTCCCGGCAGCAGGGTGGCGGCGGCGCGGGGCGGCACCGCCATTACGACGACATCGCCGTCATCGAGCGCGATCACGTCCTCGCCGCCGAAATTCAGCGCGCTGGCCTTGCCGTCGCCGGTCGCAAACGACCGCAATTCATGGCCGAGCTGAACGCTGTGGCCCCTCTCCTGCAAGAACTTCACCGCGGGCTCGATCAGCACGGCACTGAGGCCGTCGCGTGCGATCAGCGGACGGCAGGCCTGCCCGCCCGCGAGCAGCGTCTCGCGCACGATCGCGCCGGCGAGCCCGGCCGAGCCCTCGGGCGGATCGACGTTGAGTGCGGCCAGCAGCAGTGGCTGTACCAGGCGCTGGTAGAGCATGCCCTCGGTCGGAATCGACTTGCCGACCGGCGTCTCCTCCGACGCCCAGATCAGCGGCGCCAACTTCAGATAATCGGTGAGACCCGTATCAGGTACGCGGCGGCTCTCGTCGAGCACCCAGGTCGGCAGCCGGCCAGCGCCGAGATCGATCTGCCAGCGCTGCCCGGTCTTGATGTCGACGAAGGGAAACTGCGCGCTCTCGGGGCCGACCAGGCCTGCCTCGGTGCCGATCGCGCGCGCATAGGCGCGCGCATGGCTGTTGCCCGACAGCAGCAGATGATTGCCGTTGTCGATGGTCAGGTTGGTGGCGCCGTCGAAATAGGACCGGCAGCGGCCGCCGGCCTGGTGCGTCGCCTCGTGCACGGCGACCTTGAAGCCTGCATTGGCGAGCCGCACGGCGGCAGAGAGGCCGGAAATTCCAGCACCGATGATGTGAGCTGTGTGTTGCATCAGATGAAAGCGTAACGGAGCAGGATCAGGATGCGTGTGACCTTCGACACACGCACCGGCTCGCGCGGCGCGTTGAAGCCGCGCGCGATCAGGAGGTCCAGAATGGAATGATAGTATTTCGACATGATCCGCGGCGCGCGCACCGCGCGGCGCTTATTGCGGTTCATGATCTCGTCGGACTTCTCGAAATGCGATTTTGCGCGCTGCGCCAGCGGCAGGCAGACCTTCGGCAGGGCGCGCTCGGTGATCACGCGATCGGGATCGTTGGAGGTGATGCCGGCATGCATCAGCGCCTCGCGCGGCAGATAGAGCCGGCCGAGGCCGGCGTCCTCGTCGATATCACGCAGGATATTGGTGAGCTGGAGCGCGCGGCCGAGATGATGGGCGAGCAGGATGCCATCCTCCTCCGGCATGCCGAACACGCGCACCGACAGACGCCCCACGGCGCTGGCCACGCGATCGCAATAGAGATCGAGCGTCGCCATGTCTGGCGCACGGATGTCCTGCGGCACGTCCATCTCCATGCCATCGACGATGGCCAGGAAATCCTCGCGCTTGAGGCCGAAGGCCTTCACCGAGCCGACATAGTCCTTCAGCCGCGGCGGCGGATTGCCCTGATAGAGGGCGTCGATGTCGTTGCGCCATTGCTGAAGCGCGGCGAGCCGCTCCTCGCGCGGGCCATGGGAATCGGCGATGTCGTCGACCTGGCGGCAGAAGCTGTAGATCTGGAACATCGCTTCGCGCTGGTCATGCGGCAGGATGCGCATCGCGGCGTAGAACGAACTGCCGGATGCGGTCGAGCCATAATTGGCGCCGGGCGAGGTCGCCTCAAGCGTCATGTGCAGTCCCCGGTCTGGAAATGGCCTTGCGTCCGAACGCGCGCCGGCCGACTTCGCCGATCATGCCGGCGAGGCTGAAGGTGAGAAGCTCGAACTTGTTCAGGTGCACGCGTTCGCGCAGGGGATCCCGCACCTTGAGCAGACGCACGATGCGGTCGGCATAGGCCTGGATCACCGAGATGTCGACGCCCAGGCGGAAATCCCTCACCTCCGCGCTGAGCGACTTACTCTCGTTCAGCAGCGCCTCGTTGCGCACGGCGAGGGCCTGAAGGCAGGCCAGCATCGCCGGCGGCGACTGCGCCAGCCCGAGCTCTTCGACTGAGGCGCCGTGTGCTGCCAATGCATCGCGCGGCAGATAGACGCGGTTGAGCTCGCGGAAATCCTTGCCGCAATCCTGCAGATGGTTGTTGATCTGGAGCGCCGCGCAGAGCGCATCCGATGCCGCCCAGGTCGAGGTGCTCTCGCCGTGGACGTCGAGCATGAAGCGGCCGACCGGCATCGCCGAATAGCGGCAATAATGGATGACCTCGTCCCAATTCTCGTAACGGAGCTTGGTCACGTCCATGCGGAACGCAATGAGCACGTCGAGCGCATGACGCGGCGCCATGCCGCGTTCGGCCAGCGCACGACGCAGGACCACGGCCTCGGCCTGGGTGTCGCCATTGCCGAGCAGTTCCGCCTCGAGCAGATCGAGATAGCTAAGCTTCTGGTCGGCCGGCAGCGCCGCATGGTCGGCAATGTCGTCGGCGGTGCGGACGAAATTGTAATAGGCCAGGATCAAGGCACGGTGACGCGGATGAATGATCCAGGACGCGACGGGAAAATTCTCGTCGCGGTCACCCTTGCCGGATCGCAATTCGCTCGCAGAGGTCATCGAGGGCTGGTTTACAATCGTTTGGACAGGAAGGGCTTTTTTGCTCGCGCGGGCTCATGCCGACGATGCCGCCGCGGCCCCCATATAGGGGAATACGGCCGCAAAACCAATCCTGTCTGTCGATGGCTGCCCCTCGCGGATTTGCGCCTGAAAAGGCGGCCCCGGGGGCCGCCTCCATGGGCCAGCGGCCGAGCTTACTGGTTGTGGTTCTTCAGGACCTGGTCGCAGGCCTGGGAGATCTTGGCCCGGTTCTCCTTGAGGCAGGCCAGGATGGTGAAATCGCCCTGGTCGATGACGGGACGGCAGAACTTCTGCACATCGCGGGTGCAGGCCTTCTGCTCGGCGTCCGTGCCGCGCCCCTGCTGGGCGAACGCTGCGGTCGAAACGGAGGCCGACAGCAGGGTGAGAGCGACGAGAAGCTTACGCATTGTATTCCTTCATTCTGACGGCAGAATCGCACCGATCCCGGGCTGCACAGGGCGGATGGCCGGAACGGATTGTTCTGATGGCAAGTCGCCGCGGGAAGTGCGGCCTCAGAGAAGGCACAAGCACTGGCAAATGCGGCCAAATTGGCGCCGCGCCCGCCGAATCAGGTCTTCCCTGCGCCTTCATTGGCAGATGTAAGAGCTTGATACTACGTCATAATTCATGAGCCTCGCATTTTACTGCATGGCTGTTGCAGAGCTGCATCTCTACGCCCCGCCCTTCCCGCCCGAAACACACCGAAACACGACAAACCGCCGCGCCTGGGCATGGCGCGAGGCGCCATGAACCGCCGTCTCTGGCCGTCACGCTTTGAACCTGACACAGGCTCGGAACACTAAACTTTCGATGTGGCGAGACGTTCTCAATCGTGGGCGAACGTCGTTCCAAAACGGGATATTTGAGATGACATTCTTTGGGCGATCTGGACTGGCAATCAAGGCGGCTGGCATCGGCGCTGCGCTGCTCTTTTCGGTTTCTGCAAGCCACGCTCAGTCGTCCGGGCCGTTCGCCGGTTTCGACGGCGCATGGACGGGCACCGGCACGGTGTCGCTGTCCGACGGCTCCACCGAGCGCATCCGCTGCAAGGCGGACTACAAGGTCGCCGGCAGCGGGCTCTCGCTCAAGCAGGCGCTGAATTGCGCCTCCGACAGCTACAAGTTCAATCTCACCAGCGACGTGACCAGCCAGGGCGAACGCATCTCCGGCAATTGGAGCGAAACCAACCGCAACATCTTCGGCAATTTGCAGGGCACCGCCGGCGGCGGCCAGATCGACGTGTTCGTCGAGGCCAACGGCTTTGCCGCCAACCTGTCGCTGCGCACCAACGGCACCAAGCAGACGGTGCAGATCTCCTCCAAGGGCGAGATCCGCGGCGTCAACATCACGATGACGAAGGGCTGAGGCCCTTCACGCTTCGAAACGAATTCAGCCTTCGGTTCTCGCGAACCGGAGGCTTTTTGCTGACATTGTTACGGACATGGACTCAGTTCGCAGACACCTGCTCAAAGTTGCCGGGCTCTTCGCGGCCAGCCGCGCCTTCGCCAATGATCAGCAGGGAACGACCATGCAGCCTTCACCCGTGAAGCCGCGTCACGTGCTCTGCTTCCTCGGCAAGGACGAAGGCCTGCTGCATCCGCCGAAGGCGGTGGCCAAGACGATCGCGGATTTCAATTTCGAGATCGACCGTACCTATTCGCAAGCCAAGCCCGACCCGCACATGGAGCGCTCGTTCGGTGTGTGCTGGGACCGCGTCTTCCCGAAAGCATGGTCGGAAGCGGACGAAGCGGCCGTGTTCAACCACAAGGCCGTGCTCTACGTGCTGAGCCCGCCCATGGAGCAGCAGAAGACGATCGCCTATTCGGCCGCCGCCTTGCGCATCGTCGAGGAGATGATCGAGGCCGGCGCCACCGCCGTGAAGGGAGAGAACGCGGGCGTAGCCCATGGCCTTGCGCGATGGATGCAATTGGCCCGCGACTGCAAGGCCGCCGCCAAGACGAATCAGGGCCTCACGGTGACGGCAGCCATGGGCCGGACCTGCCGCCTTGCCTTCGCCAAGCGTCCGCTCGGCGGCGATACCTACAACGAAAGCGTCGGCTTTCACCTGGTCGGACTGCCGGATATCTACGTCGCAAAATCGCGCGGCAGCGACCGCGACGCGGTGAAGTTGATGGACGAGATTGCCGACGCAATGGCCGAGCGCGGCATCGAGGCGACGCTGCGCGACCGCAAGCTCGCGCTGTCGCGGGAGCAGGATTACGCCGAGGGCGACTTCAAATTCAATCCCTACGGGATCATCCGTATCGGCGCGTGAGCTCAGATCGCCGGCTTGTCGGGGCCCTGCAGCTTCGCGTGCAAATTGATCAGCCACATCGCCGTCGGCCGCAGGATGAAGAGGTCGGCGACGAGGGCCATCACCATCGAGAAGGCGCTGAGCCAGCCGAACAGCCGCAGCGACGGCAGGTCGGAGAACACGGTGACGACGAGGCCGCAGGCCAGCACCACCGTGGTCAGGATCAGCGCGGGGCCGACCAGCACGGTCGCGCGCTCCACCGCCAGCGCCGAGCCGACGCCCGGCTTGTTCTCCAGCCGCAAGCGGTTGAGGAAGTGGATGGTGGCGCTGAGGCCGAGGCCGAACGAGACGGTGAGCGCGACGACGCTGGCAAATTGTAGCCCCTCGCCCATCGCCCACAGCACCGTTCCCGACATCACCACGGGGAAGATGCCCGGCAGGATGCAGGCGAGCGTCACCACCCAGGAGCGGAAGGCGAGCCCGATGAAGATCGCGACCAGCGCGAACTCGATCGTGAGGCCGTGGTTCAGCTTCTCGATCATGCTGGCCGAGTTGCGCGCAGCGATGGCGGCAAGGCCGGTCACCGCGATCTCGTAACCGGGATGCTTCTTGCGGACGGCGTCGAGCTCGCTGTCGAGCTTGTCGACGATCGGCAGCAGCTGGCTGGAATCCTTGTCAGGCACGCGGCCGGCGACCACGACCGCATCCTGCTCGGCGTCGATGAAGCGCCGCACCAGATGCTCGGGAATGACGTTGACATATTCCTTCAGCGTGGCGACGTCGGCGCTGCCGGCCTTCTCCGCAAGCCAGCGGCGCAGCGTCTCGAGCGACCAGACATTGCCGACGCCGGCCGCCTTCTCCACGGTCGCATGCACGTCGGCAATGGTCTGGAGCGTCTCCGGCGAGTAGAGCGATTCGCCCTTTGGAAAGGCGATCAGGACGTTGACCGGATTGGCGCCGGTCAGCTTGGCATCGAGCCGGTCGCTGGCTGCGACCGCCTGACGCTTGTCCGGCACCTGGTCGGCGAGACGGTAGCGCGGCTCCAGATTGGCGTAGATGACGCCGAGGCCGCCGACGAACAGCACCGCGATCAGGCTGAACAGGCCGGGCCGGCCGACCATGCGCACCGCGATCCAGTAGCAGAAATTGCGCAGCGCCTGGACGCCGGCATCGGCGCCCTGGAACTTGACCGCGAACACCTTCTCATTGCGCACGAGCAGGACGCCGAACACCGGCACCAGCGACAGCACCGCGACCAGCGCGATGATGGTGGCGGCAAGCCCCGCCTCGCCGAACTTGCGGATCAGGTCGGAGTCGGAGAACTGGAGCGCGATGAAGGAAATGCCGGCGGTGCCGTGCGTCAGCACGCAGGCCGGTCCCACCACCAGCACCGCGTTCTTGAACGCGGTGAACTTATCCTGCCCCGCGATCAGCCGGTCGCGCGCGGCGAAGGTGAGCTGCATCGAGTCCGAGAAGCTGATGACCATGATGAGCGGCGTCATCACGTTCAGGAACATATTGAGATTGAAATTGGCCCAGCCGAGCGCGCCGAGCGCCAACAGGATTGCGATCATCGGCGGGAACGCCGCCGCGACCATGAAGGAGATCTTGCGGAAGAAGATGATGGCGATGATGCAGCCGGCGAGGATGCCGAGGATGTTGTAGGTGAGCCCGTCGCGCTCGACCGCGTTGCGGATCTCGAGCTGCATCACCGGCACGCCGGAGAGCTGCACGTTGAGCCCGGTGTCGCTCAGATCCTCCTTCATCAGCGCCCGGATGTCGCCGACGGTCTTGGTCAGCTTGTTGGAGCCGACCACCTCCGGATCGAGCGAGAGCACGATCAGGGCAAGCGTGCCGTCCTCCGAGAGCAGCTTGCCCCGGATGATCTCGTTGTTCTTGACGGTCTCGATGAACTTGTCATAGGCGGCGCCCTCGGGCAGTTCGGCCGGGAATAACGCCGCCGGCAGCTTGCCCGGGGCCGGCGCCTGACGCGCCGAGAACAGCGAGACCAGTCCGCGCGTGCCTTCGACCAGTTGCAGGTCGGTGACGAAGTCGCGCAGCTTCTCCAGGTTGTTCCGCGCCAGCAGGGTCTTGCCCTCGACCACGACGAGGACGTCGAACTCCTCGGCCGGGAACTTTTTGGTCACCTCTTCGTACTGGCGGAATTCGCGGGTATCGGAACGGAACAGCTGTGACAGCGAATCATCGATCTTGATCCGGTAGATGCCGAACACGGCGCCGACGATCAGCGCGACCAGGACGATGCAGGAGAGGATCGGCGCCCGGACGGCGATCAGCCCGAGCCGCTCCAGCCCGAAGGCGATCGAGGACGTAGGCCCCTGCTCGACCTTGTCGACATGAACCTCATTCTCGCTGTGCTTTTCGAGCATGCCTTGTCCAGTTCCTAAGTCGGCTCGGTCTGAGAGCTTATTGCGCCCCGCGAACGGCTTGAAAACGCCATACCAATGGGAGGCTTGCCCTTTGAAAATGCGCGGAAAATCGCCGCGAGGGGTTTAGCAGGTCAATCACCCTTCTCGCAAGCAGGCGAAGTGTGGGCAAATCGATCAAGATGCGGCGATTTTGCGTTCTCAGCCAGGTCATTCCCGTGAAGATGTGCCAATTCGACGCGGCGCGCAGTCCGCGCTCTCGTCCTTCAGCGCCACGCCGGTCGTCTGCCGCGCGAGGCCCTCACGGATCAGCCAGGCGATCTTGAAGGCCGCCTCGTCATAGCTCAACCCAGCATGGTGGATGTTCGACACGCAATTGCGCTCGGCATCGGTGCGGCCCGGCTGTGGCGCAAAGGTCAGATAGGCGCCGAGACTGTCCGGCGCCGACAGGCCCGGCCGCTCGCCGATCAGCATCAGAGCCATACGCGCATGGAGAATCGCGCCGATCTCGTCGGCGAGCGCGACGCGCGCGCCAGAGGCGACGACGATCTGGCCGATCGCGACACCATCGTCGGCTGCGAGCAGCGGCATCAGGCGCGTCAGCAGCGCCACCGCATGGGCATGGACCGCGGCAGCCGACAGGCCGTCGCCGATCACGACCGCGAGTTGGCACGGCGCCGAAGCGACCCGTGTCAGCGCGTCGACCGATTCGGCATCGAGCTGCCGTCCCAGATCCGGCCGCCGCAGATAGTCCCCGCGGTCGACCGCCCTGCTTCTCGCCTCGGTGACGACGAGGCCAAGCCCGGCGAGCTCGACGATCAGGCCCGGCGCATCAAAGGCGGCGTGCACGGCATCGCGGGCGCGGGCATGATCGAGC
>NZ_JXJM01000001.1:4437064-4447182 GCF_001593325.1 Bradyrhizobium sp. DOA1
AGGTCGAGGATGGGGCGGCGCGGCGGAGCCGGATCAGACATGTCGCATCATTCGGCGGGAACGGCGGCCTCGCGCAGGCGGATCGAATAGTTCGAGGCATTCTGCTTGCCGCTGGAGGCCGCGCGCGCAAAGGTGATGAGATGGTGCGCGATGAGCGTGCAGCCGATCAGGCCTTCGATGTCACGACGCTTGATGCGTCCCAGCGCGAACGTCCAGAACACGCGCCTGTAGTCGCCGAGCACGCCCACCTTCCAGAAGATGTTGCGCAGCATGACGAGGCCGCGCCGGATGTTGCGCCAGGTCTTCATCTCGTCCGGCACCGGCATCTTCAGGCGGTGCACATAGACGTTGTCGCATTGATACTGGAAGCGCGCGTAGACCTTCTCGGGCGCGTAAGCGACCGCCATGGCGTGCTTCCAGGATGCGATAACCTCGTCGTAGGGCAGCAGGAAGTCGACATTGGAATCGCGTCCGTCGTCCTCGACGAGGCGCCCCTCGCGCTCCAGCCGGTCCCACAGCGGCGTCTTCGGCAGCGCCTGGAGCAGGTTGATGGTCAGCAGCGGAATCCGGGACTCCTCGACGAAGGAGAGCAGCGCCTCTGACGTGTTCGGCTTGTCGGTGTCGAGCCCCATGATGATGCCCGACACGACCTCCATGCCGTAGGAGTTGATGGTGCGCACGCCCTCCAGAATCGGGACCATCATGTTGTGGTCCTTGTGCATCGCCTTCAGCGCATCGGGATCGGGCGTCTCGATGCCACAGAAGATGGTGATGAAATAGGCCTCCCGCATCTTCTCGAGGATCTCGGGGCGCTTGGCGATGTTGAGCGTGGCCTCGCAGGCGAGCCGGACGACATAGCCGGTGCGCTTCTGCCATTCGATCAGATGCGGCAGCAGGTCCATTGCGGCCTTGCGGTTGCCGATGAAATTGTCGTCGACGAAATAGACCGTGTCGGTCATGCCGCATTCGCGCAGGCGGTCGAGCTCGGCGATGATCTGCTCCGGCGATTTGATGCGCGGATTGCGCCCGTAGAGGCCGGGGATGTCGCAGAACTCGCATTGGTAGGGACAGCCGCTGGAATATTGGATGCTGCCGAGGAAGTACTTCTTGACGTCGACGAGCTCGTAGGCCGGGATCGGAAACTCCGTCATCGGCACGCGGTCTTTGGTGGTCAGCACCACCTGCTGCTCGGGCCGCGCGGTATCGCGTGAGAGAATGTCGATCAGCTGGTTGGTGGCATCGCCGAGCTCGCCGACATGGAGATAGTCGAACGACGGATAGTAGTCCGGGCAGGCGCTGACCGAGGGGCCACCGAGCGCGACGGGCAGATCGAATTCATGGGCGCGGCGGCAGATGTCGTTCATCTGCTGGCGCTGGATGTGCATGCCGCTGACGAAGACTGCTTCCGCCCATTCGAACTCCTCCTTCGTGGTCGGGCGCAGATTCTCGTCGACGAATTTGACCTGCCAGTCTCTCGGAAGGTAGGCGGAGATCAGCAGCAGCCCCTGCGGCGGCATGAAGGCCCGAACACCATCCGTCAGCGGATAGGAATGCTCGAACGTCCCGAATGATGATGTATAGCGCGGAAACACACAGAGAATCCGCCGGGACGTACCGTTACTTTCAGCTCGCATCAAAGCTCCCCCGCCACGCTCGACCGAATGGTGCGGAAATTGCCAGCCCGACACATAGCGTAATGCTGTCGCCGGAATTTCTCAATATTGTGGCACAAGCATAATTCCAAGGGGGAGTAATGGTTTCCTGAAGGCCCGCAGCTTCCGTCGCGTCATGCGATCAGCCGCGCGGCAAAATCGGGCAACAGGCCTGCACCGCCGGCAATGCGGAAATCAGCACCCGCAATGCCCGCCTGCACCAGCCAGTCGTCGAATTCCGGCGCGCGGCGCAGGGAGAAGACGTCGCGGACATAGAGCGCGTCGTGAAAAGACGTCGACTGGTAGTTCAGCATGACGTCGTCGGCGCCGGGGACGCCCATGATGAAGGTGACGCCGGCGGCGGCGAGCAGCGTCAGCAGATTGTCCATGTCGTCCTGGTCAGCCTCGGCATGGTTGGTGTAGCAGATGTCCACCCCGAGCGGCAGGCCGAGCAGCTTGCCGCAGAAATGATCCTCCAGCCCGGCCCGGATGATCTCCTTGCCGTCATAGAGATATTCCGGGCCGATGAAGCCGACCACGCTGTTGACCAGGAGCGGGGCAAAGGCCCGGGCGACCGCGTAGGCGCGCGCCTCGCAGGTCTGCTGGTCGACGCCGTGATGGGCACCCGCCGACAATGCCGAGCCCTGCCCGGTCTCGAAATACATCACGTTCTGCCCGACGCTGCCGCGTCCCAGCGACAGCCCGGCTTCATGCGCTTCCTTCAAAAGCGCGAGGTCGACGCCGAAGCTGCGGTTGGCGGCCTCGGTGCCGGCGACCGACTGGAAGACGAGGTCCACCGGCACGCCCTGCCCGATCAGCGACAGCGTCGTCGTGACATGGGTCAGCACGCAGCCCTGCGCCGGGATGTTCAGCCGCCCGATGATCTCGTCGAGCAGCCGCAGCAATTGCGCGATGATTGCGGGATCGTCGCTTGCGGGATTGATGCCGATGCAGGCATCGCCGGCGCCCAGCAGGATGCCGTCGAGGATCGAGGCGGTGATGCCCCGGGCATCGTCGAAGGGATGGTTGGGCTGCAGGCGTGTGCTCAGCCGCCCCTTCAGCCCGATGGTATTGCGGAAGGCGGTGGTGACCTCGCATTTGCGCGCCGCCAGAATCAGGTCCTGGTTGCGCATCAGCTTCGAGACCGCGGCTGCCATTTCCGGGGTGAGGCCGGGCGAGAGCTTCTTCAGCGCCTCGGGCGTCGCGGCATCCGACAACAGCCAGTCGCGGAAGGCGCCGACCGTGAGCGAGGCCACCGGCGCAAAGGCCCTGACGTCGTGGCTGTCGATGACGAGGCGGGTAACCTCGTCGGCCTCATAGGGAATGACAGCTTCCTGGAGGAACCGGCCGAGCGGGACATCGGCGAGCGCCATCCGCGCCGCGATCATCTGCTCGGCGCTGGCGGCGGCGATCCCGGCCAGCCGGTCGCCAGAGCGTGGCGGCGTCGCCTTGGCAAGGAGGTCGCGCAAATCCGGGAACGCATAGCTCGTGGCGTCGATGGTGTGGCGATAGACCAAGAGCCTCTCCGGGGTTCGTCGGCCAACGGCCGAGTCCAGCGCGATCTCAAGACTATACCTTCAGATCAAGACGCTGAAATATCTTACCTTTCTTTCGACTAAGGGCGAAGGACCAAACCGTGCCCGTTAACGGCGCATCCATCTTCGTTCTGCATGATTTTGCATCGATTTGTACCAACTGCTCACCGGCCGCTCCAGGCCATCTCGGGCTCCTTGAACACCATGCCATCTGACCGATCCGGGAATGCCGCTGGCCTCGCCGGCCGCTTCACGCTTGCGACCAAGCTCTATGCAATCTTCGCGCTGTTCGCGCTGCTCACGGCGGCGATCGCGATGCTGTCCGACTACAACAGCCGCCGCAACGCCGATTTGATCAGCGCGACCGAGACCGCGAATGCCGCCGCGCTGAACGTCGAGCGGGTCAACTCGCTGGTCTATGCGGTCGTGATGGAATCGCGCGGCATCTACATGTCGACCGAGCCGGCCGTGGTGAAGAAATATGGCGAGGGCCTTCTCAAGTTCAACGCGCAGATCCTCGATGTCGTCAAGCGCTGGGAGACCATCGTCAAGGCCGATGACGCCGAGCAGTTCGCGACCTTCAAGAAGCGCATCGAGCAGTTCGTCGAATTCCGCAAGGAGCTGGTGCGCCGCGGCATCGAAATCAATGCGGCCGCCGGCCGCGAATGGGGCGACAACGACGCCAATCGCAGCGTGCGCTCGGCGCTGAACAAGGACCTCGAAGCCCTCTCCAAGGTCTACGCCGAACGCGCCAAGCAGATCGCCCAGCAGACCGAGACCAATCGCACGCTGTCTTTCGTGCTGACCTGCCTCGGCGGCTTGGCGCTCGCCCTGGTCGTGATCGGCATCGTCATCATAGCCCGCTCGATCGCTCGGCCGCTCTCCGCCATCACCGCGACCATCAAGCAGGTCGCCGACGGCACCGAGGACGTCGTGGTGCCCTATAGCCGCCGCGCCGACGAGATCGGCGCGCTAGCCCGCGCGATCGAGGTCTTCCAGGAGGCGATGGGCCGCAACCGCAATCTCGCTTCGCAGGTCTCGAACGATTCCGCCGCGCGCGAGGAGCGCGCCCGCCATATCGAAACATCCGTCGAAGCCTTCCGCGAGGCGATCGGCGCCATCATGCGCGGCCTCAGCGAGAACGCTTCCACCATGCGCGAGACCGCGCAGACCATCACGCGCGTCACGGCTGATGCGAACAATCGCGCCGGTATGGCGGCGAACGCCACCGAGCAGGCCTCGCACAACGTCACCGCGGTGGCGGGTGCGGCCGAGGAGCTGTCCGCCTCAGTCGAAGAGATCGGCCGCCAGGTGCAACAGAGCGCCGGTGCCGTCGAGCAGACCGGCCAGCGGACCGAGAAGTCGATCTCCGAGATCGAGAGCCTCGCCGCGGCGACACAACGCATCGATGGCGTGCTCAACCTGATCCAGGCGATCGCCGAGCAGACCAATCTGCTCGCGCTCAACGCCACCATCGAAGCCGCGCGCGCCGGAGACGCCGGCCGCGGCTTTGCCGTCGTCGCCCATGAGGTGAAGGCGCTGGCGGGCCAGACCGCCAAGGCCACCGCCGAGATCGGCGAGAACGTCTCGATGATCCAGGCATCGACCCGCAACGCGGTCGACGCCGTCCGCGAGATCGGCGGGGCGGTGCGCGAGATCAACGAGGTCACCTCGGCTATTGCCGGCGCCATCGGCCAGCAGGATCAGGCGACGCGCGAGATCTCCTCCAACGCGCAAAGCGCCGCGCAAGGCAACGAGACCCTGGTCGCCAACATCACCTCGCTGCGCGATGCCATCGGCGAGACCGACACCGCGGCATCCTCCGTGCTGACGGCTGCTAGCAGCCTGACGGAGACGGCGGACACGCTCTCGCGCGAGGTGGAGAAGTTCTTCCAGAACCTGCGCGCAGGGTCGGCGGACGGCCGCATCGCCAAGGCGGGGTGACGGTGTGAACGCCGTCGAGGACGGGCGGCGAAGGCGTTCAAACCAAGACTCTGAAACAACCCCATGCACAGTAGGCGGGGTGAGATTTTTCAATGACTTGGTGCGTAAGGCGAAAGCACTGCTGATTTTACGAATTCTACTTGAGGCGTCGGGCAAAGCACTGGCATGACAGCATCATGACGGCTGGACGCTGCTCCCCGCCTTCCTGCGCTTGCGCCGACAAAATGGATCATCGCTCCGGCCGCGATTGGTCGAAGAATATCCGAACGCGGCCGACGTCCTCAGCCTCACGATACCGACGCAACTCCATATCGAGCTCTGGATCTGCTTTGGCCCAAGCCAGCCAATCGAACGGGACCTTCCCCTGCAGATAGGAATCCACGAGAATCACGTCCGGGCGACCGTTTCGCAGGTCTGCCAGCAGCTGCCGCCGCTCGAAGTGTATGATGCCGTCGAGTTTTGCTCGCTCTGCCTGGCTAGGCTGTGAGCTGTTCTGGACCAGAATTGCGCCGGCCGTCAGCAACTGGCCACACGAACTACCCACCCAGGTCCCACCAATCTGGCGAACAAGCGGATGGCCCAGCGCGACGTGATCGCCGATCGTGAGCAGCTTCGGATGCTTTGCTAGTGCGTTGATCCGCTGCTCCAGCGGCGGAAAGTCACGGACCGACAAGGACAACCAGAACCCGATCAGCACAACGCTGACGAAGCCGCCGATCCTGACCAGCCTTGGCAGCGCCCCCGTGCGAACGTGCAGCAGCGGTGCGGCAATCGCAAACATGCACAGCGGGTACAGCGTGTATGTCCAGCCCTTGCCTTGAATAAGGAAACTCGCGGCGCCGCCAATGGCGGCTGCCAGCCACGGGGTTGCTTCGCTCTCCAGTCTGAGACCCTGCGAAGTCACTCGGCGGAGAAACACAATCGAAGCAGTGATTATGAGGATCGGGAAAGGAAGCAGGTACGCCAAATCCCTCCGCATCGGGAGATAGGTGGCAGCAACCATCGGTGCATAGGTCAACAAGTAGTCGGGAAAGGCGATCACGACGACTGCCCCGTAACCGATCCCGACAGCGGCGGCTGCACACGCCTCCGGGGTGAACAAGGGCCTGAAGGAACGCTGGCGGATGGCGCCAAGGATGATCGGCAGGCCTGCCACGAGCCCAAGCTGGGGCTTGATGCTGATGGCCAGCCCGGCGCCCAGTCCTGCCAGAATCGCGGCCAGTCCGGGGGAAAGCCCACGCCAGCGTATCGCAGTGACGGCGACAAACGGCGTCATCGCGATGACGGCTATATGCTCGCGTTGCCCGAATACGGCGCCAGGGAGGACGGCGAGCAGGAAGGCGAGCACGCACGTCCAGACATTTCGCTCTCTAGCATCGAGCTTTGCCGCCGCAGCGGCGCGATCGATCACGACAAGCGAGCCAATGATCTCGATGATCACCAGGACGATCACGATGATCTCAGGCGCGATTCCGGTCCATCGCGCAAGCTGCGCCGCCGGCATGTACAGGTAGATCGATAACGGCGGATTGAGTTCGAAGAGGTCGACCCCCAATTGCCGGCCATCCAGAATCTGCTCTCCTTCAGAAAGCAGGCAGCTCAAATCGGTGTTGAGAACGACGGGCATTTGCACGAACAGGGCCGTCAGCAGGATCGCGGCCACGATGATCCAACGCTGATTCATGCGATAGCTGCTTCCAGGTATACTCTAGAGGCTTCGCGCGAACCGGTGTCCACTTCGCTCGGAAACGCTCCGGGGGATCACGGCATCTTCCGACTTGGCAAATCTGCTCTCGTTGGGCGGAAGCGGCCTGCTCTCTTCTTGCGTGACTGCGCAAAAGTGCAGGCAGCGCCATTCTCAATCGGCAGTCGTTACTATTGTGCTACAATGACCTAAAACTATACGACTTCGTGGCCGGAGCGCGGAGTTGCCATTCCCCGGCGGCGTGGGACGTCCTACCCCATCACCGCGCCGCGCTTGATCAGCGCTTATCCTCGCGGCGAGGTGCACCCTGGTCCGGCTCGTCGCCGATGCGGAACGTGATGCAGGGCGAAAGATGCGCTCATTGCACTTTCGCAGCGGCTTCACGCGCAACACGGCAGAAGAGGTTCACGGTTGGGCTGATATGACGGTGCTTCAGCCGCACCAGACCAACCGGGCGGCGTGTCGTCGGCATGCGAATGCGCAGCGGGGCCAATGTCGCATGGGGCGCTGGATAGCGAAGCGTGGCGCGGGGCAGGATTGCCAGAAAAGGACCGGCCGCTAGCAGATTGATCTGCATCGCATACGATCCGCAGGTCACCGTAGCGGCCGGCACATCCAACCCTTCGTTGCGAAAGGCCTCCTCGATGAAGGGGCGCAGGAACGACATTGCGGGCGGACCCAACAACCATTTCTCGTTCGTCAGGCTTCGCAGCGTGAGATGCCTGCGGCCCATCAGCGGATTGTGCTTCCCCGCAATCACGGCGAGTTCGTCTTCGAACAACGGCTCGCCGACCAAGTCCAGATAACGGTCAAAATCTGCTGCCATTCGCGTGACGGCAATGTCGATCTCGCGGTGACGCAACTTTTCATGCAGGGCGAGCGTATCGGCCGCGCTGACCACAAACCTGATTCTTCCATGCATCTCCGAGATGTTCTGGATGATCGTCGCGGTCAGCGCCGCCATGGGCTCCGTCGTGCCAATACGAATCTCGCCCTGGGTCGGGTCGGCAAGAAACGCCAGTTCGCCAAGTCCCTGCTTGAGCTCGTCGGTGACGGCCGTGGTCCGACGGCGCAACGCATGGCCGAATCTCGTCAGTTCGACGCCGGTCGAGGTCCGATCGAACAGGGGCACGCCGAGCAGATGCTCCATGTCGGCGACGACGCGGGATACGGCCGGCTGTGACATGCCGAGCCGTGGGGCAGCCTTCGCCATGCTCCCCGCTTCGGCCACGGCATCCAGAACGTGAAGATCGCGGAGCTTCAAGCGCCGCAGGCGCAGATCGTCCATTCCCGCCTCTATCCAAGTTCCTGATATGCATATCCGATATTCGAGCTTCCCGGTATACCCCGAAGCCGCGATGCTGAGGGTCACTCGAAGAGGAGGCCAACATGCGGTTCACCCGGATTGCCCTCGCGATCGCCGGTTTCACCATGCTTACACTGGCGTCTCCTCTGGGGGCGCAGACGCGCACCGCGCCCCTTCGCATCATCTATCCGTTTCCCGGCGGAGGCTCCGGCGATACATTGACCCGGCTGATTGCAGAACGACTGGGCACGGCGCTGGAGCGCCCGGTGATGGTCGAGCCGCGTGTGGGAGCTGCCGGCCGCCTCGGCGTCCAGACCGTCAAGACGGCCGAGCCGGACGGCAACACTTTGCTCGCCACTCCGATCGCGCCGATGGTGGTTTATCAAAGCGTCTATCCCGCGCTCGACTACGATCCGATCAAGGATTTCGCGCCGGTGTCGCAGGTTGCCACGTTCGAGTTCGGCGTCTGCATTGACCCGAAGATTCCCGCCGGCAATCTATCCGAGTTGGTAGCATGGCTGAAAGCGAACCCAGACAAGGCCAACTTCGGCACGCCGGGCGCAGGTACGCTTCCCCATTTCTTCGGGCTGATGTTCGCAAAGGCCGCCGGCGTGCCGTTGCAGCATATCGCCTACAAGGGCGGCGTGCTCGCTCTGACGGACCTGATGGGAAGCCAAATTCCCATCGTCATGCTGTCCACCAACGAACTCACGGAGTTGCACAAAGCGGGCCGGATACGCGTGCTGGCGACCTCCGGCGCCCAGCGGTCGACGTTCCTGCCCGACATTCCGACCTTCAAGGAAAGCGGATACGATATCGAAGGCGGCGGCTGGTGGGGCTTCTTCGCACCTGCCCGCACTCCGGCCACTGCCATAGCCAAACTGAGCAGCGCGATCGCGAAGATCATCCAGGATGACGAGATCAAGGGACGGATTGCGCAAATTGGACTGAAGCCGACCGGTACATCTCCTGAGGATTTTGCTCGCATCCAGCGTGAAGACATCGAACGTTGGGCCATTCCGATCAAAGCATCCGGTTTCACGGCGGAGCAGTGAGAATGGACACGCCATTCAGGGTGACGCTGCTGGGCAGCGGCATGCCCTCACCCGACCCGCTCAGATTTGGACCTGCGACCTTGATCGAAGCCGGTTCACAGAAGATCATGGTCGATGCCGGCCGCGGCGCGACGATGCGCCTGTTGCAACTCGGAATTCCGATCGGCAGCATCGACCTGCTGCTGCTCACTCATTTCCACTCCGACCACGTGGTCGGCCTTCCCGATATCTGGTTGACGGGCTGGCTCGGCGGCAAATTCGGGCGGCGAAGCCTGCCGATGCGCGTTCTCGGGCCTCCGGGCACCGTTCATCTGACGCATCATCTCGAAAAAGCATTCGGCGCCGATATCGCAATCCGCATGGCCGATGAACATCTTCCGCCGCAGGGCGCGCGCATCGATGCCGCCGAATTCGAACGCGACGGCGTCATCCACGATCGAGAAGGCCTCCGCATCACCTGCTTCGAGGTCGATCACGGCGACAAGATCAAGCCTGCCTTCGGCTATCGCTTCGACTATCGCGGCAAATCCGCGGTACTGTCCGGCGATACCCGTTATTGCGAGAACCTGATCGCTCATGCCGATCGCGTCGATCTCCTCGTCCATGAGGTCGCCATGGTCAGGCCCGCGTCGATGGAGATCGAACGGATCCGCCGAGTCATCGGGCATCACTCGACGCCGGCGGATGCGGCGCGGGTCTTCGCGAAATGCGCGCCGAAACTTGCCGTCTACAATCACCTCGTGCTGATCGACGACGGGGAGAGCGGGCCTCCGACGGCGCAGGACCTCATTGACGCAACCCGGCAAGACTACGATGGCGCCTTCGTCGTCGGCGAAGATCTCATGGCATTCTGCCCGTGAGCTTGGACAGCCACACTCGGCAACCTTTACCCATCACCCCGCCCCGCTTGACCAGCTCTTT
>NZ_JXJM01000001.1:4447955-4451553 GCF_001593325.1 Bradyrhizobium sp. DOA1
ATCGCCAGAAATCGTTGCCCGTTCCGTTCACCGTGGAAGCCGGGCCGCTGCCTGCTCGACGAACTCGCGACTGGACAGGGGTTGACGGGACCGCGCGAATACGAAGCGGGATGTCGCCGGTATGCCCGCTTCGGCTCTGCCGTCCTGCCCGATCAGGATCAATCCAGCTCCGCCATTTGCCACGTTCAGAATGACCGGCTCGCCACTCCACGTCTTGATCGGCTCCATTCCGATGACGAGAAATTCACCCATCGGCTGGTCGAGATATTGGATCCGCAATTGTGGACCGACTTCTGCCGCAACGAGTTCAAACCCGAATTCCCGAGCGCGCGCGTAAACGTCGGCCAAGGTCGTCGTGTCGGACGTAAATCCAAGCTGGGCCGGCGATACGACAACAAGCTCCACGTCTTTCTTTTGAGAGCTGACGGTGAATGCCGGTCGAGCGAGGATTTCAGCGGCCTGCCCACCGACATTGCAGCCCATTCCATGCAGCGCATTGCGCAGCCTGATCGGGTCGGCAAAGCTGCCGATTGCAATCGTCCTCCAGGTCGCAACATCGCGGGCCGACTTGATGGGCTGGGGCACTTGCGCCGAAGGTGACTTGAACGTCAGTTGATTCTGCCGAACATCGCGAGCGGCGCATTGAGCCGACGCGGTGCGCGCCAACTGAACGAGGCAAGCCACACATAGCAGGGAAAGCATGAGGCAGCGGCTGACGCGTCTCGTAGTCGAATGATCAGCGCATGCCTTGGAATTGGCTCGGCTTCTCGAAATAAACATGGCGAAATCGCTTTTTCGATAGCACTGAAAAAAAGCCCGCCTCCGAGTCGATGGAGAGCACGAGGAAAAATGAATATTTCCCGCCGACGATGAAATGCGCCGGAGGAAGGCTCGATGTACTCAAATATTGCAATTTCCAAATGGCAGGCGGCAGTTCATAAGCCGATCACCCGCCTCATCAGACCGTAAAGGAATGATGTCGCTGAACGATATCACCGCGGTCAGATCGGCTCAACACCGAATGGCAACGTGCGATACACACTCAGTTGATACACACTTAGTTGATGAGTCTGCCGTGGGGAAGGTCGGGATTGGCAGACTCAGCGATCGTGATACGATCACCGATGTTGAAGTGCCGTCGTCAACAAGACGATAAGGCAGTGACCATGTCATTCCGCTCCCCCTGGTTCACATCCGGGACCGACACGTTCGCCATCAAAAATGCCGACGTGCTGATTTTGGTCGGTCGCATCCTGCTTGCCTGGGTCTTCGTCGGAAGCGCATACGGCGCGCTCACCAATTTCAGTGGCTCAGTCGCCTATTTTCGGTCGCTGAACCTTCCCGCTCCCCAGCTGTTCACGGCGGCGACCGTCGCAGTGGAGATATTGATGTCGGCTTGTCTGATCCTCGGCATTGGCACGCGCTACTGCGCGCTCTTGGTTTTTCTGTTCGTATTGTCGGCGACTGCGATCGGACATCGTTACTGGGAATACCCCGCCGGTGCGCAACAGATCGGGCAGTACAATCATTTCCTGAAGAACATCTCCATCATGGGAGGCGCTCTGTTGATCTTTGTCACCGGAGCGGGCCGGTTCTCCCTCGACCGGAGGATGGCAGGTCAAAAGCGCGATGAGATTTGAGTGATCGTCATCGCGCTTTGGGTTGTTGTTTACGCATGATCTTTCCGGAAAAAGCGCATCGCACTTTTCCGGATCATGCTTTATCAGCATCGGTCATTTCAGCCTCTTCCGCAGCGTGCAGCCGCGCGTACGGCTGCACGATAGGGCGGCTCAATTCCTTCTGACATGGCCAAGTCGACGCGCAGCTCTGCCAGCTTGCCCGACGTCGCTGCGCCTTCGTTACGGCATCACTTCGCTCTCAGCCTGAACGCAACCTCGAGCAGATGACCGAGGCGTTTCGAGAGAGGCTTCAAGCGCTCACTCATGATACTGAAGAGAAGCATCAGCCACGTCGCCATCGCGGCACACCACAACAGGCTTCCCAAAGTTTCGGGCATAAAGACCCCCTTTGAAACAACTACTTGAAATAGAGGCAGTGTCGCCGAACCGAACCGGCGCGGCAAGCCCTCCAAAAAGTGGCAAGTCGCAGAATCACTCGGAACAGCGATCGATGAGTGTTCACCAAGCCCCGCTATCCGAGGTGCGCGCTGCAAGGCATGAACCAGTGGCAGTTCGCTACCGTTTCCAGCAACTCGGCCAGGTTCTGATGTGCGACGGTCACGTGGCAGTTAGGTCAGAAGCCCAGCCTGAAATCATTCGCCCGGTATACCTGACCGCGCCAGGTCCGGCTCGCCCACCGCTACCGACATGCTGCAAGCACCGCTACCAACTGACACGCAGGAGCAATAATGCCTACTCGATCACTACATCGGCCCGCGTCAGCAGAGTCGGCGGCATGTTGATGTCGAGTGCTTTGGCGGTCTGGAGGTTTACAACAAGTTCGTACTTGGTCGGCCGCTCGACCGGCAGGTCGCCGGGCTTCGTGCCTTTCAGAATCTTGTCGACAAGCGTCGCAGACCGGCGAAACTGATCTGGCAAGTCGGTCCCGTAGCTCAAGAGGAAGCCTGCTTCCGCGTATTCTCTCACCGCAGAGATTGCAGGCAGCCGATTTATGACGGCCATGACGCCAATCAGGCCGCGGTGGTTGAACAGCACTCCATCGCTCAGCACGACGAGCACCTGCGCGCGTTCCCTCACCATTGTCGCGAACGCTTGTTGAAGCATATCCAGGGCGCGCGCCTCGGCCGGGACAAGCGTCAACCCCAGCGCCTTAGCAGCTTCCCGCAGCGATGCCAGCCGGTCCTGATTGGGCGCGAAGTCCGGATTCCACAGGACGCCCACACGCGAGAGGTTCGGTAGAGTATCATTCAGAAATTCAAGCCGCTTGCCGTTGATCTCATCGCCAGGCTCCGAGCTGAACCCGGTGACATTGCCACCCGGGCGAGCCAGACTAGCGACAAGTCCAGCACTGACCGGCTCAGCACTGTTGGCCATCACGATCGGGATCGTCCGTGTCGCCTTCATGGCCGCAACCGTGGTCGCATTGGTCCCGGACAGGATGACGTCCACGCCGAGCCCAGCCACCTCTATGGCAAGTGCCGCCAGCCGTCCCACGTCTCCGTCGGCAAAGCGGTACTCGATGACGACATTCTCGCCAGCGCGGTAACCAAGGCTCCGCAGGCCCGCTTCGAAGGCTTGAACATTACGAAGCGTTTGCTCCCGCGACGCGCTCGCGAGATAGCCTATCTTGTAGCGCGACCTGGGCGGTTGCTGCGCACGCGCCCCAAGCGGCCACGTCGCCGCCGCGCCGCCAATCAGCTCCATGAACTCGCGTCGTTTCATTCAGCACCGCGGAGGAAACGCCCGTCCATGTCCAAAGCCTAGCACTTTGCCGCGAGCCAGCTAGTGAGAATGGACAACGCATCGGATCTCCGAACCTGCGTCCCCATGTCCAGACGGGCCGAAAGCGAAGTGTGCAATTGCTTGCCCGGGACCGATGCATTCCCCTATGCGCACATCCTAGCGCGGGGACAACACCCCTACCCCGCCATCACCCCGCCGCGCCTGATCAGCTCCTT
>NZ_JXJM01000001.1:4452223-4512682 GCF_001593325.1 Bradyrhizobium sp. DOA1
CGCCCCTGCGCGATCTCGAAGCCGCGACCTTCGCCGAGCAGGATGTTCTCGGCGGGCACGCGCACGTTCTCGTAGACGATCTCGGGGTGGCCGACCGGGGCGTCGTCATAGCCGTAGGTGAGCATGTCGCGGACGATGCGCACGCCCGGCGTATTCTTGGGCACCAGGATCATGGACTGCTGGCGGTGACGGTCGGGATCATCCGGCGCGGTCTTGCCCATCACGATCAGGATCTCGCAATCCTCGTTCATGGCTCCCGACGTGAACCACTTGCGCCCGTTGATGACGTAGTCGCCGCCGTCGCGCCGGATCTCGCACTGGATGTTGGTGGCATCGCTGGAGGCGACCTGCGGCTCGGTCATCGAGAAGCCGGAGCGGATGCGCCCTTCCAGCAGCGGCTGCAGCCAGCGCTGCTGTTGAGCGGGCGTGCCGTAGTTCGCCAGTACCTCCATGTTGCCGACGTCGGGCGCCGAGCAGTTGAAGACCTCCGGCGCCCAGAGGATGCGGCCCATGATCTCCTTCACGGGCGCATATTCGAGATTGGTGAGCCCGGGTCCGTGCTCGCCGGAGAGAAACAGGTTCCAGAGCCCCTGCTCCCGCGCCAGCCGCTTCAGGTCCTGAAGGATTTGCGGCGTCTTGTAGCGCGCGGCTTCCGGCTTGACCTGCTCGTAATAGAGATCCTCGACCGGTTCGACATGCGCCCGAATGAACTGGCGGACGCGGTGCTGGAGCTCGAGCGAGCGGGCGGAGTGTTGGAAGTCCATGGTGGTCTCCGGTTCGCGTTGGCTGACTGCACCTCTTCCCTTCTCCCCTTGCGGGAGAAGGTGGCGCGAAGCGCCGGATGAGGGGTCTCCATCGGCGCACTCGAAGCAGCTTGCTTTGCGGAGACATACCCCTCACCCGGCTCGCCGCTTTGCGGCGATCCACCCTCTCCCACAGGGGGAGAGGGTGCACCGTCTCCGCTGCACGTCAGGTCCCGCGCAGCAGCTCGCTCGCGATGACCCAGTCGTTGCCGTCGAACTGGAGCATGTAGCCGTCCTTGATCGGGCGGAAATCCTGCGGGGTGGTGTTGAGGGTGATGCCGGGCATCAGCAGCGAGAGCGGCACGTTCTTCATATTCGCCGCCTGCGCCATGATGTTCTCGCGCGTCAGATTGTCTTTGCACTGCTTCAGCAGCACCACCAGCGCCTCGGCGACGGTGTAGCCGTAGAGGCCGGCGACGTTGTTGACGTCGGCATTCGGCAGGCGCTTCTTCATGAAATCGATATAGGCCGTCATCGCCGGATCGTTCTTCGGCTCGGCGACGAACGGCTTGAGCGATCCGAGCGAGAGCACGCCCTTGCCGGCATCGAGGCCCGCCGGCACCATCACCGTCGCCTTGTTGGCGCAGCCGCTAGCCAGGAAGCGCGTCGGCTGCCAGCCGACCTCATGGGCCTTGCGGATCGCCTGCGCGCAGGCGCGCGGGGTCACCGAGTAGATCATGAAGACGTCGGCCTTGGTGTTGGCGAGCGTCAGCACCTGGGAATCGACGGTGGGATCGGCGACCTCGAAGCTCGATGCCATCGCGATCGCCTTGTCGGCGTCCGCACCGAGCGCTTCCTTGACGCCGCGCAGATATTCCTTGCCGGCGTCGTCGTTCTGGTAGAGCACCGCAAAGCGCGCGTTTGGGTTCTTGGCGCGGGCATAGGCGACGTCGATCGCGGCCTCGCTGGTGTAGTTCGGCGCCCAGGGCAGCGCCATCGACCACGGCATGTTGGCCGGATCGTTCCACTTCGAGGCCGAGCTGATCAGGAACAGCTGCGGCACCTTGTTGCTGTTGAGGTACTTCGCGATGGCTGAGCTCGGCGCGGTGCCCATGGTCGCGAAGATGAAGGCGACGCCCTCACCTTCGACCAGCCGCCGTGCCGCTTCCATGGTCTTGGGCGGCGAGAAGGCGTCGTCTAGCGAAAGCAGATTGAGCTTGCGGCCGTTGACGCCGCCCTTCTCGTTGACCTCGTCGAAATAGGCCGCGATCACCCGGCCGGTGATGCTGAGCGGCGAAGCCGGGCCACTATAGGGCATGGTATTGCCGATCTTGATCTCGGTGTCGCTGACGCCGGGACCGTAGGACTTTTGTGCGGCGGCGGGCGTGGACAGGCAGACGGCAGCGAGCGCTGCGGCCAGGACCAAAGCGGCTTTCATGGTTTCTCCCCGTGATCATCGCCGCACGAGACGATCACGCGGCGTGCTGCTTTTTGTCAGCGCGTCAGCTCACCGGAGTTCCACCAGTCGGTCTTGCGTCGAGTTGCTGATGGCTTTGCCTAGCCGCGCCGCTTCAAAGCAAAACCCAGGCTGATCCAGCCGGCGCCGGCCATGATCAGGTCGATGCCGAGAAACAGTCCGAGGATGTAGACACTGTTCACCGGCCAGCGAGCTACGATCAAGAGACCGAGCAGCAGCGTGACTGCGCCCGAGAGCGCGACCCACACCCACGGACTTTCCCGCTTCATGCTGAAGGCGAGAAACAGCCTGACGGCGCCAGAGGCAATCAGCGATGCGCCCAGAAAGAGCGTCAGCAGGACTGCCGCGAACAACGGGTTCGCGAAGGTCAGGAAGCCGGCGACCACGTAGAGCACGCCGAGCAAGGCCCAGATCAGGAACTTGCCCCAGCTCTTCATCTGGAACGCACCGATGATCTCGGCCGCGCCGGCGACGATCATCATGGCACCGACCACGATCACGCTCGCCACAGTCGCCATCACGACGCTGCCGAACGCGACAAAGCCGGCGACGACGTAGACGATACCGAGCGCGACGATCCAGCCCCATTTGGCATGCAGCGTCGCGCTGCCCGAGCCCAGGCCAAGACGCTGGGATGTATCCGAAGCACTTGTCATGACGCCACTCCTGCTGCGAAGCCCGGAGGCACAATCCAGGATAGCACGGGCCGTACCGGGACGATAGGCAGCAGAGCAGCCCCACCAGCAGCAACATTGACCCAAATCAAGATCGAATGCGGGTGTCAGGCCCGCGACCGCTCCATCTCGAGCTCAGCCTTCAGGTTGTCGAGATCGCGATAGATGGAGGCAACCGCCAGTACGCGTCCGGCCTTGCGGTATTTCAACAGGCAGTCCTTGGCGGAGATACTGCCGTCGATCGCGACGTCGTCAAAGCTCTCGGCGTGGCCGACATAGTTGATTGGCACGTCATAATGCTGCGACCAGAAGAACGGCACCGCGTCGAAGCGTTCGCGCCTGCCGATCATGTTGCGTGCCGCGGTCTGACCCTGCCGCTCCGCCACGACCCAGTGCTCGACACGGATGGTTTGTCGCGAATGCGGATCGGGCCAGCGCGCGATGTCCCCGGCGGCGAAGATGCCGGATATGCTGGTCTCCAGATACTCGGTTACGCTGACCCCACGATCGGCTGCGAGCCCCGCCTGCTCGGCGAGCGCAAGGCGCGGCTTGACGCCGATGCCGACCACGACGATGTCAGCCTCGATCACCGCGCCGCTCTTCAGCGTCGCCCGCATGCCGTCGAGACTTTCCACCGTGTCCTTCAAGTGAAAGAAAACGCCGTTCTCTTCATGCAGCGACCGGACGAAATCGCCCATCTCGGGGCCGAGCACCTTCTGCATCGGTCGCTCCTCGGGCGCGACCACGTGGACCTCCAGCTTGCGCGCCCGCAAGGACGCGGCGACTTCCAGGCCGATGAAACTGGCGCCGATCACCAGGGCGCGCTTCGCACTGTTCGCGGCCTTGATGATGGCGCGGCTGTCGGCGACGGACCGCAAGGTGTGGACATGCGGCTGGTCCGCGCCCGGAATCTGCAGTTTGACCGGCTCGGCGCCGGTCGCAAGCAGCAGCCGATCGAATGGCAGTCTGTCGCCATTGCCCAGCGTGACGCTTCGCCCCTTCGGGTCGATCGCGGAGACGGCTACGTTCAGCCTGAGATCGATGTCTGCATCCTGATAATAGTCCTCGCCGCGCAGCGGCAGCCAATCCTCCGGCGCATTGCCGGCGAGGTAATCCTTGGAGAGGTTCGGCCGATCGACCGGCATCGCGCCGTCATTGCTGAGCATGGTGATGGCCCCGGCGAAGCCCTCGCGCCGGAGCGTCTCGGCCGCCGCGAAGCCGGCTGCGCCGCCGCCGACAATGACGAATTTCTCCGGCGTCGGTGCGCTACGATGAGCTGATGTTGGTTTAGGCGCCTCGCGCTTGCGCTGCACGACGATCTTGTCCCCATCGCGCGAGACGTCCCAGACCGCCAGCGCATTCAAGGCCGGCGGGCGAGTGGCCTCGCCCGTCCGCAAGGAGAAGCAGGCGTGATGCCAGGGGCAGCGGATGGTGTCGCCGACCACCAGACCTTCGGCGAGCGGGCCGTGGTAATGGCTGCAAGATGGCTCGATCGCGAAGATCTCGTCGCCAGCCTGGACCAGGAGAACATTCTCTTCGCCGACATGGCCGAGCAATTTGCCGTCGTTGAACGCGGTCAGCGACACGCCTTTGGTCAGGTCGGGTCCGCTCGGCTTGTTGTCCTCGGCCATGGTGACGCCTCCTTGAACTCCGGCGGATCAATCGTCTGAATTGGCAAGCCCTAGCAGTTCCTGACGTGTCAGCGCATTGTCGCGGAACACGCCGAGCATACGGCTGGTCACGAGATCGGTCCCCGGCTTGTGCGCGCCGCGCGTGGTCATGCAGTGATGCGTCGCCTTGATGATGACGCCGACGCCTTCGGGGTTCAGCACGTCGTTGATCGTATTGGCGATCTGCGCGGTCATCTTCTCCTGGATCTGGAGGCGCTTGGCGTAGATGTCGACCACGCGCGCAAGCTTGCTGATGCCGACGACGCGCCCCCGCGGGATATAGGCGACCCAGGCGCGGCCGACGATCGGCGCGATATGGTGCTCGCAATGGCTTTCGAAGCGCACACCGCGCAGCACGATCATCTCGTCGTAGCCCTCGATCTCCTCGAACGTCTTTTGCAGGATCTCGGTCGGATCCTGCGCATAGCCTGAGAAATACTCCTCGAAGGCGCGTGCGACGCGATCAGGCGTTTCGCGCAGACCGTCGCGCGCGGGATCATCGCCGG
This sequence comes from Bradyrhizobium sp. DOA1, assembly GCF_001593325.1. NCBI lineage: Bacteria > Pseudomonadati > Pseudomonadota > Alphaproteobacteria > Hyphomicrobiales > Nitrobacteraceae > Bradyrhizobium > Bradyrhizobium sp. DOA1. Next base: position 4,457,294 of record NZ_JXJM01000001.1, read on the forward strand.
CCCAACGGATCATGGTCCGGATCGCCTGCTCGACCTCCGCCCTGTCAGGCCGGTCGCTCGGCGCCTGCGCCACCGCAACACGTTCCAGCCGACGCGGTTGTGACTTCATCGAACGACCTCCCCTGCAACGGGCCGCAGACAATGGCGGCCCCACAGCTTGGACGGCTGCGATTGCAAAAGGTTCCCAGGATCGGGAAAAATCGAAAGGATCGGGCGTTGGCGGACGCGCTCCCCCTGGGACCTCAAGGTGAGGAGTCAGGCTATCGAAGATATGCCGGCCATCGTTCGGCACCTTTCCGAAGATCGAGCACAGCCTTTGCCCATTCGGCCGGCCGCTCCTGCGGCAGATTGTGACCGGCGCCCGCGAATACGCGACGCTCGAAGAAGCCCTCGAACTTGCGCGCATGATGCGCGGTGCCGGGATTGACGCCGTCGCTGTCGCCGTCGATGGCGATCGTGGGGACGCGGATTTGTGGCTGTGCGGCGAGCTTCGCCTCGATTCCCGCATAAGCGGGATCGCCATCAACCAGCGCATAGCGGTGCCGGTAGGAATGGATCACGACATCGACGTAATCAGGGTTGTCGAACGCAATCGCGCTACGCTCGAAGGTCGCGTCGTCGAACGTCCATTTCGGCGACCACATCGACCAGAGCTGGCGGGCGAAGCCGCGCCGGTTGCGCTCCAGCGCGCGGCGGCCACGCTCGTTGTGGAAGAGATATTGATACCAGAGCGCCGCCTCCTCCGGCGGCGAGGCCGGCTCCATGGATCGGGCGATGTTCTGGATGTTGTAGGAATTGCCGGAGACGAGTCCGATCACGCGCTCCGGATGGAGCGCCGAGACCACGCAGGCCGCGCGTCCGCCCCAGTCATAACCGCCGACGACGGCGCGCTCGATGCCGAGCGCGTCCATGAAGGCGAGAAGATCGGCTCCCAACGCCGCCTGCTCGCCGGAACGTAGCGTCTCGGGGAAGCGAAACCGTGTCGGCCCGTAGCCGCGTAGCCAGGGCACCAGCACCCGGGCGCCGGCCTGGGCAAGAATCGGTGCAGCCTCGGCATAGGCGTTCACGTCATAGGGAAAGCCGTGGCCCATGATGCAGGGCCAGCCGTCAGAGCCGCCATATTCGAGATAGGCGATGTCGAGGACATCGGTGGTGATGGATTTTGGTTGCATGCTTTGCTCACGATCTGATCGCGATGTAGCCCGGATGAGCGAAGCGACATCCGGGATCACGCATCGCCGGCCCCGGATATCGCTTCGCTCATCCGGGCTACGAGGTCCGCGAGAGCCTAGCCTATCTCTGCGGGCCGGACAGCGCGATATCGCGTTCGGCGCGGAACACGTTGCTGTAGAGATTGGCGATCCATTGCCGGCCGATCTCGGTCTTGTTGAGGTAGCCGATCTCGGTCTGGATGTGCGGTGCGACGCTGTTCCAATAGAATTGTGGATAGCGGTTCACGATGTCGGCGGGGGAGTCGTAGCCGAGTTGGCGGTTGATGCCGACCTCCTCGAACTCGTAATAGAGCGCATTGGCCTTGCGCAGATAGTTAGGATCGCCGAGCTGACCGATGAAGTCGGCCGCGCGCAGGATCGAGGCCTCGTCGTCATATTCCTGCCCTTCGCGGGCGGGAAAGCGCGTCCCCTCGATGGCGCGGGCGACGCGGTCCGGGTCTACCCCGCGAATGTGCCGCAGCCGCCGCGTCACATAGAGCTTCGAGCGATCGACATGATACATCATGAGACTCGCGTCCGATGCCCCGCGCGGCAGCGAGATCTTGGTGTCGGACGCGTCAATCACGAAGCCGTCAGAATCATCCTCCTCAAACAGGCCGCGTACATAGCCAATATCGTGGGCGAGGCAGGCGATCAGGACATGGACGTAATCCTCGGCCGAGAGATGGGTATGAAGGCTTCGGCCGCGGAGGATGGCCTGGGCGGCCAGCGTCACCAGCATCGTGTGCTCGATGTTGTGATAGAGCGCATCGCTGTTGCCGATGCATTCCATCGCGGTGCGCGTCGCGCTCTCGACGATGTTGGCAGAAGTCTCATCGTACCGGCGACGCATGAACTTTCCGAGGAATTCCTCCAGGGATTCAGCCGCCAGCCTCGGTAACGTCATCATGGATGCAGCCCCGCTCGTCGGTGGTGTCCCACGCCAGCTCCCGATGTTTCGTTCTTGTCCTCGGCGCAGCGGCCAGCATAGCCCATCTTGGGCCGAGGGACCAAATCCTGGAACGACAACACGAAAATATGTTGCAGGTGCGATCCGCCATATCGCGGTTGCAATAACGGCGCGATACAGCCTAAGGCGGCCTGTGTCCAGACCGCAAGATTGCGGTTATTCGACCAGCACCACGTCCACGGCGACGCCGAGCTTCTGTTTCGGCGAACCGACGATGATGCCGTCGATGGGCGAGACGTCGGAAAAATCGCGCCCCATTGCGAGCACGATATGGTCATCGGCGACCAGGAGATCGTTGGTCGGATCGAGATCGACCCAGCCGAGTTCGGCCCCGCACCACAGCGCGACCCAGGCATGGGTGGCGTCGGCGCCTTGCAGCCGCGCCTGGCCCGGCGGCGGAATGGTGCGCAGGTAGCCGCTGACATAGGCCGCCGGTAGACCGAGCCCGCGCAGTCCCGCGATCATCACATGGGCAAAGTCCTGGCAGACACCGTGACGCTTGTCGAAGACCTCGCCGAGCGGCGTCGAAATCACCGTCGCCTTGGGATCATAGCGAAACTCGCTGCGAATGCGACGCATGAGATCGACGGCGCAGGCGAGGATGCCCGCGCCGGGCGCAAAGCTCAAAGCCGCATAAGCACTGACCGGACGCAGCACCGGCACCAAGGGGCTCGCAAAGACATAGCCGACCGGCGAGGACGGCCCGAGGCTCGTGGCCTCGAAAGCGATATCGCGAATGGTCTCCCAGGCCGGGCTCGCGGCATCGCGCGCCGGCGGCTGGCGCGAGACGGAGACGCGCGAACGTGAATCGATCCGCAGATTGCGATGGGCGGCTTCGATCACCACGCTCTCGGTGAGCGTGCCGAAGAAATCGCGGCGGATAGTGCGCTCGGCCGGACGCGGACGGATCTCGACGCGGTGCGATATCAGCTCTTGGCCGCTGCCACTTCTCGGCTCCAGCCGCAGCGTGCAGCGGGCGAAGCTGACCGGGCTCTCATATTCGTATGTCGTGACGTGACGGATGTCGTAGATCACGCCAGCCCCGTCAGCTTTTCCGGCCGGCTGGCATTGGGGCCGTGCGGGAAGTAGTGCTGTCCGATCGCCTCGGCGAGGCTGAGCAGATCCTGCTCCAGCGCGAACAGCGTCTTGACCTCGAGTTTCTCGGCCTCCGCGGTCGCGAGCATCGCCTGCATCGCCACCGCAAGCCGCTGCGGCTTCTCGATCAGGCCGTGCTCCTTCAGGCTCGGCAGCGCGGCGATGTGCTCGTTCAGCGTCGTCACCTGGAACGCCACCGAACGCGGATTGTAGCCGTCGAGCACGGCGAGATCGCGCACCGGCGCCAGGATCGGCGCCAGCAGGTAACGCGAGCGATAGGTGATCTGGCAATCTACCAGCGTCAGCAGGATGTCGAGATCCTCGTCGCCGGCCTCGTCATAGGCGAATTGGCGCGTGAAGCGCGTGGTGTTGATGGCGCGCTCGATGCGGCGGCCGACGTCGAGAAAGCGCCAGCCGGCGGCGCGGTTCATGTTCTCCTGCGCAAGCCCTGCAAAGCTCGCCAGCTCCTGCAAGGTCAGCTCGGCCGCGCTCACGACGCTGTCGTCGTCCTCGACCTCGTAAGCGAGACGCTCGGCCATCTCGGTGATGACCTGCCAGGCATCGGGCGACAGGCGTTCGCGCAGCGAGGTCGCGGTACGCTGCGCCGCGCGCACAAGCGACAGCGCCGAGCCGAAATGCGTCTCGCTCTGCAGCGCTTCGGCAACGATGCGGCCCGGCGCGGTGCGCGAGGTCTGCGAGATCGCGCCCCAGGCCACCAGCAGGCGCTGGATGCGTTCGGCCGATTGCAGCGACGCGGCGGTGCCCTTATTAGGCCCGCTCGGCGAACCCAGCGCGCGCACCAGACGCAGCGTCGCCTCGGCGCGTTCGAGATAGCGGCCGAGCCAGAACAGATTGTCGGCGGCGCGGCTCGGCAGCACGCCGGCGATGCGGCGGATGCGCACCTTGTCGGTCGCCGGCAGCAGCGTCGCGGTCGAGACCTGTTTGTCCGAGACGACCCAGACATCGGCCGCGCGGGCGCCGTCGCCCATCGACACCGCGCGTGCATCGGCCTGCTCGGCGATCCGGCAGAAGCCGCCGGGCATGATGGCCCAGCCGTCGGGCGTGGCAGCCGCGAACACGCGCAGCACGAAGGGGCGCGGCGTGAGCTGGCCCTGTTCCCACACCGGCATGGTCGAGAGCCGCACCACCTCCTGGCCGACATAGTCCATGCCGCGCGCGGTGATGGCCTCGACCAGGCGCTGGCGCTCGCTCGGTTCGAGCTCGCTCGCGAGCACCGGACCGTTGCTGTCGAAGCCCGGCACGCCGCGCCGGTAGGCGCCTTCGATCGCGACCTCGTCGAGCCGCGCCAGCACTTCGTCTCGCGCGACGCGCTGACCGCACCACCAGGTCGCGATATGCGGCATCTTCAGCTCCTCGCCGAGCAGGCGGCGGCTGAGCGCCGGCAGGAAGCCGAGCAGCGCCCGCGCCTCCGGCACGCCCGAGCCCGGCATGTTGGCGACGACGACGCCGTCCTTGCGCAGGACATCGATCAGGCCGGGCACCCCCAACCGCGAGGAGGCATCAAGCTCGAGCGGATCGAGTGAATTGGAATCGACCCGGCGAAGCAGCACGTCGAGCCGCTTGAGACCGGCAACGGTGCGGATGTGGATGCGGTTCTCGCTGACGGCGAGATCATCGCCTTCGACCAGCAGGAAGCCGAGATAGCGCGCCAGCGTCGCATGCTCGAAATAGGTCTCGCTGAAGCTGCCGGGGGAGAGCACGCCGATGCGCGGCTCGTCGCGATCGGCCCGCGCACGCAGACTGTCGCGGAACGCCTCGAAGAACGGTGCGACGCGCGGCACGTTCATCGACTTGTAGAGATCGGAGAAGGCGCGCGAGAGCACGAGGCGGTTCTCCAGCGCGTAACCCGCGCCTGAAGGGGCCTGGGTGCGATCGCCGAGCACCCACCAGCGGCCGTCGGGGCCACGGCCGACGTCGGCGGCGTAGATCGAAAGATAGCGCCCGCCCGGTGGCAGCACGCCGCAGACGGGGCGGAGATATTCGGGGCTGCCCGCGATCGCGGCGGCCGGCAGCGCGCCCTCGGCGACGAGACGGCCCTCGCCATAGATGTCGCGGAGCACGAGCTCCAGCAATTCGGCGCGCTGGGTGATGCCGGCGGAGAGCTGCCGCCAGTCGGCTTCGTCGATCAGGAGCGGCAGATGGCTCACTGACCACGGCCGGTCGGCGCTGTCGCCGGGGGCGCGGTAGGTGACGCCGGCCTCGCGCAGATGACGGTCGGCCATGGCGAAGCGCCGCTCGACCTCGTCCGGCGCGAGCGCGCCGAACGCATCGAAGAAGCGGCTCCAGACCGCCCGCGGGGCGCCGTCGGGCCCGAGGAACTCATCGGGAATGCCGGGCAGGCGGCGATAGTCGCGGACCCATTGCGCGAGGCGGCGCTGGCCTTCACGCTGGCCTTTCGCCCTGCCCGCCTTGTCGTCCTGTTCGGCTGCGCCCTCGCCCATGCGCCTCTCCCTGCCCCACCATCATACTCATTGCAGGAGCGGGGTCCGCAAGTCGAGGGTCAGCGGAAACTCATTTGTGCGTTCCTCGGGCGGCGGCTGGATCGGCCCCGGCGTGTGGCCGTGGTCCTGGAAGCGCGCCAGCCGCCGCGCCTCGGCCTCGTAGGTGTTGACCGGCTTGGTGTCGTAGTTGCGGCCGCCGGGATGGGCGACGTGGTAGACGCAGCCGCCGAGCGAGCGGCCGTTCCAGCTATCGATGAGATCGAAGGTCAGGGGCGCATGGACCGGGATGGTCGGGTGCAGGCCCGAGGCCGGCTGCCAGGCCTTGAAGCGGACGCCGGCCACCGCCTCGCCCGAGCGTCCCGTCGAAGTCATCGGCAGGCGGCGGCCATTGCAGGTGACGATGTGGCGGCCCTCGACGAAGCCTTCCGCCTTGACCTGGAGCCGCTCGACGGACGAGTCGACATAGCGCACGGTGCCGCCGGCCGAGCCCTCCTCGCCGAGCACGTGCCAGGGCTCCAGCGCCTGGCGCAGCTCCAGCGTGACTCCGCCATGATGCACCCGGCCGAAGGCGGGAAAGCGGAATTCGAGCTGGGCCAGATACCATTCCGGCTCGAACGGGTAGCCGAACTGCTTCAGCTCGCCGAGCACATCGAGAAAATCGTCCCAGATGAAATGCGGCAGCATGAAGCGATCATGCAGTGCGGTGCCCCAGCGCACGAACTTGCCCTGTTGCGGCTCGCGCCAGAATTTTGCGATTAGCGCGCGGATCAGGAGCTGCTGCGCCAGCGACATGCGCGGATCGGGCGGCATTTCGAGCGCGCGAAATTCGACGAGGCCGAGCCGCCCCGTAGGGCCGTCAGGCGAATAGAGCTTGTCGATGCAGATCTCGGCGCGATGGGTGTTGCCGGTGATGTCGACGAGCAGATGCCGGAACAGCCGGTCCACCAGCCATAGCGGCGTCTGATAGCCTGGCGGCGGCACGTGCGAAAGCGCGATCTCGAGCTCGTAGATGCTGTCGTGGCGGGCCTCGTCGATACGCGGCGCCTGGCTGGTCGGCCCGATGAACAGGCCGGAGAAGAAATAGGACAGCGACGGATGGCGCTGCCAGTACAAGACCAGGCTCTTCAGCAGGTCCGGCCGGCGCAGGAACGGCGAGTCCTGCGGGCTCGAACCGCCGACCACGACGTGATTGCCGCCGCCGGTGCCGGTGTGGCGGCCGTCGACCAGGAAACGGTTGGCGCCGAGACGCACCTTCGCTGCGTCCTCGTAGAGGCCGGAGGTGATCTCGACGGCATCGCGCCAGCTCCTGGCCGGCTGGATGTTGATCTCGATGACTCCAGGATCGGGTGTCACCTTGATGACCTCGATGCGCGGATCGAACGGCGGCGGATAGCCTTCGACATGGACGGGGAGCTGCATCTCCTCGGCGGTGGCTTCGAGCGCCGAGACCAATTCGAGATAATCCTCGATGCGCTCGACGGGCGGCATGAAGGCGCAGAGCACACCGTCGCGGACTTCGATCGACATCGCGGTACGTACCGGGACGGAGGTGTTGAGATGCTCGGGCTCGAGCCGCGGCGGCGCTTCCGGACGCGCGGGAAGTGTGAACACCGGCAGCTTGCCCCGCGCCTCCATCGGGTCCTGCTCGACGACGTAGGGATATTGGTTGGGAGGGACGTAGCCGAGCGAGCCGATCGGCAGGCGCAAGCCGAGAGGCGAGTCGCCCGGCATCAGGAACAGATGGTTGCGCCGGAGCGGCCAGCGCTCGCTGCGCCAGCGCGGCGGGGCATTCCAGCGCTGGATCGGCAGCACGAAGCCGCGCGGCGTGTTGAGGCCCTGGTCGAACACCCGCGCCATCCGCGCGCGCGCTTCGGGATCCGACAGTTTGGAATCGGTCGGATCGACGTTGACCGGAAGCTCGGCCTCCTTCTGCAGCCAGTACGCGGGATCCTCATAGGCCGGCATGATGTAGCCGAGGTCGAGCCCGAGCCGCGCGGCGGTGCCTTCCATGAAGGCTTCGGCGTCAGTGACCTCCGGCCGTCGTGGGTGCGCGATCTTCGCGATGAGATCGGCGTTCTTCCAGATCGGCACGCCGTCCTTACGCCAGTACAGGCCGAAGGCCCAGCGCGGCAGGCTCTCGCCGGGATACCATTTGCCCTGGCCGTAATGCAGCAGGCCGCCGGGCGCAAAGCGCGTGCGCAGCCGGCGGATCAGATCGTCGCCGAGCGCGCGCTTGGTTGGGCCCACTGCTTCGGTATTCCATTCGCCGGCTTCGAGATCGTCGACCGAGACGAAGGTGGGCTCGCCGCCCATGGTGAGCCGCACGTCGGCGCTCGCGAGATCGCCGTCGACCTGCTCGCCGAGATCGTCGAGCCGCGCCCAGGATTCGTCGGAGAACGGCTTTGTGATGCGCGGCGCCTCGCGGATGCGCTTCACGCTCATGTCGAAGGCGAACTCGACCTCGGCAAAACCGGCGCCGCCGGAGATCGGCGCGGCGGAGCGATAATGCGGCGTTGCCGCAACCGGGATGTGCCCTTCGCCCGCGAGCATGCCGGAGGTCGCATCGAACCCGACCCAGCCCGCGCCCGGCAGATAGACCTCGGCCCAGGCGTGCAGGTCGGTGAAGTCGGTCTCCACCTCCGGCGGTCCCTCGATCGGATCGATGTCCGGACGGATCTGGACGAGGTAGCCGGAGACGAACCGCGCCGCGAGACCGAGATGACGCAGCGTCTGAATCAGGAGCCAGGCGGAGTCGCGGCACGACCCGGCGCCGGAGGCAAGCGTCTCCTCCGGCGTCTGCACGCCCGGCTCCATGCGGATGATGTAACGAACCTTCTTCTGCAGCTCGCGATTGAGCTCGACCAGGAAGTTGACGGTGTTCGGGGCTTCCTGTGGGATCGTATCGAGATATTGCGCGAACAGACGATCGGGCTTGATGGTCTCGAGATACGGCGCGAGCTCCGTCTCGAGATCCTTGGGGTACTCGAACGGAAAGCTGTCGGCATAGGGCTCGACGAAGAAGTCGAACGGATTGACCACCGTCATCTGCGCCGTGAAGTCGACCTCGAATTTCAGCTCGGTCGTCTTTTCCGGAAAGACGTAGCGCGCGAGCCAGTTGCCCTGCGGGTCCTGCTGCCAGTTCACGAAATGATTGGAGGGCGTGACCTTGAGCGAATAGCTCAGGATCGGCGTCCGCGTATGCGGCGCCGGCCGTAGCCGGATGGTCTGCGGGCCGAGGTCGATCGGGCGGTCGTATTTGTAGTGCGTGACGTGATGCAATGCGACGTAGATCGACACGGGGTGCGGTGCTCCAGCAGCATTTTTGAGCAGAACACCGCTAGTGACCTCGATCAAGCATTAACAACGGGCAGAGCGTGCCTACGGCACGGGCGAATAGTGAGTGGCGAATGACGAATAGACGTTCGAGCAGGCTATTCGCTACTCCCTATTCGCCATTCGCCCCACCTCACATCGTCGCGCCCAGCACCCAGGGCGCGAACTCGGCGCCGCCGAAATCGAAGCTCTCGCTCTTGGTCGGCTGGCCCGATGCGGTCTTGAGGATGAGCTCGAAGATGCGCTGGCCGCACTCCTGCACGCTCTCCTCGCCTTCGAGGATGGTGCCGCAATTGACGTCCATGTCCTCTTCCATGCGCTTGTACATCGGCGTGTTGGTGGCGAGCTTGATCGAGGGCGCCGGCTTGCAGCCAAACACGCTGCCGCGTCCTGTTGTGAAGCAGACGAGATTGGCGCCGCCGGCGACCTGGCCGGTTGCGGCCACGGGATCGTAGCCGGGCGTGTCCATGAAGACGAAACCCTTCTTGGTGATGGGTTCGGCGTAGCGTAGCACCTCGACGAGATTGGTGGTGCCGGCCTTCGCCATCGCGCCGAGCGATTTCTCGAGAATGGTGGTGAGGCCGCCGGCCTTGTTGCCGGGGCTCGGATTCGCATTCATCTCGGCGCCTTCACGCGTCGTGTATTCGTCCCACCAGCGCATGAGATCGACCAGCTTCTCGCCGACCTCGCGGCTGACGGCGCGGCGCGTCAACAAATGTTCGGCGCCATAGGTCTCCGGCGTCTCCGACAGGATCACGGTGCCGCCATGGCGCACGATGAGGTCACTGGCCGCGCCGAGTGCGGGATTGGCGGATACGCCGGAATAGCCGTCCGAGCCGCCGCATTGCAGCGCTACAGTCAGCTCGCTCGCCGGCACGCTTTCACGCGTGACCTTGTTGGCGTCGGCCAGCGCCTCGCGCACGAAGGCGATGCCCGCCTCGACAGTCTTGCGGGTGCCGCCGACCTCCTGGATGTCCATCGCGCGCAGGCGCCCGGCGAGCTTCTGCTCCTCCATCAGGCCGCCGATCTGGTTCACCTCGCAGCCGAGCCCGAGCACGATGACGTGGGAGAAATTGACGTGCCGCGCGTAGCCGCCGAGCGTGCGGCGGAGCAGCGCAAGCGGCTCGTTCTGCGTCATGCCGCAGCCGGTCTTGTGGGTCAGCGCGACCACGCCGTCGACGTTGGGGAAATCGGCGAGCGGATTGTCGCCGGTGAAGGGATTCTTCTTGAAGACGTCGGCGACCAGGCTCGCCACATGCGCGCTGCAATTCACCGAAGTGAGAATGCCGATATAGTTGCGCGTGGCGACGCGGCCGTCCGGACGGCGAATGCCTTCGAAGGTCGCCGGCAGGTCGAAGTTCGGCGTCGGCTTGACGTCGGCACAATACGCATAGTCCTTGGCGAAATCGCCCATGCCGCAATTCTGCGTGTGCACGTGCTGGCCCGGCGCGATGGCTTGAGTCGCAAAGCCGATGATCTGGCCGTAGCGCTTGACCGGCTGGCCCATTGCGATCGGCTTGATCGCGACCTTGTGGCCGGAGGGAATGCGCTCGACCGTGGTCACGCCGTCGGCGACCACCGTGCCCGGCGGCAGGCTCGCCCGCGCGATCAGCACGCCATCATCGGGATGCAGGCGGATGACAGGGCTGATGGTCATGGCAAATCTCCTTCGGAGGCGAATAGCGAATGGTGAGTGGCGAATGGAAAAAGGGGAGCAGCACTATTCGCTACTCCCCATTCGCCATTCGCAAGTGCTTAAGCCTTGCCGCCCGAATCCTTGCGGGTCGCATTCACCTGCATCTTGGCGTAGGTCGTCATCAGGCCGACCTCGTTCGAGAGCGTGACGAGCTTGAAGCCCATGTTAATGGCGCGCGCTGCGCCTTCGGCGCCGCTGCAATGGATGCCCGGGTTGAGGCCGCGCTTGCCGCACTCCTTGATGATCTTCTCGTAGATCGCGAGGATCTCCGGCTCACTGCGGTCGAGCTTCGGCTCGAGGCCGTAGGAGAAGCCGAGGTCGGACGGGCCGATATAGACGCCGTCGATGCCTTCGACGTCGAGGATCGCTTCCATGTTCTCGACTGCCGTCTTCGTCTCCATCATCGGCAGCAGGATGGTGTCGGCATTCGCGGTCTTCTGGTAGGAACCCGCGGTGCCGTACATGCCGGCGCGGATCGGGCCGTTGGAGCGCACGCCCTGCGGCGGATATTTCGAATAGGAGACCAGGTTCCTGGCTTCCTGCGGCGTATTGACCATCGGGCAGATCACGCCATAGGCGCCGCCGTCGAGGACCTTGCCGATGATGCCGGGCTCGTTCCAGGGCACGCGAACCATCGGCGTGACCGGATGCTTGTCCATGGCCTGGAAGCACTGGACCATCGACAGATAATCCTGCACGCCGTGCTGCATGTCGACGGTGACGCTGTCGAAGCCGCATTGCGCGATCATCTCGGCCGAGAAGCCGGAGGGTATAGCGAGCCACGCGTTGACCACGGCCTTGCCCGACTTCCAGATTTCCTTGACCTTGTTCGCCACGTTGCCTTCCTTCTTTGTTGTTTGGACCGTGTTATTTTGACCATCGTCACCATGACGAGCGCCGCGACAGCACGACCAGCTGTTACCGCGAACCGGGCCGCCGCGCTACGCTCGCAATGGCGCAAGACCTATGCGGTCGCGCTCTGGATGCTGACTTCGCTGATGCCGACCTCGCGGGCTGTGTTCACTATTGCCGCCCAGGTGTCATCCGGCAAGGGGATGCCGTTCCGGGTCCGATCGCTGCGGGTTTTCCGCTCGGGATCGCCGGGAATCAGCACCTGATCGACCCCAGCCATCGGCTTGGTGGCGCGGATGAAATCGACATAGCGCGAGACTTCGCCGTCGAACAGGTTGGAGGTGTCGACCACCTTCGGATCGACATAGAACGCCAGCATGCCGTTGGCAAAGCGTCGCCCGCCCGATGTCGCCCCGGTTCCGGTCAAGGCCCCGCCCAGGAGCTCGCACATGAAGGCTAGGCCCGAGCCCTTGTGCTCGCCGAAGGCGCGGATGGCGCCGGTGCCCTTGGTGTGATCGCGCGGCCCGTCAGGGGTGAACGGCCCGTAGAGCACGACCGGGTCCTCGCTCAAGGTCCCGTCGGAATCGACCAGCGCGCCCTTCGGCAGCTTCTTGCCGCCGCGGCTTGCGACCAGCACCTTGCCCTCGGCGACGACCGAAGTGGCAAAATCAAGCACGATCGGGTCTTGGCCTTCGCGCGGGATGCCGACGCAGTATGGCGCGGTCGACAGCCGCTTCTCGACGCCGCCGAACGGCGCCACCAGCAGCGAGCCCGCAGCGTTGACGAAATGGATCGAGATGAGACCTTCGGCCGCGGCCATCTCGGCCCAATCGCCGACACGGCCGATATGGCCGGCATTGCGCAATGCGACCGCGGCGAGGCCCGCTTTCCTGCACTTCTCGATGCCGATCCGGACCGCCTGTGGCGTCACGGTCTGGCCATAGCCGAACTTGCCGTCGACCACTGCGAGCGACGGCGTGTCGAGCACCACCTCCGCGTTCTGGTTGGGCACGACCGAGCCGGTCTTCTGCCAGCGGATGTAGACGGGCACTCGGATCACGCCGTGACTGTCGTGGCCGGTCAGATTCGCGGTGGTGAGATAGGTGGCGATGCGCCTGGCTTCTTCGGGTGAGGATTGCGCATGCGCGAAGACTTCGGTGACGAAGTCGATGAGCTTCTGGACCTGAATGGTGACCATGACGGCCTGCGTGCCTCCACTCGCGCCGATTTTTCAGAGATCGGCTTGGCAGCAAGTTGAGCGAAAAAGCGCACGAATGTCCATGGCCGTGGCCGCACGGGCGCGCATATCAGGTGTCACTCCTCGGCACTTGCCTCTTCGCTTGCGCCGAGGCCTGCGAGACTCTGTTCGAGCTCGCCAAGCATCTCCTGCAACTCGGCGAGCTTGCGTGCGCCAAAGCGTCGCGTGATCTCCGCATAGATCGCCTCCGAGGTCGGCGCCACCGAGGCCATCAGCTTCACGCCCTCTTTCGAGATCGAGACCATGCTGCGGCGCTGGTCCGCCTTCGCCGTCTTGCGCTCGATCAGATTGCGCGCCTCGAGGTCGCGCAGGATGCGCGACAGGCTCGGCCCCAGCAGGAACGCGGTGCGCGCGAGTTCCGTGACTTCGACCGCCTCGATGGAAGCGAGCGCGCGCAGAATGCGCCATTGCTGCTCGGTCAAGCCGTGCTCGCGCAGCGAGGGGCGGAATTGCCGCATTACCGCCTCGCGCGCCCGCAGCAGCGACATCGGCAGAGAGCGCGAGAAATCGCGCATCGGCACCTGCCGTGCGACAGGTCCGCCTCCATTCGCAGGATCAGCCGGTCTCTTCACCATGACGCCCTTTCATGCCGCCAAACGTTTGCACTGCAGCAAGCCGAATTTGTGTTTGACGCATTCACTTAACATGTTAAGTATCTCCGGGCACCACGATCTGTAAGATCACACGCCTTGGGATCACATGGCGCTTTCCAACGACGATATCCAAGCTTGCGCGGGACGTCTGCACCAGGCGGAGAAGACCCGCACGCAGATCCGGCAGCTCTCGCAGGACTTCCCTGACATCACCATCGTGGATGCTTACGCGATTCAGAAGGCCTGGGTCGACGTCAAGATCGCGGAGGGGCGCATCGTCAAGGGCCACAAGATCGGCCTGACCTCGAAGGCGATGCAGAGCGCGCTTGACATCGACGAACCTGACTCCGGCGTGCTGCTCGACGACATGTTCTTTGCCGATGGCGGGCTGGTGCCGACCGAGCGCTTCATCGCCACGCGTGTCGAGGCCGAGCTCGCCTTCGTCATGAGCAAGCGCCTGTCGGGTCCCGACTGCACCACGTTCGACGTGCTCAACGCCACCGACTTCGTCGTGCCGGCGCTGGAGATTTTGGACACGCGCATCGAGCGGGTCGACGCCAAGACCAAGGCCACGCGAAAGATCTTCGACACCATCGCCGACAACGCGGCCAACGCCGGCATCGTGCTCGGGGGACGGCCGATCCGGCCGCTGGATGCCGACCTGCGCTGGATCGGCGCGCTGTGCTTCAGGAATGGCCAGCTCGAGGAGACGGGCCTTGCCGCCGGCGTGCTCAATCATCCCGCGAACGCGGTGGCCTGGCTCGCCAACAAGATCGCGCCGCTTGGACTCGCTCTGGAGCCCGGACAGGTCGTGCTCGCCGGCTCCTTCATTCGTCCGATCGAAACCCGCAAGGGCGACACAATCCAGGCGGATTATGGCGCCTATGGCTCGGTGAGCTGCTACTTCGCCTGACAAATAAATCGGTCGGCGAATGAGAAGACAGGGAGTGAAACCGCGATGCCGCATTTCACCATCGAATATTCGGCCAATCTCGACGGCCGTCTCGACATGGCCTTGGTCTGCGAGGTCGTGCGCAAGGCGGCGGTCGAGACCGGCATCTTCCCGCTCGGCGGCATCCGCGTTCGCGCCATCCGCTGCGAGCACTATGCGATCGCGGACGCGCGTCAGGACTACGCCTTTCTCGACATGGTGCTGCGCATCGGCGAAGGCCGCGATCTACCGACGCGCCAGAAGGCCGGCGAGCATGTCTTCCAGGCGCTCTCAAAGCATCTCGATCCGGTCTTCGCCGCCAGCAGGTTCGCCCTGTCGTTCGACATGCAGATCAACGACAAGGACACCAGCTGGAAGCGCAACAACATCCACGACGTCCTGAAAGCGCAAGCATCCGCGGGCTGACGTTTCGGAAAGCCGCGGGCTCCGCGTTCTGCTGAACGGCACTGTCGAGGAACCTGAACTCCAATAGAAGTGGATAGCGCAATGACCACCCTCACCGGCGGCGAAGCGATCGTAAGCGGGCTCGTCGCCCATGGCGTCGACACCGTGTTCGGCCTGCCCGGCGCGCAGGTCTACGGCCTGTTCGATGCCTTCCACCAGGCCCAACTCAAGGTGATCGGCGCGCGGCACGAGCAGGCTTGCGGCTACATGGCGTTCGGCTATGCGCGCTCCAGCGGCAGGCCCGGCGTGTTCAGCGTGGTGCCCGGCCCCGGCGTGCTCAATGCCAGTGCGGCGCTGCTCACCGCCTTCGGCTGCAACGAGCCGGTGCTGTGCGTGACCGGCCAGGTGCCGACGTCATTCTTGGGCAAGGGCCGCGGTCATCTGCATGAGATGCCGGACCAGCTCGCGACCTTGCGCACCTATGTGAAATGGGCGGACCGGATCGAATATCCCGGCAACGCGCCGACGGTGGTGGCACGCGCGTTCCAGGAGATGATGTCGGGCCGGCGCGGCCCTGCCTCGGTCGAGATGCCCTGGGACGTCTTCACCCAGCGCGCCGACACCGCCGCCGCGCAGGTGCTGGAACCGCTTGCCGCGCCGCGGCCTGATCCTGATTTGATCAAGAAGGCGGCCGCACTGGTCAAGTCCAGCAGGGCGCCGATGATCTTCGTCGGCAGCGGCGCGATCGAAGCGCGCGAGGAGATCCTCGAACTCGCCGAAATGATCGATGCGCCCGTCGTCGCCTTCCGCAGCGGCCGCGGCATCGTCTCCAACGCGCATGAGCTAGGGCTCACCATGGCGGCGGCCTACAAGCTCTGGCCCACGACCGATTTGATGATCGCGATCGGCACCCGCGCGGAGCTGCCCGCCTCGGGCTTTCGCTGGCCGTATCAGCCGCAGGGACTGAAATCCATTCGGATCGACATCGATCCGGCCGAGATGCGCCGGCTCGCTTCCGATGCGGCCATCGTCGCCGACGCCAGGGACGGCACCGCCGATCTCGTCGCGGCCGTGAAGAAGGCCGGCTATGCCAAGAGCAGCGGCCGGCGCGGAGACATCCGCGAGGCTACGGCGTCGGCGCAAGCCGAGATCCAGCGCATCCAGCCGCAGATGGCGTATCTCAACATCCTGCGCGAAGTGCTGCCGGCGAACGCGATCGTCACCGATGAATTGTCGCAGGTCGGATTCGCCTCCTGGTACGGCTTTCCGGTCTACGAGCCGCGCACCTTCATCACGTCAGGCTATCAGGGCACGCTCGGCTCGGGTTTTCCCACCGCGCTCGGCGCCAAGGTCGCCAATCCCGACAAGCCGGTGGTCGCCATCACCGGCGACGGTGGCTTCATGTTCGGCGTGCAGGAGCTGTCGACGGCAGTGCAGTTCAACATCGGCGTGGTGACGCTGGTGTTCAACAACAATGCCTACGGCAATGTGCGCCGCGATCAGCGTCAGCATTTCGACGGCCGCGTGGTGGCGTCCGATCTCGTCAATCCGGATTTCGTCAAGCTCGCGGAGTCCTTCGGCATGGCCGCCGCGCGCGTCACCGCGCCGGAGCAGTTCAAGGCGGCGCTGGAAAAGGCGCTTAGCCATGGCGGGCCCTATCTGATCTCGGTCGAGGTGACCAGGGATTCGGAAGTCAGCCCGTGGGCGTTCATTCACCCGCCGAAGCCGTAGTGATCCTCATGGTGAGGAAGCGCGCCAGCGCCGTCTCGAACCATGAAGGTCCCCGCTGTAGCCACCCGGGCCTCTATCCTTCGAGACGCGCGCCAAGGGCGCGCTCCTCAGGATGAGGAGATGGACTAGCGCGTCCTGCGAAATGTCAGATTGATCCGCTTCCGTCCCAGCAGCGCATGCTCGCCATCGGCGAGCGATGCGACGCCGTGATAGGCGAGCCGGCTGGGCCCGCCCCAGACCACGACGTCACCATGCACCAGGCGGAAACGGCGCGGCTTGTCGCTGCGCGCGAGGCCGCCGAACAGGAAGGTCGCGGGCAGGCCCAGCGAGACCGACACGATCGGCGCGGAATAGTCGAGCTCGTCCTTGTCCTGATGCAGCGACAGCCGCGTGCCGGGCTCGTAGCGATTGACGAGGCAGGCATCGGGCGCAAAGGACTTGAAGCCGCCCTGCTCTGCCGCACGGCGGGCGAGGTCGCGGAGGATCGGCGGCATCGGCGGCCAGGGCGCACCGGTGCGCGGATCGATGGGATCATAGCGATAGCCGGTGTGGTCGGTGATCCAGCCGCGCTCGCCGCAATTGGTCATGGCCACCGACATCTGGTAGCCGCCGGGCGTGGTCATGCGCCGAAACGGCGATTGCGCGACAATCGCCCGCACCGCTTCGATCAACTCGCTTTCGATCGGCCGAACGAAGCCGCGCAGCAGCACGGCGCCGTCCGCGATCTTCTCGCGGGACGGCTGCGCCTCGGCCACGCTGTCGAACAAATCAGCCGTCAATGGCTCCGCTCATTTCGCATCGTGAAAGATCACACCCAGGGTGTGGCGCTGGCCCGATCGGATACGACTGACGCCGTGGCGCATGTTAACGCGGTAGGTGCCGCGTGTCCCCTGCACCGGGCGATGATGCACAGCGAAGGCGACGGCGTCGCCCTGCGCCAGCGGCACCACCTCGGCGCGCGACTGCATGCGCGGCCGCTGCTCGGTCAGCACGAACTCGCCGCCTGTGAAGTCTCGGCCCGGTTCGGACAGCAGGATCGCGACCTGGATCGGGAACACGTGCTCGCCGTAGAGGTCCTGATGCAGGCAATTGTAGTCGCCGGCCTCATATTGCAGCAGCAGCGGCGTCGGCCGCGCCTGCCCTGCCTCGTGGCAGCGCTTCAGGAATGCCGCGTGGTCCGCGGGATAGCGGATATCGATCCCCATCGCCTCGTTCCAGCGGTTGGCGACGCCCTGGAGGTGCGCATAGAGCGCTGGGCGTAGCTCGGCGATGAGATCAGGCAGCGGATAGTTGAAATATTTGTATTCGCCACGGCCAAAGCCATGGCGGCCCATGACGATGCGGCTGCGGAAGTGCGTGTCGTTCGGATAGAGTGCGGCAACGGCGCGGCACTGGTCCCGCGTCAGCAGGCCCTTCAGGACGGCGCAGCCCTGGGAGTCGAGCTCGGCCGTGATCTGGGGCCAGTCGAGGGTATCGACGAGGGTGGCGAGGTCGGCGAGCGGCGTTTGGGGCGATTTGCGTGCGATCATTGTCATGGCAATCACTTTTGCAGCCCGGCGTTCAACCCCGCCACCCGATTTCCGATGATTATGTCCTCCTCATGCGAGCCATCGGGTCCGCGCGAAGCGCGGCCCGATGACAGGCTCCGCGAAACAATCCAGGATCCCTCGCGGAACCAGTCTGGATTGCTTGTCGCAAGGGCTCCTCGCAATGACGCGGAGAGGCCTCAGCCCCTCACCGGCAGCGTCACCACGTCGTAGCCGTGCCTGATCGTGCGCTTCAGCACGGGGTCTTCAAGCTCGAAATCGAAGCGGTCCGCCGGGCGGATGCCGCCCTTGGCGGCGAAGGTGCCGCCGAACATGGCGCAGCCGTCGGGCAGCTTTCCGCCGGGGAAGCCGCCGCGCGCGATCAGGTCAGTGACCGGCAGCATCGCATCCAGCGTGCCCTCCTGGTAGAGCGCGCGCTCGCCCTTGCTGGTGGCGTAGGAGCGCAGGATCATCCTGTCCCAATGGCCGATGACGTCCTCGAGCTCCCACAGGGTGGAGGCGATCGGCTTGTCGCACATCTGCTTGGACACGGTGACGCTGTAGGCCTCGACCTTGCGGTCGGTGTGATCGGAGCCGCAGCCGACGAAGATGCGGCCCTGCCAGCCGATCAGCACGAACTCGACCTCGCCCGAGGAATCGCCGCCGGTGCATTCGATGCGGTCTTCCTGGGTCAATCGCCGCGCCGAGGCGCGGTAGTAGATCGGCGTCGAGGCCGGCGGAGCGATGCCCATCTCCTGCAGCTCTTTGATGTGCTTGTCGCGTGCGACGGGATCGCGGCCGGTCCAGCCGGCGATGACCATCTGGTCGATGGCCAGCGTCAGCGGCGTGGTGGTGTCCTGGGCGTCGACGGTGAAGGTCAGGTCAAACACGGATCACGGCCTCCATGCCGGCAGCAAGCTCGAAGATACGGCGGTCGGATCCGCCCGCCCCCGCCAGCATCAGGCCGACGGGAACGTCGCCCGCGCGATGACAGGGCAGCGAGATGGCGCAGCCGTCGATCAAATTGATCAGGCTGCAATTGCGAAGAGCGCGGATGTTCTCGCGGGTGAATGCCTGATCATCGGCGAGGTCGGCGATCTTCGGCGGCGTGTTGGGCGTGGTCGGCAGCACCAGCGCGTCATAGGACGCGATCCGCGCGTTGACGCGGGCGATCAGCGAGCGGCGTTCGTTGAGCAGGTCGATATAGTCGGCCGCGCTCTGCGCCTCGCCGCGCATGATGCGCACGGCAACCCTGGGATCATAGACGTCGCCCTTGGATGTGATGAGGTAGCGATGCCAGGCATAGCTTTCGGAGGCGGCAAAGCCACCCTTGGCATTCATCGGCCCAATGTCGTGGAATTCGGCCATCTCGACGCGCTCGATGATGGCGCCGTGATCGGCGAGTGATTTCAGCGCGCGCTCGAAGGTCGCGGCGACCTTCGCATCGAGATCGTCGAGCGCGATCGTGGTGGGCACCGCGAGCCGCATGCCCTTCACCGGACGCGGCCTGAGCGGAACGATCGGCTCGTTCGCGAGCACCGCGTCGAGTATGGCACAGCAGCTGACCGATCGTGCCAGCGGCCCGATGCTGTCGAGCGAAAACGACAGCGGCACCGAGCCGTCGAGCGGCACGCGGCTCTGCGTCGGCTTGTAGCCGACGATGCCGTTGAAGGCGGCCGGAATCCGGCAGGAGCCGCCGGTGTCGGTGCCGAGCGCGCCATGCGCCATGCCGTCGAGCACGGAGACTGCGGCACCCGAGGACGAGCCGCCGGGCACGTGGCCTTCGGCCCGGTTCCAGGCGCCCTTCGGCGTGCCGTAATGCGGATTAATGCCGATGCCGGAATAGGCGAACTCGGTCATGTTGGTGCGCCCGATCACGACGAAGCCGGCCTTGCGCAGGCGCGCCACCGTCACGGCGTCCTGCTCGGCCGGCGAGGAATCGTCAAGCGCGCGGGAGCCGGCGCGCGTCACCTGCCCGCTGATGTCGAACAGGTCCTTGATCGAGATCGGGATGCCGGCATAGCGCGAGGGCGCTGCCTTGGCTTTGCGAAGGCCGTCCATCGCATCCGCCGCCGCGAGCGCGCCCTCCTTGTCGACATGTATGAACGCGCGCTGGCCTTCGCCGGCGGGGTCGGCGATCCTGGCGATGCACGCCTCGACCAGCTTGCGGGAGGTCGTGCGGCCGCTTTCGAGGTCTTCGGCGAGCTTCGCCAGCGTCGGAAAATCGGGCATGTCTGTCTCACGGAATATTGGCCGCGCAATCTATAGCGCTGCCTCAGCGGGACACAAGCATTGTGCGCATGATGGCATGCATGCGCATTGCTGGACCGTTGACGCGCCATGGTCGATTGTCGCATCAAGATCGAAACAGCCGGGCGGAAAGCCTGTCTTTTTGGAGGAGCCGCCGAGATGGCCGAACCGCAGCGCGCGCGACCGAAACCGACGCCGGAGACCCAGCATTTCTGGGACGGCACGAAGGCGGGCGAATTGCGCCTGCAGCGCTGCGACGCCTGCGCGCATGTCTACTTCCCGCCGCGCCCGTTCTGCCCGTCCTGCGCCTCGCGCAAGGTTTCGGTGTTCAAGGCGAGCGGCAAGGGTTTTCTCTACAGCTACGTGATCAACCATCGTCCCGCCGCGCCGGGCTTCACGCCGCCTTACGCGATCGCGGTGGTCGAGCTCGCCGAGGGGCCGCGGATGATGAGCAACATCATCGACTGCCCGCAGACGCCGGAGGCACTCGAGCTCGACATGAAGCTCGAGGTGGCCTTTGAGCAACTCGACGACAAGATCACCCTCCCCGTCTTCCGTCCGGCGAAGGGGTAGACCATGCGCAGGAACCAGGTTGCCGTCATCGGCGCGGCTGAGACCACCGAGCTCGGTGTTATCGCCAACGCTTCGCAGCTCCAGCTCCACGCCGATGCGGCGCTCAATGCCATCGCCGATGCCGGGCTGAAGCTCTCGGATATCGACGGCTTCGCCACCGCGGTCGAGACGCCGCAGCAGGTCTGCCACTATCTCGGCATCAAGCCGACCTGGGTCGACGGCACCTCGGTCGGCGGCTGCTCCTTCATGCTGCACGTCCGCCACGCAGCTGCAGCGATCGAAGCGGGCCTGTGCAAGACCGTGCTGATCACCCATGCCGAGAGCGGCAAGTCGATGATCGGCAAATTGCCGCGCTCGACGCCAGCCGACAGCCTCAACGGCCAGTTCGAGGCGCCCTACGGCGTCTACGGTCCGCCGAGCATGTTCCCGATTCCCGTGCTGCGCTTCATGAAAACCTACGGCATCACGCACGAGCAGCTGGCTTCGGTGGCGGTGGTGCAGCGGGAATGGGCGGCGAAGAATCCGCGGGCGATGATGAAGGACCCGATCACGGTCGCGGACGTGCTCAACTCGCGCATGATCGCCTATCCGTTCCGGCTCCTGCAGTGCTGCCTCGTCACCGACGGCGGCGGCGCGCTGATCCTGACCTCGGCTGACCGCGCCAGGGATTTTCCGCGCAAGCCCGTCTACATCATGGGCACCGGCGAGAGCGTGGAGACGCCGATGGTCAGCCAGATGGAGACATTCAATTCCTCGCGCGCGTTCAAGACCGCAGGGCCGCTCGCGTTCAAGGAGGCCGGCATCGCGCACAAGGACGTCGATCATCTCATGATCTATGATGCCTTCGCGCATCTGCCGCTGTTCGGCCTCGGCGATCTCGGCTTCATGCCTTATGAGGAGACGGGCCGGTTCATCGCGGACGGCAACACGCGGCCCGGTGGCAAGCTGCCGCTCAACACCAATGGCGGCGGGTTGAGCTACATGCACTCCGGCATGTACGGCATGTACGCGCTGCAGGAGAGCGTGCGGCAGATGCGCGGGATTGCGCCGGCGCAGGTGCCGAACGCCAAGATTTCGGTGTGCCATGGCGTCGGCGGCATGTTCGCGGCGAGTGGCACGATCGTGTTTACGAACGAAAGGTAAGGCGGCGCGGAATTACCTAGCGGTCATTGCCGGGCTTGCCCCGGCAATCCATCCTCTTCTGATGATGGATGCGCGGGTCAAGCCCGCGCATGACAAGCTGGGTTAGCCGCAGCCGCAGAGACAACATAGAGAGGCTACCATGAGCAAATCACTGCAAGACAAGGTCATCATCGTCACCGGCGCAGGCCGCGGCATCGGGCGGGAGATCGCGTTGCTGTGCGCTGGCGAAGGGGCCAAGGTTGTCGTCAACGATCCCGGCGGGGCCGCCGACGGCGCCGGCGCGAACGCGGCACCCGCCGAGGAGGTGGTCGAGGAGATCAAGAAGCGCGGCGGCACGGCGGTTGCCAATTTCGAGTCGGTGGCGGAGGCGATCCCCGCCAGCAAGATCGTGAAGACCGCCACCGATCATTTCGGCCGGCTCGACGGCGTCGTCAACAATGCCGGCATCTTGCGCGACATGATCTTTCACAAGATGAGCGTGGAGGCGTTCGAGGCCGTTATCAAGGTGCACCTGATGGGCTCGTTCTATGTCAGCCACGCCGCGGCGCGGATCTTCCGCGAGCAAGAGTCGGGCTCCTTCGTGCACTTCACCTCGACTTCGGGCCTGATCGGCAATTTTGGCCAGGCCAATTACGCCGCCGCCAAGCTCGGCATCGTCGGGCTGTCGAAGTCGATCGCTCTCGACATGGGCCGCTTCAATGTCCGCTCCAATTGCGTCTCGCCCTTCGCCTGGACCCGCATGATTGGCACCATCCCGACCGAGACCGATGCCGAGAAGGCGCGCGTCGAGAAGATCAAGCAGATGGGACCCGAGAAGATCGCCCCGCTGTGCGGCTACCTGCTCGGCGATTCGGCCAAGGACGTCACTGGACAGATCTTCGGCGTGCGCATGAACGAGATTTTCCTGTTCAGCCAGAACCGGCCGATCCGCTCGGTGCAGCGGAACGAAGGCTGGACGCCGCAATCGATCGCGGAACACGGCATGCCAGCGCTGAAGGGCTCGTTCTACAAGCTCGACCGTTCGGCCGACATCTTCACCTGGGATCCCGTGTAAGATTTCGTCCAGCCGCATTTCCGGCATCCCTGCCCTGCGATCTCCGGTTGTCTCGGCCCGAGATTGCCCCGCTTTATGCCCGATTGCGGACAGATGGTGGCCTCCCAACGAAACTTTGGGAGGAAACCATGACAAGAACACTGACCAACCCCGACGACACCTCTATAGCCGGCGGCCTCGGCCGCCGCGCTCTCCTTAAAGGCACGGCGGCCCTCGCCGCCTCCACCGTCCTGGCCTCACAGGTCAATGCCCGCGACTTCGGCGCCAATGCCGAGCCGCAGCGTTATCCCGACCCCGACATCGTCGTCATTGACCCCAAGCGCTTCAAGGCCAAGGTCGGCAACACCGCGATCAAGCGGCTCTACACCGGCTGCCTGTGGGCGGAGGGGCCGGCCTGGAACGCGCAGGGACAATATCTCGTCTGGAGCGACATCCCCGCCAACCGGCAGCTGCGCTATCTCGACGATGACGGCCACATCTCCGAACAGTTCCACAAGCCGTCGAACGAGGCCAACGGCAACTCCTTCGACACCGAAGGACGCCAGCTCACCGCCGAACGCACGCGCCTCGTCCGTTACGAACACGACGGCTCGGTGACGACGCTCGCCGAGCAGGCCAATGGCAAGCCGCTCAACGGCCCGAACGACATGGTCGTGCATCCCAACGACAAGGCGATCTGGTTCACCGACCCCGGATATGGCGCGATCAGCATCTATGAAGGCAAGCTCGCCAAGACCGGCTCGCTCCAGCCGCATCAGAAGGAGGCCGTGTATCGCCTGGACACCCAGACCGGGCAAGTCGCGAAGGTCGCGGACGAGCCGTTCAAGCCGAACGGCCTCGCCTTCTCCCACGACTACAAGAAACTCTATGTCTGCGACACCGGCATCACGCATTATCCTGAAGCGAAAAACGTGGTGTGGTCTTACGACATCGACGGTGCCAAGCTGTCGAACCCGAAGAAGCTGATCGACATGACGCTCGACGGCAAGTCAGGCTTCCCGGACGGCTTGCGCGTCGACACCGAGGGCAACATCTGGGTCGGCGCCGGCTGGGTCGGTCCCGGCTATGACGGCGTTCAGGTGTTCGCACCAAACGACGGCGCGCGCATCGGCCAGATCCTGCTGCCGGAGACCTGCGCCAATGTCTGCTTCGGCGGCAAGAAGCGCAACCGCCTGTTCATGACCGCGAGCCAATCGCTGTATGCGGTCTACGTGGAGACGCAGGGCGCGCATTTCTGTTGAGATGAGCGAATAGTGAGTGGCGAATGGCGAGTAGACTCCATTCGCTACTCCCTATTCGCCATTCGCTCCTACCCCGTATTCCGCAACCCAGCCGAAATGCCGTTGATCGTCAACTGAATCCCGCGCAGCACCTGCTCGTCCGGGTTCTGCGCGCGATGCTCTTTCAACAATTCGACCTGCACGTGGTTGAGCGGATCGAGATAGGGGAAGCGGTGGCGCACGGAGCGCTCCAGCAGCGGGTTGCTCTGAAGCAGCCGGTCCTGGCCCATGATGTCGAGCAGCGTCTCGATGCAGGAATGCCATTCGCGGCGGATGCGGCCAAAAATCTTTTCGCGCAGGGCTTCGTCCGGCACGAGCTCGGCATAGCGCGAGGCGATCGCGATCGAGCTTTTCGCCAGCACCATGTCCATATTCGACAGCAGCATGCGGAAGAAAGGCCATTCCTTGTACAGTTCTTTCAGGAATGGCATGCCCTTGTCGGGATGCTCGGCGATCCACTGCTCGACCGCGCTGCCGAAGCCGTACCAGCCTGGCAACATCAATCGACACTGCGCCCAGGAGAACACCCAGGGAATCGCGCGCAGATCCTCGATCGCGCGGGTCTTCTTGCGCGAGGCCGGGCGGCTGCCGATGTTGAGCGTTGCGATCTCGTTGATGACGGTCGACGACCAGAAGTAGTCGACGAAGCCGTCGGTCTCGTAGACGAGGCCGCGATAAGCCCTAAAGGCGAGGTTCGAGAGCTCATCCATCGCGGTGAGATATTCGCGGCGCGGCGCGCTCTGGCGCGGATGCAGGAGGCTCGCTTGGAGCGTCGCCGCAGCGAGGATTTCCAGATTGTTGCGGCCGACCTCGGCGTTGGAATATTTCGACGAGATGATCTCGCCTTGCTCGGTGATGCGGATCTGGCCGTTCACGGCGCCGCCGGGCTGGGCGATGATGGCGTCATAGCTCGGGCCGCCGCCGCGACCGACCGAGCCGCCGCGGCCGTGAAACAGGCGCAGGCGTACGCCGTGGCGCTCGAACACGTCGACGAGGCCGATCTCGGCCTTGTAGAGCTCCCAGCCCGAGGTGACGAAGCCGCCATCCTTGTTCGAATCGGAATAGCCGAGCATGACCTCCTGCACGCTGCCGCGGCTGTCGACGAGCCGGCGGTAATCGTGCAGCGACAGCATGCGGTCCATGATGCCGCTGGAGGCCTGCAAATCCTCGATGGTCTCGAACAGCGGCACGATGTTGATGGCGCTGCGACCTGAGGGATGAACGAGGCCGACTTCCTTCAGCAGCACGGCGACCTCGAGCATGTCCGACATTCCCTTGCACATCGAAATGATGCATTGGGGAATCGCGTCCGAGCCGAACTTCGCATGCGCTTCCGCGGCGGCATGGAAGACGTTCAGCTCGCCCATGGTCTCGTCGCTGTACTTGACGAAGGGCGACACCAGCGCGCGCGTCGAGCGCAGCTCGTTGGTGAGCAGTGAGATGCGGGCTTCTTCTCCGAGCGCGAGATAGGACATGCCGGGATTAGCGGCGTCCATCAGCTCCGCGATGGTGCGCTCATGCACCGCCGAGTTCTGGCGGATGTCGAGCCGCGCCAGATGGAAGCCGAAGCAGTCCACCGCGCGGCGGAGCAGCCGCAGTCGGCCGCGGGCAATGACGCGGGCGTTGTTGGAGATCAGTGAGCGGTGCAGCACGTCGAGATCGGCCTGCAGCTCCCTGACGCTCTCGTACGGCTTGCCCTTGCCGACCGGCCGGCGCGTGATCTCGACCTCGAGCTTTTCGGCCGTCGCGGTGAGGCGCGCATAGATGCCCGACACAGCGAGGCGATAGGGCTCGCCGCTCCGGTGCGGCGAGGTATCCGGCGAGCGCTCCGCCAGCGTGCGCAGCTCCTCGGAGACGTCGGCGAGATGGGCTGCGATCGACAGCTCGGCGCCGAGCACGTGCAGCTCGTTGAGATAGAACTGCATCACCCGGCTGGACTGCAGCCGCAGCGTGCCGCGCATGACGTCGGCGGTGACGAAGGGATTGCCGTCACGGTCGCCGCCGATCCAGCTGCCCATGCGCAGGAACGAGGCGAGCTCGGTGGCGGCCGCCTCGCCGCCCTCCTCCAGCCGGTCCTCCAGCGCGTTGACCAGCCGCGGCACCTCGCGCAGGAACGTGTAGTCGTAGAACGACAGGCCATTGGAGACTTCATCGAGCACGGTGAGCTTGGTTCGGCGGAGCAGATTGGTCTGCCACAGCGTCAGCACCTCGCGGCGAAGCTGCTCGTCGCTGGCCTCGGCCTCTTCCGCCGTCAGCGCCACGCGCTCGCGGCGGTCGAGCAGGCTCGCGACCTCCATCTCGCGGTCCATGGTGCTCTTGCGGCGGACTTCGGTCGGATGCGCGGTCAACACGGGGCTGACCAGCGCGGTCCTAAAGAAGCTGCGCAGCGCATCGGGGCCGATGCCCGCTGCCTTGGCATGGGCAAGCGTCTCCGCCAGCACGCCGGCGTTCTTGCCCGTGCCGCGGGCGCGCATCTGGCGGATGTTGTTCTGGTCCTCGGCGATGTTGGCGAGGTGGGAAAAATAGCTGAAGGCGCGGACGATGCGCACCGTCTCAGAGATCGACATACCGTCGAGGATCTGCTCGAGCTCGCGGCGGGCAAGCCGGTCCTCGTCGCGGTGGAAGCGGATCGAGGTCTGGCGGATGCGCTCGACCAGGTCGAACACGTCGGCGCCCTCCTGGTCGCGCACGGTGTCGCCGAGGATGCGCCCGAGCAGGCGGATGTCGTCGCGCAGCCGCGTCTCCGCTTCGGTGGCCTGGACATCCTCGGGGCGGTTGGGCCGATGCTCGTTGGGATCCGATGGTATGGTCTGGAGGGACATGGCTCGCTCCTCTTGCAGAGCTCCCTGTGGCTCCCCGGCCTGTCAAGTGTGCGCTATTTTTCTATCGCAGTGCAAGATGAACTTGGGAGCGGTGCACATCGTCGCCGTGTCCCGGACGCGCTGCAACGCCTCTTGGCGTTGCTGCGCAGAGCCGGGACCCACGAGCTGCAGGACACACCGCCGAAACATGGGCCCCGGCTCAGCAGCGCACCACGCCGCGAAGACGCGGCGCGCTGCGCTGCGTCCGGGGCACGAGAGCTGTAAGCTCATCCGAAACACACGTCTTCGCGATCTCGCGGCGCGTTCCGCCCGAGCTTTGCTGTCCGTTTCGCCCTCATCGAGAAGAAAGGGCGCAGGGAAGGCCGGGCGCCGGCTGGCACCCGAAGGTCCGCACGCGACAAGAACGCACGCGGGGTTGACCACAGGTGTTGCCGGACGCCCGGCCTTCCCTGCGCAATGGTTTTACGGCTTATGGCGCGCTCTCCCCGGGGAGCGATGCACTATTGCCCCCGTCGAATTCGGTCAAACAGAATTTTTGCTCTATTGCTCTTGACCTTCATGTTGTGTGTTTCGCCATCGAGCAACCCGCGATGCTGTCGAAGCGAATGCCGCGCCATCAGTCCTCATCTTGGGGTCCGCGAAGGACGGGCCTCTCGAAGAGGCCACAGGCGAAATCGTTCGGTTCCAGGTTCGACCGTTCATCGAAAAAGACTTGTTTCGTCCGGCGAGCTTCCGATAGTGGAAGCAACGGGCCAAGGAGTGCCCGGGAGAAGCAAGGCAGTGAGCAAATCGCCGTTCCGGCGGATGATCGATGCACCGGACTTCTGGCGATTGTGGTGGGTTGGGCTGATCATCGCCACCGTACGCTGGGTGGAAACCGTCGCGGTCGGGGTCGTCGTCTACCAGCGCACCGACTCGGCGTTTCTCGTCGCCATGATGACCATGCTCCCTGTGCTTCCGATGGGGCTGTTCGGCGTGTTTCTCGGCGCGCTCGCGGAGCGCGTGGACCGCCGCCGGATGCTGTTCGTCGTCGTGCTGCTGATGGCCGGCATCTCCGCCGTCCTCGCAATGCTGAACGCGGCCGGGTGGCTCGAGATCTGGCACCTCGCACTCGCCAGCTTCATCAACGGCTGCGGCTGGTGCACGGACAACCCGGTGCGACGCGTGATGATCGGCGACGCCGTCGGCCGCGAGAAGATGAGCCTCGCCATGTCGCTCGACGTCGGCGCCAACAATGCCAGTCGCATGATCGGTCCGGTGGTCGGCGGAATCCTGCTCGCCGGAGCGGGGCTCCAGGGCGTCCTGTTCCTAAGCACGCTGATGTACTGCGCCGCGCTGGCGATCGTCCTGACGATCCGCGCACGCGCCGCGCACGCCGCGGAGACGCGGCCGGTGCTGGCGCGCATCGCCGAGGGTCTCGTCTTTGCGCGCAGCGACAAACGAATTCGCGGCGTGCTGATCGTGACCGTGATCTACAACGTCTTTGCCTGGCCGTTCACCAGCATGATTCCGGTGATCGGGCGCGACCGCCTGCATTTGGGCCCGGAGGGCGTCGGCCTGCTGGCGACCATGGACGGGATCGGCGCTTTCGCAGGCGCTCTGGTGCTGGCGCTGTGGCTCACCCCGAAATGGTACGGCCGGGCCTTTGTCGGTGGCGTGCTCTGCTACATGCTCACAGTGGTGATTTTCGCACTGGCACAGAGCCCGGCGCTGGCTGGTGCAGCGCTGATCCTGACAGGATTGGGCGGCGCCGGCTTTGGAACGATGCAGGCCACGCTGGTCTATCTTGCTTCGCCGCCGGAAATGCGCTCGCGCATCCTCGGGGTCCTCACCGTCTGCATCGGCATCGGTCCGCTCGGCTTCCTCTGGCTGGGCTGGCTCGCCGACCACATCGGATCCCACAACGCGACAGCGCTCACCGGGGCGCTTGGCCTGCTGGCCATGGCGGGGACATGGCATTGGTGGAAAGAGATTTGATCGTTGCGGAGCCTAAGCCGGCACGATCACCTTGCCGATCGGCCAGAGCGCAATCCCGGCGAGCTTAAGATGCGCCCAGGCAAAGGGAATGCCGATGATCGTGATCGCGAGGGCCAGCGCCGTCAGGAGGTGGCCGAGCGCCAGCCACCAGCCGGCCAGCACGAACCAGATGATGTTGCCGATCACACCGAGCGGGCCCGTGCCGATATCGCTCAACCCGGTGACCTCATAGCGGCTGACCGCCCGCGAGCCGAACGGCAGCAGCGTGTAGACGGCGATGTTGAACGCCGCCCGCGCCCAGGGCAGGCCGATGATGGTGATGGCCATGATGATCGCAGCGATCAGCCAGCCGAGCGCCATCCAGGCGCCGCCGATGAGGATCCAGAGCAGATTGAGCAGGATGGAAACGGGAGCCATGGCATGATCCAGAAGTCGATGATCCCGCCTATATAGGCACGAAATCTGTCTCTGCTAAGACGGCCGGCCAGGCACAACCGGCTACCGCCCCTGAAACTTCGGTTCGCGCTTCTCCATGAAGGCCTTCATGCCTTCGGCCATGTCCTCAGTCTTGAACAGCGGCAGAAGCTGCAGATAGACGTGGTGGACGTGATCTGAGAAGTTCTCGTTCAGGCCCATTCGCATCATGCGCTTGGAGGCCTGGACCGCGAGCGGCGCGTTGGCGGCGATCTCGCGGGCGACGGCAGTTGCGCGGTTCATCAGCTCGGCGTCCGGCACGACCTCGTTGGCGAGGCCCCATTCCAGGCAATCGCGCGCGCTCAGCGTTCGGCCGGTGAAGATCAGTTCGGAGGCCTTGGCCCAGCCGAGCATGCGCGGCAACAGCCAGGTGCCGCCGGATTCCGGCACCACACCACGTTTGACGAAGGCGGCAGCGAGCTTCGAAGACTCCGCCATGATGCGGATGTCGCAGCCGAGCGCAGTGTCCATGCCATAGCCGGCCGCGCCGCCGTTGACGGCGCAGATGGTCGGCTTGTCCATCGCCTGGAGCACCGTCGGCGGCGTATTGCGGAGGTTGATCGTCGTCGGCGAGGATGCGGCGCTGAGGCCGTTGCCGTCGCGCTCCTTGCGCAGGTCAAGCCCAGCGCAGAACGCCCTGCCCTTGCCGGTGAGGATCACGACGCGGACGTTCCTGTCCTCGTTGGCCTCGGTCAAAAGGCGCGCGAGATCATTCAGCATGGGGCCGGAGATCGTGTTCATGCGCTCGGGCGCGTTCAGCGTGATGGTCGCGATGTGGTCGGCGACTGTGTAGAGGACTTCGTTCGCGGCGTCGGTCATAACGAATGTCTCCTCATTCTTTATCTCGTAGGGTGGGCAAAGGCGCGTTTGCGCCGTGCCCACGATCTGTCTCCGTAAGCGGGTTTGGTGGGCACGCTCCGCTTTGCCCACCCTACGGGTCGTCGTCGAGTTGTCAGATCTTTCGTCCCGCCTGCTCCCAATAGGGATCGCGCAGGCGGCGCTTGAAGATCTTTCCGGAATCTTCGCGCGGCAGGCCGCTGCGGATCTCGATGTGCTTGGGCACCTTGTAGTCGGCCAGATGCGCCTTCAGTGCGGCGCGGACATCGGACGCAGCAAGCGTGATTCCGGGTTGCGGCTCCACCACCGCCATCAGCGCCTCGCCGAATTCGGCATCGGGGATGCCGAACACCGCGCAATCGTGCACGCCGGGCACGGCATGCAAGACCGACTCGATCTCAGCCGGGTAGATGTTGACGCCGCCCGAGATCACCATGTCGCGCTTGCGGTCGCAGATGAAGACGTAGCCGTCTTCGTCGATATAGCCGACATCGCCGGAGGTGATGAAGCCGTCGCGGTCGATCTCGGCCCGCTTCTCCGGCTTGTTGTGGTAAGTGAAATCGGCCAGCTCGGCCATGCGAGAGTAGATCTCGCCGATCTCGCCGACGCCGAGCACGCTTCCGTCCTCGCCGAGGAAGCGCAGTTCGGCGCCGGGCGAAATCTTGCCGACGGTGCCGGGCTTCTTCAGCGCATCCTCCGATGTTGCGAAGGTGACGGCGCTGGATTCGGTCGAGCCGTAGAATTCATAGATCACCGGCCCCCACCATTCGATCATGGCGCGCTTGACGTCGGCCGGGCACGGTGCTGCGGCATGAATGATGTGGCGCAGCGAGGAGACATCGTATTTCTTGCGCACCGCCTCCGGCAGCTTCATCAGGCGGATGAACATGGTCGGCACCATGAAGATGGTGTCAATCCTGTAGCGTTCGATCAGAACGAGAAACTCCTCGGCCTCGAAGCGCGGCATCAGCACCAGCGCGCCGCCGAGCTTGCCGGCGCGGATGCCGAACGAGTTGGGCGCGGAATGATAGAGCGGGCCCGGCAGCAGCGCGCGGGCGCCGGGCTTGAGCCCATAGATCATCGCACGCATGCGCTCACCGGCCGCCTGCTGCTCCGGCGTCGGCGCATTGCGGCGGACGCCCTTGGGATGGCCAGTCGTGCCCGAGGTGTAGATCATGTTCATCGGCTGCGGCACGACCGGGCCGTCATAGGGCTGGAATTGTGCGAGCCAGGATTCGAAATCCATCGCGAAGTCAGGGGGCGCCAGATGGTCGGGGTCGATCTTGTAGTTGGAGACGATTTCCGGCGGCGTCGGCACGCTAAGCACGGTGACATCAGCGGGAATTGCATCGCGCAAGGCATGGAGCATGTCGGCATGTCCGATCAGCACGGACGTGCCGGTATCGCCGAGGATGTAGTTGATCTCCTCAGGCTTGAAGTGCCAGTTGATCGGCACGCCGTAGGCCCCGAGCCGCATTGCGGCATAGGCGGCTTCCAGGAAGGCGATGTCGTTGCGCATCAGCATGCAGACGCAATGGCCGGGTTTGACGCCGATTTTGGCAAGGCCGGAGGCGATGCGGTCGGCGCGGTCGGCGACTTCGGCATGGGAACGGCGGCGTTCGCCGGAGACGATGCCGAGGAAGTTGGACGTTTCGCTCATTGTTGTTTTTCTTTGTTGCCAGCGACGGTGGCAGTTGGTCGTCATCACCGGGCTTGTCCCGGTGATCCACATCCTTGCTTTGTCGCTTGCATCAAGAACGTGGATGGCCGGGACAAGCCTGGCCATGACGGAGACATAATCAATCCGCAAATTTTGGCGCGCGCTTCTCTAGGTTCGCCCTCACCGCCTCGGTCTGGTTCGTACTGCCGATCAGCTTCTGCTGCTCGACGGACTCGGCGAGCAGTGCCGGACCCGGATCGACAGAGAGATTGTTGAGCATCCGCTTTGCGGCGCGGATCGCGTCGGGGCTCTTGCCGGCGATCTCGCGTGCGACTTCGAGAGCGCTCGCGCGCGGATCGTCGCAGATGCGCGTGGCGAGGCCGTAAGCCATCGCCTCCTGTGCGGAGAAGATGCGCCCGGTATAGGTGAGATCGCGCAGGATGTCGTCGCGCACGAGCGAGGCCAGGATCGGCGTGCCCGCCATGTCGGGGACAAGGCCCCATTTGATCTCCATGATCGACATGCGCGCATCGGCTGAAAGGAAACGCATGTCGGCGCCGAGCGAAAGCTGGAAGCCGCCGCCGAAGGCGACGCCGTGCACGGCCGCGATCACCGGAACCGGAAGCTGGCGCCAGCCCCACACCGCCTGTTGCGGAAAGTTCGCCTGGCCATGGGTGCGCTTGGTGAGGTCGCGATTTTCGCCACCCGGAATTCCGTTGCCGCCCTTCTCCTTCATGGCGGCAAAACGCCCCATGTCGAGACCGGCGCAGAAGGCGCGGCCCTCGCCGGAGAGGACCACGGCACGCACGCTCTTGTCCTTGGAAAGCCGCTCGGTTGCCGCGACAAGCGCCTCGAACATAGCCTGATCCAGCGCATTCATCTTGTCCGCGCGCACCAGCCGCACATCGGCGACGCCTTCCGAGATCGAGATCGAGACGCGATCTTCCATGGATGAATTCTCCCCTGTTCTTGTTCAGTGCCGCTTTACAGGACGCCGGCGGCCGGATTTAGTCAATCGACCAATTAACTGACAATCCGTACGGGAGAAACAGCCATGTTCAAGGAAAATCTTCTGGCCGGACGGCGCATTCTCGTGACCGGCGGCGGCACTGGGCTCGGCAAGTCGATGGCGGCGCGCTTCCTCCAGCTCGGCGCCGAGGTGCACATCTGCGGCCGGCGCAAGATCGTCTGCGACGAGACCGCGACCGAATTGATGGCCGAGTATGGCGGCCGGGTCACCAGCCACGGCGTCGACATCCGCAACGCGCTCGCGGTCGAAGAGATGATCGAGACCATCTTCCGCGAAGGTCCCCTCACCGATCTCATCAACAATGCGGCCGGCAATTTCATCTCTCGCACCGAGGAGCTCTCGCCGCGCGGCTTCGATGCGGTTGCCAACATCGTCATGCACGGCACGTTTTACGTGACCCATGCGGTCGGCAAGCGCTGGATTTCGGCAAAGCAGCCCGGCAACGTCGTCTCGATCACCACGACCTGGGTGCGCAACGGCTCGCCCTACGTGGTGCCTTCGGCGATGAGCAAGTCGGCGATCCATGCCATGACGATGTCGCTCGCGACCGAATGGGGCCGGCACGGCATCCGCCTCAACACCATCGCCCCGGGCGAAATCCCGACCGAAGGCATGAGCAAGCGCATCAAGCCGGGCGACGAGGCCGGCGCGCGCACCAAGGCGATGAACCCGATGGGCCGCGTCGGCACCATGGAGGAACTGCAGAACGTCGCCGTGTTCCTGATTTCCGGCGGCTGCGACTGGATCAACGGCGAGACCATCGCCATGGACGGCGCGCAGGCGCTGGCGATGGGCGGCAATTTCTACCAGCTCCGCGACTGGAGCGACGACGACTGGAAAGCCGCGCGCGAAAGCATCATGGCGCAGAACGAGAAGGACCGCGCGAAGCGGGGTTGATCACTCTGCAAAAAGAGACTTGAAGACATCGCTCCGCACGCCGCCGTCGTCCCGGCGAAGGCCGGGACCCATACGCACCGAAAGTGATTTGGCGAAGATCGGCCATAACCAGTCTTCGTCAAATTGCGTTGAGTGGTTATGGGTCCGGCCTGCGCCGGGACGACGGTGTTGAGAGAGCTGCGCGTTTCCCGCCCCCATCTTGTCTTCACCCGCGATTGACTTCACACTCCGCGGCATAAAAGAAAGATGTACGGGAGAGACATGTCCACACAGCCACTGGCGAATCTCGCCGACATGGTGCGCGAGCGCGCGAAGAGCCGCGGCGATGCCGTGGCCTACGAGTTCGAGGGCCGCCTCACCAGCTTTGCCGAATTCGACGTCAAGACCAACAAGGTCGCCAACGCCTTGATCGCGATGGGCGTGAAGAAGGGCGACCGCATCGCCTATCTCGGCAAGAACAGCGATCTCTATTTCGAGCTGTTGATGGGCGCGATGAAGGCCGGCGTGGTGATGGCGCCGGTGAACTGGCGGCTCGCAGGGCCGGAGGTCGCCTTCATCGTCGAGGATTGCAAGGCGCCGGTGCTGTTCGTCGGGCCGGAGTTCATTGCTCTCGTCCGCCAGATCAAGGACAAGCTACCCGGCGTACGCACCGTCATCACCACCGAGGGCGGCGCGCCGGAATGGCAGGATTTTGCGGCTTGGCGCGATGCGCAGAGCGGTGATGATCCGAAGGTGCCGATCGACACCAGGGATATCGCGATCCAGCTCTATACGTCAGGCACGACGGGCAAGCCGAAGGGCGCGATGCTGAGCCACGCGAACTTCCTCAATCTGGTGCAGACGGGCAATGCCGAGGACAAGCCGGAGTGGAACAGGTGGTCGACCGACGACGTCTCGCTGGTGGCGATGCCGGTCTTCCATATCGGCGGCTCCGGCTGGGGCGTGATGGGGCTCTATCACGGCGCCCGCGGCGTCATCGCGCGCGAATTCGACCCAACCAAGGTGCTGGACTTCTTCGAGCAGTCGGGCATCACCAAGCTCTTCATGGTGCCGGCCGCGATGCAGTTCGTGGTGCGGCAGCCACGCGCGAGATCGGTGGATTTCTCGCGGCTCAAATACATGCTCTACGGCGCCTCGCCGATACCGGCGGCCCTGCTGAAGGAATGCATCGAGGTCTTCAAATGCGGCTTCGTGCAGATGTACGGCATGACTGAGACGACCGGAACGATCGTCGCGCTGCCGCCGGAGGACCATGTCGAGGGGCTGGAGCGGATGCGGTCGGCCGGCAAGGCGCTGCCGGGCGTCGAGATCGCGATCCTCGACGTCGACGGCAAGCCGCTGCCGCCGCGGCAGGTTGGCGAGATTGCGACGCGGTCGGGCTCCAACATGGCGGGCTACTGGAACCTGCCGGAGGCGACTACCGCGACGCTGCGCAGCGACGGCTGGCTGCGCACCGGTGACGCCGGCTACATGGACGAGGACGGCTATCTCTACATCCATGACCGCATCAAGGACATGATCATCTCCGGGGGCGAGAACATCTATCCGGCCGAGGTCGAGAGCGCGCTGTGCGACCATCCCGATGTCGCGGAAGCCGCCGTGATCGGCGTGCCCGACGACAAATGGGGCGAAGCGGTGAAGGCCGTCGTGGTCATGAAGCCGGGCAAAGAGGCGAGCGCCACCGACATCATCAACTTCACGCGCGAGCGCATCGCCGGCTACAAGACGCCGAAGAGCGTGGAGTTCTTGCCGCAATTGCCGCGGAATCCGAGCGGCAAGATTCTGCGAAGGCAGTTGCGCGAGCCGTATTGGGCGGGGAAGGATCGACGGGTGAATTAGAAGGCGGTGCCGTAGGGTGGGTTAGCCGCAGGCGTAACCCACCACTTCACTTTTCACTCGAATAGAAGTTGGTGGGTTACGCTTCGCTAACCCACCCTACGAAGCCGGCGCATGCCTCAATGCTTCCCCGGCCCCATGTACCCGAACAAGAACCCCGCCACCTTGCGCATCTGGATCTCCTCGCTGCCTTCCGTGATGCGATACCTCCGGTGATGGCGGTAGATGTGCTCGAACGGCTTGTGGCGTGAATAGCCCATGCCGCCGTGGACCTGCATGGCGCGGTCGGCGGATTCGCAGCACAGGCGGTTTGCCCAATAGTTGCACATCGAGACGCGGTCGGAGAGCGTGCGCTCGATTTGCTCCTCGGTGAGCTGGTCCATCTCCCAGGCGGTCTTGCGGATCAGAAGGCGCAGCATCGCGGCCTGTGTCGCCAGCTCCACCAGCGGGAACTGGATCGCCTGATTTTCAGCGAGTGCCCTGCCGAACGGTTTTCGCTCGCGCGCGTATTTCACACTCTCATTGATGCAGTAGACCGCGGCGCCTAGCGAGCTTGCGGCCTGGCGGATACGGTTCTGGTGCACGAAGCATTGCGCCAGCGACAGGCCGCGGCCGACCTCGCCGAACTGCGCATCCTCCGGCACGAACACGTCGGTGAAGCTGACCCGGGGATGGTCGGTCGGCATGTTGAAGGTCCACATGTACTCCTCGACCTTCACGCCGTGGCTCTTGGCCGGAACCAGGAAGCAGGTGATCCCGCGGGCATCGCCGTCATTGCCGGCAGTGCGCGCGAACAGCGCGCAATGCGTGGCGACGTGCATGCCGGTCGTCCACATCTTCTCGCCGTTGAT
The DNA here is from genome assembly GCF_001593325.1 of Bradyrhizobium sp. DOA1. Classification (NCBI taxonomy): domain Bacteria; kingdom Pseudomonadati; phylum Pseudomonadota; class Alphaproteobacteria; order Hyphomicrobiales; family Nitrobacteraceae; genus Bradyrhizobium; species Bradyrhizobium sp. DOA1. Next base: position 4,494,041 of record NZ_JXJM01000001.1, read on the forward strand.
GATCCAGCCCTTGACGTTGTCGCGGGTCGCCGGGACCGCGCGCGTCTCCATGTGGGTCGCGTCCGAGCCGTGATGCGGCTCGGTGAGGCCGAAGGTGATGCGATACTTGCCCTTGATCGAGCCATCGATCATCGCCTTCTGGTCGTCGCGGCCGTAGCGGTCGAGCATGGTGACGACGGGGAAATTGCCGACGATGGAGTGCTCGTTCTGGAGGTCGTTGTGCAGGCCGAGACCCTTGGCGGCAAAATGCTCGCGGATCACCGCCATCCACAGGTTGGAGCCGTCCTTGCCGCCATATTGCCTCGGCACCGGGAAGCGAAGGTGCCCGGCGGCATCGGCGAGATCCTTCGCCTTGCGCAGAAGCGCTTCCCATTCGTGCCGCGGCAGGCCGCCATTCTCGAAATCGGTGCGCGCCCATTCACGGCGATGATCGAAGAAACGGATGTTGTCGTCGGCCTCTTCCAGCGGCTTGATCTCGCGTTCGATGAAACGGTCGAGCTCTCCGAGATAGGTGACGAGATCGGCAGGCAGCGAGAAATCCAAGGGTTCTCTCCCGAATGATTTTATCGTTTTGCGTTAAGGCGCTAGGCGCGTTTTGCTTCGCTTGATTAAGCGGAGAAGACCCTACGCAAGTCAAGCGAGGCGGACGTGTCGGACGCGCAAAAGCGTCCGCGCAATTCGATGGTGTTGCCGCGCTGACGCGCGTTAGTATGCCGCCAATATTCCTTCACGAGAAAATGCGGGAGCGCGCGATGGAGCTGAAGTTTTCGAAGGTGGAACGCAAGGGGCCGATCACGATCGTCACGCTGTCGCGGCCCGAGGTCTACAACGCGCTGCACACCGACGCGCATTTCGAGCTCCAGAAAGTGTTCGACGATTTCTCCGGAGATCCCGAGCAGTGGATTGCGATCGTTACCGGCGCCGGCGACAAGGCGTTCTGCGCCGGCAACGATCTGAAGTGGCAGGCGGCAGGCGGCAAGCGCGGCTGGGACAAGGGCGGCTTTGCCGGCCTCACCTCGCGCTTCGACTGCGACAAGCCAATCATCGCCGCGGTGAATGGCGTTGCCATGGGCGGCGGTTTCGAGATCGCGCTGGCGTGCGACCTCATCGTCGCCTCGGAGAATGCGACCTTCGCCCTGCCCGAGCCGCGCGTGGGCCTCGCTGCACTCGCCGGCGGCCTGCACCGGCTTCCGCGCCAGATCGGCCTGAAGCGCGCGATGGGCATGATCCTCACCGCGCGTCATGTCAGCGCCAAGGAAGGCCAGGAACTCGGCTTCGTCAATGAGGTGGTGCCGCAGGGCGAAGCGCTGTCGGCCGCGCTGCGCTGGGCGGAGATGATCACCAAGAACTCGCCGATGTCGATCCGGGCCTCGAAACAGGCGATCCAGAAGGGGCTCGGCGTGTCGCTGGAGCAGGCGATCGAGGAGCAGCGGGACTATCCGGCGGTGAAGGCGATGGTGGCTTCGCAGGATTACATCGAGGGGCCGAAGGCGTTCTCGGAGAAGCGGCCGCCGAAATGGGTGGGGAAGTAGGGCTCTAGTCATTCCGGGGCGCGCCGACAGGCGCGAGCCCGGAATTCATCGAGCGTCAGAGACGGTGGATGAATTGATTCCGGGCTCGTCCTTCGCGACGCCCCGGAATGACGGGGAGAGACCTACCCGCCTCGCCCCAGCTCCCGCTTGTACGAAGCATAATTCGGCTGATCGACGGCCAGCTTGTCCATCGTGGTTGCCCACAGATGCTCGGCGAGGCCGGGCGTTGCGAGATCCACCTCTCCTTTGGCGATGCGATCGGCGAGCACGCGGTTGAGCTCTGTCACCGAGCCGTCCGTGCCGAGCAGCACGCGCAGGCGCTCCACCTCCCTCGCATCGCTCCCCTGCTCCTGCGTCAATTGCCGCGTCACGAGATCGAGGATGTTGATGGCGACGCGCAGCTTGAAGGCCTGGTGGCCGGAGATCAACGGCGTGATGTCGCTGCGGAGGAAATCGGCGACCGCCTTGGTCAGCTCGATCGGGGTCGGTTCGTCCTGCATGGTCAGCTCCCGCGCGGCGCCAAGAGGCGCAGCAGATCGATCTCGGTCTCGGAGGCGCGGCGGCCGATCATGGCGCGCTCCATGGAATGGTCCGGCCCCTCGCGAAAGCGCTGCATCATGCCCCCGCACATGATGCCCCAACGCAGCGTTCCCATCACCTCCCAGAATTTCACGCGCGCAGGATCGACCTTGCGGCCTGCCGCCTCATAGCCCGCGAACAAATCCTCGCGCGTGCCAAAACCGCCGACCGGCTTGTCGATCTCGCCGAAGCGCCAGGAATTGACGCAGACCCAGCCGAGATCCTCCATGGGATCGCCGAGATGGGCGAGCTCCCAGTCGAGCACGGCGCGGACGCCGTCGGCACCGATGATGAGATTGCCGTTGCGGAAATCACCGTGCACCAGCGTCGTCTCGGCCGAAGGGCCCGGATCTTGATCGCGCAGCCAGCGCAGCGCCAGCTCGAACACGGGCTTGGGCCAGTTCAGGCTGCGATAGTCGCGCTCGAACTCGGCGATCTCCTGCGTCGCGCCCCTCTTGCGCAGCTCGGGCAATTGATCCTGCGGCAACCGGTGCAACCCGGCGAGCACGCCGCCGATCTGGCGCGCGAGCATTGGCCGCGCCTTTGCGTATTCCTCATCGCGCAAGATCTTGCGCGCGATGGTCTCGCCCTCGACCCGCTGCATGATGAAGCCGGTGCCGAGGTCGTCCTCCCGCGTCAGCACATGCATGACGCGCGGCGACGGCAGGCCGGCCTCAAACGCGAGCTGCATCAGCTGCGCTTCGGCGGCAAGACCCGCCGCGCGCGTCGGCGCAGCACCGTAGCCCTTCGGCGAGCGGCGCAGGATCGCGCCGATCGGCCCATCGGGATGCACGATGTCGAAGCGCCAGGTTTCCTGGCTGGCGCCGCCGGACAGTTTTGCGGCACCTGTGACGCCGGTCGCGCCCGGATACCAGCGCGCGACGCTGCGCGAGAGCTCCGCCTCGATCATTTGCCTTTGAACTGCGCGGGCCGCTTCTCCAGGAAGGCGCCGACGCCCTCGCGAAAATCCTGGGTGTCGCCGGCGCGAAGCTGGCACTGGAATTCGAGATTGAGCTGATCCTCGAAGGAGTTTTCCGGACTGTCCCAATAGAGCTTGCGGATCAGCGACAGAGCGACCGTGGGGCCGCTGGCGAGCTCGCGCGCGAGCTTCATCGCCTCCTCCATCAGCACGCCGTCATCATAGACGCGGTTGACGAGGCCCCATTCCAGCGCCTTCTCGGCCGGCAGCCGCTCGCCCATCAGCGACAATTCGATCGAGCGGGCCCGGCCGACGAGGCGCGGCAGGAGCCAGGTCGAGCCGCAATCCGGCACGAGGCCGATGCGGCGGAACGCTTGAAGAAAGTAGGAGGATCGCGCGCATAAGATCATGTCGCCGAGCAGCGCGAAGCTCATGCCGGCACCGGCCGCCGGGCCGTTGACCGCGGTCACGATCGGGCAATGCAGATTGCGGATGCGGCGCAGGAAGGGATGGAAGCCGGTCTCCAACGTCAGGCCGGCCTTGGTCTTCTTCGACTGGTTGTTGCGGCCCTGAAGATTGGCGCCGGTGCAGAACGCCCGCCCCGCGCCGGTCAAGACGACGCAGCGCACCTCGTCCTTCTTCTCCTCGATCGCATCGAGTGCTTCGGCGAGGCCCCCCAGCATGTCCACGGAGACCGCGTTCATCACCTCCTGATGGTCGAGCCTGAGGATCGCGACCGAACCATCGAGATCGAGCGTGACGTGTTTGAACTGCATGGTTTCCTCGTCAGTTGCCGGCCTGCGACAGTTTCGCAGACCGGAATTTGTTTTGCCGGGGCGCATATTTGATTTTTGGCGCGGTCTTGTCCATGGTGATCAGAGCATAGCAAGCAATCTTGCGCGCAGCGGCTGATGCGCCGCATGCCAGGATCACTTGCCAAGAAACTTGCCAAGAACTGACCAAGAAACTTGCCAAGAACGGGAAACGCGCCATGAACCTTTTCGACCTTTCCGGCCGCGCCGCCGTGATCACCGGCGGCAATGGCGGCATCGGGCTCGGCATCGCGCAAGCGCTTGCCGCCCAGGGCTGCAACGTCTCGATCTGGGGCCGCAATGCGGACAAGAACAAGGCTGCTGCCGCAAGCCTGGCCGGCCTGGCCGGCAAGGTCGAGACCCGCATCTGCGACGTCACCGATCCAGCCTCGGTCAATGCCGCCATGAAGGCGACGCTCGATTCCTTCGGCCGGGTCGACGGCTGCTTCGCCAACGCCGGCATCGGCGGCGGTGGAAGGCGGTCCTTCATCGAGCGCACCGAGGAGGAATGGCGCACGATGTTCGCCACCAATCTCGACGGTGTTTTCCACGCGTTCCAGGCGGCCGCGAAGCACATGACCGAGCGCGCCAATGCCGGCGATCCCTTCGGCCGGCTGGTTGCGACCTCGAGCCTCGCCTCGATCTTCGGCACCGCGCGCAACGAGCATTATGCCGCAACCAAGGCCGCCATCAACGCGCTGGTGCGCGCGCTCGGCGTCGAGCTGGCGCGCCACGGCGTCACCGCGAACGCGATCCTGCCCGGCTGGATCAAGAGCGACATGACCGCAGGCATCATGGCCAACGACAAGTTCGTCGCCAACGTGATGCCGCGCATCCCGGTGCGGCGCTTCGGCGAAGCCTCCGATTTCGGCGGCATTGCCGTCTATCTGATGAGCAAGGCGTCGTCGTATCATACGGCCGATACGTTCGTGATCGACGGCGGCTATACGGCATTCTGATCTTTCCAGTAGACCCGGATGGAGCGCAGCGCGATCCGGGACGGCCAAGAGCAAACAGACCTGGATTGCGCGACGCTCCATCCGGGCGATAAACTCTGAGGGAATGGGCAAATGTTCTCACATGTCATGATCGGCACCAACGACCTCGACAAGGCCAAAGGGTTCTACGACAAGCTGCTCGGCACGCTCGAGGTGCGACCGGCGATGGTTGATGGGCATCGCATTTTCTACATGACCAAAACCGGCGTGTTCTCGGTGTCGAAGCCGATCAACGGCGAGCCGGCCACCTGCGCGAATGGTGCCACGATCGGCTTTGCCTGCAACTCGCCGGAGCAGGTCGACGCCTGGCACGCGGCCGGCCTCGCGGCGGGCGCGAAATCGATCGAGGATCCGCCGGGCGTCCGCCAAGGCCCGGGCGGCAAGCTGTATCTGGCCTATTTGCGCGATCTCGACGGCAACAAGATTTGCGCGATGCATCGGCTGGCGAGCTGACGTAGACGTACCCACAGCTGTCATTCCCCGAAAGCGGGGAATCCAGTACGCCGCGGCTTCTCGATTCGATCCTCGCTGTCTCTGGAATACTGGATCGCCCGGTCTTCGCCGGGCGATGACAGCGGAGAATGAGGCGCGGCCGACGCCTCTTTGCCCCGCCCCATTCAAACAACATTTCAAACGCGCTCGCGAATTCCATCGCATGGCATGCTTGCGCGTGAAAATGCGCGCTCGCACTTTGGCGGCGCTGCGACTATTCTTGCGCCCAGCAATCTCAGCGATCCCCGGGAGGAACAATGACAAAACACACCTACATTCCCCGCACCACCAACTACACCCTCAATCCCGGCGACGAGCTCAACGACCTCCGCATGTCGGACCAGGTCCGGCCGCTCTATGATCACGTCAAGAAGTTCATCCGCGACACCGTCGAGCCGATGTCGATCGAGTTCGCCAAGGCCGGCGAAGGCAAGGAAGATCGCTGGAGCTTCACGCCGAAGCAACTCGAGGTGCTCGAGGTCGCCAAAAACAAGGCCAAGAAGGAAGGCCTCTGGAACTTCTTCCTGCCCGACGACGAGACCGGCCAGGGCCTGAAGAATCTCGACTACGCCTATATCGCCTCCGAGCTCGGTAAGAGCCCGCTGGCCTCGGAGAGCATGAACTGCTCGGCGCCCGACACCGGCAACATGGAGGTTCTGGAGCGCGTCGGCACCAAGGAGCAGAAAGAGAAGTGGCTGAAGCCGCTGCTCAACGGCGAGATCCGCTCGGCCTATGTCATGACCGAGCCGAACGTCGCCTCCTCCGACGCCAAGAACATCTCGACGACCGCCAAGCTGGTCGGCGACGAATGGGTCATCAACGGCGAGAAGTATTACATCTCCGGTGTCGGCGATCCCCGCTGCAAGATCCTCATCGTCATGGTGAAGACCAATCCGGATGCGGCGCCGAGCAAGCAGCAGTCGCAGATCCTGGTGCCGCGCGATACTGCGGGCGTCGAGGTGCTCGGTCCGATGTACGTGTTCGGCCAGGACCACGCCCCGCGCGGCCACATGCACATGCGCTTCAACAATGTCCGCGTTCCGAAGGAGAACATGCTGCTCGACGAAGGCCGCGGCTTCGAGATCTCACAGCTCCGCCTTGGGCCGGGACGCATCCATCACTGCATGCGCACCATCGGCAAGGCCGAGAAGGCGCTCGATCTGATGGTGCAGCGTGGGCTCACCCGAGAGGCCTTCGGCAAGAAGATTGCCCATCTCGGCGGCAACATGCAGATCATCGCGCAGGCGCGCTGCGAGATCGAGGCGATGCGGCTGATGGTGCTCAAGGCCGCCAAGGCGATGGACGTGCTCGGCAACAAGGAGGCCCGCGTCTGGGTGTCCATGGTCAAGGCCATGGTGCCCGAGCGTGCGTGCAAGATCATCGACCAGGCGATCCAGATGCACGGCGCCACCGGCATCTCGCACTGGACCCCGCTCGCCGAGATGTATCAGGACGTCCGTCATCTCCGCTTCGCCGACGGTCCGGATGAGGTGCACTGGATGGTGGTCGGGCGACATGAACTGAGCATGGCGTGATCGACGAGATGTCGTAGGGCGGATTGGCAAAGTGTAATCCGCCGTTTCCTTGCGAGATGGCGGATTACGCCTTCGGCTAATCCGCCCTACGAAGGCGTTCGACGGAAAGGAAAGTCCATGGACTACGCCGCCAGCGACCTGACGCCACGCGAGCGCTACAAGGTGCTGACCTCCTTCATCCTGCCGCGGCCAATCGCGTGGGTGACTACGTTGGGGCCGACCGGCGTGGTCAATGCCGCACCGTTCAGCTTCTTCAACGCATTCTGCGAGGATCCGCCCCTCTGCATGTTCGCGGCCAACCGCAAGCCTGATGGTGAGGACAAGGACACGTTCCTCAACATCCAGCGAACCGGCGAGTTCGTCGTCAACATCGCCGACGAGCCGCTCGCGAAAGCGATGCACGAGAGTAGCGGCGATTTTCCGTCTGATATCGGCGAGCCCGACTATCTCGGCCTGAAGCTCGCGCCCTCGACCAGCATCGCGGTGCCGCGGCTGGCGGACACGCCCTGGGCGATGGAGTGCAAGCTCTGGAAGCTGATCGACGTCAACGACGATCGTCGCCTGATCATGGGCGAAGGCATCCACTTCCACATCCGCGACGAGCTCTGGGATCCCGAGGCGATGCGGGTGCACATGGACCGCTATCACCCGATCGGCCGCATGTTCGCCGACCGCTACTGCCGCACCGATGACCGCGTGGTGTTTCCGGCGGCAGAAGGCGTGAAGAGGTCGTAGGGTGGGCAAAGGCGCATAGCGCCGTGCCCACGTCTTTTGTACGCATTATGCTAATTGGTGGGCACGCTTCGCTTTGCCCACCCTACGAGACTTCGATCGAATTCGACGTCTCTGCGCACGCAGGGCGAGGAAGAAGAGCTACCTCGCCGCCTCGAGCTTGTCCTGCGTCTTGGTCTCGAAATCGCTGGCGTCGTGGCGCTCGTGGAGCTGGCTGGCGGGATCGCCGGAGACGCGGTTGACCATGCGGCCGCGCTTCACGGCCGGACGCTGGGCAATCTGGTCGGTCCAACGCTGCACGTTCTTGTAATCCTGCACCGAGAGGAATTCGCCGGCGCCATAGACCAGCCCCTTGGCGAGCGCGCCGTACCATGGCCACACCGCCATGTCGGCAATGGTGTACTCCTTGCCCGCGAGATATTCGTTGTCGGCGAGCCGCCGGTCCAGCACGTCGAGCTGACGCTTGGTCTCCATCGCGAAGCGATCGATGGCGTATTCTATCTTGGTCGGCGCATAGGCGTAGAAGTGACCGAAGCCGCCACCGAGATAGGGCGCGCTACCCATCTGCCAGAACAGCCAGGACATGGCTTCGGTGCGGGTCTTGATGTCCTTCGGCAGGAAGGCGCCGAACTTCTCGGCGAGGTAGAACAGGATCGAGCCGGACTCGAACACGCGGATCGGCTCGGGCCCGGAGCGGTCCATGAGCGCTGGGATTTTCGAGTTCGGATTGATGTCGACAAAACCGCTGCCGAACTGGTCGCCGTTGCCGATCCTGATCAGCCAGGCGTCGTATTCGGCGCCTTTGTGACCGAGCGCCAGCAGCTCTTCCAGCATCACCGTGACCTTCACTCCGTTGGGCGTTGCCAACGAATAAAGCTGGAGCGGATGTTTACCAACGGGCAGCTCTTTCTCATGAGTGGGCCCGGCGATCGGACGATTAATGTTGGCGAATTGCCCGCCATTCTCCTTGTTCCAGGTCCAGACTTTGGGCGGCACGTAGGCGGGGGTGTCGGTCATGGGAGCTCCGGCGGAAAGATGCGCCTGCATTAATTAGGCCCCGCACGCCCGATGGCAAGGGCGGCGAAACGCATTGCCCGGCTGGGCAAATCAACGTTTCGGCATGGCACCCCCTTCCCGCCCGTCATTCCGGGCACCCGGAGGGCGGAGCCCCGGAATGACGGCGTCACCTAGGACGCCGCAGCCTGCGGCTGCTGCGCCCGTCCCATCACGAACCCGTCATACCCCTTCGCCGCGACCTCGTCGCAGATGCGGCGGTAGACGCCGACGCCGCCAATATAGGGCATGAAGATGCGCGGCTTGCCGGGGATGTTGGCGCCCATGTACCAGGAATTAGCCTGCGGATAGAGCGTACCGTGGGCGACTTCATTGACATGGGCGACCCATTTCTCCTCGGCCTCCCTCTCCGCCTCCATCGTGACAAGGCCGTGCTTGCGCATGTGAGTCAGGCAACCGGCGATCCAGTCGACGTGCTGCTCGATCGACACGATCATGTTCGACAGCACCGAGGGGCTGCCCGGGCCGGTGATGATGAAGAGGTTCGGAAAGCCCTCGCTCATCAGCCCGAGATAGGTCTTCGGTCCCTCCGCCCATTTCTGGTTCAGCGTCTGCCCGCCCGGGCCGATGATGTCGATCTTCGCGACCGATCCGGTCATGGCGTCGAAGCCCGTCGCCATCACCAGTGCGTCGACCTCATGATCCTTGCCGGCGACACGAACCGCGTTCGCGGTGATCTCCTCGATCGGGTTGGTCTTGATGTCGATCAGCGAGACGTTCGAACGGTTGAACGTCGCGAAGTAATCCGTGTCGATGCAGATGCGCTTGGTGCCGATCGGATGGCTGTTGGGCTGGAGCAGCTTCGCGGTTTCCGGATCCTTCACGATCTCGGCGATCTTGCCGCGCACGAAGTCGGCGGCGGTGTCGTTCGCGGAACGCTCGAGGCCGAGATTGTTGTAGACATACATGAAGGTCAGCCCGCCGTTCTCCCAGCGCTTCTCGTACTTTCCACGACGAGCATCGTCAGCGTCATCGAGCGCACCGCGATCGGGTTGCTCGGCATAGATGCCGTTGCGGGCGACTTCGCGGGCGAAGCGGCGGATCTCCGGATAGTTCTTGCGGAACGCGCTACGCTCCTCGTCCGTCAGCGCGGCATTACGAGCTGGGATCGAGAAATTCGCCGTGCGCTGAAACACTGTGAGATGTTTGGCCTGGGCGGCGATGACGGGCGCCGACTGGATGCCGGATGAGCCCGTGCCGATCAGGCCGACGCGCAGGCCGGTGAAGTCGACATCCTCGTGCGGCCAATTTCCGGTATGGTAGACGGAGCCCTTGAAATCATCGAGCCCCTTGATATCGGGCTTGCGCGCGTTCGAGAGGCAGCCGGTGGCGAGCACGACGAACTGGGCTTGAACCGTCTTGCCGTTGGAGGCCGTCACCGACCAGCGCTGTGCGCGCTCGTCGAACATGGCGCGCTCGACGCGGGTTTTGAACTGGATGTCACGACGCAGATCGAAACGGTCAGCGACGTGGTTGGCATACTTCAATATCTCGGGCTGCGGAGCATAGCGCTCGCTCCAGTCCCACTCCTGCTGGAGCTCCTCCGAGAACGAGTAGGAATATTGCATGCTCTCGACGTCGCAGCGCGCGCCGGGATAACGATTCCAGTACCAGGTGCCTCCGACACCGTCGCCCTGCTCATAGACGCGCGCCGAGAAGCCGAGCCCGCGCAGGCGATGCAGCATGTACATGCCGGCAAAACCAGCGCCGACGACGACAACGTCGTAGGCCTCGCTTGCGCGGACGGGGCTCGATTGCGCTGACGACATCGGTTGGCGCTCCCACGTTGTTCTGTTGTTGTGCGCCAGCATTCGCTCACTGCTGCAAAAGCGCAAGAGGCTAATCGAAGCCTCCTGCCCTGCTTATTTTACGCGACGGAATGGCTGCCGCCGCGCGCGGCGTCTACACGCAAGATGCTCCGCCGAATCCGGCATGGCATCGTGCGCGACGATCGGCTAGCGTCGTTTCGCTTCGCCCACCAAGGCAACGAGAACGCGAAGGCCGCCGGGAGAGAGCCATGAAATCGCCGATCTGCGACATGCTGGGAATCGAGTTCCCGCTGCTGGCCTTCAGCCATTGCCGCGATGTCGTCGCCGCCGTCAGCCGCGCCGGCGGCTTCGGCGTGCTCGGCGCCACCGTGCACACGCCGGATACGCTCGAACGCGAGCTGAAGTGGATCGACGATCACGTCGACGGCAAGCCTTACGGCATCGACGTGCTGATCCCCGAGAACATCTCGACCGCGGGCGAGAAGGATGTCACCTGGAAGAGCCTGGAAGCGCGGGTGCCGCAGGCGCATCGCAGCTACACGCGTGATCTCCTGAAGAAATACGACATCGAGCTCACGACGACGGAGGTCGCGGCCGACCAGCCGCAGCCGTTCGACGGGAAAACGGCGCTGGAGCTGCTCGAAGTCTCCTTCAATCATCCGATCCGCCTGATCGCCAATGCACTCGGCGTGCCGCCCAAGGCTATGATCGAGATGGGCAAGAAGCACGGCGTGCCGGTCGCAGCCCTGGTCGGTGCCAAGGAGCACGCACTGCGCCAGGTCGCGGCCGGCGTCGACATCCTCGTGGTGCAGGGCACCGAGGCCGGCGGCCATTGCGGCGAGGTCTCGACCATGGTGCTGGTGCCGGAGGTGATCAAGGCGATCAAGAAGATCCGCGACGTGCCGGTGCTGGCGGCCGGCGGCATCATGACGGGACGGCAGATGGCGGCCTGCATGGCGATGGGCGCGGCCGGCGCCTGGACCGGTTCGGTGTGGCTGGCCACGGTCGAGGCCGAGACCACGGAGATCTTTCGCGAGAAGATGATCGCGGCGTCCTCGCGCGACGCCGTGCGTTCGAAGGGCCGCACGGGCAAGCCGGCTCGGCAGCTCCGCTCGGTCTGGACCGATGCCTGGGACCGTGCGCCGGACAGCCCGGGCGCATTGCCGATGCCGCTGCAAAGCATCATCAGCCGCGACGCCTTCCATTCGATCGACCGCGCCGCCGCGAGTGGCAACGCCAGGGCGCGCGACCTCGTGAGCTATTTCGTCGGCCAGGGCGTCGGGTTGATCGACAGCGTGAAGTCGGCCGGCGCAGTGGTGCAGGAATTCAAGGAAGAGTTTGCCGAAGCCGTCGAGCACATGAATGCGCTGGTGGCGGAGTGAATGCCCCTAGCCCATCCTTCGAGGCTCGTCCGACGGCGCCATGCGCCGCCGGACTCGCACCTCAGGATGACGTCGTCCCCGTAGCCGTCACCCTGAGGTGGCCGCTTCTTCAGCGGCCCTCGAAGGGCGGCGGCGTGCCCAGGATATGAAACGAAGCAAGAAGAAATGACCAATATCCCCGAAGAACGCACCCCCGTCATCGTCGGCATCGGCGAGATCGTCGACCGCCCCAAGGAGATCACCGAGGGCCTCGAGCCGCTCGACCTGCTCGAACAGGCGCTACGGCGTGCCGAGGCCGATGCCGGCGCAAAGCTGCTCGACGAGGTGGAATCGCTCGACGTCGTCAACTTCCTGAGCTGGCGCTATCGCGATCCGGAGAAGCTGTTGGCGCACCGCCTCGGCATTTCGCCGGCGCATTGCTATTACGGTCCCGTCGGCGGCGAGAGCCCGATCCGCTTCATCCACGAGGCCGCCAAGCGCATCGCGCGCGGCGAGTGTGTGGTGGCCGCGGTCTGCGGCGCCGAGGCGCAATCGACTGCGACCAAGGCCGAACGCGCCGGGGTCAAGCTGCCATGGACGCCGTTCGCCCACGATGTCGAGGAGCCCAAGCGCGGCGCGGCATTCCAGAAGCCGCTGGCGGTGAAGCTCGGCGTGTTTCGCCCGGTCACCGTCTATCCGTTCTATGAAGCGGCTTCGTCGGCGCAGTGGGGCCAGACGCCGCGCGAGGCGATGGCGGAATCAGGGACGCTGTGGTCGCGCTATTCTGAAGCCGCCGCGCAAAATCCAAACGCCTGGCTGAAGCGGCGCTACACCCCTGAAGAGATCACGACGCCGACCGCGGACAACCGTCTGATCGCTTGGCCCTACAACAAGCTCATGGTCGCCAATCCCAGCGTCAACATGGGCGGCGCGCTGCTGCTCACCAGCCTCGCCAAGGCACGCGAGGCCGGCATTGCCGAGGACAAGCTCGTCTACCCGCTTGGCGGTGCCTCGGCGGAGGAGCCGCGCGATTATCTCCTCCGCGACCAGTTCTATGAGAGCCATCCGCAGAACGCCGTGCTGAACGCGGTGATGGATCTCGCTGGGGACGACGGCAAGAAGTTCGACGCGATCGAGCTCTACAGCTGTTTTCCCTGCGTGCCCAAGATGGCACGGCGAACGCTGGGCTTAGGTGCCGACGTGCAGCCGACCGTGACGGGCGGCCTCACCTTCTTCGGCGCGCCGCTCAATACCTACATGACTCATGCCGCCTGCGCGATGGTCCGGCGTGTGCGGGATGGCGCCAGCCTCGGCCTGCTCTACGGCCAGGGCGGCTTCGTCACCAAGCATCACGCGCTGGTGGTGTCGAAGACCCCGCCGCGCGAAGCGCTGGCGCAGGAAACCAGCGTGCAAGGCGAAGCCGACCGCAACAAACGCGCAGTGCCGGAGTTCGTGACCGAGGTAAACGGCAAGGGCAAGGTCGAGAGCTTCACGGTGCTCTACGGCCGCGGCGGCGATGTCGAGCACGGCGTGGTGATGCTGCGCACGCAGGATGGCCGGCGCACGCTGGCGCGGATTCCGGCGGGCGACAGTGCGACGTTGGCGCATCTGCTCGACATCGATCGCACGCCGGTCGGTTCGCTTGGCGAGATCACGATGGCTGCGGATGGCGTGCCGGAGTGGCGGGTGGCGTAGATCTCGTAGGGTGGGCAAAGGCGCTCCTGCGCCGTGCCCACCTTGCTTTTCCGATAAAGCAAGATGGTGGGCACGCTTCGCTTTGCCCACCCTACGAGACCGTCCTAACTCCGTGGCGCCTGCTTCTCCGATGCCGTTGCCGGCTTGCCTTTGCCGCCAACGACACGCACCGCATCGCCGTCCGACAGGCCGTCTGGCGGCGCCGTGATGACGCGGTCTTCCGCTGCGATGCCCGAGGCCAGCTCGATCTCGCGGCCGAGATCGCGGGCGATGGTCACGGTCTTGAACAGCACCTTGTCGTCCGGTCCGACGGTCGCAACGCGCAGGCCGCTGCTGTTGAAGATCAGCGCGCTGGCGGGGATGCTGAGCGGCGCGGAGTCGCGCTGCAGGTTCAGCTTCACGCTGGCGTAGCCGCCGGGCATCAGCTCGCCGGAGGAATTGTCGAGCCCGAGCTGCATGCGCGTCGTGCCGGAGGCGACATCGACGGCCTGCGAGGAAGCCTCCACGGTCGCCTGGAAATTCCGGTTCGGGTATTCGGGCAGCGTGATGGTGGCCTTGGCCCCGATCTTGATCGCCGGGACATAGTTCTGGGGCACGTTGACGTAGACGCGCAGCTTGCTGATGTCGGAGACCACGAACATCGCCGGGCCCGAGCCGCCGCCGGCATTGATCAGCGCGCCGACGTCGGTATCGCGTGCGGTGACAACGCCGTCGAACGGCGCGGTGATCTTCTTGTAGCCGGCCAGTGCTTCCAGCCGCTCGACATTGGCCTTGCCCGAATTGACGGCCGCGTTCTTGTTGGAGAGATCCGCCGTCCGCTCGTCGATCTCCTGCGCCGAGACGAAGTTCGAGGCGACAAGCGTCTTGCGCCGGTTCAGCGTCGCTTCCGACAGCCGTGCACTGGCCTGCTGGCTGGCGAGGTCGGCGCGGGCTTGCAAGAGCTGCTGGTCGAGGTCCGGCGCTTCGATCTCGGCAATCACCTGCCCGGCCTTGACGCGGGCGCCGATGTCGGCGTTCCAGCTCTTCAGGTAACCCGACACGCGCGCAAAAATCGGAGCGCGGTAATAGGCTTCCAGCCGGCCGGGCAGATCGAGGGTGGCGTGGAGCGCCTTGGCATTGGGTTGGGTCACCGCGACGGTGGGAATGGCCTGATCGTCGGTCCATTCCTTCAGCTTGGTGCCCTGCTCCTCGCGGGCGCGGATGCCGGTGCCCACGACGAGGCCTGCCGCAATCAGCGCCACCACGCCGAAGATGCCCAGTTTCCGGTGCGACACCGGGGAGCGGGGTTCAGTGGGCGACATGCGCGGTCTCCAATAAGGCGGCGGCCTTGGCGCCTTGCTTCTTGTGTACCATGCTGAACACCACGGGAACGAACATCAGCGTGGCGAAGGTTGCAAAGATCAGGCCGCCGATCACGGCGCGGCCGAGCGGCGCGTTCTGCTCGCCGCCTTCGCCCAGCCCCAGGGCCATCGGCGCCATGCCGATGATCATGGCGAGCGCAGTCATCAGCACCGGACGGAACCGGACGAAGCCGGCTTCGAGCGCGGCCGCAATGGGATCGCCGAGCTCCTCGTAGCGCTCGCGCGCGAAGGAGATCACGAGCACGCTGTTGGCCGTGGCAACGCCCATGCACATGATGGCGCCGGTCAGGGCCGGCACCGACAGCGTCGTCTCGGTCATGAACAGCATCCAGACGATGCCGGCGAGCGCAGCCGGCAGGGCCGTGATGATCACGAACGGATCGGACCAGGACTGGAAGTTCACGACGATCAGGAAGTAGATCAGCACGACGGCACCGAGCAGGCCGAACAGCAGGCCGGTGAAGGCACTGTTCATGGTCTGCACCTGGCCGAGCAGCACGACGGAGGAGCCCTTCGGCACGTCCTTGGCGGTATCGGCGATGAGCTGGCGGATATCGGCCGCGACCGCACCGAGATCGCGGCCCGTGGTCGTGGCAAAGATCTGCACCATCGACTGGATGTCGTATTGCGAGACCACCGCACTCGAGGTCGAGCGCTTGATGTCGGCGATGCCGCCGAGGATCGGCGATTGCGAATTGCCGGCCGCGGTGATCGGCAGCGTCTGCAGCGCGCTGAGTGAATCGATCTGATACTGCGGCGTCTGCATCACGATCGAGTAGGACACGCCGTTGTCGGGATTGAGGTAGTAGGTCGGCGCCACCTGCGAGGAGCCGGCGAGGTTGACCACGAGGCTGTTGGTCACGTCGCGCTCGGTCAGGCCGACATATTGCGCGCGGGTACGATCGACGTCGATGTTGAAGGTCGGATTGTTCGGCGATTGCTGGATACGCGCGTCGGCAACGCCGGGAATCTTGCGGACCTTCGCCAGCAGGCTGTTGGCGTAGGCGAAATTGGCTGGAAGGTTGGCGCCGCGGATTTGGAGGTCGATCGGCGCCGGCGCGCCGAAGTTCAGGATCTGACTGACGATGTCCGCGGGGAGGAACGCGAAACTGACGCCGGGGAACAGCCGCGGCAGCTGCTCGCGCAATACCTTCACGTGCTCTTCCGTCGGCTTGTGGCCTTCCTTCAGCTTGATCTGGATGTCGCCGTCCTGCGGGCCGATCACGCCGGTGTTGTTGTAGGTCATGTTGATGCCGGAGATCGGCATGCCGATATTGTCGGTCATGGTCTCGATCTCGCCCGGAATCAGCTTGCGGACGGCCTTCTGGATGTCGGCGAGCTGATTGGCGGTCTCCTCGACGCGGGTGCCGACTTGCGTGCGGACATGCATCAGGATGTTGCCGGCATCGACCGCGGGGAAGAAGTTGCGCCCGAGGAACGGCACCAGCGCGAAGGACGCGCCGACGACGCAGAGGAAGCCGATCACGAACACCGCGCGGTGCGCCAGCGCGAGGCCAAGGAAGTTGTGGTAGCCGCCGCGGATACGCTCGAACCGAGCCTCGAAGCCGCGCTGGAACCAGACGAAGGGATTGCGCGATTTCGGGGGTCCGCCTTCGTGATGGACATGCGCCTTGAGCAGATAGTTCGCCATAGTCGGCACCAGCGTGCGCGACAGGATGAACGACCAGATCATCGCGAACATCACGGCTTCCGCCATCGGCACGAACAGGAAGCGCGCAACGCCGGTGAGGAAGAACATCGGCACGAAGACGATGCAGATGCAGAGCAGCGACACGAAGGCCGGCGTCACGATCTGGTTGGCGCCGTCGAGGATCGACTGCTCGACCGGCTTGCCCTGCTCCAGATGGTAATTGATGTTCTCGATCGTCACCGTGGCATCGTCGACAAGGATGCCGACCGCGAGCGCGAGGCCGCCGAGCGTCATGATGTTCAGCGTCTCGCCGATTGCCGACAGCATGATGATGGCGCCGAGCACCGATAGCGGGATCGAGACCGCGATGATGATCGTCGATCGCCAGCTGCCGAGGAACAGCAGGATCATGACGCTGGTGAGCAGCGCCGCGATCACGCCTTCGACGGCGACGCCCTGGATCGCGCCACGGACGAACACCGACTGGTCGCCGATAAAGCCGATCTTCAGGGCGTCGGGCATCTGATCCTTGACGTCGATCACCTTCTGCTTGATGCCGGCGATGATGTCGAGCGTCGAGGTCGCGCCGGCTTTCAGCACCATCATCAGCACCGAGCGGTTGCCGTCGACGTGGACGATGTTGGTCTGCGGCGGATTGCCGTCGCGCACGGTCGCGACGTCGCGCACATAGACCATGGCACCGTTGACGGTCTTGATCGGCAGATTGCCGAGCTCGTCGATCCGGAGCGGTGAATTGTTGAGCTGGATGTTGTATTCGAACTGACCGATCTTCTGGGTACCGACCGGCGTGATCAGGTTCTGGGCTGCCAGCGCATTGGCGACGTCCTGACCCGAGAGGCCGCGGGCCTGGAGCGCGGTCGGATCGAGATCGATCTGGACCTGACGCTGCTTGCCGCCGAAGGGATACGGGATCGCCGCGCCGGGCACGGTGACCAACGGCGTGCGAAGCTGGTTGATGCCGATATCGGCGAGATTCTGTTCGGTGAGCCCCTCGCCTGACAGCGCGACCTGAATGATCGGCACCGTGGAAGCCGAATAGTTCAGGATCAAGGGCGGCGTCGCGCCCGGCGGCATCTGCTTGAGCAGCGTCTGCGAGATCGCGGTGACCTGGGCGTTGGCGGTGCGGATGTCGACGTTCGGCTGAAAGAAGATCTTGATGATGCCGAAGCCGTTATACGAATTGGCGGTGATGTGCTCGATGTCGTTGACCGTCGTCGTCAGCGCACGCTGGAACGGCGTGGTGATGCGGCCGGACATCTGGTCAGGCGGCAGGCCGGTGTACTGCCAGACCACGCCGATCACGGGAATGCGAATGTCCGGGAAGATGTCGGTCGGCGTCCGCAGCGCCGCCAGCGGTCCGATGATCAGCAACAAAAGCGCGAGCACGACGAAAGTATAGGGCCGGCTCAGGGCAATACGGACCAGAGCAATCATGCGCCAGGCAATTCCAGGTCAAACGAGAATGTGGAATCCGCCCCCACGGCGATCCCCATTCCCCTTTACCCGAGCGCCGTCGGAAACGCTAATCTCCGGCGGCCTTGCCGCATTCACTTCCCTGCTACCGCACTGCGAATTGACATCGCAGCCATGCGGCGGCGTGCCTCAGGCGGCACGGACCGAATTGAGGAACTTGCCGACCTCGCTCTTCAGCCTGTTCGAGTCGTTCGACAGCATCTGCGCCGCCGACAACACCTGCGAGGAGGCCGTGCCGGTCTCGGTCGCACCGCGCTGCACGTCGGTGATGTTGGAAGAAACCTGCTGGGTGCCTTGCGCTGCCTGCTGCACGTTGCGAGCGATCTCCTGGGTCGCTGCGCCCTGCTCCTCCACGGCCGCCGCGATCGCCGAAGAGATCTCCGACAGACGCTCGATGGTCGAGGAGATCTCCTTGATGGCCCCGACCGAGTCGTTGGTCGCGGCCTGGATGCCGGAAATCTGCTGGCCGATCTCGCCCGTCGCCTTCGCGGTCTGCTCGGCCAGCGCCTTCACCTCGGAAGCCACCACGGCAAAGCCGCGGCCGGCCTCGCCGGCGCGTGCCGCCTCGATGGTCGCGTTCAGGGCCAGCAGGTTGGTCTGTCCGGCGATGGTGTTGATGAGCTCGACGACGTCGCCAA
>NZ_JXJM01000001.1:4515035-4517154 GCF_001593325.1 Bradyrhizobium sp. DOA1
CCTCCGAAGCTCCGGCCACGGTGGTCGCGAGCCGCTGGGAGCGGTCGGCGGTCGACGTCAGCGTCGAGGCGGAAGCCTCCAACTGGGTCGAGGCCGACGACACCGTCTGGACGATCTCGCCGATCATGGTTTCGAATTCGCGGGTGATGTTGTCGACGCGGCGGCCGCGCTCGATCTTGGCTTCGGCGTCGGCCGCAGCGGCTTCGTCGGCAGCCTTCTTGGCGATCAGCGCCTCCTTGAAGATCTGAAGCACGTCGGCCATGGCGCCGATCTCCGTCTTCTCGCCCCGGTGCGGCACTTCGGCGGACAGGTCGCCCTTGCCCAGTGCCTGCATCGGTTCGGTGATTGAGTTGATGCCGTTGGAGACGTCACGGACCAGATAGAAGCTGAGACCGAAACCGGCGATGACCGCGGCGGCGAGGATGATCGAGACTAGCATGAAGGCGAAGTAATAGCTGTCGGCTGCATCCTTGGCAGCCTGGTCACCGCCCTTGGTATTGAGCTCGATGTCCCGGTTCAGGATCTCGTCTGCCTTGAGCCCGATCTTGTTGACTTTGATATTGAGCTCATGGGCGTCGTGCGGGACCTTGCCCGCCTCCTTGCGCGACAGCGCCATCACTTCCTGAGTACCGGACTTGTACTCATCCCAAACCTTAGACCATTCGTTGTATAGTGCGCGTTCCTCCGGCGAGGTGATCATCGGCTCGTACTTCTGGCGGAACTTGGTGTTGGCTTCCACCACGGTCGCCAGTGTCTTCTCGTTCGTGAGCTTCTCTTCCAGAGTCTCGGCGAGCATGTGTTCGCGGATCACGTTGCGATAGGTGATCACCCCGGCACGCAGGTCGCCAAGTACCCGCACGCTCGGCAACCAACTCGTGGTGATGTCGGTGGTGTTGGCGTTCATGGACCGCATCTTCATGACGGCGAGGAGGCCCATGCCGGTCATCGCAACCAGCAGGAACGCCACGACACTGATGATCTTGGCGCGAATGGAAATGGTGGCGAGCATCGTTGGGATCTCTTTGTACTGAAGCCGGCGCGCGTCCGGGAATTACGAATCAACCAAAGGGAGCAGCGCCGACATCCAACACCAGAGCACCTGAGCAGATGTTAACTACGCCTCCGTACGAGTACGGAAGCCAGAAAGAAATGAATGGGCAGCTAAAAACGCCCTGCGCTCAGCGCATGAGCCCAAGCGCGTCGGTGAAAAACTCTGCGCCGCCGAAGTTTCCCGACTTCAGAGCGAGCAGCATCTCGCCCGCCTTTGCACCGACAGCACGCAGCACCGGAACTCCCGCCGCAATTTCCACTCCGACGAGAAACCCAGGAATCTTCAACCGATCGACCACGGCACCGGACGTCTCGCCGCCGGCAACGACCAGGCGCCTGACGCCCGACTGCACCAGCCCTTCGGCGATATCGGCCATGGCCTGCTCTATGGCGTGGCCGGCAGCGTCCCGGCCGTGGCGCGACTGAACGGCGGCGACGGCCTCGGGCGTCGCGCTCGACGAGATCAGAACGGGACCATCCGCCAGCTGCGGCCGGGCCCAGGCGAGCGCGCGCTGCGCTTCGCCACCGCCCGCGACGATTTGCTCGGGATCGAGGTGCAGCACCGGCATGACGCGCTCGGCATTGGCGATCTGCTGAAGCGTTGCCTGCGAGCAACTTCCGGCAAGGCAGGCCGCCGGGCCGCCGACGGCCGCGCCGGTCTCGCTGCTCGCTTCGGCCGCCTTGACCTTGCCCGTCGAGACCAGCGCCCGCGCGAGCCCGAGGCCGATGCCGGAGGCGCCGACCGATAGCCGATGCTCGGCGGCAACGAGCCCGATGGTCTCGAGGTCGCGCTCGAACACGGCGTCGATGATCGCGGCGCCGATGCCCTTGCCCGCGAGTTCGGCCAGCCGCGCCCGGACCGCATCCGTGCCGCGGGTGACAGTGGCGAGATCGACGAGGCCCACTTGCGTCTTGCTCTGGCGCGCCAGCACGCGCGCCAGATTGGAATCCCGCATTGGATTGAGCGGATGATCCTTCAACGGGCTCTCGTTCAACGGCACGGCGCCGACGAAGAGGTTGCCCTGGTAGACGGTGCGGCCGGTCTCCGGGAAGGCCGGCGTCACCAGCA
>NZ_JXJM01000001.1:4517174-4588386 GCF_001593325.1 Bradyrhizobium sp. DOA1
CGCGGCCGCGCAGCCATCTCTCCGCCGCGCGCGAGCGCGACACGGCCAGGCCTGCCTGGATCGAGCGGCTCTTGAGCGACACCACGACGGCGTCGACCTCGGGCAGCGCGAGATCGTCCGCCGGCACGCCGATGGTCTGGACGGTGCGCAAGCCCGCGCGCGTCAGCGTGTTGGCGAGGTCGGAGGCGCCGGTGTAGTCGTCGGCGATGCAGCCCAGCGCAAGAGTCACGGCTTCACTCCAGCATAAGGCCTGAACCAGGCGAGCCCATCGGTGGTCTTACCGCGGGGATTGTATTCGCAGCCAACGAAGCCGGCATAGCCGAGCCGGTCGAGCTCTTCGAACAGGAACGGATAGTTCAGCTCCTCGCCGTCGGGCTCGTTGCGGGACGGGATGCTGGCGATCTGGACGTGACCGATGATCGGCATCATCTCGCGCAGCCGCATGGTGACGTCGCCGTGAATGATCCCGCAGTGATAGATGTCGAATTGGAGCTTCAGGTTTGGAAGGCGGAGCTCCTGGATCAAGTCGCGCGCGAAGCCGAAATCGTTGAGGAAATAGCCGGGCACGTTGCGCGCATTGATCGGCTCGATCACGACGTCGATACCGTGGGGCGCGAAGAACTCCGCAGCACACGCCACCGATTTGTAGAAGGCCTCGATCGCGACGCGCTCGCCGCGATTGGCGATGCCCGCCATCAGGTGCAGGCGCTTGACGCCGGTCGCCTTGGCATAGGGCAGCGCCGTCTCCAGGCTTGCCTTGAGATCATTGAAGCGCGAGGGAAGCGCCGCAAAACCCTTCTCGCCGGCGTTCCAATCACCCGGCGGCAGGTTGAACAGCGCTTGGGTCAGACCGTTGCGTTTGAGCCGCTCGCCGACCACCTCGGCCGGATGCTCATAGGGAAAGAGAAACTCGACGGCGGTGAAGCCGGCCTGGGCGGCGGCATCGAAGCGTTCGAGGAACGGCACCTCGGTGAACATCATCGAGAGGTTGGCGGCAAAACGGGGCATTGGAGTCCTCTTGCTTACTTGTCGCCGGGAAGCTTCACGCCGGTGACCTGCGCATACATCCGCGCCACTGACGCATCGTCATCGCGGCCCATGCCCGCGGCTGCCGTCATCAGGAACATCTGAAGCGCGGCGGCTGAGACCGGCACCGGGAATCTGGCACTACGCGCCATGTCCTGGATGATGCCGAGGTCCTTGACGAAAATCTCGACCGCGCTGCGCGGCGTGTAATCGCCGTCGAGCACATGCGGCATCCGATTCTCGAACATCCAGGAATTGCCGGCGGAAGCCGTGATCACCTCATAGACCTTGCGGATGTCGAGGCCCTGCTTGGCCGCGAAAGCCATCGCTTCGCTGGCGGCCGCGATATGCACGCCGGCGAGGAGCTGGTTGATCATCTTGAAAGCCGCCCCCTGCCCCGCGGCATCGCCGAGCTCGTAGAGCTTTGCGGCCATGGCGTCGAGCGCGGGCCGCGCCGTGGCAAAAGCGGCGGCGCTGCCGGAGGCGAGGATGGTCAGCTCGCCTTGCGCGGCACGCTGCGCCCCGCCGGAGATCGGCGCATCCAGATAGTGCCGGCCGGTCGCCTCCAGCTGCTTGGCGAGGCGCCGCGCCACGTCCGGGTCCATAGTCGCCGAGGATATGAAGACGCTGTCCTTCGGCATGGTCTCAGCCGCGCCATCCTTGCCGAACAGGATGGCCTCGGTCTGGGCGGCATTGACCACGACGCTGACGACGATTTCGGCAGCTTTGGCTGCTTCGGCCGGCGTCTTTGCGCCCGCGCCGCCGTCCGTCACGAAACGCGCGACGGCGTCGGCCGAGACGTCGCAGCCAGTAACGGCATGGCCGGCGCGCTTCAGCGAAGTCGCCATGCCGTATCCCATCGAGCCGAGCCCGACGACGGCGATACGCTGATTTTGTGACGTGGAGGCGGACATATGCAACTGACCCTTGCGAGCGTTTCCCGAATAGCCGCCCTTTGCGGCAGCTTGGCAACCGAATAACACGGCTTGGCCGCCCTGCCAAAGCGTGAGACAAGCAGGCATGACGGCCATGAGCAACGAGACAAGGCTGCGCGAGGATATCTGCCGCTTCGGACGGTCCCTGTTCGAGCGTGGGCTGACGCCGGGCTCCTCTGGCAATATCAGCGTGAGAATGGACGATGGCGGCTGGCTGGTGACGCCGACCAACGCCTCGCTCGGCTTCCTCGATCCGGCGAAGCTGTCGCGGCTGGATAGCCAGGGCCGGCTGGTTTCGGGCGATGCCCCGACCAAGGAAGTTCCTCTGCACACCGCGCTTTACGACACGCGCGGCAGTGCGCGCGCGATCGTGCATCTGCACTCCACCCATTCGGTCGCGCTCTCGATGCTGCCCGAGATCGACCCACGCGCCGCGCTGCCGCCGATGACAGCCTATTATTTGATGAAATGCGGCGCCACTGCGCTCGTGCCCTATTACCGGCCCGGCGATCCTGCGGTTGCCGATGCGATCAAGGGGCTGGCGGGGAAATACTCATCCGTGCTGCTCGCCAATCACGGCCCGGTGGTTGCCGGCGACACGCTGGAAGCGGCCGTGTTCGCGACGGAGGAGCTGGAGGAGACGGCGAAGCTGTATCTGCTGCTGCGCGGGATGAACCCGCGGTATTTGTCACCGGAGCAGGTGACGGATCTGGTGAAGGTGTTCGGGGTGGCGCTGCCGGAGCATGGGCACGGGCATTGAGCCCGGCTCTGTCTTCGTCATTGCGAGGGGCCCTTGCGACGATGCGGCGGACGGCGGCCACCACATCCACCGACGTCATCCTGAGGTGCGAGCCTTGCGATGCCATGCATCGCAAGGTGAAGCCTCGAAGGATGGGCTAGGCGCTCGCGGCCCATCCTTCGAGGCGCGCAAGGGCGCGCACCTCAGGATGACGGCTGAGCTTGTGGCTACAGACCAGAAAGCTACAGCCCCAGATACGCTTTGCGCACGTCCGGATTGCCCCTGATCTCGGCTGCCGCGCCCTGCATCAGCACACGGCCGGTTTGCAGGATGTAGGCGCGGTCGGCGATCTCCAGGCACTCCGCCATGCGCTGCTCGACGATCAGGACGGTCATGCCGGTGTCGCGGATGAGCTTCACGGCCTGGAAGATTTCATCCACCAGCTTGGGCATGATGCCCTGCGAGGGCTCATCCAGCATCAACAGCCGCGGGCGCGTCATCAGCGCGCGGCCGATCGCGAGCATCTGCTGCTCGCCGCCGGAGAGCGTCTCGGCGCGCTGCTCCAAACGCTCCTGAAGGCGCGGGAACAGCCTGAAGACGAGATCGAGCGGCTCTTCGCGGTTCGCTGCGCCCCGGTAGAGATAACTGCCGAGGCGAAGGTTATCGCGCACCGACAGACGTGGAAACAGCCGGCGGTTCTCCGGCACGTAGGCGATGCCGGTGGCCGTGATGTGATGCTGCGCCATGCCGTCGAGGCGCTTGCCGTCGAACGTCACGGTGCCCGAACGCAGGCGCTCGGCGCCGGCGATGGATTTGAGCAGCGTCGACTTGCCCGCGCCGTTGGCGCCGGCGACGCAGACGATCTCGCCCTTTTGGACCTCGATCGAGACCGCGGAGATCGCGACCAAGCCCTGGTAGGCCGTCGTGACTTCACGCACCCACAGCATGACGATCTCCCAGATATGCCTTGATCACCTTGGGATCGCGGACGACGTCGGCGGGCTTGCCCTCGACGAGCACCTTGCCGAGGTCGAGCACGATGGCCCGATCGACCAAGGGCATGACGATCTCCATGACATGCTCGACCATCAAGACGGTGATGCCGGCATCGCGCACCTTGCGCACCAGCGCCACGCCGGTCTGCGCTTCGGTCGGCGTGAGACCGGTGAGGACTTCGTCGAGCAGCAGCAATTTTGGCTCGGTCGCGAGCGCACGGGCGACTTCGAGGCGGCGCTTTTCGGCCGGCACGAGGTCGCTCGCGAGCACGTCGGCGCGCGCGGCAAGGCCGGTGAACTCCAGCACCTCATGCGCCTTGCGGCGCGCTTCGCGCATCACGGTGTTGCGCAGGAGCGCCCCGACGATGACGTTGTCGATGACACTCATGCTCTCGAAGCTCTTGACCACCTGGAAGGTCCGCCCAACCCCACGCTGGCAACGCTCGGCCGCCGGCAAGCTGGTGACATCCTCGCCGTCGAATAGAATCGAGCCTTGCGTCGGCGGCAGCACGCCGGCGATCAGATTGAACAGCGTCGACTTGCCGGCGCCGTTCGGCCCGATCAGGCCGACGATCTCGCCGCGTCCGACCGTGATCGAAACATCGCTGTTGGCGACGAGGCCGCCGAACCGCTGCCAGACGCCGCGGGTTTCAAGGAGCGCGGTCACCGCGTGGCTCCCTTCGCTTTTGAACGCGAGAACAGGCTCACCAGCCCCTGCGGCAAAGCCAGCGAGATCAGCACGATCAGCGTGCCATAGACGATGAGATCGACGCCGCGGCCGGAGCCGCCGATATAGGAGCGCGTGAGTTCAGTGAGCGGGATCAGGATCACGGCGCCGAGCAGCGGCCCCCACAGCGTGCCGATGCCGCCCAGCACCGCCGGCAACGCCATTAATAGCGAGAATTGGAAGCCCATGACGCTTCCGGGGTCGATATAGGAGACGAACTGCGCATAGAAGCTGCCGCCGACCGCGACCAGGAAGGCGGAGACCGCCGCAGCGCCCATCTTCGAGTTGAACACGACGACGCCAAGGCTCTCGGCCGCCTGCGGATTGTCCTTCACCGCCCGCCACCAATAGCCCCATTTGGAATCTTCCAGCCACCAGGTGACGAACCAGGCGACGCAGGCGAGCGCCAGCGCGAAGTAGAAGTATGGCAGTTTCGAGCGCGTGAACTGGAATTTCAGCCAGCTGTCGCCGCGCACGGGAATGTCGATGCCTAGCGCTGCGCCCGCCCAGTCCCAGTTCTGGATCAAGAGCAATCCGATCTCGGCGATCACGATGGTGGCGATCGCGAAGTAGTGGCCGCCGAGGCGGAAGCAGGGATAGCCCAGCGCCATGGCGATTACGGCCGAGATCAGCCCGCCGGCGATCATGCCGAACCATGGCAGCACGCCGAACTTGGTGAACAGCAGCGCAGTGGTGTAGGCCCCGAGCCCGAAATACAGCGCGTGCCCCAGCGAGATCTGCCCGCAATAGCCGGACAGGATGTTCCAGCTCTGCGACAACGCCGCGTACATCAGCGTCAGCACCATGATGTTCTGGACGTAGACGTCCTTGACGAACAACGGCACGATCGCTGCGACGGCCGCGAGGCCCGCAGCAGTGATGAGGTCGCGGCGGCGCCGCTCGACGAAATTCGTATCCATCACATCGACCCGAACAGGCCACGCGGCCGGATGAACACGACGAGCAGATAGACCGCGTAGATGCCGACCGACTTCAACGATGGCGGCAGGATCAACGCGGTGGTGGCTTCGACCAGGCCGACGATGATGCCGCCGGCAAAGGCGCCGAACACGCTACCGAAGCCGCCGAGCGCCACCGTGACATAGGCGATCAGCGCAAAGGATGCGCCGACGTCGGGATAAATGTAGAAGAAGGTCGCCATGATGGCGCCGGCAAGCCCGACCAGCGCGCCGCCAATGCCCCAGCCGAGCGCGAACACCCGGTTCTTGTCGATGCCGACGAGGGCCACCGCGCCGGGATCCTCACGGGTCGCCTCCAGCGCGCGGCCGAAATCGGTGCGGTTGATGAAGAGGTAGAGCCCGCCGAACGCGGCGATCGCGACCAGCGCGCCGAACAGCTGCGGCTGCGGAAGGAAGATGCCGGCGACCGAAACCGTCTTGCCGCCGAGCCATGAGTTGGGGACGCTGCGATAGTCGGCCGTGAAAAACAGCTGCGCCAGGCCGCGCATCACGATCGCAAGGCCAAAGGTCGCGAAGATCTGCACCATGCCGACATTGGCCTTGGCGCGCATCGCAAACCGCACGATCACGAGATAGACCGCCGCCCCCAGCACAAACAAGGCGGCGGCGGCCAGTGGCGCCGACAGCAGCGGATCGATCGCGAAGAACGTGAACAGGAAGAACGTCACGTACATCGCGAGCATCAGGAATTCGCCGTGGGCGAAGTTGACGACGTCCATCAGGCCGAAGATCAACGCCAGGCCAACGGCGATCAGTCCGTAGAGCAGCCCCATCAAGAGGCCGCTCGAAAGACTCTGGATAATAGTTTCGGCTGTCACGTGGCTTCGTCCCCCGCCCGGTCGCCTGATCGCTTATTTCATCGGCCAGATCGCATCGGCCACCGCCGCCTGCGTCGGGAAGATGGTGACGAACTTGCCGCCGACATACTGCAGGAGCACCGGGTCGGCGTCGTTGTTCTGGCCCATCTCGTCGAACTTGACGCGCTTCCAGGGCATGATGGTCTGCTCGCCCGGCATCTCGGTCGCGGCCAGCGCGTCGCGGATCTTCTCGCCGTCGGTGGATTTGGCGCGATTGATGGCATCAGCCATGATGATCATGGCCATGAACTGCCGCGACGTGTTGTCGTTGAGGTCCTTGCCCGACTTCGCCTTGAACAGATCGTTGATCTTGCCGACCATCGGGCGCTTCGCGGCGAGATCGAGAGAGAAGCTGCCGCGGGTGATCGCGCCCTCGAGCTTGTCGCCGACCGCGTCGTACAGCGCCTTCTCGGAGAAGCCGGCGGCCTGCGCCACGATGGCGTTCGGCTTGTATCCGAGCTCGGCCATGGTCTTGACCAGCAGGATGCCGTCGGTGGTGTAGCTCGACGGCATCAGCACGTCGGCATTGGCGGCCTTGAGCTGCTGCACCTCGGCCGAGAGCGACGGCGAGTTGGCGCGGTACTTGATGTCGGCGACGATCTTGTAGCCGCGCTCGTTGGCGAGCCTGGTCTGTGCGTTGGCGGAGTCGGTGCCGAAGATCGTGTCTTCGTGGAACAGCGCCAGCGTATTCGCCTTGGCGCCCTTCTTCTTCATCGCATCGAGGAAGTCGAACATCCCCGCCGAGAACATCTCGTCATGCGGCGAGGCGCGGAAATAGTATTTCAGGCCGCGGCGATGCAGGCTCGGCGAGGAGTTGTCCGCCGAGATGAACGGAGTCTGGTAGCGTTCGCAGATCTGGCTGATCGTGACCGCGACCGCGCTTTGATAGGTACCGAGGATGGCGCAGACCTTTTCCTGCGTGATCAGGCGCTCGGCTTCGGCCCGCCCCTTCTGCGGGTCGCCCTGGGTGTCGGCATAGACGAGACGGATCTTGGCGCCACCGAGACCCGGCAAGCCGACGCCCTTGGCGAGCGGAAGGTCGAGGTCCTGGTCGTTGTTGATGATGTCGACCGCCGTCTCGAACGCGCGCTGCGCATCGACACCCACCTGGGCGCCGGACCCCGACAACGGATAGGTCGCGCCGATCACCACTTCAGAAGTTTGCGCGCGCGCGGCTAGCGGCAGCAGCGCGGCAGCGGCGGTGGCTCCGAGCAGAACGTCGCGGCGAGTGATCGTCATTGGCAAAGTCCCCTATTATTCGAATTTTGCGTGTATCGCATGAAACGATTGTCAGATGGCGTAAAGCTCGAACAAGCAGCAGATGCTGCCTACTATATCACGGCCATGGTCCTGTTCTTCATATCCGTCACCAGCATCAGGCCGGGCGAATGCGTGATGGCGAACGGCAGCTTGGCAGCGTTGATGACCGATTGCGGCGTCACGCCGCAAGCCCAGAACACCGGGATCTCGTCATCGGCAACCGGCACCGGATCGCCGTAGTCGGGCTTGGCGATGTCCTTGATGCCGATCAGATGCGGATGGCCGAGATGCACGGGAGCACCGTGCACGGCGGGATAACGCGAGGTGATCTGCACCGCACGGATCGCATCCGCCGGCTTGAACGGACGCATCGACACCACCATGGGACCGGCGAACGGACCGGCCTCGCCGCAAGCGATGTTGGTGCGGTACATCGGCACGCGCACGTTCTGCTCGATGTGGCGGATCGGCATGCCCTCGTCGAGCAGCGCTTCTTCGAAGGAGAAGGAGCAGCCGAGCACGAAGGTGACGAGGTCGTCGCGCCAATGCTTGGTGACGTCGGTCGGCTCGTCCACGACCTCGCCGTCGCGCCAGACCCGGTAGCGCGGCACGTCGGTGCGGATGTCGAGATCGGCGCCCAGCGACGGGATGAAAGGGCTGCCGACGTCGGACATGCCGATGATCGGGCACGGCTTCGGATTGAGCTGGCAGAAGCGGTGGAAGGCGCCGGCATATTCGGCCGGCAGGATCGCCAGATTGCCCTGGACGAAGCCTGGAGCCACGCCGGCGGTGGAGGCGACCAATCCCCCGCGGTAGGCGAGCCGAGCCTTGCGGCTCGGAAGGGCGTCGGGCGTTTCAGTTTGCTGCGCTGCCACCAAAACAGTCATGTGATCGACCTGCCTATAAACTCGACAAAGACAAGCCAACACCAAGCGTGCTATAAAGTCTAATCGTCGTTTCTAATCAATCTCGATAAATCTATTTTATCGACTGGGAAAATCCTTCCAATGCTGGACTTCAGGTCGATCGAGACGTTCCTCTGGGTTGTGAAGCTCGGCAGCTTTCGCGGCGCCGCTCAACGCCTCAATACGACCCAACCGGCGATCTCCCAGCGCATCGCCCAGCTCGAACGCGAGATGGGCGTGAAGCTGCTCAACCGCGATCATCGCGTGGCCTCACCGACCCCGAGCGGCCGGCAGATGATGGTCTACGCCGAGAAGCTGATCGGCCTGCGCGCTCAGATGATGGCGGAGATCGGCGATGCTTCCGCGATGCGCGGCGTGATGCGGCTCGGCGTCGCCGAGACCATCGTGCACACCTGGCTGCCGCGGCTGGTGAAGAGCGTCAACGAGATCTATCCGAACCTGTCGCTGGAGATCGAGGTCGACATCACGCCGAACCTCACCGCGCGCCTGCTCGCGCAGGAGATCGAGCTCGCCTTCGTCGTCGGGCCGCTATCCGCTTCCGGCGTGCATAATCGCGTGCTCGCCGACTATCCGATCGGCTTCCTCGCCAGCCCCTCGCTCGGGCTCGGCAAGGGCCCCTTGACGCCGGCGCAGCTCGCGCGGTTTCCGATCATCACTTTCCCGCGCAAGACCAAGCCCTACGAGGTCGTGCGCGAGGTGTTCGACCGGCCGGAGCTGCCGCCGATCCGGCTGCATGCCTCCGCCTCGCTCGCGACCGTGATCCACATGGCGATCGAGGGGCTCGGCATCGCCGTGATCCCCGACGCCATCGTCGAGAACGAGCTGGCTGACGGCCGTCTGCAACTGCTCGATACCGATCTTGCGATCGCGCCCCTCACCTTCACCGCGAGCTGGCTCGCCTCGCCCGACGTCGTCGCCGTGGAGCGCGTCGCTGAGCTCGCCCGGCAGATTGCGCAGAGCAGCCTCGCGGTTGACGCGCCCGCGCTGGCGCGCCATTGAAAAAGGCGCCGGACAAGAGAGAGAACGACCGCATGAGCCGAGCCGCCACCAATCTGCAAATCGATTCCGCCCGCCTCTGGGGCTCAATCCACGAGACCGCAAAGTTCGGTGCGACGGCCAAAGGCGGCGTGCGGCGGCTGACGCTGAGCAACGAAGACAAGCAGGTGCGCGACTGGTTCCGCAAGGCCTGCGAAGACGCGGGCTTGGAGGTCCATGTCGACGCGCTCGGCTCGCAGTTCGGCCTGCGCAAGGGTCGCGACATGTCGAAGCTGCCCGTCGGCATCGGCTCGCATCTCGACACCCAGCCGACCGGCGGCAAGTATGACGGTATTTTGGGGACGCTCGGCGCGCTGGAAGTGATCCGCACGTTGAACGACGCCGGCATCGAGACCGAGGCGCCGATCTGCGTCGTGAACTGGACCAACGAGGAAGGCTCGCGCTTCGCACCTGCGATGATGGCCTCCGCCGCCTATGTCGGCGACTTCACCACGGACGACATTTTGTCGCGCAAGGACGCCGAGGGCACCACGGTCGGCCAGGCGCTCGACGGCATCGGCTATCGCGGCGACAAGCCGGTCGGCTTCCAGAAGCTCGGCTGCTTTGTCGAGCTGCACATCGAGCAGGGTCCGATCCTCGAGGCCGAAGGCAAGACCATCGGCGTGGTCGATTCCGGCCAGGGCGTGCTCTGGTACGACGGCAAGATTTCCGGCTTCGAGAGCCATGCCGGCTCGACGCCGATGCCGCTGCGGCGCGACGCGCTGGCGACGCTGTCGGAGATTGTGCTGGCGATGGAGGCCATCGCCAAGAAGCATGGGCCGAACGCGGTCGGCACCATCGGCGAGGCCGTCATCGCCAATCCTTCGCGCAACGTCATTCCCGGCGAGATCGCCTTCACCATGGATTGCCGCAGTGCCGACGGCGCCATCATGGACGCGCTCGATCGCGACTTGCGCGCCGCCATTGCCGAGATCGCCGGGCGCCGCAAAGTCGACGTCAAGATCGACCTGGTCTGGCGCAAGCCGCCGACGCATTTCGATCCCAAGCTCATCGCCGCGGTCGAGAACGCGGCGAAGACGCTCGGCTATTCCTCGCGCCGCATCACCTCCGGCGCCGGCCACGACGCCTGCAACCTCAACACCGTCATGCCGGCGGCCATGGTGTTCGTTCCCTGCAAGGACGGCATCAGCCATAATGAGCTGGAGGATGCGACGCAGCCGGACTGCGCCGCGGGCACCAACGTTCTCATGCATACCGTGCTGGCGATCGCCGGCGTCGCATCCTGATTGGAGACGAATATGCGCGGAGTTTTCGTCGACGCCAATGAAGCGCTTGCCGTGATCATGGAGCGGCTGGAGAAGCCTGGGGATCCCAAGGTCCGGATCCACAGGAACCCCGACATCAAGCCCGAGCAATATCCTGAAATCCTCGACGGCGCCGAGATCGCCATCGTCGATCATACGGCACTGCCGACCGAGGTCGCGAAGAAGTGCACCGGGCTGAAGCACGTCGTGTTCCTCGGCACCGGCGCGCGCAGCTACATGAATCCGGAGGAACTCGCCGAGCTCGGCATCTCCGTGCATCTGATCAAGGGCTATGGCGACACCGCAGTGGCGGAATCCGCGATCGCGTTGATGTGGGCCTCGGCCCGCGTCATCGCGATGATGGATCGCGAGATGCGCGGCGGCAATTGGCTGCGCGAGGACGGCATGCAGCTCACCGGCAAGACGCTCGGCCTGATCGGCTTCGGCGGCATCGCGGCGGAAGTTGCGCGCATCGCCTCCGGCAGCGGCATGAAGGTGATCGCCTGGAATCGCTCGCCGAAGAGCCACGCGGGCGTGGAGTTCACCGATCTCGATACCGTGCTGGCGAAGAGCGACGTCGTGTCGCTGCATCTGCTGCTCAACGACGAGACGCGCGGCATGATCACGCGCGAGAAGATCTTTGCGATGAAGCCCGGCGTCATCCTCGTCAACACCGCCCGCGCCGCGATCGTCGACGAGGCCGCCATGATCGACGCACTGAAGTCGGGCCACATCCGCCATGCCGGCCTCGACGTCTTCAACATCGAGCCGCTGCCGGGCGATCATCCGCTCACGAAATTGCCTAACGTGACGCTGTCGGCGCATTCGGCCTTCCGTACGCCGGAGGCGAGCGAGAACCTGATTGGCGCGGCATGGGAGCACTGCCGCCGGATCGTGAAGGGATAAAAGCAACAACAATGGCCGACTATCGCATCATCAAGGCAGAGCCGCTCACCAGCGCCATCCATGCCATCGTCAAGGCCGGCGGCTCCTCGGACCGTGAGGCCGAGCTCGTCGCCACCAATCTCGTCGAGGCCAATCTTAGGGGGCACGACTCGCACGGCGTCGGCATGATTCCGCGCTATGTGCAGAGCGTCACCACGGGCGGTCTCGCCGTGAACCAGCACGTCAAGATCGTCCTCGACACCGGTCCGCTGCTCACCCTCGACGGCCTCACCGGCTACGGCCAAGTGATCGGCCATGAAGCGATGGAGCTGGCCGCCGAGCGCGCCAAGCGCAACGGCGTGTGTCTCGTTGGCCTCTCCAACTCCCATCACATCGGCCGGATCGGCCACTGGGCCGAGCAGTGCATCGACCACGGGCTGGTCTCGATCCACTTCGTCAACGTGATCTCACGCCCGATCGTGGCGCCCTGGGGCGGCAGCGATGCTCGCCACGGCACCAACCCGTTCTGCGTCGGCATCCCGCGCAGGGGCAAGGACCCGATTGTGCTCGACTTCGCCACCAGCAGGATCGCGCAGGGCAAGACCCGCGTCGCCCACAACAAGGGCGTCGAACTCGAGCCCGGCACCATTATCGACAATGAAGGCAAGCCCACCGTTAATCCGCGCTATACCGTGATCCCGCCATACGGTGCCATCCTGCCGTTCGGCGAGCACAAGGGTTCGGGTCTCGCGCTGGTGTGCGAAATCCTCGGCGGCGCGCTCACCGGCGGACAGGTGGTCAAGGGCCCGTCCGACGGCAAATACAACGTCCTCAACGGTATGCTCTCGATCGTCATCGACCCGGATAAGCTCGGCACCGGCGAGAACCTCGCACGCGAGGTCGAGAGCTTCGTCGCCTGGCACACCGCCTCGTCACCCGGCCCCGGCATCGACAAGGTCAAGATCGCCGGCGAACCCGAGCGCGAGACCAAGAAGAATCGCCTCGCCGAAGGCATTCCGGTCGACCCGACCACCTGGCAGGACATTCTGGAGTCCGGGAAGAAGTTTGGGCTGGACCAGGCGACGATCGAGAAGATCGCGAGCTAGTCGGGAAGAGGCGGGTCCCTCGGCGTGCCCCGATCTCATGCAAAATTGCGCAAGAGAAACTGGACCGCGGCGAAAACGTCGGCGCACCTGCGGTGCGGATTGAACCGCCCCGCTTCGCATTGCGACAACGCGGATGTCCCGGCCTCTATCCGCCCCAGGGGTTCACATACTCTCCCGTCTCGCAAAGTTCGTGTCCGGTTCAAATCGGCAGCACGCCTCCGACCTCTACCTGCAACGGCTCGCCATTTATGAAAGCGAGCTCGACGAACCCGAGCGCACATTCACGGACAGCACAGAACGCCGCATCGACATCCATGCCTTTGGCCGCGATTTCGTACCGGAGTGCCAGGAGGGCTCCGACGAAGGCTATATCCTTCTGACCAACGGCATGAGCGAGCAGCGGATGCCTGGGGTACATGGCGACGCCAAGCCTCGCGCCGAGCTGATGTGGTACGTCCGCGAGCCGACGGAGGAGATTTGCGCCAATCTGCGCTGGCTCGCCAACCTGCCGTTCATCGACTCTACCTGGTTCGGCCTCGGTCACCGGGTCGCGTTGCCGAGACCGCCGGTTGCAGGAACGGACTTCGAGACTTTTCTGTTTCTCACGCCGATCATCGCTCCCGACAAGCGGATTGCCGAAACGCTGGAGATCGCGGGCGATCCAGTGGAGTTCCTGACCGTAAACCTGATCTCGCATCAGGAACTCGCACTGATCAAGTCCGAGGGACTGGATCCGTTTCTCGATCTCCTCGACGAGAACGACTATCCGCCGATCTTCGATCCGGCGCGGAAGTCGTACGTGTAGTCGAAGGGGTGAGTTATGCCAGCGGCCTGCGCTTTGCGCAGCCGCCGGCGAACCCACCCTACCCAATTCGCTTCAGTCCACCATATCCGCGACCGCCTTGCCGCACGCAGTGGTGTCGGCGTTGCCGCCGAGATCCTTGGTGCGCAGCGTGCGCTCGGCGAGCGTGCGCTCGATCGCCTCGACGATCGATTTGCCGGCTTCCTTCTCGCCGAGATGTTCGAGCATCATCGCACCCGACCAGATCATGCCGATCGGATTGGCGATGCCCTGCCCTGCGATATCGGGCGCCGAGCCGTGCACGGGCTCGAACACCGAGGGGAAATCCCCCTCCGGATTGATATTGCCTGACGGAGCGATACCGATGGTGCCGGTGCAGGCCGGGCCGAGGTCGGAGAGAATGTCGCCGAACAGGTTGGAGCCGACCACGACGTCGAACCAATCCGGATGCAGCACGAAGTTCGCGGTCAGGATGTCGATGTGGTACTTGTCCCACTTCACGCCGGGAAACTTCTTGGCCATCGCCTCCACGCGCTCGTCCCAATAGGGCATGGTGATGGAGATGCCGTTCGACTTCGTCGCCGAAGTCAGGTGCTTCTTCGGCCGCGACTGGGCGAGCTCGAAGGCGAATTTCAGGATGCGGTCGACGCCGGTGCGGGTCATCACCGTCTGCTGCGTCACGAACTCGCGGTCGGTATCCGGGAACATGCGCCCGCCGACGGAGGAATATTCACCTTCCGTGTTCTCGCGCACCACCCAGAAGTCGATATCGCCGGGCTTGCGGTTCGCCAGCGGCGACGGCACGCCGGGCATCAGCCGGACCGGGCGCAGGTTCACGTACTGGTCGAACTCGCGGCGAAATTTGATCAGCGAGCCCCACAGCGAGACGTGATCCGGAATCTTGGCGGGCCAGCCGACGGCGCCAAAATAGATCGCGTCGTGCTTGCCGATCTTTTCCTTCCAATCGTCCGGCATCATCTGGCCGTGCTTCTCGTAATAGTCCCAGGACGAGAAGTCGAAATGGTCGAAATGCACGGCGACCCCGTGCTTCTTCGCCGCCGCCTCGAGGACGCGCAGGCCCTCGGGCATCACTTCCTTGCCGATGCCGTCGCCGGGAATGACTGCGATCCGGTATTGTTTCTTGCTCATCGAGAACGTCCTTGGTTGGTTCGGCAGCCGCCGCCTTTGATCGCCTTGCAATGGACCAAACGCGGCGGCAGCGCAACGCTGCACTGCAATGTTGACGATGGCGCGACTGAGCGCCTACTGGTTTGATCCTGTTCCATCCCGCGAGAGTACCCCCTCATGGATTTGCATCTGCGTGGCAAGCGCGTCCTGATCACGGGCGCCTCCAAGGGCATCGGCGCGGCTGCCGCCGAGGCATTTGCCGAAGAAGGCGCGCACCTCCTGCTGGCTGCCCGCAGCGGCGACCAGCTCAAGGCGCTGGCGGATCGCCTGCGCTCGGCGCACCAGATCGATGCCGCAACCAGCATCGTGGACCTGCGCAAGACGGAGGACGTGGCACGGCTCGCGAAGGAAGCCGCCGACATCGACGTCCTCGTCAACAATGCCGGCGACATCCCGGGCGGCTCCATCGACAAGCTCGACGAGGCGACCTGGCGGCACGCCTGGGAATTGAAAGTGTTCGGCTATATCAACCTCACGCGGCAGATCTATGCGCAGATGAAGGCCAGGGGCGGCGGCGTGATCGTCAACGACATTGGCGCGGCCGGCGAGAAGTTCGATGCCAATTACATCTGCGGCAGCGCCGGCAATGCCGCGCTGATGGCCTTCACCCGCGCGCTCGGCGGCAAGAGCCTCGCCGACAACATCCGCGTTGTCGGCATCAATCCCGGCCCTGTCGGCACCGACCGTCACGTCACCCTGCTCAAGACGCGTGCCAAGCACCAGTTCGGCGACGAGACTCGCTACAAGGAATTCCAGAAGAGCCTGCCGCTCGGCCGTCCCGCACATGCGCGCGAGATCGGTGACCTCATGGCGTTCCTGGCGTCGGATCGCTCAGGTTATACCTCGGGGGTGATCTACACGGTCGATGGCGGCATCAGCGCCGGCTGGGGTTAGTTTCTTCCGTCGTTGCGAGCGAAGCAAAACGATCCAGGAATGCCCCAGCGGTCACAGACTGGATTGCTTCGCTGCGCTCGCAATGACGACAGGACAAGCACGGGAGTAAAATAATTGTCTCAAGACCTGATCCGCGAAACCGCGTGCACAGTCGTCGACAAATTGCGGTCGGGCGACGTCTCGCCGCTCGAACTGCTGGATGTGGTGGAGAAGCGCATCAAGGAGGTCGACGGCAAAGTCAACGCACTGCCGACGCTGTGTTTCGATCGCGCGCGGGATCATGCCAAGGCCCTGATGCAGAAGCCGGCCGGCGCGCGCGGCCTGCTCGCGGGCCTGCCGGTGCCGATCAAGGACCTGACTGACGTTGCAGGCGTGCTGAACACCCAGGGCTCGCCGATCTTTAGGGATAACATCCCCGCCAAGTCCGACCTCATGGTTGAGAACCTCGAGGCCAACGGCGCGGTCGTCTACGCCAAATCCAACACGCCGGAATTCGGCGCCGGTGCCAACACCTTCAACGAGGTGTTTGGCGCGACGCTCAATCCCTGGGATACTTCGAAATCCGCGGCCGGCTCCTCCGGCGGCGCGGCGGTGGCGCTGGCGACCGGCATGGCCTGGCTCGCGCAGGGCTCCGACATGGGCGGCAGCCTGCGCAGCCCGGCGAGCTTCTGCGGCATCGTCGGCATGCGGCCGAGCATCGGCCGCGTCGCGCATACGCCGAAGGCGGGCATCGACCGCAATCTCGGCGTGCAGGGGCCGATGGCCCGGAACGTCGAGGATCTCGCGCTTCTGCTGGACGCCATGAGCGGCGACTATGCCGCCGATCCGTTGTCGCTGCCGGCGCCTCTGACCTCGTTCCTGTCGGCCGCACAGTCCGGCAAGAGGCCCAAGCGCATCGCCTATTCGCCCGATCTCGGCATCACGCCTGTCGATCCCGAGGTCAAGGCGATCACGCGCAAGGCGGCTGAACGCTTTGCCGAGGCCGGCGCCGTCGTCGAGGAGGCACATCCCGACTGGCGCGAGGCGCATGAATGCTTCCACGTGCTGCGCGCCTTCGACTTCGCGATCAGCAAGGCACAGCTTCTCCGGACCAAGCGCGATCTGCTCAAGCCCGAGGTAATCTGGAACATCGAGGAAGGCCTCAAGCTCACCGTCGAGCAACTCGAGCGCGCCGAGGCCCAGCGCGTTGCTATGACCGCGCGCGCGGTCGAGTTCTTCAAGAACTATGATTTGCTGCTGACGCCCACCACGATCGTGCCGCCCTTCCCTGTCGAAAATCGCTATGTCGCCGAATGCGCCGGCAAGCGATTCGACAATTACGTCGAATGGCTCGGCATCGTCTACGCCATCACGCTGGCCTGCTGCCCGTCGCTGTCGCTGCCGTGCGGCTTCACGGCGTCCGGCCTGCCGGTCGGCGTGCAGGTGGTGGGCGCGCCGCGCGCCGATGCGCAGGTCATCGCCGGCGCGAAGGTGCTGGAGGACATTCTGGGTTTGCGCAGCACGACGCCGATCGACCCGAAGGTGAAGAACTGACGTATTCCCGATGACGACACCACCTCGCATCGCCCTCATCCACGCCCTCAAACACTCCATCGCCCCGATCGAGGCGGCGTTCGCGAAGGCGTCGCCCGCGGCGCGGTTGATGAACCTGCTCGACGACAGCCTGTCGGCGGATCTCGCGCGCGACGGCGCGCTCACCGAGGCCATGACCGAGCGTTTCCTGGCGCTCGGCAATTACGCCGCAGGGACCGGAGCGGACGGGATCCTGTTCACCTGTTCGGCCTTCGGCCCCTGCATCGAAGCGGTCGCGCGGGCGCACGCGCCGGTGCCGGTGCTGAAGCCGAACGAAGCCATGATCGAGCGTGCGGTGACCATGGGCAAGCGCATCGGCCTACTCTCGACCTTCCCGCCGACGCTGGCCTCGATGCCGCCGGAGTTTCCCACCACCGTCGAGGTCGTACCGAAGCTCGCCGAGGGCGCGCTGGCGGCACTCGATCGCGGCGACCGCGCAACGCACGACCGGCTGATCGCCGAAGCTTCGCGCGATTTGCGCGATTGCGACGTCATCGCGCTCGCGCAGTTCAGCATCGCCGCGGCCGCGCCGCTGGTCGCCAAAGTCACCGGCCGTCCGGTCGTGACAACGCCTGACAGTGCCGTCGACAAGCTAATGAAGCTGCTGAACGCGAGGACTTAAGTACCGGCCTTCTTGCGGCGCCGGGCATCCTTGATCGCAACGGCCAGAGCCCCCTTCGTCTCGTTGACAAAGTCCTCGACCAGCTCCTCGCGCGTCGCATGCGCCGCCTCGCCGGTGAACAGTCCCTGCTCGGCCAGCATCACCACGCCGTGCAGCGCCGCCCAGATCTTGAGCGCCTGCCGCTCGCGCAAATAGCCGACCGCCGGAGCCTCCAGGGCCTCGATCACGAGCGAAAAGGTCTCGCGCGTCGCCTCGTGCAGCTCGCTGCCCTTGGCCGCATATGAGACCGTGCGCGAGGCGAACATCAGCCGGTAGATACCGTTGCGACGCAGGCCGAAATCCAGCGTGGCCAGCGCGAGCCGCGACAGCTTCGATTGCTTCGAGGGCGTTGTCATCGCCTCGCGCAGAATTGCACTGAGCTGCCGGAAGGCTTCCGCCGTCACCGCCGCGAGCAAAGCCTCGCGGTCTGCAAAATGTCGATATGGGGCCGGCTGCGAAACGCCGAGCTGCCTGGCCAGCGCCTTGATGCTGATTGCCTCGGCACCGCCCCGTTCCGCTTCGCGCAGCGCGGCCTTGATCAAGGCATCGCGAAGATCGCCGTGGTGGTAGGTCTTCTCGGGCTTGCGAGCGAGTTGTGAGCGCATGTTGAACGAAGCCTATGAGATTGCGCTTGACAGGGGAAGTCCAACACGAATGTAATAGGCTATAACTTAGACAAGACCTAAATGAGGAAACGCGCCGCCTTCGGGGCAGGCGCCTACGACCGAGGAAGCCGCGATGACAGAGCGACTGAAGGTTCACGTCGATCCCGACAAGTGCCAGGGCCACGCCCGCTGCAAGGCGCTCGCGCCGGAGCTGTTCGAGCTCGACGAATACGGCAATGCCCATGAAGCCGGAGACGGCATCGTTCCGCCGGGCCTGGAAGACAAGGCCTGGCTCGCCAAGTCCAATTGTCCGGAAATCGCGATCAATGTGATCGAGGAGTAGCGCGCTTTCAGCGCGTTGCGCGTGCTTTCAGCGAACACGAGCCCTGGAGCTTCCGAGATGTCCGACGTCAGCCAGCCCGCCGCTCATCCGCCCGTGACCGACTGGGTTCACGATTTCGACCACACCGATCCGCAATGGACGGACGATCCCTTCCCCATCTGGGACGAGCTGCGCACCACAAGCCCGGTCGTGCACACCAATCGCTTCCTCGGCTGCTATCTGCCGACGACCTATGAGGCCGTGCGCGAGATCGCCAACGACACCGAGCATTTCTCCTCCCGTCGCATCATCGTCCGCGACGTGCGTCCCGAGATCAACAGAAACGCGGCTCCGCCGATCACTTCTGATCCGCCCGAACACAAGCCGGCTAAACAGCTTCTGCTGCCGCCGTTCACGCCCGACGCAATGAAAAAGCTCGAGCCGCGCGTCCGCGCCATCTGCAACGAGCTGATCGACGAATTCATCGCCGAGAAAAGCGTGGACGCGGCCGCGCGCTACACGAAGCACATTCCGGTGCGCGCGATCGCGCACATGCTCGGCATTCCCGAAGGCGACAGCGATCTCTTCGTCAACTGGATCCACATGATTCTGGAGCTGGGCATCAAGGACGAGACCAAGCTGCTCCAGGCCGTCCAGGAGATGAGCGCCTATTTCAGCGCCCATATCGAGGCGCGCAAGACGAAGCCGACCGATGACCTGATCTCGTATCTGATGAACGCGAGGGACAAGCAAGGCAATCCGCTGGAGGATTCCCACGTGCTGGGCTCGCTGCGCCTGCTCCTGATCGCCGGCATCGACACCACCTGGAGTGCGATCGGCTCCTCGCTCTGGCACCTTGCGAAAACGCCTGCCGATCGCGAGCGGCTGATCGCCGAGCCCGGCCTGATCCCGATCGCGGTGGAAGAGCTGCTGCGTGCCTATTCGCCGGCGACCATGGCGCGCGAAGTGGTCAAGGAGACCACCATTTCGGGTTGCCCGGTCAAGCCGGGCAACATGGTACTCTTGTCGTTCCCGGCTGCGAACCGTGACCCCAAGATGTTTCCGGACGCTGACAAAGTCGTGATCGACCGTCGCGAGAACCGCCACGCCGCTTTCGGTCTCGGCATTCACCGCTGCGTCGGTTCCAACCTTGCGCGCATGGAAATGCAGGTTGCGCTGGAGGAATGGCTCAAGCGCATTCCGGACTTCCGGCTCGATCCAGCAGGCACGGTGACATGGTCACAAGGCACGGTGCGAGGCCCCCGCCAGTTGCCATTCTTGCTCGGAAAGGCGATGTAGGCCTCTTCCAAATTGTAAGGAGAGGCCGGCGTGACAGAGCAAGCAACCAACCCGGCCTCCGACCACATCGACATCGCCGACGCCGAGCGGCGAATCAAGGCGATCTTCATCGGCTCCATAGGCAATCTCGTCGAGTGGTACGATTTCTACGCCTATACGGCGTTTGCGCTCTACTTCGCTCCTGCGTTCTTTCCCGGCGAGGACCCCGTCGTCCAACAGCTGAACGTCGCCGTCGTATTCGCGGCGACCTTCCTGATGCGGCCGCTGGGCGGCTGGTTCTTCGGCTACATCGCCGACCATTACGGCCGTCGCATCTCGCTCACGCTGTCCGTCGTCTTCATGTGCTTCGGCTCGCTGATCATCGCGCTGACGCCGACCTACGCGACGATCGGTTTCGCCGCACCGATGATTCTGGCGCTCGCCCGCGTGATCGAGGGCCTGAGCCTCGGCGGCGAATATGGCGCCAGCGCCACCTATCTCAGTGAAGTCGCCGACCCCAAGCACCGCGGCTTCTATTCCAGCTTCCAATACGTCACGCTGATCGGCGGCCAGCTCACCGCGATCATCGTGCTGCTGCTCCTGCAAAAGGTCTTCCTCACCCCGGAGCAGCTGAAGGACTGGGGATGGCGCATCCCCTTCGCGATCGGCGCGGCGCTTGCGATCTTTGCCGCGGTGATGCGACGCGGCCTGCACGAGACGGAGGCGTTCGAGGAAGCCAAGAAGGTGGTGAAGCCGACCGGCTCGCTCAGCAACCTGTTGCGCTATCCGCGCGAACTCTTGCTCGTCGTCGGCCTGACCGCCGGTGGCACTGCGGCGTTCTACACCTTCACCACCTACATGCAGACCTTCGTCAAGCTCTCGGTTGGGTTGACCGAGGACCAGACCACGTTCGTGATCTTCGGCACGCTGATCTTCGCGACCATCCTGCAGCCGATCTATGGCGCGATCTCCGACAGGATCGGACGCAAGCCGCTGCTGATCTTCTTCGGTGTCGCCGGCACGCTCGCCACCGTGCCGCTGCTGATGGCGTTGAAGGAGACCAAGTCGCCCTTCATCGCATTCATCCTGATCTGCGCCGCCTGGCTGTTCGTCGCCGGCTACACCTCGATCAACGCGGTGGTGAAGGCCGAGTTGTTCCCGACCAATGTCCGCGCGCTCGGCGTCGGCCTGCCCTACGCCATCACGGTCTCGATCTTCGGCGGCACGGCACCTGCGATCGCGCTCTATTTCAAGAGCATCGGGCACGAGGAATGGTTCTATTTCTATCTTGCAGGCATCATCTGCCTGTCGCTGATCATCTATGCTACAATGCGCGATACCAAGCATGCCTCCGCAATGCATCGGCACGAGTAGGCCATGAACGACGAGACGCCATCCGACAGCAAGCTGACGCGCACCAAGGAGAAGTGGGCGCGCGAGGGCCGCTTTCTCACGGGGAAGATCACGCGGCCGGAGGACCAAAGGCTGCCGCCCGGCCAGCACCTCACCAAGGATTGGCCGGTGCTCGATCTCGGGGTCGTGCCGCCGGTGTCGCGCGAACGCTGGCGGCTCGACGTCTATGGCGCGGTCGAGACTCCCGTGTTCTGGACCTTTGCCGAATTCGCCGCGCAGAAGCAGGCCCGCTTCACCTCTGACATTCACTGCGTGACGACCTGGTCCCGCTACGACAACGAGTGGGAAGGCCTCGCGACGCGCGAGCTGCTCGCACTCTGCCAGCCGCGCGAGGACGCACACTTCGTCGTGCTGCATTCCTATGACGGCTACACCACCAATCTTGCGCTGGAGGATTTTGCCGCCGAGGACGCCCTGCTCGCCCATAGCTGGTCGGGTCAGCCGCTGACGGAGGAGCATGGCGGCCCGGTGCGGCTGGTCGTGCCGCATCTGTACTTCTGGAAGAGTGCCAAATGGCTCCAGGCGATCGAATTCCTGACCAAGGATGCGCCGGGCTTCTGGGAAGTCCGCGGCTATCATAACCGCGGCGATCCCTGGGCCGAGCAACGCTATTCAGGCGATTAGGATCAAGCAAGGACGGGGGAAGCCCATGCCGACGGAACGCTTTCAATTCACCGGCCAAGGCGGGCATCAGCTTTCGGCCGCGCTGGAGTTGCCGGACGGCGAGCTCGCTGCGTTCGCCCTGTTCGCGCATTGCTTCACCTGCGGCAAGGACACGCTGGCAGCCAAGCGCATCGCGGTCGCGCTTGCCGCCAAGGGCATCGCGGTCCTGCGGTTCGACTTCACCGGGCTCGGCTCCAGCGAGGGCGATTTCGCCAATTCGACGTTCTCCTCCAACGTTGCCGATCTCGTGCGCGCGGCCGATCATCTGCGCAACGTCCGCAAGGCGCCGTCGATCCTGATCGGCCATAGTCTCGGCGGTGCGGCGATTCTTGCTGCAGCGGGACAGATCCCTGAAGCCAAGGCGGTCGTCACCATTGCAGCGCCCTCAGATCCCGCCCACGTCACGGGTCTCTTCAGTGAGCATCTCGACAACATCCGTGCTCAGGGTGAGGTCGAAGTCTCGCTCGCGGGACGCCCGTTCCGGATCAAGCGCGAATTCCTCGACGATATCGCCGAGCACCAGCTGATGAAGGACATTACCGGCCTGCACAAGGCGCTGCTGGTGATGCATTCACCGGTTGACGACACCGTCGGCATCGACAATGCGACCAAGATCTTCGTGTCGGCGAAGCACTCCAAGAGCTTCGTCTCGCTCGACCACGCCGACCACCTGCTGTCGAAACCGGCCGATGCTCTCTACACCGCCGATGTGATCGCGGCCTGGGCAAGCCGCTACGTCGAGACGGCAAAGCCCGCCAAGGCGATGGATCTTCCCGAGGCGCCGCGACAGGTCGTGGTGCAGGAGACCCGCAAGAGCAAGTTCAACCAGATCGTCTCGGTCGGGCCGCACCATCTGGTGGCGGACGAGCCTGTGGCTGCCGGCGGCGAGGATGCCGGCCCCGGGCCCTATGATTTCCTGCTCGCAGGCCTCGGCGCCTGCACCTCCATGACCATGCGCCTCTATGCCGACCGCAAATCGCTGCCGCTCGACCGCGTCACCGTCACGCTGAAACATTCCAAGATTTACGCCAAGGATTGCGCCGAGTGCGAGACGCGGGAGGGCATGCTCGACCAGATCG
Organism: Bradyrhizobium sp. DOA1; assembly: GCF_001593325.1. Lineage (NCBI taxonomy): Bacteria > Pseudomonadati > Pseudomonadota > Alphaproteobacteria > Hyphomicrobiales > Nitrobacteraceae > Bradyrhizobium > Bradyrhizobium sp. DOA1. The sequence goes on from NZ_JXJM01000001.1 coordinate 4,540,388, forward strand.
AGCGTGACGTCACGATGGATGGCGCGCTCGATGCTGAGCAGCGCAAGAAACTGATGGAGATCGCCGACAAGTGTCCGGTGCACCGGACCCTGACGTCCGAGATTCGTATCGTGACGAAGGCCATCGAGTAGCGCCGCACTAGAAACAGGATGCCATTGTCCGTACCGCCGCGCTGATCTCGCTCTCATGCCAGGCCGCAAAGCCGAGCAGCAGACCGTGATCCCTGGGACGGCCGAGCGCAAGGCTGGACAGAGCTCGCGTTTCGACCCCGGCGGCGACCAGTCGCTTGACCACGGCCTGATCGGCCCGACCGCGCTTGAGGCGGGCGACGAGCTGGATACCGCCGGGCGGCACCTCGACCGAGAGCATGCCACCGAGATGCCGCTGCAGCTCCTCGACGAGATGATCGCGGCGCGCGTGATAGAGCCGGCGCATCCGGCGCAAATGCGCAAGGAAGTGCCCATCGGCGATGAATTCGGCCAGCGCTTCCTGGATGTGGCTGGCGGCGATAAGCCCCATATGCTGCTGCGCAATTTCCAAGGTGCTGACCAGCGCCGCCGGCGCGACCAGATAGCCAAGGCGGATGTCCGACCTCATCGCCTTCGAGAAGGTGCCGACATAGAACACGCGGCCATGGGCATCCAGCCCCTGCAAGGCTGGCACCGGCCGGCTGTCATAGTGGAATTCACCGTCGTAATCGTCCTCGACGATCCAGGTCCTGCCGGGTCGGCTTGCGGCGAGAAACTCGGTGCGGCGAGCCAGCGACATCAACCGGCCGGTCGGGTGCTGATGCGACGGCGTCATGAAGATCAGCTTCGGAGCGCCAAGCCCCGGTGTCCGCTGCATGCCCTGTTCGTCCAGCCTGACGCCGGTCAGGCGCGCGCCGGATGCGTGAAAGGCAGCCGCCGCGCCGGGATAGCCGGGGTCCTCAACCCATACATTGTCCCCCGGCGAAATGAGTGTGGCCGCAATCAGCGTCAGCGCGGCCTGCGCGCTCGGCAGGATCATGATCTGGTCCGCCGTGGCGCGGACGTCCCTGCTCGTCGCCAGGTAGTGCGCCAGCGCTTCGCGTAGGCGCAGCCGGTTGACCGGTCCGAGCTCGCGTCTGCCTGCATGGACGGCGCTGCGGCGCAGGCACCGCGCCCAGACCTCGTTCGGAAACTCCCTGAAATCGCCCAGCCCTGGGCGCAGCGGTTTGAGCTGGCCCCGGTAAGACATCGGCCAGTCCGCCCGCTGGAGCTTGGTGGCCCAGGGCGAGAGCCGAGGCTTGCGGGCGCGCTCGCCCGCTGCGGCGGCGCCCGCTTGTTCGATGCGTTCGCGCCCGTCGATCGTGACCACGGGACGGCGACCGTGCGACGCTGCGAGATATCCCTCGGCCGCCAGCTGCTCGAACGCGTATGTGACGGTGTTGCGCGAGACGCCGAGATCGCTCGCAAGCCGTCGGCTCGACGGCAGCGCGCGGCCTTTGCCGAGGCGCCGGGTGGCGATCAAGCTTCGGAGCTGGCTCGTCAATTGCGCCACCAGCCCCTCGCCATCGGTCCGCTTCAGCTCGATCAGCCCGGAAACCGTCGTGTCGGACACTGGCACCCTAATGTTCTCCAATCTGGCACTTCTTCGGATGCCAGTTGGAATGCTATCCGGCGACCCGGATTGCTTCAAGGACCTGCGACATGAGCACCCTGTCACCCCGCACCGCCATCGGCCTGTTCCTCATCGTGGTGCTGGCCTGGGGCGTGAACTGGTCGGTAACCAAGCAGCTCGTGCAGTTCGTGCCGCCGCTGTGGAGCGCGGCGATCCGGAGCTGGATCGCGCTGGCTGGCTTGTTCGTGCTCCTCGGCCTCAGCAACAATCTGGTGATCCCGGAGCGGCGCGACATTCCCGTGATCCTGAGCGTGGCGCTGCTGCACATGACGCTGTTCTCTATCCTGGTTGCGGGTGGCCTTCGTTTCCTGCCTGCAAGCAAGGGCGTCGTGCTCGGCTACACCACGCCGCTCTGGGTCGCACTGGCCGCGCCCCTGCTCGGAAAGGACACGCTGACCGCGCCAAAGCTCGCCGGCGCTCTGCTCGGGCTGATCGGCCTTGCCGTCATCCTCAATCCGTCCTCGATCGACTGGACCAACACCAACGTCCTGCTCGGCGCCGGCATGGTCATCCTGGCCGCGATCTGCTGGGCTGCGAACATCATCTATATGCGCGCGCATCGCTGGATCGGATCCCCGCTCCAGCTCTTGTTCTGGCAGGTGCTCGTGGCAACGGTCGTGCTGTCGGTCGGCGCGACAGCCGTGGACGGCCTCCCGCACGTGGCGTGGTCGTGGCGGCTCGTGTTGCTGTTTCTCTATTCGGGACTGATCGGAACGGTGCTGGCCTATTGGGCGATGTCGATGGTGAACAAGAGCATCTCGGCCCTGACGACGTCGCTCGGCACCACCGGAACGCCGCTCGTCGGCATCGCCAGCGCTGCGATCCTTCTGAGCGAACCCATCGACATGAGTCTTGCGGTCGCGGCGGCGCTGATTGTCACCGGCATCGGTCTTGCGACGCTCGGCGACCGGTTGCTGCGCGGTCAGGCCACCGCGAGTGGCTGAACCCGCAAGCTCCCGCGCAGGCCTGCCGTGGTGCCGAGCAGGATGCCGGCGACGGCAACGAACGAGCCCAGCGCCAGCGTCGATAGGCCGGTGAGCCCCTGCCCGATCGAGCAGCCGAACGCCATCACGCCGCCGATACCCATCAGCGCTGCGCCGCCGGCCGAACGCAGCATGTGTCGCGGCGAGGAATAGCCTTCGAGCTGAAAACGGCGCGTGGCCAGCGCGGTGATCAGGCTGCCAGCGAAGACACCGGCGACCGTCGCGACGCCGAAGTTGGGCGTCAGGCCGGTCGAGAGCATAGCGTATTGCAGGCTATCGGCGATCGGCGCGACGAAGGTGAGCGAAGTCACCGGCACTGGATTGAACTCGTCGGCGCCGAGGAAACCGGTGACGGACCAACCGCCGGCGACGAGCAGGCCGACGATGATGCCCGCCGCGACCTGCCCCGGCGAGCGCCGAAACGCCGGATGCGCGAATGCAAACAGGACCAGCGCGACGGCGATCGCAGAGGCCGCGAGCGCCCGCGAGGTCGCTTCAGCCGCACCGAACGTTGCCAACAGCGACGGCAGCGCATTCGAGTTGACGGTGATCTGCGAGGCCTGAACCAGCGCAATGCGCGCCGGCGCGATTAGGCCCTTCAGCGTCATCTGCGCAGCGATGGCGAGCACGATCACGACGACGAAAGACCTGAGATTGCCGCGCCCGAGCAGCACCAGTGCGCGCGAGCCGCAGCCGTTCGACAGCACCATGCCGTAGCCGAACAACAGGCCGCCGAGGAACAGCACGGGCACCGAGAAGGATTGTTGGAGATAGATCGATTTGCCGAGATCGACCGTGCCGCTGCCCGCGAGGAATTGGCTCGCGGCGATCGCAACGGCCATCGCCAGCGCATAGGTGCGCACCAGCCGCCCATCCCCCTCAGCAAGCCAGCCGCGTACGCTGCTCATCAGGCAGAAACCGCTGAGCAGGCCGACCGCGCCATAGATCAATCCAATGACGAGGCCGGCGAGGATGACGAGTTGAGTGGACGACTCCATTTCTAAGGCTTCAGGACCACGCGGTCGCGCGAGGAGCCTGCGACGGCGACGTAAGCCTCCTTGGCGCGGTCCAGCGGATAGACAGCGTCTGCCTTGATCGGGAACGGCTTCAGATGCCCGCTCGCAAAGCCCGGGCCGAGATTCCGAAGCACAGCGCCGGTTGCGGCCGAGGACAGACCCAGCGTGTCGATACCGACATAGGTGTGCTGGCCGCGATAGAACTCGAGAATGTTGAACTGCACGATGCGGTCGATCGCGGCGATCAGGATCTGCCGGCCGCGCAAGGCGAGCGACTTGTGAGCCGCCTGGAAATAGGGATCGCCGACCGTATTGAAGACGATGTCAGCACCTTTGCCGCCAGTCAATTCGCGTACGCGCGTGGCGACGTCGCTCGCAGAGGCGTCGATCACCCCGATGGGTGTATTAGCGTGGCCTTCATAGGCCTCCGCCTTGCGCACCACGCCAATGACGTCTGCGCCTTGCCAAGTCGCGATCTGCACGGCGGCCTGGCCGACCTTACCGTTGACGCCGAACACCAGCACGGTCTCGCCACGCTTCGGGACGCCGGCCCGGCGAAAGCCTTCCATGGCCGTGACGAAGGGAACGCCGATGCCCGCGGCTTCCTCCCAGGACACTGCCTTCGGCTTCTCCACCACGGCATCGGCTTCGACCACGAGATGGGATGCGTGGGTGCCGTCGCGGCGGATGCCGAGATCCCCGGACGAGCCGAACACCTCTTGGCCAATCATGCCGGCCGGCCCGTCGATCACCACGCCGGAATAATCACGGCCGGGTGTGCGCGGGAACACGGCGTAGGGCATCAGCCCGGTCGCAGCCTTGACGTCGGATGGATTGACCGCCGCAGCCTTCACCTCGATCAGGAGGTCGTCCGCACCGCGCGTGAGCGCGTGACGCTCGATCGCCGGCGCGAGCGCAGCGGCGTTTTCGGCCTTGGCATTGAGGCGCACGCAGCGCGCTTCGACTGTTTTGGCATCGGCTGGCGACATCGGAAAACCCGCGATTTCTCGCCGGCCTTGTCGCCTCTGCGGCCGGTCAAGTCAATCCGTCCAGTCAGTCCTTGGGCCGCTTGTCGTAGAGGCGTTTGGCCTTGCCGAGCGAGCGCTCCAGCGTGGCCGGCGCGACTACCTCCACCCTCGAACTGATGCCGATCGTGTTCTTGATGTGGGTCGAGACGCGCTCGGCATGATCGACGAGCCCCCGACCGTCCCAGCTTTCCGATCTCGCCTCGGCGATGATGGTCAATTCGTCCATCCGCCCTTCGCGGGTCAGTTCCAGGACGAAATGGCCGCCACACCAATCGGTCGCGAGCAGCACCTCCTCGATCTGGGTCGGGAATAGATTGACGCCGCGCAGGATGATCATGTCATCCGAGCGGCCCGTCACCTTCTCCATGCGCCGCATGCCCGGGCGTGCCGTGCCCGGGAGAAGCCGCGTCAGGTCGCGGGTGCGATAGCGGATCACCGGGAAAGCTTCCTTGGTGAGCGAGGTAAAGACCAGCTCGCCCTTCTCCCCGTCGGGCAGCACCGCGCCCGTCTCGGGGTCGATCACTTCCGGGTAGAAATGGTCCTCCCAGATGTGCAGCCCGTCCTTGGTCTCGATGCATTCCTGCGCGACCCCGGGGCCGATGACTTCCGAGAGGCCATAGATGTCGGTCGCATCCATGTCGAAGGCGTCCTCGATCTCGGCTCGCATTGCGTTGGTCCAGGGCTCCGCGCCAAAAATGCCGATCTTGAGCGAGCACTGTCGCGGATCGAGCTTCTGCCGCTTGAACTCGTCGAGGATCGCGAGCATGTAGCTCGGCGTCACCGTGATGATGTCAGGGCGGAAATCGTTTATGAGTTGCACCTGCCGCTCGGTCATGCCGCCGGAGATCGGCACCACGGTGCAACCGAGCTTTTCCGCGCCGTAGTGGACGCCAAGGCCGCCGGTGAAAAGTCCATACCCGTATGCATTGTGGATGATCATGCCGGTGCGGCCACCAGCGGCGCGGATCGAGCGCGCCATCACGGCGGACCACGTGTCGATGTCGGCCTGCGTATAGCCGACGACGATCGGCTTGCCCGTGGTGCCAGAGGAGGCGTGCACGCGCACCAGCTTTTCGCGCGGCACCGCGAACATGTTGAAGGGATAGTTGTCGCGGAGGTCCGTCTTCACCGTGAACGGAAATTTGGCGAGATCGGAGAGCTCGCGGAAGTCGGACGGATGCACGCCGGCCTTATCGAAGCCCTTGCGGTAATGCGCGACGTTATCATAGGCATGCTTGAGCGACCAGGCCAGCCGCTGCTTCTGCAGGGCCATGATCTCGTCGCGCGAGGCGCGCTCCTGCGCGTCCATCTCGGCGCTATAGGTGCTGCCACCTTCCTTGCGTCTCGTCAGAGCCATCCTCGTTTCCCCACATTGGTTCGTTCTTCTTATTTGTCTTGCTGCGGCAGCCACGTGCCCGGAATGACACGCGAATGCCCGCGGAATTCCGCGATGGCGGTATCGTCTACGGTTACGCGCACGTCGTAGATGCCGGAGCGGCCGCCGCGGGTGACTTCGCGCGCTTTTGCGACGAGGCGATCCCCAAGCTTGCCGGGCTTGATGAAGGTGATCTGACCCTGCGCCGCGACGACGCGCTCGTTGTGCGAGTTGCAGGCGAATGCAAAGGCGGAATCGGCGAGCGTGAAGATGAAGCCGCCATGGGCGATGCGCTGGCCGTTGACCATGTCCGGCCGCACCATCATCGCCAGCGTCGCGAAGCCCGGACCGATCTCGATGATCTCCATGCCGAGACCCTTGGAGGCGTCGTCCTCCGCCCACATCGCGTCGGCGCAGGCGCGGGCAATATCCTCAGGCGACAGCTCGGCTTTGACGTTCACGCGCTTCTCCCGGCGAAATTTTTGTTCATGATGTTCTGCTGCCACGCCAAGACTGTCAAACGTGGTCGTAGTCGACCACGACCCGTTCCGACGACGGCTTGGCCTGGCAGGTGAGAACAAAACCGGCCTTCAGCTCCCAGGGTTCCAGCGAATAGTTGATGTCCATCGGCGCCTCGCCTTGGACCAGCTTGGCACGGCAGGTCGAGCACATGCCGCCCTTGCAGGCAAAGGGCAGATCGACGCCAGCCCGTAGCGCGGCATCGAGGATCGCCTCGTCCTCGGCAACGGGCACGTCGCGACGCTTGCCGTCGATGATGAGCGATGCGATCGCCTTCGGCGGCGCGTCGGGCGCAACAGCCTTCCTCGGCCGCGGCTTGCCGCCGAACTCGGAGACGAAGCGCTCGACATGGATACGCTCCTCCGCGATGCCGAGACTGCGGCAGGTCGCTTCGATGTCCTCGCTCATGCCTGATGGCCCGCAGATGAAGACGTGATCAACGCTTGCCGCCGGCACCAGCGAGCGCAAAAGCACCCTCACCTTGTCGCCGTCGAGCCGGCCATGCAGGATCGGGATGTCCTGCTCCTCACCAGAGATGACGTGGAAGATCGAGAGGCGATCGATGAAGCGGTCCTTCAGTTCCTCCAACGCCTCGAGGAACATGATGTTGTCGCTGGTGCGGTTGCCATAGAACAGGAAGAAGCCACTGTCCGGCTCGCGCGCGAGGATCCCCTTGACGATCGACAGGATCGGCGTGATGCCGGATCCCGCGGCAAAGCCGACATGGATGCGCCCGCTATCGGCCGGCGGGATCACGCCGAAGCGGCCGGTCGGCGTCATCACATCGAGCTCGTCGCCGCATTTCAGCTCGTCGGCCGCCCAGCTCGAAAACGCGCCGCCGTCGACCTTCTTGACGGCGATACGGATTTCGCCGTCGTCCGGTCCGGAGCAGATCGAATAGGAGCGGCGAACCTCCTCACCATCGAGCGAGGCGCGGAGGGTGAGGTACTGGCCCGGTGTGAAGGCGTAGTCGTCAGCGAGCTCGTCGGGGATGGCAAAGGTCATCGAGACAGCGTCGGAGGCCTCGCGGCGGAGATCGCTGACGGCAAGTCGATGAAAGCGCGGTGCGGCGGCGGACATTACGGGCACCCCGGATTCGAACCGTCATTGCGAGGAGCCGTTGCGACGAAGCAATCCAGTCTGCTTCCGCAGAAACAGACTGGATTGCTTCGCTGCGCTCGCAATGACGATGGGGTTGGCATCACGGGCCTCAATGACACTTGAAATAATCGAAGGGTTCGCGGCAGGACTTGCAGCGCCACAGCGCCTTGCAGGAGGTCGAGCCGAATTCGGACAGCAGCTCGGTCTTGTCGGAGCTGCATTGCGGGCACGCGACGGCCTGCTCGCCGAACAGGGCGCGGCGAGAGCTTGCAGCGTGCGGCGGCGCGATGCCGTAGGCGCGGAGCTTGCGGCGGCCCTCCTTGCTCATCCAGTCCGTGGTCCAGGCCGGCGACAACACCGTGCGCACCTTGGGACGACGGAAGCCCGCGCGTTCCAGCGCGATCTCGATTTCGAGCGCGATCATATTCATGGCGGGGCAGCCCGAATAGGTCGGCGTGATCGCGACCTCGACATCATCGCCGTCGACTATAACGTCGCGGAGCACGCCGAGATCGGCGATGGTCAACACCGGGATTTCCGGATCGACCACGCTCGCCGCAACGTTCCAGGCGCGTTGGCGCAGATCGCAATCGTGCTCCAGCACCGTCACCATGTCAGCCCCGGGAAGGTACGCTGCATCGACTGCAAGTCGGACAGGAGGTGACCGAGATGTTCGCTGTGCCGGCCGGAGCGACCGCCCTGCTGCATCCAGTCGTTCTGCGGCAATTCGAGCGTCGCCTCGCGGACGACATCGGACAGGATCGTCCGCCAGTGGCCGCGCAAGCTCCCGGGATCAACGGCGATACCGGCCTGAATCAGGGCGCGCTCGCTCTCGTCGACCGCGAACATCTCGCCAGTGAAGGCCCAGAGATGGTTGATCGCTCCTTGCGCCCGGGCATGGCTTTCGTCCGTTCCGTCGCCAAGCCGGATGATCCACTCCGAGGCATGGCGCAGATGATAGGCGCTCTCTTTCTCCGACTTGGCCGCAATCGCCGCAAGCGTCGCGTCGCGCGAGGTCATCATCGCCCGCCAGTAGAGATCGGCGAAGGCGGAGTAGAAGAACTGCCGCACCAGCGTGTGGGCGAAATCGCCATTGGGCTGCTCGACCAGCAGCAGATTGCGGTACTGCCGGACGTCGCGCAGATAAGCGAGCTTGTCCTCGTCGTTGTCCTTGCCCTCGGCCTTGGCGGCGTAGCTGTAGAGCTCCCGCGCCTGACCGATCAGATCGAGCGCGATGTTGGAGAGCGCCATGTCCTCTTCCAGCATCGGCGCATGCCCGCACCATTCCGACAGCCTGTGGCCGAGAATCAACGCATCGTCAGCCCGGCGCAACGCGTAAAGCACCAGCGGCGTTTCGGAGACCTGGATGTTGGCGACGGCCATCACATGTGCCCCACTTCTTCCGGCACCTCGTAGAAGGTGGGGTGCCGGTAGATCTTCGATTCCGCCGGCTCGAACATCATGCCCTTTTCGGCGGGATCGCTTGCGGTGATCGCGGTCGACGGGACGACCCAGATCGACAAACCCTCGCCGCGTCGGGTGTAGATGTCGCGGGCGGCCTGCAGGGCCATCGTCGCGTCGCTCGCATGCAGCGATCCGACATGCTTGTGCGCGAGCCCGTTGCGGCTGCGAATGAAGACTTCCCACAGCGGCGTGTTCGGCGTGGCCATCGTGATCTCCCTATTCGGCAGCCTGAGCTGTCTGACGCTGCGCGCGCTTGGCTGCATAGGCGGCCGCCGCCTCGCGCACCCAGGCGCCCTCCTCATGCGCCTTACGGCGCGCAGCCATGCGGTCGCGATTACAGGGGCCGTTGCCGGCAAGCACCTGCTTGAACTCGGTCCAGTCGATCTCAGAGTAGCGCCAGTGCCCGTCAGCATCCTGGATCATGCCGGGATCGGGAATGGTGAGGCCGAGATAGTGCGCCTGCGGCACCGTGGCATCGACGAACTTCTGGCGCAGTTCGTCGTTCGAGAAGCGCTTGATCTTCCACTTCGTGGAGGTGTCGCTGTGCTGGCTCGTCGCATCGGGCGGGCCGAACATCATCAGCACAGGCCACCACCAGCGGTTTAGCGCGTCCTGCGCCATCGCCTTCTGCTCGTCCGAGCCGCGGCACAGCGTCAGCATGATCTCATAGCCCTGGCGCTGGTGAAAGGACTCCTCCTTGCAGACGCGGATCATCGCCCGCGCATAGGGACCATAGGAGCATCGGCACAGCGGGATCTGGTTCATGATCGCGGCGCCGTCGACCAGCCATCCGATGGTGCCGATGTCGGCCCAGGTCAGCGTCGGATAGTTGAAGATCGAGGAATATTTGGCCTTGCCCGCGAGCATGGCATCGACCAGCTCTTCGCGCGAGGTGCCGAGCGTCTCGGCGGCGGCGTAGAGATAGAGGCCGTGGCCGCACTCGTCCTGCACCTTGGCGAGCAGCGCCGCCTTGCGACGCAGTGTCGGCGCCCGCGTGATCCAGTTGCCTTCGGGTAGCATGCCGACGATCTCGGAATGAGCGTGCTGGGAAATCTGGCGGGTGAGCGTCTTGCGATAGGCCGCCGGCATCCAGTCGTTCGGCTCGATGCGCTCCTCGGCATCGATGCGGGCCTGAAACTGCGCGGCTTTGCCAGCGTCCTCCAGACCGCGATCGTCGGTCTCGGCCGTGTTCAGCGCCTGGGTGTACATGCGCATCCTCCCGATTTGTTGGGAGGGAATATATAACACAAATTAGTTCATGCAAGATATTTCTGTAACATGTCCGTCAGGCGCCAAACCTTCGCTCCAGGAGCTTCCGGGCCGGTGGCAAGGCTCCCTTCTCGTTGGTTCCATGGCCATCGAGCCATTGCTCCGATGGGGCAAGGAGCGCGCGATAGATCTCGCCGCAGAGGTCGCGGGCGGCCCGGCCCGGCCAATCCGCCGGCAGCAGGCTCTCGGGCAGCAGTGGATCGCGCAGCACGACCCGGCGGTAATGGTGGATCAGGAGGATGCGCGCGGTGAAGGCATCGGCTTCCGACAAATCGGTGCCGCGCGCGAGTGCGGCCTGAAGTGGCTCGAAGGTCTTCATGAATTTCAGATAGGCATCCGCGGTGCGCTGCAGCGGCCAGCTCGCGCTGAGCAAACGGCGGCCGCTGTCATCCTCCGCCGAGACTTCGAGACGGATCGCGCCTGCGGCTTCGTCCGGCACCGGCACGCCCGACGGCGCGACCCAGACGCCCGGCAACGGACTGCCGAAGCCGGCATTGCGGAGCGCTTCGCGCGAGGCGTCGCGGTCTTCCCCATTGCCGATCAGGAGCAACTCGAAGCGGCCCGTCCAGTCGGACGGCGGCGGATCGTAGATGTGACGCGTGGCGGCCTCGAAGGTCTGGCGGCCCTTGTCGGCGAGCCGGTAAAAACTGTTGCGACCGACTTTTTCGCGCGTCAGCCAGCCGTCCGCCGCAAGGCGCGACATCGCGGTCCGCACGACGCCGCTGTCGATGTCGAGGCTTTCGAAGAATTGCAGCAGCGTGCCGAGCCACACCACACCGCCACGCGGCACGATGGCGTCGCCAAACACGGTGATGACGATGGAGCCGGTGCGCGACGGCTCGCGCTTGAGCTGGTCGATGATGCGGGACAACGGATGCGCCATGCGCGAGGCATAGCGCGTTTGGTGCGGGCGCGACAATGGACGCGAGCGACGCCTTGTCTCCTCCCCGCTGACAGCGAGGTGAAGAAGTGCACTACCGATACGGGTCGGGATACACCATGCTGCGCCAGCCGCTGCGATCGAACGGGCGCCACTGGCCGTCCTTCTGCGCGAGACGGTCGGCGACCGCATAGACCGCCGCGGGATGATGGCCCATGCCGCAATGGCTGCTTTCGACCTCGATGCTCTCGGTCTGTGCGCCCGACTTCTCCATGCAGCCTTGCCAGGCGCAAACGCCGTCGGTCCGGCTGAAGATAGCGGTGGTCGGCACCGGCGGCGGCGCGGCGAGCTCACCGCCAAAACGCGGATCGACCTCGTCGGCCTTGCGCCCGCTCGCCCATTCATAGACGCGCCATGCGTTGGTCGAGCGCGGATCGCCGGCGAAGGGGCTGCCGAGCGTGATCACCTGGCGCACGCTGTCCGGCACCATCTTGGCAAGCTGGCGCGCATAGATGCCACCAAGGCTCCAACCGACCAGGCTGATCTTGCGGCCGTGGGTGTCGTTGAGCTCCCGGATCTGATCGAGCATCGCGTCCTGAACGCCGGGCCGCAGGCCGTAGTTACGGCCTTGGCGCCAACCAGCCACCGCATAACCCTTGCTGCTCAGAAATGTGCGCAGTGCGCCCGTGGACGTGTCAGAGGCCACGAGGCCCGGCAGCACCAGCACCGGATGCCCATCGCCGCGCGGCGCGAGGCTCAGCAGCGGCAGCGCGCCGAGGAATGCGCCGAACTCGTGGATCGCGCGCCCCTCCAGAAACATCAAGGTGCGGGACGGCGGGCGCAGCGTCTGGGCAGTTGCAGTCATCAAATTTCCCCTGGGAAGAATTCCTGGAAAGGCCGCCGGCTACGAGGCCGACAAATGGTCACGAATTCCAACACCCCGGCTTCTTGATCGTTCCGCAGCGCAACATGAATCAGCTAGGCGGCCGGTTCCCGATATACAAGCGGGAGAGAGGCGAGGCGACAATAGGCCCGCGCGTTAATGCCAACGGCCGTGACGCAAAAGTCACAACCATCGGAGCAGGAATTCTACGGAGTAGAGCGCAAGTCCGGCCAGCCCGCCGATCAGCGAACCGTTGAAGCGGATGTATTGCAGGTCGCGTCCGATGTTGATTTCGATCAGCGAAATCAACTGCGACATATTCCACGCCTTCACCTGGTCCGAGATGAAAGTCGACACGCCGCCTTTCTGATCGGCGACGAAGCTGCGCAGCACGGTCACCAGGCCCTTGTTGATCTCTCCGCGCAGTTCGGCATCGCCCGCGAGCGCCTCACCTGCGGCGACGAACATGCCGGCGAGATGATGCTGAAGCACCTGCGTCTCGCCGCTCGCGCTGCGCTCGATGAAGGAGCGCGTGTTGGCCCAAACGGTGCGAGCAAGGGCCGCAAGCTCGGGCCGCGCGAGGAGATCGCGCTTCAATCCGTCGATGCGGTCGATATAGGCTTGGTCGGTGCCGAGCCGATCGACGAAGGTCAGCACCATGCGGTCGAACTCGCCGCGAAACGGATGCTTGGGATCGCTGCGGACCTCATTGAAGAACGCGGTCGCGGACGCCACGATCTTGTTCACCAGGAATTTGTCGGCGCGATAGAGCCTGAGCAGCGTCGGTAATTCCGCGCGCACCTTGTCGCGGATCATCGCCATCGTTTCCTGCTGGTTCAGCGTCTCGTGCATCACGCGCAGGAGATCGTCGAACAGGATCTGGTGCCGCCCTTCCGCCACGAAGCCACGCAGCGTGCCGGCGGCAAGTGGCGCGAGATCGATCGCCTGCAACTGCGACGACATGCGGCGGATGATGAAGGTCATCAGGCCGGAGCTCTCGGTCGCGGAGACGGCTTCCGGCAACAGGCGCAGCGCGAAACGGGCCAGATCGTCACTGCGCTTGCGGTCGCGCAGCCAGTCGGCGACGAAGGAGCCGAAATCGATTTCCTTCAGCTTGGCCTCGACCGGGCCGGCTTCGAGGAAATGCACCTGGATGAATTCGCCGAGCTTGTCGGCAATGCGGGCCTGATTGCTCTGGATGATCGCGGTATGCGGGATCGGCAGGCCGAGCGGCCGCTTGAACAGCGCGACGACCGCGTACCAGTCGGCGAGCCCGCCGATGGTCGCGGCCTCCGCGAAGGCGGCAATGAAGCCGAAGACGGGATGCACGGGCAACAACCACTTTGCGACCACGAACAGCGCCAACGTCGCGGCCAGTACCAGCGTCGCCAATGTTTTCACACGGCGAAGCTCGGCCGCGCGTTCGGCGTCACCGGGAGTGTCGAAGGAATAGGTGGCGAGTGGGATCATGACTGCATCACCCTACTCGTCATTGCGAGTGAAGCGAAGCAATCCAGATTCTTTCCGCGGAGACATTCTGGATTGCTCGGTCGCAAGGGCTCCTCGCAATGACGGCGGCAACACAAAAACAAAGGCCCGCCGAAGCGGGCCCCAAATTCAGTTTGCCGTCAGGCGCAGGATCAGGCGGTCTTGGTGTAGACCTTGGCGAAATTGTCCTGAGCGGACTTCGCACCGTTGGCGGCGAGCTTGCCGAAATAGTCGGCGGTCGCCTTGGCGCGCGAGACGAACACTTCACCGCGTGCGCGGAGCAGGCTCGACTGGATCTCGACGGCCTCGCTGACCGACTTGGCGGACGCGAGCTTGTCGATGCCCGAGAAGAACGCCTCGGCGTCTTCGTAGATCGCCTGCTGGATGTTGCGGCTGATCTTGCCGGCCTCGGCGACGGATTCGGTCACCGCGTTCTCGACGGCGGCGGTCACCCGCTCGGAGCCGGCGAAAGCTTCGGCGGCGCGGTCCTTGGCGGTGTTGGCGGTCTTCTTGACGAACTCGCGGGCAGCCTCAGGAACTTCCAAATTCTGGATGTTCTTGAAAGCGTCCTTGAAGCCCTCGAAGGCGGTGTTGGTTTCGGTCGTCATGGGGTTCTCTCCATCCTCATTGGTCTGAGCTATGGGCTCACCCCGTCCGCGTTGGCCCGGGGCACGGCTTATATGACACGGTTAATTGTGCGTCGCAATATTCATATTGCACCGCGATATCACGAAATCGTGAACAGCCTTAACAAGAGGCACTATGCTGCCTCGCCGGCCAGAAGGTTCCCGGCTGCTGGTTCCTAATGCTGGACGGCCCCCGGCAGCCCATAAGCCTCCATCTGGGCCTGGACCTGCGCGATGTTGTGCCCGAGCACGACGATGTCGTGGGTTTTGCCATCGACGTCCCGGACATGATTGCGCAGCAGCGCCTCGGCCTTGAAGCCGAGGCTCTCGAACAGGGCAATCGCGGCCTGCTGGTCGACCGTCATCTGCACCGACAGCTTTTCCAGGCCGGCACCGAGCGCAAGCGCAAAGGTCTCCTGCGACAACGCCTTGCCCACTCCCTTCCCGCGCACATCGGACGAGACCACCATGCGGATCTCGCCGACATGGGGCGACCAGGAATGCGGATCGCGCACCAGCGTGCCGCAACCGACGACCCGACCGTCCGTCACCGCCAACAGGCTCGTGATGGCTCCGCGCTCGATCTCCTTGACCCAGGCCGAGAGCACCTTCGGCTGGCTGATATTGCGCGGCAGGAACAACAGATCATGGGTCGGAAGAGCTTGGCCGAAGGCGAGCACCGCGGCTTCGTCGCCGGGTGACATCAGGCGAACCTCGATATCGCCGGCATCGGTCTTGACCTGACGCGGATAGGAACGGTGCTCACTCATGTCGATCTCTTTCCCAGCCAGGAGTCCAGTTTCGGCCACAGCCGCTTCACCGCGTTGGCACCGGCGACCAGCGAGACGTGACCGCCTTTCAGCATCACCTCTTCCTTGTCCTCCGAACCGATTTTCGCGATCAGGTGCTTTGCCGCATCATAAGGCACGATGTGATCGTGCTCGGCCACCGCATGCAGGATCGGCACCTTGATGTTCTCGAGCTTCGCCGCGCGGCCGCCGACCGACATGGTGTCGTTGAACAGCTTGTTGTCCCACATCAGGTCCTTGGTGATCGTGCGGAAATATTCGCCGGCCAGCGGCAGCGTGTCGGTCGCCCAGCGATCGAACATCCGGTAGGACTTGACGAACTCGTCGTTCCAAATGTTCTCCCAGAGCTGGATCTGGCTTACCGTGCGCGAGGCCGGGCGCAGCATCTCGAACGAGGACAGGATCATCTCCGGCGGCACGTTGCCGACGCTGTCGACGAGACGGTCGACGTCGAAATAGCGGCGATCGGAGAAATTGGAGAACAGCTTCATCTCGCGGAAGTCGATCGGCGTGGTGAAGCAGATCAGATTCTTCATCGGCCCGTCCTTGTGGATCGAGCCGTACAGCAGCGACAGCACACCGCCGAAGCAATAGCCGATGACGGACACGTCCTGCTCGCCGGAATCGGACTGCACGCGGCGGACGCAATCCGGGATGAAGTCGAGGACGTAGTCCTCCATGCGCAGGCTCTTCTCCTCCGGCCGCGGCGCGCTCCAGTCCAGCATGTAGACGTCGTAGCCGCGTCTGAGCAGGAACTCGATGAAGCTCTGGCCGGGCACGAGATCGAGGATGTAGCCGCGATTGGTGGTCGCCATCACGATCAGCACCGGCACCCGGTAGATCTCATCCGACATCGGCCGGTAATGATAAAGGCTCATCGTGCCGCGCGAATGCAGCACGTCCTTGGGCGTCGAGCCGAGCGTGGGGCCGGAGGTCGAGAAATATTCGACGCCCTTGATGCTGCGCTGGATCGCACGCTGCACCTCGGACTGGATGCGCTCCGGGATAGATGCGAAATCAAGTCCCGTTTGCGCGTTCATGTCTGCGCTCCGCCTTCGGAGGGCGGGCGCTTCGTCCGCGGCGGCCGCGGCGCGCTGTCCAGGCCGGTCGACATTCCGGAACTTGCCGCCATCTGACTCAGCATCGACTTGATCTCGCCGATCTGGGCTTCGACGGATTGGAGCCGCTCGGCCAGTCCCGTGACCTGCTCCCGGCTCGGCAGGTTCATCGTGACGAGATATTTCTCCATGAGCTCACCGAGCTGCTTCTGAGCACCTGCAGCAACTCCGCCCGCACGGTTCATCGCCTGGGAAAACTCGGGTCGAGACATGGCCTGGTTGGCGAAGGAGTTGAACCCCTTCTCCATCTCGCCCATCATCTTCTGCCACATGGCGACGGGGTCATTGGTCTTGTCGGTCATCGGCGTCCTCCTGAAATCGAGAGCTTCGATGCCCTTCTTTTTCGGCCATACCACACCGTTGCGAGGGGCCGGTCAACCGGCAAGCAGCCCGGTGCCGCACTCACGGCTTCTTTGCCGCGCCAAAGCGTGCAATACAGCATTGATCAGCAGCGAGGGATCGCGACCGTGACCGTCCAGACCATCCGCGCCAATGGCATCGACATCTGCTACGAGATCTTCGGCAACGACAATGCCGAACCGCTGCTGCTGATCATGGGGCTCGGCGCGCAGATGATCCATTGGGACGATGCGTTCTGCGAGCAGCTCGCCGCGCGCGGCTTTCGCGTGATCCGTTTCGACAATCGCGACATCGGCAAGTCGAGCCATCTCACGGGAGGCAAACGGCTGACGCCGTTCGAGCTGTTGAAGCTGCGCTTGTTCCGGATTCCCGTGGCGGCGACCTACAAGCTGATCGATATGGCCAAGGACACGGTCGGGCTGATGGACGCGCTCGGCATCAACTCGGCGCATCTGGTCGGGGCGTCCATGGGCGGCATGATCGCGCAGGAGGTGACGCTGTCGTTTCCGCAGCGCGTACGGTCGCTAACGTCGATCATGTCGACCACGGGCAATCCGCGCGTGCCGGGACCGACACGCGAGGCGGCCGCCATGCTGATGGCGCCGCCGCCGCGCAGCAAGGAGGAATTCATGGTTCGCTTCGGGCAGACCTGGAAGGTGTTGCGCGCCGGGCATTTTCCCGAGGAGGAAGCGCTGGACGTCGGGCGGGCCGAGCGGGTGTTCGCGCGCGGGCTCAACCCGGCCGGCGTCGGCCGGCAGCTCCGCGCCGTGCTTGCCTCCGGCAGCCGCAAGGAACGGCTCCGCGGCGTGAAGATTCCGACGCTGGTCATTCACGGCACCGTCGACCCCCTGGTCCGTCCCGAGGGCGGCAGGGACACGGCTGAGTCGATCCCGGGCGCCAAGCTCCTGATGATCGAGGGGATGGGCCACGCGCTGCCGATGCGGTTCTGGCCGGAGATCATCGGCGCGATCGACAAACATGCACATGGCGCGGCGGCCCAGGCAGCTTAGCTCTTCTTCGCGATCCAGATCACATGTCGGGCGCCGCCGCCTCTTCCGGTGGCGCGAACGTTCACTTCGTTGACGTCGAAGCCGGCGCTGCGCAGACGCCTGGTGAACGCCGGATTGGGTCCGGACGACCAGACGGCGAGCACGCCGCCCGGCCGCAGCGCCGTCTTCGCCGAGGAGAGCCCGCTCGCGCTATAGAGCGCATCATTGCCCTTCCGGGTCAGCCCTTCCGGTCCGTTGTCGACGTCGAGCAGGATGGCATCGAAGGCCGATCGTCTTGCCCGGATGATCTCGCCGACGTCGGTTTCCTGGATGCTCACCCTGGCATCATCGAGGCTGTCGCCGAAGACCTCAGCCATCGGACCCCGTGCCCATGCGACGACCGACGGGACCAGCTCGGAGACTACGATCTTCGCCTTGCTTCCGAGCACGGCGAGCGCCGCGCGCAGCGTAAAGCCCATGCCGAGGCCACCGATGAGAACGATGGGCTTTGCGCCCGTCTCGATCTGCTTGGCCGCCAGCGTCGCGAGCGCCGCTTCAGAGCCCGACAGGCGGCTGTTCATCAGCTCGTTGGCGCCGAGCTTGATGGAGAACTCCTTGCCGCGCCGCATCAGGCGGAGCTCTTCGTCGGAGCCGGGGATTTTGGCGGTGTCGAGCTTTTCCCAGGGAATCATGCCAGAGCTTTAGCACGATTAATCCGTAGCCCGGATGGAGCGAAGCGTAATCCGGGAAACACTCTCGTGAGGAAAAGACCGCCCCGGATTGCGCTACGTTCCATCCGGGCTACGGCGGCGAGGGCTTGGCCTATCCTCCCGCCCAGACGTCGAGCACATAGCGGTTCCTCGCGCCCATCTCGTCGATCCAGCGTGCGCTGGCAGCGGCATCGCTGCCGCTCTTCTCGCCGTGGATCGCGACGAGGGCCGCCTTCACGTCGGGCTCCATCTTGCTGCCGTCACCGCAGACATAGATGATCGCGCCCTGCTCGATCAGCGGCCAGACCTTGTCCTTCTGTGCGGCGAGGACGTGCTGCACATAGGTCTTCGGCCCGTCCGCGCGCGAGAACGCCGTGAACAGCTCGGTGATGCCGCCCGCCGCGAGCGACTTGAGCTCATCGGCATAGAGAAAATCCTGGTCGGGATGACGGCAGCCGAAGAACAGCATGGCCGGCCCGAGCGTGGCTCCCTTGGCCTCGCGCGCCGCGCGCTCCTGGAGGAACCCTCGGAACGGAGCAAGTCCCGTGCCCGGGCCGATCATGATAATGGGCACGGATGGATCATCGGGAAGCCGGAAGCCGGCCTTGGTCTCGCGCACCGTCGCATAGATCGCATCGCCAGCGCGCCGATTGGCGAGATAATTCGAGCAGATGCCCTTGTAGACACCGCGGCCGGAAGCGGCGGGACCTTCGACCACGCCGACCGTGACGCTGCAACGCGCCGGATCGACCGACGGCGAGGACGAGATCGAGTAATAGCGCGGTGCCAACAGCGAGAGCATTTCCAGATAGACGTGGAACGGAAGCTCGCAAGCGGGGTATTCGAGCAGCAGGTCGAATACCGATTTGCGTTTGGCCAGAATCTCGCTTCGATAACGCTCGAGCGGCTCATCCTCCTCGCCGACGAAGGCCAGCAATTTCGGCTTGGTGACCGGGCACCGGGTATGCTCGGCCATCGTCTGGATCTGCTTGCGCGTCGCGACCTGCTGCAGCTCGACGAATTCGCTGAGCAGGCGGCCGACCGACACGGCCGCGCCGACCGGCAATTGTGCGCGGCGACCTTCGGCAACCTGAAGCCTGATCTGGTCGGCGGGCAGGAAGCCGAAGCGGCGGGCGACGGAATCCACCAAAGTCGGATCGTTGCGCGGAACAACGCTCAAATGGTCGCCGACGCGATACGTCAGGTTGGACGGCAGCTGCACCTCGATGTGGCGCGTCGAGCGCTCCGACGGATTGGCCCCGCTCTTGTTCTGAAGCTCGTCGTTGACCAGCACTTTCATCGCGACCGCGCCGCCCTGGGCCACGATGGTGTTGACGGCGGTCACCGCCACCGGCTCGATCGCATAGAGCGGATCGTCCTCCGCGGTCCGGGTGAAATTCCAGTCGATGCCGAATTCCTTGGTGGCGACCTGGGCCGCCGCCGGGAACCATTTCTGAAACTGGCCGTCGAGATCGCTGCGTGCATCGCCTTCGCCGCGCGGATAGACCGCGCGCGCACCGCGCTTCGCCAATTGCTCGTCGATGAAGCGCGGCACCGATTGATAGGTCGCCGCCCAGTCGCTGTTGCCGCAGCCGAACACGGCGTAACGCACGTTGGCAAAGGCATCGTTCGGCAAGTCGCTGCCGAGCCATTTGACGAACTGCGTGGCATTGTCGGGCGGCGCGCCGTTGTAGGAGGCGCAGATGATCAGCACGCCGCCCTCCTGCGGCAGCTTGCCGACGTAATCGTCGAGCGGTCCGAGATGCACGGCAAAGCCGTTGATCTCGGCGAGATCGGCCATGCGCGTTGCGAGCTCCTCAGCGGTGCCGAGATTGGAGCCGTACAGCACCAGCATCGGCGTGTTGTGGCCGGGCCGCGTGGTGGGCTGGCGCTGCGCCTTCGGCGCGGAAGCCACGGCCGCGACCGGCCCGCCATAAGCACCGCGCTCGCGGTCGGCACGTGGGCGCACCTTGATCTTGAAGCCTTCCGGCTTCATCGTCAGCGTTTCCTTCAGATGCATCTGGTAGCGCTGGTGGTCGATCAGCTTGAAGCGCTGGAGGATCATGCCTAGCGCGAGCGCAGCCTCATGCATGGCAAAGCCCCGGCCGATACAGGCACGCTGGCCATTGCCGAACGGCTTCCAGGCATTGATCGGCCGCTTGGCTTCCGCCTCCTTGCTGAAATTCTCGGGATCGAAGGCATCCGGGTTCGGCCCCCAGACCGATGGATCGCGATGCAGCGCCGTCACAAGGATGGTGGTGAACGTGCCCTTCCTAAGCCTGTACTTGCCGCCGCCGATGGTCTCGTCATTGAGCGGCGAGATGCCGTAGGCGGGCGCCGGCGGCCACAGCCGCAGCGCCTCCTTGAGGATCTGCGTGATGTAAGCGAGCTGCGTCACCTGCTGATAGGTCGGCTTCGCATTGACATCGGGCCCGAAGACGCGGTCGACCTCGTCATAGGCCTTCTTGAGAATGTCCGGATGCTTGAGCAAGGCGTAGAGCGTGTAGGACAACAGGCCGCTGGTGGTCTCATGGCCCGCGATCAGGAAGGTGTTGATCTGGTAGCGGATGTTGATGTCGTCGAGCTGCTCGCCGGTCGCACGGTCGACGCCGGTCATCATCGCGGCCAGCATGTCCTTCTTGTCGTCGATCCCTTCCGAGCTCTTGCGGCGCTCGGCGATGATCTCGTCGACCATCCTGTTCATGAAGGCGACGTCTTCGGCGAGCGTCTTGCGCCGCTTCTGCATCCAGATCTGCTCGAACGGCAGGCCGCGCGTCATCATGATGGTTTCGAGCGAGCGCACGAGCGACTCGACGAAGGGATGGTAGTCCCGCCGGTAGAACGAATTGAAGCGGTACTCGAAGCCGCACAGGCCGATCGTGTCCAGCGTCAGCGCCGTCATATCATGGACGACGTCGATCTCGTCATCGGCGTTGAGCCGCTCCCATTTTTGGACCAGCTGCTCGGCGATATCGACCATGCTCGGATGGTAGGACTGCATGGCGCGGTTCCCGAACGGCTGGAGCAGGATGTTGTGCGCCTTGCTCCAGTTCGGCTCCCTGGTATCGGCCGTGAACAGGCCGTCGCCGCCGACCGCACGTACGCGGCGCAGCGCGCCGCGTACCGTCTTGTCGAAGCGCTTCTCGTCGGAGAGTTCGTCGACGAGATCATGGCCGGAGACGACGACGATCGGCGAGCGCATCATGTCGAGCCAGAAGATCGGACCGAGCTCCTTGGCAAGCCGCGTCAGATGCTGCACGGGGGCGGCTGCATCGAGCGACAACATGTTGCCGACCACCGGCTTGGTCGGCGGATGCGGGATCGGATCCAGACGGTTCTTCGATGACATTAAAAGTGCTTCCCCCTACCTCAATATTCACCGCCGTCATTGCGAGCGAAGCGAAGCAATCCAGAGATGTTTCCGCTGTGGCAGGTCTGGATTGCTTCGTCACTTCGCTCCTTGCAATGACGAGCTTGCAATGACGGATTAGCCAAACCGCCTTCTACGCCATTCGATCAGCTTGGCGCTGACCTCTTCCGGCTTCTCCTGCTGCGTCCAATGGCCGCTGTCCTTCACCAGATACTTCTCGAGATCGCCGATCAGCTTTTCCATGCCGTCGGCCGCCGATGGCGGCAGCACGGCATCGTTCTCGGCCATGATCATCAATGATGGCAAGTGGACGTGATGGTCCAATTCCTTCGACCGCTCCCAATTGCGGGTGAAGTTGCGATACCAGTTGATGCCGCCGGTGAAGCCGGTTTTCGTGAATGTATCGACGAACACCTTCTTCTCATCGGCCGACAGGATCGGCGTCCGCGGATCATGCTTGGCGTCGTAATTCGCGATCATCTGCGGAAAGGCCAGGTTGATCCGGGGCGAAGCACCGACGCCGGCAATCGGTTCTTCGGCCGGCGTACCGGCCGGCCGCGCGACCGGCTTGCGCATGAAGGCATCAAAGGTTTCTTCGACGTGGCTGCTGAAGATCCTGTCCGGCTCGCGGGCGGGATCTTGGAACTGGACGATGTACATCTGGTCGCCGAAGCGCTGGCGGAACAGCGCGATCGGGTCCGCCGGCGCACGGTCCCAATGCGGCGTGTTCACGCCGACCACCCCCGCGACGCGCGCGGGATGCCGCAACGGCATCTGCCAGACGACGAAGCCGCCCCAGTCGTGGCCGACGAAGATCGCCTTATCGATCCCGAGATGATCGAGCAGACCGACGAGATCGCCGGTCAAATGCTCCATGTCGTAGTCCTCGACCGGCTCGGGCCGATCGGACGCGCCATAGCCGCGCTGGTCGGGCGCGATCACGCGGATGCCGGCTTCGCTCAGCGCCTTGATCTGGTGGCGCCAGGAGAAGGCGAGTTCGGGCCAGCCGTGGCACAGCACGACCGGCGGCTTGTCGTTGGCCGGGCCCGCTTCGTAATAGCCCATGCGAATTCCATTCGTCGTCGCGAACTTGAGCGGCGGCATTTCAATCATCACGAACTCCTACTCGGCAGCGCCCTTGATGTCCGCGGCCGGCGGCGCGTAGGCCGCCTCCAGCGCGGCGAACTCTTCCGGCAGCATGTCGCACATCACCTGCACATGCGGAATGATGTTGGCGCCGACGATGAAGCCGAAGTCGAGTTGGTCGCGATAGCTCTGCACGGTGATGTTGAGCGCCTGCCCGTGGGTCGAGATCGACACCGGGAAGATGTGCAAGAGCTCTGCGCCCGCCGCGTAGAGCGTCTGCCGCGGTCCCGGCACGTTGGACACCGTGATGTTGGCGGCCGGCGGCAGCACGTCGGACAGGTTCGAGCGGCTGTAGAGCAGCGCCAGGATCTGCACCATGATCGGCGCACCCAGCATCGAGATGTTGGAGACCTGCGGCATCAGCGCCCGCAGCGGGTGCGACATCTCCTTGGATTTGGTGGATTGCGCGATGATGGCCTCGAGCCGCGCCTTGGGATCGTCGATATTGGTCGCGATCGAACAGATCATGCCGAAAACCTGGTTGTTGGCCTCGGTGTTGCCCTCCTCGCGCAGCGAGATCGGCACGGCGGCGGTCAGGGATTTCGCCGGCAGGGTGCCGTATTGCCGGAGATAGCGACGGACCACGCCGGAGGCGAGCGCCAGCACGACGTCGTTCAGCTTGCCGCCGGCCTGCTTGGCCAGCGCCTTGGATCGCGACAGCGAGATCGACACGCCGGCGAAGCTGCGCTCCGAGGAGATGGTCTTGTTGAGCATGGTCGGCGGCGACACCATGCTGGCGAGGCTCTCGCGCGACTTGGGATCGGCGACCTTGCCGAGCACGTCGGACACGCTTTTGAGCACGGTCGGAATGTTGCCTGCAAAGCGCACAGCGCTCTCGATCTGGTACATTGCATTGTCGAACAGGATCGAGCCGATGTCGCTCTTGCCAGTGCGGGGCAGTTGCAGGTTCTTCGCCGCCTGCGAAGCGTCCAGCGGCTGGCTGAACAGCTGCTGATAGGAATCGAGTAGGTTCGCAGCGATGTCGCGCGGCTCCTGCCCCGGCTTCGCTCCCGCCATCGGCGGATCAACCTGCCGCGGGATCGGCGAGATGTCGTAGATCATGTTGGTCAGCGCCGCACCGGCGCCGCCGTCAATGGCGGCATGGTGCATCTTGGAATAGAGCCCGACCTCGTTGTCCTTCATGCCCTCGAACACGTAGAACTCCCAGAGCGGACGGGCCCGGTTCAGGAGCTTGGCGTGCATCCAGCCGACGATGCGCTCGAGCGTCGCGCGGTCGCGCGGCTGCGGCAGGCTGGCGCGGAAGATGTGGCGGTCAATGTCGAACTGGTCGTCCTCGACCCAGGAGGGATGATCGATGTCGAGCGGCGCCTTCTCCAGCCGCGCCTTGAGGATCGGCGCAATGTGCAGGCGCGAGACGATCATTGCCTTGAAGTCTTCGAAGAAGTCGCCCTTGTAATCGTCGGGCAGGCGAAAGATCGCCATGCTTCCGACATGCATCGGCATTTCCGGCGTTTCCAGATAGAGAAACGACGCGTCCAGTGACGACAGCTTCTTACCGTCAGCCATAGTTCCCTCCCGCAAGATTTCGACGGGCGCCTTGGCGGCGCTTCTCGTCAGGCCGATACTGCCTGTTCCGCCGGGGCATATGCAATGGCAAACGGCCCGGACCGGTCAAATGGCGCGAATTCCCCCTCCGGCTGCGCCAGGCGGTCCGCCACGGCCCACAGCGCTGCGGGGTTCACGCCGAGCCCGATATGGCTCGCCAGGTGCACCTCGATGTTCTCGGCGCGGTCGGACGGGCGCAGCAGGCAGGTCCGCCAGTTGACGACACCGTCGGCGCGCGAATAGATCGACGTCGTCGGCACCGGCAGGTCCCCGGCGATCGCCTCGCGCAACGCGGCCAAATCTTCAACCCGCTCGCCGGACATCGCCTCGTAGAGCCGCGTAGCGTGGGTCGCCCGCACGTCGTTGGCGAAGGGGCTACCGAGCGTCACGACATAACGCACCATGTCGGGCGCCCAAAGCGCGAGATCGCGCGCGTAGACGCCGCCGAGGCTCCATCCGACCAGGCTCACTTTGTGTCCCGTGGCGGTGTGGATCTCGGCCAGGCGCGACCGCAGAGAATCCCGCATCCGTGCCACCCCGCCGAGATTGCGGCCCATCCGCCAGGCATGTGCCTCATAACCGAGCTCGCTGAGATAGCGCCGCATCGGCGCCATCGACAGGTCGCTGGCGAGGAACCCCGGCAATGCCAGCACCGGATGGCCGTCGCCCCTCGGCGCCCGCATCAGGAGCGGCGAGAGCAGCAGGCTCGCGTTGAGCTCGAACAAGCCGCGCGCCTCGGCCAACAGCAGGCCGAGAGGTGGCGGACGAAGCCGGCCCTCTTCCCGCATCCCGTCCCGTCCCGGCGACACTATTTCTTCTTGTCGCTGCTGCGCGTGCCACCGAGGCCCGCCATCGTGACGAACATGTCCTGAAACCGCTCGGCAATCTTCGGATCGAAGGTGAACCAGCTCTGGATCAGCGATTCCGGCGAGACCTTCTCGATGTTGCTCAGCACCTGCTGCTGCAGCTTCTCCATCACCGCCGTCTGCATCGGTGCCACATCGGGCAAACCGAAGAATTGGCGGGCCTCCAGAGGGGTGCAGTCGATTTCAATGTTAACTTTCATATCCCCTCCGGATGAGATTCGAGCGGCCTGTCGCAGTATCGCCGCGACTTGTGGTACGACGCAAGCGACCTGATCCCGGCCCGACATGTCCCGCCCGCAATCGGCCAAGTATGGTCAACCAAAGTCGAAAGCCGCAAGTCCTCTATGCCCGGCGGCATGACCAGCATTGCTGCACAGCGGCGCAACTTTGGCGCGTTCCTTGCTGGATGGCGCTTGCACGGGTCGAGAACTCTGGGCAACATGGATTCATCGGCCGGCCGAACAAATCAAAAATCATCGGCACGGCAGTGTGGAGAGGGTCAAGAATGTCAGTAGGTCGAAGTCTGTTTGCGGCGACGCTCGCCGGTGCGCTTGCGTTGTCGGTCTCGCCGGCGTTGAGCCAGACGCTGCGCTATGCCAACCAGGGTGACCTGAAGTCGCTCGATCCTTATACCCTTAACGAAAGCACCACCCACGCCCACCTCGGCCACGTCTATCAAGGCCTGACCGCGCGCGACAAGGATCTCAAGATCATTCCGGCGCTGGCGGAAAGCTGGGAAACTCCGGAGCCGACCCGCTGGCGCTTCCATTTGCGCAAGGGCGTGAAATTCCACAACGGCGATCCCTTCACCGCCGACGATGTGCTGTTTTCCGCGGATCGCGTTCGCAAGAAGGGGTCCAATATGCAGACCCGCCTTGCAGCCGACGTCAAGGTCGTCAAGGTCGACGATTACACCGTCGACTTCATCCTGCCCTCGCCCAACCCCATCCTGCATAACTCGTGGGATGTTTGGTACATCATGGACAAGAAATGGGCGGAGGCGAACAACGTCGTCGATCCGACTCCGGTCGCGGCGACCACGCCGAGCTACGCCTCGCTCAATGAAAATGGCACCGGCCCCTTCATGATCGAAAGCCATCAGCCCGGCGTGAAGACCGTATTCAAGGCCAACCCCAACTATTGGGGCAAGGTGGAAGGTAATTTGAAGGAGATCATCTTCACCCCGATCTCTTCCGACGCGACCCGCGTCGCCGCGCTGCTGTCGGGCGAAGTCGACGTCATCGAGCCGGTGCCGATCCAGGACATCTCCCGCGTCGATTCCAGCCCGAACGCGCAGGTCCTGAAAGGGCCGGAGCTACGCACCATCTTCCTCGGCTTCGACCAGACCCGCGACGAATTGCTCTACTCCAACGTCAAGGGAAAGAATCCGTTCAAGGACGTCCGCGTCCGCGAGGCCTTCTACAAGGCGATCGACATCGAGCTGATCAAGACGCGCGTGATGCGCGGATTGTCGACACCGTCGGCGCTGATGATCGCCCCGGAATTGTTCGTGCTCTCCAAGGACTTCACGCGGCCGAAATTCGACCCTGACGGCGCCAAGAAGCTCCTGACGGGGGCCGGCTATCCCGACGGCTTCGAGGTCACCATGGATTGTCCGAACGATCGCTACGTCAACGACGCCGCGATCTGCCAGGCCGTGGTTGGCATGCTTGCCCGCATCGGCGTCAAGATCAATCTGCTGGCGCAGCCGAAGGCTCAATATTTCGCCAAGGTCTTGAAGCAGGGCAACTACCAGACCTCGTTCTACCTCTTGGGCTGGACGCCGAGCACGATGGATTCCCACAACGTGCTCTATGACATCATGGGCTGCCGCGACGATGCGAAATCTTCGCGTGGCGAGGCCAATCTCGGCGGCTATTGCAACAAGGAGTTCGACGCCATCACGGACAAAGTGCTGGTTGAAACCGACACCTCCAAACGCAACCAGCTGATCAAGCAGGCGTATGAAATCAGCATCAAGGATTGGGCCTACGTCCCGCTGCACCAGCAGGCTCTGGCCTGGGGCGTATCGAAGAAGGTCAACCTGCCGCAACGTGCCGACAATCTGGTCATGTTCCATTGGGCGACCAAAAAGGAATAGCGTCCGTTGAACACGAGGTTCCGGAAGCGTTAGGCGTCCGGGACCTTTCCTTTTCCGGCTGACAAGGACGTCAGCCGCACGCACACCCAAGGTCAGTGGAAGGCATGCTCGCTTTCACTCTTCGCCGCGCCATTCAGGCCATCGGCGTCATGTTCGCCGTCGGCATCATCGCGTTCTCGATGTTCCGCTTCGCCGGCGACCCCGTCAACCAGATCGTCTCGATCGACACGCCTGCGGCCGAGCGCGCAGCCGTGCGCAAGTCGCTCGGCCTCGACGATCCCGTGCCGGTCCAGTTCGTGCGCTATTTCGCCGATGCCGTTCAGTTCAAGTTCGGCGTCTCCTACCAGTTCCGCCAGCCGGTCTCGACGTTGTTGATGGAGCGGATGCCCGCGACCCTCGAACTCGCAATCTGCGCGACCGTCTTTGCGATGGTGCTCGGCATCCTGATGGGGGTCTATTCGGCGCTCAGGCGCGACACCTTGCTCGCCAAACTATTCCAGGCGGTGTCACTGATCGGCATCTCGCTGCCGACCTTCCTGATCGGCATCCTCCTGATCTATCTGTTCGCGGTGACATTGGGCTGGCTGCCCTCGTTCGGCCGCGGTGAAGTGATCAAGCTCGGCTGGTGGACGACGGGCCTGCTCACGCTGTCGGGACTGAAGGCACTGATCATGCCCTCGATCACGCTCGGCCTGTTTCAGATGACCTTGATCATGCGGCTGGTGCGCGCGGAGATGCTAGAAGTGCTGCGGACCGACTATATCCGCTTCGCTCGCGCCCGCGGGCTGACCACCCGCGCCATCCATTTCGGCCATGCGCTGAAGAACACGCTGATCCCCGTGATCACGGTGGCCGGGCTTCAGTTTGGCTCGGTTATTGCATTTTCGATCATCACGGAGACCGTGTTCCAATGGCCGGGCATGGGACTTATGTTCGTGCAGGCCGTGCAAAACGTCGATATCCCGATCATGGCCGCCTACCTGCTGATGGTTTCGCTGATCTTCGTCACCATCAATCTGGTGGTCGATATCCTCTATACCGTGGTCGATCCGCGCCTGCGCTCGACCGTCGGTCGCGCCGCATAAGGCAGCCTATGCCCGACGCAGTGGTTTCCAATTCCGGCGAGCAGAGTGCAAAGCCGCCCCGTGCCGCCCAGAGCTGGTTCAGCCGGGCGCTCGACAGCGACCTCTTCTATTCGTTCCGCCGCTCCAAGCTCACCATGGTGGCGGCGGCGATCACGCTCGTGTTCTTCCTGCTCGCGATCTTCGCCAACTGGCTTGCGGTGCAGAACCCCTTCGACCCCGCACAGTTGCAGTTGATGAATTCGCGGATCTCACCGTTGTGGACCGCGGACGGCCAGAGCCCGTTCCTGCTCGGCACCGACGAACAGGGCCGCGACGTGTTCTCCGCCATCCTTTACGGCATGCGCATCTCGCTCGCCGTCGGCGTCGCCGGGGTGATCTTCGCCGGTGCCCTCGGCATCGCGCTCGGCCTGATCGCCGGCTATTTCGGCGGCGCTGTTGACGGCGTGATCATGCGGATCGCCGACGTGCAGCTCACCTTCCCCGCCATCCTGATTGCGCTGCTGGTCAACGGCATTGCGAAATCGGTCCTCGGCAACCGCTTGGACGCCACCAGCATGCTGGTCGTGCTGGTGATCTCGATCGGCCTGAGTTTCTGGGTGGGTTATGCCCGCACGGTGCGCAGCTCAGTGATGGTCGAGAAGAACAAAGACTATGTAGCCGCCGCGCAGCTGATCGGCCTGCCCGCACCGAAGATCATGCTGCGGCACGTGCTGCCCAACACGATGGGTCCGATCCTGGTCATCGCCACGATCAACCTGGCGCTCGCCATCATCACCGAGGCGACGCTGTCCTTCCTCGGCGTTGGCCTGCCCGACACCATGCCTTCGCTCGGCACGCTGATCCGGATCGGCAACAACTATTTGTTCGCAGGCGAATGGTGGATCGTCGCCTTCCCCGGTATCGCGCTGGCGGCGCTGATCCTGTCGATCAACCTGCTCGGCGATTGGCTGCGCGACGCGCTCAACCCGAAACTCCGATGAGCGTGCGTTCCAAATGACCGAGCCCGTCCTCTCCGTGCGTGATCTTCATGTGGAGTTCGCCTCCCGCCGCGGCACGCTGCGCGCCATCGACGGCGTCTCTTTCGACATCGCCAGGGGCGAGGTGCTCGGCGTCGTCGGCGAATCCGGCGCCGGCAAGTCCGTCACCGGCCTCTCCGTGATCGGCCTGATCGATCCGCCCGGCCGCATCGCCGGCGGCGAGATCCATCTCGCAGGCCTGCGCATCGACAATTTGCGGCCCGAGGAGATGCGCCGCATCCGCGGAAAACGGATCGGCATGATCTTCCAGGATCCGCTCACCTCGCTCAATCCGCTCTACCGGGTCGGCGACCAGCTCGTGGAGACGATCCGAACTCATCTGAATCTGTCCGAAACGGCGGCCCGCCGCCGCGCCATCGACCTGCTGGCCGAGGTCGGCATCCCCGCGCCGGAAAAGCGCATCGACGGCTATCCGCACGAGTTCTCCGGCGGCATGCGCCAGCGCGTGGTGATCGCGCTGGCGATCTGCGCCGAGCCGGAACTGATCATCGCGGACGAACCGACCACCGCGCTCGACGTTTCCGTGCAGGCGCAGATCATCTCGCTGATCAAGCGGCTCGGGCGCGATCACGGCACCGCCGTGATGCTGGTGACCCACGACATGGGCGTGATCGCGGAGACGTCGGACCGCGTCGCGGTGATGTATGCCGGCCGCATTGCCGAGATCGGGCCCGTGCAGGATGTCGTGAAGAACCCGCTGCACCCTTACGCCAAGGGCCTGATGGGCGCGATCCCGACGCTGGCCGGAGACCACGACCGCCTCGTGCAGATCCCCGGCTCAATGCCGCGCCTGTCGGCAATCCCGCCCGGCTGCTCGTTTAATCCGCGCTGTGCGTTCGCCTTCGATCGCTGCCGGGTCGATCGCCCCGAACCGCTGCCGCGCGGCGCGCAATCGGTCGCTTGCCATCTCTATGACAATGTGCCGGCGGAGAGCGCAGCATGAGCGCTCCCTTCGTCCAGGCGACAGACTTGCGCCGCGTCTTCGACGTCTCGAAGCCCTGGCTCAACCGCGTGCTCGAAGGCGGGCACCTCGAATATCTCAAGGCGGTCGATCACGTCACCTTCGACATCCGGAAGGGTGAGACGTTTGCATTGGTCGGCGAATCCGGCTCCGGCAAGACCACGGTGGCACGGATGGTCGTCGGCCTGCTGCCGCCGAGCTCCGGCGACGTACGGATCGACGGTGTGTCGATGACCGATCCCCGGCAGGCGGCGGCACGGCGGAAGCTGCGCCGCCGCATCCAGATGATCTTCCAGGACCCCTATGCGAGCCTGAACCCGCGCTTCCGCGTCGATGCCATCATCTCCGAGCCGATCCGCGCCTTCGATCTGATCCAGGGTGAACGTGACATTCAGGCGCGCGTCGGCGAGCTGCTCAGCGTCGTCGGCCTGCACCCCGACGACCGTCTGAAATTTCCGCACGAATTCTCCGGCGGCCAGCGCCAGCGGATCGCGATCGCCCGGGCACTCGCATCGGACGCCGAATTCATCGTCTGCGACGAGCCGACCTCCGCGCTCGACGTCTCCGTGCAGGCGCAGATCCTGAACCTGATGCGCGACCTCCAGGACAAGTTCGGCCTGACCTACATGTTCATCAGCCACAACCTCGCCGTGGTCCGTCACATGGCGAGCCGCGTCGGCGTGATGTATCTCGGCCGCATCGTCGAGATCGCGGAGGGCCGCGAGCTGTTTGCGCGCCCGCGCATGCCCTACACCAAGATGCTGCTCGGTGCCGTACCTGATCTCGCGATGAGCGGCCGTCAGCGCATTCCGGTCAAGGGCGAGATCCCGAATCCGATCCATCCCCCCTCCGGCTGCGCCTTCAATCCGCGCTGCCCGCTGGCCTTCGATCTCTGCCGCAAGGACACGCCGGAGCTGATCGACGGCGTCGCCTGCCACGCGGTCAACACCGCGCCGGTGCCGGCGTGACGCGCGCGTGCCATGCAACCTGTGCATTTGGCGCTGGCGCGGCGCTGTGATCAATTGCGCGCGTCGCAAACGAGGTAGCCCATGGCCAGCAACGTCAATCCCGATCCGTTCACGACGAGGCCGGAGATCGAAGGCACGTTCGGGGTCGTCGCCACTACGCATTGGATCGCGACCGCCGTCGGCATGAGCGTTCTGGAAAAGGGCGGCAATTCCTTCGATGCCGGTGTCGCCACCGCCTTCACGCTTCAGGTGGTCGAGCCGCATCTTAACGGGCCCGGCGGCGACGTGCCGATCATCGTCCATGACGTCAAGCGTGGCCGCACCGAGGTGATCTGCGGCCAGGGCCCGGCCCCGGCGCGCGCCACCATCGCGCATTACAGGAGCGAAGGCCTCGACATGGTGCCCGGCACCGGTCTCCTCGCGGCCTGCGTGCCCGGCACCTTCGAATCCTGGATGATGCTGCTGCGCGACTACGGCACGATGCGCCTGCGCGACGTGCTGGAGCCCGCGATCTCCTATGCCCGCGACGGCTATCCGCTGGTCGAGCGCGCCTGCGCCACGATCCAGACCGTCGAGCAGCTATTCCGCAACCACTGGCCGACCTCGGCCGCGGTCTATTTGCCGAACGGCAAAGTGCCCAGGCCCGGCACGCTCTTCACCAACAAGACGCTGGCCGCGACCTATGCCCGCATTCTCGGCGAGGCCGAAAGCGGCGGCGGTGGCCGCGATGCCGAGATCGAGCGAGCGCGAAAGGCCTGGTCGGAGGGCTTCGTCGCGGAAGCCATCGACAAATTCTGTCGCACCCAGGAAGTGATGGACGTCAGCGGCTCGCCACATCGCGGCGTGCTCTCGGCCGACGACATGGCGCGCTGGCAGCCGACGGTCGAGGCACCGCTCACCTACGATTACGGCCGCTACACCGTCTGCAAAGCCGGCGTCTGGAGCCAGGGCCCCGTGACGCTGCAACAGCTCGCGCTGCTCAAGGGCTTTGCGCTCGACGGCCTCGACCCAACCGGTCCGGACTTCATCCATCTCCAGATCGAATGCGCCAAACTGGCCTTCGCCGACCGCGAAAAATTCTACGGCGACCCCA
Organism: Bradyrhizobium sp. DOA1; assembly: GCF_001593325.1. Lineage (NCBI taxonomy): Bacteria > Pseudomonadati > Pseudomonadota > Alphaproteobacteria > Hyphomicrobiales > Nitrobacteraceae > Bradyrhizobium > Bradyrhizobium sp. DOA1. The sequence goes on from NZ_JXJM01000001.1 coordinate 4,572,840, forward strand.
AGTTCACCGAGATCCCGATCGCGACCCTGCTGTCGGATGCCTACAACGACGAGCGCCGCAAGCTCGTCACCGACAAGGCCTCGCTCGACTTCGTGCCCGGCTCCGTTGAAGGCTTCGGCGGCGTGGTAAAACTGCGCCGCGCAGAAGGGCAGCGCGAGGCGGTCGGTGCGCTCGGTGCCGGCGAGCCGACGGTCGGGCGCTTCGGCGAAGTGCGCGGCGACACCGTGCATTTCGACATCATCGACAGGGACGGCAACATGGTATCCTCGACGCCGTCGGGCGGCTGGCTGCAATCCTCGCCGATCATTCCGGAGCTCGGCTTTTGCCTGGGCAGCCGCGCCCAGATGTTCTGGCTGGAGGAAGACCATCCCGCCGCGCTCGCGCCGGGCAAGCGGCCGCGCACCACGCTGTCGCCGACCATGGCATTGCGCGATGGCGAGCCGTATCTCGCCTGGGGCTCGCCCGGCGGCGATCAGCAGGACCAGTGGATCACGCAGTTCTTCCTGCGCCACGTCCATTGCAACCTCAACCTCCAGGAGGCGATCGACGCGCCGGCCTGGCACTCCGAGCATTTTCCGATCTCGTTCTGGCCGCGCACCGCGCGCCCGGGCGTGCTCGTCGTCGAGAACCGCGTGCCCAAGGCGACGATCGAGAATCTGCGCGAGCGCGGCCACATCATCGAGGTCGGCCCCGACTGGTCGGAAGGCCGCCTCACGGCGGCCTCGCGGGTCGGCCCGCGCCGGCGCGCCGCCGCCAATCCGCGCGGCATGCAAGGCTACGCGGCGGGACGCTGAGAGCAGCACATGACCTGGTCGATCATCGCGCGCGATCCTGCCACCGGCCAGTTCGGCATCGCGGTTGCGACACGCTTCTTCGCCGTCGGCGCACGGGTCCCGTACATCGCCGCCGGTCTCGGCGCCATCGCAACGCAGGCCTTCGTCAATCCCTATTACGGCATCGACGGCATCAAGCTGCTGCGTGAAGGCCTCAATGCGCATGACGTGCTGGCCACCCTCCTCGCAACCGACGACGGCCGCGAAAGCCGCCAGATCCATATCATGGATTCGAGCGGCGAGATCGCCGCGCATACCGGGCGCGATTGTGTCGATTGGTGCGGCCACATCGCAGGCAGCGGCTTCTCGATCGCCGGCAACATGCTGGCGGGTGCCGACGTGCTCGACGAGACCGCCAAGACCTACATCGCCAATGACAGCCTGCCCTTCCCGCGCCGTTTGCTCGCGGCGATGCGCGCGGGCGAAGCCGCCGGCGGCGACAAGCGCGGCAAGCAATCCGCGGCTCTGCTGATCCACGGCGAGGAGGAATGGCCGGCGCTGGACATTCGCGCCGACGACCACCCCGATCCGCTCGGTGAGCTCGACCGGCTGGAGCGGGTCAGCCACGAGCTGTGGGTGCACTTCCGCGCGTCCATGCCGACGCGGCAGAATCCGGCCGGCAATACCGATCGCAGCGTCGTCGACGCCAGCATCGCGGCAGCACACGCAAAGCGGTCTTGAAGGGATGCGTCGCCCCCGCCCCTTGGTGTAGGTGAAAATCGACCCGTCCGATCAGATCACCACCTCGCGCAGCACGCGGCGGCAATCCATCTCGTACTCGAGATCGACCACCGGCGGCCGGGCAAAATGCCACGTCAGGCCGGAGCGCAGCGCGCCGCGACGGACCAGCTCGTCGACCAGCGCATGATGGAAGTCGTGGACGGAATAGGCCTGCACGCCGGTGGTGTCCTTCCAGCCGAAGCCAAACGCCGCCATCCGGCTCTCCATCTGCGAGGTCGTCGTGAAGCGCACCTTCTCGCGCAGGCCTTCCGGACTGAGGTCGCGGTAGCGCACCGTGCGTTCGACATAGGTCCCGCTGCCCTCCCGTGCCTCGGCGCCGCCGGCGATGACGAAGCTCGGCGCGCTCGAGCGGCTCGGGCGCGTGAAGGAGAACGCATAGAACGATGGCTCCGACGGCGGATCGATCTCGGGGCAGACATTGCTGCGCGCCACCGGGTTGGTGGTGCCGTCGAAGATGCCCCATTCCGACAGCGTCTTCACATAATGCAGGTTGAAGGCCCTAAAGCCTTCCTCGCTGAAGGCTGCCGGCGAGCGCAGCTCGCAAGCACAAAACGCCGTGAGCGGACGCCCGGCCTCCTGGATGAATTTCGCCGCCAGCGCGAACCCTTCCACGAGCGGCACCAGGCGGTCGAAGCGAACGCGCTCGATCTCGTAACCGTCATCGGCGGCCGCACCTGCCGAATACTGAAACACGGACGGAATGAAACGATAATTGCCGGCAGAGAACTCACGAACCATGACAAACTCCTATTCCAGTTGCATACGAATGCCCTTGGCGCCGTTGAGCAGGCGCTTCAGGTGAAAGCCCGCCAAGGCATCGTCGGCATGCATGCCGACCAGCGCGGCGAAGGCGGGCATGGCCGCTGGGTCGCCGGCTTCCATCTTGGCGAAAGCCTCGGAATATAGCGCCGTTTCCGGCGCTTCGAATTTCGCCTGCGGCAACGGCTCGAACGCACGCAGCGGCTCGCTGCGTCCGCGCAACATCAGCTCGCCGACGAGCCGGCCGTGAAACGTCTCGGCCGACTGCGCAACGCTGGCGCTGACGCAAATCCGCGTTCCCAGGTGCTTGTTGGCGGCCTCAAGCCGCGCCGCGATATTGATGGAATCCCCATAAGCCGTGTAATCGAAGAAACGGTTTCCGCCGAAATTCCCGACCAGCGCCGGGCCCGCATGAATGCCGATGCGCGTCGTGCCGAAGTTCACACCTCCGGCTTTCTGACGGGCGCAAAAGTCCTGCGCCCAAGCGTCGAGATCATGGGCGCAGGCGACCGCGCGCGTCGCATAGTCCGGCTGATCGCCGGGCGCATTGAACAGGATCTGAATCGCATCGCCGATGATCTTGGCGACGGTCCCCTCATGCGCGAAGACGATCTCGGTCATGCCCCCGACATACTCGTTGAGCAGCGCGCCCAGCGTCTCAGGCGGCGCGCTTTCGACCAGCGAGGTGAAACCAGTGATGTCGGTGAAGATGGTCGCGACCTCGCGCCACTGCACTTCGATCCCCTCGCCTTCGCCGCTGGCCGCGAGACGCTTAGCGAGTTGCGGGGAGAAATGACGCGACAGCGCAGCGTGGGCACGTTCGGCCTCCGCCTGGCGCCGGCGCACCTCGCGCAGCATCTCGACGTGGCGAATGGTCTTGTCGATCGTGGCTTCCAGGTCGGCGAAATCGATCGGCTTGGTCAGGAAGTCGAATGCGCCGCGGTTCATGGCAGTGCGGATGTTGCTCATGTCGCCATAGGCGGAGACGATGATGGTCGACTTCTTGTCCTCGGCCTCCTGGAGCTTGGCGAGCAGCGACAGTCCGTCCATCCTGGGCATGTTGATGTCGGAAACCACCATGTCGACATGCGGGTTCTGTTCGAGCGATTGCAGCGCCTCGAGGCCGTCGCGCGCGAACTTGATATCGATCAGTCCGTCGCGGATCTGCCTGCGGAACTTCTGCAGGATCAGTGCCTCCAAATCCGGCTCGTCATCGACGAAGAGGATGGTCGCAGTCATGCGGCTTGCTCGAGCCTCGTGTCGATTTCCTGCCGCAGCAGCGCAAAGTCGATCGGCTTGGTCAGCAGCCCGACGGCACCGCGCTCGATCGCCTTGCGACGCGTCTCGGCATCGCCATAGGCCGTGATCATGATGACGGGAACGTCCGGATGGGCGGCACGCACCTTCGGCAGCATGTCGAGCCCGCTCATGCCGGGCATGTTGATGTCGGAGAGAATGAGGATCAGCGAGGGATCGCGAACCTCGGCGGCGACCCTGAGCGCATCGGGCGCAGAGGGCGCGAATTCCATCTGAAAGCGGCCGGCGCGCAGCTCGCGCCGGAACTGCTGCCGGAACAGCGCCTCGACGTCGGGTTCGTCGTCGACGACCAGGATGTAAACGTTCAAGTGTTGCCTCCGGAAGTGCCGCCTGCCGCCATCGTGCGCGGCAGCGTGATGATGAATTCGGTGAATACACCTTGTGTCGTGTTCACGTCGATAGTGCCGCCATGTTGCTTCACGACGATATCATGGCTCATGGAAAGGCCGAGCCCAGTGCCCTCCCCGGCCGGCTTGGTGGTGAAGAAGGGATTGAACATCTTCTCCTTCACTTCGGGCGGAATTCCGGTGCCGTTGTCGCGGATCCGGATTTCGACGCTGCCGCCGAGATCTTTGGTCGCAACGCTCAAGATGGGCTCGAAGGCGTCGCCCTCGCCCTCCTTGCGCTTGGCCGTGGCATAGAAGCCGTTCGAGATCAGATTGAGGAAGACGCGCGTGATCTCCTGCGGATAGATGTCGACTACACCCGCCGCGGGATCGAGGCTGCGCTGGAGCGTGACGTTGAAGGCAGGCCGTTCGGCCCTGGCGCCGTGATAGGCCAGGTTGAGGCTTTCCTCCACGATGCCGTTGATATCGACGGCGCGATGCTCGCCGGAGCCCTCGCGCGAATGCAGCAGCATGTTCCTGACGATGGAATCGGCACGTTTGCCATGTTGCACCACCTTCTCGAGGTTGCCCCTGAGCATGCCGGTCAGCTCGTCGACCTCCTCCTTCGTCTTGCCGTCGAGCGCGGCCGATCGCAGGGTCTCGTTGAGCTCGTCGATCAGCTCCGTCGATACCGATGAGAAATTGTTGACGAAGTTGAGCGGGTTCTTGATCTCGTGGGCGATGCCTGCAGTGAGCTGGCCGAGGGACGCGAGCTTCTCGGTCTGGATCAGGCGGTCCTGCGCGGTGCGTAGATCGTTCAGGGATTGCCGGAGCTCTGCGGTACGCTGCTCGACCTTGTTTTCGAGGTCGGCATAGGATTCCTGCAAGCGCGCGCCCATGTCGTTGAACTGGTTGGCGAGGCCTTCCAGCTCGTCGCCGGTTTTAATCGAGATGCGCTGCGAGAAGTCGCCACCGCCAATCCGCTCGGCGCCGCTGCGCAGCGCCTGGATCGGACCGACCATGCGGCGCGCCAGGAATATCCCGGCGAGCACCGCGAAGATCGATGCCGCTAGCAGCACGATCGCGAGCCGCTGCAACGAGGCGTAGAGCGCGGCATAAGCTTCCTCGACCGGCAGCTCGACGAACATGGTCCAGCCCAGCGGCTGGATCGGAGCGGAGGCTGTCAAGACCTTCTGACCCTGAATATTGTGCGCTTCTTCGATCACAACCGGCATGGTGCCGCCGGCGGCCTGTGCGGCGCGGACCTGTGCGAGGCCGGACATGTCGGTATTGCGAAGAACGAGACTGATATCGGGATGCGCGATCAGGCGTCCCCCCGGTCCGACCACGTAGGCGTGCCCATGCTGGCCGACCTTGATCTGCGACACGACGTCCCAGATCAGCTTGAGATTGACTTCCGCGATGCTGACGCCGGCGTCCTTGCGCGCGCCGGCCAGAGCCAGCGTCATGTAGGGCTCGGAGTCCCTGCGGAAATAGACCGGCCCGTAATAGACCTTGCGCGCGACCGCCTCAGTGAATTTCGGATCGCTCGACAGATCGATCCCGCTGTCGAGCGCGTCCATCGCCAGCCGCGAGACCCGCAACCGCTCCTTGCCCGTCGAGTCCACCTGGGCGAGCTCGGTAATGGCAGGCACCTGGCGCAAAAGGCGCAGCGCGTCGAAGCGGCGTTGCTCGATCGAGCCGCCGGACCAAGGCAGTTGCGTGGTCCATCCGAGCTGGCTCTCGATCTCCTTGACGAACTGGCCAATCTTGGTCGCGGCCGCCTCGGCCTGCTCGTGCTGGACCCGGATCAGCGAAGCCTTGTGTTCGCGATAATAGAAGAAGACCTCGAACAGGCCGTTGGCCAGCAGCGCGATTGCGACGACGGCCACGAACAGCGCGACATATTTGGTGAAGAGCCGAGTCCTGATCCCCTGCCCCGCCGCCGCGCCGGCAGCGACGCCATCAGCTGCCGCGCTCGGCAGCGTTCTGGCTCGCGGAGTATCGCGATGGATCGAGAGGCTCATCCGCGGAACCTAGCAAGAAGACGGGACCTTGTCTCTCGCAGGCGCGGGAGAGCGAAGCACCAGCGCAACGAAAAAGGGCGGCAACGGGAACCGCTGCCGCCCTCTGGTTTGCTTCGCTTGCGGCCTCAGGTCGGGCGCAGGGCCTTGTCGGAGCCGAGGTCGAGATCGGCAATCTGCTTGTTGCGCTCCGAATCGGCCGTCGCGCGATGGTCGGTCGCCAGCACCACATAGACCGCCGGCAGCACGAACAGCGTGAACAGCGTGCCGATCGACATGCCTGCCACGACGACCAGACCGATCGAGAAGCGGCTGGCCGCGCCCGCACCGGTCGCAGTCAGGAGTGGGATCAGGCCCGTCACCATCGCGGCCGTGGTCATCAGGATCGGCCGCAGACGGATGCGGGCCGACATCTCGATCGCGGAGCGGCGGTCGAGCCGCTCGTTGACCTGGAGCTCGTTGGCGAACTCCACCATCAGGATGCCGTGCTTGGTGATCAGGCCGACCAAGGTGAGCAGACCGACCTGGGTGTAAATGTTGATGGTCGCCATGCCGAAGAACAGCGGGATCAGCGCGCCGACGATCGCCATCGGCACCGAGATCATGATCACCAACGGGTCGCGCAGACTCTCGAACTGCGCCGCCAGAACCAGGAAGATGATGATCAGCGCGAAGCCGAAGGTGATCGCGAGCTGATTGCCTTCCTGCACGTACTGCCTGGAGTCCGCCAGATAGTCGTGGCTGAAGCCTTGCGGCAGCTTCTTGGCCTCGCCTTCGAGGAAATCGACCGCAGCACCAACGGTCACGCCGGGCATCGGCACCGCCGAGAACGTCGCCGAATTGAGCTGGTTGTAGTGCGTCAGCGAATTCGGATCGGTCTTGGTCCTGATCGAGACCACGGTCGACAACGGAAGCTGTTGGCCGGTATTGGTCGTCACATAATAGCCGCCGAGCGATTCCGGCGAGAGCCGCTTGCCGCGCGGCACCTGCGGGATGACCTGATAGGAACGGCCCTCGAGATTGAAGCGGTTGATGTAATTGCCGCCGAGCAGCACCGCCAGCGTCGAACCGAGGTTCTGCATGTTGACGCCGAGATCCTGCGCCTTGGTGCGGTCGATCGTCACCTCGACGTTCGGCTGGTTGTAGGCGAGGTCGCTGTCGGAGACGATGAACATGCCGCTATTGCGTGCGGATTCCTTCAGCTTCTCCATCTGCTCATAGACGGTCTGGAAGCTGGCCGTGGAGTTGATCACCATCTGGATCGGCAGGCCGCCGGGTCCGCCCGGCAGCGGCGGTAGGTTGAACGCGAACGCCTGCACACCCTCGATCTTGGAGAGCTCGGCCTGCACCAGCGGCTTCAACGCGATCGACGAGCGTGTGCGCTCGTCCCACGGCTTCAAGAGCATGCCGGCAATGCCGCCCTGCGGGCCGTTGATGCCGTTCAGCACGAAACGCAGATCGGTCTCGGGAAACTTCTGGAATTCCTTGTCGAGCTTCTCGCCGTAAAAATCGACATAGTCGATGTTGGCGTATTTCGGCGCCTTGGTCACCGCAAACACGATGCCCTGATCTTCCTCGGGAGCCAGCTCCTTCGAGGTATGCATGTAGAGGAAGCCGACGAGCCCGAGGATCGTCACGGCGAACAGGCCGGTGATGGCCTTGTAGTCGAGCGAGCGGTCGAGCTTGCGGCCGTACCACCGCGTCATGGCGCCGAACACCCGGTTCACGAGCTTGGCGAAACGGCCCTCTTCCGTGTTCTTGAGCAGCACCGAGCACATCATCGGCGACAGCGTCAGCGCGACCACGCCCGACACGATGACCGAGCCCGCCAGCGTAAAGGCGAATTCCCGGAACAGCGATCCGGTGAGGCCGCCGAGGAAGCCGATCGGCGCATACACCGCCGCAAGCGTGATCGTCATCGAAATGACTGGCCCGACGATTTCGCGCGCGCCCTGCAGCGACGCCTGGACCGGCGTCTTGCCCTCCTCAAGATGGCGGTGGATGTTCTCCACCACGACGATGGCGTCGTCGACGACGAGGCCGATCGCCAGCACCATCGCCAGCAGGGTCAGCAGGTTGAAACTAAAGCCCAGCGCCAGCATCATGGTGCAGACGCCGATCATCGACAGCGGAATGGTGACGACGGGAATGATGACCGAGCGCAGCGAGGCCAGGAACAGGAAGATGACCACGATCACGATGATCACCGCTTCGCCCAAGGTATTCCGCACCTCGTCGATCGAGGATTGGATGAACTTGGTCGAGTCATAGGCGACCTTCATCTTCATGGAGGGCGGCAGGTTGCGTTCGAGCTCGGGAAACAGCGCGCGCACGCCCTTGACCAGCGTCAGCGGGTTACCCTGTGGCGTCGCCTGGACGCCAATGAAGATCGCACGCTCGCCGTTGAAGGCGACGCTGGCATCCGTGCTTTGGGCCGCAAGCTCCACGGTGGCGATGTCCTCCATCCGCACGAAGCCGCCGTCCTTGGCCTTGACGATCATCTTCTTGAACTGATTGACGTCGGTCAGGCCCGTATTCGTCGAAACGTTCGAGACGATGAGATAGCCCTTGGTCTGGCCCGCCGCGGACTGGAAGTTGTTGGCGGTGATTGCCGCGGCAACGTCCGCCGGCGAGACATTGCGGCCGGCCATCTTCACGGGGTCGAGCCACAGCCGCATTGCAAAGGTCTGGCCGCCCAGAATGTCGGCCGAGGCCACGCCGTCGACGGTCGACAGCACCGGCTGGACCACACGCGTCAGATAATCCGAGATCGCCGAGCCGGACAGCTCATCTGACGAGAAGCCGAGATACATCACGGCCGTGGTCTGGCCGGTGGTCTTGGTGACGATCGGGTCGTTGGATTCCTTCGGAATCAGGTACTTCACCGAGTTCGTCTTCGCCAGCACCTCGGTGAGCGCCTGGTTCGGATCGAAGTTCAGCTTGATGTAGACCTGGATCGTCGAGGTGCCGAGCACCGAGGACGAGGTGATGTAATCGACGCCTTCGGCGGACGCGACCGCCTGCTCGATCGGCGTGGTGATGAAGCCCTGGATCAGGTCCGCGGAGGCGCCGGGATAGACGGTCGTGATGTTGATGACCGTGTTCGACAGCTTCGGATATTGCCGGATCGGCAGCACCATCGCCGCACGTAGACCGATCAGCAGGATCAGCAGGCTGACGACGACCGACAGGACCGGTCGCTTGATGAAAATATCGGTAAAGCGCATCGCGGCGATCTCGAATTCTATGTCTCAAGAAGCGTGATCCGGCCGAGCCGGATCACGCGAATGTAGTTGGGTCAGTAACGCGGCGGCTGCGCCGGGATCTGCGGGGCCGGGTCGGTCGAAATCGACACCGCCGCACCCGATTGCAGCTTGAGCTGGCCGACGGCGACGATCTTGTCGCCCGCCTTCAGGCCCTTGATGATTTCGACGCGACCTTCGACCCGGTTGCCGGTCTGCACGAAGGTGCGCACCGCGGAGAGGCTAGTCTTGCCGTCCTCTTCCTTCTTCTCTGTGATCACGAACACCGAGTCGCCGTACAGCGTGTAGTCGACCGCCGTCTCGGGAACGGTGATCACGGCCGGCTTGTCCGGCAGCACCACCGTGGTGGTCACGAACATGCCGGGCTTGAGGATCTTCTCCGGGTTGGCGATCGTCGCCTGCACGCGGATGTTGCGGGTGTCGGTCGAGATTTGCGGCTCGATCGTGGTGATCTTGCCGTCGAAGGTGCGGCCCGGATAGGCGTCGACCTTCAACCGGACGACCTGACCGACCTTGAGGTTGCCCGAGTCCTTTTCCGTCACCGTGAAGTTGGCCCACAGCTCCGACAGATCGGTCAGCGAGACAATGGCGGTGCCGGCGGTGAGATACTGGCCGACCTCGACCTTGCGCACACCGAGATCGCCGGAGAACGGCGCACGCACCAGCTTCTGCGAGATCAGCGCCTCGGTCTTGGCGATGCCCGCCTGCGCCTGGTCGTAGGCGGCCTGGGCCTGATCGACGGTCGCCTGCGGACCGAACTGGCGCGCGGCCAGCTGCTTGGCGCGGTCGAGCGAGAGCTGCGCGACGGTGGCCTGTGCCTTGTAGTTGGCGAGATCGCCCTGCTCCGGCGCATCGAACAGCTGCACCAGCGGCGTGCCGGCTTCGACACGCGTGCCCGGCTCGAACTTGATTTCGGTAACGCGGCCGTTGACGTCGGCGGAGACGTCGACCTGATGCACGGCGACGAGGCTGCCGACCGCCGTGAGCAGGTTCGGCACCACCTCGGACTTCGCTTCAGCCGCGCTGACTGCGGTCGGCGGCGGCTTGTTGTTCGCGAAGAACTGCTTGATCATCTGGCCACGGAAATAGTTGAACCAGACGAGACCGCCGACGAGCACGGCCAGAAGCGTGCCGACGATGATGAACCAGCGCACCGGCTTGACCGGACGCTTCGGCGCTTTGTCGATCGGTTCGCCCGATATCTTGTGTTCGGCTACGATGTTCATGTCATGCACTTTCTGCAATCGCCGTCCTGCCCGCGTCCGTGGCCTGATCGTGGCCCAGATGCGAAGCAATTGCGGCGTCGTTAAGTCCGATACCCCTCAGGAGGAACTCACAGAGCTGCCGCTCCAAATCGTTCGCCTTGCCGTAAGCGAGACAGGGCGTGGCCGGCAGCCTGGTCAGCGCCGCGGTCATCACCACATGATGCGCGAACCAGAACAGGTTGAGCGGATCGCCCGTGCAGGGCCGCGCGTCACCGCTCGCAATCGCCCGCTCGAGTGAGGTGACGAACACGGCCCCGATCAGCGTCTCGATCTTGGCATACAGCAAGCGGGCGAATTCGCCATCATCCAAATGGCTCGTGGCCATCAGTCGCAGGCGCTGCGCCTCTTCCTGGTCGGGCCCGTCCGCGATCGCGAGGAAATGCTGCACCATGCCGCGGATCAGCTCCACCAGGGCCGCCGTCGACGGCTCCCGTTCGAGCAGCTCCATCAGGGCCGGATCGGCCTCGCATTCGTCGCTCAGGATCTCGGCGTAGAGCGCCGCCTTGGACGGGAAATGCTTGAACAGCAGCGCCTCGGAAATGGCAGCGGCGGCCGCCACGCTCTTGGTCGTGGTGCCGTTATAGCCGTGTCGGGCAAAGCAGCGTTTCGCGGCACCGAGGATCAACTGACGCCTCAGGTCGCTCGTCATACGCAATGAGCTCATGGTGGGTGAGTAAGCACTCACCCACGCAAAAGTCAAGCACTATGCTGCATCGCAACCTCTAGATTCGGTAGAAGTCGCCTGAGTACACGGCCTCCGTGCAGGACGGAGGCGCCAACCGGCCTCCTAGATTGGCTGGAAGCCGAGGTCACCACGGATCCGGTTGACGATGTAAGTCCCGTCCCGGGTCGGCAGGATCCGCTCCAGATTGGCGCTGTCGATCTTCACATTGGCAAAGCGGGGCCCGGCCGAGACGTCGTGGACCGCCTTGGCGAAGGCCTCCACCTCCGCCATGGTCGAGATCGACTGGCTGTCGGCAATGCCGCATGCCTTGGCGACGCCGACGAGGTCGGCGGCGGCGGAGGTGTGGCTGGTCTGGCCGCCGGTCTCGCCATAGGCCTCGTTGTCGAGCACCACGATGGAGAGGTTGGACGGTTTCTGCAGAGCGATGGTGGCAAGGCTGCCCATGCCCATCAGCATCTCGCCGTCGCCTGTGATGACCAGCACCGGCAGCTTCGGCTGCGCCAGCGCCAGCCCGAGACCGATCATCGCGGCGCCGCCCATGCCGCCCCAGAGATAGAAGTTGCGGGCGTGGTCGCCGGCCGCGCACATGTCGTTGGTGGAGGCACCCAGGCCTCCGATCGCGACGACGTCCTTGCGGTTCGCCAGTAGCGCGGAGACCACTTGGCGCCGGTCGAGGAGATTGGCCTTGCTCATTTGGTGAAAACCTTGGCGCCGATCAGGCGCTGCGACAGAAGGACGGCGGTGGGGGTGAGCGCGTTGAAGGCCTGCGACGCGGCCGCCTCCAGCACGGCCGACACCTCGGCTGCGTGGGAGGCGCGCAGCACCTGGACGCCGGAGAGTTCGAACACGCCTTGCGTGGTCGATCCCATCGGCACCTGCCAAGGATTGAACTCACCCCACTCGCCGCGCATGGTCACGAGCGTGAGGAACGGAAAGCGCAGGATCGGGATCAGCGACAGCATGTTGATGCAATTGCCGACGCCGCTCGACTGCATCAGCAGCACGCCGCGCTGCCCGCCGGTCCAGGCGCCCGCCAAAAGCGCAACGCCCTCCTCCTCCGTCGTCAGCGGAATGCCGCGCATCGTCGAGGAGTCCAGCACGCGCTGGATCAGCTTGGAATGGCCGGCGTCGGGCACGTAAGGCACCTGCCGGACGTCGAAGCGTTGCAATGTCGCGAAAATATCGTCGGGCCAACTCGGGGCCGTGTCGGGAGCGTCAGCGCGCGCGTGCATTTTCCTGTCCGGTCGGCTAGCAGTGTTTCGAAGACTGTAGACGCATGCACGTGTCGACCAGAACAACAAAAACGGCATATCGGCTTTAACCGGCGAGTATAACGGGATGAACGCAGATGCGAAGGCGCTGGCGGCAAGCTTCGATCTCGAGAAGCTGACGCCCGAGTTCTACGACAACCCCTATCCGACCTATCGTGCACTGCGGGAGAACGAGCCGGTCAAGCGCCTGCGCAACGGCACCGTGTTCCTGACCCGCTACGACGATCTCGTCACCACCTACAAGAACACGAAGTCGTTCAGCTCGGACAAGAAACGCGAGTTCGCGCCGAAATACGGCGACACGCCGCTTTACGAGCACCACACCACGAGCCTCGTCTTCAACGATCCGCCCGCGCATACGCGCGTGCGGCGCCTGATCATGGGCGCGCTGTCGCCGCGCGCGATCGCGGGGATGGAGGGCGATCTCATCAAGCTGGTCGACGGTCTGCTCAATGCGATCGCCGCCAAGGGCGCTTGCGAGCTGATCGAGGATTTCGCCGCGTCCATTCCGATCGAAGTCATCGGCAATCTGCTCGACGTGCCTCACGACGAGCGCCGACCGCTGCGCGACTGGTCGCTAGCAATCCTCGGCGCGCTCGAGCCGGTGGTGTCGCCGGAAGCGGCTACGCGCGGCAACAAGGCGGTGACGGACTTCCTCGCCTATCTCGAAACGCTGGTCGCGCGCCGGCGCGCGAGGCCCGGCAACCCTGATCGCGACGTGCTGACGCGCCTGATCCAGGGAGAAGAGAACGGCGAGCGGCTGACCGAGAAGGAACTGCTGCACAATTGCATCTTCCTGCTCAATGCCGGCCACGAGACCACGACCAATCTGATCGGCAACGGCCTCGTCGCACTGGACCGCAATCCCGACCAGAAACAGCGCCTGATCGACCATCCCGACCTGATCAAGACCGCGGTCGAGGAGATGCTGCGCTACGAAAGCTCGAACCAGCTCGGCAACCGCATGACCACCGAGAAGATCGAGCTCGGCGGCGTCATGCTCGAGGCCGGCACCTCGGTGACGCTGTGCATCGGCGCGGCCAACCGCGACCCCGCGCAGTTTGCGGACCCCGAACGCTTCGACATTGGCCGCACGCCGAACCGGCACCTCGCCTTCGCCACCGGCGCGCATCAATGCGCGGGCATGGCGCTGGCACGGCTGGAGGGCGCCGTCGCGATCTCACGCTTCCTGGCGCGCTTCCCGAACTATGCCGTCAGCGGGGCGCCGGTGCGCGGCGGACGGGTTCGGTTTCGGGGCTTTTTGAGCGTGCCCTGCGCGCTTCGCTGAGGGGCGACAACAAACTACGAAAACAACCCCATGCACAGTAGAGCGTGGGTCGGAGGACGACGTGCTGTCATGCGGCAGAACCATCTGAGATTTCGGGCAAATCAGGCCGCGCCGCGCCATCGGACGCATCAGGGCTTCCGAGCGGGCAGACCGGTACCCACATCAGTTTGAGCGCGGCCGTGCGGCCGGTTGGCGCCGGCGCGCAGCAATGGAGTGACGGCAGATGAGCGCGTCGGTCATTGATTTCGTTGCTACGGAAGCACGCTTTGGCGCCCATAATTACGAGCCGATCGGCGTCGTCCTGTCGCGCGGCGAAGGTGTCTGGGTCTGGGATACCGAAGACAACCGCTACCTCGATTGCCTCTCGGCCTACTCGGCGGTCAGCCAGGGCCACTGCCACCCCAAGATCCTGGCGGCGATGGTGGAACAGGCGCACAGGCTGACGCTCACCTCGCGTGCCTTCCACAACGACCAACTCGCGCCCTTCTACGAAGAGATCGCGGCGCTGACCGGCTCCCACAAGGTGCTGCCGATGAACAGCGGCGCCGAGGCGGTCGAAAGCGCGGTCAAGTCGGTCCGCAAATGGGGCTATGAAGTAAAGGGCGTGCCTGACGGCCAGGCCGAGATCATCGTCTGCGCCAATAATTTCCACGGACGCACGCTGGGCATCGTCGGCTTTTCAACCGACCCCGAGACACGCACGCACTTCGGCCCGTTCGCGCCAGGCTTCAGGATCGTCCCGTTCGGCGACGCCGCGGCGCTGGAAGCCGCCATCACGCCAAACACCGTCGCCTTCCTGGTCGAGCCGATCCAAGGCGAAGCCGGTGTCATCATTCCCCCATCCGGCTATTTCACTGAGGTGCGGGAGCTCTGCACCGCCAACAACGTGATGCTGGTGCTCGACGAGATCCAGACCGGGCTCGGCCGCACCGGCAAGCTGCTCGCCGAACAGCACGAGGAAATCGAGGCTGACGTGACGCTGCTCGGCAAAGCCCTGTCCGGCGGCTTCTATCCGGTGTCGGCCGTGCTCTCGAACACCGACGTGCTCGGGACGTTGAGGCCCGGGCAACACGGTTCGACCTTCGGCGGCAACCCGCTCGCCTGCGCCGTGGCGCGCGCGGCGATGCGCGTGCTGATCGAGGAAGGCATGATCGAGAACGCGGCCAGGCAGGGCGCGCGCTTCCTGGACGGCTTGAGGGATATCCGCGCCAACACGATCCGCGAGGTGCGTGGCCGCGGCTTGATGCTGGCGGTCGAGCTTCATCCCAAGGCCGGGCGGGCACGTCGCTACTGCGAGGCGCTTCAGGGCAAGGGCATCCTCGCCAAGGATACCCATGAGCATACGATCCGCATCGCCCCGCCGCTGGTGATCACAACCGACCAGGTCGACTGGGCGCTGGAGCGGTTCGCTGCGATCCTGACGCAGGATTTCTCTTGAGCTGCCTGCGTCGGAAGATCGCAATGCCGGCCGTGGCCAAGAACGAACGATTGCGCCGTCTGCGCGTTGAAAGTCGTGGGCGATTACGAGTTGGGAGCTAGGATCATGCTTCCGCGTGGCGTTTGCCTGACGGCTGTTTTGGTTGGCGTCTCGATGCTGACGACGAGCGCGCCGGCCCAGGGACCCCTCGGACACGGACGGGGTGGAGGACCACCAGGGCCAGCCGCAGCGCCGCCAGCAGGACCACCGGCCATGGCCCGACCGGCAGCACCACCTGCTATGGCTCGTCCGGCAGCACCACCGGCCATGGCTCGCCCGGCAGCGCCGCCTGCCATGG
>NZ_JXJM01000001.1:4589504-4591614 GCF_001593325.1 Bradyrhizobium sp. DOA1
CCAAAGCGGCTGGGGTCCCCGACAGGCCTGGCGTCACCGCCACCCCGCGGCGTTCGTGGCGTGGCTTGGGCCCGTGTTCTGGCCTTACGCCTATTCCGACATCTTCAACTACACGTTCTGGTCCTATGGCTACGAGCCCGGATATTGGGCGTACGCCTATGACGACTTCGTCGACACCGTGTTCTGGGGTGGTGACGGCCCCTATTCCGCCTATGCCAGCACCAACCCGTATGACTATCCGCAAGGCGGCGGCGGCAGCCGCGCACGCCAGCGTGCCAGCGTGAGCCCGCAGACGCTTCAGCAATTGTGCGCCACGCCGGACAAGGGCGTGACCGCCTGGCCACTCGCCGATATCGCACGGGCGGTGCGGCCGACGCCGGAGCAACGCACACTGCTCGATGAGCTCAAGACGGCGGCGGCCAACGCCGCCGGCGTGTTCAAGGACTCCTGCACGGAGACTTATGCACTGACTCCCCCTGGCCGCTTGCGGGCGATGATGAACCGCATCAGCGCGACGCTTGAAGCCGTCAAGATCGTTCGACCGGCACTGGAGAACTTCTACAACTCGCTCAGTGACGAACAGAAGGCCAGCTTCAACGCGCTTGGTCCCAATGTCGGCGAGCGCTCGCCGCAACAGCAGGAGGCCAGTGCCGAAGGGTGCGACGATCCGAAGTCCGGGCTCACGCAGTTGCCGATCCAGAGGATCGAGGCTGTGCTCCACCCCGCAGGTAAGCAGAAGGAGGCGCTCGACCGCCTCAGCGAAGCGACGGCGAAGGGCGTTGAGGGCCTACAGGCGGCCTGTCCGAACGATGCCCCGCTGACACCGGTCGGACGGCTGGAGACGATGCAGCACCGGCTCGAGGCCATGCTGACGGCCGCCAAGCTGGTCGAGCCCGCCCTCGACGAGTTCTATGCCACGCTGAGCAGCGAGCAAAAGGCGCGCTTCAACACGCTGCAGCAGGTCGCAAGCCCGTGAGGTAGCGATCAAACTCCGAACCACGGCGAGACGCCGCGATGGGCCAGAAGCGCCAGTCGTCAACGAGGGGAACGATGCAACGCATCCGCCCTCTCAACTGAGGCGGTCTCCCTCTTCCTCGCGTTGCCACTGTGGCCGACGCAGGGGCCTGAAGTCGGGCAGGCATGCGATCGCGTGTTCCAGCTCTCTTGCGATTGCACTGTAGCGCGTAAGCGTCCGCGCATAGACGTCGCGCTTGAGCTGGCTCCTTGCTGCCTGTTGAAGGCGCTCGCACTCAGCCATTTGCACGCGGAGCAGTTCTAGATGGGCCAGCATCTCTTTCATGGACAGCTAATCTATCCCACCTCAGCTTTGGTTCAACGGCGAACTTGGACAAGCGCCAGGGCAAGCCACGAGAACGTCGGATGAGGTCCGGCAATGGGGTCGGAAGCTGACGCTGGAAGGGCAGCAGGCAAAGTCAGCTATGGGCCAGCAGACAATATTCGATCAGTTCGGTTGCCTAGTTCGTTCGGTATCGTGATGCCAAAGCGATGATTGACTTTTCCTCGCGCCGAAGAAACCGTCCGGCGCGACAATCAAGCAACCGGCACTTTGCTCGCCGACGCCAGCCAAGGCTGTGTCGATCTCGCGCTCACTACTCGCCCGCACAACCGACAGCCGTCGTCCCAGCGCATGCGCTGCCTCCTGCATCGCCTGCACCACAGAGTTGGCGGCAGGATTCCGGATTGATGAGCAAGGTAATGCATCTTTCAGTATGTTCGTTTCTCAAGGCTCGTCCCCGATTGGTAATTGATGAAGGTTCGCGCTTAAGCGGGCGTATAGCTGATGATAATGAGTCCATCGCCCCCGACACCCGGAGTGCCGTCAACACCGGCTCCGTTTTGGCCGCCGCCACCGCCGCCGAAACGTCCGCCGCCACCCGCGACGGACCCGGCTCCGAAGGTACCGCCTCCACCACCGCCTGGGCCAAGGCGACCGCTGAGATTGCTGCCCGGCGCGCCGCTCACTCCCGATGGCCCACCGAATCCTCCTAATCCGCCCTCGCCGGCGCCGCCGGTACTTTCCACTCCCGGAGTGCCGTCGGCGCTCGGCCCCGCCGCCCCACCGCCACCGCCGCCGACGCTGGAGCTGCCC
>NZ_JXJM01000001.1:4592109-4633240 GCF_001593325.1 Bradyrhizobium sp. DOA1
GGTCGTTGCCGTGACACCGCCTTTCGCAAAACAAACATTAACGGCGTCGGCATCGTCCTTGACAAAGGTGTCGCCTGCCACGCCGCCAACCTGCACGGTAATGACTTTGCCGGGCGTGTAGGTCAGATTTTCCGCCCGGCTGTAGGCTCCGCCGCCGCCGCCGCCACACGACTGCTCCAAAGCGCCGCGGCCGCTGCCGCCACCACCGATGCATTCGATGGAGTTGCTGTTATTGTTCCAGTCGAGAGGAACGGTCCATGCTGTCGTCCCGGTCTGCAGGGGTACAACCTTGCGCTCCCCTAAAACAGGCGGCGGCGGCGGGGGCGAATTCTTCGGCGCGCGAACCAACTCGTCAAAAAACATGCGCCAGAAATTCGGGAACTTCATCCCGGCGCGGCGCAACTGCGGGTCGCGCTCGACGCGCGGACCCCACCGGCCAGTGTAGCCATGCACGTTGGAGCTGACATCATCGGACCATAGAATCTGGCTGTCGCGGTCGACGCTTGAATCATAGCGTCGCGACTCGAACTGAAGATTGTCTTTGCTCCGCCACTCCTTTGATCTTTCTTGCGCGACCCCAGGCGGGCGCAGCCCGGCCGGGTGCACCACCGTCCCATTGGTGCTGAGCGCATCGGTGAGGGGACCGGGTGCTCCGCGCCCAGGCGGGAAGCTGGTGTCAAATTCGTCAAAATCCGGCGCAGCCCCAACTGCAAGTTCGGCCAACCCCACGAACAATCCGATGACCGCACCAACTGGCGCTCCCCCAAATTGTGCGGCGGCGGCTGCCCCGGCCAGGATCTTGGCCGCGAGGACAGCGAACCAGTCGGGCTGTGTCGATTCACTCAAGGGGGCCTGAGGGGCCTCTGCCCTGCCGCAGGAATTACGCGACGGATCCGCGTCCGTCAGCGGCACAACCGGTTCAGCCGTCTCCCCGAACAGGTACATGGCGTGGCTGCCTCCTGCGATGACCAGGCGAGCATGGGACATATCTACCGTCAGCTGCGGCCAGGGAAAGACTCGCATGCCAACGCGCACTTCCTTGTCCTGCTGCCGAATCACGCCGACGTTGCGCCGAGTTATTCCCGCCCATTTCGGCTCGAAGGCGCCGGCCGCCGTGGGCTTGTCGAGCAGCACGGCGAAGCAGTGCCACTCCCCCGCGAAGCTTCCAAATTTATCGGCCTCGGGCACATTCTCGCAACCGCCCAGGCCCTCATCATGTCCGGGATAGAACAGATAGTAGCATATCAGCGCCGGAATCTTCAGCTCCGGCGCGCGGCCCGGAGAACCTGCGGTGAGGCTCGCAAAATCATTACCACCGCTTTGCTTCAGCAATGTCCAGAGTTGCTCGAGGCGCCCGGAGTCAAAGAATTCGGCATGATACCAGAAGCGGCTGTTTTCGAGCGAGCCGTTGTAGACCTCTGCAATCTTGTCAAGATTTGCGAAGCTATCTGGAGGAGGGTCGGACGAACCTGCCGGCCTCCAGCCTTCGAGCGCGAGAAAACATTCTTTGTCCTTCGGCGTTTCGAGGAAATCATAGGTGCTCCCCGTTTTTTTGCCCAGAAAAACTGAACCTTCGCCCCCTTCGCCCTCGATTGCGCTGATCTTGCCCGCTTCAATCGCGGCGTTGCCGCCCCAAGTGCTCCGCGTATCGAACGGATCGCTCGCCTTCCACAATTCGCAGCGCTCCAGGTAGCGTTTGGCGTCGCTGGGGAAGAAGCGCTCTTTCGGTTGGTCTGCGGGCCCATCGTAAAAGAATAAAATCGGTTCATAGTCGCGGATCAACTTCAGCTGCGCTGCAGTCGGTGGAGGCATCGGCCGGTTCTCCCTTCGAGCGGCTCACGCCGTACTCATCGTGGCGCAATCAGCACCCCAATCAGGCGCTTGAACTGGGGATCGCATTCCGGTGACGGTAGCGCGTCGGTCAATGTCGCCAAGCAGGGATCACCGAACAGTTCCAGCAAATCCGCGTTCGAGATCAAGTTCTCGGCTGCGAGCCAGTCGCGCATGCGGGCGAAAAGCGCCTGCATCTGAGGGCTATCGACGTGGCCGCCGAACCACAAATCGCGGTACTGGCGGCACATCTCCCTGAACTCGGCAATCTTGTCATCGCTTTTCTGCGCCAATTTCTCCAGGAAGTTTCGCTGCAAGCCGGACACGAGCTGAACAATCCATTCTGCGCACTTCGGATTATCGCGCAGTGACTTGTTGAGCTCGCGCAGGAATTCGGCCCAGCAAGCCGCAAGCGCGCTGTCGAACGGGCGAGCTAGAAATTGCTTTGTCATCGATGCCGGATCGCGGCGCCAGATCCGCACGCTGGCGATATCGCCCCGCATATGGCGGGCTGAGGCTCCGATCCTGTTGCCGATGAGGATGCCTTTGGCTCCTACTGGCGGGACCAGACCATGTAGGATGCGCGTGGCGCTTCCGCCGGCGGAGCCAGGGCCAGGGCCCAGTGTGCTATAGCCGACTGCGAGCGCGTTGAAGCCATCGTGGCGAAACGTGAGCCGCACCCAGCGGTCGGCCGGGATGCTGATCGAGAGCGACATTCCTGAAACCTCGCCGGTGAGGTCGCCATTATCGGAGCTGACGCGAAAACTGTTATCGGCATCGATCAAAGTGCCGGAAGCCTGCGCGAGAAAGCGTGCCGTGACCTCAACGCCGATGGCATCGAGTGAGCCCCAAGGATCGCTCGGACGCCGCGGTATCGCGATCTGGCTGGCGGGTGACGAGAACCGCAACGCGCTGACGTCCGCGAGGGGGGTGACGCCCGAGCTGATGCCATTGCTGCCCCATGGCGACCGATCGGCGGCGATGTCGGCCCACTGGTAACGATGATCGCAGATCAATTGCCACACGTCCCGGCCCTTCGCGTTGGTATTAGCATGTAAGGCGACACAACAGCAGCAGGCCAGTCACGGCTCTAGCGATGGCCATTTCTTGCGTTAGCCGCTTCGCAAGCGGATCGTTGCGGGGCGTTCTACATCCCGAAAATGAAGTCGGCAGCGTTTAGGACGTTGACCTGAACGCCGGCAAGTACCAGCGTATCGTTATTATCGAGGCGAATGACCACGTCCCCGCGAGTATTCTGTCGTATCGCATCCTGTAGTTCGCCGAAATCCGAGAAGAACGCCGACACGTCAATTGTATCCCCGCTCGCGTCACCCGCTATAAAATCCGCAACGCCCGTCCTACCAGAACCGTTTTCGACGAAAACCAAGTCAGCGCCCTCACCGAGAAACAAATTGCCCGCAAGGACGCTTCCTTTCGCAAAAACGAACGTATCATCGCCGCCGCTCAATTCGACATTCCCGACGATGCGGCCGCGATTGATAACCGTCTCTTGGCCATCGCCACCGACTATCGCGGTGTTCACGCCGCGAACAAGGCCAGAATTTGCGAGTTGCGACGACATGCCTTCGGCAGGCAGACCCTCGCGTTCCAAGACGTTTAGCTCGACCGCCGCCGACGCGGCATCCCCGCTCTCGATCACGCCCGAACGGGTGTTCTCCAGCAGCACGTCGTCGCCGGACACGAGCACGCCCGCCGCCCGGAATACGCCGTGGACTTCGCTGTCAAATGTTTCACCATCCGCTTTGATTCGACCGCTGTTGGTGAGGTGATGACCATCTCCGATCAGGACAATGCCCGCAGCCCCGTCGCCACGGGTTTCGATAATGCCTCGGTTAGTGATCTCACCGTTCCCAGCAGCAATGAACCCGAATCGACCCACACCGATAGCGATGCCGAATGCGATGTCACCCTCGGTTGTGATACGGCCGGCGTTAAGAACATCGGAATCGAGGCCGGGCAATTGAAGTGGGCCGCCGCCACGCGCCGCCATACCAGTGGCCAAAGTCCCTTCCGTCTCTATTAATCCAAAATTACTGATCTCCTGGTTATTCCCGAAGCCTCCCATCCCGGCGCTTTCATCGCCGGTAACGCGGATGACACCTCGGTTCGTGATGTGCGTGTTTTCCAGTACGCCCTGGATGCCGACCATAACGGTACCATTGATAAAGATGCGCCCGAGATTGACGGCTGCGGCATCCGCGCCGCGTGCAAACATGGCTGCATTGTCGGAGCCACCGGCCGATATCAAACCTGCATTGATTGACGTCGCATTGTCACCAATGGAAGCAATCAAAGATGAGTTAAAGGAGGTGCATTCAACGTGACCGTAGTTGATGATGGTGCCGTCTGCGCCGACACCTGAGAGACCGGTGGCGGACTCGCCCTCGACGCGAACGGTGCCAAAATTCGCGATATGGAACCGGTCTCCGATTGTGACCACGCCTTCAGAGAAAGCCTCGTCGCCTTCGACATTCGGATCGGGATCGAAAAATCCGCCGCGCGTTACCACCGTGCCGCAATTCTCAATGCTGACGTCATTGCCAGTCCCGAGGATGCCGGCGGCGCCAAGACCGCCGGTCTCTATCCGCGCGAAATTGCGGATCGTTAAATTGTCGGCGCGGGCAAAGATGCCGTCCGCGAGATCGCCCGTTGTCGTCAGCTTCCCGAAGTTCAAAACGCGCTCACCTTCCGTGGTCGTCGTCAGGGCATCTTGGTTGTACCCGGACGTGAAACGGCTTCTAACATTGACAATTGCCATTTTTTCCTCTCCTCCCATTAGCGCGGTAATGGGGTCTTTGAGGACCGCTGCGATGCAGGCACCACTTGGGTGCATCGTTCTGCTTCTTCGACTTGAGATCGGAGATCTTCGAGTTCCGAGAGTTTGGCGGCGAGTTCCTTCAGCCGTTGGGCAAAGGAAATCGTGCGGCCGTCTTGCATCAAGGCCACTCCCTTATTGGGATCAGTCAGTCCGGAATACGCCGGCCGTTCGATTTCAGAAAGAAATGCCCTAGCTTTGTTGGTAGCGCGAGGACGCTTTGGATCTCTTGATGTAGCTCAAGGAAACTATTCAGCTCCCTCAGGGGCTCTCTGGCAGGGCGAGGCTTCCGGCGGGCGCCGGACTAGGACCTCCAGCTTCGGGGTCATAAGCTGACGTATCGACGGAAAGGCGCCGCCCGCGGAAGTGGCTGGTCCATATGACCGCCTCGTCAGCACACGGGCGGAGGCGCTGACCACACCAAGTCAAGGGCCGCCTGCCGGCCCACGATCCAGCGATCGTGTCGCGCCATGCTTGCGGGTTCGCCGAAAATCATTCGCCGGTTTCGGCGAACGACGACGCAGGAGGAAACAAACGCCGCAAAGCGTCACCTTTCGCCACGCAACCCGGCAGATGAAGATTCCGGAATGTCCGTCGAAGGACAGCACAAACTCATTCGCAAATACATAGTATGGCGTGGAGATACAGGCCCCCAAGGTGCTCATGTCGCGCACCACGCATGGGTGCGTCCCGCGAATTCCATCAAATGACAGCCGCGCGGCCCGGTTGACCGGTATCCGCTCCATTGCCCGACGTTCGATCATCATGGCGAGATCTCCAGGTGAGAAGGCTACTTCCCATTGAACGACCGCGGCGATTGCGATCGCATTCCCTGAATTCCCGCCCGCCGAACCGGGAAGACGGCAGCATCCGCCACGTTGGTTCGCCCAAGGCACGCTAACAAGCAGTCATGCTGTCCTTTTGCAATTGGATCGAGGCTGAAGGTTAATTCGGACTTCTGACATTTCAAAGCAACCGGTCAGCTTGCGCGGGATGCCGCCTTTGACGCGGAAATGCAAGATCCGGCAAACATGCTCAATTGACTCGTCTGACGACAGCCAACTGTTCTTGACTGGATGGTCTAAAGCGTCTGCTGCGGGTCCAATCGTTACCGGATCGGGCCGGCAGTAAGTCCGAGCAATGTCCACTCTGCCGCTGAAAGCGGAAGTAAATTCAGGGGGGCCATGTCGACGGCCGCCAAGCTGGTCGAACCCGCCCCCGATGGGTTCTATCCCACGCTGAGCAGCGAGCGGGAGGCGCGCTTCAACACGCCGCAACAGGTCGCAAGCCCGTGAGAGCAGCGCGCGTCCGCCCTGTCAACTGAGGCGGTCTCCCTCTTCCGCGTTACCATTGTGGCGGACGCAGGGGCCTAAAGTCAGGCAGGCAGGCGATCGCTTGTTCCAGCTCTCTTGCGATAGCACTGTAGCGCGTAAGCGTCCGCGCATAGACGTCGCGCTTGAGCGGGCTCCTTGCTGCCTGTTGAAGGCGCTCGCACTCAGCCATTTGCACGCGGAGCAGTTCTAGATGGGCCAGCATCTCTTTCATGGACAGCTAATCTATCCCACATCAGCTTTGGTTCAACGGCGAACTTGGACAAGCGCCAGGGCAAGCCACGAGAACGTCGGATGAGGTCCGGCAATGGGTCCCCACAAGCTAATCAGCAGCTTACCAGATCGCTTACCAGCGTCGCATTTGACTGCCGATCACAGGTGTTCTCACGGGTTTTGCCAAGCCAAAGAACACCACGAAGGCGTTGCCGCCGCAGCGCGTTGAAAGGGTTTCGTCAGGGGTCTTCGTCAGACAAACCTCATCCATAAGATCGATATTGTTGGCGGCCCAGACATTTCCGGCTGGGTCGACGACAACACCGGTCAGGAATTGCATGCCCTTGCCTGCGTAGCCGGTCTTGGGTGGAGAGATCGGGTCGCCCGTCTTGAAACCGGGAGGGCATGTCTCGGTCCTGACGCCGCAAAGCTGCGTCAGCGTTTTGCCGAAGCCGTTCGCAACCCATACGTGGTCATTGCCATCGACGGTGATGCCCCAGGGCCCGCTGATGCTCCCTCCACCGTCGAACGACGGGGCGGTCCCGTGGTTGCCATCCGGACGTATCATGCTGACGCTGCCGCCGGGAAACTCCTCGATAATGCGGACCAGGGCGATGAACTTTTCCACCGTCTCGTCACCGCCGCCCGCCGGCTTCAGTTTGCTTTCCAGGCTGCTTCGCAGCTTCATCCGGAGCAGGTCCAGCTTTTCCTTGATGCTCGGCTCGCCCAACACATTTGCGACCCAAGCGTTGCCTTGGCTGTCGATCGCGATGGCATGGGGACTGTAACCGACCTTCAATTCTTCGGCCTTGCCGGGATCATTCGCCGGGAAGCGAGTCACCGTGTTGGAGTTGGAGTTGGAAACCAGGACCCGGCCCTGCAGATCGAACGCGACGTGGAAAGGCCCTTTCACCTGGCAGGTGCCGTCGACCGGCTTGTCGTCGACGGTGCGGCACAGGATGCGCGCTTGAGCCGGATCGCCCTTCGGGATGTGGACGATCTGGCTCTTGCTTGAATCCAGCGCCCAGACATCACCATCCGGCGTCGTGTTGACGCCCTGCATTCCACCGAGTTGTCCATTCAGATTGTAACCGGTCGATGGGGAGAGCGGCTTTCCGGTTTTGTCAAACACCGAAATCGTCTTACCGCCGATGCTGGTCACCCACACCTTGCCGTCACCTGCGATGGTAAGACCCCAGCCCGGAAAGTCCACGCCGCCGCCGGTAAAGCCGGTCGTCATCGGCGAGATAGGGCGGCCGTTCGGGGCGAGCGCGGAGAGCGTACCGCCGATGCCGCCGAACATGGTCGATTGCGAGCCTGCCATCTGATTGTTTGCCGCCCAGGCGTTGCCATCGCCGTCGATACCGATGCCGCCGAGGCCGTTCAAACCGCCACCTGCGTATCGCAGTGCGATCGTCCATGTGCCGGGAGCGAACAGGAGGTAGGGCCGGAACGGAACGGCACGCGAGCCTGGCCCCTCCCGTCCAGCCGGATAGAAATGGTCCAACAGCGCAAACAGTTTTGCAGGCTGATTCCAGGGATGCAGCGCTATCGCCTGCGCCGCGGTCAATGTATCGGTGGGAGCAGACTTTCCCGGCGGCGTCGAGGCGGCAAACAACCTTTCGCAGGCGTCCGCCTGCACGCGCGTGATGCAACCCGCCAGCAAGCCACCCAAGGTGTTCAACACAGCCAGAGAGGTGGTTTGCGTGCTGTTCAGTGGATCCTGGACCACCGTGCCCCATCCGCCGGTCGTGAGGTCTACCAGGTTAGGCACATTGCCCGCGGCGATCTTCAGGCCAAGCGCATGGCCGCTAAGCGCTTCACCTTTGAGGAATTGCGCGCCCGTCCATACCGATGCCACGGTCGTGAGTTCGTTGATGGTCGCTTCCTTCGGTGCGGTGGTGCCCAACGTTGTCATCAGCGCGATAGCCGGGTTCGGTCCATGGGAGCCGCCAATCTTGGGCTCTCCACCCTTGGCAGTCAGGTAGAGCACACCGCCGCCAGCCTTCTCGGTGTCGAACTGCAAGCGAAAAGCGCCATCGTCGCCCGTGCTTGTTTCCGACAGCTTGGTGGGGGCGCCCTCGCCCGCTGCCCATAGCGTCACCGTCGACGTTGCGATAGGACCACCGCCGCCATTGACCTTCCCAAGAAGCTGCTGGGCCGAGGCGTGGCCGACGGTCAGCGCGACTAAAGTGAAGGCAAGAAATGGTACGCGCATGGCGTCTCCTCGCACGATGGCAATGAGCAGGTGTTCCGCTGGAAAATTCAGTCCGGCGTGTGGTGATGGCAGGTCGTCCGTATCCTGCACTGTCTAAAAACAAATCCTTGACGTAGATCAAAGCGGCTTTTGGCTCAGAGCAGCTCTCCGCCGCATCGCCGTGGATGTCCGCTTGGGGTCAATCGCGACCGGATCGGGCTGGCAGTAAGTCCGAGCAGAGTCTGTTCTGCCACTGAAAAGCGGAAGTAAATTCAGGGGGCCATGCTGACGGCCGCCAAGCTGGTCGAACCCACCCTGGTCGAGTTCTATGCCACGCTGAGCAGCGAGCAGAAGGCGCGCTTCAAGACGCTGCAACATGTCGCAAGCCCGTGAGAACGGCAGCCGAGAAACCTACACCACCGTCTTATGCCGCGTGATGCAGGTGCGGAGCACCTCGTCCATCGACCTGCCCCACCAGTCGTTGGAGAAGATCTCGATCTCGGAGTAACCGGCAAAACCCTGCGCTTCGACCGCCTGACGCACCGATTTGATGTCGATGACGCCATCACCCATCATGCCGCGATCGTTGAGGATGTCCTTGGTCGGCACCAGCCAGTCGCAGACATGGAAGGCGAGCAGGCGATCCTTGCCGGCGCGCGCGATCTGCCCCATCAGCTCGGGGTCCCACCAGATGTGATAGACATCGAGCGCGACGCCGAGCATGCCGGTGCGATCGGGGTCGAGCCGGTCGCAGATGTCGAGCGCCTGTTTGGTGGTGTTGACGCAGGCGCGGTCGGCCGCATAGGCCGGATGCAGGGGCTCGATGGCGAGCGGCAGCTTTGCCTGTCTGGCGTAATCGAGCATCTCGGCGAGCGCGTCTTCGACCTGCCCGCGCGCCGCCGCGATATCCTTCGAGACATCGCTGCCCGGCCGCGAATATTGCGGCAGGCCGCCAACGACGAGGACGATGCAGGGTGCGCCCAGCGCCTTGGCTTCGTCGACGCAGCGCCTGTTGTCGTCGCGCACCTCGCCCCGGCGCGAAGCGTCCGACGTGAACATGCCGCCGCGGCAATAGCCTGAGAGGATCGAGACCGGCATCGCGCACCGCACGCGCGGCACGGTCGAGACCGACGGTTACGACCTGGTCGCGCCAGGGATCGATGGCGCGAATGCCATGCTTCGCAGAGGCATCGATGATCTCGACGAGGTCACCCTGCTTGCGGACGGTCGCCGTGTTCAGCGACAGCCAGCGGTGGTCGGACGAGAAATCGCGCATCAGGATTCGATACCGTGGGTGGCGAGCACGGTCTTCATCCGCTGCGTCGCGAGTTCAGGATTGGCGAGCAGGCCGGCCTGGTCGGCCAGACGGAACAGCTCGGCGAGGTGCAGGGTGGAGCGTGTGCTCTCCTGTCCGCCGACCATGGTGAAATGGTCCTGGTGACCGTTCAAATACGCCATGAACACGACACCAGTCTTATAGAAGCGCGTCGGTGCCTTGAAGATGTGGCGCGACAGCGGCACGGTCGGCCCCAACACGTCGTGGAAGCCGGCCTCGTCCCCGGCCGCCAGCCGCGACAGCGCGTAGGACGCCGCCGGCGCGATGGCATCGAAGATGCCGAGCAGCGCATGGGAAAAGCCCTGCTCGTCGCCGGCGATCAGCTCCGCATAATTGAAGTCGTCGCCGGTATACATCTTGATGCGCTTGTCGAGGCGGCGGCGCATGTCGATCTCGCGCTGCTTGTCCAGCAGCGAGACCTTGACGCCGTCGACCTTGGCAGCATTGCTGTTGATGATGGCCACCGCCGTATCCATCGCCTTGTCGAGGTCTTTGGTGCCCCAGTATCCCGTCAGCGCGGGATCGAACATGTCGCCGAGCCAGTGGATGATCACGGGGTCGCGAACCTGCGACAGCACGCGGTCGTAGACCTTGGCGTAGTCGTCGGCATTGCGGCCGAGCTTGGCCAGCGCGCGCGAGGCCATCAGGATGATGCGGCCGCCGACCTTCTCGACCGCCGAGATCTGTTCTTCGTAGGCGCGGATCACGTCGTCGAGGCTCCTGGCATCCTCTACGGCGAGATGGTCGGTGCCGGCGCCGGAGAATACCAGCGCGTTGCGGCGCTTGGCAGCGCTGACCGAACGCGTGATCAGCTCCAGCGAGGTCGGCCAGTCCAGGCCCATGCCGCGCTGTGCGGTGTCCATGGCTTCGGCGACGCCGAGGCCGAGGTCCCAGACGTGCTCGCGGAACGCAATGGTCTTGTCCCAGTCGACCGCGACCGAGAGCCAGGGATCGTTGTCGGCGAAGGGATCGGCGACGGTGTGCACGGCCGAGAACGCGATGCGGTTCAGCGGGCCCTCGAGCTTTGCGGGGAACGTGCGCGAGGCCGCGAGCCGGTAGGTCTCGATCGACCGATCGGCTTTCGGCAGTTTGAGCGACAATGACGACATGGGTTGGACTGGCTTGTTCATGACTTCAGACCTCTCCCCGTCATCGCGAGCGAAGCGAAGCGAAGCAATCCAGGGTGCCTCCGCGGCAACAGTCTGGATTGCTTCGTCGCTTCGCTCCTCGCAATGACGGCTTGGTAAACATCGGGGCTTATCCAATCGACCTCACGCCTTGATCGGGGCGACGTCGATCCAGCGCCGCTCCTTCCAGCTCTTGAGCGCACATTCGGCGAGCTGCACGCCCTTGGCGCCTTCGAGCAGCGTGAACTTGTAGGGCGCATCCTCGTAGACGTGGCGGATGAACATCTCCCACTGCTCCCTAAAGCCGTTGTCGTAGGTGACGTTGTCGGGCAGCTTCTGCCAATCGCCGTAGAAATCGTGCAGCCGCTTCTCATCGGGATTCCAGACCGGCCTCGGAGTAGCCTGCCGCGCCTGGATCATGCAGTCGGTGAGGCCCGCGACCGCCGAGCCGTGGGTGCCGTCGACCTGGAAGGTGACGAGGTCGTCGCGATAGACGCGCGTCACCCAGGACATGTTGATGTGGGCGATGATGCCACCTTCGAGTTGGAACGTCGCGTAGGCGGAATCATCCGCGGTCGCCTTGTACTTCTTGCCCTGCTCGTCATAGCGCTCGGGGATGTCGGTGTTGCCGATGCAGACCACGCTCTGGACGTTGCCGAAAAGGTTGTCGAGCACGTAGCGCCAATGGCAGATCATGTCCAAGATGATGCCGCCGCCGTCCTCGTCGCGGTAGTTCCAGGATGGCCGCTGCGCCTCCTGCCAGCCGCCTTCGAACACCCAATAGCCGAACTCGCCGCGCACCGAGAGAATGCGGCCGAAGAAGCCGGAATCGCGCAGGAAGGCGATTTTCTTCAGGCCGGGCAGGAATAGCTTGTCCTGCACCGTGCCGTGCTTGACGCCCTTGGTATTCGCAAGCTTCACGACCTCGACGGCTTCCTCGAAATTCGTCGCGATCGGCTTTTCGCAATAGACATGCTTGCCTGCGTTGATCGCCTGCGTCAGCAGGCCGGGGCGCGCCTGCGTGGTCGCGGCGTCGAAGAACATGGTGTCGTTCTTGTCGGCGAGCGCGGCATCGAGATCGGTGGTCCAGCGCGTGATGTTGAAGCGCTTGGCGAGCCCCTCGACCTTGTCGGCGCTGCGGCCGACCAGGATCGGATCGGGCATCACGCGGTCGCCGTTCTTTAGGCGGACGCCGCCCTGGTCTCGGATCGCGACGATCGAGCGGATCAGATGCTGGTTGAGCCCCATACGGCCGGTGACGCCGTTCATGATGAGGCCGAGGCGTTGGGTGGTCATGCCAGTTGCTCCTGAAGTGATCTTGGCTGTTCGAGCGGGTTCAGCGCCGACCAGTCCGGATGGACCGAGGTGGCAAAGCCCGCCGTGTGAAGCGATCCCGTCAGGAGATCGCCATTGTGAATCTTGAGGCGGATGCCCTGCCCGGCATCGGCGTAGAGATCCGGATGCGCGGCAGCGAATGCCGTAGCTTCCGCGGCAGGCGTGTCGCCGAAGCCGTCGACATAATGATGGCCGTTGCGTTCGGCATGGGTGACGCCGATGAAGGCGCCGAGCGCGAGGTCCTGCTGCACGGCGAGGCCGGCCTGGCAGGTGAGGTCCTCGCCGGTCACGAAGAAGCTCTCCCCTTCCGCGCTCCATTTCGCCGCGCGCGTCGCGTTGACGAGGGACTTGTAGAGACCCTTGCAGGACTTCGACGAGATGCCGCGATAGCCGAGTGCCCGCGCCGCCGGAAAAGCATCGTAGGAATCGTCGGCCTCGTCGATGATGAAGCCATGCCCGACCAAAGCGCCGAGCGGCGATTGCCGCGTGATGTCGCGCGGCATCGGCTGCTCGACATAGAGCAGGCGCGTGGCGATCGGGCGCAGCGCGGAATCATGATCGAGGCGATCCATCAGCGCCTGCAACGCCGCGAGGTCGGCGTACTGCTCGTTGGCGTCGAGCGTCACCTTGTAGTCATGTCCCAGCGTAGCGAGCTCCTTGCCAATGCGGGCGAGCCGCACCGCATCGGCCGTGGGATCGCCCGATAGCTTGAGCTTGAAGTAACGCGCGCCAGCGTTCTCGCGCGGATCGGCAACGCCGCCCTCGCCTTCGACGGCATCATCAAGGCCGACGGTGTGTCTGATGGCAACGCGCCCCAGCGGCATCCGGCTGGAGAGAAACGTCCTGATGTCCCTCTCGCTCAGGTCAGGAGAAAGCCGCGCATCGACGTCGGCGATATTTCCGGTCATCCCGTCGAAGAAATTGGTCTCGGCGGCGCGCAGCAGCGCATCGAGGACCGCCTTGTCGATCTCGGCCGGGCCGTAAGCCGCTGCGAGCGGCGGAATGTTCTTCTTCGCACAGGTCGCGACCTGGGCACCGATGCACGAGGCGTGCAGATCGAATGCAGTCTGATATCCGGTGCGTGCCAGATAGAGCCCGCGCGCGATTTCGAGCGACCGCCGCAAGCCGTCGACGGTCTGCGCCGGCGACAGCTCCGGCCGCTTGTCGAACCATTTCGGCACCAGCAGCTCGGCGCTCGCGCCGATCGCGACGCCCCGGCCCTCGACCTCGATCTCGGCCCGCACGAACAGCTGCGGCGTCGCGTTGATCGTGATCGCGCCGAACCGGAACGGCCGCGCGAACTGCACGGGACGTTCGAAGAAGGCGATATCTCGCAGCTTCAGGCGCAATGGCGTGATCCTGAGAAAGTCGTCATGCCCGGGCTTGTCCCGGCCATCCACGTTCTTTGTTGCACGGAGCAAGACGTGGATGGCCGGGTCAAGCCCGGCCATGACGCTCTAAAATTTCGAGCTAGCTCCATTGCCTTAATCCAATGCACCTTGCGAGAAGAAATGCTTGCGGATGCGTTGCACCAGTTCGGTGAAGACCGGATCTGCCATCACGTCGAGCGAGCGCGGGCGCGGCAGGGGCACATCGTAGATCGCGGCGATCGCGCCGGGGCGCTCAGTCATGACCAGCACGCGGTCGGCCAGGAAGACGGCTTCGGGAATCGAATGCGTGATCAAGAGCACCGTCTTCTTCGTCTCGCGCTGGATCCGCATCAGCTCGACATTCATGCGTTCGCGCGTCAGCGCATCGAGCGCGCCGAACGGCTCGTCCATCAGCATGATCTTGGGATCGTGCACCAGCGCCCGGCAGATCGAGGCGCGTTGCTGCATGCCGCCGGAGAGCTGCCAGGGCAGCTTCTTCTCGAAGCCTTCGAGCCCAACCAGCTTCAACAGCGACTGGGCGCGTTCGAGATATTGTTGTCGCGGCAGCCGCTTCATGTCGATCGGCAGCATCACGTTGTTGAGGATGTTGCGCCATGGCAGCAGCAACGCGTTCTGGAACACGATGCCGACATTGCCGTGCGGCTTCGTCACCTTCTCGCCCTCGACCAGGACCTCGCCTGATGTCGGCGGCAGCAATCCCGAGATCAGCTTGAGCAGGGTAGACTTGCCGCAGCCGCTCGGGCCGACCACGACGAAGAACTCGCCGTCATTGATGTGGAAGTCGAGCGGACGCAGCGACGGCACGTCGCCATCGCGCGTCCGGTATGTCTTCGACACGCCCGACAGCTTGATGCCCGACGCATCGCCGACAGCCCGGTCGCTCACCAGTCTCAGATGCGCGGCCGGCTGCGCGGTTTCACTCATGACAGCCGCAGGTTTCACGAGCCGCTCTTCGGCAGATAATCGTTGGTGTAAAAGGCCTTCGGGTTCTCCTTGGCCTTGGCGTCGAGACCGCCATATTCGACCATCAGATTGACCGAGTCGGTCATGTTCTGGTCGGTGACCTGGAACGGCCGCTTGCTCTTGGTCTCCGCGGTCCGGTAGAGCGGAATGGTCAGCTCAAAGCCCTGGGTCAGCGTGTCGATCTTGCCGCCCTTGGGGTTGGCATCGAGGATCGCCTGCGCCGCCGCCTTCGGCTCCTTCTCGGCCGCTTCGACCGCCTTGGTGGTCGCCGACATGAAGCGGCGGACCAGATCGGCATTGGCCTTCACATAGTCGGTGTTGGCGATGACGCCCGAGGACACCATGTTGATGCCGTAGTCGGCGAACTTGATCGGATAGACGTCCTTGCCGGTGGCGTCCTTGATCTTCATCGACTGGTCCATGACGTAGCCGAGCAGGAGATCAGCCTGGCCGTTGATGACGGCATTCAGCTTGGTCTGGCCGTCGCCGGCCACCGTCTTGAAGTCGCTTTCCTTCAGGCCGGTCTTCTTCAGGAACAGCGGCCAGATCTGGGTCATGGAGTCGGCTGGCGTAATCGCCACCGTCTTGCCCTTGATGTCCTCGGGCTTCCTGATGTTCTTGTCGGCGAAGCCCATTGCGGACATCGGCGAGGTCTGGAGCAGCACGCCGGTCGCAACCACCGGCGCGCCCTTGATGGCGGCGCGCATCATGGTGGGGACGTCGACATAGCCGAAGTCCGCGGTCTTGGCGGCGACGGCCTGCGTGGTCGCAGCCGAGCCGCGGCCTTCCTGGATCTCGAGGTCGATGCCCTCCGACGCATAGATGCCCTTGGCCTTGCCGTAATAGAACGGCGCGTGCTCGCCATAGACGTACCAGTTCAGCATCAGCACGACCTTGTCGGCCGCCTGCGCCGGGATCGCCGCGAAGCTCATCAGCACCGCCGAGACAGCCCCTATCCACCGCTTCATCGTCACTCTCCCTTTGCCGTTGTTGTGTCGGCCGTTGGTGGCCGTTCGTTGCTTCACTTCAGAGCCGAAATGCTCACGAGGCGAAAATCACGTCCTCGCGCTGGCTGACGTGCCAGGGAATGACCAGCTTCTCGATCCGGTCGACGACCCAGAACAGGACCACGCCGAGCAGTGCGAGGATCACCAGCGCCGCGAACATGGTCGGCAGGTCGAACGTGCCGATCGAGCGCTGCATGACGTAGCCGATGCCGGAATTGGAGCCGACGAATTCGCCGACGACGGCACCGACCACGGCGAGCGTCACCGAGACTTTGAGGCCTGAGAAGATCGCCGGCAGCGCATGCGGCAGGTTCACCGCGCGAAACACCTGAAAGCGGCTGCCCTGCATGGCGCGGGCGAGATCGACCATGTCAGGATCAACCGATTTGAAGCCCTGCACGGCGGAGACCACCACGGGGAAGAAGCCGAGCAGGAAGGCCGAAATCACCTTGGGAATGATGCCGAAGCCGAACCAGACCACGAACAGCGGCGCGATGGCGATCTTCGGCACGGATTGCGAGAACACCAGCAGCGGATAGACGTAGCTCTCCACCGTCTTGGAGCCCGCGATCAGCATCGCCACGGGAATGCCGAACAGCGCCGACAGCAGGAAGCCGCACACGGTCGCATAGGTGGTCGGCCAGGACTGCCGCAGCAACTCCGGCCATTCGGTACGCAGCACGGCGACGACGTCGAGCGGCGACGGGATCTGGTAGGCGGGGATCTTGAACAGTCGGATCGCGAGATCCCAGGCGACGACGATGAAGACGAGGAACAAGAACGGCCGAACCCAGGCTGCATTCAGCAGCTTGGAAACAGCGTTTTGCGGCTTGGGCTCGGCCAATTTTCACTCCCGGCAGTCTTCTTCGTTGTGGGGAGAAATTAACTCGTTGGATAAATACTGTCCAGAGCTTTCCCTGTGGCGTTTTGCGGCGGTTCCGGAGGATCTGGAAGTCGAATTGGGACGGATGAGGATGGCATGGCGCTCTTCGCGCCTGCCCTCGGTGTCATTCCCCGCGAAGGCGGGGAATCCAGTACGCCGTGGCCTCTCGGTTCAACAATAACTGCCTCTGGAATACTGGATTGCCCGCCTTCGCGGGCAATGACGGCAGAGATTGTGGAAGCGGGTGCCCAAACCGCTACACCGTCTGCACCACACCCGCGCGCGCCTTCGGCGCCTTCGCGATCTCGAACAGCGCCATCGACTGCCCTGTCAACGCGGCCAGCACGATGCCGACCATGTGGGCGAGGCGCTCGTCCTTGGCGTCCTTGGCGAGCAGATCGCGGCCGAAGATCACGCTGAGCGTCGCCGAGTTCGAGAGGTAGAAGAAGCAGAGACCTGCGATGGAGATGTAGAGCTGCACCGGATCGACCGCGACCTGGAAGTCGCCGCTGTCGACGCCGCGGCGCACCACGGTGCGGATCATCTCGACGAAGGGCGAGTGCATCGACTTGACCTTGGTCGACTTCTTCAGGTGCTTGGCGCGCGCGAGGTTCTCGGTCTGGAGCAGCGACAGGAATTCGGGATTGCGCAGGAAGTAGTTCCAGGTGAACTCGATCAGCCGCCTGATCGCCTCGGCCGGCTCGAGATGTTCGAGATCGAGCCCCCGCTCCTCGCTGCGGATCTTGTCATAGGCGCCTTCGAGCACGGCGAGATAGAGCTCGTCCTTGTTGCCGACGTGATAGTACAGCATGCGCTTGTTGGCACCGGCTTTCGCCGCGATGCGGTCGACGCGCGCACCGGCCAGGCCATGCGCGGAAAACTCCTGCTTGGCGGCTTCGAGAATGCGCAGCCGCATCCCCTCGGGGTCACGCTGCCATTTCAGAGTTCGCTTTGCTGTCGCCAAACCGGTTGCTCGCTGGATGCTCTAGGAGGCATGTAACATGTGGGCGGGCGTTTGAGAACGATCTCGTACCCCGGACGCAGCGCAGCGCTTCAGCGGTGCGCTGCAGAGCCGGGGCCCAAGCCTCGAAGTGCGAGGTCGCGGCCTTGTGGGTCTCGGCTCTGCGCAGCAACGCAAGAGCGTTGCAGCGCGTCCGGGACACGGATGGATAGAGCGCCTTCCTAATCCACCGGCTTCGGCGAGCGCTCCAGCAGCACGGTCGGGATGCCGCAGGTGCCGCTGCGCACCGTCATGATGCGCGTGCCCGGCTTGCGGCCGTTACGGATCTCGGAGACGTCGAGTCCGCCCGCGATCAGCCGGGCGCGGGTGGCGTCGATGTTGGCGACGCGCCAGCTCAGACCCCAGAGGCGGTCATGCGCGAGGTCGCCGCCTGCCACCGGCCGGCGCACCACCTCGACGATGAGGTCGCCACAACGGAAGAACATCAGCTGGCCCCAATCGTGGTGCGAGCGATCGAGCGCCAGATCGAGTCCGAGCCGTGCGCCATAGAGCGCGGCGGCGCGGTCGGAGTCCTCGGTCGTGACCACGACATGGTCGAGCGCCTCGATCGGCGCGATGTCGGTTGTGACCGATTTGGGACGCTCGTCGGCGAGCTCGAGGAAGAACATGCGCACACCGCGCGTGAGCTCCGTGGCCGCACGCGTACGCTTCCAGTGCAGCACGGCCTCGGTGACGGCATCGCTGCTTTCGACCTCGGCGATCGGGTCCGGCCTCAAAGCCACGCGATCCAACCGGCGATGCATCTTGCCGATGTCTGCGACACGAAAGCACAGGCTGGCGAGCACGCCTTCCTGGTCGTCGAGCAGCGCGCGCATGCGGTCGGCGGTGACGCTGAAACCGTTCGGCGCCATCAGCTCGATCGTCATGTTGTCGAGGGTGAACAGCACCCGGTCGGTGCCCTCGCCGGAGTTCTGCCAGGCCGGCGCGCGAGCGAGCAGCGTCTGATAGGCCGCCCTGGCTGCACCGATATTCCGGACCAGAACGACGACGTGATCGAGGCCGGTGATCATCTCTTCCCCCTTGATCGACCCTTGATTGACTCGGGAACCCCTCAGGCCGAAAGACGGCGTTTGTCCGGGCTTGGCATTAGCCTGCCATGGTCGTATTCCGGCAATATGCTGACCTCAAGCGCTTCGGGGCGGTTTTGCGGATAATTTCAGCGTCCCTCCGGAGCGGAACCGGTGTTAGAGTAATTCCGCCCGCCGGGACCACAAGCGCATCACGGACAAGCAATGCAGGCTCTCTTCATCGGACAGACCTATATCGACGTCGTCTTCATCACCGACCACATGCCGACCGGCGACGAGAAGCACGTGGCGTCGGACTACGCGGTCTCCTTCGGCGGCAACGCGGTGACGGCGGCGTTCTGCTGCGCCAAGCTCGGCATCGTGCCCGACCTGATCGCGACAGCGGCCAATGACTGGCTGGGCCGCATGTTCCAGGACATGTGCGCGAAATACGCGATCTCGCTGCACGGGCGGAAGGTCAACCAGTCCTCGCTCTCCTTCATCATGCCCAAGGACGGCAAGCGCGCCATCGTCCGCTGCCGCGACGACGAGCACATCCATCCCTTCCCGATGCTCAATCTCGGCGGCTGCCGCGCGCTGCATGTCGACGGCCACCAGCCGGATGCCGCGATCCACTACGCCAAGGTCTGCCGCGAGGCCGGTATCCTGACCTCGCTCGACGGCGGCGGCCTGCGCACCAACACGCATGAGCTGTTGGAGTTCATCGACGTCGCAATCGTCGCCGAGCGGCTGTGCGAGCAGATGGATCTGACGCCAGAGAAGATGCTCGACTACCTCAAGGGCCGCGGCTGCAAGATCGGCGGCGTCACCATGGGCGAGAAGGGCCTCTTCTGGTACGACGAAACCGGGGCCGTGCAGGTGATGCCGGCGATGCCGATCCCGCGCGAGCGGGTGATCGACACCAACGGCGCCGGCGACGTCTTCCACGGAGCCTATGTCTATTCCTACCTCGCCCATCCCGGCAAAAGCTGGCGCGAGCATTTCGATTTTGCCCGCGCCGCCTCGACCTACAAGATCCAGCGCCTCGGCAACGAGGCCGGCCTGCCGACACTGGTCGACATCGCCAAGGTCAGGCACGAGTTCGAGGTCAGGGTCTAGAGTCAGATGGGACGCGTCTTCGTTGCCGGCAGCATCAACATGGATGTGGTGGCGACGGCCGATCGCCATCCGCGCGTCGGCGAGACCGTTGCGGGCAAGCAGGTGCTGTATTTCCCGGGCGGCAAGGGCGCCAACCAGGCGGTCGCGGCGGCACGGCTCGGCGCTGCGACCACGCTGATCGGGCGGCTGGGCCGGGACTCGTTCGGGGCTGAGCTGAGGACGTTCCTGGGCGATCAGGGCATCGATCTCGGCTACGTTCAAGAGACAATCGAGGCCCATACCGGCACTGCCATCATCACCGTCGCCGAGGCCGACAACACCATCGTCGTGATTCCCGGCAGCAACGCGCTGGTCAGCGCGGATGATGTCGGAATCGTGCCGCTCGTGAAGGGCGACGTTGCCGTCAGCCAGTTCGAGATTCCGCTTCCGACGATCGTTGCGTTCTTTCAGCGCGCGCGTGCAGCTGGCGCGTCGACGCTGCTCAATCCCGCGCCGGCGCAAGACATGTCGGGCGAATTGCTCGCGCTGGTCGACGTCCTCGTGCTGAACGAAACCGAGCTCGGCTTCCTCACCAATGCGGCGCTCTCGGAGAACGATGAGACGGCGCCGATCATCGACGTCGCGCGAAAGCTCCAGGCGCATAAGGACCAGACCATCTGCGTCACGCTCGGCAGGCGCGGCGTGCTGGCGCTTGCCGGGCGCGAGGAGATTGCGGTGCAAGGGCGCGCGGTGAAGGCAGTCGACACCACCGGCGCAGGCGATTGCTTCGTCGGTGCGCTCGCAGCTCAATTGGCCGAGGGCGCGGCCTTACGCGACGCCCTCACCTTCGCCAACGCCGCCGCCTCGATCGGCGTGCAGCGCATGGGCGCGGGACCATCGATGCCGACGGCCGCGGAAGTGGCGGCCGTCCTCAAGAGTGGCTGATTACGCCAGCGCGCTCTTCAGGTCAAAGCTCTCATCGGCGGCCTGCTCGGGCGTGATCGAACGGTCCATCGCCTGCAAACGGCGACCGAACATGTGGTCGCCGGCGCGGTTGATCGACTCGATGCCGAGCAGCCTGTCGCCCTTGTAGCAGAACGCGGAGAACGCCTTCCTGGCGGGATCACCACGCATCACGACGCGATCGTAGCCGGTGGTAAGGCCCGCGATCTGGAGCTTGTCGTCGCCCTGGTCGCTCCAGAACCAGGGATGGCTGTCGTAGGGCTTCCTGTCGCCGGTCAGCTTTGCTGCGAGGCAGCGGGCGTGATCAGTGGCGTTCTGCACCGATTCCAGCCGCTGCGATCCGCCGAAGCGCGGGTTCGCGAACAGCGCGCAGTCGCCGATCGCGGAGATAGCGGGATCGGCGGTGGAGAGATATTCGTCGACGACGATGCCTGCGGCGACCGGGAGCCCTGCCTCGGCGGCAAGCTCGATGTTCGGCAGCACGCCGACGCCGACTACGACGAGGTCGGCGGGCAGATGCCGGCCGTCGCTCAAGGACACGCCCGTGACCTTGTCGCCCTCGGCTTCGATCGAGGTGGCCTGCACGCCGAGATGGATGCGGATGCCGGCCTCGCGATGGCGTTCTTGGAAATACTCCGAGACCTCCGCCGTCACCGCCCGCGCCATCACGCGCGGCGCAAGCTCTAGCACGTCGACC
This sequence comes from Bradyrhizobium sp. DOA1, assembly GCF_001593325.1. NCBI lineage: Bacteria > Pseudomonadati > Pseudomonadota > Alphaproteobacteria > Hyphomicrobiales > Nitrobacteraceae > Bradyrhizobium > Bradyrhizobium sp. DOA1. The sequence continues at coordinate 4,613,345 of NZ_JXJM01000001.1, forward strand.
TCGAGGCCCTTGATCCGTGCGGTCGAGGCGAATTCGAGGCCGATGAAGCCGGCGCCGATGATCACCACACGTTTCTTTGACGGCACGATCTGCCTGAGCGACTCGCTGTCGTCGAGGATGCGCAGATATTTCACGTCGGGCAGGTTGGCGTTCGGCAGGTCGAGCAGCCGGTTGCGCGCGCCCGTCGCCAGCACGAGGTGGCCGTAAGGCAGCGTCTCGCCGGATGCGAGCAGCAGCTTGTGCGCGGCGCGATCGATCGACACCGCACGGCCCGCGATCAGTTCGATCTTCTGATCCTGGTAGAACTTCTCGGGGCGGAACATCAGGCTCTCAGGCCCGGCCGAGCCCTTGATGTAAGCCTTGGACAGCGGCGGCCGCTGATAGGGCAGATGCGCCTCGTCATTGATCAGGCAGACGCGCTCGGAAAAACCCGCCTGGCGCAGCGATGCCGCAACCTGATAGCCGCCATGGCCGGCGCCGACGATGATCACCGGACCGCCCGTCATTGGACAGCCCATTTCCGCAAGACACGAGCGTGACCCATGTCGTCTCCTCTCACGCTGATTTTGGTTTGCTGGCCTCTGGAGGAGCCGGCGCTCGTGTCCGTCCCTTGGCGAAGGCGAGCCCATTTGAGCCTATCGTTCGGCCCAGCGCAAGAGCCGGGGCGCGGGGGCACTGGCGGCCGGGGATTGTCACCCCTCGCCTTCTGCGATTTAGTTGCAGCAGCAAACCTCATGCCGGGGATTTCCAGAATGCCAGCTCCCGTCTCAAAGCCCGATGATCCCGCCCTGCTGCGGATCGACGGCCCGATTGCAACCATCACGCTCAACCGCCCCGCCGCCTACAACTCGATCAATCTCGCGATCGCGCAGAAGCTCGAGCAGCTCGCGGCCACGCTCGAAGGCGACGACAGCATCCGCGTCGTCGTCCTCGAAGGCGAAGGCCGCGCCTTCTCGGCCGGCGGCGATCTTCAGACCATCGGGGCCGCCGCCGAAGCGGGCACGGTGACGCCTGTCGTCGGCGAGCTGCTGAAGCACTATCACGCCTTCATCGAGATCATCCGCCGCATGCCGAAGATCTCGCTGTCGAGCGTGCACGGCTCGGCCGCCGGCGCCGGCATGGGGCTCGCTTTCGTCACCGACCTCTGCATCGCCGCCGACGATGCCAAGTTCACGCCGGCCTACGCCAAGATTGGCGTGTCGCCGGACGGCGGCTCCACGGTCGGCATCGTCGGCACGGTCGGCTCCCGCCGCGCGCTCCAGATCTTCCTGGCCGAAGACAATTTTACCGCGCAGCAAGCCTACGAATGGGGCCTGGTCGCCAAGATCGTTCCCGCCGCGGAGCTGAAGACAGCGACGCGACAACTCGCCGAGCGCCTGGCACAGAATCCGCCGGCGGCGATCGCAGGCACCAAGCAGCTGGTCTATCAGGCTGCGACCACGCCGGTGAAGCAGCAGCTCGATGCCGAGGAGCACAAGATCATCATGGCGATGAACACGGAGGCGTTCGGCACCGCCGTGAAGAAGTTCACCAGCAAAGGCAAATAGCGCCGCCGCCGCTCAGCGCTTCGCCGCGCTAGGCCCGGTCCGCTGCATGAAATCGAAGTCGCAGCCCTCGTCGGCTTGCATGATGGTCTCGTTGAACAGCCAGGCGTAGCCGCGTCGCGCCTCCTCGGGAGCAGCAGAAGGCTTCAGCGCGGCGCGGCGCCGTTCTAGCTCGGCAGCGTCGACCAGCAGCTCGATGCTGCGCTTGGCCACGTCGAGGCTGATCATGTCGCCGTTCTGAACCAGCGCCAGCGGCCCGCCGACGGCGGATTCCGGCGTGATGTGCAGCACGATGGTGCCGAACGCGGTGCCGCTCATGCGCGCATCCGAGATGCGCACCATGTCCTTGGTGCCACCGCGCGCCAGCTTCTTCGGGATCGGCAAGTACCCCGCCTCGGGCATCCCCGGCGCGCCTTTCGGGCCGGCATTGCGCAGCACCAGCACGTCGTCGGCGGTGACGTCGAGATCGGGATCGTCCACCCGCAAGGTCATGTCCTCGACGGATTCGAACACGACCGCGCGGCCGGTGTGCTGCAGCAGCTTCGGGCTCGCGGCCGATTGCTTGATCACGGCGCCGCGCGGGGCGAGATTACCGTGCAACACCGCGAGGCCGCCCTCTTTCTTGATCGGATTGTCGCGCGGGCGGATGGCGTCCTGGCCAGGCACGTCCTCCGCATTCGCCGCGATCTCGCGCAGCGTCTGGCCGGTGATGGTCTTCGCGTCGAGATCGACGAGATCGCCGAGCTGCGCCAGCAGTTTCGGCACCCCGCCGGCGTGGTGGAAATGCTCCATGTAATGCTCGCCGGACGGCTTGAGGTCGACCAGCACCGGCACCTCGCGGCCGATCTGGTCGAATTTCTCGAGATCGAGTCGATGCGGCGAGCGATGCGCCATCGCGGTCAGATGGATCAACCCATTGGTCGAGCCGCCGATGGCCTGGAGCACGACCTGCGCATTCCTGAACGAGGCCGGCGTCAGCACCTCGCTCGGCTTCGGTCCCTTGGTCTTCGCCATCTCGGCGGCCACCTTGCCGCTCGCTTCGGCGAGGCGAAAACGCTCGGCGTGCGGCGCCGGGATCGTCGCGCTCATCGGCAGCGACAGGCCCATGGCTTCGATCATGCAGGCCATGGTCGAGGCCGTCCCCATCACCATGCAGGTGCCGACCGACGGCGCCAGACGGCCGTTCACGGCTTCGATCTCGGCATCGTCCATGTCGCCGGCGCGATATTTCGCCCAGAGACGGCGGCAGTCGGTGCAGGCGCCCAGCACCTCGCCCTTGTGATGACCAACAACCATGGGACCGACCGGAATGACGACGGTCGGCAAATCGGCGCTGATCGCGGCCATCACCTGCGCCGGAAGCGTCTTGTCGCAGCCGCCGATCACGATCACCGCATCCATCGGCTGGGCGCGGATCATCTCCTCGGTGTCCATCGCCATCAGATTGCGCAGATACATCGAGGTCGGATGCGCAAAGCTCTCGGCGATCGAGATGGTCGGGAACACGAACGGCATCGCGCCGGACAGCATCACGCCGCGCTTGGCGGCCTCGATGATCTGGGGAACGTTGCCGTGGCAGGGATTGTAGTCACTATAGGTGTTGGTGATGCCGACGATCGGACGCTCCAGCGCGTCGTCGGAATAGCCCATGGCTTTGATGAACGCCTTGCGCAGGAACAGCGAGAAGCCGGCATCGCCATAGCTCGTCAGACCCTTGCGCAAGCCACTCGTCATCATGCCAATCCTTCGAAGTTGCCTTGTGGTACCGCCTCAATGCAGATTGTCAATAAGATTGGTCCACGCTGGAGCAGAGGCAGCCAACGCAGGGCCTTGCGTCGCGAATTTTGGACAACGTTCGCCTACCCTGCGCCACAGGATGGACCGGCAAGGCGCCTGAAGGTGGAGCATATCCGACAGGTCGCGCTGCGGCACCTCGCGCCAGGCGCTGGTGGATGCCGAGTGCCGCGGCATCGTCCGCCGCGAGGCGAGTGTCGGCGCGGCCGTGCGGTTCTACTCCGCGGAGGAGGCGTCAGATCTACGATTTGCGGGGTTCTTGGCGCGCATGGGCAGCGTGCGCCGCGCTGGACTCAATATCGCCTCAGCAGTCCTTGCTCCACGCTGGCGTTGCCATAATCCGCGCACGCTCTTTTCGGGTTCTTGATCAAGTCTGTGCGGACCCGCCGAAACGCCTTAGCGGCCGCGTCGAACACTTCCGGCCGGAATTTGCCGGAATCGTAGCTCTCTCCATCGTGCGCTTTGATGGCAGCAGCGTAGGCATCGATCATGACCATCGCAGCTTCGGGGCTGCCGAGAAGCCGGGCGCCGAGTTGGACTCCGCCGGCACCATCGACCTCATAACCGTCGCATCGTTGCTCGAGCACCACCGATGCAGTGACGAGCTGGTCGAGGAACGTCGCTTCGGCCTCGCTGAGCGGCACGGCTTGCGCCACTGCCGGCACGGACGCCGCAAGCATCGCGACGAATGACAATTTGATCTTCATTGTTGTGGCTCTCTCGGATTTCGATCGCCCGTGTCGAGAGCCAGACGATGCCCGGAGCGGTGTTGACCTGGATCAATGGGAGCGCCGCGGGGTCATCGGCCTGCGGACGAGCCATGCTCCCTCAACGCGTCATTGCGAGCGCCGCCAAGCAATCCAGTGCTTGCCGCGGAGGGATTCTGGATTGCTTCGCTGCGCTCACAACGACGTGTTGTGGGCTGCTGCAATCCGAACTCTTGCCTCCCCGGCGTACAAGAGCGCAACGGGTTGCGGCAGAACTCATCCGATTCAGCTGGTACCTTCTGGTAGATGCCGCGCAATCTCTCAACCGATTAACGGGTTGTTAGAGGACTCTATCGCAAATAGATGCAGAAACATACAACAACCATTCCGGGTTCCATTGCCCGGAGCAATCACATGAATGTACCGGGTTTCCTGATCGCAGTCGGCTTCGGCGCAGCGTTTTTCGCCGCGGAGTGTGTGTGGTACTACCAGCCCGCTTTCATCAACCCGGACTTTCTGCTCAGCACATTCTCCTCGGAACATGCGAAAGCACGCGCAGCCGTCCGACATGTGTTGATCGATCCTGCTACGGCCACATTCAGCACGTTGCGCTCAGTCAAATCCGATGCAGCGAGATATGTTTGCGGGGGCGTCAAGGCACGGGACAAGTCCGGCCAGTTCGTCGATGTCGCCTTCGTCTACACCGTGGCCATTGATTTTGCCCGCATCGACGACGACGGACGGGTAACGCATCAGCGTTCCGGATACAGGCCTTGCCCCACTGAAGACGATAAAGTCGCGCAACAGCGGCCGGCTCTGTCGCCCGGCGCGTCGTCGATCGTCAAGACCGTTCAGAAGGCTGCCCCGGATGTGAGGACGTCGGTTGCGCCTGCCCTGACGACGGCTGCAGCCTCTGCGGGCGGATCGTCGTCCGGCGGCACGATGGAGCAGCAAGTCCGCGAGCTGGCCGCCCGGACCGTTCCGGCTGATGCTGGAAATGGAAATGGGCAAAATCCGTCTGCGACGCGTGAGGCCGCCAAGGAGAGAGAGCGGCGGGCCGACCAGCCTCCGGCCGCGTGGCCCACGTTTCCTCCAGATCACGCATTGGCGAGATCGACCCGGAAACGAACGCCGTCCGAAGCCCTGGCCTTGGCGAAAGAGGTCGAGGACCGCTGGAAGAAGGCACAGTCAGCGGGCGACGTCTCCATGCGTCCCTCACCGGCAGAGATCGACGAAGCATGCCGCGCGCTGCTCACGATCGATCCAAAAGACGCCCAATATCCAAACGCGTGGGCCGTGTTTGCGCGATTGCAGAAGATGAGCCGCGACATCGCAAAAGGTTGATTGCCGGCGCGCATCGGTGGTCGCCAAGGGCAAGGAGCCGGTCGATGCGTCTCAACAGCCCACGGTCGACATCGGCGTCATAGTCGGCGCAGCCATATTTCGAGTTGCTTGATCAAGCCGGCCCTGGCCCGCTTGAACATTGCCGGCCGCCTCCCCGTCGTCCGTCCAGTGATCGAAGCTGGAACCTCATCGAGCAGCCGCGACATTTGAACGCAACTAAGAATGACTCGCAACAATTGCATCGACAGCCGTTACGTGAAATCTTTTTGCGAATGACTTGCATTTGCGATGCTCGCGGATTGAGACCTCCCATGTGCAGAGCAAGGCCTCAGTTGAGGGCTGGATTGTTCGTGTTTGAAAAGTTGCGCTTCCGCTTCGCCGCAGCGGCGACAACAATCTTCATGGCGGGCCAAGTGGCGGGCTGCGTTTCGGCCTTCGCCGAAGGCAAGCCGCGACTGGCGCAGGGCCTGCCGTCAGCTCACGCGGAGATCGACACCGAGCACATCTTCGGTTTCAGCATGGGCTCCGATATCGGCAAGACCGGCGACATCGAGGTGGAGTTCGAGAATGTCGGCGCCTTCGGAAAACGTTCAGGCACTTACGCAGCCTGGGCCAATCTCAATCAGGTCAAATACACGGTGTCGGATAACTTCCGGATCGCCCCCGGGTTTTCGCTGAGCGGACAGCACATCAAGGGCGTTCCGGGACTTGCCGATCATCGGGACATCGCTTTCAGCGGCGGTGCGCTCGAGCTGCGCTACAAGCTGGTCGATCGCGCCGTCGCGCCATTCGGATTGACCCTCCACGCGCAGCCCGGCTGGAGCCGGATCGACGACGGCAGCGGCATGCACATCGCGCAATATGGCGGTGAGTTCGCCGCGCTGTTCGACAGCGAGCTGATCAAGGACAGGCTGTTTGCGGCCTTCAACGTCTGGTACGCGACCGGCGGAACACGCGAGATCGCCACCAATCTGTGGCGGCACGATTCCGAGATGCAGCTCCAGTCCGCGATATCTTATGTATTGACGCCCGACCTCGTGCTCGGCCTCGGCGTTCGCTACGCGCGGGCCTATGACGGCGGTGCGCTCAACCGCTACGTAGGCGACGCTGTCTTCGCGGGGCCCACCTTCTCCTACACCATCTCCAAGGAGGTCGGCATCTCCAGCACCTGGCAGATGCAGGTTGCAGGCAGCGCCGTCGGCGACAGCCGCAGCCTCAACCTAGAGCAGTTCGAGCGTCATCAGGCGTTGTTGCGGATCAACCTGCACTTTTGATGGCCGGCCGCGGTTCTACCGGCCGGCTCCGAGACTACCGAGCTGAGCGGCGCGGCTGGCACGGGTCTCGACGCGATCGTCGCGAGTACCACGGCAGCAAGCACTTTGATTTTCACGCTCGGCCGATCATATAGATCGCTCAGGCGCGCCCCTGCCGACCCATGACAAGTCCGTAGAGAAACAGGAGGATGATGGCGCCGACCACGCTTCCGACAAAGCCGGCCCCCTCTCCGAACCGATACCATCCCACGGCTTGGCCGAGCCAGGTTGCAACGAAAGCACCGACAATGCCGAGGACTGTGGTCAAAATGAACCCACTGGCTCGGATTTGTCTCCCGGCATGATGAACTTCGCGACCAGCCCAACGACGAATCCGATGATGATCGTCCACAGGATGCCCATTCCCATCGCTCCATTCCCATCAAAACACATGACGGAAGGCGTGATCACCTGAACAGCCTGACGATCCGAGGGACAGCCTTGATCTAGATCAACGGCGAAGTGGGGCCGGTTCGAAAGCTATTCGCCGGCCTTCCTGCGTAAGACGGCACTCGACGCCTCCGCAGGCGCGAAGCGGAACGATGCATGGCGATCATCGGCGAGATCACCCATACGACGACGTACCGCTATGCGAAGCCGGTAACGTTCGGCACGCACCGGGCCATGTTCCTGCCGCGGCGCGGCGCCGCCACCCGGCTGCTTCGCTGGTCCGCTTCGACCAGCCTGCCATCGAAGGTGCATTGGGTCACCGACTCCCGTTCCAATGCCGTCACGGTGATGGACTTCAGCGAGCCCGGCACCGAGCTCACATTCACCTTCAAGGTCCGCGGCATCTATTTCGGCATCAAGGGCCTGGAGTCGTTTCCGCTGGAGTCCCGGGCCGAGGAAGTCCCCGTGCAGTACACGCCGGACGAGTGGACCGACCTTGCCGGCTATCTGCGTCCGCATGCCGACGATCCAGACGGCAGCCATGCGGCTTGGACCAAGAGCATCGTGGCCGGCGATCAGGACCGGACTGCCGACGTGCTGCGCCGAATGCTGAGCCTGTTTCGGAGCGAGTTCAGCTATCGCTCGCGAGACGCCGAAGGCACTCAGTCGCCCGGTGAAACGCTGCGCACGAGATCCGGGACCTGCCGGGACTTCGCCTGGTTGATGATCGAGACGTTGCGCCGCCTCGGCTTTGCTACGCGCTTCGTCAGTGGCTATCTCTACGATGCGACGCTCGACGGTGGCGCTGTGGGTATGACCGGCTCCGGCGCGACCCACGCTTGGGTGCAGGTGTTTCTGCCCGGCGCCGGCTGGCTCGACTACGATCCCACCAACAGCCTGAGCGCCGGCTTCGATCTCATCCCAGTGGCCATTGCGCGGCATCCGGGCCAGGCCGTGCCGCTGGCCGGTTCGTGGTTCGGCGATCCCGGCGATTACCAGGGCATGTCAATCAATGTCGCCGTCAACAAGATCGGCGAAATGCTCGATCCTTCGGAAGCATAGGACGTCGGCGGGGCGACTTCTCCGCACGAATGGCTCAGCCGTTAGCCGCTGCGTGAGCTCAAGCGACTGTCGAGCCGGACCGACATCGTCGTCATGAAGCGTGGCCGCGATGGGGCCTCCCTTCAGCCGCAACCGCGTAAGCTGCCATCACGCTACCGCTTCTTCCAATCGATGATCCGGCTGGCGTCGCCGTCGAATTCCATGCTGCAGAAGGTACCGCCCTGGAAATAATCGCCGACCGGATCCGGCTTCAGCTTGGCCTGCTCGGCCATTGCGTGATCGCGGAAATCTTCGGCGCGCCCTGTGGGGCGATAGCCGAATTCGTAGGCGCGGTGGTTGTCCCACCAGGCGCGCTCGTTCAGGGACGCGCCGTAGAAGACTTCGAAATGGATGTCGGGATGCTCGAGCCCGATCCGGCAGAGCTGCACGAGGTCATCGGGCTTGAGCCAGATCGAAAGCCGGCGCTGGTCGAGCGGCATGTCGCCGAAATTGCCGATTCGCAGGCACGTCACCTTCATCCCGTGCTTGTCGGCATAGAGCGCACCGAGTGCCTCGCCGAACACCTTGCTGACCCCATAGCGGCCGTCGGGGCGCGGAGTGACGTCGGTGCCGATCTTGTGGTGACGCGGATAGAAGCCGACGGCGTGGTTCGACGAGGCGAACACAACGCGCTTGACACCCTTGCGGTACGCCGCTTCGAACAGATTGTAGCCGCCGATGATGTTGGCCTGGAGTATCTGATCCCAGGTGCCTTCGACCGAATAGCCGCCGAAATGAAGGATGCCGTCGATGCCCTCGCAGATTGACTCGCACTGCGCGAGATCGGCGAGATCCGCCGCCTTGAATTTTTCGTTGGCGCCGAGATCGGCCGGCGGCTTGATGTCGGACAGCAGGAGATCCGGATAGATCGGCGGCAGCAGTTTCCGCAGGCTCGTGCCGATTCCGCCCGCAGCTCCCGTCATCAAAATACGCGGCATGTCTTCCCTCGCCTGTGGTGACCGATTTGCGGACACGTGTCCCTAATGATAGCAGGATTGTCCAGAGGGAACGAAACGAGAGAACCGACATGAATGAGGCATCGTCCGACTCCCAGGAACGTCCAGGCTGGCGGCCGGCGACCTATTACCCCGACCCCGCGATTAGGGCATTCGATCCCCGCTTCGAAAAATATTGGCTCAAGCTTTCGGCGGTGGAGCGGCTGGCGACTGGTCTGCGCTGGGCGGAGGGTCCCGTCTGGTTCGGCGACGGGCGCTACCTTCTGTGCAGCGACATCCCCAACCAGCGCATCATCAAATGGGAGGAGGAGACCGGCGCGGTCAGCGTATTCCGCAAACCCTCGAATTTCGCCAACGGCAACACACGCGACCGCCAAGGCCGGCTGATCACCTGCGAGCATGGCGGCCGGCGCGTGGTGCGCACCGAATATGACGGCAGCATCACCGTGCTGATGGATCAATTCAACGGCAAGCGGTTGAACTCGCCGAACGATGTCGTTGTTAAATCGGACGGCTCGATCTGGTTCACCGATCCGACCTTCGGCCTGCTCGGCAATTACGAGGGCTACAAGGCCGAACCCGAAATCGATCCTAACGTCTACCGGCTCGATCCCGAGACCGGCAAGGCGACCATCGTCGCCCAAGGCGTGCTCGGACCGAACGGGCTGTGTTTCTCGCCGGACGAAAAGATCCTCTACGTCGTCGAATCTCGCGGCGTGCCGAACCGCAAGATCCTCGCCTATGACGTCTCGGCCGACGGCACTGCGATCTCGAACAAGCGCGTCCACATCGATGCCGGCCCCGGCACGCCCGACGGCATGCGCTGCGACATCGACGGCAATCTCTGGTGCGGCTGGGGCATGGGCGATTCCGAACTCGACGGCGTGGTTGTGTTCGCGCCCGACGGCGTCATGATCGGCCGCATTGCGCTACCCGAGCGCTGCGCCAACGTCTGCTTCGGCGGCGTCAAGCGCAACCGCCTGTTCATGGCCGCGAGCCAGTCGATCTACGCGCTGTATGTGAACACGCAAGGCGCGGCGGGGGGATAGGCGCTCTCTCTCCGTCATGGCGAGGAGCCCTTGCGACGAAGCAATCCACTATTCCCGCGAAGGGATTCTGGATTGCTTCGCTTCGCTCGCAATGACCACGAGGAGGCGACGGCGTAGCGAAACGAAAAACGCCGGAGCGGTTGCCCGCTCCGGCGCTTTATCTATTCGCCGCTAAAACTTACGCCGCGTTGAAGCCGGCGACGGCCTTCACTTCGAGGAAATCCTCGAGGCCGTACTTGCCCCACTCGCGGCCGTTGCCCGACTGCTTGTAGCCGCCGAACGGCGCGGTGCGGTCGTTCGGCACGCCCTGGAGATTGACGTTGCCGGCGCGGATCTGGCGGCCAACGCGCTTGGCATCTTCCACCGTCGCACCGGTGACATAGCCGGCGAGGCCATAGGGCGTGTCGTTGGCGATCTGCACGGCATCGGCTTCGTCCTTGGCGCCGATGATGGTCAGCACCGGCCCGAAGATCTCTTCGCGCGCGATCGTCATCTCAGGGGTGACGTCGGCGAAGATGGTCGGGCGGACATAGAAGCCCTTGTTGACGCCTTCGGGCAGGCCCGGGCCGCCGGCGACGAGCGTTGCGCCCTCGTCGATGCCCTTCTTGATCAGGCCCTGGATCTTGTCCCACTGACCGCGGTTGACGACCGGGCCGATGGTGGTGCCTTCGCCGCGGGGATCACCGGCCTTGGTCTTGTCGGCGACGGCCTTCGCGATCGCGGCGACTTCCTTCATCTTCGAGAGCGGCACGATCATGCGCGAGGGCGCGTTGCAGGACTGGCCGGAGTTGTTGAACATGTGCATCACGCCGCCGGTCACCGCCTTCGTGAGGTCGGCGCCTTCGAGGATGACGTTCGGCGACTTGCCGCCGAGCTCCTGGCTGACGCGCTTCACGGTCGGCGCAGCGCGCTTCGCCACGTCGATGCCGGCGCGGGTGGAGCCGGTGAACGAGATCATGTCGATGTCGGGATGCTCGCTCATGGCGGCGCCCACCTCGGGGCCGAGGCCATTGACGAGGTTGAACACGCCCTTCGGCACGCCGGCTTCATGCAGGATTTCCGCGAAGATCAGCGCGGAGGTCGGCGTGAACTCCGACGGCTTGAGGATCATGGTGCAGCCAGCGGCCAGCGCGGGCGCGACCTTGCAGGCGATCTGGTTGAGCGGCCAGTTCCAGGGCGTGATCATGCCGACCACGCCGATCGGCTCGCGCAGCACCATGGCGGTGCCGACCGGCTCCTCGAAATGATAGTTCTTGAGCACGTCGAGCGTGGTCATGAGATGGCCAAGGCCAGCACCGGCCTGGAGCTTTTCCGCCATCGGCAGCGGCGCGCCCATCTCGTCGGAGACGGCAGCGCCGATCTCCTTGAGACGGCCCTTGTAGATCTCGATCACTTTGGTGAGCAGTGCGACGCGCTCCTCGCGGCTGGTCTGCGAGAAGGTGGCGAAGGCGCGCTTGGCGGCGGCGACCGCCTTGTCCACGTCGGCCTTGGAGCCCAGCGCAACCTCGTACATCGCCTCTTCCGTCGCGGGGTTGACCACGGCGGTGGACTTCTTGACGGCGGGATCGACCCAGGCGCCGTCGATGTAGAATTGCATGCGATTGACCATCGGTAACCTCTTCTTGGGGGCTTGGAGGGGGCGTTTCGGCAGGCATCCTTGCACGAAAGCGCCGATAGTTGAACCCGCCATATGCGGGGCCAGCGTTGCGGCGGACGCGCGGAATATGGGACGCGATTTGAAGCGAGGCAAGCGGCCATCGATCGCAAGAACCTGGGTCTCGGCTCAGCGTCGCGTCATTTCATGCCGCGCCGCGTCCAGGACACGAGATTATAACGAGTCCAGACACTCAAGTGCCCCGGACGCCGCGGAGCGCTATCCTGGCGATGCGAAGCATCGTCCAGAGCAGCGGTGTGCTGCAGACCCGTGGCCCATGCGGCGGTTACCGCAACTACACCGCCATCTTCCGATGCAGCACCGGCGCGCCGGTGGTGAGGCTTTCGGCCGCATCGATGATGGCGTTGGCATCGATGCCGTAGTGCCGGTACAGGTCAGCGATGGTGCCGGTCTGGCCGAACTGCTCGACACCGAGCGCCTCGACGCGATGGCCGCGGACGCCGCCGAGCCAGCCGAGCGCAGAGGGATGGCCGTCGATCACGGTCACGATGCCGCAGTCGCGCGGCAGCGGCGCCAGCAGTTTCTCGATGTGGCTGAGATGCTGCACCCCGCGGCGGTCGCGGCGCAATTTCCGTGCGGCGGTCCAGCCGGCATGCAGGCGGTCGGCCGAAGTGATCGCGAGCAGGCCGATATCGCGGCGGCTCTCGCCGATGAAGCCTGTCGCCTCGATCGCTTCCGGTGCGACCGCGCCGGTATAGGCGATCACGACCTCGGCATTCGGGCCCGGCTTGCGCAGCCAGTAAGCGCCGTCGGTGATGCCCTGCCTCAGCTCCGGCGTCATGATGCGCTGCGGCTGCTCGATGCTGCGCGTCGAGAGCCGCAAATAAACCGAGCCGCCTTCGCCCGGATCGCGCTGCATATGGTCGAAGCCCCAACCCATGATCACGGCGAGCTCGTCGACGAAAGCGGGCTCGAACGAGGCGAGGCCATCCTGCGCCATGCCGATCAGCGGGGTGGCGATCGACTGATGCGCGCCGCCTTCGGGCGCGAGCGTGATGCCCGACGGGGTCGCCGCCACCATGAAGCGCGCATCCTGGTAGCAGGCGTAGTTCAGCGCATCGAGGCCGCGTTCGATGAAGGGATCGTAGAGCGTGCCGACCGGCAACAACCGCTCGCCGTTGATCTGATGCGACAGCCCGAGCGCGGAGAGCATGATGAACAGGTTCATCTCGGCAATGCCGAGCTCGAGATGCTGGCCTTTGGGCGAAGCGTCCCAATTGTAGGTCGATGGAATTTTCTCGCTGCGGAATAAATCCGCCTTCTCGGCACGCGCGAACAGACCGCGACGGTTCACCCAGGGGCCGAGATTGGTGGAGACCGTGACGTCGGGCGAGGTCGTGACGATGCGTTTTGCCAGCTCGCTGTCGCTGCGTGCGATCTCGTTCAGCACGAGACCAAAACCCTGCTGGGTCGACATCTGCGGCGACGGCTTGAACGCGAGTTGCTGGGGCACCTCGACGACGGGTGCGCCGAGGCGACGGCCATCTTGATTGAAGGGCACGCGCGCGAGGAAAGCCTCCAGCTCGGCCGCATTCTGCGCGAGGCCCTCGAACTTGTCCCATTCATGTCCGGGCCGGATGTTCTGGCTGTCGCGATATTTCTCCATCTGCGCGACGGTCATCAGGCCGGCGTGGTTGTCCTTGTGGCCCTGGAAGGGCAGCCCGACGCCCTTGATGGTGTAGGCGATGAAGCAAACCGGACGATCGTGATCGATCTTTTCGAACGCTTCCAGCATGCTCGCCATGTCATGGCCGCCGAGATTGGACATCAGCGCCAGGAGCTCGTCGTCGCTGCGCTTGTCGATCAGCTTGGTGATCGGTCCCTGATCACCGATCTCGTCGTGCAGATGCTTGCGGAAGGCGGCGCCGCCCTGGAAGCATAGCGCGGCGTAGAGCGCGTTCGGGCAATTGTCGATCCAGCGCTTCAGCGCCTCGCCACCCGGCTCGGCGAAGGCCTCGCGCATCAGGCGGCCGTATTTCACGATGACGACGTCCCAGCCGAAATTGCGGAACATGGTCTCGAACTTTTCCCACAGACCTTCGCGCACGACGGCATCGAGCGACTGCCTGTTGTAGTCGACCACCCACCAGGTGTTGCGCAGGCCGTGCTTCCACCCCTCCGCAAGCGCCTCGAAGATATTGCCTTCGTCCATCTCGGCGTCGCCGACGAGCGCAATCATCCGCCCTTCGCGGCGATCCTTCATCCAGCCATGCGCCTTGACGTAGTCCTGCACCAGCGAGGCGAACAGCGTCTGCGCAACGCCCAGACCAACCGAACCGGTGGAGAAATCGACGTCGTCGACATCCTTGGTACGCGAGGGATAGGACTGCGCGCCCTTGAAGCCGCGGAAATTCTCCAGCTTCTCGCGACTCTGCCGACCGAACAGATATTGGATGGCATGGAATACCGGGCTCGCATGCGGCTTCACCGCGACGCGATCCTCCGGTCGTAGCACGTGGAAGTACAGCGCCGACATGATGGTAGCAAGCGAAGCGGACGAGGCCTGATGGCCGCCGACCTTGAGGCCGTCCGCGCTCGGGCGGATGTGGTTGGCGTGATGGATGGTCCAGGACGACAGCCACAGCGCCTTGCGGGCAAGGGCGGTCAATGTGTCCAGACGGGCGGAATCGACGGGCATGGCGCGCTGCTCCGGAATCTGATCCGTCGATCATACGCCTGCAGAACGCGCCGGATATCTCAATTTCTTGCGACATGCGCCAAAGAATTGGGATATTTTACCAGCCTCGCCGCCATTATGCAGGTTTCATCCCAATGCCCGATCTGGACTCCATCGACCGCAAAATCCTGGCGCTACTCCAGGCCGACAGCCGGCTGACCATGCAGGAGCTCGCCGACAAGGTCGGCCTGTCGGTTTCGCCCTGCCACCGGCGGGTCAAGCTCCTGGAAGAGCGCGGCGTCATCTCGCGCTATGTCGCGACCGTGGACCAGAAGGCACTTGGACTGCACGTCAGCGTATTCATCTCGATCAAGCTGGCGCGGCAGAAGGAGGAGGACCTCAACCGCTTCGCGCGCGCGATCTCGAAATGGGACGAGGTGCTGGAGTGCTATCTGATGACCGGCAACCGCGACTATTTGCTGCGTGTCGTCGCCGCCGACCTCGCCTCTTACGAGACGTTCCTCAAGACCAAGCTGACCCGGCTCGACGGCATCGCCTCGATCGAGTCCAGCTTTGCGCTGAGCCAGGTGAAATATTCGATCGCGCTGCCGGTGTGAACCTGGCTGAGGGGGATTGGCGGGTTGTCACATGGGCGCAACAAAGCCCGTCGATGGTCGTTGGTAATACTGGCACCCTAGCCGAGAGAAGACGCCCATGACTGCATCCGACCGCACGTCCCAAATCGCCAAGCGCGAGCGCATCATTCAGGAAATGGCCGACGACCTCGACGAGGAGCTTGAGATGGAGCTCGATGACACCAGGCTCGACGAGCTCCTGGACGAGACGGGCACACTGAAGCCGACGGTCGATCGCAGGCTCTATTTTCGGGAACTGCTCCGCCTCCAGGGCGAACTGGTCAAGCTGCAGGACTGGGTGCAGAGCGAGAAGAAGAAAGTCGTGGTGCTGTTCGAGGGCCGCGATTCCGCCGGCAAGGGCGGCGTCATCAAGCGCATCACCCAGCGCCTCAATCCCCGCATCTGCCGCGTCGCCGCGTTGCCCGCCCCGAACGAACGCGAGCGTACGCAATGGTACTTCCAGCGCTACGTCGCGCACCTGCCGGCCGGCGGCGAGATCGTGCTGTTCGACCGCAGCTGGTACAACCGCGCCGGCGTCGAACGCGTGATGGGCTTCTGCACCGAGGAGGAATACCGGGAGTTCTTCAAGACGGTGCCGGAATTCGAGCGCATGCTGATCCGCTCTGGCATCATCCTGGTCAAATACTGGTTCTCGATCACCGACGACGAGCAGCAGTTCCGCTTCACCATGCGCATCAAGGATCCGCTCAAGCAGTGGAAGCTGAGCCCGATGGATGTCGAGGCCCGCAGCCGCTGGGAAGCTTACACCAAGGCCAAGGAGACGATGCTCGAGCATACGCATCTTCCGGACTCGCCGTGGTGGATCGTCGATGCCGTCGACAAGAAACGCGCGCGGCTCAACTGCATCGCGCATCTGCTGAGCCAAATCCCGTACCAAGAGGTCGCTCGCGCGCCGGTGATGCTGCCGCCGCGCGTCCGCCACCCCGACTATCAGCGCGGCCCGGTTCCGCCGGAGATGTACGTGCCGGCGAAGTATTGAAGGTCTCGTAGGGTGGGCACAGCGGCTTGTCCGACATAGCTCGAAGAGCGACGGCGGAAGCGTGCCCACCGTTCTCGTCACGACAGCGGTGCATGGTGGGCACGGCGCCATGCGCCTTTGCCCACCCTAGGGCACCTACCAAGCGGCTACCGCCACGGCTGCACGATGATCTTGGTGTGTGCCTCGGGGTTGGCCAGATCCGCGAACGCCTTTGCGACGCCGTCGAGGCTCACCTCGGCCGTCACCATCGCAGCGGCGTCCACCTGCCCTTCCGCGATCAGGCGCAGTGACGCCGCGAACTCCTCCGGCGTGTAGCCGAGCACATACTGGACGTTCAGCTCCTTCATGATGCCCAGCATCGGCTCGCTTTTGTCGGTCTCCATGCAGACACCGACCACGACGATGCGTGCATCGCGCGGCGCACCCTCGAACACCTGCTGCAGCAAGCCGGGCACGCCGACACATTCGAAGATGATCGCGGGCTTCAGCGCCGGCAGCATGGCCTGGAACGGCGGCCGCGCCGCCTTCTCGGCGTCCGACATCTGCGCGTGCTCGGCCCAGGTCGCATAGGGCTGCGACACCCTGGGATCGACCACGATGTCGGCGCCGAGCTGAGCGGCGAGCGCGCGCCGCGCCGGCGAATAGTCGGCGGCGATGATCGGGTGCAGACCTTGAAGTTTCAGCGCCGCGATCACCGCAAGGCCCACCGGGC
The DNA here is from genome assembly GCF_001593325.1 of Bradyrhizobium sp. DOA1. NCBI lineage: Bacteria > Pseudomonadati > Pseudomonadota > Alphaproteobacteria > Hyphomicrobiales > Nitrobacteraceae > Bradyrhizobium > Bradyrhizobium sp. DOA1. The sequence continues at coordinate 4,630,182 of NZ_JXJM01000001.1, forward strand.
CGCAGCCGATTACGAGCGGCACCTCGCCTCCACTTATGTTCGCCTTGGCGACCGCGTGAACGCCGACGGCGAGCGGTTCGGTGAGCGCAGCATGTTCCGGCGCAAGACCATTGGGCACTTCGAGCAGCAGCGCTTCGCTCAGCAGCATGGCCTCGGCATAGCCGCCGATATTGTCGTTGGAATAGCCGATGCCCTCAATTCCAGCTGGCGTCACCAGAGCCGGCAGCGAGCAGACGCGCGTCCCGGGCTTGAGCTTGCGCGAGGTGCCGGGACCATAGTCGACGACCTCGCAGCAGAACTCATGGCCGAACACGACGTCGCGGCTGAGGTCCATCGGCTTGCGGCCGACCTTCCGCGCCATCTCCACCATGCGATGGGCGTGCTGACGCGCGTGCAGATCGGAGCCGCAGATGCCGCAGGCAAGCGTCTTGACCAGAACCTGGCCGGGACCCGGCGTCGGCTCCGCGAGCCGATCGACGACAATCTCACCGTTCCTGAAAATCGCAGCGCGCATCCGGCTCCTCCCCTGGTGTTGGAGCCATTGATAGCACGCGATGGGAGGCGCGAACTTGCGTCAGGGGTTCGGCGAACGCTCTTCCAGCACCAGAAGCTGGGCGCGCCGCACCCGCTCGCGATGGGCGATGTAGAGGCCGCTCGCGACGATGAAGGCCGCGCCGACGATGGTCCAGAGATCAGGCACCTCACCGAAGATGAAGAATCCCAAGATGCTGACCCAGAGCAGCTGCGTGTAGGAGAACGGCGCCAGCACCGACGCATCGCCATAGCGATAGGCCAGCACGATGATCCACTGGCCGACAGTGGAGGCAACTCCGATCACGATGCCGAGCCCGATCGCGCTCCAGCTCGGCGTGACCCACACGAACGGCACCATGACACTGAGGATCGCAACGCCCGTCAGCGCCGAATAGGCCATGGTGGTGAGGACGGCCTCGCGGCCGCTCATCATGCGCGTCAGGATCAGCGCGGCGGCCCAGCAGAACGCCGAGATGATCGGGAAGAACGCGGCAGCATGGAACGCGCTCGTGCCCGGCCGCAGGATGATCAGCACGCCGGTCAAGCCGATCGCGGTGGCGATCCAGCGGCGCATGCCGACCTTCTCGCTCAGAAAGATGATCGACAGCGCGGTGACGAACAGCGGCGAGACGAAGCCGGTGGCCGAGGCTTCGGCAATGGGCAGGAAGCTCAGCCCGGTGATGAAGAACAGCGAGGAGCCGAGCAATGCTACGCCGCGCATCAGCTGCAGGCCAAGACGCTCGGTGCGCATCGCATGCAGCGGCGAGCCCGGCATCATCACCGGCGTGAACATCAGCGCGAAGGTAACGAAGCGGATCCAGGTGATCTCGATCGAGGGCAGGCTGGTCGACAGATATTTCGCGGTGGTGTCGGAGAGGCCGAGGAACACGGTCGACAACAGCACCAATGCAATGCCTTTGAAGGGATGATCGACGCGCGCAGGCGCGCGGCGAGCCTCCTGCTTCTTCTCCGGCACGGGCATAGGAATACTGTCGAGCCTTGCGGCTGCAGCGGGCGGCGGTGTCACGGCTGGAACCCGGGAAATTGCGAATCGAGAACAGTCGTAAAAAACGACAATTGCGCCGCGTTCACAACTTCCGAAAACAGGATGCCGATATGCGCGAGCCGCCGCGCGCGTCAATACTCCATTAATAATAGACGTTTGTGCATTACAGCATGGGCAGGCTGCGCGGCTTCGGTCCGCGTGGAAACGCCGCATCGAGCGCCGAAATCTCGTCTTTCGTCAGCACGAGATCGCCCGCCGCCGCATTCTCGCCGGCATGTTCCGCCGATGACGCCTTCGGGATCGCGAACACCGTAGTTGCACGGGTGAGGAAGCTCAGCGCGACCTGGCGCGGCGTCACGCGACGCGCCTCCGCGATGCGCGCGAGGACCGCACCGCCCTTGCTGCGCTCATCCGGAAAATCGTCATGACCGAACGGCGAATAGGCGACCGCGGCGACACCATGCCGTTCGCACCAGGGGATCACAGCATGTTCGATCGCGCGCTCCTTGAGATGATAGAGCACCTGATTGCACGCGATGCGGCCCTCGCCGGCCACTTCGAGAATCTCGTCGAGATCGTCGGCATCGAAATTAGAGACCCCCCAGGACTTGATCTTGCCAGTCTTCACCAGCTCCTCGAACGCAGCGACGGTATCCTCCAGCGGATACGAGCCGCGCCAGTGCAGGAGATAGCAATCGAGGCGATCGGTCTTGAGGCGTTTCAGTGAGCGCTCGCACGCCGTGATCGTGCCACGGCGCGAGGCGTTGCTAGGCAGCACCTTTGATACGAGAAACACCTGGTCGCGCCGGCCCGCGATGGCATCGGCAATGACGAGCTCGGCATCGCCGTACATCTCGGCGGTGTCGATGTGAGTCATGCCGAGATCGAGCCCGCGCTGAAGCGCGGCAATGGCGCGCTTGCGATCGCCGTGATCGAGATACCAGGTGCCCTGCCCGATGACGGAAACGTTGGTGCCCGTCTTGCCGAAGGGATTTGTTCTCATGTTGGAGCTCACAGTCCGCTGATATCCGCCACCAGCACGCTACCGGTCGAAGACTCCGTGATGTAGAGACGATCGTTGGCTTCGCCACCGATCGCGACATTGGTGCAATTCGGTCCCGCGCACGACTTGATCCGTGCGATCAGCTCGCCGTTCGGCGCGAATACGAAGACGTGGCCGAGCGAGGCGTGGCCGACGAACAGGCGGCCCTTGGCATCCATGCTCATGCCGTCGGGACCGCTGGTGCCGAACAGAGAGCAGAAGCGGCCGACCTTCGACACGCTGCCGTCCTTCATGAACGGCAGCCGCCACACCGCATTGTCGCGCGTCATCGCGACGAACAGCACGGCCTCGGTCGGGTCGAGCACGAGGCCGTTGGGGCTGATGCCGGTGCTGATCAGACAGTCGAGCCGGCCGTTCGACGCCAGCCGATAGACCCGGCCGCTTGGATCATGCAGGCCGGTCTGGCCCTGATCAGTAAAATAGATGTCACCGTTGGAGGCGAGATGCAGGTCGTTG
>NZ_JXJM01000001.1:4633696-4660495 GCF_001593325.1 Bradyrhizobium sp. DOA1
CAGCCGCGAAAGGATTCCGAATTACGTGCGGTCAGCACCGGCTTGACGCGGCCGGCTTCGGCGTCGAGCTCCATAATGCCGTGCATGTAATCGGCGACCAGGACGCGGCCGTCAGGCGCGATCTTCAGCCCGTTCGGCCAGCCCTCGTATTCGATGACCTGCGACCACTCGCCATCAGGCGCAATGCGGAAGATGCGGCCGAAGGGGATGTCGACGATGTAGAGATGGCCGTCCTTGTCGAAGGACGGCCCCTCGATGAAGCTGTCAGTGGCAATGCCAGGCCGGTTGGCATCGGCCCAATCCGTCCGCACGCCCTTGCGGCGGAACTTGTCGGGCATGGCGGAGAAAAGCTTGGTCTCGATCAGGCGCGGCGGCGTTTCCAGGTACATCGTTGTTTTTGTGGGCATGTCAGGGGAAGAGCGCGACAACATAGGGCACAATCGCGGTCGCGTCGATTGGGCCGACGGACGGCTCTTGCCCCACTGTCATTCCCCGCGAAGGCGGGGAATCCAGTACGCCACAGCTTCTCGGTGAACGACAGACGTCTCGGAATACTGGATCGCCCGGTCAAGCCGGGCGATGACAGCGGAGGATGTGGCGAGGACCGAACGTCGCCTACCCCACCGCGCCCGCGACCTTCGCCTGCTTCGCCGGCACCTCCGTCGTCGCGATCAACCGCTTCAGCTCGGGGATGCAGGAGCCGCAATTCGTGCCGGCCTTGAGCTTGGCGCCGATCTCGGCCGCCGACCGCGCGCCGCTCGCGATGGTGTCGCAGATGGTGCCGCGGCCGACGCCGAAGCAGGCGCAGACGATCGGCCCGGTCGAGGCCACACCCTCAGTCGACTTGCCCGACAGCAGCATGCGGCGTTGCTCGTCGGTGACGTGATCCGCCGCGAAGGCGCTCCTGACCACCTCCCAATCGCCGGCGTCATGCCCGGGGCCGACGAACAGGCAGGCCTCGATGCGATCGCCGACGAACGAAGCCGCGCGGTAGATGCCGCCGCCAAAATCGCGGTATTCGGCGACGTCCTCGCCGGTGACACCATCGAGCCAGGCCGGCCAGCGCGACAGATCGGCGTTGTCGGCGAACAGATAGCCGAAGCCGCCGGCGACCGTGACGCGGGTCCACAACAGGTTTGGCGGCAGATCGAGCTGCTTGCGCGAGAGTGCGAAACCGCGAAAGACGTATTCGTAAGGCGCGATCGCCGCCGGCGTCGCCTTCGATTCAGGCTGGCCCGAGAACGGATCGGTGAACGACTGGACCAGCGCCCCGACGCGGCCATGCGAAGCGTTCATCGCGCTCCAGTGAATCGGAACAAACAGCGCGCCGCGCTGCTGGCGGTCGCTGACGACAACCTTCAGGATGCACTGGCCGTAGTCGGTGGTGATGCGGGCATAGCCGTCATGGACGATGCCGTATCTGCTGGCATCGTCGGGATGGATCTCGACGAAGGGCTCGGGCAAATGCGCGCCCAGCCGCTGGCTGAGGCCGGTCCGCGTCATGGTGTGCCACTGGTCGCGAATGCGCCCGGTGTTGAGTCTGAGGGGACGCGAGGCGCCGGTCTCGCCGCGCAAGGCCGGCACCTCCGGCGCAATGAATCGGCCCTTGCCGTCATTGGTGAAGAAACCGCCTTGCGCGAAGAAGCGCGCGCCGGGCTCGCCGCCTTCGCGCGCCGGCCATTGCACCGGCTTCAGGGCATCGAAAGCTTCGTCGGACAGCGAGGTCAGAGCGCCAATGTCGAAGTCGCGGCTGCCATCGTTCTCGAAGGCCGAGAGCGATGCATGCTCGCGGAATATCTCGGCGGCGGATTTGTAGTTAAAACTGTCGCCGAAGCCGAGGCGCTTGGCGGTCTCGCTGAGGATCCACCAGTCAGGGCGCGCCTCGCCCGGCGCCGGCAGGAACGAGCGCTGGCGCGAGATCCGGCGTTCGGAATTGGTCACCGTGCCCGACTTCTCGCCCCAGGCCAGCGCCGGCAGCAGCACATGCGGGCCCGCGTACACCGTGTCGTTGGAGAGCACGTTTTCCGAGACAACGAACAGCTCGAGCTTCTTCAGCGCCTCGCGCACGAAATCGGCATCGGGCAGTGACACCGCCGGGTTGGTGCCCATCACCCAGAGCGCTTTGACCTCGCCGCGGTTGATCGCCTCGAACAATTGCACCGCCTTCAACCCTTCATGGGTCGCAATGCGCGGCGCCTTCCAAAAGCGCCGGACGCGATCGATGTCGGGCGGCGTGAAGCCCATATGGGCGGCGAGCATGTTCGCGAGGCCGCCGACCTCGCGGCCGCCCATCGCATTGGGCTGGCCGGTCAGCGAGAACGGCGAAGCGCCGGGCTTGCCGATGCGCCCCGTCGCGAGATGGCAATTCAGGATGGCATTGACCTTGTCGGTGCCCTGTGCCGATTGGTTGACGCCCTGCGAATAGAGCGTGACGACCCGCGGCGTGTCGCGGAACATCCTGAAGAAGGCCGCAACGTCCTGCTCGGACAAGCCCGTCGCCAGCGCGGTCGCACCGATGCTGCCGGCGATGCCGCGCGCGCGCGCCAGCGCGTCGTCGAAGCCAGACGTGTTGTTCGCGATGTAGTCCTGATCCAGCGCGCCATTGTCAGCGAGATGGACGAACAGGCCGGAGAACAACGCGGTGTCGGTGCCAGGCTTGAGCCCAAGGAACAGATCGACCTCATCGGCCGTGTCGGTGCGGCGCGGATCGATCACGACCATTCGCGCGCCGCGCTCGCCACGGTTCTTCAGCATGCGCTGGAACAGAACCGGGTGACACCAGGCTGCGTTCGAGCCGACGAAGACCAGCAGGTCGGCCTCGTCGAGATCCTCATAGCAGCCGGGTACCGTGTCGGCGCCGAAGGCGCGACGATGGCCGGCGACCGAGGACGACATGCAGAGGCGCGAATTGGTGTCGACATTGGCGGTGCCGACGAAGCCCTTCATCAGCTTGTTGGCAATGTAATAGTCCTCGGTCAGCAATTGACCGGAGAGATAGAACGCAACGGCGTCGGCGCCGTCGCGCGCCACGATATGCTGCATGCGCTGCGCGACGTGGTCGAGCGCGTCGCTCCAGGCGACGCGCTCCAGCACGCCCTTGCAGCGGATCATCGGATAAAGCAGACGACCTTCCAGTCCGACGGTCTCGCCGAGCGCGGAGCCCTTGGAGCACAGCCGGCCGAAATTGGCGGGATGATCAGGGTCGCCGGCGATGGCCGCCCCGCCCGTGCCGTCAGGCGTCGCCAGCACGCCGCAGCCGACGCCGCAATAGGGACAGGTCGTCTTGGTGGCGCGGAGGGTGGGATCGATCGCCGTCATATCGAGCTGCCTTGTCTCAAGCCGCCTCTATCAAGCCGCTTTGGAAGGACGCGCCAACGCGCGGCCGAACATCATGTCAGTGCGGATCGCCGCGACCTTGTCGCGATTGCGGATCAGTTCGAGGTACCAGAGCGCATCGACGGTATCGCCGATCAGCACCGCGCCGGCGAGCCGTCCGTCGGCGATCACGAGCTTCTTGTAGGTGCCGCGCCTGCGGTCTGACAGCACCAGGCTCTCGCTGCCCTCCCCGCCCATGAAGTCGCCCGCCGAGAATACGCTGACGCCGGAGACCTTGAGATTGGTCGAGACCACGCTTCCCTGATAGGCCGCGGGCCGGCCGGCCAGATGCCGCGCCAGCACGCGCGCCTGCTCATAGGCCGGCTCGACCAGGCCATAGCAGGTGCCGTGATGCTCGGCGCATTCGCCGAGCGCGAAGATATCCGATGAGGAGGTCTGCATCACGTCGTTGACGACGACACCGCGGTTGACCGCGATCCCCGCCTCTTTCGCAAGCGCAACGTTCGGCTTGATGCCTGCCGCGAAGATCACAGCGTCGGCCTCGATGCGGCTGCCATCGGCGAGCTCGACTGCCTCGACGTGGCCATCGCCATGAATGCGGGCGGTGGAGGCGTTGAGCTGGATGCGGATGCCCTTGCGCTCGACCAACGTCTTGAGCAGATCGGCGGCCGGCCCATCGAGCTGACGCTCCATCAGCCGGTCCATCAGATGCAGCAGGGTGACGGGCGCGCCGGCCTTGGCGAGGCCGTAGGCGGCTTCCAGGCCGAGCAGGCCGCCGCCGACCACGACGACGCGCTTCTTCGCGGCGGCGAGCGTCAGCAGCAGATCGACGTCGCGCGTATCGCGAAACGTGTGCACGCCGGCAAGGTCCGCGCCCGGCACGTTGAGTCGCAGCGGTGTCGATCCCGTGGCGAGCACGAGCTTGGAATATTCCATGCTCTCCTCGCCCGCGATCTTGAGCTCGCGGCGGCCGGTGTCGATCTCGGTGACGCGATAGCCATAGCGCACCGTGACGCCGCGGTGGCGCCACCAATCGGCCGGGCGCAGCTCGATCTCGTGCGACCCAGTTTCGCCGGCCAGCACGGAGGAGAGCAGCACGCGGTTGTAAGCGAGCCGCGGCTCTTCGCCGATCACGGCGACCGCGTAGCGGCCGAGCGCGGTCTTGGCGAGCTCGTCGACCAGGCGCGCGGCCGCCATACCGTTACCGACGATGACGAGCGGTTCACTCACGAGGCATCTCCTATTCAGCGGCCTGCGGCTGCGCGCCGTAGGCCTCGGACATCATGTAGCCGGACAGCACGCCGTAGGCGTCGGTCCAGGCCTTTGCGAGTTCGGGCGTCCAGGCCTCGCCAAGCCCCTTCTCCAGGGTCCACAGCAAGGTCGCCCCAACCACGGGGTAGTGCTCGGCCGTGGCGCCGTAGGCGACGTGGCGCTTGGCGAGCGCAGAGGCCGCGGGAAGAATCGAGTCCAGATTCGACAGGCCGCCGACCACGGCGGCGAGCATGCCCATCAGCTTCTTGCGCTGCTCGGTCATGTCCTCGGGAAACATAGCGCGCACGGACGGCGCCACCTCGAACAGGCGATCGTAGAACAGCACCGCGGCCTGCTCGGATATCGGCGCGACCTTGGAGAAGCTCTGCTGGATGAGGGCGATCTGTTCTGAAGTCATGATGTTTCCTGTCTGTTTCGGTCTGCCTTCGTCCGCGCCGTTGCGGACAAGGTTCATGGGTCAAACGTCATCAGAGGGACTTCTCCCCGCGTACGGGGAGAAGCGACATTCGTGCCAAGTGTCAGACTCGCGCCCCGGCAAGGCTGGAGGCGCCTTCGCCCTGCGGGCTGCGACGCAGGTAGAACCACCAGGTCAGGGCGAGACAGGAGGCGTAGAAGCCGAGATAGATCGCGAGCGCGAGCTGCGGTCCGCCTGTCATGGCGATCGACTTGCCGAACCCGGTCGGGATCAGATAGCCGCCGACCGCCCCGATCGCGCCAATGAAGCCGACTGCCGCGCCGCTCTCGATGCTCGCCGTCTTCAGCGCCAGCGCGCGCGCCGCATCGCCCTTGCCACGCACCTTGAACAGGTTCTCCTCGCGGAAGATCGAGGGGATCATGCGGTAGGTCGAGCCGTTGCCGATGCCCGTCGTCACGAACAGGATCAGGAACATCGACAGGAAGCCGATGAAATCCTTCTGCCCGACGAAGTAGAGCGCGCCGACGGTGGCGCCCGCCATCACAATGAAATTCCAGAAGGTGATGATCGAGCCGCCGATCTTGTCGGCAAGCCAGCCGCCGAGCGGACGCGACAGCGAGCCGACCAGCGGGCCGAGGAAGGCGATCGAGATCGTCACACTCGGGAACTGCGTCTTAAGCAGCAGCGGGAACGCGGCGGAGTAGCCGATGAAGGATCCGAACGTGCCGATATAGAGATTCGCCATGATCCAGGTGTGCTTGCGCTTGACGATCGCGAGCTGGTTCTTCACCGAGGACTTCGCCGTGGTGAGGTTGTTCATGAAGAACACCGCGCCGAACACGGCGATCGCGATCGGCAGCACCCACATCAGGCCGGCATTCTGGAGGAAGATGCCGTCGACGGGCGTCGCCTGGAACAGGTTGAAGACGGCCAGCGTCATCAGGATCGGGGTCAACAGCTGTACGCTGGAGACACCGATATTGCCGCCGGCGGCGTTGAGGCCGAGCGCCCACCCCTTCATCCGGTCGGGGAAGAAGAAGGAGATGTTGGTCATGCTGGAGGCGAAATTGCCGCCGCCGAGCCCGGCGGTCGAGGCAATCAGCAGCATCAGCCAGAACGGCGTGTCGGGCTGGCTCACGAAATAGGCCAGCGACAGCGTCGGAATGAACAGGATCGCCGCACTGAAGATGGTCCAGTTTCGGCCGCCGAACGTCGTCACCGCGAAGGTGTAGGGAAAGCGCATCAGGGCGCCGATCAGGCCCGGCACCGCGACGAGCTGGAACAGCTGGTCGGTGGTGTAGTGGAAGCCCGCCTGAGGCAGCTTGGTGGTGACGATGCTCCAGATCAGCCAGACCGAAAAGCCGATATGCTCGGCCACGATCGACCAGATCAGGTTGCGTCGCGCGATCGTCTTGCCGGTCGCATTCCAGAACGCCTCGTCCTCGGGGCGCCAGTCCGAAATCCAAGTTGGATTCTTCGTCATTGAATATCCCTTCCAGGCTCACCGCTGCGTCGTTGCAGGCTCAGCCCCGCATGGGGGCGCGCTCCGAGGCTTCACCCCGGTGGCGAGTTCACGATGCTGATTGATGATGTTGAGGGACGTCGTCGTTGGCGTCGCGCAGAGACATTTCAATTTCCGTGCCAGTTGCGCGCACGCTGGAAATACAGGGATTTCAGAACGTTATTCGTCTCGCCCGAATCTTTGGCAGGGCTTGTTCGCACGCTAAATTTGCGATTCGCTCAATCCTTGTGCGGCGCACAAGGATTGAGCGGTATGTCGATTATTTGGGCGAGCACGCGCGTTAACGCTTTCGTTACGCGGCCTCGACGAAGCGGTGACGTTCGTAGAGGAATTCGAGCACGCGCTGGCGGCACTTCAGATAAGTGGTGTTGGTGGCAAGCTCGAGCCGCTTGCGCGGCCGCGCCAGCGGCACGTCCAACACCTCGCCGATGCGCGCGCTCGGCCCATTCGTCATCATCACGATGCGATCGGAGAGGAGCACGGCCTCGTCGACGTCATGGGTGATCATCAGGATGGTATTGCCGAGCTTCTGATGCAGCGCCATCACGGAGTCCTGCAGATGCGCGCGGGTCAGTGCATCGAGCGCGCCGAACGGCTCGTCCAGCAGCAGCACCTTCGGCTCCATTGCCAGCGCCCGCGCGATGCCGACGCGCTGCTTCATGCCGCCGGAAATCTCCGATGGACGCTTGTCCCTGGCATGGGCCATCTGCACGAGGTTGAGATTGTGCATCACCCAGGCATCGCGCTCGGCACGGGATTTGGTCCTGGCGAAGACCTTGTCGACGCCGAGCTTAACGTTCTCGTAGACAGTCAGCCACGGCAACAGGCTGTGGTTCTGGAACACCACGGCACGATCCGGTCCCGGCGAGTTCACTTCGCGGTTTTCCAGCAGTACGCCGCCGGTGGTGGCATTGGTCAGGCCTGCGATGATGTTGAGCAGGGTCGACTTGCCGCAACCGGAATGGCCGATGATCGAGACGTATTCGCCCTTCTCGATCGTGAGATTGATCTCCTTGAGCACCTCCGTGGTGGCGGCGCCACGGGTGAAGACCTTGTCGATATGGTCGAGCTTCAGATAGGCGGTCATGTGCCCCTCTCCTTCAATTCTGCGCAGTGCCGCGGGTGACGAACTTGCCGAGGCCCGCGATCAGGCGGTCCAGCACGAAGCCGACGATGCCGACATAGAACAGCGCCAGGATGATCTCGCTGATATGCGAGGAGTTCCAGGCGTCCCAGATGAAGAAACCGATGCCGACGCCGCCGATCAGCATCTCGGCTGCGACGATCGCGAGCCAGGACAGGCCGATGCCGATGCGCAGGCCGGTGAAGATGTAGGGCGCGGCGGCCGGGATCATGATCTTGGAGAAGAACTCCAGCGGATTGAGCTGCACCACCGCGGCGACGTTGCGGTAATCCTGCGGGATGTTGCGGATGCCGACCGCGGTGTTGATGATGATCGGCCAGATCGAGGTGATGAAGATGACGAAGATCGCCGAGGGCTGGCCGTCGCGGAAGGCCGCGAGCGACAGCGGCAGCCAGGCCAGCGGCGGAATCGTGCGCAGCACCTGGAACAGCGGATCGAGCCCGCGCATCGCCCAGACCGACTGCCCGACCAGCACGCCGAGCGCGATGCCGGCGATCGCCGAGAGCGAATAGCCGAAAGCGACGCGCTGGAGGCTGGCGGATAGATGCCAGAATAGGCCCTTGTCGATGCCGCCATGGTCGAAGAACGGATCGAGGATCAGTTCTTTGGTGTCGCTGAAAACTTTCGACGGCGGCGGCAACGCCGAGCCGGCGCGGCGGCAGACCAGCTCCCATACCAGCGTCAGCAGCGCGATCACGACCAGCGGCGGGATAACGCGCACGGCCGTCTCCCGCGCCATGCGTGCGTAGGTTTCACTGCGCGGCGGACGCTTCGGCGTTAGCGCGACAACCGGCGCGGCGCTGGCCGCGGGCGTCGTAGTCTCAATCTCGATCTTGGCGGCAGTCATGTTCATCGCAATGTCTCTCCGGCTGCAAAGGACGATGCGGCCGCCCGGAGGCGGCCGCTGGCTCCATCAGACTTCGACGCGCTTGATCGCGAGCGATTTCAGATAGGCAGCCGGATTTTCGGGATCGAACACCTTGCCGTCGAAGAAGATCTCCTTGCCACGCGAGGTCGAAGTCGGGATCTCGGCAGCCGCGACGCCAAGCGTCTTGGCCGCATCGCGCCACATGTCCTCACGATTGACCTTGGCGATCAGCGCCTTGGTATCGAAGCCGGCCTCGTACTTGCCCCAGCGGATGTCCTCGGTGAGAAACCAGAGGTCGTGGCTCTGGAAGGGGTAGGAGGCGAAGTCGCGCCAATACTTCATGATGTGCGGCGAGTTCTCGACCACCTTGCCGGGGATGCCGTAGTCGAACTTGCCGGCGGTGCGGTCGAGCACGTCCTCGACCGGGCAGTTCATCCACTGCCGCTTGCCCATGATGGTGGCAAGCTCCGCCTTGTTCTCGGCCTTGTCGGCCCATTGCTGGGCCTCCATCACCGCCATCAACAGCGCCTTGGCTGCCTTGGGGTACTTGTCGACGAAGGCGGCGCGCATGCCGAATGATTTTTCCGGATGCTTGTTCCAGAGTTCGCCGGTGTTAACAGCGGTGTAGCCGATCTTTTGATGGATCAGCTGCAGATTCCAGGGCTCGCCGACACAGAAGCAGTCCATGGTGCCGACCTTCATGTTGGCCACCATTTGCGGCGGCGGCACCACGATGGTCTCGATGTCCTTGTCGGGATCGACGCCGCCGGCCGCGAGCCAATAGCGGATCCAGAGGTCATGCGTGCCGCCGGGAAAGGTCATCGCCGCCTTCACGGCCTTGCCGGACGCCTTCTTCTTGTCCAGCGCCGCCTTGAAGGGCGCTGCGTCGACGCCGAGCTTGAGATCGGCATATTCGTTGGCGACGGAGATGCACTGGCTGTCGAGATTGAGCCGCGCCAGGATGTACATCGGCGTCGGCTGGTTGTTCTGCGTCACCTTGCCGGCCGAGATCAGATACGGCATCGGAGTGAGGATGTGCGCGCCGTCGATGCCGTTGCCTTCGGAGCCGAGCACGAGGTTGTCGCGCGTGGTGCCCCAGGAGGCCTGCTTCTGCACGTCGACATCAGGCATGCCGTATTTGGCGAACAGGCCCTTGTCCTTGGCCACGAAGAGCGGGCCGGCGTCGCTCAGTGCGATGAAGCCGAGCTTGGCGCCCTTGACTTCGGGGCCAGCGTCCTGCGCGAAGGCGCCGGCGGGGAAATTCAGTTTTGCTGCGGCGAGAAGTGCGGCGGTCGAACCGGTGGCTTTCATCAATTGACGGCGGCTCAGGCCAGTCGATTCCGAGGGCCGGCGGGTGCGCTTGGTCATAGGCAGTGTCGTCCTTTGCATCGTTGCAGAATTGATTGGCGTCAGTGCACACGAGCAGCCCGTCCGTCCGGCGGCGCCGTCTTCGGCGCATGCGAACGCACGACGGGGGAGACCCCCGTCTGGTGGCGTCGGCAAGTCGGATGAGAAGTCTCGCGGGACGGCTTCAATGGCGTCGGCTGGAACTATTCAAGCTTCGTGCCAAGCCCGACGACGCACAAAAATCAATCCGATCAAACAATTATCGGAGCTGTGGCGGCTTGCCGCAGGGGCATCTCGCATCCGAAATTTGCGCGCTGCTCAATCTTTGCGCGCCGCACAAAGGTTGTGCAACAGCTCAATCAAAAGACCGGGGATCACGTCCGCGAAAATCGTGGCGTGACCCATCATACTGATCTCCCTAGACTTTTCTGAAAGGCGAAGGCGGCACGCAACTTGCTTCTGTTGAGGTGTCAACGACGACGGCGGCTTGCCGCATTGTTGCAGCCTCTGGCGGCTGCATTCCGGAAGCTCAAGTGCTCGCGGCCCTTTCGGGCTGAAGTCCTCGTGACGCGATTCATGGCTTCCAACTCTCCATAGCTCTCGTGCGCGGCAGGCCGGCGCGCACGGCCCAAGACGTTCAGCCGCGCTCTCTCGCGAGAGAGTGTCGATCTCACTTCGAAGCAAAAGGATCCATTGATGTCGTATCTCGCGCCTTCGGAATTCGTCACCAAGATGGTGGATGCAGGCGAGTCCAAGATCTTTATGTCCACCCGGGATACCATCATCCGCGCCTACATGGCCGGCGCCATCCTCACGCTCGCGGCATGGTTCGCCGTGACGATCAACGTCAACACCGGCCAGCCGCTGGTCGGCGCGCTCCTGTTTCCGGTCGGCTTCGTGATGCTGTACCTGCTGGGCTTCGATCTCCTGACCGGCGTGTTCGTGCTCTCGCCGCTCGCCCTGATCGACAAACGCCCCGGCGTCACGCTCGGCGGCGTGCTGCGCAACTGGGGCCTGGGTTCGTCGGCAATTTCGCCGGCGCCTTCACCGTCGCCTTCATGATGGCCTTCGTCACGACGTTCGGCTTCACCCAGGCTCCCGACAAGGTCGGCACCGCCATCGGAATCATCGGCGAAAGCCGCACGCTCGGGTACGCCGAGCACGGTGCGGCCGGCATGGCAACGCTGTTCATGCGCGGCATGCTCTGCAACTGGATGGTCTCGACCGGCGTCGTCGGCGCGATGATCTCGACCTCGGTGCCCGGAAAGGTCATCGCGATGTGGATGCCGATCCTGGTGTTCTTCTACATGGTGTTCGAGCATTCCGTCGTGAACATGTTCCTGTTCCCGTCGGGCCTGCTGCTCGGTGCGAAGTTCTCGATCATGGACTATCTGATCTGGAACGAGATCCCGACCGTGCTCGGCAACCTCGTCGGCGGCCTTGCCTTCACCGGCATGACTCTCTACGCGACGCACGTCATGACCAAGCCGAAGCGCCAGGTCGACAAGGTCGCGAAGCCCCGCGTTGCGGCCTGATCAAACACGTCTCGACAGAGGAGCCTCGCCCAGCCAGGGTGAGGCTCCTCTCTCCTGGTGATGACGATGAGCCCCGGTCTCTCGATTTCGGTCGGCCAGCATTCCGACAAGGGCCGCAAGCCCATCAACCAGGACTTTCACGGCGTCCTCATTCCCGAGGAGCCGCTGCTCAGCCTGAAGGGCATTGCCGCGGTCCTCGCCGACGGCATCTCCTCCAGCACGGTGAGCCAGATCGCCAGCGAGTCGGCGGTCAAGAGCTTCCTGATGGATTACTACTGCACGTCGGAATCCTGGACGGTGAAGACGTCCGCCCGCCGCGTGCTGGACGCGACCAATTCCTGGCTGCATGCGCAGACGCGCAAAAGCCAATACGCCTATGATCGCGACAAGGGCTATGTCTGCACGCTCAGCGCCATGGTCATCAAGGCGACCACCGCGCACATCTTCCATGTCGGCGATTGCCGCGTCTATCGCGTCGCCGGCAAGGCGCTCGAGCAGCTCACCGACGACCACCGCATCATCGTCTCCTCGGAGCAGACCTATCTCGGCCGCGCGCTCGGCATCAATCCGCAGCTCGAGATCGACTACCAGGCTTTGGAGATAGAGGCCGGCGACACCTTCCTGCTGACGACCGACGGCGCCTATGAATTCGTGGACGCGCGCTTCGTCACGAGCGCACTGAACGAGCATGCAGCCGAGCTCGACGGCGCGGCGAAGGCGATCGTCGAGGAAGCCTACCGGCGCGGCAGCGACGACAACATCACGGTCCAGATCCTGCGCATCGATGCGGTGCCCCAGCGCGAGCCGGCCGGCATCTTCAGTCAGACCTCGCAATTGCCGCTGCCCCCGCTGCCGGAGCCGCGCGCGATCTTCGACGGCTACCGGATCGTTCGCGAGATTCACGGCAGCAGCCGTAGCCACATCTATCTCGCCGTCGATGTGGAGACCGAGGAGCCGGTCGCGCTCAAGCTGCCGTCGGTCGATTTGCGCGACAATGCCGCCTATCTCAAGCGCTTCCTGATGGAGGAGTGGATCGCGCGCCGGATCGACAGTCCCCACGTCCTCAAGCCGCTGTCACAGTCGAAGCGGCGCAGCTACCTCTACGTTGCGACCGAGTACGTCGAGGGCCAGACCCTGAAGCAGTGGATGACCGACAATCCCCGCCCCGATCTCGAAACCGTCCGCGGCATCATCGAGCAGATCGCCGCGGGCCTGCGCGCCTTTCACCGCATGGAGATGCTGCATCAGGATCTCAGGCCCGACAACATCCTGATCGACAAGACAGGCACCGCCAAGATCATCGACTTCGGATCGGTCAGGGTCGCCGGCGTCGCGGAGGCCGCGCCTGGGGACGATGCTGACGATATCCTGGGAACGGTCCAGTACACCGCGCCGGAGTATTTTCTCGGCCAGGGCGGATCGCCCCGCTCCGACATGTTTTCGCTGGCCGTGATCTGCTACCAGATGCTGACGGGCAAGCTGCCCTACGGCACCCAGGTCGCCAAAATCCGCCGCAAGGCGGACGTGCGGAAGCTTCAATATCGCCCGGCCGACGACGACCGCAACGTGCCGGCCTGGGTCGATGGTGCGTTGAAGCGCGCGCTGCATCCCGATCCGTACAAGCGGCACGAGGATCTCTCGGAATTCGTCTTCGAGCTCCGCACGCCCAATCCGGCCTATCTCGATACGCGGTTCACGCCGCTACTGGAGCGCAGCCCGTTGATGTTCTGGAAGCTGACATCCGCCGCACTCGCCTGCGCGGTCGTGGTGCTGCTGGCGCTGCTGCACGCGCGCTGAGGAGTGGCGCGATCGCCCATGGACTCCGAATGCGGGGCCACCTCCGAAAAGGCGGCCCCGCCCGTAGATGGTCGTTGTGATGGTCAGAGCTTGCCTTCCGCGAGCAGCTCGCGGGTCCGTTTCAGCGTCGACAGCAGAGCGGCCCTGTAGCCCTCGTCGCTGTCGAACTTGGCCTGCTCGGCCTGCTCTTCGGGCCCGAACGGCGACTTGCCGCGCAGGCCGGTGTAGCAATAGAAACGCAATTGCAGCGCCCCCGTTTCGTCTTCGAAGAGCTCGTTGATGATCGCGCCTTCGCGTGGACCCGCGGCCTGGAAGAAGGTCACCTTGTGCTCCGGCTCGAAGCTAATGATCTCGCGCAGATCGTCGCCGGCGATCGTGGCTTCACGCACGATGTGCGTCGCGCTTTCCTCCACGACCTCGCAGCGGGTACAGAGCTTGGGCGGAAGGAACAGGCGGGCGTCGCGGGCCTTTAGAACCAGGCCTTGCCAGATCTGAGCGCGGGTCAAAGGCGCTTCGCCTTCCGGATTCACTAAAACGGTAGCGGTCGAATAGATCATTCTAGGACTCCTTTGTTGTCGGGATTGCGGAATGAGTTACGCCGGGGCCGCGACTTCGGAGACGAAGTCGCGATAGCAGCGCAAAGGCCGGCCCAGCAGCGTGGTCAGGCGCTCGACGTCGCCCGGCTCGGGAAGCATGCCGTCGGTGAGAAAGCGTTCGCTCATCAGCCGCATGTCGAAGGCCATCCAGCCCGGCATGAACTGCCTCAGATTCTTTTCGAAGCCGGCGGTGTCGTCGCCGGGATAGGCGATCGTGCGCCCCAGCACCTCGGACCAGACGGCGGCGGCCTTCGCACCGGTCAGCTCATCGGGACCGACGAGGTTGATGCGAGTGAACGGGAGCGCTGTGGCAGCCTGCTCGCGACGGATGAGTTCGATTGCGGCGACCTCGCCGATGTCGCGTGCGTCGATCATCGCGATGCCCTTGCTGCCGATCGGCATCGGGTAGACGCCATAACCGAGCGCCACGTCCTTGATCGTGAGATCGTTGTTCATGAAATAGGCCGGGCGCAGGATGGTGGCGTTGAAGCCCATCTGCTCGATCATGCGTTCGACACCGAACTTGCCGGCAAAGTGCGGCACGTTGACGTAGCGATCGCTATGGATCACCGACAGGTAGACGACTCGCTCGACGCCGGCATCGCGCGCCAGATTGAGCGCGACCAACGCCTGGGTGAATTCATCCGCGACGCCTCCGTTGAGCAGGAACAGGGTGGAGACGCCAGTGAAGGCGCCGCGCAACGCGTCGACGTCGAGGAGGACGCCCTGCACGACTGCAACCTCTGCAGGGAGGTTCGCCTTCGCGGGATCGCGGACGAGAGCACGCACATCGGCACCGCGATTGACGAGCTGTTCGATGACGTGGCGGCCGACGGTGCCGGTGGCACCGGTAACGAGGATGGTCATGGGGATCACTCCGGGTTGGTGTCAGAAGACACCTCGGAAATTAGTGATCCACATTCGGACCGATAGACGGTATATTTGGACGGACTGTCTCACTGGTGGAACATATGGACCTGCTTGCCCTGGCTGATTTCAATCTTGTCGCCCGCCATGGAGGGTTCGGACGCGCCGCGCGAGCTGCCGGACGTCCGAAAGCCACCCTGTCCCGCCGGGTCGCGGAGCTGGAAGCGGCACTCGATCTGCGCCTGTTCGAGCGGGGTGCGCGCGTCCTGAAGCTCACCCAGGAAGGACGCGCGCTTTACGAGCGCACCGGGACTTTGCTGACCGAGCTCGACGAAACGGCAGCAGCGATCGCTTCCGGCGGAGACAGGCCGCGCGGCAGGTTGCGCGTGAGTGCACCGTTGTTGTTCTCGCAGATCGCGATGGGGAAGTTAGCTGCCGCCTTCGCCCTGAAATACCCTGACGTCCGGCTGGAAGTGACGACGGAAGACCGGGCCGTCGACATGGTCGAGGAAGGTTATGACCTCGTCATTCGCGTGAGTCCCGATCCGGATGAAAGTCTCGTCGGTCGCATCTTCCTGCGCGACCGGCTGGTGGTCGTGGCCAGCCCCAGTCTGAAACGACCGGCGGGCAAGTCTGCTGTGCCCGCCGTCATCCGTGGCGCGAGTGACCAGAGCCTCGCCTGGGAGGTGACGAGGCCGGCCGGACGATCGCGCTTTGCAGTCGATCCTGTGCTTCGCTTGTCCTCACTGGTTATGGTCCGCGACGCGGTCAGGGCGGGCGTCGGCGCAGGACGCCTTCCATTGTCGCTCGTCAGTCAAGATCTAGCCGCCGGCACGTTGATCCATTGGGGCGATGTCGACGCACCTGAGATCACGCTGTGGACGCTCTACCCGTCGCGGCGCTTGTTGAGCGCACGCGTCTCCGCCTTCCTCGACTTTCTGAAGGAAGCCTTTCCCAAGGGCACGCCCGAGGAGCTGGCAGCCTATATCGGAAACTGAGCAGCTGCGCGCGCTCCGCGATCGTCACGCTGTCTCGGTCGCCTTCGTTCCCAGCGGCTTTGGCGCCATGCCACCGCCCGGCTTGAGGTGGAATTCGTAACTCATCAGGTGCCACTTCCCGTTCGCCTTAGTGCCGTCGGGCAGCACGGCGTCGTTGCGCGGCTCGACTTTGGCGATGAGGTCGTCCTTGACGCCGAACACGACGTCGGAATCCAGATATTTGTCGCCGTCCATGAAGACGTGAGTGATCAGCGGCTCGTAGCCCTTCGCATTGACCAGGAAGTGCACATGTGCCGGGCGCATCGGATGCCGCTTGGTCTGCACGATCATTTCGCCGACAGGGCCGTCGGTCGGGATCGGATAGCTGCACGGCAGGATGGTGCGGAAGAAGAAGCGGCCGTCCTCGTCGGTAATGAAACGCGCCCGCGCGGAAGCGCCGACCTCGTCGTAGTTCGGCTTCTGGGAATCGTAGGAGCCGTCATCATCGGCGTGCCAGACGTCGACGGGCACGCCCGCGAGCGGCTTGCCTTTGAGATCGGTGACGCGGCTCTGCACGAACATCCGCTCGCCGGTCTGGTTATTCGGTGAGATGTCCGTGCCGTGAGCGGTCACCTTGTGCTCGCCGACATAGAACGGGCCGAGCACGGTGGTCTGTGTCGCGCCCTCGCGGTCGCGATGGTTGACGGCATCGACCAGCATGGAGACACCGAGCACGTCCGAAAGCAGGATGAACTCCTGCCGCGTGTCGGTGCACTTCTGCCCGGTGCGGGTCAGGAAGTCGATGGCGTATTCCCACTCCTCGAAGGTGAGGCCGGTCTTGCTCACGTAATCGTGCAGCGACTTCACCAATTCCTGGAGCAGGAATTTTGCGCGCGGGTTCGGCGTCTGATCGAAGCTCCTAACGACGGCGTCGGTGAGTTCGGTCTCGTTGAACTGGGTCATGGTGCGTTTACCCCTGGTTTTTCTCGTTGGCCCCCAGGAATCCTTCGACCCCTTGGAGCATTCCAGGGTTGCAGCCTACACCAGCGAGCAGGCTCGCGTTAAGCGCGACCGCACTTGGAATGAGGCCGCCATTTCGGCTATCAACGCCTGAGAAAACTGCCCCGGAGGAACCGATGCTCGCCCCTACTCCTGCTTCGCCCGAATCCGTGGGCATGTCCAAGGCCGGACTCGACCGCGTGGATGCGCATCTGAAGAGCCGCTACATCGATGCCGGCCGCTTCCCCGGCGGGCATCTGCTGGTCTATCGCCGTGGCAAGGTCGCGCACAGCTCGGTTCAGGGCTTTGCCGATGTCGAGCGCAAGCTGCCGGTCAAGGACGACACCATCTACCGCATCTATTCCATGACCAAGCCGCTCACCAGCGTGGCCTTCATGATGCTGGTGGAGCAGGGCCTCGTCGCGATCGACGAGCCCGTGGCCAAATACATTCCGGAATGGAAGGATCTCGGCGTGTTCGTCGCCGGCACCTATCCGGCCTTCCTGACCCGGCCGCCGTCCCGGCCGATGCTGATCGTCGACCTCTTGCGCCACACCGCCGGCCTCACCTACGGCTTCCAGCAGCGCTCCAATGTCGATGCCGCCTACCGCGCCGAGAAGATCGGTGAGGTCGAGAAGTCGGGCACGCTCCAGACCATGATCGAGAGCCTGGCCAAGATCCCGCTGGAGTTTTCGCCGGGCGATGCCTGGAACTACTCGGTCGCAACCGACGTGCTCGGCTATCTCGTCGGCAAGATCTCGGGAATGCCGTTCGAGCAGTTCCTCAAAACGCGTATTCTCGATCCGCTCGGCATGACCGACACCGACTTCCACGTGCCGGCCTCGAAGGCGCATCGCTTCGCCGCCTGCTATTCCGCCGATCCCGGCGGCGGCATGACCTTCCATGCCGGCCAGCGGCGCGAGGGGCTGACTTTGCAGGACGACCCGACGACGAGTTCTTTCCTGTCGCCACCCTCCTTCATCTCGGGCGGCGGCGGCCTGTGCTCCACAGTCGCAGATTATCTCACCTTCTGCCGCGCGCTGCTCAACGGCGGCGAGCTCGGCGGCGTCAGGCTGATCGGGCCGAAAACGCTGGCGCTGATGACGAGCAACCATATTCCGGGCGGACGCGCCCTGCCGGAGGTGTCACGTTCGCTGTTCTCGGAAGCTGCCTATAACGGCATCGGCTTCGGCCTCGGCTTCGCCGTGACCATGCGCCCGGCCGAGACGCTGATCGCCGGCAGCCCGGGCGAATACAATTGGGGCGGCGCGGCCACGACCTCGTTCTGGATCGACCCGGCCGAAGAGCTGATCGCCATCTTCATGACGCAGGTGCTGCCATCGAGCGCCTACCCGATCCGGCGCGAGCTGCGCAGCATGGTCTACGCGGCGATCACCGAGAGCAATCTCTGACCAGCCAAATCGCCCCCGCGGCCGCCGGCCGCTGGGGCGCACTCATTTGAGCATTTCGGGCACAATCAGGCGCGGCAGAAACAGCGACACGCTCGGCCAGATGATGACGGCGGCCAGCACGAGCAGCATAGGGATCAGCATGATCACCGTGTCCTTCAGCGCATAGCGCAGCCGTACGCCTGCGATCGAACAGGCGATCATCAAACATAGACCATACGGCGGCGTAACCAGCCCGAAGGCCAGCGAGACGATGGAAATGATCGCGAACTGGACCGGATGGAGATCGACCGACTTGGCCAGCGGCTCCAGCACGGTGCCGACGATGATGATGGCCGGGATGGCGTCCAGGAAGCAGCCCACCACCAGAAAGCAGAAGGCGATGAAGAAGCCGGCGGTGACGGTGCCCATCCCCCATGTCGAGACGTTGGCCAGCAGCTCTTGCGGGATCTTGTAATAGGCCAGCAGCCAGCCGAACGCGCTCGCGGTCCCGACGCAGAACAGCGCCACGCCGGCAAGGCGCCCGGTGTCGAGCAACGCCTTGTACAATTCGCGTAGACCCGTCTCGCGGTAGAAGAACGCCGACAGCACGACGGAATAGAGCACCGCGACGCAGGCCGACTCGGTCGCGGTGAACCAGCCGAGCAGAATGCCGCCGACGATGATGAACGGCGTCATCATCGCCGGTATCGAGCGCCAGATGGCGCATCGCATGTCGACCCAGCTTGCCTTCGGGTAGGTCGGATAGCCGCGGCGCACGGCATAGACGTGCACCGTCGCCATCTGCGCGCCCGCGATCAACAGGCCCGGCACGATGCCGGCCAGATACATCGCCGCGATCGAGGTCGAGATCAGCCCGCCCCAGACGATCATGAGGATCGACGGCGGGATGATGACTGCAAGCACCGCGGAGACCGCGGTGATGGCGATGGAGAACGAGAGGTCGTAACCCTCCTTGGTTTGCGCATCGATGAAGATCTTGGACTGGCTCGCCGCATCTGCCGTGGAGGAGCCGGAGATGCCGGCAAAGAACACCGACAGCACGACGTTGATCTGCGCCAGGGATCCCGGCCAGTGCCCGACCATCGAGCGCGACAGCGAAACCAGGCGGTCGGTGATGCCGCCGATGCTCATCAGGTTGGCCGTCAGCAGGAAGAACGGCACCGCGAGCAGGATGAATGAATTGTAGGCGTTGAAAGTTTCCTGCGCGAGCATCATCAGCGACAAGCGCGGCTCGATCAGCAGGATCGGCACGCAAGCAAGGCCGAGCGCGAAGGCGACCGGCACGCGCACGATGAGCAGGCCGATGAAGACCCCGAACAGCACCATCGCGGCCTGTCCGGCGGAAAGCACATTGCCCATCACTTTGCCCCAACCAGAACGCGCACTTCATCAATGATCTGTTCACCCGCGAACACAATCCACGTCACGCCGGCCACAGGCCAGGCGACGTGAATCAGCCAAAGCGGCAGATCGGCCAGCTCCGACGTCCTGTTCCAGGCGAAGCGGGTGAACTCGATACCAGCCAATACGAACACAAGCGCCAGGGCCAGCACGCCGAGCCGAGCGAGAATTCGCACCGCAGCCTCCGACCGCCGCGACAGGTCCGGCCACACGTCGACCTCGAAATGCTGCGCCTCCCGCACACCGACCATGGCCCCGATCATGATCGTCCAGATGAACAGGAACCGCGCCATTTCCTCGGTCCAGATATAGGACGGGATAAAAGGCGTGTAGCGCGAGATGATCTGCAGCGTGACCGGGATGACCAGGATGCCGACACAGGCGGCCAGCAGAAATTCGAGCAATTTCGCATAGGCCGCCGTGACGCGACGCCACAGCGACGGTGTGGACGGGACGGGCATGTCAGACATTCGGGCTCCGTACGGCAGCGCATCCGCCAAGTCCGGGCAGGAAGCGGGGCCTGCCCGGAATGATGTCGGCGGCGAAAACGACCTCAGACGACGTTGATCTTCTCGAAAATGCCTTCCGCGCCGATTTCCTTGGCGTACGCGGCCATGACGGGGTCGGCGAGCTTCTTCATGGCGTCGCGCTCCTCGAAGGGAACGCGCTTGAGCTTGCCGGCCTTCTCGAGCGTGTCGAGCTTGACCACCTCTTCGCTCGATTCGAGCTGACGGCCGTAATCGCCGGCCTCCTTGCCCGCCTTCATGATCGCGTCCTGCAGATCCTTCGGCAGGGTCTTCAGCGTCTTCACCGAGAAGCAGATCGGCCGGATCGATACGGCGTGCTGGGTCAGGTTGAGATGCGGGGCGACTTCATAGAACTTCATCGCCTCGACGCCGGCCGCTTCGTTCTCGCCGGCCGATATCACCCCGTTCTGGATCGCATTGTAGACTTCGTTATAGGCGATCACCGTCGGGCTCATGCCGACCGCCGCGAAGGTCTTCGACCAGATCGGCGCGCCCTGCACGCGAACCTTGAGGCCCTTGAGATCGGCGAGATTCTTCAGCGGCTTGTTGGCGAAGATATTGCGGATGCCGCCGCCGGCGTAACCGATCAAAACGACCTCGGCCTTCGCCGCGACCTCATCGGCGACCGGCGCCAGGATATTGGCCTCGACGACCTTGTTCATGTGCTCGATGCCCTTGAACACGAAGGGCGCATCGATGAACGGGGCCGCCTTGGCGAAGGTCGACATGTGCGCCGGCGAGACGATGCCGTAATCGACCGCCTTGCCCTGCGACATGTACTCGAAATATTGCTTCTCGAGGCCGAGCGAAGAGTTCCGGTGCAGGGTGAAGTTGACGGGTTTGCCGTAATACTTCTTCACCAATTCCTCGAACCGGAGCAGTGCCCGGTTGAAGGCGTGGTCGTCGTTGAACTGGACCGCGCCGTTCAGCGTGACCGGCGTTTGCGCCCTGAGGATCGACGGCATGCCGATCGCAGCCGCCGCAGTGGTCGCCCCGATACCAGCGAGAAATGACCTTCGCTTCATCGTCTCCCCTCCCTTTGATGCTCCGCCCCTGTCGCCGGGGTGTGAGCGCAGCCGGTCTAGGGCCGGCGTTCGGGAAGGGTATGAAAAACTGCGTCGGGACGGAAGCCAAATTCCGACGTGTGGTCCGGGCAATGACGAGCCCGCCGCTGATACAGTTCGACGCAGGACCGCGCTCACGCCATCTATTGCAGTGCAACCGCCACCTCTTCGTCCCTCCTGCAGAGGGCCGCAGGGGATACGGTCCATGACCAATTGTGCAGTGGCACAATGGCCCTGCTCCTTTATGCTTCGTCCGTCCGGCGCCGTCGCGCCGGCGCCGGGATATCCACGTTTGTCCAAGCTCACCCTGCCCGTCCGGCTCGCTCTCCTGGTCACGGGGACGATGTTGCCGCTGATCGTCTTCGCGGTCGGCATCGTCTTCTACAATTACAAGCAGGACCGCAACGATGCGACCCGCCGCGTGCTGGAGAACGTGCGCAGCATGCGCCTTGTACTGGATTCCGAAGTGCAGCGGATGACCGGGGGCTTGCAGGTGCTGGCACTGACGAATTCGCTGCGCAACGACGACTTCGAGAACTTCCGCCGCATCGCGCTCGGCTTCGTCGAGCAGTATGGCAAAGGCGGTCTGGTGTTGATCTCCGACCGCAAGGGCCGGCTGTTGTTTTCCTCGGCCACGGAAGACACCGCAAGCCTGCCGCGCCGCGGGCATATCGAGATCATCGAAAGGGTGTTCGCGACGAGGTCGCCGCAATATTCCGATCTGTTCACCGGCGCGATCAATGGGCGGCAGGTGCTCACCGTCGAGGTCCCGGTATTTCGCGACGGCGAGGTGATCTACGACCTCGCCTTCAGCCCACCGATCCGCATCTTCCAGGAACTTGTGGAGAAGCAGCGGCCCGACCAGTTCTGGACGGTGTCTCTGCTCGATACCAAGGGCACCGTGTTCGCGCGTGTGCCGAACCCGGGCGAGACGATCGGCAAGCAGGCTTCCGGCGCGCTCTTTGATGCGATGTCTCGCTCCTCTGAAGCAGCCCTGTCGACCGTTTCGCTCGACGGGGTCGCGCTCTCCACCGCCTTCACCAGATCGCACCTGACCGGCTGGACGGTCGTGGCCGGGGTCGCCGAGAGCTCGCTGGTCGCGCCGCTCTGGCGCAATGTCGCCATCACCAGCCTGATTGGCGGCATCCTGCTGCTGACCGGCCTGACCTTCGCGGTCAGGATGGCGACCACGATCGCGCGCGGCGAGATGCTGCACAATCTCCTGATCGATGAGCTCAACCATCGCGTCAAGAACACGCTGGCCCTCATGCAGGCGATCGCGGTGCAGACCTTCCGCAGCGCCAGCCGCGACGAGCGGACGAAGTTCGAGGGACGGCTCAGTGCGCTGGCCGAAGCCCACAATCTGCTGAGCCAGGAGAAATGGGCGGGCTCGGAGCTGCGGGACGTGATCGCTCGCGCGCTTCAGCCGTTCCTGTTGAGCAATCCCGACCGCATCCGCTTGTCCGGTCCCGCCGTGCCGCTGTCGCCGCGGCTCGCCGTGGTGCTGTCGATGATCGTGCACGAGATCGCCACCAACGCCGCGAAGTACGGCGCGCTGTCGAGCGAGACCGGCCGGGTGACGCTGGACTGGGAGGTCATCACGGAGGCACCCAAGCCGCGGCTGCGGCTGATCTGGACCGAGATCGGCGGACCGCCGGTGACGGCCCCGGTGCGGCGCGGATTCGGCTCGCGCCTGATCGAGCGCAGCGCGCGCGACCAGCTCGGCGGCGAGGCGACCGTCGACTTCCTGCCGCGCGGCGTCGTCTGCACCGTGATCTGCACGTTGGACGAGACGCGGTGAACGGACGAAGGAATCGGCAATGAAGATCACCCGTGTGCGCACCCACATCCTCGAAGCCAAGCTGTCGCAGCCCTTTGCCTATTCGCGCGCCTGGTACGACACACGCACTGCCATGCTGGTCGAGATCGAGACCAACACAGGCCTGACCGGATGGGGTGAATGCTACGGACCGGCCAGGATGACCGCGGCAGTGGTGCAGAGCATCGCGCCTTGGCTGATCGGCGAGGATCCGCTGCGGACCGATGTGCTGTGGCAGATGATCTATGCCCGCTTGCGCGATCACGGCCAGAAGGGCGTCGTGATCCAGGGCTTGAGCGGCATCGACATCGCGCTATGGGACATCAAGGGCAAGCATTTTGGCGTGCCCGTGCACCAGCTCCTCGGCGGCGCGGCACGCAACGAGGTTGCGGCCTATGCGACCGGCCTCTACCGGCGCAAATCGGGTGACGCGCTGACGTATCTGCGGGAGGAAGCGGCTGGCTACGCCGCTGAAGGATTTCGCGCCGTCAAGCTGAAGGTCGGATTTGGCATCGACGAGGATGCCGCGGCCACACGCGCAGTCCGCGAGGCGATCGGCCCCGATGTTGCTTTGATGGTCGATGCGAACCATGCCTACGACGCCGTCGCCGCGATCCGGCTCGGCCGCCTGATCGAGCGCTACGACATCGCATGGTTCGAAGAGCCGGTGCCACCGGAAGATATTGCGGGCTATCGCGCGGTGAGATCCGCGCTGACGATCCCCATCGCCGGCGGCGAGTGCGAGTTCACGCGTTTCGGCTTCCGCGATCTATTCGCCGCGCACGCGCTGGACATCGCTCAACCCGACACCTGCGCGGCCGGCGGTCTTTCCGAATACAAGAAGATTGCCGACATGAGCGAAGCGTTCGGCATCCGCTACAACCCGCATGTCTGGGGCACCGGGATTGCGATCGCCGCCTCGCTCCAACTCCTCGCCGTGCTGCCCTCGCACACGCCGACCTCGCTGGCGCCGCTCGCGCCGATGCTCGAGTTCGACCGCACCGAGCACCCGATCCGGCAGATGATCCTGAAGCAGCCGATCGAGCATGCGAGGGGATTGGTGCGGGTGCCGGAGGGGCCGGGACTCGGGGTCGATGTCAATCGCGAGGCGCTGGCAAGGTTCGCCGCAAATGACCTCGGACATTGAAGCAATCGTCCTGCTCCTGGTTCGGCCAAGCCGTCGCGGCTGAATATCGCAATGCAACATGCCCCGCCTGCGACAATTGCGCTCGCTTCTCCCAATCATCCGATGTTAAACATCGGATGATTGTCGCCCACGCGACAGGAGATAAGAATAGGCCTACACAAGCCGGCCGGGAGAGAAGTGCGGGTGGCAAGAGCGCGGCCGAAGCCAGCTGACAAGTTGATCAAGCCCGGCCGCATTCGCGCCGTGCTGACGACGCTCGGCCGCGAGATTGCCCAGGATCTCATTCCCGTCGGGACGACCCTGCCGCCGGAGCCGGAGCTCGAGACCCGTTTCGGCGCCGGACGCGGCGTGGTGCGCGAGGCGATCAAGTCGCTCGCCGCCAAAGGTCTCGTCAGCGTAAGGCCTCGCCACGGCACGCAGGTGCTGCCGCGCCACGAATGGAGCCTGCTCGATCGCGACGTGCTGAGCTGGCTCGTCGGCCAGGACGAACCGGATCGGGACCTCCTACTGGCGATCCAGGAGGTGCGCTCGATCATCGAGCCCGCCGCCGCAGCCCTTGCCGCCGAACGCGCCACCAAGAACGACCTTTGGCGGATCGATACGGCGCTCGCCGCAATGCAGACCGCAAAGGACCAGGCCAGCGCCCTCGCCGCCGACAAGGCTTTCCATCTTGCCATCCTGGATGCGACCCACAATCCCGTCCTCCAGGGCTTCCGCGGCGCAATCGATACCATCCTCAGCACCGTCTTCACCGTCGCTGTCGGAGGTCCCGGCGGCTGGTTCAGGGACAATCTGCCGAACCACATTACGGCGGCGCGGGCCATCGCGAGCGGCAAACCGGAAAAGGCGCGCGCCGCGATGGAACGCCTGCTCGGCTACACGCGATTGAAGCTCTCGAACCGGAAGACGGTCATCGCCGCGGCAAATCGCAAGACGGACGGATCGGCCGTGCGCACGGCCAGGAAGGCGAGCGTCAGTGGCAGGAGAAAACGTCGTCGACCGTGACATGGAAGGTCTGCGCGACATCGTCGCGGTGTTGGGAATAACGATCAGCGTGAAATGCCGGAACAGGCATAGCTGAACGTCAGGGAGGTCAAATGCAGGTGACGGGCAGTGTAAAAGGCCGATCGTCGCGACTGGTCCGCAGCGTCAATTCGCTGGCGGGAGCTGCGATGTTCGTCGCGCCGCTGCTTGCGCTGGTCGCGATCTGGGCCATCGTCGTCCCGCTGTTCAACGTCAATCCGCGCGTGTTCCCCTCGGTCGGTGCGGTCGGCGGGGCTGCGATGGAGTCGATCCGCGACGGCACGTTGTTCGCCCATGTCGGCGCCAGCCTGGTGCGCGTCGGCCTCGGCACGTTGATCGGCATCCTCACGGCCGTGCCGCTCGGCATCGCCATGGGCGTGAGCCCGACGGTTGCAGCCTTCCTGACGCCGCTGTTCCGCTTCTTCTCGGTGCTCGCAGGCATCGCCTGGATCCCGATCGCGACCTTGTGGTTCGGTTATGGCTTCGGCGCGATCGTCTTCGTGATCTTCAACGCCGTTTTCTTCGTCGTCGCCTACAACACGCTGCTCGGCGTCCGGACCATTCCGCACACATTGCGCAATGCTGCCGCCGCGCTCGGTGCGGGACGCTGGGCGCTGCTGACCGAGGTGCTGCTGCCGGGGGCGCTGCCCAACATCGTCACCGGCATCCGCACCGGCCTCGGCTTTGCCTGGCGCGGCCTGATCGCCGCCGAGATGATCGCGACCAATGTCGGGCTCGGCTATATGCTGTTCGTCGCACGCGATTTCTACCGCACCGAGGTGATCGTGTTCGGCATGATCGTGATCGGCGTGCTCTGGCTTCTGATTGACCGTCTGCTGCTGGTTCCGCTGGAGCGCGCGACCATCGAACGATGGGGAATGGTGAGGCGCGCATGAATTTGATGCTGCAAATCCGGGCCGGCTACGCCCGCCTGACCCGGCGCTGGCCGGGGCTCGCCGCGATCATTCCCTTCATCCCGGTGCTGGCGCTGTGGACGGCCGTCAGCGAGGCCGGCTTGTTTCCGCGCGCATTCTTCCCGGGACCCGCCGATGTCGTACGTGCCTTCTTCACGCTGACCTACAAGGGCATTCTGCCCGATTATCTCCAGGACAGCCTGATACGCCTCGCGACGGGCGCGGCTGTCGGTATGGCGATCGGCATTCCCTTAGGCGTCCTGATCGGCACCAGTCGCTGGGCCCACCGCATCTGCTGGCCGGTGCTGCTGTTCTTCCAGGCCATCGGGGACATTGCCTGGCTGCCGATCCTCCTGATCTGGTTCGGCTTCGGACTGACGACGATGACCTTCGTCATCGTCTACACCGTGCTGTTCCCCGTGGTGCTCAACACCGTGCTCGGCGTTGAATCCGTGCCGCGCGACCTGTCGCGCGCCGCCCTGAGCCTCGGTGCCCCGCGGGCGCGCGTGCTCTGGGAGGTGACGCTGCCGGGCGCGCTGCCCAACATCATCACCGGCCTGCGCAACGGCTTGGGCTATGGCTGGCGCGCGCTGATCGCGGTCGAGATGATCGTCGGCACGTCGGGCATCGGCTTCATGATGTTCGACGCCCGCCGCGCCGGCTCGACCGTCGAGATCCTGCTCGGCATGATCATTCTCGGATTGCTCTGGTACATCGTCGATGCCTGGATTCTCGCGCCGCTCGAGCGCGCGACGGGCCAGCGCTGGGGATTGGTGACATCATGAAGACGCTCTCGCTGCGCAATCTCGGCAAGACC
>NZ_JXJM01000001.1:4661032-4680378 GCF_001593325.1 Bradyrhizobium sp. DOA1
CATGTCACCGCCGTTCACGACGTCTCGCTGGACGTCGAGCCCGGCGAATTCATCTCGGTGGTCGGCCCCTCCGGCTGCGGCAAGACGACGATCCTGAACATGATCGCCGGGTTCATCCCTTACTCGAAGGGGGACATCCTGCTCGACGGCAAGCCGGTGCATGGGCCTGGCCCCGAGCGCGGTGTCGTGTTCCAGTCCTTCGCGCTGTTTCCCTGGAAGACGGTGCTCGACAATGTCGGCTTCGGCCCGAAGATGCGCGGCGTGCCGAAGGCCGAGCGCGACCGCATCGCGCGCGAATACCTCGCGCTCGCCGGATTGTCGCACGCGGCGCACCGCTACCCCAACGAACTTTCCGGCGGCATGCAGCAGCGCGTCGGCGTGGTGCGCGCACTCGCCAACAATCCCGACGTCCTGCTGATGGACGAGCCGTTCGCGAGCGTCGACGCACAGACCCGCATGACGCTCCAGGAGGAGCTGACCCGCATCTGGCAGGAGCGCAAGCCGACGGTGATCTTCATCACCCATGACGTGTCGGAAGCCGTGTTTCTCGCCAATCGCGTGGTCGTGCTGTCGAAGGGACGCGTGCTCGATCAGATCGCGGTCGACCTTCCGCGTCCCCGCATCTGGGACGATCTCGTCAAGGATGACCACTTCAAGCAGCTCTCCGCGCGCGTGCTCCAGATGGTGCGTGCGGCATGAGCATCGCCTCCGATGTCTTGCGCTCGTCGAAAGGCCGCGTCGTGCTCGGCGTCGTTGCGGCATGGGCGCTGTTTCAGCTCTGGCTGACGATGGCCGCGCCGGGAAAGATCGCGCCGGAGCTGAAGGGCACATCGGAAAAGGTGAACGTACAGATCGAGCTGCCGTTCACGCCGGAGCGCTTCCACGTGCTGGCGTTCCAGCAATACGGGCGCGTCTCGGGAACGGACGAGCATTCGATCGAACTTCGTGGCGTCAAAAGAACGGACCTCAGGGCCGTTGCCCGCCCCTATTGGGTGACGGCGGTGGGGCCGATAAAAGAGGGAGGCTGAGACTATGAAACGACTCGTGCTGCTTGGACTGGCGCTTCTCGCCGGCATGGTGCCGGCAAGCGCCCAGACCCTGACGAAACTCAAGGCCGGCATGGTGACCGGCATCGACCAGATCGGCCTGCCGATCGCGCTCGAGCGCGGCTTCTTCGAGAAATACGGGCTCGATGTCACGATCGCACGCCCCTACGCGACCGGCGTCGACGCGTTGAACGCCTTGCAGGCCGGCGAAAGCGAGATCGTGCAGGTCGGCGTGCCCATGATCGGTGCCGTGCTGCGCGGGATGGACCTCGTCGCACTCGGCAATTACAGCGGCAATGCCACCAAGGCCGGCTCCGACGCGACGATGGCGATCATCGCGCGCGAAGGTTCGGGCATCGTCAAGGGCGACCTGTCGACGCTGAAGGGCAAGAAGATCGCGGCGTCCTTCGGCACCATCAACCATCTCTACATCCTGGCGACGCTGGAGAAGGCCGGGCTGAAGCCTGATGACGTGACGCTGGTCAACACGCCGCCGCCGGACATGACCGTCGCCCTGCTCGCCAAGGGCATCGATGCGTTCTCGGGATGGGATCCCTGGCCGATCGTCGCGGGTAAGGACGTGCCGGGAGCGGTCGAGATCATCAGGGGCGGCGACGTGATCTCCTATCTCGGCTTCAACGTCGCGCTACGCCCCTGGGTGCAGGCCAACGGCGAGACCATCGAGAAATTCCTTGCCGCGGTCTCCGAGGCCGATCAGTGGATGCGCAAGAATCCGAAGCAGGCGGCGCAAGTCGCCACGCGCTGGATTCCGGGACTGAAGCAGGACGTCGCCGAGGCCGCGATGCAGTTCAACATCCAGCAGGCGGACCGCCGGCTGTCGGCGAACAATTACCGCGCGCTCTGGAGTGCCGAAGATCGGCTCGCCCGCCTCGGCATCCTCAAATCGACCTTCGACGTCAATGCGCATATCGAGCCGAAGCACATTCTCAAGGTCATGAAGGATCGGCCGGAACTGTTCGCCGACTTGCCGCCGATCCCGGAGTCGGCGGCAATCTCGCCGGGTTACGTGTTCAAGCCTTGAGTCTTTTGCAAACATCGAGACCGGCGCGCTGAGCGCGCCGGTCTCGCGATCGTCTGCAACGCTAAAGCGTCTCCAGCCCCGGCGTCATTGTTGCAACCGGCGGTCGCCGGTCATCCCACCTAGACTGTCGAGATACCATCGATCGGGCTGATATCTCCCACGAATCGCAGCAGGTCGGCCATCGTGAACTCGCCCGGCACCTGCGACGGAAGCGTCGGCTTCCAGGTCTTGCCCTTGAGCCAAAGGTACGACTGGCGATCGCCATGAACGAGGCCGACGAAGACCTCGGCAAGCAGCGTCGCGCCAACCGGCCCGAGCCGTTCACCACCTCCCCGCTGCTCTGCTTCCTTGAGGATGTAGTACCAGAGCGGCGTGTGCTCGTGCAGACCATGTTTCTTCGCCACCGCGCCGTCGCTGCCCTTCGAGATTTCTTCCGGCGTCAGTGGATTCTTGATCTTCATGGCCTTGGCCACGTCCTGCCCGGACGGCAATCCCAGGAGCACCCCGCGCTTGAGATTGCGGAACGGCAGGCTGCCGCCGTCACCAGGCAGTGTGTGCAGTTGCGGCACGACGAAGGGGTCGATCTTGCGAGAGGCATTCAATGCTACCCCTGGCGGATTGGAGGACAGGACCTGGTAATAGCGGCGCCAATCGATGATCCAATTGCTTGAAAGCACCGGAAGCGGGAGCGGCGGCTGGATCGGATCGGGCGCGAGATCTCCAATGATGCCTCCCGAGAGTCCGGTGAACTTGAACAGCAAATCGAGCGTCGCGGGAATGTTGCCAGGTCCGAACGTGAAGATCCTGTTGTGACTGTAGGCTTCACGAACCATGCTGTGGCCGAGGCGATAGATAGCAGCGGAAAACTCGACGGGCATGTAAGGCGTCTTCTTGAAGCGATAGAAGCGCCGACCCTGCTCGAGGATCTTCGCCACGATCCCCTTTTCGGTGATCCGCTCCACGAAGTCGTGCAAGACCATCCACTGGTAATGCCAGGTTACGATCCGGCGCGCTTCCTCGAAGATTTCACCGGGCGGCTTGCCAGCCGCCGCGAGCTGATCGCAAACCTTGTTGTGAAACTTCAGCATAGCAAGATGGGTTTGCGCGACGACGAGGTTCTCGTCGTTGCGATGGTCGCCGATCAGCGCGAACCCTTCGGGGCTGCGCGGAAGATCGTTGCGATGATTTCCGGTGACGTTTCCAAGCGGGACGTTGACGGTCTTGCCGATCAGGAGCTTGGGTCCCGGAGTCCTGCCGCTGTCGGTGGCAGAATTGCGCGCGTACAGGTGGCGGCTTCCGTCGGGACCGAGACCATACACGCTGTCGAGGTCGAGCGCCGGCGTGCGGAAATTCTGCACAGCCATGGGATCGGCCTCCTTGTCGCCAAAGGAGGTCAGGTCCAGCGTGATGTCATGATCGACGAATTGTCCGAGATAGGTGAAGCCGGCGGGCACGTTGACATTGTTTCCCGCAGCGTCGCCAGGAGCGGAATCCTTCATCGCATCGGCGAGCTCATGCAGCGGACCGTCGTCGACGGCCAGAGGCTCGAGTGCCGGAAACATCCGACCGAACATGCCGGGATCATCGTGTCCGGTCAGCGTATCCAGAAATTGCCGCGTCGGTTGACGTCCGGCTTTGCCGTGGCCGGGCTGAACGTTTACGTCGGTTCCCATCGCTTGCTCCTGCTTGAAATGCTGAAAGGGAGAGGGGCGACGAAGGTGTCGATTGTTCCAAAATGCTCGTTTCAGTATAGGTCTTTGAAAATTGCCCCTCAGGGTGCAGTACGATGAAATATTACCATAGATTGCATTCTGCAGAGAGCTTCGGCAGCGAGGCGTTTTGCCCCACCAACGACACAGGCTTTTGATCGGCTGGAGCTCAAACCAAAAAGACTAAGGCGCGATCAATGAGCCACCGCACTCAGCGTCTTGCAGTGAACTGCGCCCAGATCTCGGCGTCCGTATAGAAGTCAACGCCACCGTCCAGATCTCTCACCAGCCACTCGCCAAGATAAACGATCTGAGTGCCGCTGCGCCGCGCGTGGCGGAGCTCGAATTTTCCCTCAGCATCCTTCTGCAGCGAGCAGGTCGATTGAACCCAGCTCGGCCACTCCTGAAACGGCTGTCCAACGAACTGCCAGGCAACCAAAGCGGCGATGTTGGGCAACGGCTCTAAAACCAGTGTCTTGTTCACGCGATCTCCATCATGCAGTTGTCCCTGCTGCAACGCCTCGGGACCGGAAAGGTTTGATATTTCTCGACTGCAGGAGAGCATGTCCTGGCTCGCGCGGTGGCCCTCAAAATCCGGTTTTCCACCCGTGAAAACACGGTTCCGCCCTACCCGATAGTTTGCAACGCCGGGAACGTCTCCAGCAGCCAGATGCTCACATTCGAGACTGCGCCGGTGAGGAAGCCGATGCCGGTGATCACCATCAACACGCCCATGGCACGCTCGACATTGACGAGCTGGCCCTTCATCCGCGCGAACAGCGCGGAGAACTGCTCGATCATCAGGGCGGCGAGCAGGAAGGGAATACCGAGCCCGGCGGAATAGACGGCGAGCAGGCCCGCGCCCTTGGTCACCGTCGCCTCCGCCGCGGCGATCGAGAGGATCGCCGCGAGGATCGGGCCGATGCAGGGTGTCCAGCCGAAGGCGAAAGCGAGCCCCATGATGTAGGCGCCCCACAGCCCGACGGGTTTCGGAATCGGCAGCCGGCCCTCGCGCATCAACAGACCGATCCGTGTCAGGCCGAGGAAGTGCAGGCCCATGATGATGATGGCGATGCCGGCGAGGATCGACAGTTCGCCCGACCAGGCGCGGATCAGCCCGCCGATCAGCGAAGCACTGGCGCCGAGCGCCACGAACACCGTGGAGAAGCCGAGCACGAACAGGAGCGCCGACATCAGGATCGCGCGCTTGGATGCCGCCGCCGGCTTGTCGCTCTCGACATGCTCGATCGTGGCGCCCGTTAGGTAGATCAGATAAGGCGGGACCAGAGGCAGGACGCAAGGCGAGAGGAAGCTGACGAGGCCGGCAATCAGCGCCGCCGGGATCGAAACATTTTGCATGATGCAATCGGAGCCATCTCAGGCCCGGCACGACGCGACGGAAGCGCGCGACCTGAGCCGAACCGGCTCTGGTGTAGCCGATGCCGGAGAATGCGCAACAGAGGGGCGCAAAACCAGGGCTCCTCCCGATGCCATCCGTGATCACAGATACGGCATCGGGACGCGCACAAATCTCGCCAAACAGCGAGGTTCGGCGGCGCGGCTACTTCACCACGCGGAGCAGCGGACGCCGGGGCTGGACCTGCGCCTGCTTGGAAGGGGACGACGGTTCGCTCGCAGCGTTCCGCAGCATTTCGTCGCACAATGCCTTGAGATCGGCATCGTCAATTCCTTTGAGCTTCATCCTGACGTCGAGGATGACAATGGACAGCAGCTCGGCCGATTCGCGGCTGTTGCTCGCAATGAGAACCCTCCGGCACTCCTCGAGCGTTTCCAGCACCGACTGCAAATGTTCGTCTGAATGCGACACCGGCGTTCTTTCCGTTATTTCGGGCTGCGAGACGTTGATGTGACGACCCCTTCGGCCCCCGTGGAGACCAGAAGATAGCACGAGGCCGCTTTGCCTCCGAATATGATTTCCGCGTGTTTCCGCGGCGAAACCGCGGTTCCCGCGCACATCGTCCCACGATGCCGCCAGCGAGCGTCGGCGCGATCCGAAGCAAGACGCCTCGCGCGTTGTGATTGATCCATCCGGAAGGGGGGCAACGACTCTCGCGCAGGGACGTCCATTCCGGACAGCGCCAGCAATCCCGCAGCCATCTCGAGGCTTGCAACGGAACTCACGCGATACCCCTCAAACGGACGATAACTTGCCCGATTCCCAGCCCGTGGCAGCACTCAAATACCGCTCGCGAGATAGTAAGGATGACGTTCAAAACTCATCATCCCGCAACCCGCCGTGGTTGTGGTTTGCGCCAGATTCTGCCAGTTTAGCGTCCTGAAGGGAATTGTATGCACTCCTTGGCGGAAAGGGGCGTTCCGCTGGAAGAACGCCCAAAACCAAACCTCGGCGGCCTCTCGGATTGGGACGCGGCCCGCATATTTCTGGAAGTCGTTCGATGCGGAAGTTTCCGCTCGGCGGCCGAACGCCTTTCGCTATCGATCAACGCCGTCCGCCGCCGGATCGATGATTTCGAGCGCCAGACCGGCACCACCCTCTTTACCCGCGACGTTCACGGCACGCATCTGACCGACGAAGGCGCGATGGTGGTCTCGGCGGTCGAGCGCATGGAGGCGGCCGCCTTCGACGTGCTGCGCACCAGCGATTCCACGGCCAACGCGCTGTCCGGCGAGGTCCGTGTCGCCG
This sequence comes from Bradyrhizobium sp. DOA1, assembly GCF_001593325.1. Taxonomy (NCBI): domain Bacteria; kingdom Pseudomonadati; phylum Pseudomonadota; class Alphaproteobacteria; order Hyphomicrobiales; family Nitrobacteraceae; genus Bradyrhizobium; species Bradyrhizobium sp. DOA1. The sequence continues at coordinate 4,667,495 of NZ_JXJM01000001.1, forward strand.
TGACCGAGGGACTTGGGACGTTCTGGCTTGCCCCGCGGCTGGTCGAGTTTCAGCAGGCCTATCCGAAGATCCTGGTCGACCTGCATTGCGCGATGCGCTCGGCCGACGTCTCCCGCCACGAGGCCGACGTCGCCATCCATCTGTCGCGTCCCTCGGCGCTCGACGTCAAGCTGGTGCGGCTCGGCCGCATGCATCTGATGTTCTGGGCCGCCGAGAAATACATCGCAAAACATGGCGCGCCGCGTTCGGCGGCCGAATTGATCAAGCACCGCTTGGTGCTGCAATTCGCCGACCAGCTCGCCGCCAAGGAATCTTTCGAGAGCTTCTTCCCGGGCGTTTCGGAGCGTGACCTTCTGGTCATGAAGACCAACGTCTCCAGCGCCAACTATTGGGCGGTCGCAAATGGCGCGGGCATCGGCGTCTTCCCGAGCTACGCCATTGCGCTCGGCGGGAAATTGATTCCACTGGAGGTCGAGCTGAACCGACCGCTGGATATCTGGCTGTCCTACCATCCCGGTAGCGGACGGATTCCGCGCGTACGGCACATGATTGACTGGCTGATCGAGGCTTTCAATCCAGCTCGTTTCCCGTGGTTTAAGGAAGAGTTCGTGCATCCGCATGAATTCAAGGACTCCTATATGGGCGAACCCCTGACCCAGCTCTTCGGGGGATTTTCAACCGAAGAACAACGGTGAGAACGAAGATGAAAGCAGCGGCGAAAAGAATGAAGCAGCGCAGTGCCGGCAAGCCGGACATTGAGCTTGGCAAGCGGATCCGGTTGCGGCGCGTCGAGATGAAGATCTCGCAGGCCGAGCTGGGCGAGAAGCTGGGCGTCAGCTTCCAGCAGGTCCAGAAATACGAGAAGGGCGTCAATCGCGTCGGCGCGGCTCGGCTTCAGCAGATCGCCTCGGCCCTCGATGTGCCCGTGACCTTCTTCTATGACGGCGACAACAAGGCGCGCGAAGTGGAGAGCCTGCTCTTCCTCGACAGCGCCTTCAGCCTGCGGCTGCTGCGCGCCTACAGCAAGATCAAGGACCAGACAGTGCAGCGTCAGCTCGTCTCGCTGATGGAATCGATCGCCGCGAACGAAAGCTGAGATCGATCGACGGTCCGGCCTTCAACGGCCGACGTTCAATCCGCCGCGTCACGGGGATGCGGCCGGATTGGACCAGACCGAGCGGGATATGCTGTGCCGCGCGCTTGCGCACGGACTGTCTTGGGGCGGCATGGCCGCCCCTTTTCTTGGCCGTTTGGTACCGTCCCCGAACCTTGCGCGCGCCATGCAATCGCAGCACAGGCGGATGCAAGCGCGCCTATCCCGTTCCCGTTGACCGTCGCGATGCCCGCGCAGCACATTGCACCTCGCCATAACCAGCGAGCGCGCGATGTCCGACATATCAAGCACCGCCGAAACGGCTTACGCCGACGGCAAGATCCTGACGCACACGACCAGCGGCGTCGGCGTGATCACCTTCAACAACCCGGACAAGCGCAACGCGATGTCGCTGGAAATGTGGGAGGGGTTCGGCGCGGCGCTGACGAGCCTGCGCGACGACGACACCGTGCGCGTCGTGATCCTGCGTGGCGCAGGTGGCAAAGCATTCGTGTCAGGGGCCGACATCAGCCAGTTCGAGAAGACTCGCCATAACGCGGCGGCTTCAGAGGAATATGCCAGGCGCAGCGCTGCCCAGCGCGCGCTGCTCGCCGACTATCCCAAACCGACCATCGCCTGCATCCAGGGCTTTTGCCTCGGCGGCGGCATGCAGGTCGCGATGCTCGCCGATATCCGCATCGCCTCGCCCGACAGCCAGTTCGGCATCCCCGCCGCCAGGCTCGGCATCGCCTACGGGTATGATGGCTTGCGGTACCTGGTCTCGCTGGTCGGCCCGTCCTGGGCACGTCTTCTGATGTACACCGGCATGCGCATCGATTCCGCCGAGGCACTGCGCATCGGCCTCGTCGAGCGCATATTCCCGGTCGACGATCTCTGGGCCGAGACCATGGGGCTCGCGCACACCATTTCCGAGAACGCGCCGCTCGCGATCAAGGCGGCCAAGATCACCATCGCGCAGGTTCTGAAGGACGAGAGCCAGCGCGACATGGACGCGATCAAGGCGATCGGCAATGCCTGCATGGACTCCCAGGATTTTCGCGAGGGCCGGCAGGCCTTCATGGAAAAGCGCAGGCCCAAGTTTCAGGGGCGCTGAATCTGAACCAACGTTCAGGAAGATTAAATTCTTCGGACAATTCAATGCAGTAGCAACCAGGTGATCCGTCAAAAGTTCTCCCGCCACCAACGAGGGAGATTGCGATGACACTCAAATTTGCTGTTCTTGGTCTGGCTGCCATCGGCGGTGTGGCGCTCGCGTCGGGACCGGCGCTCGCGGCAATGCCGAACGGCATCCCGCAAGCAGACAAGATTGCAGGTGGTCCCGCCGCAGAGGTCGATCAGGTGCGCTGGGTCTGCAACCCCTGGGGACGCTGCTTCTGGCGACCGAACTATTACCGCTCCTACGGCTATTACGGCGGTCCCCGCTTCTACGGTGCGCGCCCGTGGGGTTGGCGCCATCACCATCACCGCCATTGGCGCCGCTGGTGACCACGAAGGGGCCTGCGGGCCCCTTTTTTTCTTTGACTCCGGCTTTCTCTGCCTACAGCGCCGCGAGCACCGCCTTGGTGATGTCGGCGGTGCCGTTGCTGCCGCCGAATTCCATCGGCTTGATGCCACCGGCATAGACCTGATCCACCGCACGCTCGATCGTCTCGCCGGCTTCCGCCGCACTCTCGACGCCGTGCTTGTCGGCGAGCCAGTCCAGCATCATCGCCGCCGACAGGATCATGCCGGTGGGATTGGCCTTGCCCTGCCCCATGATGTCGGGCGCGGTGCCGTGGCACGGCTGAAACACCGCGTATTTGTCGCCGATGTCGGCCGACGGCGCCATGCCGAGGCCGCCGATCAGGCTCGCGGTGATGTCGGAGACGATGTCGCCGAACATGTTCTCCATCACCATCACGTCGAAATCCCAGGGCCGCTTGACCAGCATCGCCGAGCAGGCATCGACATAGAGCCGGTCCGTCTTCACATTGGGATGCTTCTTCTCGATCTCGTCGAAGATGTCGCGGAAGAAGGCAAACGCCTTGAACACGTTCGCCTTGTCGACGCAGGTGAGCGCACCGGGCTTGCCGCGCGCCTTGCGTCGTTCGGCGAGGCGGAACGAGAACTCGAACAGGCGCTCGGAGGTCCTGCGCGTGATCACCATGGTCTCGCGCGCATCCTCATGGGTGACGATGCCCTTGCCCATCGAGGCGAACAAGCCTTCGGTCGACTCCCTGATCACGACGAGATCGATGCCGCGCGTGTCCGCGCCGACGATCGGACTCGGCACGCCCGGAATGAGCCGCGCCGGACGCACGCCGGCGTAGAGATCGAAGATGAAGCGCAGCTCGATCTGCGGCGCGATCTCGGTGTTATCAGGATAGCGCACCGACGGCAGCCCGCAGGCCCCGAGCAGGATCGCGTCCGCCTCCTCGCACAGCCTGATCGTCGAGTCAGGCATCGACTTTCCGGTGGCGAGATAATTGTTGGCGCCGGCCGGCGCCTCGGTGAAGCGGAAGCTCAGGCCGGATTTCTGCTCGACCTTGCGCAGCACCTCGATGGCCGGCGCCATGACCTCGGGACCGATACCGTCACCGGCGAGCACGGCAATGTGGAAGGCGTTGTTTGCGGGCATTGGGATTCCTGAGTGAAGGAAGGTGTAGCCTCGTCATTGCGAGGAGCTCTTGCGACGCAGCAATCCAGAAATGCATCCGCAGAGACAGTCTGGATTGCTTCGTCGCTTCGCTCCTCGCAATGACGGAGGAGAGAGCGTTCGTTACGGCGTCAGCACCGTGCGTCCGACCACAGCGCCCTGCTGCAACTGCACCAGCGCATCGTTGGCCTTCGCGAGCGGTGCGGTCGTCACCGGGATCGGTGGCACCTTCTTCGTGCGCACGAGGTCGAGCAGCTCCTGCGTCTCGCGCAGATTGCCGACATAGCTGCCCTGGATCGTGATGGCCTTGATCGGAATCAGCGGCAGCGCCCAGGTCGCGCCGCCGCCGAACAGGCCGACGATCACGAGCTTGCCGCCCTTGGTGAGGCAATCGAAGCCGAGCTGCGTCGTGGCGGCGTTGCCGACGAGATCGATCACGGCCCGGATCGGCCCGCCCGCTTTCTTCGCAAGCTGCTCCAGTGCATCCGGCGCCTTGGGATCGACGGTCGCGAGCGCGCCGGCCTTCTCCGCCGCTTCGCGCTTCCTGGCGTCGATGTCGACCATGATCGCGCCCTTGCCGCCCATCGCCTTCAGCAGCGACAGCGCCATTAGGCCGAGGCCGCCGGCGCCGAACATCACGATCGGCGTATCGAAATGCTGCTCCACCTTTTTCAGCGCGCTGTAGGTGGTGACGCCCGAGCAGGCATAGGGCGCGGTCGTCGCCGGGTCGAGCCCTTTCAGATTGAGCAGATAGCGCGGATGCGGCACCAGCATGTGATCGGAGTAGCCGCCGTCGCAATAGACCCCGAGAGAGCGCGGCGTGAGGCACATGTTCTCGTCACCGGCCAGGCACGTCGCGCATTTGCCGCAGCCGATCCAGGGATAGACGAGGCCGACATCGCCGTGCCTGAGATCGCCCTGATCGGTCGGCTTCACATCGGGGCCGAAAGCGAGAACCTCACCGACGGTCTCATGGCCCATGGTCAGCGGCAGGTTGATGCCGCGATCCTTCAGCGACAGCGGCTTGCGGCCATGGCCGAGATCGTAGCCACCCTCCCAGATGTGGAGGTCGCTGTGGCAGACGCCCGCGGCCTTGACCTTGATCAGCACCTGCGTGCCCGACGGCTGCGGCGTCGCCTCGTCGACCTCCTGCAGCGGCGCCTTGAAATCGGCAACCTTGAAACTCTTCATCGGCGTCCTCCCGCATGCTTCTCGTTGTCGCGTCACCATGCCATGGCCGGCAAGGCGAGACAAACCGGTCTTAGTTCAGGCCAACGGATGGTGGCAAGCGGCGAACTGGCCGGGCGCGACCTCGCGCAACTCCGGTATCTCCGCGCTGCATTGCTGATCGGCGCGCGGGCAGCGGGTGCGGAAGCGGCAGCCGGACGGCGGCGCAATCGGCGATGGCGGCTCGCCGGCCGCCACACTCTCGGCGGGACGCACATCCGGATCGGGCACGGGGATCGCCTGCAACAGCAGCCCGGTATAGGGATGTGCAGGCTTTGCGAACAACTGCTCCGAGGGCCCGACCTCGCAGAGCCGGCCGAGATACATCACGGCGACACGGTCGCTGACGGCTTTGACCACCGCAAGGTCATGCGCAATGAACAGCAGTGTCAGCCCGAAGCGCGCCTTCATCTCTTCCAGCAGATTGAGGATCTGCGCCCGGATGGAGACGTCGAGCGCCGACACCGGCTCGTCGCAGACGATGAACTCGGGATTGAGCACCAGCGCGCGCGCGATGCAGATGCGCTGGCACTGGCCGCCGGAGAATTCATGCGGCAGGCGACCCGCCACGAGATCAGGATCGAGCCCGACCGCGGAGAGCACCTCGTGCACCCTACGCTTGCGCTCGGCGGCATCCTTGATCCCGGCGATGATCAGCGGCTCGGCGACGATGTCGCCGATGCGGCGGCGCGGGTTGAGCGAGGCGATCGGATCCTGGAAGATCAGCTGCACGCGGCGACGCATCTTGCGCAGCGCCTCGCCCTGCATTGCGGTCAGATCCTCGCCGTCGAACATCACCTGGCCGGATTTGGCGCGGCGCAATTGCAGCACCGCGCGCCCCAGCGTCGACTTGCCGCAGCCGGATTCGCCGACCAGCCCCAGCGTCTCGCCGCGCGCGACCTCGAGGCTGACGCCTGAGACGGCATGCACCGTCTTGTTGCCGAGGCCATATTCGACCACGAGATTGTCGACGTTGAGCAGCGGCGCGGGGCGCACGGCAAGTTGCATCATGCGCCGATCCCCTCGGCCATCCGGATCGGATGGAAGCAGGCATAGAGATGACCAGCCATCTCGGCGCCCTTCAGCTCGGGCTTGGCCTCATGGCAGCGCCCCGCGGCATAGCGGCAGCGCGGCGCAAAGGAGCAGCCCTTCAGCGGCCGCGTCGGATCGGGCGGGCGGCCGGAGATCGCAGGCAGGGGCGTATGCGGTGCGGCCTCCAGCTTCGGAATCGCCGCCAGCAGCGCCTCGGTGTAGGGCATGTGCATGCGCTTGAAGAGTGCAGATGTCGGCGCACGCTCCACCACCCTGCCCGCATACATCACCGCGACCTCGTCGGCGCGGCCGGCGACGACTCCGAGATCATGTGTAATGATGATCATCGCCATGTGCCGGCGGCGCTGCTCACGGGCCAGCAGATCGAGGATCTGCGCCTGGATGGTGACGTCGAGCGCCGTCGTCGGCTCATCCGCGATCAAGAGCTTCGGCTCGCAGGACAGCGCAATTGCGATCGCAATGCGCTGGCGCATGCCGCCGGAGCATTGATGCGGATATTGCGCGAGCCGCTGCTCCGGCGCCGGAATGCCGACGGCCGCCAGCAGCTCGATGCTGCGCTTCTTCGCCGCCGGCGCATCCAGCTCGAGATGCTCCTGGATCGTCTCCATCAACTGGGTGCCGATGGTCAGCACCGGGTTGAGCGAGGTCATGGGATCCTGGAACACGACGGCGAGATCGCGCCCGCGCAGACGGCGCAAGCGTTCTGGATCGAGCCGCACCAGATCCTCGCCGTCGAACATCACGCGTCCGGTGAGTTTTGCCTTCTTCGGCAGCAGCTGAAGCACCGCGCGCGACAGCATGGTCTTGCCGCAGCCGGATTCGCCGACGATGCCGAGCGTGCGGCCGGCGTTAAGCGCGAGATCGACATGATCGACGGCGCGCAGGTTTCCGCGTGGCGTCGGCAGCTCGACCGCGACGTCCTCGATGATCAGAAGCGGGCCGCTCACAGCGCCCCCTGACGCGGGTCGGTCAGCGCCCGCAAAGTATCACCGACGAGGTTGAAGGCCAGCACGGTCAGGAACAGCCCCGTTGCCGGCAGGAAGGCGAGCCGCGGCGCCACGTCGAGGCTCTCGCGTCCCTCACCGATCATGCTGCCCCAGCTCGCCATCGGCGGCGGCACGCCGAGGCCGAGAAACGACAGCGCACCCTCGACCACGATGGTGACGGCGACGCCGAGCAGGAAGAAGGCGAGCAGCGGCAGGATCACGTTCGGCAACAGCTCGCGCAGGATGATGCGGGCATGGCTGGCGCCCAACGCCTCCGCGGCGATCACGAATTCGCGCCGCGCCAGCGTCAGCGTCGCCGCGCGTGCCACGCGCATGAAGGCGGGAATCCCGAGCACGCCGAGGATCATGGTGAGATTGGGAACGGATTGGCCGAGATAGGCCGTCACGGCGAGCGCCAAGATGAGCGGCGGAAAGGCCAGCAGCACGTCCATGCTGCCGACCACCAGCGTCTCGAACCGGCCGCGAAAATAGCCGGCAAAGAGGCCGAGGGCGCCGCCGAACACGAGGCTGATCATCGGCGCGATCAGCCCGACCGTCAGCGAGACGCGCGCGCCGAAGATCAGCCGGGCCAGCTCGTCGCGCCCGAGCCCGTCGGTGCCGAGCCAATGCTCTCTAGAGAACGGCGCACGGCGCTCCAGCATGTCCATGTCGACAGGGTTTTGCAGCGGCAGCACCGGCGCGAGGATCGCAAGTGCGAGAATGATCGCAAGCCAACAACTCGCGAGCCAGAACAGGACGCCGAGCTTGCGCCGGCGGACGGGCGCCGACACGGCCTCGTCTTGAAGTGACAGCTCAAGCGTGGCCATGGCGGATCCTGGGGTCGAGCACGGCGTAGAGCATGTCGACGATGAAGTTCACGATGACGAAGCCGCAGGCGACCAGCAGCACCACGCCCTGGAGGATGACGAGGTCGCGGGTGTAGATCGCGCCGACCAGCAGCCGGCCGATACCGGGCAGCGCAAAAATCGATTCCACGATCAGCGTGCCGCCGAGCAGGCGGCCGATATTGATTCCCGTCACCGTCACCAGCGTCAGCGACGAGGGCTTGAGCGCGTGCACGAACAGGATGCGCGCGGGCGTGAGACCCTTGGCCTTGGCGAGCGCGATGTAATCCTCCTGCAAGGTTGCGATCATGTCGGAGCGCAGCACCCGCATGATCCCCGGCCATTCCGCCAGCGCCAGCGTCAGCGCCGGCAGCACGAAGAAGCGCAGGTTTGCCAGCGGCGCCTCGCTGAACGGCACGTAGCCCGTCGCCGGCAGCCAGCGCAGCTCGACCGCGAACAGATAGATCAGCAGGATCGCGGTCAGAAAAGACGGCATCGACAGCATGGCGAAGGCGCCGCCGGTCATGAAGCGGTCGAACGCGCCGCCGGCACGCGCGGCGCAGGCAATCGCAAGCGGCACGCCGATCAGGAGCCCGATGAACTCGGCCATCAGCATCAACTGCAGCGAGACCGGGATGCGCTCGGCCACCGCCTGGAGCACCGTCTGGCCGGTGCGGAAGGAACGGCCGAGATCGCCCTGCAAGACATGGCCGAGCCAGCTGAGATAGCGCCACCACAGCGGCTGATCGAGCCCCATGTCACGGCGCAGCGCCGCGACATTCTCCGGCGTCGCCTGATCGCCGAGAATGACGAGCGCAAGATCGCCCGGCAGCAGCGACGCGATCAGGAAGGTCAGCAGCGACACGGCGAGCAGAACCGGCAGCATGGCAAGCAGCCGCCGAACGACGAAGTTCAGCATCGCGCGGTCATTCCAGCCAGGTGGTCGAGACGTCGATCACGCCGTTGTAGATCTTCGGAAAGCCTTTCAGCTTGGCACTCGACAGCGCGTAATAGGTGTTCTGGAAGGTCCAGAACCAGATCGCCTCCTTGTTGATCAGGCGGCTGATCGCGCAATAATCCTCGGTGCGCTGGCCGAGATCGGCCGTGACGCGGGCGTGGTCGAGCAGCCGGTCGAGCTCCGGATCGCTGAAGTTGGACAGCGCGAGCGGGCTGCCGCTGCGGAAATTGGCGTACATCTGCGGATCGGGATCGGCGAGATCGACGATGCGCCACGGCGTCAGCTGGAATTGGCGGGTGAAGGCGCGCGATGGAATAGTGGCCTGGTCGACCTGCTCGATCTCCATATTGGCACCGGCGCGCTTCCAGAACTGCTGCAGCACCTGACCGACCATGCGGCCGCGCGGCGTCGCCGTAACCAGCATCTTGAACTCGACCGGCTTGCCGTAGTCCTTGATCAGCGCCTTGGCCTTTTCCACGTCGTACGGCAGCGCGCCGTCGTCCTTGCACTTGACCCAGGAACCGTCGCCGTAGGGATTGCTGGCGGGCCGGCTCAGGCCGTTGCTGATCGCCTGTGACATCTTCGGGCGGTCGATCGCCATCACCAGCGCCTGGCGCACGCGGACGTCGTCGAACGGCGCCACTTTGGTATTGAAGGCGTAGACCTGCGCGCCCGAGCCCTTGTAGGTATGCACCGTGAGCTTGGGGTCCTTCTGCGCCTTCATGATATTGTCGGCGTCGTTCTCGTCGTCCCAGATGATGTCCGCCTCGCCCGATTGCAGCGAAGCAAAGCGCGACTGCGCATCGGGCAGCGGCTTCAGGACGATGCGATCGAGATAGGGGCGGCCCTTGTCCCAATAATCAGGGTTCTTCTCCAGCACCATGCGGTCGCCGGCGGTCCAGGATTTCAGGATGTAGGGCCCGGTGCCAACGGGATTGCGGTTGTAGTCGTCACCCTTGGTCTTCCAGGCCGTCGGCGACTGAATGACGTTATTGGAGCTCTGGATGGTGATCACCGCAGGCAGGTTCACGGAGGGATCGGTGAGATTGTAGACGAGCGTGTAGTCGTCCGGCGCCAGCACCTCCTTGACGTTGGTGATGTAGAAGGCGCAGCGGCACTTGTTGGCGGGATTCTTCTGCCGGTCGAAGTTCTCCTTGAAGGCCTGCGCGTTGAATGGCGTGCCGTCGTGAAATTTCACTCCCTGGCGCAGCTTGAAGGTCCAGCTCATGTAGTCGTCGGAGTGCGTCCAGGACACCGCTAGTTTCGGCGCTGCCTCACCCTTCTCGTTCAGCGTGGTCAGCGTGTCGAAGATCGCGGCGGCGGCGGTGAAGGTCGAGGTGTCGTAGACGCCGACCTTGAGCGGATCGAAGCCTGCGATCTCCAGCTCCTGTCCGACGGTGATGCTGCCGCCCGATTTCTGCGCCTGCGCCGTCGGCGCGACAAGCGCGAATGCCGCAACAAGGAAAATCGGCACGCACTTGCGTGCCACCGCAGCTGCCTTCGTCATGGTTCCTCCCGGGATCCCTCGTCCGATGTTTCGGATCGTTGAATGACTGGGAAGCGAGCTTGACGACAAATGCACGCGACGGCAAGAGGAACGGCTGCGGGCTCGAACGCCGCATGTGCGGCGCAATGTGACTCAATTTGTCGCGGCTGTTTTGCCTGGCGAAACTGGCGCATCCCTTGCGAGGCCGATCTCCTCGCGCAGCGCATCCGTATGCTCGCCGAGCACGGCCATCCTCCTGGCGGGCGCGGTATCGGCTCCCGACATCCGGAACGGCACATTGAGCACCTGGAACGAGCCGCCTTCGTCCTGTACGGATGAGAACGCCTGTCGATGTGCGAGCTGCGGATCGGCCATCGCTTCCGACACGGTGCGATAGGCGGCGGCGGGGACGCCGGCCGCGCCGAGCGCGGCAAGGCATGCGTCGGTCGTGAGCTGCCGTGACCAGGCTTCGACGCCGTCCATCATCTCGACCCAGTTCTCGCGGCGCGCGGCGTAGGTCGAGAAGCGCGGATCTGAGATCCATGCGGGACGGCCGATCACCCCCATCAGGGCCTGAAACGACTTCTCGCTGGCGACGGTGATCATGACGTAGCCGCTTGCCGTCTCCGTCGGCCCGAACATCGGGCGCGCGGTCGGCTTCACCGCGAATTGCGAGGTCTGCAACTCGGTCAACGTCAGCGACAACATCGTCTCCAGCATGGAGACGTCGATGTGCTGGCCAAGGCCCGTCACGGTGCGCTGATAGAGCGCAGACGCGATCGCGCCAAAGCCATAGGTGCCGGTGACGACGTCGGCATGATAGATGCCGCAATAATCGGGGCGGTTGCGGCCGGGCTGGTAGGCGAGATGCGCCATGTCGTAGCCGGAGGCGGCGTGGATCACCGGCGCATAGGCCGGCAGCTCGGCTGAGGGGCCGGTCTGGCCGTAGCCCGAGATCGAGCAGTAGATCAGCTTCGGATTGACCTGACGCAGGCTGTCATAGTCCAGCCCAAGCCGACGCATCACGCCGGGACGAAAGTTCTCGACAAGGATGTCGGCGGTCGCCGCCAGCCGGCGCACCGTCTCCGTGCCGTCCTCGGATTTGAGGTCGAGCACCAGGCTCTTCTTGCCGACATTGAGCTGGCCGAAGGCGGTGCTGCACCCCTGGCGCAGCGGAGGCCTGGTCCGCATCGTCTCGCCGCTGTCGGTCTCGATCTTGATGACCTCGGCGCCCATGTCGGCGAGCATGCGCGTGCAATGGGGACCGGCGATCGTGGTCGAAAAATCCAGGACCCGCAGGCCTGCGAAGGCTTTTGTCGTCGTCCCCTCATGCTTATCTGCTAGCTGCATTCCTGCCTGCGTCCTTGGGTCTCTTAGGAACTCTCGAAGTTCTCTGTTGTTGATGCGGCGACCCTAGAGGGCGGCGGCTGAGTAGGAAAGTGTTTACCGAACAGACGTGCCGCGTGGGCGGGCTTTAATCATTCCGGGACAACTGGACCCGTTCTTGCATAGTAAGAAACGGGATCGACAGAGGGCAGCTGTTCTTGAGGGTCTTGTTCGTCACGACAGAGATGGACGACTTCGTCCGTGTGGGCGGACTCGGAGCCGTTTCCGCTGCCCTGCCCCGCGCCCTTCGCTCCTTTGCCGATATCCGGATCATGCTGCCGGGCTATCGCGACATCATCGAGCAACTCACGCATATTCAAATCGTTGGCCGCTGCCCCGCCTTCGCGGAGATGCCGGCCTGCTCGCTCGGGCGGGCAGCAACCAAGGACGGCCTGCCGGTCTACGTGCTGTTGTGCTCACAACTCTACGACCGGCCCGGCAATCCCTATGGCGACGAGTCCGGGCGCGACTGGCCCGACAACGACATCCGCTTCGCGCGCTTTGCCTCGGCAGCCGCTGAGCTGGCCATGGGCAAGCTGGACAAGAATTGGGCAGCAGACCTGATCCATGCCAATGACTGGCAGGCCTCGCTCGTGCCGGCCTATCTCGCCTGGCGCGGCGCCAAGCTGCCGTCGATCCTGACCATCCACAACCTCGCCTATCAGGGCCTCTTCCCGAAGGACTCGCTGCGGCGGATCGGCGCACCGGAGAGCTCCTTCCACATCGACGGCGTCGAATTCTACGACCAGGTCTCCTTTCTCAAGGCCGGGCTGGTCTACGCATCGCATCTCACCACCGTCAGCGGCACCTATGCGCGGGAGATCACGACGGAGGAATTCGGCTGCGGTCTGGAAGGCCTGCTTCGCGTCCGCTCCGACGCCGCCGAGCTCACCGGCATCCTCAACGGCATCGACGAGAGCTGGGACCCGCGCTCCTGCGCCCAACTCGCCCAGCAGTTCGGCGCCGGCGACTGGGTCGGCAAGAAGGCCAATGCGGATTACGTTCGCAAGCAGTTCGGGCTCGCGGTGTCGCGCGGCCCGATGTTCGGCATCGTCGCCCGCCTGGTGCACCAGAAGGGCATCGACCTCGTCCTGTCGGCCGCCGACGAAATCGTCGATGCCGGCGGGCAGATCGTGGTCACCGGCTCGGGCGAGCCGGCACTCGAGCAGGCCCTGATCGACGCGCATCGCCGCC
>NZ_JXJM01000001.1:4681212-4698155 GCF_001593325.1 Bradyrhizobium sp. DOA1
GCCGCATCTTCGCCGGCAGCGATTTTACTCTGATGCCCTCACGCTTCGAGCCGTGCGGCCTCAGCCAGATGTACGCCCAGCGCTTCGGCTCGCTGCCGATCGGACACCAGACCGGCGGCCTTGCCGAAACCATCAGCGACGGCGAGACCGGCTTTCTGTTCTCGAGGCCATCGCGCGAATCCTTCCTCGGCGGCGTCCGCCGCGCCTTCGAAGCGTTCATGGCCCAGGACCAGCTCGACACCATGCGCCGCAGCGCCATGGGACGATCGTTCTCCTGGAGCATCTCGGCCGGCAGCTACGGCGCGCTGTACCGGAAGCTGGCAGCGGTGTGAGGCGGAGGCGCTTTCTCATCCTCCGTCATTGCGAGCCCCTCTCTCACCGCCGTCATTGCGAGGAGCGAAGCGACGAAGCAGTCCGGAATCCCACCGCGGTGACAGTCTGGATTGCTTCCGCCTTCTCCAAGGCTTCGGCGGACAAGTCGCTGCGCTCGCAATGACGGTGTTGGACGAGTGCCCGCCTCGCTCCCCTCTCGTGCCCCGGACGCAGCGCAGTGCGTCGCCCTTGCGACGTGATGCGCTGCAGAGCCGGGGCCCATGGCGCGTTGGAGTTCGCTGGGTCCCGGCTCTGCGCCGCAACGCTCGCGCGTTGCGGCTTGTCCGGGACACGGAGAGAGACTCATCCCTTCCCGCGCGCATCCATCTGCGGCCGTCCGATCCAGAGCCGATTGAGGCTGCGGACCATCCAGTCGGGCTGTGGTTCACCGCGCAGCCGCGCCTGCGCTTCCTGATAGGGGCCGACATAGCGCAACCGGTGCGGCAATTTCGGATAGACGCGCCTTATCCATGCCAGCGCGTTGTCCGCCGCCCTCTCGTCCCGCTCATCGAGCTCGAACCCGAAGCCGGCCCGCAACCGCTCCGGCAACATCCTTGCCGTGAGCGCGCGATACCAGCGCGGCGGCCGCAGCCAGGGACGCGCGCCGCTGAAGATTTGCGCGGCGATCTCGCGCGCCGCCGCGCTGACGGTCAGCGTCTCTGACTGCGCCATCGCCGCGTTGTAAGCTGCGAAGCCAGCCCAGTCCGCGGGCAGATCGGTCCCGGTCAGTCCGAACAGGGCGCCGTACAGCCGGCTCTCGGTCCAGTAGCGCTCGCGCTCCGCGCTCGAAAGCGGCGGCAGAATGAGGTCATGCGCCATCAGCGCCGTCTCGACAAGCGTCGCATGAACCCAGCGCAGCGATGGGATGTCGTTGGCACAATAGCGCGAGCCCGCAGCGAACGGGCCGACGGTCTCGGGCATCGCCCCGACGATCATGCCGTGACGCCGATGCAGTTGCCGCGACGACAGCACCGCCCGGTCCAGAGAGCCGAACACCATGGCAAAGACAATGTCGAAGGTGCGATGGAACCGGCCGATCGGATCGGCAAGGGTGCTCGAATGCTCGGCGATCGCGGCCGCGACCCAGGGATGCGCCAGCTGCAGCAGCAGCGCACGACCGGCGCCGAGGAAGATCACGGCCTCGCGGTCGATCTGCCAGGTCAGCGTGTCAGGGCCGAACACGCCGGCCACCGGTCCCGCCGCATCCGCACGGACATGGTCGAGAGCGGATTCAAGATCGTTCACGGACACCATTTGCAGGGCCTTTCACTGCGGACCAGCAACGATTCGCAAGGCCTATGGCAATTCGATGAAGCGAACGGTGGCCTGCGGCCTTACTCCGCCGCCATCGGCATCTCGTCCATATGCTCGTGCAACACGACGCCGGCGAGCGGATCGAATTCGCCGATCCAGGGCTTGCGCGCCAGCACCGACTTCGTATGGGCATAGCCGGCGTGCCATCGCCGCGTGATGCCTGACGGACTGAAGTCGATGTCCTTGGTATGGGTCTCGCGCTCGAGCTGCGGTGTCAGCAGCCGCACCACATGCATGCGGGTCGGACAGCCGTAGCTCATCAGCTCCATCACCGCGGGATCGTTGCGCTCGCTCTCGGGAAGCCGAGCCGCGAGCTCGTTGATAACATGGCGCAAGCGATGGGCCTGCTGCTGTCGCACGATCTGGCTGGCGATGCGGCTGGAATATTGCACGTCCTTGTGCCGGTTCAGCACCTCCGCCATCGTCGTCGGCTCAGGCCCGACGGGATTCCACAGATGCACCGAGAAGATCAGGGAATTCCTGCGTGGATTGTCGTCGAACACGGCTTCAGTCGGCGTATTCGACAGAATGCCGCCGTCCCAATAGAGCTCGCCGTCGATGCGCACGGCCGGGAAGGCCGGCGGTAGTGCACCCGAAGCCATGACGTGCTTCACCGTAATGTCGTCGTCTCCGCTATCGAAATAGCGCATTTCGCTGGTGCCGACATGAGCCGCACCAACCGTCAGGCGCGGCGCGCAGCGATTGACCAGATCGAAATCGACCAGCTCGCTCAGCGTCCTCTCCAGCGGCGCTGTCGAATAATAGCCGGCATGATCGGCGCCGAGCGGATAGGAATCCCCCGCATGCGCCAGCGGATTGGGCCGGAAGAAGCCCGGAATACCGTGGGTCACGGTCGACCAATAGGCCAATTTTTCGTTGAAACCTGGAAACGCGCTGCGCCAGTCCCAGACTGGCTGCTGCTCCATCCGCTTCCAAAATTCCCTCAAGCGCGCCAGCCGGTGTTCGGGCGCGTTGCCGGCAATCAGGCTCGCATTGATGGCGCCGATCGACGTGCCGATGATCCAGTCCGGCTCGATGCCGGCCTCGTGCAGCGCCTGGTAGACGCCAGCCTGATAAGAGCCGAGCGCACCGCCGCCTTGAAGCACGAGAACAACCTGGCCCGGCAGGTCCATCCCCGTCCGCTGCGCGCTCTTCTGCATGCCATTCATGTCACGCTCCTGTCGAGCTAAGGTTATCAATCGCCGGCGTATGACTATTACCACGTCCTGCCATTCTCGGCAGTCGTCCGCTCTTTGGAAATGCCGCCTGCCTTCCAAAACCATACGCGGGCGCTATCGCCGCCGGGATGTCATTCCCCGCCGCGATCGGCTAGATTCCGGTCGATCCTGCTGGGGAGCCGATCCATGGAAATGCATCAGGTCCGCTATTTCCTTGCGGTCGCGCAGCTCTTGAACTTCACGCGCGCCGCCGAGGAATGCAACGTCACGCAGCCCTCGCTGACGCGCGCGATCAAGCAGCTCGAGGCCGAATTCGGCGGCGACCTGTTTCGTCGCGAGCGGCCTGCTGCGCAACTGACCGAGCTAGGCCAGCGCATGCATCCGCTTCTGAAGCAGTGCTATGACGCCGCTGCCGGCGCGCGCTCGCTTGCCTCCTCGTTCAAAAGCGGCGAGATCGGCGCGCTGCGCATCGCGCTGACCCATTCCATCGATCTTGCGTTGCTGCTCTCGCATCTCGACCAGATCAAGCGGCAGCTCAACCGGCTCGAATTCCGTTTCCTGCGCGGCACCAGCCGTGAGGTCGCCGAATTCCTCAAGAAAGGCGAGGCCGAGCTCGGGATCGCCGCAGAGATCGATGAGGCCTGGGAACGGCTCGACGTCTGGCCGCTCTTCACCGAGAGTTTCGAGCTGGTCGTCGGCGACGGGCATCGCCTGGCCGGCCGCAGCTCGGTCGAGCTGGACGATTTGCGATCGGAGCAGCTTCTCAGCCGGACGTTCTGCGAACATTCGGGCCGGATCTCTGCGAGCTTGCGCGAGCACGGCATCGATATCGAACATGGGCATGAGGTTTCGAACGAGCGCGACCTGATCGAGCTCGTCGAAGCGGACATGGGCATTGCCATGGTGCCGCACACCTCGCCCGTGCCGGAGCGGCTGACCCGCGCCGCCGTCCCGGGCCTGGACGCCCGCCGCACCGTCAACCTCTACGGAGTAGCCGGCAGGCAACGCACCGCCGTAGGCAACGCCGTGATGCGCATGTTGCGCGGCGCGGACTGGCGAGAAATTGCGGGGTAGTATTGCAGAATGATTGCTGCAGTTCTTCCTTCTCCCCCTGTGGCAGAAGGTGGCGCGAAGCGCCGGATGAGGGGTATGGTGCCGCGCACACGACGCAAAGATTTACCGGCGGAGAGAACCCCTCACCCGTCTCGCCGCTACGCGGCGAGCCACCCTCTCCCCGGTCTGAACACACAAGGGGAGAGGGCAAAACACTACGCGCAGCTCAATTCTCCCTGCTCGCGTCTTCCAGTGCCGCCAGCAGATCGTCGATCTCCATGCGCTTGCGGAAATCGGGGTCGACGAAGCGGGCCTGCACGACGCCGTCACGTCCGACCACGAACACCGCTGGGATTGGCAGCATCCAGCCGTCGTTGCCGTGGAATCTCGCTATGTCCTGATAGGACAACAGGTCTTGAATCTCGGCACCGAGCCAGATCGCGAGATTGAGCGAGAGCGCATAACCATTGTCGAGATCCGTCAGGACCGGAAATGGCACAGCGGCGTCCGATTTAAGCTGGCGCGTATATTCCTGCGTCTCCGGCATGATCGCGACGACCTGAGCCCCCATCCCCTTGATGCGGCCGAAAGCCTGCACCACCGCGCGGACGTTGAGCCGGCAATAGGGGCACCAATGACCGCGGAAGAACATCACCGCGACCGGCCCGCTTTCCAGCAGCGAAGTAAGCGCGACAAGGCGCCCGCTCTCGTCGGGCAGCATGAACGGAGGCATCGCATCGCCCGGGCGCGGCGCCGTCTCACCGCCGCCGTTGCCGTTCAAGCGCGCGACCAGACGATCGACCGCCTCGCCATAGGCGGGGAAGACCTCGCGGCTGGCGTCGGCATAGGCGCGGAGCTGTTCGTTCAGCGTACCGTCCATGTCGCGGCAGCGCTGGAAGGCAAGCCTGAGCTGTTCGGCGTCGGCTGGCGAGAGAGACGTCATCTTCTGCTCCGGCGTTCACGGGACGGATACTAGTTTCGCGGTCCGGCCGCCCGCAAGGGCGGCCGTTGCGCGAGGGTTGGTTCAGTTCACGTAGAAATTGCCGGTCGGATCGAGCCGCCCCGAGGTGGAGTACAGCGTGCCTTTGTCCATAAAGAACACGGTGTTGTCGGGTACCTTCTTGGCGTTCTTCATCATGGCGTCGTGATTCTTCTCCGCCGGGGCCATCGCCATCGCTGACATCTTTCCGGGCCCCCCATAGACATAGGCCATGCCGGCCTTGAAGTCCCAGGTGGCTTGCGAGAAGGCCGAGGTGGCCGTGATCGCGAACGCGGCAGTGGCAATCAGGGTCTTGGACAATGTCGTCATGGGATGCTCCTCCGGATTGACGTGAGCGCCCGCCAATCGGGCGTCCTGCCATTGAACGGCGGAAGTCGCGCGAGCGAAAATGCCGATCCATCATCGGTTCGATAGCCGCCGCCTATCGGCATAGCACTACGCTATCGCACCGAGAGCGAAAGGGCATTTCAGCATGGGCAACGCGTCGAAGACACTCCTGCCACAGCCGGCGACTATCGCGGTCGCGGCCAACACAGGAGACTTCCATGCTCAAGCATCGCACATCATCTCGCGCGATCTGGCCGGGTCTTGCGATCCTCGGCGCATTGACTCTGTCGGCGCAACCGGCCGTCGCCGGCGAATGCCCCGCCGACAAGATCAGGTCGAACGCACAGCAAATGGTCGACCACAAGCCGATCGGCGTCACCGACGTCACGCTCGGCGCGATCGATCTCGGCAAGCAGCCGGCGCGCATCGAGGGCCGCGAACTGCGCTTCCGCAAGCTGACCATCGCACCCGGCGGCATCGTGCCCTGGCACAGCCATGACGACCGCCCGGCCCTGATCTTCGTGCAGCAGGGCGAGATCGTCGAATACGCCTCCAACTGCGTCGATCCGATCGTGCATAAAGCCGGCGACATCCGCCCCGAAGTGTTCGGCACCTCGCACTGGTGGAAGAACTCCGGCAAGGAAACCGTCATTCTCTATGTCGGCGACGTCCGCAAGGACCCTAACGATCATCACATGTAGTGAGTTGCGGCCATCCTTCGAGACGCCCGCTTGAGGCGGACTCCTCAGGATGAGGATCGCGTGCGCGGCAGCAGCCTCTGCGGGCATGATGTCGCTTAGCCTCATCCTGAGGAGACGGCGAAGCGGTCGCCTCGAAGGACGAGGCGCGCGCTCGGCCCCGACAAATGCGCCACATGCTACAGGCCTCCGTCATTCCGGGTCGCAAAGCCGCCCGGAATGATAGGTCACGGGAGCAACGCCATGACCAACCTTTCCTCATCCATCAAAGCAGCCGCGGTGATGCCGGAAGCGCACTCGCCGGGACTGGCGCTACGCTCGCTCGTGATTGGCCTAACTGCGTTCCTGACCGTCGTCGACCTGTTCGCCACCCAGGCGATCCTGCCGTCTCTGACGCGGCATTACGGCGTCACCCCGGCCGCGATGGGTTTCGCCGTCAATGCCAGCACCTTCGGCATGGCCGCAGCCAGCCTCGTCGTCGGCATTCTGAGCCCGCATATCAACCGCCGGACCGGTATCCTGTTCAGTCTTCTGCTTCTGGCGATCCCCACGGGCCTGCTGGCGACCGCTCCCAATCTAGCGGTCTTCACCATTCTTCGTGTCGCACAAGGCTTGTGCATGGCCTCGGCCTTCGCACTGACCCTGGCCTATCTCGGCGAGCAATGCAGCGCGATAGACGCAGGCGGCGCGTTCGCCGCCTACATCACCGGAAACGTCGCCAGCAACCTCATTGGCCGACTGGTCTCGGCGGCCGTCGCCGACGGTCTTGGCCTCGCGTGGAACTTCTACGTCTTCGCCGCCCTCAATCTAGCCGGCGCGGCGCTGGTCTATTGCACCATCAAACGCGTCAAGCCGATGCATGCGATGACGGCGACAGCGTCTCCGCTCGCCGTGATGTTCGCGCATTGGCGTGATCGACGACTGCGCGCCGCCTATGGCATCGGCTTTTGCATCCTGTTCGCCTTCATCGGCACGTTCACCTTCGTCAATTTCGTGCTGGTCCGACCGCCGCTCTCCCTCGGCATGATGGGGCTTGGCTTGGTCTACATCGTATTCCTGCCCTCGGTGATCACGACATTGCTGGCGGGGAGGATCGCAGCGCGCCTGGGACCGCGGCCGACGATCTGGGGTTCGCTCGCCGTGGCCGGAATAGGCCTGCCCTTGATGCTGTCGCCGCACCTGAGCGCGGTGCTGGCGGGGATGGTTCTGGTCGGTGTCGGCACGTTCTTCGCGCAAGCGACCGCCACCGGCTTCGTCGGGCAGACCGCCGCCGACAACCGCGGCATCGCTAGCGGCACTTATCTCGCCTGCTATTTCTGCGGTGGCCTCGTCGGCACCTCCGTACTGGGAAGGTTGTTCGACGCCTTCGGCTGGCAGACTTGCGTGGCAGGCGTCGGTTTTGCCCTCGTCGTCGCAGCGCTGCTTACAATCGACTTGAAGCGCTAGCGCTTGGCCGGCGCTTCCTGCGGCGGCTCGTCGTCGGCAATGGCGCGCCAGGCGGCGCCGTCGAGATCGTCGTATTGGCCGCTGCGGAGCGACCAGAGGAAGGCGACGAGACCGGCACCGCCGAGCATGAGCGCCAGCGGGACCAGGATGACCAGGATCTCCATCACGCGATCTCCCGCGAAGCGCTGCGCGCCCGCAACGAATTGAGCATCACCAGGATCGACGATCCGCTCATGGCGGCCGCCGCGATCAGGGGCGTCACCACGCCGCTGATCGCGACCGGCACGGCGAGGACGTTGTAGCCGATCGCAAGCCAGAGGTTCTGACGCATCAGATGCAGCGCCTTGCGCGCGGAATCGATGGCGGCGACCACGGGAGCGAGCGGCCGTCCCAGGAAGACGAGATCGGCGGTTGCCTGGCTGAGATGCGCGGCCGAGATCGGCGACATCGAGACATGGGCCGCCGCCAGCGACGGAGCATCGTTCATGCCGTCGCCGACCATCAGCACTTTTGCGCCGCGCCGCTTCAACTCCTCGATCCGCGCGATCTTGTCGGCGGGCGTGACGCCGGCGCGCCATTCGGGGATGCCGAGCGCATGGGCCGCCGCCCTCACCGCGGGCTCGCGGTCGCCGGAGAGGATCTCGATGCCGATATTGCGCGCCTTCAGCGCCGCGACCACGGCCTGCGCATCCGGACGCAGGCCCTGCCGCACCGACAGGATGACTCTTGCGCTGCCCTTGCTGAACGCCACGACCGAAGCCTCGGGGTCAAGGCGGGTCACGTCAGCGACCAGCGCCTCCGCGCCACAGAAGGACGGCCGGCCGAGACGGATTTCGATTCCGTCCACGGTTGCGCGCACGCCCTGCCCGGCCTCCTCGACCGCGCCGACGATGGGAGACTTGGCACCGGCCGCCTGCGCCACCGCGGCGGCAACGGGGTGATGGCTCGACAGCGCAAGTCGTCCGGCGAGTTCGAAGATGTCGGCGGGAATATCGGCCGCATTCATCACTTCCAGGTCCGGCAGCGTCAGCGTGCCGGTCTTGTCGAAAATGACGTGGTCGGCCTCCGCAAGGCGCTCGATGGCATCACCGGAATTGAGCAGCACGCCCGACCTAAACATCGCGCCCGAGGCCACCGTCTGCACGGTAGGGATCGCAAGGCCCAGCGCGCAGGGACAGGTGATGATCAGGACAGCGACGCCGGTCACGATCGCATCGTGCCAACCTGCACCTGCGATGACCCAGCCCAATACGGTGATCAGCGCGGTCGCATGCACCACGGGCGCATAGAGCCGCGAGGCGCGGTCGGCGAGTTGCATGTAACGCGAGCGCGCCTGCAACGCGTTGTCGAGCAGCCGCGTGATCTCGGCGAGCAGCGTCGCCTCGGAAGCCGCCGAGACCCGCACCCTCAGCGTGCCCGATATGTTCATCGATCCCGCATAGACCGGCGTGCCCTTTTCGGCCGTGACATAGAGCGTCTCGCCGGTGATCAGGCTCTGGTCGATCTCGGACCGTCCCTCGATCACGGTGCCGTCGACCGCGCAGCGCTCGCCGGGGCGCAGCAACACGATGTCGCCGGGATGGATCGCCGCCACCGGCACCTGCGAGATCTCGTCGGGACCGACGAATTTGGCCGCGGTCTCTGCTTTCAGCGCGGCAAGGTTGCCGGCCACGGCGCGGGTCCGCCGCCGCATGTTCTGGTCGAGGACGCGACCGACCAGAAGGAACGTCAGCAGCATGATTGCCGCGTCGAAATAGGCGTGTTCGGCGTGGTGGATGGTCTCGACCACGGACATGCCGAGCGCGAGGCAGACGCCGATCGAGATCGGCACGTCCATGTTGGTGGTCTTGTTCGACAGCGCCCGCCAGGCCGAGCGGAAGAACGGCTGGCCGGCATAGGCGGCCGCGGGGAGCGCGATCAGCGCCGACAGCCAGTGGAAGAAGTCGCGCTGCTCCGGCAGCATGTCCGATACGTTGCCCGACCACACCGGGATCGACAGCATCATGACGTTCATCGTGGCGAACGCAGCGACACCGAGGCAACGCAGCAGGAAGCGGGATTCGGCGACCTCCGCCACCTCCGCGCTCTCGGTCTCGAACGGATAGGCTTTGTAGCCGAGCTCTTCGAGCCGGTCGATGAACCGGGCAGGATCGAGCGTGCCCGCCTTCCACTCCAGCGTGACGCGGCGGTCGGTGAGGTTCACGCGCGCCAGCGTGACGTCGGGGATGGCGGACAGACCGCGCTCGATCTTGGCCATGCAGCCCGCACAGTGCACGCCTTCGACTGCGAGATCGATGTGCCTGATACCCTCGCCGGCCGTCCGGACGTAGTGCGAAAAATCCCGCGTGACCTGCATGGCGGATTCCTTCAGTTCAGGATCACGCGGTTACGCGACAGGAACACGCGCGTCCCCCGTGCCTCGCCCTCGATCACCAGGTCCCATTGGCCGGGCGCGACGGCGGCGGCATGGCCGCGATAGGTACCGATGCCGGTCTCGGTGAGCTCGACCGCGAGATCGGCGCGCTTGTCGGTCGGCCGCTCCAGGCGGCCGCCGAACTTCAGTCCGGCGATCGGCTGGCCGCTCGCATCGCGTGCCTCGACCTGAAGTGCGGCGCCGCCGTCGCCATGGCGCTCGACATGGGCGTTGACCTTCCATTTGCGCAGCGCCTGGTCCTGCGCCGCCGAGATCTCGCGGTCATAGACGAGACCCGCGGCATAGGGGCTGTCGACGTCAGTGCCGGGCAGCGTCGCGATCGCGAGCTTCATCATGGTTGCGTTGACGCCGATCACGAGGCCGAAGAAGGCGACCAGCATCAGGAAGACTTTTGTTCCGGTCAGCGGCTTTGAGGCGGATGCCATGGTGAACTCCGGGTCTTACTCAGGGCGAGACGAAATTGTCGGTGGCGGAGGCGACCTCGCCGAGCCCGATATCGGTGACGTGGAAGCGGACCGGAATCGACTTCTCCGCATTGCTGTCCGCAGGCGCGGTGACCAGCAGCCGCAGCTCGCTGGTGGAATCGCGCGGGATCACGATCATCGGCCTGTCCGGCGTCACGGAATCGACGCCGATGATGTGGACGGTCGCGTTGGCCGGGCCGTGCGCGTCGATGGCGATGACGCGGTCATAGCCGCTCTTGTTCAACAGGCGCACCGTGTAAGCATTGCGGATCGAACCGTCGCTGAGCTTGATGGCGATTGGATTGCGATCATGCAGCACGTTGACGTCAAGCAGGCTACGGGTCGCGAGCGTATAGGTCATGAAACCGCCGATGGCCACGATGATCGCGCTGTAGACGATGGTGCGGGCCCGGACGATCCGGTAGACCGGCGCCTTGCCTTCCTGGCGGCGCTGGATGTTGATGTCGTTGTCGTAGCCGATCAGCCGCTTCGGCCGGCCGATCTTGGTCATCACGTTGTCGCAGGCGTCGATGCAGAGGCCGCACTGGATGCATTCCATCTGCGGCCCGTTGCGGATGTCGATGCCGGTTGGACAAACCGCGACGCATTGGTAGCAGTCGACGCAATCACCGACCTGCTCGCCGAGCGCGCGCAGCTCGGCCGCCTTCTTCACCGACGTGCGCTTCTCGCCGCGGTCGTAGCGGTAGGTGACGTTGAGCGCCCATTCGTCGGTGAGCGCGGCCTGGATGCGCGGCCACGGGCACATATAGGTGCAGACCTGCTCACGCATGTAGCCGGCGAGCAGATACGTCGTGGCGGTGAGAATCCCGATCCAGATGTAGGCGATCATCGGCGCCTGGAAGGTGACGAGCTCCTTCACCAGCGTCGGCGCGTCGTTGAAGTAGAGTACCCAGGCGCCGCCGGTCCACCAGGCGATCAAGAGCCAGATCGAGTGCTTGAGCACGATCTCGGAGATGCGCTCGAGCTTCATCGGGTCGGACGATTTGTCCTTCTTCATGCGCTCGCGCCGGTCGCCCTCGATCAGGCGCTCGACCGCGTAGAACAGGTCGGTCCAGACCGTCTGCGGGCAGAGATAGCCGCACCAGATGCGGCCGCCGATGGAGTTCATCAGGAACAGTGCCACCGCGGCGACGATCAACAGGCCGGTGAAGTAATAGACTTCCTGCGGCCACAGCTCGATGAAGAAGAAGTAGAAGCGGCTGTTGGGAAGGTCGATCAGCACCGCCTGGTTGGGTGCGCCGAAACCGCGATTCCAGCGCACGAAGGGCAGTAAATAGTAGACGCCGAGGCAGACCGCCATCAGGCCCCATTTGATGCGGCGGAATGTACCGGAGACGCTCTGTGGATAGACCTTCTTGCGCGCCGCGTAGAGCGGTCCGTAGTCATCGTCCGATGTGAGGTCTTTCGGGTTCACGGTCTTGTTCATCGCCAAAACTTTTCAAGAGGTGCGATTAAACCTAGACCCGACACCGCTGCGTCAGTTGATCCAGCTCAAACGGGGGCACTTTTGTTCGCCCCCGCTGTCGCGGATCAGCTACTTGCCGCCGCCGAGCGAGTGGACGTAGACCGCCATCGCCTTGATGGTGGCGGGATCGAGCCGCCCTTCCCAGGCCGGCATGACGCCGGCGCGGCCCTGGCCGATGGTTTCGATCAGGCTCGCCTCGTCCGAGCCATAGAGCCAGATCTTGTCGGTCAGGTTGGGCGCGCCCAGCTCCTGGTTGCCCTTGCCGCCATCGCCGTGGCAGGCGGCGCAGTTCTCGGCGAAGATCTTCTCTCCCTTGGCGGCATCGAAGCCGTTGCGGGTCGGAAGGCCTGCCAGCGACCGCACGTAATTGGCGACCGTGACGATCTCATCCGATTTCAGCACGCCGTCCTTACCGAAGGCGAGCATCTGGCCTTCATGCGTCTTGGCGTGGCCGGAACGCACACCGTACTGGATGGTCTGCATGATCTGGTCGAGCGTGCCGCCCCACAGCCACTCGTCGTCGTTCAGGTTCGGATAGCCCTTGGCGCCGGCGCCGCCGGAGCCGTGACACGGCACGCAATTGTCGCCGAATACGGTCTTGCCCTTGGCGCGGGCCAGCGCGAGCAGCGCCGGGTCCTTCTCGATGTCGGCGAGCGAGGCGGCACCCAGCGCCACCATCTTGTCGCCGCGGATCTTCTCGAGATTGGCGAGCTCGACCGCGACGTCGGCACGCGAGGAATAGCCGAATACGCCCGTGGTATTGCTGGAGATCAGCGGCCAGGCCGGATAGACGATCCAGTAGGCGATCGACCAGATGATGGTGAGGTAGAACGAGATCACCCACCAGCGCGGCAGCGGCGTGTTGAGCTCCTTGATGCCGTCCCATTCATGTCCGGTCGTGGACTTGCCGGTGACGGCATCGACTTCGCTATGATCGGTCATGGTCTCTCACTCCTCCCGCAACGGCAGGTGCGCTGCCTCGTCGAACGCAGCCTTGTTCCGGGGCCAGAACGCGTAGGCGATGATCGCGAGAAAGATCGCGACGAACACCGGTGTCCAGATCGTCGTGACGAGCTCGGACGCGACATTGTGGACTGTCAGGATAGCTTTCATCGTTCATGCCTTCTCAGCGAAGATTGGCTTTCTCGTTGTAGAGCTTGAAGTCGACCAGCGTGCCAAGCATCTGCAAGTAAGCGACCAGCGCGTCCATCTCGGTCGGCGTGCCGGTCTTGCCGTCGAAGTTGCGCACCACCGCCTTGGCGTAGCGCTTGGTGAAGGCGTCTGCGCCGGCATTGTCCGGATCGGCCTGGGCTTTCAGGTCGGTGGCGGCATTGGCGATCTGCTCGTCGCTATAGGGGACGCCGACGGTCCTGAGCGCGCGCATATCGCCCGCGATCGCATCCGGATCGACCTCGGCCTTGCTGAGGAACGGATAGCCGGGCATCACCGATTGCGGCACGATCGCGCGCGGGTTGATCAGATGGGTGACGTGCCAATCGTCGGAATATTTGACGCCGACGCGGGCAAGGTCCGGACCGGTGCGCTTCGAGCCCCACTGGAACGGATGATCGTACATGCTCTCAGCGGCGAGCGAGAAGTGGCCGTAGCGTTCGACCTCGTCGCGCAGGGGCCGGACCATCTGCGAGTGGCAGAGATAGCAGCCCTCGCGGACGTAGACGTTGCGCCCGGCGAGCTCCAGCGGCGTATACGGCCTGACGCCGTCGACCGCCTCGATCGTGCTCTTGAGGTAGAACAACGGGGTGATCTCGACGAGACCGCCGATCGCGATCACCAGCAGGATGCCAACGATCAGGATGATCGAGTTCTTCTCGAAGATTTGGTGGCGTGCCCAGAACGACATTGCTCGTGCTCCTCATTCCGCCGGCTGAAGAGCGACGGGCATCTGGACTTCCGCTTCGCCGACGCGAACCGTCATCCAGAGATTGTAGGCCATGATCAGCGAGCCGATCAGGAACAGCCCGCCGCCGGCGGCGCGGATGATGTAGAAGGGATGCATCGCCTCTACGCTCTCGATGAAGGAATATTCGAGGAAGCCGAGCGAGGTGTAGGCGCGCCACATCAGGCCCTGGAGGATGCCGGACACCCACATCGCCGAGATGTAGAGGACGATGCCGAGGGTCGCGACCCAGAAGTGCCAGTTGACGAGCTTCAGGCTGTACAACCCCTTGCGATTCCAGACCCACGGCACCAGGCAGTAGAGCGCGCCGAAGGAGACGAAGCCGACCCAGCCGAGCGCGCCGGAATGCACGTGACCGATGGTCCAGTCGGTGTAGTGGCTCAGCGAGTTGACCACCTTGATCGACATCATCGGGCCTTCGAAGGTCGACATGCCGTAGAAGGCGACGGAGACGACCAGCATGCGCAGCACGGGGTCGGTGCGCAGCTTGTCCCAGGCGCCCGACAGCGTCATCAGGCCGTTGATCATGCCGCCCCAGGAGGGCATCCACAGCATGATCGAGAAGGTCATGCCGAGGGTCTGCGTCCAGTCCGGCAGCGCCGTGTAGTGCAGATGGTGCGGACCTGCCCAGATGTAGAGGAAGATCAGCGCCCAGAAATGGATGATCGACAGACGATAGGAATAGACCGGCCGCTCGGCGCGCTTCGGAATGAAGTAGTACATGATGGCGAGGAAGCCGGCGGTCAGGAAGAAGCCGACCGCGTTGTGGCCGTACCACCACTGGAACATGGCGTCCTGGATGCCGCCCCACGCGATGTAGGACTTGGAGCCGAACACCGAAACCGGAAGCGCCGGATTGTTGCCGAGATGCAGCACGGCGATCGTCACGATGAAGGCGAGATAGAACCAGTTCGCGACGAAGATGTGCGGCTCCTTGCGCTTGATGATGGTGGCAAGGAAAACCAGCAGATAGACCACCCAGACGATGGTCAGCCAGAGGTCGGCATACCATTCGGGCTCGGCATATTCCTTCGACTGGGTGACGCCCAGCAGATACCCGGTGCCGGCGACCAGGATGAAATAATTGTAGCCGACCACCACGAACCAGGGCGCGAGATCGCCGGCGAGGCGCGCGCGGCAAGACTTCTGCACGACGTAGAACGAGGTCGCGATCAGCACGTTGCCGCCGAAGGCGAAGACCACCGCCGACGTGTGCAGCGGGCGCAGGCGGCCGAAGCTGGTCCAGGGCAGATCGAAGTTTAGCGCCGGCCAGGCCAGCTGCGAAGCGATGATGAGGCCGACCAGGAAGCCGGCGATGCCCCAGAACATCGACATGAAGGCGGAGAACTTGATCGGCCCCATGTTGTAGTTCGGGCGACCGTTGATCTCTTCGGGCGGCCGCGCCGCCGGCCGTTCGAAGTAGCGGTTCACGATGACGAACACCGCCGCGAGGCTCGCCGCCGCGCTGAGCGCGGCATGGAAGGCGAAGGGCGCATCGAGCGCCTGGGCCGCGGCGATCACGCAGAGGAACGCGGTGACTGGAAACACGACAGCCAAGCCGCTTTCACCTGACGTCATGGATTTGGAGATGGAGGGCTGGCTCATGCGGATTCTCTTTTCGAAAGAACACGCAGCCAGAAACCACATTCACCCTCGCGGCGAATTGATTGAAATCAAGATGGGTGGATTTCCGTTAATGTGAAGGAGGCGTTGCCAGTTGAAATGCCCTCTCCCCTTGTGGGAGAAGCCGCAGCAATCTCCGTGAAATCACGGAGGTGGGGACCGCGATCTCGCATCCGCGGCGTCATTGCGAGGAGCGAAGCGACGAAGCAATCCAGGATCCCCCCCGGAGGCAGTCTGGATTGCTTCGCTTCGCTCGCAATGACGGAGATCGCAGCCCGATCGCCCGGTCGGCTTCAGTCGCTCGCCGTCGCCTTGAGCGCGGCGATGACGTCCTCGCGGGCGATGATTCCGACCAACTTCTGGGCGCCGTCGAGCACGATGATGCTCCTGATGCGGTGTTCGACCATGATCTGCAGCACGCGCGTCAGCCGCGTGTCGGGGCTGACATAGATGAACTCCGGCGTCATGACGTCGTCGATCTTACGGCTCATCAGGTCGTGATAGCGCGGCAGCATCTGGCTCGGCGTGAAGGCGAAGCACTTCAGGATGTCGAACTTGGTGACGATGCCGACCACCTGTCCGTCGTCCACGACCGGATAGGAGTTGAAATCGTCGCTCTCGAACATCTCGCTGAGCGCGAGCAAGTCGTGGTCGCGCTGCACCGTCCTGACGTTGCGCGTCATGTAGCCACTGGCGGTCTGCTCGAGAAATCTGTACACGGCGCGTCCTCCTCGACTCGCTGTTGGCCGGCCGTCAATGCGACAGCAGCACCAGACGGGCGGATTGCGTGACTAGATGCTGGGTGACGCCGCCCATGATCAGCTCACGAAACCTCGAATGACCATAGGCGCCCGCAACGATCAGGCCGGCGCCAACCTCGGCGGCAACCTTGTCCAACTGCGCGGCGGTAGTTTCGTTCCGTGTGCCTTCCGAAACGCGCGCGGTCGCGGTGATGCCGTGGCGGACGAGCCAGGCGGCGACGTCGGTCACGCCGGCCATCACGACCGAGCGGTCGTCATCGCGCTCCAGAACTGCGGCAATGGTGACGTCCCTCGCCTTGCGCAGCATCGGCAGTGCGTCGGCCACCGCCCGCCGCGCCTCCGGCGTGTCCTTCCACGCCACCAGCACACTGCGCAAGTCGAGCCAGTTGGCCCGGTCGGGCACGACGAGCAGCGGGCGGCCCGCCTGCATCACCAGATCCTTCGGGCTTGCGAGCGCAAAAGCGTCGGAGAAGGCCGGGCTCTGCCCGCCGCTCACGACGATGTCGGCACAGCGCGCCTGCGCCAGGATGAATCGCGCCGGGAAATCTGCGGCGCTGCGCCACTCCGCGTGACCGCCGCGATTCTTCATGGCAGCGCGGAATTGCGCCTCGAGACCGGCAAGGCGCCGCTTGACGGACGCTTCACCTTCCTCGATCAGTCCCTGCGCCTCGGCGCCATCGGTGAAATAGAGCGGCGGTGCGAACTGGGCCGCGGCAACCCCGATGATACCAGCCTCGAATCGCTCGGCGAGCTCGCCCGCGACCTGAAGGCGCGCCTCGTTGGGCTGGTCGAGCGCCAGGCAGACCATCACGGTCGCGTATGTCATCGGGATTCTCCGAACAGCAATGAACCAGCCGCGAACCTAGCCT
>NZ_JXJM01000001.1:4698684-4722268 GCF_001593325.1 Bradyrhizobium sp. DOA1
CGCGTCGTGGCGCGGGAATTCCTTCAGTGGAATCAGACATCCGAACTTGCCTCCGGCTCGCCCTTGGGCGAAATTGCCGCCATGTTCGCGGCGGCCGGCGCCGCACGAGAATGGGAGTCACTGCTTGTCGCCGACCCGTGTAACGCATCCGCCAGACGACGGTCGGGGTGAGCATTTCCGGGTGCGGATCGAAGGGTTCGGCGTCGGTACCTGGGACCTCGACCTCACGACGCGGGACTTGGACTGGTCGGATACCGCCAGGAGCCTGCTCGGCATCGAGCGGGAACAGCCGCCGAGCTATGAACTCTTCCTGTCACGCCTCGAACCCAGGGACCGCGCACGCGTAGAGATCGCGATCGCGCGCGTCTCGGAGCGTGGCGGCGGCCTGGACGTGTCTTTCAAGGTCGCTGCTGGCTCCGGCAGCGGGCAATGGATCCGCGCCCGGGCGGGAGTCATCCGGGACGAAGCCGGCGTCGCCCGTCATCTCAGCGGCATCTTTCTCGACATCGACGAGGAGAAGCAGGTCGAGGAGGCGCTGCGCACGCGCGAGACTCACCTCCGCTCTATCCTCCAGACCATTCCCGATGCCATGATCGTCATCGACGGCCATGGCATCATGCAGCTCTTCAGCACGGCTGCCGAGCGCCTGTTCGGCTGGTCCGAGCATGAGGCGATCGGCCAGAACGTCAACATCCTGATGCCGGAGCCCGACCGCACCCGCCACGACGGCTACATCGCGCGCTATCGCTCGACCGGCGATCCGCACATCATCGGCATCGGCCGCATCGTCACCGGCAAGCGCCGCGACGGCACGACCTTTCCGATGCATCTGTCGATCGGCGAGATGCAGTCCGGCGGCGAACCCTATTTCACCGGCTTCGTCCGCGACCTCACCGAGCACCAGCAGACCCAGGCCCGGCTCCAGGAACTGCAGTCCGAGCTCGTCCACGTGTCCCGGCTGACCGCAATGGGCGAAATGGCCTCCGCGCTCGCCCACGAGCTCAACCAGCCGCTGGCGGCGATCAGCAATTACATGAAGGGATCGCGGCGGCTGCTCGCCGGCAGCAGCGATCCCAACACGTCGAAGATCGAGAGCGCGCTGGACCGCGCCTCGGAGCAGACCTTGCGCGCCGGCCAGATCATCCGGCGCCTGCGCGACTTCGTTTCGCGTGGCGAGTCGGAGAAGCGGGTCGAGAGCCTGTCCAAGCTGATCGAGGAGGCGGGCGCGCTAGGGCTCGCCGGCGCGCGCGAGCAGAACGTGCAGCTCCGCTTCAGCCTCGATCCCACCGCCGATCTCGTTCTCGCCGACCGGGTGCAGATCCAGCAGGTGCTGGTCAATCTGTTCCGCAACGCCCTGGAGGCGATGGCGCAGTCGCCGCGGCACGAGCTCGTGGTCGCCAACCGGCGCGTCGCTGACGACATGATCGAGGTCGAGGTCTCCGACACCGGCTCCGGCTTCCAGGGCGACGTCATTCCAAACCTGTTCCAGACCTTCTTCACCACCAAGGAAACCGGCATGGGCGTCGGCCTGTCCATCAGCCGCTCGATCATCGAGGCTCACGGCGGCCGCATGTGGGCCGAAAGCAATGCATCGGGCGGGGCGACATTCCGCTTCACCCTGCCGGCAACCGACGAGAACTGATTCATGACGACCAAGAGACATGTCTACGTCATCGACGACGACGCCGCGATGCGGGACTCGCTGAATTTCCTGCTGGATTCCTCAGGCTTCGGCGTCACGCTATTCGACAACGCGAAGGATTTCATCAACACCCTGCCCGGCCTCGCCTTCGGTTGCGTCGTCTCCGACGTGCGGATGCCTGGAATGGACGGGATCGAGCTTCTCAAGCGCATGAAGGCGCAGAACAGCCCGTTTCCGATTCTGATCATGACCGGCCATGGCGACGTGCCGCTCGCGGTCGAGGCGATGAAGCTCGGCGCAGTCGACTTCCTGGAGAAACCGTTCGAGGACGATCGTCTGATCACCATGATCGAAACGGCGATCCGCCAGGCCGAACCGGCAGCCAAGAGCGAAGCCATTTCGCAGGACATCGCCGCCCGCGTCGCCTCCTTGAGCCCACGGGAGCGCCAGGTCATGGAGGGACTGATTGCCGGCCTCTCCAACAAGCTGATCGCCCGCGAATACGACATCAGCCCGCGGACGATCGAAGTGTACCGGGCCAATGTGATGACCAAGATGCAGGCCAACAGCCTTTCGGAGCTCGTCCGCATGGCGATGCGCGCCGGCATGCTCAACGATTGAGGAAGCCGGCCTTGAGGCAGGTCAAGTTTGGCTTCCGTGCGCTGTGATAGCCAAGGCTGCATGATCGAGGTTGGCTCGCACCCTCAGCGGCTCGCAATGGCGTCATCGGCAAAACCCACCATCTACGTGGTCGACGACGATGCCGCTGTGCTGGGATCCCTGCAATTCCTTCTGGAAACCGACGGCTTCGCCGTGCGGACCTTCAGGAATGCGACGGCGCTACTCAACGCCACCGGCACACGTGGCGCCGATTGCTACGTGATCGACTACAAGATGCCCGACATCAATGGCCTTGAGCTCGTCGGCCGGCTGCGCGAAGCCGACGGCGATGTCCCGGTCGTCCTGATCACCGGATACCCGGACCGGAATATCTCGGCCCGGGCCGCCGCTGCGGGCGTCAAAGATGTGATTCTCAAGCCGCTTCTTGACGAAAACCTGGTCAAACGTATCCGCCGCGTCATTCAGGACCGGCGAGGAAATTGACCTACGGGATTCTACGTAAGGCGACCCCCTTAAGATATCGCTCGAAATTTTCGAAGCCCCCGATACCGCGTACCAATGCGTCATCACAACGGAGATGGCGCAGATGCTGACCCAGACGATCAACACCCAGACGATCAACACCCAGGCGATCAACACGCAAATTCGCGGCAAGATTGCCCCTGCCCATCCCGTGACCGACCAGTTCGGCGCGATCACCGGCCATGTCGGCCTCGTCGCCACCGAGTTCTCCTATCGCAAGGACGAGGAAATCTACGGCGAGGACGAGCCGGCCGAATATGTCTACCAGGTCATGTCAGGCGCAGTGCGCAGCTACAAGCTCCTCTCCGACGGCCGTCGCCAGATCGGCGCCTTCCATCTGCCCGGCGACGTGTTCGGCCTCGAATCCGGCACCACTCACCGCCTCGCCGCCGAAGCCATCATCGACACCACCGTGCGTCTCGTGAAGCGCGCCAGCCTCGAAAAGGCCGCCGGCGTCGACGTCCAGGTCGCCCGCAAGCTCTGGGCCATGACGGCTTCCGAGCTGCGCCACGCCGAAGACCACATGCTGCTCCTGGGCCGGAAGACCGCGATGGAGCGCGTTGCGACCTTCCTGCTCGAAATGGATCGCCGCCTCGCCGTCGCCGGCATGATGGCGCTGCCGATGTGCCGCCGCGACATCGGCGACTATCTCGGCCTTACGCTCGAGACCGTGTCACGCGCGCTGTCGCAGCTTCACACCCAGGGCATCCTGGGCTTCTCCGGTGCCCGCCAGATCGTGCTGCGCAACCGCCAGCGCCTGCACAATCTCGACGCCTGATTTTCAGACGACTTCCTTTCCCACATTGGCCGGCTGAACTCGTTCAGCCGGCCCTTGCTTTTGTGGGGACCAGATCCGTACGTCGCGTCTCCGGCATCACAAAGAAGATGAGCAGAAGTCCCGCCGCGGCGACGCCCGACAATCCGATGAACGCGGTGGCATTGCCGAACTTGTCGCTGACATAGCCGCCAAGTACGGTACTCAACGACGCGCCAATGCCCGTTGCGGTGCCGACGATGCCCTGCGCCAGGTTGAAATGCCCGCTGCCGAAGGCGACGTCGGCGACGATCAGCGGGATCATCACCGCGAAGACCGCCGCGGTAATGCCGTCGAACACCTGCACGAGCACCAGGAGATAGGGATCGCGCACGGTCGCGAACAACAGGCCGCGGATCGCCAGCGCGCCGAACCCGATCAGCAGCAGCGGCCGCCGGCCCCAGAGCTGCGCCTTGCGCCCGACCGTCGGCGACAGCAGCGCCACGATCGCCTGCGGAACGACGATGCAGAAGGCGACCAGCACCGTCGCCCACTGGGCGGACCGCGCCGTCACCGCACTTGCGATCAACGGCATCATCGCGGCGTTCGCCAATTGCAGCAGCAACACGCTGAGCGCGAAGATGATGAGCGGGCGCTGCCGGACCAGGTGCCAGATGTTGGTGTCGCCGCGATCCGCGGAATCCCGCGGCATCTCGCCGTGACAACGGGCGATGTCGACCTCATGCTCGCGGATGCGCGAGAGCGCGATCAGCGTCGGGATCACGAGCAGGAAGGTCACGAGGAAGACGGCCCGGCTCGACAACAGATAGCCGACGGTACCCATCACCGCGGCCGCGATGCCGCTGCCCAGCGAGGCGAAGCGCGCGTTGCGGCCGAGACGCTCGCCGATCGCGAGCGGGCCGACGAGACCGAGGCTGATCGCGGCGATCGCCGGGCCAAGCACGCAACTCGCCATCGCATGCAGCGTCGCGGCGGCCACCACGACTGCGAAAATCGGCATCGCCGCATAGGCCAGCGCGCAAGCGCCGATGGTTACGATCGCGAGGGCAGCGACAAGCCGTTCCGATTTCGCAGCATCGATGATCGCGCCGCCGGGCATCTGGCCGATCAGGGCGATGATGCCTCCGATCGACAGCACGAGGCCGATCTCGACCTGGGTCCATTTCTGGGTCGTCAGATAGACCGCGATGAAGGGCCCGAATCCAGTCTGCACGTCCGCGAGGAAGAAGATGAACCAGTCGAGGCCGCGCAGGCTCTGGCGCGAGGGCGCCGGAAGGCCTGCGGCCGGTGGCGCGGCCACGTTGTCCTTTTCGACGCCGCCGTCGCGATCTGCGTGTTTCGGCTTCCTCGACAACAGCACAGGCGGTCAGCCCTCCCGGCACCTCACTGGATCGCTCGCAGCGGTTGAAGGCTCCCGGACGCACCAAGCACTACGATCGGCGTGTCCTCCTTGTATTCCGGCGCGGCCGCGACCTGCGCCTTGGTCAATTCCAGGGTGATGCTATCCTTCTTGTTGGCGATCTTGCCGAAACGCAGCGCGTTCCAGTCCACTACGATCTTGCGGCTGCCGACGCCGAGAAAGCCGCCGAAATCGATCGCAGCGGCGCGCACGTGGCCGGTGCGATCGACGATGACGTCGACGATGCGGCCCATGTCCTCGCCGGCGGCGCTGCGCACGTCGCGGCCGAGCACGCCATGCGCCTCGCTCGCGCCGATGATGGTCACGGACGGGGGTGGCGCGGCGTCCTTGGGGGTGACCGGAACGGTCGGGGCCGGCGGTTGCACCGTTGCCGGTGCGGTTGCTTCACTCGGGGGCGTGGGTGGCGCGGCGGACGGCTCCTCAGCCGCGCGCGATACGGCGACCGTCAATCCCGCGACGATCGCCACGCTCAGGACCAACCATCCGGTGGTACGCATGAACTCCTCCTCGCGTCGCTAGCGCGCCAGCACGATCGAGACCTGGATCTGGCCGCGCGTGCGCAGCACTTCCAGCGCCACGTCGTCGCCGTGGCGGCTGACGCGTAAGTCAACGCTGGATTCGCCGAGCCTGAGATCGCGCAGGATCACCTCGTTCAGGAACGCGGGCAGATGCGGATTTCGCAGCCGGATCTCGCCGCGCGCCACGTCGAACTCGATGCCGAGCGCCGCCTCCAGCAGCGTGAACGGCGTCGCGCTGGCCCAGGCCTGCGGCGCGCAGGCGACCGGATAGAGCGTCGGGCCGCGCCGTTTCTCGCGCCGGAAGCCGCAGAACAATTCGGGCAGCCGGCGCAGATCCATGTAGGTCGCCGCGTCGAACAGCCCCTTGAAGACGTGCGCCACCGAGTGCTTGAGGCCGTAGCGGGCGAGCCCGAGCGCGATCAGCGCGTTGTCGTGCGGCCAGATCGACCCGTCGTGATAGGACATGGGATTGTAGCGCACCTCGCCTTGCGCAACAGTGCGGATGCCCCAGCCCGAGAAGAAATGCGGCCGCATCAGATCGGCGGCGACGAGACGGGCGCGGTCCTCGCGGATCATGCCGCTGAACAGCACCTGCCCCGCATTCGAGGTCCGCACCTTGCAGGGGCGCTTCTTGCCGTCGAGCGCGAGCGCATAGGTGCCAAGCTCCTCGCACCAGAACGCCTTCTCGAAGCGCTCGGCCAACGCCTTGGCTTCGGCCTCGAGCTTGCGCACCCGGTCCGGCTTGCCGAGCCGCAGCGCGCAACGCGCCGCGAGCTGCTTGGCGGCGTAAACGTAGCCCTGCACTTCGGCGAGGGCGATGTTGCCCTCCGCGAGTTTCCCGTCGGCATGGAAGATCGCATCGTAGGAATCCTTCCAGCCCTGGTTGGCGAGCCCCTTCTCCGTCGCGCGCTGGTATTCGACGAAGCCGTCATTATCAGGATCGCCGGGACCATCGATCCAGGCGAGCCCCGCCTCGATCGCCGGCCACAGCTCGATCAGCGTCGCCTCGTCGCCGGTGCGCTCGAAATAGCTGCCCGCAAGCAGCACGAACAGCGCGGTCGAATCGACGCTGCCGTAATATTGCGAGAACGGCACCTCGCCGAGCGCCGCCATCTCGCCGCCGCGCATCTCGTGCAGGATCTTTCCGGGCGCAGCGTCGGCGAGCGGATCGACCGCCTTGGCCTGGAAATGCGCCAGACGCCGCAGCACGCCCTTGGCGACGCGCGGATCGACCCAGAGCATCTGCAGCGCGGTGATCAGGCCGTCGCGGCCGAACGTGGTCGAGTACCAGGGAATGCCGGCATAGGGATAGCGCCCCTGCGGCGTCTCCGTCGTCAGCATGTTGAGGTCGGCCATGGCCTGGCACAGCACCTCGTTGAAGATGTTGTTGGAGGTCTCGATGCTGGCCGCACCCACCGCATGCCGCCGCATCTCGCGGCGATGGGCCAGCAGACCCGGAAAGAACCGCGCCGGCTTTTCCGCCACCGGCCGGTTGCAGGAGACGGCAACGAACAGCGATTTGGCCTCGTGCGGATCGAGATCGAGCTGCCAGGTCGCGGCATTGACCGACAGCCGCGTCGGGCGCGGATCGAAATGCAGGCCGGTGGTGCGCTCGCTGTCATCGAGGCCGCGATACTCGAACAGCACGTCGGTCGGGCCCAGCAGCTTGCTCGTGCCGGTTCCGCGCCGCGGCCGCCGCTCGCCACGGACCTCAAACAAATCCGCGAAGTCGTTGTCGAACAGCAGTGTCAGCTCGAAGCTGGCACGCGCGTCGCCATGGTTCTGCACGCCGATACGCTGATAGGCGCTGCCGCGCCACAGGAAGATCGTGCGCACGATGTGCAGCAGGTCCTTCTGGAATACGAGGCGGCCCTGACGGTAGATATCGGGATTGGTGAGATCGACCGTCAACGCCGAATTGTCGTCGCGCAGGTTCGAGCCGAGCAGCAGCGGCTGGAGATCGTCGAGCACGAGCTCCAACCGCGCGAGATAGCGCGTGTCGTGGTGGAACAGGCCGTCCGGGCCGCCCGCCGAAGCGCCGATGTCGCCATGGCTGTCGAGCACGATGAAGGTGTCGTCGTGCTTGAGAGACCGCCGCGGCCGCGCGGCGGGCCCCGTCATCGGAATGTAGAACGTCTGCTCCGCGACGGCCTCCACCGTCTGCGACACGGAAATGATCTGGGTTACGGCTTCGGCCGACATAGCAGCTCCCCTGCGCTTGGTTCGAAACGCGACCGACTCGAACGCGACTCTAAAGCGCGATGAGATCAGGATAAATCGCCATCGCGCTCAAGGTTTGTTGTTTGAGCATGATCTTTTCGGAAAACCGCCGCACACTTTTCCGGATCATGCTTCAGGTTTACGCGGCGGCTTGTGCGAGCCGGCTCATTTCCTGCGTGACCAGCTCACGATAGGGCCCGTGTCCCTGCATCAAACGATCGGGCGAGCCGTCCTCGATGATCTTGCCGTTCCTCAGCACCACCACGCGGTCGAAATTGCGCAGCGTCGCCAGGCGGTGCGCGATCGCAATCACGGTGCGGCCGCGCATCAGGCGCGACAGCGCCTCGCGGATCGCCTCCTCCGACTCGCTGTCGAGCGCCGCGGTCGCCTCGTCCAGCAGCAGGATCGGCGCATCCTTGAGGAAGGCGCGCGCGATCGCGATGCGCTGGCGCTGGCCGCCCGACATCTTGACGCCGCGGTCGCCGACCATGGTGTCGAGCCCCTCGGGCAGGCTGTCGATGAAATCGCAGCGCGCCGCGATCGCCGCGCGCAGCACCTCGTCGTCGGTCGCGTTCGGCCGGCCGTAGCGGATGTTCTCGCGGATCGAGCGATGAAACAGCGAGATGTCCTGCGGCACCACGGAGATCGCCTCGCGCAGGCTCTGCTGCGTGACCTTTGAAATGTCCTGGCCGTCGATGGTGATGCTGCCCTCGTCGGTGTCGTAGAAGCGTTGCAGGAGCGTGAACAGCGTCGACTTGCCGCCGCCGGACTGGCCGACCAGACCGACACGCTGACCGGGCTGCAGACGCAGGCTGAAGCGTTCAAAGATCTTGTCGCCGCCGGGATAGCCGAAGGTGACGTTGTTATATGCAATAGCGGCGCCGGTCCTCACCAGAGGCTCTGCCTCCGGGTGATCACGCAGTTCGTGCGGCACCAGCAGCGTGGCGATCGCCTCGGTCAGCCGCGCGACGTGCTGAGTGACGTCAACGAGCGCCACCGCGAGATCGCGCGTTGCGCTCAGGATGGAGATGCCGAGCGTACAGACCAGCACGACGTCGCCGGTCGTCGCTTGCCCATTCTGCCAGAGCGTGATGGCCCAGGCCATCAACGCGACCGTCAAAACCACGGTGATGGCGGCGTGCAACAGCCGCAGCTTCTCCAGATAGCGCAGGCTGCGGCTTCGCGCGGTGAGCTCCCGGCTCACCGTCGCGTCGAACCGCTCATGCTCGTGGCCGATACCGCAGAACGCACGGACCAGCGGCATGTTGCTGATGACGTCGATCATCTCGCCGTCCACTGCGGCGGCCTTGTCGGCGAAATCGTCGTGAAGCGGCTTGCCGGCGGCGGCGAGGCGAAACATCGCGATCACCATGCCGCCCGCGATCACGATCAGGCCGAGCGCCATGTAAGGGCTGACGGTTCCGATCAGCGCGATCGCCGCAATTGTGGCAATGCAGGGTGGCAACACATTCCAGACGAACATGTTCTCGACCGTGAACACCGCGTTCGACGTCGCCGTGATGCGGCTCGTCAGCATCCCCGGCATGCGGTCGGAGAAATAACTCGGCGCGTGTCCGGTCAGATGGCGAAATATGTCACGCCGCAAATCACCCGTGACCCGGACAAAGGTGAAGCTCGCTGTCCAACTGGCGATCCGCCACAG
This sequence comes from Bradyrhizobium sp. DOA1, assembly GCF_001593325.1. Lineage (NCBI taxonomy): Bacteria > Pseudomonadati > Pseudomonadota > Alphaproteobacteria > Hyphomicrobiales > Nitrobacteraceae > Bradyrhizobium > Bradyrhizobium sp. DOA1. The sequence goes on from NZ_JXJM01000001.1 coordinate 4,708,066, forward strand.
AAAGTTGTCGGCCGCGATCAACGACATGAGCAGAATGAATGCCAGCCATACGCCACCGCCATACGACGGGCCCGCCGACAAGGCGTCGACAAGGGATTTGACGCCGTACTGGGTGCCTACGGAGCAGGCAACCGCGCCGACGACCGCCGCCAGGATCACCAGATGCGAAGCCATGCGCATCCGAAGATAGCGCAAGACAAAGGCAAATGGCCTGCGCGCGTATCCAGAAAGATGATCCATATGGCTATCGCCCCGTTATGCTGATTTTCGTTTTGTTACTGATCGACTGAACATCGATCTGCTCGCCCGGGTTCCCGGACCCGGCGATCACGACATGCGGATGCGGACGATCTGAGAAGATGTAGTGGCAGCATCGAGACGGCCCGCGAACGTGTCCAATTAGTAACGCTCGGGAGAAGGAACTTCGCAACTGCGGGAACGTTCCCTTGTTTGGCATGCCGGTGCCGTACTGGCGGGGGCTTCAACATTCATGATCGCAGAGGAGATGGTGAGATGCGCATCGCGCAGGTAGCTCCGTTGACGGAGGCTGTTCCACCCAAGCTGTATGGCGGCACCGAGCGGGTGGTGCATTGGTTGACGGAAGAGTTGGTGGCCCTGGGGCACGACGTGACATTGTTCGCCAGCGGCGACTCGCAGACATCGGCGAAGCTGGATGCATTATGGCCGCGGGCACTGCGCCTCGACGGTTCCGTGCGCGATCCCAATGCCCTGCACATGGTCCTGCTGGAGCGCGTGCGGCAAAAATGTGACGACGAGGAGTTCGATTTTCTCCACTTCCATCTCGACTACTATCCGTGGTCGCTGTTCCACCGGCAGCCGACGCCGTTCGTGACCACGCTACACGGCCGGCTCGACCTGCCCGAGCATCAGCCGGTTTTCAACACCTTCTCCAAGATGCCGGTCATTTCGATCTCCAATGCGCAGCGGCGGCCGGTGCCGCAGGCGAACTGGGTGACGACGATCTATCACGGTCTTCCGGAGAACCTTTTGACGCCGAAGCCGGCGAAGCAGGAGTATCTCGCCGTGCTCGGCCGCATCGCCCCCGAGAAGGGGGTCGACCGCGCCATCAAGATCGCGACCCATTGCGGCATTCCGCTGAAGATCGCGGCCAAGGTGGATCGTGCCGACCAGGATTACTATGACGAGCTGATCCGGCCGATGATCGAGAACAATCCGCTGGTCGAGTTCATCGGCGAGATCGGCGATCACGAGAAGTCGGACTTCCTGAGCGGCGCGCTCGGCCTGTTGCTGCCGATCGACTGGCCGGAACCGTTTGGCCTGGTGATGATCGAAGCCATGGCCTGCGGAACGCCGGTCGTCGCCTTCAACCGCGGCTCGGTGCCGGAGATCATCGACGAGGGGCTGACCGGCTTCGTCGTCGAGGACGTCATCAGCGCCGCTGGCGTCGTCAAACGCCTCGCACAACTCGACCGCTCTGCCATCCGCAAGCAGTTCGAGACGCGCTTCACGGCACGGCGAATGGCGCTCGACTATCTCGCCGCCTACCGCAGCCTCGCCGAGGAAAAGGCACCGCGGATCAAGCTGGTGAGCAGCGCGGAGTAGCGCTTCACAAACGCCGCTTGCGTCCATCGCCGGCGAATATAGCGCCCTCTCCCCTTGTGGGAGAGGGCTGCGACAATGGAGCGGCATACTCCCTCAAGTGAGCGGTTGTGTCCGCATCAGGACTGTCTCCGCATTGAAAGAGTCGCACGCGGAGAGAACCCTCACCCGTCTCGCCGCTACGCGGTGAGCCACCCTCGCCCACAAGGGGCGAGGCTTAAGCGGCTACATCCCCAGCAGCCGCGGCAGCCACAACGACAGGCCGGGCCAATACGTCACGACCACCAGGAAACACAGCATCGTCAACAGCCACGGCCACACTGCCACCGTGAGCTCGGTGATACCCATCTTGGCGATGCCCGAGGCGACGTAGAGGTTGAGACCGACGGGGGGATGACACAGCCCGACCTCCATGTTGACCGTCATCAGGATGCCGAAATGGATGGGGTCGATGCCGAGCTTGACCGCGACCGGAAACAGGATCGGCGCCATGATCAGGATGATCGAGGACGGCTCCATCACATTGCCCGCCAGCAGCAGCAAGAGGTTGACGAGCAGCAGGAAGCCGATCCACCCCAGGCCCTGGTCGATCATCCATTGCGCCAGCGCCTGCGGCACGTTCTCATAGGTCATCAGGAACGAGAACAGCACGGCATTGGTGATGATGTAGAGCAGCATCGCCGACAGGTTGGCCGAGGACAGCAGTACCCGCGGCACGTCGCGCAGCTTGAGATCCTTGTAGATGAACACGGCGACGATGAAAGCGTAGACCGCGCTGACGGCCGCCGCCTCGGTCGGCGTGAACAGGCCGCTGTAGATGCCGCCGATCACGATGACGATCAGCAGGATGCCCCAGATCGACTTGCGGAATGCATCAAGACGTTCGAGGAATGTCGCCTTGCGCATCCGTGGATAATCGTTGCGCCAGGCGCGATAGAACGTGGTCATGCCGAGCAGCGTGGCGAGCGCAAGCCCCGGCACGATGCCGGCGATGAACAGCTTGCCGACCGAGCTGTTGGTGGAGACGGCGTAGAGCACCATCGGAATCGACGGCGGAATGAGGATCCCGAGCGAGCCCGACGTCGTGATCACACCCGCGCCGAACCGCTTCGGAAACCCTTGCGCGACCATCGCCGGCAGGATCACCGAGCCGATCGCCACCACCGTCGCTGGCGAGGAGCCGGAGATCGCCGCGAACAGCGCGCAGGCCACCACGCCCGACAGCGCCAGACCGCCATACCAATGGCCGACCAGCGAAGTTGCGAACGCGATCATGCGGCGCGCCACGCCGCCATGGGTCAGGAAGTTGCCGGCGAGGATGAAGAACGGGATCGCCATGATCTCGAAATTCTCGATGCCGGTGAACAGCTTCAGCGCCACCGATTCGGTTCGCACGTCGGTCAGCGTGAACATGAAGCTGAGCACGGTGAGACCCAGCGCGATCGAGATCGGCATGCCCGTCAGCATCAAGGAGAGCAGAAGAGCGAACACGATGAGGACGCGCAGGCCGTGCGGCAGCGTGATGACGTGGCCCGCATGCGCAAAGCACAGCGCGACGATCAGGACCGGCAGCAGCATCAGGATCCAGCCGAGCGGGCTGCGTTCGTCCCGGACCACCTGGCTCGGCGTGACCGGCGCCGGATGCACCGGATCCGCCTCGACGCCTTCGACGCCGGCCATGTCGTGATGCGGCAGCTCGCCGGTGCGGTGGAACGACCAGGCCACCTGCAGGAAGCGGAAGCACATCAAGGCGGAGCCGAGCGGGATGGTGAGATACACCATCCACATCGGCGCTTCGAGATCGTTGGACTGCTGGCCGGTCAACCACATCTGGCTGACGAAGGCAGCGCCGAAATAGCCCACGATGGCGGTGAAGAGCGCGCCGCACAGCAGACCGAAGGTGATGACGCGGCGGCGCGATCCGCCCGGCAGGATGTTGACCAGCACGTCGACGCCGACATGGATGCCGGTGCGCACGCCATAGGCGGCGCCGAACTTCGCCATCCAGATAAACATGTAGATGCAGAGCTCCTGCGCCCAGGACAGGTCGAGCGCGGCGAGCCAGACGAACGCCGCGCGCGCGGGCACGGCAAGGAAGGCCAGGTTGCGGGCCTCCGCCCATTTGGCGATGTCGATGGAGAGGCCGGCGCCGTAACGGTGCAGCACCGCGACGAAGATCAGCGACGTCGCCGCCGCGATCATCGTCGCGATCAGCCATTCCTCGAGATGATTGAGCACCCGGTTCAGCGCACGCAGCAATTTCGTCCCCCAGCGTTTGGCTCGTCCATTCAAGAGCGAAACGGCCGGGAGTGCGATCACCCCCGACCGTTGTGTTGTCTGCTTAGGACGCGGCGTCAGTTCATCTTGACGTCGAGTTCCTTGGCGACGAGATCGAGCACCTCCTGCCCGACCCGCCCCTTCGCCCATTTGTAGGTCGGCTGCATCGCCTCCTGCCACGCCTTGCGATCGGCGTCGGTAAGGTAATGCAGCGTGGTCTTGCCCGTCTTCTTGATCTCCGCCAGCGCATCCTCGTTCTCCTGGCGCGCGATCGAGTTGGTGTAGTCGGTCGCCTCCGCCATCGCCTTGTCGAGCTGGGTGCGGATGTCGGGCGGCAGGCCCGACCAAAACTTGGCGTTGACGATGACGGCATATTGCAGATGCGCATGATAGGACACGGTGATGTCCTTCTGCACCTCGTAGAACTTCTGCGTCAGATAGTTGGACGCGGTGTTCTCGCAGCCGTCGACGACGCCGGTCTGCAGCGCCTGGTAGACTTCCGAGAACGCCATGATCTGCGGGATCGTCCCGAGCAGCCGGAAATACTGGTCCGCGACTTTCGATCCGGAGATGCGGACTTTCAACCCCTGGAAATCGGTCGGCTTCACCAGGGGGCGGTTGGCCGAGAGCATGTGGAAGCCGTTGTCCCAATAAGCGAGGCCGGTGATGCCCTTGGGCTCCAGCTTCTGGAACAGCCACTTGCCGATCGTGCCCTTTATCGCGTTGGAATAGGTCTGGTCGTCCTTGAAGAGCCAGGGCAGATCGAGCGCCTCGAACTCCTTGATGCCGAGCGGCGCGAATTTCGCGGTCGAGGGCGCCAGCATATGCACCGAGCCGAGCTGGAGCGCCTCGATCTCCTCCTTGTCCTTGTAGAGCGTGGAGTTGGGGTAGACTTCGACCTTGACCTTGCCGTCGGTGTATTTTTCGGCGAGCTCCTTGAACTTCAGCGCGCCCTTGCCCTTCGGGGTATCGTTCGCCACGACATGACTGAACTTGATGACGATGGGGCTCTGGGCCTGGGCGATAGGAGCGAAGAGAACAGCCGTGGCGGCGACCGCAAGGAGTAGCAGCTTGCGCATGAAGGTACCTCCCAACAACCTTTAAACGGGGTCTTTTTGTTTTGCCGTCGAGTCTTGCACGTCGTTAGTTGGCAGCAATCCACCGTCCGAACAACTAGACCTAAGCCCAGCTTGCCGCAGCCAAGCTAGCTTGACGACCGCCGGATGCGCAACCCGGCACCATGCCCATCCAAGGGAATAGCATTCATATCGCATTGCGGCAGGGCCATCAGCCTTTGCGCTGAGCGACCATGAAGAGGCGGCGGAACGGGAACAGTGTCTGCCCCGCGGCATTCTTCGGATAGGCTTTTGCGACCCGTTGCCCATAGGCCGCTTCGAACGCGGCCTTCTCGTCGCCCTGCAGGACGTCGAGATAGCGCGTCAGCCAGGTCCCCTTGGTCCATTCCTTCACGGGGTTCTCGCCTTCGAGCACCTGCAGATATTCGGTCTCCCAGATGTCGATGTTCTGCGACAGCGGCGCGAGCAGGTCATGATAGAAGGCGGGCCCTTCGACCGGCGGCGGCGTGACGAGATGCTCGACCTTGGAACGCCAGGGACCATCCAGCGCGGTCTCGCCGATCATCACATGCGAGGGCGCGGTGAAGTTGCGCGGCATCTGCACCGCGAGCATGCCGCCGGGCGTGACCTTCTCCATCACCGACGGAAACAGTGCCGCGTGATTGGGCAGCCAGTGCAGTGCGGCATTGGAATAGATCAAGTCATAGGGCTTCGCGGGATTCCAGTGGCCGAGGTCTTGATGCGACCATTCCACCTCGGGCGCGGCCTTGCGCCCCGCCGCCACCATTTCAGCCGAGCCCTCGACGCCGGTCACGCTCGCATCCGGCCAGCGCTGCTTGATCAGCTTCGTCACATTGCCGGCGCCCGCCCCAAGATCGGCGATCGTCCGGGGGGCGAAATCCGGGATGCGCATCAACAGATCGACGGCGGGCCGCAGCCGGTGGCCGGAGAACTTCAGGTATTGCTGCGGATCCCAGACCATCGTAGTGCCTTTTCTTTTTCGTGTTTCCTTCGCCTGGGCCCTTGGTTACCACTGCTCGTCCCGGTCGGGCAATTCACCCCGGCAGGAGGGCAGGAAACGAATCGCAACAATCAAAAAGCAAACAAGAGAGCGTGTGACCATGGATCTCGGGCTCAAATCGAAAACCGCCGTCGTCACCGGCGCGAGCATTGGCATCGGCCGCGCCATCGCCAAGGGCCTGGCGGCCGAAGGCGTCCGCGTCGTCGGCGTGGCGCGCCGCACCGACCTTATTGCCGAGCTTGCGAAGGAAGTCGGCGGCGGATTGATCACGCCGTTCGAGCAGGACGTGATGGCCAAGGACGCCGCGGAGAAGATCGCAGCGTTTGCGATCAAGGAGCTCGGCCATGTCGACATCCTCGTCAACAATGCCGGCGGCAGCCGCCCCCTGCCCGTCGATGCGCCCGACAGCAAATGGGACGAGGCGATCGCGCTCAACTTCACCAGCTATCGCCGAATCGCGCATGCCTTGCTGCCGCAGATGATCGAGCGCAAGTGGGGCCGCATCGTCAACATCACCGGCAAATCCGAGCCAGAAGGGCTCAACGCCGCCTTCGCCGCCAAGGCCGCGGTGCATGCCTGGGCCAAGGGCCTTTCGCGCGAGATCGGCGCGCACGGCATCACCATCAACTGCATCCCGCCCGGCCGCATCATGAGCGAGCAGATCCGCCGCAACTACCCGCCGGATTATCGCGAGCGCTTTGCGGAAGAGGAAATCCCGGTCGGCTATTGGGGCGAGCCCGAAGATCTCGCCGCTCTCGCGGTGTTCCTGGCCTCACCGGTGGCGCGCTACATCACGGGCACGGTGATCCCGGTGGACGGGGGCTTGCGGCGGTATCAATTCTAGGCGGCGCCCCGACCTGAGCGGCCCACGAAGCGCATGCACGACCGGTTTGCCGGACGGGCATGAAGTCCGGCTTCTTGCTGAAGGGACGCGACATGGTCTGACAGGGGCGCATCCCGCGGCCGCCTTGTCGCGGGCCTCACGGCTTGACGTAACTCCAGCCCTGTTCCTGCAGCTCCATGACGCGGACGACACCGGACTTGACCACCGTCGCCTGGGCGATCAGGTTGATGTCCTTGTTCTCGGCCTTGCGCATGTTGTCTTGGGTGTTGCCGCAGGCCTTGAAGGAAATTTCGGGGTTGCTCATCGCCAGCACCTCGATGCGCGGCTTCACCGGCGACGTGTCTTCGCGCAGCATGTGAAGGCCGGGGCCGAAGGTGACCACCTCGATCGACACGGGCTCACCGAGATCGCGGTAAAATTGGGCGACGTTGGTCGCATTGTTGAGCACGAGGTTCATCGTCGCCGGCTCGTTGGAATTGACTTGTAGTACCAGCTGATGCGGCTTCTTGGCGATTCCGGGGTTCGTCGCCTGAGCCATCGCTGCCCTGCTCGCAAGCTCCTGCTTGCTCGTCTGCTTCTGCGCCGGCTTGCTCGTCTGCTGCGGTTTAACGGAATACTTCTGGCTGCTGGTCTGGCTCTTCTCGCTCGCCTGCGGGAACAACTGATTGCCCTGCTGCGCCCGCGCGTTTGCGCCGACCAGAATTAGCATCGCCACGCCGCTGACGACTGCTATCGCCGACTTCTGATTGATCATCTTGTCTCTCCCTGCTCCATGACATCACCTTGCCGGTCTGACGACGCTATGTGGCCACTTGCATGCAACCGCCATTTTCTTGCGCACATTCTCGAATCCGCTGAGCAGGAATTGTCCGTCTTGTTCCGCGCCGGCGCGGGTGAAAAGGCGCACGACGATGTGACCGTCGTCGGGTAGCGAGCTTAGCAACTTTACGACGTCGCCACCGAAAGCGACGCCGGAGCCGAATGACGGGGTGGCTGCTGCGAGTTGCATTGGCGTATCTGCATTCAGCCGAAAGGAGATGACGTATTCGTTGGCGCTGCGCGACAGCGCCGGTCCGGCGACTATGACTTCCGTGCGGCCTTTGCGGCAGTGGATTGCGAGTTGCATTGCGGTGCCGTCCGAGCCGCTTACAGAAGACGTCGTGGCGGTGACGACCGGCAGATAATCTACTGGCGAGGTCGTCTCGCTGACGATCCAGCTATTGTCGGACGTCCGCCGGCCAGGCGCTGGATTCTTACGTGGTAAGTCTTTCGGACATTCCAGTCGGGCCGGTCCCTCCGCGCCCGAACAGGCCCGGAGCGATTCCATGGGATCGTTCGCGCTTTGCGCATAGGCAATTCCGCAGGCGACATTGAAGGCGACCGCGAGCGGAGAAGCCGCAGTCCTCATGGACGCGCCTGCGCGCTGCGCGCCTTGCCATCCAGCCATTCCTGCGCGGCCGGGAAGCGGGTGAGCCCGGGGACGGTTGCGGCGAGGTTGATCGACTGCCACTTCGGATCGAAGCCTGGCGCCTGGAGCCGGTCGATCCGCGCAAACAGGTAATCGACAAGGCGCGCCACGCGCTGATAGCGGTTCGAACGTTGCGGCCAGTTGAACGCGACGAGAGCTGTCGGGACCGCGATGGTCGAGACCCGCTCACCCTGTTTGATCAGGTTTGGGTATTCCTTGGCGTCCAATGTCGCGGGCAGATAATAATCCTCGAACCTCCTGTCGTAATGGACTGGGAGGAACTTGAATCCGGTCTCCCAGCGGCCGCGTACAAAGGGGTCGACGGGTTTCGACGTGATGAATACGACGGCCGACATTTCGCCCTTGCGCATCTGTTCCAGGGCAAGCTGATGCGGAATGAAGGTCTTTTCGACATCGATGCCAAGGCGGCTGAAGATCAGCGGTCCTGAATAGGCGGCGGCGGTGCCCTGGGTATTGAAGTTCACCTTCTTGCCGGCAAGGTCCTGCAGGGTTGTGATCTCGGGCCGCACGAAAATGTGCAGCTCGGACGGAAAGAGATTGAGCAGGTAGGTGATCCGACTTTGGATCTGCGGAACCTGGATCTTGTACTCTTCGAGTGCGTCGGAATTGATGATCGCGGTATCGACCCCCCGCAAATAGAGCAGCGCATTCAGGTTGTCGGTGGCCCCCCGCGTGACGATCGGCAGAAGATGCAGATCTGCTCCATCGTCGACCACGCGGGCCATTTCCGCGGCGAGGCGGATCGGTGCGCCCTCGAGCAGTCCGCCGGCGAGCCCGACGGTCCAGGCATTCATCCGGCTCTTTTCGCGCTCCTGCGGGAGAGGCTGTCGAACGACCCCCGTATCGGCTTTGGCGTTCCTCGCGGTCTGAGCTTCCAGGCGAGCTGTCTGAAGCGTCATGGCGACCGGCACCAGGCCGGCGAGCAGCAGCAACGAGAGTGACTTTGGCGCCTTGTTCATGTCATCCCCTTCTGGATAGCCAGCACAACCCTTAGGACGGCCAAGCATCCGTTCTCAGCGATGCAGCGCATCGAGCCGTTCCTTGGCTTCGCGAATTCCGCCCTTTTGCGCCTTGGCATAGAGCTCTCGCGCCTTGGCTTCTTCGCCCCGCGTTCCATACGTCCCCCAGGCGGACAAAACGGCGGGGTCATATGTCTCCGCGAGCATGAAGCTTGCCCGCGCAACGTCCTTCTCGGCCGCGAGCTCGAGTACGATCCGCGCAGCCCCAATGTTTCCCTGATCGAGCAACGCCTTGGCGCGCGGGATCAATCTCACCTCCGCCTCGATCTGATTTGCTGAGGTCAGCGGCTCCGCCGCGGTCGCGTCTATGGGCTGCGGCCGGGGCGAGATCCGGCCCAGGCTTGTTTGCTCCATCAGGAGGCGGACACTGGCAAGGCTCCATGCCGATGCGAGGGCGCGCTCCCGAGCTTCGATCCGTTCCCGTTGCAGTGCCTGCCGCAGTTCAACAATCTCCCGGTTCGTCGCCTCTTTCTGCTGCGAGGCCTCATCGCTCGCCTCACGCAAGCGCGCGTTCCAGCTCTCGGCCTCGCGGCGCGCTCCGGTAAGCTCCTCCGCCAGCGAGGCCGCATATGCGTGGGCCTCTTCGAGAGCGTGTCGTTGTCGTTCGGCATTGGCCGCTGCGACTTGCGCTGCCTTGGCCTCGGCGACGAGCTCGGCGTTCTTCTGCCGCGCATCTTGCAAGGATTGCCGCAGCTCCGCGATTTCCCGCTCCGCCGCCTCGCTTTGATCCGCGGCTGCAGCTTCCGATCTGCGCGGTCTTCCCGCGAGTTCGCTCGCGAGCGCGGCAGCACGTGATTGCGTCTCGCGGCGTTGCTCCTCGGCGCTCTCAGCTGCGGCCTGCGCGGCGTTCGCCTGCCTCACGAGGAGAGTGTTCCTTTGCCGCTCATGCAGCAGCGACTGCTGAAGCTCTGCGATCTCCAAAGCCGCTGCTTCTCGCTGCTGCGCGGCCACATCGTCCGCGGCGCGCGATTGTGCGATACGGTTGTCGATCTCGCCCCGGGCTACGGCGAGGTCGTTCGCGAGCTCGACGCCGCGGGCCTGCTCCTGTTGGAGGGATTTTCGCAACTCCTCCAGGGCGGCTTCCGCCGTGTGCGTGCGCTGGACCCCCTCTTCGAGCTCTCTGCGCGCCGCGGCCAGCTCATTGGCGAGTGCTTCACTGCGCGGAGCGTCTTCGTCCAGCCGCTGCGCGGCTCGCACCACGCTGGCTGGCTCTTCCTCCATCAAGGATCCCGGCGAGCCGCGTCGCAGGAGTGCTGGCGATCCGACCGTGATGTCCGGCCGCTGATTGTGATCAAGGACGCTCTCGACACCGACGCGCGCCGTTTCCGGAGAAGGTCGCCCGTCGAATGGCCCGAACACGCCGAGCAGGGAAGCCCCAACAAGGATGGAGGGGATCAGAATGGCAGCCGCCACGAATGCACGGCCCGATCGCTCGCCCTCCGGATCGACATCCTCGATTGCCAGATACCAATGGGTGGGAGCACCGTTGATTGGAGAGCCGTCCTGCCACACCCATTGGCCCGCCTCGAGTGACCAGTGGCCGACCTCGACAGCACCGGTCGCATCTTCCAGCCAGATGTCTTCTCCATTCTTCGGTGCAGTATCAATTGGTCGGCGCATGTCTCACGCCCCCTCCGACAGCAACCCCAATGGAACTGATGGCCCAGCCTGTTCGCATGGTTCCAGTCCTCGACGAGAACACGCACAAATCGAAACGAGGTAAGCGCCGCGAGCGCCGGCTATTTAAATTTATTTATTTAATTCAAAATTAATATGATTAACCATCTGCAAAGTCAAATTAAATCATGCTTTGCGGCACCGCCGGCTGGGACATCGCCCCGGAAGTCGACCGCACCAACCGGACGCGCAGATTGGCCTGAGCGCTCGGAGGACGGCATAGGGCTGGCTGCTCCTTTGCTCATTCCATCCCGCATCCCCTCAGCCGACGGGCGAGCGAACGTCAGCCCTGGCCCGCCGGCGGGACGACATACAGCGTCAGCGCAAAGACCGCATAGATGAAGATCATCAGCGCACCGACGAACCATGCCGAGCGTCCGCTCGCGGTGATGAAGGCCGCCGTGATCGTTGCGATCATCACCATCGTGACGGCGCCCGGCCAGAACTGCAGGTCCATCGGCTTCGGCCCCACGGCATAGCTGAGCAGCACCAGCGCAGGCGCAACGAACAGCGCGATTTGCGAGGCGCTGCCGAGCGCAATGCTGACGCTCATGTCGAGCCGGTTCTTGCGCGCGGCGGCAAAGGCAACTGCGAATTCGGCGGCGGCGCCGACCAGCGAGACGACGATGAAGCCGACGAAAGCCGGGCTCATCCCGAACGTTTCCGCCGCCTTCTGGACCGATTCCACGAAGATCTCGCTCACCAGCGCGACCAGCACGGTGACGACCAGCAATGTCCCGACCGCGATTCCGATCGGCCAGTGCGCTTCCTCCTCGCCGCCATGGTCGGCGCCTGCAAACAGCTCCTTGTGGGTCCGGAGCGAGAACACCAAGCCAAGCGCGTAGGCGGTGATCAGCAGGACTGAAATGCCGACGCTGAGCTTGTGAATAATGGCCCCGTCCTGGGGCAGATGGTCGAGATCGGCGACCGCCGACGGCGCGAGCAGGGCGACGGTTGCCATCAGCAACAGGCCGGACGAGAGCCGCGCGCCGGCGCGATTGTACTCCTGCACGTGGTAGCGCAGACCGCCGAGCAGCAGGCAGGCCCCCAACATGAAAACCGCATTGGTGACGATCGCGCCCGCAATCGAAGCCTTCACCAGCATGTACTGACCTGCCCGCAGCGCCGTGATGGCAATGATCAGTTCCGTCAAATTGCCGAGCGTGGCATTGAGCAGGCCGCCCACGGCGTCGCCGGTCTTCGCAGCGACCGCCTCGGTGGCGTGGCTGAGCAGGGCCGCCAGCGGCACGATGGCGAGCACGGCCAGCACGAACAGGAGCGTGTGGGAATGCGGCACCACCGCCTCGGCCACCAGCACGATCGGCACGAAGACCAGCATCCAGAGCAAAGGGGTATTCCGGATCTCGCTGAACAGAGTCTGCATATTCGCCCGCCCTCGATCGATGCGCTGATGGAAGGGTCCGGCGCGTTCGCGGCGCGAGTCTTGATCTGGCTCAACGAGAGAGGGTTAGAGGCCTGTTGAGGCGGCGCTACCAAACGGAGTGGTGCGCGGGTCATGGACCGAAGCGTGCGGGCACGCACCTCTCTATTGTTTGGGAACATGGGCCCGATCCCGTCGTTGCTCCCGCTCCACTGGAGGAGACTTCATGCCCAAGACATCGCTCGCCGAGATCGCAAAAGACATGGCCGGCATCGACATCGCCATTCTGTCGACCCACACCGAGAACGGCGAGATTGCCAACCGTCCCATGAGCAACAACGGCGACGTCGCCTACGACGGCACCTCGTACTACTTCACCTACGAACAGGCGCGGACAGTATCGGATATCGAGCGCAACCCGAAAGTGGCGCTCGGATTTTCATCGGAAGCGGGCCTGTTCTCGAAGGGGATTTACGTGGCCGTTGAAGGGACTGCCGAACTGATCCGGGACAAGGCGGCCTTCCAGCAGCATTGGACGAGCGATCTCGACAAATGGTTTGACGACGGCATCGATACGCCGGGCATCGTCCTGATCAGGGTCAAGGCCAACCGCATAACCTATTGGAAAGGCCGTGAAGAGGGTGAGGTCGAGCTCTGATCGTGGCCGGCGGTCGTGCGGCGGTTTTTCGAGTGGTCCTTCCGGAGCCGCGAAACAGGCGCCATCACGATCGCTCAGTGGCCGAACCTCGTTTTATGGATCGTGATCGTCGCGGCCGTTCTGCTCTGGTTCTGGCCGTACGCAGGCAGAGCCAGCATCGTCTTGACCGTCATCGTGAAAGCCGGACTCGTCATCTGGGGCGCCGACGAGATCCTCCGTGGCGTCAATCCCTGGCGGCGCTGTCTCGGCGCTGCCGTCGTCGTCTATGAGCTCATGACGCTTGTGACGTGAAGGGCCGTCCAGGTCCTCCGTCACGATAGCATCCTGCCAGTGTTTTGCCCGACGGGTCAACTTGACCGGGGTCGTTGATGTCGCCGCAAGGCGATTCGAAAAACCCTTATCGATCAAGGACTCGTCTACTGTGCATGGGGTTGTTTTCGCCCTTATGTTTGCTCCTCTTGAAAAAATGCACTCGGCGGCACTCACCCTCCCGCCTTCGCGCATACACAGCATGCAAGCATATGCCTGTGGCAGAGGCGTTCGGCGTAGTACATGCCGAAAGCCCCTTCACGCGCGGACGCAATGACACCAAGGCAATGACAATCACGTTACCCGCCGCCGCGCGCGAGCCCGATACTACCATGTCCGACGGCCTGCCCGCCGCGCAGCGGCGCTGGGCGATTGCCGCGATCTTCACGGCGCTCGCGATGGCCTCGCTCGACACTGCGATCGCCAACATCGCCCTGCCCGCCATCGCCGCCGACCTGCATGTCACGCCGGAGCAGTCGGTCTGGGTCGTCAACGTCTACCAGATCGCCCTGGTGGCGACGCTGCTGCCGCTCGGGGCGCTCGGCGAGATCGTCGGGCACCAGCGCATCTATCTCGGCGGCCTGATCCTGTTCACCATCGCCTCGCTGTTCTGCGCGGTGGCGTGGTCGCTGGACAGCCTGCTCGTCGCGCGCACGCTGCAAGGGTTAGGGGCCAGCGGCATCATGAGCGTCAACACGGCGCTGGTGCGCTTCGTCTATCCCGGGCGGATGCAAGGCCGCGGCTTCGGCCACAACGCGCTGGTAGTCGCGACCGCCTTCACCTTCGGTCCCTCGATTGCGTCGGCGATCCTGGCGCTCGGCCCATGGCCGTGGCTGTTCGCCGTCAACATCCCGTTCGGCCTCGTCGCGAT
>NZ_JXJM01000001.1:4722677-4731921 GCF_001593325.1 Bradyrhizobium sp. DOA1
CGCCGCGCGCCGGTCACGGCTTCGACTTTCTCGGCGCGCTTGTTGCTGCGGCCTGCCTCGGCCTCTTCATCACCGGCATCGGCAGCGCCGCGCATAATCTGTCGCCGGCGGTCGTCGGCATCGAGCTGATCTCGGCGCTCGCGCTCGGCTTCATCCTGATGCGCCGGCATGCTGATCATCCGGCGCCGATGCTGCCGATCGACCTGTTCAGCCGGCCGATGTTCGCGCTGTCGGCGGCGACCGCGGTCTGCTCTTTCGCGGTGCAGGGCCTCGCCTTCGTCTCGCTGCCGTTCTACTTCGAGGGCGTCCTCGGGCGCTCGCAGGTCGAGACCGGGTTCTTCATGACGCCATGGCCGCTGGTGGTCGGCATCATGGCGCCGATCGCCGGACGCCTCTCCGACCGTTACCCGGTCGGCCTGCTCGGCGGCATCGGCCTCGTGCTGCTCGGCCTTGGCATGGCGCTGCTCGCAATGCTGCCGGCCAATCCCGCCATTGTCGACATCATCTGGCGCATGGTGATCTGCGGCATGGGGTTCGGCTTCTTCCAGGCGCCGAACATGAAGGCGGTGATGGGAAGCGCGCCGCCGCATCGCAGCGGCAGCGCCTCCGGCATCGTCGCCACCGCGCGGCTGACGGGCCAGACCACCGGCGCGGCACTCGCCGCGGCCTGTTTCGCCTTCGCCGGCCATGAGGGCGCAACATTGGCGCTGGCGCTCGGCGCAGGCTTCGCCGCGCTCGGCAGCGTGATGAGCTTCCTGCGGCTTACGGTGAAGTAGACGCAGCGCTTTCAGGCGGCCTTCACGGCGCCTTCTGCGCGATGGGGCGGCTCACGACGGACGCAGCATCGAGCGGCTCGCATGTGATCGTCCGTTGAAACCCCTTCCAGCCCGCGGTCTCGCTCAGCGGCACGAACGTGCTCCCTTGCGGCTTCAGCACGATCGGCTCCGACTTCAGACAGAGATCGGGAAATGCGATGCCATGACCGGCGGCCTGGGTGAACCGCCCGACCAGCATCTGGGATGCTCGCAACCGCGTCGCCGGCGAGGCCCGCATGGTGCGCTCGGGGTCGAACGCGCGGTAGCACGGCCAATCGGTGCGGTCCGGTTCGAACTCGTAGACGATCCGGCATGCCGCTCCCGCCGATTTCACGAAGGGCATATTCGAGGGGGCGGCGGCATCGCGCTCGAAAACCAGGGTCTGCAGCGTCAAAGCCTCCGTCGTCGCGGCCGATACCGGCTTGCCCGGATCGATCACGATTTCCCCACGCGAGAACACCAGCTTGGTCCTGGGCCGGGCGTCCCGGGTCTCCAGCACCAGCATCGGCCTCTGCGCCCAGGAGCGATCCACCTCCACCTCGCCGTTGCTCATCATCAGTGGCAAATTGCCGATGGAGGGATTGTCCTTGGCGAAATCGACCATGCGAACGTGCGCGCTCGTCTTTGTCACCTCGAGACTCAGGAATCGCAAATCGTCGACCTTGCGCGTGATCGGCATCATCGGATCGAAGCGATCGTCGATGTCGAACCGGACGATCTTCTTCAGCTTGGCCGAGAGAGGCCCTCGATCGACGGGCGGCGGTGCAACGTCGATCACCAGCAGGGCGCCGTCGGGCGAATAGGTATTGCCGAAGGCCCGCTGCCACAGTGCGATCAGCGGCGAGTCCGTCCGCTGCGCTATGTCCCGCGCGAAATAGATCTGCTGTCCGGGACGAACCAGCGGAAAGTTCTGAAATGCACCGAGCCCCGCGCCGTCGCGGACCTCCGCCTCGGGGAAGGTGACGCATTTGGACCGATCGTCATCGCTGGCCCCCTCGACCTTCTTGGATGCGGAGCGCGAACAGAAGCTCAGATGGTGCTCCCTGGTCTTCTGTGGGCTGATCGACGTCGCATAGATGAGGTCAGGACTGCCGGGGACTTCCATCGGAAGCGGAGAGCTCGCGAACATGTCGATCTCCACGCGGGTGAGCGATGGGCCCGCATCGACCGAACAGAGATCCCGGATCGGTGAAGTGTTGGTGAGGAGACGCGCAGCATCGGCACTGATGATACAGGATATGCTGTTCTCCGGATTGTTGCGGCTCATCCAGATCAGATGGTCCTTGCCCGCACCATCGACCAGCAAATGCGGCGCTGCGTGCCGCCGGCGCGGCGGCAACCAGACCGGCATGGTTTCGGTCAACATGGGCACACGCCTGAGCAGCACGTCCGGCAGGCGCGTCACGCCCACCGAACGCAATTCGGCGCTGACGGCATTGGGATCGGTGGTCCACTCGAGAACGGGAACATTCGCGCAGGTGATGCAGGTCACCGCAAGATTGGAGCGAAGGTTCTCGAACATGAGAATGACCTGATCAGGGTCATTGGCGTATTTGGCAGGGAGCGCCGCCTTGAAGGGATGACTGACGACGCGGCTGACCTGAAAGCCGTTGGACCGTGACGGGTCGGAATCGAACTCGAAATAGGTCGATCGATCCCAGCCGCGATAGGCGTCGTACCCTCCGAGGCTCACACCGGCCAGAACCAATTTGGAGTCGGACTGACAGCGCGCCGCGCCGCCGTCCTGACTGCCGTTGCGGATGTAGACGCAGAGCCGAAAAGCCGCGTTTTGCAGAATGCGATCGCAATCGTTCTGGTTATAGCCATAGGTCGCAAGGCCATGGCGATAGCACAGGTCGTGGAAGACGCAGGCCTGCCTGAAGCGCTGCAAGACGAGATGGCGCTTCTGCTGGGAATTCCTCTCGCCGTCGAACAATATGTTGGCCCAGGGCGGCAGGCTGCAGTTCAAGCCTTCGCCGCTGCCGCCGATCGTGCTGACGACGTCCGGCCCCGATTGAAACGCGGTGACGGTGGCGGGCATCTCTCCGTCGGTGACGTCCTCGACATTCTTGTAGATGGAATCGGTGATGAAGGAAGGCAGGTATGTGAGGACCAGCGCGATCAGGACAATCAATGCAATTGACCAGCGGATCACCTTCCCGACCATGGCTCAACCCCGCGAAAGCTAATTTGGCAATGGCGTCAGTCGCAATGTCGCACGAACACGTTAGCAGCGCGGGTCAGTTGAAATACCCCGCGCGGAACTTTTCCGGGCGCCGAAACCACGGCAAGACCAGTGTTGCCTCGAGGAGGATCAGCTTGAGGTTGTCCGGCTGTCAAGCCGGGATATCACACATGACATTTGGTCGCCGGCGCATCAAGACGCCGGCGGTCCTCATCGACTCTCGCGGATGTCAGGCCAGATGTCGCGCCTCGGCCGCGGCCGCAGCCACGACGGGATTTGGCACCTGCTCGTCCAGCGCCGCCAGGCGCTCATCGATGGCAGCGATGACCTTGCGCGAGAACGGGCCGAGATGCGCATAGGCCGCGATCATCTGCACGGCAATGCGCGCCGACGACGTGTCGCGCTTGGCGCAGTTCATGAAGGTCTGCCACAGCGGACCACGCGCTTCGGGGAGCGCGGAGACCACACGGTGCACGGTCTCCATCGCGCCGAGCTTGGCGCGAATGTCCCCCTCGGCGAGCTCGTGGCGCTGCCGCGAACGATCGAGCAGCGTCATCAGGCGGTCGACGCGTCCTGCATAGGCGGCCGGACTGTAGACGCGCTCCAGCACGCGCTTGTAGTCCGTCAGGATGTCGCGCAGCGGACGCACCGGATCGAAGTTGATCCCGGCCGTGCACTGATCGGCGCCGATGGTCGGGGCCACATCGTGACCCGGATGGAGCCGGCCTTCGCGCTCCAGGCGGCGCGTCAGCTGCGTGTTCGGCAAGGCATAGAGCAGTCCGACCATGGCGACGGGGATCGCCGCCTCCTCGATGAAGTCGATCATGGCGTCGGCCATCGAGACCTTCTCGTTGTCGAAACCGACGATGAAGCCCGCGGTGACCAGGATGCCAGCGGCGTAGATCTTGTGGATGCTCTCGGCGATGTTGCGCCGCGTGTTCTGCTTCTTCCGCATTGCGACCAGCGTCGCCGGATCCGGACTTTCGATGCCGACGAAGATGCCGAAGAAATTGGCCTGCCCCATCAGATCCAGAAGCTCCGGATCGTCGGCGAGGTTGACCGAGGCTTCGGTGGAGAACTCGAAGGGATAGCCGTGGGTCCGCTGCCATTCGGCAAGTTGGGGCAGGAACTGCCGCAGCGACTTCTTGTTTCCGATGAAATTGTCGTCGACGAAATCGAGATGACCGCGATAGCCCATGTTGTAGAGCGTCTCGAGCTCCACGAACATCTGATCGACCGTCTTGGTCCGCGGCACGCGTCCATAGAGCTCGATGATGTCGCAGAATTCGCAGGTGAACGGACAGCCCCGGGAATACTGCACGCCGAGATAGAGATAGTCGTCGAATTTGAGCAGGTCGAAACGCGGCACCGGCGTCTTGGTGACGTCGGCCTGGAATTTCGGCGCGGTGAAGGTGCCGGACCGTGCGCCGCTCTCCCAAGCCGCGATGAAGTCGTCGATCACGCTCTCGGCCTCGCCGAGCACCCGGAAGTCGGCCCGCTCATAGAGGTGGGGGCTCGAGGTGGGATCGGGGCCGCCGACGACCACCGGCTTCCCAGCCGCGCGGCAGAGCTCGATCAGGCGCAGGGTATCGGCCTGCTGGGGCATCATTCCGCCGGTGAAGATGACATCGGCCCAGGCGAGGTCGTCGTCGCCGAGAGGCGCCGTATTGCAGTCGATCAGCCGGACCGTCCAGCTCTTGGGCAACATGGCGGCCACGGTGATCAGGCCCAGGGGAGCGGCCGGGCGCTTGACGCCCATCACCTTGCAGGATTCGCCAAAGGTCCAGAAGGACTCCGCCGAGAACAGCGGATAGAGCATCAACACGTTGCAGGGGCTTGGCAAGTTCATGGAACTCCTGTTGGCGGCGGCGCAGTGTACCAAAGCCCCCGCGTCTTGCACCCCGGCAAACGGGACAAACTGTCGCCGCTTGCCGCGCCTCCGACCGGAACCAGCGCCACAGCCGGACGTCGCTTGAAGCCGCGGATTGGCGCTCCGGGAGAGACAGCAACCCGAATCGATTGAGAAGGGATGAGGCAAAACATCGCCCGCGTCCATACCCTTACGCAGAGGCCCATGCATAACGGCCACCCCTCGGACTGTTGATTTGAACGGTTCCAATTCGCCCGACACAGTGCGCCCCTGAGTTCAATCGGTGGATTGGGCCAATCAGGGGACTTGCGATGGCAAACCTAACAATCAACGGAAAAACCTACTCCCTCGACGTCGAACCGGATACGCCGCTGCTCTGGGCGATCCGCGAGAATGCCGGCCTGACCGGCACCAAATATGGCTGCGGCATTGCACAATGCGGCGCCTGCACGGTTCACATGGACGGCGTGGCGATGCGCTCCTGCGGCATTTCGGTCAGCGAGGCCGAGGGCAAGAAGATCACCACGATCGAAGGGCTCGCAACGGGGGATTCGCTGCACAAGGTGCAGGAGGCCTGGATCGCCCAGGACGTGCCGCAATGCGGCTACTGCCAGAGCGGAATGATCATGGCGGTGGCGGCGCTGCTGAACGAGAAGCCCAAGCCGACCGACGCCGACATCGACGAGGCCATCACCAATATCTGCCGCTGCGGCACCTTCGCACAGGTGCGCGCGGCGATCCACACGATCGCAAGCGCGTAAGGAGCGGCACATGAACAAGCACGTTTCTCCCACGATGAACCGTCGTGCCTTCGTCATCGGCACGGCCGCGGTCGGCGCCGGCCTTGCCATCGGCCTCGACATCCCGTTCGGCGGCCCCGCCGTGGTCCGCGCCGCCGACGGCTCGCCCGAGATCGGCGCCTGGGTCGTGGTCCGGCCCGACGACACCGTGGTGATCCGCATCGCCCGCTCCGAGATGGGCCAGGGCTCGCTGACCGGCCTCGCCCAGTTGGTCGCCGAAGAGCTCGAATGCGACTGGACCAAGGTCACGACCGAATATCCGACCCCCGGCCAGAGCGTCGCCCGCAAGCGCGTCTGGGGCGATTTCTCGACTGGCGGCAGCCGCGGCATCCGCTCATCGCAGGACTATGTCCGCAAAGGCGGCGCCACCGCGCGCGTGATGCTGATCCAGGCCGCCGCCGATGCCTGGAAAGTGCCGGCATCCGAGTGTACTGCCGCCAACAGCGTCATCACCCATGGGCCGTCGGGCAGGACCACGACCTACGGCAAGGTCGCCGAGGCCGCGGCCAAGCTGACGCCGCCGGCGGACGTCAAGCTGAAGGATCCCAAGGACTGGACGCTGATCGGCAAGGGCGTGAAGCGGCTCGACACCGTCGACAAGACCACCGGTGCCATGATCTACGGCGCCGACGTCAAGCTGCCGGGCATGCTGAACGCCGCGATCAAGGACTGTCCGGTGTTCGGCGGCAAGTTGAAGAGCTTCGACGAAGCCAAGATCGCCAGCATGAAGGGCGTCAAGAAGGTCGTCAAGGTCGGCGACACCGCGGTCGCGGTGGTCGCCGATACCTGGTGGCACGCCAAGACTGCGCTTGAGGCGCTGCCGATCGTCTGGGACGAAGGCGACAACGCCAAGGTCTCCAGCGAGTCGATTGCGAAATGGCTGGCCGAAGGCCTCGACAATTCGCAGCCGGCCTATGTTGGCAACAAGAACGGCGACGCCAAGGCCGCCATCGCCGGCGCAGCGAAGAAGATCGAGGCCGTCTACAGCTATCCCTACCAGAACCACGCCACCATGGAGCCGATGAACGCCACTGCGCTCTACACGGCGGACAAATGCGAGGTCTGGTGCGGCACGCAGAATGGCGAGGCGGCGTTCGCCGCGGTGCTGGAGGCGTCCGGCCTGCCGGCCGAAAAGTGCGACGTGCACAAGGTGATGCCCGGCGGCGGCTTCGGCCGGCGCGGCCAGACCGACTATGTCCGTCAGGCCGTTATCATCGCCAAGCAGATGCCGGGCACGCCGATCAAGCTGTTGTGGTCGCGCGAAGAGGACATGGCGCACGGCCGGTATCACCCGATCACCCAGTGCAAGATGACCGGCGCGTTCGATGCCAACAACAATCTGATCGCGTTGCACTACCGCCTGTCCGGGCAATCGATCCTGTTCTCGCTGCGTCCCGAAGCGCTGCAGAACGGCATGGATCCCGCGGCATTCCAGGGCGTCGCACAATCCGGCGAGGCCGCGTTCGGTTATTCCGTGCCGAACCTGCTGGTCGAGCATGCGATGCGCAACCCGCACGTTCCGCCCGGCTTCTGGCGCGGCGTCAACGTCAATCACAACGCGATCTACATGGAATGCTTCATGGACGAGCTGGCCCAGGCCGCAGGCCAGGACCCGCTCGAATTCCGCCGTAAGCTGATGGGCAACCACCCCAAGCACCTGGCGGTGCTCAATGCCGTCGCCGAGAAGATCGGCTGGACCACGCCGGCGCCGCAAGGAATCTATCGCGGCATCGCGCAAGTCATGGGCTATGGCAGCTATGTCGCCGGTGCCGCCGAGATCTCGGTGACCGAGGGCAGCAAGATCAAGGTCCTCCGCATCGTCGCCTCCACCGACCCCGGCTACGTCGTCAATCCGGCGCAGGTGGAGCGGCAGGTCGCCGGCTCCTTCGTCTACGGCCTCTCCGCCCTGTTCTACGGCGGCTGCACCGTCAAGGACGGCAAGATCGAGCAGACCAACTTCGATACCTACAATTCGATGCGCATCAGCGAGATGCCGAAGGTGGAGACGGTAATGGTGCCGAGCGGCGGATTCTGGGGCGGTGTCGGCGAGCCGACCATCGGCGTCGCGGCGCCGGCGGTGCTCAACGCCTATTTCGCGGCGACAGGCAAGCGCATCCGCTCGGTGCCGCTGCGCGACCAGAACATCACCTTCGCGTAAAGAAGCGCCGCGGCGGCCTCAAACGGCCGCCGCGGCATTTTTCCGGATGACATGCATGAATGCGCCGGTGACGCGGCGGAATGCCGTCCTCGGCATCACCGCCGCGGCCACATTGCTCGCCGCACCTTCGATCCTGCGTGCGCAATCGGCTAGCCGCGTCGTCGTGGTCGGCGGCGGCTTCGGTGGCGCGGCTTGCGCCCGCGCGCTCAAGCGCGCCGATGCGAAACTGCAGGTCACCCTGATCGAGCCGAACAGGACCTTCATCTCCTGCCCCTTCAGCAATGAGGTGATCGCGGGTCTGCGCGAGATGAACGTGCAGCAGTTCGGCTACGACAAGCTCGCCGCCGAGGGCATCAGCATCGTTCCTCAGGCCGCGACCAGCATCGACACGCAAAAGTGTAGCGTGACGACAACTGACGGTGCCGCGTTCGGTTACGACCGTCTCGTGCTCTCGCCCGGCATCGACTTTCACTTTGAAGCCCTGCCCGGCTATGACGATGCCGCATCGGAAAAGATGCCGCACGCCTGGAAGGCCGGCGCACAGACCCTGTTGCTGCGCAGACAGCTGGAGGCGATGGCGGATGGCGGTACGGTCGCCATTGCCATTCCGGCCAATCCCTCACGCTGCCCGCCCGCGCCTTACGAGCGTGCCAGCCTGATCGCGCATTATCTCAAGGCCAACAAGCCGCGCTCGAAGGTCCTGCTCCTCGATGCCAAGGACACTTACTCGCAGCAGCGGCTGTTCGAAAAGGCCTGGAAGGAGCTCTATGGCGACATGATCGAACGCATCGGCCTGTCGCAAGGCGGCCGCGTCACCTCGGTCGATCCCGCGACCAGAACCATCATCACCGAGTTCGGCAACTACACGCCTGATGTCGCCAACGTCATCCCGCCGCAGCGGGCGGGTCGCATCGCCGACGTCGCGGGCGCTACGGATGCGACCGGCTGGTGCCCAATCGATCCCATCACCTTCGAATCCAAGCTCGTCAAGAATGTCCACGTCATCGGCGATGCCTGCCTCGGCGGCGGCATTCCCAAATCGGCCTCAGCTGCAAGCGCGCAAGGCAGGGCCTGCGCCGCCGCGATCGTCGCCTTGCTCGCGGGGCACACGCCCCAGGCGCCGCGCTTGACTGGCGTCTGCTACAACGTCGTCGCGCCCGGCTACGGCTTTTCGCTTGTCGGCAACTATCAGCCGAAGGGCGAAATCTTCGCAGAGGTCGAAGGCGGCGCGACCAGCCCGGTCGATGCCTCGCGCGAGCTGCGGGCCCGAGAGGCGGCGGAGGCGGAGCGCTGGTTTGAAACGATCACGGCGGACACATTTGGTTAGCGTAAGATGAGAGCAAGCTGTCGCGATGAGCTCGGTGCGCTCCCTCCCCCGCTTGCGGGGGGAGGGTTGGGGAGAGGGTGTCTCCACTC
>NZ_JXJM01000001.1:4732308-4806031 GCF_001593325.1 Bradyrhizobium sp. DOA1
GTGTCTCCACTCGCGAGGACCCCCACGAGAGAACCCTCACCCGCCGCTTCGCGACGACCTCTCCCGCAAGCGGGAGAGGTGAACGGAGCCCGCAGCGACAACCATCAACCCATCGAACAAGCGTGCTCGCAGCGCTGATTGCAGCGAGCATCGCACTCCCGATCAGCGCGGAAGCACAAGAACTCGTGCCCTACACCATCGTCGGCGACGGCATTCCCGCTTCCCTCACCGGCTCGCCCGGTGATGCCGTGCGCGGACGCGCGCTGGTGCTGGCGCGCACGACGACCTGTATCCTCTGCCATTCAGGCCCGTTCCCGGAAACCCGGTTCCAGGGCGATCTCGCGCCTGACCTCACCGGCGCCGGGAACCGGTGGTCGGTGAGCCAGTTGCGGCTTCGACTGGTCGATGCCTCCAGGTTCAATCCAGAGACCATCATGCCGTCCTATTATCGCAACGACGGCCTCGTGCGCGTCGGGCGCAACTTCGTCGGCAAGCCAATCTTGTCGGCCGCGGAGATCGAGGACATCGTGGCTTATCTTGCAACGCTTCGGGACTAGGACTGCGCATGCCAACCACGCGACGACAATTTCTCAGTCTTGCCGGCAGCGTGACGGCCGCCGGCGCGATCCCGATCCTCACACTGCAGCCGGTCGAGGCGACGCCGGCCATGCTCACCGCCGCGATTCGCAATGTCGTCGGTGAAGCGCAATTGCGCACCGGCAAGGTCAAGCTCGACATTCCGCCGCTGGTCGAGAACGGCAACACCGTGCCGATGACGGTCAGCGTCGCAAGTCCGATGACGGCGGACGATTACGTCAAGTCCATCCACGTCTTCAACGAGAAGAACCCGCAGCCGAACATCGGCAATTTCCACCTCGGCCCTTCCTCCGGCCGCGCCCAGGTCTCGACCCGGATCCGCCTCGCGGACACCCAGAAGGTGGTCGCGATCGCGCGCCTGTCCGACGACACGTTCTGGCAGGTCGCCACTGAAGTTGTCGTAACGCTGGCGGCCTGCACCGAGGAAATGAACTGATGGCCGCGCTCATCAACGTTCCCGCCAAGGCCAAACGCGGCGAAATCATCGAGATCCGCACGCTGACCTCGCACATCATGGAGACAGGCTTCCGCCATACCGCGGACGGCAGACTGGTGCCGCGCAACATCATCACGAGCTTCACCTGTCGTTACAATGGCGCCGAGATCTTTCGCGCCGATCTCTTTCCGGCGATCGCCGCAAATCCCTATCTGTCCTTTTTCACGGTGGCCAAGGAGAGCGGCAAGTTCGAATTCGAATGGATCGGCGACAACGGCTATTCATCCACCGCTTCGGCATCGATCATCGTCGAATGAGCCTTCGGCGCGCGATAGCGGCGGCAACAGTCTTCGCCGCGGCCCCTGCCTTACTTGCCGGCGAAATCGCGCCCGATGCGCGCCGGTCCGGCTACTCCTTCATGGGGCCGGACACGCGCGCGATGCAGGACGACGACACGTCCAATCCGGGCATGCTGTTCGTGCTCGACGGCGAGGCGCTGTGGGGAAAGAAGACAGGTCGTGTGCAGAAGTCCTGCGCGGACTGCCATGGCGACGCCCGCGGCAGCATGAGGGGCGTCGCCGCGCGCTATCCCGCCTTCGACAAGGCGCTGGCGCGTCCTGTCACGCTCGACCAACGCATCAATCTCTGCCGCGCCGATCACCAACAGGCGACGCCGCTATCTTACGAAAGCCGCGACCTCCTGGCGCTCTCCGCCTTCGTCGCCCATCAATCGCGCGGCATTCCCATCGCCGCCGGCGACGATCCGCAGCTGAAACCCTTCGTCGAGCAGGGGCGCGATTTGTTCATGCAGCGCGAGGGGCAGCTCAATCTTGCCTGCACCAATTGCCACGACGACAATTTCGACAAGCGCCTCGCCGGCGCGCCGATCACGCAGGGACAGCCGACCGGCTATCCGCTCTACCGGCTGGAATGGCAGACGCTGGGATCGCTGGAGCGGCGGCTGCGCAGCTGCATGACCGGCGTGCGCGCCCAGGCCTACGATTACGGCTCGCCCGAGCTGGTTGCGCTCGAGCTCTATCTGATGTCGCGGGCGCGCGGCCTGCCGATTGAGACGCCGGCGGTGCGGCCTTAGGCGATCAGGCCTGGACCGGTCGTCGTCTAACCCGTCGAAGTCTTCATCGCCTCCAGCACGGCGGCCGAGTCCGCGACCCAGCCGAAGATGCCGCCCTGGGCCTTGATCATCTTCAGGCCCATCTCGTGAAACTCGGGAAAATAGGATGCGCAGCCGTCGGAAATCAGGATGCAGCGATAGCCGCGGTCATTGGCCTCGCGCACGGTGGTGTTGACGCAAACCTCGGTGGTGACGCCGCACACCAACAGGTTCTCGATGCCGTAGCTCTCCAGGACCTCGCCAAGCTCGGTGGCGTAGAACGCGCCCTTGCCCGGCTTGTCGATCACGACTTCGCTGTCGAGCGGATAGAGTTCGGGAATGATGTCGTGGCCGGCCTCGCCGCGAATGAGGATACGCCCCATCGGGCCGGGATCGCCGATGCGCAAGGATGGCGCGCCGCGCTCGATCTTCGCCGGCGGCGCGTCCGAGAGATCGGGCAGATGGCCCTCGCGGGTGTGGATCACCAGCATGCCGGTATCGCGCGCAGCCTTCAGCACCGCGCCGATCGGCTTCACCGCGCGCGCGAGCTGGCTGACGTCGTTGCCCAGCGTCTCACCGAAACCGCCGGGCTCCATGAAGTCCCGCTGCATGTCGATGATGAGAAGGGCCGTGGCGAGCCAATCGAGCTTGATCGGCTCGGGCTCGGCGTTGATGACGCCCGGTGCCGGGTTGGTCGAGTTCAAGATGATGCCCCCCGCGAGAAATGCTCCCGGTACGTTTGCAAGCGCCGTGCCATTCAGGCCGACGCTCTCCCATACAACTGCCGATACTCCTCCTCATAGGGCGCGTACGAGTCCCTCAGCGTCGCCATGTTGAGCAGCATGGTAGCGACCAGCGTATTCGCCTTGTCGAATACGCGCGTCTTGACCCAGGCGCTTTCGGTGCGGCGGCTGCCGGAGAGCGCGACCACCTCGCGCTCGACCTCGTACTCCTCGTCGACGAAGAGTGGCCCCTTCACCAGCCTGATCTCCTGATCGGCAAACAGGCCGACCGCCGGGCCCTTGGCCGGCAGCGGATCGTCCTTGGAGCGATACTGGAACAGCACGCTCAGCATCTCCATCGGGATGATGGGCCCGCGCCAGGGATTGTCGGCGCCCGAATAATACGGCGAGTTCTCGGTAATGACCGCGAGCTTCTGCCGCAGCGAAAACGGATAGAGGTCGCCCATGTTCTGGTCGAAGGCCATCCGGACCGACTGGCGCTTGCTGGTCTGGGCCACCTTCACATCGCGCAAGATGACGGGATCAGTGAGCGGCTTGAGCTCGCCAAGGCGCGCTTCGAGCGCCGTCGCTGCGTGCGGCTCGCCGACCGAGGCCGTGCCGCGCAGCACCTCGGTGCCGTCGCGCTTGACCATCTGGATCTGGCACTGGCTTGTGGCAGGCAGCGGCTTCGACAGGACCGCCTGCACCTCGTCGCCTTCGTAACAGACGCTGCGGTAATGCGCGGAGAGGCACCCCGTCTCGAACCATGCGCGCCCCCACAGCCGTTCACCGAGCGGCGCAAACTGGCTGAAATGGGTCGGGCCCTCGATGGTGCCGCCCTTGAAGCCGAGCTTCTGCGCGGTGGCATCGTCATGGATCGAGGCGTGCGCGTCATAGGTTTGCGCCTGCAGCATCTGGCGCGGCCGGCGCCACGGCCCGATCAAGGCCTCCGCCGTCTCCGTGATCTCGGTGTCGAATGCGTTAGCAGTCATGGTGCTCTCCACAGGCAGCCATGACTAGCAGGAGCGCCACGGATGCGGCCAGCGATATTGACTTCGCCGGTGCATGCTTTTGACTGTCACAATTCGCGTCGCGCAGCCGCAATCCCTTCCCGCAGCGCAAACCCCGAGAGCCAAGGACTTCCGAAATGACGCTGATGCAGGTCGAGCTGGACGATAAATACCGGCTCGAATCGAAGCGGATCTTCCTGTCCGGCACCCAGGCCCTGGTCCGACTGCCCATGTTGCAGCGCGAACGCGACCGGCTCCAAGGGCTCAACACCGGCGGCTTCATCTCGGGCTATCGCGGCTCTCCGCTCGGCATGTATGACCACGCGTTGTGGCGCGCGAAGTCGCACCTCCAGCAGCACGACATCGCCTTCGTCCCCGGCCTCAACGAGGATCTGGCGGCGACCGCGGTGTGGGGCAGCCAGCAGGTCGGCCTGTTTCCCGGCGCCAAGGTCGACGGCGTGTTCGGTATCTGGTACGGCAAGGGGCCCGGCGTCGATCGCTCCGTCGATGCGCTCAAGCATGCCAATGCAGCCGGCACCTCACGCAATGGCGGCGTGCTGGCGCTCGCCGGCGACGACCACGGCTGCCAATCCTCGACGCTGGCGCATCAGAGCGAGCAGGTTTTCGCGGCGGCGCTGATCCCCGTAATCAATCCCGCCACGCTCCAGGATTATCTCGACCTTGGTCTCTACGGCTTCGCGCTGTCGCGCTTCTCCGGCTGCTGGGTCGGCTTCAAGGCGATCAGCGAGACCGTCGAGAGCTCGGCCTCGATCTATAGCGACCCTGAACGCGTCAAGATCGTGCTTCCCGATGATTTCGAGATGCCGCCCGGCGGCCTCAACATCCGCTGGCCGGATCCGCCGCTCGAGGCCGAGAGCCGCCTGTTCGGGCCGAAGATGGCGGCGGTGCAGGCCTTTGCCCGCGCCAACCAGCTCGACCGCATCGTGCTCGATTCCAAGCCGGCTCGGCTCGGCATCGTCGCCACCGGCAAAGCCTATCTCGATTTGCGCCAGGCGCTGGCCGACTTGGGCATCACCGACAAGGACGCGCAGGACCTCGGCTTGCGCATCTACAAGGTCGCGATGACCTGGCCGCTGGAGGAAAGCGGCGCCAAGCGTTTCGCCGAGGGTCTTCAGGACGTGCTGGTGGTCGAGGAAAAGCGCGGCTTCATCGAAGACCAGCTGATGCGCATCCTCTACAACATCGATGCCTCGAAGCGTCCGACCGTCACGGGCAAGCGCGACGAGACTGGCGCGCCGCTCTTGCCGAGCGAGGGCGAGCTGACGCCGACCATCGTGGCGGGCGCGCTGGTGGCGCGACTGCGCAAGCTCGGTCATCACAGCCCGGTGCTGGAGCAGCGCCTCGCCCGGCTCGAGGCCTTCGACAATCCCGTCACCACGAGCACGCCCATCAAGCTCGCGCGCACGCCGTTCTTCTGCTCGGGCTGTCCGCACAACACCTCGACCCGGGTGCCGGAGGGCAGCCGCGCCATGGCCGGAATCGGTTGTCACGGCATGGCCCTGAGCATGCCGACCCGCCGCACCGATCTGATCTCCCATATGGGCGCCGAGGGCGTGAACTGGATCGGCCAGTCTCCCTTCACCAGCGAGACCCACATCTTCCAGAATCTCGGCGACGGCACTTATACCCATTCCGGTCTTCTGGCGCTGCGCGCTGCGTCCGCCGCCGGCATCAACATCACCTACAAGATCCTCTACAACGACGCCGTCGCCATGACCGGCGGCCAGCCAGCCGAGGGCGCCTTCAACGTCGCGCAGATCGCGCATCAGGTCTGGGCCGAAGGCGTCAAGCGGCTTGCGATCGTGTCGGACGATCCGAGCAAGTACCCGCAAGGCAACTACTTCCCGCAAGGCGCCACCATCCATCACCGGCGCGAGCTCGATGCCGTGCAGCGCGAGCTGCGTGAGATCAAAGGCCTCACCGTCATCATCTACGACCAGACCTGCGCTGCGGAAAAGCGCCGCCGCCGCAAGCGCGGCCTCTATCCCGACCCCGCCAAGCGCGCCTTCATCAACGAGCTGGTCTGCGAAGGCTGCGGCGACTGCTCGCAGGCCTCGAATTGCGTCTCGGTGCAGCCGCTGGAGACCGAGTTCGGCCGCAAGCGCCAGATCGACCAGTCCAACTGCAACAAGGACTTTTCCTGCGTCGAGGGCTTTTGCCCGAGCTTCGTCACCGTGCATGGCGGCAGCCTGAAGCGCATGAAGACGTCGGCCGTCGATTCCGGCCAATTGTTCGCCGACCTGCCGCTGCCGCCGGCGCATGAGCTGGACGCCCCCTACAACATCCTCGTCACCGGCATCGGCGGCACCGGGGTCATCACCATCGGCGCCCTGCTCGGCATGGCCGCCCATGTCGACGGCCGCGGCTGCTCGGCGCTCGATTTCACCGGCCTGTCGCAGAAGAACGGCGCGGTGATGAGCCATGTCCGCATCGCCCCGAGCCCGGAGGACATCTCCGCGGTCCGCATCACCACGGGCGGCGCCGACGTCATCCTGGGCTGCGACATGATCGTCTCGGCCGGCCCGACCGCGCTCAGCCGCGCCGAGCGCGGCGTGACGAAAGCGTACATCAACGCCGATTTGCAGCCGACCGCGAGCTTCGTGCAAAATCCCGATCTCGACTTCGAGATGGGTGCGATGCAGACCGTGCTGCGCGACGCTATCGGCGACAAGAACCTCGACATCATCGACGCCACGGGCATTGCCGCGGCCCTGATGGGCGACAGCATCGCCACCAATCCCTTCATGCTCGGCTTCGCCTTCCAGAAGGGCGCGATCCCGCTCTCGCTGGAGGCCCTGCTCCGCGCCATCGAGATCAACGGCGCCGCGATCGAGATGAACAAGCTCGCCTTCACCTGGGGGCGCCTTGCCGCCCACGATATGTCGCGCGTGCGCAGCGTGCTGCAGTTCAAGAACAGGGCATCGGCGCCGACCAAGTCGCTCGACGACGTCATCGCGACGCGCGCCGAATTCCTGACCGGTTATCAGGACAAGGCCTATGCCGACCGCTACCTCGCCGCCGTCGAGAAGGTGCGCAAGGCGGAGAGCATGGCTTCGCCGGCGTCCACGGAGCTGACCGAGGCGGTCGCGAAGAACCTGTTCAAGCTGATGTCCTACAAGGACGAATATGAAGTCGCGCGGCTCTATACCGACGGCAGCTTCGCCAAGAAGGTGTCGGAGAAGTTCGACGGCGAGTTCACGCTGAAGTATCACCTTGCACCCCCGATCTTCGCAAAGCGCGACAGGGCGACCGGCCGGCTCCAGAAGCAGGAGTTCGGCGGCTGGATGATCCATGCCTTCCGCGTCCTCGCGAAGCTCAAATTCCTACGCGGCAGCGCGTTCGATCCGTTCGGCCGCACCGAGGAGCGCCGGAGCGAGCGCAAGCTGATCGAAGGCTATCTCGGCATGATCGACCAGCGGATCGCCGGGCTGAAGGCAGAACAGATCCCGCTGCTGTCACGCCTCGCGCGCGTGCCCGAGACGATCCGCGGCTTCGGCCACGTCAAGGAAGCCAATATCAAGCTGGCGGCCGCCGAGACGGCGCGGCTGGAAGCGGAGCTGGAGAACAGCCGTTTTGCAGTTGCGGCGGAGTAGCGGAGGCGCGACGCTTTCTCCGCGGGTCATTGCGAGGAGCCCTTGCGACGAAGCAATCCAGAGTCTTTCCGCAGAGACAGTCTAGATTGCTTCGCTTCGCTCGCAATGACGAGA
Source organism: Bradyrhizobium sp. DOA1 (assembly GCF_001593325.1). NCBI lineage: Bacteria > Pseudomonadati > Pseudomonadota > Alphaproteobacteria > Hyphomicrobiales > Nitrobacteraceae > Bradyrhizobium > Bradyrhizobium sp. DOA1. The sequence continues at coordinate 4,739,913 of NZ_JXJM01000001.1, forward strand.
TCGTGGGACGTGCTTACCACCCATTCTGTGTCATTGCTTAACTGGGCGATTGGTACGGCTTAGCGCGCCGGCTTGCGCTCCACCGGATCGATATCGATCGCCCGCAGGCGGCCCAGCCGCAGTACGTCCATGGCCAGCCGCCGGCCGATGCGGTCGCGGTCGAGCACGCGGATCAGATCGTCGACGCCGTTGATCTCGATGCCGTCGAGCCTGATCACGACGTCACCGGACAGCAGGCCCGCCTTGGCCGCCGGCCCGTCCGGCTCGATCTGCATCAGGAGCGCGCCCATCTTGTTCTCAACCCCAGCCAGCACCGCATGCCGCCGCGGAACGGGCGCGGTCTGCCCGGCGACGCCGATATAGGCGCGGCGGACATAGCCGTGGCGGATGATCTCCGCCAGCACGAACTGCGCGGTGTTGCTGGCGACCGCAAAGCAGATGCCTTGCGCGCCGTTGATGATGGCGGTGTTGATACCGATCACCTCGGCATTGGACGACACCAGGGGCCCGCCGGAATTGCCGGGATTGAGCGCGGCATCGGTCTGGATCACGTCCTCGATGGTGCGCCCGCTGACCGAGCGGATCGAGCGCCCGAGCGCCGAGACCACGCCGGCGGTCACGGTCGACTCGAAACCGAGCGGATTGCCGATCGCGATTACGAGCTGGCCGCGTCTCAACGTCTTGGAATTGCCGAGCGCGGCGTACGGCAGATGGCGCACGCCATTGGCGCGTAGCAGCGCAAGGTCGGTGTCGGGATCGACGCCGAGCACCTGGGCGTCGCCGACATGGCCCTCGACGTCGCGCAGCCGGATCTCCCTGGAGGAGCCGACCACGTGGCTGTTGGTGAGCACGAGTCCATCCGGCGAGATCACGATGCCGGAGCCGAGCCCGCCGCGCTCGCGTCTATCAGGCACTTTCGGCCCGGTCTCGACGCGCACGACCGCAGGTCCGACGCGGTCGGTCACGTCGATCACGGCATTGGAATAGGCATCCAGCAGGGCCCGGTCATCGACCGGCGCAGGCGCCGTCGTTCGCGATGACGCTGCGTCATCGGCGATATCTGAGGTGAAGTCCAGCATGGCAAGAGTCCTTGAAGGCTCACACAGATGGTGGCCTGCTCCCTGCCGCGCAAGGTGCGCGGCGGGAAGCGCAGGGCTGGACTGCCCAGATGGCTAGGGCGCCCGCCTCAGCGAGCCGCCTCTTGCCTTGACCGGGTCGAGCAGCGACCAGTCCCCGTCCGGAAGCACATGGCCCTTCGGGAATGGCGCGCGCAGCTCGATCCCGAGCGAGCCCAGCACGCGGTCGTCGCGGTAATAGCATTGCAGCACGACGCGGACGAGCGTGACCGCGGCAGCACCGCCGCTCTTGCGAAACTCCTGCGCCACCGCATCGCGCGTGGCGGCATCGAGCTCAGCGAGCGGCGCTCCGGCGAGCCGCGCCAGATGATCCAGTGCCGCAACCACCAATTTGGTGTCGCGGCCGAGCGTAGCGACTATGTCGCCCTGGATCGCGGGATCGTCAGCGCCCGGCACCTTGTACGCGTCGCTGGCGGGAATGATCATCGCGGCGATGGTACGCAGGTCGTCGCGCTGCCTGCGTGTCAGTTGGTCGTCTGCGGACATCACAGCCTCAATCGAACAAATTGGCGAGGCGCTGCTTCATCTGGTCGGCGATGTAGAGCGCGAGGGCCTGGATGGTGGAGGTCGGGTTCACGCCGCCCGAGGTGACGAAGATGCTGCCGTCGACGATGAAGAGGTTCTTCACGTCGTGGGTGCGGCCCCATTCGTTGACGACGGAGCGTTCGGGGTCGGTGCCCATCCGCGCGGTGCCGAGCAGGTGCCAGCCGCCCCAAGGGATCGGCGAGTTGACGCAGATGTCGGTTGCGCCCGCGGTCTCCAGAATTTCGCGGCCGCGCGCCAGCGCATAGTCCATCATCTTCTGGCTATTCTCGCTGATCGTGTAGCTGATCTTCGGCGCGGGAATGCCGTGGCTGTCCTTGAGCACGGGGTCGAGCGTGACCTGGTTGTGCTCCTCCGGCAGGTCCTCGCAGATCGCGGAGAATCCCAACCGATGGCCGTTCAGCTTGCGGAACACGCGGTGATGATCTTCGCCCCAGGGCAGAATGCCCTTTTGCTCGCTGACGACGGCCTCGAACACGGGCCCGGCGCCGCGCACGAACTGGACCCCGAAGCCGCGCACAAAGCCGCGCGACAGATCCGTGTCATACCATTCCTTGCTCCACAGGCAGGTCGGCGGCGCGCGGTTGCTGTCGGTCGGCTCCTTCACATAGCCGTAGATCTGCGCATAGGGATGGAACATCAGGTTCTTGCCGACGAGGCCGGACGAATTGGCAAGGCCGTTCGGAAAGCGCTGGGACGCCGAGTTCAGCAGCAGCCGCGGCGTGCCGACGCCGTTGCAGGCGATGATGACGACGTGCGCGGGCTGAAACTGCTCGACACCGTCCTTGTCGTAATAGACCACACCCGAGGCCATGCCGTTCTCGTCGGTGGTGATCTCTCGCACGCGGCAATGCGTGCGCAGCTCGACCCCGGCGCGGATCGCCTGCGGCCAATAGGTGATGTCGGTCGAGGATTTCGCGCCTTGCGCGCAGGCCGGCGTGCAATGGCCGAGATTGATGCAGCGCGCCCGGCCCTCATAGTCCATGGTCGCGACCGTCGTGTCCGATGGCCACCAGTGCCAGCCGAGCTTGTTCATGGACTTGGCGATGATGGCGCCGGACAATCCGAGCGGCTGCTGCGGCATCGGCGGATGCGTCAGCGGCGAGAGCGGATCCCCCGACAGGCCCGAGGTGCCCATGATCCGGTCGTTCTCCTCGAAGAACGGTGTCAGCGCGTCGTAATCGATCGGCCAATCGTCGGCGACACCGTCGAGCGTCTTCACCTTGAAATCGGAGGGATGCAGCCGCGGCCAATGCGCGGTGTACATCACCGTCGAACCGCCCACCGCATTGTAGTTCACCACCTTGATCGGCGAATCGTCGTCGTTGATCGGATAGTCCTCCGGACGGCCTCGAACATTGGGGCTCGACGACCACTCGCCATAGAACTTGGCCTCCCAGTCGCGGCCCGTGCTGGGATATTCCGCCGGCTTCATCCAGCCGCCCTGCTCCAGGCAGAGAATGTGCATCTTGGTTTCGGCCAGCGACCACGCCACCGCCGCGCCGGAAGCGCCGGCGCCGATGATCAGGACGTCCACGGGGTCTTTCATCGCAACCTTTTCCTCCCCCTCGCCGCTTTCCGGGCGATTCGGCCTTTCGCGGTCCGCAAAGGCCGGCGAACGATAGGATCAGAGCAATGGTTGAGTAAAGCCGCGAGGCCGGAATGTCACACTTCGCGGGGCGCAGACCATTGGTATCGCCCCATCCGGATGCTAGGAACAGGGCGCCCGCGCCATCGATAGCGAGACCGTATGTCCTTCCAGAATTTCTTTGCCGCCGCCCGCGCTTTTGCGCTCGTTTCGTTGTTCGCCTCGTCCGGATTTCTGGCCTCAATCGGGCCGGCCTCCGCGCTGACCGGCGCCGCGACGGTCCGCGACGGCAACTCGGTCCAGGTCGGCGACGTCACCTACCGGCTCGACGGTGTCGACGCGCCCGAGCTGGACCAGGTCTGCATCGACAACCAAGCCGATTCCTGGACCTGCGGCATCGAGGCCCGTGACCAACTGTCCAAGCTCATCAGCAAACGAACGGTGCGCTGCGACGATGTCGGACCGGAAAAGAGCTTCGGCAAGCGGCACCGTGCCATCTGCACGGCCGAGGGCGACAAGGCCAGCCTGAACGAGCAGCTGATCAAGCTCGGCTTCGCGCTCGCGCGCGAGCCGGTTAGGGTCAACGTCAAGCCGGCGGCTACCGAGGCCAAGACGGCGGCGGCGGGCATCTGGAAGGGCTGCTTTGTTGCACCGCAAGATTTCCGTAGCGGCAAGAAGGACGCTGCCCTGCTGGGCGCTGCCTGCCGGCCGGACCGCGACAAGGAAATCCGCGCCGTGCTGTTTCCGGAGGAGCTCGTCATGCCGCCGAGTTGCAGCATCAAGGGCAAGCTCGCGGTGCGCGCGCGCGTCACCGGCAACATCGGCATCTATCATCTGCGGGGCTGCCCGAGCTATCCGGCGACCACCAAGCCCGACCGCTGGTTCTGCTCGGAGGACGACGCCCAGGCGGCCGGCTTCCGCAAGGCCTATAATTGCCGCCGGCCGAAGTGAACAATTCCTCACGCATCCGTGAGTGGTAGTCCGAGACCGTATTGATCCGGAATTGAACTCCTTGGCGAGTTGCTGCACTTATGAACATACGCAAGCGCTTCGCGCGAGCGTTTCCTTGGCAGCAATCCGGCTTCGGTCCGATTGCCTTGCTCGGGCGTTTCCTCCCTAGACTTGGGCCGCTTGTCATCACAAGCGGCTCTTCTTTTTTGTGCCCAGCTCCAAATCGAGCCGGGCCATGACGACGCAGAGACGTCGTCGCTTAAGTGCCCTCGTGGCCTTGGCACGCTTGTTCGATGCTATCACTGCATCCGCATGATGTGGTCCATCGGCGCCATGTTGGCATTCATATTCGCCATGATCCAGACGCTGCCTCCGATCACGAGGAAAACGACGAAGAGGCCGAAGGCGAGAGCCAGCACATTGTTGGTGTTGTCGGGGCCGGTGGTGATGTGCAGGAAGAACACCAGGTGCACGCCCATCTGCGCAATCGCCAGCACGATCAGTGCGACGGGAATCGATGGTTGCCAGACCAGATCCGTGCCGGCGATGAAGAACGACGTCGCCGTGAGCAGCAGCGCCAGGACGAGGCCGACGACATAGCCGAGGATGCGGGTGCCGACGCTGTGCTGTTCTTCCTCGCCCGGTGCGAGGTCACGGTCGGTCCGTGCGTGCGCCTGATCGCTCATACGCCACTCCCAAGCAGATAGACAACGGAGAACACCGCGACCCAGATGATGTCGAGCGCGTGCCAGAACAGCGCAAAGCACGTCATCCGGCGCAAAATGTCGGCACGGAAGCCCTTTGCGAACACCTGGGCCATCATGGTGAGCAGCCACAGCACGCCGGCCGAGACGTGAAGGCCATGGCAGCCAACCAGCGAGAAGAACGCGGTCAGAAACGCACTTCGCGACGGGCCATAACCACGCGCAATGAGATCGGCAAATTCGCGAAACTCGAGGACGAGGAATATCAGCCCGAGCACGCAGGTCACGCTCATGCTGAGATAGAACCAGAACCGGTTGCGCACATCGGCCGCGATGCTGGCCATGCCGCAGGTGAAGCTCGACAGCAGCAGGCAGACCGTCTCGATCGCGACGTATCTCGGCTCGAAGATCTCCGCACCCTTCGGGCCCCCGGCAGTCTGGCCGACCAGCACCGCGTAAGCTGCGAAGAAGCAGGAGAACATCACGATGTCGGAGAGCAGGAATATCCAGAAGCCGTAGGCGGTCACGATCCGCTTCGGCGCCGGACCGGGATGCTCGATGACGAGCCCGATGTGATGGGGATCGGCGTGCGCGTGGCCGGCGGTCGCAGTCATCGCCATCAGACTGTTCCCGCCATGCTGACGAGGCCGCGCCGCTCCTCGAGATTGACCCGGTCTATCGCCGCGACTTCGGCGGCCGGAATGACGTATTCATCGTGGTCGCGCCAAGCGAACACGACGAAGGTCGCCCACGCGCCGAGGCCGCCCAGGATCACCATCCACCAGATGTGCCAGATCAGCGCAAAGCCCATGATGGTAGCGAAGAACGCGCAGACGAAACCGGTCGGCGAGTTCCGGGGCATTTCGATGTCCTGATATTCCGGCCTGTCGGCAGCGAGCGCTTCATTTCTGGCTTTGGCCTTCATGTCCCAATAGGCGTCCTCGCCGCGCACGTCCGGATTGAAGGCGAAATTGAACACTGGCGGCGGCGACGACGTCGCCCATTCCAGCGAGCGCCCGTCCCAGGGATCGCCGGTGCGGTCGCGCAAGGCCTCACGGTTGCGGACGCTGACGACGATCTGCACGATCTGACAGATCACGCCGATCGTCAGCACTGCCACGCCGACCGCCGCAACGATCATCCACGGCCGCCATGCCGCGACGTCGTAATGCTGCATCCGCCGCGTCATACCCAGCAGGCCGACGATGTAGAGCGGCATGAAGGTGACGAAGAAGCCGGTGAAGGTGAACCAGAACGCAGCCTTGCCCCAGCGCTCGTCGAGCCGGAAGCCGAACGCCTTCGGAAACCAGTATTCGAAGCCGGCGAAGGCGCCGAACAGCACGCCGCCGATGATGACGTTGTGGAAATGCGCAACCAGGAACATACTGTTGTGGAGGATGAAGTCGGCCGGCGGCACCGCGAGCAGCACGCCCGTCAATCCGCCGATGATGAACGTCACCATGAACCCGATCGCCCACAACATCGGCGTCGCGAAGCGGATGCGGCCGCCATACATCGTGAACAGCCAGTTGTAGATCTTCACGCCTGTTGGCACCGCGATGATCATGCTGGCGATGCCGAAGATCGCGTTGACGTTGGGCCCTGCGCCCATCGTGAAGAAATGATGCAGCCAGACCATGAAGGAGATGACGCAGATCGCCATGGTGGCCAGCACCATCGAGCGGTAGCCGAACAACGCCTTGCCGGAGAAGGTCGAGACCACCTCGGAGAAGATGCCGAAGGCCGGCAGTACCAGGATGTAGACCTCGGGATGGCCCCAGGCCCAGATCAAATTCATGAACATCATGACGTTGCCGCCGGCCTCGTTGGTGAAGAAGTGGAAGCCGAGGTAACGATCGAGCAGCAGCATCGCGAGCGTGGCAGTCAGGATCGGGAACGCCGCGACGATCAGCAGGTTCGAGGCCAGCGTGGTCCAGCAGAACATCGGCATGCGCAGGTAGTTCATGCCCTTGGTGCGCAGCTTCAGCACCGTCGTGACGAGGTTGATGCCGGCCACGAGTGTCCCGACGCCGGAGATCTGGAGCGACCAGGCGTAGTAATCGACGCCGACACCCGGCGAGTAGGACAATTCCGACAGCGGCGGAAAGGCGAGCCAGCCGGTGCGTGCGAATTCGCCGACCACGAGCGAGATATTGACCAGCAGTGCGCCGGTTGCGGTCAACCAGAAACCGACCGAATTTAGCGTCGGGAATGCGACGTCGCGCACACCGAGCTGGAGCGGCACGATCAGGTTCATCAGCCCGATCACGAACGGCATCGCCACGAAGAAGATCATGATGGTGCCGTGCGCCGAGAAGATCTGATTGTAGTGCTCGGGCGGCAGATAGCCCTGCGACTGGTAGGCCACGGCCTGCTGGATCCGCATCATGATGGCGTCGCTGCCGCCGCGCAGCAGCATCACCGAGGCCAGCAGCACATACATGACGCCGATGCGCTTGTGATCGACGCTGGTGATCCATTCGTTCCAGAGATAGGGCAGATGTCCCTTCACAACGACCCAGGCCAGCACGGCAAGGATCGCGACCAGCACCACCCCGCCTGCGACGAGGGGGATCGGCTGATCGAACGGGATGGCCGACCAGTCGAGCTTACCGAGCATCGTGGCCTCCGCTGTGCGACCGGCCTGCTTCGGATGCGAGCTCCGGTCCTGGCCCCGGCGGAATGTGCTGGGTCGCGATCAGGTCGAACAGCCGTGGGTCTTCGAGACGGTAGACCGGCCGGCCCTTCTCGATGCCCTGCTGCATCAGCTTCTTGTAGCTGTCCTCGTTCAGGACGGCATCCGTCTTCGCCGTGGTCGCCACCCACTCCGGAAAGGCAAGCGGCGAGACCACGTTGACGTCGAACATCATGTCGGGGAAGCCGTCGCCGGAGAAATGCGCCGACAGGCCCTGCAGCTTGCCCTCATTGTCGGCGCGCAGGTTCAGCTTCGTCACCATGCCGTTCATGGTGTAGATCATGCTGCCGAGCTGCGGGATGAAGAACGTGTTCATCACGCTCGACGACGTCAGCTGGAATTTCAACTCGGCACCGGCCGGCACCGTCAAGGTGTTGATGGTCGCGATGCGCTGGTCCGGATAGATGAACAGCCATTTCCAGTCGAGCGAGACGGCCTGGATCCGCACCGGGCTGCCGGTGCCGGGCACAGGGGCAGCGGGATCGAGCTGGTGCGAGCCGATCCAGGCGACACCGCCGAGCAGGATCACGGTGAGCGCGGGAATCGACCACACCACCATCTCGACACGGCCGGAATAGACGAAGTCGGGTTGGTAGCGCGCTCTTGGGTTCGAGGCGCGAAACCAGAACGCAAACCCGAGGATCACGATGATCGTGGGCACCACGATCACGAGCATGATGAAGACTGAATCGATCAGGATGGTGCTGTTGCCCGCAGCCACGGGCCCTTGCGGATCGAGCAGATTCATCGACAAGCCACTAGCGGTTGGGAATCCCCGGAGACAGAGCCTAGCGCGGGAAAGGCTCGGCGACAAACGCCGCGACGACGCAACGGTTCCTCGGCAGCAAAGGGCCGCCATGCGCGACGGGCCAACCGCAACATGCAATTCCATGTGATCTCAATGACATGAACGCAGGATTGGCGGCCTTCTCTCCGAATGGGGCGATTGCTAATCTGCACGAAAATAATCAGGGAGTGAACCGGGATGCGCCTCAAGGACAAAGTTGCGATCGTGGTCGGCGCCGGCCAAAGCCCCGGCGAAGGCATGGGTAACGGCCGCGCCACGGCGCTCACCTTCGCGCGCGAGGGGGCGAAAGTCTTGTGCGTCGATCATCATCTGGAATCGGCTCACGAAACGGTCGCGATGATCACGGCGAAGCAGAGCACGGCCGCGGCTTTCAAGGCCGACGTGACCAAAGCTGCCGAGATCAAGGCAATGGTTGCGGATGCGCAGTCGCGCTGGGGCCGGATCGACGTGCTGCACAACAATGTCGGCGTCAGCCTGTCCGGCGGCGATGCCGAATTGCTGCAACTGACCGAGGAGGCGTTCGACCGCGTCGTCGCCATCAATCTCAAGAGCTGCATCCTCGCTGCGAAAGAGGTGATCCCGATCATGCGCGCGCAGAGAAGCGGCGCCATCATCAACATCTCCTCGATGGCGGCGATCACGACCTATCCTTACGTCGCCTACAAGGCGACCAAGTCGGCGATGATCGCCTTCACCGAACAGCTCGCCTACCAGAACGCCGAATACGGCATCCGCGCCAACGTCATCCTGCCCGGGCTAATGAACACGCCGATGGCCGTCGACACCCGCGCCCGCGAATGGTCCAAGACCCGCGCCGAGGTCGAAGCCGAGCGCGACGGCAAGGTGCCGCTGCGCAAGAAGATGGGCACGGGATGGGACGTCGCGAATGCCGCGCTGTTCCTGGCGTCGGACGAGGCGAACTTCATCACCGGGGTGACGCTGCCGGTGGATGGCGGGGCCAGCGTGAGACGGGGATAGGTCGCTCTTCCTCCTCGCTCACCGCGCCGCGCGCGTCACGCGCCAGATCGTGCCGTTGCCGTCCTCCGACACCAGCAGCGATCCATTCTTCGCCACCGCCACGCCCACCGGCCTGCCCCACACTTCGCTGTCGTTCACTACGAACCCCGTCACGAAATCCTCATACTCGCCGGTCGGCTTGCCGTCCTTCATTCGGATGCGGATCAGCTTGTAGCCGGTGCGCTTCGACCTGTTCCAGGAGCCGTGCTGAGCGGCGAAAGCATCGCCCTGGTATTCGGGCGGAAACTGCGCGCCTTGGTAGAAGGTCATGCCGAGCGAGGCCGAATGCGGCTGGATCAGCACATCCGGCACCGTCACCTTGTCCTTAAGGTCCGGCCGCGCGCCGGCATGGCGCGGGTCTTCATTGTTGCCGATATAGAACCAGGGCCAGCCGTAGAAGCCGCCCTCCTTCACGCTGGTCACGAAGTCGGGCACGAGATCATCGCCAAGCCCGTCGCGTTCATTGTTCGAGCACCAGGGCATGCCGGTCTGGGGCTGGATTGCAAGGCCGACGCAATTGCGGATGCCGGTGGCGTAGAGCTTGCGCTCCTTGCCGTCAGGGGTGAAAGCGAGCACGGCGGCGCGCTCGGTTTCGCTGGCCCATGTGGCGCCGAGCGGTTGCGCTCTCGACCACGCCTCCAATCCGCCCGGCGGCGTGCCCATGCCCTCGGCGACGTTGCTGAGCGAGCCGACCGACACCAGCATGCGCCTGTTGTCGGGCGTGAAGACGATGTCGCGGGTGGAATGACCGCCATCGTGCGGCAGGCTCGCCACGACCGTTTCCGCCTTGCCGCGCGCCTTGAGATCGCCGGCCTGGTAGGGAAAGCGGACGACGCTGTCGGTGTTGGCGACGTAGACCCATTGGGGATTGTCGCCGTTCGGGAAGAAGGCGATGCCGAACGGCTGTCTCAGTCCGCTGGCGAACACCTCGTTGCTCGCGACCTTGCTGCCCTCACCTGCACGAAGTACGCGAATGGTGCCGGCCCGCGTCTCCGCAACGAAGACATCGCCGTTGGGCGCGACCCTGACGATGCGTGGCGCCCGCAGGCCCTCGGCGAACAGCTCGATCTTGAAGCCGGCCGGCACCTGAGGCTCCGCGTCCGGCGGACGCGGCACCACACGCGACGAGCTCGCGACCGACCGCGTCGCGCCGGGCCTGACCAGATCCTGCGGCCGGATCAACCTGACCGTGCCGGGCTTATCCGCCCGCCAATCGCCATAGGCGTCCTTGCCTTGCAACACCGGTTCGGCCTGCGCGCCGGCCGCAATCGCGACCAGCACCACTGCCGATGTCGCTGCGGACGAAATCCTGCTCTTCACGTCGCCCTCCTCCCCACCTCTAGCTGCCGACCATCAACGCCGATCATCTGCAAACGCTCTACCGCAACTCGGGCCTGCCGCATCCCACGTCAGCTCATGCCCGCACGATGTGCATCGGGTGCGCCCCATCGTACTGGAAAACACCGCAGATAGATGCGACACATTGTAAGGGCGGAAGTTGCGGTCATCAAAGCTGCGGCATCGCTGTCGCGACTGTTGGGAAGATCATGTGGGGATCCGTCATATCGGAATGGGCGAGCCTGCTGCTCCGCTGGCTGCACGTGGTTGCCGCGATCGCCTGGATCGGCAGTTCCTTCTATTTCATCGCCCTCGATCTGAGCCTCAGGCCCAAAGCCGATCTCCCCAATGGCGTGCAAGGCGAAGCCTGGCAGGTGCATGGCGGCGGCTTCTACCGGATCATGAAGTACCTGGTCGCGCCTTCCCAGATGCCGGACGAGCTGACCTGGTTCAAATGGGAGGCCTACACCACCTGGCTGTCCGGCTTCGCCCTGATGGTGGTGGTGTATTATCTCGAGGCCGATCTGTTCCTGGTCGACAAATCCATCCTCGACCTCTCGCCATTGCAGGCCGGCCTGTTCAGCTTCTGCAGCCTCGCGCTGGCATGGCTGCTCTATGAAGCCGCCTGCCGCAGCGGGCTGGCGCAGCGCGAGTTGCCCTTCGCCATCGGCGGCTATTTGTTCCTGGTCGCGCTGACCTACGCCTTCACCCATGTGCTGAGCGGCCGCGGCGCTTTCAACCAGATCGGCGCGATCATCGGCACCATCATGGTCGCCAACGTCTTCGCGCTCATCATCCCGAACCAGAAGAAGATCGTGGCCAGCCTGATCGCGGGACAGGCGGCGGATCCGAAGCTCGGCAAGGCCAGCAAGGAGCGCTCGGTCCACAACAATTATCTGACGCTCCCCGTGGTCGTGCTGATGATCAGCAACCACTATCCCCTGCTTTACGCCACGCGTTACAACTGGATCATCGTCGCCATCATCCTGGCGCTCGGCCCGGTGATCCGCCATTTCTTCAACGAGCGACACGCGGGCCGCAAATCGCCGTGGTGGGTGTGGGGCGTCGCGGCAATCGGCGTGATCGCGATCCTCTTCCTCTCCGCGGCCGGCCCGCGCGAGATCAAGTCCGCCGCACTGCCGGCACCACCGACGCTTGCCAATGTCGAGGACATCGTGATGTCCCGCTGCAGCATGTGCCACGCCGCCGAGCCGGTCTGGGCCGGCATCGTCACCGCACCGAAAGGCATCCTGCTCGATGCGCCCGAGCACATCCATCGCAACATCCGCCTGATTGGCCGTGTCGCCGCCTGGTCGAATGCCATGCCGCCGGGCAACATCACCGAGATGACCAGCGAGGAGCGCGCCATCCTCGCCGCTTATATCGAGCAGGCCCGTTGAGGCCGCCGCGCGTCGACGGATCATTTCGCGGAATGAAATTCCGCATCTGCCGCTGAATTGAAAATGACTTGGCCGTCCATCCGGCGTAGACAGGAGCCGTCGCCGCTGCCGCGGCCAGAGACTCAGCTTGCAAGTGCGGGAAAGAACAGTGGCCCTCAAGAACGTCATTGGTATCGACCACGCCGTGGTCATGGTGAAAGACCTCGACAAGGCCGCCGAGAATTATCGGCAGCTCGGATTCACCGTGTCCCCGCGCGGCACCCACAGCGTCCACATGGGCACGGGCAATTACACCATCATGTTCGATCCCGACTATATGGAGCTGCTCGGCGTGCTCGCCCCAACCGAGCTCAATGCCCCCGCGCGCGCCTTCCTCGACAAGCGCGGTGAAGGCATCGAGCGCATCGCCTTCACTGCAGTCGATTCCGCTGCCGGCGCCGAGGAGATCCGTGCACGAGGCCTGGAGCCGATCGGCCCGACCGATTTCGAGCGGCCTGTGACGCTGCCCGATGGCAGGGTCTCGGCGGCAAAATTTCGCACCTTCATGTGGCCGACCGCGGAAGCGCCGGGCGGCGTGCGCATCTTCGCCTGCCAGCACAAGACCCGCGAGACCGTGTGGATTCCCGAACTGATGAGGCATGCCAATGCGGCGAAGCGGATCAGGCAGACGCTGATCGCAACGCCCGAGCCTGCGAAGGAAGCCGCGCATCTGGCACGCCTGATCGACCGTGAGCCGACGACCGATGCGGACGGCGCGGCCACCGTGCCTTCCGGCGGAGATCGCGCCGACTTTGTCTATCTAACGCTGGACCAGCTCGGCAGACGCTATCCCGGCGTGCCGCTGACCGGTCTCTCCGAACGCGGCGGCGCGGCGCTGGTGCTGGTCAGCGGCGATCTCCCAGCAACCGAAACGGCGCTCGGTTCGGCCGCCATGCGCAGTCGGAACGCGATCTGCGTGCCGCCGGCCAAGGCCAACGGCACCCTGCTCGCCTTCGTTGCTGGCTGACTCAACTTGATACTCGACGCGTGTCACGAGATTCGATGCGCAAGAGGACTAGTTCGAGGCGCGCTTCGCCGCGGGCGCGCCCTGCTGCCTTGAGGACGTATCGGTCGGTGCATCGAGGAAAACCACGGGGGTGCCGCGCTTGACGTTCTCGCCGAGCACACGCGCGTCCCAATTGGTCAGCCTGACGCAGCCGTGAGACGCCGACTTGCTGACCCTGTCGGGTTCGGCCGTTCCGTGAATGCCATAGCCCTGCGCCGATAGGCCGATCCAGTACGATCCCACCGGATTGTTCGGCCCCGGCTTGATGTCGAACGGTCTCTTGGATTTCACGCCTTTGAACTTGTACTCGGGATTGTAGCGATAAGTCGGCTGCTCGTGGGCGGCAGTGACCTTCAGTGCCCCCGTTGGTGTCGGACGATCTGCACTGCCGACTGACGCCGGATAATAAGCGATCAGCCGGCCGGTCTCATCAAACGCCTTGAGCGTTTCGCTCGCTTTGTCGATCTCCACCCGCGCAATGCGTGGAAGCTCCCGTCGCGCCGGAATGTTGGCCACGATGATCGTCTCGCCCGCCTTGTCGAAAGCCTTCTTTGGATTGAGCGCCTTCAACAGCTCCTCGCTCATGTGGAATTTCTCCGCGAGCCCTTCGAGCGGACTGGTGTAGCTCAGCGCCTCCAGCGACTTCATGTCCTCGAGCTTCGTCGGCAGCTTCTTGAGAAATGGCCCCTTAACATCTGCGTCGGTGATTTTGTAGTCGACGAGAACAGACCCTTCGCTCGCAGCATTCAGCTTGTCCCAGAGTTCGGGGGCGATCGTCTTGTCGAAGCCGAGACCGTTCTGCTCAGCGAACGCCTTCAACGCCTTCTGCGCGTTTTCTCCGAACTTGCCATCGATCTGACCGGGGGAGAATTGCGCACGATCGAGCAGGATCTGAAGCTTCGCCGTGGATGCGCTGATCTTGTCCGTAGCCGGCGGCTTTTCGGAGCGCGCCGCATCATTGACAGCTTTCGCATCGAGATTGCCCGCGAGCACCGGGCAGATGAACCACAGCAACATCACCGCGCCAAGCATCCATCGCATCATGATCATTCGTCCCGATTCACAAATGATGACCGCAAAGCCGCGGACAGTTTCTCATTGGGAACACCGTAGTAACACCGAAGGAACCGACGAGATCGCAGCTTTGCCGCAATCAGACGGTTAACAGCTTCCTATCGCCGGCGCATCGCTGGCAGTTCACCCCACAGTTCGAGGTTGCCCCAGCAAATGCGATTTGTCGTCGCGGCTTGCGCCGCGTTTCTGATTCTGATGTGCGACCTGAATTCGTCGGCGTCCCGGCAAACATCGATTGTCGATCGCACCGTCCTTGTGAACACTCAGGTCTCGCCACTAGTTCCAGTGGTCGAACTCTTCCTTGTCAGTGTGCAGGCCATCGAGGTCGCCAACGCTCGTGCAGCGCATGAGCAGGTGATCGAGCCTCCACGCGCAATCGAGCCTGTCGCCGAGGGGCCGGTTTCACCGACAGACAAATTTTGTCATGCGCTTCGCGGGGCCGCCGAGGCCAGCGGCATTCCGGTGCCGTTCTTCGCGCGCCTGATCTGGCAGGAGAGCCGCTTCAAATCCCACGAAGTCAGCCACGCCGGCGCGCAGGGCGTCGCCCAGTTCATGCCGGAGACCGCCGCCGAGGTCGGGCTCGACGATCCCTTCGATCCGATGAAGGCGCTGCCGGCATCGGCAAAATTCCTGCGCAAGCTGCGCGACGATTTCGGCAATCTCGGCCTTGCCGCAGCCGCCTACAACGCCGGCCCCGGCCGCATCCAGAAGTGGCTCGCCAAACAGAGCGAACTGCCGCGCGAGACTCGCGACTATGTGCGCATCATCACGGGCACAAAGGCCGAGGACTGGACCGAACGCGCCGAAGCGCTTGCGATCCGGATCGACCTGCCGCGCGAGGCGCCTTGCGAAGGCATCGGCAGTCTTTCGAAGGCCAAGGATGTCGCCTGGGTTCCGGTCAACCTGACCCCTTCGGTGGTGACCATCATCCGCAAGTCCGAGCAGCTTGCCGCGCGCCAGACGACGAGCGCAGCGCGGAAGCGGTTCGCATCGCTGCTTCGGAAGAATGTCACCGCGAGCAACAAGGCGCGCAGCATGATCGCAGCGCGCGCTGCCGGAAAGAGCGCGAAAGCCCGCGCCGTTCGCCTCGCATCACGCGAACGGCCGTCGGGTTAGCGTTCGGAGCCGCCAGGTCTGGCGGCTCCGATATCCGCTGCGCTAATCGATCTCCTCGATCACGCGACGCTCACGCGGCTCGATGACATAGGTCCGGGTGTCGCGGTGGATGTAGCGATACTCGCGCAGATCAGGCGCATCGCGATAGACCGTGGTCGGGAACTCCTCGACCTCGACACTTTCGGGAAGACGGTCACCGACGCGGATTTCACTGCGCGCGGTGCTGCCGGTGGTCCGCACTTCCTTGCGCCCCTCGGTACGGGTTTTCGCATGCTTGCGGATGGCTTCGCGATCGCGGTCCGAGAACTTGCTGGCGCTGCGCTCGCGCGTGGTCGTCGTCGTTGCCGTGGACTGTCCCGAATAGGGCAGCACCGTCACGATCTTGTACGTCGCGGGATCGACCACGACGATCTCATCCTTCACCAGCGCAAAGCTGTAGCCGCGATATTGCGGCACGATCTCGACGACGTCGGGCGGTAGTGTCGACAGATGAATGTCGCGCGGCACCACCGTGCCGACATTCAGCGAGAAATTGACATTGGTCACGGGCCGGACGTTCAGACGCGAGATCGAGGTGCTGATCCTGGTCTCCTGCTGCTTGTTGAGGTTGACGTCGGTCTGCGCGGCTGCTTGTGAGTTGGCTCCGGACCGTTCACCCTGCGCCTGGTTGCTGGTCGGCGCCTGCTGAGCCTGATTGGTTCCGGATGCGGCGGGCGCCTGCTGGGCCTGATTGCTATTGGCCGGCGGTGGATTGGACCGATCCTGCGCCTGGTTCGTGCTCGCGGGCGGGGGGTTGGCGCTCTGCTGGGTCGCGGGTTGGTTACCGGTGGTGTTCGAGCTAGCGGTGCCGCTCTGCGGCCGCGATGTGTCCGAGTTGTTCGCGGCATTGTTGGAGGTGCCGGAGCCGGAATTGGCGGTCCCGGTGTTCTGCGTATTCTGCGCCGAAGTTCCCGTCGCCGGTGATTGCTGCGGCTGCGATGTGGTCTGCTGCGAGGCAGATGGCGAGGCCGTCGAAGGCGCCGTGGAATTCGATGGGGATTGCGGGGCCTGCTCGGGCTTGGTCGTCGTGCTCGGCGATTGCGCATAAGCGGCGCTCGCCAGCACCAGCCCTAATGCGGTGGTTGCCAACAGGCGGATCATGGTTCACTCCCTTTCATCAAATGAAACTTGGCTACTAACCTGCGCTAAAACGCCAAGTTCCACTTTTTCCCGAGAGGGCGGACCGCTTCTGCAGGAAACTTGCGATGCCATCGAAGAGTGCCGGGATCCTCGCCTATCGGAAGCGGGACAGGCTCGAAGTTCTCCTGGTTCATCCCGGGGGGCCGTTCTGGCGCACCAAGGATCTCGGCGCCTGGTCGATCCCGAAGGGCGAGTATGCGGATGAGGAAGATGCGGAGATCGCCGCGCGGCGAGAGTTTGCCGAAGAGCTCGGGCTCGAGCTGACCGTGCCGCTGATGACCCTAGATCAAATCAAGCAGCGCGGGGGCAAGCGCGTCACCGCGTTTGCCGCCAAATTCGACATCGACACGAGCAGCATTCGCAGCAACACATTCGAGATGGAATGGCCGCCACGCAGCGGCAAGCGGCAGGTTTTCCCGGAGGTCGACCGGGCCGAATGGTTCACGCTCGACGAGGCACGGAAGAAGATCAACGCCGGACAGCGCCCGCTGCTCGATCGGCTGGCGCAGATGATCGGCGATGAATAGGAACGTCGTTCCGGCCTGCGCTCGCCGCCCTCGCCTCACTCCGCCTTGATGTTCGCCGCGGCCACGACCTCGGCGAGATCCTTGGTCTCCTTGGCGATCTTGGCGGCGTACTCAGTGGGACCGAGCACCGATACGACGCCTTGCGAGCCGAGCTTCTCCTCGGCAGCCGGATCCTTGGCGGCCGCGACGATCTCCCGGTGCAGCGTCTCCAGGATCGGCGCGGGCGTTGCCTTCGGCATGAAGAAGCCGACCCAGAACGAGATGTCGAAGCCCGGATAGCCGGCTTCCGCCACCGTCGGCACGTCGGGCAGCGCCGGCAGCCGCTCGGCCGACGACACCGCGAGCGCGCGCAGCTTGCCGGCCTTGACCAGCGGCACGGCGGAGAGCGGATCGAACACCGCCAGCACCTCCTGCGCGAGAATGCCAACCTCGGCCGCCGAGCCGCCGCGATAGGGCACGTGGATCATCTTGATGCCGGCCTTCTGGCTGAGCAGCTCCATGGCGAGATGGGCGAGATTGCCGTTGCCGCCCGAGCCGTAAGCGAGCGCGCCCGGCGCGGCCTTCGCCGCGGCGACGAGATCGGCGACGGATTTGATGTTCGCCGTCTTGGGATTCTCGGGATTGACGACGAGGACGAGCGGCGCCGACACGACTGTGGTGAGCGGCGCAAAATCGACTTGCGGATCGTAGCGGATGTCCTTGAACAGTGTCTTGTTCAGCGTGATCGTCGACGAGTTGCAAGCGAGGATGGTGTAGCCGTCCGCATCCGCACGCGCCACGCCCTCGGCTGCGATCATGCCGTTGGCGCCGGCGCGGTTCTCGACCACGAAGGGCTGGCCGAGCTTGTTGCTGAGCCGATCAGCGACGATGCGCGCGACGACGTCGACCGGGCCGCCCGCGCTGAAGCCGACCACGATCTTGGCCGGCCGTGCCGGATATTTCTGCGCGAGGGCCTCTGTCGTCACGCACAAGGCGGCGACAATCGCCAGCAGGCGAAGCGTTCGTTGCATTCGTTCCCTCCCTAGGCCTCACCGCGCCGCCTGTGCATGCTTGTTGGTGCGGCGCGTCGACGATCATGAATAGCGGTCGTGCCGAAATTCGCAATCGCGTTTGTGTGCCCGCATTCCGCCGCGCGGCACGAGAGTGCAATTCTCAAACACGAAGTGCGAAAACAACCCCATGCACAGTAGCCGACCACTGTCGAATCAATGACTTGCGAGTCTTTCGGATACGACGAACCTAATTTGACTCGTCGGGCAATACAGGGGCATAATGCCACCATCGCAACAAGCGCCTGCGTCCCCGCCGCCCGGCCCGCGGATGCCTCGGCCTGGTGCGCGCAACCCCTCCATCAATATCCGAAATTCGCATTCGCGCGCGACGGGCGAAGGCTCGTTCGCACGCCTGCGCCTGCAAAGGACAAGAGCCATGACGATATCTCCGAACCGCCAAATCACCTCGCCGCTTGCGGCCGACAATCGCAGCCTTCCCGCCGCGCGCCCACGGGTAAAACTCTACAAGCATCGCATCGCGATCAGCCATGCCGACCCGCAAAGCGCCGAGCAGCTGCTGGCTGAGACGCTCGGCGCCGCCGATCGCGACGCTCTGCACGGCATGCTGAGGCAATTGGCCAAGGCGAGCGCGGTCGCGCAGAAGCCCGATGAAGCCAATCTCGCCTTCATGATCTCGATGATCGGGAGCATCGCGCCGAAGGATTCCATCGAGGCCATGCTGGTGTCTCAGATGGTCTCCATCCATGTGGCGGCCATGCGCTGCGCCTGTCGCCTCGCCTGCACCGAAGATCCGTTGCAGCAGGAAAGCCTCACGCGCGCATTGACGCGGCTCTCCCGCACCTTCTCCGCTCAGGTCGAGGCGCTGAGCCGTCACCGCAACAACGACGCGCGCGCGATCACGGTGCAGAACCTGTCCGTGCAGGACGGCGGACGCGCCATCGTCGGCAACGTCACTCAGCATGCCAGCATGATCGTTGCGGAGACCGGCGCGGCAGAGACCGATGCCAAAGCTGCTGCAGACCGCAAGAGTCATCGCGGCAACGACCGGCTCCATGTGGAACACGGCGCCGGCGCATGAGCAGCGATCACGTCCGTAACACCGATGCCATGCAGTCGAGCCCGCGCTGCGGTGCGCGAACGCGCGGCGGCACGATTTGTCGCGCGCCAGCGTTGCACGGCAAGGCCCGCTGCCGCATGCATGGCGGCGCACGGCGATCAGGCGCTCCGCGCGGCAACCAGAATGCCCGGAAGCATGGAATGTTCGCCAAGGATCGGACCACCGAGCGACGGCAAATTCGGGACTTGCTGGATGAATCCTGGAAGCTTCTGGACGGGTTGAAGTAGCTCGCGGCGTGTTCCAAGTCACGACCGTCCATCGCGAGGTCGCCGTTCAACTCCCGTTTCATGGCGACCATCGCTCGTGCTCCTCGCGATAGGCCTGCTCGTTAAGACGTTCGGCGATCTCTTTGGCCACGGGTGTGCTTTCGGCGTCTGCGAGTGGCTTGCCGTTGTTGGTCGTGACAGTGGTCTCGTTCGCTTCGACCGGGAAATCGTCAGGATGGATCGTAGGCTTCATGACGATCTCCTTTGCCTATTGGTTTCATGTCGACGCCCGGCGCGGCCCGTGCCTACTCAATCCGACGCAATCCTTGCCGAATCCGCCCGGCTCTCCGCCCCCCATCGCTGTTGTCCAGCCGATAGAGCGCAGCGGCGCCGGCGAGGACCAGCGCGATGACGAGAACTGCAATGACATTCATGCGGCTCAAGGGAGCCTCGTTTGCTTGTGCTGTGCTGCTCATCAATCGGCCACGCTTGCGCCGCGTTCCGTGCAGTTTCCATGACTTGCAACCCGAGGACAGTCGAGCTGACGTATTCACGACATCGGAACTTCCGGTGACGGCGTCTCATTGAATTCGGCAACCGAAAGAGTTCGCCATGACCACAGAAACGGAACTCAAATTTCGCATTGCGCCACGCAAATTATCGTCAATATTGCTAAGCGGCGGCGCGAGCAGGCGGCGTCCGGACGTGTCCAGGCAGTCGCTGATCTCGACCTATTACGATACGACCAAGCACAAGCTCAGACGCCATGGCCTGACGCTGCGCGTCCGTAAGGTCGAGGACCGCTATGTGCAGACCGTGAAATCAGGCGGCACCGGCGGTGTGACACGCGGCGAATGGGAGCACGAAGTTTCCGGTGCACGGCCGGACCTGAAGAAGACGAAGCATACGCCGCTGCGAGACCTTGCGACCCGAAAGTTTCCTCGCAAGCTGAGGCCTGTGTTTCAGACCGACATCCATCGCACGGCGCAGGCACGACGCGTCCGGAAGAGCCAGATCGAACTTGCGGTCGACCGGGGCCGCATCAGCGCCGGGCGACGGACGCGGGCCGTCGCCGAGCTGGAGCTGGAACTGAAGTCCGGACATGTTGCAGACCTGTTCCGGCTTGCACGCGATCTCGTGCGCAAAACGGGGGCAGAGCTCGATCTGCGCTCGAAGGCCGAGCAGGGCTATCTGCTCGTCGCCGGCGCCGCCGGCGCGCAGCATGCCGAGCCAATCGCGCTGAAGGCCGAGCTCTCGCCACACGAGGCGTTCCGCCTCATCGCGCATGCGACGCTGCGGCACGTCGCGACGAATTCCGATCCGGTGCGCGACATGGACGCCGAAGGCGTTCATCAGATGCGCGTCGGCCTGCGGCGCCTGCGAGCGGCCATCTCGCTGTTCGCCGATATCCTGCCGCGGGCGAGCACCGCGCGGATCAAGGCCGAGCTGAAATGGCTCACGGGCGAACTGGCGCCTGCCCGAGAAATCGACGTGTTCCTGACGGAGAGCATCCAGCCGATCACCGCGCAGGGCGTGCCGAAGCGCGGTGCCCGCGCGATCCGCAAGAGGTTTTCGGGGCAACGCAGCGCGGCATTCGAGCGTGCACGCGAGGCGATCATGTCGGCTCGTTACCGCCGGCTGCTGATCGACATGATCGAGTGGATCGAAGGCGAACGACCTCATGCCCGGAACGGCCGCACGATCGCCGCCTATGCTGCTGACATGCTCGATCGACGCATCAGAAAAGCGCGCAAGCAGGGCAAGCACGTGAACGACCTCGAGCCGATTGAGCGCCACAAGCTGCGGATCAAGATCAAGAAGATTCGCTATGCCGTCGACTTCTTCGAAAGCCTCTACGGCGACGACGGCCGGAAGGAGCTTGCAGCCCTGTCCGGCCGGCTGAAGCGGATCCAATCCGCGATGGGAAAGCTGAACGACTTCATGTCGCACCGCGAGCTGGCCACGGAGGCTGCGCTGACGGCGCCGCCCGCCCACCGCCGCGCCCAGGCTTTCGCATCGGGCGTCATCGTCGGCCAGGAACGCAAGGCCGCCGACGGCCTGATGAAGGACGCAGCAAAGGCGCTGCACCGGTTGCGCCGGTTGCGCGCGGTGCCGAACGGGGGAGCCTAGGAGAGCGAAGTAGCCCCATTCCGGAATGAGGGGGTCCCGCTGCGGTCATTGGCGCCCGGCCCGCGATCATGTAGGCCGATCCAAACCTTCTCGGGACGGGACGCTCATGACGGCCGCTACCACGGATGAAGCGGGACACGCCACCCGCGCGCTGATCTTTGCGCTGCTTGCGCTGGCCTGCGGGCACATGCTCTCGACCTTGCTGCGCACGATTCCCGCGGTCAGCCTCGATCTGATGGCCGCGGACTTCCACATGGAGCCGCAGGCCCTCGCCAGCCTCACCTCGGTCTATCCCTTTGCCTTCGCCGCAGCTCAGATCCCGGTCGGCGCGGCGATGGATCGTTTTGGCGTGCGCCCGGTGTCGCTCAGCCTGCTCGCGGGAACCGTGATCGGGGCCATCGCGTCGGGGTTTGCAAGCGGCCCCGCCAGCTTTGCGCTCGGGCAGGTGCTGCTTGGCGTCGCCACCTCGGGCATGCTGATGTGCCCGATGACGCTGGCGGCCAAGCAATTGTCGGCAGCGCGATTCGGCCTGTGGTCGGGCGCGATCCTCTCGATCGGCAATATCGGCATGCTGCTGTCGTCGAGCCCGCTCGCTTTCGTGGTCGACGCCTGGGGCTGGCGCGCAGGGTTCTGGCTCTCCGCGGCCGGCGGCGTCGCGGTTGCGCTCGCGGTGTTCGCGCTGGTGCCGCACCAGGCGGCCGAGCACAAGGACGACTCCTCGCCGTTGTCGCAGATGATCGAGGTGCTCAGGCTCGGCCTATCGCGGCCCTTGCGCGGCTTGATCGCGCTCGCGCTGGTGTCGCTGGCGACCTCTCTGGTGCTGCGCGGCCTGTGGGGCGGGCCATGGCTAATGGAGATCAAGGGATTGTCGCGGGTCGAGGCCGGCAACCAGCTCGGCGCGTTCACGCTGGCAATGATCGCCGGCCCGCTGTGCATCGGCATCATCGACCGCAGGCTCGACCGCCGCCGCGCGCTGGTGGCAGCCACGCACATGGTCGGGGCGCTGTTCCTGGCGCTGATGGCGCTGGGCGCGCCGGGCTACGCCGTCTCCATGCTGTTCGGCTTCTCGGTGATGCCGCCGCAATACGACCTCGTGATGTTCGTGCTGATCGGCCTTGCGACCTCCGCCCAGCCGCTGATCTTCGGCATGTCCCGGCAGCTGGTCGATGCGCAGACAGCGGGCAAGGCGCTTGCGGCGGTGAACCTCGCCTTCTTTCTCGGCGCGGCCTTGATGCAGTCGGTGACCGGCGCGGTGGCGGCACTCGCGGGGCTGCCGGCGGTGCTGCTGTTCATGGCTGCGATGCTGGCCCTCGGCGTGCTGATCTTTTTGGCTTACACCTCGCCGAGCCCATAGAAGCGGGCCGTCATCGGCAGCAGTTCAGCGGCCATGACCGCATCGCAGCCCTGGCGGGGACTATGAACGGTCACTGCGCTGCAAGAACCTTGGATGTCTTCCGGGGTATCCTGTCGACCACGTCCAGCTCACCGCTGTCGACGACACCCTCGTCTTGACGATCGCCGTGTCGATCCGGACTGAGCCATTGCGAGACGCGGTCGAGATAAAGATAGACCACCGGCGTGGTGAAAAGCGTCAGGACCTGGCTGACCAAGAGACCACCGACCATGGCGTAGCCGAGCGGTTGACGGAGCTCCGAGCCGGTCCCGTGGCCCAGCATCAGCGGCACGCCCCCCAGCACCGCCGCCATCGTGGTCATCAGAATCGGACGGAAGCGCAGCAGGCATGCCCGGCGAATGGCTTCGACCGGTGACATGCCCTGATCCCGTTCCGCCACGATCGCAAAGTCGACCAGCATGATGCCGTTTTTCTTGACGATGCCGATCAGCAGAACCAGCCCGATCAGCCCGATCAGGCTGAAGTCGAAGTGGAAGATGAGGAGCGTCGCCAAAGCGCCGACACCGGCTGACGGCAGGGTCGACAGGATCGTCAGAGGGTGGATGTAGCTCTCGTAGAGCACGCCGAGGATGAGATACACCACGATCAGTGCCGCCACGATCAAGAGCGGCACCGAGGAGAGAGACTCCTGGAACGCCTTTGCCGTTCCCTGGAACGTCGACGTGATGGCGGCCGGCACGTTCATTTGCCTTTCCATCGCGTCGATCGCCTGCGTCGCCTCGCCCAGGGCGACATTGGGAGCGAGGTTGAAGGAGATCGTCACCGCCGGAAACTGGCCCTGATGATTGATGGCCAGGGGCCGCACCGGGGCCGTGGTCCACTTCGCGAACGCCGACAACGGCACCTCACCGCCCGTCGTCGGGGAACGCAGATAGATCTGCTCCAGCGTAGACGGATTCTTCTGCAGCGAGGGCAGCACCTCGAGGACGACGTAATAGGTGGACAGTTGCGTCGAATAGGTCGCGATTTCCCGCTGCCCGAATGCATCATACAGCGTCGCGTCGATGACGTCGGGGGTGATCCCGAAACGCGCGGCCTGATTGCGGTCGATCGTCAGCGTCAGCGTGGTGCCCGACGCCTGCTGATCCGAAGCGACGTCGCGCAATTCGGGCATCTGCTTCATCTTGTCGAGCAGCCTGGGGGCCCATGTGCTCAGCTGGTCCATGTCGGTCGACTGCAGGGTGAACTGAAACTGCGTGCGGGAGGCCCGGCCGCCGACGCGAACGTCCTGTGCCGACTGTAGATAAAGACGCGCGCCCTGAACCTTCGCCGTCTGCACCTGCAGGCGACGGATGACCTGGTCGGCCGACGCGTCACGCTCATCGCGCGGCTTCAACGTGATATACATGTTGCCGTCGTTGAGCGTATTTCCGCTGCCGCCCATGCGCATGGCCATGTGGTCGATCGCCGGATCCTTCAGCACGATCGCTCCCATCTCCTGCATGTGTTTCGCCATGTCCGCGACCGACACGTCCTGCGACGTTTCGACGATCCCGGTGATCAGCCCGGTATCCTGCTGCGGAAAGAATCCCTTGGGGATGATCACGAACAGGTAGACGGTCAGGGCTATCGTCGCGAAGAACACCATCAGGGTCGCGAAGCGAAAGCGCAGCACGAGGTCGAGGCCGCGTTCATAGCCGTCCACCAGGCCCTGGAACATCCGCTCGCTGAGCATATAGAGCCTGCCGTGATGCTCCTCGTCGTGCGATTTGAGGAAGCGCGAGGCCATCATCGGCGTCAGCGTCAACGACACAAAGGCCGACACGACGATCGTCATCGCCAGTGTCACCGAAAACTCCCGGAACAGGCGGCCGATGATGCCGCCCATCAGCAGCAACGGAATCAGGACCGCGATCAGCGAGACGGAGATCGAGATGATCGTGAACCCGATTTCGCCCGCGCCCTTGACCGCGGCGGCCATCGGCGTCTCGCCTTCCTCGATATACCGGGAGATGTTCTCGAGCATCACGATGGCATCGTCGACCACGAAGCCGACCGCGATGGTGAGGGCCATCAGGGACAGATTGTCGAGGCTGTAGCCGGCCATCCACATCAGTGCGCAGGCGCCGAGCAGCGCGAGCGGCACCGTGATCGATGGAATGATGGTGGCCCACACGCTGCGAAGGAAAACGAAGATCACCATCACGACGAGGCCGATCGTCAGGAGCAGGGTGAATTGCACGTCCTTCACCGCCGCACGGATGGTCTGCGTGCGGTCCGACAACACCTGGATGTCGATGGCAGGCGAGATGCCTGCCTTGAGGTGCGGCAGCTGCTTCATCACATTGTCGACGGTGTCGATGACGTTGGCGCCGGGCTGCTTGAAGATGACCAGAAAGACGCCGGGCTTGCCGTCGGCCCAGCCGTACTGCGTATTGTCCAACGGCGCGCTGACGGCATGGCCGATGTCGCCGACGCGGACGGGACTGCCGTTGCGATAAGCAATGACGATGTCGTTCCAGGCCTCGGCCTTGGTGAACTGGTCATTGGCGTAGACGGTGTATGTGCGGGTATCTCCGTTGAGAGTGCCCTTGGGATTGTTGACCGATATCACCGAGAGCGGGGTCCGGATGTCTTCCAGCGACAGGCCTTTGGCGACCAGCTTGGCGGGATCGATCTGGACCCGGATCGACGGCGCCTGCTGCCCACCGACACTGACCTGGCCAACCCCGCTGATGTGGCTGATTGCTTGCGCGAGCTTGGTGTAGGCTTCGTCCGACACCTGGGTCATCGGCAGCGTCTTCGACGTGGCGCCAAGCAGGAGAATGGGCGAGTCCGCCGGATTGACCTTCCTGTAGGTCGGGGTGCTCGGCATCGTCTTGGGCAATTGCCCGCTCGCGGCATTGATGGCGGCAAGCACGTCGGACCCCGCACCGTCGATGTTGCGCGACAGATCGAACTGCAGGACGATCTGGGTCGAGCTGGTCTGGCTCGACGACGTCATTTCCGAGACGCCGGGTATCAACGCGAACTGCGATTCGAGCGGTTGCGCCACCGAGGACGCCATGGTCTCGGGATCCGCGCCGGGAAGACTGGCGGAGACCTGGATGGTGGGGAAGTCGACTTCCGGCAGCGGCGCCACCGGCAATTGCGGATAGGCGATGATCCCGACGAAGAGGATACCGACCATCAGCAGCGACGTCGCGATCGGGAGGCGAATGAAGGGAGCCGAGATGCCGCCAGCCATGTCAGTCAGCCGATCCGGCCTTGCCGACCTTGGCCTGGTTTGCGGCGGCGCTCGCATCCGTCGTCGGCGCGGCCGCAGCGACCAGCGGCTTTTCGTCCACCAAGGCGCCTTCGAACAAGCGCGATTGCCCGGCCACCACGATCCTGTCGCCAACGTTCAAGCCCTGGGCCACCACGGCATTCGCATCGCCGCTCTCACCGACCTTGATCGGCCTGCTGCTGACCTTGCCATTGTCGCCGATCACATACGCGAACAGGCCGGACGGCCCGTGCTGCACGCCGTCCTGCGGCACGACGACGACCTGCCTGAGCGTGTCGACCAGCATCCGCGTGTTGACGGACAGGCCGGGCCACAGCGCGTTGTCCTTGTTGTCGAAACGCGCTTTCAGACCGATGGTCCCGGTCGACTGATTCACCGAATTGTCCATGATCGCGAGCCTGCCGTGCGACAATGTCCGCGCTCCGTCCGATGACAGCGCCTCGACGGGCACCTCGCCGGCTTCAAAGGCCTTGGCGATGGCCTGCAACTGGTCTTCCGGCTCCGTGAACTGCACGGCGATCGGCTGCAGCTGGGCGATGGTGACGATGCCCGTCGTATCCGCGGCATGCACGATGTTGCCGGGATCGACCAGCCGGAAGCCCATGCGTCCGCTGATCGGCGCCTTGATGGAGGTGTAACCGAGATTGGTCTGCGCGTTGTCGATGGCGGCCTGGTCGCCCTTCACCTGCGCCGTCATCTGATCGACCAGCGCCTGCTGGGTATCGAGATTTTGCTGGGTCTCGAATTGCTGTTTGGCGAGCTTCTGAAATCGCTCCAGGTTTAACTGGTCGTTCCTCAGGCTGGCCTCGTCTTGTGCCTTCTTCGCTACGGCCTGCTCCAGAGCCGCGGTGAAAGGGCGTTGATCGATCTGCAGAAGCGGATCGCCCTCCTTCACCATCTGCCCCTGCTTGAAGAACACCTTCGTGATCTGACCGTCGACACGGCTCCTGACCGTCACCGTCTTGAACGGTGAGACGACTCCAAGACCGTAGATGTGCACGGGAAAGTCGCTCTTCTTCACCTCGAAAGAGGTCACGGGAATCTTGACAGCAGACTGACTGGAAGCGCTTTGAGCGGCCGCTTCGACCGGCTTGACGCTCCCGAGGAGCTCAACCCACAAGCCGTAGCCTGTCGCGGCTAGTACAAGGATTCCAAGCAGCGTGGCGCTGAGCTTCGGTCGCCTTGTCAGATTGATGGCCATCCAACTCTTCGATTTCACATGAACGCGCTGCTTTGGATGGAAAGTATCGCGGACAACATCTCGGCCTCAAAATAACGATTGCGTGCGACATTCTGTACAAACCGTCATGTTCGCTCGTGCGTAAATTCGAGCACCGATCATTCGAGCACGCTGATCTTCCGAGTCGGAAGACATTCAACGGAGGCGAGCAACAGACAGAAACAATATGCGCGCGCGCCGACGATCTCCGCGGCATCACGCTGAATTGCGCCAGCATCCGAGAATTTCTGGAACGTCCACCAAGAGCCGGGCCTATCATCAAAATCTTGATGGCGACGCGAACTGTTGTTTGAGGCGCAAGATGAAAGCCGATCGGCCTGATCATCTGGGAAATGTCATACCGTTTCGAAAACGATCAGAGACCGGCGGAGCTCCGGCCGATGATGTGCGGACCGACGACGTTCTTCGCATACTCGATCTCTCGAAGTTCGAGAAAGATCGCCGCGCTGCGAATGGCCCCAGCATGCGCTTGAACATCGCCGCAATGGTGCTGCTCGGGTTTCTCGTATTCGTCGCGACCGAAAATTTCTCCAAACTCGAGCAATCGAACGTGTGCTCACACAATTCGGAATGCAGGAATTAGAAAGCGCAGAAGCAACCGATTCGCGCCGCCGGGTACGCGCTTGCGCCGGCAGATCACGACAGCCGTCGCCGCATCGGGACCATGCGCGCCCGGCAACGCAGCGCCGTCGCTCATGCGTCGGGGCGAGCTTGCATAACGTGGTGCGGCGGGGGATGCTGACAGGCATCGCATCAAGGGAAATGAGATCCATGCCTGTCGACACCAAAGCTGCCACCGATCGCCTCATGCGCTTCCTGTCCGTGGAAGGCGTCACCGGACAGGAGGCGGCGATCGGGCGTGAGCTCACGGCCGCGCTGAAGGAGAGCGGCGTGCCGGCGAAGGCGATCCGGCTCGACGATGCCAACAGCCGCATTCCCGTGCCGACCGAGACCGGCAACCTCATCGTCGACCTGCCCGGCCGCGGCGCGCTGCACAACCAGCCGCGCATCATGTTCATGACCCATATGGACACCGTGCCGCTCTGCGCCGGCGCCAAGCCGAAGAAATCCGGCCGCAAGATCGTCAATGAAGCGAAGACTGCGCTCGGCGGCGACAATCGCTGCGGCTGCGGCGTGCTGGTGACGTTGGCCGCCGAGCTTGAAAAGCAAAAGCTCGACCATCCGCCGCTCACGCTGCTGTTCTGCGTGCGCGAGGAGAGCGGGC
Organism: Bradyrhizobium sp. DOA1; assembly: GCF_001593325.1. Taxonomy (NCBI): domain Bacteria; kingdom Pseudomonadati; phylum Pseudomonadota; class Alphaproteobacteria; order Hyphomicrobiales; family Nitrobacteraceae; genus Bradyrhizobium; species Bradyrhizobium sp. DOA1. Next base: position 4,768,605 of record NZ_JXJM01000001.1, read on the forward strand.
TCTACGGCGCGCGCCACGTCAAGCTGGACGAGCTCGGCTCGCCGGTGATGGCCTTCAACTATGACGGCGGCTCGGCCTCCAACGTCATCATCGGTGCGGTCGGCGCCGATCGCTGGACCGTCGAGATCTTCGGCCGCGCCTCGCATGCCGGCGTCGCGCCCGAGCGCGGCATCTCCTCGACCATGATCATGGCGCTCGCGCTCGCCAAGGTGAAGGCCGGCGGCTGGTTCGGCAAGGTGCTGAAGGGCAAGGGCGCGAGCGCCCGGCAGGGCACCAGCAATGTCGGGCCCGTCACCGGCGGCGAGGGCCGCCCGGCGGGCGATGCCACCAATGTCGTCACCGATTACGTGCATGTGCGCGGCGAAAGCCGCAGCCATGACGGAAAATTCTTCAAGGAGATCACCAAGGCCTACAAGGCCGCGTTCGAGAAGGCGGCCAAGAAGGTGACCAACGCGCAAGGCAAGTCCGGCAAGGTCAAGTTCAAGGCCGAGACCGACTATTATCCATTCCGGATGAAGGAGAGCCTGCCCGTGGTCAAACGCGCCATCGAGGCAGTCTCGGCCGTGGGTGGCACTCCGAACGTGCGCGCCGCCAATGGCGGCCTGGACGCCAATTGGATGGTCCGCCACGGCATTCCGACGGTGACCTTCGGCGCCGGCCAGAACGAGGCGCACACGATCGACGAATGGATCAACCTCGACGAATACGACCGCGCCTGTGCGCTGGCGGTGCAGCTCGCGACGATGCGGTGAGGTGCCTTGCGCGGCGCGCGCTTGTCGGGCGCTGCGCATCGTCCTAGCCTGCAACAAAACAGCAGGAAGGAACGCAGGAAGGAACAATGCCACGCATCGCAAGCATCGAGACCGGGCTCTACCGGATCCCCCTCCCCGTCACGCTCTCCGATAGCACCCATGGCGAGATCACCGCGTTCGAGCTGATCACCTGTCGCATCCGTGATGCCGACGGCGCCGAGGGCGTTGGCTATACGTACACGGTGGGCCGCAACGGCGGGGCGACTGCCGACATCCTCAAGCGCGAGATCGCGCCGCTGGTGGAAGGGCGCGAGGCCGAGGACACCGAAGCGATCTGGCATCACGTCTGGTGGGCGCTGCATTATGGCGGGCGCGGCGGGCCGACCGTGCTGGCGCTCTCCGCGCTCGACATCGCGCTGTGGGACCTGAAGGCGCGGCGCGCCAAGCTGCCGCTGTTCCGCCTGCTCGGCGGGTTCGATTCGCGCGTGCCATGCTATGCCGGCGGCATCGACCTCGATCTCTCGGTCGATGCGCTGCTCAAGCAGACCGACGGCAATCTCGCCAAGGGATTTCGCGCCATCAAGATGAAAGTCGGCCGGCCCGATTTGAAAGTGGACGTCGCGAAAGTCTCCGCGATGCGGCAGCATCTCGGCGACGGTTTTCCGCTGATGGCGGATGCCAACATGAAATGGACGGTGGAGGAGGCCATTCGCGCCGCCCGTGCCTTCGTTCCCTACGACCTCACCTGGCTCGAGGAGCCGATCATTCCCGACGACGTCGCGGGCCACGCACGCATCATGCAGGCCGGCGGCGTGCCAATCGCGGCGGGGGAGAATCTGCGCTCGCTGTGGGAGTTCAAGAACTACATTGCCAGCGGCGCGGTGTCATATCCCGAGCCCGACGTCACCAATTGCGGCGGCGTCAGCGCCTTCATGAAGATCGCGCGGCTGGCGGAGGCCTTCAACCTGCCCGTCACCAGCCACGGCGCGCACGACATCACCGTGCACCTGCTCGCGGCCTGCCCGAACCGGTCGTATCTGGAGGCGCATGGGTTTGGGCTGGACACATATATCGAGCATCCCCTGGTGCTGAAGGACGGCATGGCGCTCGCGCCGGACCGCCCCGGCCATGGCATCAGTTTTGACTGGAAGGGGCTGGCGAAGCTGGCGGCTTAGGGCTCTGCCTTACCTCTCCCGCTTGCGGGAGAGGTCGCGCCGCAGGCGCGGGTGAGGTTTTTTCCACGCCGGGAGTATCCCATCGCGGAGGCACCATCTCCCCAGCCCTCTCCCGCAAGCGGGAGAGGGAGCTCACCGTCTTCTTGGCTGCTATCAAGCGCGAATATTCCGCTATGGTGGCGGCAACCGACATCTTCCGAAAGAGCCTCCACCTTGACACCCGAGTTGCACCAGAAACTGACCGCGTGGCGCCAGCACCTGCATGCGCATCCCGAGCTGTCGCTGCAGGAAAAGGCGACTGCCGCCTTCGTGCAGGACAGGCTCACCGAGCTCGGCATTCCCTTCGTGGGGGGCATCGGCGGACATGGCATCGTCGCGACGTTGACGCGCGGGCATGCGATGAGGCGGGTCGGCCTGCGCGCCGACATGGATGCGCTGCCGATCACCGAGGATACCGGCCTGCCCTACGCCTCGACGACAGCAGGCGTGATGCACGCCTGCGGCCATGACGGGCACACGGCTTCGCTGCTCGGCGCAGCAGCGCTGCTCGCGACCGATACCGATTGGAGCGGCACGGTCGACTTCATCTTCCAGCCGGCGGAGGAAGGTTTTGGCGGCTCGCGCGCGATGGTCGCGGCCGGGCTGTTCGATCGCTTCCCGATGGAGCGGGTGTTCGGCTTCCACAACTGGCCGGGCCTCGCCGCCGGCACCATCGCGGTGCATGACGGCGTCGTCATGGCCTCGGGCGGGCGCATCACCATCACCATCGAGGGTCATGCCGGGCACGCCGGCATGCCGCATCTGACGCGCGATCCGGTGGTGGCGGCCGGCCATCTGATCGTGGCGCTGCAATCGATCACCTCGCGCGGCGTCGATCCGCTCGACACCGCCGTGCTCTCGCTGTGCACGATCGAAGGCGGCACCGCGCCGAATCAGATCGCCGGGCGAGTGACCCTCCGCGGCACGCTGCGGTACCATCGCGACGCGGTGAAGGACATCATCTTCAACGGGATCGAGCGCACCTGCGCGGGAATTGCGACCAGCTTCGGCGTCAAGGTCACGCCCGAGATCGTCTGGGGCGTAGGTGTGGTGGTCAATACGCCGGCCGAAGCGGAACTCGCCCGCATCGCCGCGGAGAAGGTGCAGGCTCCCGTGCGGCGCGACCTCGCGCCCAGCATGGCCGGTGAGGATTTCGCGTTCTACCTCCAGCAGCGGCCCGGCGCCTTCGTCTGGATCGGCAACGGCGAGTTGCGCGATGGCGCCGAGCTGCACGGCCCACGCTATGATTTCAATGACGCGATCCTGCCGGTGGCATCGGGCTGGATGGCCGAGGTCGCCAAGACGGCGCTGACGTCGAACTAGAGCCTCTTCAGGAGATCTCGCGCGGCAACTTCCATTCGGGCCGCGGCGCGAACGTCTCGTCCACATGCTCGGCCACCTGGGCGACGTGATAGCCGGCGGGCCGCAGGCGGCTGCCGCCTTCCTCGTCCGCAACGGGAACGTCGGTCACGAGACCCTCGATCAAGGCGGCCTCCCACACCTCTTTCTCGGTGGGAAAGGGATCGCCGATCTGCTTGTTGCCTTCGAACAGCGCGTACATCGGTTCCGGTCCTGCGTTGATCAAGCTCACGAGCAACGTATCGGCCGCACGGACGTTCCCATCCGGCAAAAGGACAATGGATGGCACGTGACCCATGGCGCGCGTTCTGATCGGCACCTCCGGCTGGCACTATGATTCCTGGCGGGGCCCGTTCTTCCCCGAAGGCCTGCCGCTGAAGCAGCAGCTGCGTTACTACGCTGACCAGTTCGACACCACCGAGCTGAACGGCGTGTTCTACCGCACGCCGACGCCGGAGGCGGTGACGGGCTGGCGGGAGCAGACCGGCCGCGATTTCATCTTCGCCTGGAAGGCGTCGAAATTCATCACGCATTGGAAGCGCCTGTCGGATCGCTCCGTCAACAGCCTCGAGCTGCTGGAGGATCGCATCTCACGGCTCGGCGGCAAGATCGGCCCGATCCTGTTCCAGCTGCCGCCGCAATTCGAGGCGAACGCCGACCGGCTCGCCTCGTTCTTCAAGCTGCTGTCGAGGAAACGGCGTTACAGCTTCGAATTCCGGCATCCGAGCTGGTATCAGCCGCGCATCCTGCGAATGCTGGCCGAGGAGAACATCTCGCTGTGCCTGTCCGACCATCACGATGCGCCCTCGCCCTGGAAGCGCACGGCGGATTTCGTCTATGTGCGCGGGCATGGCCCGGGCGGGCGCTATCACGGGCACTACACCAAGGCCACGCTCACGCAATGGGCGCGGCGCATCAAGTCGTGGAAGCGGCAGGGCTGCGACGTCTATGTCTATTTCGACAACGACCAGAAGAGCGCAGCGCCGGCCGATGCACGGGCGTTGAAGCAATTGCTGTGAGGCGCGGCGGACAGCTCACCCGTCGCGCATCCTTCGAGACGCCCGCCTACGGCGGGCCCTCAGGATGAGGACGGAGCGCGCGGCAGCAATCGATCGGCGGAAGGGCCGCTGAGCCTCATCCTGAGGAGACCGCTGCAAGCGGTCGTCTCGAAGGACGAAGCGTGCGCTCAAGCCGCCGAACGCTGCGGGATGCCGCCTTGCAGAGTCTCGAGCAGGCGCTGCTCGCGTTCGATCCTGTTACGATAAAGCTGGCGCTCGCTCTCGGTCTTCGCGCCGGCCAGCAGCACGCGATAGTGCTCGATCACCTTCTCGCTGCCGCGGATGAGCAGGGCGCGGACATCGCTCATCGTTCCGCTCCCATTGCAGCGGATGCCGACGGCATGTTCGGAAGGGTGAACGCGGCGGGGAAGACATCGGCAGCGAGGGCGTCGAGTGCGGCCTGCTCCTCGGCGAGGCGACGTTCGATGAACTGACGTTCGATCTCCGACAGCTTCGTCCTTAGCAGGCGCCGATAGCGCTGGAGGTTGTTGCGGTGCGCCCGGATGCGGGCCAAATCCTGATCGAGCATCATCGTCACTCCTGACGGTCTTTCACGGTCCTTTTGATTTCGCGATATCGGAAGAGCGATCTTCCGGGCGGAAAAATATTCAAGCCGGTCGCGCTGTCAAGATGCTCCTTCGCCGCTAGAGCGCCGCTCCGTCCGGGGGCGGGCGGCGCTAGATCACGCCGCCCTGCCGAAGCGCGGCGATCGCGGCCTCGTCATAGCCGAACTCGGTCAGGACGCGATCGGTGTGCTCGCCCAGCGTCGGCGGACGCGTTGCGATCCCGCCCGGCGTTTCAGACAGGCGGACGGCGGCGCGCGCGACCGGCGCGGACTTCGGCAGGCCGGGATAATCGACGTCCTGCATGAATCCGGCGGCGCGGATGTGCGGATGGTCCAGCGCCTGTTGCGGGCTGAGGACGGGCCCGGTCGGGATCATCGCCTGGCCCAGCGTGTCGACGGCCTCCTGCGTGGTGCGCTCGGCGCACCAGCGCGCCATCCGCTCGCTGATGACGGGGCCGTTGTTGCCCCGGCTGATGTCGTCGGCGAAGCGCGGGTCGTTCAGCCAAAACTCCTCCTCGCCCATCAACTTCGCCCAGCGCTTGAACAGTGGATTCCCCGTGACTTGGCACAGCACCCAGCCGTCCTTGGTGCGGTAGATGTCGGCCGGGGCCGAGGTCTGGCCGAGATTGCCGGTCGGCACGCGGTTGACGTTGATGACGGCCTGCTCGATCAGCGTGGCATTGGTGAAGGACAGAGCGGTTGCGAGCAGCGCGCCCTCGACGATCTGCCCGCGCCCGGACTTGCCGCGCTCGATCAGTGCGGCCAGCGTTCCGAACGCGCAATGCAGCGCCGTGCCGAAATCGACCCAGTTCACCGCGGCCCGGTACGGCGGATCGCCCGCCCCGGTCATGTAGACCGCGCCCGACATCACCTGCCCGACGCCGTCGAAGCCGACGCGGTCGGACCAGGGCCCCGGCCCGCCGAACGCGGTCGCCGTCGTCAGGATGATGTCGGGCTTGATCGCCTTCAGCGATTCGTAATCGAGCTTCATCGCGCGCAGGGTCTGCGGCGGCAGATTGGCGACGACCACGTCCGCGGTCGCGATCAGGCGGCGCATCACCTCCTGCCCCTCCGCCTTCATCGGATCGAGCGTGATGCACTTCTTGTTGCGATTGACCTGGAGGAACAGGGCGCCTTCGCCGTTCTCGCCCACCGGCGCCACGAAGCGATCCTCGCTGCCCTCGCGCTTCTCGACGCGAATGACCTCGGCGCCGAATTCGGCCAGCAAGGTCGCGCAATAGGGACCTGCGATATAGCGCCCGAAATCGAGCACGCGGACGCCTTCCAGAACTCCTCCCATCGATCCCTTCCCCCTGTGTTTTCGTCAGATTACAGGGACTGTCCACCGCAGCAAGCCGGCAATGGACATGATGCCCTGCGCGCAAGACGTGAGCGGCGCGCAGTTTCGGCGGGCGGAATGAGCCGGCCGCAAATGCCGGTGGCCGGCCTTCGCCCAGCGCTGCGACCAATCGTCGAGGGGGTGAAGCCCGAGACTTGAAGTCGTCGCCGCACATCCTAACTTCAGACGCTGCCGGCTGTGTCCGGCGAAACGAAACTCATACAGAGGATGAAAGAGCCCGCGTTCATTGCGGGCGCGTATTCGAGGGAAGTCACATGAGAAAGCTTGCTCTTGCAATCGCCGCGGCAGCAACGCTCCTCATCGGAACGATTGCGCCGGCTTCGGCTCACTGGCGAGGCCATCATCATCACTGGGGCGGGCCCGGCATCGGCCCCGCCGTCGCCCTGGGTCTGTTCACCGGAGCATTGGCCGCCGCTGCGGCGCCGCCGGTCTATTATACGCCGGTCTATGGTCCACCGAGATATTATTACGGACCCCGATATTATCGGAGCGTTCGCTATTATCCGCCGGTCGACCCCTACTGGTACGCCTGGTAATCGCTTAAGGCCCGGTCTTTGACCGGGCCTTATCGCTGCCCCGGAAACGATCGACGCGTTCCGGCGCCAGGAACGGAAGACGGAGGGAAAGGTTTCCTTCGCTACAACGCAGGTCCGGACGCGTCCCGGGCCCCCATCGCGTGCGCAACATGCGCCTCGACGCGACCCGGTGGCGCAACAACATCGGACCTGCTCCGCATGAACAAGAATGTCCGCTTCAACCTCGGCTATGCCGTTGCCGCAATCTTCGCGGTCTTCTTGATCCAGCATCTCATCTCGACGGCCAGCCAGATCGCCGTGATCCCCTACAGCGAATATCAGCAATTGTTGCGTCAGGGGAAAGTCGAGTCCGTCGGCATCTCCGACCGGACGCTGCAGGGCACGCTGAAGGAGCCGCTGTCCGGCGGACAGAAGCAATTCGTCACCACGCGCGTGGACCAGGACGTCGCGCAGGAGCTGGAGAAACACAACGTCCGCTTCACCGGGCAGATCGAGAGCACCTTTCTCCGCGACCTGTTGTCGTGGGTCATGCCCGTGCTGCTGTTCTTCGGGCTCTGGTGGTACATCGGCCGCCGCATGGCCGAAGGCGGCGGGATCGGCGGCGGGCTGATGGCGATCGGCAAGAGCAAGGCCAAGGTCTATGTCGAGTCCAACACCGGCGTCACCTTTGCCGACGTTGCCGGCGTCGACGAAGCCAAGGACGAGCTTCGCGAGGTGGTCGACTTCCTCAAGAACCCGACCGAATACGGCCGGCTCGGCGGCCGCATGCCGAAAGGCGTTCTGCTCGTTGGTCCGCCGGGCACGGGCAAGACCCTGCTGGCCAAAGCCGTAGCGGGCGAAGCCAGGGTGCCGTTCTTCTCGATTTCGGGTTCCGAGTTCGTCGAGATGTTCGTCGGCATCGGCGCCGCGCGGGTGCGGGACCTGTTCAAGCAGGCCCATGAGAAAGCGCCTGCCATCATCTTCATCGACGAGCTGGATGCGCTCGGCCGCGCCCGCGGCATCGGCCCCTTCGCCGGCGGCCATGACGAGAAGGAGCAAACGCTCAACCAGCTGCTCGTCGAGCTCGACGGCTTCGACTCGCGCTCCGGTCTCGTCATCCTCGCCGCGACCAACAGGCCTGAGATCCTCGATCCGGCCCTGCTGCGCGCCGGCCGCTTCGACCGGCAGGTGCTGGTCGACCGTCCGGACAAGCGGGGCCGTATCGAGATCCTCAAGGTCCATATGAAGAAGGTGCGCCTCGCCAAACATGTCGAGGCGGAGACGGTCGCAGCATTGACCCCGGGCTTCACCGGCGCGGACCTTGCCAATCTGGTCAACGAAGCCGCGCTGCTGGCAACGCGCCGCGGGGCGGAGGCGGTAAGCATGAGCGACTTCAACAATGCCGTCGAGCGCATGATCGCCGGCCTCGAGAAGCGCAACCGCCTGCTCAATGCCAAGGAGCGTGAGATCGTCGCCTATCACGAGATGGGGCACGCTTTGGTCGCGCTCTCGCTGCCCGGCACCGACCCCGTGCACAAGGTCTCGATCATCCCACGCGGCGTGGGCGCACTCGGCTACACCATTCAGCGCCCGATCGAGGACCGGTTCCTGATGACCAAGGAGGAGCTGGAGAACAAGATGGCGGTGCTGCTCGGCGGCCGCGCGGCCGAGCTGATCGTCTTCGGCCATTTGTCCACGGGGGCGGCCGACGATCTTCGTCGGGTGACCGACATCGCGCGCAGCATGGTGACGCGTTACGGCATGTCGGAGAGACTTGGCAGCGTCGCCTATGAACGCGACCCCGGCAACTTCCTGGCAGGCGCGGACCGCCCCTATCCGGGCCGCGAGCGCGACTATGCGGAGGAGACCGCAGCCGCGGTCGACCGCGAGGTGAAGGCGATCGTCGACCAGGTGTTTCAGCGCACGCAGGGCCTCCTGAACACACGGCGGCCGATCCTGGACCGCGCTGCGAAGAAGCTGCTGGAGAAGGAAACCCTGGAGCAGAGCGACATCGACGCGCTGATCCGGGAAATGCCCAAAGATGGGCTGCGCGCGATCTGAGGTTCGCGATCAGAAGAGCATTCGCCCCCCGGGCCGCAAGAAGGCTTTACGCGTCCCGCTTCCGCCGGAGCGCCGCTGGAAGCTCGATCATCTTTCTATTCGATGGCGAACCGTTCGAGATCACCGGCAAAGGCGGGCCTTCCCTCTTGGGGGCCTCCAATCCCATGCCGGGATCGGACTGCCTGGCGTGCCATTCGATCAAGAGATGGCCGGCCACCAACATCACGCCGGCACAAAACAGCGCGAGAGCCGCGCTGACGAGATCACGGTAATTGTCCATCCCACGAACCGAGCATGCGTGTTCGCCGCGTCCTCTTGCTAGGCAGCCAATTTGCGATCGCGTTCCGCTGCGGGAGCAGCCGACCCGGCAGCACCGATCTGCCGGGCACCTGCGCTCGGACACTCTGGCCCGGTGCGGCGATCGGCGCGGATCCGTGGGACGACGTGCAGCTCATGAACCGACGGCCCGAGCACGGTATAGTCGAGTCCCTGGCGTCGCGCATAAGCAACCGCAGCGTCCGCTGATGGAAAGGACAATTCCACCTGAGCCAGGGGATCGTCGTCCTCGGTCCAACCCATCAGAGGTTCGATCCGCAGCGGCGAGCGGCGTTCGAACAGGAGCTTCCACGGCCTTTTCCGCCGCCCGGCCGAGGTCATGACGGAAGCTGCCGCTTCGAAGATGAGTGCGTGCGCGTCGGCCGGGAAAGGCGATCTCGTCGGCGGGGTCGCGCTCTCTCGCGCCGCAGCGGTTGACTGATGTCGACGGCCAAGATTCATGGACCTCTCCACATACCAGACGCCCGGCTCCAATCCACACCAGCTTCTTTCCAGGCGATCCGGTGCATCACTAAAACCAGTGCACGCAGACCACCGCGCGCAGGGAGCAAGGTAGAATGAAGGCCTCGCAATTCAAGAGACCCGCTGCCGCAGAGAAGGGACAACGTATCTCGTTAGCCAATCGCCCGGCGTCTATCATCGACGAGCATCGTTCGGGCTGGAACATTCCTTCCATTTTCAAATTCTAGAGGCACCACCGGCCCGAGAGCGTCTGGGCGCCAAGCTGGGCTCAGACGTCGGGCGATCCGGTGGTTCTGACCATCTTGCTCTGTGGAGGATTTGGACATGAGAACGATCTGTACTCGGACTGCGCAGCCCGCCAAACGCACAGCGCTCGCGCCGCTGCTCTCGGCACGTCCCCCATCAACGCCCCGGTCTCGCTCGAACTGTCGGTGAGGAGTGTGCGATGCTAGCCGTCTCATCGCTCCCTGCGATCCATTCCGAAGCCGGACTGTCCCGCTATTTGAATGAGATCCATCGCTTTCCTTTGCTCGAGGCCCCGGAGGAAGCCGAATATGCCCGCCGCCTGCGCGATCGCGGCGACCCTGATGCCGCCTACCGCCTGGTCACCAGCCATTTGCGGCTGGCGGCCAAGATCGCGCTCCAGCATCGCCGCTACGGCCTTGCCATCGCCGACCTCATTTCCGAGGCCAATGTCGGGTTGATGCTGGCCGTGAAGCGGTTCGATCCGGAGAAGGGCTTTAGGCTCGCGACCTACGCGTCCTGGTGGATCAGGGCGGCAGTGCAGGAATACATTCTTAGATCATGGTCGCTCGTCAAGCTCGGCACCACGGCGGCGCAGAAGAAGCTGTTCTTCAACCTTCGCAAGCTGAAGAGCAGGCTCGGCGTGTCCGAGGACGGTGATCTGCGCGCCGACCAGCTCAAGCAGATCGCCGGCAGCCTCAACGTGAGGGAAGGCGACGTGATCGAGATGGATGGCCGGCTGCGCGGCGACATCTCGCTCAACGCGCCACTCAGCATCGATACCGAAGGCGAGGAATGGCAGGACCGCCTCGTCGATCCCTCCCCCGATCCCGAAAGCCTGCTGCTGGAGGCGAGCGATCGCGAACGCGAGAAAACCGCCATCGCGGACGCCCTTGCTGTGCTATCGCCACGCGAGCACAGCATCATCAAGGCGCGCTATCTGGACGAGCCGCAGAAGACGCTGGAGGACCTCGCCGGCAAATTCGGCATCTCGCGCGAACGCATCCGGCAGATCGAGCAGCGCGCATTGCAACGGATCAGGGCGAAGGTCTGCGCACACCTGGCCGATCCGAACCCCGCGGCCTCACACTAGATCGGAAGATCAGCGCAAATCATGTGCTGACCGGCCAAGGCCGGTCAGCATCCTCTACAGATGCTCGGGACGATACGCTCGGCCGAAAAGTCAGCGCCTCGGCGCCGATCTTGCCGGCCTCTTTCGACATCGTCCCGTGACGTTGCCGCGGAATTGGTCGCGAGTTGCCCGGCGGGCACGGCCGAACTGCGCGCGTCGCTGCGCAGCGTGGCCGCCTCTTTGGCCTGGAGCGCATTGACCATGCCCAACAGGGCAACCGCAGCGATAAGGCCTCTCATCTCTGATCATCCTCCTTTCAGACTTGCGGGAGCAGCAAGGCCCGACTCCAACCCTGAGAGCAAACCGGAGCGGCCTCGCCGGGGCCGCTCCATGTCAGCTCATCGCAGGCTGTGGCCGGTCCCGATGCGGCGGCGTGACATCGAGACGGATGCCCGATGGCCCCAGAACCGGCGACAGCAGCGTATCGACCTTGATGGTGGCGTTCGCCCGCTCCCAGTTCGCCCATGGCATCGTGTCGAGATATGGGATCGGCGGCAGCGTCAACCGTTCGAAAGTGTCGGCTGTGCTCCGGCCAGAGCTGGGGCTCTCGGCGCCATAGGCTGCAAATGGCACCAGCGAAAGGCCGGCACCGACGGCCATGGCTGCCAGGTGCCGCAGCATGTTGCGGGTGTTCTCCGCGCGAGCGGAGAAAGTATGATTCTCGGTCATCTCCATCCTCCTATCGTTCGAAAACAGATCCGGTTGAGAGTTCGGGAAAGAGCCCGGCCGTTCGGCCGGGCTCTTTCGTCTCAGAAGTCCATGGCGGGAGCGCTCGCCGCTTCCGCCTTCTTCGGCTTGTCGGCGACCAGCGCTTCGGTCGTGATGAGCAGCGAAGCCACGGAGGCCGCGTCCTGCAAGGCGGTGCGCACCACCTTGGCAGGATCGATCACGCCGGCCTGCACCATGTCCTGGTACTCGCCGGTCGCGGCATTGAAGCCCCACGTGTAGGTTTCGTTTTCAAGCAGCTTGCCGACGACGACGGAACCGTCCTCACCCGCATTCTGCACGATCTGGCGGGCGGGCACCTGGATGGCGCGGCGCACGATGTCGACGCCGGCCTTCTGGTCGGCATTGGCGGTCTTGACCCCGTCCAGCGCCTTGAAGGCGCGCAGCAGCGCGACGCCGCCGCCAGGCAGGATGCCTTCCTCGACGGCAGCCCGCGTCGCATGCAGGGCGTCGTCCACGCGGTCCTTGCGTTCCTTCACCTCGACCTCGGTCGCGCCGCCGACACGGATCACCGCGACGCCGCCCGCGAGCTTGGCCAGGCGCTCCTGAAGCTTCTCGCGGTCGTAGTCCGAGCTGGTTTCCTCGATCTGAGCCCTGATCTGCTGGCTCCTCGCCTCGATGTCCTTCTTGGCACCGGCCCCGTCGACGATGGTGGTATTTTCCTTGTCGATCACGACCTTCTTGGCGCGGCCCAGCATCTTCACGGAGACGTTCTCGAGCTTGATGCCGAGGTCCTCGGAAATCACCGTGCCACCAGTGAGGATCGCGATGTCCTCCAGCATCGCCTTGCGGCGGTCACCAAAGCCGGGCGCCTTGACGGCGGCAACCTTCAAGCCGCCGCGCAGGCGGTTGACCACCAGCGTCGCCAGCGCCTCGCCCTCGACCTCTTCGGCGATGATCAGCAGCGGCTTGCCGGATTGCACGACCTGCTCGAGCAGCGGCAACATCGTCTGCAGGCCGGACAGCGTCTTCTCGTGGATCAGCACATAGGGATCCTCAAGCTCCACCCGCATCTTCTCGGCGTTGGTGACGAAGTAGGGCGAGACGTAGCCGCGGTCGAACTGCATGCCCTCGACCACCTCGAGCTCGGTGTTCAGGCTCTTGGCCTCCTCAACCGTGATCACGCCCTCGTTGCCGACCTTCTGCATGGCCTCCGCCAGGAAGCGGCCGATCTCGGTATCGCCGTTGGCGGAGATGGTGCCGACCTGGGCGATCTCGTCGTTCGAGGTGACCTTCTTGGCGTGCGACTTGAGATCGGACACGATGGCATCCACGGCAAGGTCGATGCCGCGCTTGAGATCCATGGGGTTCATGCCGGCCGCGACGGCCTTGGCACCTTCCTTGACGATGGCCTGCGCCAATACGGTCGCCGTGGTGGTGCCGTCTCCGGCGAGATCATTGGTTTTCGACGCCACCTCGCGGACCATCTGAGCGCCCATGTTCTCGAACTTGTCCTCCAGTTCGATCTCCTTGGCGACGGTGACGCCATCCTTGGTGATGCGGGGCGCACCGAACGATTTCTCGATGACGACGTTGCGTCCCTTTGGACCGAGCGTGACCTTCACCGCATTCGCCAGTGTGTCGACGCCCCGCAGCATGCGCTCGCGGGCCTCGGTCGCGAACTTCACGTCCTTGGCAGCCATGTTTGCAAACTCCTTTCTATGCGATGACTGTCAGTGTTACGCAGCCTTCTTCAGCGTGCCGGCCTGTTCGGCCACGCCGAGAAGATCGCTTTCCTTCATGATCAGGAGCTCCTCGCCGTCGATCTTGACCTCGGTGCCCGACCACTTGCCGAACAGCACCCGGTCGCCGATCTTGACGTCGAGTGGCACGAGCTGGCCTTGCTCGTTGCGCCCACCTGGGCCAACGGCGAGGATCTCGCCCTGCTGCGGCTTCTCCTTGGCGGTATCCGGAATGATGATGCCGCCGGCGGTCTTTTCCTCGGCATCGATGCGGCGCACGAGCACACGGTCGTGCAACGGGCGGAAATGCATGCACATCCTCCTTGAGTAGGTTCAGCGATGTCCAAAATCCGGGTCCGGAACCGGCCCCCGGGCGGAAAACGAACTAGGAGCGGGTCAATTTCCGTTCAAGAGGGCTCGCCAAAAAATTTTTGCCTCGCTTGAGCGGCTAGGGAGGAGCGGGTTTCGGCTGGCGGAATTTCTGCTCTAGTATGAGCTGCATCGGCCCCCAGCGAGAAGTGCCCAGCCATGCCGCAAAAGTTCGATCGCTCCGCAGAAGATCTCGGCAACGCGATCCATTTCGAGCACGTCAACGTCCAGGTCCCGGACCAGCGCCTGGCCGCGCTGTTCTACGTCGCCGGGCTCGGGCTCACCCGCGATCCCTATCTGATGGTCTCCGACACCAATATGTGGATCAACGTGGGGCGGAGCCAATTTCATCTGCCGAGCGGCAGGCCGCAGGTGCTGCGCGGTCACATCGGGCTGGTCATCGCCGGCCGCGAGGCGCTGCTGGCGCGGCTGTCGTCGGTCGCAAAGAAGCTCGAAGGCACGGCCTTCGCCTTTGCCGAACATAACGACCATGTCGCGGCGATCTGCCCCTGGGGCAACCGCCTGCGCTGCTACGAGCCGGACGCCGCGCGCTTCGGACGCATCGCGCTCGGCATTCCCTATGTCGAGTTCGACGTGCCGGTGGGCTCGGCCGCCGGCATCTGCGCGTTCTATCCTGAGATCATGGGCATGCCCGCGAGTTTGCTAGACGGCGACGGCAGGGTTGCCGCGGTGCAGACGGGCCGCGACCAGCACCTGCTATTTCGCGAGACCGACCGGCCGCAGGGCGACTATGACGGCCATCACGTGCAGATGTACATCACCGACTTCTCCGGCCCCTACAAGAAGCTGCTGGCGCGCGAGCTGATCTCCCGCGAGGACAACCAATACCAGTACCGGTTCTGCGACATCGTCGAGCTCGACAGCGGCAGGCATCTCTTCACCGTCGAGCACGAGGTGCGCAGCGCCACCCACCCGATGTTCATGCGTCCGATGGTCAACCGCAATCCGGGGATCAACAACCGGAACTATGCGTTCGGCCACGATGAGGCATCGTGGGCGATGGGTCCTGATCAGTACGAGGGATAGGCAGCGCGGCCCCCGTGATCGCGAACGGGCCGCTCGCAACGGATTTGGCTCACCGCCCCTGAAACACCGCGGGCCGCCGCTCGATGAAGGACTGAATGCCCTCGCGCGCGTCGGCGCTCTTGAGCACGCGGTCACGGATCGCCGGGATGCAGGCGATTGCGGCCGCCTCGCCCTGCTCGGTGTATGTCGCAGCCGCCTCCTTGGTGACCTGAATGCCGAGCGGTGCGTTGCGGGCGATGATCCCCGCGATCTCCATGGCGCGGGCGACCTGCTGCCCCGCCGGCATGATCTCCTGGACGAGGCCGATCTCACGGGCACGCTGCGCGCGCCAAGAGACGAGAGCCGCGGACGTCAACGTCATGCTCCCCGTCGAGCGCCACCAGTTCGCGCTCTCCATAGCGCCGGCAAATGATTTACCGTTCGATCAGATCACGCGTATGTCACCGTCACGCTGCCGAAAGGTCCGAAATCAGCGACGAACGTCTCGCCGGCCTTCGGCCTCAACATTCCCGTCAACGTGCCGGTGCTGATCATCTGCCCCGCCTTCAGGCCGATGCCGGTCCGCGACAGTTCGTTGGCGAGCCATGTCACCGGTACGATCGGATGATCCAGCGCGACCGCCGCACTGCCCTTCCGCCGCAGTGTCCCGTTGCAGGTCAGCACGACCTCCTGGTCGGCAATATCGCGCCCCCGCCAGTTCTCGATCGGCGGACCGTATGCAACCGTCCCGCTGCCGGCTCCATCCGCGAGGATGGCGGGCAGAGGAGGAAACGCGGCATCATGTACGAAGCGACACTCGGCCAACTCCACGCCCGGATGCAGCGAAACGACGGCCTCCTCGACTTCGGCGACACTGTAAGGCGCCTCTCGCGGTGGAAGATCCGTGCCGAGCCGCGCCTGGTATTCGACTTCCGGAATGGGACTGCACTGGCGTGCATGTTCGACCGTCACTGGCGATGGCTTGATGCCTGGAGCATAAACCCGGCCAAAGATCGGCGAGTCCGTGCGCAGCTCGCGCTGCAACCCCTCCTTCATCGCCGCAATCTTCCAGCCCGCAACGGTCCAGCCGAGCTCCTCCTCGACCATGCGCGCGATACGATAAGCGGTCGGCTTGTCCGGCGGCACGAGGCGCTGGTCGAGGCCGCTCTGCTGGCGCCCTTCGCGGCGCAGGGTTGCGAGCAGGCGGGCAAGCTCACGTTGGGCCAGTTGGTCCATCTCGTTTACCTCACCAGGAGCTCGGCCGCGCGCGACAGCGGCACCGGGGCATCATCCAGCAGCAAGTCGATGGCTTCGTCCTCCCAACGCTGGCCCTCCAGGTTCAGCACGTTCGTCTCTTGCAGGCGATGCTCCAGCACGACGCGGGCGAGCAGCAGGCGGCGGGCATCGCCGCCGGAAGCACCGAGGCGCAAGCCCTCCTGGATGAACAGCGCGGCGGTGACGGCATGATAGAGCTTGCCGGCAGCGGCACGGCAGAAGCGCTCGTTCTCCTTACGGGACGCGACCTCTTCCGCGAAACGCAGCGCGCCATTGATCGCACCGTCGAGACGCGTGCGGAATTGACCGGGAATGCCTTGCATGTCACCGAGCCGGGAGAGGAGATCGCCACGCAAGGCGGCATGCGCGCCGACCTTTCCAACCGCACGCTGCACGGCATCGAGCGCATTGATGTTGCTGGTGCCTTCCCAGATCAGGCCGAGATGGGCATCGCGCACCAGCCGTGCATTCGGCCAGTCCTCGATATAGCCGTTGCCACCGCGCGCCTCCATCGCACCGGTCGCCACCGTGACGTTGTCGCGGCAGGCCCGGTATTTGACGATCGGCGTCAACAGTCGCAGCACCTGCTCCGGAGCGGTCGCCGAATAGAGCAGCGCCGACAGCGCCTGCTCGGTCGGCACCATCAGCTTGACGAGCTGCCGGCGCATCAGGGGATGATCGATCACCGCGCGGCCGAAGGCGTTGCGGTGACGGGAGGCCTGCAGCGCCTCGTTGAGGCAGCGACGCATCATGCCGGCGGCACGTGCCAGATGCGAGACGCGGCTGGAGTTCACCATCACCAGCATGTGCTTCAAGCCCTGGTCGAGTTCTCCGAGCTGATAGGCCACCGCGCCGTCGAACACGATCTCGCCGCTCGCCATGGTGCGGCTGCCGAGCTTGTCCTTGAGCCGCATGATCCGGTAGGCGTTGCGGCTGCCATCCGGCAGCGTCTTCGGCATCAGAAACAGGCCGAGGCCGCGGCCGCCGGCCACTGCGCCCTCCGGCCGCGCCAGCAGCACGGCAAGCTCCGCGTCCGCATTGGAGCAGAACCATTTCTCGCCATAGAGCTTCCACTGCGCGCCGTCGCGCACGGCGATCAGTTCGGCCGCGCCGACGTCGGAGCCGCCGGCCTTCTCCGTCATGAACTGCGCGCATTTGAGCAGCGTGGCCGGATCCTGGCTCCACATCCGCGAAAGATAGCGCTCGTGAAGCTCGGCGCTGCCGAAACGGCGGACCAACTCAGAAGAACTGTCGGTGAGGTTCACCGGGCAGAGCAGACCGAACTCGGCCTGGGCGAACAGGTAGTGAAACACATATTTCGCGATCGGCGGCATCGCCGCAGGCCAGCCCAGCACGCCACCGCGGTTGCACATCGCGTGCATGCCGAACTGTCCGAACGCGATCCGTTCCATTTCGCGATAGGCCGGATGATACTCGACCCACTCCTCGTCGCGGCCATAGAGATCGCGGGAATGCAGGACGGGTTGATGGCGCTCGGCTTGATCGGACAGGTCGTGAAGCCTGCTGCCGGCGAGCGCGCCGAGCTCGTGTAGATGCGGCTGAAGATGCGCCAGCAATGGCGCGTCCATGTAGAGAGGAAGCAGGTCCCGAGCGCTCCGGTCGATGGAATAGTAATTCAGCCCACGACAGGTCGGCGCCAACGCCATCGAGCGCTTGGACGACGCTTCGCGACGGGCCAAAACGGCATGAACGGTCATGAGCTTCCTCTCCGGACTGACGTATCTTGGGCGGGGCGGACCCCGGGCCAGCGTTCGGGTATGGCTTGACAGCGCTCGGCGCAAACGACTTCTTGGGCGGGCGCCTTGAGCGAAACTCAAGGCGACCATCCCGCGAGGCGCACGATCATGGCTTCACGACGACTTCCTCCACTGCATGCCGTGCGGGCATTCGAAGCGGCCGCACGACATCTGTCGATCACACGCGCCGCCGACGAGTTGAACGTGACGGTCGGTGCGGTCAGCCGGCACGTGCGCGCGCTCGAAGTGCGCATGGGCACCGCGCTGTTCCTGCGGGGATCACGCGGCCTGGTCCTGACCTCGGCCGGCAAAGCCTTCGCCGATTCCACCCGCGAGGCGCTCGACCGCATTGCGGATGCCGCCGAAGGCCTGCACCTGCGGCAGTTCAGACGACTGTCAGTCGGCGTCTACGGTTTCTTCCTGTCGCGTTTTCTCCTGCCGATATGGCCGGCGCTCATGGCCGCGCATCCCGAGCTGGAGATCGATCTGCACACCAGCGCCAATCCGGTCGATCTTCTTGCCAGCCGCTACGATGCCGTCATTGCCGTCTCGGACGGACAACCGCGGGCCGGGCTCGTCACCCGGCCGCTGCTGCCGATCGCCACCGTGCCGGTCTGCTCGCCAACTCTGCTAAAGGATGGCGCGCTGGACTTCACGTCCGTTCCGCTGCTGCACAACAGGCCGCGGCCGGACGATTGGCGCCGCTGGCTCGACCACGCCCAGCTCACGAAAGTACCGGTCCGGGCCGGCAGCAGCTTTGAGAACCTCGGCCTCGCCATCGAAGCTGCGGCCGCCGGGCTCGGCGCGGTCATCGCGATCGAGAGCCTGCTCACAACCGATCTTGCGCAGCTCGATCTCGTCAAGGCACATCACGTCGTCCGCCCGACGCGGCGTCTCTTCGTGCTCGAGTACGAACAGCGCATGGCGGACGACCCCGCCGTCGCCGCATTCACCACATGGCTGTGCGAAGCCTGCAACCAGCAGAGCACGAAGAAGGCGCCAGCCAGGAAATCCACTCGAAAGCGCGCGCCCGGAGGCCCTCCTATTTTGGCGTGAACCGGTTTACTTGGCCTTCATCGATCTCTTGACTTGGGAACGAGCGCTACTTCGGGACCGCGAACCGCCTGCCTTGCTCTTGTCGGCAGGCATTAGATGTCCCAGCGGCAATTGGGACGTCTGCTTCAACCGATTGAGAACGATGGACGAGCGCACATGCGCAACGCTGTCGTGCGGCAGGAACACTTCGTTGAGCAGGCGTGACAAAGCCTTCAGGTCGGTGATCGTCACCTTGATGAGGTAGTCCGCCTCGCCAGTGAGAGCGTACGCCTCCTGCACCTCCTCGAGGCTCTCGATCAGCTTGAGGAAGCGCCTTGAATTGTCCGGTGAGTGCGTTGCGAGCGTCACCTGCACGAAGACGACGATGCCAAGCCCGAGCGCTTCACCATCGAGATGAGCATGGTAGCTTTCGATCGTACCGGCATTCTCGAGCGCGGCGCGGCGGCGCGAGCATTGCGAGGCCGACAAGCCGACGACGTCGGCCAGCTCGAAATTCGACAAGCGGCCGTCGGACTGGAGCGCCTGCAGCAATTTGACGTCGAACTGATCCATGCGTGATCCATGCAGCTAGCAGCAATTCCTTGCATGATTCACGCATAGTACGTCTTTGTCGAGCAGATTTTGCGGAGATCGTGCAGCAGGCCGGCAGTATATTTCTCACCGGATCAATCCCTTTTCAGGAGCGCGACATTGGGCCCCTTCCCGCACGATGCCCCACCCGCCACGATTTCGGCAGCCAATCCGGCCGGCACGGACGGCTTCGAGTTCGTCGAGTTCGCCCATCCGGAGCCGCAGAAGCTCGCCAGACTGTTCGAGCAGATGGGCTACACCGAGGTCGCCCGGCACAAGACCAAGGACATCTCCGTCTGGCGCCAAGGCAAGATCAATTACGTCCTGAACCGGGAGCCGAACTCCCACGCCGCGCGCTTCGTCGCCGAGCACGGACCTTGCGCGCCGGCGATGGCATGGCGCGTCGTCGATGCCAAGCACGCCCTGAAGCGCGTCCTCGAACTTGGCGGCACAGAATATACCGGCAACGACAAGTCACTCGACGTGCCGGCCGTCGTCGGCATCGGCGGATCGCTGCTGTACCTGGTCGAGACTTATGGCGCGAAGGGCTCGCCCTATTCGACCGAATATGACTGGACCGGCGAAGTCGATCCGACCCCGAAGGGCGTGGGATTCTATTATCTCGATCACCTCACCCATAATGTCATGCGCGGCAACATGGACACCTGGTACAAGTTCTAGAGCAGGACGTTCAATTTCCGCGAGATCCGCTATTTCGACATCTCCGGCAAGCTGACCGGCCTGACCTCGCGCGCATTGACGTCGCCCTGCGGCAAGATCCGCATCCCGATCAACGAGAGCGCCGACGACAAGAGCCAGATTGAGGAATATCTGCGCCAGTACAAGGGCGAGGGGATCCAGCACATCGCCGTCGGCACCGACGACATCTATGCGGCGACCGACGCCATCGCCGGCCGTGGGCTCGAATTCATGCCCGGCCCGCCCGCGATCTACTACGACAAGTCGTTCGATCGCGTGAAGGGCCACACCGAGCCGCTCGAGCGTATGCGCAAGCACGGGATCCTCATCGACGGCGAAGGCGTCGTCAATGGCGGGCTGACGCGCATCCTGCTTCAGATCTTCTCCAAGACCGTGATCGGCCCGATCTTCTTCGAGTTCATCCAGCGGAAGGGCGATGACGGCTTCGGCGAGGGCAACTTCAAGGCCCTGTTCGAGAGCATCGAGGCCGATCAGATTCAGCGCGGCGTGCTGAAGGCGTCCTGAAGGAGGCAGCCATATCCGACGCATGGAAGAGCTATCGCGGCGCTCCGGCCGAAGGTGCCATCCTGTGCGACGCCCATGACATTGGCGAAGGGAGCTTCAAATCCATCAAGTTTGGCCCGACTGATTTTCCGATCCTGGTCGTGAGGTCGGCGGGCACGCTCGCGGCCTATGTCAATGCATGCCCGCATCAGTACCTGCCGCTCGATCATCGCGGCGACAACGTGCTGAGCGCGGACGGCACGGTGCTTCGGTGCACCAATCACAGCGCTGGATTTCGCGTTCAGGACGGCATCGGCGTCGAGGGACTAGGCCTGAACTGCGCGCTCGATGCCATTCCGATCGTCGTGGATGACGACGGCCAAATTCGCGTCCATGCCGCATCAGCGGCTTGACCTGCGATCACGCCTCATCCGCAACGGTGTTGCGGAGGATACCGATGCCCTCCGCCTCCACCTCGACGACATCGCCGGGCTTCAGCCAGATCGGCGGATCGAAACGCGCGCCGGCGCCCGTCGGCGTGCCGGTCACGATGACATCGCCGGGAACCAGCGTCGTGAATGTCGAGATGTAGTTGATGATCTTGCGGAAGGAGAAGATCATGCGGCTGGTGCGGTCCTGCTGGCGAACCTCGCCATTGACGCGCGTTTCCAGCTTGACGTCGGCAAGCTGGCTCTCGTCGACATAAGGAATGAGCCAGGGGCCGATCGAGCCGGTGCGGTCGAAGTTCTTGCCTTGGGTCACGTTGAACTTGGCGTGCCGCACCCAATCGCGGATGGTGCCTTCGTTGCACAGCGACAGCGCGGCGATGTGGCCGAGCGCCTCGCTCTGCGCGATCCTGCGACCGCCCTTGCCGATCACGATGACAATCTCGCCTTCATAATCGAGCTGGAGGCTCTCCGGAGGACGAAGCAGCGGTTGTTCGTGGCCCGTGAACGAGCGCGGAAAGCGGGGGAAGAGCGAAGGATTTGAGGGAGCCGCCTGCCCGTCCTTGTATTCCTCGTTCCGGTCGGGAAAGTTGACGCCGACGCAGATGATTTTCTCCGGTGCCGGCACAGGGATCTCGTAGCGGATCTCTCCGACCGGAAAATCGGCCGGCAACGCGGCGCTTTCCTCGGCCAGGGACACCAGCGCACCGGCTTCGATCACTTGACGCAAGGTGTGCCAACGCTTGCCATGACGGCCGGACAAGTCGACGACGCCCTGATCGCTGAGGAGCCCGTAGCCGGATGTGCCGTTGCGGGTGAAGCTGACGAATTTCGGGCGAGACATGGGGCACTTTCCTCACGCAATCAGACGAGATGCGAATGCCCGATCAGGGGGCGACGATGGGTTGCGCCGCCAATTCGGCGTCGCGCGGCTGAACCCCGGCGAACAGGCTGCCATGCTCGAACCAGGATTTCGGCGCGGGCGCCCCCCAGAGTGTCTGCCGCTGCGGATCCTTCAGGTCCCACTTGATCGGCTCGAGGTCGGGATCGACCGTCTGATAATCCGAGCAGTAGATCTCGATGCGGTGGCCGTCGGGATCGAGGATGTAGAGGAAGAAGGCATTCGAGATGCCGTGGCGGCCTGGACCACGCTCGATGTTGGACACCCACCCGGTGGTCGCCATGAGATCGAGAAGGTCGATGATGTTGAGCGGGGTTGGCACCCAGAACGCGGTGTGGTGCAGGCGCGGGCCGCGGCCATTGGTAAAGGCGAGATCGTGAACGCCGCCCTTGCGGTGGGTCCAGGCCGCCCAGAGCCGGCCGGTCTCCTCGTCGGCCGTGTACTCCGTCACGCGGAAGCCGATCTCATTGTAGAAGGCGACGGATTCGTCGACGTTGGGCGAGAAGCAATTGAAGTGATCGATCCGCAGCGGCTTCACGCCCTTGTAGAGGGCGTATTTCTGATGGATCGGCGGCAGCCGGTCCATCCTGGAATAGAACTCGAGCGGAATGCCATGGGGATCGCGGGTGCGGAACGTTCGCGATTGATAGGGACGCTCGACCCATTCGACCGGCAAGTCCTTACCCCTAAAGAAGTGGACGGCCTTGTCGATATCTTCTTCGCTGAACAGCTTGAAGCCGAGATCACGGGCTTCGACCTTGTTTGACTTCCTCAGGACGATGCAATGGTGGCCGCGCTCTTCCATCGCCCGAAGATAGATCGCATCGGAGCTTTCGTCGGTCACTTGCAAACCGAGCGTGTCGACATAAAAGGCCCGTGATTTCGCAAGATCGGTCACGCCGAATTCGACATGGCTGAGACGCACGATGTTGAAGGGCGGATAAAGGTTGGGCGCAGGCAAAGCCATGGTGTCCTCCTCAGGTCTGTTGCGGAGCGCTTAGCCGCCTAGCTTTTGGATGTTGTGCGCAGTCGTCGCGAAGGCAACGTTCTTCGTCTCCATGTAGAAATCGAACGACCAATCGCCGCCGTCGCGGCCGATACCGGAGCTCTTCACGCCGCCGAACGGCGTCGGCAAATGGCGGACATTCTCCGAATTCACCCAGATCATGCCCGCCTGAAGCCGATCGGTGAAGCGGAAGGCGCGCGTGACGTCGGCCGTCCAGAGGTAACCGGTAAGGCCGTACTGGACGTCGTTGGCGAGCGCGAGCGCTTCCGCCTCGTCCTTGAACGGGATCGCCGTCAGCACCGGCCCGAAGATTTCCTCCTGTGCGATGCGCATCCGGTTGTTGGCGCCGGTAAAGAGCGTCGGGGCAACGTAGCACCCGCCACCGGGACCGTCGACCTTGCGGCCGCCGGTCGCGATCGTCGCGCCCTCGGACCTGCCGATCTCCATGTAGTCGAGCACCTTCTTCTCGTGAACCGGATGGATCAGCGGACCGATGACGGTCTCCGGATCGAGCGGGTGACCGACTTTAATGCGGCTTGCCTTCTCCGCGACGATCGAGGTGAACTTGTCGTAGATGCTGGCCTCGACGAGAAGACGCGAGGACGAGGTGCAGCGTTCGCCGTTGAGAGAGTAGATCATGAACACTGCCGCGTCTGCGGCGCGCTCGAGGTCGGCATCCGCGAACACGATCACCGGGTTCTTGCCGCCGAGTTCGAAATGAACGCGCTTCAGCGTATCGGCACCCTGCTTCATGATCATCGATCCGGTGCGGCTTTCGCCGACGAAGCCGATCGCCTTGATCAGCGGATGCTCGGTCAGGGCCTTGCCGGCATCCTCGCCGAATCCGTTGACGAGATTCCAGACGCCCTTAGGCAGGCCGGCCTCCTCCGCGATCTCGATCAGCAGACGCGCGGTCAACGGCGAGAATTCGGCCGGCTTGTGCACGATGGTGCAGCCGGCCGCGAGCGCCGGCGCGATCTTCCACGTCGACAGCATGAACGGCGTGTTCCAGGGGGTGATGATGCCGACCGGGCCGATCGGCACGCGCGTCGTCATGTTCACCTGGCCATCGGTGCGAAGCGACTTGCCGTCACGCGCCTCGGGCGCGCGGTCGGCGTAGAAGCGGAAATTCTCGGCACCCCGTAGCGCCGCCTTGGCCATGAACTTCAGCGACTGGCCGGTGTCCATGCATTCGACGAAGGCAATCTCTTCGGCGCGGGCGACGATGGCGTCAGCCACTTTGTGCAACAGCTTCTTTCGCGCATCGCCGGACGTTTCGGCCCATTGCGGAAACGCGGCCTGCGCAGCCTTCGCGGCCCGATCGATGTCCGCGGCCTTACCGTGCGCGATCTTCGCGAGCGGCTTGAGGTCGATCGGAGAGATCGTTTCGAAAGTCGCGTTGTCCGCAGCTGGGATGTCCTCACCGCCGATGCGGTTGAGCACGCCCTTCTCCTTGAAGCGGGCAAGATGACGCTCCGCCTTGTCGATATTCTCCTGGAGCTTGGACATGACGGTTCACTCCCTCTGCTTTTGCAGCGCCGCACGCGGGCAGCGACCTCTATTTGTTTTCGCAAAGCCACGGACAATGACGTCGCAGCTCTCGCGCGCCAATTTTGGGCGCCGACCGATATACTTAACATGTTAAGTATTGTGCCGCCTGTCAAGACCTTTCGCGACAGCGCGGACTTCGCTCAAGGCAGTTCCAGGGAGCTCAAACGTCGGCTCGATCGAGCAGATGCAGCTGACGCGCATCGACGACAAGCGTGACGCTCACGGACACCCTTTGCGGTGCGCCGCAGCGCTGCGACCCCGACCGGCGCGGTTTTCGTCAGCAGATTCATAGGGACCGAAGCTTCTGGCTGGGGCGGGAGGGATCGAACCTCCGAATGGCGGAATCAAAATCCGCTGCCTTACCGCTTGGCTACGCCCCAACTGAAGACCGGCGAACGGCGGCAGATCGAGCTGCCGCGGATTCCCTTCGGTCGCTGCCGGTCTATAGGGAGCGGCGCGGCATTTCAACCGCCTGGAGGGGCAAAATACCACACGGGGCGGACCATCCGCCCGCCTCACTTTATTATATGGCCCGGTAGCTCCGCCCCGGCACCGCGCCGTCCCCATCCACCGGCCATTGAGACCGCCCCCGTTTCGTGGGAATACGGCGCCAATGATGTCCACGGGAGTGAGCCATGACCTACCGCGCGCCGATTTCTGACATGCTGCTGTCGCTCAACCATGGCGCCGGCCTCAAGGCCGCAGTGGAAGCCGGCCATTACGGCGATTTCGACGCGGACATTGCCGCGGCCGTGCTGGAGGAAGCCGGGAAATTCGCAACCGACGTGCTGGCGCCGCTCAACAAGGTCGGCGACGAGCACGGCATCAAGCTCGAGGACGGCAAGGTCACTACCGCGCCGGGCTGGCCCGACGCCTACAAGCGCTGGACCGACGGCGGCTGGAACGCGGTGTCCGGTCCGGAAGATTTCGGCGGCCAGGGCCTGCCGCTCGCGATCAACGCGGCCTGCACCGAGATCTGGAGCGCCGCCAATCTCGCCTTCGGTCTCTGCCCGCTGCTGACGGCCTCCGCGATGGAAGCGCTGGAAGCGCATGGCAGCGACGAGCTGAAGACAATCTATCTCGAAAAGCTCGTCTCCGGCGAATGGACCGGCACGATGCAGCTCACCGAGCCGCAGGCCGGCTCCGATGTCGGCGCGCTGCGCACCCGCGCCGAGAAGCAGGCCGACGGCACCTATCGCATCAAGGGGACGAAGATCTTCATCACCTATGGCGAGCACGACATGACCGACAACATCGTGCACTTCGTGCTGGCGCGCCTGCCGGACGCGCCCGCCGGCACCAAGGGGATCTCGCTGTTCCTCGTGCCGAAATTCATGGTCAATGCAGACGGCTCGCTGGGCCAACGCAACGACATCTATGCCAGCGGCGTCGAGCACAAGCTCGGCATGCATGCTTCGCCGACCTGCACCATGACCATGGGCGATCATGGCGGCGCCATCGGCTTTTTGATCGGCGAAGAGAACCAGGGTATGCGCTGCATGTTCACGATGATGAACCAGGCCCGCCTCGGCGTCGGCCTGGAAGGCGTCGGCGTCGCCGATCGCGCCTATCAGCAGGCGCTGTCCTACGCCCAGGAGCGCAAGCAGGGCCGCGCCGTGGGCAAGAAGGGCGACGGCTCGGATGCGATCTTCGTCCATCCCGACGTCAAGCGCATGCTGATGCGGATGCGGGCGCAGACTGCTGCCGCGCGCACCATCTGCTATGCGACCGCGGTCGCGATCGACGTGTCCACCCGCGCCAAGGATGCCAAGGTGCGGAACGACGCGGCCGCGCGCGCGGCGCTGCTGACGCCGATCGCAAAGGGCTATTCCACCGACATCGGCAACGAGGTCGCCTATCTCGGCGTGCAGGTGCATGGCGGCATGGGCTTCATCGAGGAGACCGGCGCCGCGCAGCATTATCGCGATGCCCGCATCACCGCGATCTACGAAGGCACCAACGGCATCCAGGCGATCGATCTCGTCACGCGCAAGTTAGCTGCCAATGGCGGCGCGTCGGTGTGGACACTGCTCGATGAGCTCTCGGCGACCGTCAAGCAGGTGGAAGCCTCCAACGATCCCGCCTTCGGCACCACGGGCACGAAGCTGCGCGAGGCGCTGGACGCGTTGACGCGCACCAGCAAATGGCTGCTCGAGCGCGTTGCTTCCGCACCGAACGAGGCGCTCGCCGGCGCGACGCCGTATCTCCAGCAATTCGGCGCAACGCTCGGCGGCTGCATGCTGGCCTCCGAGGCGCTCGCCGCCAAGGCCGAGGGCGCGACGGATGCCGCGCGCTACGTCTCGCTCGCGCGCTTCTTCGCCGAGAACATCACGGTGCAGGCCCCGGCGCTCGAACGCACGGTGACCGAGAGCGCGGAGTCGGTTGCGGCGGCGGACGCGGTGTTGTTGGGATAGCGACACGGCCGGTCCGTCATCACCCCTGCGCGCCCGCTCTCCACTGTCATTCCCCGCGAAGGCGGGGAATCCAGTACGCTGCGGCTTCGCGATCACTTTGAACGTCTCGGAGTACTGGATCGTCCGCCTTCGCGGACGATGACACCGAGTGTGTGGGACACACCAACTACACTGCGGCTCCCGCGTTGGCGCTTCGCTCAGCCCAGCTACGAAGCTGCGACCTCAGCCCTCTTCCCCGGCCGCCACAGCACCACGCCCGCGGCGACGAGATCCAACCCCACGCACAGCGCGAACGCCGTCGTGTAGTTGCCGGTGAAGCTGCGCACCAGGCCGACGATGCCGGGGCCGAAGGCGCTGACGATGCCGCTGATCGAGGTGCCGAGGCCCATCGCGGCGGCGAACGCGGAAGAGCCGATCTCGCGCTGGATGATCAGAGGCGGAAACGTGATCATGTTGCCGATCGAGAAGCCGTAGACGGCGCAGCAGGCCAGCAGCACGGTCGGGCTCGTACTTTGCAGAGCCACTAAGAGCGCGGCGGCCTGGCTCGTCATCGATGCCGCGCAGGCGAGCCTGGGATCGAGCCGGTCGACGAACAGGCCGAGCAACAGGCGGCCGACGATCGCCATCGCTGCCATAATGGTCACGGCAAGGCCGGCACTCGCGCGCCCGATCAGCGGCTCGAGAAACGCCACCTGGTGGATGATGAAGCCCATCTGCGCCAGCAGCGCGATCGCGATCGGCAACACCATGGTCCAGAAGGCCGCATTGGCGAGCAGCGCCTTGCGCGAGTGAACCGGCGCAGCCGCGCCGGGGGCACGTCCGCCCGAAGAAGGCAACGTCCCCGCGGGCCAGCCGATGAACGTCACGACCACAGGCAGCACCAGCACCATCATGGCGAGCGTGGCAGCCAGCATCGCGGACCGGAAACCGATGCTGCCGCTGAGCGACAGCAGCAGCGGGACCAGGATGATGCCGCCGCAGGTCGCACCGTTGAAGGCGAGGCTGAGCGCGAGGCCACGGCGCTGCTCGAACCAGGAGTTCAGCACGGTTGCGATCACCACGGTGCCCATGCCGGTCCAGCCGACCGACATCAGCGCATAAGCGAGATAAAGCTGCCAGGGCGTCTGCATCAGCGCCAGCAGCACGGTCGAAGCGCCGAGTGCAGAGAGGCCGCAGAGGATCAGTGCGCGCAGCCCGATGCGGGCGAGCAGGTCGTCGGTGAAGATGACGAGGACGGACGTGAGGAGGAACGAGAAGGTGCTCGCCGCGGAGACCAGCGTGCCCGGCCAGCCATGAGCGCGCTGCAGCTCGGCTAGATAGACGCCCTGGCCATAGAGGCCGAAGCCGAACATGAAGAAGGCCATCATGAAACAGGCCAGCACGACGCGCCAGCCGCGATAGTGCAGCGAGGATTCGTCAATGCGCGTTCCGGCTATCATCGATGAAGCAATCAATCAAAGGAAACGGCACCGGATGCGATCCTGCACTACAACTTACGGTTTTTCAAATGAAACATTGTAGCCATTTGTTGCAATGCGCAACAGCGCGTGACGGGCGATACGCGCCGACGTCACAGGATCGGCATCGAAAAGCCCGAACCGGCGCATTGGCAGGCCTGCAAGATGATGTAGGCTGACGCTTCGTGAGACACGCCAAGGGCAAGCGCCGCGGCGACCGCAGGGGGCTCGCATGCCGAACGGCAACATCGTCGTCACCGAAGAGCGGGGAACGCGCGTGATCACCCTGCGCCGACCGGGCAAGAAGAACGCGATCACGCAGGACATGTATCGGGAGATGAGCCGTGCGATCGACACCGCGCAGAACAACCCCGACATCCGCTGCATGATCATTACCGGCGGCTCCGGCGTGTTCACCGCCGGCGACGACATCGACGATTTCCTGAATGCCGACACCTCGCGCCCCGAGACGCTGTCGGAAGGGGCCAAATTTCTCTATTCGCTGGCCCTCAATGCCAAGCCGATCATCGCGGCCGTGGACGGCGCCTCGATCGGCATGGGCACCGTGATGCTGTTCCACTGCGACTATGTGCTCGCCTCGAACGCGGCGACCTTCTCCGCACCCTATATCCATCTCGGGCTGGTCCCGGTCGGCGCCGCCAGCCTCTTGATGCCTGATACGATGGGCTACCAGCGTGCCTTCGCGATGCTGGTGATGGGGCGGACCTTCACCGCCGCCGAGGCGCATGCCGCGGGATTCGTCAACACCGTGGTCTCACCGGGACACACCGAGGTCGAGGCGCGCAAAGTGGCACGCGAGATCTGCCGGCTACCGGCCGAGGCCGTTGCGACCTCGCGCAAACTGCTGCGCACCCCGCCGGAAGAACTCACCCGCCGCATCGACCAGGAAGGCCATCTGTTCGGCGAGCGGCTGAAGTCGGACGAAGCGGTGGCGGCGTTCAATGCGTTTGCGAACAGGAAGAAAAGGTAGCGGCGCGATCGGTGACCGGCAATGGTCGTCATTCCGGGGCGCGACAAAGTCGCGAGCCCGGAATCCATCGGGCGGCAGAGTTCGTGGATGAATGGATTCCGGGCTCGACGCTACGCGTCGCCCCGGAATGACGGCGAGAACCTTCGTGAAATCTTCGCGCGGAATGACTAATCTTGTACCCATGCGATACTCCGTCATCATTTCCGCGCTCGCGCTGACACTGATCACTCCCCTGCCCGCCTCGGCCCAGACCGCCGCGCCGGTCGAGCTGCGCATCCTCGCGATCAACGATTTCCACGGCAATTTGCGTCCGCCGCCGGGCGGAATCCGTATCGGAGATCCCGAGGACAAAGCCAAGAAGGTCATGGTCGCCGCCGGCGGCGCCGAATATATGGCGACGCTGGTGAAGCAGCTGCGCGAGGGACACAGGAACACGATCTTCGTCGCCGCCGGCGACCTGATCGGCGCAAGCCCGTTTTTGTCAGCAATGTTTCACGACGAACCTTCGATCGAGTCGCTCTCGATGATGGGGCTTGCGATCAGCTCGGTCGGCAATCACGAATTCGACGAAGGCAAGACCGAGCTCCTGCGGATGCAGAACGGCGGCTGCCATCCGCTCGACGGCTGCCAGGGACCGCATCCCTTCACCGGCGCCAAATTCAAATATCTCGCCGCATCCACGGTGGAGACCGCGACGGGCAGGAGCGTGCTGCCGCCTTATGAGATCAGGGAGTTCGACGGCATCCCCGTCGGCTTCATCGGGCTGACGTTGAAGGAGACTGCCGGCATCGTCTCGCCATCAGGCATTGCCGGTCTCGAATTCCGTGACGAGGCCGAGACGGTGAACGCGCTGGTGCCGCAGCTGAGGGCGCGCGGGGTCGAGGCGATCGTGGTGTTGATCCACCAGGGCGGCGAGCCCTCGGGCGACTACAATGAATGTCCTGCCATCACGGGACCGATCGTCGATATCGTGAAAAAGTTCGACCGTGCGGTCGACGTCGTCGTCAGCGGCCATACCCACCGCGCCTATGTCTGCGACATCGACGGACGGCTCGTCACCAGCGGCGACAAATACGGCACGCTGGTCACCGCGATCGACCTTAAGCTCGATCCGGCAAGCCGCGACATCGTCGGCGCCAAGGCCGAGAACGTCATCGTCGCCAATACCTCGCTGGCGAAGGATCCCGAGCAAACGGCACTGATCGAGGCTTACGACAGACTGTCGGCGCCGATCGCCAACCGGCCGGCGGGATCGGTGACGCAGACGCTGTCGCGTAGTCCCAACGAGGCCGGCGAAAGCCCGCTCGGCGACGTCATCGCAGATGCGCAATTATTCGCGACCCGCGACGCCAAGGACGGCGCCGCCGTCATCGCGCTCACCAATCCCGGGGGCATCCGCACCGACATCGTGCCGAAGGAGAACGGCGCGATCACGTTCGGTGACGTCTTCGCGAGCCAGCCGTTCCGCAACCGCCTCGTCACCATGACGCTGACCGGCAGCCAGCTCAAGGACATGCTGGAACAGCAATGGCTGGACCCGAAGCGGCCCCGAATCCTCCAGGTGTCGAATGGATTCAGCTATGCCTGGGATGCGGCGAAGCCATTTGGTGAGCGCGTGAGCCTGGACAAGATGACGCTCAACGGCAGGCCGGTCGAAGCCGGGAGCGGATATCGCGTCACCGTCAACGATTACCTCGCCGTCGGCGGCGACGGTTTTACCGTCGCCAAGCAGGGCACGGCGCCGCAATATGGCGGCTATGATGCGGACGCGCTGTTCGCGTTCTTCCGGGCGCATGGGCCGATCGGTCCGCTGCCGCCGACCCGCATCCTCCGTGTGAATTGATCCGGATCAAACTGGCCGGCGCGGGCCGACCCTTTGCCATTGCCGCCCAAATGCCTAGATTGGGTTTTGCATTGCGTTTTGGCGCCGGATGCGCCAAGCGACGTCAAGCGCCGTTTTTCCCGCGAGGCCGACCTGATGAGCACGCTTCTTCTCTCCCACAAGGCCTGCCTCGACCACGTCACGCCGCCGGGACATCCTGAAAGGCCGGATCGCCTGCGTGCGGTGGAGGAAGCGCTATCGCATGAGCGTTTCCAGTTTCTGGTGCGCGACCAGGCGCCGGAAGGCGATCTGGATCTCGTCACGCTGTGCCACAACGAGCATTACGTCACCGAGCTGCGCCACATCGCGCCGACCAGCGGCCAAGTCTATATCGACGGCGACACTTCGATGTCCCCTGGCACCTGGGAAGCGGTGATGCGCGGCGTCGGCGGCGCGGTGGCGGCCACCGAAGCGGTGATGGCCGGCGAGCATCGCAATGCCTTCGTCGCGGTGCGCCCGCCCGGACATCACGCCGAGATCGGCAAGCCGATGGGCTTCTGCTTCTTCGACAATGTCGCGATCGCCGCGCGCCACGCCCAGCGCAAATACGGCATCAAGCGCGCCGCCATCGTCGATTTCGACGTGCATCACGGCAACGGCACGCAGGACATCTTCTGGTCGGACCCCACCGTGATGTATTGCTCGACACACCAGATGCCGCTGTTTCCGGGCACCGGCGCCAAGAGCGAGCGCGGCGATCACGATACCATCGTCAACGCGCCGCTCGCCTCCGAGGACGGCGGCCCTGAATTTCGCAGCGCGTTCGAGAATCTGATCCTGCCGCAGCTGGAAAAATTCAGCCCCGAGTTGCTCATCATCTCCGCCGGCTTCGATGCGCATTACCGCGACCCGCTGGCCTCGCTGAATTTGCGCGCGGAGGACTACGCCTGGGTGACGCGCAAGCTGATGGACCTCGCCGACAAGAGCGCCGGAGGGCGCGTGGTTTCGGTGCTCGAGGGCGGCTACGACCTGCAAGGACTGAAAGAATCTGTTACGGCGCATGTCGGCGCCTTGATGGGCGCCTGACGACGCTCGCCACATTAAGCCCGCAAAACCCGCCTTCACTGAGGGCTAAGCGAACCGGGCAATCGGAAACGGATATGGCCGAAAATACTCAAATCGACGTCTCCAGGCTCACTTTCGAGCGCGCGATCGAGGAACTCGAGACGATCGTGAAGCGGCTCGAAGACGGCAAGGTGCCGCTCGAGGAATCCGTGACGATCTATGAGCGCGGCGAAGCCTTGAAGCGCCGCTGCGAGGATTTGCTGCGCCAGGCCGAGGCCCGCGTCGACAAGATCACCACCGATGCCAGCGGCCAGGCTACCGTCACCGCGCCGCTCGACGTTCAGTAGCTAAGGGTTCCCACATCTGGCCTGACCGAACTTGATCCCCGTTGTAGTGCACGAGGGTCACAGTCGGCTGCCTTTTTCATGATCGCACGGCGCCGTCCCGTGCGACATTACGGTTCCATATGTCGGAAACACGCTGAACCCCGTCTTGGAACCGGGAAGTACGAGGATAAGAAAGCTCTGATTCTGGCGAAAAAGCTCGCCCAGAGACTTGGCCAGCCTGGAACCCCTCGTCGCGGGCCGCAGTTAACCACTCTGGCCCACCGGTTGCACTGCATAACCCCCAATCGGCCCAGCGGGTTGGCTTTGGCCTCAGCTTTGGTGTAAAGCTGCGCGGAGTGTGGCTTTTTGCAAGCCTTGCGTGGGCACAGATTACCAACGACAAGCGCTTCAAACTGCTGATGAATTGGCTGGGACGGGCGAAGCCGATCTAAGTGACAGGGATCACAGAGACTGAACCGGAGCGCACTTAAGCTTACCTAAGCTTGAAGACGGGGCCTTGCCCCATGCAGGTGGCTCCGACGGTTTGAGGACTCGCGCTGCGCCGAAATTGTGCAAACCCATCT
The DNA here is from genome assembly GCF_001593325.1 of Bradyrhizobium sp. DOA1. Lineage (NCBI taxonomy): Bacteria > Pseudomonadati > Pseudomonadota > Alphaproteobacteria > Hyphomicrobiales > Nitrobacteraceae > Bradyrhizobium > Bradyrhizobium sp. DOA1. The sequence goes on from NZ_JXJM01000001.1 coordinate 4,801,889, forward strand.
TGCACCGGAATGACCTTCCGGCGCTGACAAATTGGAAATCGCCGTGAACGCATACAGTAAAACGCCGCTTCTCGACACCATCCGGACGCCGGAAGACCTGCGCAAGCTCAAGGTCGAGCAGGTTCGCCAGGTCGCCGACGAGCTGCGGCAGGAGACCATCGATGCCGTCTCGGTCACCGGCGGTCACTTCGGCGCGGGTCTCGGCGTGGTCGAACTCACCACCGCGATCCATTACGTCTTCGATACGCCGCGCGACCGGCTGATCTGGGACGTCGGCCATCAGGCCTATCCCCACAAGATCCTCACCGGCCGGCGCGACCGCATCCGCACCCTGCGCACCGGCGGCGGCCTGTCCGGTTTCACCAAGCGCAGCGAGAGCGATTACGATCCGTTCGGCGCGGCGCATTCCTCGACTTCGATCTCGGCCGGTCTCGGCATGGCCGTCGCGCGCGACCTCTCCGGCGGCAAGAACAACGTTATCGCAGTGATCGGTGACGGCGCGATGTCGGCGGGCATGGCCTACGAGGCCATGAACAACGCGGGTGCGATGAACTCGCGCCTGATCGTCATCCTCAACGACAACGACATGTCGATCGCGCCGCCGGTCGGCGCCATGAGCGCTTATCTGTCGCGCCTCTATTCCGGCAAGACCTATCGCACGCTGCGCGATGCGGCCAAGCAGATCAACAAGCGCCTGCCCAAGATCATCGCCAACCGCGCCAACCGCGTCGAGGAATATTCCCGCGGCTTCATGATGGACGGCGGCACGCTGTTCGAGGAGCTCGGCTTCTACTATGTCGGCCCGATCGACGGCCACAATCTCGACCATCTCCTGCCCGTGCTGAAGAACGTGCGCGACATGGAGACCGGCCCGATCCTGGTCCACGTCGTGACCCAGAAGGGCAAGGGCTACGGTCCCGCGGAAGCCTCGGCCGACAAGTACCACGCCGTCGTCAAGTTCGACGTCGCGACCGGCACCCAGGCCAAGGCCAAGCCGAACGCCCCGGCCTATCAGAACGTGTTCGGCCAGAGCCTCGTCAAGGAAGCGCAGAAGGACGACAAGATCGTCGCCATCACCGCCGCCATGCCGTCAGGCACCGGCGTCGACATCTTCAACAAGGCTTTCCCCGACCGCACCTTTGACGTCGGCATCGCCGAGCAGCACGCGGTGACCTTCGCCGCCGGCCTTGCGAGCGAAGGTTACAAGCCGTTCTGCGCGATCTACTCGACCTTCCTGCAGCGCGGCTACGACCAGATCGTGCATGACGTCGCGATCCAGAACCTGCCGGTCCGCTTCGCCATCGACCGCGCCGGCCTCGTCGGCGCCGACGGTGCGACCCATGCCGGCTCGTTCGACAACGCCTATCTCGGCTGTCTGCCCAACATGGTGATCATGGCCGCGGCCGACGAAGCCGAGCTCGTGCACATGGTGGCGACCCAGGTCGCGATCGACGATCGTCCGAGCTCGCTGCGCTATCCGCGCGGCGAAGGCCGCGGCATCGAGATGCCCGAGGTCGGCATTCCGCTCGAGATCGGCAAGGGCCGCATGATCCGCCAGGGCAGCAAGATCGCCCTGCTCTCCTTCGGCACCCGCCTCGCCGAGTGCGAGAAGGCGGCCGACGAACTCGCCGCCCATGGCCTCTCGACCACGATCGCGGACGCGCGCTTCATGAAGCCGCTCGACACCGAACTGGTGCTCAAGCTCGCCCGCGACCACGAGATCCTGATCACGATCGAGGAAGGCTCGGTCGGCGGCTTCGGCTCGCATGTGGCGCAATTCCTGACCGACCAGGGCGTGCTCGACACCGGCATGGTCAAGTTCCGCTCGATGGTGCTTCCCGACGTCTTCCAGGACCACGACACGCCGGCCGCGATGTACGGCCGTGCCGGTCTCGACGCCAAGGGCATCGTCGCCAAGGTATTCGAAGCGCTCGGCAAGGACGTCAAGGCCGAGACGGTCAAGCTGGCCTGAGCCGTCGCGACAGACGCTGCCCCCCCACCTCTCCCATCGGGAGAGGTCGGATTGCGCAAGCAATCCGGGTGAGGGGTTGAGGTCCCACGAGAGGGGGTAACCCCTCACCCGGCGCTTCGCGCCGTCCTCTCCCGATGGGGGAGGTGTCGCACCGCGCTTCGCATCGGCAGACCGCACCCATGAAAATCTATCTGGCAGGCCCCGACGTGTTCCTGCCGGATGCGGTCGAGATCGGCCAGCGCAAGGTTGAAATCTGCGCTTCGCACGGGCTCACCGGCCTTTTTCCCCTCGACAACGCGATCGAGCTCACCGCGCCCGATGCCTCGCGGCAAATCTTTTGCGGCAACGAGGCGATGATGGACGCGGCCGATGCGATCATCGCCAACCTCACCCCGTTCCGGGGCGCCGGCGCCGATCCCGGCACCGTCTACGAGCTCGGCTACATGGCCGGCCGCCGCAAATTCTGCCTCGCTTATTCCAACGATGGCGCGGTTTATGCCGACCGCGTCGGCCGCTTCATGGACGTCGTGTCCGAGGACGGTCGGCTGGTCGATGCGCAGGGGTTGACGGTCGAGGATTTCGGCCTGGTCGACAACCTCATGATGATCCATGCGCTGGAGCTGCATGGCTGCGCGCTGGTCACGCCGGCCACGATGCCGATCGACGTCTGGCACGATCTCGCCGCGTTCGAGACTTGCGTCCGCATGGCGGCCGCGCGATTGATCGCTACATAAGCTTCAAGTCGTCTGTCGGAGATCCGATGCCCCCTGCCCGCAAGCGCGCGGATGTATTGCTGGTCGAGCGTGGCCTGTTCGAGAGCCGGGCGCGGGCGCGCGCGGCGATCGAGGCCGGGCTCGTCACGGCCGACGACAAGCAGGTCGCAAAACCCTCGGAGACGATCGCCGAGGACGCGATCATCCAGGCCGAGCCGGCGCATCCTTACGTCTCTCGCGGCGGCGTCAAGCTTGCCGGGGCGCTGGAGCGTTACCCGATCGAGATCGAGGACCATGTTTGCCTCGACGTCGGTGCCTCCACCGGCGGCTTTACCGAGGTGCTGCTCGCGAACGGCGCGAGCCTGGTGTTCGCGATCGATGTCGGCACCAGCCAATTGCATCCCTCGCTGCGCGATCATCCCAAGATCGTGTCGATGGAGGAGACCGACATCCGCAGCTATGAAGGCAAGCGTCTGCCGGCGCGGCCCGACATCGTCGTCATCGACGTCAGCTTCATCTCGCTCAAGACGGTGCTGCCGGTGGCGCTGTCGCTCGCGGCCGCGTCGATGAGCCTGCTGGCGCTGATCAAGCCGCAATTCGAGGCCGAGCGGAAGCACAACAAGAAGGGCATCATCCGCGACACCGCCGTGCACCGGGAGATCTGCGACGACATCGCGGCGTTCGCCGCCTCGCTCGGCTGCACCGACATCGAGATATTCCCGTCACCAATCACGGGTGGCGACGGCAATGTCGAATTCTTCCTGGGCGCGCGCCGTGGTTGAACGGCTGACGATCGATCACGTCGGCCATCGCGGCGACGGCGTCTCGCTCACCACGGGCGATGCCGTCTACGTGCCCTACACGCTCGGCGGCGAGACGGTCGAGGTCGACCACGTCGTGGGCCACCATCCCGATCGCCGCAAGCTGCTGGCGGTGCACGTCGCAAGTCCCGAGCGCGTCGAACCGTTCTGCCCACATTTCGGCGTCTGTGGCGGCTGCGCGATCCAGCACTGGGCCGCCAAGCCCTATCAGGCCTGGAAGCGCAGCATCGTGGTCGAGACGCTGGCGCAGGCCGGCCTCGATTGCGAGGTGGCGGAGCTGGTCGATGCGCACGGCGCCGGGCGCCGGCGCATCACGCTGCATGGTCGCTTTGGCACGCACGACATCCTCAAGGTCGGCTTCTCCGCGACGAGCTCGCACGACGTCATTCCGATTCATCGCTGTCCCATTCTCGATCCCGGGCTCGAGGGCGCGCTCGAGGCCGCCTGGGCCCTCGCCGAACAGCTGACGTCCAAGATGCCGGTGACGAAGCCGCTCGACATCCAGGTCACCGCCACTGCCAACGGCCTCGACGTCGACGTGCGCGGCTCCGGCCCGTTGCCGACGGCGCTGGTCACCGCGCTGTCGCGCGTCGCCGAACTGCATCGCCTGGCCCGGCTGACGCGGCATGGCGAGCTG
>NZ_JXJM01000001.1:4806624-4879724 GCF_001593325.1 Bradyrhizobium sp. DOA1
CTGCAACGCCTGCCGCCGACGGTGAGGATGGGCCGCGCGGAGGTGACGCTGCCGCCGGGCTCGTTCCTGCAGGCCACGGTGGCGGGCGAAGAGACGCTTGCGGCGCTCGTTGCCGAGCGCGTCGGCAAGGCCAAGGAGGTTCTCGACCTCTTCTGCGGCGTCGGCCCGTTCGCGCTACGGCTTGCCGAGAAGGCGCGCGTCACCGCGTATGACAGCGACCCCGGCGCCATCGCCGCGCTCGCGAAAGCGGCGCGCACACCCGGCCTGAAGCCGATCAAGGCCGAACCACGCGACCTGTTCCGCCGCCCGCTGCTGCCGCAAGAGCTGCGCGATTTCGACGCCGTGGTGTTCGACCCGCCGCGCCAGGGCGCGCAGGCGCAGGCGCTGAAGCTTGCCACAAGCAAGGTGCCCGTCGTCGTCGCCGTGTCCTGCAACGTCGCGACCTTCGCGCGCGATGCGCGGCTCTTGATCGACGGCGGCTACAAGCTCGAAGCGGTGGTGCCGGTCGACCAGTTCCGGCACACGCCGCATGTGGAGCTGGTGGCGAAGTTTAGACGCTAAAGCGCGATGAATATCATCGCGCTTTGGTTTATTGTTGACGCATGATCTTTCCGGAAAACCGCTTCGCACTTTTCCGGATCATGCTTTAGCGCCGAAGCCCACTCAGCGCCGGAGACTCGCCCGGCAGCATGTTCGATCTGATGTCGCTGTCCATGCGGCCCGAGTCCTGCTGGCCGAATCCGGCCCCAAACGACAGACTGAGGTTGGAGGTGGGCTTGAACTCGACACCCGCAAATGCGCTGTATCCCGGTGCGGCGCCGGATGTCAGCGGCGCAATCGAGCTGCCGATGCCGTTGCCGAATTTCAGCGTCTCGACACCTGCGAAGAACGTGACGGGCAAGCCGCCCGCCGTCTTGGTGTTGTAGCCGAACTGCGTGCTGTCATAGGACAGCGCGCTGAAATTACCGGCAAAACCAGTCTGGCCGAGGCCGCTCCAATTGAGGTTGCCCCGTTGGCTGCCGACGAAGAAGCCGTTCGCAAAATTGGCGCGGCTCCCAGCATCGCCGGCATTGAAGCTCTGGAAATTGCCATAGGTATCGGCGCTCTGGCCATCGCTGCCGCCAAGGCCGAAGGGTCCGCCCGGAATCCAATATCTCAGGGGCGCGACTTGCGCATGAGCGGGAGCTGCGCAAACGCAGAGCGCGGCAAAGAGGATTGCGAGCGCGGGTGAAGTAGCAAAGCCTGGCATTCAGATAACCGTCAGGAACTTCCCAAATCATACCCGCCGGCTCCCAAGATTGCCAGCAACGCGATGCCGGTGGTTCCCCCACCGGATCACCTTTTCCTGACGCATTGAACCTGCTCCATGACGAACGGACCCATCTAAAGGACGCGCTTGCCCGCGTCCGTGTCCAAGACACTTGAAAATGCCATCACATGGAGGCTGTCATGGAGGTCAATACCGACAGGTTGAATGCCTTTATGGGCAAGATGATCACCGAGGTCGGGGCCGCGATGAACGCGTCGCTGGTCCTGCTGGGCGACAAACTCGGCCTGTACCGCGCCCTCGCCGCCAAAGGGCCAATGAACTCCGCCGAGCTCGCGAGCGCCACCGGCACGGCGGAACGTTATGTCCGCGAATGGCTCGCGAGCCAGGCGGCATCCGGCTACGTCGAATATGATGCAGCATCCGGAAAATTCTCGATGCTGCCGGAACAGGCAATGGCGCTGGCCGATCAGGACAGCCCGGTGTTCCTCGGCGCGGTCGGCAATGTCATCGCCGCTGCCTTTCTCGACGAGCCGAAGATCACGGACGCGTTCAGAACCGGCAAGGGTGTCGGTTGGAACCGGCGCAGCGAGTGCCTGTTCTGCGGCACCGCGCGCTTCTTCCGCACCGGCTACATGCATCATCTGGTGCAGGAGTGGCTGCCTGCGCTCGACGGTGTCGTGGACAAGCTCAAGCGCGGCGCCAAGGTGGCCGATGTCGGCTGCGGCCACGGCGTTTCGACACGGCTGATGGCAGAGGCCTTTCCGAACTCGCGCTTCTATGGCTTCGACTATCACGAGGGCTCGATCGAGGCCGCGCGAAAGGCCGCTACGGAGGCCAAGCTGGACGATCGGGTCTCCTTTGCCGTTCACTCGGCCAAGTCTTATCCGGCCGAGGGATACGACCTCGTCTGCTTCTTCGACTGCCTGCACGATATGGGCGATCCCGTCGGCGCCATCAGCCATGTCCGGAAGACCATGGCCGAGGACGGCACCTGCATGCTGGTCGAGCCGTTCGCAGGCGATCGCCTTGAAGACAATCTCAATCCGGTCAGCCGCGTTTATTATGCGGCCTCGACCATGATCTGCACACCGGCCTCGCTGGACCAGGAGGTCGGTCTCGCGCTCGGCGCACAAGCCGGCGAGGCAAGGCTGCGCAAGGTCGCGCACGAAGGCGGCCTCTCGCGCTTCCGTCGCGCCGCCGAAACCCCGTTCAACCTGATCCTGGAGGCGCGGATCTGACCGTATCACAGGGGGGTCGCGTGACTGCGGCATACGGCCATGCCGATGCCGCAGCCTGACGCCGCATGGAGCTCCTTGCCTCGCTCGGGCCGTCACGTAAGCTGGCGGGCTACGACGCTGTTGTTGGAAGATCGACCGGCAATTGAAGCGATCGATATCTTGAAGCCCGGAGAACCCGGTGACATCCGACAATCCCGTCACTTACGAATGCGCTGGCAACATCGCCCGCATCACGCTGCGCCGCCCGCCCGTCAACGCACTGAGCCTCGAAGTCATCCGCGCGGTCGTCGCCGCGCTCCGCCGCGCCGCCGATGATCCGGATGCGCGCGTGGTCGTGCTGGGAAGCGCGTTTGCCAAACGCTTTTCGGCGGGCCTCGATCTCGACATCCTGCTCGGCAAGCCCGGCGCCCAGATCCGCGAATTCCTCCAGGCGCTCTATATCGACCTCTACGACGCCCAGTACGGGCTCGGAAAACCATCGATCGCGGCGGTCGGTGGCGCGGCCCGCGGCGGCGGCATGACCATGGCAGTGTCCTGCGACGTCGTGCTGGCGGCCGAGAGCGCGACGTTCGGCTATCCCGAGATCGACGTCGGGGTCATCCCGGCGATCCACTATGCTCATCTTCCGCGCATCGTCGGACGTCACCGCGCCTTCGAGCTGCTGTTCACCGGCCGCGTCTTCAGCGCCACAGAGGCACGCGAGCTCGGCGTGGTGAACCGCGTCGTCAGCGATGCGGAGCTCGAGGCGGAGGTCGCAAAGCTCGCAGCGCAGTTCTCAGGGAAATCAGCGGCGGTGCTGCGCATGGGCCGCGCCGCCTTCATGCGCCAGATCGATCTGGACTACCGGCGCAGCATCGCCAGCGCCGTGGACGACTTCTGCAACGTCGCGACCTCGGACGAGGCGCAGGAGGGCTTGAGAGCGTTCGTGGAGAAGCGACCGCCGAAATGGTGAGGACGGCAGCCCGCGCCGGCAACGCCGTGCGCTCAGGCGGTCTTGTCGAGCGTGGAGGATGAATCAGCCGGCGGATATTTGGTCACCGGCACCATGAAGGATTTGCTGCCGACCTGATAGATGATCCTGCCGTTCTGCCCGTCGTCGGTGGCGATCTGCGCCTGTCCGAACATGATGACGTTCTTGTAGACGATGCCGGTGCCCTGGCGGGTAATGCCGTCGGTGGTGACGCTGACCTGGGCTTCCTTGCCGTTGACCGAGAGCACCTTGAAGCTCGCGCTCTTGCCGTTGTCGCTGGAATAGCCGCCCCAGCTCCCCATGAGACGGCTGTCAGACGGCGGCGGATCCTGCTTCTCCAAATTGGCGGTCTGCTTGCCGGCACCGCCAACGGAGTAGAGCAGCACCATGTTCTTGCCGTCCTTGGTGCCGACCGTGACCCCACCGAAGCTGATCAGCGAGCCGTTGACCTCGGCAAAACCACGTTCGGTCCGCCCGTTATGGGTGTACTCGACCTGCGCCCGGGCACCGCGGATGTTGATGACGTTGAAGCTGACGGGCTGGTTGTTGCCGACCCAATTGCCCTTCCATTCGCCGAGCAGCCTGCTCTGGCGAAACACCCGCTCGTTGGCGGGAGAAATCTGGCTGGTGGTCGCTGAGACGGTGGCCATTGGACTGCTCGAGGGACGGGCCTGACAAACCCGCTTTCGTTCGCGTCCGATCGGAAGCAAACTGAAACACCCGGATTAGGGCCACGTGCCGGTTAACGAGGGGTTAAGCTCGATCGCCCGACGAGATGAGGCGAAAAGTCCCAACGGAGCCAGGCTGTCAGCGGCCCCAGCGATCCGACCAGATCTTCTCGCCGATCATGCAATTGACGCGCGGCTCCCTGTCGGCAACCCGCATCACCGGGCGCTCCGGCGTCCGGCCGGCGACCTCCATCAGCAGCTTGGTGCGGATCGCTTCCTTGAACTTGTCACGCTCCTTGATCGTGATGACGAAGGAGCCGGGACCGCCGATGACGCAGTCCTCGTAGTAGAAATCGAGATTGTCGATATCCATCGTCGAATAGGACGGCTCCTTGACCATGATCGGCAGACCGTTGATGACGATGCCCTTCTCGAGCGCAGCGTCGCGCGCCACCGTGACCGGGCCGCCATTGTTGTTGGGGCCGTCGCCGGAAATGTCGATCACGCGGCGCAGGCCCCGATACGGATCTTCGTCGAACAGCGGCATCGCGAAATTGATCGCGCCGGAGATCGACGTGCGCGAGGCGCGACGGATCGGCGTCTTCATGATCTCGGCGGCGACCGCGTCCGCCGTCTCCGGGCCGTCCACCAGCCGCCAGGGGATGATGATCTTCTGGTCGCTGGAGGCGGCCCATTCGAAATAGGTCACCGCGATCCGGCCGTTCGGGCCGAGCTTCAGGGCCTGGAGGAATTCCTTCGACTGGATCGCCTGCGCGTAGCCTTCGCGCTGGATCGCGAGCTCGTCCATGTCCATGGAGTAGGAGACATCGACCGCCAGGACCAGCTCGACGTCGACCGCCTGCGCGTCCTTGTCGGCGGCGAGCCGCTGAGTCTTGGTCGGCTCAAATTTCGGCCCCGGTGCCGCAACGCCCGCCACATCTCCTCCGGCGAGTACGCCGGCCACCAGCACAGCCCCGATCGAGAACAGCAAGCGCATCGCAGCAGTCTCCCGTCGTATGACGCGATGGTGACATGCAAACGCCTTGCCGCAAAGCGCGAAGATCGTTTGCACTTCACATTCGAGTTAGGAATTTGCAAACTTCACGCAAACCCGCCGCCATGTTGCCGCGCTTGCGTCACCGGAACTCGCGCGATCACAGACGTCCTCGCGCAGCCGAGACTCTCGGCATTCCGGGTTCTCGCGACGCACACCCAGAATGACACGTGCAATGTGGAGACACGCCCCCACCCACTTGTCCGGCACAATTTCCATGCTAGGCTGGCCGCACAGATGGGGATGGAGTCCCCCGACAACCGCCCGGCGGTCCGTTGCCGTATTGGGCTGATGACTCCTGCTCGAGGTGGGGCTCTCATAGAGGCTCTGCCTTTGGCGGGAGCATGGACAAACCCGCCGACGGCGGGTTTTTTGTTGCCTGAAAGGCAGGGTCAGGAGAAGGCGTGACGACGACGACACCGAATGCTGCGCGGACCTCGCTGCCCAGGGGAATATGGGTGCTCGGCTTCGTCTCGATGCTGATGGACATCTCTTCCGAGATGATCCATGCGCTGCTGCCGATCTATCTCGTCACCATGCTCGGCGCCTCCACGCTCACCGTCGGTTTTATCGAAGGCATTGCCGAGGCGACCGCCTCGATCACCAAGATCTTCTCCGGCGCGCTGTCGGACTGGCTCGGCCGCCGCAAGCTGCTCGCCGCGCTCGGCTATGGGCTGGCCGCATTCACCAAACCGCTGTTTCCGCTTGCGCCAAGCGTCGGGTGGCTGGTGGCGGCGCGCTTCATCGACCGCGTCGGAAAGGGCATCCGCGGCGCACCGCGCGATGCGCTGATCGCCGACATCGCTCCGGTCGGCCTGCGTGGCGCAAGCTTCGGGCTGCGGCAATCGCTCGACACCATCGGCGCCTTCCTCGGGCCGCTCGTTGCGATCGGCCTGATGTGGTGGACGGCCGACAATTTCAACATCGTGTTCTGGGTGGCGGTGCTTCCGGCCTTTCTGGCCTTTGGTCTGATCGCCTTCGCCGTGAGCGAGCCGAACCCCGATCCGAGCCGGGAGCGTGCGAAGAATCCGCTCAATCTCGCCGCGATGCGCCAGCTAGGAGCGGTGTACTGGCGCGTCGTCGCGGTCGGAATCGTGTTCACGCTGGCGCGCTTCAGTGAGGCCTTCCTGATCCTGCGCGCACAGAACATCGGACTCAGTGCGATGTGGGTGCCGGCGGTGCTGGTGCTGATGAACGTCGCCTATGCGCTGTCGGCCTATCCGGCCGGCGTGCTGTCGGACCGGATCAACCGGACCGGCCTGCTCGCGCTTGGCCTGGTCTTCCTCGCCGCTGCCGACCTCGCGCTGGCCTTGCTGCCGAGCCTTGCGGGCCTCGCGCTCGGCGTTGTGCTGTGGGGGCTGCATATGGGACTGACGCAAGGCTTGCTGTCGGCGATGGTCGCCGATGCCGCCCCGCCAAGCCTGCGCGGCACCGCCTTCGGCTATTTCAACCTGTTCACGGGTCTTGCTCTGCTCGCTGCGAGCGTGATCGCCGGCGCGTTGTGGGACGTCTACGGTCCGGCAGGCACGTTCCTCGCGGGTCTCGGCTTCGCGCTGGTCTCACTGATTGGGCTATTCGCGATCGGCGGCGGGCTGGCGGTAAAGGACGAATGATGCAGGTCGCAAACCAGGAAACGGGACGTTGAACACCCAGTACATTTTGGCGGTCGCCGCCGGCGGAGCGCTCGGCGCGGTCGTGCGCTATCTCGTTGCCATCGGCTCGGGCCGCGCCTTCGGCACCGACTTTCCCTGGGGCACGCTGATCATCAACGTGACGGGATCGTTCCTGATCGGCGTCTTCACCGCGCTGTTCGCGACGAGATGGAACCTGCCGCAGGCTGCCCGGATATTTTTGACTGTCGGCATCTGCGGCGGATACACGACGTTCTCGACGTTCTCGCTGGATGCCTGGTATCTCATCGAACGCGGCCAGACCGTTGCCTCCGCCGTCTATATGATTGCATCGGTGGTGCTGTCCGTGGGCGCGCTGATCGCCGCCTTGCAGCTCGTCCGCGCGCTTCCGTAGGCAGCGCAGCCACGCATTCCTGCCCATCCGCAACGGCATGATCACGACCACATCGGCCATCTTGGAGCAGGCCGGGCGTCTGCAATATGATGAGACGGCTGGAGCTGATCAGGGCCGGGGCGTTTCAGGACACGATGAACGATACCGTCACCACGCCGAAAACCAGGACGAAGACCAAGGTCGAGCGGCCGCGGCTGCACAAGGTCATCCTGATCAACGACGACTACACGCCACGAGAGTTCGTCACGATGATCCTCAAGGCCGAGTTCCGTATGACCGAGGCTCAGGCCTACAAGGTGATGATCACCGCACACAAGCTGGGGACCTGCGTCGTCGCCGTGTTCACCAAGGACGTCGCCGAGACCAAGGCGACACGCGCCACCGACGCCGGCCGCGCCAAGGGCTATCCGCTGCTGTTCACGACGGAGCCGGAGGAATAGGGCTCAGCCGGCCTGCGCGTACGTCTCTTCCGCCAGCCCATACACGCGCTGCGCCTTGGAAAATCCTGCGATCGGAAATTCGCCGAGCTCGTGCCAATCGTGCCAGCAGACATTGGCGAAACCTTCCGAGGCGACGACGGTTCGCCCCAACCGCCCCGTGATCTTCTCCAGCCGCGCCGCGAGATTGACGGCGGGGCCGATGCAGGTGAAGTCCAGCCGGTTGCCGCCGCCGATATTGCCATACAGGATATTGCCGACGTGCAGCGCGACGCCGAAGCGGAAACGCTCGACGGCCTCGCCGACAGGGATGGCGAGCGCTTCCACGCTGGCGCGGGATTCGCGCGCCGCCTCCAGCACGCCTGCGCAGACATGGGCGGCATCGCCGACATATTCGTCGATGGGAAACACGGCGAGCAGACCATCGCCCATGAATTTCAAGACCTCGCCGCCATGGCCGCGGATCGCGGTGACCTGGCAATCGAAATAATGGTTGAGGATCGTGACCACCGCCTCGGCCGGCAGCCGGTCCGACAGCGCGGTGAAGCCGCGCAGATCCGAGAGCCAGATCGCCGCCTGCATGGTGTCGTTGTGGCCGCGGCGGATCTGGCCGCCCAGGATGCGCGCGCCCGCGCGATTACCGACATAGGTGTCGAGCAGCATCTCGGCGGTGCGGCGCAGGCTGATGATCTCGCTGACGCGCGCGAGCGGCGCGATGATGGCCCGGATTGCCGCTATGTCCTCATCGCTGAAGCCGCCGGGCTGCCGTGTCATCCAGCTGGTCGCATGGGTCGAGCCGTCGAGGAACGGCAGCGGCACTGCGATATAGTCGGTCGCCCCTTCGGCGCGCATGTCGTCGACGATCGGAAACCGCTTGCTGTTGGGATCATCGACCCGCCCTCTCACCTCCACGCTCTGCTCGAATACGATACGAAGCGGGCTTTGGGCGAATTCGGGCGTATCCAGGACATCGAAATCGACGCTGCCGATTTCGACATCCTCGCCCTGCCGCCAGATGAAGTTGCGGCCGAAGATTTCGGGATGCAGCGTGCGGATGAAGATGCCGAACCGCCACAGCGGCAGGCCGGCCGCGACCAGACGTTCGCAGAAATCGGCGATCATCTCGGCCGGCTCCTGAGCCGACCAGGCGCCGTCGATCAGCCAATTCAAAACGCGCTGGAGCTCGGAGCTGTTCATGCCCGCATTTGCGGACGAAGTTGCGGGGCCGTCAAGCTGCGCGGTGGGCTAGTACCGCGACATTATATCTGGCGCATGATCTTTTCGGAAAATCGCTTCACATCTTTCCGGATCATGCGTTACCGCCCCACCTGCCCGCGATCGCGCAGGAAGTGATCGGCCAGCACGCAGGCCATCATGGCCTCGCCGACGGGGACGGCGCGGATGCCGACGCAGGGGTCGTGGCGACCCTTGGTGAAGATCTCGGTGTCGGCGCCGCTGCGATCGACGGTGAGCCGCGGCTGCAGGATCGACGAGGTCGGCTTCACAGCAAAGCGCACCACCACCGGCTGTCCGGTAGAGATGCCGCCCAGCACGCCGCCGGCATGGTTGGACAGGAAGCGCGTGCCGTCATTGCCGGTGCGCATCTCGTCGGCGTTCTCCTCACCAGTCAGTTCTGCCGCGCCAAAACCGGCGCCGATCTCGACGCCCTTCACCGCGTTGATGGTCATCATCGCGCCCGCGAGATCGGAATCCAGCTTGGCGTAGATCGGCGCGCCCAGGCCCGCCGGCACGCCCTCGGCGACGACTTCGATCACCGCGCCGATCGAGGAGCCGCTCTTGCGGATGCCGTCGAGATAGGTTTCGAAAAACGCGGCCTTGTCCTTGTCGGGGCAGAAGAACGGGTTGTTCGCGATCTCGTCCCAGTCCCACTTCGCGCGGTCGATCTTGTGCGGACCGATCTGCACCAGCGCGCCGCGCACCTTGACGTCGGGCAGCACCTTGCGCGCGATCGCGCCGGCAGCGACGCGCATCGCCGTCTCGCGCGCGGAGGAACGCCCGCCGCCGCGATAGTCGCGCAGGCCGTACTTCGCTTCATAGGTGAAGTCGGCATGACCAGGACGAAACTTGTCCTTGATCTCCGAATAGTCCTTCGAGCGCTGGTCGGTGTTCTCGATCAAGAGCCCGATCGGCGTGCCCGTCGTCACCTGCACGCCGGTCTCCGGATGCGCCATCACGCCGGACAGGATCTTCACCTGATCCGGCTCCTGGCGCTGGGTGGTGAAGCGCGACTGCCCGGGCCGGCGGCGGTCGAGGTCCCGCTGGATGTCGGCCTCGGTGAGCGGAATCATCGGCGGACAGCCGTCGACCACGCAGCCGATCGCCACCCCATGGCTCTCGCCGAAGGTGGTGACGCGGAACATGTGGCCGAAAGTGTTGAAGGACATCGCTGCTCGCTGGTGAGGTTCCGGCGAGTGGTAACGCGCTCTCGATGGGGGGTCAAATGCCTGCGGAGTTCGTCATGGCCGGGCCTGTCCCGGCCATCCACGTTCTTGGGTGCCGCAACCAAGGAAGCCCGTGGATGCCCGGGACAAGCCCAGGCATGACGGCGGAGGAGGCGCCGCTGCCCCTAGCTATATTTCTCCAGGCCCCCATCCCGAAACACGTAGACGGCGCCCTGCTCGATATAGAGCTCAGCCGCGCTGGCGGGGGTCTCGATGCCCAGAGCCACCATCAGGGCCCGGCAGGTGCCGCCATGGGCCACCGCGACGGTGTCGACCAGGAGCGACTCGTACCAGTCGAGCATCCGCAGCTGCACGGCGGCATAGGTCTCGCCGCCGGCCGGCGCGACCGTCCATTTGTCGGCGAGGCGGCTTGCATAGACATGGGGATCAAAGGCCTCGCTTTCGGCCAGTGTCAGCCCTTCCCAGGTGCCATAGCCGATCTCCCGCAGGCGGTCGTCGAGCGAATAGTCGGCAGGCGGCAGTTCGAGCTTGCCGCGCACGAGTTCCATGGTCTGGCGCGCTCGCCCGAGCGGGCTTGCCACGTATGGCACCGCCGCCTTGTCCTTGCCCTCGCGCCTGAACAGATCGGCGAGAACATCAGCCGCGTGCACCGCCTGGCCGCGGCCCTTTGCGTTCAGGGGGACGTCCTGGGTGCCCTGGAGCCGTCCGAGCGCGTTCCACTCGGTCTCGCCATGGCGAAGGAAGTAGATCGTGAGCACGGACATTCGAGCTAAAGGCTAGTCCTTCCCGCCGAACGAGATATCAGGCGCGTCCGGGCGCTTCATGCCGAGCACGTGATAGCCGGAATCGACGTGGTGCACCTCGCCGGTCACGCCGCGCGACAGATCGGAGAGCAAATACAGCGCGCTGCCGCCGACGTCCTCGGTCGAGACGTTGCGCCGCATCGGCGCGTTGGCCTCGTTCCATTTCAGGATGTAACGGAAATCGCCGATACCGGACGCGGCGAGCGTCTTGATCGGACCTGCCGAGATCGCGTTGACGCGGATGTTCTTCTCGCCGAGATCGGCGGCGAGATAGCGCACGCTGGCCTCCAACGCGGCCTTCGCCACGCCCATCACGTTGTAATGCGGCATCCATTTCTCGGCGCCGTAATAGCTGAGCGTGATGAGCGAGCCGCCGTCCGTCATCAGCTTCTCCGCGCGCTGCGCCACCGCGGTGAACGAATAGCAGGAGATCAGCATCGACTTGGAGAAATTCTCCTGCGTGGTGTCGACGTAGCGGCCATCGAGCTGCTCGCCATAGGCGATCGCGTGCACCAGGAAGTCGATCTTGCCCCACTTCTCCTTCAGCACCGCGAAGGCGGCATCGATGGATGCAGCGTCCGTGACGTCGCAATGGCCGAGCACGAGCCCGCCGATCTCCGCGGCGAGCGGCTCGACGCGCTTCTTGAGCGCATCGCCCTGATAGGTGAAGGCGAGTTCGGCGCCAGCCGCGTGGCATGCCTTGGCGATGCCCCAGGCGATCGAGCGGTTGTTGGCAACGCCGAGGATCACGCCTCGCTTGCCGTGCATCAATCCTTGCATCAGACCTGAATTCTGCGCCATTTTTCGATGTCCCATCGCGCGGGTTGAGGTCTGGAGGTACACCAGCCCTCCTTCGCGGTACAGTCCTAATACGTGGCGTTAACGCTGTTTCGAGCGCCGGAATAGCCGTTCCATTCGGGTGTTATGATCGTTGAGGCGCTTGCCCCGAACACCCGGACGTCATGACCGCAATGAATGCGTTTCGCCAGAGTGTGGAAGCCATGATCCCGGCGTTGCGCCGCTACGCTCGCGCGCTCACGCGCGATGCGGATGCGGCCGACGATCTGGTGCAGGATACGTTGGTGCGCGCGCTGCGTTCGGAGCGCCTGTTCCTCGGAGGCGACGTCAGGAGCTGGCTCTATACGATCCTGACCAACCTCAACAAGAACAGGCGGCGATCGCTGGCGAGGCGGCCGCAATTCATGCCGCTGACGGACAACAATCCGGATGCCAGCGGGACCGAGGCCGAAGGCCGCGACATCGAGAAGGCGCTGGCCACGCTCGTCGAGGAGCAGCGGTCGGTGCTGCTGCTGGTGATGCTGGAGGGCATGAGCTATCGCGAAGTCGCCGACATCCAGGGCGTGCCGATCGGCACCGTGATGTCGCGACTGGCGCGCGCCCGCGCCCACGTCAGGGCGTCGCTGGAGGGCGAGCGCCCGGCGCTCAGGCGGGTGAAATGATGGCAGGGTCGATGCATCGGGTATCGTCCACCCGCATGCCGATGGGGCGGGCGACGTCGAGTTACGAAGGACATTTTAGGCGGCAAGGCCAGAGACGACCGATATGAACGACCGCAACATTCCGATCACCGAAGACGAACTGCACGCCTATGTCGACGGCGAGCTGCCGGCCGAACGTCGCGCTGATGTCGAGGCTTTTCTTGCCGCCAATCCCGACGAGGCCGAACGTGTGCAGTCCTGGCGCGCCATGGCCGAGATGCTGCACGCCCGTTACGATTCCGTCGTCCTGGAGCCGGTGCCGGTACGGCTGGAGCTCGAGCGGCTGGAGCGCCGCCCCCGGCAATGGTTTTATGGCGCGGCCACGGCCGTGCTGGTTGCCTTCGTCGCCGGCGGCACCGCCGGCTGGGTCGCGCATGGCGCCGCCAACGCGCCCTCGACCTTCCAGAGCTTGACCGCGGACGCGCTCGACGCCCACCGCCTCTATGTCGTCGAGGTCCGCCACCCCGTCGAGGTCGGCGGCAACGAGCGCGACCACCTCCAGGCCTGGCTGACCCGGCGCTGCGGCTGGACCGTGTTCGCGCCGAACCTGGAGGCGAGCGGGCTGAAGCTCGTCGGCGGCCGGCTTCTGCCCGGACCGAACGGGCCGGCATCGTTCCTGATGTATGAGGGCGCCTCGGGCGAGCGGTTCACGATCTACGCGACCAAGACCGAGAGCGGGGCGACGCAGATGCGCTATGCCAAAACGGACAAGGACGGCGCGCTGTTCTGGGCCGAGCGCGGGGTCGGCTACGTCGTCAGCGGCGGCGGCGACCGCGATCGGCTGACCAAGGTGGCGCAGGCGGTGTACGACCAGGCGGAGAAAAACGGCACCTGAGCAACCGCATGAATGCGGTGCCTCGATTCCGACATTGAAAATTTGGAATCAGGACATCGACGCGTCTCATTATCGCACCGGATGATCACGCGAAAATGAGCAGCGTTCGATCCGCCGATCGACGCGGGCGGCCTCGATTGGGGTTTTTGGTACCGCGCTGGTCCCCCTCTCGAGGCCGCACCTATTTATCGCCTGCCCCGCCGGACAGCCGACACGTCGAGCATATCAGCCGAGAAGCGCACCCGCGCCTCTGGCATATGATGAGCATCATCTGCCTGACGATGCTCTAGACCTCTTGGGAGAACCCCTTCAGTTGGATCACGCCTAACCAACCCCACTACGCGCATTGTAGGGGTGCTGGTCCCGCCACTTTTCCATCAATGCCTCAAGCTCGGCATCGTTCCCGTCCGGTAGCATAATCCTGATGACGACGAAGAGGTCCCCGGCTCCGCCGGCTTTCGGCAGCCCCTTGCCCTTCAGGCGGAAGGTCCGGCCGCTGGACGTGTTTTTCGGGACCGAGAGCTCCACGGCATTGCCGAGCGTGGGCACCCGGACCTTGGCCCCGAGCACCGCCTCGTAAAGCGTGACCGGCAGGTCGATCCGCAAGTCCGCGCCCTCGACCTTGAAGTGCGGATGGGGCGCGATGTTAATGGTGATCAGGAGATCGCCGGGCGGATGGCCCTGCGCGCTCTCGCCCTGCCCGCGCAGTCTGATCTGCTGGCCTTCGGTGACGCCGGCCGGGATCTTGACGTTCAGCTCCTTGCCCGTGGGCAGCCGGACGCGCTTCTCGCCGCCGTTGACCGCCTCTTCCAGCGACACCGACATGGCGACGTTGACGTCGAGATCGAGCCCGATCCCGCCGGTGTCGAAATCGAACTGGGCGCCGCCGCCGGCGCCCGGCCGCGCGCCGCGCATCCCGCCGCCGAACATGCTGTTGAGGATGTCCTCGAACGCGCCGCCGCCCGGGCCGCCACCGGTACCACCGCTGCGGAACGTATAGCTCTCGAAGCCGCCAGGACCCGCGCGCCCGCGCGGACCGCCGCCACCCGGAAAACCCTGGAAGCGCGGCTTGCCCTCGGCGTCGATCTCGCCACGGTCGAACTGCTTGCGCTTGTCCTCGTCGCCGAGGATCTCGTTGGCCGAGTTGATTTCGGCAAAGCGCTCGGCGGCCTTCGGGTCACCCTTGTTGCTGTCGGGATGGTGCTTCTTGGCAAGCTTGCGATAGGCGCTCTTGATGGCGGCAGCGTTGGCGCTCCGCGGCACCCCCAAGACCTCATAGGGGTCGCGCATCCGTCACGTCTCCTTCAAGATATCGAAATTGTTCAAAGGGCTCCCCGCCCCACCTCCGGATCATGTGGGGAGAGAGTGGCATTTTTGCAACTAGGAGCGCGCACCGCCCCTCGATGATTCAAGCATGATCTTAGCGGAAAACCAGTCCCCACTTTTCGCGAACGCGGCCCTCCGGGTCCGGATCATGCTCAGCTCCGCCACGGCTTTAGCGTATGAATCTCCCAACGGCCACGACCACTTTGGCAGCCGGCGCCCTGGAGCCAGCTTTCGGTATTGCCGTTGACGTAGCTTGCCAGGAAGTCGCGGCATTTGCGGCCGTCCTCGGCGGCATACGACTGTGCGATCGGCGTGACCGAGCCGCGCGCCCCGGTCTCCGGATTCTCCCAATGCTGGCTGGAATCCTTGTCGCCCTTGCTGAGGACGTCGGAGGCGGCATTGCGGGTGAAGGCGAGATCGGTCTCGGTCGGCGGGCCGTTCGTCGGCCGCGTGATCGAGCCGGTCAAGTCGTTGTCCTCGGCCTTGGCATAGGCGCTGCCGTCGCTGCGCGAAAAGCTGCAGCCGCCGGCACCGCACCCGATCAGAATCATCGTCACGACGAAGCCGGATGGCCGGATCGCCGATAGGCCAACGCGTTCCCATGCCCTATATAGGGCGGTAGCGGACAGCAACGCGTTTTGGGCCGCGGGACGCAACTCGGACTCCGGACATGACCGACACGACATCGATGAAACACCAGACACCCTTAACATCCGGTGATTTCACCGCCGCCAACGAGCCATTTGCGTTGTTCGAGTCCTGGCTGAACGAGGCGATCAAGAGCGAGCCGAACGATCCGAACGCGATGGCGCTCGCGACCGTCGATCCGGACGGCCTGCCCGACGTGCGCATGGTGCTGATGAAAGGCTTCGATACCGAGGGTTTCGTCTTCTACAGCCACATCGCGAGCCAGAAGGGCCGCGAACTCGCCGCAAATCCTAAGGCAGCGTTACTTTTTCACTGGAAGTCGCTACGCCGTCAGGTCCGCATCCGCGGCAACGTGACGCCGGTGACCGATGCGGAGGCCGATGCGTATTTCGCGACGCGACCGAAGCAGGCCCAAATCGGCGCCTGGGCGAGCAAGCAGTCCGAAGCGCTGGAAAGCCGCTTCGCCTTCGAGCAGGCCGTCGCCAAGGTCGCGGCCAAATACGTCATCGGCGAGGTACCGCGGCCGCCGGGCTGGAGCGGCTGGCGCATCACGCCCTCGCGCATCGAGTTCTGGCACGACCGCCCATTCCGCCTGCACGACCGCATCGAATTTCGCCGTGACGCGGCCGGCCAGCCGTGGTCCAAGACGCGGATGTATCCTTAAAGCTTTGGGCCGATTTGAAAGATGTCCATGCCGCATTCGTCCAATCTGCCGCGTCGTACGCTCCTGCTGACCGGCGCCAGCCGCGGCATCGGCCATGCCACCGTGATCCGCTTCTCCTCGGCCGGCTGGCGCGTCATCACCTGCTCGCGGCATCCTTTTCCGGAGGACTGCCCGTGGGACGCAGGCCCTGAGGACCACATCCAGGTCGACCTCGGCAATCCCCAGGATACCGCGCGCGCGATCACCGAGATCCGCAATCGCCTCGAGGGCGGCACGCTGCATGCCCTCGTCAACAACGCCGCGATCTCGCCGAAGGGCCCGGGCGGCTCCAGGCTCGGCTCGGTCGACACCGATCTCGACACCTGGACGCACGTCTTCCACGTCAACTTCTTCGCGCCGATCATGATCGCGCGCGGGCTGATCGAGGAGTTGAAGGCGGCCAAGGGCTCGGTCGTGAACGTCACCTCGATCGCGGGCTCGCGCGTGCATCCTTTCGCCGGCGCCGCCTATGCGACGTCCAAGGCCGCGCTCGCCGCGCTGACGCGCGAGATGGCCTCGGATTTCGGCCGCGTCGGCGTGCGCGTCAACGCGATCGCGCCGGGCGAGATCGACACCTCGATCCTGTCGCCGGGCACCGAGAAGATCGTCGACCAGCAGATTCCGATGCACCGGCTCGGCACACCCGACGAGGTCGCCAAGATCATCTACGTGCTTTGCACGGACACCTCATCCTACGTCAACGGCGCCGAGATCCACATCAACGGCGGCCAGCACGTTTGATCCGATGCTTTGTATCGGCCGCGGCGCTGCGTCCGGGGCACGAGAGCGGAGTGAGGCGGATGCTGCTTCCGCGCGTCATCGCGAGGAGCCCTTGCGATGAACCAATCCAGAACCCTTCTGCGGAACGACTCTGGATTCCTTCGTCGCTTCGCTCCTCGCAATGACGGTGAAATTATCCCGAGCGGTGACCAACCTTGACGGACCGCATTCGATGGCAAGCCGATTGAATTGCGCTGAAGCGCTTTCCGATCCCTCTCATTTGGGGAAGCCATGCTGTGTGTTTTGCAGATCGTAGGCAGTCGCTTGAGGATGGCATTGCCAAGCGGCTGACCGCTCCCTTCTATCGAAAGGAGGTGTCGGATGATGGGCACGAGCAGCTTTTCTACGATGTCGCCGATGCGTCGAGCCGAACTGAGCTAATGAAACAAATCAAGCAGTTCATCGCCGAAAATAGAGAGGGCCTTGCCTACGCGCATCAGCACCCCGACGAAGTGGAGGCGCCCAACCTCGACATCGGAATCATCATGGATGGACCTCTGATGAAAAGCGCAACGTTCGACGGCGAACTCATTGCACTGCTTGCAGAGTTCGGCATGACGGTTTCGATTTCAGCTCATCAAGCTTCGCCAAGCGAAGAATAGGCCGCGCAGATCGTGAAGCACTGGCTGATTTGCCGAAAGACGGAAAGCAAGGCGATCCAGACAACGCCGCCGCAAGACCTGGATCGCCCGCCCTTCCTCCCCGTTCCTCAATCGAGTCGAATCCGACGCGACCTCTCGCGTGGCCGCGGAGCGGCCGTGCTGAACGCAGTCGAGCAGTCGTCGTCGTTCTCGCCGTCGAGCAGCGGAGCACCACAGTGCCGGCACATGCGCGCCGACAACGACGGCGCCCTGCCGCTCGTCACCGCCTGACGATAGTGCGCCAGATCGATGACGTTGCGGGGCGTCGTTATGTGTTTTTCAACCATGGCTGTTCCTCGCGGCTAACACGCTGCTTATCGCAGACAAGTTTCGCGCAAACGTTCAGCCCACCGCTCAAATTTTACCGGAGGAATTGGGGCGGCGAGCAGGCATCACCGCGCGGCCGCAATCCCGCTCTATTCTGCGACACGATCGACCGTGTCTCAGCGAATAGCGTAAGGTCTCGGTAGCTATTTTCCGAGAGCGGCGGGGATTCACAGCCACTTCTTGAACTTGAAGATCCAGTACGGGACGATCGCCGCGATCAGCATCATCACCAGGGCCATCGGATAGCCGTGGATCCATTCGAGCTCCGGCATCACCTTGAAGTTCATGCCGTAGATCGAGGCGATCAGCGTCGGCGGCATCAGGACAACGGCCATGACCGAAAACAGCTTGATGATGTTGTTCTGCTCGAGATTGACGACGCCGAGCATGGCGTCGAGCACGAAGGTGATCTTGCTGGAGAGATAGGAGGCGTGGTCGGTCAGCGAGGCCACGTCGCGCTGCATGGTCTTGAGCTGCTCGCGCATGTCCTTGGACCATTTCACGCCCTCGACCACCGCGGAGAGGAAGGTGACGACGCGGCCGATCGAGACCAGGCTCTCGCGAACCTTCGAGGTGAGGTCGCCCTTGCGGCCGATCGAGATCAGGATCTGGGAATATTGCTTGGCGTGGCCGTGGCGCTCGCTCTCGGGCTCGAAGATGTCGTGACTGACCTGGTCGATCTCGGAACCGCAGCGCTCCAGGATGTCGGCGCAGCGGTCGATCACGGCGTCCAGGAGCTCCATCAGCACCATCTCGCCGGTGATCGCCGGCGTGCAGGAGCGGGCGAGCTTGGCTTCCACCAGGGCGAACGGCTTGGGCAGATCGTAGCGCACCGTCACCAGGCGGTGGTCGCCGAGGATGAAGGTCACCGCCGTGGTCCTGGGCATGTCGGTATCGGAATGGCACATCAGCGTCGCGGTCATATAGCGCGCGCCGTTCTCGATGTAGAGGCGGCTGGAGATCTCGATCTCCTGCATGTCTTCCCGGGTCGGAATGGCGATGCCGGCCAGCCGCTCCACCGCCTTGTCCTCGGCCGCACTGGGATTGACGAGGTCGATCCAGACCGCGTTCTCCGGCAGGGTGGAGAGATCCTCGATGACGGCCTTCTTGAGCGAGGACTCGGAGGGAACGAATACCGAAAACATGACCACTCCAGAGATCCTGCGACAGAACGACAGCCCTTAGCGCGATTCTGACAAGTTCACGATGACAACAGCATTAACGAAGCGTTGGTATTTTGGGTGGGGGCAAGGCTCAACTGTGGCAAGGAATCGACAGTTTGCGGCTTAGGCGATCCCAAAACCGCAAAAATTTGCGGCAGAAAAGCCACAGGTTGGACCTCGCAGCGCGGGATAAGGCCTTCAGTGCTGGAATTGTGGCAGATTTCAACGATAATGGGATCAACGGAGTCGAGGAACTTGGGCGGTAAGCTCATGCCTTCCGCACGGTATTGTTTTGATTGGAACCAAACCATGTCGTCGCTGAAAGTTATTTTTGGGATTCTGGCCGCCGGCCTGATGCTGTCGGGCTGCATGCAGGCCACCACGCGTTACGAGGCGACCGACACCAAGGCGTTCAAGCCGAAGGACAAGGAACTCCTCGCCAAGGTCAAGTACGAGAATACTGCGGTTGCAGAGCCGTTCCGCCGCGCCATCGTCCAGTACCACCGCAAGGAAGCGCCGGGCTCGATCGTGGTCGATTCCGACAACCATTATCTTTATTACGTGCTGGATGGCGGCAAGGCGATCCGCTACGGCATCACCGTCGGTGAAGAGGCGATGGCCTGGTCGGGCATCGCCAAGGTGGCCAGCAAGACCGAGTGGCCGCCCTGGCACCCTACCCCCAGCGAAATCTCGCGCCTGGGCGTGCCGACCTATGTCGCCCCCGGCCCGGACAATCCGATGGGCTCCCGCGCGCTGTACCTCCATTCGGGGGGCAAGGACACGCTGTTCCGCATCCACGGCACCAACCAGCCGGAATATATCGGCGCCTCGATCTCGTCAGGCTGCATTCGCCTGACCAACGAGGACGCGATCGATCTCTATGATCGCGTCAAGGTCGGCACCCTCGTCGTGGTGCTCGAGCCCAAGCACGGCGACTCGCCCTACAACTCGCGCCTTGCGCTCGGCAGCAGCCAGACCGGCCAAGCGGCCAGCTACTGATCACCTCCTGATCTCAGACAATCAAAAGCGCCGGTTTTACCGGCGCTTTTTTATTCCCGGCTTGGATGGTTGAGCCTTCTTCTTCGGCTCCGACTTGTCCTTGGACGGAGAGGATTTCTCCGCGGTCTCGTCCTCGGCACCCTCCTTGGTCTCCGGCTTGGCCGCGACCTCGCGCGGCGGCGCCTCTTCAGGCCGTTCCGCCGGCAGCAGGGGAGCGACCTGCGGCAGGGGATCCCAGACGTTCCACTGGCAGATCCGATAGTCGTTGCGCCGCTGCACCAGATCGAGATGGATATGGTCCTCGTGGTACCAGTCCGAGCCCGGACCGAGCACGGTGGAGAAGCGCGCGCACACCGAATGCAGCACGCGCTCGCGCACCTCGCGCGACATGGTCCGGTCGGTGAGGCCGATCGACTGCCCGTTGGCGAGCTTGATGCCGCGGACGTCGATCGCATTGGCCTTGCCGTGCTCGGACAGCATCGCGCCGGCGACACGGTTGCGGCCGCG
Source organism: Bradyrhizobium sp. DOA1 (assembly GCF_001593325.1). Taxonomy (NCBI): domain Bacteria; kingdom Pseudomonadati; phylum Pseudomonadota; class Alphaproteobacteria; order Hyphomicrobiales; family Nitrobacteraceae; genus Bradyrhizobium; species Bradyrhizobium sp. DOA1. The sequence continues at coordinate 4,826,941 of NZ_JXJM01000001.1, forward strand.
GCACTCGAAGCTGTCGAAATTGTCGAGCTCGCTCACCGCGGAGCCGAGGCTGGTCGCCAGCGGCGCCATGTCCTTGCGCACCCAATCGGCAAGGGCGGACGCCATGGTGCAGCGGAGGATGGCCGCCGGCTTGACCGCCACCTTGCGCTTGTCCGGCAGCACGACGGCCTCCAGCCGCACCAGATCCTCGCCACCGCAGGCGCCGGGGCCGCGGATATCGGGAATGGACGGCGCGATCGCGATCTCCTCCGTCAGCGCCAGCCGGCAGGCCGAGGCCTGCTTCTCGGGCGGCGGCGCCGCCTCGGCGGGCTTGTCCGCGCTCGGCTTGTCGGGAGCCGGCTTGCCGGCGGCCTCTGGCGGGCTCTCCTCCGATGCCTTCGAGGTTGCCTTAGGGGCCTCCTCGGGGCGCGGCTTGGGAAGGGGAATTTTGGCGGCGCGAACGGCAGCGCGCGGCTTTGGTGTTCCAAAATTGAAGATATCGAGCGGCGCAGGATATTTCCGCGCCTCTGCCGTTTCGGCGAGCAGCAACAGCCCCGCCGCAGCGGTAACCATTGCCGCCCCAGTGGACATATAGCCGCGACAAGACCATTTGCGGCGAAAGTCCGGCAGGCTAAAACTCATGACAATTCTTTGGCCCAACGCTGAGAGCGACAACGCGCCCAGCGACTTCTCGGAGGAACGTGAGAATGCTCGGTTTGATGCAAGATTGGCCCCTGCTCTGCCACCGGATCATCGAACATGCCGCAAGGATTCATGGCAAGCAGGAGGTGGTCACGCGCTCGGTCGAGGGACCGATCCACCGCACCACCTACGCCGAGATCCACAAGCGTGCGCTCAAGGTTTCGCAGATGCTGGACCGCGACAACATCAAGCTCGGCGACCGTGTCGCGACGATTGCCTGGAACACCTGGCGCCATCTCGAGGTGTGGTACGGCATCATGGGGATCGGCGCCATCTGCCATACCGTCAATCCCCGCCTTTTCCCCGAACAGATCGCCTGGATCATCAACCATGCGCAGGACCGCATCGTGGTGACCGATCTCACCTTCATTCCGATCCTGGAGAAGATCGCCGACAAGCTGCCGAGCGTCGAACGCTACGTCGTGCTCACCGACAAGGCGCATATGCCCGAGACCACGTTGAAGCAGGCGGTCGCCTACGAGGACTGGATTGCGCAGGCCGACGGCAAATTCAAATGGAAGGACTTTGACGAGAACACGGCAGCGGCGATGTGCTACACGTCGGGCACGACGGGCGACCCCAAGGGTGTGCTCTATTCGCATCGCTCCAACGTGCTGCACGCGCTGATGGCCAACAATGTCGACGCGCTCGGCACCAGCGCGTCCGAGACAATGCTGCCGGTGGTTCCGCTGTTCCACGCCAACAGTTGGGGCATCGCGTTCTCGGCGCCCTCGCAGGGCACCAAACTGGTGATGCCCGGCGCCAAGCTCGACGGCGCCTCGGTCTACGAGCTGCTCTCGACCGAGAAGGTGACGCATACCGCGGGCGTACCCACGGTGTGGTTGATGCTGCTCCAGCACATGGCCGCGAACAATCTGAAGCTGCCGGACCTGAAGATGGTGATCTGCGGCGGCTCGGCGATGCCGCGCTCGATGATCAAGGCCTTCCTCGACATGGGCTCGAACGTCCGCCACGCCTGGGGCATGACCGAGATGAGCCCGATCGGCAGCGTCGCGGCCCTGAAGCCGCCGTTCCAGAACGCAACCGGCGATGCCAAGCTCGACGTGCTCCAGATGCAGGGCTATGCGCCGTTCGCGGTCGAGATGAAGATCACCGACGATGCCGGCAAGGAGCTGCCCTGGGACGGCAAGACCTTCGGGCGGCTCAAGGTCGCGGGACCAGCCGTCGCCAAGGCCTATTACCGGGTCGATGCCAACATCCTCGACGAGGACGGCTTCTTCGACACCGGCGACGTCTCGACCATCGACGAGGACGGCTACATGCGGATCACCGACCGCTCCAAGGACGTGATCAAGTCCGGCGGCGAGTGGATTTCCTCGATCGACCTGGAAAACCTCGCGGTCGGCCATCCCGCCGTGGCGGAAGCCGCCGTGATCGGCGTGTTCCACCCGAAATGGGACGAGCGGCCGCTGCTGATCGTGCAGCTCAAGCAGGGCCAGCAGGCCACGCGCGAGGAGATATTGAAGTTCATGGACGGCAAGATCGCCAAATGGTGGATGCCCGACGACGTCGCCTTCGTCGACGGGATTCCGCACACGGCCACCGGCAAGATCCTGAAAACGGCGCTGCGCGACCAGTTCAAGGATTACCGCTTCCCGAACGCGGCGGCATAGTTCGGCACGGGCGTCATGCCCGGGGCTTGACCCGGGCATTCACGTATCGACCGCGGCAAAGATAGACGTGGATGGCCGGGACAAGCCCGGCCATGACGACGAGAGCGCCTGCGGAACTCTTGAATTTGCCCCCGGGGCGTGGTCTCAACGGCCCATCGTCGCGCCGGATCGGCCGGCACCGCCTCCAAAACCCCGGCAGAGCTCGTCCCGATGGCCCGCAGGTTTTCCGCTCCCTACCAGTCGGAGCCCGTGTCCAGCCTCGCGAACTGGGCGCGCAATCTGGCCGTGTTCGCGGTGGTGGCGGTGGTGGTCTCGATCATCATCGTCCGCTTCGACTTCCTTGAGATGAAGCCGGCGCTGATGACCTTTTTCGGCGGCCTGGCGATCGCCGGCCTGTCGATCCTGTTCGGGCTCGCCGGCTTTGCCGCGATCTGGCAGAACGGCTCGCGCGGTATGGGGCGCATCCTGCTCGCTTTCCTGATCGACGGGATGATCCTCGCCTATCCCGCCTATCTCGCCCTGCAATATCGCAAGCTGCCGGCGATCTACGACATCACCACCAATCCGATCGACCCGCCGCGCTTCGACGCGCTGGCGCCCGTCCGCACCGGCGATGGCACCAACACCGCGGTCTATGCCGGCCTCTATTCGGCCGAGCAACAGCGGCAGTTCTATCCCGACATCGAGCCGATCGAGCTGGAGCTTCCGGTCGACCGCGCCTATGCGATCGCGCGCCAGCTCGTCAACAAGCGCAAATGGCTCGTCATCGACGAGCGCGCCCCGCAGCCGCCGCGCCGGATCGGCCGCATCGAGGCGGTAGCACGCACGCCGATCATGGGCTTCCGCGAGGACGTCTCGATCCGCGTCGTGCCCGACGGCGATGATTCCCGCGTCGATATCCGCTCGGCCTCCCGCTATTTCGAAAGCGACCTCGGCAGCAACGCCGCCCGCGTCAAGAAATTCATCGATGACCTCAACACCGCCGCCGATGCCGATGCGCTGAAGCCGGTGAAGAAGACGCCGGTCGCTCCGCCCAAGGCCCCGGCGAAGACGGTGAAGAAATAGCGAGTAGCGAATAGCGAATGGAAGCCACTCTCATTCGCTACTCCCCACTCGCCATTCGCCCCTAGGCCATCCGATACGTCCCGCCGATCACGGGATCGCCGTCCGTCGCCACCACGCCGCGGGCGACCAGATCTTCGAGGTGCGCCAGCACGGAATAGCCGGCCGCCGTCGTCAGCCGGGGATCGATGCCGATATAGATCGCGCGCACCATCGTCGGGATATCGGTCTCGCCCTTGCCGAGACGATGCAGGATCGAGGCCTCGCGCGCCTTGCGATGACGGATCAGGAAGCGCACGAAGCGCGGTCCATCCGGAATCTCGGGGCCATGGCCGGAGAAGTACAGATCTTCCTCACGCGCGGCGAGGCGGTCCAGCGAGTCCATATAGTCGATCATCGAGCCGTCGGGCGGTGCGACGATCGAGGTCGACCAGCCCATCACGTGATCGCCGACGAAGTTGAACTTCTGCTCGGGCCAGGCAAACGCCAGATGATTGGCGGTGTGGCCGGGCGTCGCCACCGCCTCGAGCCGCCAGCCGTCGCCTTCCACGACGTCGCCATGGGCGATCCTGATGTCGGGCACGAAATCGCGATCAGAGCCGGATTCCGGATTGTGCTTCTCGCTTTCGAAGCGCGGGCGCGAGGCGCGGTGGGGGCCTTCGGCATAAACGGGCGCACCGGTCGCCTGCTTGATCCGCGCCGTGTTCGGCGAATGGTCGCGGTGGGTGTGGGTGACGAAGATGTGGCTCACCGTCTCGCCGCGCACGGCATCGAGCAGCGCTGCGGCGTGCGCCGCGTCGTCCGGGCCGGGATCGATGATCGCGACATTGCCGGTGCCGACGATGTAGCTGACCGTGCCGGTGAAGGTGAACGGGCTCGGATTGTTACAGAGCACGCGCCGCACGCCGGGGCGGACTTCCTCGACGATTCCAGGCTTCAGCGGAAAGTTGCGGTTGAACGGGACGTCGTCGTTGTCGGACATGAGACTTCCTGTGCACTACCTCCCCCCCCCCCCCGCCGTCATACCCCGCGAAGGCGGGGTATCCAGTACGCCCTGGCGCCGGTGGCAAAGGCGAGGTCTCTGGGATACTGGATCGCCCGCCCTAGTGCGCAATTGCGCACGGGGCGGGCGATGACACCGAGCAAGACACAACCACGGAACGCGGTCAGAAGAACGCCTGAATGCCCGTGATCGCGCGGCCCAGGATCAGAGCGTGGACGTCGTGGGTGCCCTCGTAGGTGTTGACGGTCTCGAGATTATGGACGTGGCGCATCACGTGGTACTCGATCGAGATGCCGTTGCCGCCGTGCATGTCGCGGGCGGTGCGGGCGATGTCGAGCGCCTTGCCGCAATTGTTGCGCTTCATGATCGAGATCATCTCGGGCGCGAACTTGCCCTCATCCATCAGGCGACCGACGCGCAAGCTACCCTGCAGGCCGAGCGCGATTTCGGTCTCCATGTCGGCGAGCTTCTTCTGCACCAGCTGGGTGGCCGCGAGCGGCTTGCCGAACTGCTTGCGATCGAGCGTGTACTGACGGGCGCGATGCATGCAGTCCTCGGCGGCGCCCAGCGCTCCCCAGGAGATGCCGTAGCGGGCGCGGTTGAGACAACCGAACGGACCCTTGAGGCCGGAGACGTTGGGCAGCAGCGCATCCTCGGGAACCACGACACCGTCCATCACGACCTCGCCGGTGATGGAGGCGCGAAGCGAGAGCTTGCCGCCGATCTTCGGCGCGGAGAGGCCCTTCATGCCCTTCTCCAGCACGAAGCCGCGGATCTGGTTGTCGTGCGCGGCCGACTTGGCCCAGACCACGAACACGTCGGCGATCGGCGCGTTCGAGATCCACATCTTGCTGCCGGTGAGGCGATAGCCATCCGCCACCTTCTCCGCGCGGGTCTTCATGCCGGCCGGATCGGAGCCCGCATCGGGCTCGGTCAGGCCGAAGCAGCCGACCCACTCGCCGCTGGCGAGCTTCGGCAGGTACTTCTTGCGCTGGTTCTCGTCGCCATAGGCGTAGATTGGATACATCACCAGCGAGGACTGCACCGAATTCATCGAGCGATAGCCGGAATCGACGCGCTCGATCTCGCGCGCGACGAGACCATAGGCGACATAGCTCGCATTGGCGCAGCCATATTCCTCCGGCAGCGTGATGCCGATCAGGCCGAGTTCACCCATCTCATTGAAGATCTCGCGGTCGGTCGTCTCTTCGAGATAGGCCTTGGAAACGCGCGGCAGCAGCTTGTCCTGGGCATAGGCGCGGGCGGTGTCGCGCACCATGCGCTCGTCTTCGGTGAGTTGCTCGTCAAGCAGGAACGGATCGTCCCACTGGAAAGCAGCCGCAGCCGGCTTGTCCTTGGCCTGAGGGCGCACGCTCATGAAACGTCCTTTCGCGTCTGGTTCCGTCATAAATTGCCCGACAAATTAAAGCGCCGCGGCAACAAGTGCAATTGCATTGCAGATCGATGGACCTGCGTGGCTCCACGGACGCGCGTCGTGCGGCCCGGGATGACAGCGCTAGCTTTCCAGCTGCTCGTTGGCGACGATCTCGATGCCGAAGCCGGACAGGCCTTTGTAGTCGTGCACCGAGGAGGTGAGATGCCGGATCGAGGTGACGCCGAGATCGCGCAGGATCTGCGCGCCGACACCGACCTCGCGCCACTGCCGGTTGCGGTCCGCCTCGGTCGCGCTCTCGTCGGGCAGCGGTGACACGGGGACACCGGCTGCGCCGTCGCGCAAGTAAACCAATACGCCACGGCCGGACTTCTTGAAGTGCTCGAGCACCGCCGCCATGCGCTTGTGGCCGGTAAAGGTATCCTTGACGATGTTGGGCTTGTGGAAGCGCGTCAGCACGTTCTTGCCGTCACCGACGCCGTTGTAGACGAAAGCGACATGGGCGATGGAATCGAACGGCGAACGATAGGCATAGCCCTGCAAGGGGCCGATCGGGCTCTCGGTCACGAAGGTCGAGACCCGCTCGATCAGCTTCTCGCGCGCCTGACGGTAGGCGATCATGTCCGCGATGGTGACGTGCTTGAGCTTGTGCTGGGCGGCGAAGCGGGAGACCTGCTCCCCCTTCATCACGCTGCCATCGTCGTTCATGAGCTCGCTGATGACGCCGACCGGCGGCAGGCCCGAGAGCTTGCAGAGGTCCACGGCAGCCTCGGTATGGCCGGAGCGCAGCAGCACGCCGCCGTCCTTGGCGATCAGCGGGAAGATGTGGCCGGGCCGGGCGAAATCGTTGGCGCCGACATTGGGATTGGACAGCGCGCGGCAGCAGGAGGCGCGTTCCTCGGCCGAGATACCGGTGCCGCCGTCGGGCTTGTAATCGATCGACACCGTGAACGCGGTGGTGTGTGCGGAATCGTTGTGGGCGACCATCGGATCGAGCCGCAGGCGGCGCGCGTCCTCCGTGGTCACGGGGGCGCAGACGATGCCGGAGGTGTGGCGGATGATGAACGCCATCTTCTCGGCGGTGCAGAGCGAGGCGGCGACGATCAGATCGCCCTCGCCCTCGCGATCGTCGTCGTCAGTGACGACCACGAGCTCGCCCCTGGCAAAGGCCTGCAAGACTTCCTGAACGCTATCGGGCATTTCCCAATCTCTATCGATGATGGCCGCGAGGCTTAGCCGGACGCCTTAGCCGGACTTGGACCGGGGCGCTAGTCTTTCCAGCGCAACCGCTCATGCCGGAGGGCAGGCCTGCCGGGATGGTTCACCAGGGATATAGGCGCCCCGCGCCGGAGAGGAAGCAGCAGCCCGGCCGGTCAGGGCAGCACTTCGCGCCGCTCGCCGAGACGCTGATCGAGCTCGGCGCGCTTGTCAGCCAAAAGGCCGGCCTGGGCCGCCTCGATCACAGTGAACAGCTCATGGGCATCGCTGACCCGGGTCACCGTGACATAGCTGGCGCCAGCCTCATAGAGCTCGTCGACATCGGCCAGGAGGTCGGCCGTCGCCACGATCAGGGCGGTGGGATTGAGCGCGCGGACGTGACGGACCAGCTTCTCGTTGGTGGCGCCCTTGAGCAGCGAATCCGGCACGCTGAGAATGATCATCTCGGACTTACCGATGCCGGCATGGAGCAGCGTGTCGACATTGCTGATGTCGCCATAGATCACGTGCAGGCCGCGCGAGAGCAAGGTCTGGTACACATTGGGGTTGAAGTCGACCACGGTGATCTGCTCCAGCAGCACCGGGGCCTGCCGCTCGATCTCGGCGAGAAGTGCGCTTGCCGCACGGAAAAAGCCGAGGATGACGATGCGGCGGGCCTCGCCATGGCCGCCCTCATGCCCCTCCTCGCCTTGGCCGCTGCCGTGATCGAGGTCGCGCAGGCCGATCCGCTTCAAGGGACCGATCGCCCAGCGGGTAATCTCGTCGCTGCGGGTCATCACGAAGGTCGAGAGCACGGCCAGCACCACGAAGGCGAAGGAGGCCGCGTTCGCCGTTTCCGCTGCGATGTGGCGGTCGGTGACACCGGTCTGGATCACCACCAGTGAGAATTCGGAGATCTGCGCAAGGTTCAGGGCCGGCAACAGGCTCGCGCGCAGCCCCTGCTTCATCAAATAGAGCGGCGTGAAGGTGGTGACGAGGCGGCTCACGACCGTGAAGCCCGCGATCATCAGGGCGAGCCAGATCACGGAGAGGCCGGGGATAGGAATGGTCATGCCGAGCGCGACGAAGAACAGCGTGATGAAGAAGTCGCGGAGCGTGGTGACCTTGGCGGTGACGTCGAGCGCATAGGGGAAGGTCGAGAGCGAGACGCCGGCGATCAGCGCGCCCATCTCGCGCGACAGCGACAGCTGATACGCGGTCTCGGCGACCAGGAAGCACCAGGCCAGCGCGCCGAGCAGGATCAGCTCGGGGCGGCGGGCGATCTGGTGAAACACGCGCGGCAGCACGTAGCGGCTGACCAGCAGCGCAGCGGTGACCAGAACCGCGACGCGGCCGACCGAGAGCAGGATGACGCTGACCTGTAGATTGGCAAGGCTCGGTTGCACCGCCAGGAACAGGATGGCGAAGATGTCCTGGAGCACCAGCACGCCGAGGGTGATGCGGCCCGGCAGCGTATCGAGCTCGCGCTTCTCATAGAGCACCTTGACGATGATGACGGTGCTGGAGAGCGCGCAGGCGACGCAGAGATAGACCGCATCGAAATGCCCGCCACCGAGCGACAGGCCGATGCCGACGAAGAAAAGCACCCCGAGCAGGCAGCCGCCGAGCAACTGGCCGCCCGCCGCGAACAGGATCACCCGCCCTGCCCGCACGATCTTCTTCAAGTCGATCTCAAGGCCGATCATGAACAGCATGAAGATCAGGCCGAGCTCGGAAATGACCCCGATCGATTCCTGGGAATGGACCCAGCCGGCGCCGAATGGACCTATGCAGAAGCCGGCGACAAGGTAGGCCAGAATCAGGGGTTGCCGGGAGAAATGGGCGAGCAGGCCCAACATCCAGGCAAACAGAATACAGAGAGTGATGTCGTGAATGAGCTCGTGCATGCCAAATTGGTCCGTTTTTGCCGCACCCTAGAGACGGGTTGCGGTGCGGCAAGCGAGCAATTCGTCACATGCGGAAAGGGCTCTTCGCAGCCAGGCTGCTCGATCCCTTCGCCTTTGCCGTTGCGCGCCGCCGCGCAATCTGAGGTCAGTATCGAACAAAACCTTGCCGATTCGCTCCCACGCCATCGAAGAGGGGCCCTCTCCGTCCCCAGCGGGTCTCTGTACCCGCCGATTCCAGCGTCGCGATGGGCCAGGCAAGCCGGCGTCGACGTCTCGGCGATGCTGAGCGTGCACAACGCCTCCGAGACCCGCTGGTGGTCCAACGCATCGCCTATTTCGACACCGCAGGCAAGCAGGTCGAGAGCTATCTGAAGGGTCCGGGGAGAGCGAGATTGCCAGCCCCTTGCTCAAGCCTTGATGCTTGGCGGCGTCGGCAATGCACATTACCCTTTCATCAGCCCCGTCCGCCCCGGACGGCCAGCAAGAACTGACGCGGCCAGCCGGTGCAACGCCGGCTGCTCAACAAGAACAAAACGAGGAATGCCCATGACGTCCAGCTTCGATTTCGCGCCCCTGTTTCCGGCGGGGCTGCCGGCCCCTTCTGCGCGCTGGACGGGCCTTGCCAAATACAGCTTCGTCGGCGGCAACAACGATTCCGAACAAGTCCCGCTGGAGGGCCTGATCGAGGCGACCAACCTGGTGCTGCAACGCGAGGGCCGCTCACTCGCCACTTACGGGCTCGCGCATGGTCCGCAGGGTTACCTCCCCTTGCGCGAATTCCTCGTGACGAAACTCAAGCGCGATGCCGGCATCAATTGCACGGTGGACGATGTCATGATCGTCTCGGGCTCGCTCCAGGCGCTCGACCTCGTCAATGCCGCATTGCTGGCGCGCGGCGACACCGTGATCTTCGAGCAGGAGAGCTATCAGGGCTCGCTGACGCGCCTGGCGCGGCTCGGCGTCAACGTGGTGGGCATCCCCCTCGATGAGGACGGCATGCGCATGGACGTGCTGGCCTCGACGCTCGCCGACCTGAAAAGCCGCGGCATCCGGCCGAAATACATCTACACCATTCCGACCGTGCAGAATCCCACCGGCAGCATCATGCCGGAGAGCCGACGCGCCGAGCTGCTCCGCCTGTCATCCGAATACGGCGTGCCCATCTTCGAGGACGATTGCTATGCCGATCTCGTCTGGTCGGGGCAGCGGCCGCCCGCGATCTACGCGATGAGCCAAAACGGCGGCGTCATCCATATCGGCTCGTTCTCCAAATCGATCGCGCCGGCGCTGCGCGTCGGTTTCGTCGTGGCGCCCTGGGAAGTGATGTCGCGGATGCTGGCGCTGAAGACGGATGCCGGCTCGGGGGCGCTGGAGCAGATGGTGCTTGCCACTTATTGCAAGCCGCATTTCTCGGCCCATGTGCCGGCCCTGACCAAGGCGCTGCGCACCAAGCTCGATACGCTGATGGAAGCTCTCAATGAGCAGTTCGGGACGGCGGCCGAGTTCGAGGAGCCCAAGGGCGGAATCTTCCTCTGGGTGAAGCTGCCCGACCAGGTCGATACGCTGAAGCTCTATCAGGCCGCGCTCGCCGCCGGCGTCTCGATCAATCCGGGATCTGAATGGTCGACCAACAAGAGCCATTCCAGCTCGCGGCTGCGGCTGTGCTTTGCAAGCCCGACGCATCAACAGATCCGCGAGGGAATCGCGGTGCTGGCCGACATCTGCCGCAAGGAGTTCGGCGTGCCCGCCCGCAGCGCCAACGTCGAGAAGCCGGCCTGATGCTTATAGCTTGGGCATGATCTTGCCGGAAAACCGCTTCACACTTTGCGCTGACGCGGCCCTTCGGGTCCGGATCATGCCCGATCAGGCCGCCTGGGGCTGGCTGCGGTGGATCGCGGCGGCCAGACGCAACAACAGGACGATCGAGACGTTGCCCTTGCCCACCTCGATCTGGGCGATGTAGCGCTCGGAAATCCCGGAGCGGCGGGCGAGCTCGCGGCGCGACAGCTCGCAGCGCGTACGCGAGGACCGCAGGCGATCGCCGAGCTCGGCCAGAAACGCGGTTTCGGAATAAGGCGGCACCGCGCAGCTCCCCGGGAGCACTTCGCCCACAAGATCCATGACTTGATTCAGCATCGGTCCATCCACGCTTCGCCTTGAGAAGCGCATCCTAGCCTGGATGGGGCCGGCCTCATTTGACGCGGATCAAATTCGCGCGCGATCGGCAGTCGGCGTGGACGACCCGGCGGGGGATGCTACACTTTGGAATTCTTCGAGGCGGGGCTTACCAGGATATGACGGGTTGTTTGAGCCGCTGGACCGCGGCTTTGCTGCTGTGGGTCGCACTCGCGTCCACGGCGCGCGCCGAAACATTGGCTGCGACCGTTGAGCAATGGGGCCTGCTCGGCTCCTGGGCGGTCGACTGCGCGGCCCGGCCCGACCGGGACAAGGGCGCGCTCCTGACTTACGAAACCAGGAAGGACGGCCGGGTCATGTATCGGCGTAATTTCGGCGACACCAAAGACGAGAGCGAGGTCGTATCCGCCACGGTCAACGCCGAAGGTCTGCTCAATGTGATGGTGTTCTTCCCTTCGCTGCATCAGACGCGCGAATTCGGGCTACTGTTGCAGAAGGACGGCAGCTTGCGCGCAGTCTACAATCGCAGCGAGCGCGGCGAGTACACGATCAGGGACGGCAAATTCGTTGCAACCGGCGCGCCAACGCCGGCGCAGCAACGCTGCGATTAACCACCTGAACGCCTGTTCAGAATTCTCTTCCCGTTCCTCCGGAACGTTCGCCCGAATGCGCGGTTTAGATTTGCATTCGAATTGGAGGAGTACATCATGAAGAAACTTGGTTTGGTGGTTGCGGCTCTGGGTGCGCTCGTGATCGCAGCACCGACAGTGGCAAGTGCGGAAACGGTGGTGATCAAGCGCAGCGGCGGCTACCACCATCATCACCACGGCCCGTACGGCGCCCGCGCTGAATATCGCAGGCATCATGATCACGGCTGGCATCGCGGGCATCATCGCGGCAACAAGGTCGTCGTGATCAAGCGCAGCCACCGCCATCACCACTGGGACTAAGGCGTAACGCAACATGGAAATGGCCCCTCGCGGGGCCATTTCCTTTGCGCGTCGGGCTCTAGTCCCAGGCCGGCGCGAAGCCTGGATTGACGCAGCGCTTGTCCTTTGCCAGCGCGGCGATCTTGTTGCGGTCGGCATCGTCGAGCGTGATCTTCAGCGCATCGAGATTGGCCTTCTGGCTCTCTCGGCGCGACGCCTTCGGGATCGCAGCAACGCCGTCCTGGTCGAGCAGCCATTTCAGCGCGACCTGCGCTGCGGTCGCGTCGTGCCTGCTACCGATTTCAGCCAGCACCGGATCGGTCGCGAAACGTCCTTGCGCCAGCGGACAATAGGCAACCAGCGGGATCGACTTGGCCTCGAGATAAGCCAGCAGCTTCGACTGATCGAGCATGGCGTGATATTCGACCTGATTGCAGGCGATCGGCGCCTTGATCTCCTCGACCGCGATCTTGAGTAGCGCCGTGGTGAAATTGGCGACACCGATGGCTCGCGTGCGCCCTTCCTGCTTCAACTTCATCAGAGTTTCGAACACCGCACCCCAGTTCGCGGATGTCGAGGGCCAGTGCACGAGATAGAGGTCGACATGGTCGAGCCGGAGCTTGTTCAGGCTGGCATCGAAGGCGCGCCGGATCGCATCCGGGCCGAGATTCTCGTGCCAGACCTTGGTGGTGACGTGGAGCTCGCCGCGCGGCACGCGCGAGGCGGCGATGGCCGAGCCGATCGGCTCCTCATTGGCGTACATCTCGGCGGTGTCGATATGACGATAGCCGAGCGCGAGCGCGCTCTCGACCGCGGCACGGCAGGCATCGCCCTGCATGCGGAAAGTGCCGAGGCCGAGCTTGGGCATGCTGATGCCCTGTGTCTTCAAATGGTCCATGAAACAGCTCCTGACATCATTCATCCCGCCAGAGGCGCGGTGAGGCCGCGGCGACAGACTCTTCGGTGATGGAAAAGAAGTGGCGGGAGCAGCGATGGTAGCGTGAAAGGCGCGGCGGGGCCAATCAAGATCGGGTTAGGAACTTCCCGCCCGTCATGCCCGGGCTTGTCCCGCCTGCGCGGCCGAGCCGCTTCGGCGTGGCGAAGGCCCCGGGCATCCACGTTCTTCGTGCCGTGCGGCAAGTCGTGGATGGCCGGGTCAAGCCCGGCCATGACGATGCCGAGAGAACTTCCCGATCCTCACGAATGCTGTGCCACCACGGCCGGGCGCGGCTGCGGCTGCGGCTGCGGCACGATATCGACCGACCAGAGGTCGCGGTTGTCGACGTCCTTCAAGGTCACCGTCATCACCCCGGACGCGCCGTCGATGTCGACACGGCCGAAGAACTGCAAGCCGAAGCAGGGCGCCAGGTTCTCGCCCTGCTCGGCCCTGCAGCCGTGCTGGTACATCGCGACCGGGCCGAAGGTGTCATCGAGCTCGCCGGGGCCCCAGGTGCCGGCGTGGAGCGGGCCGGAGACGAACTCCCAGAACGGCTCGAAATCCTGGAATTGCGCCTTGCTGGGATCGTAGTAATGCGCGGCAGTGTAGTGCATGTCGGCCGTGAGCCAGACGATGTTGCGAATGCCGGCGTGCTTGATGGAGCCGAGCAGGTCGGCGATCTCGTGCTCGCGCCGATCGGGCAGCCCGTTGCCGAGCGCAACGGCGTCCAGGCTGATGAGGCCGATCGGCAAGTCGGCCGCGATCACCTTCCAGGTCGCGCGCGAGGCGGCAAGCTCGCGCTTGAGCCAGGCGAGTTGCTCGGCGCCGAGGATCCAGCCGCGATGGTCGTCGCCCTTGTTCCATGTGCCATCGCGATAGCTGCGCATGTCGATCATGAAGACGTCGAGCAGCGGGCCGTAAGCGATCTTGCGATAAACCCGGCCTTGCCGCGCGGCGATGTCGCGGATCGGCATGAAGTCGAAGAAGGCGCGGCGGGCGCGCGCGACCAAGAGCGGCGTGCCGTCGTCCTCATAACCGGCGGTATCGTAGCTGCCGGTCGGCGACCAGTCGTTGGTGACCTCGTGATCATCCCACTGCGCGAACATCGGCACCTCCGCATGGAAGGCGCGAAAATGTTCGTCGAGATGGTTGTATTTGTAATTGCCGCGGAACTGCGCCAGCGTCTGCGCGACCTCGGATTTCTCCTCGGTAACGAGGTTGCGCCAGGTCTCGCCGTTCGGCAGCTTCTGTTCGGCAGGTATCGTGCAGTCGGCGTAGATGTGATCGCCGGAGTGGATGAAGAAGTCCGGACGGTTGTCGCGCATGGTGCGATAGCTGCGATAGCCGCCGCGCGAGACGTCGATGCCCCAGCCCTGCCCCGCGGTGTCGCCGGACCACAGGAACGAGATCGACTGGCCAGTTGCCGGCGCGGTGCGGAAATGTCCGACGCGGCTTTCGCCGGCGATGCCGGTTGCGATGTCGTCGAAGCGGACGCGATAGAAGATGTCCTGACCGGGCGGCAGATCGTTCAGCAGAAGCTTTGCCGTGAAGTCGGCGTCAGGCAGCGCATCGCGCGAGACCGACGCGATGATGGTGTTGAAACTCTCGACGGTCGAACATTCCACCTGCATCCGCGCGGGCCGATCAGCGCGCGCCCAGATCACGGCGGAGCCGTCGGAGACATCGCCGGACTGGATGCCGCCTGCGATCTGCGGGCGATCCGCCGCGCGGCTAATGGAGGGCTTCGCGAGCGAAGCGATGGCGAGGCTGGAGGCGGAGCGGACCAGGAACTGTCGCCGGGTCCATGCGCGCGGGGCGCGGGGCGATGCCATTCAGGAGACCTTCGTCGAATCACGACGGAAGGTGCCTGCGCTCCTTGACTCCCGGCTTACGGTTTCTTGACTCCGCGCCTAAGGTTTTACGACGCAGGGATGACGGCTATGAGCTAGCGCTTCCAGTCGCAGATGCCGCCGGAGCGGCACGGCCAGGTCTGGATGCGCGTGTCCATCGCCTGTGCGTCGAGCGGATTGCCGTGTCGATGTGACAGCCTCGTGCGCGCCGAGCCACGAGGCTGGCTGCTCTTGGTATGGGCGACCTTCGGCGGCGGCACGTGCACGCGTTCGGCTGCAACCTTCTTCGGCACGTCGATCGGCTCGGCGCGCGCTTGCGCCTCGTTGCCGCCCCGCGCCTCCAAAGCGACCGGCGCGAATTGCGTCTCCGGGCCGAGCCGCTTCGGCGACAGCACGGCCCTGGAGAGATCGAGGCCGAGATATTCGCCGGGCTTGTAGTCGTCGGCACGCGCAACGCCGCCCGCTGTGAGCACGAGCGCAACCGCAATTGCAAAAGAAGCACTTTTCAGGACCACGGACGCCTCCTGAAATTGATCATGAAAGGGGTAATTTACCCCTATTTAGGAGGCGTCGCGCGCAATTCCAGCGGTCAATGCCGCCGTGGTTAAGAAGTTTGGCGGTGTCACGCGACCTTTCGCGTCGCCCCCGTCTCATCCAGGAACCCCATCAGGCGGCTGCGGATGATCTGCTCGGCCTCGGCCATGATGCGGTCGACGAGTTCCTTGCAGGAGGGGATGTCGTGGATCAGGCCGGCGACCATGCCGCAGCTCCAGGCCCCCGCGTCCATCTGGCCGTCCAGCATGATCTTGGGATAGACGCCGGCGACCTGATCGTGAATGTCGTCGATCTTCAGGCTGGCGCCCTTCTCGCGCTCGATCTCGATGAGGCGATCGACATTGGCGTTCTTCAGGACGCGCTCGGTATTGCGCAGCGCCCGCATGATGAGGCGCGTGTCGAGTTCGGTGGCCGCGACCAGCGCGTTCTTGACGTTCTGATGCACCGGCGCTTCCTTCGTGGCGATGAAGCGCGTGCCCATGTTCATGCCGGCGGCGCCCAGCGACAGCGCGGCGACGAGGCTGCGCCCGTCGGCCATGCCGCCCGAGGCAACGAACGGGATCTTCAATTCCTCCGCCGCTCGCGGCAGCAGGATCATGTTGGGTATGTCGTCCTCGCCGGGATGACCGCCGCACTCGAAGCCGTCGACGCTGACGGCATCGCAGCCGATGCGTTCGGCCTTCAGCGAATGACGGACCGAGGTGCATTTGTGGATCACCTTGATGCCCGCGGCCTTCAGCGCCGGCATGTAGGCTTCCGGGCTGCGGCCCGCAGTCTCCACCGCCTTGATGCCGCCCTCAACGATGGCCGCGATGTATTCCGGGTAAGGCGGCGCGGCGAAGGTCGGCAGGAAGGTGAGATTCACACCGAACGGCTTGTCGGTCATGTCGCGGCAGCGCGCGATTTCCTTTGCGAGCAATTCCGGCGTCTTCTGCGTGAGACCGGTGATGATGCCGAGCCCGCCGGCATTGGAGACGGCCGCCGCCAGCTCGGCAAAGCCGACGAAATGCATGCCGCCCTGGATGATCGGATGCTCGATGCCGAACAGTTCGGTGATCGCAGTCTTCACGTCGGTTCCTCCCAAAGCCTCGTTTGATGTCGGGTCCAGTCTAACCGTAGTCGCGTGCCGTGGTCACCATTTCTCTCCGAACGGGCGGATCTCCATCTCGAAGGTCCAGGCGCTCTTCGGCTGCTGGTAGAGCTGCCAATAGGCGTCGGCGACCGAGGATGGCGGCATCAGGAGATCGGGATTGTCCAGCGCATTCGGCCCGAGCGCCTCAAGCCGGCGCTGGCGCACCCATTCGGTGTCGACGCCGGAATCGATGATGAGGTGAGCGACGTGGATGTTCTTGGGCCCGAGCTCGCGCGCCATCGCCTGGGCCACCGCACGCAGGCCGAACTTGGCGCTGGCGAAAGCGGCAAAGCCGCTGCCGCCGCGCAAGGACGCGGTGGCGCCGGTGAAGAAGATGTTGCCGCCGCCGTGCGGCAGCATCAGCCGCGCCGCTTCGCGGCCCGCCAGGAAGCCGGAATAGCAGGCCATCTCCCATACCTTCCGGAACACGCGCTCGGTGGTGTCGAGGATCGGGAAATTGACGTTGGCGCCGACGTTGAAGATGCAGACATCCAACGGCGCGTGCTTGTCGGCATCATCGAGGAAGGCAATGACTTCGTCCTCTTTGCGCGCATCGAGCGAGCGCGCATGGATCTCACCACCGGCAGCTTCGATATCCTTCACCAGCGGCGCGAGCTTGTCGCCATTGCGACGGCCGGCGAAGACGGTAAAGCCTTCAGCGGCGAATTTCTTGGCGATCTCCGAGCCGATGAAATCTCCGGCCCCGATGACGGCGGCAGTGGCGTTTCGCTTGGGCAAGGTCGCCTCCTCCGATGAGCCGCGCCGTGGGCGTGGCAAGCGCGCAGTGCCCCGAAGGCTATAGTTCTAAAATAGAACTGTCAAACCCCATGGGTAAATGTTAGCTTCCACGACGAATTGTCCTGACCCTTCAAGTCAGTTCTTTTTTCAGACTGATTGCCCGCGGAGACCGCACATGAAATGGGACACGCTGGACGAAGAAACCTGCTCGCTTGCTCGCACCATCGCGGTGATCGGCGACCGCTGGACCCTGCTGATCCTGCGCGAGTGCTTCTTGCGCGTGCGGCGGTTCGAGGCGTTCCAGTCCTCCCTCCAGATCACCCGGCACCTGCTCTCGGAGCGGCTGAAGAAGCTGGTCCGTTTCGGCATCCTGCGCCGCGTGCCCTATTCCGATGCGCCCAAGCGCTACGAATACATCCTCACCCAGAAGGGCCTCGACCTCTACCCGATCATCATGGCGATGGTGCATTGGGGCGACGCCCATATGGGCGACGAGCGCGGCCGCCCGATGCTGCACGAGCACAAGACTTGCGGCAAGCTGTTCGACCCCGTGATGGTGTGCTCGGAATGCGGCGAGGTGCTGCATGCGAAGCAGGTACATGTGCATGCGGGACCGGGGCGACACGAGGCGGTCGGGTGAGGGAGGCAGGCGAACCTCACTAACCGTCATTGCGAGGAGCCCTTGCGACGAAGCAATCCAGAATCCTCCGCCGAGACAGCCTGGATTGCTTCCGCCTTTGCCAAAGGCTTCGGCGGACAAGTCGCTGCGCTCGCAATGACAGCAGCGGCAACCTCAATGCCCGCGCGCCGGCGCGCTCAGATCGATCCGGCGCAGCACGGCTGCGGTGGGAACCATCAGCAGCGCGACGATCGCGAGCGTCCAGAACACATCGATATAGGCGAGCAGGTCGACCTGCCGCTGCAAGGTCTTGCCGACCCAGGCCACCGCCTGCGCGGCGGCGTCGCTTGCATTCGAGCCCTGCGCCTGGAAGTAACGCGTCATCGCGTCGATGGTCTGCTGGTAGCCGAGATCGGACGGCGCGGCGTGCTCGACCAGCCTGCTCTGGTGAAATTGCTGGCGTTGCGCCAGCATGGTCTGCGCCAGCGCGACACCCATCGAACCCCCGATGTTGCGAGCGACATTGATCAGCGCCGAGGCCTGGTTGGTCTTGTCGGGCGGGATGCCGTCATAGGAGGCGGTCGTCACCGGCAGGAACAGGAAGGGAAGACCGAGCGCGAGGAAGATGCGCGACAGCGCCGCGTAGCCGTAGGTGATATCGCCCGTGAGTCCAGTGAGATGCCACATCGAGAAGGCGACGATCGCGGCGCCGAACATGATGAGGTATTTCGGCTGTACCGTGCTGACGAGGCGCCCCACCACCGGCATCAGCACCAACGTTGCGATACCGCCCGGCGACAGCGCAAGTCCGGCCAGCATGGCCGTGTAGTTCAGCTCGGTCTGGAGCAACTGCGGCAGAAGCTGGGTGGTCGAGATCAGCACCGCGCCGGTGGCGAGCATGACCAGGAAACAGGCGGCGAACTGACGCCGGCCGAGCAGGCGAAGATCCACGATGGGATCCTTGCGCGACAATTCCCACGGGATCAGCGCGAGCAGCGACACGGCCGCAAGCACCGCGAAGACGACGATCATGTTCGATCCGAACCAGTCCTTGCGCTGGCCTTCATCGAGCACGAATTCGAGCGAGCCGAGCCCGATCGCGACGAGAGCGAAGCCGACATAGTCGACACGCAGGCCCTTGCTGAGCAGCTTCTGCCTCTCCTCCTCCGCACCAGATGGTTCCTTGACCAGCGAGCCGACCAGGAACAGCGACAGCAATCCCATGGGGACGTTGATCAGGAACACCCAGTGCCAGGTGTAGGTGTCGGTGATCCAGCCGCCGAGCGTCGGGCCGATCACCGGCGCGACCACGACGGCCACGCCGTAGATGGCGAAAGCCTGGCCGCGCTTATGCGGCGGAAAGGAGTCAGCGAGGATCGCCTGCTCGCTGGTCGCCATGCCGCCGCCGCCAAGGCCCTGCAGAATGCGGAATAGCACGAGCGATTCCAGATTCCAGGCGAAGCCGCAGAGCAGCGAGGCCAGCGTGAAGGTCGCAACGCAGATCATGTAGAAGCGCTTGCGGCCGATCACCGTCGACAGCCAGCCCGAGATCGACAGCACGATGGCGTTGGCCACGAGATAGCTGGTGATGACGTAGGTGCTCTCGTCGATGCCAACCGCGAGGCTGCCGGCAATGTGGCGCAATGCGACGTTGGCGATGGTGGTATCGAGCACCTCCATGTAGGTCGCGATCGAGACCACGAAGGCGATCAGATAGGGATTGTGCCCGCCCGCGGCCGACCGCTCCGGCGACCATCCGCCGGCGGACGCGCCGCCTTGCGTGGCATCCGTCATCGCACCCTGGTCCAGGGCACGACCGACATGCCGGGACCAACGGGCAAATCGGGCGGCCAATTGTCGACGACGATCTTCACCGGCACGCGCTGCACCACCTTGACGTAATTGCCCGTGGCATTCTCGGCCGGCAGCAGGCTGAAGGCCGTGCCCGAGCCGGGCTGCACGGACTCGACGTGGCCGGTCAGCTTGCGGCCGGGATAGGCATCGATGCGAATCTCGACCGGCTGGCCCGGCCGCATGTCACTCAGCTGGGTTTCCTTGTAATTGGCGACGATCCAGACCTCGTCGGGCACGAACATCATCAGGCTCTGACCGGCCGTGACGAACGTGCCTTTGGCGCCCGAGAGCTTGACCACGCGGCCGGACTGCGCCGCGACGACGCTGGTGTATTGCAGGTTCAGCCTGGCCTGGTCGAGCTGCGCCTGCGATTGCGCGAGCTGCGCCTTGGCGCCTTCGCGCTGCGCTTGCAGCGTCTTGATGCCGAGTTGGGCTGCGGTGACCGCAGTCTTCGCGCGCTCCGTGTTGGCCTGCTGCGCCTGGAGATCGGACCGGGTCTGCTGCTGGCGCTGCACGGTGCCGGCGCCTTTCTCGACCAGCTCTTCGGCGCGCTTGAACTCCTCCTGCGCGAACTGAAGCTGGGCTTGCGCCTGCTCGAGCTGGGCTTGGGCCTGCTTGATCTGCTCCTCCTGCGAGACGATCTGCGCCTCGACATTGTCGATATTCGCCTTGGAGACCGCGACCTGCGCGTCGGCCTGCTCGATCGCGATCCGGTAGTCGCGCTCGTCGATCTTGGCCAGGAGATCGCCGGCCTTGACGTGCTGATTGTCGGTGACAGGGATATCGGTCACGTAGCCGCCGACCTTGGAGGCGACCGAAAAGCTGCGCGCGGCAACGAAGGCGTCATCGGTGGACTCGTAGTGCCGAACATCAAGCCAATAAAGCAGACCGCCGATCAGCGCCGCAATCAGCACAAGGACGCCGACGGTCGCAAGCAGCCAATGCTCGCGGAGCCGGTCGCGCAACGACGGCGTCGGCTTGTCCGGCTTATCTTCGCCGCCGCGAACCTGATCGGGATTGAATGTCGGAGCTTCCTTCGCCTTCTGCGGCTGCTCCACAGACGGCCTACGCTCCCGGGTTTGAGCATCCACGCTGGCACCTATTCTCGGGCTGACGGCAGCAAGCAACTTGAACGTGCTTGCGCACCGGGAGCCCAACCGCAGTGCAGAACCATGGTTCCCTGGTGCTCAAGCGCCTCTGCCTTTCGTGAATGCGGTGCGCAAAAAAGAAGCGCGGCACCGGCGCCGCACTTCTCGATGATATCGTGTAAAGGAGCGCGCTTCAGTGCGTCTTGGTCTCGTGCCACTTCTCGAGATCGGGTTTCACCTCGTCCGATCCCTGTTCCTTCTCTGGATTGCCCTTCCAGGGCTTGTCCGTTTGCCTGTGCGAACCCCAGTCGCTCTGCTGCCGGGGATCGTCAGTGGGTCGTTCCTTGCTCATAGGATCGTCCTTTCGTTACGCGAAGGGGACACCGTAATAGGCATTGATCCCGCGGACGGCGGCATCGTCGCCCCAGTTCCACTCGGTCTTCTCGCCGTATTTCGGCGCGCCTTCCAGATCCTTGGCGGTAATCGCAGTAACGTAGCCGCCGAGTTCGGTGTCGTATTTCAGCGACTGCCAAGGCAATGGATAGTGATCATTGCCGAGGCCGAGAAAGCCGCCGAAACCAAGCACCGCGTAAGAGACCTTACCGCTGATCTTGTCAATCATGACCCGTTCGATCGAGCCGATCTTGTTCCGATCGGCGCCGTAGACGGCTGTTCCTTCGACCTTGTCGCTTCCGATCAGCCGGCCCATCTCGTTGCGGTCCAGTTCGCCCTGATTCAGCATCGTCATTCTCCATTCAGCCATTTGTGAATCAACCGCAAGGGGTGAGTGATCGTTCCGGCGCGTGTTCCGCAAGAGCTTGGGAACATCGCCACAGACAACCGGTTCTCTGACGAGGCCGCAACCAAGAGAGCCGCCCGCATGTCCCAGACCGTCTCCGACTTCATCGTTCAGCGCCTGCATCAATGGGGCGTGCGTCATATCTTCGGCTACCCCGGCGACGGCATCAACGGCGTGTTCGGCGCCATGAACCGGGCGGAAGGCAAGATCGGGTTCGTCCAGGCGCGGCACGAGGAGATGTCGGCGTTCATGGCGAGCGCCTACGCGAAATTTTCAGGTGACCTCGGCGTCTGCATCGCGACCTCCGGTCCCGGTGCCTCGCATCTCGTCACTGGTCTCTATGATGCATTGCTCGATCACCAACCGGTGCTGGCGATCGTCGGCCAGCAGGCTCGCAATGCGCTGGGCGGCCATTATCAGCAGGAACTTGATCTTCTCTCGATGTTCAAGGACGTCGCCGGCGCCTATGTCATGCAGGCCTCCTCGCCCGCACAAGTGCGGCACCTGATCGATCGGTCGGTGCGGATCGCGCTGGCGCGGCGGACCCCGACCGTGATCATCCTGCCCAACGACCTGCAGGAAGAGACCTACGAGGACCCGCCCCGCGCTCACGGCACGCTGCATTCCGGCATCGGCTATAGCGCGCCCAGAATCATGCCCCGGGACGCCGATCTCGACCGCGCGGCCGACGTCCTCAATGCCGGCAAGAAGGTTGCGATGCTCGTCGGCGCCGGCGCGCTTGGCGCCACCGACGAAGTCATCGCGGTCGCCGACCGGCTGTCGGCCGGCTGCGCCAAGGCGCTGCTCGGCAAGGCCGCGCTGCCCGACGACCTGCCCTGGGTCACCGGCTCAATCGGCCTGCTCGGCACCGAGCCCAGCTACAACATGATGATGGAGTGCGACACGCTGCTGATGGTCGGCTCCGCCTTTCCCTATGCGGAATTCCTGCCCAAGGAAGGCGCAGCGCGCGGTGTGCAGATCGACATCGACGCCAGCATGATGTCGATCCGCTTTCCCATGGAGGTCGGCCTCGTCGGCGATGCCGCCGAAACATTGCGCGCGCTGCTGCCACGGCTCGCAACCAAGAGCGACGGCGCCTGGCGCAAGGGCATCGAAGACGATGTCGCAAAATGGTGGAAGACGCTGGACGACCGCGCGCATCAGCCGGCCGCGCCCGTCAATCCGCAGCTCGTCGCCTGGGAATTGTCCCCGCGCCTGCCCGACCGCGCCATCATCACCAGCGATTCCGGCTCCTGTGCCAACTGGTTCGCGCGCGACCTGAAGATGCGCCGCGGCATGACGGCGTCACTCTCGGGGGGGCCTCGCCTCGATGGGCGCTGCGGTGCCTTACGCACTCGCCGCCAAATATGCCCATCCGGACCGGCCGGTGATCGCGCTGGTCGGCGACGGCGCCATGCAGATGAACAACATGGCCGAGCTGATCACGGCCGCGAAATACTGGCGCTCGTGGCGGGATCCGCGCTTCGTCGTCTGCGTCTTCAACAACGAAGACCTCAACCAGGTCACCTGGGAGCAACGCATCATCAACGGCGATCCCAAGTTCGAGGCCTCGCAGCGCATTCCCGATGTTTCCTATTCGCGCTTCGCCGAGCTGATCGGCCTGCGCGGCATCTTCGTCGACAGCCCAAAGCTGCTCGGCTCGGCCTGGGAACAGGCGCTGGCGAGCGAGATGCCCGTCGTGCTGGAAGTGAAGACCGATCCGGAGGTGCCGCCGCTGCCGCCGCATATCACGCTGCAGCAGGCGAAGAATTTCTCGCTCGCGCTGCTGAAGGGCGATCCGAACGAAAGCGGGATGATCAAGGGAGCAGCGCGGCAGGTGTTCGAATCTATTCTGCCCGGAAAGGAATGAGGTGAACCATGAGCGACTTCCGCGACATCCAGCACGGCGTCAACGATCCGGTCGGAGGCCTCGACGTCAAGCGGCAGATCAACGACAACCGCACGCCGCATGAGCGGGCGCAGCGCCATGCCGACGTGCGCGCCGACGCCACCGCCACACCGGCCGAGCCGTTCCTACCGGAGCGGCTTCGACGCAAGCCGACCGATCCCATCAATCCGCGAACGGGGCGCAATCCCACGGATTAGCCGTTAGGAACCTCGGCCTTTGCAGGGTGTTGATCGGCGCAATATGGCGCGGCGGATGGCCGCGCGATCAAGTGAAGGGACCGGACCATGAAACGTACCATCATCGCCATTGCTTGCATGCTTCTCGCAGGCCCCGCACTGGCGCAATCCCTGGGCGAAAAGACCGGCGTCAATTCGGCGCTCGGTGTCTCGCCCTCCACGGAGGATTTCGTCAAGCAGGTCGCCATTAGCGACATGTTCGAGATCGAATCGAGCAAGCTCGCCGAGCAGAAGGGAAATGCGCAGGAGAAGAGCTTCGCGCAGCAGATGGTGACCGATCACACCAAGACCAGCACCGAGCTCAAGGGGCTGGTGAATGACGGCAAGGTCAAGGCGACCCTCCCGACCGCGCTCGACAGCTCGCATCAGAGCAAGCTCGACAAGCTCAAGAATGCGACAGGCAAGGACTTCAGCTCGGATTACAATTCCTACCAGGTCAGCGCCCATGAGGACGCCGTCTCGCTGTTCGAGCGCTACGCCAAGGGCGGCGACAACGCCGCGCTGAAGGATTGGGCCGGCAAGACGGTGCCGGCCCTGAAGCACCACCTCGAGATGGCCAAGGAGCTCGGCAAGGCGCCGAACGTCGGTCAGACCAAGTAACGCATTGCCGAGGGACGCCGGCGCGCCGGCGTCCTTCGCTTAGCAACGACAACCGCCTCCGCGCATTGAGCTTCGACCATCGCGGAGAGCATGATGTCAAATCCCAGCAACACCTCACTGTCCCGCCGGCACGTCGTCCACGCCGCGAGCGCAACGCTCGCGGCGGCTTCACTGCCATCCACAGCGAAAGGAGATACGTCCATGGCCGAGCAGGCGTTGATCGATCCCGTCAGCCGTTATCCGAAGCCGCCGTTCAAGAAACAGTCGCAGGCCTGGCCGGGACTTGCCAGCAAGATGGAGCCGCGACCGGATCATGGCGAGACCAGCTACAAGGGCTCTGGCCGGCTCGCCGGCCGCAAGGCCCTGATCACCGGCGGTGATTCCGGCATGGGCCGCGCTGCCGCAATCGCGTATGCGCGCGAAGGCGCCGACGTCGCCATCAACTATCTGCCCGCGGAAGAGCCGGATGCGCAGGAGGTGATCGCGCTGATCAAGAAGGAAGGCCGCACCGGAGTTGCGATTCCCGGAGACCTCAAGGACGAAGCCTTTTGCAAGCGGCTGGTCGAGCAAGCCGTGCAAGCCCTCGGCGGACTCGACATCGTCGTCAACAACGCGGCGCGGCAGCAGACGCGCGACTCTATCCTCGATGTCTCGTCGGAGGACTTCGATGCAACTATGAAGACGAACATCTACGCGCCGTTCTGGATCATCAAGGCGGCGCTGCCGCATCTCAAACCCGGCTCCTGCATCATCGGCACGACCTCTGTGCAGGCTTACGACCCCTCCCCAGAACTCTACGACTATGCGCAGACCAAGGCGGCGACGATGAACTACGTGAAGTCGCTGGCGAAACAGCTCGGTCCCAAGGGTATCCGCGTCAACGGGGTTGCGCCCGGGCCAATCTGGACACCGCTCCAGGTCTCCGGCGGCGCGACCATGGAGAAGCTGGAAAAATTCGGCGGCATGACACCGCTCGGCCGTCCCGGCCAGCCTGTCGAGCTGGCTTCGATCTACGTGCAGCTTGCCGCGGCCGACGCCAGCTATGCGACAGGGCAAGTGTATGGCTCGGCCGGCGGATCCGGACAGCCTTAGCGAAGGCCACGGCGTCGGAACTCAGGAACCATCTTTGTCTCCCAGCCTTTACAAAACTGTCATGGAGGAAATGTCGCCGGCTGACCGATGGCTCTCGTAACCGTCAAACCCACGCGGATGGACACGGCGATCGCAGACGAGATCGCACACAACACCAACTTGGGGCTCGAGCAGGCCGCCCAGGCAATGACTTGGGGCGCCGACGAGCATGTGCTCGTCGCGCTGGCAACGGTGGGATGGCTCTACACACGACTGCAGGAACCGCAGAAGCGTCGGATCGCCGATCATGTCCTGATCGTATCGGTGGCCACAGCCGTGCTGCCGCATATCCTGAAGTCCCTGTTCGACCAGACGCGACCGGACCGGCTGACAGTGGGCGGACACCGGCGCGGCGTTCCCTATTCGGGGCAACCTCACGATGCCTTCCCTTCAGGTCACGCCGTGCACATGGGCGCCCTCGCCTCGGCCGCCAGCTTGTTGCCGCCGGCTCTGCGCCGCCTGGTCCGCGCCACGGCCGTGACATTGTGCTTGACGCGCGTGGCGCTGCTCGCGCATTGGGCCAGCGACGTGGTGGCGGGCTTCACTCTCGGCGTCCTGGTCGAGCGAGCCTTCAGACCGTTCACGCTGGCAGGGTCGCGGCAGCGGGCACGGCCATGACGGAATATCTCGTGCGTTTCGTTGCCGGTGGCCTGATCGTCTCCATGTTCGCGATCGTCGGCGACATGCTTAAGCCCAAGAGCTTTGGCGGGCTGCTCGGCGCCGCGCCGTCGGTCGCTCTCGCCACACTTGGCATTGCGGTCGTTCAGCACGGCCCGCACTATGCCGCGGCCGAGAGCTGGACCATGATCTACGGCGCGGTCGCCCTCGGCTGCTACAGCGTCGTCGTCTGCCATCTTCTGATGAGATTTCGTCTCGGAGCGCTGCCGGCGACCATCCTTGCATTTGTCGTTTGGCTTGCCGTCTCCTTCGGCCTGCTCGCCGGTTTCGGAGGGGCCGCCTGATGCTGATCAAGCTGTCGACATCCGCGCTCAAGCAGACGCATTGGTACGAATACGCGGTGCGTTTCGTTCTCGGCGGCCTCGCGACTGTCGCAACAGGACTCATCGGCCGCTATTTCGGCGTCGCGATCGGAGGGCTGTTTCTCGCGCTTCCCGCGATCTTCTGCGCCAGCGCGACGCTGATCGAAAGTCATGAGCGCCGGGCCAAGGAGAAAGCCGGCCTCAGCGGGCGAAGACGCGGACAACAGGCCGCGGCATTGGACGCAGCGGGCGCCGGCCTCGGAAGCATGGGCCTCGCAGCGTTCGCGGCGACGTTCTATGTCCTGGTATCGACGAGCATCATCGGAGCCTTCGCCGCCGCCATCCTGGCCTGGGCCCTGGTGTCCGTGTCGTCATGGTGGATGCGGCGGAAGCTTCGCACCACCTCAGGCCACGCGCCGGCCCAACATGGGGCACGATCAGCGCGGAGCTGAAATTTCCTGCCGCAGCATCAGGAAGTCGTGCATCTCGGCGGCAGTCTGGAGCTGTTCGAGGCGCGCAACGACGGACTCGCGTTGCTGCCCGTCCGGCAGTCTCGCGATCTCATGCTGGAGCCGCTGCCTCTGGGCGTCGAGGCGTTGCTCGAATGTGTGTGGCTCAGAGCGTCTTCGCATCGTCCGTCCTCGGTGGCTGCAGGCCCGGGCTGTTCGCCCAACGCTCGATGTCCTCAATGACCTTCTGAAGGCTCGGACGTACCGGCTTCTGGGTTTCCGCTTCTTCGGAAAGTTTGCGGGGTAACCTGACCTCGTCCGTCATGGCCTTTCTCCCTTTCCAGGGAAATGCACCAGCGTGCGAGTCGTTTCAATATTAACGCATTGATTTTGCTGTCCTTTCCTACTCACTTAGGGATTCTTCCGCCACTTGTGGAACTTACTTGGAGGTCGGCGGTTGAGTAAGCTACTCAACTTGCTCAATTTGCGTGATCGACCATGAACGACCTTCGCGCCGAGCGTCTTCAGGTCATGCTCTCGCCGGAAGAGCTGGCCGCCATCGATGATTTCCGATTCAAGCATCGCATGCCGACGCGAGCTGCCGCGGTTCGCGAACTGCTCAAGTTCGGCTTGGCCGCGGCGGGCGTCGATGCGGCAGCCGGCGTGAAGTCCAGCAGTTTTGGCGTATTCGGCCGCGGACCCGACGGACACATCCAGGGAGATCCAGAGGGCGAGGCCGAGAAATAATCCGCAGAGCCGTTCGCCCAAGCAAACGGCCCCGGCACAGGGGTGCCGAGGCCGTCCTTGGAGATTGCTTCCGGCGCACCGGGGGCATGACAACCGGAAGCAATCCGTCGACTCTTCGCGCGGGGATTCGTTCCTTGTGACGGCTACCCCGTAGCGTCGCTTGATCCGTCAGGCATCGCACCGGAGCCCGGCGTCTTGCTCTCGTCGTTCAGCTTGGGATCGCGCGTCGCCTCCCGCGTGGGCGAGCCCTTGGGATCGCTCTTGTGCACAGATTGCGCACGCTGCTTGTCGCGCGGCTGCTCCTCCCCCCGCTTGTCCTTGACGATACCGTGGTCGGAATGGGCCATGATCTGCTCTCGCCTCTCTTGATGTTCGAAGCGGTTACGCGCAGGCCCGTCGATTGTTCCGGTGCAGAGAGATCGCCGCTAACTGTGGGCCGCGTGGACCGCAGTCGATGCCTTTTCCAGATGCACCTGCCGTACCGTCGTGACCGTCGCGAACGCGACTGAAACGCCAAAAGCGAGGATCAGTGACACAAGAGCCAGACGTGGAGCCATTGCAAACCTCCTTCTGGAATCGAAAATCAATGCGATGGACCGTTCACGGATGATCCTGGACCGGTCTCTTGCATTCCGTGCGCGGACTCACACACGGCTGCACAGGCGCCTACCTGTCCTGCTTCTGGGGGAGATGGACCGTGAGCGGCGGGATTTCCCCGTCGAGCCAATCCTGTTCCTTCGCAAGCGCCGTCCAGGCGTCCGCCATGCGTGAATAGCGTTTGTAAGCGGGTCGCCCTTCCGCTCGCTCGGCGAGCTGAAGACAGTTGTCGGCGTTATCCCTGAAAATGTCAGACTGTTTCATGCAGAATGACGTGGGGACGGAACTCCGTGGTCGCAATGCCCTTACGACATCGTAACGTTCGGGAACTTGGCGTCTGATCGTTCGTTGATAGCGATTCGAATCTTTGTCGCGATCATCCTGGCATTCATCAGCTCCGCAGCACTTGCCGACAGCACGGGCGAACGTAAGCTTGGCGATCGCACGCCGCCGACCGCAACCGACGTCATCAGCGGCCTCTACGCCTTCAGCCGCTTCCAGCAAGGCCTGTTGGAAAGCACCGACCTGAAGGGCAATGCGGAGGTCAAGAATCTTGCCGCATTGCGCGCCGAAGAAGCGGCCAAGCGCGACAAGGCGCTCAAACAGATCCAGGAGACGATCGGTGCGGAGCCGCGCGCCAGCAAGACGGCGTCGGCCAGCGCAAGCCTGGTCGAGCCTGAAACTTCGGACGGACCCACCTACGTCAGAAGCTTTTACGCCTCGCAGATTCCCGAATATGAAGCGACCATCGAGCTGCTCGAACGCTATCTGAAGGCGCCGGACAATGCCGCGCTTGCAGCTTTCGCGCGCGAACAGCTGCCGCTGCTGCGCGCACAGGTCAAGGCCGCCGAGCGCACCATGGCGGACAAGTAGTTGCCTTTACTTCTCCTTCGGACGTTGCTGACTTTCCGGAAGCACCGTCCGGTTGCTCTCAGGCATCTTGTCCCGGCCTCCATCGCCATTGTCGTCCTTACCGCCGGAGGTCGAAGTGCCGCTGCCGCTGGGGTTCGACCGGTTGGCCGTCCCCGTGGTCGGCGTATCGGCACGGGGCGTCGCCGAGCTTGCGGCGGGATCGCCGGTCACGGCCCCACGACCGCTGGGCTCGCCGCCCTGGGCGAGGGCCGCTCCGGCAAACAAGATGGCGATAAGCGCAGCCAGTCCAGCTTTCATTTGCGTGCTCCTGTCTTTGCTGGCTAACCGTGGGGCTGCCGGTCCGTTCCGAGCGGCATAGGCGCCGCGGGGCCAAGGCCGAATCTCTGAACCTGACATGGAACCAACTCGGGGGATGGACGTTACTAACGTCGGGCTGAGCAAGGCAGGTTCCATATTCGCGCGCCGCACCTTGGCGCTTGATTTCGAATTAGGCTGACGCTCTATTTTGACCAAACGCGTACGCCTGGATTCGGCCGACGCCTGCGGGGGAATCAGTATGAGCGACCTCGATCCCGGAACTGCATCACGCTCCGGTCGTCGCGTCCCAAAGCCAAAAAACAGCGATATGTCGGACCCAGATTCCCGGGCGGAATTGCTGCTCGCCCTACAGGCGATGCGCAGCGGCGACTTCTCGGTGCGGATGAGCGGCGATTATCTCGGCATCGACGGCAAGATTGCCGACACTTTTAATGAAATCATCGCGGCCAACCAGCGCATGGCGCAGCAGCTCGAGCTGGTCGGCCAGGTAGTGGGGCGCGAGGGCAAGACCCGCCAGCGCGTCAAGTTCGGCCTCGCCTCCGGCTCCTGGGCCGACATGGAAGGCTCGGTCAACACGCTGATCGACGATTTGTTGTGGCCGACCCGCGAGGTGACGCGCGCGGTCGCGGCGGTGGCGCAAGGCGACCTGCTGCAGACCGTCAAGCTCGACGTCGACGGAAGGCCGCTGCGGGGTGAATTCCTGCAGTCGGCCAACATCGTCAACACCATGATCAAGCAGCTCGGCGTGTTCACCTCCGAGGTGACGCGTGTGGCGCGCGAGGTCGGCACCGAGGGCAAGCTCGGCGGCCAGGCCCAGGTGCCGGAGGTGACCGGCGTCTGGAAGGACCTCACCGAGAGCGTCAACTCGATGGCGAACAACCTGACCAACCAGGTTCGCAACATCGCCGAGGTGACGATCGCGGTCGCCAACGGCGACTTGTCGAAGAAGATCACCGTGGACGTCCGCGGCGAGATCCTTCAGCTCAAGGAAGCCATCAACACGATGGTGGACCAGCTGCGCTCCTTCGCCTCCGAAGTGACGCGCGTGGCGCGCGAAGTCGGCACCGACGGCAAGCTCGGCGGCCAGGCGATCGTGCCCGGCGTGGCCGGCACCTGGAAGGACCTCACCGATTCCGTCAACGCGATGTGCGGCAACCTGACCGCGCAGGTGCGCAACATCGCCAACGTGACGACGGCCGTGGCGCGCGGCGACCTGTCGCGCAAGATCACTGTGGACGTGCGCGGCGAAATTCTGGAGCTGAAGGACACCATCAACACCATGGTGGACCAGCTCAACTCGTTCGCCTCGGAAGTGACGCGGGTCGCGCGCGAGGTCGGCACCGAGGGCAAGCTCGGCGGCCAGGCCCAGGTGCCCGGCGTGGCCGGCACCTGGAAGGACCTCACCGACAACGTCAACTTCATGGCGTCGAACCTGACTGCGCAGGTCCGCAACATCGCCGACGTTGCCACCGCGATCGCCGGCGGCGACCTCTCCAAGAAGATCACGGTGAACGTGTCGGGCGAGATCCTTCAGCTGAAGGAAACGCTGAACACGATGGTCGACCAGCTCAACGCGTTTGCGGGCGAAGTGACGCGCGTCGCGCGCGAGGTCGGGACAGAAGGACGGCTGGGCGGCCAGGCCAACGTGCTCGGCGTCGCCGGCACCTGGAAGGACCTGACGGAGAGCGTCAACTCGATGGCTTCGAACCTGACCGCGCAGGTCCGCAACATCGCAGAGGTGACGACGGCGGTCGCGGGCGGCGACCTCTCGAAGAAGATCACGGTGGACGTGCGCGGCGAAATCCTCGAGCTGAAGGACACCATCAATACGATGGTCGACCAGCTCAACGCCTTCGCAGGCGAAGTGACGCGCGTGGCGCGCGAGGTCGGCACCGAAGGCAAGCTCGGCGGCCAGGCCGTCGTGCGCGGCGTCGGCGGCACCTGGAAAGACTTGACGGACTCGGTCAACTCGATGGCCTCGAACCTGACCGGTCAGGTCCGCAACATCGCCGAAGTCGCGACCGCGGTGGCGAAGGGCGATTTGTCCAAGAAGATCACGGTGAACGTGTCGGGCGAAATCCTTCAGCTGAAGGAAACGCTCAACACCATGGTCGACCAGCTCAACGCCTTCGCCGGCGAAGTGACGCGCGTGGCACGCGAGGTCGGCACCGACGGCAAGCTCGGCGGTCAGGCCCAAGTCACCGGCGTTGCCGGCACCTGGAAGGACCTGACCGACTCCGTGAACTCGATGGCCGGCAATTTGACCGCCCAGGTCCGCAACATCGCGGAGGTCGCGACAGCGATCGCCGGCGGCGACCTGTCCCGCAAGATCACGGTCGACGTCCGCGGCGAAATCCTGCAGCTGAAGGAAACGCTGAACACGATGGTCGACCAGCTCAACCGCTTCGCGGGCGAGGTGACGCGCGTTGCGCGCGAGGTCGGCACCGAGGGCCGCCTCGGCGGTCAGGCCAACGTGCCCGGCGTCGCCGGCACCTGGAAGGACCTCACCGACAGCGTGAACTCGATGGCGGGCAACCTCACCGCCCAGGTCCGCAACATCGCCGAAGTGACGACCGCCGTGGCGCGCGGCGACCTCTCCCGCAAGATCACCGTGGACGTGAAGGGCGAAATCCTCGAGCTGAAGAACACCATCAACACCATGGTGGACCAGCTCAACGCCTTTGCCGGCGAAGTGACGCGCGTGGCCCGCGAGGTCGGCACCGAAGGCAAGCTCGGCGGTCAGGCCGAAGTGCCCGGCGTTGCCGGCACCTGGAAGGACCTCACCGATAACGTCAACTTCATGGCCTCCAACCTGACGGCCCAGGTCCGCAACATCGCGGAGGTCGCGACCGCGATCGCCGGCGGCGACCTCTCGAAGAAGATCACCGTGGACGTGCGCGGCGAGATCCTGCTGCTCAAGGACACCCTGAACACCATGGTCGAACAGCTGCGCTCCTTCGCGGCGGAAGTGACGCGCGTCGCGCGCGAGGTCGGCACCGAGGGACGGCTCGGCGGCCAGGCCGTCGTGCCCGGCGTCGGCGGTACCTGGAAGGACCTCACCGACAACGTCAACCTGCTCGCGGCCAACCTCACGACGCAGGTCCGCAACATCGCCGAAGTCACCACGGCGGTCGCCCGCGGCGACCTCTCGCGCAAGATCACCGTCGACGTGAAGGGCGAGATCCTCGAGCTGAAGAACACCATTAACACCATGGTGGACCAGCTCAACGCCTTCGCCGGCGAAGTGACGCGCGTGGCGCGCGAGGTCGGCACCGAGGGCAAGCTCGGCGGCCAGGCGCAGGTGCCCGGCGTCGCCGGCACGTGGAAGGATCTCACCGACACCGTCAACTTCATGGCCGCGAACCTAACCGAGCAGGTGCGCGGCATCGTCAAGGTGGTGACCGCGGTCGCCAACGGCGATCTCAAGCAGAATCTCACCGTGAAATCGAAGGGCGAAGTCGCGGCTCTCGCCGACACCATCAACAACATGACCGAGACGCTCGCGACCTTCGCCGATCAGGTGACGTCGGTGGCGCGCGAGGTCGGCGTCGAGGGCCGCCTGGGCGGTCAGGCCAACGTGCCCGGCGCCGCCGGAACCTGGAAGGACCTCACCGGCAACGTCAACCTGCTCGCGGCCAACCTCACTTCGCAGGTGCGCGCGATCGCGGAAGTCGCGACCGCCGTGACCAAGGGCGACCTGACGCGGTCGATCCAGGTCGACGCCCGCGGCGAAGTCGCCGAGCTGAAAGACAACATCAACACGATGATCACGAATCTCCGTCTGACGACGGACGTGAACACCGAGCAGGACTGGCTGAAGACAAACCTCGCCAAGTTCACCAACATGCTCCAGGGCCAGCGCGACCTCACCACCGTCGGCCGGCTGCTGCTCACCGAGCTGTCGCCGCTGGTGAACGCTCATACCGGCGTGATCTACCAGGTCGAGAGCGAGGACAATCCGCAGCTCCTGCTGCTCGCGTCCTACGCCAGCGACGGCATCTACCCCTATCAGCGCGTGCTCCAGTTCGGCGAAGGCCTGATCGGCCAATGCGCCCTCGACAAGCGGCCCCGGGTGGTTGGCGACATTCCCTCCGACGTGGTGCCGATCAACTCGGCGCTGTTCCGCGTCGCGCCGAAGAATCTCGTGGTGCTGCCGGTGCTATTCGAAGGTCAGGTCAAGGCCGTGATTGAGCTTGCTTCGCTCGTCTCCTTCACGACATCGCAGATGACCTTCCTGGAGCAGCTCACCGACTCCATCGGCATCGTGCTCAACTCGATCGAAGCGACGATGCAGACCGAAGGCCTGCTCAAGCAGTCGCAGCAGCTCGCCGGCGAGCTCCAGACCCAGCAGCGCGAATTGCAGCAGACCAACGACCAGCTCGAGCAGAAGGCGCAGCAGCTCGCCGAGCGTAACGTCGAGGTCGAACGCAAGAACCAGGAGATCGAGCAGGCCCGCCGCGCGCTGGAGGAAAAGGCGACCGAGCTCGCGCTCACCTCGAAATACAAGTCCGAATTCCTCGCCAATATGAGCCACGAGCTGCGCACGCCGCTGAACTCGATCCTGATCCTCGGACAGCAGCTCACCGACAATCCGGACGGCAACCTTTCGGCCAAGCAGGTCGAATTCGCCCGCACCATCCACGGCGCCGGCACCGACCTGCTCAATCTCATCAGCGACATTCTCGATCTCTCCAAGATCGAGTCCGGCACGGTGACGGTCGACGCCGAGGAGATCCTGACCGCGAACCTGCTCGAGACCGTCGGGCGGCCGTTCCGGCACGAGGCGGACAACCGCAACCTATCGTTCAAGATCGACATCGATCCGAACCTGCCACGCAGCATCGTCACCGACTCCAAGCGCCTGCAGCAGGTGCTGAAGAACCTGCTCTCCAATGCCTTCAAGTTCACCGCCGAAGGCGAGGTGCGCCTCAAGGTGGGCGGCGCGCTCGGCGGCTGGGGCACGGATCACCCGGTGCTGAATTCGGCGCC
Organism: Bradyrhizobium sp. DOA1; assembly: GCF_001593325.1. Taxonomy (NCBI): domain Bacteria; kingdom Pseudomonadati; phylum Pseudomonadota; class Alphaproteobacteria; order Hyphomicrobiales; family Nitrobacteraceae; genus Bradyrhizobium; species Bradyrhizobium sp. DOA1. Next base: position 4,861,284 of record NZ_JXJM01000001.1, read on the forward strand.
GGCCGTGATCGCGTTCGAGGTATCCGATACCGGCATCGGCATCCCCCTGGAAAAGCAGAAGCTGATCTTCGAAGCGTTCCAGCAGGCGGATGCCGGCACCAGCCGCAAATATGGCGGCACTGGCCTCGGACTTGCAATCAGCCGTGAGCTCGCGAGCCTGCTCGGCGGCGAGATCCACCTGCGCAGTTCGCCGGGCAAGGGCTCGTCCTTCACGCTCTATCTGCCGCTAAAATATTCCGGCCCGACGCTCGCACCGCGCGCAGCACCTGCGCCCCAGCAGTACAACCAGCCGCCGGCGCTCCAGCCGGCCGCCCCCGACCAGCAGCAGCGCGTCATCGAGCAGCTTCCCGACGACCGGCTCAATCTCGAGCCCGGCGACACCATCCTCCTGATCGTCGAGGACGACCCGCATTACGCACGCGTGCTGGTCGATCTGGCGCGCGACAAGGGGTTCAAGGTGCTGGTCGCGGCCCGCGGCGCAGAAGCACTCGAGCTCGCCAAGCAGTACCAGCCGACGGCCGTCTCCCTCGACGTGTTCCTGCCGGACATGCTGGGCTGGACCGTGCTGAGCCAGCTCAAGCACAATCCGCTGACCCGCCACATCCCCGTGCAGATCATCACCCTCGACGAGGACCGCCAGCACGCCTTGGCGCGTGGTGCCTTCTCCTTCGTCAACAAGCCGACGACAACGGAAGGCGTCTCCGCCGCGCTGACGCAGATCAAGGAATATGCGCGGCCGCGGCGCAAGCGGCTCCTGATCGTCGAGGACAACGAGGCCGAACGGCTCTCGATCCGCGAGCTGCTGCACCACGACGACATCGAGATCGTGGCGACGGACACCGGTGCCGGCGCGCTTTCGACGCTGCGTGAGCAGCCGTGCGACTGCGTGGTGCTCGACCTCAGGCTGCCCGACATGACCGGCTTCGAGGTGCTCGACCAGATCCGCAACGACGAGGCGCTGTCGAACATCCCGGTCGTGGTGTTCACCGGCCGCGAGCTCTCCGCGGAAGAGGATGCGGAACTGCACACCATGGCGCGCAGCATCGTGGTCAAGGGCGTGGAGTCGCCGGAGCGCCTGCTCGACGAGACCGCGCTGTTCCTGCACCGTGTCATCACGGAACTGCCGGTCGAGAAGCAGCGCATGCTGGAGAAGCTGAACAGTTCCGACGAGGATCTTATCGGCAAGACGGCCCTGCTCGTCGACGATGACGCCCGCAACATCTTCGCGCTGTCGAGTGTGCTGGAACGGCGCGGCATGAAGGTGCTGACGGCCACGACCGGCAGAGAGGCGGTCGCATTGGTCGAATCCAATCCGGAAATCGCCATCGTGCTGATGGACATCATGATGCCGCAGATGGATGGCTATCAGACCATGGGCGTGATCCGGGAGAATCCGGCCTTTGCGCGGCTACCGATCATCGCGCTGACCGCCAAGGCGATGAAGGGCGATCGTGAGAAATGCCTGGAAGCCGGCGCGTCCGACTACCTCGCCAAACCCGTCAACACCGATCAATTGCTGCTTGCGATCCGCATGTGGCTGCACCGCTGAGTTGGATCCGCGAATGGACCACGAAAAGGTCAACATCCTGCTCGTCGACGACCAGCCCGCCAAGCTGCTCGCCTATGAGGTGATATTGAAGGACCTCGGCGAGAACCTCGTGATCGCCTCTTCCGGCCGCGAGGCGCTGGAAGTTCTGCTCAAGACCGAGATCGCGGTGATCCTGGTCGACGTCTGCATGCCCGAGCTCGACGGCTTCGAGCTCGCCGCGATGATCCGCGAGCATCCGCGCTTCCAGAAGACCGCGATGATCTTCATCTCCGCCATTCAGGTCAGCGACATCGATCGATTGCGTGGTTACGAGATGGGCGCGGTCGATTACGTTCCGGTGCCGGTCGTGCCGGAGGTGCTGCGCGCCAAGATCAAGGTGTTCTCCGAACTCTATCGCAAGACGCGCGAGCTCGAGCGACTGAACCAGGAGCTCGAGGACCGCGTCCGCGCACGCACCGCCGAGCTGGAAAACTCCACCGCCAAGCTGCGCGAAAGCGAGCAGCGCCGCAGCATGGCGATCGCCGCCGGCAAGATGGGCTCGTGGGATTGGGACTGGATCACCGGCGACTGGATGTGGGACGAGGGGCAATATCGCATTTTCGGCGTCAGTCCGGAGAGCTTCGAGGTCAATCCGGCCAACGTCCAGGCGTTGCTGCATCCCGATGACGTCGACCAGCTGCGCAAGGCGATCGCCGAGTTCAACAGCGGCACGCGTGCCTATGAAACCGAATTCCGGATCGTGCGGCCCGACGGGGAGGTGCGCTGGTGCGTCGGCACGGCGGCCGCCACGATAGATGCCAACGGCCGCGTGGTGCGGGTGAGCGGCGTCACCGTGGACATCACGGAACGCAAGCGCGCCGAGGAGCGGCAGAATCTCCTCGCGCGGGAAGTCGATCATCGCGCCAAGAATGCGCTGGCGCTGGCGCAATCGATCGTGCGCCTCACCCGGGCCGACGAGGTCAAGGCCTATGTCAATGCCGTCGAGGGACGCATCAACGCGCTGGCGCGCGTCCACACCATCCTGTCACTGTCGAGCTGGCAGGGCGCCGAGCTCTCCAAGCTGATCGACGAGGAGCTTGCGCCCTATTCGCTGGGCGGCCAGATCAGGTTGGCAGGCCCCGAAGTTCAGTTGCTGCCGGCGACCGCCCAGACGCTGGCGCTCGCACTGCACGAGCTCTTCACCAACTCGGCCAAATATGGCGCGCTGTCGACGCGGTCTGGGCGGCTCATGATCGCCTGGCAGGCCGAGAACGACCGCCTCACGCTGACCTGGGAGGAATCCGGCGGCCCGCTGGTCAGGACACCGAAATCCCGCGGCTTCGGAACGCGGAGCCTGCTTGCGAGCGTCGAGTCCCAGCTCGGTGGACAGGCGCAATTCGATTGGCGCGCCGAGGGCCTGTTGTGCCGCCTGGAGGTGCCGTTGACACGCAAGACCGCGGCGAGCCCCGCACCCGGCAAATTCGATGCCGCAGCTGCGGCCGAATTGCAGCGCGCCTCCGGCTAGCCGGACGCGGTGCCCGTCATGCGCTGCTCGGTTCGTGGATCGCGCGCAATGCGTCCTTCGAGCCATGCTTCCGTTCGGGCGAGATCGCGCAGCGCTCTGGCATAGCGGCGAGCTGCGCTTCGCTCCGCGCCACGCGGGAGCTTGCGCGCCTTGCGCAGAATATCCGCGGCGGCATTGCGATAGGCCAGCGAGCGGTACAGAAAGACTACCTTGCCCATATCGACTATTCCCGTGTTGATGGCGTTCATCTTCGCGTGTCCGGCATGAACGTCGGATGAAGCAGGCGATGACCATTCCTTCATTGGGATGGAACCAGCGAATACCGCGCGCGTTTGCATGTCAGCTCGAGACACTGTTCCATGCGCGCGAAAAAGTCGCCGGACCTGATCTCTCCCACTGGCCTCATCAAACTGATGACACACGCGCTGATGGGCGCAGCCCTCGGCCTCGCCTTCAGCCTGATACTCATTCTCTGCAATCCAGCCGTTGCCAACCTGCTCAAGAACGGCGGAAGCCAGGCCGCCATCGTCTTCGTCCTCACCTTGGTGACGACCTTCACGATCGGCGCGACGCTCACCGGCGTCGTATTCATCCTGGAAGAGAACAAGCAATCTTGAAGCGCCTGGACGCTTGACGATGGCTTCGTCGGGAACTCCCGCGACGAACCGCAGTTGGCCGCCTGCGTCAATTTAACTCAGGAGTTCCCTTACATGAAGACGACCAAGCTCGCTCTCGCCGTGATGTTGGCAACCGGCCTTGCCGTATCGCCGTTCGCCGCGCAGGCGAAGTCGCACAAGGCAAAACATGGATCCGCGATGTCATCGTCGCAGACCACCGGCACCAACACCAAGACGTCAAAGGGCGCCGATCCCTCCGGTCAGGGCGGTTCTGGTCCGGGCTCCGATCAGGGCGGCACCATGACCAACAACAAGGATGGCATGAGCAAGAGCAAGTGAGCCCAGCATAATACGACGATCAAAAGTCCCGCGCTCTGCGCGGGACTTTCACGTGAGGCCTTTTCAGTATCGCACGATCACGATTCATCGCGACCTCGTCGCGCTCCCGCGCCACATGGGCCGCGCGCTGATCAGCGCATCACGGATGGCCTGCTTCAACTCCTCGATGCGCGCACGCCTTAGCTGCGTCGGATGTCAGTGATGTTAAGGCCGCGTGCCTTTTGCAAGATGCTCGAGCTGCGCCCGCTTACGCGCGATGAGGAGCTGGGCCGCAGCATCATCGAGGCCCTCGCGCTGCAATTGCCGGATGGCAGAACCCAGTTCGAGAATCTCAGCGCGCAATTTCAGCATCCGGTAGTCGTCCGGGTCTTCCTCCACGCGACCCTCAATGTCTCAGCGGCGCGCCAATAGGCTCGCCGGCTTGTCCTTCGTCACCGCCTGGAGACGCGTCCGGCCGCGGACGTCAGGCAGGACACCGCGGCCCCCGGCCGCCTTCCATTCCTCGATGAGCAGATTGATTTTCCGGCGCAGATCGATCTGAGCCAGGGCCTGTTCAGTGCAGTCGCAGTCACGATTGACAAGGTCGCGCACGACGCCTCGACATCGGCCATCTCCAGCCTCAAGGCGCTGATTTTACGTCGAATTTCATTAATTCTGTTGTCCATGGCTTGTTAGAACAAAATAAGAACATATAGTCAAGTCACGATTTCCAGAACGGAGGAGCGACATGCAGGTTCAGGCCCAATATGACGCCAGGGTTTTCCTGAGCGAGCAGATGACCCGGGCGCAGGGACTGAGATTGAAGCGGCTCAGTGAAGAGGCGTATCAGCCGGCACAGTATGCGCGCGATCTCTCCTTCGCCGAGGCTGCGCGGCGCATCGAGGTGCTGGAAGCCGAGATCGAGCTGGCGAATTCGTTCTAGGCCCGCCCAGCCGGCCCGTTACTCGCCTGACTTCGGAACCATGCCTGTGTGGAACGGTTCTCCCCCGGCCAAGGGAGAACAGGCATGGCACGCAAGGCAAAGAAGCGCCGCTACTCACGCAGCTCCGGCAGCGACGTCGAAAGCGAGATGCGGCGCTACAAGAAGGGGACCGCGAAGAGCGGGCGTGGCGGTCGCGGCGGTCGGGTGAAGAGCCGCAAGCAGGCGATCGCGATCGGACTGTCGAAGGCCCGCAAGAAGGGCAAGAAGGTCCCGAAGAAGGCGTCCAAGCGGAAGACGTCCAAGAAGAAGACAGCCAAGAAATCTTCCAAGAGCAAGAAATCTTCCAGGAAGACGTCGAAGCGGAAGTCCGCCAAGCGCTCGCGCTGACTTCGGTCAGATCATGCTGCCCGGCATGAAGCAGCGGATCGAAATCCCGAACGCAGTCTTCACCGGCCACACCATGGTGCGGCCGGCGCGGTTCGGCTCGGTGATGACGGCTTCATCCGGCACGTCGATCCACTGCCCATCCAGCCTGACGCGGTAATGTCCGTCGTGCGATTCCCAGTCGGGATCGGCAACGGCAAAGCCGTCCGCATCCGAGCAGCACGGACCGAGATGGCTGCGCAAGCTGTCGAACCAGGGCTTCAGGGGAGAGTTCGCATAGCGGCCGTCATCGCGCCCGAGGGCGCTTGCAGTCGGCAGCACGAACGACGCCACCAACAGCGCCGTCATCAGCGAGAGCTTCAATCGATCCATGTCGGCACCGATCAAATGCGAACCACCGGCCAGTTCCACAAAGCGGCGGGACGGTTCGAAGTTCCACGCTTGCAACCCGCCTCCGCGGCGACATTGCCGCAGGGCACACGGGTGCTGCTCGAAACTGTGAGCGGCGAACACGGCTTTTTCGGACGAACCGGGTCATCCTCGCTGCCGTTAACGAGAATGTTATCGCCGACGTGATCTCGATCGCACACAGGAAAGGCGGCCCGAGGGCCGCCTTTTTGTATGAGTACCGATGAAGCTGCGTCTCTACGCGAGTGGGACCGCGACGAACCGGGTCGCATCCGCGCTTTTGACCTGCAACAGCACGCTGCGCTTGCCGGACGATTTGGCCTGAGCCAGCTCCGAACGAACCTCGCCGACATTGCTGACGGCCTTGCCGCCGACATTGAGGATGACGTCGCCTGTCTGGATGCCTCGCTGCGCCGCCGGCCCTTCCGGATCGACCTCGGTGACGACGACGCCCTTCTGTCCGGCGCCCTGAACCTCGCCGGCCGGCGCCAGACCGAGCCCGAGACGCGGCGTGCCGGTGTCAGGCTGCACCTTGTCGCTATCCCGACCTTTTCCCTGAGCCTGCCGTTCGTTCGACAGCTCGCCGAGCGCCAGCGTCACCGTCTTGCTCTCGCCCTTGTGGATGACGTCGAGCTTGACCGAGCTGCCGGGCGCCAGCGTGGCGATGGTGCGGGCGAGATCGCGGGAATCCTTGATCGCGGTGCCGTTGACCGCGGTGATGACGTCGCCCGCCTCGATACCCGCCTTCGCCGCCGGACTGTCGGCTTGCGGATTGTCGACGATCGCGCCGCGTGCCTCCTTCAGGCCGAGGCTGTCGGCGATATCGGACGTCACGGGCTGCACCTGCACGCCAAGCCAGCCGCGGGTGACCGCCCCCTTGTCCTTCAGCTGCGCCACCACGAGTTTCGCGGTCGTAGCCGGAATGTCGAAGCCGATGCCGACCGAACCGCCGGAGGGCGAGAAGATCGCGGTATTCACACCGATCACGTTGCCGTTCATGTCGAAGGCCGGACCGCCGGAATTGCCCTTGTTGATCGGCGCGTCGATCTGGATGAAGTCGTCATAGGGACCATTGCCGATGTCGCGGCCGCTGGCCGAGACGATACCTGCGGTCACGGTGCCGCCGAGGCCGAAGGGATTGCCGACGGCGACGACCCAATCGCCGATGCGCGGCTTCTGGTCGGAGAATTTGACGAACGGAAAATCCTTCTTGCCGTCGACCTTGATCAGCGCGAGATCGGTCTTCGGATCGGTGCCGACGACCTTGGCCTTGTAGGTGGTGCCGTCGTCCATGGTCACCTGCACGGATTCGGCGTGATCGACCACGTGGTTGTTGGTGACGGCATAGCCATCGGCGGAGATGAAGAAGCCCGAGCCTTCACCCGTGATCATCTGGTGGCGCTGGCGCGGCATGCCGTTCATGCCCCCCGGGAAGCGGAAGCCGAACTGGCGGGAGAACTGGTCGAACGGCGAGTCCTCGTCCGAATCCATCCGGTTCTGTTGCAGCATCGCGCTCTTGTCGTTGTCCCGGTCGATCCTGACCCGCACCGAGATGACGGCGGGTTTGACCCTGGCCACGAGATCGCCGAAGCCCGGCGGCGTCCCAGCCGTCTCGGCGGCCTGGGCCGGCGCGACGAAGGAGGTCACGCCGAATGGCGAGGTGCCGGGCGCGGCCGCGAGCACGGCCACGCCTAGCGCGGCCACGGTGCCGAGCAGCGCCAGCCGGCGCGGCCTCAAGATCTTGCGGGTTGTGGGAATGTCGGAATTGACGCGATCGTTCATGTCGAAATGTCCATGTTGAGCAGTGTCGCCTTGCACGCAACATGGGCGTTGGCACCTTACGGCGTCCCGTCCCCGCGATTAAATCTTGGCAAAGAATTGAAGGCGGGGCGCGGCGACGAAACTTGCCGCGGCATTCGACGCGGCTCGACGCGGATCCTTCATGCAGTGAAGTCAGCCGTCTCGCTGCCCGCGCGCCAGCCCGCGACGCCCCGTTCCAGGCCCGCTACCAGAGATCGTGATGCCATTGAGCCGAGCCGGTCCGACGCGCGTTACGCCGCGGCCGGCCTTTCCCATGCCTCGGCGTCAGCGGCGCTCTCGTCGCCTTGTGCATTGCACGCGTCGAAATGCGCCTTGAGCTCGACTTCCGCGAGATATTCGAAATGTTCGGCCTGGCCGAGGAGCTCCCAGTTCTGGAGCGGGCGATAGGCCGCTTGCTGACGACAGAGGGACGCCAGCGCGCGGTAGCGACGTACGTTCTCCATGAGACCCTCCCTCGCATTCACGGGGCTTATTGCTCAGATTTGCGTCAGGCCGATGGCGGCCATGCAAAAGTTTTGCTGCGCGCCGCACGCCCGAACTCCGTCGATTCCAGGAAGTGCCGGGACAAGCCAAAGTTCCAGGCGACGGCTCTCTCGCTTCCAAATTCCCGCCGCTGCCTGCCCGACCTAAGCGGAGAGGCGGCGCTCGATGGTCACGCCGACGAGGTCGAGATAGCGCTCGATCAGATCCGGCCGGCCGACCAGATGGCCCTGCATTTCCTCGCAGGCCTCGCGCGTCAGGAAGGCACGCTGCGCCTCCGTCTCCACACCTTCGGCAATGACGGGGATATTCAAGGCGCGCGCGAGGCTCAGGACTGCACGAACGATCTCGCCCGATTGCGGCGTCGCTTCGAGATTGGAGATGAAGCTGCGATCGATCTTGATCTTGTCGAACGGGAACGACTGGAGATAGGACAGCGAAGAATAGCCGGTGCCGAAATCGTCCATCGCGATGCGGATGCCCAGCGCCTTGAGCCGTCGCAGCAGATCAAGTGCGCCGTTGAAATCACCGATCAGCACGCCCTCGGTGATCTCGACCTCGAGCCGCGTCGGCGCGAGCCCCGTTTCCAGCAGGATCCGTTGGATCGACCCTTCGAGATCGCCGGCCTGGAATTGGACCGGAGAGAGATTAACCGCGACCTGCAACGGTCTTTGCCATGATGCCGCCTCGCGGCACGCTTCGCGCAGGATCCACTCGCCGATCTGGATGATCAACCCGTTTTCCTCGGCGAGCGGAATGAACTGGTCGGGCGGCACGAAGCCGCGCGTCGGGTGGTTCCAGCGCAGCAGCGCCTCGAAGCCGATAACCTCGCCCTCGATCCGCGCCTGCGGCTGGAAGTAGACGAGGAGCTCGTTCTGCTCCAGCGCCCGCCGCAGATCGTGCAGCAACAGCCGGCGGTCGCGCAGCTCCTGGTCCATCTCGGATTCGAAGAACCGGACCCTGCCCCTGCCCTCGCGCTTGGCGCGATAGAGCGCGGAGTCGGCGTTGGCAAGCAGCGTGGCGGCATTGACGCCGTCATCCGGATAGAACGCGATCCCGACGCTGAGGCCGACATGGGAGAGATAGTCGTCGACCTCGAGCTCGTTGCCGATGGTCTCGACCAGTCGTTCGGCAAGGGCCAGCACGTTCTCGCGGCTGACATTATCGGGCATCAGGATCATGAATTCGTCACCGCCGATGCGCGCGACGAAAGCGCCGTCGGCTTCGGCGGCAAGGCGATCGGCCGCCGCCCGCATCAGCATGTCGCCGACGGGGTGGCCGAATACGTCGTTGACCTCCTTGAAGCGGTCGAGGTCGAGGCTGAGCACGGCAAAGCTGGTCGATGCCTCCTGCGCCCGCTCCAATCGTTCCTCCAGCGCGGCGTTGAAGGCGCTGCGGTTCGGCAGGTCGGTCAGCACGTCATGATGCGCGAGATGGCTGATCCGCGCCTGGCTCGCGATCCGTTCGGTGACGTCCTCGATGACGCCGACCAGATATTGCGGCTCCCCGTCGCTATCCTTGATCAGCATCTTGCGTGAATTGACGACACGGCCGCGGCCTTTGACGCCCACTTCGAGCAGATGCTCCTCGAGGAACATCGGCATGCCGCTGGCAACCACGCGTCGATCCTGCTCATTGACCACGCGGGCGACGTCGGCCGGGAAAATCTCTTCGGGTGTCCGGCCCAGCATCTGTTCGCGCGGCATGCCGTAATAGTCTTCCCCGGCGCGGTTGAGCAGGATGTAGCGCGAACTCTTCGCGCATTTCGCGAAGACGGCGATCGGAACGTTTTCGACGATGGTATCGAGGAATTCCTGAGTCCGCAGCAGATCTCGCTCGACCACACCCTGCGTGTGCGCGCGTGCCTCGATCATCCGCTGGCGGTCGCGATCGCTCGCCTCATAGACAGCGCTGACGAGCTCACCCAGCCTGACGACGTCGACCTGTCCGGCCGCGTCCGTGGCGCAGCGAAGCTGCTCGGCAAACAAGCGATGCATGCTCATGGCATCGTCTCGCGCAGCGTGCAGGCCTCATGCCCGCCAATGTACTGGATCCGCATCCCCACGCTCTCTCGCGTTCCTGGACCACAGACTGCGACGCACAGCCTTGCGCGAGGGTTAACCGAATCTTCGTGCCCGACCCGTTGGTTACTCACGCCTGAAGGCCTATTGATTTTTCCGCGCTAACTCTCGTAGACCCCCGGAGAAAGTGCCACGCCTTGGGACAACCGGCGCGTCGATCTATAGATCGCTTGCGCCTGCCGTAGTCTACCGGATACGACCTCCCTCGCTGAGGCGCATCCGCTGTGCAGAACTGTCCTGCAACTTCGGAACTCGGCCGGCCTCGGCAGCGGTGCGAATGGCCGCGATATTGGCCGCATATTCGGCGGCGTTCTTGTCGCGAAATACCGCGGAACCCGCCACGAGCGTGTCGGCGCCCGCTGAGGCTACAGCAGCGGCATTGTCGCGCGTAACACCGCCATCGACTTCGAGCCGGATCGGCCGGGCGCCGATCATGCTTTTGATCCGCGCGATCTTCTCCAGCTGGGACTCGAGGAAGGATTGGCCGCCGAAGCCGGGATTGACGGTCATCACCAGCACGAGATCGAGACGATCGAGCACATATTCGATGGCGCTTTCCGGCGTTGCGGGACACAAGCTCACGCCGGCCTTCTTGCCGAGCGTGCGGATCGCCTGGAGCGAGCGATCAAGATGCGGGCCGGCTTCGGCATGCACGGTGATGACATCAGCCCCGGCCTTCGCGAAAGCTTCGAGATAGGGATCGGCCGGCGCGATCATCAGATGCACGTCGAATATCTTCTTCGTCCGCGGGCGGATCGCCTTGATGACGTCGGCACCGAAGCTGATGTTCGGCACGAAGTGCCCGTCCATGACGTCGCAATGGATCCAGTCGGCCCCGGCCGCATCGATCGCCGCGACTTCTTCGCCAAGGCGCGCGAAATCCGCGGCCAGGATCGAGGGCGCGATGAGAATCTCTTTCGTCATGGCTTTGAACTCCGCACGTCGGCGCCGCCGCTGAAGACACGGCTCGCCAGGACGTCCATGGGATCGATGGTCTCGAGGTCGGCGATGTCGAGCATGCGGTCAAGATCGGACACCAGGCGGTCGGCCTGCCGCAGGCGGATGCGGTCGACCGCGTTACGGATCGAGCGGGCGTTAGAGAAGAACGGCTGGGTCCGCCGCAGCGCGATGTACTTCTCGAACGCCTCGCGAGCCGCTGCCGAGAAGCGATAGCCCCGCTCCTTCAGCATCAGCTCGGCAATGACGAGCAGCTCGGCTTCGGCATAGTCCGGGAATTCGATGTGGTGCGCGATGCGCGACCGGAAGCCGGGATTGGAGGCGAAGAAGCTCGTCATGCGCTCGCCATAGCCGGCGAGTATCACGACCAGATCCTCGCGCTGGTTCTCCATCACTTGGAGCAGGATCTCGATCGCCTCCTGGCCATAGTCACGCTCGTTGTCGGGGCGATGGAGATAATAGGCCTCATCGATGAACAGCACCCCGCCCATCGCCTTCTTCAATATCTCCTTGGTCTTCGGCGCGGTGTGGCCGATATATTGACCGACTAGGTCGTCACGCGTCACCGAGATGACCTGCCCGCGCCGCACGAAGCCAAGGCCGTGCAGGATTTTTGCCATGCGCAACGCGACAGTCGTCTTGCCGGTGCCGGGATTGCCGGTGAACGACATGTGCAGCGTCGGCGGCGCAGCGGCGAGGCCTGCTCGCTGGCGAATGCGCTCGATCAGCAGCAGCGATGCGATCTGGCGCACGCGGCTCTTGACCGGCTTCAGTCCGATCAGCTCCTGCTCGAGTTGTTGCAGCGTGGCGGTGATCCCGGCCGCCTCGGCCTCCTTGCGGAGATCGAAATTGGTCTCGCCATGTTCGGTCGTCGAGTGAGGAACATCGAGCATCGGCACCTCGAAGAAAAGGGCTTCGCCGCGGGGAGCGGCGAAGCAGTGGTCCGCCAAGGATACGGAGCAGGGAGTGCTCCGCGCGGAGGAGAACGATTCAGGTTGAGGCGTACGCGACCGGCTTGCGCACGGTGGTGTAACGGATGGCGCGGCCGCCCACCTCCTGCCGCACCAGCTCGAACTCAGCTTCCTGAGGCGGGCGGTTGACGAGGAAGGAGATGCGCACGGACTCCCAGCCATGGCTGGAATCGAAGCCGCTGATGCGGATGTAGCGGTCGCCGTACACTCTGCGGCATTCGGCGAGCTCCATCATCACGCCGGCGGCATCCTGGAGATCGAACATTGGCAGGCCCCACATCTCCCAATAGGTGTTGCGGGGATGCGGATCGTCGGTGAACTCGATGTTCACCGCCCAGCCATTGGCGAGGCAATACTGCACCTGCTTGGTGATCTGGTCGTCGGTCAGGTCGGGCAGGAACGAAAAGCAGCCCTGGGTCAGTTTCATGGTCAAAGCTCCTCAGACGGTTTCCAGCGCCGTCGGCACGAAGTCCGGCGTGTCGGTGGATTGATAATTGAAGGTGACGTCCTTCCAGACATCGAGCGCAGACTTCAGCGGCGTGCAGGTCTGGGCGGCCTTGGCCAGGATCTCCGGGCCCTCGTGGACGTAGTCGCGGCCCTCGTTGCGGGCGAGGATCATCGCTTCCAGCGCGACGCGGTTGGCGATGGCGCCGGCCGCGATTCCCATGGGATGGCCGATGGTGCCACCGCCGAATTGTAGCACGACGTCCTCACCCAGGAGATCGAGCAGCTGATGCATCTGGCCGGCATGGATGCCGCCCGAGGCGACCGGCATCATCTTGTTCAGGCTCGCCCAGGACTGGTCGAAGAAAATGCCGTGCTCGAGCCTGGTCGGGTTGAACTCCTCGCGACAGACGTCGTAATAGCCGCGCGTGGTGTTGGGGTCGCCTTCGAGCTTGCCGACCACGGTGCCGGCATGGATGTGGTCGACACCGGCGAGCCGCATCCATTTGGCGATGACGCGGAACGACACGCCGTGGCTCTTCTGCCGCGTGTAGGTCGAGTGGCCTGCGCGATGTAGATGCAGGATCATGTCGTTTCGTCGCGCCCACTTCGCCATCGACTGGATCGCGGTGTAGCCGATCACGAGGTCGATCATGACGATGACGGAGCCGAGCTCCTTGGCGAACTCCGCGCGCTCGTACATGTCCTCCATCGTTCCCGCGGTGACGTTGAGGTAAGTGCCCTTCACCTCACCGGAGGCTGCCTGCGCGCGATTCACCGCCTCCATGCAGTAGAGGAAACGGTCGCGCCAATGCATGAAGGGCTGCGAGTTGATGTTCTCGTCATCCTTGGTGAAGTCGAGCCCGCCCTTCAGCGCCTCGTAGACCACGCGGCCGTAGTTGCGCCCGGAGAGTCCGAGCTTCGGTTTCACCGTTGCGCCCAGCAGCGGCCGGCCGAACTTGTCGAGGCGCTCGCGCTCGACCACGATGCCGGTCGCCGGCCCCTGGAACGTCTTCACATAGGCGACCGGGAAGCGCATGTCCTCCAGCCGCAGCGCCTTGAGCGGCTTGAAGCCGAACACGTTTCCGATGATGGAAGCCGACAGATTGGCGATCGAGCCCGGCTCAAACAGGTCGAGATCATAGGCGATGTAGGCGAAATACGAGCCCGGCGTGCCCGGCACCGGATCGACGCGGTAGCACTTGGCGCGATATTTCTCCGCGGCGGTCAGGCGATCGGTCCACACCACGGTCCAGGTCGCGGTCGAGGATTCACCGGCCACCGCAGCCGACGCTTCGATCGGATCGACACCTTCCTGCGGCGTGACGCGGAACAGCGCGATGACGTCCGTGTCCTTTGGCGTGTAATCGGGCTCCCAATAGCCCATGCGCTTGTATTCCATCACGCCGGAGCGATAGCGCTCTTTGCCGCGGACCGTGCCTGCATGTGCGTTCATGTCTCTCTCCTGCTCTTTTCTCTGCTCTTTCCGATTGGTTAGGCGGCAACGGGCTCGCGGGTGATGCGAGGGTCCAATTCTCCCGCCCGATAGCGCCGCGCCATCTCGCTCAAGGGAACGACCTTGATCTTGCTGGCGTGGCCTGCCGTGCCGAATTGCTCGAAGCGCTCGCGGCAAAGCTCGCGCATCGCGTCCATCGCCGGCTTGAGGAATTTGCGCGGATCGAACTCCGAGCGTGTTTGCGCTGCGACCTTACGGAACACGGCCGTCATCGCGAGGCGGCAGTCGGTGTCGATATTGACCTTGCGTACGCCGCTCTTGATGCCGCGAACGATCTCCTCGACCGGCACGCCCCAGGTTTGCGGCATCTCGCCGCCGAATTCGTTGAACATATCCTGAAGCGGCTGCGGCACCGAAGACGAGCCGTGCATCACCAGATGCGTGTTCGGCAGCCGGCGGTGGATCTCCTCGACCACGCGCATCGCCAGGATATCGCCGTCGGGCTTGCGGCTGAACTTGTAGGCGCCGTGCGAGGTGCCCATCGCGATTGCGAGCGCATCGACCTTCGTCGCGCGGACGAAATCGACAGCCTGATCCGGATCGGTCAGCAGCTGGTCGTGGCTGACCTTGCCCTCGACACCGTGACCATCCTCTTGCTCGCCACCGCCATGCTCGAGCGAGCCAAGCACGCCGAGCTCGCCTTCGACGGAGGCGCCGACCCAATGGGCGAGATCGACGACGCGGCGGGTGATGGCGACGTTGTAGCCGTAATCGGCCGCGGTCTTTGCGTCGGCCTTCAGCGAGCCGTCCATCATCACCGATGTGAAGCCATGGGCGATGGCGGAGGCGCAAGTCGCCTCGTCATTGCCGTGGTCCTGGTGCATGCAGAGGGGGATGTCGGGATAGGTCCGCTCCAGCGCGTCGATCATGTGCGAGAGCATGAGATCTCCGGCATAACTGCGCGCGCCGCGCGAGGCCTGCATGATGACGGGCGCGTCGACCTCGGCTGCCGCCTGCATGATCGCGATGCCCTGCTCCATATTGTTGATGTTGAACGCCGGCACCGCGTAACCGTGGCTGGCCGCGTGATCGAGCAGTTGGCGAAGGGTGATACGAGCCACGATTGATCCTCCTTGTTGTCCCTTATTGTCCCTTGCGGGCGACCGCCCGGCGGGCCGCTTCCGCAACGCTTTGCGGCGTGATGCCGAATTCACGGTACAGCACGGGCGCCGGCGCCGAGGCACCGAAGCCGCGCATGCCGACGAACTCACCATCGGCACCGATCCAACGTGCCCAATCACCCTGCACGGCCGCCTCGATCCCGACACGCGGCGCGGTGCCGAGCACCGTGGCGCGGTAATCCTCCGGCTGCTCCTCGAACAGAGCAAAGCAAGGTGCGGACACCACCGCCGCACGGATATGCTCGGTCGCGAGCAGGCGGGCCGCTTCCAGCGCGATGGAGACTTCCGAGCCCGTAGCCATCAGCGTCACGTCGCGTCCGCCATCCGGCGAGACGATGAGATAGGCACCACGGGCGACCCGGTTTCTGCCGCGCGCATCGCTGCGGAACGTCGGAAGCGCCTGGCGCGAGAGGCAGAGCACGGACGGGCGGTTCTCGGAGCTGAGTGCGCAGTCCCAGGCCTCCAGCGTCTCCACGGCGTCAGCCGGCCGGAACACGAGCAGATCAGGAATCACCCGCAGCGCGGCGAGATGCTCGACCGGCTGGTGCGTGGGGCCGTCCTCGCCGAGACCGATGGAATCGTGGGTCATGACGTGGATGACGCGCAGCCGCATCAGCGCCGCAAGGCGGATGGCGGGCCGGCTGTAATCCGAGAACGCGAGGAATGTGCCGCCATAGGGGATGAAGCCGCCATGCAGCGCAAGACCGTTCATCGCGGCGGCCATGCCGTGCTCGCGAATGCCGTAGTGGATGTAGTCGCCGGCGAACGCGACGCTCTTGACCGGAGCCTGCGCCTTGGCGTGCGTGAGGTTCGAATGGGTCAGGTCGGCGGAGCCACCGACCAGGCCCGGGATGGTCATGGCGATGCCGTCGAGCACCTGCTGCGAGGCCTGGCGCGTTGCGATCTTCGGACGTTCGCTGGCGAAGCGCTCGCGCAGCTTCGCCGCAGCCAGCGCATAGCCGCCCGGCAAGGCGACGGCCCTGCCCTCGACGAACAGATCGCGCTGCTCCGGCGTCGCGCTTTCGTAACGATCGAGCCAGGCGAGTCGATCGACCTGCCCGCGCTGTCCGATCATCCGCCACGCCTTCTGGATCGTGACAGGCACCACGAAGGGCTGATAATCCCAACCCAGCGTCCGGCGCGCCGCCGCGGTCTGCTCGGTGCCGAGCGGTGCGCCATGCGCCTTCTCGGTGCCCTGCCGGTCCGGCGCGCCGTAGCCGATGATGGTGCGACAGGCGATCAGCGATGGCTTTGCGGTTTCGCGCTCTTCGGCGATCGCCTGCGCGACCGCTTCGGGATCGTGGCCGTCGACACTGCGCACCGACCAGCCGGATGCGGCGAAGCGCGCGAGCTGGTCATCCGACGTCGCCAGCGAGGTCGGCCCGTCGATGGAGATGCCGTTGTCGTCGAACAGCACGATCAACCGGCCGAGCTGGAGATGACCGGCAAGCGAGATCGCCTCCTGGCTGATGCCTTCCATCAGGCAGCCATCGCCGGCGATCACATAGGTGAAGTGATCGACGAGGCCGTCGCCGTGCCGCGCATTGGCCATGCGCTCGGCCAGCGCCATCCCGACGGCCGTGGCAATCCCCTGACCGAGCGGACCGGTCGTGGTCTCGACGCCGGGTGTATGGCCATATTCGGGATGGCCCGGCGTCTTCGAGCCCCACCGCCGAAAGGCCTTGATATCATCCAGGCTGACATCGCCGCCGGTCAGATGCAACAATGCATAGAGCAGCATCGAGCCATGGCCGGCCGACAGCACGAAGCGGTCACGGTCGGGCCAGTTCGGATGCGCCGAGTCGAATTTGAGGAAGCGCGAGAACAGCACGGTGGCGACGTCGGCCATGCCCATGGGCAGGCCGGGATGCCCGGACTGCGAGGTCTCGATGGCGTCGACCGCGAGGAAGCGGACGGCATTGGCGAGATCGGTGTGGCTGACGGCATAGAGGTCGGCTTCGGCATGAACCGAGATGTTCATCAGATCCTCCAATTGTTGGTCTTGCGGATCACTTCAGGCTCCGCTTGCGCTCGATCAGCTGCATGATCAGCGGCGTCAGGATCAGCTGCATCGCGAGGTCGAGCTTGGCGCCGGGGCAGACGATGGAATTCGCGCGCGACATCCAGCTCTGCGGCAGCATCGAGAGCAGATAAGGGAAGTCGATGCCGCGCGGATTCTTGAAGCGGATCACGACCATCGATTCATCAGGCGTCGGGATCCAGCGCGCGATGAACGGATTGGAGGTGTCCACCGTCGGCACGCGCTGGAAGTTGATGTCGGTCTCGGTGAATTGCGGGCAGATGTAGTGAATGTAATCCGGCATCCGCCGCAGGATGGTGTCGGTGACCGCCTCGGTCGAATAGCCGCGGGCGCTGCGGTCGCGGTGCAGCTTCTGGATCCATTCGAGATTGATCACGGGCACGACGCCGATCTTGAGGTCGGCATAGCGCGCGACGTTGACCTTGTCGGTGACGACGGCGCCGTGCAGACCTTCGTAGAACAGCAGGTCGGAGCTCTCCGGCAGCTTTTCCCAATCGGTGAAGGTACCGGGAGGCGCGCCATGCAACGCCGATTCCTCCGCGTCATGAACGTAGTGACGCGTCACCGCCGTGCCGGTCTCGCCATAGTCGCGGAACGCGCGCTCCAGCTCCTCGAACAAATTGGTCTCGGGACTGAAATGGCTGAAATGCTTGTTGCCGCGGTCGGCCTCCTTAGCCATCTGCGCGCGCATCTCAGCGCGGTCGTATCGATGGAAGGCGTCGCCCTCGATGTAGGCGGCGTTGACCTTCTCGCGGAAG
This sequence comes from Bradyrhizobium sp. DOA1, assembly GCF_001593325.1. Lineage (NCBI taxonomy): Bacteria > Pseudomonadati > Pseudomonadota > Alphaproteobacteria > Hyphomicrobiales > Nitrobacteraceae > Bradyrhizobium > Bradyrhizobium sp. DOA1. The sequence continues at coordinate 4,879,197 of NZ_JXJM01000001.1, forward strand.
AAGATCTGCTCGAACGTCTTCTTGACCGAGGTGGTGCCGGCGCCGGAGGAGCCGGTGATGGAGATGATCGGATGCTTCCTGGACATGCGTCACCTCGCTCAGAGCCGGAAGAATCCGCGCCGCGCGAATAGCGGCGCAGAGACGCTGGCGACCAGCAGCGGATCGCAATGCAATTCCTCGACGCGCCGCACCTCGTTGATCGAGCCCATGATCAGCGGCACGCGCTGGTGCAGGCTTTGCGCCGACAGTTCGAGGATGCGCTCGCGCCCGGTCGAGGCGGAGCCGCCGGCCTGCTCGATGATGTAGGCCATCGGATGCGCCTCGTAGACGAGGCGCAGGCGGCCGTCGCCGTAACCGGAACGTGCGTCCGAGGGGTAGAGGAACACGCCGCCGCGCGTGAGGATGCGATAGGCCTCCGCGACCAGCGAGCCGATCCAGCGCATGTTGAAATCGTGGTTGGCGGGCCCTTCGACACCGGCGAGGCATTCGTCGATGAAGGCACGCACCGGCTGCTCCCAGTGCCGACGG
>NZ_JXJM01000001.1:4880200-5028217 GCF_001593325.1 Bradyrhizobium sp. DOA1
CCCAGTGCCGACGGTTCGAGGCGTTGATCGCGAACTCCTCGCAGGCCTCGGAGATCTGCACGCCGCTGCGGGCGAGGCGGAAGCAGCCGGCCTTGCGGTCGAGCGTAAAGACGTCGACGCCGTCGCCGAGAGTGAGCACCAGCGAGGTCTGCGGACCGTAGGTGACGAACCCCGCCGCCAGCTGCGCCGAGCCGCGCTGGTGGAAGGCGAGCGAGAGATCGTCGGGCGCGGGCAGGATCGAGAAGATCGTGCCGACGGTCATGTTGATGTCGATGTTGGAGGAGCCGTCGAGCGGATCGATCGCGATGCAGATGCGGCCTTCCCGATCGACGATCTGGGCTTCGCGCATCTCCTCCGATGCCAGCGCCGCGATCGGCAGCCTGCCGATGCAGCGGCGCAGGATCGCGTCGGCCTGGACGTCGAGATCGCGCTGAACGTCGCCGTCGCTGTTGCGGCCCGTCGTCAGGCCCGAGGCGTCGGCGAGATCGCCGGAGGCAATGAGATCGGCGATCTCGATCGCCGCTGCCGCGATGGCATCGACGGCGGCCGCCACCGCGAGCGCATGCGGTGCGGTCTCAGAATACCGCTGAAGGAGGTCGTCCAGCCTGAGTTGCCCGGTCATCTGCGTCCATCCCTTGCTGGCGCCGCATCCGTTTCCCTCCCCAGTGGAGGTCGATGCGGTCAGTCCCAGCAGGATGAGATTGACAGGCCCCGCTTAATAAGGAAAATTTCTATTCATAATGAGCGTCAAAGAATTTTCTTATAATAGCCTCAGCCATGGGGCGGCCCAGCTCCGGCATCTGACCATCCGGCAGCTGCGCTCGCTTGCGGCGCTCTCGGCCAAGGGCAGCGTGACGGCGGCGTCCAGCCATCTCGGGCTGACGCAGCCGGCCGTGACCCAGCAGCTGCGGCAGCTTCAGGACCTTGCAGGTTTGCCGCTGGTGCAGCGGACCGGCGACGGGATGCTGCTGACCGAGGCTGGCAAGGAGGTCCTGGCGCTGGCCGAGCGGGTCGAGGCCGCCATCATGGACTGCCAGGGCGCGCTTGACCTGCTCGCGGGGCGGACCGGCGGCACCGTGCAGCTTGGCGCCGTCTCGACCGCGAAATACTTCGTGCCGCACGCGATCGCGGCGTTCTCCAAGCGGCATCCCAAGATCGAGATCAAGCTCACCATCGGCAACCGCGAGGAGATCCGCGAGGCCATGCACGGCTACGACCTCGATTTCGCGGTGATGGGTCGGCCACCGGCCGACGTCACGGTCGACGTCCGTCAGCTCGGACGCAATCCGCACATCATCGTCGCGCGCAAGGGACACTGGCTGGAGAAGGATTCCGGCCTCAACCTGACCGACCTCGTGCACGAGACCTTCCTCACCCGCGAGCCCGGCTCGGGGACGCGGACGCTGATGGAGGGCATGTTCCAGAAGTCGGATCTCGAGCCGATCATCGGCATGGAGATGAGCAGCAATGAGACCATCAAGCAGGCGGTGATCGCCGGGCTCGGCATTGCCTTCATCTCGGCCCACACCGTGGCGCATGAGCTCGCCGAGGGCCGGCTCATCGTGCTCGACGTCGCCGGCCTGCCGATCGTGCGGCAATGGTACGTGATCCGCCGCAGCGACAAGGTGCTGCTGCCGCCGGCGCAGGCGATGTTCGATTTCCTGGGCTCGGAAGGCTCGAACTATCTGCCCGATGTGCCTGAGCTCGGCGGACGCTAGCCCGCGCGCGCTCAGCTCATCAGCTTCATGGCGAGCGTCGCCGCCAGCACCACGATGATCTGGAGCAGGCGCTCCGTCGTGAAGATGCGGTTGAATGTGGTCATCGCTTGCCCCGGCCGGCGTGAAGGAGATGTCGGTCGGCTCGTGACTAGCACAGGCGGGCGGCGAGACAACTCCGTAATTGCCAGGGTCTTATCTGCCGTCAGCCTGTTGCAAGCGGACCGCAGCTCACGCCCTCCCCGACAGGCGATCGATCCACCACGCGAGAGCGCGCCCGGCGCCCGCCTCGAAGCCGATCATCGGCACGCCCGCGGCCACCTCGCGAAGGCGGCGAATGTCGGCGGCGATGATCGGCTCGGCATCGACGCCGGTTGCGTCGACGGCCCCGAACCGGACCAGTTGCCGCGCCTCGAGGCGATCGGCGACATGCTCGACCACGCTGCGCAGGCTGCGCGGCTCGCCACTGCCGAGATTGACTGCTCCGGTCAGATCGCTGTCGAGCACCGCGGCGATCATCTGCGCGAGGTCCTCGACATAGACGAAGTCGCGCAGCTGCCGGCCATGCGAACAGTCGAAGTTTTGGCCCGCGCGCAGATGCCGGATCAACGAGGGGATAAGACGCGCCTCCGGTTCGCGCGGGCCGAACGGGAAAAATACGCGGCCCCAGGCGGCACCGGCGGCGATGTAGGCTTCGGCTGCGCTGAGCTTGGCCTGTCCATACAGGGTCGTCGGACGGCACTCGCTCGCAAGTTCGTCGCACAAGCCGTTCTGCGGGCCGTATTCGAGACAGCTTCCGATGCCGAGGATGCGGCTGGTATCGCAGGCTCTGGCCCGCGCGAGCAGATCGATGCTCGCCTCCGCCCAGAGCCGGTTGACGGGATCGTCACGATAACGGCCCGGCCGCGCTTCCCAGGCGAGATGGACCAGATGCGTCGGGCGCGATGCCGATAGCACCTGCACGCGGCCGGCTTCCGTGAGGAGATCAGCAGCGAGCCACGTCACGCCCGCGGTTGACGGTTGAGCCGAGCGCGCGACGCCATGGACCTCGAAGCCGCGATCGGCCAGGGCAGGCAGCAGCGCACGGCCGAGGAATCCGGACGCGCCCGTGACCAGCACCCGCTTCATGCGAGAAAAGGCAGCGCACGGTCGCGCGCGGACAGAATCGGATCAGGAAGCGGCCAGGCGATCGCCAGCGACGGATCGTCCCAGCGAATGCCGGCCGCACCCTGCGGGTCATAGGGCACGTCGATGAAATACATCAGCTCGGTGCCGCCTTCGAGCGTCTGGAAGCCGTGCGCGCATCCGGCGGGAATGAACACTGCATTAGGCCGGTTGGCGGCGAGCTCGACCGCGCACCATTGCCCATATGTCGGCAGCGACCGGCGCAGATCGACGATCACATCGAAGGCGCGGCCGGACACGCACCGCACCAGCTTGGCCTCCGGCCGCCCTGCCTGGTAGTGCAGGCCGCGCAACGTGCCGGCGCGCTCGTTGCGGGACAAGCTGTGTTGCGAAAAATGCGTCGGCAGACCCTGTGCGGCGAAGGCTTCCGCGTCGAACAGCCGGGCGAAAAATCCGCGCGCGTCGGTCTCCGGCTCGATCCCGATTTCGATGACGCCCGGCAGGGTCAATGGCGTGAACTTCATCTCAAGCCCCCGCGCGGCGAGTTGCACACACCGCCATTGCGAACATCCGTTCACCGGAACGCGTTTTCGGTTGCATCATGCGCAACGTTAACGGAATTTGCGTGGCTTGAGGCAATTCAGTAACAGCCGCGGCATGACGGCACAACGGGGCGATCCGTCCATGGACAGGCATCGATGCCGCTTCTGCGCGGACGAGCTCGACGAGACCTTCATCGATCTCGGCCTGTCGCCTCTCGCAAACTCTTTCGTGCCGCCGGAGCGCGCGGACACGACCGAGCCGGCCTATCCGCTGCATGCCCGTGTCTGCCGGGCCTGCGGGCTGGTCCAGCTGCCGCAATTCGAGTCTGTGGCGAGCATCTTCGACCAATATCTCTACTACTCCTCCTATTCCGAGAGCTGGCTGCATCATTGCGAGAGCTACGCCGCAGCGATGATCGTCCGCGCGAAGCTCGGCGTAACGTCCGTGGTGATCGAGATCGCCAGCAACGACGGATATCTCCTGCAATATTTCCGGCGTGCCGGCATCCGCGTGCTCGGCGTCGAGCCCGCCAGCGGCCCCGCGGCGGCTGCCATCGCCAAGGGCATTCCAACCCGGACCTGCTATTTCGGGCGCGACGTCGCGCGCGCGCTGCGGGCCGAAGGACACAGGCCCGATCTGGTCGTCGCCAACAACGTGCTGCCCCACGTCACCGACATCAACGACTTCGTCGCGGCGCTGCGCATTCTCCTGCCTGAGACCGGGCGCGCGACGCTGGAGCTGCCGCATCTTCTGCATCTGATCGAAGGCATCCAGTTCGACACGATCTATCACGAGCACCTGTCGTACTTCTCGCTCGCAACCCTCGAGACCGTGTTTCGCGCACACGGCTTGCGCATCTTCGATGTCGAGGAATTGCCGACGCATGGCGGCTCGCTGCGCCTGCACGTCTGCAACCAGGCTGCGCCAGAAGGCCCCTCGCCCGCACTCGAGAGATTGCGCCGGCGCGAAGCTGAAGCGGGCATCGACCAGGCGGCGACCTATCGTGGTTTCCGTGAGAAGGTGGCGGCGAAGCGCGAGATGATCCGCGGCTTCCTCGTCGCGGCGCGAGGTGCGGGCAAGACGGTGCTGGCCTATGGCGCGCCCGCGAAAGGCAACACGCTGCTCAATTATTGCGGCGTCACGTGCGAGCTGATTCCGTTCACCGTGGACCGCAATCCGCACAAGCAGGGCTTGCTGCTGCCGGGATCGCATCTGCCGATCCGCGATCCCGCCGCGCTGATCGCGGCCAAGCCCGATTACGTCTTCATCCTGCCCTGGAATCTCAAGGACGAGATCATCGCCCAGTTGCCGGAGGTTCGTCGCTGGGGCGGGCAATTCGTCGTGCCCGCGCCCGATCTCACGATCATATCGTGAGCGATGGTTAACGATCAGGCCGCGCGCGGAGCGGCGTAATCCGTGCGCGTCGCGAAATAAGCTTCCAGCTCCGACAGCGCGCGCGCTTCCCAATCCTTCGCCTGCTCCAGCAGCGACCAGCTCTGGCCCGGACGGAATGCAGCGGTCTGGCGATAGAGCGATGCGATGCCGCGGTAGCGACGCACGTTCTCCAAGATGGCGTGACCGGTGATGTGGCCGTTCATGTCCGAATACTCCCTCGTCATTCCCGCGGGAGAAACTGCGACCAAATCTTTTTCGAAAAGTTAGCGGCGCGCGGCGAGCATGCGGATGGTTGCCGAACTGTTGCGCGCGCGCAACGCGCATGGTCGTGCACGGCCGATCTATTGCGGATTCAATGCCGCACTCTCGCCCGGATGCTTCAACCCGCCGCGGCCGACCATCGCCATGGTCGCGCGGCAGAGATCGGCAAGGCCGATCACCAGCACGGCGAGCAGGCAGAACAGGTTGATGGAATCGGCATTCGCGCTGGTCAGCGAATTGAATTCGAAGAAAGGCGGCATGAACGCCCACCACACCAGCGGAACGGTCACCAGCGCAGCCAACGCCGCCGACGGCACGCCAGCGACGAGCGCGAGCACGAAGAGGCCGGGCAGGAATGCCGCGAAATAGAGCTTTGCGCCGAGGGTGGCACAGATCCCTGAAGCACGGCCGACGTCGCAACGACGATTAGCCCGAGCAGAAATGCCTGCCACGACCATGGCCGTACCCGCGGTACGCCAAACAGCCCCGCACGCCTCATCAGCCTTCCCCTGCCGCCCGTTAACCAGGTCCGATTGCAACCAAAGTACTACAGCCGCGCCCGGACCACGAGGCGGAAATTGCGCCCGCGCGACGGGTAGGCAAACGGGCCGCATCGCGCAATTTGCGTCCGTGCCGGGCGGCTACTCGGTCGCCGCATAGAGCAGGCCGGCAACCGGCAGGGCTAGGCCAATGGCCGATGCCAATGTCCAGCCGCCTTGCGCGAAGGCGAAGGCGCCCAGCGCGGACCCGGCTGCGCCGGCGGCGAAGAACGTCGCCATATAGAGGCCGTTGAGGCGGCTGCGGTGCTCGTGCCCGAGCACGAAGATGGCGCGGAAGCCGAGGACGACATTCCCCTGAACGCCGATATCGATGGCGATCGCCGCCACGACCAGGCAAGCCAAGTTCAGCATCGATCCGGGCGCGCCGATATGCGTGATCAGGAATCCGGCGCCAGCGAGCAGCATCGCGACCCGCGTCGCCATGCGGCTGTGGCCGCGATCGGCGAGCCGTCCCGCGATCGGGGCCGCGAACACGCCGGCAACGCCGGCGAGCGCGAACAGCGCAATGCCGCGCTGGGTGAAGCTGAACTCGCTCGCCAGCAGCAGCGGCGCCACGGTCCAGAACAGCGTGAAGCAACCGAACAGGCTCGCCTGGTAGAGCGCGCGGCGGCGCAGCAGCGGCGTGGTGCGCACGAGCTCCGGCATCGACAGCAGCAGCGCGCCATAATGCATGCGCGCGACCGGCTTGCGCTTCGGCAAGGTCATCCAGAGCATGGCTGCGAGCACGATCATCAGCGCGGCCGAGCAGAAGAACACCGCATGCCACGACAGCGCCGCCGTGACGAAGCTCGCCACCGGGCGCGCCAGCATGATGCCGAGCATCAGGCCCGTCGAGACGTTGCCGACGACGCGGCCGCGGCTGGCTTCCGGCGCCAGATGCGCGGCAAAGGGAATGATGATCTGCACCGCGACCGAGCCGAGCCCGACGAACAGCGCGGCGAGCAGGAACGGCAGCGCGTGGGTCGCGAGCGCGGCCGCGAGCAGAGCCGCGGCGCCGAGCGCAATAACCGAGCAGATCAGCAGGCGATTCTCGACGAGATCGCCGAGCGGCACGATCAGCAGCAGCCCGGTGCCGTAGCCGATCTGGGTCATGGTGACGATCAGCCCGCCGGCTGCATTCGAGAGGCCGAGCGCGGCGCTGATCGGCGCGATCAGCGGCTGGGCGTAATAGATGTTGGCGGCGACCATGCCACAGGCCGCGGCAAGCACGATGGTCAGGCGCTGCGAGATCGCGTCCGGTTCGGGCGCGGTCTCGATCGTGGCATTCATCGTCATTCGCATCGGCTCCAGATAAGATATAGGGAATGACAATTCCCTATTCTGACAAAAAATTCAGGTAAGCAGCTTCATCGCGACGCTGACGAGGCGCAGCGCCTCGAGCCGCAGGCGGGTCTTGCCGACGACGCGCAGACCTTGCATGATGCAGATCATCAGCCGCGCGGTGTCCTCGGCGTCGACATGGCGGGGGATCGAGCCGTCGGCCAATCCTTCGCGAATGAGGCCGGCGATGAAATCTTCGTTGGACTTGAGCTGCGCGTTGACGCGGGCGCCGACCACAGGATCGAGCGCCGACAGCTCGACCGCGCTGCCGACGACGAGACAGCCGCGCCGCCCTTCGCTGCCGCGAGAGTGCTCGACATAGGACAAGAGCACGTTGCGGATTTTCTCACGGCCGTTTGCGCCGCGCGCCGCGGCCTTCTGCGTCTGCTCCTGGCGGAGATGGGTGTAACGTTCGAAGGCGGCGAGAAATATCGCATGCTTGTCGCGAAATGCCTTGTAGATGCTCCCCGTCGCCAGCCGCATCGCCGCGGCGAGGTCGCCGATCGAGGTCGCATGATAACCGCGCTCGCGAAACACCCGCACCGCCCTGTCGAGGGCGATGTCCATGTCGAACTCCCGGGGGCGGCCGGGCGGACGAGCAGGTCGAGATCGGCGGGCGGTCTTTTGCATTGCGGGATAATAGGAAATGAACGTTTCCGAATAAAGACACGAGCTTGTGAGTGGAGGAAATGAAGCTGGTACGTCTATCACCAGTTCTCGTGTTCCGGACGCGCTGCGGCGCGCAGTGGTGTGCGCAGAGCCGGGACTCATCCGATGCGGATTGCTCGGAGAGATGGGCCCCGGCTCTGCAGCGCATCGTCGATGGGACGCTGCGCTGCGTCCGGGCACGAGCGGAGTGGGGCGCGATACTCTCTCCACGTCATTGCGAGGAGCCCTTGCGACGAAGCAATCCAGAATCCCTCCGCGGAACGACTCTGGATTGCTTCGTCGCTTCGCTCCTCGCAATGACGGAGTGTGCGGCTGCAACGTCACTCTTGCGGCTCGCATTTCGAAGCCTAGCCACGCCTTCACAGCCTCGCGGCGCGTTTCGCCCGAGCTTTGCTTGATCGCTCCACCCTCTTTAGCCAAGAGGGCGCAGGGAAGGCCGGGTGCTGACATCGCACCCGCGGTCCGCTGCGCGAAAAGCACACGCAGGAAGAACCGCACAGCAGCATACAGGTGGTGCCGATCACTCGGCCTTCCCTGCGCGATGGTCGGACGGCTTATGCCGCGCTCTCCCGGGAGCCGAATTCCTTCTGGCCTCCCTCACCCTCACGGAATTCACCGGCCCTGCGCCGGTTGACGCAGATGCCGCATCCGCAAGAGCTTGACCGTAGCAACGACGGCCAGGACCACACGGTTTTGCCGTACGCACGGCCCGCCATGTCGCCGCAGTATTCCCAGCCCTGTCGACGGAGCCGGAAACTTACAGACGAGACGAACCTGACAGCGCCGTCCGTCCGCGCGATGCGAAGGGTTCACGGAGAGCAATCCGCCCTGCCCCTGGCTTTCGCGCCCGACGCTGCTGCGTCCACCGCAAACCCGGCTCTGCGATCACACGACAACATGACCGCCCCTCAAGGTGAGCCGGGATGGACGACACATACGTCAATTCCGAATTTCGGTAAAGTGGAATATTTTTGCGCGACGGGATTGACAGCGGGCGACACAGCCGCGCGAAGGATCGTCCGAGCGAGCGTAGCGCAATCCGAGGTTCTCGCGTCCGGACAAACAGATTCTTCAAGGCCAGTTGCTCGGATGAGGCTCTATGGCGCCGCTCCTTCGCTCAGCCGCGGCCCATGGAATAGAACTCCGCATTCGGACGCATGCTCGTCACGTTCGCAAGCCGGTTCGACATGCCGAAAAAGGCGGAGATCGCCGCGATGTCCCAGATGTCTTCCTCGGTGAATCCATGCTCCTTCAGCGCCGCGAAGTCGCTCTCAGACGTCTTGTGCGCTTCCGTCGAGACTCGAACGGCGAAATCCAGCATGGCCTTCTGCCGATCTGTGATGTCGGCCTTGCGGTAGTTGATGGCGACCTGATCGGCGATCAACGGATCCTTGGCGCGGATCCGCAGGATCGCGCCATGCGCCACCACGCAGTACTGGCACTGATTGAGGTTGCTGGTCGCAACGACGATCATCTCGCGCTCGGCCTTGGTCAGGTTGCCAGGCTTGTCCATCAGCGCGTCGTGATAGGCGAAGAATGCGCGGAACTCGTCCGGCCGGTGGGCGAGCACGAGAAAGACGTTCGGAATGAAGCCGGACTTCTCCTGCACGGCCAGGATGCGGCTGCGGATGTCGTCGGGCATATCGGCGAGATCGGGGACAGGGAAGCGGCTGACGGCGCGTGTTTCGGTCATGAGTTGAACTCCCGGGTTACTGCTCGTTGGAGATTGGCAAGATCGTCATTGTCCGTCACTTCGTGTCCGGATCATCGCAAGAAAGCCCGCAGCGAAGACGTCGAGCGCGTCGGGACGCCGTTCCAGCTTGGCGCGCAGCACCGCCCCCTCCCAGCCGGTCCAGAAGAATTGCGCGAGATTCTCGCAGTCGAGATGGTTCGATATCTCGCCCGCCCCTTGCGCCGACCGCAGGCAACGTGACGTTCGCGCTTCCCAATCCCGGAACACGGCGGCGAGGCGCTTGCGGAACGGCTCCGGCAGAACACCCATCTCCTGTCCGAGATTGCCGACGAGGCAGCCGCGCCGGTAGCGGTATCTCGCCATTCCCGAGCGAGCATCTGCGATGAAATCGTTGATACGGTCGAGCGGAGCACGTCCGGTGTCGTCGAACCAACGGTCCAGCTTGCGCGCGAAATAGCCGGCATAGGCGTCGATCAGCTCGAGGCCGAAAGCCTCCTTGCTGTCGAAATAATGGTAGAATGAGCCTTTCGGCACCTCTGCCGCGTCCAGAATCTCCTCGACCCCGACGGCGCTAAAACCCTTCTCGGTCAGGATCGCGACGCCGGCGCGTATGAGCCGAGCGCGCGGCGCGTCGGGCCGTGTCTGGTCCCTGGGCGGACGGCCACGGCGACGCTGTTCGGCTGATGGCGAAATCGCTTTCACGACGATTTATTAGACCGATCGCCTTGCAAAATCAATCCGTCCATCGAAGCCGCCTCTTCGATGGCATCGCGATCGACCGGCCACCGCGGATCCTACGCGGCCATGAAGATCGCAGGCTCGATTGAGAAGACGGGATGGCTGGCCGGCGAAGCGCGCCGACCGGGAAGTCTCGTTCACGACACCTGGGCACGCGATCCACATCCCGCGCCAAAGCACCTTGACAGATGGCCCGGCTTCGTTGATGTAATGTTATAACATTACATCACGTCATCCGAAATGCCCAATCCCAAGCGCCGCCGCCCTATCCCCTTGAAAAGGCTCTTCGATCTCCATGCACAAACTCCCCGTCACCGTCTTGTCCGGCTTCCTCGGGGCTGGAAAGACCACTTTGCTGAACCACGTCCTGAACAACCGGCACGGCCTGAAGGTCGCGGTGATCGTCAACGACATGAGCGAGGTGAACATCGATGCGGATCTGGTTCGCGATGGCGGTGCGAATCTCTCCCGGACCGATGAGAAGCTCGTCGAGATGACGAACGGCTGCATCTGCTGCACGCTGCGCGACGATCTCCTGAAGGAGGTCCGCGCCCTCGCCGAACACGGTCGCTTCGATTATCTGCTGATCGAATCGACGGGCATCTCCGAGCCGCTGCCGGTCGCGGCGACCTTCGATTTTCGCTCCGAGGACGGCGAAAGCCTGTCCGACGTGGCGCGTCTCGACACCATGGTGACGGTGGTCGACGCCGTGAACCTGCTTAGGGATTATTCGTCGACGGACTTCCTGGAGCAGCGCGGTGAAGCCCTCGACAACGACAAGCGCACGCTGGTCGATCTCCTCGTCGAGCAGATCGAATTCGCCGATGTGATCGTCCTGAACAAGGTCGATGACGCCCCGCCCGAGCAGCGCGAGGCGGCGCGCAAGATCATCCGCGCCCTCAACCCGGAAGCGGACCTGATCGAAGCCAACCACGGCCGGGTCGCTTTCGACCGCATTCTCGACACCGGCCGGTTCGACTTCGAAAAGGCGCAAGCACATCCGCTCTGGTACAAGGAGCTCTACGGCTTCGCCGATCACGTCCCGGAAACGGAAGAGTACGGCGTGAGGAGCTTCGTCTATCGCGCACGCCGGCCGTTCGACCCCGCCAAGTTCGACAGATTCATCAAGGAGCCCTGGCCTGGCGTCATTCGCGCCAAGGGGCACTTCTGGCTCGCGACCCGGCCGCAATGGCTCGGCGAAATCAGCCAGGCAGGTTCTATCATTCGCACCGAAGCCCTTGGTTTCTGGTGGGCCAGCGTGCCGGCCGAACGATGGCCGGACGATCCCCTTTGGCGGAAGAAGCTTCGACAGAACTGGAGCGACATCTACGGCGATCGCCGCCAGGAAATCGTGTTCATCGGCGCCGGCATGGATGAAGACTCGATCCGCGCCCGCCTGGACGCGTGTCTCGTCACCGGAAGGCCTGCGATGGACGTCGCGGAATGGGCACAGCTCGCCGATCCGTTTCCGGTCTGGCGGCGCGCGGACGAAGCAGCCTAGCGGAGGTACACATGGCTGATGTCATTCGACTCGTCCCGAAAGCCGAGCTCGAGCGGCTTCGCCTCATCCAGGAAGCTCGCGCAATCTACGACAGCATATTCCCGCCCAACGATCTGGACGGTGAGCCGCCGCATGGTTCGGCACGAAGCGCGCAAGGTGCATGCGAGTCCAACGGGAATTCAGTGCGCGAAAGCAACTGACGAAGATCCTTCTACGCCGGGGAGTGGGATTGCGCTTTTGTCCCGAGGGGGTTGCTGGAGCAATTAGCCCAGTTTAAAGAAGCCCTTATGCGCAAACTCGACCCGATCAAGCACGAGAAAAAGCGGCAAGAGATCCTGGCTGCCGCGATGCGCTGCTTTCTCAGAAGCGGACTGAGCGGCGCCTCGACGGCTCAAATCTGCGCTGAAGCCGGGATCAGCCCTGGCCACCTCTATCATTATTTCGAAAGCAAGGACGCGATCATCGCCGCGATGGCCGACGCCCGGCTCGAGGGCGCTTCCGAGCGATTCAAGCAGGAGGTCCATTGCGGCGGCTCGGTCATCTCCGCGCTGCAGTCGGAATTCGAACAGCCTGCAAATCCAGCCCAGTCGGCGCTTTTCTTCGAAATGCTCGCCGAGAGCCGACGCAATCCCGCGATGGGGAAGATCTTGCACGGCCGTAGTCGAAGCATGCGCAACCTCATCGCCGAGGTGATCCGCCACGGACAAGCGCAGGGGGAGATCCAGCCGGCATTGCACCCCGAGACTGCAGCTATGGCGATTCTCGGTCTGATGGATGCGAGAAAGGCGGTATCGCTGCACGATCCGAAACAGGACGCCAAGAAGGTCACGGCTCTCTTCAAGCTGTTCATCAATGGGCTCCTTTCCTCGGACGAAAAGACAGCAAAGCCCTCGCGGCCACGGACGCCTGCGCAACGATCGCGCTCCGCCTGATCCAGGCTCGAATAGGGACGGAGCTCTCACCGTCACGAGCTCTCACCGTCACGCCGCCTGATAGAGCAACTCATCCGTCAAATGCATCGCCACGATGGGACTACATCTTAATAGATTAAATGGTCTATAATTGGACTTCTGGATGAGGGATGATGGTCCTGTCGGACGCTGACGCGACCCGGCAATGTGCGCGAACATGCCGCCCCTCGCGCGGCAAGGCCGCCGGATCATTTCGCGGTTCGGTCAGACTGCGTTTGCAGTCCGCGCCTTTTTTCTGCGTGGCGAGGATGTTATACCATCATCCATTGGAACCATATCTTTAGCGGCCGGTTGGCTTGCTGTTGGGCCATCGCCCTCCAGGGCAGCCCGACAACCGGCGCGAGTTCTAGCCGAGCATCCGTCGGGGACCAATCCCATGATGGACCACGGGACTAGGGTTGGAAATCGGTTGTTAGCAGCGTTGCCGCCGGCGGATTTCGCTTTGCTTAAACCTCATTTGCGGAAAGTCGTGCTCGCGCGCGATGCCATATTGGTTCGATCGGGCGATCGGATCGAACACCTTCTCTTCCCCTGTGGTGGCGCGATAGCCTTCATCGTGGACTTGCCCAATGGTCAAACGGTCGCCACGGCGGTGATCGGCCATGAGGGTGCCATCGGTCTGTCGTCTGCGCTTGGCGTATCCCGCTCACCCGTCACAGCGGTCGTCCGCGTCCCAGGGGCAGTGCTGCAGATGCCGGCAGCGCAATTTCTGGCGGCTCTGCGTCGCAGCCCCGCGATCGCATCCATGGTGCAGATTTTCACGCGATCGCTGCTGACGCAATTGCAGTATGTTGCGGCCTGCAATGCCCTGCACTCCGTGGAAGCGCGGATGGCGCGCTGGCTGCTTCACATTCACGACCGGGCAGATGGCAGCAACCTCATCCCGCTCACTCAGGAGACTATATCAGAGCTACTGGGCGTCCGCCGCACCACCGTCACGCACGTTGTGAGTGCGTTGCGGGCGTCAAGGGGATTGAAATCGAATCGGCGCGGCCAGCTCGAGATTGACCGGCCGCGGCTCGAAGCCGTTGCGTGCGAGTGCTACAAGCTGATGAGCCGCAAGATCGATCGGATCGTTTCCCAGGGCGCAGCCGAGCTTCTTCACGCCACGACGGCGCGAGACGCTTGCCAGCTCCCCGGCTGACCATCCGGGGCAGGCTCGTGGACCCAGGCCTCTCTCGCGAACCACTCGTGTGTTGTCGCGCAGATCCGGCAATAGGTGCGCGAAAAGAAAACTGCACTGGATCGGAACCTCTCGCGATTGGTCTCGATACCCGTTGAAATGGCGCTCCCCGTTTCCGGGCACTTGATCATCACCATACCCATATTGATTTCCTGCAATCGTTTGCCGCCCCGGCTACGCGAACCCAGCGTCGGCTGGACCGCACCTCTTCTTCGCGAGATGCCTGTCCAGCCGATCCGCACGGCTGGTAGCCTCGATCAGACAGTCTTATGCGACGGTCCTGTTCAATACCCGGTTGAAGCCGGCCTTAATGGGATCGGTCGTGTCGATCGCGACCCGCTGCGCGAGCTGCCAAAGCTCCCGGTTCTGCGCGGAGGCGACTTCGAAGGCTTTGCGGCTTTGGGCAGTCGAAAGATGTACGACTTCCGGCAACGACCTGGTCTCAGCGAGCCGGGACAAGAATTCCAGACTGGAACTGGTATTGTCCTTGGAAATCTCCATGACCCTGGCGCCGTAATCGACAACACCCTTCACGTTCATGGAACAAGCTTCGCGGAGAACGTCGCTGATCTCCTCGGAAGTCGCCTTCATGCTCTCGATATTTTTCTTGGCCATGGCGGCGCCATGCTCGGCGAAATCGCGGAAGACTTCCTGGAAATTCATGATCGGGAAATCGAACCTCGGCTTTGCTCCATTCGCAATATCATTCACTGGATCAGTATGCGTTCCGACTTTCACATTGGCATCATTCACGAGCTTTCATCCCTTCAAGCGAAACTAGGTGATGGATTGAAGACCCCTACCGCTCCTGGCGTTTGCTGCGTCAGAAGCTCAGTGCCCCTGTTCTTGGCGTAGGGATGCCGCTGCGGATGAACCGCTCGCCCCCCGTACCGGCAACGACTATGATCGATTAAAATCGGGCCATCCGTTCGCTTTCGGACACTCGCCGCGATAATTCGATGGAATTGCGAACAAGCGGCGCAGGCTTGGATTTCAAATATACCAATTTGCAGCGCACGCTCGCTTGCCCTCTGAGCTGAATCGCTTTCCGCACATAGCCCGGCTTACACCGGCCGCGCTGACGCTCTTCTTCGCGATTAACTCGGTCTCTGAGACTCTCAAGTTCTGCGAACTGCGAGGCCAACGCTTCGAGACGTTGCAGAAGAACAGCAGCGGGGTTGTCCGACCGAGCGCGCATGGCAGGCCTCCTCTCGAAATGTCCTGGAAAATTCCCCAGCCTTGACGACCGGGAAAAATATGCAATCGATCGAGATGCCGCGCGCTAACATTTGGCATGCTGCGTCGCCCAAACGATGTGGCGGCGCGTCGGGATCGCGCTCGGGTGTCGACGCGGTGCCCTCATGCTAAGATCCGGTTGCGCTCGAAACTCGAGTGGCCGGTCGCTCGCAATCGGGATTGCGCTTGCGCGCATTGTCATCTTTATCTGCACAATCGACGCTTCCGGCCGCGCTCGGATTTCCAGAGCTCCCCTCGGTCGCGACAGGACCGTTACCGCCCGATACCCCTCGACCACCGGATCCACCGCCGGACGTCCCGCCGGCTCTGGCTGACCCGCTCTGACGACCGCCGGACGCTCCACCACCTCCGGATCCGCCGCCACCTCCAGATCCCCCACCACCGGAGCCGGAGCTCCCTGACGATCGATCGTTGTCGAAGAATGACCGCCCGCCGTCATCGCCCCGCGTCGCGCCGCGCAAACCGCCTGAGCGTGCAATTGCTGTTGATGTGAGGGACGTGGACAGGAGTAGGGTCATGACCGGGGGTGTAACAGCCGCGAATCGTCCGCAGGTTTTCAAGAATGTCCGCCGATCGTCATCTTTATCGTCGTCGCGGGTCACAATGCGCACTCCTCTATTTAATAGCTTGCCCCCCCACAATATTATAAATTAAATAAATGCTCAACAAATATTTAAATGGCGCCGGTACCCGCGTGCAGCTTGGTGGAACCCTCCGGGCGCGTAGCGGCTTGCGGGTAGAGCGACGCCCCGTCCAACAGGCGCCCGTCCCGGGTAATTCTGCCGCATTGAACCCCAGGGCATGCCCCAGGCGCCGGAAATTCAGCTTGCATCCCAGCTTGATATTATTTAATTATATAATCTCTTCGTCGAATTTAACGCCACCGACGGATCATTGCCACATGCCACTACAATTTCACCGTCCCGCTGCCGAGGGCATTGAGATCTGGAGCGCAAGCAGCGATGGCTTCTCTTTCGTGATCAGTTTCGGGAGCCCCACCGGTCCAGGCTTTCATGGACGCTCCGGCTACTTGGCGAGTTGGCGCCCGCTTTTCGAGAATATTGGAGCCATCAAGATCAGCGGCTCGCCGTTTCAAACGCTGGCCGAGGCCGAAGGGGCCTGCCGCAGCATGCTTGAATGTCTGAGCGCGATCGCCGACGCTGACAGCACAAAACAATGACCAATATGAATGGAGCTACGCGCGTGACGCTCGCGTCATTTTGCGCCGGCCGGATCTCGCTGTGGTAGGCCGGAAGCGTTGATTTCACGCGCCTCCAAATGCAGCTCGTTCCGCGAAATCGCCAGTGCCGCAAGAACAGTCCGGTTGCTGATATCCAGCTTCTGAAAGATGTGATGGAGATGCACTTTGATCGTACCATCCGTGATTTTCAGGCAACGACCGATTTCCTTGTTCGACAATCCCTCAGATACGAGCCGCATGATCTGCCGCTCTCGGCCCGTCAGCTGCGTCAGTGACTTCTCTTCGCCAGCCTGAGGCTCCTCGCCGAGCTCTCCGGGGCTGGCCGAACGTGATGCCAAGCGTTGGTTTTGGGCTATCTTCCGCAGGGTCGCGACCAACGTCTCCAGCTTGGCATCCTTGCCAACAATGAGACACGAGCCGTCCATAGCCGAGCTTTGCAGTTCGCGAACGCCTGCCGCATCTGCGAAGAGAACCACCTGAGTACCTTGGCCCTCGGCGTTTGCGAGAGCCAGCAAGTCCGGCAGCCTGATATCAGACATTGCAGCATCAATCAGCGCAATGTCCGGCACAAGAAGCCGTATCGACTGGATGCAGCTTGCTGCATCTCCGCAGGAGGCCACGACCGCGAGATCGCTCTGCGTCGAAAGGAGGCTGCTGATCCCCTGCAAGACGATCGGATGTCGATCCGCGATGACAATTCTGATGCGGCGCATGGTTCCTCTGCCCGAAGATCAAAACCCGCACGGCGGCGGTTTATTCCAGCACTGTCCCTGCTGGCTGGTGACGCGCGTTAACCATAAGGCGGGTCCGCAACGCAAAGCTCGGCATCTGCCACAGCACATATCGGCCGGGGCACCGTAACTTGCTTCGAAAATGCCTGCAGCACCGTATGAATGCGGGCTCCGCTCGCTAAGACCAGCCATGAATTCTTGTAAAGTCGGGCCCATTAGACAATTTTAAATAGACGTGCCAAACAAATTCTCGCAACGATATATTTGCGTTGACATCGACTCATCGTCCGCTGCGGATTATTACCAAGGATATATAGTTACGCTCGCGATTCAAATCTAACCTTCAGCAAAGTTTCGCCGAAAGTGAGGCGCAACTGGAAGGCAAGAAGCGTTTACCCATCCGCCGAGACGAGGGTGCGCACGGGTACAAATAGCGGCAATCTTTTGTTTTTGGCCGTAACGCCGGGAGGCTCAAAATGAGGAGCGCAAATTTTCTCAAGTGTCTGACTTCAAAAGAACTAAGCAGACAGACGTTTTTCAAGGAGAAGGGGTTTCAATCCCCATTATAGGACCGTTGAGTGCTGATCGGCAAAATGGATCGGCATCTTCGCCAGGCGGTCATCAGTAATCTTTAGTAGCGAGTAGGTGCTCACATGTATTCTGCGGCTATTCTGCGTCAAACTCATGAAGATTTGATCGTTCAATTCACCGAATTGCAAAATCTGCGTAGTCGTGTGTCGAAGGCCGAGCAGCGCATGTTCGGCAGAAGGCGAGCCAGTCGGCGAATCCTCCTTAGGAGACGCCCGCTCGGGCGGAACGTCGTCCCCAGCCGGTAGCGCAAACAAGCTTGCCCGACCGGGCTTGGACCTGATATGCCCCACTTCCTGCTTTGAGACTGGAAGTAGTGGGGACAGCTTCCAATGGACATCGACAACTGGACGTCCGCCAGTACGGCGGAGCTATGGCGGCTGTACGACGAAGTGACTGCGGTTCTTAGCCGCAGAATGACCGCGGAAAAAGTCAAGCTCGAAGAGCGACTTCGCAGGCTGGAGGGGACTGCCGAAGGCCCCGGGTCACGTGCACGCCGCCCCTACCCTCCGGTGCTGCCAAAGTATCGGAATCCCAAGAATCCGTCCGAAACCTGGTCGGGCCGCGGCAAACAGCCCCGATGGCTGAAAGCGCAGCTTCGCGCCGGCAAGAAGCTGAATGACCTCCTGATCAGCCGCCCATCTGGACAAAAGCGCCGCCGAACCGTCTGAAGCTCCGACTATCGTTAGGACGGCGGTGACAGAGCATTGCCGCAGGCGTCACTTTAACGGGTACCCTCCTCCTTCCCGTTGGGGCTGCCATCGTAGCCACCGTTGCCCTTGCCATTGCTGCCCTGCACAATCCGCCCACCAGAACTGGCGATAGCGGTTGAAGCCGAAAGCAGCAAAGCCATCGCTGGAGGAGTAACGACGGCGAATTCCCCCAGCTCTTCAAGTACTCCCGACGCTCGTCGATCTCGGCAGGGATGAGCCATGGCATCCTCCCGCCGGTCAGCCGGCACCACTCGGACCATCCGGCGACCGCCTGAAAATTATTTATTTTGACATTTGTATTTTGGGATTTAAAACTCAAATTAAATATGGAAACGCCGAGAGTAGGACAAACGAGGGCAATCAAAGACTTTTCCTGAGCGGTGCCTTGCGCCGAATAGGCATGCGCGAAACCTTGGCTGCACATTTTCATCGATGACGTCTTTCCAACAGAGTTATTGGACATGCCCGCGGGCCGAATGCACAGCCCTCAAAGAGTCCCTCTGACGACCACGAACAGCGGATTGAGGCCAGCCCTCCAGCATCTGTTGAGCTCGGCGGGTCGTCCCCGCTTCCGAGGATTCGCATCGGCAGCACCACCTGAGCGCTCATACGCGATCTGTTCTACATCGCGCTCCGGACAGCGCGCGGTTGGTTTCCGGAGCGCTCTGTTCAAAAACACGAGGAAGCCGGTTTCCTCCACGGGCAACAGCGGGGCAGATCGATGACCGTAACTGGAACAACGGTCGCGCAATTGCAATCTGGCGATGCGGGCATGAGAGCTTTTCGCAGACCGGGCTTCTCGCCTGTTCGTCTACGAACGCTGATGAAGCTCGCCGTCGCGGAAACGGGACTGGACATGTCGGGAATGACTGTGCTGACCGAAGCCGCGACTGGCGCTTATGCCGTGACCCCCGTCCTCGCAGCGATGGCCGGAGCCAAGCGCGTCCACGCGTTCGCGAGGCCCGGCCGCCACGGGACCGTGCTCGATGCCAAGCGCGAGACTATGGAGCTCGCGGCCCTTCTGGGTGTCGCTGACCGTATCGGGATTTTGGAAAGCATCAGCCCTGAGATACTCCACGGCGTCGATATCGTAACCAACAGTGGCCACCTTCGTCCTCTTACTAGTGAACTGATCGACCAGCTGCGCGACGACGCCGTGATTGCCTTGATGTTCGAGGCCTGGGAATTTCGCGGTGAGGACCTCGATATCGAAGCGTGCGCCCGGCGCGGAATTCCTGTGGTCGGAGTCAACGAGCGGCACCCCGCTGTCGACGTCTTCTCATTTCTCGGCCCGCTCGCCGTGAAGCAGTTGCACGACTGTGGTCTGGCGGTCCTTGGCAACAAGATAGGCCTGCTCTGCGACAACGACTTCCTTGCTCCCCTGCACACCGGGCTGACAAGCCTCGGCGCGAAGGTCAACACATTCAGCAGTGTTGCCGCTGTCCACCCCGACGCGTGGGACGCCTTCGTCGTCGCCTTGCAGCCAGCGACCACGCCACGCGTCGGCCAGGCAGAGGCGACACATTTGGCCGCCTGCGCGCGCGCCGGCGCTGTCGTGGTACAGTTCTGGGGCGATATCGATCGAATGGCGCTGGCGCGAAATGGCTTCGCTGTCTGGCCAACGAGCCCCGTCAAGCCGGGCCACATGGGCATTCTGCTCTCGGACATCGGCCCCGAACCGATCGTACGATTGCAGACCGGCGGCTTGCGCGCGGCCGAATGGGTTCGGCGCGGCGGCGCCGTAACTCCGGATGGCTTCGCCCAGCTCGTACCGTGGCCGGCGGCGACATGACGGAACCCCTGCAGCCCGATGTCGTGCTCCTCGCGGACGGGCCGACGGGCTTCGCGGCGCTTCGCTCCTTGGCTGCGCGGTGCCGTGTGGTCCAGATCTTCCGAAAACCGGACCAACCTGAGGCCCGCGCGTTGAGCGCATTCGCAGAAGCACGGGGCATCCCGGTTACGGAGTTGCTGGAGTTGAATCAGCTCCAGAAAGTGATCGAAGACCTGCGCCCGGCGGCAGTTGTGATCTCCTCGTTCGATCGGATCATTCCCCCGCGCATTCTTGCATCGTGTCGCTTCGTCAACGTGCACTATTCCCTTCTGCCGCGTTATCGCGGCCGCGCCAACGTCAATTGGGCAGTCATCAACGGCGAGACCACCGCCGGCATCAGCATTCACCTTGTCGTTCCGGAGCTTGATGGCGGCAATCTGCTGTTTCAGAAGGCGATCTCGATCGGTGCGAACGACACGGTCACCTCTCTCTACGAGCGCCTCAACGCGATCCAGGAAGATGAACTTGGCGGGGTCGTCGTTCGAGCGATCACCGGCTATCAGGGCACAGCTCAAGATGCCGATCAGGCCTCCTATGGCTGCACCCGTGTTCCGGACGATGGAGAGATTGACTGGCGGCAACCGACCGACACCATCGATCGGCTGATCCGCGGCTTGACGCCGCCATTTCCTGGTGCCTTCACCCACCTTGCCGGGCAGCGTCTCAGCATCACTCACGCCTCCCCCCAGCTTGATGCCCGCTGCTATGTCGGCCGCGTGCCAGGCCGGATCGTAGGGCGATCATCTTCCGAAGGCTGGGTCGATGTGCTGACTGGCGACGGCGTACTGCGTATGTTCAGCGTCCTCCTTCCCAATGCCGAGCAGCCGTGTGCCGCCGCTTCCGTCATCGGATCGACGCGAGCTACCCTGGGGCTGTCGCGCCTCGATCTTCTCCGCCGGATCGTCGCGCTTGAAGATCGGCTTGCTTCGCTCGAGCAGCTGAATAGCGCTCACAAGTAAGCGCAACCGGTCTGGCCAAGGCAGCCTCAGGCTCCGGCGTCGCCCATGCCTCATACCCCTTCGCGTCCAACGGTGGCCCACAGCCCGTCATTGCCTGCGCTTTGCACGCGAACCCAGCGATAGGGCGTCCGCGACCACGGCTTGACCCGTGGCGTGAGATTGTCGAGGACGAAATCGCCGCTCCTAGTCCGCACCAGAAGCACCAGATGATGTTCGCCGGACCTCATGACCACTTCGCTCAATAGGAGGACGCGCGCTGGCCAGCCGCGCCGAAGCAGCTCGTGACGCTTGCTCACCGCGTAATCGTTGCAATCGCCACGATCGGGATTGATGGTCCATTCTTCGCCGGCGAGACCGAACTCGTTGCGAGCCGGTTCTATTGCCTGATTGACCCTGCGATTGATCTCCTGCAGGTCTGCCCATCGCGTCTCGGTCAACCGGATCGGACCGCCGCGGAAGGAGCGCCGCGGGCGACATTCGGCCTCATACCGCAGGCAAAACACCGTATATGTGAGAGGCGGAAGCGTTGGGCGTCCGAGTTCAATGCGCGCAGGAGCCGGCGGCGCCCTTGGCGCGGTCGACAATCCCGCACGAGCCCACTGAACGCCTCCGATCATGACAGCAATGGCTGCCGCAACGGCCGGCCCCGAGGTTCGCTGCATCCGCCGCCCCCTGAGAACGCCAACTAGGTCAGGATTCGCTGCTTCGAGCCTCCCGGTCGCGAAAAGCCCTCCGGTCGCTCACACTATTTGATATTAAATCTATTTAATTTAAATAACAATAATAATCACACATTAAATCGACGCGAATGGCCGCACCCAGACGGCCGCCGGGATGTCGCAGACCGGCAGATGCAAAGATCAGGACGAGTGATAGCGGGAAGTTTTGGCCCGGTCGGGCCGCCCGACGGGACCCATCAAGAACGCCGGAGGGAGTTGCCCGCTCATCCAGCGGTCTCAGGATTTGCCGTCGCCAGGCGAAAGGGCGTGCCGAGCGGATGGCCGCTCGAGCGATCGCGGGCCTCGCGCCAGAGGTAACAGGCGTCCGTTGCGGTGATCCACCGAAAGCCGCGCGACCTGGTGCGGCTCATTCGGAGGCGGATGATCTCACGACATTCGCCACGCCAAATCTGCTGCGGCGAACCGCTTGCCCGGCGCGCCGGGCGTTCAAACCAAGTCGCAGGCTCCGTCACGAGGCGTGATGCGCTTTCGTCGCCGGCGCCCTGGGGCGCCGGCGACGAATGCTCGCGCGAAAGATCTCAACGCTCCTTGAACGCGTGCCCCGCCTGATCCTGCAGCGGCTTGAGCAGGTATGACAATGCGGTCCGACCCGCGGTCTTGATGAACACCTCGACCGGCATGCCGGGCAGCAGCTTGGCCGAGCCGAGCTTCGCCAACTCCTCCGGCTTCAGCAGGACGCGGCCCGTATAGTAGCTCGTGCCGGCGCGCTGATCTTGCGTAATATCTGCCGAGACCATGCTGACCTCCCCATCGATTTCGGGCGTGGTCTTCTGGTTGAACGCTGCGAAGCGCATCGTTGCGGTCTGTCCCACATAAACTTGGTCGATATCGCGCGGTGCGATCTTGACCTCGATCGCAAGCGAATCTGCATCAGGTACGATCAGCATGATCTGCTCGCCGGGCGAGATGACGCCGCCAACAGTGTGGACGTTCAGCTCGTGGACGCGGCCGGACTGCGGAGCCCGGATATCGACCCGGTTCAGCTGATCAACCGCGGCAGTCTTGCGCTCGCTCAGTTCGGAGAGTTTCGAACGTGTTTCGATCAGGTCCTTGCCGACTTCCGTCCGCAGGTCCTGGTCGACCTGAATGGTCTGGAGTCCGATTTCCGAGATCTTGCCCTTCGACTGAGCAATCATTCCGGCGAGCTGGCTGCGCTCGCCTTCGATACGGGCGGAGTCGCGTTCGAGGGCATTGAGCCGCGTGATCGGCACCAGATTCTTTTGCCAGAGGCTGCGCACGCCCTCCAGCTCCTGGCGGATGAATTCGACTTCCTTCTGCTTGGCCTCGGTCTGGCCCATATAGCCCTTGATCTCGTTCTCCAGCTGCGCGCTTCTCTCCTGCAACTGCGCTTTCTGGCCGCTCCTTGCCTGACGACGCAGGTCGAACAGCTTCCGCTCCGCGGTGATTGCACGGTTCGCCTCGGAGTTGCTCTCCTTGGCGCGGTCGAGCAGCACCTTGGGGAACACGACCTGGTCGGCGCCATCGCGCTCGGCCTCGAGACGAGCCTGCCGTGCGAACAGCTCATCGATGCTGTTGGTAACGATCGTCGCGTTCGCGAGCGTCTGGGTCTCGTCGAGGCGGATCAAAATGTCGCCTGCCTTGACCCGGTCGCCTTGCCGCACCCGCAATTCTCCCACGATCCCGCCCGTGGCGTGCTGGACCTTCTTGACGCTCGAATCCACAACAACCACGCCTTGGGTGATGACCGCGCCCGACAATTGGGTCGTTGTCGCCCAGCCGCCGACCCCGAAGGTCACCAGAGCCAGCATGATCATTCCGACGATCATGTAACGCTGGATGGATTGCAGCGCCGGCGCTACCTGACCGCTCATCGGCCACCTCCTTGAGCTTCCCCGACAACTTTGAGCGGTACCGGATTTCGCAACACTTTATTGAGAACCTCCTCTTTCTTGCCGAAGGACTGAACCCTGCCGTCTCCGAGACACAAGACATGGTCAACCGCTTCCAGCGCCTTCGGGCGATGGGCGACAACGGCGACAATTCCTCCCCGGCGGCGCACGTTCATGATCGCCTCGGTCAAGGCCTCCTCGCCCTCGGCATCGAGATTGGACGAGGGTTCATCGAGCACGACCAGGAAGGGCTTGCCGTAAAACGCGCGCGCAAGCCCGATGCGCTGCCGCTGCCCGGCGGACAGCGCCAGTCCTCCCTCGCCGATCTTCGTGCTGTATCCGTCCGGAAGGGAGAGGATGAGGTCGTGCGCACCAGCGGAATGTGAGGCTTCCAGAACAGCGGCGGCGGTTGCCTGCGGGTCGAATCTTGCAATGTTCATGGCAATGCTGCCGTCGAACAATTCGACATCCTGTGGCAGATAACCGATGTGCTTGCCGAGGGCGTCCGAAGACCAATGATCGAGGGCGGCGTTGTCGAGCCGAATCCGGCCTCGAACGCACGGCCACACCCCAACCAGCGCACGTGCCAGCGTCGACTTGCCGGACCCGCTTGGACCGATGATTCCGACCGCCTGCCCGCTTCGCAGCTGGAATGACACTTCGCTGAGGGTGGGCCTCTCGCAGTTCGGAGCGCCGACATAGAGATGCTCGGCGGTGAGGGTTCCAACGGGCGCAGGCAGCGCCAACCGCTCCTCCTCTTGAGGCAGAAGCTTCAGCAAGTGATCGAGCCGCTGTCCCGACTGTCGCGCAGCGACGAAGCCTTTCCAATTCGCAATGGCCATCTCGACGGGCGCCAGTGCCCGCGCGGTGAGGATCGATCCGGCAATGATGATGCCGGCGGTCGATTCCTGGTTGATGACGAGGACGGCCCCGACGGCCAGAACCAGCGATTGCAGGATTGCCCGGAAGATCTTCGAGGCGCCACCGAGTCCGTTCGCGACATCGCTGGCCCGCTCTTGCGCCGCGAGGTACTTCGCGTTGGCATCGCGCCAACGCAACGCCGCCTGCTGGCGCATGCCCATGGCCTGCAAGACTTCGGCATTCCGCCGCCCCTCGAGCACAAGGGCAGTTCTCGATACGGCCAGACGCGAGGTCGCCTTTGCCGGCCCTCGGGTTCGAGTTTCGGTGAGGATCGTAATACCGACAAGCACCAGGGCGCCGGCCAGCGCAGTGACGCCGATCCAGAAGTGAAAGAGGAAGCAGACGCCGAGATAGATCGGCATCCAGGGCAGATCGAACAGCGCCGTCGGCCCGCCGCTCGACAGAAAGCTGCGGACCTGATCAAGATCCCGCACAGGCTGCAAGCCGTCGCCATCCGCCCTGGTCTTGAGAGGCAGGCGAACAAGCGCGTCGAAAACGCGAGCGCCGAGCATTTCATCGAAATACCGCCCGACCCGGGCACTTATCCTGCTCCTGATGAGGTCGAGCCCACCCTGAAACAGATAAAGCACCGTCGCCAGGACCATCAAGGCGATCAGTGTCGGTATGCTGCGCCCGGGCAGCACCCGGTCATACACTTGCAGCATGAAGAACGAACCGGTGAGCATGAGGAGATTGCTCATCCCGCTGAAGGCCGCGAGCGCCCAGAAGATCCGGCGGCAAGACCGCAGGAAGGCCGACAGCTCCGACTGCGAATCGTCATAGTCATCCGCCGGCCGCCGTCGACCGGTGAACATTCGCTGCCGCAGAGCTTCGATCGGGCGCTTTGTCCAATCGACCAGTCGCGATGTCCGCAGCTCGGCGTTTTCCGCCCGCTGCCGTCCAGCCGCCCAGAGCTCTGATATGTGAAGAAGTGGAATTCTAATGAGATTAGCGGGCGGGGGGAATGCCCCCCGCCGTCCAAAGTCCATCATGGTAGCCGCCCTTGAACCATGCCTTTGTCTGAAGATCCCCCAAGAGATCCCCAAGGCAGTTGTTGAGTACTACTTGGTGTGGATGCCCACACTTTACGCGAAGTGGAAGTCCTGGCTGGTCAACGAACCGACCTTCATGTTCTTCAGCGTGAGCGTGTCGCCCCCCGTCGCGATGACGACGTCCTGACCCGACTGGGTCGCGTGGGAGAGAACACTCGCAAAACTGTCGAACACGCTCTTGCTGAACTGGATCGTGTCGTGAGCAGGTCCGCTGGCAGTGAAGTCCTTGATGACATCATTGCCGAAATTCGCGGCAAACGAGAACGTGTCGGCCTTGGTGGTGCCAACGAAGGCGTCATTGCCTGACGTGCTCGTCTGTACGTTGCTGCTCGTCGAGCTCGAAGTCGCAGCGAGCTGAGTGGTGCTCGTGGACGACGTAACTACGCTCGACGTACCGACCTGCCCATCGCCGTTGAGATCCTGATGGAAGCTCGGCTCGAGCGATTTGAGGCCGGAGGTCGACACGAAGCCTCCGGAACTCGAGCCCGTCAGGCTGCTCACGTGGGAAACGTAGTTACCATCGCTGTCGGTATTCCACGCCGTGTACTTTCCGGTGCTCGCCTCCTTCCAGACGACCTGATAGCCGGTCGCCGTCTTTTCGGCCGCAATCGGAGCCCAAGTGCCATCCGACCCATCGATGAAGGCGGCACCGCCATGCTTCAGCGTGGGACCGGTCCCGGTGCTGCTGTTGAGGTAGAATTTGTCACCACTCTCAACAAGACGTGTCGCGCCGGCCGACTCGACCACCGTACCAGCAGTGGGTGACGTCGGAGCAGTGGGTGACGTCGGAGCGGTGGGCGCCGTCGGTGTGCCCGTGCTGGAAGTACCGATCTGTCCGTCACCGTTCAGATCCTGATGGAAGCTCGTCTCGAGCGATTTGAGACCAGAGTTCGACACGAAGCCGCCTGATGAAGACCCGGTCAGGCTGCTGACGTGGGAAACGTAGTTCCCGTTATCATCTGTGTTCCAGGCCGTGTACTTACCGGTGCTCGCTTCCTTCCAGACGACCTGATAGCCGGACGCCGTCTTCTCTGCAGCAACGGGATCCCAGGTGCCATCTGACCCATCGATGTAGGCCAAACCGCCCTTCTTCAGCGTGGGACCTGTCCCGGTGCTGCTGTTGAGGTAGTACTTGTCAGCACTCTCAACGAGACGTGTCGCACCGGCCGACTCGATCACCGTGCCAGCAGTGGGAGACGTCGGTGTAGTAGGCGAGGTCGGCGTAGTGGGCGATGTCGGCGCCGTGGGGGACGTCGAGGTGACGCTGGCCGTGACCACGGAGGACGCCACACTGGTGTTGCCTGCCGCGTCCGTTGCCTTCGCCGTGAGGCTGTGCGCACCGACCGCAAGCGCAGCGGACGTATAAGCCCACACACCGCTCGTGTTCGCAGTCGCGGTCCCGATCTGGGTCGTGCCGTCGAACACCTTCACGACGCTACCCGCTTCGGCGTTGCCCGACATCACCACCTGATTGGCGGTATTCACCTTGTTGCTGGCAATCGTCGGCGCGGTCGGCGCCTTAGTATCAACGGTGACTGCCAGTGCCGACGATGCCGCGCTGGTCTGCCCCGACGAATTGGTCGCCGTTGCGGTGAGCATGTGCTTGGCGTCCGTCAGGACCTTCGTGATGTAGGCCCAATTGCCGCTCGAATCCGCAGTCGTCGAACCGATTTGGGTCGTACCATCGTAGAACTTGACCGTGCTGCCGGCAGCAGCGGAACCCCTGAGCTCGATGGTACTGTCGTTGGTGATCTGGTCACCAGCGGCTCCGCTATCAGTAGAGAACGACTTGATGACCGGAGAGGATGGTCCGGTCGGAGCAGGCGAGCTTGGGACCGTCGGGGCCGGCGGCGTGGGCGCAGGCGCATTGGCATCCTGCTCGACCCGCCCCGTGAGCATATTCACGTTGTTTGCGAATATAGACTTGGAGTAGCTGTCATTCGGCCCATACACCGGATAGCTCAGGCCGTTGACGCCACTCGGGTCGAAATAGTTGTCATGCACATTGAATGTGCCGGTCAGAGCGCCAGGCTGGGTATTCGGTCCCGATCCGGAAATGAAATAGTTCATCTGCCCGGTAAACGTGTTGCCGGCGATCTCGGCCGAACCCGTGTTGTCGGCAAAGAACCCCTGGGTAATCCCTCCGTTCTGGACGGTGGTATTATAGAGGATGTGGGTCGCGTCTATGTTCGGCCCATAAACCTGGAGAAAGTCACCATGGGTGGACGGACCACCCATGCCGGCCTGTTCCAGTACGTTATTCTGAATTGTGATGTCGCCACCAGTCTTGCCGTGGCGGCCGATGAGGTCCGAGTTGGAATTCTTCAGCCACGAATATTGGACCGTGAGGCCGGGACCTTCCATTTCGATGAGAAACTCGGCACGACCGCCGCCGCTCAGGCCATCTATAGTACAATTGCTGACAAGCAGATTGGAGGATGTCTGAGAGCCGGAAATGACACTGGTTTGCGGACCCCCTGGATTCAGCCCGTTGAACTTCGAGTTGATCAGGCTGGTGTTCGCCGCCGTCGTCACGACCGCCCAGCCGCCGAAATCATAGCCGTCGAGCGTAACGTTATTCCCCGTGATCGTGATGCTCTTTTGCGTCGCGTTGACCGAAACGCCGGCGATCGAGATCGTCGCCGGGTTCTTGAGCGTTAGCCCCTGCGGCGTACCAACATAATAGTCCACCCCGGCGACATTCCATCCGGGCCGGTTCGCACCGTAGGAATCGAGCAAGTTCGGAAGCTGCGGCGTTCCAACTGGAGCATTTGCGGAGCCGTCGTTAATTGCCATCTACCCTGTTCTCCTGATTTATTAGGAACGATAGGCGCGCGCTCAACCGCGAGGTCCCCCGAGCGACACGCTATCCTTAGAAGCCGATTATCTCGGCCGCGGCGACTCTTGGCCGAGCACCGCGGACTTTTTTTGGACTAGATCGAGGCTGTGCTGGGGTCATGTCTTGGCTCAGACCGCCACACTCACGTGCATTAAATTATTAAACACGCACCTTGCACAAACGCACCGGCACGAATCGCAGATCCACAGACAACATCGCACTATAACCAGGCACAGAGAAGACCGGTAGCCGATTTGCCAGCGATGAATTGACGCCAAGGGAGCACAATTGATTACGCAATCAAAATAGCGCTCTATTGCGAAATAATACTTTTAAATAAGCATATAACCAAACTCGATGCGGGAAGGTAAATCGGTGCTCCCGATCGAAGGCATTACGCCAAGCCCACGCCACAATATCCGGGCGAACCTGGCTTTCCTGGCGAACGAGTTCGTGGTGATCGATTGAGGGGCGGGTCGCCACGACCCAGGCCGCCCGGACTCAAACACGGGCGTCTTCTGCGGGACATCCGAATTGCATCACCTTATGCCGCGCCTCCCATTTGACGCGCTCGCCAACCTCGCCGCTCGCGCAAGATGAGCATGCGCCGCCTCTGCGATTGAAGCTGAACATGCGTAGCGCCTAGCCGGGCTGAGGCAATCGCACGGAAGCGTCGGGTTTCCCGGACTTCCCCTGGGCGCCGTCCATCAGGCCGACGAGGGTGACTTTCGCCGCCAAAGGCGCGCCGATAACGACGTACCTGACGGCGTGCAGCAAACCCCAGCCAAAGTGAAGCAGCCACCGGCGTTTGGCCCACCGACGCGCGAAGAGGATGCTGTTACGCGCCGACAGATAGACCGAAAGAAATGATTGCTTTTTCGGGTCAATCGCAGAACCAATAGCAGTGCCGCCAACGTGGCGTATGATCGCCCGTTCCGCGAAGCCTATTCTGTGCTTACCGCGGCGACGACCCCAGTCCACATCTTCCATATACAGAAAATACTCTTCGGCCATCAATCCGACGTCCTCAACAAACGCACGCGTCACCAGCACGCAAGCGCCACTAATCGAATCAATCCGCGAAAGTACCTCAGGTGTCGGAGAACTGCCCGCCATCGAATTCCTGCCGACTGCAAGAACACGGCCTGTGACGGGCGACCAATGAAGCCCGTAATTAATGATCTTGTCGGGGGCATGATCGAACACCAGGGTGCCACCAATCATTCCGAAACCCTGACTTGCCTTGACCATGAATTCCGTCAGGCAGCTCTCTTGGACATCAGTATCCGGATTGAGAACGAGCACGGCTTCCCAGCCGCGGCTGCCGAGTAGGCGCTCGAGCCAGGCGTTTATCCCTCCGCCATAGCCAAGATTGTCTCTCGCAAGTCCTACCCGAACCGAGATTGGCCGGTCCTGGAATCGACATTTGAAGATAGAGTCAAATCGTCCGCCGGGCGCGTCGATAACATCATCTTCGTCCTGAGTGCACGGCACCACCCGCTCCCGGCCGACAAGCGCAGCGACCAGCGTTTCGAACGCCTTCTTTCCTCCGTTCTCGCAGATATAGACTTCAAAATCCTGCCAGTCGGACGATGCGAGTGACCTCAAGCAGCGCTGAATGTCGTCGGGATTGCGATACCCGACGATCAGCACGGCAAGCTTTGCGCGATCAGAGCTCATGGCCGATCCGACTCTTCATTAGCTCCCGGCGCTGACTCGCGACCAGATCCCATGTAAAATGCCGCGCATGTTCAACGGCGGCAGCTGACATTCGCTCTCGAAGACCAGCATCCTCTGCCAGGGCACGAATGGCTGCTATCCAGCCTGACGCATCATGCGGATCGAGCACAAAGCCTTCACGTTGGTCACGCACGATACGTCCTGCACCCATTGAGGTGGTGACAACCGGCAGGCCACACCCGCAGGCTTCGTAGGTTACTTGCGGACCGCCCTCTTCCATGGTTGGGAAAACGAATATGTCTGACGATCTATAGAGCGATCCAATATCCTCGACATATTCAAGCACCGTCACGTCATCCCTTGCGAGAAGACTGGCGCATTTTTCCTTGACCACCGGCTCCATCTTTCCAGCCAGCACCAGCCGGCCCTTCACCCCGCTTCGCGCCCAATAGTCGAGGATCAAGTGCGCCCCTTTTCGCACGCAAATGATTCCGACAAATATCGCCGTTATTCCGCGATTCGGAGAAGGGATTTTTTGCTCCCCGGAGAGGCGGACCGGATCCCAGCCATATGCCGCCGTCAGGCATTTTTCCTTGGGCACGCCGCTGTCCAGCAAGGACGCTTCCACACGTTCATTGGGGCAGAATATATAGTCTATCTCTTTCAGGATCTCGGTTTCGCGTTCAACTGACGCCTCAGTTATTCCATGCATAGGTGCTGCGCCAAGCTTGGCGTACTCCCGATCGAGAATCACTTTGGCGGTCTTGGTATGGCAGTTGAATTGCTCACGAAAGACGGTGATGTCGCGCCTTTTCAATTCCCTGAGAAGCTCCGTGCTTGCGCTTGGCCAAAGATAGGCAGCCAAGTTCTGCGAACGAGTTTTGTCGATGCATGATAGAAATGTGGCCTCCATGCCTCGAGCTACACCGCCCTTTACCCACGAGAACGGCACGTATCGCTTCCATAGGGGCAGAGTCTCGATAACCTCGACTGAGGGCAGCCGCCGCCGGCTGCGCGGAGTTACGATGGTGACGCTAAAACTTTGATCAACCATACCCATCGCGAGCGAGCTGCACGTGTAGCTCACCCCCTTCCCCGTAAGTGGCAATGGCATCAAAACACCGGTCGAAAAGCTCAAGATCACCTCTGCGATTCAATCACGCGGATGGCACATAAAGGTACCTGGAGTGGTGGATCAGTGAATGACTAACACACCAGCCCCCTGCGCCTTACTCGTTAGGATGCCGCCTCCATTTGCTCTTCTGTCAAGTACCACGTGAAAGTAACCGACCGCGGTGCAATTCCCGCCTGAAAGTGCCCCTCGTTGTAGACATAAGGGCGATAACCGAGCTCGACCAAAAATTCAGTAAGCGGCTCCGACGCAAATGCACACATTAGTGCGGGCTTCTGACGCTTTAGCGTGTCTTGTCCGCCCTTCAAGATGT
Organism: Bradyrhizobium sp. DOA1; assembly: GCF_001593325.1. Lineage (NCBI taxonomy): Bacteria > Pseudomonadati > Pseudomonadota > Alphaproteobacteria > Hyphomicrobiales > Nitrobacteraceae > Bradyrhizobium > Bradyrhizobium sp. DOA1. The sequence goes on from NZ_JXJM01000001.1 coordinate 4,911,682, forward strand.
CCAGTTCCGCTCCCTGGGCATGCAGCTTGATTAATGCTGGCGCCAGCGCAAGGGAATCGAGACTCTTGCAGGTTACTCGATGCATGCGAACGGTCAGCTTCCTTTCGTCAAAACGGTACATCCTGCCTGGATTCTTTAACCACTCCGTCGCCTCATTGTACGAAGTGGCGGCCATCCCGTCGCATTCCCATCGGCCGTATTTCGGAAGAAACAACTCAATTGCGCCGGAACTGCCGCCAAGCGCACATTCAAGGACGCGCACGGAATCGTCTCGACGATGTCGCAATGCGAGCCGCTGCGCTGATTGTGGCTCAGGCTCAACGGCCACTATATGAGAGCCCGGCGAGAGCTTCTTGAAGGCTGCAATACTTTGGCCCCGGTTCGCACCAACGTCCACAATCAAGCCGCGTCCAATCGGAAGCAGCTTGATCCCGAGAAATTCCCGCTTCAAGAAATAAGACGCGGAAAAGTCCTTGACGGCGAATCTCGCTGCCGCTGCGCCAGGAACATTGGCGTAAAGATAGCGCGCCACCGCCTTCAAGTTCATAGTGCCCAACCATTGTTCTTCGGAAGAGGAAGCAAGCGCTCGATAAGCTGGTACGTGATCACCTCAGTCGGCGTTGATCCACTTGACCGGCTGCTGCTGAACGTCGCCCTCAATCGGCTCTCCGAGCATGATGTATTGCTTCGCAAGATGGTGTCGCAAAAGGCCCAACGAAAAACAGTTAAGGGCTCTTGCCCTGTAACCCTGCATTCCAGAAATCAATCCTTTCGAGACGTTCAGGCTCGCGGCGTTCATCAGACCAACGGCGGTACTTTCGACAAAGAACCGGACGTGAGTGCGATCCAGGATTCCCGCGTCCTGATAGTCAAACTGGCGCCTGAACAGGAGGGGAACTGCAACACTGAGGTGAGCGAGGTTCGGAACGGAAACCACGACATGTCCTCCAGGCTGAAGCAGCGCTCGGACGCTCTGGAGAACACTTGCCGAATCGACGAGATGCTCGAGCACATCGAGCATCAATATGAGATCGTATCTCTCAAGTCGAGGCAGGCATTCATCGATGCCCCCAATGATCGCTACATCCACGTTTCGACTGAGCTCCCCAGCCACCGCATGATTTATCTCGACGCCAGTCGTCTGAGCGTTGGGGTAGATCGTTTTAATCCATCGGAGCGTTTGGCCGGACGCCGCCCCAATCTCGAGGATGTTGCTTGCGTTCTTTGGCAGAAGCGGGCCTATCTCGTGTCGCTCGTGATGGAAGTAGCCGCTCATGGTGATCCTAATGGCAAGAAAACTTGTGATGACAGGTACGGCCCCGGCGACGCGACAACAATCTCAGTGAATTCAGCGGGCCAGTCATCGCGACCGACTCCACGCTTTTGTGAACCCGGACCGCCCATAGTACACCCGTCTCCTTGCGCCTCGGACCAATCGGAGACATTCGCGCGCGAGGGACGCTGAAATGGAGGGGGGCAAGGCCACTGGGCCCTGCGGTTCAAGCCATTCACGAATTCGCGGATGTCCGGGGGCGAGCGTGTTGATGAGCTTCATCCAGAGCTCCGGCTCCATTGAATCGTGGAAGTGGAGCACGCTTGCGTCCATTATCTTTGCCCCGTCATAATTTCCCGGGAGAAAGCTGCAAACTGGGAAGTTGCTTGTATCCGGAAGCGCCTGCCAAACCAGCCCAAGCCGGAGCACGGTCAAACCCAGCACCACTTGATCCATGAAATGCACTTGAGAGTGTGTCCTGGCCACGTGGTTATCGAGAAATCTCTTGAAATCGGAAAGGAAATTCTTTCCGAACCGCGTGTTGCGCCGATACACGTAGAGGCCGGCATTCCAGTAGAATCTGATCTTGTGTCCATCGCCTGTTTGAAGCCATGGAAGATCGTCCGACACTTTGCCGATAAGCGCAGCGGACCGTCCCCAGAACGGATCGTTCGGGTCTGTTATCCCCCTCGACCCGATCACTCCCGCATCCGGTGCACTGGCGAGGAAGTCCACACCAGGCGGGAGTTCGAGACCATTGGGCTCCTGCAAGAAGAGGATGTCGCTGTCGACCCATGCGATTGCCTCTGTCGTTACTCTCTCCTCGACAGCCACAATCGCTTCAGCCTTGTTCATGTAATGATGCCAGGCGTAAGGATTCTTCGGAAACACCCGCAGGTGCTTGATCCCAAGCTCTTCCATTCGGCGATGCGTTTCGCGCGCGAGCGGCGGCGTCAAACGTGGCGTTACCGCGAACACGTCCAGGTTTGCAAAGCGGCCGCCAAAACGTCTCAGGCTGTCCACCATCCTCAGCGTAAGCGGCTCGAGCATCCCAGACTCGATGCAGACAACAACGGTCATCGAAGTCGGACGACGGATCGATTTGTTGTCCTGCGCCCGAATGGCGCCATCCAGAACATCACTCAAGCGGCGTCCTCGCTTGCCAACACGAAGCCGAGTTCTCTGGCTTTCATCTCTGGGTATTCGAACGCTGAATGCAACGTCGATGCTCGCAAGGTGCCTTTGTATCTCAAGCGCATGCGACGGAGCAGGAGCGGTAAAGGGTTTCTGGTCAACTGAACGATCACCGTCGGCCAGGGGAGTAGCACCTGCCACTTCCGCACCATATAGCGGTAGGCTGCAACGTAGGTTTGATCGAGGCACACTGTCGGCTTGCTGTTATGAATGACCGGCAGATCGATCACATAGGATTTCATCCCAGCTTCTCGCGCTTCAAGCACGATATCCGTTCCGTAGAGATGGAAGGACGGCAGCGCGGGGTCAAATAGCGCACCCGAAGCCCGACGCACAATCAAGACGGCTTCATCAAGACTCGCCACCTCACGTGGTTCGCGAAATGGGCCACCGCATACGGCGCCAATTCCGGAATCCCACAGATGTCCAACATAGGTCCCCTGGGATGTAACGCCCGTAAGACCGAGGACGCCCCAAGAAGGGTCAGTCAAGCTCATTTTCTGACAGACGATCCGCAAGCGTTCGAACCAGCCCTCCGGAAAATAGACGTCTTGATGGCTGAACACGACAATGTCGGCCTGAGCACGAGCCATTGCATCGTGGTAGGCAACGGATGCGGCCTTCGCTCCCCAGATAATTGCCAGCGGAATGCGGCCGTCCGATATCTCCTTCGATCGCTGCAGATTGCGGCCTAGGATCATTCGATCATTAGCCACACAGAAGACCTGCACGGACGTCATTCTGCCGTTCCTTCGAACCTCTAATTGCGCCGCGATACGATTTATAAAAAGCTAGAATTAAACCATCGCAGAACTTGTACATTTAATTGCGTGGCCAATTTAATAGTATATATTCGTTTGTCAATTGAATTCAGGTGACGCATGCTTGCTGGCGAGGTCAAAATTGTTAACGCAACCTATTAGGGGCAGGTCTTTAGGCCGCGCCGGCGCGGCTCAACCGCTGCCGGCCTCGAATGCACTGGTGGCTTATCTCCTCTTGATCGGAGTCGCCCTACCCTCCTCCATCACGGTCTACGTCGGAGGAGCAAAATTCATTCCGGCCCGGATCGCAATCTGTTTGCTGTTGCTACCGGCGTTGTTTCAGCTGTTTCGAAATCGAAGGATAGGCGCGCCTGATATCTGCATCTTCGCGGCAGCGACCTGGATGCTCGCGGCGGTAGCGCAGACGGACGAATCATGGTCCAACACAGCTGCCGTGGTACTCGAGTTTGCCGGCGGCTATGTATTGGCGCGCGCATATTTCTTCGAGCGCTTGCAATTAGAGACGTTTGTCCGCGTCCTGAAAGCTGTCACCATTTCAATCGTGTTGATGGCGGCTCTTGAACACCTCACGGGCTACAACATTCCCGAGTTGCTGTTGGGCATGCCGAACTCGGGTCACGAGTATCGATACGGATTGATGCGAGCCTATGCAACATTCCCTCATGCGATTCTGTATGGCACGTTCTGCGCCGTTGCGGGTGCAATCCTCTTGTACTCAGAGCGCACCTCGTCCGGCCGGATTATGTATGGCGGGATATGCTTGATTGGATGCTTGCTCGCGATGTCGACCGCTCCGCTGATGGCCTTTTCCATCGCCATAGCCGTCTATTGTTACGATCGCTTCATGTCCGCGTATCCATGGCGTTGGCAGGTCATACTCACAATCATGATCGCCTTCCTTGTTATCGTGTTTGCGACAGCCAACAAACCTGTCTCCTGGCTTGTTGCACACCTGACGCTCGATCCCGCCACCGGATACTTTCGAGTCGCTACATGGGATAATGCTCTGCACTACATTGGCCTCTCCCCATACGTCGGATACGGCTTTGCAAGCTATGCCCCGGAGGATTTCTTCGCAAACGCCTCAGCCGACGCCGTTTGGCTAACCATGTCCCTCCGCTTCGGCGTTCCAGCAACTGCGCTTTTGTTCCTGGCTAATATCGCCTCCTTCTACCGTTCCGGACCTTCCAGCGGGACCTGGCGCTTCACTGACCCGTGCATGAGCAACTTGCGCACGGGATTTACTCTGGCGCTTGCCTTGTTCATGTTTGTGGGTTTCACGGTTCACTATTGGAACAACATTTGGATACTCTGGGGTATCTGCATCGGAATCCGCGCTTCACTTCGGGAAGAATACTTCAAAGGAAATTTGAGCCCAGCTTTTGCTCATTGGCAAGGCGACAATAGAGAGGTCTTTGCCCAAACAGTTCCGGGAGTTTCTCGAATAGCAAGTCATCCATTGCGGGGAATAGATGGGGTTCGACCGTGACTCTCCTTCACCCCGCGGCATTTTTCGGAGCAGTGCTGGTCTTGCCGTCAATTCCCACTCAGATCCAGCAAAGGTCTATCGAGCATACTCGCGATGTAGCCGGCATTGCTCGTGCGTCCGACGGGGTGGACCAGACAGCCGGATCTCGCTGTACGATGCAGCATCCGAATCTATTGGAACGATATAGGATTCGTCCCAACTGGATGGTGGCGGGTGTTGACTATTGCGTCGGTTATCCAGCGAATGCCGTTCTCAAGGATCCTGCGACCATTTCAATGCCAGGAGTGCGCCTCGATAACGATGTCAAGACAATCACCGTCAAGGGAGATGACGTTACACTCGATGGTTATGATTTTAGCGGCTGGGCGGTCGTGACGACGGCAGCGAACACCAGCCTGATCAACTCGAAGTTCAATGGGCTGAATCCAGGAGGTCCGCAAACGAGTGTGATTACCGGCTCCCAGACATCGTCCAGTTTGCTCGTCAGCAATTGCACCATAGATGGCCTGAGCGGCGGCGGTCGCGCCCAATTTCTTATCGAAATGGAGGGTCCCGGCCTCACGGTCCAATATTCGTGGCTGAAGAACTCCAACTCGGACCTCATCGGTCGCCATGGCAAGAGTGGCGGCGACATTATAATCCGAAACAATCTCATGGAGCAGGCCGGCATGGGTGGCCCGGCCACCCATGGCGATTATCTCCAGGTTTACGGCCCCAACATAAATGCAATCCACATCCTTCATAACACCACCGTCCAGAACGGGGGAATTACCCAGGGTTTCTTTGCCGACAACACGAATTCGGCCGAGATCGCCTGCAACACGTTTACCGGGGCTATGAACTATTTCATCTCCGGATCCGGACCAAATACCCAGCCTGCCGCCCTGACCGGCACATTCAATGTGCACGACAACTATTTCGACCCGAGCCGCGTCAGCGGCCTGAGCTATCCGGTGTATGGGCCGAATGACCGCTACTCAAAGTCTATGTTCGCAAACAACGTGAACATGGTGACCGGCCGGATCGTGCAAGATGCTGACCGCGCGAAAGCCACGCCATGCCGCACGCATCCATAAGCTGAACTGCCGGGCCTCCGAAGCGCTATCAGTGCTTTTCCGAAGAGTCTGACGCCGCCTGGAACGCAGCCTTCGATACCGGGACGTACGAATTGCAGAAGCCCAGACTGGTAGTCCTGCATTCACCTGCCACTGCTAGGTGCAACCGCTTACTTTGTCTTGGATAAGTGTTGCCACTCGGGCAGCGCCAACATCTATTGCATGGCGGACAAGGACTTTTCTCTTGCCAGCGAGCCCCATCTGATAGCGAAGCCCTGCCGATGACAGCAATTGAATTATCCTGTCCGACATGTTCTCAACGCTAAGCTCCGGAACTACGAAGCCCGCGTCGGTCTCTACGAACTCTCGAGCGCCCCCTGCAGCGCCAAAGCAAACTACAGGCGATCCTTGCTGAGCCGCCTCCATCACGACCAAGGGGAATGGGTCTTCTCTTGATGTAAGGACAAATACGTCAGCGGCCTTGAAGTACGCTTCCGTATCTGAGGTAGCGCCTGTGAAGTGAACGACACCTCGAAGCGAAGACTTTGCAACTTGCCGCCGCATCGCATCGACTTTATCGGACGTGCCTCCAATCCACATAAAATGAACCGGTCCCTCCCGGTATTGCTGAACAACTCTGGCGGCGACTTCTAGAAAAATGTCCGTCCCTTTGCGAAAGCCAATGGAGCCGCATGCGCAGATCAGTTTAGCTTCCTCCGGTATACCTAGTCGTCTGCGCACTACCTGTTGTGCCGTCTCGGGCTCGGTTGTGCCGCGGGACTTCGGCACAAATCCATGGACAACCTCGATTCTGTTGGGTGAAATTCGCTGATCAAATACCAGACTATCTTTCACCGCCTGCGAAACAGCAATGTAGAGAGGTTTGCGCACTTCGAGACGAGCCATATTCTCGGTGCCCAACGCGTCTATCGCCCCAGCGAGCTCATGCACATGGCATATCACCGGACAATCAAGGAACGAAAGAAACTCAAGCATGTTTGCGCTTGCGACCGAGTTAACATAAATCAACTCAGGTTTGTCTTTGACATATGTCTCTCTGAGGCGTCTTAGATGGTTGGACCGATACCTGCCATGAAGATTCAGCCGGCGTATGCCCTTGTACCATATGGATGCGCTGGGTTCGAACGAATCGACCGTCCCAACGGCTGCAAAATCGTCGGTGAGTTCACCCGGCCTTCCGATCAGAACCCGCACATGCCCGTCTCGGTTTCGACGAAGCCATTTCAAGAAATTGAGCAGCAGCATCGGCGCTCCGGTCTGAGAGGCATCGTGACTCAGGAATAGGAGTGATCCGGCCATCGTCGCTTCCAACTCTCAATTGCCTACGCGCGACAAGAATACATTTACTGGGCAGCTACCGAAGCGCCTCAGACCCATATGGCGTGACGAGCATTCGGACTGCGTCTCCGAAACTTCGACCGATCACGCGCCGCCTGCGGGAAACTTACGGCGACCGGCGAGTTCCTCGATTCATCGCGTCGGCCTCCATCGGTTTGTCGCGATGGTTACATACCTTGTCGTTGCGAGGCGCCTTCCTGCTTCAGGTGTAAACCCAATGCACGCGCGACACTGCTTCGTATCGCGGAGAACGCTCGTTGGCGTCCTTCAGGACCCGGAACTTTAAATAGACGCCAAAGCGGGGGGCGGCGACTCAATTGGGGTTCCATGCTAAAGGCCTCTCGGATTAGCTGAACACCGTCTTTGGGCCGTCCGCGCCGAAGCAATAGAATGCCATGATTGAATACTCGTTCGGCCAACGCCCGTCGGGCTACAGCTTGCAACCCGAGCGACACACCGGCGCGGTTCCCGTACAGCTCCCAAAAACTGTCGAACGTCAGTTGGCACTGTCGATAATCGGAGAGCATCTCGGCGAAATATGCATTCGACATCGCCGCCTGATGCTTCCTGTAGATTGCTTGCATGGCGTCGATGCGCGCCACCGCTCCGTGCGCCGCGAACCGAAGCCACATCTCCATATCGCCGGCATGGGGTAATGACGGCCGGTATCCACCGATTGCCTTTTGCGTTCTCGTCCGCACGATGGCGGTTGGCGTGGGTACGACGTTCGTCGCCGTCGTGCAGATCTCTTTCAAGAGATCATGGCGGCTCCAGGTGTATTCTTGGCCGGGAACCATGCGCGGCATCGGATTTTCATCGTGCCAGCTCAAGCATTGTCCGTACGTCATCACGACGTCCGGATTGTTTTCCATGACGTCAACAGCCCGCTCAAGCGCCCCCGGCAGGAGCAGGTCATCTGCGGATAGCAGCAAGAAATAGTCGCTGGCGGCCCACTCGATGCCCTCATTGAACGTTGCAATATGCCCTCGGTTGTGCGCATGCCCGATCACATGGACGCGCTTGTCGGCGGCGGACAGGCCGTTTGCCACCTCCAAGGACTCGTCTGAAGAAGCGTCATCGATCACCAGAACTCGCACGTCCTTGATTGACTGATCGAGAACGCTGCGGACGCAGTCGGTGAGATAGCGAGCGTAGTTGTAACAGGGTACGAGGACGTCAACCTTGGCCATGCTCCTCCTTCTCCCTCAGGGAGTCACATTGGGTACGGCTCCGCTGACTGCTTCGCAAAATGGATGCGTTCGCTAGCGCAAGTCGGAGGCATTCTGTGACGCGAAGCTGCTCTGCCTCGCTCATCTGCGCATAGATCGGCAGCAGGATTGCACGATCCTGTGCCAGTTCTGATTGACGGAGATCGTGGCGCTGCTTTGCCTGCGCGTAGGGCGGCTCGCGATGTGAACACATAATGCCGCGTCTCGTGGCGATGCCCTGATCGAGCAGGCTTTGCATCACTGAACGCTGGTCGATCCGACCCGGCAGGCGCACACAATAGCTCTGCCAATTTGACCGCGCCCACGTTGGCTCGAAAGGCAATTGCATTCCCTCTATGTTCCCGAGCACCTTGGTGTAATAGGATGCCAGCCTCCTTCGGCGAGCGACGAGCTGCGGAAGCCGCTCCAGCTGCTTGCGCCCGATCGCAGCCTGCATGTCCGTCATTCGAAAATTGTATCCGGAAACCAGGTACTCTTCGAAGATCACCTGCGAAGAGCCATGCCTCACCGTATCGGGAACGCTCATCCCGTGCTGGCGCAGGAGCCTGAATTTGCGGTCGAGTTCGGCATCTGCAGTGGTTAGCATCCCTCCCTCGCCTGTCGTGATCACCTTGCGGGGATGAAAGGAAAAGCAGGCGATCCGTCCGTGCGGCTTGCCGATCCGCTCCCAATTCTCCTTGATCTGGATCTCGCTGCCGGCGGCACAGGCAGCGTCCTCGATCAGAGTGATGCCATGACGATCCGCCACGGCCGTCAGGGCTGACAAATCGCACGGCATGCCCATTTGGTGAACTGCGATAATCGCGCGCGTGCGCGGAGTAATCGCATCCGCCAGCCGGCGGGGGTCTATGTTGTAGGTCTCCGGATCGACATCTACAAAGATGGGCACAGCGCCCTGATTTCGGATCGAATTGGCCGTTGCGATGAAAGAATGGCTTGCTGTGATGACTTCGTCGCCGGGTCCGACGTCCAGCGCCGCCAACGCAAGTTGCAGGGCCGTCGTACAGTTGGACACGGCACACGCAAAAGGCGCGCCGACGAAAGCGGCAAATTCACGCTCGAAAGCTGCCACTTGCGGACCCTGTGACACCCATCCGGAGAGGACGGCTGCTCGCGCCGCATCGGCTTCTTCCTCCGCAAGGAGTGGCATTGCGATAGGAATCATGATGCTGCCGCCTGGCTCTGGTCGCCGGCGGCGAGCTCGCGTTCAGCCCGCCACCATTTCACCAGATCTCCAAGCCCCTGTTCAAGCGAGACGGCGGTACGGAAGCCCAGCAGACGTTCCGTCTTTCCAGTCGAGGCTAGCCGGCGCGGCACCGGATTGACCGAACGTTCCGGCGCGAATTCGGGCATCATTCTGGGCTGCCCCATGACGGAAGCGAGGGCCTGGGCAAGCTGCACCAGGCTCGTTTCGGTCCCGCTGCCTACGTTGAACACCTCGTCGGTCACCTTGGCCCGCGCTGCCAGTATGTTTGCACGGGCCACATCGCGCACATGCACGAAATCCATGGTTTGTTGGCCATCGCCAAAGATGACCGGCGGCAGACCGGCTTCGAGCCGCTCCATCCAGCGGATCAGCACCTCGGTGTAGCGCCCGTGAATGTCCATGCGGCTGCCATAGACGTTGAAGTAACGGAACGCCACGTAGTCGAGGCCGTACATGTCGTTGAAAGTGCGGAACAGGCCTTCGTTAAACGCCTTTGCGGCGCCATAGAGAGTTCGGTTGTCGTAGGGATTCTGTCGCTCGGTCGTCGGGAACTCCTCCGCCATACCATACACGGATGCGGAAGACGCCGCGATCACCTTCTCGACGTCGTGCTTGACGCAGAGCTCGAGCAGGTCGAACGTGGCATCCACCATGACTTCCTTGGCCAGGCGGGGCTCAGCGGCGCAGTGCGTGATCCGCAGCGCTGCTTGGTGAAATACGATATCGGCCGCCTTAACCAGCGCTCCCATGAGCTTGTTGTCGCGTATGTCGCCGTGGACGAGCCGTACCGGCCCGCGCCCCAGCGCTCGCCGCAGATTCGCCGGCCGGCCTCGCACCATGTTGTCGAGGGCGACAATCTCGATGCAGCCTTCGTCGCACAGAAGGTCGACGATATGGGAGCCGATGAATCCCGCTCCGCCCGTAACCAAAATGCGTTTGCCCTTGAGATCGATCAAGACGCCCTCCTGTTTATGGGTCCTGCCGGAATTTGTTCCCGCTCGCCGTGCAGATCCCGAGCGAATTCCAGCGGCGCGACTCTCTTGAGAGTGGAGACGACCTCGGCAACCTGCTCCGGCAAAAGCTCAGGATAGATGGGAAGCGAGAGAAACTCGTTCGCCAGCAACTCCGTGACGGGAAGATCGCCTGGTTGATAGCCAAGCTCCGCATATGCCTTTTGCAGATGAACTGGAACCGGATAGTGAATCCCGACGTCGATGCCGGCATCGCGCAGCGATCTGATCGCATCGTCGCGCCGTGACAACCTGACGGCATATACGTGATAGACGTGGCGGCTGTACCAGGGCGGCTGGGGGCACGCCAATTGAATATCTGACAGGAGTGTATCGTATCGCTCCGCGAGAGAACGGCGCGCGTCCGTCCAGGACTCGATGTGATTCATCTTGACGCCCAGCACCGCGCCCTGGATGCCGTCCATGCGGTAATTGTATCCGGCAACGACGTGCTTGTACTTGGCCTCCTGCCCCCAGTCCCGCAGCAATGACACACGACGCACAAGGTCAGGCTGATCGGTCACGACTGCCCCACCCTCGCCAAACGCGCCGAGATTCTTGCCGGGATAGAAGCTGAAGCACCCCAGATCGCCGATCGAGCCGGCGCGGCGGCCCTTGTACTCCGCACCATGCGCCTGTGCCGCATCCTCGATGACGACCAGACCATGACGACGGGCAATGGACATGATCGGATCCATGTCCGCCATCAATCCGTGCAGGTGAACCGGTATGATCGCCTTCGTCCGCGGCGTTATCGCTGCCTCGATCAAGGCAGGATTCATCGTCCACGTATCGGGATCGACATCGACGAACACCGGTTTGGCACCGCTGTAAAGAATGGCCGCCGTTGTCGCGACGAACGTCATCGAAACCGTGATGACTTCATCGCCGGCGCCTATTCCGGCCGCGAGCAGCGCAAGGTGAAGTGCCGACGTGCCGCTGTTCACCGCACGGCAGTGAGAGGTCCGGCAATACTCGGCGAAACGTTCCTCGAACGCCGACACGTCGGGGCCAAGCACGAAGTTCGCACTTCCGATGACCCGCTCCACCGCTGCGTCGATCTCAGGCTTGATCTTGGCGTATTGCGCTTTCAAATCCAGGAAAGGAATCAAGGTCAAAACTTTCAGGTAGCCGCGCTGCATTTAAATTAGTTTAAATCTCATTATCATATTAAATCAACAGTCAATATGCGATAACTCCCTTTAATAGTTTACGGCGATAGCCCGGCAACGCGTTCACGCCGCAGAGCCGGTGCTACGTCAGCGAACAGCGGTCGCGCAGGCACTCCAGCCACAATCGCGCCCGGCGGCACGTCCCTCGTCACCACCGCGCCGGCTCCGATGGTCGCGCCGGCGCCGATCGTCACACCACACAGAACGGTCGCATTCGAGCCGATGGATGCGCCTCTGCAGACACGGGTGCGCTGCAAGGTCCAATCAGAGGCGCCTTGCGGCCGGCCATCAGCCGTGGTCGCCCTTGGGTGCTTGTCGTTCGTAAACATGACCCCATGACCGACGAACACCTCGTCCTCGATCGCGACGCCTTCGCAGACGAAGCTATGCGAGGAAATCTTGCAGCGCGCGCCGATCGTGGCGCCCTCTTGGATTTCGACGAAGGTACCGATTCTCGTCTCATCACCGACCGTGCAACCGTAAAGATTGACCAGTTCCGGATGAAAGATCCTGACATCGCGGCCGAGCTGTACATCATCTTTAATCGGCATCTTCGTCTCCATAAAGTCCCAAGACCTCAAAGGGCCGAACGCGACAGTCGCAGCCTTGGCGCAAGGCGGGCAAGGTCCGCCACCACCTGATGAAGCTGATTCAGCAAGGGATGGCCGGTCAATAGCAGCCCCAGCCACCAGCAAAGCGCCGCAGCACAGGTTGCCAAAACGAGCCCGGCCAGGGGGCTCAGCACCCCCGCTTCTATCAACGTCGCACAGCCGGCGACACCGAATGCAGTTGCCACAGTGACGATTACGCTCCCTTTCAGCGCCTGCACCAGATCCTTTAGTCCAAAGCGCAAGTGCCGTCCGATGAAGTAGATTGCGACTGCGGCCTGAAAAGGCAGCGTCACAAGTGCCGCTCCCGCGACCGCCTGCACACCGAAGAAGGATGCGCCCAGAAGGACGAGAAGCGACGGCGGTAGCGAGATGCAAGAGGAGATCAAGGCGTCCCGAACGCTTCCGACGGCGACGAGCACCGGATAACTCAAGCACGCCGCAAAAAGTGCCATGTTCGCGAAGCACAGCAGGCGCACCAGCGGCACGATCTCCAGCCAGGTCGGACCGAGCCAGATCGCAATGATCGGCCGGGCCATGAAGGCCACGAATATCAGGAAGGGCCATTGGGCGACGGAAAGCAGTTGGATCGCCTCGAGGTAAACAGCCTTCAAGTCCTCGCCGGCCTTCCGCCTGGCGACAATCGCCGGCATGATGACGGGACTCAAGACCTGCGTGACCATCCTGTCGAACACTTGAGTGAGATTGATCGCGCGGCTGTACAGACCGACGGAGACAAAATCAAGAATTCTGGCCAGAAATAGCTGAGGCGCCAAATTGTAGAAGATGTTGATGACGCCTACCCCGCTGGAATAGAGGCCGAAGCTGACGACGTCGCGGTAGGCGAGAAGCGAAGGTCGCAGCGCGCTTAGGTCGCGATGGCCTGCCAGTAACGCCAGAGCAAGAACCACGCTTCCTGCCAAACCACCCCAGACCGGGGCCATATAGCTCAATCCGGCTATCGCAAGGCCAACCGAGGTCACAGCGGCTGCCACGCCAGACAGCAAATTGCATATGGCCACCGTTCCGAAACGCATGTCCCTTCGCAATAAGGCAGAAATCGTCCCGGAAATCGGCAACAGCAGAAAATTCAGGGCTGAGACCTCGATGGCTTCCTTGAGGCTGTCCTGAGCGAACAACAGCGCCAAGCTGTCAGCGAAGACGAACAGAAGAAGGACAAGCGCGCCCGAAATGATTAGCGTGATGGTGAAGGCCGAGCGGACATCCTCAACCGACAAGTCGCGCTTCTGGATCAGATAATTTCCGCCTCCAAACTCCTGAAACGAGGCCGCAATGATCAATGCGATGGCGTTGGCGACCGCATAGACTCCGAATTCCGCCGGTGACAACAAGCGAGAAAGGACCGCGGTGGCCACGAAGAATACGACAAGGCTGCCGTAGCGGTCGGCCGCGGAAAGCAGAATGGAACGTTGGACCGAGTTCATCGCGAAACCGTCGCTTGTCGGCTCATGGCAATGCCCGCTGGCATCAGGATCTAGGCCGTCGCGCGGGCGCGCTCCCGAACCAGCTGCGGTTGCTTGAGGAGGACCGGCTTGCCGTGCTCCGCGATCGAGCGCGACGCCGCCTCCAGGACTTCGATGACCCGCAATGCGGAGGTGCCGTCGGAGATCGGCCGGCTACCGCTGCGCACACAGTCCAGAAAATGCCCGACTTCCGTCTGCAGCGCCTCATGGGGCGCGATATGCGGAGCCCACATGTCGCCGGCACGATATCCAATTCGGAACTGGTGTGCGTCCTCGGTGCTCGCATCGAGCGTGATTCCCTTGTCGTAGACCTTGATCTTCTCGGTCGGCTCGAGGTCGTCGTAGACGATCATTTTCTTGCTGCCGCCGATGAAGGTCTGGCGTACCTTGACGGGCGAGAGCCAGTTGACGCTCACGTGGGCCACACATGCGTTGGCAAAGAACAACGTGATATGCGCCATGTTCTCCGGCGAGCCCGCAACATGGCACGATCCGGTCGCCGAAACCGCGACCGGCTCCTCGTCCAGGATATGGTGGATGATCGAGATGTCATGCACCGCCAAATCCCAGATCACGTTGACGTCTTTCTGAAATAGGCCGAGGCTCGACCGCGTGCTGTCATAATAGTAGATATCCCCGAGCTCTCTCTTCAGGAGCAGCTCACGGATCTTCTGAACCGCAGGGGTGTAGAGAAAGGTGTGATCGACCATCAGCGTCAATCCGCGCCGGTCGGCCTCTTCGATCAAATGCATGGCCTGCACTGCGCTCGATGCGAGGGGCTTCTCGACCAGCACGTGCTTGCCGGCCCGCAAAGCCGCAAGCGCAAGCTCGTAATGCGTGCGCACCGGCGTCGCGATTGCGATTGCATCGATGGAGCTATCCTTCAACAGATCGTCATAGCGTGTTGTCGTCTCTACCGCAGGGTAGAGCTGTCCAATCGCACCGAGCCTGCCCGGCTCCAGGTCGCTTACGCTGACGACGCGCGCGGAGGGATTGACCGAGAAATTGCGGACGAGATTGGGGCCCCAATAGCCATAGCCCACGACCCCGATTCCCAGCTGACTGTCTCGCATGCTAACCTCGAACCATTTGGGAGTTGCTGTGTGCCTTACGTCCGCGCCGGCATATCCTGCCATATGCCTCGCGTATCGATGACGTCCAGATGTCGACGCTCGGACAACGGCACCATTCTGAACTCATCATGATCGACAAGGAGAACCGCAATCTCGCAACTGCGCAGGGCTTCCTCGATGTTCATGAATGCGACGCGATAGTCGGCCAATTGAGGCGGCAAGCGACGCAAGTTCGGCTCGACGACCTTGATCCGCTCGCCGTATTTCGCCGCGAGATGCGTTGCGATCTCCATCGCCGGGCTTTCACGCAAGTCGTCGACATTGGCCTTGAATGTCAGTCCGCAACAGGCGACGTTGGCATAGGGATGATCGTCGATCAGCGCCTCCGCGCGCTCGATGATCTTGTGCGTCTTGGCGTTGTTCACTTCACGGCTTGTTCGCATCACACGCGCAAGGTCCGGGGCAGAATCGATGATGAACCAGGGGTCGACCGCAATGCAGTGCCCGCCCACGCCCGGTCCGGGGCGTAGTACGTTCACCCGCGGGTGGCGGTTGGCGATATCGATCACCTCCCAGACATTGATGTCGAACCTGTCGCAGATCAACGAGAGCTCGTTCGCAAATGCGATGTTGGTATCGCGATATGCGTTCTCGGTGAGCTTGACCAGTTCCGCCGCGCGCGCCGTGGTGCCCACGCAAGCACCGCGAACGAACATCTTGTAGAAGCGCTGAGCGAGCCGGGTGCAGGTCGGTGTGATACCGCCGATGCACCTGTCATTGTTGATGAGTTCGGTCAATATCCGCCCCGGCAGCACCCGTTCGGGGCAATAGGCGACGTAGATCGCTCCGTCCTCCTTGCCGTTCACCCCGATGTGCAGGTCCGGCCTGCGCTCCACGATCCGCTTTGCGATCGCTTCGGTCGTTCCGATCGGCGATGTCGATTCGAGAATGACAAGGTTGCCAGGCGTGAGGAGATCCACGATGCTGTCGACTGCGGCATTCACGCTCGACAGGTCGGGGCGGCTCTCGCGATCGATAGGTGTCGGTACAGCGATGATGAAGACGTCGGCCGGCTGCGCCGTTCTGGACGTCGTCAGAGCGCCACTCGACACGACCTTGGAGACGAGACCGTCGAGATCCGGCTCCGCAATGTGAATCTTGCCAGATGCAACGGTCTCGACGATCCGCTCGTTCGTGTCGATACCGACTACCTGCAATCCCCGGCTCGCGATCAGCGCAGCCGTCGGCAGTCCAATATAGCCAAGTCCAACGACATTGATCTTTCTGAATTCAGGCATCGAGGAGCACCTTCACGATCCGCTCGCTCGCGTGACCATCACCGAAGGGATTGTGCGAACGCGCCATGGCAGCATAAGTCTCGTCATCGTCGAGCAGACGAAACGTCTCGCCAACGATCCTGTCGTAGTTCGCACCGACCAGCCGCGCCGTTCCCGCTTCCACTCCTTCGGGGCGCTCGGTGGTATCGCGCATCACCAGGACAGGCTTACCGAAGGTCGGAGCCTCCTCTTGGACGCCGCCTGAATCCGTCAGGACCAAATGCGAGAGCGACAGCAGGCTAACGAAATCGGTGTACTCCTGGGGAGAAATAAGGACGACCCGCGGGTGATCCGACAGCCGGGCCGCAAACAGGTCGCGGACGTTCGGATTCGGGTGCACGGGAAGCACCACCGCGACGTCCTCCCTGCGCAGGATCGTCTCCAATGCGTTCACGATGTTGGCGACGCCGCCTCCGAAGTTCTCCCGGCGGTGGCAGGTCACCAGGATGATGCGCCGATTGCCATGGCGCTGCTTGATGCCGTCCCAGCGGCTCGACAGATCTGGATCGGACTCGACCATGGCTTTCGCGAGAATGAGAGCATCCACCACCGTATTGCCGGTGACGTGGATACGGTCATCCGAAACGTTTTCAGAACGTAGCGCGCGCGCGGCACGCTCTGTCGGAGCAAAATGTTGATCGGCGATCGAACCGACGATCTTGCGGTTCACCTCTTCGGGCCAGGGCGCGAAGATGTCGCCGCTGCGAAGTCCCGCCTCAATGTGCGAGACCGGTATACGGTGATAATAGGAGGCCAATGCGCCCGTCATGGCGGTCGCCGTGTCACCTTGGACGATGACCCTGGTGGGCTTCACCTTTTCGAGCAACTCGCCGATCTGCCCGAGCAGCCGAGCAGTAAGGTTATCCAGCGTCTGGTTGGTCGTCATGACATTCAGATCGAAATCAGGGACCACCTTGGCCAGCTTCAGCACCTGATCGAGCAACTGTCGATGCTGCGCGGTGGCACAAATCGTCAGGGAAATGTCCTTACGATTCTCCGCCTTGAGCCGGTTGATAACGGGAAAGAGCTTGATCGCCTCAGGCCGTGTTCCCAGAAGGATGAAGAAATGCTTGTGCACGCGTCACCCTCCGATCCGGCTCGGACCCGGCGGCACGGCACCCGGCGCGTGAAGTGCATGTTGAAGCGTCTGCTTGATCAACGCTTGCGCCAGGACAACCGCAAACAGCGTGTTCGTCTTGGCGTATCGCCACCACATCCGTCCGGGCTCCTGATAGATGCGGTACAGCCATTCCAGACCGAGCTTCTGAATCCGTACCGGCGCGCGCCGAACGGTGCCTGCTAAGACGTCGAACGCCCCGCCCACCCCCATGATGAAAGGCACGCTCAGATCGTCGCGATGAGCAGCGAGAAATCGTTCCTTCCGAGGCGTCGGCATACCGATAAAGAGGCAGTCGGCCCCGCTGGATTGGATGTCCCGGACGACGTCGTCCTCTTCCTCGCGCTTGAAATAGCCGTCGTGCCAGCCGGCAAAAGCGAGTGAAGGATACCTCTCGCAGGCGGCCTGCAGGGCTTTCTGCAGAACGGCGGGAGTAGCGCCCAGGAAATAGGGCTTAAAGCCTTCCTGCGCACATGTGGCGAGCAGCTCGGCAAGGAGATCGACGCCGGCAACCCGCGATGGCGCCCGCAGCCCCAACGCTCGAGCACCCCAAAGAATTCCCATCCCGTCGATACCGACTATATCGCTGTTGGCAACGTCGGCTGCGAGTACGGCGTCAGACCGCATGTTGACGAGTTTGGCGACGTTGAGTGCCACGTGCTGCAGTCGCCGCCGGCTGCGCATGGCGCCGCGCGCCAGATCGATTGTTTCCGCCATCGTCAGCAGATCAACTGGGCATCCCAAAAATGACGCGCGCATCGAAACCCAACTCCCAGTAAAATATACAAATTTTAACAGTTTGCATTTAACTTTATTATCGAGATAATACGCATCCAATATTTAATTGCAAGATTTAAAATCAAGCAGTCGCGTCATTTGCTGCCGACATCCTCAGCCCGGTGCCAGGCGACCACGGCCTAATTAAATGAAGGATTTAACTGATGATCTCCGTCATTATTCCGCACCTCAACCAGCCTGACGCGCTCGGGGCCTGCTTGCGAAGCCTGAATGCACAGACGCTGCGTCGGGACGCGTTCGAGATCATCGTGGTGGACAACGGCTCGACGACGCCCCCGGTGGACGTCGTAGCCAATCATCCCGGTGTACGGTTGGACTACGAACCGCGTTCAGGCCCTGGCCCGGCGCGAAATGCAGGCGTGGCTGCTGCCAAAGGCGAGATCTTGGCCTTCATCGACGCGGATTGTAGAGCTCATCCGGATTGGCTGAGCAGCGTGCTGAAATGGTCTTCGTTATCGCCAGCTGGCACGGTTCTCGGTGGCGACGTTCGCATCTGGCGGCCGGACGACGCCGAGCTCGACGCCATTGCAGCTTATGAGAGCGTCTTCGCTTATCGCTTCAAGCTCTATATCGAGCGCCATGGCTATTCCGGAACCGGCAACATGGCGGTGTTTCGGCGCGACTTCGATCGTGTCGGTCCTTTTGCGGGCATCGACGTCGCCGAAGATATGGAATGGGGAAAACGTGCGCTGCGCGCGGGACTTCGGTTTAGATACACCCCTGAAATGATCGTCTTCCATCCAGCCCGGAGCTCGCTCCAAGAGCTTTACGCCAAATGGGATCGACACATCGCGCACTATCGAAACATGGCGGAAGCGAAACCGGTCTGGCAATTGCGCTGGATCATGCAAGCGTTGTTCGTCTTCGCGTCCCTCGCACCAAACGCTGTGACCGTGCTCACCAGTGACCGCCTGCATGGTGGCAGTATCCGCCTCAAAGCCATCGCCGTATTGTGTGCTGTCCGAACGCACCGCGCCATGACGATGCTCTCGCACCTACGAGGCCGGCGGGCGGTCGCTTGGAATCGTTAGCGAAGGAGCAATGCTGTCAGGTGTCGCCGAAGGCACGATTGTGCGTCAGCTCCGGCAAGTCAGTGCGCTGGCCGAATGACCACAGGATCCAACCCAGTTCGTAGCTGCGGCATTCAAGCCTGACCCCGACGTCGGCGCTGTCGATCAGCCGCGCCTCGCTTCCGGTCCAGGCGTTCCTGAGTGCGCGCACCATCCGCGGCGCCTTTGTCGTCAATTCACCCTTTCGAACCTGCGAGCGGATGGTCAAGCTCAGCTCAGGCACGAGCATGGTCCGGCCCAGCTGGTTATGGCCAAATACCCAGTTGAAGCCCTTGACCAGAGCCTCCCGCGCCCCCCGCCGCCCGAAGCGCTCGGCCCATTCCAACAGTGCCGGGGCCATACCATACTGATGGACCGAATAGACCTCATAGAAGTCGAGAACGCGGCCGGTCAGCGCGTCGAAAAACCAGGGCCATTCGCCTTGCGGGCCTTGAAGCGCGATCAGATTCCGCACACAGGTATCGGCCATGATGAGCGCGGACGCCTCGCCGGCGAACTCGCCATATTGATAGCAGGCAATCGAGAGATATGTCTGCGTGGCAAAGGACGAAAATCGTCGCCGAAAGCCGAACGGCGCATCGAAGAACAATCCGGATTCACTATGGAAGCGTTCTTTCAAAAAGCGATAGAGCGGCCCGGCGTGGCACCACCACTCGCTCTCGCCTGCCCTTGCCTGGGCGACGATCCCCGTGAGCAGCATGCCGAGGTCTTGGGCACGGAGGCTCTTCCACCGGGATTCGTTGGCAAGAAACGCCTTCAGCTCGCGTTTGACCGGGTCCGGTAGCTCGAGGCCGAGCTCGGCACCACTCCATAGAGCCATACCGAACGCATATTTGCGCACCGGAAGCTTTGTGAGTTGTGTAACGTTGCGTTGGAATACTTCAGGAAGGTCAATGCCATCTGGCACCTCGGGGATGCGCGACATTCCGAGCAGAACATTGAGGGTATAAAATACGTCGCTGTTTGGCACCGACTCGTTGGGCGAAGAACGTCCGTCGAGATGATAGATATGCGACCATCGGCGGTGCTCAGGTAGCCAACAACGTTCAAGCCCGTTGAGCGCATAGTTCACCAGCGGTGAATTCTCCGACAGTTTACCTGCGGCGGTTGGCACCACCAGCCTTACCCCACAATTCGGACTAATGATCATGATAAATCGCCATCCTGAGCCAAGTTAGTATTCACGGATGCTTTCATCCAATCCGCGCAATAGCGGGTAGAGGAAATAGGAAATCACGGTGCGCTTGCCGACCTTCAGCTCGGCGGTCACTGCCATACCCGGAATCAGTTGAATGCGCTCAGCCGGCAGCCGAAGGTGCGTGTCCGACAAATCGACCAGTACGCGGTAATAGGGGGCTGGCGCGCGGCGCGCACCTTCGGCCTTCGTATCCGGCGAGAACGTATCCTGACTGATGACGCGGACTTCCCCCGTTGCAGTTCCATACTTCTGGAAAGGAAATGCTTCAAACTTGATACGGACTGCCTGCCCCAGCGCGACCTGCCCGATATCCCGACCCTCGACGTTGACTTCCGCCTGAAGCGGCACGTCACGGGGAACCAGGACAAACAGCGTTTCTGCTTCGCGAACCACCGAGCCGACCGTTCTGCTTGCGATGTCGAGCACCACCGCATCTGCCGGCGCCTGAAGAACGATCAGCTGTCGACGAAGTTCGGCCTTCTTCAATTCCTCTGCCGCGCTATTGCGCTTCGGCAACGTCTCCACCAGCTCCTGAAACGCGGTGCGACGAAACTCCTCGGCAAAGACCTTCTGGTCTGCACGGGCCTTCTCCAGCCGATGCGTCGTATCGGCGATACTGCCGCGAACACGCGCCAGATTGCTCTCAACGTCGAGCCGTGCATCACGAGATAGTAGAAAGTTCAACCTCGAACCGACCTCCTTGTCCATCAACGTGGTGCGCATGGCCTCGATCGAACGCATCGTATCGAGCCGCTGAAGGAGTACTCCCTCCTCTTCCTGCGCCGTCTTCAGATTGGCCCGAGCCGACGCGATCTGGGCGTCGTAGTTCTGGATCTGCGCCTCATAGGCGGCTTTCCTCTGCAAGAACAACTTTCCCTGGAGAATCTGATCTGCACTGGTGAGGTCCTTGACTGTATACTCGGCCCCGTTCAGTTCGGCGCCCAGGCGATCGATCGACGCATCGAGCCCAGCCACTCTGCCGCGCAATTGGTCGAAATCCGCCTGTGAAAAGGTGGGATCGAGGGTCGCCAGAAGATCGCCGCGGTTGACGCGATCACCGGCCTTGACGTGGATCTCGCGTATGACGGACGTTTCCAGAGGCTGCACGACCAGGTTGGGACGTGTCGTGGTCAATTTCCCCTGCGCCGTGACGATCATCTCGACTTGCGAAACGGACGCCCAGGTGACCGCGAAGGCAATCAGTGCAAGTAAACCGTAGAGGGTGATCCGAGCGAGCCGCGGGGGCGCTTGCTGCTCGACCTCGGTTGCATCCGATTGAAACTCGGCGACCACTGGCATTCGCCGAGTCGTCGGCCTGAATGGCTTTTGCCGTCGCTCGACTGATCTGGCGGGAACCAGACCGTCCGGCTTGGCATCCGTGCGTGTTTGCGTCTTCTCCTTCATGCGATCTGCTTCATCTGTTGATTCCACAAATGCCTGTAGATGGTGCATTTCGACAGGAGATGATCGTGGCGATCCACGTCGACGATCCGGCCGCGGTCCATCACCAGGATCTGGCTCGCTTCGGTCAGCATCGACAGCCGATGCGAGACGATGATGACGGTGCGCCCTGCCGCCAAACGACGGAGATTGCGCCTGATGATCATCTCGCTTTCGGAATCAAGTGCGCTCGTGGCCTCATCGAGGATCAATATCCGTGGATTGACGATCAGCGCTCTCGCTATCGCGAGCCGCTGCTTCTGCCCGCCGGACAGGTTCGAGGCGTCTTCCTCGAGCTGCGTGTCGAAGCCTCGTGGCAACCGCTCGATGAACTCGTCAGCGCCGGCGAGCTGGGCCGCAGCGACGACCTCGGCAAAGGTCGCATCACGTTTCACACAGGCGATATTGTCGCGGACCGTTCCACGGAACAGGAAATTATCCTGCAGGACAATGCCGAGGTTTCGGCGCAGATGTGCCAAATCGAGCTCCCTCGCATCATACCCGTCGATACGCAAGAGCCCCTGCTGCACCGGATACATGCCCGAGATCAGCCGTGTGAGCGTCGTTTTGCCAGAGCCGCTCCGCCCGACGATCCCGAAGATCGAACCCGGCTCGACGGTGAAAGAGACATCTTCGAGCGCCGGCGCTCCTTCAGCTCCGTAACGAAAAGAAACACTCTCGAACTCGATTTTTCCGGCAAAGTCAGGCCGCAGCCCATCTTTCTTACCATCACGCTCCGACGCTTGATTCATGACCTCGCCGAGCATCTTCACGGCGAGAGCAACTTCCTGGTACTCGTGCACCATGGTCACGAGTTGAACCAATGGTCCGGAGACCCTTCCGGCCAACATATTGAAGGCGACCAGCGCACCGATCGTCATTTCGCCAGCGAAGACATCGAGTGCTCCGAGCGCTATGATCCCAAGCGTCATGAGTTTTTCGAGAAACCCGGTGAGCGCCTGGGCGCCTGCGGAAATCTTCTCGACACCAAAGCGCATGGCCACGGACTGTGCACAGCGGTTATCCCAAACCCCGCCCTGCACGGGCTCCATTCCGAGCGACTTCACGGTGCGCATACCGTGAACTGTTTCGACTAGCAGAGCCTGCCGCGCCCCTTCGGCCTGGTAAAGATCGTAAAGACGTCGCCGGAAAGGCCCCATCAGCAGGCCGACGACAGCACCGCTGGCGGCGGTGAATGCGAGAACCATCAGCGTCAGCTTGACGCTGTACAGCGCAAGGACCGGCAGGAAGACAGATAGCGAGAGCGCGTCGAGGCTCGTCAAGAATAGTCGCCCGGTCAGAAATTCTCGGATGCGGGCCGCTTGCTGCATGTGCTTGACCAGCACGCCTGCGGCCATGTGCTCGAAGAAAGTGACCGGCAGCCCGAGAAGATGCGCGAAGGTCTTCGTGGCAACTCGAATGTCGACCTTGTTCGTCGCATAGAGCAGCAGGTAGCGCCGCAGAAAACCGAATATTGCGTCAAAGACAAGTGCTACGGCCGCTCCTGCCGCAAGTACGTACAGCGTGGTGAAGCTCTCATGAACCAGGACCTTGTCGATGACGAGTTGGAAAAAGATCGGAATAACGAGGCCCAAAGCGTAGAGCAGGATGGCAGCAATCGCGACATCCCTGAACAATCGCCATTGACGAAGCAACTCCGGTACGAACCACCGTAGACCGAAACTCCTCCGACCATCCCGAGCCGACTGCTCGCGCTTGACCAGGATCGTGTCACCGGCCCATCGGGCACAGAATCGGTCCCTGTCGACAATCAAGACCTCGTGCTTGCGGTCGGCGAGCGGATCGAAGATACAGACGAGATCAGAGCCATCGGCGCCCCGTTCCGTACCAAGAACCACGATGCAGTTGCCATTGGTAAGCCGAACCAGCGCCGGATAGGCCTCACCGAGGCGTATCAATGCGCCCCAATCCAGTTTCGTGCTTTTCGCGCGCAGGCCCGCATCCCTCGCCATGCGCAACAGGAGACGCAACGACGGCGGAACGGCCACGGCGTAGGCGTGCTTCAGGCGTTCGACCGGCAGGTCGATACCATGATGCCCGGAGATCTTCGACAGGCATTCCAATGCCGTCTGCGTCGCCAGCCCCGGCGTGCCTGCCGTGTGGTCGTTCGCGCCGTCAGCGGCGGCGATTTCAGCGGAAATTTGAAGAGACATTCACAGGCCGTGTGTTAGGCGTCCCCCCATCACGTGCTCCCGACGTGGCATTTTGCACCTCAACTGGTGGGGTCCTACGCACGACACCCGCGTCTACCAGACCCTGCAGTGCCTTCTGCATCACGTCGATCGAATTGGCGAAGGATTCGACCGAAAAGATCAGTCGCTGAGAAAGCACTCGCTTGGGGGCATTGTTGGCGTCGCGTTCGGTTGGTGAAAGACTGACCAGATCGACGCGAACGATGGTTCCGCTGACGGTGATTTCTTCGATTCCATCGGTATAAAGTTCGGGGTGCATATATGTCTCCTATGCTGCGAGCTGCGGTCTAAACATCAGGGGCTCAGCACCGCTATTGGGACGCAAATTGCGGGAGCGCCGTGATTTCGCTCAGATATTTGCCATAGCCACTCTTCTCCAGCGGTCGCGCCAGCGCGAGAAGTTGATCCCGATTGATGAAGCCGAGCCTGAAGGCGACCTCTTCAAGACAGGCGATCTTCATTCCCTGCCGCTTCTCCAGGGTCTGCACGAACGTACCTGCATCGATGAGAGACTCGACCGTGCCGGTGTCCAGCCAGGCAAAACCCCGCCCCATACGCTCGACGTGGAGCGCACTTGCCGAAAGATAGCGCATCTGAAGATCGGTGATCTCGAGTTCGCCGCGCGGTGACGGCTCGACGCGGCGAGCGTACCGAACGACGCGATTGTCGAAGAAATACAACCCCGTGATCGCCCAGTTCGAAGCCGGCCGTTTGGGTTTCTCCTCGATCGATACCGGGCGGTCCGCCGCATCAAACGCGACCACGCCATATCGTTCAGGGTCTCGGACGTGATAGGCAAAAACCGTCGCTCCTTCCTCACGTCCTGCCGCCCTGGCAAGCAGATCGCTCAGGCCATCGCCAAAGAAGATATTGTCCCCGAGCACCATCGCGACACGATCGTCTCCGATGAAATCGGCACCAACTATGAAGGCGTCCGCGAGACCGGCGGGACGTATTTGTTCCGCGTAGCTGAGCCGAATGCCCCATTGGCTGCCGTCACCCAGCAACAACTCGAACTGACACCGGTCAGAGGGCGTGGTGATGATCAGAATTTCACGAATCCCCGCCAACATTAGCGTCGACAGGGGATAATAGATCATTGGCTTGTCATAGATCGGGAGCAACTGCTTGCTGACCACGCGCGTGATCGGATAAAGGCGCGTTCCGCTGCCGCCGGCCAACACGATTCCCTTCAGCATCGGTTTCTCCCAGTTGCTCCAGACAAGCTTTCAATGCATGGCGCCACGGCGCCAATCGAATCCCGAACACGCGTTCGGCCTTGGATGAGTCGAGGCGCGAATTCCGAGGTCGGCGGGCAGCGGTCGGAAACTCCTCCGTCGTGATCGCCTCCAGCGCCGGAACTCTCGCTCCGAGACGGGAACGCTCAGAGAAGATTGCTCGTGCGAAGTCGTGCCAGTTCGTCTCACCTTGGCCCGCGAGATGAAAGATGCCGGCCGTCGCCCTGCGATCGTCCATTACCGACCGCTCTGCGATCTGAAGGACGGCCTCCGCGAGATCGAATGCAGAGGTCGGATTGCCATGTTGGTCACTGACCACCCTGACAATCTGCTGCGTCTCACACAGTCGCAGCATCGTTCGGACGAAATTGCTGCCATAGGGGCTGTAAAGCCACGAGCACCTGATCACGGTCGCGAGGGGGTGCGCTGCCAGTACAGCAGCTTCGCCGGCCAGCTTCGACGCTCCGTAGGCGTTCAGCGGTGCGGGAATGTCGCTTTCATCGTATGCATCTGGCTTCGAGCCGTCGAACACATAGTCGGTCGAATGATGAATGAGCGGGATATTCATCTGCCATGCGACATCCGCCAATGCCGCCGCACCATCGCGGTTGACGCTGAACGCCTTCGCCGTCTCAGTCTCGGCCTGGTCGACCGCCGTATAAGCGGCCGCGTTGATGATCGCGGACGGCCCGATTGAAGCAATGAGCTTGTCAATCCCCTCGCGGTTCTCCAGATCCAGTTCCGGGCGCCCGAGAGCCACCACGGGCAGACTGCGCATTGCGGCAAGTTCACGAAGACACCTTGCCAACTGACCATTTCGGCCGGCAATGAGGATCGGTCGCACCATCGTCTTCACCTCAGTGTTGGGAGGCCAGGAGACCGAGACGCGAGCCGTCATAGGCGCCGCGACGGGTACGCTCCCACCACGCACGATTCTTGAGATACCAGCCGACGGTCTCCGCCAGCCCCTGTTCGAAGGTTCTCGTCGGCTTCCAATCGAGCTCCCGACGTGCCTTTGACGCATCGATTGCGTATCGCGCATCATGCCCCGGACGATCCGGCACGAATGTGATGAGAGATCGTCTTGTGCCCGTCGATGGAGACAATCGGTCCAGCACGTCACAGATCTGGGTGACGACCTCCATGTTGGATCGCTCCGCATCTCCACCGAAATTGTACTTCTCGCCCGGTTTCCCTTCGTGCAGCAGTCTTATCAAGCCGGCCGCATGATCATCGACGTGAAGCCAATCGCGAATATTCTTGCCGTCGCCGTAAACCGGTAAAGGCTTTCGGTCGATCGCGTTGAGGATCGTCAGCGGGATGAGCTTCTCGGGGAACTGGTACGGCCCGTAGTTGTTCGAGCAGTTCGATACGATAACCGGCAAGTCATAGGTTCGAAACCACGCGAGCGCGAGATGGTCCGATGCGGCCTTGCTCGCCGAATACGGCGAGCTCGGTCTATAGGGCGTGTCCTCCCGAAACAAATCGTCCGGGCCCAACGAGCCGTAGACTTCGTCTGTCGACACATGGACGAAGCGAAACTGCTTCCGCCTCGGAAGCGGCAGACGTTCGTAGTAGGTTCTGGCGGCCTCCAGTAGCGTGTAGGTGCCAACTATGTTGGTGTTGACGAATGCGCCGGGTCCGTTGATCGAGCGATCGACGTGGCTCTCTGCCGCCAAATGGATGATCGCATCCGGCTCGTAGTCGGCGAACGCAAGATCGATGACCTCCCGATCACAGATGTCGGATTGCAGGAACGAATAGGGCTCCAGTCTCTCGACGTTGGCAAGCGAGGCCAGATTGGCTGCGTAGGTCAGTTTGTCAACGTTGATCACTGCGGCACCGGTCTGCAGCACCAAACGACGACACACCGCAGAACCGATAAAGCCTGCTCCGCCAGTCACCAAGATACGCATCTACTCGCCCTCCATCAGTCGAACACGCAACCGAGTTGGCTCAGCGCAGGAAGGATCTGGTCCTTCGGCGACAACTGAGCCTCTGAGGTTGTCACGGGCCACTCAATCTCTAGCGCTGGATCGGCCCAATAGACGCCACCGTCATGGCTCGGGGCGTAGACCTGGTCGACCTTGTAGAGGACGACGGTATTGGCTTGCAGCGTGCAAAAGCCATGCGCAAAACCTTTTGGGATGAAAACCTGCTCGCCGCTTTCACCATCCAGCTGGATGGCGATGTGCCTGCCGAAACTCGGCGATGAACGCCGGAGATCCACCGCGACGTCGAGAATGGCGCCGCTCAACACCCGTATCAGCTTGGCCTGCGCGAAAGGCGGACGCTGAAAGTGCAGGCCGCGCACCGTGCCGATGCGCTTCGAGCTGGACTGATTATCCTGAACAAAGTCATGGAGGATTCCCTTCTCCGCAAAGGTCGAGCGCTGGAAAGTCTCGGAGAAATAGCCGCGGGCGTCGGAAAACCGATCCGGGCGAATTACTTTGACATCAGGGATCGCCAAGGATCGTAATTCCAGCATCGACTACTCTCCTGCCCTTCCAAACACGAATTTGGCTTCGATGCGGCAGGCCATAATGCACGGAATTAATATTCCGCCGCTCTCGTCTCGGGCCCGGACGCTCGATTTAATTTTGGCCAGAATCATCAATTACATCGTAAACCTCGGAAATACCTCAACTTTAACGACATCGACTTGCGCGGATTTGGCGCGTCGGGATTTTTCTCTTGCGGCTACTAATATATGATTTATTTAATTTGGCAATATGATTTTTATCAGATATATAATCAACCGCCGGCTGCAGGTCTCCTCGAATGAGCCCTGCGAGCGGACGGCCGCAACGACCCACCCGTCGAGACAGGTACGTGATGCTCCAGAACAACATCAAAGACACGGACAGACTACGGCTGCCGGTGAACTTGACCCCACCCGGCCAGACCGACGGCGGAGGGATCACCGAGATCATCAACTTCGGGATCGGGCTGCTTCGGCGTCAATATCTCGTAATCCTTTTCACTGCTGCACTCGCCATTGCAGCCAGCCTGCTCTATCTCCGGCTGGCAACTCCAACTTATACGGCGCAGGTTCAGATTCTTTTGGCCAATCCAAGGGCCCAATTCGTCCAACAGCAGTCACTTCTGGCCGAGCCGCCTTTCGATCTCAACCAAATCGAGACGCAGATTCAACTGGTGAGATCGAAGGTCTATGCTGTTACGGTAATCGATCAATTGAAACTGACCGACGATCCTGACTTTAGTGCGTCGGGGCCATCTTTACACTCGGTCTGGCAACGAGTTCGATCATGGGCTTCGACGGGAACGAGAAAGGATGCGCATTCCGACAGGCATGGCGTACCGTCGGACGAGATCGTCGACGCGCTTCTCAGTCGACTTTCGGTGTCGCGTGTCGGGTACAGCAATGTCATCGAACTAGGTTTCAGTTCGAGCTCCGCAGCTCGAGCCGCAGAGATCGTCAATGCGATAGCCAACACCTATGTAGCGGATCAGCTCAACGCGAAGTTCGACGCCAACCGCAGAGCAACAACCTGGCTGCAGGACCGGCTCAGCGAGCTCGGTGACCAAGCCATTGCCGCGCAACGCGCCGTCGACGTCTACAAGACACAGAACAATATCGTTTCTTTGGATGGAAGGCTCATCGACGAGCAGCAGATCACGGAGATGAACAATCGATTGGCCGTTGCACGTGCTCAGACCTCTGAGGCCACGGCCAAGCTTGCCCGCTATGAGACCCTCCTTACCTCCGATCCGAACAAGACCTCTTCAATGGTCGATCTGGACGCCATCGGGACCGATGGGTTGAATAGTGCGATCATCACGGGGCTTCGGCAGCAATATCTCGAACTCACCCGACGTGAGGCCGAATTAACCGCGAGAGTCGGCCGCGACCACTTGGCCGTCGTCAATGTCCGCAACCGCGCGCGGGAGTTTCGCGTCTCAATTTTCGCCGAGATCAGGCGACTCGCCGAAGTCAGCCGAAGCGAATTCGAACTCGCCAAACAGCGCCAAGAGGAAATCGAGAAGCAGCTATCTAGGGCCGTTACGCAATCCCGTTCAGTCAATTCTGCCGAGTTGACCATTAAGGGGCTGGAAAGCCGGGCGAAAGGCCTCCGAAGCTTGTACGAAACGTTCCTGCAGCGTTACATGGGCTCCGCACAGCAGGAGACATTTCCCATCTCGGAAACTCGGGTGCTCTTTCCCGCTTCGCCCCCATCAAGCAAGAGCAAGCCGAAGACAAGACTGGTGCTGGCACTTGGCATTGTCGGCGGTCTAGTACTCGGTATCGGGCTGGCGCTCCTCAGAGACCTCATGGACCGTGTTTTTCGCACCTCTTCACAAGTGGAGACCGTGCTGGAACTGCCTTGTCTCTCCATGGTGCCGCTGTTGCCCACCGACAAACCTTCGAAACCACCGGTTCGATCACTGAAATCCGATGATGTTGTTCAGCGCCGGATCGTTTCGCCTCCAACCGCAATCCATCGGGCGGTGGTCGGGATGCCACTTTCTCGATACACCGAGGCCATTCGTTCGATAAAGCTGGCCATCGACCACAATCCCGCGAAGATCTCCTCGCACGTCATCGGCATTACCTCGGCTCTTCCTAATGAGGGAAAGACCACAATTGCAGCCTCGCTTGCACAGTTGATCGGACACGCCGGCAAAAGAGCCATCATCGTCGATTGCGACCTCAGAAATCCCTCACTGTCCTCCATCTTGGCGCCAAAAGCGACCTGCGGGCTCATCGAAGTTGCAAACGGCAGCAGGTCACTCGCCGATGCAATCTGGCAGGATCCTACAACTAATCTGGCGTTCCTTCCCGTCGTGCGGCGGGGAGCTCTGCTTCACACTAGCGAGATTCTTTGCGCCGACGCGATTAGCAAGTTGTTCGACCGATTGCGGGCTGACTATGACTACATCATCGTCGACCTCCCCCCCCTGACCCCGTTGGTCGATGTCCGAGCCACTTCATCTCTCATCGACTGCTACGTCCTAGTCGTTGAATGGGGACGAACCAAAATCGACGTCGTGCAGCACGCACTGCACACCGCCCCGAACATTCACGAAGCGCTGATCGGAGTCGTGCTCAGCAAAACAGATACTAAAGCAATGGCCCGATATGATGGTCATCGGAGCTACTACTATCATGACAGCCACTACATCCGTTATGGCCTTTCCGGCTCTTGAATCTGTCTCCAGCGGCCTGCACGTTCTCCGGCCCGCGGACAGCGGAGTGGCCGCACCACACGATGGTGTTTGATGATTATCCGGCTTGTCATGTTGGCCGAACTGGTCGCGATTACCGCGGCGCTCGCAATGCCGGAAGACTTGCGAAGCTGGGTGATGGTAGCCTTCGTCCTTGCGACGGCGTCGCTGATCGTGGCGATTTTTCTACCAGCCTCCTCGCTCGGGCTCGCCAAGCTGCTCCGGCCGGGCGTGGTCATTGTTCTTGCGACTCCGGCGTTCTTGATGGCCCTACAGGCAGTGCCCTTGCCAATCGGCACACTGGGAAATCCCATCTGGGCAACTGCATCGATGGCCTTGAACGAGCCCCTCGCCGAAATAATCACGGTCGATACTGGGGCGACCATGTTCTCGCTCGCGCAGTATTGCGCCGTCCTCGCCGCAGCCCTCGTCACTGCGGTCGTCGCGCTTGACCGGATTCGCGCAGCCCAAGTCCTGCATCTCCTGCTGTCGCTAACCACGATTGCTACGGCTCTGTGGTTCAGCAAGGAAACAAATGGCGCCGCCGGCCCCGATGGTGCGACCCTCGTAGTACTGGGCGTCTTGGTGTCCACCGCCTCGGCGATACGCGCCGTCGATCAGTTGCGGAGGCTCCGTCGACCAGGAACCATTGCGTCGGCCCCCTACCCCGCTCTGTTCGCCGCGATCATCACGATGATCGTCTGCATGGCCGCGCTGCTCATTCGGGGCAACTTGGCCTCCATCGTTGCCGCCCTCCTCGGATCGGGACTGTTGCTCTCGGTGTTCGCTATTCGCAGGTGGTTCTTGGGCGTGTGGGGCACCGCTGGCGTTCTGGCCGCCGCCCTGATCATCTTCATTGCCACTCTAACCGTCATTCCGCTCAGAACGAACACTGATCCAACGATTGCGTTGTCGACGAACAGCCAGACCGCAACCGAGCGCATGCTGCTGGATGTCGGGCCGGCGGGATCCGGTGCAGGCGCTTCGACGGTCCTTCTGCCGATCTATCGGGACGCTGGGGCCACCGCCTCGCGAGAGCGGCCAACCGCCGCCGCCACGGTCGTTATAGACATGGGGTGGGTCTTTCTTTGCGGCGTCCTGATTGTTGCAATGCTAGGCGCAGGTGTTCTGATCTGGCGTTCTTTGTCGCGAGTTCATGATTACTCATATCCAGCCCTGGGGGCCGCAGCTTCAATTGCGCTGATGATACTCGCCTTTGCCGACCATGGAGTTCTGGGTTTGGGCGCGTCGCTTTCGGCCGCCGTACTTTTCGGACTTGCGTTCGGTCAAAGCATCCCCGGCGCAGGGCGCGATGCCCTATCCTTGGAATCGAAGGAGGCGCCCGACCGAGCTGCCGATCCAGTTCCAGCTTCTTACCCCAAGTTCGCGTCAGCGCTTGTCGCCGCTTGGCCCCGCGTCACTCTGATGGTGCTAGGGATCACGCTGATGATGCAGGCACTGTGGATGGTGGTGCCTGAGTGGTATCTTGGTGGTCGACCCTCCTTATCGAAGATTGTGTCGACTGCAACATGGCCGAACGGGATATCGAAGCCGGCTTCGATTGCGGCAGCGCGTGAAGACTTGTGGACCCGAGGGGGATCAAAACCCGAGGTGAATTCGACTTCTTCTACGGGTGAGCAAGAGACGGCTCTTCCAGAACTTTCGAATACGCTTGCTCGCGCATTGCGCTCGTCGCCACTCCGCGGAGACATTTGGCTCATGCTCGCGGCGGCGTCCAAGCACAGTTCGCCCCAGCCTGGCACGGCAGCAATGCTCAAGATGTCTTACTACACTGCACCGAACGATTTGGATCTGCTGCCGTTGCGCCTATCCGTCGCGCTCGCTACAGATGCTGTGGTACGGGAGCCGGAATTTCGCGACTTGATCAAGCGCGACGTGAATCTGGTCGTCACGCATCGGCCAGCCCTCAGACCGGCGCTTGCGAGCGCGTACCGGTCAGCCTCGGCCGACGGCAAGACCTATCTTGAGAGCCTGATTTCCGAGCAGGATCCGTCATACCTCGACCAAGTGCGCGCGCGCCACTTCCGACAGGGCTCTCGGTAAAATCCAGGCGCCGGCGCCCCCCTGGTTCGACGGACGGTGGTGGACCGGCGGCAAGACAGCGCACGGCCAAAATTTATTTGCCGGAACTGCCATTTTTTTCCTTGATAATTTCAGTTAATTAATAATAAATTAAATATTAAATTGCAGGGCACGTGCGATGAATTTCGTGAATCGACATTTCCCTGATCCTGAGATTGCCGATCGTGTCAGTCCAGGACTGCCAGCATCCCGCCAGCACAAATGGCCTCTTCGTTATGACGCGGTCGAACACGTGGCCGTCTGTGTGGACATTGCGGCGATCCTGTTTGCTGGCGTCGTTTCTACATTCCTGTTCCAAGCTCAGAATGGGCGAGCCGCCGCCGAGCTGAGTGACATGATTGGCCTGGCGCTGGCGAGCGCAGCTTGCCTCGTTTGCCTGCTGAAGACCCAAGGCCTTTATCGGCCAGTTGAGCTCCTCCTCCTCCGAAACCAGATACGCGCTGTCTGTATGGCCTGGGCGTCATTGCTGGTCTTCTTTTGGGTCCTGCATGGCTTAGAGGTTCGCCCGGGGACCTCTCAGCAAGCGGCCCTGCTTTTCGGCGTCGTCGCCTTGGGCCTGCTTACAGCCGAGCGGTGGGCGGTCAAGGTGCTGCTCGGAAAGGGGCTGAGCGGCAGAAAGTTCGCCAATACGAATATCGTCCTGATCACCGATCAACCACTGTCGACGAACGTCGGGCTGTCAGAAACCCTGTCAATGCACGGGTATTGCATCAAGGGACGGTTCAGCTTGCCTCCGCTTGGCTTCGGTCCTGCCTGTCGAAAGCGGCTGAGAGCCCGTGTGATTGACTACATTCGCAATTGCCAGCTCGACCAGGTGGTGGTCGAAGCTGACCCGGAGCGATGGCCCGAACTGCGAGCCTTCGTTGCCGAGTTGCGAGTATTGCCATTCCCGATCATGTTCGTGCCCGTCGGCACGACATCCGAGTTGCTTCGGCATCCTACCCGGACGCTCGGAAGCGCCGTTTGCGTAGAACTCCAGCGTGGCCCCCTTACGCCGCTGGAATGCGGAACAAAGCGGATGATCGATCTTATTGGCGCGGGCCTCGCCTTAGCGATATTTGCCCCGTTGCTGGCGCTGGCAGCGGTCGCGATCAAACTGGATTCTCCCGGCCCGGTATTCTTTCGGCAGCAACGCTGCGGTTTCAACGGCCGGGTCTTCTTGATCCGTAAATTCCGGACCATGGATGTGCTCGAGGACGGACCCGTGATCCTTCAGGCCAACCGCACGGATCGGCGCGTCACCCGCGTCGGCAAATGGTTGCGCCGGACAAGCTTCGATGAGCTGCCACAACTGCTGAATGTTCTCGACGGAAGCATGTCGTTGATCGGGCCGCGTCCTCACGCCTTGGCTCACGACGGAAAATTCGACAAGCTCGTACGGAACTACGCCCTTCGCCGCAGGGTCAGGCCAGGATTGACCGGATGGGCCCAGGTCCATGGCTGCCGCGGCCCGACGCCCACGGCGGCCATGGTCGAAACGCGGGTGCAATACGATCTCTGGTACATTGATAACTGGAGCCTGCGGCTCGATCTCGCGATCCTACTGCGAACCCCGGTCGAGGTGCTGAGGGCGCGCAATGCCTACTAGCGGCTCAGTTCTGTCGGGCTGTGCCGTCGAGCTTATCCGAACCCGTCCGCTCGAAGAGAGACCGCAATCCGGTCAGGCCCGCTGACGGAGCTTCGACCCCGCCTCCCCGATACGAAACTCCTCAATCCGCTTGCCGGACTTCATCGCAGCAACCAACCAACGCGGCCGCTTGCCACGCCCTGACCAGGTCTCGGAAGTCTGGGGGTTACGATACTTCGGCAGCACGCGCGGATATTTGCGCCTTGGCTTGCCGGTCTGAGATAGGCCTGACGCACTCGAGTCTGCCAAAGAAGCTGCCCCGCCCCCGAGAGCGGCCAGTCGTTTCTCTAACTCCTGCTTTTCTGCCTTGATCCGGTCGGACAAGATCCCGCTGATCTCTTCATGCAGCGACCAAAGATCGTCGAGCGACATGGATTCTAATTCGAGTTTCTTTGCCGACATGATTCCACCGTGTAGTTGTGCCCAAACTGATAATGTTCCCGCCAACATTAATCAAGCGGGAGAGTTCAAGGGTTTACAAAAAAATACATGGAACCGTGCGGAAACCCGCGCCCACATAACCGCGCCGCGCCGACTAATCAAGCCAGAAAATGAACGATTCGCACAATTAACTGCGGGACGGGGTTATACTGCACGCCTGAGATGCAGCCGCGGAACCGTTCACGCGATCGCCCACGTTGACGGGTGACATTAACTAGGTCGCGTGAATGGCCTCCCCCGCCGCCCCCTCGATGCGCCACGTGGCGAGCTGCCTTTCGCTCGTCGAGACACCCTTGTTATCGGACGGCCGTCCCATATTTGCAAACGAGAGCGAATAACTTCGATATCCCGGAGCGCACGACGTCGGAGCTCAATTTGGGATCTCAAGGCCTGGATATCCAAGCATGCAGCTGAGGGAACGACAAACCGGCTGATCGAATCCTGAAGACGTTCAAGAGGATACTCAATCAAAACAATTCCTCCGCTACGCGCGCCTCGAGGCGCCTCGCCTTTTTTAAGGCATATAATAAAATAATCATCGTAATAACTATTAAATACAATATAATGATTTTTATTGCTACGTCAATTTCGACACTGACGCAATTTGGAGGATGGTGGATGAATGACCAGTCCGTCGAGCGGTGACGAGAATGCCATGCGGAGGCAGGATCTCGAAGCCATGGGTTTTGAGGAACTTTGGCTCCTCCACGAGGAGCTCACGAAGATTCTCGCCGAAAAAATTACAGCCGAAAAGCGGGAACTGGAAAAGCGCCTTGCGCAGCTGAACCAGCCGGACCAGTTCGGTGACTCTGAAAGCGCGGCGACCGAAACGGGGTCAAGCCAGCCCCAGCCGCGCCGCAAATATCCGAAGGTCTTGCCGAAATACTGTAACCCTCTGCAGCCGACC
Organism: Bradyrhizobium sp. DOA1; assembly: GCF_001593325.1. Taxonomy (NCBI): domain Bacteria; kingdom Pseudomonadati; phylum Pseudomonadota; class Alphaproteobacteria; order Hyphomicrobiales; family Nitrobacteraceae; genus Bradyrhizobium; species Bradyrhizobium sp. DOA1. Next base: position 4,947,293 of record NZ_JXJM01000001.1, read on the forward strand.
GAGACCTGGTCCGGACGCGGTAAACAGCCTCGCTGGCTAGTCGCCGCCCTTCAATCCGGCCACACGCTGGATGAATTCAAAATCCGCGAGAACGGCGACTCGCCTGACCGGAATGCTGGTGGGCAAGGGCATTCGTAGCTCTACGCCACTGGGAGGATTTTCCTTCATCTCCAAGGTCGACGTCGCCGTCGTCGCCTATCCCTAGACCTTCCCCGCACGAACTGCGGCGGCCGCCTTCAGCAGAAAGTGCAAGGTGCCCGCTTTTGGGATGGACCACAGCCCGCGGCGCGCGCTCCGCGCGGAGCCAAGGGACGCGTCGCGCCGGTAGTTTCTCAGATCCAGAACGGTCATCGCGAGGAGGGGCACGCGTGAGCTCGGAAAACGCGCCTGCGTCAATTGGCGAACGAACTGCAGACGCGGAATCAGTCGGCAGCGCAGCGCATGCGGGATCTCGACCCCAAGCAGCCGCGCAAGGGCAACCAGCTGGGTTTCAACCGCGTTCTTCATCAGTTCGCCGGAGCTATGGGAGCTAAGTTCCTCCCAATCGAGACCTCCAACGGAACTGTTCAGATCGCGTAGTTCGACCAAATGCCGAAGGTCCAGGTCGCCGAGCCAATAGCCGTAGTCTTGAAACTGATCATGGATGATCAACATGAGCGCCCGGTCCATGGGCATCGGAATTCGCACGCTCCCCCGCCCCAGCGCCGCAGTGACGCAATGGCTCAGCGCAGGGTCGCGGTAGAAGTGGGCAGGACCTGGAGCCGCCTGTTGCAGATCGATGGTGCCGACATCCTTCGATCGGATCAGTTCGACGAACCATCTCCGGCTTTCGCGAGACGCCTGAACATGAATGCCATAGCCAATTTCACGAAGAGCAGCGATCGCTGTTTCAGCTTCATCCGGCATGACCATGATATCCAGATCGGACATCAGCCGAACTCCTCGCCGCTCGTTGGGCGTGGCAGCCAGCGTCGCGGCCCCTTTAAGCAGCACCGGCGTGACTCCGCGGCCATTCATCGCAACGACGGCTTCCTCCAATTGCTCCGCCAACCGCTCGTTGCGATGAACATTCCGACGATAGATCTGACGGACATACTCGCAGAGGTCCTCAGGCAGCACCGATTCATATCGATCGACGAAGTCAATAAGCGCGGGCGTCGTCAGCGTCTGGTTCGCAAGCCCGATTACGGACATCCAGTCCACGTCGACAGGCGGTGCACCCCGCAGGCAATCACAAAGGCTGATCAGCGCCCTACTATGCTTTCCCATCGCACAAATCCACCAACAGCTCCCGAGCTTCTACCGCTTCGCAATAGGTAAGCAGAAATGATCGTGCACCAGAAACAATCTCCTTCAACGCGAAAAAGCCGGTCGTCGACAGCCTTCCATCGGCGGCAAATGCGCCCTCGATGAGCCGCTTCATCGAATCGAGTTGATCCAAGGCGGTCAGCTTCGGCGAACCGCTCGCGACCCTGTTCAAGAAAATGATCCAGCTAACGGAAAGACTGCCGTTGTACGCATTCGAAACCTGCAAATACCGCACCTGAGCGCCATCGGCACGGCGATGCGTGACGCCGTCCCAATTGCTGCGCAATGCCGACAGCCGCTCCCACGATCCTTCCTTGAGGGTGAGAGCAAATGGGATTCCACAGGCAGTGCCGTCACCCTCGATCAGCACAACATCATCGCCGGAATACTGAAATTCCGCGTCCACCAACTGGAGTGTAAGTGTCGACTTGCCGGCTCCCGCGTCTCCGCATAACAGCAAGCCAGCCCCGTTCTTCGCAAGAGACGCAGCATGGAGAGCGAAGACCGACCGATCACTTCGGATAAGCCGGTCGGTGAGGTGAGCTTTGATTGTAGGCGCAAGTGCCTCGACACCGCACCTATGGAGGCCAGCGTCAGTTCCGCTGAAGAGCACATGGTCATCCAGCATCATCGCCTCGACCGCAATATCGGCTTGGCCGCCCACGTTGTTGTCCGAAGCACAGAACAGCGAAACCATCCGCTGCAAGAGGTCCCGGCTTTCAGCCCTCACACTGATACGATGCCGCCCTAACACCGCCGAGAACGCGCAATTCGGCGACATTCGCCGATCAACGTCCAGCAGCCCTCGATCGATCCAAGCGCTTATGGCCTGCCGCACGAACTGGCGAGCTACGGGCTCACCAATGTCCAGCGTGCCCAGTTCGTGATACAGATCGGCCAGAGACGCTCCTTGTGCCAACCTGCACCAGATAAAGCCGCCAACCTGGTCCAGCTGATAAATCTTCTGCCCTGTGGCGCTGAACAGCACCGGCTGACCATCGAACAGCGCAAAGACTGCATCGATCGCCGGCTTAAGCACCACTTCCGCAGAGGATTTTTCCAGCACAAATTCTACCAAATGAGCAATCGACCTCGTCCCTGTATCAAGTCAGCGGCGAGCGGATCCTCGCCATACAATTCGCAGCATCGATCGAAAGAACAGCGAGCTCAGCTTGGAAGTGTTTGAAAAGCGACCTAGGCCCAACGGTCAACGCCGGCATACATCGCTGCCGGCGCCTCGTTCGAACACAGATGCCGCACCCGATCAGATGGCCAGCTGATTGCTTTCACCCTTTCCGATTGACGGGATATTCAACACGTCTTCATCAGCATTTGGCCACGCAGCCACACGATGAGCATCGAGTAGATATCGGTAGACTTCCCGAGTCGCACTCCGCTCTCTTAGAACGCGCTCTTTCTCGCCGATAATTGCAAGCTCCTCGCGCATTTTCGCCAATTGCTGCGCAGTGGACCTGGAGTTGCGCATCTTGTAAATTAATCGAGACATCGCTCCCTCCCAACCGAACGAACCCAGAAAAAATAGTTTACGTCATCCGACAAAATTAACAACGGAAACTGATAATATAAAATGGCAAAAATTTTGCTCTTTTGAATGAACCCGCAGCATTCCCTTCGATACAAAGAAACGCTTGATGCTCGCTGTCCCAGCCGGAACTAACCCAACAGCGTTACAAAAGTCGCGGATCTCGAAATGAAACAAAGCGTTAGATACTTAATTCGCAAATTGAATTTCTGATGTTTGCAACGCATTAGGCAAAGCCGCACTCACGACGCGGCTCACCTTTCATCCACCAGTGAGCTATGTCCAGGAACGGTCATATGGGTATGATTATGATCAAATGCCCCCAGACCGATCGCGTCGTTCCCACCGGAATTGCGTGTGATCGTGAGACGTTTCTGCGAAGCGCGGTATTCTTCGGCAATACTCGTTGCCCGGTCTGTCGCGTCAATCACAACTGGTTCGCTCGCGAGGCCTGGGTCGAGGAGCCGTTGCTCCGCCCTGCGAAGATGTTCGACGCGGCGCGGACCTGCTGACCACAGAAACTCGTCGGTGCACAGTTGGGAACCGATGGTCGGCGGCCTGCGAGCCCAAGCGCGCGGCTATGGATTGGGTGCCCCGCTCGTGAGTTTCTCCTCGGTCCCTCGCCCTGCCTCCCCAGCACACACCTGCTCACCTCCCCAGTGCGAGTCATCGGCGGCGCGAATGCGGGTTGAAGGCGGGTGAGCCGAGACCCACCAGCCTTCGTCTACGAGGAACCGGTACGCAGCTAAGCCGCATGAGGATTGACGATGGTGTACCCTTTGAGGGAGCGCGCATGGATTCTCGTTGCGCGCCCACCCGAGTTTGCGTCGTACGCTATCCAAATGTCACCGGTGACGTGGCGCTCCAGGACGAAGACGTGTCCACGCCGCGCGGCAACCATTCCCGGTGCCGGCGAGGAGCGGGGAAAGCGCAGCCAATTGGCCGCGAGGTTCAGCTCGGGCACGATGCGACCAAACACTCGTATGGCCGCGCCACACCCGCAGAATGATCGAGGGCATCCCGCCGGGCGACCACCGACGATCTTGGTTCCAGACGAATCTAGGTTGCCCAGGGACATTCGAAAGCTGCGTGCGCCGTGTCGCTCTGGATTCCAGGCCGGTGCAATGACTCTCTGGGTGCGCATCACCGAGTATGAAAAATCGCAAGGCATACTCACATTGCATTCAGGCGGGGGCGTGGCCCGTAGAGGGCGCGCCTCCGAGGAAATAGAGGTTGCCAACACGACAGCTGACGCAATTACTATTCGGCCGGACATGCAGGACTCCAGGTTTGATGGGCCCTGCCCCGACGTAAAAAGTGCGATGCATTCTGTCGGAATTAAGTCTTAAATACCTCACATTAAATATTAACTGCGAGACTTTTAAATCATTCCAGTCTCTCTACTGGGCTTTCCCGAACATTGTCGCTGTCGACACTTGCAGCATCTTTCGATCTTCCACTGCTGCCGCGTGGGCGGCCATTTTTGACTGGAAAGATCGGCTTTGCCGTTTGGTCCAGTGCAGAAGACAGGCCTAGCTGCAGAGCGCGGGGGCGCCATCACTGGCGTCAGCGCAAATCATGCGCAGTTCGTCCTCTCGAAGTGACCGACTCGTGCGCGGCCTCGCTTCGGCTGCGGCTTAGATTCGCCCAGACCAACACTTACTTTTCCAAACTTGCAGCAAGCGTAATCGGGATCACCGTCGGCTCGCATCATTGTCAGCCCCTGCCCCGCTACGCAGACAGTTGCGGACGGAACAGAACATCCACGCCGTAACTCGTTGAGTTGTAGGTGTTGGTCGGGAAGAGGCTGTTTGATCCATATGCATACACCCCATTGCCCCCGCTCGAGGCCGAGGATGGCGCAGTCAGTGGTCCGTTTGTGACCTCCGAACTAAACAGGTTGGGATCGACGGAGTAATTTCCTGACGTGTGATACGATGCAACATACGTCGTCCCTGGCGTGAGGGTCACGGCCGTGGGGAAGTTGACTTGCTGCCAGCCGCTCGCCGTCTCATTGGTGAAGGTGGTCGTTGCCAGCAGGTTGCCGGTGCTGCTCCATAGATTGGCGGTATGAGTGCCGGTGTTCGACGGGCCCTTGTAGAAGCGTAGCCCGGTGACATCGCCGGCGCTCGACGCCCGGAATTTGAACCCAAGCTCCACCGAGTTCGGATCATTGACCGATACCACCCTCGGCGTCGGATTGTTGCTGAACAGACTTACGATGCTCGCAGATGCCGCGTTGACGGTCAGAGAGGCGGACGCGCTTGCCGTCCCACCTCGACCGTCGGAGATTGCATAAGTGAACGATGCCGGTCCTGTGTATCCCGAATTCGGTGTGAAAGTGACGCTGCTGGTCTGCGCGTTGAAGCTCGCGGTGCCGCCGGCACCGTTGCTCACGCTCGTGATGGTCAGGGCATCCCCGTCGGGATCGGTGTCGTTGGCCAGCAAGGCCGAAGCTGGGATCGAGAGCGGAGAGTTCTGAGTAGCGCTGAACCCGGAGTCATTCGTCGCAACTGGTGTTCGGTTGGCACCGCCGCTCGTGGGACTATACACCACGTCCACCCAGTAATTGGTGGCCCCGAAGGTGCTCGTTGGAAACAGATTGCCGGTGCCGTAGGTGTAGACGCCATTGTTGCCGGCGGGCGCTGTGAGCTGACCATTGACGCGCGGGGTGGTAAAGTAGTTGCCCGTGGACGTGTAGTGCCCATTGCTGTGGTAGCTTGCCACATAAGTCGTGCCGGCGGCGATCGAAACCGGATTATTGAAGATGACGGTCTGCCACCCACTGCTGGTTTCATTCGTGAATGTCGCGGTCGCCAACAACGTGCCTGTGCTGCTCCACAATGACCCTGTATGGGTGCCGGTGTCGCCCGTACCCTTGTAGTACTTGATGCCGTTGATGGTGCCGGCCGTGGATGACGTGAAACGCACCCCGAGATTGACCTGGGCCGCGTCAGGATCCGAGAGATTGGCCGGCGTGTCGGAACTTGAGAATAGGCTCACCGCCGGCGTGGTCACTGTCAAATTAGCCGTTGCAGTTGCGGCGCCGCCGCGACCATCCGAGATGGCATAGCTGAAGGATGCGGCGCCGGTGTAGCCGGTGGTCGGCGTGAAGGTGACACGATTGGTCTGGGCATTGAAGCTGACGGTGCCGTTGACACCGGCGCTCACGCCCGTGATCGTCAGCGGGTCGCCATTCGGATCCGTGTCGTTCGCAAGCAGGGCAGATGCGGCAATAGTGAGAGCCGTGTCCCGCGTGGTGCTGTAGCCGCTGTCGTTGTTGGCTACCGGCGGCTGGTTAGTTGCCGTATTTACCGTCAGGCTGACCGTTGCAGTTGCTGTTCCGCCCTGTCCGTCGGCGATGGCATAGCTGAAGGAAGCCGGACCGGTATAGCCGCTGCTCGGCGTGAAGGTGACCGTATTGGTCTGGCTGTTGAAGCTGGCCGAGCCGTTGACAGCGCCGCTCACCCCCGTGATCGTCAGCGTCCCGCCGTTCGGATCGGTGTCGTTGGCGAGCAGCGCCGCCCCTGCAATCGAAAGTGCCGTGTTCTGGGTGGTGGTGTAGCCGCTGTCGTTGTTGGCAACCGGCGGCTGGTTGCTGCCGCTGGACGGCGCGAACACAACATCGACCCAGTAATTCGCAGCGTTATAGGTGTTGGTCGGGAAGATGCCGGACGTGCTGGTGCCGCCATAGGAATATACGCCGTTGCCACCGGCCGTCGTGGTCGAAAGCGCGGTCAAGGGGCCGTTGGTGACAGCCGTAGTGAAGTAGTTGCCGGTCACCACATAGGCGCCGGTGGTGTGATAGGAAGCAACATAGGTCGTGTTGGCAGCGATCGAAACCGGGGACGGCAGGGTAACGGTCTGCCAGCCGCTGACCGACGTATTGGTGAACGTGGCCGTAGCGAGGCGGGTGCCCGTCGACGTCCAGAGATCAAGGACGTCGGGACCAGTGTCGCTGGCGCTGCGGTAGAATTTGAGAGCCGTAATCTGACCGGCGACCGAGGACGTGAACTTCATCCCGACTTCAAGTTGGGATCCGTCGTTGAGGTTGGTCTGCGCTGGTGTATTTGACGCGCTGAAGAGGCTGAAGGGGCCCGTTCCGAGCGGTGCCACCGTGAGGCTGACATTGGCCGTAGCCGTGCCGCCGCGCCCGTCCGAGATCGTGTAGCTGAAGCTAGCCGGGCCGCTATAGCCGGCGTTGGGCGTGAACGTGATGGTGTTGTTCTGCGGGTTGGGCTGAGTATTGAGGGCGACCGTGCCGTTTGTTGCTGCGCTCACGCCGGTTACGGTCAGCAGATCTCCATCGGGGTCGCTGTCGTTAGCGATCAGCGACGCCGCCGTGATCGTCGTGGGTGTATTCTGTGTCACGGTCGCGGTATCGTTCGCAGCCACCGGCACCCTATTGGTGGTGGAAGGGTTGAACATGACGTCAACCCAGAAATTGGTCGATTGGAACGTGCTGGTCGGGAACGCCGTATTGTTGCTGTAGGTATAGACGCCATTACCATTGGCGAGGGCGGTCAGCGGACCGCTCGTCACATTGCTCGTGAAGTAGTTCACGCTGGAGGAGTAGTGGCCCACATTCGTGTGATAGGACGCGACGTAGGTGGCGCCTACCGTTAGCGGAACCGGGTTGGAAAAGGTGACACTCTGCCATCCGCCCACCGTCTCATTTGTAAAGGTGGCGGTTGCCAGCAAGGTGCCGGTGCTGGTCCAGAGCTCACCGGTGTGGATGCCTGTATCCTGGCTGCTCTTGTAGAAGCGGATCCCGCTTACGGTGCCGGCGGTCGACGTCTGAAACCTCACACCGAGCTCGACGGCGCTTGCATCGATGGTGTTGACTGTCGCGGGAGTTGCCGAGGTCGGAAAGAGCGAGATGTAGGTCGGCGCGCTCACAGTCACCGTGCGACCCGCCGAAGGCGTTTCCAGATTGATGCTGTCGTCCACCGCGCGTGATTTGATGGTGTAAGTACCGGCAACCTGCGGCGCCCAGGTATAAGTCCAAGTCTCGTCACCGATCGCGTTCTGCCAGCTCAGTCCACCATCGGTCGAGACTTCCACGCCGGCGATCACGCCGCCGCCGACATCCGCTGCCGTGCCGGAAATCGTGACCGCAGTCCCGACGCTGAAATTTGCCAGTGCGTTGATGGCGGACGTCGGAGCCGTCGAGTCCGTCGAGGCGGTACCCGCGATCATCCCCGGCTGTAGCGTTCCCGGTTGAATCCCCATCTCGGCGAGCAGGTTGATCATCGCCTGTTGCACGCGCGGATCGGTTGGCGTCGGCGCCAGATCGTGATTGTCGCTCAGGCCCCACGACCAATAGACTGTTCCGGCGCCGAAGACCAATGCGCCGCTCGGAGCGCGGTAGAGCGTCAGATTATGGGTTGAGACGCCGGGTCCGGTCGTGTTGCCGTAATCAAGCAGATAGGAATTGACCGGAACGGTTGTCGAGGAGAGCCGGACCAGACCGGCTGGATCGAATCCATTGTCGGGCGCCTCGTCCCACTCATAGCCGAGGTAATTCTTTGTCAGCGTGGCTGTTTGGCCGGGCTGAAGATTGGCAACGCTGGTGTTGCGCCAGAATCGCAGATTGGCGTCATCATAGGGAATTGTGATTGATTGCAGGCCGCTGCCTTGGCCGACATCATCGACCTGGAACATCTGCCCGATCAGGGCATTTTCCGGGATTCCCCCGCCGACCGCCGGCGGGCTGAGGCGGGGATCACGGAATGTACCGGTCCACTGGTTGCTCGGATCAATCGAGGCTCCTGGTGACCAGGTCTCCTTATAGGAGATCAAGGTGCGGTAGGCGGTGGCGTCGCTGCTTATGCTGTTGCCCCAGCGCGTGCGCCAATACATCTCATTGCCGCTCCAGAACGCGAGATTCACGCCGGCATCGCGGGCCGCCTGGACATTGGCGCGTTGCTGCCCTGACCAATACTCGTCGTGACCAACGTCGAGGTAGAGCTGGTGGTTGAGGAGGAGACTGCCGTAACGGTCTGCATCGACTCCCGACATGTAGGAGACGTCGTAGCCATTCTGCTCGAGCCAGTAGATTGCGGAATATTCGGCGCCGAACAAATAGTCCTGCGGACCGGCATAGGTCCCGACGTTGCCGCGGGTGGCGATCGGCCGGTTGTAGCTCAACGCGTAAGCGCGTCCCGCGCCTTGACCGGTCGCAGGACCGTTGCCGCCATAGAAATTGGCGCCGCCCCAGCCGTTATAGGCCTGCCAGGTTGTGTCCGAGGTCTGGAAGATCACATCGCTGGTGCTGCTGTCGTCTCGAACGATGAAGGGGATGTGATTGGCGCCGGCAGTTCCATCCTGGCGCACAAGCTTTGCGATATAAACGCCGGACACGGCATCGGCCGGAATATCCCAGGAGGCTGAGACGGACCAATTGCCCGCATCGACCAGGCCGGTCGCCGCGTCGCGCAGCGGTGTGGGCTGATTTTGCACGCCCGTGTGCTGGATGGTGTGGACCTTTCGCGCTCCCATTCCGCCGTAGTAGCCGAGGCGGTAGATATCGATCCGGTAGTTTGATGAATTCGTATTGATCTTGAAGTCGACCCGGTTGCCCCGATTGACGCTGATGTCGGTGGCAAAACCCTCGATGTTCGAACTGCCCGCGCCAACGATATCCCATTCGCTTTGCGGGTTTCCCGGCTTCTGGTTCTCGAGAACGACTGGATTTGTAGAAGTCGCTGCGGCGGCAAGGCTGGTCGACTCAGTCGTGGCCGCCTGCCGGCCGGCTGGGGGAGCAATTGCGGTCGTTACAGAGCCCGACAGAATTCCGATTTGACCCGGCAGTGTCCCGTTTCCGATCTCTCCTCCGCCTGGCAGGGCGTTCCAGTTGGCAAGCGGCGCAACGTGCTGCAATGACATGTCGGCACTGGTGGAGGCTCCCATGATTCCAGCTTTGCCTGTCAGCACGAAATCCGCTCCGCCAGACACGCGAGTACCCTGCAATTGCCCGCTGTGGGCTGCACTTTGATCGAGCAATCGTGTGGGGGCGATGAAGTAGCCGCAACCACAGACCTGCGCGGCCGCTGGAATTGTAGACGATCCGACAATACTCGGGGCCAAGGCCGCCGAGGGGATCCGACCAAGGATGACGACGGGGTTTGAAGTCGTTTGGTCGGCCGCCGCAGAGGTCGGCGTTCGCAATCCTGCGGTCACGCCTGCGAAACCGGCATTCGAATCCATGTTGGATGAAGACAGCGCAGCGATATCCGAGGCGCGCAGGCCCGTTTCCAACGGATTTCGCGCGGGGTGCGGTGACAGCCTCTCGTCCTCGGCCTCTGGATCAGACGCCCAGATCGTTCTCCGGTGCGGGGTCCGTGGCCAAGTCCGCAATCCGAGAGCTAACTGGCTCAAGCCAGACTTTTCGTACAAGGACCTCATGACATCCTCGCGAGAGATGGGGAAATGTGAATGACGGGTTCTGATGGCCGTCGCCGGGACGACGGCGTGGACGCCGAAGCGGCATCTCAAATGTTCGCGAACGAGCCAATTTTGGACTAACAGGCGGGGCTCTGAACCAGGAGGCGAGCGCGAAGCCGCACTGTTCGATCGGCAGTTCGGATGCGATTGCACCGTTGCTCGTAGCGATTGCTATAACCATGGTCGCCAAAGATTCAATCGGAACCCAGTTAAGTGGAATTAAAGTGAATATAATAATATATTAACTATTTAATATCAAGTTTTTTCAGATCACATGATCGCCATCGAGAGCTTTGACCTAGCGTCCCCGGCGCCGCCTAGCTTGCGTGATCAGGATAATGCCAAGGCGGAAAGGGATCGCTGAGATTGCGCCAGCTCTGGGGTTCGAACCCATTCTCCGCATCGGCAAGGCAAGCATCCAGCGAGGCTCGAATGGACGCTTCGTCCATGCCTGAACCGATAAACACAAGCTCCTGACGGCGATCCCCCCAGGTGTCGTCCCATTGGTGACCGAGATGTTGTTGGACCTGAGGATGGCTTGGCCACGCCGACTTCGGGACCGTCGCCCACCAATGTCCCATGGGCTCGCATCGACGCTGCATTCCTGCGACGGAGAGAACACCCACCCAATCCGGTCGGGTCGCAAGCCAGAAATGTCCTTTGGCGCGTATCACGCCTGGCCAGGGCTTATTGAGAAAGGACAACAGGCTGACGGGATCGAACGGGCGTCTTTCCAAGTAGACGAAACTTGATATGCCGTACTCCTCGGTTTCCGGAACATGCGAATCGGGACTGTATAGCTCCTTGTCCCAGAGAGGATGAGCCGCAGCCTTCGCTTCATCGAAGAGACCGGTGTTGAGAATTGTGCGGAGAGGAACGTCACCGAAGTCGGTCTCGATTTGGCGCGCCCGTGGATTGAGCGCGGCAACGAGCTTGCGAATTTCCGCACGCGCCACCTCAGTAGCTTCTGATACTTTGTTGATCACAACCACGTCAGCAAACTCGATCTGCTCGACCAGGAGATCAACGAGCGTACGTCCATCGGAGGGATCGCGTACCTCGCCGTGGTCGCGCAGCAGCTCGCGGCTGTTATACATGGCGAGCAGGTTCAAGGCGTCCACGACGGTAACCATTGTATCAAGGTTCGCAAGATCAGAGAGCGAGGCACCGGCCTCGTCGCGAAAGGAGAAAGTTGCGGCGACAGGAAGGGGTTCAGAAATCCCGGTACCTTCGATCAGAAGGTAGTCAAAGCGCCGCTCTTCGGCCAATCGCCTGACTTCCAGCAGGAGATCGCCGCGCAGCGTGCAGCATATGCAACCATTGCTAAGTTCCACGAGCGCTTCGGTTGTATGCGACAGATTCGCCCCACCGTTACGAACCAGATCCGCGTCTATATTCAACTGACTCATGTCGTTGACGATGACCGCAACTCGGAGGCCCTCGCGATTGCTCAGCACATGGTTGAGCAATGTCGTCTTCCCCGCACCCAGAAATCCACTGAGCACGGTGACTGGTAGCCGATTGGCGGCCGGTGCTGCCTCTTTCATAAGCCTCCCGGCTGGCTGATGACTTGCGGACTGAGCGACGTTGGATGAAGGCTGGCGCTGGTGCAGAAGCTCACACCGCAACCATTTGGACGTCCATGCGACGACGCCCCGCTCAACAGGGCGTGAACCAGCCGCAGGAGGCGAAAACACACCGCGTCAACGATCTTCACTCACGGTCCTCTGCCCCACATCAGCGAGACGTAGAGGTGAACCGCGAACAAGAAAATAGCCGCGTACCCCACAAAGAACAGCATTTGCGGCATCGCGCGGAGAATAGCTTCTTTGATATTGCCCATAAGAGCCTCCAGGGACTACCGGTTCCCTGCCATGAGCTTGGAGGTCATACACTATTGCCTTCGAGGCCACTTTGCAGATCGCTATGCTCTTTAAGGAGTTCGCGAAGACGTTCTGCATTGCCAAGTTGTGTTTCCTGCCACTCAATTCGATCCTCTGCAGTCCACAAATAGGACTCGCGATCGAACCGAGCTTTCTCCTCTCTCTCGATTCTTACGTATACTTCGATTTCACGCTCAACACTGTCCAATCTCGCCTGTAGATCACCTCGCCGGCTCAGCGAGCACGACTCGTTATTATCGGAAGCCCGTTTAAATCTGCTCGCTAAAGGAAGAGCTCGGATGCACTCATTCTCCGGCCTTGTAATTGGCAAGGTTGGGGTCTGTTCGAAATACAGCCTGTTGAGTGTGGCAATGTGTCTGCCCCTCAATGAGTGCACCGTCATGAAACGCACCTTCTCAACGAAGCGAAATAATGCAAAGTTTAAGCCATTCGAAAATATGGAATATATATCTTAAGCTATAGCCACGGCTCGTTGCCGCGCCTTGGCCGCAGCACCGCAGCACGCTTGGTGCCTCCGAGGTGGATACGCCCGGACCCAGATTGCCAGCCTGTCAGCCAACCACTGTTCACGGCGAAGCCCACCAGCCCTCCGGAAAGATCTCTAGCGGCTCCTGCGTTGCATTCTCCTGCGCTGGCGCATCAAGGGGCGCTTCAGGTTGTCGTTCGAAACCTTGGTCTATGAAGACGGGTCCAGCTGATGGCCGCCAAGTGACCGCCCTTATTTGCAGAACGCGCACAGCATCATGTCGGTCTTTGCTCATGTTGCCCTGTGGGTAATCGTTACTCTGTCGAGCAAAACATGGTCTTTCCTGGCACACGACGGGGTATGCCACCGGCTGCCTTGAACCACTTCAAGGGCAACCCGAGGCGATAGCCTCGCTTCTTCAACTCATCTTCGGTTCTATTCAAAGCCTGGGCGATAGAGCTCGACGATGCTCGAGAACTTACCAAACTTCGAAAAAGCTCATCTTCCCGGCTCGTCCAGCGATTAGCGGTCGTATTCATCTCGCGTCCTCATGACCTCCCGCAACTCGGGATGCCTCTCCCTGGCAACGACGCGATTATAATCGCATTCTAAGCGATTTAAAATATTTAATTTTTTATAATTAATTGACTAGAAACATTGATCGATCGCCGCAAACGCCCGCTGTGCGGTCGATGATCATTTGCGAACTCCTGCTCGGCATGTCGCCGGTCCCATGCTCTTTGAAGCCGGTGCGGACGTAGCCATTCTCTTCGCCGAAATCCGTGATGACGAGACGTCCGTCGCGTCCTCCCTGTCAATGGTTTCCCGGAGCAGCGCTGGTGAAAATCGAAAATCGCTTCCTTAAATCGACTTTGCGGCGCGGCGCCCTACATAGGAGCAGCACCAGACGGTGCGACATCGAGGCGAACAGCGACGCCCTTCAGCTCCGGTCCCGCGGCGGGATAAAGCTTCATGACCAGTGGATCATGACCTGGGACGATGTGGTCCGCATCCGGTGCCGCAGCGCGCAGCTTGTCGAACCCCACCAGCATGTCGCCGACATGAAACGCCGTCGTAAAGGGACGCTCGCTGGTCAGGTTTTCGTAGAAATGACTGACGTCGGAAGCGAGCACGACCGGACCGCGGCGCGTGTTGACCCGGACGAATTGAAGCCCGGCGGAATGTCCGCCGGCCGCATGGACCGTCAGCCCGGGAGCGATCGCGGCATCGCCATCGTAGAACAGCACCCGGCGCGCATAGTTCAGCCGCACGATGCCGCAGACGTCCTCCACCTCGAAGGAATGCGACAGACGCGGATATTGCATGTACCGCCCGGTGGCGTAGGCAAGCTCGCGCTCCTGGAGATGAAACCGCGCGTTCGGAAACCGGTCGAAATTGCCGGCATGGTCGTAGTGTAGATGAGTGAGAATCACATCCCCGACGTCGGCAGGGCCGATGTCGAACGCGGCCAGCGTCTCCACCGGACAGCGCAGGAATGTCCGCCTGCGCTGCTCCGCAATTTCGGCGTTGAACCCGGTATCGATGACGAAGGTGCGCCCACCTCCCCGCGCCAGCCACATGAAATAGTCCATCGGCATCGGCCCGTCATGCGGATCGCCGCCGATGAAGTGCTCGCTCCGCTGCGCGTCCCGCGTTGCGTAGCGGATGGCGAAGAGTTCGTATTCCGGGTCAGCCATGGCACCCTCGTTCAGGAGCCGGCAGCGTCGACCTCGTTAAAGGCCTCACGCGCATTGCGGAAGGCATCGATGCCGGCGGGCACGCCGCAATAGACGGCGACCTGGAGCAGGATCTCCTTGATCTCCTCCTTGGTCAGGCCATTTTTCAGCGCACCCTTGACGTGAAGCTTCAGCTCGTGCGGCCGGTTCAGCGCACCGAGCATCGCCAGATTGACGATCGAGCGCGTGCGCCGGTCGACGCCGGGCCGGGTCCACAGCGCGCCCCAGCAGAACTCCGTGGACCACTCCGCCATCGTGCGCGTGAACTCGTCCGCACCGGCGATCGACTTGTTGACGTAGTCCTCACCGAGCACCTCTTTGCGTACCTTGAGGCCTTTTTCGAACAGTTCGGTCTTGCTCATGATCGTCCCTTTCAGGTCTTGAGAGATTCGAGTTGGCGATTGTCCAGCGCTATCGCGGCGGTCGTAGCGATTCCAGGAGCTCGGCGATGTCATCCACCGTGTCGAGCCGCCGGACCGCGTCGATGACGCGGTCCGCGCTCCAGTCGCTTTGTCCGGTCCGCACGCCCTCGCGCAGCTTGGCTTCCAGATCGCGGTCTGCGAGCGGAGCGGCCAGGCTGCCGCGCGGCGAGACGACAGTCTCGGTGATGACTTCACCGGACGACAGCCGCACGGCGACCCGCGCGGCGCCATCGGGCATCTGGTCATCGCGCTCCGCCCTCACCTTCTGCCGCAGCTGCGCGATCTCGGGCCGGACCACCGTCTCGCTGGCAAATTCAGCGACCCCGGCCCTGCCGAGCAGCAAGCCAGATGCCACACAATGATGGATACTGACGCGCGCATCGCGCGCGTTGTTGACCGGGCGATCGCCGCGGGCAAGCAGCAGCGCCGAGCCTTCGACGGTCACGGCGTCAATCTGGTCGAGCCTCCGGCCAATCTGCTCCCGCAGTTTCAGACAGGCATCGATGACCGAATGGAAGACGATGCCGGCAGGATAAGGCTTGTACGTATTCTTGGCGATCTCCCAGGTCTTGCCAAGCCCATTCAGCAGGCGAGCAACATCCGGCTCATCACCCATGGTACGGGCCCAGCCGAGCGGACCTTCAATGGCGCGCGGGGCCGCCTCATAACCCTGCTGTGCCAGCAATGCAGCGAACAATCCGTTGCGCGCTGCGTTGCCCACGCTGACATTCTTGGCGGCGCTCGGCAGGTTCTCGACATTGCCCGCGGACTGGCTTGCGGCGAGGCCGATGGCGTTGGTAATCCCCTCCGCGGGCAGGCCAAGTAGTTTTGCACAAGCCGCCGCGGCGCCAAAAATGCCGCAGGTCGAGGTGATGTGCCAGCCGCGCGCATAGTGGCGCGGCGAGACGGCATTGCCGATCCGGCACTCGATGTCCACTCCGAGGATGAACGCTGTCAGCACCTCGCGGCCCGACAGCCTGCGCGTCTCCGCAAGCGCCAGCACGGGCGCTGCGACTGGTGCCGCCGGATGGATGATCGTCTCGGGATGCGTATCGTCGAAATCGAGCAGATTGGCCGAGACGGCGTTGAGGAACGATGCGCACATCGCGTCCATTTGCTGTGAATGACCGATGACCGTTGCAGTCGCCGCGCCGCTGAACGGCGACAAGGTTCGCATCGCAGCCATCACTACCGGATCGCGCGCCGAGCCGAGGGCCGTTGCGAAGAAGTTGAGGATCGAGCGCCGCGCCTCAAGGCTCTGCGCTTCCACGTCCGTCCATGACGCGGACGCGACGAAATCGGCGAGGATCTTGCTCACGCTTGGAATTTGGTGTTGCGGCACGCGGGTCGCTTCCTCGTTTTCTCGGACCTTATGCCGATCCGCGGCAAACTGTCGACCCCAAATGTTATGCTTGACAGCTTGTCTGACAATCATAACAATCCGGCCGCTGGCGCGGGATCCCCGCCGCCGCAATGACGGCGGTCGTCCAGGCCGTCTGGCCAAGGCAACGACAAGATCAAGACGGCGCGCCCATCAGGGGACCGCGCGACAGGGAGTGAACGATGGCGGGAGAAACGCTCGGCGTGATCGGAACGGGCCGCATGGGCGGCCCCATGGCGGGGCGATTGATGGACGCGGGCTATTCGCTCGTCGTCTACGACACGCAGAGCGACGCAACTCAGCCGCTGGTCAAGCGCGGCGCTCTCCTCGGCCAGTCGCCGGCGGACGTCGCCTCCCGCGCCGACATCGTGCTCGCAAGCCTGCCGACGCCTGATATCGTCAAGGCGGTGACGCTCGGCCAGGATGGCATCAGCAGCGGCAACCGCGCGAAGATCGTGGTCGACCTCTCGACCTCGGGTCCTGGCGCGGCCAAGTTCGTCGCGGAAGGTTTGAAAACCAAAGGCATGACGCTGGTCGATGCGCCCGTCAGCGGCGGCATCAAGGGCGCAGTCAACGGCACCCTTGCCGTGATGGTGTCATGCCCGCAGCCGACCTACGAGACCGTGCAGCCGATCCTGAAGAACTTCGGCAAGCTGTTCTATACCGGCGACAAGCCCGGTGTGGCGCAGACGGCCAAGCTCGCCAACAACCTGATGGCGGCGGCGGCGCTGGTGATCACGTCGGAAGCCGTCGCCATGGGCGTCAAGGGCGGCGTCAACGCCAAGGTGTTGATCGACATCATCAATGCCAGCAGCGGCCGCAACAGCGCTTCCGAAGACAAATTTCCCCGCTCGGTGCTGCCCGGCACGTTCGATTTCGGCTTCACCACCGGCCTTTCCTACAAGGACGTCCGTCTCTGCGTAGACGAGGCCGAGGCTATGGGCGTGCCAATGGTCTGCGGCGCTGTCGTGCGGCAGATGCTGGCGATCACCAACGCCAAATACGGCGCGTCATCCGATTTCACCTCGATCGCCAAGGTGCTCGAGGAGTGGGCCGGGGTCGAGATGCGCGGCTGAGCGCTAGAGGGAGAACAACTTGCGATGACGAACGGCTTGACCGGATCCGGCAAGGTATCGCTCGCGCGCCTGATGGCGCGTAGCGCACTTGCTGTTGACCTCGGTGATTTCGAGCCCCAAGTCGTTGCTAAGGCCAAGCTCTGTCTGCTGGACTTCCTCTCCTGCGCCTTCGAGGCCTCCCAGCATCCCTGGAGCCGCCAGGCGGTTCAAATCACCCACGACGGCGGCTGCGCAACCATCATCGGGACGTCGCAACTCTCCTCGCCGGCCGACGCGGCGTTCGCCAATGCCGTAATGGGGCACGGTCTCGTGCGGGAAGACATGCACGCCGCCAGCATCGCGCACCACGGCGTCGTGATCTGGCCGACATTGCTCGCGCTGTCCGAACAGGCGCCGCTGCACGGCGCGAAGCTGCTCGCGGCCGCCATCATCGGCTATGAGACCGGCGCACGGATCGGCCGCGCGTTGCTGACCTCCGATCTTGCTCGCCTCTATCGTCCGACCGGCCTCGTGGCCCCGTTGGGCGCGGCGCTCGCCGGAAGCTTTGCGTTCGGCCTGTCCGAGGACGCAGCGACCAGCGCCGTCGCGATCGCTGCCAACACGTCCAGCGGGCTGAACGAGTGGCCGCATGCCGGCGGCTCCGACATGTATTTCCATCCGGGCTTTGCCGCCAGCAACGCGATCAAGGCGATCGGGCTGGCCGCAGCCGGCGCCTTTGGCTCCGAAACCATCATCGAAGGCGAGGCCGGTCTGTTTGCCGCCTATCGCCGCCAGGCTGCGCCCGACAGCATCGCGATCTTCCCTGGCGGCGAGTGCGAGATCATGGCGGTCTACAACAAGCCGGTCCCGGCCTGCAATTTCGCGCAGACCGCCGCCCAGGCCGCGCTCCGCGTCTCGCACGAGCTCGCCGGCACCGATGAGATCGACCGCGTCGTCATTCGCGCTCCCGATGCTGCGGTTCGCTATCCCGGCTGCGATTCCATGGGGCCCTACCGCAATGCGCTGCAGGCCAAGATGAGCATTCCCTTCAGCGTCGCGGCGACGCTGGCGCGGGGTGAGATCGAGGAAGAGAACTACGCCGAGCTCGGCAATGCCGACATCATCCGCCTGGTTTCGGTCACGGACCTCGAGGTCGATGCCAGCTACACCGCCACCTTCCCCGCCAAGCAGGGTGCGGAGGTGACCGTCCATCTGCGCGACGGCCGCACGGTTCGGCACGCTTTGCCCGACGTCATTGCCGCAACGCCTTCAGATATTCGCGCGCGCTTCCGCGCTGCCGCCAGCCGCTTTCTCGGCGATGACCGCGCGCACCGGCTCGAGCAACTCATCGAGAGCAGCGAACGGCTCGGCAATGCCGGCGACATCGCAGCGCAATGCCGCCTGGATACGGCGGAACGGGTTTTACGATCGGCATCATAAGAAGTGCCGGAGAGTACGGGGGAAACATGGTCGATTTCGAGACCCGCTTAGGTTCGTCAGCCGCGCGGAGGCGAAGCTGATGGAAGGATTTCTGCAAGCGCTCGCCGCGGGCCTTCTGATCGGCGCCGTCTACGGCCTGATGTGTGTCGGGCTCGGCCTGATCTTCGGCGTCATGCGCGTCATCAACTTCGCCCATGGCGATTTCATGATGCTCGGCATGTACACCGCCTTCTATCTATTCACCGCCGCCGGCGTTCAATCGTTCTTTGGCAATGCCGTCGGACCGTTCGTCGCTATCCTGCTGGCCGGCCCCGTGCTCGCTGTATTCGGCTACTTCGTCCACCGGGCACTGATCTCGCACGTCTCCGGGACGCGCACCGCCTCGCTGGAAGGCGAAGGCCACTACGCGCAGCTCATCCTCACGCTCGGCATCGCGCTGATCCTCCAGAACGGCGGCCTCCTCGTGTTCGGCTCGGTGCTCGCCTCGATCCGCACACCGCTGTCGAGCTCGGCCTGGGAGCTCGGTCCCTTCTTCGACATGAGCATCTTCCTCAACAAGGCGCGCAGCATCGACATGATCGTTTCGCTGATCATGATGATCCTGCTCTCGCTGCTGATCACGCGCACGCGGATCGGAAAGTCGCTCCGGGCGGCGGCCGACAATCCGACCGCCGCGACCTATATGGGTATCGACGTCGACCGGGCGCACCGCACCGCCTTCGCGCTCGGCTGCGGCATCACGGCAATCGCGGGTGGTCTCCTCGCCACAAACTATCCGTTCCACCCGTTCGTCGGCCTCGAATACGTCATCGTCATGTATGCGGGCGTGGTGCTTGGCGGCATGGGCAGCATCATCGGCGCGTTCTGGGGCGGCATGACCATCGGCCTCGTGCAGCAGATGTCGACGCTGATCCTGCCGACGCAATTGCAGAACGCAGCGATCTTCGCAGTCTTCCTCCTGATCATCTTCTTCCGTCCGCAAGGCTTCTTCGGACGGATGGTGGAGAGAACGTGACCATGCTCCGGATGCGCTCCTTTCTGCCTCCCCTGCTCTTCACTCTCGCCTATGCTGCGCTCTCGCTCGGCGTCACTAACTCCTATTACCAGCTGATCCTGACGCTGGTGCCGGTATGGGCGGTGTTCGGCCTGTCCTGGAACCTGCTCAGCGGCTACACCGGATTGATCTCGTTCGGCCACGCCGCGTTCTTCGGTATCGGCGCCTATGCGACCGCGCTCGGCCAGATCTACTTCGACATCTCCCCCTGGCTGCTGATTCCCGTCGCCGCCGTGCTCGGCGGCGTCGCCGGGCTCCTGATCGGGTTTCCGACCTTCCGCCTCCAGGGCCATTACTTCGCCCTGGCGATGCTCGCCTACCCGCTCGCCATCCTCTACGTGTTCGAGTGGCTCGGCTTCCAGGAGGTGACGCTTCCGATCAAGCGCAATGCGCCGATCGCCTACATGCAGTTCTCCGACCCGCACATCTACACGCTGCTGGGGCTCGCGATCATGCTGGCGACCATCGTGCTGACGCAAGTGATCGAGCGTTCCCGCTTCGGCATGGCGCTGCTCGCGATCAAGCAGAACGAGGCCGCGGCCGAGGCGGCCGGCATCAACACACTCGCGTGGAAGCTGCGCGCGATCACGCTGAGCGGCGCCATCGCCGCAGCGATCGGCGGTTTCTACGCCCAGGTGCTGCTGGTCGTGACGCCGCAATCGGTGTTCGGCATGCTGGTGTCGGCCCAGGCACTGACCGTCGCCATGTTCGGCGGCGTCGGCACGGTCTGGGGTCCGGTGATCGGCTCGGTGATCCTGATTCCGCTCGCTGAGGTCCTGCATGCCGAGGCCGGCGACCGCTTCCCCGGCATCCAGGGCGTCATCTTCGGCTTCGCCATCGTTTGCGTCATCCTGCTGGCGCCGGAGGGCCTGTTCTGGAAGCTGCGCGATCTGTTACGCAAGCGGATGGCGCCGAAGTCGGCTGCGGCTGACGTCCCCGAAACAGCGGTCGCCAACGTCACCGCGCTGAAGCCCGCCTCGCAGCAGCGTGCGGCCGCCGGCGAGGTCATGCTCGAGGTCAAGAACCTCTCGCGTTCGTTCGGGGGTCTCAAGGCGGTGCAGAATGTCAGCTTCAAGCTGCACCAGAACGAGATCCTCGGCATCATCGGCCCCAACGGCGCCGGCAAGACGACGCTGTTTAATCTCCTCAACGGCTTCCTGAAGCCGAGCGAGGGCGAAGTCTTGATCGGCGGTCGCAACATGTCCGGTCAACGGCCGCACGTGATCTGCGAGGCCGGCATCGGCCGCACCTTCCAGGTCATGCGGCCGTTCCTGCGCATGTCGATCCTCGACAATGTCGTGGTCGGCGCCTATGTGCGGGCGCGGTCCGACGAGGACGCGCGCAAGCTTGCTGCCGACGCGGTCGCCCGCGTCGGTCTCTCTGCGGTTGCCGACCGCGTGGCCGGCGAGCTTTCGACGAAGGAGCTGCGGCTGATGGAGCTGGCCCGCGCGATTGCCGGCCAGCCGCGCATCCTGCTGCTCGACGAGACGCTCGCGGGCCTCGGCCACGGCGAGGCGGACGAGGTCGTCGCCGTGATTCAGCAGCTCGCGCGCGACGGCACGACCATCGCGATCATCGAGCACACGATGCAGGCGATGGTCCGCCTGGTCGACAGGTTCGTCGTGCTCGACCACGGCGCCGTCATCACGGAAGGCCTGCCGGAAGTGGTAACGCGCGACAATCGCGTGATCGAGGCCTATCTCGGCAAGAAATGGGTGGGCCATGCTGCGAATTGAGGGATTGAGCGCGGGCTATTCCGCCAAACCCGTCCTGAACGACATCTCGATCAATGTCGGCGCCGGCGAGTTTGTCGCGATCGTCGGGCCAAACGGCGCCGGCAAGACCACGCTTTTCAAGACGATCTCCGGCATCGTCAAGCCGAGCGGCGGGGCCATCACCTTCGACGGCGTCGATCTGCTCGCCGTGCCGCCGCCGCAGCGCCCCCATCTCGGCATCGCCCACGTTCCCGAGGGCCGGCAGGTCTTCCCGTCTCTCACCGTGATGGAGAACCTGGAAATGGGCGCGATGACCGAGAGCGGCCGGCGCGACTGGCAGAGCAACATCGAGCGCATCTTCGAGTGGCTGCCGGTGCTGAAGGAACGCCGCAACCAGTTCGCGGGCACGATGTCCGGTGGCCAGCAGCAGATGCTCGCGATCGGCCGCGGCCTCGCCTCCTCGCCGAAGCTGTTGATGCTCGACGAGCCCTCGATGGGCCTGGCGCCTTCGACCGCCGACTTCATCTTCGAGCGCCTGATCGAGATCCGCCGTCAATCCGGCCTGACCATGCTGCTGGTTGAGCAGCGCGTCGCCGAAGCGCTGGAATCGGCGGATCATGGCTACGTCCTCGAAGCCGGGCGCGTCGTGCTCGAGGGCAACAACGACACGCTGCGCGCCGACGATCGCGTGCGCAAGGCCTATCTTGGCATGTGACGACAAGAACAAATGACTAGGGAGAGAAAACAATGAAAAAGACATCGAAGGGACTCACGCGCCGAACCGTGCTGTCCGGCGCTGCCGCCGTGGGGCTTGCCGGCGTTGCACGCGCGCAGACACCGGCCGAGATCAAGGTCGGGCTGATCGTGCCGCTGTCGGGCATCTATACCCGCCCCGGTCAGGTGATGAAGATGGGCGCCGAGATGGGCATCGAGCACATCAATGCGCAGGGCGGCATCAAGGCGCTCGGCGGCGCCAAGCTGAAACTGGTCGTGATCGACTGCGGCGACACCACCGAGAAGGCCAAGAACGCGGCGCAGCGCATGGTGGCGCAGGAGCCAGACCTGGTCGCCGCGACCGGCTCCTACCTGTCGTCCTTCACGCTTGCGGTCACCGAGGTGACCGAGCGTGCCGAGCTGCCGGTGCTGACGCTGTCCTATTCGGACCTTCTGACCGATCGCGGCTTCAAATACATCTTCCAGACCGCCGCGACCGCAAGCCGCCAGTCCGAGCTCGGCCTGCCGACTCTGATGAAGCTCGCCGAGAACGCCTCCGGCAAAAAGCCGAAGACCGTCGCGATGCTGATGGACAACACCGCGACTTCGGTTGCCACCGCGAAGGCGCTGAAGGAAAGACTGTTCGCGCAGGAAGGCCTCCAGCTCGTCGTGGAGGAGGTCTGGACCCCGCCGCTGTCGGATGCGACGCCGCTGATCCAGAAGGTTCGCTCGGCTAAGCCAGATCTGCTGTTGTTCATGCCGAACGCGGTGTCGGACGCCAAGCTCGGGCTGGAGAAGATCAGCGAGTTCGGCCTCGGCCAGGGCAAGATCCCGACCGTGTCCTTCAGCATCACTATCGCCGAGCCGGACATGCTCCAGAGCGTCAGCCCGGAGACCGTGCAGGGCATCATGACCATCGTCGCCAATTGGGGCTCGAAGGGCCACGAGGCGCTGATCGCCGAGCTCAAGGCCAAATACAAGGAGCCTTGGATGACGCAGAACGTCATCTCGACCTACGGCGACATGTGGCTGATGAAGGAAGCCCTGGAAAAGGCCGGCAAGGCCGACCGCAATGCGGTCGCGCAGGCCTTCCGCACCATGGATGCCGGCCCGTCGAAATATTATCCGGGCGGCCAGCTCAAGTTCGACGAGAAGGGCCGCAGGATCGGCGCCGGCGTCGTCATCGTGCAATGGCAATCGGGCGTGCCGGTCACCGTCTATCCGCCCGAACTCGCGCAGGCACAGCCGTTCTGGCCGAAGAAATAGCATCGCGCAATTTTTCAGGGAGGAAGATTTGTCATGAGTAAATTCACGCTAAGTCGACGAACGCTGCTTGCCGGCGCGTCCAGCACGCTGATCGCATCTCGCGCCTGGGCCCAGCAACCTGCGGAAGTGAGGGTCGGCCTCCTAGTGCCGATCTCCGGCATGTACGCCCGCCCGGGTACGGTGATGCGTCACGGCGCCGAGATGGCGGTCGAACACATCAACGCGCAAGGTGGCATCAAGGCGCTTGGCGGCGCCAAGCTGAAGCTCGTGGTGCTCGATTCCGGCGACTCCACCGAGAAGGCCAAGAACGCGGCCCAGCGCATGGTCGCGCAGGAGAGCGATCTGGTCGCTGCCAGCGGCGCCTATCTGTCGTCGTTCACGCTCGCGGTGACCGAGGTCACCGAGCGCGCCAACCTGCCCGTCCTCACCCTCTCCTACTCTGACCTGATCACCGATCGTGGCTTTAAATACGTGTTCCAGACCTCGGCGACGGCAGGCTCGCAGGCCCGTCAGGCCCTGCCGCAGATTATCAAGCTGGCGGAAACGGCGTCGGGCAAACGGCCGAAGACGGTCGCGATCCTCACCGACAACACGGCCGCGTCGATCGCCTCGGCGAAATCGATGCGCGAGGGCCTGCTGGCCGAGAACCAGCTGCAGCTGATCGTCGACGAGACGTTCACCCCCCCGCTGGCGGATGCGACATCGCTGGTGCAGAAGATTCGCTCGGCGAAACCCGATCTGCTCTTCTTCCTGCCGACTGTTATCTCCGATGCCAAGCTCCTGCTCGAGAAGATGAACGAGTTCGGTCTCGGCCAAGGCAAGATTCCGACGATCTCATTCGGCATCGCCATCGCCGAGCCGGACATGCTGCAGACCGTGAGCCCCGAACTGCTCCAGGGGGTCCTGACCTGCGTTGCGAGCTGGGGCGCCAAGGGCCACGAGGCGCTGATCGCGGAATTGAAGACGCGCTACAAAGAGCCGTGGATGACGCAGAACGCGATCTCCACCTATGGCGACATGTGGGTGATCAAGGACGCGCTGGAGAAGGCCGGCAAGGCCGACCGGGTCGCCGTCGGCGAAGCCCTGCGCACGATGGATGCAGGCCCTTCGAAGTATTACCCGCTCGGTGAGATCAAGTTCGACGAGAAGGGCCGCCGCGTCGGCGCCGGGATGACCATCGTGCAGTGGCAATCCGGCGTACCGGTGACGGTGTTCCCGCCCGAGCTCGCGCTGGCAAAGCCGTTCTGGCCCAAGAGCTAAGGTGAGAGCTGAGCTGAGAGCTGATACCGCCCGAAGGAGAAACGGAGAACAGAATGGACAAGGCGACCTACGACCGCGGTCTCGAAATCCGCAAAAGCGTGCTCGGCAACGAGTTCGTCGACAAGGCGATCGCATCCGCGGACGACTTCAACCGGCCCATGCAGGATCTCACCACGGAGTATTGCTGGGGCTACGTCTGGGGGCGCGAAGGCCTAACGCGGAAGACTCGCAGCTTCCTCAATCTTGCGATGCTCTGCGCGCTCAACCGGCCGCACGAGCTGAAGACCCACGTCCGCGGCGCGCTCGCCAACGGCGCAACCCGCGAGGAGATCCGCGAGGTCTTCATGCAGGTCGCGATCTATTGCGGTGTGCCGGCCGGCGTGGACGCGTTCCGGAACGCGAAGGAAGTCTTCGCCGAGCTCGATAAGAAGTAACGGAGCGCGGCTGCGATGAAGGACAAATGGGCGCTCGTGACCGGTGCGACGGCAGGCCTTGGCCTCGCCGTGGCCGAGGGCTTGGCCGGCGCGGGGGCGAATATTGTCCTTCATGATCTCGTTGCGCCGAAGCAGGCCGCGGACGATCTCCGCACCCGCTTCGGCGTCGAGGTCATCCCCGCCGCGGCCGACCTGGTCCGGCGCGACGCCATCGAGACCATGATGGCCGACCTGCTCGACCGCTGCGGCGCCATCGATATTCTCGTCAACAACGCGGTTGTCAGGCATTTCTCGGCCATCGAACAGTTTCCACCCGATCGCTGGGATCAGGCGCTCGCCGTGAACTTGTCAGCGCCGTTCCACCTGATCCGCCTTGCCTTGCCTGCCATGAAGCAGCGCGGCTGGGGCCGGATCATCAACATGGGCTCGATCTATTCGAGCCGCGCGGTCGAGGACCGCATCGATTACGTCACCACCAAGACGGCGATTCTCGGCTTGACCCGCGCGGTGGCCATCGAAACCGCCCGCAGCGGCATCACCTGCAACACTCTGTGCCCCGGCACGCTGCCGACGCCGGCAATCCTGAACAAGATCGCGACGATGGCAACGAACAGCGGTCGCGAGGTCGACGACGTCACCCGCGAGTATCTCGGCGAGCGCCAGCCGACGCAGCGCTTCGTCGGAATGGACGCCGTCGCGGCCATGGTCGTCTTTCTCTGTGGTCCCGCCGCGAACGATATCACCGGAGCCAGCCTGCCGATCGACGGCGGCTGGTCGGTCGCATGAGAACAATTTGAATGGGAGTGCTGCCATGACTGAACAATCGGGCCAGACCGTCGTCCTGACCGGCGCTGCCGGCGGCATGGGGCGCGCCATCACCAAGGCGCTGTTGGACAGCGGCCGCCGCGTCGTGCTGGTCGATCGCGACGCCGGGGCGCTGCAGGAACTCGCCGCTACGGGCGGCAACAAGGTGTTTCCGATCCAGCTGGATGTCAGCGATCCCAAGGATGTGGATAGTCTGCCGGATGCTATTCCCGGCCATTTCAAACCGGTCGATGTCCTCATCAACAATGCCGGACATGACATCGGCGGCCGGACGCGCTTCGACGCCGGGTCTGCCGACGATTGGTCCAACATCATCCAGACCAACCTGATCGGACTGATGCGCATCACGCGCGCTATTCTGCCGGATATGGTCGAGCGCAACGCCGGCCATATCGTCAACATCAGCTCGATTAACGCCGTACGTATCGTGCCTGATATGGCGGCCTACAGCACCAGCAAGGCCGGCGTGCACATGTTCACTGAGACCCTCAGGGGTGAGCTTGCCGAAACCGCGATTCGGGTCACCGAGCTTCAGCCCGGTCTCACCCGGACCAACATCATCCTGACCCGCTACCGCGGCGACAAGCAGAAGGAAAAGGACTATTTCGACCAGTTCAGAATGGCGCTCGAGCCGGCCGATATTGCCCGCTCGATCGTGTTCGCCTTGGACCAGCCTGCCCATGTTCAAATTGCCGAAATGATGATTCTGCCTGTAAACCGGTACTAACTTTTCCCGAACCAGGGCCTGGACATGGAAAGACGTAGCGATTTGCAGTCGACACTCCGCATCGAGGACGTCCCGACCGTCCGGGCGATGGTGGCGCAAAAGCTGCGCGAGGCGATCATGTCCGGGACGCTGAAGCCGGGCCAGCGTCTGGTCGAACGTGAGCTCTGCGAGATGATGGGCGTCAGCCGGCCCTCGATCCGGGAAGCGCTGCGCGCGCTGGAGGCCGACGGGCTGGTCAATACCGTCCCCCATCGCGGCCCCGTGGTTTCCACGATCAGCCTCGAGGAGGCCCGGCAGCTCTATGCGGCACGCGCGGTGCTCGAAGGCTTCGCCGGCCGCGAATGCGCGAGGCTTCACGATCCGGACGTGGCTCGCCGGATCGGGGAGGCCCTGACGCGACTGAAGGCGGCCGCGGCCAAGCAGGACCTCGTCGGCTGCCTCGAAGCCAAGACCGAGTTTTACGCCGCGCTCATCGGCGGCTGCCGCAACGCCTTCATCGAACGCGCGCTGAAGCCGCTGCACGACCGCATCCAGCTGCTGCGGATCACCTCGATGTCGCAACCGAAGCGGATCAACAAGAGCTTGCGCGAGGTCACCGCCATCTGGCGCGCAATCCAGAGCGGCGATGCGGACCTCGCCGAGCGCTGCTGCGTGGACCATATCAATGCGGCTGCGGTGGCCGCGCTCGACATGATCGAAAAATCGTCGGCGGCCAAGGAGGCGGCGCCGTCCGACGACTAGAAAAATGCCGCCAGGGAGTGTTCGATGCCGTATCTCGTACGATCGCTGATCCTGCTTGTCTTGCTAACTCCCTGCGGGGCGGCTATCGCGGACGACTACCCCTCCCGTCCGGTCACTTTGATCGTGCCCTTCTCTGCCGGCGGCCCCGGCGACGTGATCGCACGGATCCTCGGCAGCGCCATGAGCGCCACGCTGAAACAGTCCGTCGTGATCGAGAATGTGGTCGGCGCCGGCGGCACGCTCGGCACCAACCGCGTCGCCAAGGCGGCCCCTGATGGCTACACGCTTCTGCTGATGCATGTCGGCCAGGCCACGGCCCCTGCCCTCTACGCCAAGCTGCCGTTTGATCCCGTCGGTGACTTCGCTCCGATCGGACTCGTCACCGACGTGCCGATGATCCTGGTAGCGCGGCCGAACTTTCCGGCCAAGGATCTCCGCGATCTGGTTACGACCGTTCGCAATGCTGGTGACAAGATCACCTTCGGCAATGTCGGTCTCGGCTCGGCCTCACAGCTCTGCGGCCTGATGTTCATGAGCACCACCGACACCAAGCTGACGCCGATCTATTACAAGGGCGGCGGACCTGCGTTGAACGACGTGATCGCCGGCCACATCGACGTCTATTGCGATCCCGCCACTGGCCCGACCCCTTACATTCAATCAAACACGATCAAGGGCTACGCGATCACCAGCAAGAAGCGGGTTGCGACTCTCCCGGACGTGCCGACCTCCGCCGAGGCCGGCGTTCCGGCATTCGACGTGACGACCTGGTACGGTCTCTACGCGCCGCGCGGCACACCAAAGCCCGTGGTCGGCCAACTCGTCAGCGCGTTGCAGACGGCGCTGAAGGATCCCGCGCTGGTCAGCCGCTTTGCCGAACTCAGCATGTCGCCGGTCGAACCCGAGCGCGCGACGCCGGAGGCACTCCAAGCCTTTCTGGAGGCGGAGACTGCCAAATGGGGAAAGATCATCAAGGCGGCGGGAATTTCGCCGCAATGAGTCCGGATGAGCATGTCGGCGCTATCAATCACACAGGAGCCTGAGAAGCCGCTGAGCGGACGACTGACCATAAAGTTCATCGATCCACGCAGAATGACCGCTTCCGACAGGATCGACAATCATTCCAGGGGTAGTCACGCGGCGCCCCATAACGAGGGCGATTCTCCCCCTTCACACCACCGCGACGCGCGCCTTGATTTCGCCGGCCAGTTGTCTTCAGCAGTGTCGATAGCACCTCGGCATGGCAATGCCGAACCTGTCGTTTAGTAGAGCCTCGTACGATACCCTTCTTCCAGCGTCTTCTCGGCAACTTCTGTCTCGATGGCGGCAGTCTGTTCGGCGATGATCCGGCCGAGTGTCGGGAAGCTGTTGCGCTCGACCTGTGCCGCCGGGCTCCACAGATTCGAGCGCATGAGCGCCTTGCCGCAGTGGAAGTAGGTCTCCTCGACATGGATCTTAAGCCCGATGATCGGGACGACGTTCTGCATCGCGAGCGGCGCCAACAGCTCGGCATCCTGCGAGATCTCCGCCCGGCCGTTGACGCGCAGGGTCTCGTTGATTCCGGGCACCATGAAGATCAGGCCGATGCCGGGCGAGGCAATGATGTTGCCAAACGTGTCCACGCGGTTATTGCCGCGCCGGTCGGGAATCAGCAGCGTCTTGTCGTCGAGCACGGCGACGAAGCCCGGCGCGTCGCCGCGAGGGCTTGCATCGGCGTGGCCATTGCCGTCGCTCGTCGCGAGGACAAGGAAGGGAGACAGCGCGATGAAATCACGGCAGAACTTGTCTAGATGATGGAGAACCTTCTTCTCGGCGATAAGGTTCACCTGCCCGAAATACGCGCGCAGATCCTCTTGGGACTTGATTGGCGGCCTGCCGCCTGCACCCTGGTTGTCCATTGCGAACCTCCCTGTTTGGCGAGCTTGCCTATGTTCTGCTCGAGCATGATCTTCGGAGGGATGCTGCACACCTTCCCCGATCATGCTCTGGCTATCTCGCCTCGATTCCGCACCAGCTCGCGACGAACAGCGCGAGCGTCTTGGTGACCCTCTTGACCGACGCAAGATCGACGCGCTCGTTGAAGCCATGTGCGCCCTCCATTTTCGCACCGAAGCAGAATGCCGGAACTCCGAAATCGAGGCCATAGAATCGTGCGTCGGTCAGCGCGGTGGACGAAAAATCAGTGAGCTTGCGACCAAATACATGCTCGTAGATCGGAGACAGAACGGCTTCGCTCTCCTGGATCTCGGTTGCTTCATAGCCCGGCGACAGGAAGCCGGACCAGACGATCTCCGGCGGGTTGTTGGCAAGGAAAGGATGCGAGCGCGCCGCCTTGCTGACAAAATCCACAATCTCGGCCTGAGCGTCGGCAATCTTCCAACCGGGCAGAACGCCAATGCGGCAATCAACGTCGCACCAGGCGGGAACGCTGGAGGCCCAGTCCCCGCCCTTGATGATGCCGGGATTGAAGTTGAGCGGGTGATGGACCGACTTGAAGGATGGGTGCGTCTTGGCGCGCTCGTTCCATTCGGCTTCGAGACCTTCGAGCTTCTGGATCAGATGAATGGCAGCCTTGATCGCATTCGATCCGGTACCGGCGCGTGCGACATGGACGGGTATTCCCCGCACTTTCAGCCGGAACCAGATCACGCCGACCTGGGCACGCATCAGCTTTTCGTCGGTTGGCTCGGGCAGGATGCAGGCATCGGCGCGATAGCCGCGCTGAAGGGTTGAAAGCGCCCCGAGGCCGGTGCTTTCCTCTTCGATTACCGACTGGAGGTGAATGCGGCCCTTGGGCCTGTAGCCCGCCGCCTTGATCGCATCGAGAGCGTAGAGTGCCGAGATGGTGCCGGACTTCATGTCGCCGGCACCGCGGCCATATAGCCAGCCGTCTTCGACCACGGGCGCAAACGGCGCCCGCTCCCACATGTCGAGAGGACCTGCCGGCACGACGTCGCAATGGCCCTGGAGAATCAGGGAACGGCCCTCCTCCTTCGCCGGCCGGTAAGTGCCGACGACGGAGCGCGCACGCGAGAAATCGGTCTCAACGGTTCCGTAACCCGGCAGTGTCTTGAGATCGTCCTGATTGATGACCCAATCGTCGACCTCATAGCCGCGATCGCGCAGCAGCTTTGCGAACATGTCCTGACAAGGCGCTTCGGCGGCACGGGTACTCGGAATCGCGGTGAACGCGATTGTGGTGTCGATCTGCTTGTCGAAGGCGGCATCCACGGCGGCCTCGATGCGTTCGCGCGCCGCGGCTGGAAGGGAAACGTCGGTCATGAACTCATCCTTGCTGTCGGAATATCGCCGGTCGCGCTGGCGAAACCCGGCTGGTTGAAGAACTTGCGGCCCGGGATTGCATCCAGCAGGTCGCGGGTATAGGCCGCTTGAGGCGCGGTGAAGACGTCGGCAGTTGCCCCCTCCTCCACGATGCGGCCCTTCTGGAGCACGATGACGCGGTCGGCGATCTCGGCGGCGATGCGCAAATCGTGTGTGATGAAGACCATGGCGAGCTTCATCTCTTGTCGCAGTTCGGCAAGCAGCCCCAACACCTGCGCCTGCACGGAGACGTCGAGGGCCGATACAGCCTCGTCGGCAATCAGCACGCGCGGCCTCAACGCCAATGCCCGAGCGATGCATATGCGCTGGCGCTGGCCGCCGGAGAATTCGTGAGGGTAGCGATCGGCGGCAACGGCGTTGAGGCCGACTCGCATGAGCAGCTTCTCGGCCTGCCGCATGGCTTCAGCGCGCGACGTGCCAAAGGCCATTGGGCCGCGGGCGATTGCGTCGCCGATCCTCTGCCGCGGATCGAGGCTGGCGAAGGGATCCTGGAACACGATCTGAAGCTGCTTGCGCGCCTGGCGGAGCGCCTCGCCACGAAGCTGGCGCAGATCCTGACCGTTGAACCGAATGACTCCGTCGTCAGGCTCGGTCAGCCGCAGGATCATTCGGCCGAGGGTGGACTTGCCCGAACCCGACTCGCCGACCACGGCGAGCGTCTCGCCTTGATGGAGCGTCAACGAAATGCCGTCGGCCGCGACGTCCTCGCGTGGTGGCTGAAGGAAACCGCGCTTGACCCGGAACGTCTTCTGAAGCCCGATCACCTCAAGCAGAGGCTCCGGATGAACGGCCTTCCGGCTGATTTGGTCGAGGCGAGCCTTCGGCACCGCGTCGATCAGTTCTCGCGTATAGTCGGCCGTGGGATGGCTCAGAACTTCCTCGACCGTCCCCTGTTCCACCACCTTGCCATGACGCAGCACCACAACACGATCTGCGACGTCGGCGACGACGCCGAAATCATGGGTAATGAGCAGCACGCCCATACCGCGGTCGCGCCTGAGTTCGTCGATCAGACCCAGGATCTGACGCTGGGTTGTGACGTCGAGCGCAGTGGTCGGCTCGTCCGCGATCAGCAGCGCCGGCCGGTTGGCCATCGCCATCGCGATCATAACCCGCTGGCGCTGGCCGCCGGACAGCTCGAAGGGATAGCTCTTTTCAAGCAGCCTTGGATTGGGCAGTCCCACCTGCGTCAGAAGCTGCTGCACGCGCTCGTATACGTCGTTTGCTGACGGCGTCGGCTTCTGATGCGTGAGGATCATCTCCTCGATCTGCTTGCCGACGCGCTTGAGCGGGTTCAATGAGGACAGCGGTTCTTGAAAGATCATCGCAGCGTCGCCGCCGCGCAGGCGACGCAGCGCCTGCCGATCCAGCTCGACCGGGTTCTGTCCTGCAACTGTCACCGTGCCTG
Source organism: Bradyrhizobium sp. DOA1 (assembly GCF_001593325.1). Taxonomy (NCBI): domain Bacteria; kingdom Pseudomonadati; phylum Pseudomonadota; class Alphaproteobacteria; order Hyphomicrobiales; family Nitrobacteraceae; genus Bradyrhizobium; species Bradyrhizobium sp. DOA1. The sequence goes on from NZ_JXJM01000001.1 coordinate 4,979,480, forward strand.
AGGCGAAGGTGACTCTCTTTGGCAGCAGCGACAACAGCGCATGCGCGATCATCGACTTGCCCGAACCGGACTCGCCGACGAGGCAGACGATCTCGTTCGGTCTCACCTCGAACGAAACATTCTCGACTGCGAAGGGACGATCGCCGCCTTCGGGCAGCGCGATCGAGAGATCCTGCACCGAGAGCGCGGGAGCCATGGCTTGCACGGTGCCCCTCATGACCGGCGCCTCGAAACACGGGGATTGAGGACATCGGAGAGGCCTTCGCCGAACAGGTTGATTGCGAGCACCGTGATGAGGATGGCAAGCCCGGGAAACACGCTCATCCACCAGGCATTGCGAATGACGGTGCGCCCCGCACCGATCATGAACCCCCAGGACATCAGGTTCGGGTCGCCGAGGCCCATGAACGACAGCGCGCTCTCCAACAAGATGGCGGTGGCGACCGTCAGCGACGTCACGACCAGAATCGGCGAGATCGCATTGGGCAGGATATGCCCGAGCACGATGCGCAGGGTGCCCTCGCCCTGGCAGAGCGCCGCCTCGACGAATTCGCGGTTGCGCAGGCGCAGGAATTCTGCACGAGTGAGGCGCGCCAGCGGGGGCCAGCTCACCGCACCGATGGTCAGGATGATCGTGAGCAGAGACGGGTTGAAGGTCGCAACGAGGAGAATGGCCAGCACAAAGGCGGGGACGGTCTGGAACAGCTCGGTCATCCGCATCAGGACAAGATCAACCTTCCCGCCGAAATAGCCGGAGATCGCGCCGATCGTGACACCAATCACCATGGCGGCCATCGCCGAGGCGATGCCGATCACGAGGGACACGCGCGCACCATAGGCAACACCCGCCGCGACATCGCGGCCGAGCGTATCGCCGCCGAGCAGAAGTCCGTCCTCCCCGGGCGGCGTGAAGGGCGCACTCACCATCTCCCAGGGCGAGACCGGAAAGACGATCGGAGCGACGACCGCGACGATCACGACTATGAGCAGCACGAAGAAGCCGACCATGCCGGAGGGATGGCGCAGGAAGGAACGGACCGCATCCATCACGCCGCTCCCGTGGTCATGCGAGGATCGATCAGCTTGTAGATCAGATCGGTCAGGAGATTGAGCACGATGACGACGATCGACAGGATCAGGAAGATGCCGAGCAGCACAGGATAGTCGCGCTGCAGCAGGGCATCGAAGGTGAGCCGCCCGAGCCCCGGCCAGGCGAACACGGTCTCGATGACAACGGCGCCGCCGACCAGCGCGCCCGCTTGCATGCCGGCGACGGTGACGACGGGCACCAGCGCGTTGCGCAGCATGTGGCCGACCACGATGCTGGGTCCGGACAGGCCCTTGGCGCGCGCGGTCTTGATGAAGTCCTGCTGGGCGACCTCGATGATTGAGGACCGCATCAGACGAGCGTAGATGGCCAGGTAGATCGCCGCCAGCGAGGTCACCGGCATGATCATATGCTTGGCGACATCGAGCGCACGCTCGACCGGCGAGAGCTTGACGTTGATGGTCTCGTAACCGAACGGCGGCAACCAGCCGAGCGTCACCGAGAAAATCAGGACCAGCATCAGCCCGAGCCAGAATACCGGCGTTGCATAGAGCACCAGCGACAGCACGGTGAAGACCGTGTCGAGCACTGTGCCTGCCGCAAGCCCCGCCAGTGCACCGAGCGTCGTGCCGATCAGGAGCGCCAGACAGAATGCGGTGACAGTCAGCAGCAATGTCGCCGGCAACCGTTCGAGAACGAGATCGACCACCGGGCGACGTTGCCGGTAGGAGTAGCCGAGATCAAGCGTGAGCACGCGGCCAAGATAGCTCGCGAGCTGCACGGCGTACGGCTTGTCGAGACCGTATTCCCTACGCAGGTCCTCCAGCAATTTCGGATCGGATGCGCCCGACTGCCCGGCCATGACCTGGGCGGGATCACCGGGGGCAGCCCGCACCAGAACGAAGTTGAAGGTGGCGATGAGGAGAATGACGACGATGAGCTGGGCGATCCGATTCAGCGCCATCAGCCCAATCGTCGCTGCGCTGCCGAGGCGTATCACGATTTGTAGACCGCTCCGAAGGTCTCATGCGACCCGATGCCGGTCGATACGATGTTCTTGAACGCCTTGTCGTAGATGATGGGATATTCGAGTTCGAGCGTCCAGGCGACCGGCACGTCTTCGACCAATATCTGCTGGACCTTGGAATACAGTTCCTGGCGCTTGGCCTCGTCGAGCGTGACCGCAGCTTCGTCGAACAGCTTGTCCACCTCGGGATTAGAGTAGCCCTGCGTATTCGAGAACAGAATGCCCTTCTTGATGTTCGACGACACGTAAGTGCGAGAGACACCGAGTGCAGGGTCGCCAAGCTGATAGAGCAGGTTTTGGGTCATCTCATAGTCCCAATTGCCCACCTTCTCGGCCCAGCCCGCCATGTCGGTGCCGACAAGGACGAGATCTATGCCGACACGGGCAAAGCTCTGGCGGAAGAATTCGCCGGCGCGCTGGTAAGATTCACCGTAGGGCGGCACGACGTATTTGATCTCAGCACGCTTGCCGCTGGCATCGGGCTTCAGCCCCATCTCGTCGAGCAGCGCCTTGGCCTTATCGATCGAATAATCGTACCGCTTGACCTTGCCGTCATAGAACTTCGTCTTGGACGAGATCGGGCCGGTCGCAACCTTGGCGTTGCCGAAATAGACGCGCTTGGCGAGCGCGTCACGATCGATCAGGTGCATCACCGCCTGGCGGAACCGCTTGTCGTTCATCGGTGCGATGCGATTGTTCATCTCGAGCCACTGGTGCGGCGCAAAATATTCATAGCCCTTGGTGGTGACTTCGAGGTTCTTCTGCGCCTTGAAGCGCTGCACGTCGAAGAACTCGATGTCTGTCCATTGCACGAGTTGCACCGTGCCGTTCTCAAGCGCCAGAGCGCGCGAGGCCGAGTCCGGAATGATCCGATAGATGATCTCGTCGAGATAGGGCTGGTCCTTCAGATAATAGCCCTCGTGCCGCACGAGATGGACATGCGAGCCGCGCACCCATTCCTTCAGCTTGAAAGGGCCAGTGCCGATTGCCTTGTCGTTCAGCGGATTCTTGCGGAAATCGGTGCCTTCATAGATGTGCTTGGGTACGATTGGCGCCGATGTGCAGTCGAAGCAGCCGAGGAACGGCGCGAAGGGCTGCTTCAACTTGAACACGACGGTGAGCGGATCCGGCGCTTCGGCGGAGGCGACGCGGGCGAAGTTCTGCCGCGCGCGCGGATGGGTCTCGGTCAGCACCTTCATGCAGCTGAACACGACGTCTTCGGACGTCATGGGCTTGCCGTCGTGAAAGGTGATATTAGGAAACAGCTTGAACGTATAGGTCAGGCCATCAGGCGAAATCTCCCAGGACTGCGCCATGCCGGGCATTGGCTTGAGATCGGCGCCGTATTTGAGCAGGCTCTCGTAGATCTTGCCGCCTAGCGTCAGCGTCGGCTGCTGCTGGTTGAAGGCGGTCACTAGCAGTGGCGGCTCGGGTTGGATGATGGTGTTGAGCGTTCCACCGCGGGTCTGGCCGGCTGCGCGGGTGATGCCGAACGGAATGGCGGCACCAGCGGCCAACATGGCCTGGGTGAATTCGCGTCTGTTCATCGAGCTCTCCGTGTCGCGTATCGACTGGCCAAGCCTCGCATTCGGTTCGGGCGAATGTCGCGGGCGGCGCATTGTTGCCAAACCCGCTGTCCCGCGCTACCTGATGGAGGACAATAATCATCGCGACCGGGCCATATCTGGCCTGGAAGATGCATAAGAGCCTTGCGAAAAGGACCTTATCAGGGAGTTCACGACACGTGAAAGTCGTAGCGCGGCGAGATGTCACTGGCGAATTGCGCGCCTGCAATAAACAGGCGGGCCCGACAGCAGCAGCAAACTATGCAGGACATCTTCAGACGATCGCGCGCCCGGTCGCCGCGATGACCGCAACCTATCCGAACGAGAGCACCAGCACGCGGCATTCGCACCGACGTGACCAGTTCATCCTGCAGATCACCGGCGTCACGGCCATGATGACCGAACGCGGTCATTTCGTGGTCCCACCCGGGCATGGTCTGTGGATTCCGGCCGGCGTCGTACATCAGTCGCGGGCCTGGGGTGAAGTCGAGGCCCAGACGATCTATGTCACGCCTGATTGCCGGCGAGAGACGTCGGAGACATGCCGCCTGATTCGCGCATCCTCGCTGGTTGAAGCCTTGATGGACGAGGCGGTGCGGATGCCGCAGACCTACGACCAGGATGGACGCGACGGCAAACTGCTCGAGCTTCTGCTTACCGAAATCGCAGGCATGCCGGAGGTGACGCTGCACGTGGAGGTGCCTCCGGATCCCCGGCTGGCGGAGATCTGCAAGGCCGTGCTCGGCGACCCCTCCTCCGACCTCACTCTCGACGATTGGGCCGACAAATGCAGCCTCAGCCGGCGGACGCTGACACGGCTGTTCCGGCGCGAGACGGGCCAGAGCTTCTCGGTCTGGCGCCAGCGTGTGCGGCTTCTGGAAGCCCTGGCTCGCCTGGGCGCGGGCGAACCCGTGACGTGCGTGGCACTTGACGTCGGTTATGACAGCCCGAGCGCGTTCGCCGCCATGTTCAAGCGTGAGCTGGGCGCGGCGCCGCGGCACTATCTCCGTTGGACCGATCAGGAGGTCGTGCTGCGCTAGGCCGCCGGCTTCTCGCAGGAATGCGCGCACCAGTCGCCCGGCACGCGCACTCCATCATCCAACGCTGTCCGCCGATCATAAGGCCGGATGGACAGCTCCAGTCACCTCAGCTCTATTTTTTGATCAGCGGGCACCGCGACATCGCTAGGGGCTGGAAAGCTTGATCTGCCGGGATTGTGGCGAGCAGCTTGTAGTAGTCCCATGCCGCTTTGGACTCTTCCGGCCTCTTGACCTCGAACAGATACATATCGTGGACCATGCGGCCGTCCACACGAATCTTGCCGTTTTTGTAGAAGACGTCGTTGATGGGCAGTTCCCGCATCTTCTGCATGACGTCCTCGGTCCGGTCGGTGCCCGCGGCCTGGACCGCCTTGAGGTAATGCAGAACCGATGAATAAGTCCCGGTCTGAAGCATATTCGGCATCGCGTTCATGGTAGCGTAGAAGCGCTTCGACCATTTGCGCGTATCATCGTTCATGTCCCAATAGGACGCTTCGGTGATCGTCAGCCCCTTTGCTTCCTTCAGGCCGAGACCGTGAACGTCGTTGATGAAGCCGGCCAGCGCGGCGAGCTTCTGGCCGCCCGAGGTCAGACCGAACTCGGCAGCTTGCTTGATCGAGTTGATGGTATCGCCGCCTGCATTCGCGAGCGCGACCACCTTCGCCTTGGAGCCTTGTGCGGTCAGCAAGACAGAGGCGAAGTCTGCCGTTCCGACCGGATGCTTCGTGCTGCCCAGCACCTTGCCGCCCAAGGTCGTGACGACTTCGCCCGTGTCCTTTTCAAGGCCCTGGCCGAAGGCATAGTCCGCCGTCACGAAGTACCAGCTGTCAAAGCCCTGGCCGACGAGCGCCTTGCCCGTGCTGTTGGCAATCGCGAAGGTGTCGTAGGCCCAATGGACGACATAGGGCCCGCAGACTTCGTTCGTGATCCGGGTTGAGCCGGGTGAGCTCAGTGTGACGATCTTTTTCTTCTCCTTGGCAATCTCGAGGACAGCCAAGGCGGGCGAGGAGGATGCGACATCGAGGATTGCGTCGACTTTCTCGGTATCGAACCATTTGCGCGCGGCGTTAGCGGCAATGTCGGGCTTATTCTGGTGATCCGCCGAAACGATCTCGATCGGCATGCCCAGCACCTTGCCGCCAAATTCCTCGACTGCCATCTGTGCGGCAGTCACGGCACCCTTGCCGGTAATGTCGGCATAGACCCCCGACATGTCCTCGATCAGCCCGATGCGGACAACGCCATCTGAAATCTTCTCGCTCTGTGCCAGCGCGGGAGCCGCGCATAACAACAGACTGGCCGCCGCGCTCGCCAGATAATGCAGACAGAATTTCGATTGTGCCATCCCCTACCCCTTTCAATGTAGTCTTCTTGTTCCCGTGGCCGGTGAGCGGCCGCGCGGTGTCACTTGTTGCCAGCCCTGCTCGCGAACGCGGCAAGGCCTCTTTTGGCATCTTCGCTGGTGAAGGTACGCTGACCAAGCGCGGCCTCGATGCGGAATGCCTCGGTCAGCGGCAAGTCCTGTAACGTCAGCGCCGCCTCTTTGATGGTCTGGATCGCGACGGGGCTCAGCGCGGCGATTTTTGCCGCGAGCTCGTAGGCCAGCGGCTCGACCTTTTCGGCGTCGACCACGTGGTTGATGACGCCCCTGGCGAGCATGTCGTCCGCCGAGAACCGCTGCGCCGTCAGCATGATCTCCATCGCATGCGCGTACCCGATCTGCCTGACGAGTCGCACCAGCGTGCCGCCAGCCGGGACGAAACCGTGTTTGGGCTCAGGCAGCTGAAACACCGCCCCGCGCCCTGCGATGCGTATGTCCGTTGCCAGCATGATCTCGAAGCCTCCGCCCATGCACATGCCGCGGATGGCGCTCACGACCGGCTTGAAGAAGCCGGGAACCTTGATGTGCGCCGGATCCCACTCTGAGATATCGAAGCGATCGGACGCAAGCGCAGGGATGGATTCCGTGAGATCGGCGCCAACGCAGAACGCCCGATCGCCAGCACCGGTCAGCACCACCGCGCGAATGTCGTCGTCATCCTTGATCTCGACGAACGCGCGGCCGAGATCGTCATACATGGCAAGTGTCAGCGCGTTGAGCTTGTCCGGCCGGTTGATCCTGACGGTGGCGACGTGGCCGTCTCGGGTGAAATCGATGGACATCAAATCGCTCCCGAAGCCTTGAGACGCACAAGCTCGTCAGGCGTCACGTCCGCCAGGCGTGCGAGAATCTCGGCATTATGCTCCCCGGGCAAGGGCGCCTTGTCGAACGACGTTGGCTCCCCTCCAGACAGCTTGATCGGCTGGCCGAACATGCCGATCAGCTTCCCCGCCACGGGAACGTTGACGATCATGTTGCGCGCGGCGATGTGAGGGTCTTCGACCACCTCGGCGATGGTCTTGATCGCGCTGAGCGGGATCTTGTCGCCCGCCATCTCCTCGAGCTCGGCCTTGGTGTACCGGCTGAACCAGCGTTCCAGCAGCGGCTTCACCTTGGTCTCGGCGACGGTCCGATCGAACCGCTTCTCCATCGTGTCGATGTCCGGATCGCTTGCACGTTCGGGCTCGCCGAACAGCGTGCAGGTGATCGCCCAGAACTTGTCGGTGTAGCCGCCAAAGAAGACATAACCGTCCTTGCAGGGAAACTGCCCATAGGGCCGCACGAACGGATGATCGTTGCCGAGTGGCGAAGCCACGTCCTTCTCCGCGGTATAGCGGACCACCGCATTCTCGGTCAGCGTCAGGACCGAATCCTGCTGCGAGACGTCGACGACCTGACCGTTGCCCGAGGTCTCGGCCTCGCGGAGCGCCGCGAGTGTTCCAATGGCTGCATACAGCGAAGCGGCGAGATCACCGATGATGGTCCCGACGCGGACCGGAGGCATGTCGGCATAGCCGTTCATCGACCACAATCCACCAGCCGCCTGCCCGGTATTGTCATAAGCGGGCTTGGATGAGTTTGGACCGGTGCGCCCAAAGCCGCTGATGGCGGTGTAGATAAGTCTCGGGTTTTCCGCGCGCAGCACATCATAGCCGAGGCCCAGCTTATCCATGGTGCCGGGACGGAAATTCTCGATCAGGACATCGGCTTTGCGCACCAGTCTTTTCAACAGCGCCTTGCCGTCATCGGACTTGAGATTGAGCGTGATCCCCTGTTTGTTGCGGTTGAACTGCGTGAAGAACGCGCTGAGTTGCTCATCGCCGACAAAGGGCGGAAATGTCCTGGCGTAATCCGGGTCGCCAGGATGCTCGACCTTGATCACGGTGGCGCCGAGGTCGGCCAACAGCATCGCGCAGAACGGGCCTGCGACGACGCGCGTGACGTCGAGAACCACGACGTTCTTCAGAGGGCCGCTGCGCGCGGCGAGGCCGCTCGTGTTTTCTTTGTTCAAGTCATCCTCCCAGCCTCCGCGAACGGCCACCGGCATGGGGCGCGATCTCGCTTAGAAGGCGTGAGCAGCGAAGATACATTTTCGAGCCCACAGGTCGAGGCGACGAAATGCCTGCACGTCATGCAGGCATTGCCACCTCACGAACGCAACTTTTCCAAAACCTCCCTGGCGCGATCGACGCGCACGTCGTGATCGGCGGCGAGCGCCGCCGCGACCTTCTCGATCTCATCGCCCTCGGCCCCTGCAACAATCGCGATGTTCCTGGCGTGGAGCGCCATGTGCCCTTTCTGGATACCCTCGGTCGCAAGCGCGCGGAGCGCGCCCATGTTCTGGGCGAGCCCGACCGCGACGGTGACCTCCGCCAGTTCCTGTGCACTCTGCACGTTCAGGATCTTCAGCGCAGCGCGCGCGGCGGGATGTGTCTTGGTGGCGCCGCCGACGAGCCCGAGCGCCATCGGCATTTCCAGCGTGCCGACGAGGTTGCCCTTGTTATCGATTTCCCAGTTGGAGAGCGACGTATAGCGGCCGGAGCGTGAAGCCCAGACATGGGCGCCCGCCTCGATCGCACGCCAGTCGTTGCCGGTGGCCACGACGACCGGATCGACACCGTTCATGATGCCCTTATTGTGGGTCGCGGCACGGTAGGGGTCGACAATCGCGAAGGCGCACGCCTCGACGATGCCGCGCGCGACGCGCTCGCCGCTGTATTCATCTGTGTTCAGCGCCTCCGGCGTCACCGATACCATGGCACGGGCGATGCGTAGATCCGCATAGTTCGAAAGGATGCGCAGGCGCACCGTGCCGCCGGTAATCCGCTCGACGATCGGCGCGACCGTCTCTGCCATCGTATTGACTGTGTTGGCACCCATCGCATCGCGGACGTCGACGATGAGATGCACAGCGAGCATCGGGCCGACCGGCGTCTCCTCGAAGATGTGAACCTCGATGTCGCGGCAGCCGCCGCCGAGCGAGATCAGCACCTTGTCCCTGGCGTTGGCAGCCTCGATGATGCCCGAGCGCTCCTTCAGCACCCGCGCGCGGGCGCCGTGGACATCGGTCACGCCGAGCACCTGCACCTGTGCGCGCATGATCGGACCGGTGCTGGAGGTGTGGAAGCCGCCGCATTTGCGGGCAATGCGCGCCATGTAGGAGGCGGCGGCGACGACCGAGGGCTCCTCGATGGCCATCGGAACCAGATAGTCGCGGCCGTTCACCGTGAAGTTTGTTGCGACGCCGACAGGCAGTTCGAAGGTGCCGATGACGTTCTCTATCATGCCATTGGCGAGTTCGACCGGCAGCGTGCCGGCGCTAAATGCCTTGCTCTCGGCTTCGCCAAGTGACGTCGCCTCGGTCACGCGCCCCAGCCGCTGCGCGGGCGAGAGGTTGCGAAGGTTCTCCAATCGCGAGTTGATCTGCCTGGGCCGCTTGCCCGCCTCGGGTCCTCCGGCCATCGCCGCGCCTCCCAACAAGAGTTCTAGGTTGGCACGACGTTAGGCAGCATCGCATTGCGGTCAAAAGAGACAATTTCAAAATACTGTCCGCAACTGTACCCATCAGGCCATGTCAATGACTTACAACCTGGTTGCCAATGGCAAGGCGGCATTCCGGACCGGACTTCCCCATTGAATCGTCGGGCAGCATCTGATTACTGTCGCCTCATGGGTACACCGCCGAGCGACCGTCAGATACTGTACCCATCTGGAGACATTGCGTGGCGCGAGCGCCGAATGAACGCGACCGCGGAGCGACCCTCGCGGGCGGATTGGCCAATCGGCTGCGGGCGCAGATCCTATCCGGAGCAATGCCTGAGGGGGCCCGACTGCCCTCGATCAGAAAGGCGGCCGCGCAATTCAAGGTTTCCAAAAATACGGTCGTCGAAGCTTACGACCGACTGGTGCTCGATCGGCTCATCACCGCCAAAGCGGGATCAGGCTTCGTCATAACCTATCGCGGCGACGACGGCGGAAGACCAAAGCACGTCTCGGAAGCCGTCGATATCGCTTCGCTGTTGAACGCCCAGCTCTCGCAGAACTTCGAGATCCGGGTCGGCGATGGGCGGCCGCCCGCATCGTGGACCGAGCACTCCGAGATCAAGCGCTATCTCGGCAGCAACGGGCGGATGCTGCCGGCTGACGCCGATGCCTATGGATCAGCGCTCGGTTTCCTTCCGCTCAGACAGCAGATCGCATCACGTCTGCAGGCGCAGCAGGTTTCAGTCAAGGACGATGGACTCCTGCTGACCTTCGGCGCAAACCATGCGCTGGACCTCGTGATCCGAGCGATGCTGTCACGAGGCGATACCGTGCTGGTCGACGAGCCCGGCTATTATCCGCTGTTCGCAAAACTCACATTGGCGCAGGTCCGGATCGTCGGCGTCCGCCGGACGCCGGAGGGACCCGATGTCGACGACCTCACGGCCAAGATACAAACCGAGCGCCCGAAGCTGTTCTTCACGCAGTCGATCGGTCACAATCCGACCGGCGGCTCGATCACCCTGCCTGTGGCACATGCAGTGCTCAACGCGGCCGCGCGATCGAACCTCGTGATCGTCGAAGACGATCCGTTTGCCGACCTCCCCCTCGGCACGGTCAACCGGCTGGCCACGCTCGACCAACTCGACAATGTCATATCCATCGGGACTTTCTCGAAAACACTATCGGCGAGCCTTAGGTCCGGTTTCATAGCAGCCCGCAGCGATCGCATTGCGACGCTCGCCGAGCTCAAGATGCTCACCACCGTCAACAGCTCGGGGCATGTCGAACGCCTGCTCCACCGCCTGCTCGCAGAAGGCCACTACGACCGGCATCTAAAGAGACTCGGGCAACGGACCGAAGCGGCGGCGAGCCGGGTTCAGGCCGATCTGATGCGGACAGGCCATCGGATCTTTTCAAGTGCCAAGGCTGGCTACTACGTCTATCTGCTGCTCCCGGAAGGCGTGGACGACATGAAGCTTGCGCGCGACGGCGCGAAGGAAAGCATCTTCATCGCGCCCGGAAGCTTGTTCTGCCTGGACAAGAACAGCTCACTCGCCAGAGCCATCCGGATCAACATCGCACGAGCCGACAACCCGAAGTTCTACGAATTTCTGCTGCGCCAATTGTAAACTGGAAGCAGAGCCGTCTTCTTCCCATCTCCATCCGCACGGCATGTGGAACGAGATAGGGAGCCTTCCTGGCATTTCGGTGAGCCACACCCTAGGAAACGCGCAAGACTGAGGAGCGGGCAGTGGACGTCGAGCGCTCAGCCCGAAGCCTGGGCTCGCTTGGCGGAGGTCGCTTCCCGATTGCTCGATGTCTCACATCCAGAACAGCGACCGTGTTAACTTCGTTGACGGCGCCACCCTTCTGCACGGCGATCTGCTCGACCACTCCGTCAGCGCGTCTGCTGGCTTAAACGCACGGCGCGCGTCGCATTCACGTCACCGGTTGCAGCCTGCGACAATCCATCCGACGTTATCAAATACCGTCAAGGGATTCGGTCCCCGCATTCATGTAAAGATATTGACATATATGGACCTCCGTGAAACCTTGGACCTCAACATCGGTTCAAAAACATCGGGAGGAAGAAAATGACGTGGACGAGATCAACACTCGCATCAGTTGCGCTGATGGCGACCCTCGCATGCATGAGCGCTGCTTCGGCCCAAGACAAGCCCGTCAAGATCGGCATTTTGAACGATCAGGCCTCGGTCTATTCAGCCATCACCGGACCGGGATCGGTCGCGGCCGCTCGCCTCGCCATTGAAGACATGGGCGGCACCCTGCTCGGCAAGCCGATCGAGATAGTCTCCGCTGACCACGGACACAAGCCGGATGTCGGCTCGGTCATCGCCCGGCGCTGGTTCGACACCGAAGGCGTGGATGCGATCTTCGACATCTACAGCTCCGGCGTTGCGCTCGCCGTACAGGGCATCGCAGAGCAGAAAAACAAGCTGCTGGTCGTCTCCATGGCGTCGAGCCGCGACATCAGCGGTAAGTCCTGCTCGCCTAACGGCATGCAGTGGGCCAATGACGGATACGAAGTCGCCAACCTCACGATCAAGGGTGCCTCCGACGGCAAGCCGACGTCCTGGTTCTTCCTGACGGTTGACTACGCGGCCGGTCACTCGATCGAGCGCGACTCCCAGAAGATGATTGAGAAGGGTGGCGGCAAGTTCGTCGGCGCGGTGCGCTTCCCGCTCAACACACCGGATTTTAGCTCGTTCCTGCTGCAGGCGCAGAATTCGGGCGCCAAGAACATCGGTTTCATCGGCGGCGGCGCCGACATGACCAACGCGATCAAGCAGACCGCCGAGTTCGGCATCGAACGCACTGGCCAGCGCTTCGTGCCGTTCTCGCTGACGACGGTCGATATCGACGCGCTCGGCAACGAGGCGACGCAGGGCATGCCTCTGGTACTGAGCTATTACTGGGACGAGAACGACCAGACCAAGGCTTTCGCCGCGCGCTTCAAGAAGGCTTTCGGCAAGATGCCGAGCGATCCGCAGGCCAACGTCTACAGCGCGGTCCTGCACTATCTGAAGTCGGTGAAGGCGGCCGGGACCACGGATACGACGGCGGTACTGACGAAGATGAAGGAGACGCCGGTCGAGGATCTCTTCACCTCGGGCGCCCGTATCCGCGAGGACGGACGCCTGATGCGCGACGTCTACTATGCCGAAGCGAAAAAGCCGGGGGCGATGAGCGGCGCCACCGACCTGATCACGCTAGTCAAGAAGATGCCGGGATCGGAAGCCTTCATCCCGGTCAGCGAAAGCGAATGCAAGGCGTTCAAGAAGTAACGCCGTCAAGAAATTTCTAACCTGACAACTCGCTCAGCCATAAAGCTGAGCGAGTTCTTCCTTTTTGACCTTGCCGGTCGCCGTCATCGGCAACGTGTCGACGATCCGGATCTCCGGGATCTTGTAGACCGCAAGGCGCTCCCGGCAGAAGGCAGCAAGCACCTCGGCAGTCGTCGTGCCCTTGCGCCCCGGCAACACGGTAACGAAGGCGACCGGCACCTGCCCGCGAGTGTCGTCCACCCGCCCGATCACACCGCTCCCTGTCACGTCCGGATGCTGGCCGAGGGCGGCCTCGATCTCCGACGGAAAGACGCTCATGCCCTTCACCTTCAGCATCTCCTTGCGCCGGCCGAGGAAATGGATAGTGCCTCGCTCCGAGATCATTCCGATATCGCCGGTCCGCAGCCAGCCGTTGACGAGGCCTTCGGCCGTTGCATCCGGCTTGTTCCAATAGCCCTTCAAGAGCGAGGGCGTACGTACGCACAGCTCGCCTTCCTCGCCGAGCGGCAGCAGCCTGTCCGATCCGAATTCCATAATCTTGAAATCGGTCTGCGGCACCGGAATGCCGCAGAAGATCTGACGCTGCTTGAGATCGCGATCGTCATCCTGCCAGCCGCGATTGAAGGCGTCGTAGGAATGCGTCTCCGTCATCCCCCAGGCCGCTTCGCGCAGGGTCGTGCCCGTGAGCTTGCGCCAGCCATCGCGGAAGACCGGATTGAGCTTCTTGACGAACGACGCCACCATCACTTCCCGCAGCGAGCTGAGGTCATAGTCGCGCGCATCGGTTCGGCTCATGATCTCGACCGCGTTGTCGACGACCATGTTCGAGATCGTCGCGCGATAGCGCTGCACGGCATACATGTAGGCCTGCGCATCCCAGCGGGCCATCAACACGCAGGTCGCGCCCGTCACCATTGGCAGGATGATGCCGAGGTCCTCGCCCGCCATCCAGAAGATCGGCCAGAAATTGATGACCACGTCTTCGGAAGTGACCGTCATCGAAACGGACCCCATGACGGCACCCGTGAACAGCATGTCGAACTGCGAATGAACGCAGCCCTTCGGCATGCCGGTGGTGCCCCCCGTGTAATTCAGGGCCGCGATATCGTCGATGCCGACATCCACCTGCGGCGGCGCGGCGGTCTCCTTTGCGAGCGCGCCCATGAGGTCGATCGAATTGGCGATCGCAACCCGCGGCGCCGTCAGCGCGGGCGGCAGCGGCCCTTCCGGCTCGGCACCCAGCGCATCGCCAAAGCTGGTGACGACCAAATGCTCGACGCCACACTCTTGCCGGACCTCCTCGACGAGAGCGGCAAGCTGATCGTGCGCGACCACGATGCGCGCCTGCGTATCGTTGATCTCGTAGGCCAGCTCGGGCCGGGTGAACATCGGGTTCACCGGCACGTGGACACAGCCGGCCTTCAGGATGCCGAAGAAGCAAACGTAGAACTGCGGGCAGTTCGGCAGGAACACCGCAACCCGGTCGCCCTTGCGCGCGCCGAGACGGTTCAGGAGAGCGGCAAAGCGGTCGCTGAGGCGGTCGAGTTCGGCGTAGCTCATGGCCCGGCCGTAGAACAGCACTGCCGCCTTGTCCGGCTGCCGCCGCGCCCATTCGCGAAGGTAGTGCGTCAACGGCCGGCGCCCGAGAGGGAACACCGGCTCCTTGGGAACGCCGCTCGGCCAGACCGCCGCCTGCAGGCCGCGAACGTGAGCCAGATAGGCTTCTTCGCTGCGGAGGTAGCGTGTGTCGGATTCGCTTTTTGTCATTGTTTCCTCCCTTGCTCGCCCGTGTTCACCACAGATCGACGCGCGTGGTTCGTCTCTCGCTGAAGCGGCCCGGCTGCATCGACGCCTTGAGCCCGCGGACAATCCAGCGCCGGGTCGCGCAGGGATCGATGACATCGTCGACCTCAAGGAAGGTCGCGCCGCTGAGCGCCTTGTTGTCCTCGTAGGACTTGGCGACCATCTGGTCGAACCAGGCTTTTCTTGCAGCCGGATCCTCGATTGCAGCGAGCTCCTTCCGATAGGCGAGCTTCACCGCGCCTTCGAGCCCCATGGCGCCGAACTCGGCGCTGGGCCATGCCACCATGAAGAACGACATCTGGCTCGATCCACCGGCCATCGCCAGCGCCCCGAGCCCGTAGGCCTTGCGCAGCACGACGGTGAAGTACGGCACCGTTGCCCGGGATGCTGCCACGAAGACGCGCGAGACGTGCCGCACCTGGGCGGTCTTCTCGACCTCCGGCCCCACCATCATGCCCGGCGTGTCGCAGAGCGACACGATGGGAATGCCAAACCCGTCGCATAGCTGAATGAATCGCGCCGCCTTGTCACCGCCGTCGGCATCGATCGCACCGCCCAAGTGACGTGAATCGTTTGCGATCAGGCCAACCGGGGTGCCCTCGATGCGGGCGAACGCCGTGATCATGCCGCGCCCGAAGGATGGGCGCAGTTCGAGCACGGAGCCTGCATCCGCAAGCGTCTCGATGATCGGCCGGACGTCGTAGGCGCGCAGCCGGTTTTCTGGCACGGCGTGGCGCAACAGGCGCTGGTCAGCGCATGACCAGTCACCGGTCCGCCCCTGGAAATAGCCGAGATACTTCTTGGCAGCGGCAACGCCCTCCGCCTCGTCCTCGACCAGCACGTCGATCACGCCGTTCGGCGCCTGGACGTCGACGGGGCCGATGTCCTCGGGGCGAAACACACCGAGACCGCCCCCCTCGATCATCGCCGGACCACCCATGCCGATGTTCGAGGTACGGTCGGCGATGATGACGTCGCAGCTGCCGAGCAGCGCGGCATTGCCCGCAAAACACCGCCCCGAAACCACGCCCACCAGTGGCACCTTGCCGTTGATACCGCCGAGCTTCGTGAACGTCGTGGTCTCGAGTCCGGCGGGCGTCGGCCATTCGTCGCCGGGCCGGCCACCGCCACCTTCCGCAAACAACACGACGGGAAGCGACCATCGGTCAGCGAGCGTCAGCAGCCGATCCTTCTTCTTGTGATTGACGACGCCCTGCGTGCCCGCGAACACCGTGTAGTCGTAGGCCATGACCGCGCAGCGCGACTGCTCGTCACCGAACAGCTCGCCATTGACAGCGCCAACGCCGGTGATCAAGCCGTCGGCAGGACTCATGCGGCGCAGCTCCTCCAGCGAGCGACGCTGGCGCTGCGCGGCGAGCGCGAGGCCGCCATATTCGATGAACGAGTCGGGATCGCAGAGGTCGGCGATGTTCTCGCGCGCGGTGCGCTGGTTGGACTTGCGGCGACGTGCGACAGCATCCGGCCGTCCCTCGTCGAGCCGCTCCGCGCGGCGCGCGAGCGCTTCGGCGAGATCACCGCGAATGTGATCGAGATCGATCGCCTCGGCCGTCTCGACACCGGCAGCGTCGTCGTCCGATGGGACGATGTGCAGCAATGGCTCGGCCTCGAAAATCGTGTCACCAGGCGAGGCGAGAATGTCTTCGACCACGCCCGCGGCCGGCGCCACGATGACATGCTCCATCTTCATGGACTCGATCGCGAACACCTGCTGTCCCGCGCGCACCCGGTCACCCCGCGCCACATTGCAGGCGACGATCGTGCCCTGCAGCGGCGCCGGCACAGCGACGAGTCCCTCGGGAACATGCGCGACCTGCGGTCCGCGCGCCGCAGCCGGTTGCAATGGTGGAATGGCGACCTTCGCATCGAACACGCCGAGCGGATCGACGTCGCGGACATCCCTCGCCCGCCTGGCCGGCAGGTCGTCCCGGTTTGCAAAGCTGGCGGCGGCCGCAAGAATACTTTCGAGGTGCTGCTCCAGGAATTTCGTCGAGACGCGGTCGGCCAGAAAGTCCTGGTTTGTAGCGAGGGCCCTCAGCACGGGAATGTTGGTCTCAAGGCCGTCGATGCGAAAATCCTCCAGCGCCCGCCGGCCGCGTCGGATGGCGTCGTCCATGCCCTCCGGCGAATAGGCAATGACCTTCGCGAGAAGGGAATCATAGCGGGGGCTCGTGCGATAGCCGACATATCCGAACGTATCGACGCGGATTCCCGGGCCGCTCGGCAAGGTAAAGCCGGTCACGACGCCGCCGGTCGGCCGCGAGCCGCCATCGGCCGTCATCTTCTCCATGTTGACGCGGAACTGGATTGCGCCGCCGCGCGCAACAGGCGCGCTGCCGAGACCTATGTCGCGCAGCCGCAGGCCAGAGGCGACCCGGATCTGCGTCTTGACGAGGTCGATCCCGTAGATCTCCTCGGTCACGGTGTGCTCCACCTGGAGGCGCGGATTGGCTTCGATGAAGACGAAACTGCCGCCCTCCGCAGGCATCAGAAACTCGAAGGTCCCCAAGCCCCGATACGCCGCGCTGCCGGCCATGCGCACCGAGGCATCGCAAATCGCCTCACGGACTTTGGGCGCGAGGCTCCGGCACGGCGCCATCTCGACCACCTTCTGGTGACGCCGCTGAATGGTGCAGTCGCGCTCGCCGAAGTGGACGACGCTGTGCCCGTCGCCGACGATCTGCACTTCGATATGGCGCGCGTTCGGCAAATAGCGCTCGACATAGAGTGCATCGGCGCCAAATGCCGCCTGCGCCTCGGAGCGGCAACGCTCCCAGGCGGCGGGAAGGTCGGCAGCCGTCGACACCACGCGCATGCCACGGCCCCCGCCCCCGGCGACCGCCTTGATCATGATCGCGCCCCCGCTGCCGAGCTTGTCGAGGTAGACCGCCGCTTCGGCTTCCGAAACCGGTCCGGCCGATCCCTCGAGCACGGGCACGTCGGCCTTGCGCGCATGCCGCCGCGCCTCCGCCTTGTTTCCGAACAGCTCAAGCGTCTCCGCGGCCGGACCAATGAAGGTCATGCCGGCGGCCGCTACGGCGCGCGCGAAGTCCGGGTTCTCTGACAGAAATCCGTAGCCGGGATGCACCGCATCGCAACCGGTCTGCCGCGCCGCCTCGACCATCGCCGCGATATCGAGATAGGCTGCGGCCCCCACGCCGGGCAATTCCCGCGTCTCGCTGCCAGTCCGCGCATGGGCGGAACCAGCATCATCAGCAGGAAACACGGTGACGACCGGGATATCGAGCTCAAACGCCGCGCGCGCGATGCGCAGCGCGATTTCTCCGCGATTCGCGATGAGCATCTTACCAAATGGCATGTCGATCCTTCCCAGCTCCGGGTCTACACCTGGGGCCGAAGGCTATGGACAACCAAATATTATGTCAATATCATTACACATCTCAGGGGGAATGCGCGAATGCCGTCGGCAACCAGGACCGGGCCAAAGAATAGCCGAGAGCAGCCGGCCGGCAATTCCGCGCGTGACCACCTCAACAACAAGCTCTTCTTCAGACTGTTTCAAGCCGCCAACATCTACGAGACCCAGGCGGTGCGGGTTCTGAATTTCTCGGCCGTGACTGGCGCAACGCTGGGCGCGCTATACCGCGATCCCAAGGGCATGCTGTTCTCGGAACTCTACACCTATCTCGGCGTGAGCCGCCAGAATCTCGACGCCGTGCTGAAGGGCCTGGAAAAGAAGGGCCTCGTTGAGCGCGTCGAGGCCGAGGACGATCGCCGCAAGCGGATGGTGAGCCTGACACCCGCCGGCATCGAGGCGTGGCGAGATTTGCACGAACGCTCGCTGGAATTCTTCCGGCAAGGGACCAACGGCGTGTCGGCCGCGGAAATCACCGGTTGCTTCGAAACGCTGTCCCGCATCGCGCGAGGGCTGCGCGCCATCGAGCCGGACTGAGATTTGGATCGCCCAGCGCGCCATAAGGGTACCGGGCCGCGACAAGAATAAGCAGGGAGGTTTCAATGACGAGCCACAAGGTTCCCGCCGCCGAGGATTGCGTCCTGCGGTACCTGCTCGAACGTTGGGGACGCGAGACGCCGGATCAGGTCTATGCGACCTTCGACGACGGCAGCCAGCTGAAATATCGCGATCTCCTGCATTTGGCGCGACGGACCGGCAACGCGCTGCAATCGCTGGGCGTGAAGCAGGAAGACACCGTCCTCGTTTGGCTGCCGAATGGTCCTGACTGCCTGCGCGCCTGGTTCGGCATCAACATGATCGGCGCCGTCTACGTGCCGATCAATACCGCCTATCGCGGTGGCATTCTCCAGCATGTCGTCACCAACGCGGGAGCGGCGGTCGCGATCGTCCACGCCAGCCTGCTGCCGCGGCTCGGCGACATCGACAGGCGCGAGTTGCGCAAGATCGTCGTGATCGGCGGCGAACCGGCCCCGGTCGAGGGGATCGAGGTTCTGCCGGCGAGCGCGCTCGACTCGGCATCCGAGGATGCCCCAATGACCGAGCGCCCGATCGAACCGTGGGACACTCAGTCGATCATCTATACGTCCGGCACGACCGGCCCTTCGAAGGGCGTGCTGTCGTCCTATGCGCATCTCTATGCCATGGGACGGGGCATCTCGGCGGACAGGGACGGCATTCCTTATCTCGACGCCAGCGACACTTTCATGGTGAACCTCCCCCTCTTCCACGTCGGCGGCACGGCGCCGAGCTACGCCATGCTGATCAATGGCGGCTCGATCGCCATGGTCGATCGCTTCGACACCGCTACATTCTGGTCCACGGTCGCGAAGACCAACACCACGATGGTAATCCTGCTCGGCGTCATGGCGAGCTTCCTGATGAAGCGGACCGACAGCGGCGAGGAGAAGGGCAGCCCGCTCAAGAACGTCACGGTCATTCCGCTCAGCGAGGAAGGTATCGCCTTCGGCAAGCGCTACGGCATCACGACCCACACGCTCTTCAACATGTCGGAGGTCTCCTGCCCGCTGGCAGCCGAGCCGAATCCGACCGTTGCGGCAGCCTGCGGCAAGCCGCGGGCCGGCATCGAGGTTCGCCTCGTCGATGCCCATGACTGCGAGGTCGCGCCGGGCGAAATCGGCGAATTGATCATTCGATCCGACGCGCCCTGGGCCATGAATCATGGTTACAACAAGGCCCCCGAGGCGACTGCGCTTGCCTGGCGGAATGGCTGGTTTCACACCGGCGACGCTTTCCGCGTCGATCGCGATGGAAACTATTTCTTCGTCGACCGGTTCAAGGATGCCATCCGTCGGCGCGGCGAAAACATTTCCTCGTTCGAGGTCGAGCTCGAAGTGGCCGCACACCCTGCGATCCGGGAGGCTGCGGTCGTCTCCGTCCCGAGCGAACATGGCGAAGATGATGTCCTCGTCGCGGTCTCCCTCGCCGAGGGACAGGCGCTCGATCCAGCGGAGCTCATCCACTTTCTCAAGCCGCGAATGGCCCACTTCATGGTGCCCCGCTACGTCCGCGTCCTGGGAGACCTGCCGAAGACGCCGACTAACAAGGTAGAAAAGTATTTGCTGCGCAGAGACGGAGTCACGCCGGACACCTTCGACCGTGATGCAGCCGGCATTGTGATCAAGAGCGAGCCGATGCGAACGCGTGGTTGAGGAGACCGCGCAATGTCGCGTCCGCAACGAGGCCGGCTAACCGCCAGCTATTGCTCCTGTCACATCCTCTTGTCTATATGATCAAGTCCAGTCACCGCATTCAATAGGGGCACTCGCTTTAATGCGCTGTGATAGAGCACGGACGACCGAAAGCCCGCCACCAAGATTCCGCCCCAGCGGAAGTCGACCGGAGTATCCGTTCCAATGCCTGACCGAGTCGAAATCATTGCCGCGAAGATCGAGGCCTTCATCCGCACTGACGTGATTCCCTACGAAAAGGATCCGCGAACGGGTCCTCACGGCCCAAGTGACGAACTGGTGCAGGAACTGCGCGCCAAGGCACGCAAGGCTGGCGTGTTGACGCCCCACATTCTGCCGGATGGATCACATCTCACGCAAGTCGAGACGGCGAAGGTGCTGATCAAATCTGGGCTCTCCCCACTCGGACCGCTGGCGTGCAACACCATGGCGCCCGATGAGGGCAATATGTACCTGCTCGGCAAGGTCGGAAGCGCCGAGCAGAAGGCGCGCTTCCTGGAACCCTTAGTGTCGGGCAAAGCGCGTTCAGCTTTCTTTATGACCGAGCCGGCGGATGAAGGCGGTGCAGGATCGGACCCATCGATGATGCAGACCACGTGCAGGCTGGATGGCAATCACTGGGTCATCAACGGACGAAAGAAGTTCATTACCGGAGCTGAAGGCGCTCAAGTCGGCATCGTCATGGCGAAGTCGACCGACGGCGCATGCATGTTTCTCGTCGACCTCCCGAACCCCGCGATCCGTACCATGCGGGTGCTGGATACGATCGATAGTTCGATGCCCGGCGGACACGCCGAGATCGAGATAGAGAATCTTCGCGTATCCGCCGACCAGATGCTCGGTGCGTCCGGGGATGGCTTCAAATATGCGCAGATCCGCCTCAGCCCCGCACGTTTGTCGCATTGTATGCGTTGGCTGGGTCTGGCAATCCGCGCCAACGAGATCGCCACCGACTACGCCTGCCGCCGCTATGCGTTCGGAAAACCGCTGGTCGACCACGAAGGCGTCGGTTTCATGCTGGCGGAAAATCTCATCGATCTCAAACAGTCGGAATTGATGATCGACTGGTGCGCAGCCGTGCTCGACGCCGGCTCGCTCGGGACGGCCGAGAGTTCGATGGCGAAGGTGGCCGTGTCCGAAGCCTTGATGCGCGTCGCCGATCGATGCGTTCAGGTTATGGGCGGTACCGGCGTTTCGACCGAAACGATCGTTGAGCAGGCTTTCCGCGAGATCCGCGCTTTTCGTATCTATGATGGTCCAACCGAAGTCCATAAATGGTCGCTGGCCAAAAAGATCAAGCGCGACTGGAACGGCCAACAACATTGAGTGGCGTGTGTCGCGTGAGCCGCAAGACCGAGCCGTTGGCGGTGGGTGTCTTGGCCACTGCACAGGAAGGCGAATTCACGCCAAAGTCGCAGCTCTGGCCGACCGCCGCGGGCGTGGTGAATTCAAGATCTGGCGCGGCTCGTTCGCTGAGACACCCCGCAAGGCCGAGCATGCCTGGACGACGCTTGCGCGCGTCACGTCGTTCAAAGGACCGTGGCATCATCGCGACCCATGTGAACGCGGCGGCCGCCTCTAGTGGCGGACCGCAAAGATGATCTGGACTGCCGGCATCGACGGCCTGACGTTTTATGATCTGCGCGGCAAGGCGGTGGTTCGCCTTGCGATCGAAGGCGCCAGCGTGCCGTAGATCGCCGCCATTACCGGTCACTCGTTGAAGGACGGCGAGGCAATTCTCGACGCGCACTATCTCGGTCGTGACATTCAGCTTGCAGAAGCTGCGGTGCTGAAGCTCGAAACGAGAACAAAACCGTAAACGTTGGTGTAAACGGCGCCACTCTTGGCGCTCGTTAAAACCGCTAAGGTCTTGATTTGAATGGTGGGCGCACCAGGGCTCGAACCTGGGACCCGCTGATTAAGAGACACGCTGCCACCGTTGGTTTCTCAGGAGAATTTTTCCAACTGAATCAAAATCCGATCATTAGAGATCAATGGCTTACATTGAAAAATCCAACTGTGAGCGCATCAGATCGATGCTTCTAAACGTCGGGGGTTCGAGTCACTGGAGCGCTACCGCTTTTCCCCACACCAACAAAACCTAGGATATCTCATCCGGTCCTAGTGCGGCTCATCCCCGAAAGAAACTGGCAGGACGGCATTCTCCCTCGCGGGCCCGGCGTACCGGCCGATCTTTAGTCCGCTTTCGCCTTCACGTATCGACCCGGGGCAGATTCGCCTGGCGGATAGAGGTTGTTGCCGAGTTGGGTGCGAGCCGGCAGTTGCTCTCCCGACCGCGGCACCAGCCAAGCAATCCAATCGTTCCACCAGCTGCCCGGCTTTTCGTCCGCACCCGCCAGCCACGTCGCCGGATCATCGCAGCGCTGGTCCGAAACCCAGTAGCTCCGCTTGTTCTTCGATGCCGGATTGATCACGCCGGCAATGTGCCCGCTCGCACCGAGGACGAAACGTGTGTCGCCCTTGAAGAGGCCCGTCGTCCGGTAGGCCGATCGCCATGGCACGATATGGTCCTCGACCGTTGCCAGGACGTAGGCAGGCAAATCGACCCGCCCCAAATCGACTGGCGTACCGCACATCGTCAACTTGCCGGGCTCACGGAGATTGTTCTCCAGATAC
This sequence comes from Bradyrhizobium sp. DOA1, assembly GCF_001593325.1. NCBI lineage: Bacteria > Pseudomonadati > Pseudomonadota > Alphaproteobacteria > Hyphomicrobiales > Nitrobacteraceae > Bradyrhizobium > Bradyrhizobium sp. DOA1. Next base: position 5,002,436 of record NZ_JXJM01000001.1, read on the forward strand.
ATATTGCGGATGTACCAGCAATACATCGGCCCCGGCAGATTGGTGACATCCGCGTTCCAGAACAGGAGATCGAAGCGCTCGGGCGGCTTTCCCTTCAGGTAGTGATTGATCACATTCGGCCATATCAGTTCTTTCGAGCGCAGTGTCTGGAAGACGAATCCCAGCTCCGCGCCGCGGTAGATGCCACCATTGCCGATCGTCAGTTCGCGCTGTCGCACGCTCTCTTCATCCACGAAGACACCGAGATCGCCGGGCTCGCGGAAATCGAGCATGGTGGTCAACAACGTCACGCTGGCGACCGACTCATCGCCTCGCGTGCGCATGATCGCGAGCGCTGAGGACAGGATGGTTCCTCCGACGCACCAGCCGACGACGTTGATTTTGTCGCTCCCCGAGATCGATTGCGTGATCTCGATGGCGCGCATGGCGCCATGCTCGACGTAATCGTCCCAGCCGAAATGCCCGCAAGAAGCGTCTGGATTGCGCCATGACACCATGAAGACCGTCAGACCGTGTTCGACCGCAAACCGGACGAAGGAATTGGCTGGCTGGAGGTCCAGAATATAGAACTTGTTGATGCAAGGCGGCACGATTAGCAGGGGACGTGCGGCCACCTGCTCGGTTGCCGGCTCGTATTGAATGAGCTGAAACAGCTCGTTCTCGAATACGACCGCGCCTTTGGACGTCGCGACGTCCTTTCCGACCTCGAACGCGGTCTCGTCCGTGATCGTCAGATTCCCCTTGCCAAGGTCCGCCACCAGATTGTCCAGGCCGGTCTTGAGACTCTGACCATCCGTGTCGGCTGCAAGCTTGATCACGTCGGGATTGGTGGCGATGCAATTGGTCGGGCTCATCGCTTCGACGAGCTGGCGCGTGAAGAAACGCAGCCGGTGCTTTTCCTTTTCCTCCATATCGAGGGCTTCGACCAAGTCGGTGCAGTAGCGCGAATTCAGCAGGTAGGATTGCTTCAGCAGGCTGTAGAGCGAATTCTCCCGCCACTCCGTGCCGCTGAACCTGCGATCGCCGCGCACAGGTTCGATGCCTCCATTTCCCTTTCCTTCCGCCGCCGACGCGACGAGGTGCTCCGAGAGTTGGTACAGACCCTTGAGATATTCAACCTGCAGCTCGGCGATCCGTCCTGAAGAAGCCAGAGACGGGTTGATCATCGCGCCGTCGCGTTCATCATTCGTCGGCCACCCCAGCGATCGCCAAAGGCTCGCACCTGCCTTCGCGAACGCGTCCACGAACTCATCAGGCATATTGAATGGCCGATCCATTGGATTTCCTCACTCTGCAACCAGGATGATGTATTGCATTTCGACATTGGGTCGCTTCTATCCGGCGCCCTTTATCTGCTTCGCGCCCCCACGACACCGTCGCTCCGAAACCTCAGGTTCTGGAGCGAACGACCGAACTTTCGCGGATGCTGTCGACGTTCACGGCGAGGCGCTTGATCTTGTCGTACAAGGTTTGCTTGGGGATACCCAAGAGCGTTGCGGTTGCCTGCACGTCGCCCTGTTTGCGCCGCAGCGCGTCCTCGATGATCGATCGTTCGATGTTTTCGAGTTGTCGTGGCAACGACAGATCCGAGGTGCCAAACCCTGATTTGTTGATCGCCTTGCCGTCGAGCACGCCCAGCACGAAACGATCGGCGACATTGCGAAGCTCGCGTACGTTGCCGGGCCAGGAATAAGCCAGCAGGGCGGACATCGTCTGCTCATCCAGAATCGGCGCATCACGCTCGAATCGCCTGGCGGCGTCCAGCGTGAAATGCTCGAACAACAGTGGAATGTCTTCGCGCCGCTCTCGAAGCGGCGGCAGTTCGATGAATGCGACGCCGAGCCGATAATAGAGATCGGCGCGGAACAGCTTCTTTTCGCTCAGCTCGAGCAAATTCGTCTTGCTCGCTGCGACGACCCGGCAGTCCACGGAGATCGGCTTGTTGGTTCCGACGCGTTCGATCGACCGGTCCTGCAACGACCGGAGCAACTTCACCTGAACGCTCAGCGGCATGCTCTCGATCTCGTCGAGGAACAGCGTTCCGCCATTGGCGTACTCGATCTTGCCGATGCGCTGGCGGGTGGCTCCGGTGAAGGCTCCCACTTCGTGGCCGAACAGTTCGCTCTCGACGAGCGACTCGGGCAGGCCGCCGCAGTTGACGGCGACGTAGTTGCCGTCGCGCCGCGCGCTGTGATTGTGCAGGCAACGCGCGACCACGTCCTTGCCGGTGCCGGTCTCGCCATAGATCGTGACGTCGACATTGGTCGAGGCCAGGGTGGACACTAGCCTGCGCACTTCCTGGATCTGCGGAGACCGGCCGAGCAGGCTCGCCTCGATCCCCCGGCGGTCGGATAGCGCCGACCGCAACGAGCGGACCTCCAGGGTCAGGCGTCTCTTTTCAGCCGCCCTGCGCACCACGGCAACGAGTTGCTCCGACGAGCACGGCTTCTCGATGAAGTCGTAGGCACCGTTCCGCATCGCCTGCACAGCCATCGAGATGTCACCGTGCCCGGTGATCAGGATTACGGGCAGGTCCGGATCAAGCCTGCGCAGATCGGCCTGCCAATCAAGGCCGCTCTTGCCGCGTAGCCGCACGTCGCAAACCACGACAAAGGGCATGTCGGCGCGCACGCATGCGTTGGCGGTCTCGACCGAGGCAAAACCCGAGACCGAGAACCCCGCAAGCTCGAGCGCCTGAACGCCGCCGATGCGGACATCCTCGTCGTCCTCGACGTAGATCACACCAATGGATTGGTCATCGGCCATGCGAAGCCGCCTCTGTCATCTCGGCCAATGGAAGGATCACGACAAATTCGGCGCCATCAGGAAGATTTCGCCCGTGCAATTCGCCGCCGAAGGAGCGCGCGATGTGGTTCGACAGCATCAAGCCAAGGCCAAGGCCCTTGCCCGCAGGCTTGGTCGTCACGAACGGCTCGAACATGCGCCTGAGCACGTCGGGGGCGATCGCTGGGCCAGTGTTGCTGATGGCGATCCGGCAGCGCGCTGCCTGCCCCTCCTCCCTCGTGGCGCGGATGACGATCGACTTTCGTTCGACGCCCTCGACGGCATCCAGCGCATTCGCCACGATGTTGCACAACAATTGCTCGAGCCGCGTCTGGTCGGCAAGGACGCTGAGGTCGGCGTCAATCTCCGTGACGACGCCGACGCGCCCCTCCTTGACGCGCGCGGCGACTATCTTGAGCGTCTCGCTCACGGCCTGTTCGACCGAGATCGCGCCAAGGGGGCTGCTCGACTTGTAGGCGAAAACCCGGAGCTGGCCGGTCAGGCGCCCGAGCCTGCTTACCAACTCGCCGATCCGGGTGAGATTGCCGCGGGCGTCAGCGACCGACCCACGATCGACCAGCAGGATGGCATTGTCCGCCGCGGTCTGCAGCGCGGCCAAGGGCTGGTTCAGCTCATGCACGATGCCGGCCGACATCTGCCCGAGAGCAGCGAGCTTGCCGGCATGCACCAATTCGTCCTGCGCCGCCCGCAACTCGGCGGTTCGTTCCTGCACCCTGACCTCGAGCATGTCGTGCGCCGCCTGCAATGCAGCCTGATTGGCCAGCCTTTGCCTGATCTCCCTGCGGCGTTGCAGCACGAGTCCGAGCGCCAGCAAGGCAGCGACGGAGGCAACACCCGAGAGCGCGCCAAAGATCAGCGCGGTCTGCCGGACCGGCGCCTCGTCATCGAGGAGGACGAGCTTCCAGAGGCCTCGATTGATCGGAAGCTCGCTGGCCGTATAGGCCGCTCCATTCCCGGTGGCGATGCGCTCGGCACCACTGTCGGACCGGATGACGGTCCATCCGAGTGGCGTCAGATTGTAGTCTGCGTAAGGCTTGGAGCGCGCAATATCGTCGAGCATTTCGCGCGACAGCGGCGCGATGGGGCGATAGCGCCACGCCTCGCGCGAGGCGAGGATCGTCACGCCCCGTTCGTCGAGGAGAAGTGCGTCGCCGGGAAGGTCGCGCCACCCGCGCTCGAACGAATCCAGATTGATCTTGACGACCGCGATCCCCTTGGTGGCCCCGCCCTCCTTCAGGGCGTAGGAGAGGTAGTAGCCGGCGCGTGCACTGGTGATGCCGACACCGAAAAATGCGCCCCGGCCACGTTCGAGGGCTTCGCTCACATAAGGGCGATATGACAGGTTCCGGCCGACGGGTGTGCCGGGATCATCGAAGTCGGCGGCAGCCAAGGCTTCGCCCGAGACGCTCAGGACGTAAAGATTGTCGGCCCCGGCAAGCAGATTGATCGACTTCAGGTACAGGCTGACCGATTGCTGCAGCGCGGGATCGGCGGGATCACCGAGCAACTTGAATACGCTCGGCGATGTCTCCAGCAGCGACGGCAGATATTCAAATCTGGAGAGATAACCGTCGAGCCTGGCCGCCTCAACCGCAAGCCGCTGCTGAGCGGCAACGTGCAGACGGTCAAGTCCCCGTTGGAATGCCAGGGCATAGCCGAGCCCCAACGCCGCTGCGACCAAGGCAAGAGCAGCTATTCCGCGAACAAGCCAATGCATCGAGCTGGATGCGGTCGAACCGGCTTCATACCCCCTCTTGATCTTCACCGGGAATGAAAGCTCCGTCATCGTGTGAACCAGGACAAACCGAGGAGCGCCGGCCACGGCAAAGGATGGCTCACGCATAGTCCAACTCTATGGTCTTGCCCCGGAATACGCGATAGGAAAATCCGGTATAAGCGACGATGACGGGCAGCGTGAGGCACACGCCGATCAGGATGATCTTGAGCGAATCCGGGCTGCTGGCAGCCTCCCATACCGTGAGCCTGTCGATCACCACGAAGGGGTAGATGCTGTAGCTGAGGCCGAGAAAGCTCAGGAGGAAGACCAGCACGAGCAAGGCAAACGGTAGCCAGCAGAGGGAGCCGCGCACGGCGGGGGAGCCAAGCAGCGCACGCACGGTCACCAGTGCGATTCCTGCCGTCATCGGAATCGACACGACGGCAATGATTGCCGGCAAGGTAAACCACCGTATGCGGACCGTTTCGCTGATCCATGGCGTTGCCATCGAAATCAGAATCAGGCCGATGACCATCGGCGGCCAGGCAATCTTGCTCCACTCGACCGCCTTGTCCTGCAGCGGGCCATCCGTCTTCATCACCAGCCACGTTGCGCCAAGCAGCGCGTAGGCCATCGGCAGCGCGACCGCGATGGCGCCGGCAAAGATCGGATAGTTCCAGCCCACGCCGAAGCCGCTGACATAGCGGCCGAGCATCCAGCCCTGACAGACCGACGCAAGCATCGAGCCGGCGATGAACAGACGGTCCCACATCCCCTTCCGACTGGCCTTCGCCTTGACCCTGAAATCGAAGGCTGCGCCGCGCAAGATCAGGCCGACCAGCATGAGCGTGGTCGGCAGGTACAGTTCCGACAGAACCAGCCCGTGCGCCTTGGGGAAGGCAATCAAGAGTAGACCAACGCCCAGCACGAGCCAAGTCTCGTTGGCGTCCCAGAACGGACCGATCGATGCGACCATCGTATCCCGCTCCTCGGGCGTCGCCCGGTGCATCAGCATGCCGACGCCGAGATCGTATCCGTCGCTCACGACGTAGACGAGCAGCGACACGCCCATCAGCCCGATGAAGATCAGCGGCAGCAGCTCGTCGAACGACATCGAGCTCATGCGAATTCTCCCTCGCGCTGATATGGCTTCGGCTCCCCCGGCACGGCGGCCGACGTACTTGCGTACGGCTTCTTATCGGCGGTCTCGGCCAGGTATTTGAGCACGCCGATATAGGCCGCGAGCAGCGCCAGATAGAGCGCGACATAAACGGAGAAGGTCACCGCGATGCTCGACGAAGGCACCCGCGAAGCGACATCAGCGGTTCGAACCAGACCGGACACGATGAAAGGCTGGCGGCCGATTTCCGTGACGTACCACCCGGCAATGGTCGCCACCCAGCCCGCAAAGGTCATGACCGCGAATATCCCGAGCATCGGTCGCGGCATTTTGGCGAAATCCCAGCCGTCGCGCCAATGCCACCACAGGCCGACCCAGCTGACGAGAAGCATCAGGATGCCGGTGCCCACCATGATCCGAAACGACCAGAACAACGGCAGGACCGGCGGATGAGCCGAGGGAAACTCGTTCAGCCCCTTGAGCTCCCCGTCTGGATCGTGCCGCAGAATCAGGCTCGCGAGCTTCGGCACCGCCAGCTCGAAGTGGTTCGTTCTCGCCGCGTCATCCGGGATGGCGAACAGCAGGAGCGGCGCGCCGCGCGTGGTTTCCCAAATGCCCTCCACCGCAGCGATCTTCTGCGGTTGATGCTTCAGGGTATTGAGCCCGTGGAAATCCCCCGCCACCATCTGTGCGGGCGCGGCCAGCGCGGCCAGGATGAGCCCGGTCCGCAGCACGCGCGACGCACTGTCCATGGCAATGCCTTTCAGGAACTGCCAGGCGCTGACTCCCATCAGCAGGAACGCACAGGTCAGCGCGGACGCGAGGATCATATGGACCAGGCGATACGGGAAGGACGGATTGAAGACGATCTCCAGCCAGTTGCGCGCGTGAAACTGACCGCCCACGATCTCGTATCCGGCAGGCGTCTGCATCCATGAATTGAGCGCGAGAATCCAGAAGGCGCTCATCAACGTGCCGAAGGCGACGAGGATCGTCGCTCCCAGGTGAACCATCTCGCCGACCCGGCGATGGCCGAACAGCATGACGCCAAGAAAGCCCGCTTCCAGGAAGAAGGCGGTCAGCACCTCATAACCGAGCAACGGGCCGGCGATGTTGCCGACGCGCTCCATGTAGCCCGGCCAGTTGGTGCCGAACTGGAAGCTCATGGTGACGCCGCTGACGACACCAAGCGCGAAAGTCAGGGCAAATACCTTGGTCCATTGACGGTAAGCGCGAAGCCAGTCGAGCTTCTGCTGCGGATCGGTCGCGCGCAGATACTTGAACCTGAAGAACAGCAGCACCCAGCCGAGCGCAATCGAGATCGACGGGAACAGGATATGGAACGTGATGTTGGCGGCGAACTGCATGCGCGCAAGGAACACGGCGTCCATCAACACTCCTCCAGGTCCACGCGGCCCGTGCGTGGCCAATCGTCAATGCAGCTTCACATGCGGCTCGGTGCGCCGGGTGATCAGCCGGGCCAGCGTGTCGAGCGCGACCTTGATCGAACCATGCAGCGCGTGTTCGTGCATCTTGTAGAGCGACAGGTACATCATCCGCGCGAACATGCCTTCGAACACGAGGCTGCCGCCCACGAGTGCGCCCATCATCGATCCGACCGTGCTGAATTCGCCGAGCGATACCAGTGAGCCGAAATCCCTATAGCGATAATCCTTCAGCGGCTCGCCCCGGAGATGACGCGGAATCTGGGAATAGAGATGAGACGCCTGCTGATGCGCCGCCTGCGCGCGCGGCGGGACGTTGCCGCGCTCGCCCCATGAGCAGGCCGAGCAATCGCCGATCGCAAAAATGCCGTCATCGCGCGTCGTCTGCAATGTCGGCCGCACCACCAGCTGATTGATGCGATTGGTCTCCAGGCCGGCGATGTCCTTCAGGAGATCGGGAGCCTTGACGCCGGCCGCCCAGACGATCAATTCGGCAGGGATCGTGCGACCGTCCGTCAGGTTCACGCGGTCGGAGCCCACTTCGGACACCTTGGCGCCGGTCAGCACATTGACACCGAGTCTGGCGAGCAGGTTCTCCGTCTCTTTCGACACGCGTTCGGGCAGCGCGGGGAGCACGCGATCAGCGGCTTCAATCAGCGTGATTCTGATGTCTTTCTGGGGATCGACCTGGTCGAGGCCGTACGCCACCACTTCACGTGTCGTCCTGTGCAATTCGGCCGCAAGTTCCACGCCGGTCGCGCCGGCGCCAATGATTGCGACCTTCAACTGGTGTGACCCCAGAGGCGCTGATTGGGCATGCGCGCGAATGCAGGCATTGACCATGCGCTCGTGAAACCGCCTCGCATCAAGCTGCGATTCCAGCTTGAGGGCATGATCGGCAACACCGGGCGTGCCGAAATCGTTGTTCTGGCTTCCAACGGCCACCACGAGGACGTCATAGTCGAATATTCGCTTCGGAGTGACTTCCCGGCCTTCCGAATCGAGATAGGGCGCCACCAGCACCTGCCGCTTGTCCCGGTCGATCCCGATCATCTCCCCAATGCGGTAGCGGAAGCCGTGCCAATAGGACTGCGCGAGATAGTCGACCTCGTGAGCCGAGATATCCATGCTGCCGGCTGCGATCTCGTGCAGCTTCGGCTTCCACACATGGGTGCGGTTTCGCTCGATCAGCGTGATGTCGAGCTTGCCCTTGCGTCCGTATTTGTCGCCGAGGCGGGTCGCAAGCTCCAGTCCGCCGGCTCCGCCACCGACGATCACAATCCGGGGTTTTCCCAATTGCGGCTTACTCATGATGGCCTCGACCAAGCGCGCTCACAACCCGCCCAAGCATATCCTCCGGATCAGGCCCTATCGGACACTGCATCCGCGACCGCGACCGCCGCCATGTTCACGATTCGCCGAACGGTGGACGATGGCGTGAGGATGTGGGCCGGCTTCGCCGCGCCGAGCAGGATGCCGCCGACCGTCAGTCCCTGCCCTGCCGCCATCCTGAGCAAATTGTAGGAGATATTGGCGGCGTCGAGATTCGGCATCACCAGCACGTTCGCCGGACCCTCGAAACCGGAATCCGGAAACTCGTGGTGCAGCACCGATGGCGACAGCGCAGCGTCGCCGCGCATCTCGCCTTCGACCGCGAGATCAGGCGACCGCTCCAGAATGATCGCCCGCGCCTCGCGCATCTTGTGCGCCTCCGGGACCGCGGAGCTTCCGAAGCTGGAATGCGACAGCAGCGCCACCCGGGGGGTGATGCCAAATCGGCTCACCTCAGCCGCGGCCATCAGGGCGATATCGGCAATCTGTTCGGCCGTCGGATTGAGATTGCAGTGAGTATCGCAGATGAACAGCTGATGCTGCTGCAGGATGAGCATCTGCATCACGGCGAGCGTGCGCAGGCCGTCGCGCGTGCCGATCACGTTGCGGATCGCGGCCAGATGGTCGGACGTCCTGCCGATGACCCCGCACAGCATCGCATCGCCGAGCCCCCTTTCGAGCAGGATCGAGGCGAGCACGGTGGCGTTGCTGCGGGTCTCCGAAAGCGCCAACGCGGCTGACACACCGTCACGCTTCCTGCGCCCGTGGTAGACATCCGCACATTGAGAATAGACTTCGGAATCGTGCGGATCGATGATGTCGCAGTCGCTGCCTGGCCTGAGCCCAAGACCGAATGACTTGATCCGCTCCTCGATCGTCGATGGCCGGCCGACCAATAGCGGCTTTGCGATCCGCTCGTCGACGACCACCTGTGCGGCGCGCAGCACACGCTCGTCTTCACCCTCGGCCAGAAGCAGCGACTTGCCGCTTCCCTTCGCCACCGAGAACACCGGCTGCATCGCGTTGCCGGAATGGTAGACGAACCGGCTCAGCTGCTGGCGATAGGCCTCCATGTCCGCGATCGGACGCCGGGCGACGCCGCTGTCCGCCGCAGCCTTGGCAACCGCGGGCGCCACGACCTCGATCAGCCGCGGGTCGAGCGGCTTTGGAATGAGATAGTTGCGGCCAAAGCGAAGATCCTCTCCCTTGTAGGCCACAGCGACCACCTCGGGCACTTCGGCCATCGCCAGATCCGCCAGCGCGCGCACCGTCGCGAGCTTCATCTCCTCGTTGATCGTCGTCGCTCCGCAGTCGAGCGCGCCCCTGAAGATGAACGGAAAGCAGAGAACGTTGTTGATCTGGTTGGGATAGTCCGACCGTCCCGTGCCGATGATCGCATCCGGGCGAACCGCCAGTGCATCTTCCGGCATGATTTCCGGAATCGGGTTGGCCATGGCAAAGATCAGGGGATCCCGTGCCATCCGCTTCACCATGTCCTGCGTCAGCACCTTGCCTGCCGACAGGCCGAGAAAGACATCGGCGTCCTGGATGATGTCGTCGAGCTTTCGCGCCTCGGTTTTCACCGCATAGCGCGCCTTGTTGTCGTCCATGCCCTCCGTGCGACCGGCGTAGACGACGCCCTTCGCGTCCGTGACGATGATCCGGTTCTGCGGCAGGCCGAGGCTGACGATGAGATCGAGACACGCCAGCGCGGCGGCCCCGGCGCCGGAGCACACCAGCTTGACGTCGGCGATGTCCTTCTTGACCAGCTTCAGTCCGTTGAGGATCGCCGCCGCGGCGATGATCGCGGTGCCGTGCTGGTCATCGTGAAAGACCGGAATCTTCATGCGCTTGCGGAGCTGCTGTTCGATATAGAAGCATTCCGGCGCCTTGATGTCCTCCAGGTTGATGCCGCCGAAGGTCGGCTCCATCCTGGCGATGGTTTCGATCAATGCGTCCGGATTCTCCTCGGCGAGCTCGATATCGAAGACATCGATGCCGGCGAACTTCTTGAACAGGCACGCCTTGCCTTCCATGACGGGCTTGCCTGCCAGAGCCCCGATATTGCCGAGTCCGAGCACAGCGGTGCCGTTGGTGACAACGGCCACCAAGTTGCTGCGGGCGGTCAGCTGGTCCGCCTGCGACGGGTCCTTGGCGATGACAAGACATGGCTCTGCGACGCCAGGTGAATAGGCCAGCGACAGATCGCGTTGCGTCGCCATCGCCGTAGTCGGCACGACGGAGATCTTCCCCGGCCTCGGCAAGCGATGATATTCGAGCGCAGCTTCCCTCAGATCCTGGTCCATCCTATTCCCCGTTCTTACGCTTGTTCGATGGGCGATACGCCCCTGTTGCCCTTTCGGCTGTCGAGCTCAGGTGCTTCCGCCACGCGCCCGCATTGCAGCCATTCCCTCTTCGAAACGCCGCCGCAATATCTCGACCGTCTGCTTCTGTTGCTCGGTCGCGGTCTCGGCGAGCTGGCGCATGTTGGCGAGCGCCGTCTCGAATCCCTGTCGGGCGAGCTCGGCGCGCCTTCCCGCCACGGCCTCGTTGCCCGCCTCGGCGGCGATCGCCGTCATCGTTTCCCGGAAAACCTCCGCCTGTCGCGCCATCAGGTTTCGCCAGCTCTCATAGGCCGAGCGGTTGACCTCGATCAGGGCATCGATGTTCTTCTTCTCCATCTCGAGCAGCGCCTTCATATCGACGCCGCTGATCTGGCAGGATTCTATGAGCTTGGCGAAATCGAGCCCCGGGAGGGTCCAGTCGGTGGAGCCATCCTTCGGTTTGCTGTCGGACATTTCCCTCTCCTTCATTGGTCGTTACTGCTCAGCTCGAGCGGGCGGGATCGGCGCAGGTCGTCCCTCGGCATCCAGCGCTACGAAGGTGAAGATTCCCTCCGTCAACCTTCACACGCTCACCCAGGCGCTTGCGCAGCGCCCAGGCTTCCAGGCGGACCGCCAGCGACGTGCGCCCGATACGCTCGGGCGATGCGTAAACGCACAGGACATCCCCGACATGGACCGGCTTTATGAACTGCATCGCCTCGATCGCCACCGTGGCGACACGGCCCTGCGCGCGCTGTCCGGCATGGATGCCGCCCGCGATATCCATCTGCGAGAGCACCCAGCCGCCGAAGATATCGCCGCTCGGATTTGCATCCGCCGGCATCGCGAGCGTTCGCGTCGTGAGGTCCCCTCGTGGATGCATCGGCATCGCGGTGCTCATGCCATGTGCTGGCCGCCATTCGCCGAAATCGTCGAGCCGGTGATGAAACCGGCGTCATCGGACGCCAGAAACACGACCGCGCGCGCGATCTCATGCGGCTCGCCCAGGCGCCCGACCGGGATCTGCGGCAGGATGTTCTTGGCCACCACCTCCGGGTTGATGGCCTTGACCATCTCGGTCGCGATATAGCCGGGGCAGATCGTATTGACGGTGATGCCGGCGCGCGCGCCTTCCTGCGCCAATGCCTTGACGAAGCCGATGTCCCCCGCCTTGGCGGCGGAGTAGTTGACCTGCCCCATCTGGCCCTTCTGGCCGTTGATCGAAGAGATGCAGATCACGCGGCCGAACTTGCGCTCGCGCATGCCTTCCCAGACCGGCCGCGTCATGTTGAACAGCGAGTTCAGGTTGGTGTTGATGACGGCGTACCATTGCTCCGGCGTCATCTTGTGGAACATGCCGTCCTTGGTGATCCCGGCGTTGTTGACCAGCACCTCCACCGGTCCGAGGTCCGCTTCAACCTGTTTCAGGCCGGCGGCGCAAGCCTCATAACTCGACACGTCCCATTTGTAGACGTTGATGCCGGTTTCGCTCTTGAATTTGGCGGCGGCTTCGTCATTGCCTGCATAGCTTGCCGCCACCTTGTAGCCGGCCGCCTTGAGTGCAACCGAGATTGCTTCACCTATGCCGCGCGTTCCGCCGGTCACCACTGCAACCCTCGACATGTTCCTCTCCTGATTCGTTCGTCTTTTGTTGCCTCGGCTCTCGCGAGCCTTCGTCCCTTGCGGACGGCGACCGCCATCCGCACCACATTTCCGGTCAAGCCAGGCCTAACGCTCGACGGTCAGGGCGACGCCCATGCCGCCGCCGATGCACAGCGTGGCAAGGCCCTTCCTGGCGTTGCGCTTCTGCATCTCGAACAGCAGCGTCGTCAGCACACGCGCACCGGAGGCGCCGATCGGATGACCGATGGCGATCGCGCCGCCGTTGACGTTCACGATCGACGGATCCCAACCCATGTCCTTGTTGACGGCGATCGCCTGCGCCGCGAAGGCTTCATTGGCCTCGACCAGGTCGAGGTCCTTCACTTTCCAACCGGCCTTCTCGAGCGCTTTCCGGGAAGCAGGAATCGGCCCCGATCCCATCACGGCGGGATCGACGCCCGCGGTGGCCCACGACACGATCTTTGCGAGCGGGGCGAGACCGCGGTTCCTGGCGTCATCCGCGGTCATCAACACCAGGGCGGCCGCACCGTCGTTGATGCCGGAGGCGTTGCCGGCGGTCACGCTGCCTTCCTTGTTGAAGGCGGGCTTCAGCTTGGCAAGCGCCTCCAGCGTGGTGCCGGCACGGATGTATTCGTCCTGGTCGACGACGACGTCACCCTTCCTCGTCTTGACGGTGACAGGAACGATCTCGTCCTTGAACCGGCCGGCCTTCTGCGCATCCTCGGCCTTGTTCTGCGAGGCGGTCGCGAACGCGTCCTGTTCTTCCCGGGTGATCTGCCACTTGGCGGCGATGTTCTCGGCAGTGACGCCCATGTGATAGCCGTGGAAAGCATCCATCAGACCATCCTTCAGCATGGAATCGACGAACTTGACGTCGCCCATCTTGGTGCCGTTGCGCAGATGCGACAGATGCGGAGCCATGGACATGGATTCCATGCCGCCGGCGACGATGACCTTGGCATCGCCATTGGCGATCTGCTGCAGGCCAAGGGCAACCGAGCGCAGGCCCGAGCCGCAGAGTTGGTTCATGCCCCACGCCGTCTTCTCCTGCGGAATGCCGGCTGCCATCGCGGCCTGACGTGCCGGATTCTGCCCCTCGCCGCCGGCGAGGACCTGGCCGAGAATGACTTCGTCGACCTCTTCAGGGGCGACTTTGGCGCGCGCGAGAGCGCCCTTGATCGCCACAGCGCCGAGCTCATGGGCGGTCAGCGAGCTGAATGCTCCGTTGAAGGAGCCAACCGGCGTTCGCGCCGCAGAGACAATTACTACGTTCGTCATGATTCACTCCCGTTCTCTTCTGATTTGAATCAATGGGCGGTTGCACCGCGTCGCCGTCAGAGACCTCGTCCCTCGGTGACCGCGGTCTCGAAGTCGGTCGGGTCGATGTCGCGCTGGAGTCCGAGGCGCAGCTTGTCGCGATCGAGCTCGCCCTCCCACCAGGCCACCACGACGCAGGCGACGCCGTTGCCGCAGAGATTGGTCAGCGCACGGCATTCGCTCATGAACTTGTCGATGCCGAGCACGATTGCCATGCCGGGAAGCAGCTCCGGCCTGACGGCCGCGAGCGTGCCCGCCAGCGTGATGAAGCCGGCACCCGTGATGCCCGAGGCGCCCTTCGACGTCAGCATGGCGACGATGAGAATCGTCATCTGCTCGCCGAAGCTAAGCTGCACGTTCATCGCCTGGGCGATGAACAGCGTCGCCAGCGTCATATAGATGTTGGTGCCGTCGAGATTGAAGGAATAGCCGGTCGGGACAACCAAGCCGACAACCGGCTTGGAGCAGCCAAGCTTCTCCAGCTTTTCCATCATTTGGGGCAGCGCGCTCTCCGAAGACGACGTGCCGAGCACGATCAGCAGCTCATCCTTGAGGTATTTGAGGAACTGGAAGATCGAGAAGCCGGCGAAACGAGCGATCAAACCCAGCACGACGAACACGAAGACCAGCGCGGTCAGATAGAAAGTGGCGATGAGTCCGGCCAAGTTACCCAGTGCCTGCGGGCCGTACCGCCCGATCGTGTAGGCCATCGCACCGAAAGCCCCGATCGGCGCGGCCTTCACCACGATCGAAATGACGCCGAACATCGCGTGCGCGACGTCGTCGATAAAGGAGCGCACTGTGTGGGCCCGGTCACCGAGTCCCATCAGCGCAAAGCCGAATAGGATGGCAAAGAACAGGACCTGCAGGATTTCGCCCTGGGCAAACGCGCCGACCACGGTGTCCGGAATGACATGCAGGACGAAATCGACCGATTTCATCTCGCTCGCCTGCTTGGCATAGCCGGCGACTGCTGCGGCGTTCGATTGCCCCTGAAAGCCCGCTCCGGGCTGGATGACGTTGCCGACGATCAACCCCAGCGCCAGCGCAAGTGTCGAGACGATCTCAAAATAGATGAGCGCCTTGACGGCAACGCGTCCCACTTTCTTCACCTCGGAGATATGGGCGATGCCGGAGACGACCGTGCAGAAGATGATCGGCGCAATCGCCATCTTGATGAGCTTGACGAAGCCATCCCCCATCGCCTTGATCCACTCGTTCTTGCCGAGCTCGGGCGAAATCCAGCCGACGATGATGCCCAGCACGATCGCTGCGATCACCTGGACATAGAGAATCTGATAGAATGGCTTCTTCTGCGTCGTCGTCGCAGCGATGGTTGCAGACATCGTCTTTCCTCCATGATCTCCCTGCGGCCGCCCGTGTCGGCAGCCGGCTCTATTTCTTCTTCTGTGGCGGCAGATCGGTGCAGTGGCCCTCGAAGACCTCCGCCGCCATGCCGATGGATTCGCCGAGTGTCGGATGCGGATGAATGGTCTTGCCGATATCGGCGGGCTCGCAGCCCATCTCGACCGCAAGGCAGATCTCACTGATGAGATCGCCTGCATGCGTGCCGACGATGCCACCACCGATGACGCGGTGGGTGGTCGCGTCGAACAGCAGCTTCGTGAAACCCTCGTCGCGGCCGTTGGCGATGGCGCGGCCGGACGCGGCCCACGGGAACACCGACTTGCCGAACTTGATGCCTTCGGCCTTGCATTGGTCCTCCGTCTTGCCGGCCCAGGCGACTTCTGGATCGGTGTAGGCGACGGACGGAATCTGGCGCGCGTCGAAATACGACTTTTCGCCGTGCGCGGCCTCGGCGGCGACGTGGCCTTCATGGACAGCCTTGTGCGCGAGCATCGGCTGTCCCACGATGTCGCCGATCGCATGGATGTGGGACACGTTGGTGCGCATCTGCCGGTCCACATTGATGAAGCCGCGGTCGGTCACCGCGATGCCCGCCTTCTCGGCGCCGATGTTGTTGCCGTTCGGGCTTCGGCCGACCGCCACCAGCACGAGGTCATAGAGCTGCGGCCCAGCCGGCGCCTGCTCGCCTTCGAAGCTCACCTCGATGCCGGCCCCGGTTGCTTTTGCGCCGACCGTCCTGGTCTTCAGCATGACCTTGTCGAACCGGCGGGCGTTCATCTTCTCCCAGACCTTGACCAGGTCCCGGTCGGCACCCTGCATCAGCCCGTCGAGCATTTCGACGACGTCGATGCGCGCGCCAAGCGTCGCATAGACCGTCGCCATTTCGAGCCCGATGATGCCGCCGCCGATCACCAGCATGCGCTTGGGGATCGACTTCAGAAGCAGCGCACCGGTCGAATCGACGATCCGCGGATCCTCGGGAAGAAAGGGCAGCTTCACAGCCTGGCTGCCTGCCGCGATGATGGCCTTCGCGAACTTGACCGTCTTCTTGCCGGCCGCCGAGACGACTTCGAGATGATGCGGATCGAGGAAGGCGCCGGCGCCGGTCACGACCTCGACCTTGCGGGCCTTCGCCATGCCGGCAAGGCCGCCCGTCAGCTTCTTGATGACGCCGTCCTTGAATCTTCGCAACTTGTCGAGATCGACCTGCGGCGCACCGAAGGTGATGCCATGGGCAGGGAGATGCTTGACCTCGTCGATCACGGACGCCGTGTGCAGCAGCGCCTTGCTCGGGATGCAGCCGACGTTGAGGCAGACGCCGCCGAGCGTGTCGTAACGCTCGACCAGCACGGTTTTCATGCCGAGATCGGCTGCGCGGAAAGCGGCGGAGTAACCACCGGGGCCCGCCCCCAGCACCAGCATGTCGCATTCGAGGTCCGCCTTGCCGGAATGGGACGCGGCGGCGGGTGCGGCGGGCGGCGCCGTTGCGGTCGGCGGCGATGCCGGGGCCGGCGCTGGCGCAGCCGCGGCTCCAGTCGTCTCCAGCACGAGGATGACAGATCCCTCGCTGACCTTGTCGTCGACCTTGACCTTCACTTCCTTGACGATACCGGCGTGCGAGGATGGGATCTCCATCGACGCTTTGTCGGACTCGACCATGATGAGGCTGGTGTCGACTGCGATGGTCTCGCCCGCCTTCACCATCACCTCGATGACAGCGACGTCTTTGAAGTCGCCGATATCGGGAACCTTGACTTCGATCTGAGCCATAATGCGCTCCCAACCTCAGAACAACACGCGCCGCAGATCGGCGAGCACATTGGCGAAATAGACGTTGAAGCGAGCGGCCGCCGCCCCGTCGATGACGCGGTGGTCCCAGGACAGGGACAGCGGCAGGGTCAGACGCGACGTCCAGGTCTTGCCGTCCGCCGAATGCTGCTTCCAGTAGCCCTTGCAAACGCCCATGATCGCGACCTCGGGCGCGTTGATGATCGGCGTGAAATAGATGCCGCCGATGCCGCCGAGCGAGGAGATCGAGAAGGTGCCGCCCTGCATCTGGTCAGGCTTGATCTTGCCCTCCCGCGCCAGTTTGGCGAGCGCGTTCATCTCCGTCGCGATGTCCGGTATCGATTTCTTGTCGGCATCGCGGATGACCGGCACCATCAGCCCGTTCGGTGTGTCCGCGGCAAAGCCGATGTGCCAGTAGTTCTTGTAGACGAGCGTATCGCCGTCGAGACTGGCGTTGCATTCCGGAAACTTCTTCAGGGCCGCGACGGCCGCCTTCACCATGAACGGCAACAGCGAAAGCTTGACGCCGCTCTTCTCCAGCTCCTTGTTCATCTTCACCCGGAACTGCTCGAGTTCGGTGATATCAGCCTCGTCATGCGTGGTGACGTGCGGAATGACGACCCAGTTGCGATGCAGATTGGCCGCCGAAATCTTCTTGATGCGGCCGAGCTCCTTGCGTTCGACCGGGCCGAACTTCGCAAAATCGATCTTGGGCCAAGGCAACAGATCGATGCCGCCGAGGCCGCTTCCGCCTGCGGCCGCAGCCTGCGGCTTGGCGGGCGCAGCCCCGCCCCTGGCAAAGGCCTCGACATCTTCGCGCTGGATGCGGCCGTGATTGCCCGTACCCTTGACCTTGCCGAGATCGACGCCGAGTTCTCGCGCCAGCTTACGCACTGCGGGGCCCGCATAGGCGAGCGCAAAGGCCTTCTCGTCCACCGCACCGGACTGCGCCACGGGGCCCGCAGGTGCCGGTGACGCGGGTGTCGGCGCAGCAGCTGCTGGCGCGGCCGGCGCGCCCTCGCCGGTTGCGAGCACGAGGATGACCGCGCCCTCGCTGACCTTGTCACCGGTCTTCAGCTTGATCTCGCGGACGATGCCCGAGAGCGGCGCCGGCACCTCCATCGTCGCCTTGTCCGACTCCAGCGCAATCAGCGGATCCTCCGCCTTCACGCTGTCGCCCGGCTTCACGAAGATCTCGATGACCGGAACGTCCTTGAAATCGCCGATGTCAGGGACGCGCACCTCGGCAATGCCGGCCGGCGCGCTGACAGGTGACGGTGGAGCGCTGACCACGGGGCGCGCCTCGGCCTGCTCGGCGCCCGCGCCTGCGAATTGCACGATCACCGTGCCTTCGCTCACCTTGTCGCCGACCTTGACAACCACCGACTTCACGACGCCTTCACGCGGCGACGGCACCTCCATGGTCGCCTTGTCGGATTCCAGCGCAACCAATGGATCTTCCGCCTTTACCTTGTCTCCTGGCTTGACGAAGATCTCGATCACCGGCACGTCCTTGAAGTCGCCGATGTCGGGAACCTTGATGTCGATCAGACCACTCATCGCTCTGCCCTCGGCTCGCTGTCTCACACGGTCCACGGCGCAGCGCGCCCCTCATCGATTTGGTACCTGGCGATGGCTTCCGCGACGACGGCTGGCTTGATCGTGCCTTCGTCGGCCAGCGCCTTGAGCGCGGCGACGGCGACGTAATGCCGGTCGACCTCGAAGAACTTGCGCAGCTTGACGCGATAGTCGCTGCGGCCAAAACCATCAGTGCCGAGCACGACGTAGCGGCGTCCGGCCGCCTGGACATATTCGCGGATCTGGTCGGGGTAGTTGCGCATGTAATCTGTCGACGCCACGACGGGGCCGGGATGCGTTTCGAGCTGCGCCTCGACCCAGCTCTTGCGGCGCGGCTCCGTCGGGTGCAGCAAATTCCACCGTTCCGCGGCCATGCCGTCGCGGCGCAGCTCGTTGAAGCTCGTCGCGCTCCAGACATCCGCCGTGACGCCGAAGTCCGCCTTGAGCAGATCGGCGGCCGCGATCACCTCCCGCAGGATCGTGCCGGAGCCGACGAGCTGGACACGAAGTCCCTTCTTCGCCGTCTCGCCGCCGTTCTTCAGGAGATAGAGCCCCTTGAGGATGCCTTCTTCCGCTCCCTTGCCCGCTTCGGCGAGCGAGGGATGCGGATAGTTCTCGTTCATCAGCGTGATGTAGTAATAGACGTCCTCCTGCGCTTCATACATGCGACGCATGCCCTCGCGCACGATGGTCACGACCTCATAGGCGAAGGTCGGATCGTAGGAGATGCAGTTCGGGATGGTGCCCGCAAGCACGTGGCTGTGGCCATCCTCATGCTGCAAGCCTTCGCCATTGAGGGTCGTTCGGCCGGCCGTGCCGCCGAGCAAAAAGCCCCGCGCCCGCATGTCGCCGGCGAGCCAGGCGAGGTCGCCGACGCGCTGCAGACCGAACATCGAATAGTAGATGTAGAACGGAATCATCGGCACGTTGTTCGTCGAGTAGGACGTCGCCGCGACGATCCAGCTCGACATCGCGCCGCCTTCGTTGATGCCCTCCTGCAGAACCTGCCCAGTCTTGTCCTCGCGGTAGTACATCAGCTGGTCGGCGTCCTGGGGACGATAGAGCTGACCGACCGACGAATAGATGCCGAGCTGGCGGAACATGCCCTCCATGCCGAAGGTCCGGGATTCGTCGGGCACGATCGGCACGATGTGCTTGCCGATCGCCTTGTCGCGCACGAGCGTGCCCAGCATCTGCACGAAAGCCATTGTGGTCGAGATCTCGCGCTGGCCGGTGGCGTCGAGCAGCCGCTGGAACGTCGACAAGGGCGGGATCGGCAAGGACACGGATTTGCGCCGGCGCTGCGGTAGGCTGCCGCCGAGCTTTTCTCGCTGAGCGCGCAGATACTTCATCTCCGGACTGTCTTCCGCGGGGCGGATGAAGGGCACCTTGGCCAAGTCATCGTCGCTGACCGGCACCTGGAAGCGGTCACGGAAGCCACGCAGCGCATCCTGCGTCATCTTCTTGGCCTGATGGGCGATCATCTGACCTTCGCCGGACTCGCCCATGCCGTAGCCTTTGACGGTCTTGGGCAGAATGACCGTCGGCTGTCCCTTGTGGTTCACGGCCGCGGTATAGGCGGCGAACACCTTTTCCGGATCGTGACCGCCGCGCGCGAGTTTCCAGATCTCGTCGTCGCTCATGTCGGCGACGAGTTGCTTCAGCTCCTCGTACTTGCCGAAGAAGTGTTCGCGGATATAGGCGCCGCTCTTGCTCTTGAAATCCTGGTACTCGCCGTCGACGCATTCCTCCATGCGCTTCAGCAGCAACCCGCTCTTGTCGTTCGCGAGCAGCCGATCCCAGCCCGATCCCCACAGCACCTTGATGACGTTCCAGCCGGCGCCGCGAAAAACGCTTTCGAGCTCCTGCACGATCTTGCCGTTGCCGCGCACCGGCCCGTCGAGCCGCTGCAGGTTGCAGTTGATGACGAAGATGAGATTGTCGAGGTTCTCGCGACCGGCGAGGGAGATCGCGCCGAGCGACTCCGGCTCGTCGGTTTCGCCGTCGCCCATGAAGGCCCAGACCTTGCGATTGGAAGTCTCGGCCAGTTTGTGGTTCTCGAGGTATTTCAGGAACCGGGCTTGATAGATCGCCATCAGCGGCCCCAGCCCCATCGACACGGTCGGAAACTGCCAGAAATCCGGCATCAACCATGGATGCGGATAGCTCGACAGGCCCTTGCCGCCGGTCTCCCGTCTGAAGCCGAGCAGCTGTTCCTCGCTCAACCGGCCCTCGAGAAAGGCGCGCGCATAAATGCCGGGCGAACAATGGCCTTGGACGAAGATCAGGTCGCCGCCGTGCGATTCCGTTGGCGCATGCCAGAAATGGCCAAAGCCGATATCGTAGAGCGTTGCGGCGGACTGGAAGCTCGCGATGTGACCGCCGAGCTCCGAACTCTCCTTGTTGGCGCGCAGCACAATGGCGAGAGCGTTCCATCGAATGAGCGAACGCAGCTTGTGCTCGATGGCGCGGTCGCCCGGCAGCGCTGGCTGTTGATCCAGCGGAATCGTGTTGCAATAG
This sequence comes from Bradyrhizobium sp. DOA1, assembly GCF_001593325.1. NCBI lineage: Bacteria > Pseudomonadati > Pseudomonadota > Alphaproteobacteria > Hyphomicrobiales > Nitrobacteraceae > Bradyrhizobium > Bradyrhizobium sp. DOA1. The sequence goes on from NZ_JXJM01000001.1 coordinate 5,023,373, forward strand.
GGCGTCGTCAGCGTCTGTTGAATGGCGAGGCCGCTGCCACGCGCGGCAGCAATGACTGCGTTGACGACGAATTCCGCGCGTTCACTGCCGCGATGACCGCGGATCGCCGACAGAGCATCCAGCCACTCCCGGGTTTCCTGCGGATCCAAATCGTGCGCGTCCGCGACCGTCATTACTCTCTCCCTTGCATGCCAAGCGAAGTCAGGCGTCATTGTTCGTTGCGCCGCCTCGGGGTGGAGGCGCGCGATGCCACGCGGGCAATAGGCCCGTCGCTCTAGGTTAAAGATGGAGTGCTGGCTGGCATTTGAACGTTCCCCTCGCCGTGCTTGTTCTGATCTGCTTATTCTTTTGCGCACATCTAAGCAGCATTCGTGCCAGACCTCGCTGCGGTCCATCGATCGCACACACACCCTTAATTTTGCTCAGAATTGTCGATCAGCTGCCCGCCCGACCCGATATGATCGGTCGGGACTTGTCTGAAGCTCCGGAAAACGGGCTGCTGGTTCCGCCCGAAAGATCAGACCCGTTGAGCTGCCCGACAAATGCGGCGCTGCCGGTATGAGCCAGTGCGAGCGCGAGCCATGGGGTGGGACAACAGCCGGCGCGTGCGTGCATGACGATTTGACTAACGCGGCACGAACAACGAATGTCTATGGCAGGACGTTCTTGCATTTACGCGCAGGTCAATTCACCAGCGTTGAATACTGCACGCCTTTCTTGCGCAGCACGAGGTTGCCCAAATGACCATCGTACTCGACCTCCTCAACAAGGACCCGCGCGCGAAGCTGCGACCGGACGCGCCGCGCCATCCCGAAAAGGTGAACCGCCCGGAGACGCCCCTGCAGAGTAAGCCGGCCTGGATTCGCGTGAAGGCCCCGGGCTCAGACGCCTGGGCCGAGACGAGACGCATCGTGCGGGAGAACAAGCTCGTCACCGTGTGCGAGGAAGCATCCTGCCCGAACATCGGCGAGTGCTGGGCGAAGAAGCACGCGACCTTCATGATCATGGGGGACACCTGCACGCGCGCCTGCGCATTCTGCAACGTGCGCACGGGCCTGCCCGACGCGCTCGATCCCGACGAGCCGCAGAGGATCGCCGAGGCTGTTGCCATGCTCGCCTTGTCTCATGTTGTCGTCACATCCGTCGATCGAGACGACCTCGCCGATGGCGGCGCGATGCACTTCGCCAGGACGATCGCAGCGATCCGGGATGCGAGCCCGGGGACCACGATCGAAATCCTGACGCCCGACTTTCTGCGCAAGGCGGGCGCACTCGAAACGATCGTTGCCGCTCGGCCCGACGTGTTCAACCACAATCTGGAAACGGTGCCTTCGAAATATCTCACGGTGCGGCCGGGCGCGCGGTATTTCCACTCGGTCCGACTGCTCCAGCGCGCGAAGGAGCTCGACGCGCAGATCTTCACCAAGTCGGGAATCATGGTCGGCCTCGGCGAGGAGCGGAACGAGGTGCTGCAAGTAATGGACGACCTGCGCAGCGCGGAGGTCGACTTCCTGACCATCGGCCAATATCTGCAGCCCACACGCAAGCATCACGCCATCATCAATTTCGTGCCCCCTGATGAGTTCGGGGCGTACGAAAAGGTCGCCTATGCCAAGGGATTCCTGCTGGTTTCAGCGACGCCTTTGACGCGTTCGTCACACCACGCAGGCGAGGATTTCCAGAGGCTGCGAGAGCGCCGACGCGATCAGGCGTAGGCATGCACCGCCTGCAGAGTCCTCCGGTCAAGCCGCCGCCGCAGCCGTTTTCGCCAGCTTCCGCCGATCTCGCGATCAAAGCTGACCGAAGCTCGCGTGGAGGCAAACGGCATCGTTCGGCGGCCGCCCAATTCGCGCCGCTAGCCTCGGAATGCAAACTCGCTTTTGCAAGCGGCCAGCAGCAATTGCCCCTCGGCCGTGGCGCCTGATATCGCCCCATTGCATCGCGAGCCGCGCTAGAAGGACCGCGATAATAGCGGAGAAGCAGATCAGAAAGGTTGCGACGGACAGGTGAACGTAGCTCACCCACGCTTGCAAACTTCTCATTTGTCGCGCTGTTCCCGCACAACGCAGAGTACCTCCAAAACCAACGCCTTCGAGCGTCTTGAGGAGGAAGCGTACTTCTACAAGTCAGTTCGCGTTCATTCAGGCTGGGGCAACCCACCCCAGCAAAGCGCCTGCGCGGCCAATCCTCAGCCTGATGAATTTGGTCTTTCGGCCCCGCCGGTAGCTGGGATGGTCCGTTGATGCTCACGGCTGGGGCTGGCCCGGGATGACGTGAAAAGAGCTCCGAAGCCGGGGTTCGGCTATAGACGCTCAGGAGAGGAGGAAGAGGGCATGAAGTTCAGGACGATTCTCGGCGCAGCCGCTGTCCTTGCGCTCGCAGGTTCATCAGCGCCTGCCGCCGACAGGGATGCGGCCGACATTGCCGTCGAAGCCGCGAAGAAATATGCGGGCACGACGATCAGCATCGTTTGGGAGGCCGGCCTCCAGTCGCTCGACCCGCTCAACTATTCGGGGCCGAAGTGGGAGAAGCTCACCGGCATTAAAGTGAAGGTCGTCGAAGTGCCCACCGACCAGATGTTCACCAAGATCATGCAGGATTTCAAATCCGGCGCCGGAGCCTATGACGCGTTGAACGTCATTCCGTCCTGGATGCCCGATCTTGCGCGCGCAGGTGCGCTCGAGCCCCTCGACAAATATGTCGACAAGTTCGGCTATCGCGACGAGTTGCAGGACATCGCGGCCGCGTATCGCGACAACCAGATGCAGTATGACGGAAAGATCTACGGCTTTCCAGACGACGGCGACGTGATGCTTCTCTTCTACCGGAAGGACGTCTTCGAAGATCCGAAGATGAAGGAGGGGTTCAAGACGAAATTCGGCTACGACCTCGCACCGCCGAAGGACTGGAAACAGTTCGACGAGATCGGTCAGTTCATCACCGACAAGATGGCGCCCAAGGTTTATGGCGCTGGCTTCTTCCGGACCGCGCCCTATCCGCAATACATGTTCCAGGAGCGCTTCCGCATGGAGGGCGGAAAGTTTTTCAATGCGGATACCATGAAAGCGACCGTGAACAGCGAGGTCGGCCTGAAGGTGTTCAAGCAGATGCTGGCCGAAAACAAGTTCATGCCGCCGGGCGTGGAGCAGTGGAATTTCGTCGACAATCTCGCGGCTTTCCTCCAGGGCACGACCGCGATGACAATTTCCTGGCCTCCCTATGGACGGTGGGCCGCGGGTTATGGCTCCGGCGAAGAAGCACTGAAATGGGTGCCGAAATCGCAGGTGGCCGCCAAGGTCGGCTATGCCCTCAACCCACTCGGTCGACCGGAGCTCGGCGTCGGTTTCGACCTGTCGGTATCGGCCACCAGCAAGAACAAGGAAGCTGCCTATCTCTTCATTCAGTGGCTGAACAGCAAGAAGACCAGCCTCGAACGCGTCCAGCTCCCCTATACGCTGCGCGATCCCTTCCGCCTGTCGCACTACGCGAGCGAGAAATACCGCGCGCTTTGGCCCGACGCTCCTGCCTATCTCGATACGATCAAGACGTCGGGCGAAAAGGGACTGCTCGATCTCTCCCTGCTTCAACAGGATAAATACGACGAGGCGATGACCAAGGCGATTTCGAGCCTGTGGGCTGGCGAAGATCCCAAGGCCATCCTCGATCGTATGGCGCAGCAATTCGACGCCATCACCGAGAAGGTCGGCATCGACAACCAAAAAGCCGTCTACAAGGTATGGGCGGTAAAGCCGGGCGCCTATCCGCAATAGCTGGCTTGGACACCGCACGGGACCGCTTTCCTCCCGTGCGGTGCTGTTTCCTGGACTGGTGATGACACTTTCCGCAAGTCTCAATGAGGCCGAGCGACACCGCCCTAGCCGCTTTGGGCGCATGCTCGAGGACCGCCTGCCTTATCTGATCGTCGCGCCGGCCATTCTGATCCTTTTCTTGGTCGGCTTGTTCCCTCTCATCTACTCGCTGATCGTGAGCTTCCAGCGCATCACGATGACCGAGAACGACACGTCGTTCGTCGGCCTCTTGAACTATGCCGAGTTGTTCAGGGACACCCGTCTCTGGGCCTCGCTTGGTCATACGGCCATTATCACCGCGGTTGCCCTGCCCCTCGAGTTGCTGATCGGCTTCCTGATGGCGCAGCTGTTCATCGATCGCATGCCCGGACGCCAGATATTCGTCGCGCTGCTGGTGCTTCCGACCGTGATCTCTCCGATCGTCGCGGGAGCGACCTGGCGGCTGATGTTCGACGTCCGCTTCGGTCCGATCGGCGAGATCCTCAGCCTTATCGCCGGCGAGCCGGTCCGGATCCTATGGACAGTCAACCCCGCTTATGTCTATCCGGCGATCATCATCTGCGAGGTCTGGCAGTGGTCGCCGTTCATGTTCCTGCTGCTGCTCGCGGCGCTGTCGAACGTCGATCAGTCGCAGCTAGAGGCTGCTGAGATCGACGGCGCGTCTTACTTCCGCGTGCTTCGCGCGATCATCCTGCCGGCAATCGCCCCGGTCGTGGCCGTTGCCTGCCTGATCCGCGGCCTGGATCTCGTCCGCATCTTCGACATCATCTGGGCTCTTACCGAAGGCGGCCCCGGCTCGATGACCGAGACCGTCTCGCTCTACACCTATGTCCAGGGCTTCTCCCAATTCGAAACCAGCTATACGGCCGCAATCTCCTTCCTGGTGATTGCGTTGCTGACGGTCATCACGACCGTGGTCCTCAAGCGCATGGAGCTTGCTCGATGACGGTCGGCAAGCTTCCGGCGAGAAAGGCCCGCATGCTGGCGGTTCGATATGTCGGCGCCGGCGTCGTAACGCTGCTGTTTCTCTTTCCGG
>NZ_JXJM01000001.1:5029390-5040637 GCF_001593325.1 Bradyrhizobium sp. DOA1
CATCGCGATGGTATTTCAAAACTACGCGCTCTACCCCTATCTGACCGTCAACGAGAACATCGCCTTCGGTCTGCGCGCGCGGAAGACCTCCGAAATCGAAATCAGGAAGCGGGTCAGCGAGGCGGCCGAAATGCTCGGCATCGGCAATCTCCTGCAACGCTACCCGCGTCAGCTGTCCGGTGGACAGCGCCAGCGGGTCGCCATTGGCCGCGCCATCGTCCGCAAGGCGGATCTGTTCCTGTTCGACGAGCCGCTCTCGAACCTCGACGCCCAGCTGCGCGACGAGATGCGGAGCGAGATCAAGCGTCTGCATCACGAGATCACGACGACCATGATCTACGTCACCCACGACCAAGTCGAGGCGATGACGCTCGCCGACCGCATCGTGCTGCTTCGTGAGGGAGAGATCGAGCAGCAAGGAGCTCCGCTGGAGCTGTTCGAGCAACCCCGCACTGGATTTGTCGCCGGATTCCTCGGGTCTCCGTCGATCAACCTCATTCCAGCGACCCTCAAGACCACCGGCGACGGCGCAGCGGTCGTGTTTGAATCCGGCGGTGCGCTGACACTTCCGAGCGCGAAGACCACGTCACTGGCGAGCACGGAAGGTCGAAAGGTTCTCGTCGGCATTCGTCCGCAGCATGTCAGTCGGGCCGGCGGCGGATCTCTCCGCGATGGAGTGGTCGCCTACTCGGCCGTCGCCGATCTCATTCAGCCGACAGGGACCCGTACATTCACCACCATCAAGATCGGCGGAGTGGATGCGGTTGCCGAGCTGCAGGCTCATGACGTCAGCAGCCATGGCGAGCGGCTTGACCTCGCCATCGACCTCAATCGCGTGGTGCTGATCGATCCGGCCAACGGCCTGGTAATCGCCTAGCCAACACCAACAATCTGCAGAATGGAGGAATAAATGGCGTCTAGACTCTTTGCCACGGGGATCGGAGCGCCCGAAGGTCCGGTGTGCCTGCCGGATGGATCGATGTATGTCACGGAAATGTCGGCGTCGACCCTTTGCATCACGCGGCTCGACCCTCGCGGCAACCGCAGGGTGATCCGGACAACGGGCGGTCGTCCGAACGGACTGACGACCGATGGCCATGGCCGGATCTGGATCGCCGAAGCCGGGCTCCGCGCGCTGATCTGCATCGACGACAGCGGAAACGAAATCCGACGCATGCAGGGCGAAGGCACCGATCGCTTTCTGTTTCCGAACGACCTCTGCTTCGGTCCGAACGGCCTGCTCTACATGACAGATTCCGGCATGGCCGCGGAAGACTTCATCAATGGCCAGGCCTTTGTCGCCGGCTATATGGATCTCGATTGGGACGGCCGCGTATACGAGATTGACCCTGCTGCCATGAAGGTGCTGCGCGTCCTTGATCGTAAGATCCGCTTCACCAACGGCATTGCCTTCGGTCGTGACAATCATCTCTATGCTAACGCATCCTTTACTGGCGAGATCTACCGATACGACGTGTTTGGCGAGGCCTCGCCGGAACGCGTGGTCTTCGGCAACGTCCTGCAACCAGATGCCAATCCCGATTTCAAGGGCCCGGACGGGATGGCCTTCGACAAGGACGGCCGGCTTTATTGCACGGTCTACAACCAGAAGAACGTCACGGTGCTGGACCGCCGAGGAGAGGTGGTCGACCGTCTGATCCTGGACGGACCGCAGCCGACGAATTGTGCCTTCACGCTCGAGGGCAAGAAGCTACGCGTCACTGAAGTCGGCAAGGGTCAGGTCGAGGAGATCGATGTGCCCTGCGAGGGCCTGCCGCTGCATCTGCCTAAATTCGCGTGACGGTATGCCTCGCGGTTTGGGCCGCGAGGCATAGCTCATGAAGTCCTCACAGGAAGCCGATCGACAACCATGGTACGGCGGCTACGATCAGCGTGCCTATCAGTAGCGCGATCATGTAGCCGACGATCGGCTTCATGCCCTCATCCGGGTTGATGCGGCTGATGGCGCAGGCAGCGTAGTAGCCGACGCCGAACGGTGGCGCGAACAAGCCGATACCCATCGCGAGAACGACCACCATCGCGTAATGGACATCGTGGACGCCAACCTGCCGCGCGATCGGGAACAGGAGCGGACCGAACAAGACGATGGCCGGAATTCCCTCCAATACGCTACCCAGAATCACGAAGGTCACGATCGTCACCGCCAGGAAGACTGGGGCACCGCCGGGGAGACTGGTCATGAACTTGGCGAGAGAGGCGGAAAACCCTGACTGCGTCAGCGCCCAGGCCATGCCGGTGGCTGCGCCGATGATCAGCAGGATCGCGCCCGACAGCGAGGCCGTCTCGACCAGCATCGGATAGATCCGGCGCCAGTCGAACTGCCGGTAGATGAAGAGACCAGCGCAAGCCGAATAGAGGATGCCGATGGTCGAGACCTCCGTTGCCGTCGCAACGCCTTCGACGACGGCTGTCCTAATCACGAATGGCAACGCAATGGCTGGGACCGCGACGACAAAGGCTCGGCCGATCTCTCGCCCGGTTGCCCGTTTGACGTGAGACAGGTCTTCGCGGCGATATCGCCACCACACCACGGCCGCGAGCATGACCGCAAGAACCACGCCCGGAAGCAGGCCGCCCGTGAACAGCCCCGAGATCGAAACGCCGGTCACCGAGCCGATCGTGATCAGGACGAGCGACGGCGGGATCGTTTCGGTCTGCGCGCCAGTTGCCGCCAGAAGCGCAACGAGATCGCCCGGTTTGGCCCCACGCTGCCGCATCTCTGGAAACAACACCGGAGCCACCGCAGCCATATCTGCCGCCTTGGAGCCCGAGATGCCGGAGACCAGGTACATCGCCCCGACCAGCACATAGTGCAGTCCCCCGCGCACGTGGCCGAGAAGGCTTGCCAGGAAGCCGACCATCGCGCGGGCCATACCGGTCATTTCGATCAGAAGGCCAAGAAAGACGAAGAGCGGCACGGCGAGCAGGATCAGATGGCTCATGCCCTCATCCATCCGTCCGATCATCACCACGTCGGGCGTGCTGGTTGTCAGGGCGAGATAACCGACGGTGGCAAGGCCGAACGCAAACGCGATCGGCACCGCTGCAAAGACCATCGCGCCGACCACGAAGACGAAGAAGATCAAAAGGTTCAGATTGCCCAACGGCTTCAAGACGGGAGCGAGCAGAACGAAAGTCGCAATGATGCCCGCGACGATCACCACGGAGGCGAGCAAGCTGCGCACACTTGCGATGCGGATGAGCCGCAGGACTGCCGCCATGAGCATCAGGCCGAGCCCCGTCGGCAGCGCCGCCGCGCGCCAGCTGTTGACGATCTCAAGCGCCGGCGTGGTGACGAATGCCTCGTCGGCCGCGAATTCATAGGCCGGCCAGACGACCAGCGCGAGGAACGCCAGTGATGCCGCGGCGGCCACGACATCCAGGAACGCGCGAACCTCCGCGCCAAGAATCCCGACAACGGCGGTCATCCGCATATGCTCGCCCCGCTGGAAGGCAATCACGGATCCAAACATGGCGAGCCAGAGGAATAGGATGCCGGCAAGTTCATCCGACCATACGATCGGCGAACGGAACGCATATCTGGCTACGATCCCTGCGGACAGCACTGCGATTTCGGCCAGCACGAGCAACGCCGCCGGTACCGCAACGACGTGACCGAGTACCGCATTCGCCTTCACTACCCAACTACGCGAGCCTGCTTGAGACGCGCCGGCCGCCATACCGGCATCTGCGTGCGGCGTATGGCCCACACTGGTCATGATAGCTGGCCCGTGGCTTTTTCGAGCTGCGACCATGCCTCCTCGCCGAACTTGGCTTTCCAGTCTGCGTAGAAACTGGTCTTCGACAGCGCCTGGCGGAACGCGGCGCGATCGACGTCGATGAACTTGAGCCCCTTGCCGGAGAGATCAGTCCGCAGGGATTGGCTGAGCTTTGCGATGTCGGCGCGCTGGTCAATGGCGGAGCGGTCGAGCTCACGGGTCACGATTTCCTGTACATCCTTCGGCAAGCGCTCGAAGGCGCGCTTGTTGCCGAGGATCCAGTAACCGTCCCAGACGTGCCCGGTCAGGCTGCATGTGGTTTGCACCTCATAGAGACGCGCGGTCGCGATGATCGGCAGCGGATTCTCCTGCCCGTCGACGACTTTGGTCTGCAACGCCGAATAGACCTCGTTGAAATTGATCGGAGTTGGCCCCGCACCGAGAGCCTTGAACAGCGAGGTCAAGAGCGGTGCCGGCGGAACGCGGATCTGGAAATTCTTCAGATCATCCGGCGTTCGCACCTCCCGGCCGGACGACGTCACCTGACGGAAGCCGTTGTCCCAGGCCTTCGACACCGCCAGAATTGGGGTCTTGGCGATCTGCGCCCGGATGTAGGTACCGAGATCACCGTCCATTGCCTTCCACACGCTGTCGTAGCCGGCGAAAGCAAAGCCCGTGTTGACGATGCCGGCGCTAGGAACCAGGGTGGCAAGGATCGAGGATGATTGGTTGAAGAACTCGACGCCGCCGCTGCGAACCTGGGTCATAAGCTCGGTGTCGGAGCCGAGCTGGTTGGCGGGGAACAACCTGATCTCCAGCCGGCCGCTGGTCGCCTCCCGGATACGGTCGATCGCCTCCTGCGCACGGGTATTCACCGGGTGCGTCGGATCCTGTCCTGTCGCGAACTTGTAGACAAACTCGGCGGCGGAGGCCGGACGCGTCAGAATTCCGCAGAGGGGTACGGCCGTGGCTGCCATCAACAACGAGCGGCGGCTGATGCTTTCGGATTTCGAGACAGTCATGTGTTCCTCCAGATCCTCTTTTGAATTTTGTGCCTGGTCCATCTTCCCGTTGGCATGCGGGTGTTCGGGCTCTTCGTTCTCCGGCTCTCGCCCACCGGCATTTGGGCAAGAGCCATCGCTCGCCGCCGCAACATGCGGCGAGCGCTGCTCCTCCAAAAAGGCTTGGCTTGACCGGCGCCTAGCGCCGGTAGACTAAAGCCACTGCTTGATCTGCCTTGCGACCTCTGCGGTTGAAATCCCGTAGCGGTCGTGCAGTGTCGGCAGGGCGCCCGCATCTAGAAATTCGTCCGGCAATGCGATCTGCCGGAAAGGGGGATGAACGGCTGAACGCATCAGAAGTGCAGCAATTGCCTCGCCAAGACCGCCGATCGTCGTGTGGTTTTCGGCAACCACGACAAGCCGGCCCGGCCTGCCGGCTTCCCGCAAGATCGTCTCGGCATCGAGCGGCTTGATAGTCGGAACATGCAGCACTGCAACATCCACGCGGTCGTTCTTCAGGGCCTGCACCGCCTCGAGCGCACGCATCGTCATGATGCCCGATGAAATGATCAGGACGTCCTTGCCATCGCGGATCAGCTTGGCCCTGCCGAGCTCGAACTTGTAGCCGTATTCGTCCAGCACGACCGGCACTTGGCCGCGCAGCAGGCGCATGTAGACCGGCCCGTGATGCGCCGCGATCGCGGGCACCAGCTGCTCGATTTCAATGGCATCGCAGGGATCGATGACCGTCATGTTCGGCATGGCGCGGAACAACGCGAGATCTTCGGCGGCCTGATGGCTCGGTCCATAGCCCGAGGTCAGGCCTGGCAGAGCGCAAACGATCTTCACGTTGCGGTCTTCCTCCGCGATCGTCTGGTGAATGAAATCGTAAGCCCGCCGGGATGCGAACACGGCGTAGGTGGTCGCGAACGGCATGAAGCCTTCTGCGGCGAGACCGGAGGCGGCGCCAAACAGCAACTGCTCGGCCATTCCCATCTGATAATAGCGATCCGGAAATTCCTTGGCGAAGATATGCAGGTCGGTGTATTTGCCGAGATCGGCCGTCATGCCGATCACCTCCGGGCGCGCGCGCGCCAGCTCGACGAGCGCGTGCCCAAATGGCGCCGGCTTCGTCTTCTGTCCTTCGGTGGCGATCGAGGCGATCATGGCGGAAGTAGTCAGGCGCGGCTTGCCCGGCTGGGGCGCTGATCTCACGGTCTTCATGCCTGCCTCCCCGCTTCCAGCGCGGCAAGCGCGAGCTGCCATTCGTGCTGCTCGACGCGGATAAAATGGTTCTTCTCACGCTGCTCCAGGAAAGGAACGCCCTTCCCCATCAGCGTGTCGACGACGATCATCCGCGGCTTGGGGTCAGGGTGCGATTTGGCCTCGTCGAATGCACCAACCACCGCATCAAGATCGTTGCCGTCGATACGCTGTACGAACCAGCCGAAGGCCTGGAGTTTGTCGACCAGCGGCTCGAACGCCATCACCTGTGTGGAGGGACCATCTGCCTGCTGATTGTTGACGTCGACGATGCCGATCAGATTGTCGAGCTTGTAGTGGCTGGCCGACTGGATCGCCTCCCAGACCGAGCCCTCGTCGAGCTCGCCATCGGAGAACAAGGTGTATACCCGCGCCTCGGATTTCTTGCGCTTGAGGCCGAGGCCCATGCCGACGGCGATGCCGAGCCCAAGCCCGAGCGAGCCGCCTGACATCTCCATTCCGGGCGTGTAGGAGGCCATGCCCGACATCGGCAGGCGGCTCTCGTCGCTGCCATAGGTTCCGAGTTCCTCTTCAGGGACGATTCCCGCCTCGATCAACGCCGCGTAGAGCGCAATCGCATAGTGCCCGTTGGAGAGCAGGAAGCGGTCGCGTCCCTCCCAGCCTGGATCCTCGGGCCGGTAGCGCATTGCGTGGAAATAGGCCACGGCGAGAACGTCGGAGATGTCGAGCGCCTGTGCGATATAGCCCTGGCCCTGGACTTCACCCATGCGCAGAGCATTGCGGCGTATATTGTAAGCGCGGTCCGCCAGGGTGAGCGCATTGGTCAGCGTCTTCGTCGGCGTTTCCATCGATCGAACCTCGTCTTATTGACTCAGTGGATGAGCATGCCGCCGTTGACGTCGATCACTGCGCCGGTGACGTAGGCTGAGAGGTCCGACGCGAGAAACGTGTAGATGCCGGCGACGTCTTCCGCAGTACCAAGACGATTGAGCGGAATGCCTTCCAGGATCTTCGCTCTCATCTCGTCAGTCAGCTTGCCGGCCGTGATGTCAGTGCCGATCAGGCCGGGCGTGACGCAGTTGACGCGGATACCGTCGGGACCGAACTCCCGTGCCATCGCCTTGGCGAGACCAAGGACGCCGGCCTTCGCAGCCGAGTAGTGCGGCCCACCAAAAATTCCGCCGCCGCGCTGCGCGGAAATCGACGACATGCACGCGATCGATCCGGACTTCCGCGCACGCATATGCGGGATCACCGCCTGGGAGAGGAACAGAACGCCCTTCAGATTGACATCCTGAATGCGATCCCAATCGGCCGGCGATATGTCCAGGAACTTGACCGGCTGGGTGATGCCGGCATTGTTGACCAAGATGTCGATGCCGCCGAATGCTTCCATTACGCGCGCGACCGCCCGCTCGCATGATGACTTGTCGGCGACGTCGCACGACACTCCGACATGCTCTGTACCAAGAGTGGTCGCTGCACCCGCGGCAGCAGCGGCATCGATATCGAGAATGGCAACCCGCGCGCCCTCGGTAGCGAACCGGCGCGCCGTGGCAAGTCCGATGCCGCGCGGCGAGGCCGCGCCCGAAATGATTGCCGTCTTTCCGCTGAGCAGCATCAGTTCCTCCCGCAGATTGTTCTTCCTTGGCGGGACTAGGAATGACCTGCGGAGGGCTATCGGACAAGCGCACAGTTGTCACGGATCGATGAATCTGGTTCACTTATGAAATGCTGTCGAATGTCCCGATATCGGCAATTAGAGCCTTTGAAGCTGCGGCTCGCACTGGATCATTTCGTGATGCGGCGAATGAGCTTCACCTGACGCCGAGTGCGGTCAGTCATGCCATCCGCAAGCTGGAGGATACGCTTCGGACCGTTCTGTTTGAGCGCAGTGCACGGTCAGTGCGGCTTACGCCAGCCGGCGAAAATCTGATGCGCCACACGGGAGCGGCATTCGATCAGCTCCGCCGTGGCCTTGAGGAAGTTGCCGCGCGCGGCCCGCAGTTAGTGCGCGTCCACTCCGCGCCTAGCTTTGCCGCGCAATGGCTGGCGCCGCGGCTCGCACAGTTTCTTGCGGCTTATCCAAAGCTCGAGGTTCGATTGGCGGCAAGCACGGACTATGCGCGCTTCAGCAACGACGATTTCGATATCGACATCGTCTATGGCCCGCCGCGCGCGGAGGGAGTTGAGATTATCCCTCTCCGGGAGGAGACGGTAACCCCACTCTGCTCCCCTGCGCTCGCAAAATCGATCAGGAAACCTGCCGACCTTCTCGATCAGACGCTGATCCGCTCCGACGTTAAACAGGTTCAGTGGCACCAATGGTTCACCGCCAATGGACTGGAGGCCCCTGCCCTCCATGGCATGAGATTCGATCGCAGCTTTCTAGCGATAGCGACGGCCGCCGAAGGTCTAGGGGTGGCGCTGGAATCGACGCTTCTGGCCGAGCGCGAACTGGCAAGCGGCCGGTTGGTAGCTCCATTGGCAGGACGCGCAAACGACATCCGCTACATCGGTCACCGCCTGATCTACCCGCGCGCCAGCCGACAGAGATCGGCGGTGCGAGCTTTCGCAGACTGGGTCGTGGCGCAACTCGGCGGCGAGAAGCCAGATTCCGCGCGCTGAAATCCAAGTGTCTGGACGAACATCCGCAGCTAAGCAAGGGAACGGCCGAAGGCCTATTTTCCTATCGACGGCTGGCGCTCGCGCACGACTTCAACTGTTCGCCAACGAGAAAGCTGTGGAAAGCAGCGGCACCGCCAGGAGGTAAAGCGCGAAGGCTCGTTGCGGAGCGGCCTCGTGAATTATCCCTTTCGTTCGCTGCACTATCCCACTCTGCTACGAGCTGCCGATCGACCTATCGCAGTCGATATCCACCACGTATTTCATGACCTGAAGCTACAGGAACAAGGGAAGCAGCGAAGCAATGTAGCCTTAGTCGACAATGAAAGCTAAGAAACGGATCAAGCGGGATTCCCAACTAAAAGATCCGTTCTGAGACCCACATTTGTAAGTCTCTGAATTAATTGGTGGGCGCACCAGGGCTCGAACCTGGGACCCGCTGATTAAGAGTCAGCTGCTCTACCAACTGAGCTATGCGCCCGAAAGGCGGTCAATGCCTTGCGAGGCCGGTCGTTTAGCAAAGCGATCCGGGTCTGGCAAGCGATGGGACGGAAGTTTTCCAAGGCTTCGTCCATAAGTCCAGAGAAGCGAAAAGCCGCTGGATTCCAGCGGCTTCGCCAAGGTTAATCCGGGGTAACCCCCGCCGAAACCGCCCCCGCTCAGAGCCGGCCCTCGCGGTCCCCGTCCGGGCCGCTATCGCGGTCAAAACGGTCGCGGTGGAAATGGTCCATGCCCCGCTCCATCATGCGGTCCATGCCGCGTTCCATGAAATGGCGGCGCTGACCGTCCTCGCCGCCGCCGAACGGGCCGCGGTGGCGGGTCAGCACGGCGAGCCGCCGCTTCTGACCCTCGTCCAGCGTCTTGTAGAGCGGGTCGGCGGCATCGGCGATCTTCTTCAGGGCCGCGGAGGTGGCGCCCATGTCCTCGGCGCGCTGGCGCAGGCGGGCGATCGGATCCTCCGGCTTGTCAGCACCACCTGGACCGGCATTCATCCGCGCATTGGCGCGGTCGATGCGCAGCTTGGCGAAATCGCGCACGGCAGCCTCGACCGGCGGCCACAGCTTCTCCTGGTCGGCGTTGAGCTTCAGCCCGGCATGGACGGCGGCGATCCGCGCGTCGACGAAGGCGGCGCGGTCTTCCGGGTTGAGGCGGATGTGACGGACGTGCTCCATCCACGGGCGATGATATTGAGCATAGACCGCGCCTGAGCCGGCGATGCTGAGCACGGCGATGGCTGCGATGGTGAACTTCCTCATACAGACCTCCTCTGGAAGGGTCCCTGAGGATGAGCGCGCAACGGCTGACGCGCAACTTACAACTTGGACAGGGAGTGCGTTGTTACGAAGATGTAACTGCCGTGAACGCCTGTTCAGATGCACACTGAAATGATTTGCAACAAGAAGGGCTTCCGTGCCGGCACGGAAGCCCTCTGTTCATGCATATTCTATCCGTGCACGACGTCAGCTGGTTCGTCGTGCTCTCAGTTGGTGGTGCTCTTGGCTTCCTTCTGGAACTCGTCGATCAGCGACTGGCCGACGCGGCTCGCGGCGTCCTTGTAGACCGGCTCCATCGCCTTGCGCAGCGCCTCGTCCTGCTCCGGCGTGAGCTTGACGATCTCGCTCTTGCCGCTCTTCTTGATCTCGGCGAGCGCGTCGTCGTTCTCCTTTTGCGATTGCGTGTTGTTGAAGTCGGTCGCCTCCTTCATCGCCTTGGAGAGCTGGTCGCGGATGTCGGCCGGCAGATCGTCCCAGAACTTCTTGTTCACGATCACGACGTAGCCGATGTAGCCGTGGTTGGTCTCGGTGATGTACTTCTGCACCTCGTGCATCTTCTGGGTATAGATGTTCGACCAGGTGTTCTCCTGGCCATCGACCACGCCGGTCTGGAGTGCCTGGTAGACTTCCGAGAACGCCATCACCTGCGGCAGGGCGCTGAGCGCCTTGAACTGGGCCTGGATCACGCGCGAGGACTGGATACGGAATTTCACGCCCTGATAGTCGGCCGGGGTCACCAGCTTCTTGTTGGCGCTCATCTGCTTGAAGCCGTTGTCCCAATAGGCAAGTCCGGCGATGCCCTTGGCGTCCAGCAGCTTGAGCAGCTTGGTGCCGAGCGGGCCCTCCGTCACCTTCCGCAGCGTCTTCAGATCCGGAAGGATATAGGGCAGGTCGAACACCTCGAACTCGCGGATGCCTAGCGGTCCGAATTTCGAGTTGGATGGCGCCAGCATCTGCACGCTGCCGAGCTGCAGCGCCTCGAGCTCTTCCTTGTCCTTGTAGAGCGTCGAGTTCGGATAGACCTCGACCTTGACCTTGCCGCCGGTGTACTTCTCGGCGAGCTCCTTGAACTTCTCCGCCCCTTTACCTTTCGGCGTGTCGGTGGCGACGACGTGGCTGAACTTGATGATGATCGGTGATTGCGCCGACGCCGGGCCGGCAAGGCCAAAATTCATACCAAGTGCCAGGACCGCGATGGACGCGGCAATCGCGAAGCTGCGCATAGTCTCTCCCTATCGTTATTCTCTTGGGCTGCCCAAAGCGGGCGTCTGTCCAAAGCCGGGAGCATCAATAGCGGCTCGCGCATTGAGCCGCTATTGGCCCTTCGCAGGGCAGCTATTCTCGGTGCATGCCGCGCGCACCGCTGAGCTCCCTCTCCCGCTT
>NZ_JXJM01000001.1:5041139-5068640 GCF_001593325.1 Bradyrhizobium sp. DOA1
GTCTCCGCGATGGGACAATCCCCCAGAGGAGAGAGCCCTCACCCGCCGCCCTTCGGGCGTCGGCCTCTCCCGCAAGCGGGAGAGGCAAAGCAGCCTCAGCTCGCCGCGGCGGTCGTCACCGTGTCGCGCTGACGCTTCATGACGATCTTGTTGAGCGCCCCGAGATAGGCCTTGGCCGAGGCGACCAGGGTATCCGGGTCGGCTGCTCGCGCCGTCATCGAGCGGCCGTCATGCGACAGCCGCACCGAGACTTCGGCCTGCGCGTCGGTGCCTTCGGTCACCGCGTGCACCTGGTACAGCTCGAGCTTGGCCTCGTGCGGCACCAGCCGCTTGATGCAGTTGAACACGGCATCGACCGGACCGTTGCCCTCGGCCTCCTCGATCTTGATCTGGCCGTCGACGTCCAGCTTCATGGTCGCGCGCTGCGGGCCGTGGGTGCCGGCGATCACCGTCAGCGAGGTCAGCTTGATGCGGTCGTGCGAGGCCGCCATCTCCTCGTCGACCAGCGCCTCGATGTCCTCGTCGTAGATGTCCTTCTTGCGGTCGGCCAGCGCCTTCATCCGCGTGAACGCGTCTTCCAGCTGGTTCGGGCCGAGCTTGTAGCCCATCTCCTCCAGCTTGTGCACGAAGGCGTGGCGACCGGAATGCTTGCCGAGCACCAGCGAGGACTGCTTCAGGCCGACCATCTCGGGCCGCATGATTTCGTAAGTGGAGGCATCCTTCAGCACGCCGTCCTGGTGGATGCCGCTCTCATGCGCGAAGGCGTTCCGGCCGACGATGGCCTTGTTGTACTGGACGGGGAACGAGGTCGCCGCCGACACCACCTTCGAGGCGCGGGTGAGCTGCGTGGTGTCGATCTTGTTCCAATAGGGGAATTTGTCGTTGCGCACGTTGATCGCCATCACGATCTCTTCCAGCGCGGCGTTGCCGGCGCGCTCGCCGATGCCGTTGATGGTGCACTCGACCTGGCGCGCGCCGCCGACGATGCCGGCCAGCGAGTTCGCCACGGCCATGCCGAGGTCGTTATGGCAATGCACGGAGAACACGGCCTTGTCCGAATTCGGCACGCGCTCGATCAGCGTCTTCATGAAGTGGGTGTATTCCTCGGGCACCGTGTAGCCGACCGTGTCGGGGATATTCACCGTGGTCGCACCGGCCTTGATCACGGCCTCGACGATCCGGCACAGGAAGTCCATCTCGCTGCGGGTGCCGTCTTCCGCCGACCATTCGACGTCGTCGATCTGGTTGCGGGCGCGTGCGACCATGGCGACCGAGGTCTCGATCACCTGCTCCGGGGTCTTGTTCAGCTTGACCCGCATGTGCAGCGGCGAGGTCGCGATCACGGTGTGGACGCGGCCGCGCTTGGCGAATTTCACGGCTTCAGCACAGCGGTCGATGTCGGCCGGATGCGCGCGGGACAGTCCGGCGATGACGGAATTCTTTGAGCGGCGGGCGATCTCGCTCACCGCTTCGAAGTCACCCTGCGAGGTGATCGGGAAGCCGGCCTCGATGACGTCGACGCCCATATCGTCCAAGAGCTCGGCAACCTCCAGCTTCTCCTCGAAGGTCATGGTGGCGCCGGGGCACTGCTCGCCGTCGCGCAGCGTGGTGTCGAAAATAATGACGCGGTCCTTGTCGGACTTGTTCACGGTGGCCATTCGCAAATTTCCTTTTGAGCTTTTGCGCCGTTCATGGGTCTGGGCGCTTGAGGTGTCCGGTGATCTCGACCAACCCCTGAGCGCCCAGGCGCGTGGCGCCCAGCCGGCCCTCAGGGGCAGCTAAGAAGAAGCCCGCCAAGAAGGAGGGTGGGCAGCGCGGCCGGGATCGCGGCGGCGGCCGGAGCCACCTCCCCCGAAATCCCATCGATTTGGCCGCGAATCAGCATTGCCGGACCCTTTTGAGCCACAAATCCTCGGCCAAAACCGTTGACGGTTGGTTGCCGGAAGGCTCAGTGCGGACCGTTTCTAGACGAGAAACGGCCGCAACTGCAACGCCAAAAGATGGTCAGCGGGGCTGACCTAGTGTTGCAAGCCGCTATCTCGTGCCGGTGCGGCGGGCGCGGGCCCTGCTCTCCCAGCGATCCAGCATCTGGCCGAGTTCGCCCGTGGTGCCGGGTGCGGCGGCGCTGGGCTTCGATATCTCGTTCGTGTTGGCCGGCGTGTTGGCGGAGAGCCAATCCGGCTCGGCGTATTCGCGCCAGCGGCGTGCCTCTGCCCGCCTTTTGCGGGAGACATGGTCACGCATGAAATAGCCGCCCGCAAAAGCAATCGCGAGCAGGATGATCAGGACGACAATTTGCACAATGAGCTCCGGCTTGATCCCCGTCAGCGCCCATCAATCCAAACGCATTCGAAGGTGACGAAATTGCGGCCCGTCATCGCGCAGCAGTTTTGATTCCACCCCTCGCAACCATCATCGGACCGGACTAACCTTTCGCGCGGCTCGACCGGATCAACCGGTCAGCGAACATGATCGGGAGGACGCGATGACACGCCAAGAGGCTCGTGACGGAGGCCAGCGTGACCGGGATGCTGCGCTTTCACGACGAACACTTGTCCAGGGGCTTGCAATCAGTGCAGCCAGCATAGCCGGAGCCGGCGCCGCACTGGCCCAGACCGGGCCCGCCGCACCGCCGACGACGATCACCACGCCGCCGCGCGATTTTGGGCCCAACGGCGCGCCGACGACGTATTTCTGGGATCCTGATATCATCGCGGTCGATCCGTCCTTCAACGATCTCGCGCAGCCCAACACCGCGATCAAGCGTCTCTACACCGGACTGCTCTGGGCCGAAGGCCCGGCGTGGAGCGCGCAGGGCCGCTACCTCCTGTGGAGCGACATTCCCAACAACCGGCAGATGCGCTGGACCGAGGACGACGGCCGCGTCAGCGTATTCCGCACGCCCTCCAACAATTCCAACGGCAACTCATTCGACTTCCAAGGCCGCCAGCTCTCCTGCGAGCACCTGACGCGACGGGTGACGCGCTACGAACATGACGGCACCGCCACAGTGCTCGCCGACTCCTATCAGGGCAAGAAGCTGAACTCGCCGAACGACATCGCCGCGCATCCCGACGGCAGCTACTGGTTCACCGATCCGCCCTATGGTGGCCAGCTCTACGAAGGCGAGCCCGACGTTGCAGGCGGCCCGAGCAATGCGAGCGGCAAGCTCAATCCGCGGATCGGCCAGCCGGCCGGCTTCGTACCGGGCAAGCGCGAGCTGCCGACCAATTGCTATCGCATCGATCCCACCGGCCGCATCGACCTCGTCGTCACCGAGGACCAGGTGCCCGATCCGAACGGCCTGTGCTTTTCGCCGGACTACAAGAAGCTCTACGTCGCCTCGACCGGCAAGGGCCCGGGCGACACCGGCCCCGGGGGCAAGGGCGAGATCTTCGTGTTCGACGTCGGCAGCGACAACAAGCTCTCGAATCATAGGAAGTTTAGCGATTGCGTGATCGACGGCGTGAAGTGCGGACCGGATGGGCTGCGCTGCGACGTCAACGGTAATCTCTGGGCCTCCAGCAATGCCGGCCGCGCGGTAGGCTACAGCGGCGTGACCGTGTGGTCACCGGAAGGCAAGCTACTCGGCCGCATCCGGCTCCCTGAAGTCTGCGGCAACGTCTGCTTCGGCGGCCCCAAGCGAAATCGCTTGTTCATGGCGGCGAGCCAGTCGCTCTACGCTGTGTATACCGCAACGCAGGGCGCCGGGCCGGGCTGAGCGAGGCGATCAGGATCACCAAGCGGCGCCGGCCTGCCTCGCCGGCGCCGAATTTTTTGGCTAGTCCTTTCGCCACAAGTTGGATGTCCGGGAGAGACCATGCGCGTTGTGATCTGCGGCGGCGGCGTCGTCGGGGCCTGCATTGCCTGGTTTCTCCAGCGCCGCGGCATCGACGTCATCGTCGTCGAGAGCACGGAGGTGGCGGCGGCTGCGTCGGGCAAGGCCGGCGGCTTCCTCGCGCGCGACTGGTGCGCCGGCACGCCGCTCGACGCGCTGGCGCGGCGCAGCTTCGACCTTCACGCAGAGCTGGCCGGGGAGATCGCCGGCGATTGGGGCCATCGCCCCATGACGGCCTATAGCGGTTTCGTTGTCCCCGATGGCGATGCACGCCGCAATCGCCCGTGCTCGCTCGACTGGCTCGCCGATGGCGTCGTCATCGCCCAGCGCATCGGCACGCACGAGACGACTGCGATCGTCCATCCCCGCAAGTTCACCTCCGCCATGATGGACGCCGCGCTCGCGCAAGGCGCGCAGCTTCGCCGCGGCCGCATCACGGCGATCGCGCGCGAGACCGACGGCGTGGCGGTGAAAGGCGTCGAGACCGAGACGAATTTCATTGCAGCGGACGCGGTCGTCGTCGCAATGGGCCCCTGGTCGCTGCTCGCCGCGCAATGGATGAGCCTGCCCGCCGTCTATGGCCAGCGCAGCCCAAGCATCGTGTACGACACCGGCACGGATGTGCCGGCCGATGCGCTGTTCCTCGAATACGAGGACGGCAGCACCGTGTCGATCGAAGTCTTTCCACGGGCCGACGGCAGCACGCATATCACCGCGCTCTCCGACATCGCGCCACTGCCGCTCGATCCCGCTTCCGTGACACCCGACCAAGGCGCGATCGCGCGCCTGCAAGCGATGAGCGAACGGCTGTCGCCGCTGTTCAGGCCCGAAAGGATCATCGCGCGGCAGGCCTGCTTCCGACCGGTGACGGAGGACGGCTTGCCGCTGATCGGCAAGGTGCCGCTGAGCAACGGCCTCTATGTCGCGACCGGACACAATGTCTGGGGCATCCTCAACGCGCCCGCGACCGGCGAAGCGCTCGCGCAGCTGATCGTCGATGGCACCGCGCAGATCGACCTCTCGCCATTCGATCCCGCTCGGCTCAGTCCGCTCGATCCGTCGCTGCTGCACACGCGCTGACCCGGTGCGGCCCGCTGGCATCTCGGGACCCATCCTGCGATCCTGCCGTTACCCTCCCATGGGAGGCTGGAGGAGCCAGATGGACGACCGAGCGAAACAATCTCACAACCTGATGCAGGACGACGGCTTCGTCCGGGTGCGGGGCGCGCGCGAGCACAACCTCAAAAACGTCGATGTGCGCATTCCCCGCAACGCTCTTGTCGTGTTCACGGGTGTGTCGGGCTCAGGGAAATCCTCGCTCGCCTTCGGGACGATCTACGCCGAGGCGCAGCGGCGCTATCTGGAATCGGTCTCACCCTACGCGCGGCGCCTGTTCCACCAGATGCAAATCCCTGAGGTCGACGACATCGAGGGCCTGCCGCCGGCCGTGGCGCTTCAGCAGCAGCGCGGCGCACCGACGACGCGGTCCTCGGTCGGCAGCGTGACGACCATCTCGAACCTGCTCAGGATGCTCTATTCCCGCGCCGGCGATTATCCGCGGGGACAGCCGATGCTCTATGCGGAGGCGTTCTCCCCGAACACGCCGGAGGGAGCCTGCCCGACCTGTCACGGCATCGGCAGGATGCTCGACGTCACCGAGAAGTCGATGGTGCCCGACGACACCAAGACGATCCGCGAACGCGCCGTCGCGGCCTGGCCGAGCGCCTGGCAGGGCCAGAACCTCCGCGACATCCTCACGACGCTCGGCTACGACGTCGACAAGCCCTGGCGCGAGCTTCCAAAGAAGGACCGCGACTGGATCCTGTTCACGGAGGAGCAGCCGACCGTTCCGGTCTATGCCGGTTACGACGCCGCAGAGGTCAAACGCGCCCTGCGGCGCAAGGAGGAGCCGAGCTACCAGGGCACGTTCACCGGCGCCAAGCGCTATGTAATGCAGACCTACGCCAAGTCCGAGAGCGCGATGATGAAGCGCCGCGTCGCGCAATTCATGATCACGCGGGAGTGTCCGACCTGCCATGGCACGCGGCTGAAGCCCCAAGCACTCAAGGTCAAATTCGCCGGCCTCAACATTGCGGAGATGTCGCACCTGCCGCTCAAGGAGCTGCAGGAGCTGATCAAGCCATATGCAAGAAGCTCCGCCGACAGGTCGGAGAAGGCCGTCGTCGCGCGGCGCATCTGCGAGGATCTGTCGGCCCGGCTCGCCGTCCTGCTCGACCTTGGCCTCGGCTACCTCGCTTGCGAGCGCAGCACGCCGACGCTATCGCCGGGCGAGCTGCAACGGCTGCGCCTTGCGACCCAGGTCCGCTCGAACCTGTTCGGCGTCGTCTATGTGCTCGACGAGCCGTCGGCGGGCCTGCATCCCGCCGACACTGAGGCACTGCTGCGGGCGCTCGACCGGTTGAAGCACGCTGGCAATTCGATCTTCGTGGTCGAGCACGAGATCGAGGTCATCAGGCATGCCGACTGGCTGGTGGATGTCGGGCCTGAAGCCGGGGAGAACGGCGGACGCATCCTCTATAGCGGTCCCCCAGAGGGGCTGAGCCAGGTCGAGCAATCGCGGACCGCCACCTATCTCTCACACCCGCGACGGCCGCTGCCGACGATCCGCCGCGAGCCCAAGGGGCATCTCAAGATCAGGGGTGTGACCCGCAACAACCTTCGCGGCCTCGACGTCGATATTCCGCTCGGTGTCATCGCCAGCGTGACCGGCGTGTCCGGCTCCGGCAAGTCGAGCCTGATCAGCCAGTTCCTGGTCGACACTGTGGCCGCGCACCTCGGCCACACGCTTGCCGCCGATTCCGATGACGACAGCCTGACTCCCACGGTCGCGACATTGGGCGGCAAGATTGCTGCGGGCCTCGATCAGATCGATCGCCTCGTCGTGGTCGATCAAAGACCGATCGGCCGCACGCCGCGCTCCAACCTTGCGACCTATACCGGCCTGTTCGACCATGTGCGGAAGCTGTTCGCGGCGGCGCCGCAGGCAAAATCCCGCCGCTACGATGCCGGACGGTTCTCGTTCAACGTCGCCAAAGGCCGATGTGCGACCTGCGAGGGCGAAGGCTTCGTCTGCGTCGAGCTTCTGTTCCTGCCCAGCGTCTATGCGCCGTGCCCGACCTGCAAGGGGGCGCGCTACAACGACAAGACGCTGGAAGTGAAGATCCGCGGCAAATCCATCGCGGACGTGCTGGCGATGCGCGTCGACGAGGCCTTCGAGTTCTTCCACGACGACACCGCGCTCAACCGTTCGCTGTCGGTCGTCCGCGAGGTCGGTCTCGGCTATATCCGGCTCGGCCAGTCCGCGACCGAATTGTCCGGCGGCGAAGCCCAACGCATCAAGCTGGCGACCGAGCTGATGCGGCCGCAGCGCGGCCACACCCTCTATGTCCTGGACGAACCGACCACCGGGCTGCATCCCAGGGACGTCGAGCGGTTGATCGCTCAGCTCGACCGGATCGTGGATTCGGACAACAGCGTGATCGTGGTCGAGCACGACATGGACGTGATCTCCCACAGCGACTGGATCATTGATCTCGGCCCCGGCGCCGGCGACGAGGGCGGTCGCATTGTCGCCGCGGGTAAGCCGGAGCAGGTTGCCCGAACCGGCGGGAAGACGGCGCATTACCTAGCCCACCGCTTGAAGCAGTGAGCGCCTGCGTCACCCCTTATCTCGCAGTTGCGTTCGCCGACGAGGCTGACGCCCCCGCGACTTTCGCGATGTTGACTTTCCGCCGTCCCCCTCTCCATACTTCGCAAAAAGCAAGATCATATGACGGTTCAGAGGGAGGATAGGATGCCGACTTCACGCAGGCAGCTGCTGAAGACCTCGGCGGCTGCCGCCGCCGCACTCAGCCTCGATTGGACACGCGCCCAGGCGCAAGCCGAGAATTTACGCATCGGCGTCATCTACGATCTGACCGGCCCGTTCGCCGCCGGCGGCTCGGTCGCCTCCTCGATCGGCGCGCAGATCGCCATCGATCTCGTCAACGAGAAAGGCGGGATCGGCGGCAAGACCAAGATCGTGCCTGTTGCCGCCGACTCCCAGAGCAAGCCCGATGTCGCGATCAACGAGGCCGAGCGGCTGATCAACCAGGAAAAGGTCGACATCCTCAACGGCGTCTATGCGAGCTCGCACGCCGTGCCGCTCGCCGCCAAGGTGGAGCAGCAGAAGAAGATCCTCTGGATCACGACCGCGGTCTCGACCGCCGTGTTCAAGGACAAGAACCTGCAATACGTCTTCCGGGCGCAGATTCATTCCGACCAGTACGGACAGGCCTTCGCAAGCTTTATCAATGAACATGCCAAAGCAAAGCTCGGCATGGACCCGAAGGAGGTCAAGGTCGCGTTGATCCACGAGGACGGCCCCTATGGCGTCGGCGTTGCCTCCGCCGACGAGGCCTATGCCAAGGAGGCCGGCATTCCGGTGGTGCTGCGCGAAGGCTATTCGGCCTCGGCGCCCGATCTCTCGGTGCTGGTCACGAAGATCAAGCGGGCCAAGGCCGACGTGATCTCACATGCCGGCTACAACCCCGACATCACCCTGTTCCTGCGCCAAGCGCGCGAGAGTGGCCTGCGTTTCAAGATGCTGTTCGGCGCCGGCGCCGGTTACAGCCAGCTCGACAAGCTGCGCGCCACCTTCGGTGCCGACATCGACAATTTCTGCAACATCGATCCCGTGCCGGCGCAATTGCTCGATCCCGCCAAACTCGCGCCCGGCATGGGCGACCTGATCAACGCGATGGTCACGCGCTACAAGGCCAAGACCGGCGCGACCGACGTGCCGCCGCACTGCTCGATGGGCTTCAATCAGACCTGGATACTGCTGAACAACGTGCTGCCTGTCGCCAAGGAGAAGTACGGCGGCTTCGAGCCCGAGGCCATCCGCAAGGCCGCGCTCGACGTCGACATTCCCGCCGGTGGCACCATCCAGGGCTATGGCGTGAAATTCTACCCGCCCGGCACGCCGCTCTCCGGCCAGAACGAACGCTCGACCCCCGTGGTGATGCAGAACGCCGGCGAGCACATCTCGGTGGTGTGGCCGAGCAACATTCGCACGCGGGATCCGGTGTTCCCGCTGCCAAAGGGATCGACCTACGGGGCGTAGAAGGGCGGCGCACGGCGACGATGCTCCTACCCTCCCCTGCGCTCCAGGGGAGGGTGGGAGAGCCCCTACAACACCACCCGTCGCCCCTCCTCCGCCGCCCAATAGCCGGCGTAGTTCACCTTGATGGTCTCATAGGCCAGCGCGAGGTCCGACAGCGGCTGGCGGCCGGTTGCCACGCATTCCATGAAGTCCTGGATCTCCTGCAAGTAGCCGCGCGTCCATTCCTCTTCGAGACAGACATATTGCCAGCCAGTCTTCCGATCGACCTTCTCGGTGATGTAGACGCTCGCCAGCTTCTCCTCGCTGGTCTGGTAGCTCATCAGATGCGTGTTCGGGGTGATGTTGGCGAACAGCGAGCCGCCGCTCGTATAGGTCTCGATCAGATTGCGCACTCCGCCCATGATCATGTCACCTGAGAATACGGTCGCCTTGGTGCCGTCGGAGAAGGTGGCGGTGAGTGTGCCCCAGTCCTCGACGTCAACCGGGTTGGCCTTGATGTAAGTCCGCTCTTCTGGCTTCAGCCCCGCGGTGACGTTGCCGACATCGCAGGTGACGCTGGCGACGCGGATGATTTCGCCGCGCGCGTTGGCTTCGACCTGTTTCAGATACAGCACGGCCGAGAGCGGATGACAGCCCATGCGAATCAGCGAGCCGCCGCCGGTCATGGCCCATTGTGCGGCATGCGCCGCGTGCGAGCCGGAATGGCTCTCTTCGCCCTTCATGAACAGGACCTTGTCCTTGGTCGCCTTGAGGATCTCGGCCGTCTTGGTCACCGCGGGCGCGTAGATCCAGTCCTCGGCATACATGAAGAGCTTTCCGGTACGCTCGATCGCGGCGCGCGTCGCATCCATCTCCTCCAGCACGCGCTCATACATCAGCGCCTTCGGCACATGCTTGCCGATCGGCTGCGCATCGCCCTCGCGGCCGAAATAGCCGGCAAAGGGCTTTTCGCAGATGACGTGCTTGCCGGCCTGCATGGAATTGATGATCATCCCGGCATGGAGATTGGGCGGGGTGCAGATGTCCACGACATCTATCTCGCCGTCCGCGATCAGGTCAGCAAAACTGCGATAGACGCGCAGGATGCCGTGGCGGGCGGCGAAGTCGACGACATGGTCGCCGCGCGCGGCCACCGCCGCAACCTCGACGTCCACGCCATAGACGCGCCGGAACGCATACATATGCAGCTCCGACACGAAGCCGCAGCCGACGAGTCCCACCCTGATTTTGGCCATAGCGCCTCATCCCTGTTTGGGCGGCACTATAGCGCGCTGACGATCCTAATCCACCGGGGCCCGGGAGCACCACCGGGACGAGGCCCGGCAGTGCCATCACCCCTCGTTACTGCTTGTGGAACACCAGAGTGCGCACCTCGATGCTTTCGCGCGGCGCGGCATCCAGCGGCGTCGTCGGATCGACGAAAGCCGTATGCGGCCCGAACCGGGTGCGGCCATCGGTTGCGGAATCGTAGCATTTCAGCAGCAGCGCCTCGTCCGGCGTCATCTCGGGGAAATAGAACCAGCGATGGTTCGGATTGTATTTCACCGAATAGGTCTCGCCGCGGCGATTGGGATAGATCAGGTCGGAGGCGACGAGATCATCAGGCGCGACCGTCGTGCCATCGGCCATCGCCAGCGGTGAATCGCGCAAGGGACCCCGGATCGGCCGCCACAAATTGATCACCTGCACCCGGCCATTGAGCAACTCGTCGGCTTCGTCAGGCAGATGCTCGCGCACGCGGTTGGCACCGGAGATCGCGGTCTGGTCGACATGGACGCGCGTCGCGGGCTGGCGTGGGCCGCCATCGCGGATGTCCGCCGCGCCCTCGACACGCCTGCGCACCGTGTGATCGAAGATGACGACGCGGTCGGCCTGCAGCGTCGCGCGCAGGAAAGCCTCGACGGCGGGATAGTAGACCGCCCTCACCTCCGCGTCGTTGTAGAAGTCCTTCACCTGGGTCGGATGGCGCACCAGCGCGAAGCCTTCGCGATCGAGCGAGAAGTTCTGCGCGATCAGCCGCGCATCGAAGATCGGCACCTGATGCGCCTCCGGCAGCGCCGTGCTCTTCGGCTCGCCCGGCGGCGGATCGAAGGCATAGGTGCGCGGCTTGGCTGTAACAGGTGCGAGATAGTTGAGTTCGGCAGTGACGAAGGGAAGCGACTCGATTCTTGTTTCTTGCAGGCCCATGGCCGGTCTCCCGATGTGGTCGTCGGATTGATTTTTGAGGGGATGCGGCGCACCGCAAGGGAGGTGGCGCAAATAGCAATGCGGGTGTTGTCGGGAGCGGGGAACGAAGAAAGAAAGCGCCGAGGAATGCGCGCATTATGGAAGCGCTGTTCTCCATCTCACGAGGGCTTGAGAGGCTTGTGAGATCTCGTGCCCGGACGCAGCGCAGCGCTTCTTCAGCGGTGCGCTGCAGAGCCGGGCCCATCGCACCGCGAGCATACTGCGCAGCATGGGTCCCGGCTCTGCGGAGCAGCGTTTCACGCTGCGCCGCGTCCGGGACACGAAACAGCGCTACAACCCCGCCTTCGCAATCGCATCCGTGAACGAACGATCCACGATCTCGGTTGCATCCAACTTCTGCTTGATCAGTCCCCAGCGGAAATAGAGATCGATCGTGCTCTGCTCGTCGGCGACCACGCCGTCGTCGATCGGCGTGATGCGGATCTTGGCGCGCGACAGCCAGTTCTGCGGCACTGATGTCGGGATGTTCATCAGCCGGCCCCAGGTCGCGGCATAGCTGTCGATGTTGTTCAGCGACCACGCCCGCGCCGCGGTGAGGCGGTGGATGAAGTCCGTCAGCTCCGCGCGCTTGTCCCTGATCGCGTCGGGCCGCGCGACCTGGAAGCTCAACCCCGGCGTCAGGCCTTCCGAGGTGATGATGCGGCGGGATTTAAACAGCACCTCTTCCTGGCTGACATAGGGCTCCCAGGTCGACCAGGCATCCACGGATCCTTGGGTATACGCGATCTTGGCATCCGACGGCGCCAGGTGAGCAATTTGCACGTCGCTCGCAGCCCAGCCGTTCTTCTCGAGCGCGGCGAGGATGAGCTGATGACCGATCGAGCCGCGGCCCGTTGCGATCTTCTTGCCCCGTAGATCGGCAAAGCTCTTGATCGGCGAAGTCTCCGGCACGAGGATTGCGAGGCCCTCGCGGGTCTGCCGGATCGCGGCGATCGCCTTGACCGGAGCACCGGAGGCGGCGGCGAAGGTGAAGGGCGCGTCGCCGACGAGCCCGGTCTCGATCGCGCCGGCGCTGAGCGCCTCCAGCAAGGGCGCCGCCGCCGGAAACTCCTTCCACTCGATCTTGTAGGGAACGTCCTTGAGCACGCCGGCGGCTTCCATCACGGCCTGCGCATTGCCCTTCTGGTCGCCTACCCGCAGGGTGGTTTGCGCTGTTGCGAGCTCGAACGAGCCGAACAGCAGCGCGCCGGCCAGCATGAGGCGGATCATTCCGCGGCCTCGCCGCGCACGGCCTGACGCTTGGCGACGAGCTCCCGCGTCAGCGGGATCAACTCGCGGCCATACTCGATCGCGTCGATCAGCGGATCGAAGCCGCGGATCAGGAAGTGGCTGATGCCGAGGTCGTAATAGTCGCCGAACACTTCGGCGACCTGCTCGGGCGTGCCGACCAAAGCGGTGGTGTTGCTGTTGGCGCCGGTGAGCTTGGCGATCTCGGTCCACAGCCGCTTGTCGATGCGGCTGCCCTGGTCGGCGAGTACAAGAAGGCGCCGCGCACCGGCGGTGGCATGGCCGTCGGCGGGCTTGCGATAGCCGGTCTTGTCCTGAAGCGCGGTAGCGCGCGCCAGAATCTCTTCCGCCTTCTCCCAGGCTTGCTTCTCGGTCGGCGCAATGATCGGCCGCACCGACAGGCTGAAGCGCGGCGTCGGCCGCCCCTGCCGAACCGCAGCATTATGGACGCGCGAGGTGACGTCGCGCACCTGGGCGTACGACTCGCCCCACAGCGCAAACGTGTCGGCATGCTTGCCGGCGACGTCGATTGCTGCATCCGAGGCCCCGCCGAAATAGACGCGAATGCCTTCGGGACGATACGGCTTCACCTGAGAGAACGCGTTCTCAACCTGGTAGTACTTGCCCCTGTAGGTGAACGGCTTGTCGCTGGTCCATTCCAGCTTGAGCACGTCGAGAAATTCGGAGGTGCGGACATAGCGTTCGTCCTTGTCGTCGAGCGTATTGCCGTCCTGCCGGAGCTCGGTGGCGTTGCCGCCGGTGATGACGTGCAGAGCAACCCTGCCGCGCGAGAACTGGTCGAGCACGGCGAGCTGCCGCGCCAGCAGCGTCGGCGCGGTGAAGCCGGGCCGCTGCGCGATCAGCACGTTGAGACGTTCAGTGTGATTCAGGACGTGCTGGGCCACCTGGAGAGCGTCGGGCGAGGTCGAATGAAACGCCAGCAGCGCACGATCGAAGCCGGCATTCTCGTGCGCCTTCGCCACCGTCTCGATGTGGGTGGGGTTGAGGACCGGACCTTCGCGGACCACAGTTTCGGACGAATTGTTGTTGCTGATGAAGCCGATGAACTCGATCGACATGATCGTCTCCCTGATTGTTTTCCGGATAGGCTAGAGGCCCAATGCGGCGCGGCCGAGGCCGATGCGCGTGGAATCGTCCTGCGGCGTGTGCACGCGTCCGCACAACACGTCGCGATAGTGCCGCTCCAGCGGATTGGTGCGGGACAGTCCATGATTGCCGGTGAGCGACAGCGCGTCCTCGACCACGGCGACGGCGTTGTTGGTCACGGTGAGCTTGATGACGTTGGACTCGCTTCCCGAGAGCTGAACACCGTCATCGAAATCACGCGCAAACGTGTCGATCAGTCGCGCATTGACCGCAAGCCGCGCCTCGATGCCGCCGAGGATCTCCTGTGCCCGCGGCAGGCTCGCCAGCGGCGCGCCGAGGCTGGCGGGAACGCGCTGCTTCAGGAAGGTGATCAGCCAGTCGCGGGCGGCGCGGGCGACGCCGTCATAGATTGCGGCAACGAAGAGCGTGTGGATGCTCGCCTGCGTGACGTCGAGCGCGCGCCACTCGGCGGGCTTGCGCACATCGACCTCTGCGTCGAGCGGGATCACGACGTCGTCGAAGATCACGTCGTGGCTGCCGCTGGCGCGCAGGCCGTGATGGTCCCAGGTTTCGACGATGCGCGTGCCCGGCAGGCCCGCCGGCACCAGGAACTGTCCGACGCGCGGCTCGGCCTCGTCGGTCCGCGCCCAGACCAGGTACCATTTCAGGATCGGGGATCCCGTCGAATAGATCTTGTGGCCGGTGAGCCGCCAGCCGGTGTCGGTACGCCGCGCGATCGTCGCCGGCAGGCCGCCGCGGGCGGGTGAGCCGAGCTCGGGCTCGACCCGCAGCGCGTTGACCAGCGCGAGGCCCTCGACGCTTTCGCGCGCCAGCTTGCGCGATAGCTTCGCCGGCCAAGTCGGGCTGCGTGCCATCACCAGATGATTGATGTAGTGCATCGACAGCACCAGCGCGGTCGACGGGTCAGCCTTGCCGATGATACCAAGGACGCGCGCGGTGTATCGCGCGCCGGCGCCGGCCCCGCCATGCGCCGCAGGAACCGTCAGCGAGAGCAGGCCTGCTTCGGACAGCTCGCGAAAGTTCTCAAAGGGAAAGCTGCCGGTGCGGTCGTGCTCGGCCGCACGCGCGGCGAAGCCTTCGGCAAGCACTTCGGCGCGCGCGATGTAGTCGGGCTCGCTATGGGTCGCGCGGCCCTTGGCTACAGGCGTTACCATGTGGCGTCCAGTCCCAAGAGGCCGAGGATCTGGCGGCGCAGATCGGCGAGATATGGATCGCCGCGATGCCGCGGATAAGGCCGATCGACCCGGATGTCGGCCTTGACCCGCGCCGGACGGTCGCTGAACACGATGACGCGGTTGGCGAGCACCAGGGCCTCTTCAGCATCATGGGTCACCAATAACGTGGTGAAGCCCTTGCGCTGCCAGAGCGCAACGAGCTCGGCCTGCATGGTGATGCGGGTGAGCGAGTCGAGCTTGCCGAGCGGCTCGTCGAGGATCAGGATCTTGGGATCATTGACCAGTGCCCGGGCCAGCGCGACGCGCTGCGCCATGCCGCCGGAGAGCTGGTGCGGATAGGCGTTGCGGAACGACGCCAGCCCGACGAGATCGAGCGCAGCATCGACTCGGTGACGCTGGCTTTTTAAGATGCCCTGGGCCTCGAGGCCCAGGGCGACGTTGTCCCAGACCGACCGCCAGGGAAACAGGGTCGGATCCTGGAACACGACGACGCGCGAGGGATGCGGGCTTCGGATGCGATCCTCGTTCTCCCGCAACCTTCCCGCCTTGGGCTTGTCGAGCCCGGCGACCAGCCGCAACAGGGTCGACTTGCCACAGCCGGAGGGGCCGAGCAACGCGACGAACTCGCCCGGCTCGACCGAGATGCTGACGTCGCTGAGCACCGGCAGCTCGGCGCCGTCGATGTCAAAGGCGTGGCTGACCCGCTCGATGTCGAGCGCGGCGCCGGCGGCAGGGTGCGTGACCGTTTCGGCCAGAGCTACCATTTGACAGTCCCCTTCTGCCAGACCAGGAGGCGATCGCGGATCGAGAACAGCATCGTGATCGCGCCGGAGCAGAGCAGCGACATCACGATCAGCGCCGCATACATGTTGGCGTAGGCGGCCCAGCCCTGCGCCCATTGCAGGTACCAGCCGAGGCCGGCCTTGACGCCGATCATCTCGGCGACGACCAGCACGGCGAACGACGACCCCAGCCCCATGAACAGGCCGACGAAGACGTGCGGCAGCGCTGCGGGGATCGCGACCTTCAACACCAGGAAGGAGGGCTTGGCGCCCAGCGTGCGCGCGACGTCGTAATAGGCGTTGCTGACGCTCGCAACGCCCGACCAGGTCAGCACGGTGACGGGGAAGCCCGTCGCCAGCGCGATCAGGAAGGTCGAGGCGCTCCAGCTCGATGGGAACGTGAAGAAGGCGATCGGCAGCCAGGCAGTTGCCGGCAGCGGGCCGATGAAGCGCAGCACCGGATGCACCCAATAGCCGACCGCACGCGACCAGCCGATCGAGACACCGGTGAGGAAGCCGATCGTAGCGCCGATCAGATAACCGCCAAGCTGGAGCTTGACCGAGGCGAAGACGCTATCGAGCAGCTTCGGCAGATCGTCGGTATAGACCTCGATGATCGCCTGCGGCGGCGGAAAGAACGGCAGCGGCAGCCAGGCGAATTTCGCGGTCGCGACCTCCCACACCGTCAGGAACGCGCCGAGCGCGACGAGCCAGGGCGCGCGGCTGTGCAGGGCCCGACCGGCAGAGCCGAGATAATCGGCCCCGATGGTGCCGAACAGCGCGATGGCGGCGATGATGAAGGCAGCAATGCCTAGCGAATGCGTGCGCGACCAGTCGCCGACATCCTGCCACCACAGGCAGGACAGGCCGAAGGCGATCCACGCGATGCTGGCGAGCACGCCGACGCCGGATTCCCGGATCCAGCTTGCCAGCAGCGGTGCGCGCGAGACGCGCGGCGCGCCGGAGGCAAGACCGTCAGACAGCGAATACGTCGACATAGATGCGCTCCGCGAATTTGGCCGTGTCGGTGCTTTGCTTGAACACTTGCACGCTCTTGAGATCGTCGGCATAGGCCTTCAATTCGCGCTTGAGCACGTCGCCCACGGGATGATGATGGTGGGTGTGGTAGCGCACCATGCCTTCGATATCGGCGAGCGTCGCCGCCTTCGGCGCGTAGGGCTGGAACGATTTTGCCGCCACCGTCGCATTCTGCGCCGTGAACATCGCAGCATCGAGCAGCGCCTGCGTGATGGCGCGGGCGACCTGCGGCTCCTCGCGCACCAGGCTGCCGCGCAGGCCGAGGATGCAGCAGCTCTTCTCGCGATACTCGCCGTCGAGATTGGAGGCGACTTCCTTGTATTGGGTGTCCTTGAGCCAGAGATAGGCCAGCGGATCGGACGACAGGAACGCCTGCACCTCGCCCTTCTCGACGGCGACGTTGAGCAGGTTGCCGGGATAGGCACGCCAGTCGACGTCCTTCACGGGGTCGATGCCGAGCTTGGCCAGCTGAATCGAGAAGAAGTTCTTGTCGGGCCCGGCGAGATCGCCGACCGCGACGATCTTGCCCTTGAGATCGGCGAGCTTGGCGACATTGGAATCGGTGCGCGACAGCACGCGCATGCAGCCACCATGGGTGCCCGCGGCGATCTTGACGTCAAACCCCTGCTCCAGCGGCTTCAGCCAGCGCAGCGCCATGCCGAGGCCGGCATCGCTCTTGCCCGTCGCGATCGCCTCGAGCAGCTGGTCGGTCGAGCCGGAATAGTTGACGAGCTCGACGTCGAGATTGTGCTTCTGGAAGAAGCCGTGCTCGATCGCGACCGGCACCGGCGCAAGGCAGACTGCGCCCGCATTCCACGACAGTTTCAGCTTGCGCGGCGCGCCGGTGAGCGCAGGCGCGCTCGATGCCGTCCGGCACAGCGGAAATTCCGAGAAGTCGACGCCGGCCGTAATCCCGCCCGGCGCGAAGGCCTGCGCTGCACCGAACGCGCCAAGCGGCGCGGCGAAGGCTGCAGCCAGGCCCGCCTGAAGCAGATGGCGCCGGTCGAGCTTCGATCCGCCGCGCTCTTCATCGTTGTTCATCGGTCCCCGCTCCTGCGCTGGCACGGCTCCGCCGTTGGCGCGACGCGTGGCGTTGCGCATGTTCCGTGCGGAGCTGCGTTGAAGGATTGTCGTTCTGCGGCGCTTCACGCGCCGCGTTGATGCGATGCGCAAATCATGCGGCGCACGCGCCTCATCGTCAATGAAATGGAATTTCGAATGTTGCGCGAAGCGAGGTCATTCTCTCCATCGCCGCACGCGGGAACGATGAAAGGATTTTCGCGAATGCAGTTGCCAAGGCCGAGCGAAGCGGGGCACGCATCTGCATCATTCCTGTGCAGCTCTCCGTCGCAAGCATGCCGTCTTCTCACGCGCGGCCGTTCGATGAAACGTCCTTGCCTGAGGCGTTCGCAATACGAACGGCCATTTCATTGACGGCGCATCGCGCCCTCATAGACTTGATCGTCTCGCTGCATCGTCCGCTCACGCGTCGTGAGCAAAGCAACAAGACAGGCCACATGCGCATCAACTCCCGTCATCATCCCATCACCCGCCGTGTCGCGGCATCGCTGTTCGCCGCTGCCGTTACCTTGTCGACGGCCGCCGCGACCTTCGCGGCCGAGACCGTCGTGCTGCGCGTCGGCGACCAGAAGGGCGGCAACCGCTCGCTGCTCGAGATCTCCGGCTATGCGAAGGACCTGCCCTACAAGATCGAATGGTCGGAATTCCCCGCGGCCGCGCCGATCCTCGAAGCGCTCAACGCCGGTGCGCTCGACGTCGGCTATACCGGCGACCTCTCGTTCCTCTCGGTCTACGCGGCTGGCGCGCCGATCAAGGCGATCGGCGGCACGCGGTCGGACGCGAAGACACAGGCCATCCTGGTGCGCCAGGACTCGCCGATCAAATCGGCCGCCGACCTCAAGGGCAAACGGCTCGCGGGCACGCGCGGCGGCTGGGGCCAGTTCCTGATCGACGCCACGCTGGAGAAGGCGGAGATCAAGCTCGAGGATGCGACCTTCGCGCCGCTCGGGCCGGTCGACGCCAAGATCGCGCTGCTCGCCGGCTCGATCGATGCATGGGCGGTGTGGGAGCCCTACGTGTCGTTCGCAACGCTGAAGGACAAGGCCCGCGTCATCGCCAACGGCGAAGGCCTGACGCCAACCATCACCTTCATCGTCGCCTCCGACAACGCCATCGCCACCAAACGCGCGGCGGTGCACGATCTGGTACAGCGCTTGAACAAGGCGCGGCTGTGGTCGCTGGATCACCTTCCCGAATACGCCAGGAACACGGCTGAACTGACCAAGCTGCCGGAGGATGTGCTGCTGTCTGCCTACACGGCGCAACGCACCAGCCCGATCGTCGTCGACGAGAACGTGGTGAAGGAGGTGCAGGCGGCCTCCGACCGCTCGACGCGCTACGGCATCCTGCCGAAAAAGCTCGACGTGAGCAAACCCGTCGACCGCAGCTTCACCGCCGCGGCCTCCGGATCGAATTAAGCGGAGGCGGCGAGATGCGTGGGCTTGATCTCAAGGCCGGCCCGCTGCATCTCGCCGTGATCGTGCTCATGCATCTCGCATGCATGAGCCTGATCGTGTGGCTCTCGCTCTAGCCGCGCGAGCCCTTACCAATAGCCGCGATAAGGCCGGTAATACGACCGGTAGTAGCCGTAGCGCGGACCGTAATATGGGCGATAGGCGCGATAGCCGTAGTAGCGCGGACGCGCGTAGTAGCCACCATACCCGTAGCTCGGCCCGTAACCATAATAGACCGGCGCATAACCATAGCCGTAGCCGGGATATCCATAGCCGCCGTAATACGGGCGGCCATAGCCATAACCATATCCGTACGGTGCGCCGGCGGCGATGGCACCGCCGATGATCGCGCCGGCGGCGAGACCGCCGATACCCCATCCCCAGCCGCCGCCGCGCCAATGCACCTGCGTGACATCGTTGCCGGCCGCAGCCTTCATCGTCGCGACATTGGTCGGCAGCGGGGCTGCCGTCGCCTCCTGAACTCCGCCGGCGACGACCGCGCCGGCCAGCGCACAGGCAATTGCCGTTCTCCAGATCCTCATCGTCCTACTCCCTGTCTGACGTTTCGCTTGGAAAAGGATCGCAACACCATGATCGGGCATCCCGGCGCCAAATCAAAGCCCGGAATTTGCGTGCGGCGCACAAGCCGCGCCCACGGCGCGCTGCTGGATCGCCAAGACCAAAGCATTAAGCTTCCCATGCTCGCAACCAACAACCTACTTCCCGATTGACTATGCATACCATTACTATCGGTTCCAATGGGCGCGGGACCGCGGGGCATTTCGCGACAAAAAGCCCCGATATGCCAGAGCTTGGGAGGATCACATGAGTGCCGTCGGTAATGAGCCGCTTGCCCGTCAGGCGCTGGCGTTCGTCCTGGCCGGGGGG
This sequence comes from Bradyrhizobium sp. DOA1, assembly GCF_001593325.1. Taxonomy (NCBI): domain Bacteria; kingdom Pseudomonadati; phylum Pseudomonadota; class Alphaproteobacteria; order Hyphomicrobiales; family Nitrobacteraceae; genus Bradyrhizobium; species Bradyrhizobium sp. DOA1. The sequence continues at coordinate 5,061,122 of NZ_JXJM01000001.1, forward strand.
CGCGGCAGCCGGCTTCTGGAGCTGACCGACCGGCGCGCCAAGCCCGCCGTCTATTTCGGCGGAAAATCCCGCATCATCGATTTCGCGCTCTCGAACGCCGTGAACTCCGGCATCCGCCGCATCGCGGTCGCGACCCAGTACAAGGCGCACAGCCTGATCCGGCACCTTCAGATGGGGTGGAACTTCTTCCGACCGGAGCGCAACGAGAGTTTTGACATTCTCCCCGCCAGCCAGCGCGTGTCCGAGAACATGTGGTATGTCGGCACGGCGGACGCAGTCTACCAGAACATCGACATCATCGAGTCTCATGCTTGCCGGTTCATCGTCGTGCTGGCCGGAGATCACATCTACAAGATGGACTATGAGGTGATGCTGCGCGAGCATGTCGAGAGCGGCGCCGATGTCACGGTCGGCTGCCTCGAGATGCCACGAGCGGAATCTTCCGGCTTCGGCATCATGCATATCGACGAGAAAGGCTGGATCCAGTCGTTTCTGGAGAAGCCGAAAGACCCGCCGCCGATGCCCGGCAAGCCGGACGTCTCGCTCGCCAGTATGGGCATCTACGTGTTCAACGCGAAATTCCTGTTCGACCAGCTCAAGCGCGACGCCGAGGATCCGGACTCCAATCACGATTTCGGCAAGGACATCATTCCCTACCTCGTCAAGAACGGCCGCGCCTTTGCGCACCAGTTCTCGACCTCCTGCGTGCGCTCCAGCGCCCACAACGGCGCCTATTGGCGTGACGTCGGCACCGTCGATGCCTATTGGTCGGCCAATATCGACCTCACCGACGTCGTGCCGGAGCTCGATTTGTTCGACCGCGCATGGCCGATCTGGTCCTATGCGGAGATCACGCCGCCGGCCAAATTCGTCCACGACGAGGAGAGCCGGCGCGGCCAGGCCGTCAGTTCGCTGGTCTCGGGCGGCTGCATCATCTCGGGCGCGTCGCTGCGCCGCTCGCTGCTGTTCACCGGCGTGCGCATCAACTCTTACGCCAATGTCGAGAACGCCGTGATCATGCCCTATGTGAACGTCGGGCGCGGTGCGCGGCTGAAGAACGTCGTGATCGACCGCGGCGTCGAGATTCCGGAAGGCCTCGTCGTCGGCGAAGATCCCGAGTTCGACGCCAAGCGATTCCGCACCACCGAGCAGGGCATCTCGCTGATCACGCAGCCGATGATCGACGGGCTCAATAAATGACGCCTGTTCGCGTCCTCGCGGTCGCTTCTGAAGTCTATCCCATCATCAAGACCGGCGGCCTCGCCGATGTCGCCGGCGCGCTGCCGGTTGCGCTAAAGGCACACGGTGTCGAGATGCGCACTCTCATGCCGGGCTATCCCGACGTGACGCGGATGCTCGCAGGCGCGCAGGAGATCCGGCGCTGGCCGGACTATTTCGGCGGGCCGGGCCGGCTGCTTGCTGGCTCCTATGACAGCCTCGACCTGTTCGTGCTCGACGTGCCGCATCTCTATGCGCGTCCCGGCAACCCCTACGTCACCAGCGATGGCCTCGACTGGCCGGACAACGGCGTGCGCTTCGCCGCGCTGTCACGTGTCGCCGCCGATATCGGCCGCGGCCTGGTTCCGGCCTTCGTGCCTGACATCGTCCATGCCCACGACTGGCAGGCCGGGCTCGCGCCGGCCTATCTACACTACGACAACCGCCCGCGGCCCGGCACCGTGATGACCATTCACAACATGGCCTATCAGGGCAAGTTCGCGCCTGAGCTGATCGGCGCGATCGGCCTGCCCTGGCATTCCTTCAACGTCAACGAGCTCGAATATTTCGGCGGCATCAGCTTCCTGAAGGCCGGCCTGCAATTTGCCGATCGCATCACCACGGTGTCGCCGACCTACGCGCGGGAGATCCAGAGCGACGAAGGCGGCATGGGGTTCGGCGGCCTCTTGCGCGGACGCGCCGGCGTGCTCAGCGGCATCCTCAACGGCATCGATATCGAGGTGTGGAATCCGCAAACCGATCCGCACATTGCCTACCGTTTCGACGTGAAGGATCTGACGTTTCGGGCGGCGAACAAGGCGGTGCTTCAGCAGCAGTTCAATCTCGATTCCTCCGACGAGGCGCCATTGCTCGGCGTCATCAGCCGCCTGTCATGGCAGAAGGGGCTCGATCTCCTGCTCCAGGCCATTCCGACCATCTTGCGCGAAGGCATGCAGCTCGCGCTGCTCGGCAGCGGCGACCGCGATCTCCAGGATGCCTACCAGGCCGCCGCGCGCGCCAATCCCGGCCGCATCGGCGTCGTGATCGGCTACGACGAGATTTTGGCGCATCTGATCCAGGCCGGGTCGGACGCGCTGATCGTGCCGTCGCGCTTCGAGCCGTGCGGACTGACTCAGCTCTGCGCGCTACGCTATGGCGCGGTCCCAATCGTCTCGCGCGTCGGCGGCCTCGAGGACACCATCGTCGATATCGGCGAGGCCGACGCGTCCGGCCGCGATGCCACCGGCTTCAAGTTCGGCCCCGTCACAGCCGACGCTCTCGCCGGCAGCCTGCGCAAGGCCAACACCGCCTTCCACGACAAGGTGACCTGGCGCCGACTGCAACGAAGTGGCCTTGCGACCGACGTCTCCTGGCGTAACCGCGCCGGCGACTATGCCGCGCTCTACCGCGATCTCATGGCGGCCCGTGCGTAGAGCGTTCGGCTCGAAGCATGGCCCTCGTCGAATCCATGCTATAGAGCCGGCATGGACCCCTTCGTCATCAAGCTGATCGGCTTTGCCGCCGCCACCTGCACCACGGTGGCCTACGCGCCGCAGGCCATTAAGGTATGGAAGACCCGCTCCACGGGCGACATCTCGCTCGGCATGTTCCTGGTCATGGTGCTCGGACTTGCGCTCTGGCTGATCTACGGCCTGCTGTCCGGCGACGCTCCGCTCGTCGCCGCCAACGCCATCACCATGGTGCTCGCCGGCGGCATTTTGTTCATGAAGCTGAAATACGGCTGAGCTTCGTGCGACCTGAGCCCGCGCCTCGTCCTTCGAGACGACCGCTTCGCGGTCTCCTCAGGATGAGGCTATGCAGCATCGGTGCTCGTTGAAACTGGTGCCGCACACTCGATCCTCATCCTGAGGGCCCGCCAAGGGCGGGCGTCTCGAAGGATGGCCGCAGACGAAATTGCTCCCATATGCGATTGCCTGCCCCAAGCAGAGCGACGAAATCATCCGAACACATACGACGCCATCGCTACGTTCGAGACCTCGTCGACGAAGACGCGCTTGCCGGTGTCGCTGCCGGCGGCGCCGGCTGCGACCATCAGCGGCAACAGATGATCCTCGCGCGGATGCGCAAGGCGCGCGCTGGGGGCGTTCTCCCAATCGACCAGCATCGCATTGCGGCGCGCCGCATCCGGATTGCCGATGGCCTCGTTCAGATAGGCCTCGAAGTCATACGAGACCGGCTTGGACTCCGGCCGGTTGAAGCCGCGCATGTTGTGATAGGTCAGCCCGCTGCCGACGATCAGGATTCCTTCGTCGCGCAAGCGTGCGATCGCCTGCCCGACCCTAATATGCTCGGCCGCGTCATAGCTCGACTTCAGCGACAGCAGCACGATCGGCATGTCCGCATTCGGATACATAAGGCCAAGCGGCACGAAGGTGCCGTGGTCGAAGCCCTGGTTGGGATCCTCCCGGCAATCGACGCCGGCACGCGCGAGCAGCGCCTTCACTTGCGCGGCGAGCTCCGGCTGGCCCGGCGCCGGATATTTGAGATGGTAGGTATGCTCGGGGAAACCGTAGTAGTCGTACACCATCGGCGGTTGCGCCGAGGTCGACACGGTGAAGGCGTCGGCCTCCCAATGGCCGGTGATGACCAGCACGGCCTTCGGTCTCGCCGGCAACAGCTGCGGCAGCCGGGCGAACTCCGCGGCGGTCTTCGCATATTGCACCCGTCGATCCTCCATGAACGGCCAGGGGCCGCCGCCATGCGACAGGAACAAGGTGGGAAATCGCGTCATGGGCTCGTGTTCTCGTCGGCAACAGGCGCGTGCGAGCTGCCCGCGCGACCGGCGGCGAGCATAGGCCAAGCCGTATGGTTAGCAAGCCGTTAACGATTTGCCTTCCAAAATCCCCGGACATGGCCGAAGCAGTCGGCCAGATGACGAGGACGAAGATGAGGAAGTTTGCGCTGGGGGACGTCGTCAACAGTGACAAGGGCCGCCGCGGCGTCGTGCGCGCCGCCTTCAAGTCACGGGAAGGCATGCAGTTCTATGCCGTCGAGAAGGATGGCGCGATGGACTATCTGGAGGAAAGCCGGCTGAGCCCGGCGCCGCGCGTCGAGCTCGCGGCTTAAGTCCAACTCATTTCCTGCTCTCACCTGCCAGCCGATCAAGACGCTCCGCCAAGGGGTCGTCTCCGCTCGCGATGCCGTCATTCGTGACGAGCAGCAGGCGATCGCGGTCTGCGGCTGCGTCCCAATGGGGGAGACCCGGACCATTGGGATTGCCGCTTCTCGCGAAATTGATCCAATAGCCGCGCATGCGACTTGCGACCTCGCGGTCGCGCCGCGACAGGATGCCGGCACCGGGGACGCCTTCGACGCCGAAGATGAACTGCAACTCGCGTCCATGCCCGGGATCGGCGTTTGCCCGCTTCGCCTCGGGCACATAGCCGAAGCGATAGCGAAAGGTCGGCGCGCCGGTGGCGGCATGAAGACGAGCCAGCAATCGGACCGGCTCGGCGAAGACATTGTCGGTAAAGAACCTGGCCTTCAGTTCCGAGGGTTTCGAGAGGTCGGGATAGAGTTCGCGCAGACCGTCTATTCCGCTGTCCTGGGCATCTGATTCACCGCCGAAACGCGTCTCGTCGTCATTCGAGCCGATGATGAGAGGGATGCGGCTTTCGTGTCGCGCGGTGAATCCCGTAACAATCTCCTCCGGCACCAGGCTTCCATCCACGACCGGGCCAAAGGCACGCGTGAATTTGGCCAGGGTGCGATCTTGAGCAGCCAGCAGTTTCGCCCGCGGAACGTCCCGCAAATCCGACTCGGACACGAACTCCGCGACGAACTGCGCACTCACGAGCTCGGCCTCCCGCCGTGGCTGCAGAGCGGCGCGGCCGGGCAGCGATTGCAAAATGGCTTTCTGGAACAGACCACGAGCTTGCCTGCACAGCATCAGCAGTGCGATCGACGTCGCGCCTGCACCGTTGCCGAACAGTGTGACATTGTTGGGATCGCCACCGAACGCCGCGATGTTGTCGTGCACCCAACGCAGTGCCGCGATCTGATCCATCAGGCCGTAATTGCCGGAGCCGTCATCCGGCCGCGCCGGATGCGTGAGCCAGCCGAGCACGCCGAGGCGATAATTCACGGTGACGACGATAAGGCCTGCCTGCGCCAGCCGGGCGCCGTCGAACAGCGGATCGTTCGCGGTGCCGCTCACGAAGCCGCCGCCATGGATGAACACCATCACCGGCAGCGGACCGTCGACCCCGAAGGGGCGAAACACGTTCAGCGTGAGGCAATCCTCGCGCGCGGCAGGCAGCGATGGCTGAAGGCACGGCGCGCCGTAATCATAGGCGGTGTGCATCTCCGAACTCTCATCCGTCGGCTGCGGCGCGCGCCAGCGCAGCGCGCCGACCGGCGGCGCGGCATAAGCAAGTCCTTTGAAGGAGGCCACCTCGCCTTCGACGGCGCCGAGCATCTGTCCTTCGCGCGTCAACGCGAATGGAAATTGTCCGACCGGCTGGGCCGTGGCCAAGCCGGCGCAACATAGCACCATGGAAGCCGCAACAAGCGCGAGCACGGAGCGCATCTTCGAAGCATCTCGATGCAACGGTTCCGGCAGGTTACGTCCGCAGCCGTGAGCGAGGCAAGCGCGACCTAACCGCCCTTCTAACCGCCCTTGGCAAGTAGCTCCGCCAGCGCCCGGCGCGCGGTGATGCCGAGTTCGCCGAGCGTGGAGTGTCCCGCCTGTGCCGCCTCGATCAGGCGCTCGGCGATGAACCTGCGGCTGTCGTGATCGCCGCCATGCGGCAGTTGCCGGCACGTCTCCTCCAGGACGACGTCCATGTTCGCTTTGGTTCGCTCGTTCAGCTCTGGCATGACGCTCGGGGGATACGCGTGGCTTGTAGCCGCAAGCATACACAGACGGATCGGGCATGATTAGCCCGGATAAGCACGGCCATTGTGCATCGCGATGCGTGTAGCACCGCAAAGATTCACTCGGCCATGATGCCGCCGCAAACGACCACCGAGGATTGCACTTGCTGTGATGACAAGCTGAACCTGCAGCAATAGCCTGCCGGCAAAACAAGCATATGGGAGGAATGCCGTGCCTGACGCGATGGTTGCCACACGTGCCGCCAACGAGCGCGGAAGCGCCCAAGAGGTCGACGTCGCCGTGGTCGGCGCCGGATTTGCCGGCCTCTATCTCCTGCATCGCCTCCGCAAGGCCGGCTTTAAGGCAGTTGCCCTGGATGAGGCCGGCGATGTCGGCGGCACCTGGTACTGGAACCGCTATCCCGGCGCCCGCTGCGACATCCAAACCATCGATTACAGCTACACCTTCGATCCCGAACTCGAGACCGCCTGGACCTGGTCGGAGAAATACGCCACCCAGCCCGAGATCCTGCGCTATCTCGGCTTCGTCGCCGACCGCTATGACCTCCGGCGCGACATCCGCTTCCAGACCAAGGTCACCGAAGCCAGATGGGACGAGGGCGCCGAGCGCTGGCTCATCACCACCGACAACGGCGCGCCGGTCTCCTGCCGTCACTACATCATGGCGACCGGCTGCCTGTCGGCACCGAAGCCGCCGGAGATCGACGGCGTCAAGGATTTCAAGGGGGAGGTCTATTTCACCGGACGCTGGCCGCATGACGGCGTCAACCTTAAGGGCAAACGCGTCGCCGTGATCGGCACGGGCTCCTCGGCCGTCCAGTCGATCCCGCTGATCGCCGAGCAGGCCGCGCATCTGACCGTGTTCCAGCGCACGCCGAATTTCGCGCTGCCCGCGCATAACGGCCCGGCGCCGTCGGACCGCATGAGCCTGCTGCAAAGCGACCGCGCGGCCTATCGCGAGCAGGCGCGCCAGTCGATGGCCGGCGTGCCCTACCCGCAGCAGACGGTCGTGAGCTGGCAATTGAGCGACGTCGAGCGTCGCGAGCGGTTCGAACGCGCCTGGGCCGCCGGCGACCTCGTCCACATCCTGACGCAGCTCTGGGCCGACCAGGCCGTCGACGTCGACGGCAACAAGATCGTCCAGGACCTGATCCGCGAGAAGATCCGCGCGGCCGTCAAGGATCCCGAGACCGCTGCGGCGCTCATGCCGGACGATCATCCGTTCGGCGCAAAACGTCCCTGCCTCGATACCAATTACTACGCGACCTACAACCGGCCGAACGTCACGCTGGTCAATCTGCGCCAGGAGCCGATCAAGGCGATCACGGCGAGCGGCATCTCCACGAACGGCCGCAGCTTCGATCTCGACGTCATCGTGTTCGCGACCGGCTTCGACGCCATGACCGGCGCGATCCGTGCCGTGCACCCGATCGCGGGGGCGCGG
>NZ_JXJM01000001.1:5069053-5088761 GCF_001593325.1 Bradyrhizobium sp. DOA1
AGTCGCTCTCCGACGTCTGGGCGCAGGGGCCGCAGACCTATCTCGGTCTCACCGTCGAGGGGTTCCCGAACTTCTTCATGATCACCGGGCCCGGCAGCCCGTCGGTGCTGTCGAACATGGCGGTGTCGATCGAGCAGCATGTCGACTGGGTGGTCGATCGCCTTGCCGCGCTGCGCGATGCCGGCTTCACCACGATGGAGCCGACGGAGACGGCGCAGGCGGGCTGGGGCCGGCACATGGCCGACTGCGCGATGCTGACGCTGCACCGGCTCGCCAACACCTGGTACACGGGCGCCAACGTGCCCGGCAAGGTGCAGGGCCTGATGCCCTATACCGGAGGCGTCGGCCCCTATCGCAGCATCTGCGACGAGGTGGTGAGCCGTGGCATGCTCGGCTTCAAGCTCACCGGCCCCAATGGCGCTACGCAATGCAATGACGGCGAGGTGGTGCGCCTCCAGCCCGACGTGCGGCTGGTGCTGAACCTGCTCGCGTCGCTGAACCTGCCGCCGATCGAGTCGATGGGCGCGATCGGCGCCCGCGCCTTCGTCAACGAGTTCAACAAGGGCCGCCCTGCGGGCCGACCGATCGGCGAGATCGTCGACGGCACCCTGCCCATTGCCGACGGCACGCTGCCTTACCGCGTCTACAAGCCGGCAACGCCGGGGCCGCATCCGGTCGTGGTCTATTTCCACGGCGGCGGCTGGGTGCTCGGCGACGAGCAGTCGGACGAGCCGTTCTGCCGCGACATGGTGCGGCGGACCGGCATGATCTTCGTCAGTGTCGGCTATCGCCATGCGCCGGAGCATCGTTTCCCCACCGCGGCCGAGGACGGCTATGCGGCGACGCGCTGGATAGCCGAGCACGCCGCCGAGCTCGGCGGCAAGCCAGGCCCGGTGCTGGTCGCCGGCTGGAGCGCCGGCGGCAACATCGCCGCCGTCACCTGCCAGCTCGCGCGCGACCGCGGCGGTCCCGCCATCGCCGGCCAGCTTCTGGTCTGCCCGGTCACCGACTGCACCTTCGATCGGCCCTCCTACGAGGAGAATGCGACCGCGTACTTCCTGACACGCGGGCTGATGTACTGGTTCTGGGATCTCTATTGCTCGCCGGCCGACCGCACCGATCCGCGCGTCTCGCCGCTCCGCGGCAAGGTCGCCGGCCTGCCGCCGGCCTTTGTCGTCACCTGCGAGTTCGATCCGCTGCGCGACGAAGGCGTCGCCTATGCCGAGGCGATGGAAGCCGCCGGTGTCCAGGTCGAGCAGCTCAAGGCGCGCGGCCATTTCCACTCGTCCTTCGCGATGGTGGACGTGGTGATCACGGGCGCGCCGGGCCGGCTGCAGATGGCCGGAGCCTTGCGGCGCTTCGCCGGGCTGCCGCCGGAGCTCAGCCGCGGCGATGAAAGCAACCAGGGCCATGCCAGCCCGGGCCACAGGATCGCAGCCGCCGCCAGCTGATAGGCGCAAGTGGCCGGGAACCTTTACCCGGCCACCGCGTTGAGAGCTTGGCATTGAGATGCAGCGACAGGTGTAAGCCCCGGTGCGCAAGTCCGCGTACTGGGGTTCTTTTTGCGTGAGGCGGGACGATGGGAGACGTGGCTGGGGATTCAAAGGTCGATTTCGGCGCGCTTGCAACGCTGCATAAATGGCCGTCGCTGGCCAATCAGCGCCAGCCCGACCGGGAGCCTTACCAGGTCATCGAAGGCACGCTCGACGATTGCATCTCGGCGTTCATGGCCAAGCCGGCGGCAACCCGGCACCTCTATGAAATCCGCACCAAAGCGCAGCCACCGCTCGTGACCGAGATCCTCTCGCCCGAGCATGTCCTCGAGCTCTCGCGTTTGAGGGAATTTCTCTGAGCGCTTCACAAGCCTGTGCGTAGGAACCTTCTTCTGGTTTTTCCCGTTGTCGGAGATCGGAAGCCAAGACGCGAGCGCCTCACATGCTTGAAGCTGGCCTGCCCTCTCCGGTCGTGCCCTATGGCGCAGACCAGACTCTGTTCGTGGTGATCGATCGCCTCGACCGGTCGACCGAAATCCGCATTGAGCGCAGCGATCTCGAAGCCACCATCGGCGAGCTCGTCGCCGGCTGCTTCAACGATCCTGTCAAGGTGATTTCGTTCAACACGCTCGAGCACTGGATGAAGGACATCTCGACCGACGTCGCAGGCGAGATCAAGGCGCGCTGCGATATCGACGGCGTGACGCTGCCCGACTATCTCAGCGACTTCGTCGAGAGCCACAGCTAAGCACGTACGCCAGCTGCAACGGCAACAAAAAAGCGCCGCTTCCGCGGCGCTTTTCGTGTGGCCGACTTTAATTACCGCCAGAACAACGCCAGCAGCAGAACGATCGGCAGTGGAATTCCAAGCATCCAAAGCAAAGCACCTCGTCCAAGACCCATGATGTCCTCCTCTTGTATCGCCGGGATGACGCCCGAGAGAAAGAGAAGTTCCGCACCTGGCAGCGGGGCGAAATGCAACTAGGGCATGGAACGCAGAAGTTATGCGCTGCGGCGCTTGCCGGCGATGACCTCGATCTCGCGGCGGCGCTCGCCCGCGAAGGTCAGGAGCTTTTCGATCGTCAGCGTATCCGTGATCCGTTTGGCCAGCCGCTCGGCACGCGCGGCCTGATCTTCGAGATACTGGATCGTGGTCAAACGCCGCCTCCCCCGAAAGCCCCAAAATTGTTGGAGAGCCATGGTGCTTGAGAAGCCGCTAACAGCCGGTTAAGCGGCGCAATGCCGATCTTGTCCTACTGCACGACGTCGAGCCGGACATTGGTGATGCCCTTGTCGACCATGCCGAGCGCCTCGGCCGCGGACGGCGACACGTCGACCACGCGCCCACGAATATAAGGCCCGCGATCATTGACCCTGACGGTGACGAAGCGGCCCGAGGAGGTGTCGGTGACGCGCAGCTTGGTGCCGAATGGCAGGGTGGGATGCGCGGCGGTCAGCTCGTTCTTGTCGAACTTCTCGCCGCTCGCGGTCTGCGTATCCGAATAGAAGCTGGCAACGCCGTGCGAGGCCGTCTGCTTTGCCTGACCAACGGGGACACGCGCCCGGCTGATCGGGCGCGGATGCAGCGCGGCCACCTTCTGCGGACGCTCCAGCGCGGCCTGCCGGCCGGTACCTGCGAGATCGGCCTTCTGGCGGCCGACCGGCGATTGCGCACAGGCGGCGAGCGAGGCGGCGCCTGCTATGGCGAGCAGCAGCCGGCACGAAGTTGCGAAGGAAATCCGGGCAGTTTCGGCACGTGCAATGCGAGACATGGTACGCCCTCCGAACGGCCGGATTTTCGGTGGGCAATGAGGGCAGAACCTTGTCGGAACAAAAGCGCGCGTAGGGCCGCCGCCGTTTCGCGCCAGCTGTGACGATTCCACCACAGTCGCTGTCCTGAATCGGGACAGGCTCGCAAGATGAGCCGGACGGCAGTGTCAGTTGGTCGTACGGGGCGCGGACGGAGCAACGCCCTCCAGGAGCCGCATCAGTTCACGCCAATAGAGCCTTCGCCAGTTCGTCTGCAACCCGGCGAGGAAATCGAGCTCTCGTTGCGTCAACGTGCACATCGCGCGTCAGGCCACGAGGCCGCCCATCGCCTTGACGTCGGCGCTACCGGGGAAGACCGTCTCAGCCAGCACCTTCTCCTCGACGCGCAGGTGATCCCGCAGCAGCCCCTTCAGCACGGCGCGCAGATCGGTGGTCGGCTTGAGATCGCGATCCTCGAACAGCTGCGCCGGCCTCAGCCCCGGCCAGTCCGCGATCACGCGGCCGCCGGCGAGCCCGCCGCCGATCAGGAACGCCACCGTGCCGGTGCCGTGATCGGTGCCTTGCGTGCCGTTGATGCGCGCAGTGCGGCCGAACTCGGTGACGACGGCGACCACCGTCTCGCCCCATGCCGCGCCCATATTGGTCTCGATCGCGGCGAAGGCGCCATCGAGCGCGCCGAGCAGGTTGTAGAGCTGACCCGAGGCCGCACCTTCGGCGATATGCGTGTCCCAGCCGACGAAGCCCATGGCGCCGACGCGCGGGCCGTCGGGCCTGGCGAGATAGCGCGCGGCCGTGCCGGCGGCGTCGGCGAAGTAGGCGCGCACCCGTGCGATGCCCGGGGGCGCCAGCGTCGGATCATCCGACATCGCTTCGCCCGCGCCCGGCGTGCCGCCGAGTGAAGCAAGCTTCATCCGCGCCTGCAGCACGGTGGCAAGCTTCGGATCGGTGTGCTGATAGATGTCGAGCAGGCGGCTCTGCGTGTCCTCGCTGGCCGACAGCAGCTTCTGCGGCACCCATGTCATAACGGGCGCCGAGCCGCGCACCACCAGCGGCGTCACCGAGCCGATGCCGAGCGCGAGGCTGCCGCGCGGATCCACGCGCCCGCCCGATTCCAGCGCGGCCAGCGCACGGTTGAGCCATCCCGACGCGGTCATTCCGGGTTTCGACATGCCGCTTTCGAGCACGTCCTGGCCGTCGAAATGCGAACGCTCGCGATAAGGCGTCGCGGCGGCATGGACGATCGCGGCCTTGCCGCTCTTGTAGAGACGATGCAGGTTCGGCATCGCCGGATTGAGCGCGAAAAAGGAATCGAGCGGCAGCGCCGCCGGCCTGCCGTCCAGCACCAGCGCGCGATCGCCGCGCAAGGCGATCCAGTCGGGATCGCCGACGGGTGCGACCGCACCCAGTCCGTCGAGCGCGCCGCGCAGGACGATGACGAGCAGGCGCGGATCGCGTCCCTCGGCGCGGGCGATCCGTGGCATCTGGCTCCATGCGAACAGCGCACCGGAACCGACCAGAAGCTCGCGCCGCGTAGGCAGGTGATCGACGACGCCCATGCTCACCTCCTCTGAAAATCCGCCGACATGAACAAGAGCGCCAGCGCCTGCTGCCGGCTCTCGGCGCGGCCGACCGCCTGCTTCACCTCGCTCGCGACCTGCGATGCGCAGACATCCTCGATGATGGCTTGCGGATCGGCCTTGCCGCTGATGCGCTCGGCAAGATTGTTGGCGAGGTCGAGCCGGCGGCCGACGCCGTCGATCCAGCTCACTTCATCATCCGGATAGCCCTTCGGCGCCGGCGGACGCCACAGCGCCTCGCCGAGCAGCTCCTGGCCGGCGGTGTAGCGGACGGGATCGACCACCGTGACGCCCGCTGCGCGCGCCATGCCAATGACCCATTCGCCGGGCCGCTTGAGCTTCGACGGCGGCCCCCGCCAGGCATCGTCCGACGACACCATCGCGATAGCAACCTGCTTGAGATCGCCCTCGGTGTCGCGAAAGGTCTTCGCCATCTGCGCGACGAGCGCGGGCGGCGGCTCGTCGGCGACGAAATGGCGAGCGAGCTTGGTCGCGACATGGATCGCGGTCGCCGGATGCGCGGCGAGATCGCGCAGCACGGCGCGGCCCTGCTCGACGTCGTCCTGCTCGTAGCGCTTGCCGAGCACGGTCTGCCCGCCCGGCTCGTGCAGACGCGGATTGAAAATGAACTCGCCGCCATGCTGGGGATCGGCACCCGGCGGCACCAGCGTCCAGCCGGTCATGACGTTGGCGAAGCTGATGACGTCGTCCTGCGTGTAGCCGGCGCGCACGCCGAGCGTATGCAGCTCCATGATCTCGCGCGCGATGTTCTCGTTGAGACCGCGGTTGCGGTTGATGCCGGCGATCGAGCTGGCGCCCATCGATTCCAGATTGTCGAGATAAAACAGCATGGCCGGATGGCCTTCGACCGCGAGCAGGAGATCGGCGAAGCGGCCGAGCGCGTTGGCACGCACGGCTTCGCGCTCGTAGGCGCCGGACATGCTCTGGATCTTGTTGGCCGAGACGCAGAAATGGTTGGACCAGAACCACACCAGCCGCTCGGCAAAGCCGATGTCGGCGGCAAGCGCAGCTTCCGTGCGCAGCTTGGCTTCCTGCAAGTAGATCGGACGGCCAGGATCGGGAACGGCGTCGGCCGCCTGTTTCGCCGCCATCTCGGCGGCGTCCTTCTGCTGACCCTGCGCCTGTCCCTGCGTCGCCGCTTGAGGCGTAACCTCCGATGCAGCGGACGCCGACGCCATCTGCTTCTTCGCCTGCTGCTGCGCCTGCTTCGCGCGCGCCGTCCGCCGCGCATTAGCGTCGGCGACCGTGCGATAGGCCTTGGCACTGGAAGGGAGGTTCGCGGCGGCAGACAACAGCAGCGGCCGCTCGAGCTCGGCAATCAAAGCGCCGCGGGGGTCGGCGCCGATCGCGGCAACCGATCCCGGCCGGGGCCCCATCCCGAAGCGATGAAGCGCCAAAACGGCCTTTGCCTTTACAGGATCGCTCATGGCGGATGCCCAATTCTTCGAGCCTGCCAGCAACGCGGCATACAGCTACGAAATGTAATGCTACATTATGTAGCATTACGGGCGTGAGGCGGCAAGCGGATAATGGCCGCGCCGGCGGTCAAGACATCGGGAGCCGCCGCGCTCCCGACACGCGATGAAATTTTCAGAAGTTCGGCCCGAGCGCGATCTTGGTGATCGTGCCGTTCCTGACACCGATGCGCCATTCCGCCGAACCGTTGGCGAACTGGGCGATATAGATGTCGCTGTCGAGCGCCGTGACGCCGCGGAACGAGACCGCGCGCAACGCGCCGAGCCGCGCCAGGATCGCCTGATCGAACGGCAGCTGCTGGCGCGTGATGTCGGCGACTTCCGACGTCATGTGCTCATAGTCCGGCTGTCCCTTGCCGACGCCCTCGATGTAACGGCGCAGCATCTCCTCGCCACTGGCGATCGGAACGGCACGGCGCGCGGCCCGTCCCGGTCTTGCGCCGAGGCTCGTCGCCTCGACATTGTGAAAACGCGTCTGCCGGCCCGGCACCAGGATCTCGAGACATCGCCCCGATTTGTCTGCAATCACCCAGGGGCTGTTCACGGTCGTCGTGGCGGTCCAGCTCATGTTGGGCCTGACCACGCTCTGCGCCTTGCGACTGCCGTCGGCATCGAGATTGAACACCTGGATGTCGTCGCCCAGCTCGTTGTAGAGCATGATCCGGATCGGCGAGGTGCCGGCGTGGCCACGCACATTTGCCTCCTCCGCGCATCGCACGATGCCGCCGAGTTCGTCATTGCCGTCGGCCCGGAAGATCACGTCGCCGACCTTGCCGTCGGGCTCGAGCAGCAGGCGGAATTCCGCCGTACCGTTCTCGAACTTGGCGCCGTAGATGTCGTAGCCGCCGGGGCCAACGCCACGGAAGAAGACCGATTCGAGGGCGCCGAGCGCCACGAACGTTGCCTGCGTCTCGTTGAGCTGGCGATGGATCTTCGCAGCCAGCGGCGCACTCATGCGATCGTAGTTCGGCGTGCCGTGCCGCAGATCCTCGATCCCGCGCAGGATCATCTCCTTGCCGCCGGAAACCGGAACCTGCTCGCGGAAACGATCCGGGACTTCCGCGACGCGGCGCGCGAAGTCGGCCTCGATCGCCTGCGCCACCGCCGCGTCGATCCGCGGCGCGAGGCGCGCACCGGAGATCGCGTTCTGGACCAGCACGCGCGAGACCTTGGCCTGCTCGTCGCGCAGGAAGATCAGGAGGTTGTCGCCACGGATCGAGAAGACATCGGCGCCCTCGGCGAGAAGCGCCGCCGGGCCCCGCACGGTTTCCTCCACCTGGAGCCGGTCACCGTCGCGGCGCACGGTCAGCACGCGGTTCGGCGCGGCCCTGTACCAGCCGACATATTGATCGAGCGCTGCAGGATCGGCGGCCGACGCAGGCATCTCTGCGACACGGACCGCGCGGATGTCGCGACCGTTCATGCGCAGCGTCAGCTCGGAGGAGCGGCGCTCCGCTTCGAGCGGAAACGTGATCTCGCCGGACGAGGCCGGGTAGGACGCGATGCCGTCGCTCCCAACCGCCAGGCGCAATTTGCGCTGCCCGGTCAGCTGGCCATAGAGCTCGTCGCCTTCGCGGAAGATCGCGAACACCGACGCCGGACCCATGGCATAGAAATTGACGATGGGGCGGTAATGCTGGGCCGGCACCTCGCCGAGCTCGGCGGTAACAGGCGCGAGTTCGGGTGTGCGATAGGCGATCATGCCGGTGGATACGATCACGGCGGGGACGATCGCGGCGCCGATCGTCAGTCGCTTGCGCCAGCCGACCGGGACGGGCATCGCGGTGGCTGCGATGATGCGCTCGACGCGGGCGCGCACGGTCGAGGCCCGCGCCATCGCAAGCTCGACCGGCCGCGGCTTCACGGTGCTGGCAAAGTCGAGCAGAATTTCCGCATAGGACAGCCGGTCATCGATCATCTCGATCGCCCGGGCATCGCTGATGATCTCGGCGAGTTCGGCGAGGCGCGCAAGCTGCCACCACGAGAACGGGCTGAACCAGAACACCGCGCGATTGAGCGAGGCCAGCAGCAGCACGTAGAAATCACGGTTGGCGACATGCGCCCCCTCATGCGCGAGCACGGCGTTGCGCTTTCGCGCGTCCCATCCGGCGAATTGCGGCGGCACCAGAATGGTCGAGCCGAAGGTGACGGGACCGCCGACGTCGCGGCTGACGCGCACGTCGGCAGCGATCGACGGCGAGCCCTTCATCGGCGTCGCCGCCCGTGCCATGCGCCAGGTCAGGCAGAGCCCGATCATCAGCCGCAGCAGCAGGCACGCCGCGACGACGGCATAGACGATGGTGGCGACCAGCCACCAATTGATCGAAAGGCCGTTGCTGGCGGGCGGCGCAATCGCCGCACCGGGCGCGACCGGCAGCGCGGACTGCGGCATCTCCAGCATCGAAACGTCGGCCGGCAAAACATCGGCAGGCGCCGGCATGGGCAGAGGCGGCCGGGTGATCGTCAGCGTCGGCCAGTGCATCACGAAGGGCATCGCCAGCGATGCCAGGAGCACGACCACCCACGCCGTCATCTGAACGTGCGGATTGCGTACGCGACACAGGATGAGAGCGAACCAGACGACGCCTCCCAGCACAAAGGAGCGTAGCGCCGCCTCCGCCAGAGTTGCGATCATTCTTTCTTCACTCCCCTCGCCTTCTTCGCCTTGGCCACCTGGTCGGCCAGTGTTCGCAATTGCTGCTGGTCGAGCATCTTGTTGTCCACCATGCCGACGAGGACTTCCTCGATCGAGCCGTTGCAGAACCAGTCGACGATGCGCTGCACCGCCTTGGCCGCCACGCGCGCGCGCGGTTCGGCGGCCTGGTAGACATAGGTGCGGCCGTCCACGGTGTGGGTGGCATAGCCCTTTTCTTCCAGCCGGCGCAGCACGGTGCGAACCGTCGACTCTTTCAGGCGCCGCGACAATCGCTCGCGCACCACTTCGGCCGTGACAGGACCATGGGCCCAAACCAATTGCATGACCTCGCGCTCGAGATCTCCCAGTTCGGGCAAACGATCGTCCATGGCAGTTCCTTGCGCTGAGTTTTCTTGTAATGCTACAGATTGTCGCATATACCGGCGCGCGGGACAACGGCGTTTCCACCGGAAATAGTGTCGCGCGCTGACCTGACACCAGCCTGACACCTGACGAGCCGGACGGACTTCGGACCCGATTGGCGGTGTACCTCGCCCCTCACCCGGATCGCGGGCGGTCCGAGCTCTCCCCGCCGAAGAGCGCGGAGAGGCTAGGGGCGCCCGCTCTATCGCACCCTCTCCCCGTTCTGACGGGGAGAGGCTGGCGTGAGGAGCGCCTCCACGCGTTCAGCTCGAGCTGCAAGCCTCAGTATTTCGGCTCGTACATCAGCGACTGTACCAGGGCCTTCACGTCATTGGGCGCGGGGCCATCGGCGAGGCCGCGCTGATAGGCGACGTCCGCCACGGCGGCGGCGATGCGGACCGAAACCTCGCGGATGCGCGGCAGCGCTGGATAGAGGCTGCCTTGCGCGAGGTCGTCCTTGCCGACGCAGTCGGCGAGCGTGTGCGCCGCCGCCATGAACATCTCGTCGGTCACGAGGCGCGAGCAGCTGGCGATGACGCCGAGGCCGACACCGGGGAAGATGTAGGAGTTGTTGCCCTGACGCGGCACGAAGGTGCGGCCGTTGAGCTTCACCGGGTCATACGGGCTGCCGCAGGCGAACAGCGCGCGGCCTTCGGTATAGCGATAGGCATCCTCCGCCGAGCATTCCGCCTTCGAGGTCGGGTTGGAGAGCGCGAACACGATCGGCTGCTCGTTGAGCTCGGCCATCGTCTTGAGCACCTCGGGCGTGAAGGCGCCGCCGACCGCGGCGACGCCGATGATCGCCGTCGGCTTCAGCGTCTTGATCGCGGTGAGGAAATCTGCGATCGGCGCCTGGTCGGCATGCGCATAGCGGAGCTTGTGGCCGGAGAGGCCGTCACGGCCGCCGACGACGAGGCCGCGGGAATCCACCAGCCAGTTGCGGCGAAGCGCTTCCGCTTCGGATGCGCCCTCCGCCATCATGGCGGAGACGACCAGGTCGGCGATGCCGGTCGCCGCCTCGCCCGCGCCGAGGAAGAGAATGCGCTGGTCCCTGAGCTTGCCGCCGGAGATGCGCAAAGCCGAGAACAGGCCGGCCAGCGCCACCGCCGCGGTGCCCTGGATGTCGTCGTTGAAGACACAGGCTTCATCGCGATATTTATGCAGCAGCTTGAACGCCGAATGGTTGGCGAAATCCTCGAACTGGATCAGCACGCCGGGAAAGGTCTTGCGCGCCGCCTGCATGAACTCGTCGACGAAGCCGTCATAGGCTTCGCCCGTCAGTCGCCGCTCGCGCAGGCCGAGATAATAGGGATCGTTCAGAAGCTCTTCATTGTTGGTGCCGACGTCGAGCACGATGGGCAGGCAGTGCTCGGGATGCACGCCGGCGCAGGCCGAATAGAGCGAGAGCTTGCCGACCGGAATCCCCATGCCGTTGGCGCCGAGATCGCCAAGTCCCAAAATGCGCTCGCCGTCGGTGACGACGATCAGCCTCGCCTGATAAGGCCAGTTCTTCAGGATCTCCGCGATCTGGCCGCGATCGCGCGAGGAGATGAACATGCCGCGCGGCCGCTGGAAGATCAGCCCGTATTTCTGGCAGGCGAGCCCCACGGTCGGCGTGTAGATGATCGGCTGGATCTCGTCGATATTTTCGACCACGACGCGGAAGAACAGCGCCTCGTTGCGGTCATGCAGCGCGTTCAGCGCGACGTATTTTTCCAGATCCGTCGGCAGCGTGCGCAGATTGGTGAGGACGCGCTGGGCCTGCGTCTCCATCGTCAGCACGCAAGGCGGCAACAGGCCGCGCAGACCCAGCGCCTCGCGCTCGGTTTCCGTGAAGGCGGTGCCCTTGTTGAGCAAGGGATCGCGCAGCAGCGTCATGCCATGCGATTGATCGGATGATGTCGGCTGGGCAGCGACCCGGGCAGGTCTATTCACGAATTCCCCCAAAAGTCTCTTATTGAACCGCAGGCATTGTCGGCCAGCGCTCCCCAGAGATCAAGGACGTTGGGACTCGTGCATCGATTGTGATCTCGCACCGCAGCGAGACTGTGTGGGGACACCGTCGGTCAAGCGGTCAGCGCGGCAAAGCAGAGAGCAAGAGCGCTTTCTCTCCCCCTCGTCATTCCGGGGAGGGCGTGGCGAGCCGCTATCCGGCCGCCCGCCGCGGCGTCAGATTGGCGGCGCTGTCGGACGGTGGCACGACATGCATCAGGATCGTCTGTGTCGCGGATGCGACCTGGATCCCGTTCTGCTGGAAGCGCTGCTTCATGCGGCGATTGAATTCGCGCTGGACCGGCCAGCGGCCGGCCTCGGTGCAGCGGATCTGGCCGACGATCGACACCATCGCGCCATCGACCTTGTCGATGCCCCAGAGCTCGAGATCGCCGCGAATCAACGCGCGGAAATCCGGCTCACTGCGCATCTCGTCGACGATGTCCTTGAGGATCTGGCCGGCGCGATCGGTGTCTTCCTTGTAGGCGACGTTGACGCTGACCGAGGCATTGCCGGCGCCGCGGCTGGCATTGGTGATGGTCGTGACCGCGCTGAACGGCACGATGTGCACGGCGCCATCACCGGCACGCAGGCGGATGGTGCGGATCGAGACGTTCTCCACCACGCCCGACAATCCTGAAACGCTGACATTGTCGCCGACCTGCACCGTGTTCTCGAGCAGCAGGAACAGGCCCGTGATGAGGTCCTGCACCAGCTTCTGCGATCCGAAGCCGATGGCGATGCCGACGATGCCGGCACCCGCGAGCAACGGAGCGACATTGACGCCGATCTCGCTCAGCGCGGTGAGGCCGACAACGGTCCCTATCAGGCAGAGCAGCGCCGTGCGTAGCATCGGCTGGAACGTGCGCAGGCGCGCGGCGCGGGCATAGTGGCCGTCCCGCGACAGCGTATTGATCTGGCGGTCCAGCAGCGCGTTGCTGGCCTCCCAGATCGCGGCTGCGATGGCAACGGCGAGGCCGATCGTCACGACGGCCGAGATCAGCCGGCTGCCGATCTGGCCGCCATAGAACCAGACGATGGCGTCCACGCCCCAGACTTCGAGCACGGCCACGAAGCCGATGAAGGCGATCACGCCCGATACGATCTTCCGCAGCATCGGCAGATAGCGGTTGGCGCGGATCTCGAGGCCGGGAAAGCGCTGGAGGATCTCCGGCTTGATGCGGAAGCCGCGGTCGATCAGGCTCAGCGTCAGCATGATGGCGACGCGCGTGATCAACGCCACCACGGCCGTGCCGACGAAATACTGCAAGAGCAGCGAATAGCCGTTGCGGATGTTGAGCGCCCACACCGCCCACAGCGCGAGATCGAGCGCAATGGCCGGATAGTGCCAGCCGCCGGCGATGCGATTGCGCAGGCGGGCCGCGATCCCCTGCCGCTCAGCCGGCGCGCGGATCGCTTCGGCGACCTGGCGGCGGCATTGCAGGATGATGACGACGACGAAGAGATGCACGACCAGCATTACCATGCGCAGCAACGCGGCATAGCCGGCGCGGTGCAAGCCGAGCAGCAAGGCTACATTGGCAAAGGCGATGCCGGAGACGCCGACGCCGACGATGCGGCGCGCCCAGATCTCGACATAGGCGGCGGTCTCGGCCCTGACAGGAAACACGCCGAACGGTCCCGCCAGCGCCCGGACCGCGCAAATCAGGCCGCGCGAGAACGCGTAGGCGTTGACGACCGCGAGGATCACGAGGCGAACGGTGGTGGGCTGACCGATCTCCGTGCCGAGGAGCGCGGTGGCGACGCCGACGAAGACGACCACCGGCAGCAGCTCGAGCACGAAGCGTCCCAGCACGAAGGGCAGCCGCGACAGGACCTGCCAGACGCGCGCAAGGCTGTGACGGCGCTTGTTCAGCTCGGGGGCCGGAGTGACGTCGGCAACCGATGACGGCGGGTCAATTGTGGGCAGCACCTGTGCCGGCAGGCGCGCCGTCTGCGGCACGCGTCCCTCGAGGAATACGACCGGGCGGCGGATCAGGCGGAAGATCACCCACTCGGCCGCAAGGGCGCAACCGAGCACCAGCGCCAGCTTCCAGGCGATCTCGATCAGGAGATTGTAGGCGGCGGGATCATTCGCGGTGCGCAGGAACCAGTAATAAAACGCCGGAAAATGCGTAAGCGTCCGGGCCATGCTGGCGATCTCGCCCGATATCTCCTGAATCTCCTCCGACACCGTGAGCAGGAGTTGCGCGCCGAGGCCGTCGGCCGCCAGCGGAATCGGCGATTTCTGCCCGGGCGCGGTCGCTGCCGGCTGCTGCGGGCCGGATACATTCGCGATTGCCCGCAGCGTATCGATCATCTGCGCGCGTTTCTTGTCGTCCTGGAGCGTGTCGAGCGCTCGCCTGGCCTCGTCAGGCGACAGCGCGGCCGCGCTGCTCGCAGCCGGCGTTTCGGCGCGGGCACCGGAGAGGGATGAGATCGCGAGGAAGAGAGCGGCGAGGAGCGCCGGGACAAGCTTATGCGACACGCGGATTCCCTGAAAAAAATGAATGCACCCGCGGTGTCGTGGCCGTCACCGCCGAAGCACATGCGTCATGTCGGATTGGCGCTATTCGCCCCGAGCCTGTGTCGGAAGTTGGCCTTCGCGGCGACATTCTCTTGGCATTTGCCGCAATGCAGGATCGGGGGAACCGTGGCGGGCCCATGAAGAGAACCGCGCTTGAGCGCGTGCCCGGAATCACGACGAGGAGGAAAGCTCAGCGAGAAGGAGTTCGAGGCTACGGACTCTACCAACGTGTCAGGTTCGTCGAAGGGCGCGTGTCAAAAATACAGCGCCGGGAAGGTAGGGGCTTTGCCTCACTGATGCAGCCCTCTAAACCTTGACCCGGCGTGCCGTTCGCGGTTTCCGCCGCTATGCGATAGTCCGAACGAGCTCCATCGCAATCAACGCGGCTGGATTTGCGGAGGTGGTGTCATAGACCTCCCCTTGCTCATGAGGTGGACGTTGCGCGTCGCTTGTTGGCGACCACCGTGATGCTCCTCCCGCGACACAAAACTGTCAAGCAAGATCAATGACGTGAAAGATCACATTTCAATGTGCCGGTTCCCGGAATGGTATGGTGACATCATGCTCCTGTTTTGCCCGACGCGTCAATTCGATTTCGTAAAATCCGCAATCATGTGATGCCACCGGCAAGCCATTGATTCCGCTACGCCCGTCTACTGTGCATGGGGTTGTTTTCGCAGTTTGGTCTGCGGCCTAGAGAAACATGTCGGCGAGGTCGACCGTCGAGGACTTACCGACCGAGTCGAAGTTGCGCTCCAGCCAACTTCGCGCCGCCGCGCGGCCCTCGTCGCGCAGGCGGCACAACAGGCTCCATTCGGGATGGAATTGCGTGGCGGTGCCGAGCTGCGACATCAGCTGGTCGTTGCCGATCCAATGCATGTACATCCGGCTGTGCCTGTTGCTGTCGAGCTCGCCATCGTCGATCAGCCGCGTGGCGAAGGCGATCGCGCGCATCTCGCGCATCAGCGACGAATTGAAGCTGATCTCGTTGATGCGATGGAGGACGTCGGCCGCGCTGGTCGGCAGTTCGTCGCGCCGAATCGCCGTGACCTGCACGATGAGGACGTCGTGACTGCCCTTGCGGTAGATCAGCGGATAGATCGCGGGATTGCCGAGATAGCCGCCGTCCCAAAAATGCTCGCCGTCGATCTCGACGGCCTGGAAATAGGGCGGCAGGCAGGCCGAGGCCAGCACGGTCTCCGCGGTGAGATGCGGGCTCTGGAACACCTTGATCTTGCCGGTGCGGACGTTGGTGGCGTTGAGAAACAGTTGCGGCGCCTCGGGCGAGGAATTGAGCCGGTCGAAATCGACCACGCGCTGCAACAGCGCGCGTAGCGGATTGAAGTGGAAGGGGTTGAGCAAATTCGGCGGAACGGTATGCGTCAGCGTGTGGATGAAGGCATGAACCGGATGATATTCCGGCGGCAGCTTCAGCGCCTGGATCCACTGGTTGAGCGGCGAGAGCAGATCGTACGCCATGTCCATGCGCGACACTTCGTACCAGAACGCGTGCAGGTCCTGCCGCGCCGCCTCCGCGCCTCCCCTCGCCATGCCGGAGGCCATCGCCACCGCGTTCATCGCGCCGGCGCTGGTGGCGCTGACCGCCTCGATCGCGAGCCGGCCGTCCTCGAGCACCTGGTCGAGCACGCCCCAGACGAAGGCGCCATGCGCGCCGCCGCCTTGGAGCGCGAAGCTGACGTTCTTCCGGTTTGCAGGCCCGCTTTCCGTCACCTTCGCTTCCTGCCTGGCTTGCCTTCCTTCTCCAGCGCCTTGCGCACATCGTCGAACTCCTGCGCCGAGGCTTTGTCCGCGCGCGGAAAGCGCAGGTCCAGCTTTTCCAACGCTGCATTGATCACCGAGCCGATCACGACGCGCGCGAACCATTTGTGGTCGGCGGGGACGACATACCAAGGCGCGTGAGCCGTAGCGGTGTGGCGCACGATGTCCTGATAGACCGCCTGGTAGCGCGGCCACAACGCGCGCTCCTTGATGTCGTCCATCGAGAACTTCCACTGCTTGGCCGGCTCCTCCAGCCGGTCGAGGAAGCGCTGGCGCTGCTCTTCCTTGG
Organism: Bradyrhizobium sp. DOA1; assembly: GCF_001593325.1. Taxonomy (NCBI): domain Bacteria; kingdom Pseudomonadati; phylum Pseudomonadota; class Alphaproteobacteria; order Hyphomicrobiales; family Nitrobacteraceae; genus Bradyrhizobium; species Bradyrhizobium sp. DOA1. The sequence goes on from NZ_JXJM01000001.1 coordinate 5,085,035, forward strand.
AGATGTTGAGGAAGAATTTCAGCACCACGGTGCCGTTGCGGCAGAGATAACGCTCCCAGGCGGCAATATCCTCGAACCGCTCCTTCCAGATGTTCTTGGTGACGAGTCTCGGCGGCAGCTTCTGCTTGGCGAGGATCTCCGGATGCACGCGCGTCACCAGGCATTCCTCGTAATGCGAGCGGTTGAAGATGCCGATATGGCCGCGCTGGGGCAGCGCGACGGCGTGGCGCCAGAGGAAATCGTGGTCGAGTTCCTTGCTGCTCGGCGCCTTGAAAGGATGGACCTCGCAGCCCTGCGGATTGATGCCTTCGAAGATCGCCTTGATCGCACTGTCCTTGCCGCCGGCGTCCATCGCCTGGAATACGATCAGCAGCGACCAGCGGTCCTGGGCGTAGAGCTTCTCCTGAAATTCGACGAGGCGCTCCTTGTTCGCCTCGAGGATCTCCTGCGCCTTCTCCTTGTCGAGATCGCCCTTCTCGTCGGTCTTGTGATCCCTCAGGTGAAACTTGCCGGAGCCATCGTAACGGAACGGGGTGATGTAGCGGTCGAGTTGTCCGGCGGTCGATCTAGACGGCTTCTTGCTCATGAGTTCGGGGATACCTTGCGTTGCGGCTTCAATCGGTCGAGCACGCTACCAAGGATGCCCTTGGGAAGGAATATGATGAAAAGCACGAGCAATACGCCGTAGACGAGGTTGTCCCAGCCGACCGCCTTGGTGCCGAAGCCGATGCGCAGGGTCTCCGCGAGCATAATGGTGATGATGGCGCCTATGGTCGGGCCGAGCGACACGAACAGGCCGCCGACGATCGCCGCAAACACCATCTGCAGCGACACCGCGATGCCGCTGACGGTGTCGGGCGTGATGAACATCTGATACTGGCAGTAGATTGCGCCGGCGAGCGCCGTCATCACCGCGCTGAGCAGCGTGATCTTCAGCTTCTCCGCGGTGACGTCGACGCCGGCCGCAGCGGCGGCGTCCTCGTCCTCCGAGATCGCCTCCAGCGCATAGCGCGCCATGCTGCGATCGACCCAGTGCCAGACCACGATGCCGAACAGCCAGACCGCGAGCGCAATCAGGTACCACGTCGTCTTGTCGTCGAATTGCAACGCCACCAGCCTGTTGCCGGACGCGCGGTTCGGCGTGTAGCCGAGCGAGCCGCCGGTATAGTCGCGGGTCGCGGTGATGACCTGGAGCACGATGCCGGACAGCGCCAGCGTCACCAGCACGAAATAATGCCCGGTGATGCGGAAGCGAAAGCAGGGATAGCCGACGATCAGCGCCAGCGCGCCGGCCGCGACCATGCTGATGGGGATGCCGATCCAGGGCGACAGGCCGAGATGATTCCACAGAAGCGCGGTGACATAAGCGCCGATGCCCATGAAGCCGCCATGCCCGAGCGAGACGAGGCCGAACCGCCCCATCATCGACCATGACGTGTAGGCGAACGACCAGATCAGGATCAGCACCAGGATGTGCAGATGATAGGGATCGCGATAGACAAAGGGCAGCGCCACCAGCGCCGCCAATCCGATCCCCCACGCCGCAAGCCGCCCCTGCCCCATCATCGGCGCCTCGCCAAAAGGCCCGCGGGCCGGATGAACATCATGACGATGAAGAACGCGAAGGCGAGCACGTAGCCCCATTCGAGGTCGGAGAACAGGCCGCCGAGCGAGATGATCTCCGCGAACACGAAGGCGGCGATGAAGCCGCCGATGAAATTGCCGAGGCCGCCGAGCACGCAGATCAGGAAGGTGATCGGCCCGAAGGAGAGACCGACGAAGGGATGCACGTCATATTGCAGCACCAGGAGGCACGCGGCGAGCCCGGCCAGGGCGCCGCCGAGCGCCGAGGTGATCAGATAGATCCGCCTGGTGTCGACGCCCATCAGCGCCATGATCTGCCGGTCCTGCGAGATGGCGCGGATCGCGGTGCCGGTGAAAGTCCGCGTCATGAAGAGATAGACACAGACCATGCCGACCAGCGCGGCCACGAACGACAGCAGCCGCGCATAGCTGAAATTCATCTCGCCGAAGGCGAGCACCGGCAGGCGGATGCCGAGATTGCGGAAGTCGATGCCGAAGGCGACGGTGGCAAAGCTCTGCAGCACGAACAGCACGCCGCCGGTCGCGAGCAGCTGGTTGATCGGCGGCGCAGTGAGCAGCGGCGCGATCACCAGGTAATGCAGGGCCGCACCGAGCACGGCGACCAGCACCACGGTGAGCGGCGCGGCGACAAAATAGCTGACGCCGTAATACTGCACCATGAAGTACATGCCGTACATGCCGATCATCACGAGCTCGGCGTAACAGATCCAGGTCACGTCGATGACGCCGAAGATCAGGTTGAGGCCGAGCGCCAGCAGCGCCAGCACGCCGCCGAGCAGGATGCCATTGATCACGGCCTCCAGCAAATAGATGTCGAAGACGTCCAGAAATGCCTGCATGCCCCCTCACACCCCGAGATATGCTTCCTTGACCGTGTCGCTCGCCAGCATCTCGGCCGAGGTGCCGGACGCCCTGATCGTGCCCGCCTCGATCAGATAGGCGCGGTCGACCACTTTCAGCACCTGCTGCACGTTCTGCTCGACGATCAGCACGGTCAGGCCGCTGGCGCGGATCCGCTTCACCAGCTCGAACACCTGCTGCACCACGACCGGCGCAAGGCCGGCTGACGGTTCATCCAGCAGCAGCAGCTTCGGATTGGACATCATGGCGCGGCCGATCGCGCACATCTGCTGCTCACCGCCGGACATAGTGCCGGCCATCTGGTGTCGCCGCTCCTTCAGGCGTGGGAACAGGTCGAACACGACCTCGAGCCGCTCGGCATAGTGCCCGCGCGCCTCCTTCATGAAGGCGCCCATCTTGAGATTGTCGTCGACCGTGAGCTGCGGAAACAGCCGGCGGTTCTCCGGCACATGGGCAATGCCGAGGCTGACGATCTTGTGCGAAGGCGTCGCCACGAGGTCGACGCCCTCCATCTTGATCGCGCCGCGCGAGGGCCGGATCAGGCCGGAGATGACGCGCATCAGGGTGGTCTTGCCGGCGCCGTTTGGGCCGATGACGCCGACGGCCTCGCCGGCCTTGACATCAAGGTTGACGCCGAATAGCGCCTGGAATGTGCCATAGCCGGCATTGACGCCGCGGAGCTCCAGCATCGGCTAGCCTCCTGCCCGGCGCCGCGCTTCGGCGGCCGCGGCCTGCGTGGTCTCGGCATCGGTGCCGAGATAGACCTCGATGACGCGCGGATCGCCCGCAACTGCGCTCGGCAGGCCTTCCGAGATCTTCTCCCCGTGATCGAGCACCATGACGCGATCGACGACGCGCATCAGCACGCCCATGATGTGCTCGACCCAGATGATGGTGATGCCGAGCTCGTCGCGGATGTTGCGCAGCATGTCCGCGGCCTGGTCCATCTCGGCCTCGTCGAGACCGCCCAGGCTCTCGTCGGCGAGCAGCAGCTGCGGCGCGGTGGCGAGCGCTTTCGCAAGTTCGAGCTTCTTCAGGCCGGCGGCCCCCAAGCCATCGACGCTGGCATGGCGGTCGGTCGGCAGGCCGACCATCGCCAGTGACCGTTCGGCCGCTTCCTCGGCCTTGACGCGGCTGTGCCGGCCTTGCCCGTAGAAGCCGGCGAGCGCGACGTTTTCGAAGATGGTGAGGCGGCGGAAGGGACGCGGGATCTGGAAGGTGCGGCCGATGCCGCGGTTGATGATCCGGTGCGGCGGCAGGC
>NZ_JXJM01000001.1:5089127-5093072 GCF_001593325.1 Bradyrhizobium sp. DOA1
GATCCGGAGCTCGGCGCCAGCGTGCCGGAGAGCATGTTGAAGATCGTGCTCTTGCCCGATCCGTTGGGTCCGATCAGGCCGAGGATCTCGCCCTGGTCGACCCGGAACGAGACGTTGTTGACGGCCGTGAAGCCGCCAAACCGCTTCACCAGTCCGCTGACTTCCAACACCGCAGCCCCCCGCCGCTACTGGTTGCTGTAGGTGGTGCCTTTCGGCAGCGGCAGCACCGCCTCGCGCTGCGCCTGGCTCTTGGGCCACACCACGGAGGATTTGTCGTCGATGTACTGGATCACGACCGGGAACGAGCGCTCGTTCTGTCCGGCCATCGGCGTGCCCTCGCCATAGAACTTCACGCCGAAGCCTAGCATGGTGCCGCCTTCGGGGATGTCGGTGTCGAGCGCCGCCTTGCGCAGCGCCTCGGGGTCGACACCGCCATACTTCTTGATTGCGCGCGGCAGGACGTCGGACATGAAGACGTAGGTGTTGGAGGCGCCGATGCCGACATGGGCGGAGCGGATGGCAACGCCCGGCCTGACCTTGTCGAACTCGTCGCCGACCATCTTGATCACGGGCGGGAGCTTCGGATCCATGGCCTTTTGGTTCGCAAGCCAGATCGAGATCGGATCGGCGTTGAAGATGTAGGTGGCGTCCGCGCCCATGCCCTCCTTCAGCTTCTCATAGACGCCGTAGCCGGCGCCATGCCCCATCAGCGCGCCGAACTTCAGGCCCTGCTCGCGGGCCTGGCGCAGCAGCAGCGTAATGTCGGGGTTGTAGCCGGTGTGGAAGATCACGTCCGGCTTGGCGCGCTTCAGCTTGGTCACCAGCGCGGAGAGATCAGGAGCGGTGGCGGAATAGCCCTCCTTCAGCACGACGTTGAAGCCAGCCTTCTTCGCCCCGGCCTCGTTGCCCTTGGAGACGTCGACGCCATAGGCGCCGTCCTCGTGGATGATGGCGACGCGCAGGTCCTTCGGCTCCTTGCCGAGCTTCTCCTTGGCATTCTGCGCGATGAAATCCACCGTCATCATGCCGAACTGGTCGCCGCTGGCCTGCGGCCGGAACACGTATTTGTAGCCTTTGTCGTTGAACACGGCCGACGAGATGCAGGTCGTCATCCACATGAACTTCTTGAGCTGCTCGACGCGAGCGGCCACCGGCACGCATTGTGCCGAGGAGAAGAAGCCGAGCACCATGTCGACCTTCTCCTGCTCGAGCAGGCGGACGGATTCGTTGATGGCGATGTCGGGCTTGCTCTGCGCATCCGCATAGACGGCTTCGACCTTGTAGCCTTCGACGCCGGTCTTGGCGAAATGGTCGAGGATGATCTTTGCGCCGATATAGCCGAGCTCGGAGCCACCGCCGGCGAGAGGCCCGGTCAGATCAAAGACGACGCCGATCTTGATCTTCTTCTCCTGAGCCTCGGCGGAAACCGTCAGGCCCGTCGCTGATATCGCGACCAAGAGCCCACCCAGCAAACGGGCAGCCATGCGCATCAAAACCTCCCTGGGCGATTGTGCATCGCATTCTTGTTGGTTTTGTTTTTTGCCCATCACATGGGCTGCGCGAAGCGATGTCAAGCCTCGCGCGTCAGCGGGAGGCGAACTGCTGCGCAATAAAGGCCGTGACAAATCGCGGCATGGTCGGCGTGAGATCGCTCATTCCGCGCACGAGATGAATGGCGGACAGCTCGGGCTCGTCCTCGCGCGCGAGGTTGGCTTCGATCCGGGCGCGGGCCTCCTCGCCCGGCATGTCCAGGTTGAGGACCCGAATCATCGCAATCGCGCGGCCGGAGACGACGCAGTGCCAAACCGCCTCCGCCGTGTAGTCCTCGGCGGTCAGCCCGGTCTCCTCCGCAATCTCGCGGACGACGCTGCCGGGAACGTCCAGGGCGCCATCCGTGACGTCGCCGAGGTCGGGCGTCCCTGATGGGAAATAGATGCGGCCCGCATTGGCGGTGTGCTGCGCCATCTCGCCCATGATGAAGGCGCCGTCGGAGGTGCGCAGCGCACCCATGCCGAAGCCGTTGAACACGGCCGTATCAGGAAAGCCCCAGTCGCGCCAGGCGAGGAAGCTGGCGAAATCGGTCTCGAAATAGGTCGCAACGAGATGGCCGCCCGCGAATACGGCATCGCGCCCGAGCAGGACGCGGCCGTTCCAGATCTTCGGCCGTTCGCGCTGCTTCTCGGCGAAATGCGCCGCGATCTCGGCGCTGCGTTGCTCCGCGAACGGCCACGGGATTGGCCGCACGGCAAGATCGAGCGTCGTGACGCGATGAATGACCGGTGACGTCATGACGCCCGACTATCTCGCCTTCGCGTCAGCTATTTGGCATTCCCGGTCGTCTTCTTGGCCTGATCGACGAATTTGTTGGTGAAGGTCTTGCTGAGGTCGATCTTGGCATTCGCCACCTCCGGCGAGCCGACGCTGAACACCGCAAGCACGGCCTCCGCGCCCTTCGGATCCATCTTGCCGTTTTCGGAGAACATCGGGATCGTGTTCTTCAGAGCGGCGAGATAAAGCTCCTTGTTCTTGCCGACCATCTGCTCCGGCATCTTCGCCATGATCTCCTCCGGCGTGTGCGAATGGATCCAGGCGAGCGTTGCCAGGATCGCATTGGTGAGCGCCTGCGTCTCCTTCTCGTGGCTGTTGATCCAGGCCGTCGTCGTGTACAGCGCGCCGCCCGGATATTCGCCGCCGAACGTCTCGAGCGTGTCCTTCTGGGTGCGGGTGTCGGAAAGGATGCGCAGATCCTTGTGGCTGCCCTGGAGCACGGTGACGGAGGGATCGAGCATCACGGCCGCATCGATCTGGCCCTGCTCCATGGCGGCGACGGCAGTGGCGCCGAGGCCGACGCCGATCACGGCGACGCTGGTAGGATCGAGGCCGTTCTTCTTGAGCATGTATTTGAGGAAGAAGTCGGTGGAAGAGCCGGGCGCACTGACGCCGACCTTCTTGCCGGCGAGATCCTTGACTGACTTGATGTCGTTGGTGCGCGATGGCGCGACCACCAGCACGAGGCCGGGATAGCGGTCATAGACCACGAAGGACTGGAGCTCCTGCTTCTTCGCGGCGAGATTGACGCAATGGTCGAAATAGCCGGAGACGACGTCGGCGCTGCCGCCGAGCACGGCTTTCAGCGCATCCGAGCCGCCCTTGAGGTCTACCAGTTCGACATTGAGGCCGGCCTTCTCGTATTCGCCGAGCTGCTTGGCCAGCACCGTCGGCAGATAGCAAAGGCAGGCACCGCCGCCGATCGCGACCGTGACCTTGCTTTGCGCCGCGGCAAGCGAGGTGGTGAGCGTCAGCGCAAGCAGCGCGCCGGCGAGCCTGGCAATCGTGTTCTTCATTGGTTTCCTCCGTTCGGCCGGCGGCACCATAGAGCAGCGGGGCTGGCTTGAGAAGCGCTGCCGAACTGGGCTGGTCATCGGCGTTCCCACGCAATAGCATGTCCGGACAAGAACAATTCCAGATGGGGAGGATCATCCATGAATCGCTTTGTTGCCGGTCTGTCGATCGCCGCCGCCTTTGCCGCCGGATCCGGCGCAACCCACCTGCTGCGGCCGGCGCTCGCCGCCGAGAACATCACCGCGCAGATCATCCACACCGGCGAGATGCAGGGCGATGCGCTCGGTCCCGCCAACGCCGTCGGCTATCGTTCCAAGATGTTCGCCAGCGCCGATGGTGCCACCATCTCGATCCAGGTCGGCAACGTGCCCAAGCACATGCATCCCAACACCAACGAGATCCAGTACATCCTGGACGGCACCGGCACGATCTGGCTCGGCGACAAGGAGGTCACGGTGAAGCCCGGCGACCTCGTGATCATCCCGAAGGGCACGCCGCACGGCGGCACCAAGCCGATCAGCGGCCAGGTCAAGGCGATCGCGATCAAGACCCCGCCGCAGGCGCCCGACGACACCAAGCTGCTGGATTGAGCTCTTGCTTTCA
>NZ_JXJM01000001.1:5093115-5095356 GCF_001593325.1 Bradyrhizobium sp. DOA1
CTAGCCACGCCCGTCCGACGCGGTCGGCCGCCACACCAGCAACCTGCGCTCCACCAGCGTCACCCCAAAGTCGATCAGGATGACGAAGGCGGACAGCACGAACATGCCGGCGAACACGCCGGCGACGTCGAAGATGCCCTCGGCCTGCTGGATCAGATAGCCGAGCCCGGCCGCCGACCCGAGATATTCGCCGACGACCGCGCCGACCACGGCGAAGCCGACCGAGGTGTGCAGCGAGGAGAACATCCAGGACAGCGCCGAGGGCCAATAGACGTGCTGCATCAATTGCCGCTCGCTCATGCCGAGCATGCGGCCGTTGTCGAGCACGGTGCGGCTGACCTCCTTCACGCCCTGATAGACGTTGAAGAAGACGATGAAGAACACCAGCGTCACGCCGAGCGCGACCTTGGACCAGATGCCGAGCCCGAGCCACAGCGCGAAGATCGGCGCCAGCACGACGCGTGGCAGCGCGTTGACCATCTTCACATAGGGATCGAACACGGCTGCGACCAGCGGCTGGCGCGCGAACCAGAAGCCGACCAGCACGCCGCCGAGCGATCCAATCACGAAAGCGAGGATCGATTCCGCCAGCGTGATGCCGAGATGCTTCCAGATCACGCCGGACGAAAACCACTTCACGATCTGGCTGAACACGTCGAGCGGGTTCGAGAAGAAGAACGGCGGCAGCAGGATCTTGCCGAACACGGGAACGGTCGTCAGCACCTGCCACAGCACGATGAAGATGACCGCGACCAGGATTTGCAGCGCAAGCAGCGTCGGACGAGACATCAGACTGCCTCCGCCGCGTTCGTGGATTGGGCGTAACCCTTCATCACCTCGTCCTTGAGCACGCTCCAGATCTCGCGATGCAGTGCGTGGAATTCCTTGTCGAGCCGCACCTCGAAAATGTCGCGCGGGCGCGGCAGGCTGACGCGCCAGTCGCCGATGATGCGCGAGGACGGCCCCGCCGACATGATCACAACGCGGTCGGCGAGCGCGATCGCCTCTTCGAGGTCGTGAGTGACGAACAGCACGGCCTTGCGGTCGGCATTCCAGAGCTCGAGCAGCAGATTGCCCATAACCTGGCGCGTCTGCGCATCGAGCGGCCCGAACGGCTCGTCCATCAGCAGGATCTTCGGATCGCGGATCAAGACCTGCGCCAGCGCCACGCGCTTGCGCTGGCCGCCGGAGAGCATGTGCGGATAGCGGTTCGCGAAGGCGCCGAGGCCGACGGAGGTCAGCCATTTCTGCGCCCGCGGCAGCGCTTCAGTGCGCGGCGTCCCCTTGATCTCGAGCCCGATCGCGACGTTGTCGAGCGCGGTCTTCCACGGGAATAACGCGTCGGCCTGGAACAGGTATCCGGCATCGCGGTTCAGCCCCGCGAGCGGCCGGTCGAAGATCGTGACACGGCCGGCGGCGGGCTTGAGCAGGCCCGCGGCAACGTTGAGCAGCGTCGATTTCCCGCACCCCGTGGGCCCCACGATGGCGACGAACTCGCCTTGCGCCACCTTGAGATGCGCTTCTTCGACCGCAGTATAGACCCGGCCGTCCCCGAGACGGAACGCAACCTTGGCGTCTTCCAGCGCCACTGCCGTAGGCGTCATGTATTCCCTCCGAATTTGCCCGATGCCTTAGCCGCTTGCGCCGCCAAGTTCAATCAATCGGCTAAGCGTGCTACGCATGGGGCTTGCCGGCCCTTACCCTCCAGGGGAAGGGTAACAACGAGTCTGCAATCGATGCCCTCCAAGCTGGCGATCAGCTACCAGCACGTCACCAAGAGCTTCGGCCGGCTCAAGGCTGTCGATGAGATCTCGCTCGACATCGCCGAGGGCGAGTTCGTGGCCGTCGTCGGTGGGTCGGGCTCGGGCAAGACGACGCTGCTGCGGCTCGCCAACCGGCTGATCGAGGCTGACGGCGGCACGATCATGGTGGAGGCTGAGAACGTCCGAAACGTCGATCCGGTCGCGCTGCGGCGGCGCATCGGCTACGTGTTCCAGGCCGGCGGGCTGTTTCCGCATTTGAGCGTTGCCGAGAACATCGGGATCACGCCGAAACTTCTGGGCGCGCCGGCAGCGGACATCGCCGCCCGCGTCGACGAACTGCTCGAGCTCGTGCAGCTCGACCGTGCCGCGCACCGCGACCGGCTGCCGGCGGCGCTGTCCGGCGGCCAGCGCCAGCGTGTCGGCGTGGCCCGGGCGCTCGCGGCAAAGCCCCGCATCGTGCTGATGGACGAGCCGTTCG
>NZ_JXJM01000001.1:5095376-5108474 GCF_001593325.1 Bradyrhizobium sp. DOA1
ATCCCCTCACCCGTGATGCGCTCGGCGAGGACTATTGGTCGCTGCATCGCAAGCTCGGCCTGACCACCGTCATGATCACCCATGACATGACGGAGGCGATCCTGCTCGCCGACCGCATCGCTGTGATGCGTGATGGCAAGCTGCTGGCGCAGGGCACGCCCGCGCAGCTCTCGACGAGCGGCGAGCCCTATGTGCTGGAGCTGTTACGCACGCCCCGACGCCAGGTCGAACGGCTGAACGCGCTGCTGCCGGCGAGCGGTGCGGCATGAGCATCTTGTCCGACCCGCGCTGGGGCGAGGCGCTGTCGCATCTGCCCGATTATCTCGGCAATCACGTGCGGGTGAGCCTTGCCGCGCTGGCGCTTGGTCTGGTCGTCAGCCTTCCGCTGGCCATCCTCACGCGCAACCGCCCGACGCCGCGCAACATCCTGCTTGCGCTTGCCAGCATTGTGCAGACGGTGCCCGGACTTGCGCTGCTTGCGCTGTTCTATCCGCTGCTGCTGCTGGCCGCTTCGTTAACGCTCGCCTGGTTCGGCTTTTCCTTCTCCGCCTTCGGCTTCCTGCCGGCCGTGCTGGCGCTGGCGCTCTATTCGATGCTGCCGGTGCTGCGCAACGGCATCACCGGGCTCAACGGGATCGATCCGGCGTTGACCGAAGCCGCCAAAGGCGTTGGCATGACCGCGCGGCAGTCGCTGGTCATGGTCGAGCTGCCGCTGGCGCTGCCGGTGATGATGGCGGGCATCCGCACCGCCGCCGTGTGGGTAATCGGCACGGCGACGCTGTCGACGCCGATCGGGCAGACCAGCCTCGGCAATTACATCTTCGCCGGGCTCCAGACCCAGAACTGGGTGTTCGTGCTGTTCGGCTGTCTCGCCTCGGCCCTGCTCGCGCTCGCCGTCGACCAGCTGCTTGGCCTGATCGAGAACGGCCTGCGCTATCGCAGTCGTCTGCGCGCAGCGCTCGGCGGCGTCGGGATCGCGGCGCTCGTCACGGCGGCGCTGGTGCCGACGATGGGGCGCTCGTCGCAGGGCTATATCGTCGGCGCCAAGACCTTCGCCGAGCAATATGTGCTGTCGGCCCTGCTGCGGGATCGTCTCCAGGCCGCAGGTCTTTCCGCGAGCGCAAGATCGGGCCTCGGCTCCAGCGTCATCTTCGAGGCGCTGAAGGCCGGCGACATCGATCTCTATGTCGATTATTCCGGCACGCTTTGGGCCAATCAGCTTCACCGCACCGATATCAAGCCGCGCGCGGAGTTGCTCGCGGAGCTGAAGGCCGCGCTCGCAAAGGAGAACATCACCCTGCTCGGCGAGCTCGGCTTCGAGAACGCCTATGCGCTGGTGATGCCGCGCAGGCGCGCCGAGGCGCTTGGCATCCGTACCATCGCCGATCTCGCCGCGCACACATCGACGATGTCGATCGCCGGCGACTATGAGTTCTTCTCGCGCCCCGAATGGGCGGCGCTGCAAAAAGCCTATGGTCTTCAATTCCGCGCGCAGCGCCAGATGCAGCCGGATTTCATGTATGCGGCGGTCGCCAGCGGTGAGGTCGACGTCATCGCCGGCTACACCAGCGACGGCCTGATCGCAAAGTACGACCTCGTCACGCTCGACGATCCCAGGCACGCGATTCCGCCCTATGACGCGATTCTGCTGCTGGCGCCCAAGCGCTCCGGCGACGAGCGGCTCGAGACGGCGCTCAAGCTGCTGCTCGGCAAGATCGACATCGCCACCATGCGCGAAGCAAATTTGCGCGCCAGCGGCAATGATGCGAACTCCTCACCGGATGCGGTGGCGAGGTGGTTGTGGGACAAGGTCGGCGGGCGGTAGGGTGCGATACTTCCGGCCTTCAGAGTTGCGGCCGGAAGCACCCGTACCAGCCTTCCCAGCGAGGGTGCCGATCAACATAACTACACTCGACGACCGCTCGGCCGATGCGGTCCGTGTGCCGAAATGTCACCTCAGCGAACGTCGCTTGAATGAGCTCGCCGTGATAGTTTTCACATAGCTGGGCGGTGAGCTTGCGCACCCCCTCGCGGCCGAACAAAGAAAAAATCAAAAGCGCTAAGGGCAGGAAAAATGAAAAAGCTGGCACGGCGATCATTCGTAGCTGGATCGGCGGCAGTGTTGTTCGCCCCTTTCGGGAAGACGCAAGCGCAATCCGCGTGGCCGAACCGATCACTTCGTATAGTCGTACCATATCCACCTGGCGGCCAGACGGACGGCATCGCGCGAGCTTTCGGTGACTACCTGGCGCGGCAGGTGGGAAAGCCGGTCATCGTCGAAAACAGGGCCGGCGCGGGCGGCGTCATCGGCGTGACTGAAGCAAAACGCGCCGAGCCCGATGGCACCACCATCCTCTGCACGATCTCTTCGTCACTCATCCAGAACCGTATCACGGTGAAAGAACTTCCTTATGATCCCGAACGGGACTTCATCTATCTGACGATGGTCAGCGGCGCCGGCGGTCCGGTGGTCGCGGCCAAGAAGACGGGAGCGACCAATCTTCGTGAATTCATCGAATATGCTAACAAGGTCGGCAGCCTGAACTGGGGATCCTACGGCGTAGGCTCCACGCCGCACGTCCTCATTGAAACGATCGCGAAGCAATACGGCATTCGGTTTCAAGTCATCCAGTACCGCGGTGAGGCGCCGATGTGGAATGACCTTGCCGGACAGACGCTGGATGGCGCCGCAGGAAGTTATGCCGCAGCAGCGCCCGTCATCCAGGCGGGAACGGGAAACCTGATCGGAGTTGTTGGCAGCAGGCTACCGCCCTATCCCGACACGCTGACCATGACGGAGCAAGGTGCCATCGGTGACTTCTATGAGCTACGCGCGTTCACGACCTTCGCCGTGCCGATCGGCACGCCAAAGGAGATCGTGGAGCAACTCTCGCCGATGTTGATCCAGGCCGGATCAGACCCGAAGGTCCAGCAAATGCTGAGCAACTTTCTGCTGTCTTCTCCCACCGATTTCGAGACGACCCATCGCATCTTCAAGCGCGACAGTGATGTGATGCTGCGCATCTTGCGCGAACTCGGTGTCAAGCCATCGGAGTGATCGACGCGCGCTCGACTACACCAGTTCAGGCTTGGAAAGCGAGCGGATGCGGCTGATAGCTGACGATGCGGGGTTTTCTGGTCGGCAAGCCTCCGCGCCTGGCACCACCCCGGCGCACAGCCATACCTCTTCGTGCAGCGCAAGGCAGTAGACTCGCTAAAGTCCCCGGATCATCCCCGAATCGATCAGCAACCGGTTCAGCCGCCGCGCCTCGGCACCGTCCTTGCAGCCGTAGAAGATGCCCTTGCAGCGGAGCATGATCTCCTTCTGCTCGGCGAAGGATGGATCGAGCGGGATGCCGGCGGCTTCCTGGATCACCAGCGGCAGATAGGGACCGTCAACGGTGTCCATCACGGCTTCAGTCTTCACCGGCTCGAAATTGACGGCGTCGATCGCGTAATACGTCGCGTAGAGACGCGGATCGTAAGCGTCGAGCTTCTTGCCGAGAGCACCTTCGTCGAGTCCGGGCTCGAGGATAGCAGGCGCGAACTCCGGCTGGTGGTCGCCGTAGCGCACGATCAGGAAAGGCTCGCCGGGGAAATTCTTCTTCAGGCCGGCGACGAATGCCTTGTACTGCTCGGCGCTGATGGCCTGACGGCGCAGATATTCGTCGATGGACGGCGTGTTGCCCGGCGCGCGCCAATTCGGCAGCAGGTCGGAACGGAAGCGCGTCTCCCAGGGGAAATGATTGGCGCCGAGATAGATGAAGGTGAACAGCGGCTTGTTCGGCGGCTGCTGGCCCATCAGCTGGAGCGCCTTGTCGTAGAAGAAGGAGTCGGGCTCCACGTCCTTGGCGCCGAGATCCTTGGAATCCAGGAAGCGTTCGATGCCGGTCGTCATCTGGAAGCTGCGCGCGCCCATGAAGCCGCCATAGGCGGGATAGAGCGACATCGTGTCGTAGCCGCAGCGGCGCAGCGCCAGCGGCAGGCCGCGCTCGACGCGGTTCGAGGCGATGCGCGTCACGAAATAGGCGAAGCGGCCGAACGAGCGGGAGGAGAGCCCGGCCAGCACGTTGTATTCGGTGAACCAGCTCGGGCCGCCATTGCTCTCGGCGAGGAAGGTGCGCTGCCTGCCGTCCCAGGACTTGAAGTGGTCGCCATAACGCGGCGGCACTTTGATGCCATCCGCAGCGCGGATGTCGAAGCTCGATTCATCATGGATCATGATGATGTTGGGCCGGCGGCCCGCGGGATGACAGGCATCGACCAGCGGCATGTTGAGGTGCTCGTTGGTGGAGGCGGCCGATTCCATGAAGCCGTATTGCACGAAGTCGGAAACCGAACTGACGCCGGAGCGGAAGAACTTCGAGAGATAGCCGTCGTCGTAATAGCCGCGCCAGGCTTCTTCCGGATGGGAGAGCGAATAGCCGACCAGCGCGGCCAGGCAGGCGAGCTTGCAGGCCAGCGCCGGCAGGCGGCGGATGCGAAAAGGGTCGAGCCACCACAGCGCATACATCAGCGGCAGCGTGACGAGGCCGGCCAGGATCACCGACCAGCGCAGATTCGGGAAGATCGTGAACAGGAATGCGACGCTGTCGCGGTCGATCATCATCAGGTCGATGAAGTTGACGGTCATCTGAACGATGTCGTGCTTGAGCCGCGACAGCAGCACCAGCACCACGACCATGGTCAGCGACAGTGCGCCCGACAGTGCCGGCCGCCGCAGCAGCGTGATCCAGAAGAAATTAAGGATTCCCCAGGCCAGCGCGAAGGAGAGGCGCGAGCCGAAATCGGTCTCAGTCTCGTACATCAGCGCCAGCGCCGCGAAATGCGGCGCAGCCACTGCGAGCAGCCGCCAGATGCCGAGCGCGGCGACGCTCGCCAGCACGGCGGTCGTGGCAGAAGGACCTGGATTCGGCGCGGACGCCATCGACGACACGCAACTGGTCCGGCGCGGTGATGCCAAGCCGTCCGGCCGACCCATAATTCGGCTAGCGGCGCCCGGCGCAGCCGGAAGCCTGCACCGTGTCATAAAATTGTAATGGAACAGTCACGGTCAGGCAACGCGTGCGGCGATTCGACCTTCGGTTATTGTTAGTGAAAGACAATGGGCCGCACGCAGAGGAGGACCCGCCTGCGACGTGGGACCGTGTGCCGCCACCACGCTCCGCCAGCGCCCGGTTGCAGCGCACCAGCACACGGGGGTTGCCGGATATGGTCAGGCGGGGGCCGGGCGCACGGCATCGAGGACAGGCAGGCTCCGCGGGACAGGCCTGCGGGCGAACTGAACGCCGGTCATCCCGGCGGCAGCAGCCCGAGCCGCTTGGCGATGATGCGGTCGACCGTCCGTTTCGGGAGCACGGCGCCGATCAGATGGCGCAGCGGGTCCGGCGTGATCTGGTAGCGCACCTTGGGGCTTGCCGCCGTCAGCGCTTCGAACACGACTTCGGCTATGCGCTCGGCGGGCAGGCCCTTGGCGCCGAGGTCCATCATGAAAGCCATCACTTTGTTCAGCGCCGGCAGATAGGGCGAGTTCTTATAGACGGAGAGATCGATCTGTTCGGCCTTGCTCCAGATCGGCGTCTTCACCGCGCCGGGGGCGACGATGATGACGTCGATGCCGAACAGCATCAGCTCACGGCGCAGGCTCTCCGACAGTCCCTCGATGGCGTGCTTGGAGGTGCAATAGGGCGCCGACAGCGGATTGCCGTTCCTGCCCGCGACCGAGCCGATCATCACGATCCGGCCCTTCGGTCCTTTCAGAGATGGGTCCGCACCGAGCAAGGGCCCGAACGCCTTTGTCGCGATCACAGGGCCGATGACGTTGACGTCCATCTGGCGGCGGAAATCGTCAGCCGACAATTCGAGGACGGGACCGGCGACCGCGATGCCCGCGTTGTTGACGAGACCCGCGAGCGTCTCGCCGCCCACCGCCTCACGCACTTGGCGTGCGGCGGCCAGCACGGCGGCCTCATCGGTGACGTCGAACAAGAGCGGCGTGAAGTTCGTGCCCAATTCACCGGCAAGCCGATCGGCATCGGCCTGCTTGCGGACGCTGCCGAACACACGATAGCCGCGCCCGATCAGGAATTTCGCAACGGCCCAGCCGATGCCGGTGGACGCGCCGGTCACGACGACAGATCGCATGATGCCCTCCCCTCAAGGCTCCCGCAATCATGGCGGAAAATAGCGATGGTGCGAAGGGGCAGCAGAGCTGGAATCCAGGAGCCGCAATGGCGCCCGGATCAGCAGCGCACCATTTGCGTGATGCGCTGCGTCCGGGAAACGACGGCTTAGTTCTTCGACTTGTCGACCAGCGCGCCCTTCTTGATCCAGGGCATCATGTCGCGCAGCTTCGCGCCGACTTCCTCGATCGGGTGCGCGGCGAGCTTGGCGCGGGTCGCCTTGAACGAGGTCTGGTTGACCTTGTTCTCGAGCATCCAGTCGCGGGCGAACTTGCCGCCCTGGATGTCGGCCAGCACCTTCCGCATCTCCTTCTTGGTCTCGTCGGTGATGATGCGCGGGCCGGTGACGTACTCGCCATACTCGGCGGTGTTGGAGATCGAGTAGTTCATGTTGGCGATGCCGCCTTCATAGATCAGGTCGACGATCAGCTTCACTTCGTGCAGGCACTCGAAATAGGCCATCTCCGGCGCGTAGCCGGCCTCGACCAGGGTCTCGTAGCCGCCCTTGATCAGCTCGACCAGGCCGCCGCAGAGCACGACCTGCTCGCCGAACAGATCGGTCTCACACTCTTCCTTGAAGGTGGTCTCGATGATGCCGGCACGGCCGCCGCCGACCGCCGAGGCGTAGGACAGGCCGAGGTCATGGGCGTTGCCCGAGACGTCCTTGGCGATCGCGATCAGGCAGGGCACGCCGCCGCCGCGCTGATACTCCGAGCGCACGGTGTGGCCGGGGCCCTTCGGGGCGATCATCAGCACGTCGAGGTCGGCGCGCGGATCGAGCAGATTGAAGTGGACGTTGAGGCCGTGTGCGAAGACGAGGGCGGCGCCCTTCTTCATGTTGTCGTGCAGGTGCTCGCGATAGATGTCGCCCTGGAGCTCGTCCGGGGTCAGCATCATGACAAGGTCGGCCCATTTGGCGGCTTCGGCGACTTCCATCACCTTGAAGCCGGCCGCTTCCGCCTTCTTCACCGAGCCGGAGTCCTTGCGCAGCGCGATGGCGACTTCCTTGACGCCGGAGTCCTTGAGGTTGAGCGCATGGGCGTGGCCCTGGCTGCCATAGCCGACGATGGCGACCTTCTTGCCCTTGATCAGGTTCAGGTCGGCGTCGCGATCGTAATAAACACGCATAGTCGTTTCCTCGTTCGGGGGCCGGAATCGGCCGATGGTTAGTCTTTCGAAGGCGAATTGACGGATTTCGGAGGCTGTCTAGAGCATTTTAGGGCCCCTGGGAAACCCGTTTCTGCATGGAAATCTGCGGCATCATGCATCCATGAAGACGGGGTAGAGGGACGCGAGCAGCAGAACCGCCATCAGGATGTTGAAGGCGCGAACCAGCCGCTCGGAGGTCAGGACCGGGCGCAGCGCGGTGCCGAACAGCGCCCAGATCACCGTCGAGACCGTCCCGATGAGCAGGCTGATCACGGTCTGGATCGCGATATTGAGCGGGAATTGGGCGATCGCTGCATAGGCCGTGATGGTGCCGATCACGATCACCCACCCTTTGGCGTTGATCCACTGAAACATGGCCGCGCCCCAGAACGTCATCGGGCCGCGGCCACTCCCCTCACCCGGCCTGGTCGGACCGGACATGGCGATCGCAGCGGCGAGATAGATCAGGTAGACCGCACCGCCATATTTCAAGATGCTCTGGAGGATCGGGTAGGACAGAAAGACGGTGCCGAGCCCGAGGCCGACGGCAGCGACCATGAAGGCAAAGCCGATGACGATGCCGGCGATGTGCGGGATGGTACGGCGAAAGCCGTAAGTCAGCCCCGACGACAGCAGCATGATGTTGTTCGGTCCTGGCGTGAAATACATCACGGTCATGAAGGCGAGGAAGGCATAGAACAGCGACTGCGACATGCTCACCTCACGCGGTCTTCGGCAGGACTTGCGGACGCTTCGCCAGCACCATCACGGCGATACCGCCGATCACGGTAAGCATGCCGGCGAGACGCAAGGGTCCGAACCGCTCGCCGAACACGATGCTGGAGGCGGCCGATCCCACGAACGGCACCAGCAAG
The DNA here is from genome assembly GCF_001593325.1 of Bradyrhizobium sp. DOA1. Taxonomy (NCBI): domain Bacteria; kingdom Pseudomonadati; phylum Pseudomonadota; class Alphaproteobacteria; order Hyphomicrobiales; family Nitrobacteraceae; genus Bradyrhizobium; species Bradyrhizobium sp. DOA1. The sequence goes on from NZ_JXJM01000001.1 coordinate 5,103,583, forward strand.
GCGAACGGCACCACCTGGGCGGCCGGATAGTCGCGGAGCAACCGCCCCCACAGCCAATAGGCGATGCTGGTGGAGATGGCGCCGATCATGAGCAGGCAGATCAGGCCCGTGAGCGAGATGTGGATCAGCGACTGAAAAGTCGGCATCGGCCCGTCGACGACCAGCGTCAGCACAAACAGCGGCACGGCGGACGTGAGGCATAGCCAGGCGAACAAGTCGAACATCGGCGCACCGCGGGCGCCCCGCAGCAGGAGATTGCCGACGGCAAAGCAGATCGGCGCGACCATCAGCACTGCGAAGGCGCCGACGCTGAAATCGTAACCGACGGTGCCGCAGATCATCAAAAGCCCCGCTGCGGCGATGCCGATGCCGAGCGACTGCATCGGGGTCGGCCGCTCCCCGAAAGCGATCGCGGCGAAGCCGATCGTGAACAACGCCTGGCTCTGCACCACCACGCTGGTCAGCCCCACGGGGACGCCATGGGCGATGCCGTAGGCCTGGCTCAGGAACTGGCCGAGAAACAAGGTGAAGCTGATGGCGATCAGCAATGACCAGGCGACCTTCGGCTTGGGAATGAATAGGCACGGCAGCGCGGCGATGGCAAAGCGCATCGCCGTCATCAGCTCCGGCGAAAATTCGTCGAGCGCGATCCGGCTCGCCACGAAGGCAAGCCCCCAAATGATCGCAACCAGGATCGCGATGAGGATGTCGGCCGGCTTCATTGTTGGTCCCGGTCCTGCACCGTCGTGCAGCCCTGTTATTCTTGTTAGCCTTGCTCGCCGGCCTTTGGTTTCCGCAGCAGATAGGTGCCGTGCATGGGGGCGTGGTAGTCGGCCGAGACCAGCATGAAGCCGACATCGGTCAGCATCCGCTCCATCACCCAGCCGAAGGTGGAATATTCGTCGCGCATATGCGTGACGACGCCGTCGCGCGCAAAGTCGTGATTCTTGATCTGGAAATCGGCCCATTGCTCGACGTCGCGCTCGATGGCATCGGGCATCGAGGCATAAACGATGTCGCGCAGGTAGAAGCTCGCGCCCGGTTTCAGCGCGCGATAGATCCGCGACATCGCAACCGCCTTCCAGAAGTCCGGCAGATGATGCAGCGTGAACTCGCTGACGATCAGATCGTAGGACTCCGCCTGGTAGGAAAAGCTGAGCAGGCCGGCCGACTGGGTGCGGACCGGCGCCTTGCGGTCACGCGCGTAGATCTCGGCGAGCGCCAGCATCGCCGGCGAGATGTCGATGGCGTCGACCTCGGCGCCCATCAGGGCGGCTTCGGTGGCAAGCACGCCGTTGCCGCAGCCGATGTCGGCGATGCGCCAGCCGCGCTGGACCCCGAGCGTTTTCAGCGCGGCGCGCGCCCGCAAATCGGCATCCTCGTGGCTGTCGTAGATCGACGCCACCGCGGGCCCGATGCCCATCCGATTCCGCTCGTTATAGTACCAGTCGCGCGCCAGCATGGCTCACATCCCTTCAGGCCCGCGGCCGATCGCGGCAACGCCGGTGCGCGACACCTCGACGAGGCCGAGCGGGCGCATCAGGTCGATATATTGATTGATCTTGTCAGTATTGCCTGTGATCTCGAACACAAAGCTCTCGGTGGTGGCATCGATCACGCGGGCGCGGAACGCATCCGCGAGCCTGAGCGCCTCGACCCGGTGCTCGCCCTGCCCGCGCACCTTCACCATCGCAAGCTCGCGCTCGATCGAGCGCTTGGTCTGGGTCATGTCGACGACCTGGTAGACCGGGATCATGCGGTCGAGCTGGTTCTTGATCTGCGCGATCACCATCGGCGTGCCGGTGGTGACGATGGTGATGCGCGACAGATGCTTCTGCGCCTCCGTCTCCGAGACCGTGAGGCTCTCGATGTTGTAGCCGCGGCCCGAGAACAGGCCGATGACGCGCGCGAGCACGCCAGGCTCGTTCTGCACGAGCACGGCGAGTGTGTGCGTCTCGTTGGGGTCGTGGCGGTCCTCGATGAAATAGGCGGATGCGGGCTGGTTCATGATCGTCCCCTCAAATATCTTTCGTCACACCAGCGCCTTGCCGCCGGCGAATGCCTTCGCGGTGGCCTCGTCGTTGGCCTGCTCCGGCAACAGCATCTCGTTGTGCGCCTTGCCGGAGGGGATCATCGGGAAGCAGTTCTCGAGTGCCGCGACGCGGCAGTCGAACAGCACCGGTCGCTTCACCGCGATCATCTCCTTGATGGCGCCCTCGAGATCGCCGGGCTTGTGCACCTGCAGGCCGACGCCGCCATAGGCTTCCGCAAGCTTGACGAAATCCGGCAGCGCCTCCGAATAGGAATGCGACAGGCGGTTGCCGTGCAGCAGCTGCTGCCATTGCCGCACCATGCCCATGTACTGGTTGTTCAGGATGAAGATCTTGATCGGCAGCTCGTACTGCACGGCCGTCGACATCTCCTGCATCGTCATCTGCACCGAGGCATCGCCCGCGATGTCGATGACGAGGCTGTCAGGATGGGCCACCTGCACGCCGATCGCCGCCGGCAGGCCGTACCCCATCGTGCCGAGACCGCCCGACGTCATCCAGCGGTGCGGTTCCTCGAAGCCGTAGAACTGCGCGGCCCACATCTGGTGCTGGCCGACTTCGGTCGTGATGTAGGTATCCTTGTCGCGCGTCAGCTCGAACAGGCTCTGGATCGCATGCTGCGGCAGGATGACGTCGTTGCTCTTCTTGTAATAGAGCGAGTTGCGGGCACGCCACTGCGCGATCTGCTGCCACCACGACTTGACGTCGGGCTTCTTCGCCTCCGCTTTGAACACCTGGAGGATGTCGCCGAGGATGTTGCCGCAATCGCCGATGATCGGCACGTCGACACGGATGTTCTTGTTGATCGAGGACGGGTCGATGTCGATGTGGATCTTCTTCGAGCCCGGCGAGAACGCATCGACGCGGCCGGTGATGCGGTCGTCGAACCGCGCGCCGACGCACAGCATGACGTCGCAATCATGCATGGTCATGTTGGCTTCATAGGTGCCGTGCATGCCGAGCATGCCGAGCCAGTTCTTGCCCGAGGCCGGATACGCACCGAGCCCCATCAGCGTCGAGGTGATCGGGAAGCCGGTGACCTCGACCAGCTCACGCAACAGCCTGGTCGCCTCGGGGCCGGAATTGATGACGCCGCCGCCGCTGTAGATCACGGGGCGCTTGGCATTGGCGAGCAGCGACACCGCCTTGCGGATCTGCGTCGCATCACCCTTCAGACGCGGCGCGTAGGAGCGGTGCACGTCGGACTTGCGCGGCGGATGATAGGTGCCGGTCGCGAACTGCACGTCCTTGGGGACGTCGACCAGCACCGGACCCGGACGACCGGAGGTCGCGACGTAGAAGGCTTCATGCAGCACCTTGGCGAGATCGTTGACGTCGCGCACCAGCCAATTGTGCTTGGTGCAGGGACGCGTGATGCCGACGGTGTCGCATTCCTGGAACGCGTCGTTGCCGATCAGATGCGTAGGCACCTGGCCGGAGATACAGACCAGCGGGATCGAGTCCATCAGCGCGTCGGTGAGCGGCGTCACCATGTTGGTGGCGCCGGGGCCGGAGGTCACCAGCGCAACGCCCGGCTTGCCGGTCGAGCGCGCATAGCCCTCGGCGGCATGGCCCGCGCCCTGCTCGTGACGGACCAGGATGTGCTGGACCTCGCTCTGCTGGAAGATCTCGTCATAGATCGGAAGCACCGCGCCGCCGGGATAGCCGAAAATGTCGGTCACGCCGTGATCGATGAGTGCGCGGACGATCATCGCGGCGCCGGTCATCTGGTTCGGATCGTGGCTCTTGTCGCTCATTGGCTTGCTCCGGATGCGCTGTTGTCAGCGGCTTCGTTCGTGTCGGGTTCGGGAAATAAAAAAGGCCCCGAAGAGGGCCCACACACACCGCCTGTCTTGTGGATGGCAGCTAGCCATCCCCGGCGGTGTGCCTGGGTACGACGGCGATAAGGAGTTTGGTAATAATGTTACGCATAGCTAGCGCTCGGCTTCCCAAAGGTTGCGCGAAACATAGCGGCCAAAGCTTGGATGTCAAGGCAATGCGGCCGTTCCCGCGCGATTTTGGCAGTGTAGCGGTGTTCCCCGGCTTGGGCGAGAGGTAAATTCGGGAACCCGGCACAAAACCACGTCAGTCGTGGTCTTCGGCCGCCCGCACCATCGTCGCCAGCCATCCCCTCGCCTCCTCCAGCCGCACCCATTCGAACGCAGGCAATTGGTGTCGGAACCAGGTGAACTGGCGCTTGGCGTAATGGCGGGTATCGGCACGGCCGATCGTGGCTGCCTCCTCCAGGCTGAGCTCGCCGCGCAGATGCCGGATCAAGGCCGGCACGCCATGCGCCTTCATCGCCGGCAGCAGCGGATCGAGGCCGCGGGCGGCGAGCCGCTCGACCTCCATCAGCGCGCCGGCACCCAGCATGGCATCGAAGCGGGCATCAATGCGGGCATAGAGCTCGTCGCGCTCAGGAGCGAGAAACACCGCGCGAAAACTGTCCTTGGGCAGCAAGGGCGGCTGAGCCTCCCGATGCCAGTCGAGCAGCGAGCGGCCGGTCGCCTCGACCACCTCGAGCGCGCGGGCGATGCGGGTGCGGTCGCGCAGGTTCAATCGCTCGGCCGCACGCGGATCGCGGCGCGCGAGTTCCGCGTGCAGCGCCTCGACGCCGTTCCGTTCCAGCCGCGTGCGCACGTCCTCGCGAACCTCTCCAGGGATTGGCGGCACCACGGAGAGGCCCGACGTCAGCGCTTTGAAATAGAGCCCGGTGCCGCCGATGAAGATCGGCAGGCGAGCTTCGGCCGTCGCGTCTTCGAGCACCCTCGCCGCGTCGCTCACCCAGGCACCGGCCGAGAAATTCACGGCCGCGTCGACATGACCGTAGAGACGATGCGG
>NZ_JXJM01000001.1:5108879-5131451 GCF_001593325.1 Bradyrhizobium sp. DOA1
TCCGCCCCTGTCGGCCGCGCCGTGATGATGCGGAGATCACGGTAGACCTGCATGGAATCGGCATTGATGACGATACCGCCGGTGGCGCGGGCAAGCTCCAGCGCCAGCGCCGACTTGCCGCTGGCGGTCGGGCCTGCGATAAGCACGGCCTTGCCAACGGGCCTTCTGCCGACTTGCCCCTCGCTCACGAAAACCTCAAATGTCCCTTGTCGCCACGTTGATCTGCAATCCCGACAATCCTGCGCTCGACTCCACCATCGTCGACGGCGCCCGCGCCGTGCTGCCTCAGGCAGCGCCCGCGCACTGGCTGTTCGACGGGGTCGCGGTCGACATTCCCTTCGGCGCCAATAGTAACCTCGGAGGCGACCGCCACGCCATCGAGCAGCGCCTTCGCGAGATCCGCGGCGACCTGCCCATCGACATCGTCGTGCAGCCAGCCGGCTTCCGGCGCAAGAAGCTTTTTCTCGCCGACATGGATTCCACCATGATCGGCCAGGAATGCATCGACGAGCTCGCCGACTTCGTCGGGGTGAAGGCGCATGTGGCCGCCATCACCGAACGCGCGATGCGCGGCGAGATCGAGTTCGAGCCGGCGCTGCGCGAGCGCGTGGCGTTGCTCAAGGACCTGCCCGCCAGCGCGGTCGACGAGGTGCTCGAGAAGCGCATCACGCTGACCCCCGGCGGTCGCGCACTGGTCGCGACCATGCGCGCGCACGGCGCCTACACCTGCCTCGTCTCGGGCGGCTTCACGCTGTTCACGCGTGCGGTCGCTGCGAAGATCGGTTTCCAGGAAAACCGCGCCAACGAACTCGTCGTGCGCGATGGCAAGTTCACCGGCGAGGTGAAGGAGCCGATCCTCGGCCGTGCCGCAAAGCTCGCAACGCTGGTTGATCTGATGGAATCCTTCGATCTCGACGACCTCGACTCGATCGTGGTCGGCGATGGCGCCAATGACCTCGCGATGATCCAGGCGGCGGGACTGGGCGTTGCCTATCACGCCAAGCCCGCGGTCGCGGCCGCCGCGGCGGCGCGGATCGATCACGGCGATCTCACCGCGCTTCTGTACGCGCAGGGATATCGGCGGGACGAGTTCGTGGAGGCGTAGCTCTCAAGTTCGTCATGCCCGGGCTTGCCCCGGGCATCCACGTCTTGTTCGGTCCGCGCCGTAAAGGCGTGGATGGCCGGGTCAAGCCCGGCCATGACGAGAAGCCATCTACTGCACGCTCAGCGCGACAAACCGCAGCTCGCCGTCGGCGTTGGAGACCAGCAGCAGCACCGATTTCTTGCCGTCCTTCTTGAGCTGGTCAACCCGTTTCTGGATCTCGGCACCGCTCGACACCGCTTCCTGCGCCACCTCGACGATGACATCGCCGGCGGAGAGACGCTTCTCGGCGGCGTCGGAATTGGCGTCGACATTGGTGACGACCACGCCCTTGACGCTCTCCTTGATCTTGTAGCGCGTGCGCAAATCCTTGCTCAGCGTCGCCAGATCGAGGCCGAGTGCCTTCTGCGTCACCGGCTTCTCGGGCGCGGGCTCGTCGGTCTTCACCGCGGCCTGCACCTTTTCGGGATCTTGCAGGCGGCCGAGGGTGACCTTCTTGGTCTGCTCCTGGCCCTTGCGGATGATGACGACGTCGACCTCCTTGCCGACCGCGGTGTCGGCGACGACGCGCGACAGGTCCTTCGGATCCTTGACGTCCTTGCCGTCGAACTTGACGACGACGTCGCCGGGCTCGATGCCGGCCGGCTTCGCCGGACCCTTATCGTCGATGCCCGCGACCAGCGCGCCGCGCGCCGGCTTGATGTTGAGGCTCTCGGCGATCTCGTCGGTGACGCTCTGGATGCGCACCCCGAGCCAGCCGCGGCGCAGCTCGCCGAACTGCCGGAGCTGGTCGACGACGCCCACCACCGTCTTCGACGGCACGGCGAAGCCGATGCCGATGGAGCCGCCGGAGGGCGAGATGATCAGCGTGTTGACGCCGATGACGTCGCCGTCGAGGTTGAACAGCGGTCCGCCGGAATTGCCGCGATTGATGGACGCGTCGGTCTGGATGTAGCTGTCATATGGCCCCGAGGAGATGTCGCGGTTCTTGGCCGAGACGATGCCGGCCGTCACCGTGCCGCCGAGGCTGAAGGGATTGCCGATCGCGACCACCCAATCGCCGAGGCGCAGCTTGTCGGAGTCGCCGAACTTCACCGCCACCAGCGGCTTCGGCGGCTTGATCTTCAGCACGGCGAGGTCGGTCTTCTTGTCGACGCCGACCAGCTCCGCCTTGATCTTGGTGCCGTCGTTGAGGATGACGTGGATCTCGTCGGCGTCGGCAATGACGTGGTTGTTGGTGACGACCACGCCTGCGGTGTCGATGATGAAGCCGCTTCCGAGCGAGTTGGTCTTGCGCGGCGGGCTGTTCTCGCCGCCCTTGCTGCCGCCGCCGGGCCCCCTGCGGTTCTTGAAGAAATCGTCGAAGAACTCTTCGAAGGGCGAGCCGGGCGGCAATTGCGGCATGGTGTTGCCGCCGCCGCCCTTGGCCTCGACGTTCTGCGAGGTGGAGATGTTGACGACCGCGTCGATCACCTTCTCGGCGACGTCGGCGATGCCGTCCGGCCCGCGCGCCTGAGCCGGCGTGCCGAATGCGCCGAAAGCACCGATGGTGAGCGCGGCCAGCCCGGTTCGCACCCAATGGTGCAAGCGGGACGGGGCAATGGTGGCAGCGGTCATTGTGATCTCCAGAGAATAGGAATTTGGCGCCAGACTGCGCTCGAACGGGGGGACGGCGCAAGCGCGGAGCTTAATGGGCCTCAAGACCCCGACAATACGGCGAAAACCGGTCGCCCGCCTTCACTTTGGCGTTGGCGCGACGCTTAAACGGGGCGCCGCATAACCCAGATCAAGATCAGGCCAGCCACGGCAGAGCAGATCCCGACTGCCCGCAGGATGTTGTCCGGCGTGGCGATGGCGCTCTTCATCGCCTTGCGCATCCAGTTCGGACTTGCCGCGAACATGAGGCCTTCCAGCACGAACAGGATGCCCAGGCCGATGAGGAAGTCGGCGAACGCAATGGACCTCATCGGATTGGAACCTCCCGCTGTGCTGTTCTTGTGTGGACAAAGGGCGGCTAAAAGGGGCCGCCCTCGTCTGGCTTACGGTTTGGCCGACGCCTCGGCCGCCGCCCTGCCGGCGGGGTTGCCGAAATACCGGAAGAAATCCGAGTCCGGCCGCAGCAGGAAGCGGGTGTCGCTGGAGCGCAGCCCGTTCTCGTAGGCCGTCATCGAGCGGTAGAAGGCGAAGAAGTCGGCATCCTTGCTGTAGGCTTCGGCGAACAGGCGGTTGCGCTCGGCATCGCCCGCACCCCGGGTCTGGTCGGCCTGCGAATTGGCTTCCGCGATGATCACGGTCGCCTCGCGGTCCGCCCTGGACTTGATCTCCTGGGCCTTCTGGCCGCCCTGCGCACGGAATTCGGCAGCTTCCCGCTCGCGTTCGGTCTTCATGCGCAGGTAGACCGCCTGGCTGTTCTGCTCGGGCAGATCGGCGCGCCGGATCCGGACGTCGACCACCTGGATGCCATAACCGTCGGCCTCGCGATCGAGCTGGTCGCGGATACGCAGCATCAGCTTCTCGCGGTCGTCGCGCACCACGTTGATGAAGGTGACCTCGCCGAGCACACGCCGCAGCGCCGCGTTCAGGAGCGTGGTCAACTGAATGTTAGCTGCCTGGATCGAGCCGACGCTCTGATAGAAGCGCAGAGCGTCCTTGATGCGGTAACGCGCGAAGGCATCGACCACGAGCCGCTTCTGATCGGAGGCGATCGCTTCCTGTGACGGGTTCTCCAGATCGAGGATGCGCTTGTCGATGTTGATCACCGAATTCCACGGCGCCTTGAAATGCAGGCCGGGATCGGTAACGACGTCGACGGGCTTGCCGAACTGGAGCACGATGGTCTGCTCGGTCTGCTGCACCGTGAACAGCGACATGTAGCCGACGATCACAACGAGCAGGAGCCCGAGCAGCGTGACGAAACCTGTGACCGGAGACCTCATCGGCTGCCTCCGCTCGACTGCGGACCGGCCGTAGGCTGCCGCTTGGGCGCCAGTTCGGGCAGCGGCAGATAGGGCACGACGCCCTGGCCGTTGGGGCCGCCGTCATAGACGAGCTTGTCGGCGCCGCCGAGCACGCGCTCCATCGTCTCCAGATAGATCCGTTCACGCGTCACGTCGGGTGCCTTCTTGTATTCGTCGTAAATCTTCAGGAAGCGCGCGCTCTGGCCCTTGGCCTCGGCCACCGCCTGCTCCTTGTAGCCTTCGGCGTCCTGCTGGATCTTCGCCGCACGTCCGCGCGCCTGCGGTATGACCTGATTGGCGTAGGTCTGCGCTTCGTTCTGCAGCTGCTCCTGATTGGCGCGAGCCGCCTGCACGTCGCGGAAGGCGTCGATCACCTGCGCCGGCGGGTCGACCTTCTGCATCTGCACCTGGGTGATGAGGATGCCCGCGCCATAGCTGTCCAGCGTCCTCTGGATCAGCTCCTGCACGCCCTGCTCGATGGTGTTGCGGGCGCCGGTCAGGATCGGCTGGATCTGGGAGCGGCCGATCACCTCGCGCATCGCGCTTTCGGAGACCGCCTTCACGGTGCCTTCGGGGTTCTGGATGTTGAAGAGGAAGGCGCCGACGCCGCCGGCGTCGGGCTTGATGCGCCACAGCACGGTGAAGTCGACGTCGACGATGTTCTCGTCACCGGTGAGCATCAGGCTCTCTTCCGGCACGTCACGAATGGAGCGGCCGCGCCGCGCCGGATCGTCGATCAGCGTCATGCCGATGGAGGTGGTGTTGACGCGCAGCGCCTTCGGCAGCAGCACGGTTTCGATCGGATAGGGCAGATGATAATTGAGGCCCGGATCCACGGTGCGGACATGCTTGCCGAAGCGCAGCACGACGCCGCGCTCTTCGGATTGCACGCGGAAGAAGCCCGACAGCAGCCAGAACACGATGATGAGCAGGATGATCAGCGTGATGCCGATGCCGGAGAAATAGCCGCCCGGCATGATCTGCTGGAGGCGGTCCTGGCCGCGTCGCAGAAGGTCTTCCAGATCGGGCGGCCTCGGCCCGACCGGTTGCGGGCCTGAGCCCCATGGTCCCTTTGGACCCGAGCCCCATGGGCCACCGCCCTGATTCTTCCACGGCATTCGACGCTCTCCTCGGCAGGGTGGAATTGCCCCCGCCCGCTTTGTCCGGTCCGGCTTTATAGGGGACAGGCAAGTCCCTTACAACGCAGCCCTGACCGTCTTTCGAGCTATGCTCAGGCAGGAAAAAGTCAATGTAAACATTGAAGAAAGCGGTTAATGGCCGCGCCGCCGACGATATGTCACATAGGAGAAGCCAGCGCTGTCGTCGGGGCCGGCAGGATGACGGATGCGTGCCACCTCATCCCACTCCGCCTTGTCGATGTCGAAATGCGTGTCGCCGTCAGGTCGCGCATGCACTTCGGTGATTTCGAGGCGATCGGCGCGATCGAGCCATTGCCGAAAGATCTCGGCGCCGCCGATCACCGCGACCTCGGTGACCGAACGCCGCAGGGCATCGCCGCGCGCGACCGCGTCCGCATCCGCCGCCGACGTCGTGACGATGGCGCCTGCGGCGCGATAGGCCGCATCGCGCGTGATCACGATGTTGGTGCGGCCCGGCAGCGGACGGCGGGGCAGGGCTTCGAAGGTCTTGCGGCCCATGATCACGGGCTTGCCGATCGTGAGCGCCTTGAAGCGCGCCAAGTCGGACTTCAATTGCCACGGCATCGCATTGCCCGCGCCGATGACGCCATTCTCCGCGATCGCGACGACGAAGACGATCTCCATCAGGACGCACTCCCGGCAAGCCGCGTCAGCGCCGGCCCCGTGACGCGGCATAGCGTCCAATCGTCCATCATGACGGCGCCGAGCGACTTGTAGAACGCGATCGACGGCGCGTTCCAGTCGAGCACCGCCCATTGCAGGCGTGACCAGCCGTTGTCGACGCATTCCTTGGCGAGAAACACCAGCAGCGCCTTGCCAAGGCCCCTGCCCCGATGCGACGGCCGCACATAGAGGTCTTCGAGATAGATGCCGTGGCGGCCGCTGAAGGTGGAGAAATTCACGAACCACACCGCGAAGCCGACCGCCTCGCCGTTCCACTCGGCGACCGCGCAATGGAGCTGCGGCCTCTCGCCGAACAGCGCGTCGGCAATCATCGCCTCGGTCGCCTCGACCTCATGAGAGAGCTTTTCGTATTCGGCAAGTTCGTGGATGAAAGCCAGAACAAGCCCGGCTTCGCCCGGACGCGCGCGGCGGATCTTGAGCGACATGGGCTGCTAGACCGCGACTTCCGCCTTGATATGCGGATGCGGGTCGTAACCGACGAGCTCGAAATCCTCGTAACGGAAGGAGAAGATGTCCTTCACATCGGGGTTGATGCGCATGACCGGCAGCGCGCGCGGCGCGCGGGTGAGCTGGAGCTTGGCCTGCTCCAGATGGTTGGAATAAAGATGGGTGTCGCCGAACGAATGCACGAAGTCGCCGGGCTTCAGGCCGGTGACCTGCGCGACCATCATCGTCAGCAGCGAATAGGAGGCGATGTTGAAGGGCACGCCGAGGAACACGTCCGCCGAGCGCTGATAAAGCTGACACGACAGCTTGCCGTTCGCCACGTAGAACTGGAACAGGCAATGGCACGGCGGCAACGCCATCTTGTCGACTTCGGCCGGATTCCAGGCCGAGACGATCAGGCGGCGCGAGTCCGGATTGCGCTTGATCATGTCGACCACGTTCGCGATCTGGTCGATGCTGCGTCCGTCAGGCGCGGGCCAGGAGCGCCATTGATGGCCGTAGACCGGGCCGAGATCGCCATTGGCGTCGGCCCATTCGTCCCAGATGGTGACGCCGTTGTCGCGCAGATATTTGATGTTGGTGTCACCCTTCAGGAACCAGAGCAGCTCGTGCACGATCGCCTTCAGCGGCAGCCGCTTGGTGGTCAGCATCGGAAAGCCGGCCGACAGATTGAAGCGCATCTGATGGCCGAATACCGACAGCGTGCCGGTGCCGGTCCGGTCGGTCTTCTCGGCGCCGTCTGAAAGAATCCGCTCGAGCAGGTCCTGATACTGGTGCATGTGCCAAAAACCTTAGGAAGACGGCAGCCTTTGGGGAGGCGGCGAACTTAACGGCGCCCCCAGCGCGACGACAGCAGCGATTCGCTGCCTTCACCGATTATACCCGGAAAAGTGAGTGTTCCCGGCGCAAACGACAAGGGGCGGAACTCATCGTCCCGCCCATCACCTTATCAACTTGATCCGGTTGATTAAGTTGCCGGCTTGAGCACCGGGCTCCACTTCGCGATCTCGCCCTTGACCAGGGCCGCCAGCGCCTCCGGCGTGCGGTCCTTCGGGCTCGGAATGACACTGCCGAGTTCGAGCAGGCGCTTCTTCACAGTCTCGTCGTCGAGCGCCTTGATGGCGGCAGCGTTCAGGCTCGCGATGATCGCAGGCGAAGTTCCCTTCGGGGCGAATATCGCGTTCCAGGCCTGGGCCTGGAAGGCTGGCAAGCCGGCTTCCGCCGTCGTCGGCACGTTCGGCAGCGACGGATTGCGCTCGGCCGTCGCGATCGCATAGGCCTTGATGGTGCCGGCATTGATCTGCGGGACGGCGTTGACGATCTGGTCGCACATGTAGTCGACCTGGCCCGCCACCAGCGCATTCATCGCGGGACCAGTGCCGTTGAAGGGCACGCCGACGGGCTTGATGTCGAGGATGGAGTGCAGCAGCTCGCACGAGACGTGCGAGACCGAGCCGACGCCGGCATGCGCGGCATTCACCTTCTCGGCGTTCGCCTTCACATAGGCGACGAACTCCTTGAGGTCCTTCGGCGGAAAGTCCTTGCGCGCCAGGATCAGGATCGGCGTGCCCGCCAGCAGCGCGATCGGCTCGAAGTCCTTCTCGGGATGATAGGCAAGCTTCGGATAGAGCGGCACCGAAGCGGCATGCGTGCCCATATGCCCGGTGATGAGCGTATAGCCGTCATTGGCCGCACGCGCGGCGCGCGTCGTGGCGGTGGTGCCGCCGGCGCCGACCACGTTCTCGATGATGATGCTCTGCCCAAGCGTCTGCGCCATGTGCCCGGTGACGATGCGCGAGATCACGTCAGTCGGTCCGCCGGCTGCGAACGGCACGATCATGGTGATGCTGCGCGTCGGGTAGGTTTGCGCCTCGACCGGCGCGATGAAGGTGCACAGCGATGCGAACGCTGCGGCACATGCGCCCGTGAGCGCGCGAATGAAGGTCATGACGTTTCCCCTTTGGCCACAAACAAAATGCCGGCCCAAAGGCCGGCATTTTCTTTTCATGAAGCCGTAACACAAGTCGATTCGACTTCCGAATGCGGCGCGCCGACGCAGGGCCGCGTCGGCCTCAGTTCTCGGACTCGGTGAACACCTCGTCGCGCTTGGCACGCAGCACCGGTAGCACCGTAAGGACGAGCAGCGCCGCCGCGACCGCCAGCAGCACCGCCGACAGCGGACGCGTCAGGAACACGCTCCAGTCGCCGCGCGAGATCAGCAGCGCACGGCGCAGGTTCTCCTCCATCAGCGGTCCCAGCACCATGCCGAGCAGCAACGGAGCCGGCTCGAAATCGTGCTTGATCAGCCAGTAGCCGACCAAACCGAAGATGCCGGCCAGGATGACGTCGACCGGCGCGTTGTTCACCGAATAGATGCCGATCGCGCAGAAGATCACGATCGAGGGGAACATCAGCCGGTACGGCACGCGCAGCAACCGAACCCAGATGCCGACCAGTGGCAGGTTGATGATGATCAGCATCAGATTGCCGATCCACATCGAGGCGATCATGCCCCAGACGAGATCCGGCTGCTTCTGCATCACCTGCGGGCCCGGCACGATGCCGTGGATCGTCATCGCGCCCACCATCAGCGCCATCACCGCGTTCGGCGGGATGCCGAGGGTGAGCAGCGGGATGAACGAGGTCTGGGCGGCGGCGTTGTTGGCGCTCTCCGGCCCCGCCACGCCCTCGATCGCACCGCGACCGAACCGCGACGGATTCTTGGCGAGCTTCTTCTCGAGGGTATAGGCCCCGAACGATGCGATCGTTGCACCGCCGCCGGGCAGGATACCGAGGATCGAGCCGAGCACGGTGCCGCGCAGAATCGCGGGGGTCGAATCCGCCAGATCCTTTTTCGTCGGCATCAGGCCGGTGATCTTCTGCTGCACGAGATCGCGGTTCAGTTCGGCGCCGGCGTCGAGATTGCGGATGATCTCCGCAAAACCGAATACGCCCATCGCCACCGTCGCAAAGCCGAGGCCGTCAGCGAGTTCCGGAATGTTGAAGGCCATGCGCGAGGCGCCGGTCTCGATGTCCGAGCCGACCATCGAGAGCAACAGGCCGAACACGATCATCGCAATCGCCTTCAGCACCGAGCCTTTGGCCAGCACCACCGCGAAGATCAGGCCGAGCACCATCAGCGAGAAATATTCGGCCGGGCCGAACGCCAGCGCCAGTTTCGTGAGCGGCGCACCGAGCAGAGCAATGAGCACGGTCGCGACGCAGCCGGCGAAGAACGAGCCGATCGCGGCGATCGCCAGCGCCGGACCAGCGCGGCCCTGCTTCGCCATCTGATGACCGTCGATGGCGGTGACGACCGATGTCGCCTCACCGGGTATGTTGACGAGGATTGACGTGGTCGAGCCGCCATATTGCGCGCCGTAATAGATGCCGGCGAGCATGATCAGCGCGCCGACCGGCGGCAATCCGAAGGTGATCGGCAGCAGCATCGCGACCGTCGCGATGGTGCCGATGCCGGGGAGAACGCCGACCAGCGTCCCGACGAGGGCGCCGATCAGACACATCAGAAGGTTGATCGGAGAGAACGCGACGGCAAAACCGTGAGCGAGGTTGGCAAAGATATCCATCACGCCCTCACTGGATCAGGAAACGCGGAAACATCGGCATCGGCAGGCCGAGAATGTATGGAAACAGGATGGCGCAACCGAGCGTCAGGCAGGCGCCGACGATAGCCGCTTCAAGCCAGCGCGTCTCGTGCGAGCCCGCCGCCGAGATCATGAAGCTCGTAAAGGCCGTGACCACGAGGCCGAGGGACCGGATCGACAGGGCGAAGAAGAGGATCGCGGCCACCACGAACAGCGGTCCCCGCCAGGAATAATGGGCCATCGCCGGCCCTTTGGTCAGAAGACCGGTCAAGGCAATGCCGGCGGACAAGACGACTAGCAGCCCGCCGAACATGCGCGGCGCGGTCCCCGCGCCGAATGAAAAGCCCCGCATGCCCTGCAAGTCGCTCCCTGCCCACAGCGCGAACAGCGCAACCGCCATCATGACGACGCCGCCGACATAGTCCTGTGCAGACCGGATCGTCATGAAGTACGTGAGGATCGCCACCGCAAACAGCGGGTAGGAATAGATCAGCGCCAGCAGCACCTCGGACGCCATCTTCTTGTTGCCGCCACCGAACGATCCGAAGACGGCGCTGGGCGCGCCGAACAGCAGCGCCGTCGCATGGCTGGTGATCACCGTCGCCGGACCGCGGCCGGTGCCCCAGCCGAAGATCGTCCCGATCGACCAGATCAATTCGAAAATCTGCGGCGCGATCGCCAGCAGACAAAAGCCGACCGCCAACCGGGTGTTTCGGGTGGCCGTCGCTGAGTGGCCCATCGTATCGGCCATGCATGTCTCCTCCGCGACCCGTAAGTCACGAGCACTGTTGTTCTAAATCGGCTGGAACCGGATCCCCCCGCCCCGGATCACTGCCTAGCGATTTTCATCACACAATGCCAGCAAAACCCAACAGGCGGGAGCCAGAGTGGATTGATGCGCGAGATTGATGCGATCACCGCAACCGCCGCGGTCAGAAGCAGTGCAGCAATCGTGCGATCGGTCGATGGGCCAGGATCAGGGCGCTCGCAGCCAGCTGCGCAATCGACAGCGGAGCAGTGCAGCCTGGATCAGGCCGGGCCAGCGCGATTGAGCATCGACAGTTTGTCGATGTTGGGCTGGGGCAGGAAATGGCAGAGGAGCTGCTGCTCGACGATCGCGCGCCGGGCAAACATCAGCGCGCCTGCGAATCCGGCCAGCGACATTCGGGCGAACGGCAGGAACAGCGCGACCGGCTTGGCGGAGCGGGCGGGGTATCCGGCTCTATGCCGTTGCTGAATCCAAGGACATGTCAGGAGCTTAGAACGAGGGGTCGCGCCGCGGCCAGGATGGCCTGGAACCTGTCCAAAGGAAACCGCAGCCAATCTGCTCCAAACCCCTGTTTTTCGAAAGCTTTGCGCCCTATATTGGGGCTGCCGGTTCGCCGGCTATGGAAATAAACGGTCGTCGCAATAAACCATTCGGACCCGGGGGCGGTACCCGGCGCCTCCACCAAAGCCCACAAGGGCTTACCCCAGAAGTGGGCTTTGGCGGGGGCGAAATAGGATCGACGAGGGCGTAAAGGGCGTGCTTTTTCCCGGTATTGTTCCGCCGTTATCGGGCTACTGCAATAGTTGCCAACGACAACTTTGCTCTGGTTGCTCAGGCTGCGTAACGCAGTTTGAAAGACCACTTTAAAGTCCTAGCGGGTTAAGCTCCGCTAGGCGGGGTTCGGAGGCACCTGGCAACAGAAGCCTCCACTTTGCTTTTTGATTTCTTTTCCCTGCGGGGACTCCTGCTGACCCGTCAGGCGCGGTACTATTGCAGCGTGGCGAGTCGGACCGGCAGGGACCGGCTCCGGGGATGCGACAGGACCACCATGGCGACCGACCATATCCGATACGATGTGCTGGCCCGCGACGCGCTGCGCGGCGTGCTGCGCAAGGTGCTGACCGACGCCGCCGCCCATGGATTGCCGGGCGAGCATCATTTCTTCATCACCTTCGTGTCCAAGGCCGAGGGCGTGAAACTGTCGTCGCGGCTGCTCGCGCAGTATCCGGAAGAGATGACGATCATCCTCCAGCACCAGTTCTGGGACCTGACCGTGCTCGAGGATCGCTTCGAGGTCGGCCTGTCCTTCGGCGGCATTCCGGAGCGGCTGATCGTGCCGTTCAGCGCCATCAAGAGCTTCCTCGATCCGTCCGTGAAATTCGGCCTGCAGTTCGACACGTCCGACGTCGCCGAGGTCGCCCCTGAAAATCTGCCGGCCGCTCCCGCGCCATCGGCCGTGTCGGTGCCGGCACCTGCCATGGAGAAGGTGGAAGCTGCCGACGAGCCGACCCCGACAAACCAGGGCGGCGCCGAGGTCGTGCGGCTCGATCGTTTCCGTAAGAAATGATCTAGGGTGGGCCCGCACCCGTCGCGCCCGGCCAAACTCCCTATATAGAAGTGCATCTCAAGAGGCCGCGCGGCGTTTCGCGCGGCGAAATGGATGTGCTCATGGCCAAAGCTTCCCGCTCTAAGATCGCCCGCTCCTCCACCCGCACCGAGACCGACAGCTTTGGTCCCATCGAGGTCGCCGCCGATCGCTATTGGGGGGCGCAGACCGAGCGGTCGCGCCAGAATTTCCGCATCGGCACCGATCGTATGCCGATTTCGCTGGTGCATGCGCTCGGCATCGTCAAGCTTGCCGCCGCGCAGTCCAATCTCGCACTCGGCCTGCTCGACCAGCGCCGCGCCAACGCCATCATCCGCGCCGCGCGCGAGGTGATCGAGGGCAAGCTCGACGATCACTTCCCGCTGGTGGTGTGGCAGACCGGCTCGGGCACGCAGACCAACATGAACCTCAACGAGGTCATCGCCAACCGTGCCAACGAATTGCTCGGCGGCGAGCTCGGCGCCAAGAAGCCGGTCCATCCCAACGACCACGTCAATATGAGCCAGTCGTCGAACGATTCATTCCCGACCGCGATGCACATCGCGGCGGCAAGCCGCATCAATGCCGATCTCGTCCCCGCCCTCGGCGAGTTGCTCCGCGCGCTGCGCAAGAAGGAAAAGGAGTTCTCCAAGATCGTGAAGATCGGCCGCACCCACACGCAGGATGCGACGCCGCTGACGCTCGGTCAGGAGTTTTCCGGCTATGCCGCGCAGGTCGAGAGCGGTATCGCCCGGCTCAAGGTCGCGGCAAAGGATCTCTATCCGCTGGCGCAGGGCGGCACCGCCGTCGGCACCGGCCTCAACGCGAAGCCGCGTTTTGCAAAACTGTTCGCAAAGCACGTTGCCGGAATCACGAAGCTGCCCTTCACCAGCGCCGCCAACAAATTCGAGGCGCTGGCCTCGAACGATGCCTATGTGCTCGCGCACGGCGCCATCAATTCGGTCGCGACCGGCCTGTTCAAGATCGCCAACGACATCCGCCTGCTCGGCTCCGGTCCGCGCTCGGGGCTCGGCGAGCTGATCCTGCCGGAGAACGAGCCGGGCTCCTCAATCATGCCGGGCAAGGTCAATCCGACGCAATGCGAGGCGATGACGATGGTGTGCTGCCAGGTGTTCGGCAATCACACCGCGATCACAGTCGCCGGCAGCCAGGGTCATTTCGAGCTCAACGTCTACAAGCCCGTGCTGGCCTACAACATGCTGCATTCGATCCGCCTGATGGCGGACGCCGCGCGCTCCTTCACCGAACATTGCGTCAGCGGCATTCGCGCCGACGAGACCCGCATAGGTGAGCTGATGCAGCGCTCGCTGATGCTGGTGACTGCACTCGCCCCGAAGATCGGCTACGACAACGCGGCCAAAGTGGCCAAGACGGCGCACGCCAACGGCACCACGCTGAAGGAGGAAGCGCTGCGGCTCGGCTTCGTCTCGGCGGATGAATTCGACCGCCTGGTGCGCCCGGAGAAGATGACCAGCCCGGGATAACATTCCGAATTCCGATAGCCATCCGTAGTGATACGGACGCTCGACCCGCAGAATTATAGGGCTTTAAGGGCGGGATTTGATTACCGTCAATGTTCCGGCGGGGCAGCGTGCTACGCGAGCCCACTGCCCTCGACGGGGCGAATTCATCGTTTGATGGCCCGAGGGGCCGATTGACGAGGACACGCATATGGCAATCAAGTCTTGTGGGGCGCATTGCGGCGCCCTGTTTGTGAACGTTTCATCCGGCACAAAGAGGAGCGGGTGATGGAGACGCGGCATGGGGAACGTCATCAACCTGAATCGTTTCAGGAAGCGCGCCGAGCGGGAAGCTTCGGCGAAGCAGGCGGACGCCAACCGGGCGAAGTTCGGTCGCACGAAGGCGGAGCGGTCGGCGGAGGAGAAGCGGGCGGACCAGGCCAAGGAGCATCTGGACCAGCACCGGATCGATCACGAGGAGCAGCCATGAAGTCGCCCGTCGTGAAACGGTCAATCGTTGTCGCCGGCCACAAGACCAGCGTCAGCCTGGAAGAGGCGTTCTGGAACGGCATGAAGGAGATCTCGGGCCTGCGCAACATGACGCTGTCCGAGCTCGTCGGCGAGATCGACAACAACCGCCAGCAGGGCAATCTGTCGTCGGCGATCCGCCTGTTCGTGCTGGATTACTTCAAGAGCCGCGCCATGGCGGCCCACCCGGAAAAGGTCCCGGCTCAGTAGGTCACCAGGCCGTTTCCGGCCGTGTCGCGATCTGCACTTTAAAATCACTCTAAGGTGCAGCTTCGGCCAACCGGCGCGCTTGACCTCGATGCCCTGCATTGAAAATACAGGGCATGACCGACACCAATGACACGCGCCCGCAGATGCCGCTTGGTCTGGCCCAGCGCGGCTATACCGGCGTCATCCAGCATCTGTCCGCCCGCGAGGCGGGCTCGGCGCTCTCGGACGTCGAGCTCGAGAGCCGGCTGATCGAGCTCGGCTTCGTCGAGGGCGCCCGGGTCGAGGTCCTGCATGAGGGGCTGGTCGGACGCGATCCGATCGCCGTGCGGGTCGACAACATCACCATCGCGGTCCGTCGTCGCGAAGCCATGGCCATCATCGTCGCGTAAGCTGCGACCGGACCCGCTCATCCCATGGAATCACCCCTGCTGCATCTCGCCCTGGTGGGCACGCCGAACAGCGGCAAGACTTCGCTGTTCAACGCCCTGACCGGCAGTCGGCAGAAGGTCGCGAACTATCCGGGCGTCACCGTCGAGCGCAAGGAAGGCTTCTTCGTCACTCCCTTGGGACGCCAGGTCTCCGTGGTCGATCTTCCCGGCACCTATTCGCTGCGCGGCCGCAGCCCGGACGAGGAGATCACGCGCGACTTCGTGCTCGGCAAGGCTTCCGGCGAGACGATGCCGGATCTCGTGCTGTGCGTCGCCGATGCTACCAATCTGCGCCTGACCATCCGCCTGCTGCTCGAGCTCAAGCGCACGGGCCGGCCGATGATCCTCGTGCTCAACATGTTCGACATCGCCACCCGCCGCGGCATCAATGTCGACGTCGAGCGGCTCGCCAAGGAGCTCGGCGTGCCCGTGGTCACCTCGATCGCGGTGCGCAAGGGCGGCACCGCCGATCTGTTGGCGCTGACCGACGAGATCTCGGCCAAGCTCGCCGCTGAGCCGAAAGAGAACAGCTGGCGCGCGCTCAGCGTCAGCGAGCTGCGCGCCACCCAGCGCGAAGCCGACCGCATCATCGCCGACTGCGTCAGCCTGCCTGCCAGGCCCGACACCTGGACCGCGCGGATCGATCGGGTCGTGCTGCATCCCGTCGGCGGCCTCATCGTGCTCGCGCTGATCCTGTTCGTGATGTTCCAGGCGGTGTTCGCCTGGGCGCAGCCGCTGATGGATCTGCTCAACTCCGGCTTCGACGCGCTGGGCGAGCTCGTCCACGCCACCCTGCCCGCCGGCCTGTTGCAGAGCTTCCTTCAGAACGGCGTGATCTCCGGCGTCGGCAGCGTCATCGTGTTCCTGCCGCAGATCATCATCATCTTCCTGTTCATCCTGCTGCTGGAAGATTTCGGCTACATGGCGCGCGCCGCCTTCCTGATGGACCGCATCATGGGCGGCGCCGGGCTGCACGGCCGCGCCTTCATTCCGCTGTTGTCGAGCTTTGCCTGCGCCATTCCCGGCATCATGGCGACGCGCGTGATCGACAACAAGCGCGACCGGCTGACCACGATCCTGATCGCGCCGCTGATGACCTGCTCGGCGCGCATTCCCGTCTACACGCTGATCATCTCCGCCTTCGTTCCGGCCAGGGACGTCTGGGGCTTCATCAACCTCCAGGGCCTCGTGATGTTCGGCCTCTACGCCGCCGGCATCGCCAGCGCGCTGATCGTGTCGTTCCTGATCAAATTCTTCATGCTGCGCGACTTCGCCCCGGCGCCGTTCATGCTGGAGCTGCCGGACTACAAGATGCCGCGGCTGCAGTCGATCGCGATCGGAATCTACACCCGCGCCAAGATGTTCCTGGTGCGCGCCGGCACCACGATCTTCTCGATGATGGTGCTGATCTGGTTCCTGGCCTCGTTCCCGCAGCCGCCGGCGGGCGCGACCGAGCCGGCGATCGACTTCAGCCTGGCCGCGATGATCGGCAAGGCGCTCGAGCCGCTGCTCGCGCCGGTCGGATTCAACTGGCAGATCGCAGTCGCGCTGATCCCCGGCATGGCGGCGCGCGAGGTCGCGGTCGCAGCGCTCGGCACGGTCTATGCGATCGAGGGCGGCAAGGAGGCGGCCGAGCAGGTCGGCCAGGTGCTGGCGACGAAATGGTCGCTGGCGACCGCGCTGTCGATGCTGGCCTGGTACATCTTCGCCCCGCAATGCGCCTCGACGCTGGCTGTGATCCGGCGCGAGACCGGAAGCTGGGCCTGGATGGGCGTGACCTTCACCTACATGCTGGTGCTGGCCTATGCGGCGAGCCTCGTGACCTACAATGTCGCGGTCGCGCTGGGCGCGGGGTAGCCCTCTTCAAAAACCAAGCTGCCAAAACAACCCCATGCACAGTAGACGGGGGCCGTGGAATCAATGGCTTACGCGCGGGCAAACATCACCCGGGCGACGGGCCGCGCGCGCCTTGCTCCGTCGGGCAAAACACTGGCACAATGGCATCATCGGGGAATTGCCGGGCGCCGGATCAACATCCCTAACGCGGATACCACTGACCGCGAGGGTCATACGCGAAGGCGTAGCCCGGATTGACGCCGCAATAGGAATTCGTGCCTGAAGCGCTTGCCAGGCACTGCTCATAGGTCGCGAATTGGCAATTTCCCGGATATCCCCATATCCGGCCCTGCAAGCAGTAGCGATCCATGGGACCGCTCGGGGCGACATAGCCATGACGATACTTTCGCTCTCCAGCAGACGAGACCGAGACCGTGGACACCATGATTATGCCAACCGATAAAATTGCGAAAAGCGGGCGGGTCATCTTCAGCTCCTGGTTTCAATTCAGCCGGCTTCTGCGTGCAAAATCTCTCGCTTGCTCCAAACTTCAATACAATTGTGCGTGCACGTCTTAGCCGAGCTGCCAGATCAGAGCTACAGGGCGACGAATGACCGAGCCCAAGATAGAGATCTCTCGGTACGCTTGATCTGAATCAAGCTAGCACACGCAACCATTCCAAAAATGGCGCGACGTTGTCGCAAGCTGGGCCCATTGTGGGGGGCACGGAGCGACCGAGATGCCGTTGTTGGCGTATTTCTGGAAGGTCGGCGCGGCGCTGCTCGCGCTCCTGTTCGTTGCGGATTTTTGTCTGACCGAGGCCCCGGTCGTCGAGAAGACGACCACGGACCAACCGGCAATACGCATTCACTCGGATCGCAATTGGCCCGAGCGCGTGGTCCTCGATACCAGCATGCTGGTCATCGTCGCGACGCCGGCTGATATCGCGACAGCACAGGCCGCGGCTCCTCTCGACCGTGCAGAGCCGCCGATCACCCGGGCAAAAACTCCAGCGCTTGCCGATTCACTCGCCATGGCGCACACGGATCCGCCTCCGCGCGAGGTCGTCGATCGCAAGCGGCCGCGCAAGTCCCAACACGTTGCCATGCGGTCGAAGCGACACGCGACGCCGCAGATGGTTCTGGCGGCGCGTCAGGGACCGTTTGCTTGGTTTGGGTACCGGTCCTGGTAATCCGTGCGACCTCTGGCGTGATACGCACTGATCACGAAGGCAATGCGTGCGGCGATGATCCGGGCGCCGATGCACATGGCGCCTATTCGTATTGAGCGCACATGCCCCCTGCCACCGAAGGCACCTTCGCGCCGCCCGGCGTGTGTGCCGGACCGTGGTCGTGGTCCTCGCGACGCATACGCCCTTGACCCGTGTCATCCCGGTCCGCAAGCAGCCGCCACCGGCGTGAGCATGCTCTCGGGCAGCTGCGCGAGCTCGGTATCCTCGACTTCATCGACAACAACCAGCGTCACATCGTCCTGCTCGACAGGAAGCAGCGTGCTGGATGATCTCAGAAGCTGATGCCGGACATCCTTCGTGTGTTCGTCGGCTTCCAATGAAAAGGCCCCGGTCGATGCCGGGGCCTGGGTTCACCGGGAAGACACAAGATCAATAGCGAGCCGCGACCGGCGCACCGAACCCGCCGAAGCGGTAGTTCAACCGAAGCGTGACCATGTCCACATCCTGGCTGACCCCACTGCCGGTGAGGGCGAACCCGCCGGGCGTGACCACGCCTGCGAATCCGAAATCGTCGCGTCCCATCCAGAGATGGTCATACTCGATACCGACCGACCAGTTCGGCGCGAAACCATATTCCCAGCCGACACCCAGGGCTCCGCCCCAGCGCGTATGACCTGCCGAAGCCAAGCCGACGCCGGTGAGGTTGTTGAATATATCGAAGCGATTGCGGGTCACTGCGGCGCCGCCCTTCACGTAAAGCAGCGAAGCGTTCCATGCCCAACCAATCTGAGCCGTGAACAGCCCAATGCCATCGATCTTGCCCGTCGTCGAGATCAATGGATCGATCAGACTGACGCGCGTGTTCTCGATGTCGGCCCAATCGCCCTGAGCTTCCAGACCAAGCACAAACTGATTGGTTTGCCAGCGGTACCCGATCTGTCCACCGACAAGGCCTCCGGAACGATCGGCGCAGCCATCTGCCAACGCCCCAGCGGGCGTGACGAAGTCAATACAACCACGGCTTTGCCCCCAGCCTCCGTTGGCGCCGATGTAGAAGCCGCTCCAATTGTAGACCGCCACCACGGGTGCCGGCGGCGGCGCCTTGACGGCCATGTCGGCCGCCATGGCGGGAGCCGCCAGACTCAGTGCCACGAAGCCGATCGCAGCCGTCGTAAATTTCCTCATGGTCTCATCCCCTTTTTGCTCGTTCGTTCCGATTCGTCTGATCGTCCGCAGGTAGCGCTTATGCGGATTCGTAAGACTTACGAGTATGAGGAAGCTTACGCGGCATGGGCTCGAAGCCCGTGCCAAAATGGCAACACCCGAAGGCTATCTCTGTGCACTGTAGCGTGCTTAAGCGCTCGAGGCTCCTGGCGGCGGAGGATCGTCATCGCTGAGCCACGCGTGGATGGCTGGCGTCGGAATGACCCGCCTTGGAACGTGAGGATTGATCGTACCGGCAAAAACAGAGAGGCCTTCATCGAGCTTGGCGCGCGCGAACGACTTGGCTTCGTCCTCGGTCGCAAACGTCCGCGTCTCGCGCGGACTGCGCTGCCTCGGCAAAACGCCGCGCTGTCGAATTTCAAAGGTGACATACCAAGTCGGGATCATCGCGCCTGTCAACCTGTGAGTTTAATGCGGGGTTGTGACGCGGTCGGCCTGCGCGTGCTTGATGCAGATCAAACCTGCGCCTCATGCGGGCGATCGAGAGGTCGAGTAAGACGTCGGCAGGATAATATCGTCGAACGTTCTCGTCGAACGCGGGTAACCTCATTGAATCACTTCCGCACCAACAGGATGACGGCCGAAAGGCTGAATGAAAGCCACCTCGCCGACCTCGTCGCGCTGCATCTCGATGCCGAGGTCTCCCGCTATCTCGGCGGGGTGCGGACGCCCGAGGTCACGAAGACCTATCTCGCCACCAACATGGCGCATTGGAACGAGCACGGTTTCGGATTCTGGACGCTGCGCACGGAAGACGGTGCTTTTGCCGGACGCGCTGGGCTTCGGCACATTCGCGTGGATGATGTCGACGAGATCGAGATTCTCTACGCGTTCAAACGCGAATTCTGGGGCCAGGGATTTGCAAGCGAGGTCGCAACCGCGCTGACGGACCTCGGGCTATCACGGCTGAAATTGCTTTCGCTCATTGGCATCGTGAATGTCGCGAACGTTGCATCACGCCGCGCGCTGGAGAAATCGAACTATCTCCTGGAGCGGAGCACGATCCGTAACGGCGAAAGGGTCGTGATCTACCGCATCGGGCCTTGATCGCCGCCTTCGGCCGCCAGCCAAACGCTGCCCCGGTTCGTCTCTGTGCAGTTTTAGACCGACACGATCTGAATCGTTGTCACAGTCGGGGGCGAATTTGGCTGCGGACCTGCGACAATGCGTGCGCGCCGGGAACCTGATCTCCGCTCGCGAGTTCCTTGTATGGACCTCGTTTGGTCCGAGCCCCGGGGCGTACGCCCGCGGCAAAGGCGGGGCTTTTGGAAGAACTTTTGTAGGGGGGTCTGATGACCGGTCCATCCAAGGCTGCTGCCGACAGCGACCTGACGGATTTGCCGAGGGTTTCCACGGGCAGCGATGGCCTGGACGACATTCTGGGCGGCGGTTTCGATGCCAACCGGATGTATCTCTATGAGGGGAGGCCCGGCACCGGCAAGACCACGATCGCGCTCCAATTCCTCCTGAGTGGCGTGCGCGAGGGCGAACGCGTGCTCTATATCTCCCTATCCGAGACCAAGCGCGAGCTGACGCTGGTCGGGCAACGGCATGGCTGGTCGCTTGAAGGTGTCGACATCTTCGAGTTGGTGCCACCGGAAACGACGCTGGATCCTGATCGGGAGCTCACCGTTTTTCATCCGGCCGAGATGGAGCTG
Source organism: Bradyrhizobium sp. DOA1 (assembly GCF_001593325.1). Classification (NCBI taxonomy): domain Bacteria; kingdom Pseudomonadati; phylum Pseudomonadota; class Alphaproteobacteria; order Hyphomicrobiales; family Nitrobacteraceae; genus Bradyrhizobium; species Bradyrhizobium sp. DOA1. The sequence goes on from NZ_JXJM01000001.1 coordinate 5,129,747, forward strand.
AGTGAAACCACCAATCTGATCTTCAAAGAGGTCGAGCGGATCAATCCGACGCGCGTCGTTCTCGACAGCCTGTCCGAACTCCGGCTACTTGCCCAGAACCCGCTGCGCTACAGGCGCCAGGTCCTGGCCTTGAAGCATTTCTTCACCACCCGCAACTGCACGGTTATCTTGCTCGACGACCTTTCGTCGTCCCAGGACGATCTGCAGCTGCATTCGATCGCGCATGGCGTGGTCATGCTCGAACAGCTCGCCCTCGACTACGGCGCCGAGCGGCGGCGGCTTCGCGTGATCAAGATGCGCGGCATCAAGTTTCGCGGCGGCTTCCACGACTTCATCATCGACAAAGGTGGCCTGAAAATCTTTCCTCGTCTCGTTGCGGCGGAACATCACAAGTCGTTTCTCGGGGAGTTCACGCCGAGCGGCAACGCCGAATTAGACCAACTCCTCGGCGGTGGGCTCGAGCGCGGCACCAACGCGCTTCTCATCGGCGCAGCCGGCGTGGGCAAATCCTCAGTCGCCCTGACCTATGCGATCGCAGCGGCCGAGCGCGGCGAGCATGCGGTGTTTTTTGCCTTCGACGAAGGTCGCGGCACGGTCGAGGCGCGCGCGCGTACACTCGGCCTGGGACTCGAACAGCATCTCGAATCGGGCAAAATCCGCTTCCAGCAGATTGATCCCGCCGAACTTTCGCCGGGCGAATTCGCGGCGAATGTACGCGCGAGCGTCGAGCGTGACAATGCCCGCATCATCGTCATCGACAGCTTGAACGGCTATCTGAACGCGATGCCGGACGAGCGGTTTCTCATCCTGCAAATGCACGAGCTCCTGAGCTTTCTGGCGCAGCAAGGCGTGCTCACGATCCTCATCCTTGCACAACATGGGCTGGTCGGGCCGACGGATACCAACCTCGACATCAGCTATCTCAGCGACTCCGTTCTCATGCTGCGCTACTTCGAGCTCGGCGGGATGGTGCGCCGCGCGCTTTCTGTGGTGAAGAAGCGCAGCGGAAATCACGAGCATACCATCCGTGAATTCCGGCTGACCCATACAGGTATCAAGCTCGGTCCACCTCTCAAGGATTTCAGCGGCATCTTCACCGGCACGCCGCGCTATACCGGCCCGGCGATATCGCCGGAAGGGACCGCTGAATGAGCGGCGAGCGAGATCAACGCGTTCTCGTCTTCGCGCCGATCGGGCGCGACGGACCTGCAGCCGTCGAGCTGCTCAGGGGATCGAACCTGGATGCCGGCAACTGCCGCAGTCTCCCCGAACTCGTCGGCGAAATCGCCGCCGGCGCCGGTGCCGTCTTCCTCGCTGAGGAAGCCTTGTTCGGAAAGGACACCGCATCGCTGGCACAATGGATCGAGAGCCAGCCGCCCTGGTCCGACCTGCCCTTCGTCGTCCTGACCAGCCACAGAGAGCAGCCGGCCGTCATGGCCTGGCGGCGCAGCATCGTCTCGCTCCTTCGCAACGTTTCGCTACTCGAACGGCCGGTGCAGCCGATGACGCTGACCAGCGCCATTCAATCGGCGTTGCGCGCACGGCGGCGCCAGTACGAGATTCGGGCGCTGCTCGCCGCACGCGAGCAGACGGCGCAGGAGCTCGAGAAGCTGGTGGTGGAGCGGACGCGGGCGCTGGAGGAAGCCAACGAGCAGCTTCGCCTCGAAATGAAGGAGCGCATCCGGGTCGAGGAGACGCTTCGCCA
>NZ_JXJM01000001.1:5132266-5135412 GCF_001593325.1 Bradyrhizobium sp. DOA1
GACGCTTCGCCAGGCCCAGAAAATCGAGGCTATCGGCCAGCTCACCGGGGGCGTGGCGCATGACTTCAACAATCTCTTGATGGTGATCTCCGGCGGCCTCGACATGCTCGACCGCCAGACGGACCCGAACCGCCGTCGCCGCCTGATGGATGGGATGATCCAAGCCGCGCAGCGGGGCGCCAGCTTGACCAAGCAGCTTCTGGCATTCTCGCGCCGGCAGACGCTTCGTCCCGAGCCCGTGGACGTCGCCACGCAGATCGGCGGCATGCGCGAATTGCTCGATCGAAGCCTGCGGGGCGACGTTCATGTCGAGTTTGACTTCCCGGAACAGCTCTGGGCGGTCGAGGTCGATCCCGGCGAGCTCGAGCTCGTCATTCTCAATCTGGCGGTCAATGCCCGCGATGCAATGCCCAACGGCGGGACCATTACCGTCCGCGGCGAGAACCTGCCCAACCTGCATGAAGAGGACATAGCGGGCGACTACGTGCGGCTGTCCGTCATCGATACCGGCGTCGGCATGAGTGCCGAAATCCTGTCGCGGGTTTTCGAACCGTTCTTCACGACAAAGGACGTCGGCAAAGGATCCGGCCTCGGGCTGGCGCAGGTTCATGGATTCGCGACCCAGTCGCGCGGAACGGTTCGCATCAAATCACAACTTGGCCAGGGGACCAGCATCGAGCTGTACCTGCCGCGTTCACGGAATCTCGCGTCCAAGCAGCGCCACCTGATCGAGCTCAACAGGACGACACGTCCAAAACAGGACGGCCAGGGTCAAATCCTGCTGGTCGAAGACGACGAGGAGGTCGCCGCCTTGGTCGGTGAGATGCTTGATCAGCTTGGTTACCAGGTCACGCGGGCCGCCAGCGCTGCAGCCGCGCTAGGCGCTTTGGCAGACGGACGCGCCGTCGATCTGGTCTTTTCGGACATCATGATGCCGGGCGGCATGAACGGTGTCGAACTCGCACGGGAGATCAGAAGGCGGCGCAGCGACGTCCCGGTCCTGCTGACCAGCGGATATGCCGAAGCGGCGATCCACGAGGCAGAAGCAGAGGGTATCCAGATTTTGGCGAAACCGTACCACCTCGACGAGCTGGCCGCGGCCCTCAGCGCGGCAAAGTCGGATCGCCAATCCGACACGGGGTCAAAGCGCCTGAGTTCTTCGCTGAGCTCGTGAGTTCAGCCTCTTTGCCGTCCGATCGTCAGCGAAAATATCCCAGCACCAGGTCGACATCCGCGCTACGCGCCACGGTGCCGTTCAGCTCGGCATCGATGACACGGCGACAGGCTTCGATCGCGGCGTGATCGCCTAGGTCGTTGGCGGCTTCCAGCACGAGCCAGGCGGCGTCGACCGACGCCTTGTCCGGCGCACCGCCGCCGAGATCGATGGCCGAAGTCTTGTTGACCTTCTTGCGAACCGCGGTGCCGAATTGAGGCAACATTGCAGACACTCCCCTCTCCTCAGTGGACTTGTCAGTGGACCGTCAGTGGACTTGTCAGTGAACCTGGAGCTCGGGCTGACGGCCCGCATCGGCACCCGCGCCGGTCTTGCGCGACTGATAGAACTTCAGAATGCTGCGCGAGGTCTCGATCTTGAGCCGGCCATATTCGCGCTCGTTGTCCTGCAGCTCCCGCGCCGTGATCAAATGATCCTTGGCGCCGAGGAACAGCAGCGACATCGTCGTGTCCCAGGAGAAGTCGAGGGCCTTGCACAGCACCAGGATCATCTCGCGGTTGCGGTCCATCAGCGCGCGCTCGATGACGTCGACCGGCAGCGCCGACAGCAGCGACAGGCCGATCTGCACCTCGTCGAAGCGGTGCTGGCGCGCATAGTTCGAGATCGAATCCTGGTTGAGATTGCCCTGACGGTACTGCGTCGTCACCACGCGCTTGGCGACGAAATAGCTGCGCGAGGACGGGCCGAACTTGGACTGGAGGTCGCCGGTGACCTCGGTCACCGAGCTCTGGATATGCGCCATCATCTCGGGCCGCTCGGTCTCGAGCCGGCGGCGGACGTCTTCCGACGCCTTCGCGATCAGCTGCTGGAAGACGTGGCGCGGCACGTCCTTGCGCAGGCCAAGCTGCTCGGCAAGGATCGAATCGCCCTCGGCACGGCGGACCATGTGCAGCAGGCCCGAGCCGGAGAAGCGCGCGCCCTCGTTCTTCGCGACCGAGGTCACGACCTCCTGGTTGCCGCGCTTGACCAGCACGTCGGTCACGGCCTCGCCGATCGACTGGCGCTGCGAGATCGCGAGCAGATGGGCCTGGCCCTTGGTCATGGCGCTCTCGACCAGCATCTTCTCGTCGATACGGTTGGAATCGCGCAGCACGGGACCGGCAACCGCGATCTCGTCGTCGAGGGCGAGCTTTTCGATGACGTTGAGCGGGGCGTGATCGCAGGCCGACATGACTTCGGACAGCTGCGCACGCGCGGCGACCTCGATCTCATCGGCGAGCCGGCCGATGACGTCGCCGAACATGCTGATCTCGTCGTCGCTGTAGCGGCCGGTGATCAGGATGTCGGTCGCATGCCACAAGGCACGCGCCCGGCTCTCGTCGGTGCCGCGCGCGATCGCGTCGTCCAGATCCTGTAGAAGCGTCTTCGCCCCGTCCATCTCGATAACCCCAGTTCTTGTGGCGAGCTGTCCCGCCGCTCGTGGCGGGACACCGGATTCCTCAGGAACCGAGACTAGGGAACAAACGCGATAATCCAGTAAAGTTGGCAGATCAGTTTTGCCGACCAGAATTCATTCAAATGCGAGGGAATGGGTTTACTGGCGAGGCGAATCAACGCCAAGCCCTTGTCTCTCCGGCGTCATGGCCGGGCTTGTCCGGGCATGACGACCTCGTCCTCACGGATTCTGCGGCGTCAGCACCAATGGCGGCTTTGGCCTCGGCTTTGCGGGCGGCGGGCCCGGGGCCGGCTTCACGTCGATCGGCGGCGGCAGCGGTGCAAGCTGCTGGCTCGCCAATGGCGGGCTTGTCAATGCGGGGCTTGGCGCGGCGGGGGCCGCCTGCGGCGCTTTCGGCGTCGGCGCCGCCTTCTGCTTGGACGGCATGCGGCGCGGATCCTGCCCGGGCAACGGCACAACGGCCGGCGCCTGCTCGGGCGCGCCATCGGGAGACACCAGCGTCGGCAGCGCGGCGGT
>NZ_JXJM01000001.1:5135793-5168521 GCF_001593325.1 Bradyrhizobium sp. DOA1
CGTCTCGCGATCGATGGTGCGCACCGCGAGCCACGAGGACAGCGGCGCCAGATCGATGGTTCGGTTCAGCCTGCCGGGCGGGCCTGCCGCGAACAGCTGAATCTCGGGCGGGGCGCCGGAGAGACCGGTCATGATCGGCGTCAGGCTGGCGCGGATATCGGCCTGGTCGGCGGGAATGTCGTAGCCGCCGGAGACGATGGCGCGGGCGTTCTTCGCTTCCAGCGCGGTCGCGCCGACGCGCAGGCGGCCGTCGCGGATGGTGAACGGGATCTGCGCCGAGGTCACAGCGATCGAGCCTGCCGACAGAGCGGGCTCGACCAGCTGCCGCAGCCGATTGTCGTCGGCGACCTGGCCGCCGTCGCTGGCACGGATCGCGATCTCAAAGGCACGCGGATTGAGGCCGGCGATTTCGGCCGCATCGAGCGTCACGGTGCCGTTGCCCGCGAGCGCACCGGTGAGAGCCTCGACGCTGCGGCCCTGGCTGGTCAGCGCCATCTGCACCGAGGCGCGTCCCTTTGGCAGCGACAGATCGCGATAGCGCAGCGTGGTCGCATCGACGTTGCGAAGCTCGATGCGGGTATTCACCGTCAGGCCACTCGCGCCATTGCGGGCATCGAGACTTGCCGACATCTCGCCGCCGCCGACATTGCCCTTGAGCGCATCGAACGCGAGCGACTGGCCGTCGCTGCGGATCGTGCCGCCGACGGGGCGCAGCTCGATGCCACCGGGCAGCGTGCCGCGCAGCGCCTGGAAGGCGATGCGGCCGCGCCATCCACTGACGAGCCCCGGACCCAGCGGCTCGCCGGACTCGCGGCCGGCCGCACCGATCGCCATCGCGAGCGCCGGGGCAAGATCGAGCGTATCGAGACCCACCTCGCCATCGACGCTCTTCTCCTGATCGAGCGATACCGTCAGATGGCCGCGCAGATGCGAGCCGGCCGCGCTGCTGTCGAGGTCGTCGAAGGTGAGCCGGTTGCCTGACAGCCCGACTCGAGCGGACAGGCTGACGTTCTGCGTGGATTTGTCGGCCGCACCGGTCCCGAGCAGCGGTGCCAGATTGACGCTGCGGACGCGCAGATTCGCGCTGCCCTTGGATGCCGACCAGTCGAAGGTGCCCTGGGCGTCCGCATCCAGACCGCCGCCGCCGAGCTTCGCGCTCAATTGCAGCGGCTTCTGCCACGTGCCCGTCACCTTGCCTTCGAACTGCGAAGCCCCGTCGCTTGCGGCGACGATGCGATCCAGGCCGAGCAATGCCAGCAGCGCTCCAGCCTGCGGCGCCGACACCTTCGAATCGAGTGTGAAGTCGCTGTTGCGCAGGCGGTCGATGTCGATACCGCTGACGGCGGCCACGGCCATCTGCGCCGCCAGCGTCGCGCTTGCCTTGAGCTGCGGCGCGTCGAGATCGAACACGACGCGCGCGTTGCTGCGATCGGCATGATCGGCGTTCTTGTCGAGGCTGAGGTCGAGCTTGAGGCGGGTCGCGCCCGGCAGTGCCGGGATGGCATCGAAGCGCGCGCGCACCGCAGGCGCAAACGGCTCGATCAGCGCCGTGAGCTCGCGCAGCGAATTCGCCGACGATTTGAGCGCGAGCTTACCGGTGGCGTTCCTGCGATCGAAACTGCCGTTCGCCTCCGTGGTCACACCGCCGGCCTGGCCGAACCGCAACTGCTCCAGCGAGAGCGCCGCCAAACCATAGCCGAGCTTTGCCGCGAACGGCCGCAGCTCCTGTCCGGCCGAGATGGCGCGGCCGATATCGAGCGACAGCTTTGCCTCTTCCGGCCATTCGCCTTGCGGCCCCGCGAGCGCGCGCACGAACCCTGCGGCGGCATCGAGGTCGAGACGGTCGGCCTTGAGCTCGGCATCGATGCGCGAGCCCTTGCTCGCGCCTGTTTGCACGAAGGCGATGCGGCCTTCCACCGCGCCGCCGTCGATCTCGGCCTTCAGCCGCTCGATGGCGAGATGGTTGGCGGCGATGGTGACTTCGCCTGCAAGGCGCAGCGGCCGCGTGCTGCGGCGGTTGACCTCGCTGCGGCCCTGAAGCCAGGCCACCAGCGTATCAGGGTCGGACGATTCGATACTGAGGCGGCCGCTGAAACTGTCGGCGCCGGGCGTTGCGCCGTTGAGCGAGAGCTGCGTCATGCCGGGAGCGCGCAGCTCGAGCCGCCGAAAGGTCCAGGATCGTCCGTCGGTCTGAAGCTCGGCGGTGATGTTCTGGAGCGGACGGCCGCCGAGCATGATCTGGTCGGAGTTGAACTCGATCTGCGCCGGGATCGGCGCCTGCGGAATCGCGGCGAGCCCTGCCCGCAGCGCCGGCAGGACGCGCTGCGGATCGGCATCGTCCTTCGCATTATCCTTGGCGGTCAGCTTGTCCGCATCGACCTGGCGCGCCGACAGCACCGCGCGCAAGAGCGGCGAGGCGCCGAATTTGAGGTCGCCGACGCCGCCGAATTTCAGCGCGGCGTCCTCGGAGCCGAAGCTGGCATCGATCTGCTCGAATTTGGCACCGGCCGGATCGGCCTTGAGCCTGGTCGTGAGCTTCCAGGGCATCGGCCCCGCCTCGCCCGCCTTCCTGGTCGCGGGGACCGCGAGCGTCAGCGTGCCGTCGAATTTCGGCAGGCGGTTGTCGAAGGCGAGCACGCCGTCGAGATCGGCGAGAATGGCGCGCTCGCCCGGGTCGATGTTGAGGTGAAGGCGGGTGGCGTTGCCGTCGGCGCTCGGGCCGGAGGAAATGCGGAAGGGGTAGCGAACCCCGCTGGCGCTGAAACTGCCCTCGCCGCGGACCGCGCCGGCCAGCGAGCGCACGTCACCGGCGAAGGCGATGTCGCTCAGCTCCAGCGTCGAACGGCTGGCGGCATCATGCAGCGCGATGCGACCGGTGAGATTGAGCCGCTCGATGGCGAGCGAGGCGAGATTGAAGGTGCCGCTCGCGATGGACGGCAGATCGACCCGCCCGCGGGCATCCAGTCCGACATCGACGGCCATGCCGCCCACCGACAGCTCGGTGGCGCGCCATTCGCCGCGCATCAGGGAGCCGAGGCTGAACTCGACGTCGAGCTTGTCGGCGCGCAGGCGGCCGAGATCGTTGTTGCCGCCGAAGGTGACCGACCGCAGCCGCAGCGTCGGCGCCGGCAGGAGCCGCGCGTCGAGCTCGCCCGCCACCCGCACCGGGACGCCGATGATCCTGGTCGCCTCCGCCTCGAACTGGGGCCGAAACTGGTTCCAGTCGATGTAGTACGGCCCGATCAGCGCGGCCAGCAGCGCAATGATGAAGGCAATCGCCAATCCGAGCAGCGTCGTCTGCACGGGTCTCCCCTCGGCCAAACCGGCACCCGGGCCAAACCTTGACCCCCGCAAACCCTGGCCTTGAGGCTTCAGGCGCGCCGGAACAGCCCCTTATATAGGGGGAAGTGTGGCGAAGTCACAGCGACTGTTGCGCGCGGAGGTTAACGCGAGCGCGCCCTCACCAGCTCGCCGGCAGCCGCGTCAACCCGCGCAGCACGAAGGTCGGCCGCCATTGCGGATTTTCGACGTCGTCGATGCGCAGATCCGGCAGCCGGCGCAGCAGCGTCGCGATGGCGATCTCGGCCTCGATGCGCGCCAATTGGGCCCCCAGGCAGAAATGGATGCCGCCGCCGAACGACAGCGGCTTGACGTTCTGGCGGGTCACGTCCAGCCGGTCGGGCCTGTCGGGGTAGACCGCGGGATCGCGGTTGGCCGAGCCCAGCAGGCAGAGCACGGTCTCGCCCTTGGGGATCCTGACGCCGTCGAGATCGTCGATGTCCTCCAGCGCGACGCGGCCCGTCATCTGCACCGAGGAATCGTAGCGCAGGAATTCCTCGATCGCGCCCGGCATCAGCTCGGGCCGCGCCTTCAGGAGCGCGAGCTGGTCCGGGTTGCGATGCAGCGCCAGCAGGCCGTTGCCGATCAGATTGACGGTGGTCTCGTGGCCGGCGCCGAACAACAGGATGATGTTGGCGGTCAGCTCCTCGTTGGTGAGCTTGTTGCCGTCCTCCTCGGCCTGCACCAGCTGGGTGATGAGATCGTCGCCGGGATTTTTGCGGCGCAGCTCGAACAGCTGCTGGAAGTACATCTCGGCCATGAGGTTGCCCTCGTTGCCCTTCCTGATCTCCTCCGGAGAAAGCGGCACGGGATCGAGCAGCCGCCCGCCGTCGCGCGAGCTCTTGTAGAAGGTCTCGCGGTGCTCCTCGGGAATGCCGAGCATGTCGCAGATGATGGTCACCGGCAGGCGGAAGGCGAAATCCTCGATCAGGTCCATGTGGCCGCGCTCGATCACGGCATCGATGGTCTGGTCGACGATCTCTTGGATGCGCGGGCGCATGTCCTCGACGCGGCGCGCGGTGAAGGCCTTCACGACCAGACCGCGCAGGCGGGTGTGGTCGGGCGGATCGGCCTGCAGCATCCAGTGGCCCATGCTGCGGAACACCGGCTCGTCCATGATCTTGTCGCCGTAGCGGCGCTTGGAGCGCTCGACGAAGTCCTTGCCGAAACGCTTGTCGCGCAGCACGAGGCTGACATCGGCGTGACGGCTGGTGACGAACTGGCCGAACGGCGTCAGGTGGACCGGATCGAGCGTGCGTAGCCGCTCGTAATGCGGATAGGGATCGCGGATGAAATCCGGCGATAGCGGGTTGAACAACGGCTTGCCGCCAGCGGGTTGCACTTGCTCGTTCATGGTGACCTCAATCCGGTTGCCGCATGACACGAATACGCCGGGCAGCCCCTGTTGCGCAGCGTAACCATCCCTGGAATTATCAACTCGATACATTGTTGTATCGAGTTGCATTCTGCCCTAAGCTGCGCCGATGTCAAGGGTGAGAACCAGGCCGACCAGGGACGATACGCGCGACAAGCTGTTCGAGGCCGCCGCGCGCGTGTTCGAGGCGGACGGCATCGGCGGCGCCAGCATCGAGGCGATCGCGGCCGCGGCGGGGTTCACCCGCGGCGCGTTCTATTCCAACTTCAAGAGCAAGGACGAACTGATCATCGCCATGCTCGAGGACCATGTCGAGCAGTCGATCCGGCGCAACATGGATATCCTTGCCCAGCACGACAATCTCGACGATTTCATCGCGGCGCTGAAGACGATGGACCGCAGCAGGCAGGATCCGCTCGGCCGCTCGCCGCTGCTGCACATGGAGATGATCCTGTTCGTTGCGCGCGCCGAGAAGCGCCGGCCGGACCTGGCAAAACGCCTGCGCGCGCGGCGCAAGCTGGTCGCCGACATCATCGAGGCGACGTTGAAGAGCAACGGCAAGAACAGCGCGCTGAACCCGCCCTGGATGGCCTCGGTGGTGCTCGCGCTGGAAGACGGCTTTCGCCTGCATCGGCTGATCGATCCCGAGACGACGCCGGCCGACAGCTTCCTGCGCGCGATCACGGATTTGCGGCGCAGGACGGGGCTGGCGGGAGGGTAGGACAGAACGGCTGAGCTTACGGGCTACAGCGCGAGAGCCGACTTCACCGGGCCTGCTACGCTGACGACTAATCGATCGGCTTGTCCTTGGATACGATCTAGTTGCGTCGCCACGATTCGACCAGGGCTGCGAGCCTGTCGTCCAGCTTCTCATCAGCCTCGGCGACGCTTGCGTCATAGCCCAGCCAATACTTGCCAACCAACGCGTGGTGTCTGCAGGGTTTCTCGTCGTCGAGCCGACACACGACAAGCCGCGTGAGCTCTCCGTCAGAATTCTGGCGTGCGAAGTAATGCTGGACTCGCGTGGGCCCGACGGGTCGCGCCGTATCGGTCAGGTCGAACGATTGATACCCGAGTCGATCCGGACCCGGGCGCATTTCGGTCCGGTACTTGCGCCAATTCTTCAAGTCGAAATCAGCAGCGCCTTCCTCGCTTGGCAGGACCCGAAGCTGCTGAATCCGACTGCAGTCCGCATCGCCGCGCGCTTTGAGATTGGGCAAGCAGAGTGCTGCAGAGAAGCCATTCTCCTTCGAGACTTCGACGACGGATGCGCCGGGGCCAGTGGGGATGTATTGCCAAGGTACGAAGAAGACCTCCGAACCGACATGCCGCACGAAATATTCCGGGCCGGGCTTGACGAAGGCGCGAGCCAGCGGGGTACCGACAAGGATCGCGCTCCAAATCGCAATGACCAACACCGACGCAATGGCTCGGAACTTCAAGGCAATTGCGATCGACGATGCCACGGCAGCAAAGCCGCCAGCGGCAAAGACGAGCTTGGAAGCTTCGAGATCAAATGCGTCCAACGTTGCCTGCGGATGGGCCGGGAAATAGGTCGTGCTGATGCCCGCTCTCACGGTGATGACGAAGCATATTGGGATTGACACCGCAAAGAAGACCCAGCCGATGACGACGAACGTCTTGGCGCGCCCCAGAAGAATTCCCACGATCCCCATTGCACAACCTAAGACTGAAGATTGATTGCTACAATCTTAGCAGCAAAGGCCAGCTGATGGCTACCGTTGGCGGCACTCACGCCCAAGCGCTACGCCGACCGCCTCACCGCAGCGCTTGCCGCCGCCGCCACATCCAGCCGGCTGAGCATCGCCCTCGCCTGCTCGGCGCAGTGCTCGATCAGCCAGCGCTCGAAGGCGACGGGAGGAAGTGCGGGGGCGTAGAGGAAGCCCTGGACGACGTCGCAGCCGAGCTCGGCCAGCGTCTTGCGCTGGCCCTCGGTTTCGACGCCTTCGGCGACCACGGTCATGCCGAGGCCCTGGCCGACGCGCACCACCGCAGTGGCGATCGCCAGCGCGCCGGCGTCGCGCTCGATGTCGCGCATAAAACTGCGGTCGATCTTGAGCTCGCGGATCGGCAGATGCGCGAGCCGGCTGAGGCTCGAATAGCCGGTGCCGAAATCGTCGACCGAGAGGCCGACGCCGAGCTCGCGGATCGCGTTCATGGTCTCAAGCGCGGCGGCGCCGTCCTGCATGAACGTGCCTTCCGTGATCTCGAGCATCAGGGCATCCGACGGCAACTCGTATTCGGCGAGGATGTCCTTGAGCCGCGCCGCGAGCGCGACGCTGCGGAAATTGATCGGCGACAGATTCACCGACACGCTGGGAATGTTGAGCCCGGCGCGGCGCCAGCTCGCCATCTGCCGGCAGGCTTCGCGCACCGACCACAGGCCGATGTGCTCGATCAGGCCGCATTCCTCGGCAAGCGGAATGAACTTTGCCGGCGAGACGTCGCCGAGCACGGCATCGCGCCAGCGCGCCAGCGCCTCGACGCCGTGGATCGCGCCGTCGCAGCTGCGGATCTGCGGCTGGTAGCTGAGGCTCAGCGCGCCCTCCGCGACGGCGCGGCGGAGCGCCGCGATCAGCGCCAGCCGCTGCTCGGCCAAGCTGTTCATCTCCGCGCTGAACAGGCGGTGGGTCGAGCGTCCGGCCTGCTTGGCCATGTACATGGCAGCGTCGGCCTGCTGCATCAAAGTGTCGATGTCCGTGGCGTGATCGGGATAGAGGCTGATGCCGATGCTGGCCGACATCGGCATCAGCCTCGATCCAAGCCGCAAGGGTGCGGCCAGCGCTTCGGTGATCCTCGCGGCCAGGCGCTCGGCGGATTGCGCGTTGCGCTGCGGCAGCAGGATGACGAATTCGTCGCCGCCGAGCCGCCCCAGCATGTCGTCTGGCCCGATCTGCTCGCGCAGGCGCTGCGCGAGCTGGACCAGCAGCTCGTCGCCGGCGGCATGGCCCAGCACGTGTCGTTGACGTCCTTGAAATGATCGACGTCGAGGAACGCGAGCGCGACATGGCTGCCGGTCGGACAGGCATCAATCGCGGTGGTGATCAGGTGCCGCAGCTGCGCGCGGTTCGGCAGCCCGGTGAGGATGTCGTGATAGGCGAGCCGCGCGATCTCGGCGCGCGCTTCCTTGCGCTCGATGGCGAAGGCTGCAAGATCGACGCAGGCCTCGACGATGCGCCGGTGCCAATTGCTGGGCGCGCGCGGCTCCCGATAGTAGAAGGCGAAGGTCGCGATGACGCGGCCATCCTTGGCCTTGACTGGCGTCGACCAGCACGCACGCAGGCCGATCGCGAGCGGCATGGCCTTGTAGGGTTGCCAGCGCGGATCGGTGTCGAGATCGGTCGCAAGCACGGGTTCGCCGTAAAAGGCCGCAGTGCCGCAGGAGCCGACATCGGGACCAATGCCCACCCCGTCCAGCGCACGGGAATAATCCTCGGGCAAGCTGGGGCCGCCGAGCGGATGAATCAGTCCGGCGGCGTCGACGTGGAGCAGCGAACAGACGACGTCGGGCGCGATTTCCTCGACGCGGCGGCAGAGCCGGTCGGCGATCTCGCCGATCGGCACCTCGTCGGCGAGCGCGCCCATGATGAGTTGCTGGAGCGAGCGCAGCTGCCTGGTCTCAGTGATGTCCTCGAGCAGCGCGAAGATGTACTTGACCCGGCCCTTGCCGTCGCGAAAGGCATCGATCCGGGCGCAGACCCAGATTTCCTCGCCGTCCTTGGTATAGATCAGGACCTCGGCTTCGCCGCCCGGACCACCCTTGGTGAGACTCCGTACGATCCGCGTCAGGGCCCGGCGGTTGGTGTGGCGACCGGCCAGCAGATCGGTCGCCCGCCGTCCCTTCGCCTCGGCGGCGGAATAGCCGAACAGCGAGGTGAAGGCCGCATTGGTGTAGCGGATCCCGAGTACGGTGTCGGTGATGAGCACGGCGCGGTTGGTCTGGTCCGAGACGGCGTCTTGGAGCGCGATCCGCGCACGGCGTTCCGCTTCAACGGTGACGTCGCGCGCGAACACGGCGTGATGAGTCGCGCCGCCATTTGCAACGGACGCAAGAGAGATCGCCGCCCGGATCCGGCTGCTGTCACGACGGATGAGGCTGATCTCGTCGCGGAACTCCGCGATCGGCTCAGCGTGAAGGCACCTCAGGTTGAGAATTTCGGCATCACGGCCGAGCACGTCGGCGCGCGCGAGCTTCCAGATCCGCTCGGCACCGGCGTTGAAATGAACGATGCGGCGTGCGCTGTCGACGATGACGATGGCATCGTCGGCGTGCTCGAGCGCAGCCAGCAGAACGTCCGGCATTTCCGTAAGGCAATCGGAGGCAGACATCATTCGAACCGGAGAGAATGACGGGAAGAAAGCGGTAGTGGCCCGACGCTAACGCTCCGATGGTGTCCAAGACGTTTTTTGCAATCCGGGTTGCGTTCTCCAAGCTGCCACGTGCTTAACGTTCGGCGAAACAAACGCGGGCAATGCCGCAAGTCTGGAACTACTGGGCGCTTCGACCCTGGATCTCGTGCAGCCGTCCGGCCACCGCCCGCACCTTGCCCGGCGCCGCCTGCCAGATCGAGAGCGCCGACAAGCCGCTCACGATCACCGCGATGCCGAAGGCGAGCGTGTAATCGCCGGTGCGATCGTAGAGAAGGCCGGTCACCCAGGGACCGGCGGCGCCGCCCGCCAGCGCAGCCAGCATGATCGTACCGAAGATGCTGCCCTGGTGCCTGCCCTGGAAGATCTCGAACACCACCGCGCCCATGATCGAGGTGAGGCCGTAGCCGAGCGCGCCTTGGGTGAACACCATGAGATAGATCAGCCACAATGACGGCGAGAATTTCAACGCCATCAGCGCGGCGAAGCAGATCGCAAAGCCCGCACAGCTGATCGCCCAAACCCATTCTCGCCCGATCCGGTCGGAGACATGGCCGAGCAATATCTGGCCGGGAATGCCGAGCAGGCTGACGATGCCGAGCGCCCACACGGCGACGCCAGAGCTGAAGCCGATGTCGAGCAGGAATTTGGTCTGGTGAACCTGCACCGCGTACCAGATGTACAGGCCGCAGAAATAGCCGAGCGCGATCCACCAGAACCGCGCCGTCGTAACGGCGCGCCTCAGCGTCCATTCGGTGCCGGCCCAGACGGGATCGACGATGTTGGAGACGGCTTTGGCAGCGCCCTCGACCGGCGCTGCATCGCCGTCCGGCTGAAGGCCCATGTCCTCGGGCCGCTTGCGCAGCAACAGATTGATCGGCGCCAGCACGATCAGGACCATCAGCCCCATCGCGGTGCAGGCGGTGCGCCAGCCGGTCTGCTCGATCATGTGCTGCACCCATGGCAGCAGCGTCACCGAGCCGATGCCGACGCCGGCGAAGGCGATGCCGATGGCGAAGCCGCGCTTGCGGATGAACCAGTTCGGCAGGAACAGCGATTGGCCGGAATAACCGAGACATACCGAGCCGGCGCCGACCATGACGCCGATGGTCACGTAGAGATGCCAGGGCGCGCTGGTGAGCGGGGCGAGCAGCAGCCCGCCGCCCATCAGCACGACACCGAGCTCCATCACCGCGCGCGGGCCGGCGCGATCCATCAGGCGGCCGATCAGCGGGCTTGCGACGCCCGAGGCCACGAAGCCGAAGGAGAAGGCGCCCGCCGTGACGCCGCGCTCCCAGCCGAATTCGGAGATGATCGGCGGGAAGAACAACGAAAAAGCGGTGCGCGCGTTGACGCCGATGGCCATGGTGACGAAGGTCACGGCGACCACGACCCAGCCATAGAAGAACGGAAGCCGCATGTTTGTGTGTTTCATTCCCTGGACGATCCTACCGATCATCCGGGGGGACCCGGGTCAAGCACTTTTCATGCATGCCTCGTGAGCAGGAGCCCGATCACGTTTGAGAGGCGCGTCTCTGCGGCCATCCTTCGAGACGCCCGCTTCGCGGTCTCCTCAGGATGAGGTCCTGATCCGCGGCAAGATCCTAGACCCTCATGGTGAGGAGCCCGCGAACGCGGGCGTCTCGAACCATGAAGGCCGAGCGCTCAGGCGGCGTCGAGGCGTGACGATTTCGCCGGTGCGTCGAACAGGATCCGCTCGATCGGCTGCGGGCGGCCGAACAGATAGCCTTGCGCGAAATTGACGCCGAGCGCCTTCAGCCGCTCATATTCTTCTCGCGTCTCGACGCCTTCGGCGGTGACCGACATGTCCAGCCCGCGTGCCAGCGTCACGATCGCGGAGATGATGGCGGAGCTGCGCGGCTGCTGCGTGAGATTGCGGATGAACGTCTTGTCGATCTTGATCTTGTCGAACGGGAACGCGGTGAGATAGCTGAGCGAGGAATAGCCGGTGCCGAAATCGTCAAGCGCGAGCTCGATGCCGATGCCCTTGAGCCGCTCCAGGAAGGCGTGGTTCTCGCCGCCGCGCTCCAGCAACACGGATTCCGTGATCTCGATCTCGAGCCGATGCGGCGGCAGTCCGGAATCCGCAAGGGCCGCGCAGATCACCTCGAACAGATCGGGCTCCTTGAACTGGATCGGCGACAGGTTCACGGCGACCGCGAGCTCGGAGGGCCAGCCTGCGGCGTCCGCGCAGGCGCGCCGCAGCACGAATTCGCCGAGCGGCACGACCAGCCCGGTTTCCTCTGCGAGCGCAATGAACTGGTCCGGCGGGATCAGGCCGCGCGTCGGATGCCGCCAGCGCACCAGCGCCTCGAAGCCGCGCTGCGCGCCGGTGAGGGCGTCGATGAACGGCTGATAGTGCACTTCGAGCTGGCAGCGCGCGATGGCGTCGCGCAGATCGCCCTCCAGCGTATTGCGCGCCTCGAGCTCGACCGACATCGCCTCGTCATAGATGGTGAAGCAGTTGCGGCCTGCCGATTTCGAGCGGTAGAGCGCAAGGTCCGCCTTCTTCAACAGCTGCTCCTGGTCGCGGCCGTGATCCGGCGCGATCGCAATGCCGATGCTGGTGCCGATCTCGACGCGATGGCCGGGCAGCGGGAACGGCTCGGCCACCAGCTTGGCGATCCGCCCCGCGAGCTCGGTCGAGCAGGTGCGCTGATCCTCGCAAGCCTCCTGGATGATGGCGAACTCGTCGCCGCCGAGCCGCGCCAGCACGTCGCCGGCGCGCAGGGCGGATTTCAGCCGCTGCGCCACCTGACGCAGCAGCGCATCGCCGGCGCCGTGACCGAGGGAATCGTTGACGTTCTTGAAGCGGTCGAGATCCAGCATCAGGATCGAGAAGGTCGGCCCGCCCTCCGCCAGCCGGCCATTGAGCTCGTCGAGCCGGGCAAGGAAGAAGGCGCGGTTCGGTAAGCCAGTCAGGATGTCGGTCTGGGCAAGTTCGAGCACGCGCCGGTTTGCCAGCGACAGCCGGCGCGAATTCCGGCTCGCGAGCATGAGATAGGTCGACAGCGACAGCGTCAGCAGCATGCCGACGATCAGGACCGTGGCGGCGCGGTCATAGGATGTCTCCAGCGGACCGCCGGCCGTCGGCATCGCGCGAACCTGCCAATCGGTGTCGCCGATCTTGAGGATGCCCGACCAGTGCAGGGCGCGTGCGACGTCGCGCATCGACTGCGGTGCCGTGGCCGCCGACGAATAGTCGGGCTGAATTTGCTCCAGGCTGACGACCCGCCCCGTGAAGGGCGGGTAGACGTTCACGCTGACGGCGGGGCTTGCGCCGGTGGTGACGCGAATGGACTGGACCAGCAGCGGCAGGTCGAAGATGCCGACGACGTAGCCGGCGAGATTGCGCCGCCGGTCGGCGACCGTCTCGCGCGTGGTTCCTTTGGCGTAGACGGGAATGACGACGAGGACGTCCGGCAGCCGGCCGCCTTCCCTCGGCTCGTACAGGCGGGTGCGAATGGCGGTAACCCGGTCGTTGTCGCGCGCGCGTTCGAGGATCGCGCGGCGCTCCGGCACGGTCGCGTAATCCATGCCGTAGACCGAGGATGTCTTCGGCTGGGTCGAGTAGAAAACCGGAAAATACTCGTCGCTCTGTGGCGCTACGGCGAAGCTCTCGCCCTGGAGCGACTTGATGCGATAGCCGGACACGCCGTCGGTGATCGCCGCGGCTTCGTATTCGGCGCGCTCCTTGCGGTTGACGCGCGGCAGCCAGCCGATGCGCAGCATGCCGGGATGACGCTCGAACAGGCGGACGCTGAAGGTCTCGAATTCGCTGCGGGTGATTTCCTCGTTCGTCGATTCGAACAGCGTGCGCAGCGCGAGAAGCCTGGATATGTATTCGTTCATGCCGTTCTGCATGACGATCGCCTGGGTCTCGGCCGCGTTCTCGAACTCGATCTTGTTGACGCGGTTTTCCCATCGCGCCACGGCAGCCGCCCCTACGACCGAGAACAACAGACCAACACCGACCGCGACGAGCGCAGGACGATGGAGCCGGAGCAGCGGCGAGGCACGCCACCATCCGGTCACACGTCTCCGATCCTGATCGTTCTGATCGCGACCGCCCATCTTGATCTTGATCCGCATATCCCCGTTGCGCGGCAGCCAGAACTTCTGGTTGAACCAACGCCGGGACTATCGGACAGGGATCGCGGTTAAGAACTGCACAATTTCGGAACCCCAGTGTTCCGCATCACGCGGCTTAGTTAACGATTGCCCCACCGAAATACTGCAACATGGCAATAACTTACCGGTTTTGCCCGGAATCGTAGGCTCGCCGTCGCGCCACCGGATTAGCGACCTGTTCAGCCCGATCAAGCTATCATCGCCACAACGCATCCAGCATCCGGCAAGCCCGCTCATGACACGATCGCGATCCGCGACCTATATCGCTTTGACCATCGCCTTGCTCGCCGCAGCGATGTTGCCGGCCAAGTCCGAGGAGGCCGGTGTCAGCGACGACGCGATCCTGTTCGGCCAGGCCGCCGCGCTCGAGGGCCCCTCCTCCGCACTCGGACAGCGGATGCGGCAGGGCATTGTCGCGGCGTTCACCGAGATCAATGCCAAGGGCGGCGTCCACGGCCGCAAGCTTCAGCTCATCAGCCGTGACGACGGCTACGACCCCGACCGTTCTGTGGCGCAGACGCTGCAGCTGATCGAGGGCGACAAGGTATTCGCGCTGATCGGCGCGGTCGGCACGCCGACCGCGATGGCGACCATTCCGATCACCAGCGCCCGAAACGTGCCCTTCATCGGCCCGTTCAGCGGCGCCGGGTTCCTGCGCGACCTCGAGCTTTCGAATGTCGTCAACATTCGCGCGAGCTACGGCGCCGAAGCCGAGGCGTGGATCAAGCATCTCACCGAGGATCGCAAGTTCACCCGCATCGGGATCTTCTACCAGGACGATTCGTTCGGCCGCGACGGTCTTGCCGGCGTGAAGCGTGCGCTCGCCGAACGCGGCCTCGAGCTCGCCGCCGAAGGCACCTTCGAGCGCAACACCCGCGCGGTCGTCCAGGCCTGGCGCATGATCAAGCGTGCCGACCCCGAGGCCATCGTCATGGTCGGGACCTACGGCCCCTGTGCCGAGTTCATCAAGCTGGCCCATCGCAGCGGCGCCCGTCCAACCTTCGTCAACATCTCCTTCGTCGGCGCCAACGCGCTCGCCGCGGAGCTCGGCCCCGAGGGCGAAGGCGTCATCGTCTCTCAGGTCGTGCCGTCGCCCTGGGACCGATCGCTCAAGCTCGTCGCCGACTACCAGGCGGCGCAGACAGCGTTCGATCCGACGCTTGCGCCGGATTTCGTGTCGCTCGAAGGCTATCTCTCCGGCCGTCTCGCAGCCGCCGCGCTGGACAAAGCCGGACCGAATCCGACGCGCGCGGGCCTGCTGCGCACCATCAACGATGTCGGCCGCTTCGATATCAGCGGCACCACTGTCACCGTCGGCATGCGCATGCTCGACACGCCGCCGAAGGTGTTTCTGACGGTGATCCAAAAGGACGGGACGTTCAAGGCTGTGGACCGGCTTTAGGGTCGCCGTGTCCAGCGGTCGGCGTTGACGGCGCCTTGCGGGACCTCGCCTCTGACGATCGCCTCGACCTGCCGCACAGTTTCCAGCGACTGATATTCGATCGCCTGCGGCGTCAGCCCGCCGACATGAGGCGTCGCGACGACGTTGGGTAGCTTGGCCAGCTCCGGCGTCGGCATCTGGTCGGGCGCACGGCCGACGTCCATCGCCGCGCCGGCGATGCGGCCTTCCCGCAGCGCCCGCGCCAGCGCGGCTTCATCCACGAGATTGCCGCGCGAGAGATTGATGAAGACGGCATGCTTCTGCATCCGTGCCAGCGCCGCCTCGCCGATCAGATTCTCGGTTTGCTCGTTCGCCACCGCGAGGCAGACGACGTAGTCCGATGCGGCGAGCAGCTCGTCGAGACCGACCTGCCGGATTGCGGCATCGTCGACGGTTGCGAAGGGATCGGCGACCAGCACCTCCATGCGCAGCACCTTCACCACCTCGGCGAGATAGCGCCCGATGCTGCCATAGCCGATGATGCCGATTCTGCTGCCGGCGAGCTGACGGCCCATCCGCGCTTCCGCCTTGCGGCCGGCCTGGTAGTCCGCCGTCGTCCGCGACACGCCGCGGGAGAGGTCGACCATGAAGCCGAGTGCGAGCTCGGCCACCGCCTGCACGAAGCCGGGCCCGGCGCGGGTGACGAGCACGCCGGCTTGCGAGGCAGCCTCGACATTGATGTTGCGGATGTCGACGGCGCAGCGGACGAAGGCACGTAGGCGCGGCAGCTGCGCAAAGATCTCGCCGCGCCCTTCCGTCATGCGGTCGGCGACGATGATGTCGACGTCGTTCGCCGCGCGCACCAGGCCGGCGGCGTCGAGCGCATCGCCGCCCTCGTGCAGGATCACCTCGGCGGCCGCGCGCAGGCCGTTCAGGCTGCGATCGCCATAGTAGTTGCGCCGCATCTCGGGCGTATGGGCGAGCAGGACTTTCACGGCAGACTCCTTCAAGTCTCCTCAATAGCCGAACGCACGCGGTAGCGCCGTCGAGAGCGACGGCACGAAGGCGATGAGGAGGAGGCAGAGGAACAGGAGGCCAAGATAGCCCATGATCGGCTTCACCGTCTGTTCGATCGGCACGTTGCCGATCAGGCAGGCACCGTACAGCCCGAGCCCGAGCGGCGGTGCGAACAGGCCGATGCCCATCGCGATGACGAGCACGACGCCGAAATGCAGGGAATCGATGCCGAGTTGCACGGCGACCGGCATCAGCAGCGGTCCGAAGATGATCAGCGCCGCCGCGCCCTCCAGCACCGAGCCCATCACGATCAGCACGGCGATCGCCAGCAGCATGAACAGCCAGACGCCGGAGGTCTTGGACAGGCCGAGCATGAAATCGGCGACCGCATGCGGCACCTGCTGCAGGGTCAGCGTGAACGCCAGCGATTGCGCGGCGGCGACGATGAACAGCACGAGACCCGCGCGCGTCGCCGCCTGCACGAAGCTGTGCGCGGCCGATTTGAAACCGAGCTCGCGGAACACGACAGCCCCCACAACGAGCGCATAGGCGACGGCGAATGCCGAGATCTCGGTTGCGGTGGCAAAGCCGCTCTTGAAGCCGAAGAAGATCATGAAGATCAGGCCGAACGAGGCGATCGCGCCGCTCCACAGGCCCGAGACCGGCATCTGCGGCTCGACCTCCTCGACCCGCGCGGGACGCTTGCCGAAGATGATCGACACCGCGATCAGCACCAGCGCCATCAGCGCCGACGGCACCAGTCCCGCGACGAACAGGCCGCCGATGGACAAATTCGCCACGAAGCCGAGGATGATCAGGTTGATGCAGGGCGGAATGGTCTCGGCCATCACTGCTGAGGCCGCCAGCAGCGCCACCGCGCCGCCCGGATTCTGCTTGGAGCGGCGCGCGGCCGGGATCAGCACCGAGCCGACCGCGGCGACGTCGGCCATCTTCGAGCCGGAGATGCCGGAGAACAGCACCATGGAGGCCACCATCACGACGTTGAGGCCGCCGCGCATGCGGCCCACTGCGCGCTGCAAAAGCTCGATCAGGCGCACCGACATGCCGTTGGCTTCCATGAGGTAGCCGACCAGAATGAAGAAGGGGATCGCCAGCAGCACGAAATTGTCGATGCCGCGCGCCATCTGCTGGGCGAAGATGACGCCGGGCAGCGCGCCTTCGACCCAGATGAATATCAGCGCGGCCAGCGCCAGCGCAAAGCCGATCGGCAAGCCGCCGAACAGGGTGGCGAAGAAGCCGATGAACATCAGCGTGCCCGCCGACGGCACCGAGGACGGCGATAGATAATCCCAGGCGAGATAGAGGCCGGACACGACGAGGATGGTGACGAGGCCCCTGAAGATGTCCGGAAGAGGCCGCGCGCAGAGATGATCGATCGCGAACACCGTCATGAACAGCGCGCCGACGCCCATAGGGTAGAAAGTCAGCTCCAGCGGCAGGCCGGAGCCGGTGGTTTGGCCCGCCGTCAGCGCGCCCAGCTTGATCGCGTGGTAGGCGACGTAACCGGAGATCAGCACGACCAGCAAGGCGCTGGCGGCATCGACCAGCGCGCGTTGCCGCAGGGGCAAGAGATCGCGAAAGAACGACACGCCGACATTCTCGCCGCGCGCGAGCGCACTCGCCGCGCCGAAGAAGGCCGAGCCGACCATCAGCCCACGCGCAACGTCATCCGACCATTCGACCGGCGCGTTGAAGAAGAAGCGCAGCAGCACGGAGGCGCAGACCACGACGAGGTCGGCAGCAAGTAGCACGGCGGCGATCGCGTCGCTGGCGCGCAGCAGCAGGGCGATGCTCCCGTGGCGGTCGCCCGCGACAGGCACGGCGGTGATGGCCACGTCGGATTTGGTCATCTCAGGCTTGCGTCGCGCGGACGATGTCGATGACAGCCTTGGAGTCAGGCCGCGCCTTCATGAAGTTCTCGGTCTGCGGCGCGACGCGCTTCTTGAACGCCTCGCGATCGCATTCGGCCACCGTCACGCCCTTCTCGGTCAAGGCCGCCAGCGCCTCCTTCTCGACCGCAAGCCCATGAGCACGGGTGTCGGCTGCGGCCTTCTTGGCGGAATCGAGGAAGCCCTCGCGCAGCTTGGGATCCATGCGGTTGTAGGTCATGTCGCTGAAATAGATCGCGAGCGGCGAGAAATTGTGCTGCGTCAGCGCGTAGAATTTTGCGGTTTCGAAGAACTTGCTGGCGAGGATCGTCGGCGGATCGTGCTCGAGGCCGTCGAGCACGCCGGCCTGCAGGGCCGTGTAGATCTCGCCGAACGCCAGCGGCGTCGCGGCGGCGCCCATCAGCCGCAGGCATTCCGTGATGACGGGATTGGGCAGCGTCCTGATCTTGAGGCCGGCGAGATCCTCCGGCGTCTTCACCGGCTTCTTCGCCAGCACGCTACGCGAGCCGAAATTGTAGGCCCAGGCGATGATGCGGATATTGCCGCCCTTGAGCAGCGCGTCCTCGATCGGCTTGGCGGCGCCGGCCTCGAAGGCCTTGGTCTGCTGCGGGAAGCTCGAGAACAGGAAGCCGAGATCGAAGGTGCCGACGAGCGGCACCAGATTGGCCGAGATCGACGAGCCCGATACCATGAGGTCGATGACGCCGAGCTTCACCGAGTTGATGACGTCGATCTCCTGCCCGAGCTGGTTGTCGGGGAAGAACGCGACCTCGATCTGCTCACCGAGCCCGTTCGCCTTCAGGCTCTTGACGAGATTGTCATAATAGACGCGGCCGTTGGCGAATTTGGGATCGTTCGGCAGCGAGGAGGAGCATTTCAGCTTCAAGGTCGCGGCTTCGGCGCGGCCGATGATGGCGGGGGAAAGCACGAGACCGGCGGTGACCGCCGCGGATGACCTGATGAACGCGCGGCGGTTCACGGGCACAATGGTCATGGCGCGGTCTCTCCCACGTTGTCTTTTTTGTTCGCCGCGGTCGTTGCCGCAGCCTGTTGCGCGGACTGTATGGCCAAAGCGACGACACAGGCAAGCATGCCGCCGGCCGCATCCGAACCGCGCCCCGCGCGCGTCTGCAATCCGCCACTGCAGCGAAACGACTAGAATTGCCGAGGATTCGCAACGACGATCGGCCTGTGAAGGACATCCCTTCGCGAGGACACGGCATCAATCCAATTGGAGCATGGATCAATGCGCAATTCACATGGATGCGCCCCGAGCGATGCCCATCCGTCCCGGCCGAGGACCTGCCCCATTTTGTCGCGGCGGAGCGTGATCCAGAGCACAGACGGACTCATGGTGGCCCCCTAGAAAAAGTGACATCATCGCGCGGATTGCCGTTGGAGGTGACATCATGCGCCGTCCAGTCTTTTCCAATTTGCTGCTTGCGTCCGGTCTTCTTGCGCTCACACAGATGATGACACCAACCGATGCTGCCGCCGAAGCGCGGCTCGCGCTGGTGATCGGCCAATCCGCCTATCGCACGGTGCCGGAACTGCCCAATGCCGCCAACGATGCCAAGGGCATGACGGAGCTGCTCGGCAATGCCGGCTTCACCGTCACCACGGTCGCCAATCTGGCGCAGACCGAGATGCGGGCCGCGATCTCGGATTTCGCCGGCAAGGTCAGCGCCGCCGGTGCCGATACCGTCGCCCTGGTGTTCTATGCCGGCCATGGCCTGCAGATCGATGGCGAGAACTATCTCGTCCCCGTCGATCTCGATCCCAAGCGCGAGGCCGACATCCCGCTCCAGGGCGTGCGGCTGAACGACATGCTCAACACGCTGGGCGCGCTGCCCACGCGGGCGCGCATCTTCATGCTCGATGCCTGCCGCAACAATCCGTTCCCCGCGCTCCGCGGTGCCGGCCACGGGCTTGCGATCGTCGACACCAAGGCCGGGGCGCCCGGCTCCTTCATCTCCTATTCGACCTCGCCCGGCGCCGAAGCCGAGGACGGCAACGGCGTCGACAGCCCCTACACCGCGGCCGTGCTGACGGTCGCCAAGCAGCCCAATCTGCCGATCGAGGAAGTGTTCAAACGCATCCGCGTTGCGGTGGCGCAATCGACCGACGGCCGGCAGATTCCCTGGGAAAGCTCGTCGCTGACCACCGACTTCAGGTTCTTCGGCGAGAGCAGCGGCAGCACGCCCGCCCTGCCCGGCGCATCCGCGATGGCGCTCGCCGGCGGCACGCGCAGCCTCGATGACTGGCGCAAGGAATTACGCGGCAAGCCTGCCATGGTCGCCTATGAGCTCGTGATCACCGAGGACACCGTGGAGGCTTATCAGGCCTATATCGAGCTCTATACCCAGGACACCCGCACGCCGCGCCTGCGCACGGTGCTGGAGCGCCGCCGCCAGATGCTGGCCTGGGAGCGCGCCACCGCAATCAACACCCGCGCCTCGTTCGAGGCCTATCTTGCGAATTGGGACAACAGCGACCTCGCCGCGACCGCGCGCAGGCTGCTGCTCCGCGTGCAGAACCGCAACTATGGCCAGCCGGCTGCCGTCGCTGCGACGCCCGCGCCAGTCGCCGTCGCGATGGCGCCGACCTGCCCGTGCTCGACGCCGACACCGCCGGCAACGCCCGTCAATCCGAGCGTGCCGCCGATCATCAAGAAGCGCGTCGACGACACGCCGCCGAAGCGCAAGGTCGTGGAGACCCCGCCCAAGCGCCGTCCGCCGCCCGAGGAGGTGGTCTACGAACGCGCGCCGCCCCCCGGCCCGCCGCCCGCAGCCGTGATGCAGGGTATCGGCATCGGTGTCGGAATCGGTCTTGGAATGGGCGGCGGTCGCGGCGGCGACCATTATCGCGGCGACTACCGGCGATACTGAGCCCGGGACGCAAACGGCATCCGGCTCGCTACGCCGCCGGCACGATCTTGCCGGGGTTGAAGATGTTGAGCGGATCGAGCGCCTTCTTAAGCGCCCGCATCGCATCCAGCGCCTCAGGGCCGAGCTCGGCCTCGAGATATTTCTGCTTGCCCTGGCCGATGCCGTGCTCGCCGGTGCAAGTGCCGTCCATCGCCTGCGCGCGCTCGACCAGGCGATGCATGAACTCCTCGCCGCGCGCCATCTCGTCGGCGTCGTTGACGTCGCAGACCAGCGAGCAATGGAAATTGCCGTCGCCGACATGGCCGACGATCGGCGACAGCAGATTGAGGCGCTTGAGATCTTCCTCGGTCTCGCTGACGCAATCGGCGAGCCGCGAGATCGGCACGCAGACGTCGGTTGCGACCACGCCGATGCTGTCACCGGGGCGCAGCGCCTTCACCGACCAATAGGCGTCGTGCCGCGCCTGCCACAGCTTGGTGCGGTCCTCGGGCTTGGTGGTCCAGGAGAAATCCCCGCCGCCACATTCCTTCGCGATCTCGCCGAAGGCCTTGGACTGCTCGGCGACTTCGATCTCGCTGCCGTGGAATTCCATCAGCAAGAGCGGCGTCTCCGGCAGCGTCAGCTTGGAGTAGACATTGCAGGCCTGCACCTGCGCGGCGTTGAGCAGCTCGATGCGCGCCACGGGAATGCCGGTCTGGATCGCCAGGATGACGGCCTGACACGCGCCATGCACGCTCTCGAACGACACGGCGCCGGCCGCGATGGTCTCGGGGATGCCGCGCAGGCGAATGGTCAATTCAGAGATGATGCCGAGGGTGCCCTCGGCGCCGACGAACAGATGGGTGAGGTCATAGCCGGCGGATGATTTCTTGGCGCGCGTGCCCGTGGTGATGATCTCGCCGTCGCCGCGCACCACCTTCAGCGCCAGCACGCTGTCGCGCATGGTGCCGTAGCGCACCGCATTGGTGCCGGAAGCGCGGGTCGAGGCCATGCCGCCGAGCGAGGCATCCGCGCCGGGATCGATCGGGAAGAACAGGCCCTGGTCGCGCAGATGCTCGTTGAGCGCCTTGCGGGTGACGCCGGGCTGGATCACGCAGTCGAGGTCCTCGGCATGCACCGCGAGCACCTTGTTCATGTCGCGCAGGTCGATGGAGATGCCCCCGGCCGGAGCGTTGACCTGGCCTTCGAGCGAGGTGCCGGTGCCGAAAGGAATGACGGGCACGCGGTTCTTCGCGCAGATCCGCACCACGTCCTGGATGTCGGCGGTCTCCTGCGCCATCACCACGCCGTCGGGCGGCTGGTTGACGATCCATGTCGTGGTATGGCCGTGCTGCTCGCGAACGGCCTGCGAGGTGACGAGGCGGTTGCCGAACCGTGCGGCAAGCTGCTCCAGCGCGCTTGCGAGGGCTTTCGGCTCCGGCCGCGGCGGATTATTGGTGATGGTGGTGCCCACGGATATTCCTCCCGACAGAAGAAACCGTGGCAAAGGACATAAAACCGGTCAAGTCAAGCGATCGGACCCATAACAGGAAGAAACATGCCGGAGACCGCCGCCTCAGCGCCCCAAGCAGAGCCGTTTCGCGCCTCGATCATGCAGATCGAGCCGCAATGGATCGACTATAACGGTCATCTCAACATGGCCTATTACAACGTGATGTTCGACCGCGCGATCGACCAGCTCTGGCTCGAGCTCGGGATCGGGCCGACCTACATGAAGGAGCGCGGCGGCTCGACCTTCACCGCCGAATGCCATGTGCGGTACTTGCGGGAAATTCACCTCGGCGATCCCGTGCAGATCCTCGTCTGGCTGCTGGAGGCCGACGACAAGCGCCTGCACACGTTCGAGGAGATGCGTCACGCCAGCGAAGGCTGGTTGTCGGCGACGTCGGAGAACATGTCGCTGCACATGGACATGACGGCGCGGCGCGTTGCGCCGTTTCCGCCCGACATCCGCGAGCGTATCGCTGCGGTCACGAAGGCCCACAGCTCTGTGGCGCGACCGGAGGGCATCGGCCGGAACGTGGCGATGCCCTCAAAGCGGTAGTCGCTATATTCTGTTGCGGCCGCGGGCCAGGCCGACCACGGCCGAGACCAGGAACAGAACGACCGCGATGAAGAAGATGATCTTGGCGATTTCGATCGAAGCGCCGGCGATGCCGCCAAAGCCAAGGATACCGGCGATCAGTGCGATAACGAGAAACGTCACAACCCAGCCTAGCATGGTCAAACCCTCGTCTTGATGTTGTCCAACGTCGGCGCGGCTGGCCGCGCCACCTGCTCAGACAATCTCAAGGCGGGAACGATTGTTCCGGCCCATCCAGGCGCGAAATTCGTCGCGCTGAGCGGAACAAATCGGCCCGCCGCGCACGTGGAAAACCTCGCCCGGCCGCCCCATATAGGCACCAATCCCTGTTAAGAAGGCTCCCTTCCACCACCCCGCGGTGCCATCGTGGGGCCAATGATTCGCATGACCGAGCCGAGCAAGATCACAGCCGTCCCCGACCACCAGCCCGCAGCCGGCGGCATCGCCGCGCGTGCGCGCGCCTCCGTGGGCCCGAAATACCTCACCGGGCTCAATCCTGAGCAGCGCGATGCGGTCGAGACGCTGGACGGCCCGGTCCTGGTGCTGGCCGGCGCCGGTACCGGCAAGACCCGCGTCCTGACCACGCGCATCGCCCACATCCTGAGCCAGGGCCGCGCCCGCCCGGCCGAAATCCTGTCGGTGACCTTCACCAACAAGGCCGCGCGCGAGATGAAGCACCGGCTCGGCCAGATGCTCGGCCATGCGGTGGAGGGCATGCCCTGGCTCGGCACCTTCCACTCCATCGGCGGCCGCATCCTCCGAGTCCATGCCGAGCTGGCGCAGCTCAAGTCGAACTTCACCGTGCTCGACGTCGACGACCAGGTGCGGCTCTTGAAGCAGCTGCTCCAGGCCGAGAACATCGACGACAAGCGCTGGCCGGCGCGCATGCTGGCCGGCCTGATCGACGGCTGGAAGAATCGCGGCCTGATGCCCTCGCAGGTGCCCTCCGGCGAAGCCGCGATCTTCGCCAACGGCAAGGGCGGCAAGCTCTATGCGAGCTACCAGGAGCGGCTGAAGATCCTGAATGCCGCCGATTTCGGCGATCTGCTGCTGGAGAACATCCGCATCTTCCGCGAGCACCCGGATATCCTGCGGCAGTACCAGCAGCGCTTCAAATATATCCTGGTCGACGAATATCAGGACACCAACGTCGCGCAGTATCTGTGGCTGCGGCTGCTTTCGCAGGCGCCGTCTTCCGGCTCGTCATTGCCCGGCTTGACCCGGCAATCCAGCGCTTCTTCAGAAGATGGATCACCGGGTCTCGACGCTTCGCGTCGGCCCGGTGACGACCAAGACAATGCATTGCCCATTCCGGGCGTTGAAAAAGTCCACGTCAAAAACATCTGCTGCGTCGGCGACGACGACCAGTCGATCTATGGCTGGCGCGGTGCGGAGGTCGACAACATCCTGCGCTTCGAGCACGATTTCCCTGGCGCGAAAGTCATCCGCCTCGAGCGCAATTACCGCTCGACCGGTCACATCCTCGCCGCCGCCTCGCATCTGATCGCGCACAACGAAGGCCGGCTCGGCAAGACGCTGCGCACCGAGGACCATGACGGCGAGAAGGTCACGGTGACGGGCTCGTGGGATTCCGAAGAGGAAGCCCGCGGCATCGGCGAGGAGATCGAACAGCTGCAGCGCCAGGGCGAGAAGCTCAACGAGATCGCCATCCTCGTTCGCGCCTCCTACCAGATGCGCGAGTTCGAAGACCGTTTCGTCACGCTCGGCCTGCCCTACCGCGTCATCGGCGGCCCGCGCTTCTACGAGCGCGCCGAGATCCGCGACGCGCTGGCTTATCTGCGCGTCATCAATTCGCCGGCCGACGACCTCGCCTTCGAGCGCATCGTCAATACGCCGAAGCGCGGGCTCGGCGACGCCACCGTGCAGATGCTGCATGATCACGCCCGCAAGCGCCGCATCCCCCTGTTCGAGGCGGCGCGCGCCGTGGTCGAGACCGACGAGCTGAAGCCGAAGGCGCGCGGTTCCTTGCGCGATCTCATCACCCAGTTCGACCGCTGGCGCGCCCAGCGCGAGGTCACCGCGCATACGGACCTTGCCCAGATCGTGCTCGACGAGAGCGGCTATACAGAGATGTGGCAGAAGGACCGTTCGGCCGACGCTGCGGGCCGGCTGGAGAATCTGAAAGAACTCGTGCGCTCGATGGAGGAGTTCGAGAATCTGCAAGGGTTCCTCGAGCACATCTCACTGGTGATGGACCGCGAGGGCGGAGCCGAGGACGATGCGGTGTCGCTGATGACGCTACATTCGGCCAAGGGCCTGGAATTCGACAACGTGTTCCTGCCCGGCTGGGAGGAAGGCCTGTTCCCGAGCCAGCGCACGCTGGACGAACAGGGCCGCGCCGGGCTCGAAGAAGAGCGCCGGCTCGGCCATGTCGGCCTGACCCGCGCCCGCCGCCGCGCCAAGATCTATTTCGCGACGAATCGGCGGATCCACGGCACCTGGTCGACCACGATCCCGTCGCGCTTCCTCGACGAATTGCCGGCGGCCAATGTCGAGATCACGGAATCCAAGGGCGGCTCGGGCTGGGGCGGCAGCGGCGGTTACGGCGCCTCGCGCTTCGACGACATGGAGGCGTTCGGCTCCAGCTATTCGACGCCGGGCTGGCAGCGGGCGCAGGCAAACCGCAACCGCGGCGGCCAAGGCGGCGGTCGCGGCGGTTTCGAGGAAGAGACCGCCTCGTTCTCATCGTCGGCCTCACCCGATTTCGGCAGTTTCTCCTCGCGCCGCCGCGGGCCCCTGACCATCGAAGGCGAGCTGGTCGCCAAATCCACCGGCACGACCTCGGAATTCGCACTGGACGATCGCGTCTTCCACCAGAAATTCGGCTACGGCCGCGTCACCAA
The DNA here is from genome assembly GCF_001593325.1 of Bradyrhizobium sp. DOA1. Lineage (NCBI taxonomy): Bacteria > Pseudomonadati > Pseudomonadota > Alphaproteobacteria > Hyphomicrobiales > Nitrobacteraceae > Bradyrhizobium > Bradyrhizobium sp. DOA1. The sequence continues at coordinate 5,161,192 of NZ_JXJM01000001.1, forward strand.
GATCGACGGCAACAAGCTCACCATCGCCTTCGACAAGGCCGGCGAGAAGAAGGTCGTAGACAGCTTCGTGCAAAGGGCGTGAGGCCCGTCATGGCTCACTACATCGCCATCATCGAGGACGCCGGCCCCGACCATGCGGTAGGCCTCTGGTTTCCCGACCTACCCGGCTGCATTTCCGGCGGCGACGACGTCGATGAGGCCTTGGAGAACGCGCCCGAGGCGCTCGCATTCTATGCGCAGGAGTTGATCGCGGACGGCCGCCAGCTTCCCTCGCCGCGGACGCTGGACGAACTCAAGGCCGATCCGGAGTTTGCCGACGATCTGGGGAAACATACCGCCGTCCTGATCGAATGGCCGCCCCGCACCGACGCTACCGAGTGAGGACTGTGCGCCGCACTCGCCGAACTCTCGACAGTTCTGGTCCGAACAGGCCTTGACCACCACGAACTTCCCCGTATCAGATAAAGCCATGTTTCGGGGCTCCGTCATACTGATCGCGCTTACACTGGGGATGCCGTCGCTTGCAGCGGCGCAGACGATGAGCTTTGGCGATTCGATCGGAAAGCTGGCGACCAGCTGCGGGGCGGAAATCGTTGCCAATTGCCGCGGCGTCAACCCGGATTCGAACCGGCTGAAAGAGTGCCTGTCGCGCAACCGCGACGTGCTCTCTCCGCAATGCGCGAGCGACTATCTCGGTGTCTTCGATGCCATCCAGAAGCGTGTCGCCGCGCGCGTCACGGTGGCGAACGCCTGCCAGCGCGAGATCGTCAAGGTCTGCGGCGGCTCGACCAAGGAGACCAGCAAGTCGGTCCCCTGCCTGGTCTCGACGCCCAAGGGCATCAGCAACAACTGCCTCAAGGCCGTCGACGACGCGGGGTATCGCTGATGCGCGCGAAGGGGCTCGCCATCGCGGGACTTGGCATGGCGCTGGGCTTCGCCCTGCTCGCGGGCGCCGCACGCGCGCAGACGGCGGCACCGACCCGCGACGACATCGTCGCCAAGCTGAACCAATTCGAGCAAGCCGCCGAGGTCGATCTTCACGCACTGAAGCAGCAGGTGATGGAGCGCGCCAAGACCAGGATCAAGAACGATCCCGGTCCGGTGAACCGGGCGCTGATCGCACCCGACCTCGCCAAACTGCCCGCCTTCAACGCGCAGATCCAGTTCGACGCCGACACGCCGATCATCCAGCCATCGTCCTACCAAACCGTAGGCCGCATCGCCGATGCGCTGGTGCATTCCTCGCTGCTGCCCTACACCTTCCTGATCGTCGGCCATGTCGAGTCCAATTCGAAGACACGCGAGGCCAATGCGATCATGAGCCAGCGCCGGGCCGATGCGATCCGCGACGTGCTGGTGAACACGTTCAAGATCTCGACCAAGCGGCTGCATCCGATCGGCCTCGGTGAGGAACAGTTTCTCGATCGGGCCAAGCCGACGTCAGCCGTCAACGGCCAGTTGCAAATCCTCACTTACGCCAAGCTGCCGGAGGAGCCTGCGCATCCGGCGACGACCCCTGCGCCTGCGGCGAAAAAGCCTACCAAGAAGCGCTGAGCGCGCACGTCGCGGCTGGAGCGGAACCCCTTGAAGTCCTGACCGTTTTGTGACCTGTCTCACAGCGCAACAGCGTGGTTTCGCGCGACAATTGCGCCGGTTTGTGCACCGCTCTATCAGGTGCTATAGCCTCTGTTCGCCCTTCCCCCGACCCCGTGTTGCATGAGACCGAAATGGGTGGCTTTTTTCAGCGCCAACTTGCCGTCTACGTCGAGTACCATCGCGATCCCCGGAACACCGCGATGCATGTGGTCGGCATCCTCCTGCTGTTCACGGGCGCTGTCATGCCGCTGACGCTGGTCAAGCTGCCACTGTTCGGATTCGACGTCAGCTTGGCGGTGATCCTGGCGCTGCCGGTTCTGGTCTATTGGCTGCTGCTCGACGCCGGTCTCGGGCTCGGCATTTTGGCGGTATCCATCGTGCTGTTTTCGATTGCGAGCACCATCGCGTCGCAAGTCGGCACGATGGCGATGTGGGCGATTTTCGCCGTGCTGGTGGCCCTCGGCCTCGCCGCGCAGGCCATCGGCCACAAGGTTTTCGAGGGACGCGAGGCCTCGCTCTTCACTTTTCCCTCGCATCTTTTGCTTGGACCGATGTTCGTGATGGCAAAATTATTCATTGCACTGGGCTTCCGTCGCGACCTTGCCGCGATTCTGGGGCCTCTTCCGACCAATTCCCTTTCGACCCGATAAACTCCAGAAGCGAAACAGCAAACCGACTTCATGGCTCTCGTACTGGTTACCGGTGGCAGCGGCTTCATCGGACATCATCTCGTAGAAGCGCTCCGCGCCCGTGGGCAGCGGGTGCGGGTTCTCGATGTTCGTCCGCCGGCCGCGGCAAATGCGGACGTCGAATATGCCCACGCCTCGGTCTTGGACCGCGACGCGGTCGATGCCGCGCTCGCCGGCGTCGACCAAGTTTATCACCTCGCCGGCCTGCCCGGCATGTGGGTCCCCAGCAAGCAGGACTTTCACGAGGTCAATTGCCGCGGTACCGAGATCGTGCTCGCGGCCGCGATGAAGCGCGGCGTGTCGCGCTTCCTGCACTGCTCGACCGAATCCATCCTGTTCCCCTACTCCGAGCTGAACGGTGTTCCCGCAGAGGAGGCGCTCCAGCCGGCCGAGGCGATGCCCGGCGCCTATACGCGCTCGAAATCGCTTGCCGAGCATTGTGCGGCCAAGGCTGCGGCCGACGGCTTTCCGCTCGTGATCGGCACGCCAACCATGCCGATCGGGGCGGCCGACCACAATCTGACGCCGCCGACCGCGATGCTCTGGTACTTCCTCCAGAAAAAGGTGCAGCCGCATCTCAACTTCCTGGTCAACCTCGTCGATGTCCGCGACGTCGCCATGGGCCTCGTGCTGACCATGGAGCGCGGCCGCCTCGGCCAGCGCTACATTCTCGGCGGCGACTGCGTTCCGCTCGGCAACATCCTGCGCATGATGTCGGCGATGAGCGGCCGCCGGCAGTATCCTGTCGTCGTGCCCGGCAAGGTCGCCGAGTTCTCCGCGATCATGCTCGAAGCCATCTCCGACCACATCACGCGCCGGCCGCCCAATGGCACGGCCGAGGGCGTACGCATCGCGCTGGCCGCGAGCGACCTCTCGATCGGCAAGGCGCGCACCGAGCTCGGCTATTCGCCGCGTCCGATCGAGCCGGTGCTGCGCGAAACCATCACCCATCTGCTCGCACGTAACGGTCAGCAGGCCTCCGGCGCCATCAAGCATCACGCGCTTTCCTCGCGCGCGAGCTGAAGCCGCCGCCCAACGCAAAGAACCTTCATGTCCTTCGATTTCAGCAAGCTTCTCTCCGTGGCCTGGGGTGGCTGGACCACGACCTGGCCGACCGAAATACTGGCCCTGATCTGGGTCGCCTTCCTCGCAAGCTGGGTCGGCGCATCGTTCTGGCAGGGGCGGACCAAGAAGCAGGTCATGACGCTGGAGTCGCAGCGCTATCGCCTGCCGATCCTGGTCGGCGGCATCCTGTACACGCCATGGGTTGCACAGCTCCTCGGCTGGAAGCCGCTCTGGGTGCTCGGCAACACCGGCATCACCATCGCCGCGGTCCTCTCGGCCGCCGGCATCGCCTTCGCATGGTGGGGCCGGCTGCATCTCGGAAAATTCTGGTCCAACACCATCACCCACAAGGAAGATCATCGCGTGATCGACACCGGCCCCTACGGCATCGTGCGGCACCCGATCTATACCGGTTTGATCTTCGGCATGCTCGTCACCGGCATCGCGATCGGCCTCGTCACCACGATCCTCGGCGCGATCCTGATCTCGCTCGGCATGTGGCAGAAGGGCCGGATGGAAGAAGTGTTCTTGTCGAAGGAACTCGGCGAGGACGCCTACGGCGCCTATTGCCGCCGCGTGCCGATGATCATCCCGTTCCTGTCGCCGCGGTGAAATAGCAGGGCGGCTTGCGCTCGTGTCCCGAACGCGCTGCAGCGTGCAACGCTGCCGCGCAGAGCCGGTACGCAGACCACGCGGATCATGCTCTCGGCGAGATGGACCCCGGCTCTGCAGCGCACCGCGAAGACGCGCTGCGCTGCGTCCGGGGCAAGAGCACAGATCCAGCGCACCAAGGAACCACCTCTCCCCACACCCGTTAGCCCCTCGACACCTGCTATTCGCCGCAGAGCAACGAGCCATGTCGGACGCCTACGATTATTTCCGCGAGCACGCGATTGCCGCCGTCCGCAAGGCGCGGGCGTTGCCGCCCGGACGGCCGAAGCAGAAGCAACGCACGGTGGCGCGGGTCTACCACCTCCTGTCGAAGGAGGCCGCGCTGAGACCGAACATCCATCACCTCGATGATTTCCGTGCGGCACGGCGGCTCGAGCGGCAGATCGGCCGTTGATCCCCGGCAGAGCCCGTCCGCGTCCGTCCCATGCAAAATCAGTCGGCTGCCATTCCACGGGAATAGACCCTCGTGTCGCACCGCACCGGTTGACGTCCGCCCCGTCTGCCAGTTGGATGCGCGCGCACACAGGGGCTTGTCATGAATTTTTCCAGCATCTTCGCGCAGTTCGTTGCGCTCCTCGGCGGCATCGCGCTGCAATGGCGCAAGCTGTCGGGCACCGTGCCGGTACCGGCCTGGGGGCAAGCGCCAGCGATCCCCGAAGCCAAGCCGCAAGGCGCGATCCCGACCTTGAAGATGCCGACCGCGCGCGGCTGGCGTGAGGGCCACAAGCCGACGGTGGCGCCCGGGCTCAAGGTCAATGCGTTCGCAACCGGCCTCGACCATCCGCGCTGGATCGAGGTGCTGCCCAATGGCGACGTACTGATCGCGGAAGCGACGCAGATCGCAAGCCCTCCGCGCACCGTATTTCACTACGCGATGCAGGCGACGATGCGGCGCGCCGCGGCGCTCGGGGTCTCCGCTAACCGGATCACGCTGCTGCGCGACAGGGACGGCGACGGCATTGCCGAGGTTCGCGGCACCTTCATGGAGAACCTCAGCCAGCCGTTCGGAATGGCGCTGGTCGGCGACACCTTCTATGTCGGCAACACCGATGGCGTCATGGCGTTTCCCTATGTCGCCGGCGCCGATCGCATCACCGCGCCGGGCAAGCGGCTCACGACGTTCAAGCCGGGCGGGCACTGGACGCGCAGCCTGCTCGCCAGCCCCGACGGCAAGAAGCTCTATGCTGGCGTCGGCTCGCTCAGCAACATCGCCGAGATGGGCATGGAGGTCGAGCAAGGTCGCGCCGCGGTCTACGAGCTCGACCTCGTCGCCGGCACGCATCGCATTTTCGGCGCCGGCCTGCGCAATCCCGTGGGTCTCGCATGGGAGCCGAATACGAACGTGCTCTGGACCGTCGTCAACGAGCGCGACGGTCTCGGCGACGAGACGCCGCCGGATTATCTCACCTCCGTGCGCGACGGCGGCTTCTATGGCTGGCCCTATTGCTACTGGGGCAAGACGGTGGACGACCGCGTGCCGCAGGATCCGGCGATGGTCGCCAAGGCGCTGCAACCGGACTACGCGCTCGGCGGCCACACCGCCTCGCTCGGCCTGTGCTGGATGCCTGCGGGCACCCTGCCCGGCTTCGGAGATGGCATGGTGATCGGCCAGCACGGCTCGTGGAATCGGAGCACGCTGTCCGGTTACAAGCTGGTGTTCATTCCGTTCGAGAATGGCAAGCCGTCCGGCCCCGGTCGCGACATCCTGTCGGGCTTCCTGTCGCCGGACGAGAAGGAATCCTACGGCCGCCCGGTCGGCGTCGTGGTCGGCCCCGACAAGACATCGCTGCTGATGGCCGACGACGTCGGCAACGTGATCTGGCGCGTCACGGGCGCGTAAGCTTCACGTCCCCACACACAGCGTGGCGCGCTGCTTGCGCAGCAGCGCTATGACCGAGAGCGCAGTGATCAGACCGGTCTTGGGATTCTCGGACGGGATGTTTTCCATCCCCATCGAGAAGCGAGCGGAATCCGCCTCGACCTCGATGCGGTGAACGTTGCGCGTCACGGTCGGGTCGGCCCAAACCTGGATCAGGGTACGATCGGGGCCGATGCCCGCCAGCGACAGCGCAACGGCGACATTGACGTTCGCCGGAAAGCCCTTTGCCGCCTCGCGTGCGCTCCCCTCGAACAATTTGAGCGGCTCACGCAGATTGTCGATGTCGATGTTGTTCTCGACGATGAACGGCGCGCCCTTCAAGCCGTCGATCGGCTTGCGCGTCACCATCTTCACGGAATGAATGGTGCCGATTGCGGCGGCATTGACGGCATCGAGTCCGATCAGCGCGCCGGTCGGCACGATGATGCGGCCGCCATTGGCGCGGGCGAGATCGACGAGGTCGAAATTGTCGAGCAGACCGCCGACGCTGACGACGACCGCGGACTTGCCGCGCCGCACCGCCGGCTCGACGATCGCACGCAACTGGCTGCTCGGCGCGCATTCGACCACGATGTCCGCGGCCTCGCCGAGTTGGTCGATCGGCAGCACCTGCGGCGGACGGCGAAGGCCGCTCAGGAAGGTTTGATGCTTGGCGGGGTCGCGCACGGCGACGGCCGAGAGGATCAGCCCCTCAATGCTCTGATCGAGCGCGGCCGCGATCTTGGTGCCGATCGAGCCCAAGCCCGCAATGGCGACCCGCAATTGGTTCGAAGCTTTCTGATCCGTCGTCATCGGCCACCCTCTGTCCAAGTCAATGTCATAGCCCCTCAGGCCTCGCGCGCATAGCTGCGGAGGCGCGCTGCGAGCACCGCCAACATGGCGTCCCGGGCCGGATCGCGCGAGCCGCGCAGCCAAGCGGCCGCAAGCGGCAGGCGGCCCGCGGGACCGCTCTCTTTCGACCTGAGCGGCACGAAGCGAACGCCCGACACCGCCATTCGCGCGGTCCAGCGCGGCACGATCGCGACCCCGAGCTTGGTTGCGACCAAATTGATGATGGTCTGCTTCTCGTCGGCGACCTGGACGATGCGCGGCGTCAAGCCGGACCGCTCGAACAACTTGACCGTGAGGTCGTGGCTGTGCGGCCGCGAGCGCCGGTCGGGCACCAGCATCGCTTCGCCGGCGATATCGGCCAGCGTGATCGATCTTCGCTTAGCCAACGCATGCCGCTGCGGGAGCGCTACGACGGCAGTCTCCTGGAGCAGATCGCGGAATTCGAGCCGCTTGTCGGCGCGGTCAGGCGGACGGACGAAGGCGAGATCGAGTGCGCCGCTCAGGATTTTCGGCAGCAGCCGGACGGTCTTGTCTTCGAGGAGCTGCACCGCGATGTCAGGATGCCCAGCGCGGAAGTCGCGCAAGAGCGGCGGCAGCA
>NZ_JXJM01000001.1:5169067-5183273 GCF_001593325.1 Bradyrhizobium sp. DOA1
CCGCGTTCCCAGATCCTCCTCCAGCAGCCTGATCTGCCGGCCGAGCGCGGAGGGCAGCATTTGAAGCTGCTGCGCCGCGCGCCCGAAATGCAGCTGCTCGGCCGCCGCCACGAAGCATCGCAACTGATGCAATTCCATCTGCCGCCCCTCATCGTCGTGCCCGGGCTTGTCCCGGGCATCCACGTTCTTTGCGCCGCTGAGAAGGCGTGGATGGCCGGGTCAAGCCCGGCCATGACGTCGTGGCGGCCTTACGAGGATTATATCATTTTTTTGTATAAACCAGCGTCGCTTGAGTATGCCCTGCATTCCCATTTAGATTCGCAGATAGACCGGCGTCGTCCCAAACGGAGCACTCCCATGCGCACCCATTCGATCGCTGCCATTCCCGCCGACGGCATCGGCCCCGAGGTGATCTCGGCCGGCGTACGCGTGCTGGAGGCGCTGGCAAAGCGCAGCGGCGATCTCGCCTTCAACGTCAAGACGTTCGACTGGGGCTCGGACTATTACAAGAAGCACGGCGTGATGATGCCGGCCGACGGCCTCGCCGAGCTGAAAAAATTCGACGCGATCTATTTCGGCGCGGTCGGCGCCCCCGACGTGCCCGATCACATCACGCTATGGGGCCTGCGGCTGCCGATCTGCCAGGGCTTCGACCAATACGCCAATGTGCGGCCGACAAAGATCCTGCCGGGCGTGGCCTCGCCGCTGCGCAATGTCGGCGTCGGCGATCTCGACTGGGTGATCGTGCGCGAGAACTCCGAAGGCGAATATGCCGGCATGGGCGGCCGCGCCCACAAGGGCCTGCCCGAGGAGGTCGGCACGGAAGTCGCCGTTTTCACCCGCGTCGGCGTGACCAGGATCATGCGCTATGCGTTCCAGCTCGCGAAATCGCGCCCGCGCAAGCTGCTGACGGTCGTGACCAAGTCGAACGCGCAGCGCCACGGCATGGTGATGTGGGACGAGATCGCGGCCGAGGTCGCCGGCGAATTCCCCGACGTCAGCTGGGACAAAATGCTGGTCGACGCCATGACGGTGCGCATGACGCTGCACCCCAAGAGTCTCGACACCATCGTGGCGACCAATCTGCACGCCGACATCCTCTCCGACCTTGCCGGCGCGCTGGCGGGGAGCCTCGGTGTGGCGCCGACCGGCAACATCGATCCGCAGCGCCGCTTCCCGTCGATGTTCGAGCCGATCCACGGCTCGGCCTTCGACATCACCGGCAAGGGCATCGCCAACCCGATCGCAACCTTCTGGACCGGTGTTCAGATGCTCGAACATCTCGGCGAGAAGGACGCGGCGTCACGGCTGATGGCCGCCGTCGAGCGCGTCTGCGCCGCCGGCGTGCTGACACCCGACGTCGGCGGCAAGGCGACGACGAAGGAGGTCACCGATGCGGTGATCGATGCCATCCACGGGTCGAACGTTTAGCAAACCAGCCCTGACGTCACCGCACGCCATAGCGCACGAACGCGTCGCCGATCCTGAGCTCGATGAGCTTTGCCGCCGAGACGTCACGGTTGCCCGCTTTATCGCCCTGGCCGAGCTTGGCTAGCCCCCGTCCATAGAGCGCGGTGGCCAGATTTGGTGTCAGGCGCAAGGCGAAGTTGTAGTCGTCGATGGCCGCAGCAAATTGACCCATCTTCAGATGGATCAGCGCACGTGAATCATATGTCGCGGCATCGTGCGCGCCCAACTGAATCGCGCTGTCGCAGTCCTCAAGACCCGCCTGGAGGTCGCCGACGACCGCTCGGGCCCAGCACCGGCCACTTCTCGCCAACCTCGAATTCGGATCGAGGCGGATAGCCTCGTTGAAGTCCAGCAGGGCCCGATCATACTGGTCCAGTTTCAGGTGGGCGCCCGCGCGATTGGCGAAGGCGCTGCCATAACCCGGGTCGAGCCGAATTGCCTCACCGAAATCCTTGATCGCCTCGTCATATGCTCCCATCCTCAAATAGGCCACGCCGCGATTGTTCAGCGGCTTGACGTAGTCTGACGCAATTTCGATCGCGCGACCGAAATCGCTGATGGCACGATCGTATTCCGCCGTCGCGGTATAAGCGTTACCGCGGTTGTTGTAGGCCAAGGCCAGCGCCGACGGCTTGGCATCACCGGAATTGATCAGCGCTGTGCAGCCGACGATCCGGGCCTGGGCCGGGATGCGGTCCCGGCCGTTGCACTGTTCAATCGTCTTGAGACGCGAACTTTGCTGCAGTTGTTGCGCGACCGCCGACGAGCAGAGCCACAGCAAGGCGGTAACGAGTGCGACGCTGCCGATGATGGCCGCCCTTATGGTCATCTCCGTGTCGATCTCCCTGTAGAACACCGCTTCGATGCTCACACGTCGCGAAGGGAGGAAAGACATGCTTTCCTCAAGATGGCTCAGCATCCTCTGCAGATGTTCAATCTTGGAGCACTCTCCTGTTCCTGCTGACGCGCCGGGGCACTTGCGCGCTTCTTGACCAATTTGGCCTTGCCTTCTTCGATGAGAGTCGAAAACTTGACCGAGCCGTCATCCGCGATTTCAATATGCGGCGTCGTACCCCGGATCCCCAGCGTTGCAAGGGGCGTATCAACTTTCATATCGCCGCTCTTCGCGACTTGACCGGCTACAAATGTCGCCGTTCCTCTCGCCAGACCAAAAAACGCCGCGTTGGATTTGCCGGCCGGCTCATACACATACTCGTCCAAGGTCATACGCGCATTGCTCGACAGATTGAACGACGAACCGTCGCTGAAATTGATACTGATCCGGCTGTCCGCTTCCGTCCGCACCACGTCGCGGAGATACACGACATCTCCGACCTTGGCTTGAGCAGCTTTATCGGGAAGTGCGACCTGCACGAGGACCGCACCTACGTGCTCGATCATGACCGTACCCGTAACGGCTACGACCTTCCCGATCGGGCTTGGCGCAACATCCCCAAGGCTGGGCTTCACGGGATTTATTTGAGCCTGCGCGGGCGCAGCAAGAACACTCGCGGACGCACAAACAAAACCAGCTAGCAAAGCAGCGATCGTATGTCTGCACATGATCCGCTCCTTCCGAGAAGATCTTGTTCGCGTAATCGCTCGATCAGGACTCCATGCGGCCCAGCCAAGCCCGCAAGTGGTGCATCGCGAGCTTCTCCGGCGTGGATCGGTCCCGAGGAGCAGCTCTCCAGAGGGAGACTGCTTTTGCCTCATCCTAACTGCGAGCCCTTTGCCTCGCCAGCAAAATAAGCTACATTTCATGCATCCCAAGCGTCTACTTAGTGAGAAGCGAATTGCGGTCCGGTCGAGACGCCGCGTCTCGCGTGAACCTGTCACCGCCGTGGTAATACCCATAGAGATCAGAATTTTTATCGGTAGTCTTCGGCGTGCAGTGCCTGGAATTGCCAGTGCCAAAACCTGCTTTAGTGGCGCAGGCAAATCCGACAAGAAGACTGCGGCATCGCGCCGAGCCCGAAGAATTCGGGATGCGAGGCCATTTCTATGTTAGTTGCGTTCGGCGTTGGGCCTTCGGACGGGGTTCTCACGACTTCACCGCTTGAGATCATCGGCATAGTCGAGACCGCCTTCGGTGAAGTGAGCCTTACCCGCGATGGCGGCGCGGCGATTAACGTCAGAGTTGGCGACCTTGTCTGCCGTCATGACGTAATCGAGACCGCCACCTTTTCCCGGGTCGGAATTCGTCTTCTCGACGACAGCCTGTTCAACGTCTTCAGCCAAGCCCGCATCGAGCTGCGCGAAGTCGCGTCCGCGTCCGATTCCGGTTCGCGTTCGACCGCCGTCGCAGTCACCAGCGGCAGCTTCGCATTCGCCGCCGGCCGACTGGCAAACAGCGGCGTCCTTACGATCGACACTCCGCTCGGAAGCATTCATGGCCACTTCCCCTCAAAAGGGTTCGGCATCCTGACGATTGCGGCGTTGACCTTTTCAATGATTGCGGAGGCACGAGCCGCGGACCCCGACGCCACCCTCGTGGATGACGATACGATCACGTACAAGGACCTTCAGCACGGTGTGTTCGAGCTCGTCACCAAGGAGCCGGTGCCGCGACACATCGTCGTCGATGACCCGGGCGAGACCATCGTCCTGAAAAGGATTGGCTCGTCGATCAGCGTGAGCCAGGTGACAAACAGCGCGGCTCGCATGGAAGAGCTGCAGGCCGCTCAACAGGACGTAGTTGCCAACTTCACGCGAGAGTCGATGGGCTCCAGCACGCCACCGTTCAGCAATTCGCCTGGGCTTCAGCACATCAACTTCACGTCAGACATCACGCCGACTGAGCCGGCGAACCAGCTTCCACCACTACTTCCGATCGAATTCCCCTTGATCGTGATGCCGCAGCCGACGCTGAGGTTGCCGGCCGCACCCATCAAAATTGACACGGTCGCCTTCGACGAGTTCACTGCGTCAAGCGGTACCTTCGGCGCCAGCAGCCCGTTCAATGCCGCGCTGACCTATGGTCTTGGTGGAGGGACGGTCGGGAGCACGGTCCTGAACGGACTTACATACGATGTTTCACAGACCGGTCCTTATGGTACCCTCTATCTCAACAGCGCGTCCGGCGCCTACACGTTCGTTCCGAACAATGCCGCCATCAATGCCCTGACGTCGCCGACGACCGCGAGCTTCGTCGTCACGGTCTCGGGCGGCGGGCTCTCGGCGCGTGAGTCCTTCAACATATCCATCATTGGCGTCAACGACACTGCCGTCATCTCAGGCGATGTCAGCGGCGCGGTGATGGAGGCGAGCGGCGGCGTCAATGCGACGGCGAGCACGCCAACCATAACCGGCACGCTCACGAGCACGGACGTCGACCACCCACCCAATATCTTCACGGCGGTCAGTTCGCCGACCAAAAGCACCGGCGGCTACGGGCATTTCACGATGACATCCGCCGGCGTGTGGACCTACACGCTCGACAACGGCAACAGCAAAGTGCAGGCTTTGAATGTCGGCGACACCCTGACCGACACTCTGACCGTGACCAGCATCGACGGCACGCCCCAGCTCGTGACAATCACGATCCAGGGCAGCAATGACGCCGCCGTCATCTCCGGCACCACCACCGGTTTAGTCGTCGAGGCGAGCTGCGCTTCGCCCGGAACGCCGACCGCGACTGGTAGCCTTGCCGCCACGGACGTCGATGATCCGATCAGCCCTTTCGTGGCGGTCATCTGTCCAACGGCCAGCTTGCAGGGCTATGGCTACTTCACGATCACCTCGGCCGGCGCGTGGACCTATACGCTCGACAACAACAACTGCACCGTGCAGGCACTCAATATCTGCGACACCCGGACCGATCAGTTCACCGTGACGACCGTCGACGGTACGCAGCAGGTCGTGACAATTACAATCAAAGGCATGAACGACGCCGCCATCATTTCGGGAACCAAGACGGGCTCGGTGCTCGAGAGCGGCTGCTCCTACGGCAAGCCGATAGCGGCCGGCACGCTCGCTGCTACCGACGTCGACAATCCCGCCAACACCTTCACAGCGGTCACCACGCCCGCCGCAAGCGCCGGCGGCTACGGCACTTTCACGATGACCGCGGCGGGACTGTGGACCTATACGCTCGACAACAACAATCGCGTCGTGGACGCACTCGACGTTTGCGATACCCTCACCGACCACTTCACGGTGACGACCATCGATGGCACCGCGCAAGATGTGACGATCGCCATCCGCGGCGCTAGCGACGCCGACTCCAAGGAGGCCGACTATTTGGCAACGGGAGCCACCGTCGTATCCGATCCTCCGTTTGTTGACGGTCCCGCCGGAGGCGAGAGCATTGCCGGCGGTAGCACCGTTCCCCAAAACGCCGACGTGCGCGCCGGCGACGACACCCTCAACGGCACCGACATGAACAACACCGCCTTCGGCGGATCTGGCAACGGTACGATCGAGGGCAACAACGGGGATAACATCATCTACGTCGGCTCCGGGCTAGACAATTCGGGCGATACGGCGGCGCAATCCACGCTCTCCGAACCGCCTTCCGTCTGGCGATCGATGGACAACTTCAGATTTGTCTTCGAACAAACCACGACCAGCGACAGCGTCCATCGAGGCGGAGTTGGCGCGGGGAGTATGGCGAAGGAAAGCAAGGCCGCGGAAACTCATGGCGGTGCCGACACCGACAATGCGCCGGATGCTGTCCCGCAGAAGGAAGTGGGGAATGGAGGCGAAGCTCAGCCGAATCCCCTTGGAGCCAGCGAACCCGATCATGCTCGGTCTGAGGAGCCCTGCAGGCCTCATTCTCAACAGCACTCTGCGGTCGATGGCACACCCGGCTCACACGGATACTCAACGGCCAATCCGCACGGGCAGGACGATTGCTTCCACTTCCTGAATTCTGCGATCGAGAGATCCGTCATCAATCTCTCGAACGATCTCCTCGAACCGAGCAATCATCACGAACGCGCGGCAACGGCCGCCGAGGGCGCCGAGGCAGCTGCCGACGTTTTGCAGCTGAACCATGACGCTCCGTCTGCAGGCGGTTCGGCCGGGCACCATCCGCTGCACGATCTCTTCGTGTGACTTGGTCTGCTGAAGATGCATGCCATGAACGTATTGCGGGATGCTGGCATGAGTCTCGCCCGCAAGCGGAGAGAGAACGTACCGCCTTGGTCCAATCAGACCAACGTCGCCTACTTCTTCCCTGCCGACGGAGGTGGCGGCGTCGCCATCGCGGCGGCCGGCTCGGGCGGGGTCAGATGGCGCGGGACGATGATGGTCTGGCCCGGGGTGAGCTGGGCGTTCTCCGGCAATGAATTGCTCTGTGCGAGCGTCCACAGCGGCACGCGGTTGGCTGCGGCGATGCTCTCCATGGTGTCGCCGCGGCGCACCGGCACGCGCACGCCGCTATCCCACAACTCGACCAGCGTGTCGGCGGGCACGAGATAGCGCAGCGGCACGGCATCGGCCTGGGTCTGCGGCGGAATGCGCGGCAGCTGCGTCACCATCTGCACGATCTGGCGATGGATGTCGTCGGACTTCTCGATGTTGATGTGGGTGACGCGCGCGTTTTCCTTGAGGTCGTAACTCGCATAATGGCCGCGATAGCCGGGCACGGCGACGACGTCGCCGCCCCCGAGCACACTGTCGGACAGGAAGATGTTGATGAAGCGCTCGACATTGAGCGGCACGTCGCCGGTCGCATGCGCGGGATCGATGGCGATGACGAGGCTGATCGGGATATTCTCCTTGGCCGCCATCTCTGAGATGATGATCGAGCACAGCCCGCCCATGGAGTGCCCCATCAGCACGATCGGCGCCGCCTTCTCCTTGTAGCTGGCAATGGCGCGACTGCCGATGAACCGGCACAAGGTGAATTCATAGACGTCGGCCGAGAAGCCGGCCTGCGTCAGCTTCTCGCCGAGCCGGTCCATGCCAGTCGAGAAGAACGGGCCCATGGCGCCGCGGAACAGGTAGACCTTCGGCGGCGGCAACGGCTCGAACGGTGGAGGCGGCGGCGCGGCGGGGACGGCCGCGGGGGTCTTGGACTTCGGCGGGGAAGCACCAGCCATGCCGCTGCTCAGGGCGAGCAGCGCAACCACTGCCAGCGCGATGGCTCGCCTCACATCAATCATCGTCCAGCAGTCCCACCACGAAGGCAACGGCCTTTTCCAATCGGCTTGGTGAACACCGATTGGGTGGAATTTGGGGCACGGAACTTCATGTCGCTCCTCGGCAGACCCGCTGATACCGGCCGCCACCGGATCGCCGCAATCAGTTGAACGGAACCCATGGCTCGGCTTCGCAGGCTTCGGAAATGACCGAGCTCTGGATTCCTTTGTAAGTGTCATCATCAAAGAAGACCGAATAGGTGGGCCGTCTGCCTGCGGAGGGGCCGCTCTGCCGCAGGCAGGCAAAATAGGATCCCGGCCCGTGGTCGGCCTGACGGATGGCGGTCGTCTCGAGCCCGCCGGTCAGCTTGACTTCGGTCGCGCCCTTCTTGACGCCGTCCTTCACCGCCTGGGGGCTGGGCGGACGCGGAGGATGATAGGCAGGCGGGACATTCGTGCTCGACGCACACCCCGCCAGCAGCAGCATCAGGACCGCGGTCGAGGCAGCCAGCGATCTGCGGCGGCCGAGAGCGGACCTTCGGTCGACGCGAGTTGGCGTCGGACACGGCGAGGAATTCACCCGGCTCATTGCGTGAGCATCTGCCCTGAGTTCGCCTCAGGCGCCGGCGGCGGGGCCGGACTGTTGGCCGGACTCTCGTGGGCACCAGAATCGGTCCATGCGGGCGGGAGGCCGAGCCCTTGCCCCGCGAGGCCAGTGAGGCCTGGAAACCGCCCGAACGCTTCGCAGGCGACATATTTGGGCGCACCGCCGAGCCGCACGGGAATGCTTTCCATCGGAGGCAGCGCCGGGAGGCCGCCGAACGGCGAGTCTCCGGTCACGACCAGCTTGGCGAAATCAGCACCGAACTCGGCGGCGAGATCGTAGGCATCGCCTTCGTTGGCGACCCGCGCAGAGCTGCCGATGGAATTGGCGCTGCGTGCCCAGACCATGGCCGCCTTCTGAAATCCGGCGAAATCGCGCGCCTCCGCCTCGACCGACAGACTGCCGAGCCCGACCGGAAGCCGCGGCACCGGCACGGGTACGCCGGGAAGCGCGACCGTCTTGGCGACCGACAGTGCTTTCGATGCGCCCGAAGCCGTCGCGCTGGTCGGTTTGGCATGCGTCACCGTCGCCTGCACCGTGAGGTCCGCGTCGTCATCGGAGGAGACGATGCGGAAGCGCTCGCTCAAGCGGAGACACAGCTCGCGGCTGATGGCATTTGCGACCAGACGCCGCTCTTTCTCGTTCAGGGCAACATCGGCGCGCGCGGGAAAGACGGTCGATGCGACGCGGATCGTCTTCGCCGCCAGCACGTCCTTCTTGTTCACGCGGATTTGTGATCGCGTGACCAGTCCGTTGGCGTCGGACATCCTATCGTAGCTCCGGAGCGAGCCGCCTCGTCGAGCGGCGCGCTCGCGCAGCCCCCGACCGCAAACGTGACGCACATCAGCGCTGCCCACTTCATGTGCAGGACCCCGCTCACGCCGGCGCGACTCGTCATCAAGATTACCTCAGCCGCCACCTGGCGTCCCTGCCATCCCCCATCATAAATAGATGAAACCCTCTAATTTTGATTTTCTCGTGACGAAACTTTGCTAGAGCGGCAGCATCCGGTTGAGCAATTCGAGCAGCGTGCGCTGCTCGGCTTCGGTGAGCGGGGCCAGCATCTTCCGGTTATAGGGCTCCGTCAGCCCTGCCCCGTCGGCAATGAGCTTTGCACCCTTCGGCGTCAGCATCAGCTCGACGGCGCGGCGATCGGATTTCGATCGGCTGCGCTTGATGAAGCCGGACGATTCGAGCTCGTTCAGGATCTTGATCAGGTTCGGCAAGCGCAGGCGGAGCAGGCTGGCAAGGCTGCTGGGGGGGACGCCCGGATTGTCGCGAATGACGACGAGGATCGCATAAGTCGCGGGCGTCAAGCCGAGCGTGGCGAACTCCTCGTAAAAACCTTCGAAGAATTTCAGCTGCGCGAGCCGCAGCATGAACCCGGGCGTGCGCTGGAGCGCGTCCAGGTCCAGCGACGTCGCAGTTGGCTGAGCGGCCTTCGCTCCGGGTCTTAACGCTTTCGGGCTCATGATCCTCGATCCGCGGCGGCCAAAAATGGCCGAATTGACACTCTCAAAAATAGCTATAAAATATAACTATTATAGAGCGGCACAAAGACCGCCCATCGGAGGAGACACAATGAACAGCAAATTCCTGCATAATTTATGCATGCTGGCCGCGATGCTGACGGCCGCACCGGCCTTCGCCCAGGATGTCGTGAAGATCGGCATCCTGAACGACCAGTCGGGCCCGTTCGCGAGCTATCAGGGCGTCGGCTCGGTCGTCGCCGCCAAGATGGCGGTCGAGGATTATGGCGGAAAGACCGGCGGCAAGCCGGTCGAGGTCGTCGCGGCCGATCACCAGAACAAGACCGACATCGGCATCGGCATTGCCCGCCGCTGGTACGAGAACGAAGGTGTCGATGCGATCTTCGACATCCCGAACTCGTCGATCGCGCTTGCGGTAGCCGGCATGAGCGCCGAGAAGAACAAGGCCTTCATCGGATCAGGCGCCGGCACGGTGCTCCTCACCGGCGAGAAATGCACGCCGAACACCGTGCACTGGACCTACGACACCTATGCCTATGGCCGCGGCCTCGGTAAGGCGATCGTGCAGCAGGGCGGCAAGAAATGGTTCTTCATCACCGCCGACTATGCGTTCGGCCATGATCTGGAGAAGCAGGCCGCGGAAGCTGTGAAAGCGTCGGGCGGCGAGGTGCTCGGCAGCGTGCGACATCCGCTGGGAACGGCCGATTACGCCTCGTTCCTGTTGCAAGCCCAGGCGTCGGGGGCGAACGTCATCGGCTTCGCCAATGCCGGCGACGATACCATCACCTCGATGAAGCAGGCCGCCGAGTTCGGCCTGACCAGGGATCGCAAGCTGGTCGGATTGATCCTCGGCATGAACGGCCTGCCCGCACTCGGCCTGAAATTCGCGCAAGGCGCGCAGATCATGAATCCCTTCTACTGGGATCTGAACGACGGCACGCGTGCTTTCGCCAAGCGCTTCGCCGAACGCATTCCGTCAAAGGCCTATCCGAACGACATGCAGGCCGGCGTCTATGCTTCGGTCATTCACTATCTCAAGGCCGTCGACAAGGCTGGCAGCGCCAAGGACGGCAAGGCCGTGGTCGCCGCGATGAAGGAGATGCCGACCGACGATCCGCTGTTCGGCAAGGGCTATATCCGCAAGGACGGACGCAAGATCCATCCGCTCCTTCTCCTGCAGGTCAAGGCGCCCGAGGAATCGACCTCCAGCTGGGATTTGCTGAAGGTCGTCGCCACCATCAAGGGCGAGGACGCCTTCCGATCCGAAAGCGACGGTCAGTGCCCCCTCGCGAAGCAATAGCTGTTGGGAGCTGACCATGAGCGGCATTGCGTCCAGTCCGGTCGATCCGTTCGCGCCCGACTTCCTGATGGATCCTTATCCCGCCTATGAGGCGTTGCGCGCAATCGGGCCCGTCTTCGCATTGGAGCGTTACGGCGTATGGGCCATGGCCGGCTATGCCGAGGTCGAGCCGGCCCTGAAGGACTGGAAGACGTTCATCAGTGGCGAGGGCGTCGGGCTCAACGGCATGAACCCGGCGCTGCCAAAGCCGCTGACGCTCCAGATCGATCCACCCGACCACGACAAGGGCCGGCGGGTGCTCGGCCGTACGCTGTCGCCGGGCGTCGCAAGGAAGCTGCGCGAGACGTTTCAGAAGGATGCGGAGAAGAAGGTCTCGGAGCTGATCGACAAAGGCAGCTTCGATGCCGTGACTGATCTCGCCGAAGCCTATCCCATGAAGGTGTTTCCGGATGCAATCGGCATCCGGCCTGACGGACGCGAGAAGCTGCTGGCCTGGAGCACGTTCGTGTTCAACAGCTTCGGGCCGGAGAACGAGATACTCACGGCGTCACGGCAGGAAGGTCTCGCCGCGCAGAGCTGGATCATGGAATGTTGTGCGCGGGATGCGCTGCGACCCGACAGCCTCGGCATGATGATCTATCAGGCCGCCGCCGAGGGCGAGATCACCGAGCATGAGGCGACGCATCTGGTGCGGCCGTTCCTCACCGCCGGAATCGACACCACCGTCAATGGCATCGGCAACACCCTGCTCGCGCTCGCCATGCACCCCGACGAATATCGCAAGCTGCATCACAGGCCGGAGCTGGCGCGCAATGCCTTCGAGGAAGGCCTGCGCTACGATTCACCGGTGCAGACGTTCTTTCGCACCACCTCGCGCGACGTCGAGATCGGCGGCGGCATGATCCCGGCGCATCGCAAGGTGCTGCTGTTCATGGCCTCCGCCAACCGCGATCCCGCGCGCTGGGACAAGCCCGACCGTTTCGATGTGGAGCGCGCTGCGACCGGGCATGTCGGCTTCGGCGCAGGCATCCACGCCTGCGTCGGTCAGATGATCGCGCGCCTCGAAGGCGAGTTGATCTTCGGCGAGCTCGCAAGGCGCGTGAAGACCATCGAGCTCACGGCGGAGCCGAAGCGCAGGCTCAACAATTCCCTGCGCGGGCTCGAGAGCATGCCGGTCCGGGTGACGGCGGCCTGACGGCATCGCACCTGGTGGCGGTCGGTTACTGCCGGCTCTTGAGCCGGCTGCGATGAGCGGCCTGCTTGGCGCGGTTGCCGCAGATGGCCATCGTGCACCATCGCCGCGCACGCCTGCGGGTGTGGTCCGCAAACAGCATCGTGCAGTTATGGCCCTCGCACGCCTTCACGTCGGAGAAATCCTCCTCGCAGACGAATTTCGCCAGGGCTTCCCCGATAGGCAGTAACAGCGCTTCGGGTGACCGCCAGCGCCGCATCCTTTGCAACGCAAGGCCGTCTCCCTGCTCACCGCGGCGCGGCACGATCTGCCGAAACGAGTCGTCGCGCTCCAGAACGCTGTTCAACCGGCCAAGCTCACGCAACGCCTTCGCAGTGAGAGGCTGGCCGGCATGCTTCAGCACAAAGCCCCGAAACCAATCGCGCAAGTCGCGGGCCTGACCGGCGACCTTGTCGAGTTCGCTCGGCTTTGCATGCGCCCTCAACGCCTCCAACTCCTCCGCCGGCACCAGCTTCGCCTGTGCCAGCCAGTCGATCAGACCCTCACCATCCTCGAGCCAATCGACCGGTGTATCGACCGGCGTCGCCACCGAGTTGAGGAAATCAAGCCCGAGCGAGTCGGCAATGAACATGGCGGGCGGGCGGTCCATCAAAAGTTCCTTCGCATCGTCCGAAGTCCCAATAAGTAACCTCTAAAAATCGCATTGACAAGTTACGGTGCAAGGCCATAACCTGAATATGGCTGTTTAACAGGTTACCAATATCATGGAGATCGGCATGACCACGACGACCTACCGCACCGCTGATGTCGACGGCTTCAAGGTATTTTATCGCGAGGCCGGCCCAAAGGCAGGGCCGAAGCTCCTGCTGCTCCACGGCTTTCCGAGCGCGGGCCATATGTTCCGCGACCTCATCCCGCTGCTTGCAGACCGGTTTCACATCGTGGCACCGGACCTTCCCGGCTTCGGCCAGTCCGACATGCCCTCGCGTGACAGCTTCCGCTACACCTTCGACAATGTCGCGAAGGTGATCGACCGCTTCACCGAGGTAATCGGCTTCAATCGCTTTGCCATCTACGTCTTCGACTATGGTGCGCCGACCGGCTTCCGGCTCGCGCTACGCCATCCCGAGCGGATCACGGCCATCATCTCGCAAAACGGCAACGCTTATGAGGATGGTCTCAGCGATGGCTGGAGTCCGATCAAGGCCTACTGGCAAGACCCTTCACCGGCCAACCGTGAGGCACTGCGCGCTTTCCTCACACCGGAGGCCACACGCTGGCAGTACACGCACGGCGTCCCCGATCCGACACTGGTGTCGCCGGACGGCCAGAATCTCGACAATTTCTATCTGGCGCGTCCCGGCTCGGACGACGTGCAGCTCGATCTGTTCGGCGACTACAAGAGCAACGTTGCGCTCTATCCGTCATTCCAGGACTATTTCCGCACCCACAAGCCGCCGTTCCTCGCGGTCTGGGGCAAGAACGATCCGTTCTTCATCCCGCCCGGCGCCGAGGCGTTCAAGCGTGATAATCCCAATGCCGTGGTGCAGTTCTTCGACACCGGACATTTTGCGTTGGAGACGCATGCGACGGAGATCGCGGACAGCATCCGCGCGTTCTTGAGATAACGCGGAGTAAGGAGGACCGGCGCCTGAGCCTCGCGAGCCGGCTTTGCCAAAGAGTGGCGCGCGACCTGTTCGTCGCGCAATCACCTTAGTTTCTTGACGGAGCCGCCGCCGCCGAGTGGGAGGACCGCGGCGCGCGGGGTTCGGCAATCGGGGCAACCGGAGCACGCGAGCGCATGATCGCGGCGTCGATCTCGGCGATGACGCGGCGCTGGATCGCCTCGTTCTTGTCGATCGAGACGTGACCGACGCCCGTGCCGCGCACGTCGACATTGTCGAGCTTGCCGCGGAAACCCTCGGCGCGCCGCACCGGCTCGCCGGGACCGTCGCCGATATAGATGTTGATGTACCGCTCGGCGCCGGTCGAGAGCTTGGTCTTGAACACGGAGTCGAGGCCGATCGCGAGCTTCACGGGAACGCCGAGCTGGTTGAGCTTGGC
>NZ_JXJM01000001.1:5183800-5200953 GCF_001593325.1 Bradyrhizobium sp. DOA1
TGGTCTTGAGGCGGCCGGCCTTGTAGGCGGACGCCGCTTCATCGGCGAGCGAGGACCAGGAGACGAAGTTGGCGACGGTCACCGGGATGCCCTGCGCCTGGAGCCGGGCGCCGATCGTGTCGAGCCCGAGCGAGAAGATGTTGAGCACGCCGCGGAGCAGATAGACATGCGTGGTCGCCGCGGCCTGGCTCGGCGCGGCCTTGACGCTGGTCGGGCTGATGGCAACAGCTGACAGCAAGAGCAGGCCCATCGCCCACATGCGAAGGGCGGACAACTGGCTGGCGCCGGCGGTGTGACGGCCGTTCGGTCTCATCGATCTTTTTCCCTGGGGACAATACGCATCGCGATTGGCCGGAATCGTAGCCACGACGTGCTCGCAGACGCAACAAAGAGCCGCGTGAGCGACAATCTTAGCAGCAAGCCGTGACCATCGCGCAACACTTACCTGGAACCTGCCGCCGACGGGGCTGTTTCGAGACCATTTTTCTCCCGGCAATTGCGACCGCGTAAGAGCGTCCCTATCTCAGGGCACCGCTGACCCGCCCGTCCCGGCAGGTTCCAGCCTCCCTCCCCAGCTTTTGCCCCCTTAAGTCTTGCGGCCATCATGTCCTCCATCATTTCCGTTGCCAATCTGTCGAAGACCTATGGGTCCGGCTTCAAGGCGCTCAAGAACGTCAATCTCGATATCAAGCGCGGCGAGATTTTTGCGCTGCTCGGGCCGAACGGCGCGGGCAAGACCACGCTGATCTCGATTATCTGCGGCATCGCCAACCCGAGCGAGGGCCGCGTCCTCGTCGGCGGCGAGGACATCCAGACCTCCTACCGCAAGGCGCGCTCCCTGATCGGCCTCGTGCCGCAGGAATTGCACACCGACGCGTTCGAAAGCGTGTGGGCGACCGTGAGCTTCTCCCGCGGCCTGTTCGGCAAGCCGAAGAACCCTGGCCATATCGAGAAGGTGCTGAAGGACCTCTCGCTCTGGGACAAGAAGGACAACAAGATCATCACCCTCTCCGGCGGCATGAAGCGCCGCGTAATGATCGCCAAAGCGCTGTCGCACGAGCCGCAGATCCTGTTCCTGGACGAGCCGACCGCCGGCGTCGACGTCGAGCTGCGCAAGGGCATGTGGGAGGTGGTGCGCACACTGCAGCAGTCCGGCGTCACCATCATCCTCACCACGCATTACATCGAGGAAGCCGAGGAGATGGCCGATCGCATCGGCGTCATCAACAAGGGCGAGATCGTCCTGATCGAGGACAAGACGACGCTGATGCAGAAGCTCGGCAAGAAGCGGCTGACGCTGCATCTGCAGACCAAGATCACCGCGCTGCCGGAAAGCCTCGCGCAGTACGAGCTCGAGCTGTGCGACAACGGCGCCACGCTGGTCTACGATTACGATACCCAGGGCGAGCGCACCGGGATCACCAGCCTGCTCGGCGATCTCCGTACCGCCGGCATCCGCTTCAACGATCTCGACACGACGCAATCGTCGCTCGAGGACATCTTCGTCGACCTCGTGAGGACGTCATGAATCACCGCGCCATCCGCGCCATCTATCTGTTCGAAATGGCACGCACCTGGCGCACGCTGCTGCAAAGCATCGTCTCGCCGGTGGTCTCGACCTCGCTCTATTTCGTAGTGTTCGGCGCCGCGATCGGCTCGCGCATCAGCCAGGTCGAAGGCGTCAGCTACGGCACCTTCATCGTGCCGGGCCTGATCATGCTCTCGGTGCTGACGCAGAGCATCGCGAACGCCTCGTTCGGCATCTACTTCCCGAAATTCACCGGCACGATCTACGAGATCCTGTCGGCGCCGATCTCCTATTTCGAGATCGTGATCGGCTATGTCGGGGCCGCCGCGACCAAGTCGATCATTCTGGGCCTCATCATCCTGGCGACGGCCGGCCTGTTCGTGCCGCTGCACATCCAGCATCCGATCTGGATGCTGGCCTTCCTGGTGCTGACGGCGGTGACCTTCAGCCTGTTCGGTTTCATCATCGGTATCTGGGCCGACGGCTTCGAGAAGCTGCAGATGATCCCGATGCTGGTGGTGACGCCGCTGACCTTTCTCGGCGGCAGCTTCTACTCGATCGACATGCTGCCGCCCGCCTGGCGCACGGTGGCGCTGCTCAACCCGGTCGTCTATCTGATCTCCGGTTTCCGCTGGAGCTTCTACGAGATCGCCGACGTCAGCATCGCCGTCAGCGTCGGCATGACCGTGGCGTTCCTGGTGGTCTGCCTGGTCGTGATCTGGTGGATTTTCCGCACCGGGTACCGGCTGAAGAATTAGGCGTCATTTCGGGCCGTGCGAAGCACGAGCCCGGAATCCATCCATCCACTGATTTTGCCGCCTGATGGATTCCGGGCTCGCCCTTCGGGCGCCCCGGAATGACGATCAGCGATAGCAGTGGAAATGGTGATACCCGTCGTAATAGCCGCGGCAGCGGTGACGGTAATGACGATGGGGAATTCCGAGCACGCCCTCGACGGCGCCGACAGCGCCGCCGACACCGGCCCCGACGACACCGCCAACAGCGCCGCCCACGGGACCTGCGATCCGGTTGCCCTCATAGGACCCTTCCTGGGCGCCGCGCACGATGCCCTGGGCGTGGCCGGCTTGCGGCAGCGACAATAGCGCGAGCAAGATGGCGGCGGCTGCGAACAGCAGGCGGACGGGCAAACCGGCCGGCATGGCGGCGACACGGGCTTTGTTCATCTTCGGTCCCAGAAGGCTGTAAGGAATGATCGGCGGCGGGCGCCGCCTGACGAGGAGCTGTGATCAACGCGCGGCGCGGCGGAATGGTTGCGGCTTTGTGACGAATTGTCGGCGTTGTGAACGCACGTCCGGCTCGCGAAAATGTCAGCGCCGCCGCACCCTGCGTGGCACCAAGCGGCCTTGCTTACGTCAGGCGTCGCGTTAACGATGGGCGGCCAGGCCGCTGGAACGAAAGCCGGATTGCAGGCATAGTGCACGCCGGGGGACGGAGAGCCGCGGCGCCTAGCATGAACAGGCCGGAGGCCAGAAGTCGATGCGTTCGTTGTTGATTGCTTTCACATCCCTGATGCTTTTGAGCGCGGGCGCCGCGCAAGCCAAGGTCGAGATCACCGTCGACAAGGACAATCAGCAGATGACCGTCGCGGTCGACGGCGTCGCGCGCTATCACTGGCCGGTCTCGACCGGCCTGCCTTCGCGCGAAACGCCGAACGGCGCGTTCCGTGCCTTCCGCATGGAGGAGGATCATTACTCCAAGGAATTCGACGACGCGCCGATGCCGCACGCGATCTTCTTCACCAAGGTCGGGCACGCCATCCACGGCACGGACTCGGTCGGCCGGCTCGGCTCGCCGGCCTCGCATGGCTGCGTGCGGCTGTCCCGCCAGAACGCCTCGACGCTCTATGCGCTGGTACAGCAGCAGGGCGTGCTCAACACCACGGTGACGCTGACCGGCTCGGCCCAGGTGGCCATGGCGCGCAATCCGCGCGGCCGCAATGCCAATGCTGTGGCCCGTGCCCAGCAGCCCCCTGCCGAAGAGCAATACGCCACCACAGGCGATCCCGTGAACCTGGCGCCGCCGGCGCAGCCCGCGCGCCGCTACATGCCGCAGGACGACAACTACATCTATCCGGCCGACGGCAGCGACACCGGTGCGCGCTATCCGGCGCCGCGCTCGGCCACCCGTCCGCTCTATGACGCGCAGGTCTATCAGCAGCAGCCGCGGCCCTATTACGACCAGGGCTATGGCCAGCAGGGCTATTATTATCAGCCGCAGCCCCGGCAGGTTTATCAGCCACGCAGCTACTACTATCAGAACTGAGGCGGTCAGCGGTCGCGCCCGACCGCCCTCGTACGCCACTACGTCAACAGTTTTCCCTTCGAGGCACCATGCCATCACGTGCCGCGACCATTCTGACTGTGTCATTGGTCCTGATGGCGGGGCAAGCCATGGGATCGGATTTGGGTTTCGACCTCGAAGCGCATCGCGGCGGACGCGCGCTGCTGCCGGAAAACACCCTGCCGGCCTTCGCCAACGCGCTGTCGATGGGCGTGGACACGCTGGAGCTCGACGTCGGCGTGACCGCGGACGGCGAGGTCGTCGTTTCGCATGACCGCGGGCTCAATCCCGACCTTGCCCGCGATGCGGGCGGCATCTATGTGCGCCCACCCGGTGCCCCCCTCGTGAAGCTGCGGCTCGACGAAGTCAGGACCTATGATGTCGGCCAGATCCGTCCCGATAGCGCCTATGCGAAACAGTTTTCGGACCAGCACGCCGTGCCGGGGACACGCATTCCCACCCTGCGTGAGTTGTTCGCACTGGTGCGCAAGTCCGGCAACACGCGCGTGCGCTTCAACATCGAGACCAAGATCGATCCGAACCGCCCGGATGAATCTCTTGAGCCGCAGGCGTTCGTCACCAGGCTGCTCAGCGTGATCGAGGCCGAAAAATTTTCCGACCGCGTCATGATCCAGTCGTTCGATTGGAGAACGTTGCAGCTCGTGCAGCAGCAGGCGCCGAAGATGCCGACGGCCTACCTGACGCTCCAGCGCGGCACAAGCACAGTGGCGCTCGACAAGGCCACGCCGTGGACGGCGGGATTCAATCCGGCCGATCACGGCGGCTCGCTGCCGCGGACGATCAAGGCCGCGGGCGGCTCAGTGTGGTCGCCTCATTTCGGCGATGTGACGGCGGCACTGATTTCAGAGGCACACGGGCTCGGACTGCGCGTCGTGGTGTGGACGGTCAACAAGCCCGATGACATGGCGCGCATGATCGAGCTCGGCGTCGACGGCATCATCTCGGACAGGCCGGATCTGTTGCGGCAAGTCGCCGGCGAGAGGGGAATTGCGCTGCCTGCGGGGACGCCGGTGGCACCGTAAGATTGGTCTCGTGTCCCGGACGCGGTGCAGCCTAGGCGATGCGTAGCATCGTCCGGCAACGCTGCTCCGCAGAGCCGGGACCAGACTGACGCGCCATGGGCCCCGGCTCTGCAGCGCATCACTTCGTGCTGCGCAGCGTCCGGGGCACGAGATGCGTTCGAGCTTCCTACTCCCCGTCCCGATAACGCCGGTACAGCGCGCCCAGGATGTTGGAATAGTCGTCGCTCCAGACCCGCACCCTGTCGTCGGCCTCGGTCTGCTCCCATGACTTGTTGGAGGCGAGCCTGCCGATGTCAGTCTCCTCCCGCGCGGAGATCACGACGTCGGTCGAGAAGATGTAATCGGCATCGCGCCCGGAATCCTCGTTGAAGACCCAGCTCTTGAGATCGTTGGCGTCCGCAATGCCGACGACGACCGTCTCGAGATCGAGATGGCGGTTGGAGACGTGCATCACCACGGCGCCATGCGGAGCAAGCTTGTCCTTGTAGATCTTCATCGCCTCCTTCGTCGCAAGATGGATCGGAATCGCATCGGACGAATAGGCATCGACGATGATGAGGTCATAGGCGCCGTCGGGCTCCCTGGCGAAGGTCAGCCGCGCATCGCCGATCACCGGCTTCATCTCCGGCATGCAGCTCGAGATGTAGCGGAAATTCTTGGGATCACGCGCGGCATCCACCATCGACTGGTCGATCTCGAAGAATTTCCAGTCCTCGCCAGGCGCGGCGGCGCAGGCGAGCGTGCCCGAGCCGACACCGATCGCGGCGACCTTGAGCGGCGCGCCCTTGCGCTCGCGGATTGCGGTGACGGCCTGACCGATGCCGCCGTCCTTGTGATAGTAGGTGATCGGCTCGGGCCGGCCGGTGATCTGAGCGCCCTCATTGTTGCGGAAGCGTTCGGCACCATGGATGGTGGTGCCGTGCATCAGCACGTGGAAATAGCCGCCGGGGGTTTCCACGATCTTGTGTACGCCGAAGAAGCTGCGCACGGTGGTGACGCGTCCCTCGTCCGCCGGATAGATCCGGATCAACGCCAATGCGAGAGCGACGGTCGCGAAAATCTTCCAGCGATCGGCATTGAGCGCCAGCGCAAGCAGCGCGGCGAGCACGCCGACGGTGCCGGCGACCCAGACGCGGTGGTCCTCGAACCAGGTCGAGAGATCGCCGGTCGTGGTGGATGGCGCCACGAGGGCCACCGCGAAGGCGGCGAGGGCCAGCCAGTACCATTTGACGATGCCGGCGAGACGCTCGGTCGCGGGCGGCCGGCACAGCGCAGCGAGCGCGATCAGGATCGGATATTCGGCGATCCACGAGAAGGTGAACGGCGCAACCAGGCCGGCAAAGAGACCGCCGACCATGCCCCCGAACGACAGCGCGACATAGAAGCCGGTGAGATATTTGGCGGCCGGCCGGGTCCGCGCCAGTTCGCCGTGGCAGGCCATGGCGATGACGAAGAAGCACAATTGGTGGCCGCCGAGCGTGAGAAGCAGGTTCTGCTCGCCGCCATAGGCCAGCAGCACGACCACGCCCGCGATCGCGACCGGCTGGAGCATCAGCATCCATTTGTGCGGCAGCAGCGGACGCGACTGGAACACGACCACCCAGGTGAGCAGATACAGCGACAGCGGCAGCACCCACAAAAGCGGTGCGGCCGCGACGTCGGTGGAGATGTGCGCGGTCACCGCGATGAGCAGGCCGGATGGCACCGCGGCCAGGAAGATCCAGCGCAGCCGCGTCAGCAGACCGGGCGCCGGCGCGTTCACCTCCTCGGTTCGCGCGTCGACCTCGGCGAGCTTCGGCGAGCGCAACAGCAACATGCCGCAGGCAGCGATCAGCAGGATCAGGAGGCCGTATCCGGCGGTCCAGAACCGGTTCTGCGTGTGCAGCGCGAACATCGGCTCCAGCAGGAACGGATAGGACAGCAGCGCGAGGAAGCTGCCGATGTTGGAGGAGGCATAGAGGAAATACGGATCGTGCGCGGCGGGATGGCCAGTGCGGACGAACCAGGCTTGCAACATCGGATTGTTGGCCGCGAGCGCGAAGAATGGCAATCCGATCGAGACCACGAACAGGCCGAGCAGCCAGACCGCATAGCCCGAGGCGGGAGGCTCGCCATAGGCGGAGGCGATGCCGAGCGGCAGCGTCGCGAAGGCCGCGACCAGCAGCACCAGATGCACCGCCACCGGAACGATGCGGCTCCTCGCCTGCATCAAGAGATGCGCATAGGCGTAGCCCGCGAGCAGCAGCGACTGGAAGAACACCATGGCCACCGACCACACCGCCGGCGAGCCACCGAGCCGCGGCAGCACCATCTTCGTGAACAGCGGCTGCACCGAGAACAGCAGGAGCGCGCTGACGAAGATCGCGGCCGTGTAGACCGTCAGCAGCAGCCGGTTGCGCGACGAGGCCGGCTGCTCCGTGGCGGCGGGTTGCACGATCGAATCCATGAATGCTCCGGCTCAAACCCGGCGGGCGCCGGACGCGCGCAATGGAGCACAAGGCGCCTGATGGGGCAATAAAGGGGCACGTGATGTTGCAGCGAGGAACGCTTGATATTAGACGGTCGTTCCGGGGCGATGCGAAGCATCGAACCCGGAACCTCGAGATTCTCCGGTGCGGAGCCCGCACCATAGTTCTCGCTTCGCGAGCCCGGAATGACAGTAGACTAGGCCTTGCATTCCTCATGACCGAAACCGACGTCGTCATCATCGGCGCTGGCCATAACGGCCTCACCTGCGCGGGCTATCTGGCGAAGGCGGGCTTGCGCGTGCGCGTGGTCGAGCGCCGCAAGGTCGTGGGCGGGGCCGCGGTGACGGAGGAGTTTCACCCAGGGTTCAGGAATTCCGTCGCGGCCTACACCGTGAGCCTGCTCAATCCGCAGGTGATCGGTGACCTCGAGCTCGCCGAACACGGCCTGCGCGTGGTCGAACGCCGCGCGCAGAATTTCCTGCCCGCGCCTGATGGCAGCTATCTGCTCACGGGCGAGGGCCGGACCAAGGCGTCGGTCGCGCGGCTGAGCGCGCATGACGCGGACGCGCTCGACGGGTTTTCGCGCGAGCTGGAGGACATCGCGGATGTGCTGCGCCAATTCGTGCTGCGCGCGCCCCCCAACCTGCTCGACGGTTTCGGCACGGGCGCGATCCGTGAGGCCGTGAACGCATTCAAGACCGCCAATATCCTGCGCGGCCTCACGCTGGAACAGAGCCGCAGCCTGCTCGATCTCTTCACCCGCTCGGCCGGCGAAATGCTGGACGAGCGTTTCGAGCATGATCTGGTCAAGGCGCTGTTCGGCTTCGACGCCATCGTCGGCAATTATGCCAGCCCCTACGCTGCGGGCTCGGCCTATGTGATGCTGCATCATGCCTTCGGCGAGGTGAACGGCAAGAAGGGCGTCTGGGGCCACGCCATCGGCGGCATGGGGGCGATCACGCAGGCAATGGCGCGCACGGCGCGCGATCGGGGCGTCGTGATCGACACGGAGGCAGGCGTGCGCGAGGTCATCGTCGAGCGCGATCGCGCGGTCGGCGTCGTGCTGGAGAACGGCATCGCGATCCGCGCCAAATATGTCGCGTCCAACGTCAATCCGAAGCTGCTTTATACGCAGCTGATCGCCGCCGACGCCCTGCCCCAGGATTTCCTGGCGCGCATCCGGCATTGGAAGAACGGCTCCGGCACTTTCCGCATGAACGTGGCGCTGGATCGCTTGCCCTCGTTCACGGCGCTATCAGGCGATGGCGATCACCTCTCCTCGGGCATCATCCTGGCGCCGAGCCTCGGCTATATGGACCGCGCCTGGCTCGATGCCCGCGCGCAGGGCTGGAGCCGCGAGCCCGTGGTGGAGATGCTGATCCCCTCGACACTCGACGACACGCTGGCGCCGGCAGGCAAGCATGTCGCGAGCCTGTTCTGCCAGCACGTCGCGCCGGAGCTTCCCGATGGGACGTCGTGGGACGACCACCGCGAGGGGGTTGCCGATCTCATGATCGCGACCGTGGACAAATATGCCCCCGGCTTTGCGGCGAGCGTGCTCGGCCGCCAGATCCTCTCGCCGCTCGATCTCGAACGGCAGTTCGGCCTGTTAGGCGGCGACATCTTCCACGGCGCACTGACGCTGAACCAACTGTTCTCGGCACGGCCGATGCTGGGCCATGCCGATTACCGCGGCCCGCTGAAGGGCCTGTACCATTGCGGAGCGGGCGCCCACCCCGGCGGCGGCGTCACCGGCGCCCCCGGCCACAACGCCGCGCAGGCGATCCTGAGGGATCACCGGTCGCTGTTCGGAAGCCGTGGATAGGTCTGTGGATGAGCTGTGGGCAGGCTGTCGAAACGTGCGTGGTTAGCAAGTGGATGTCCGCGCAGGGGCGAGCGGGGTAACCTTGGGGAAATGGCAGGGAGAACCGCTGGAGCAATTGCGGGAAAAACCGGTGGATTGCCGTCGCGCCGACTTCGGACAACCTGTGGAGACCGCCGCAAAGCCGCGCCCTCAAACGACCTCGCCCGCCAGGGGGCAAATCCCCTCGCGGGCGCTGGTCAGAACAGCCGGTGAAGAAAGTAGCCCCCGCTAGGAAATGGAGGCGGAAATTACTTCAAAGATGAGCTAATCGAACCGAACTTCTCGTTCATGGTGGTGCCCAGGCTGTTCACCACGGTGATGATCGCCAGTGCGATGCCAGCTGCGATCAGGCCATATTCGATCGCAGTTGCACCCGATTCGTCCGACCAGAACTTCAAAACCATGCGCTTCAAGACTCGCCTCCGTTTCCATTTCAAGCTGTGTTGGCTCCGCCAAACATCCGGAAATCTACGGCATGCAACCTACGGCCGAGTTAATGATGGAACCGCAAGTTATCCGGAAAATTTGGAACAAAAGTTCCAACAATTGAACCCGACGGAAGACTAGAATGCAGCTCTCCCCTACGCATCGCGCCAGCTTCTCGATCGGCAACGAGGCGGCCGCCAAGCGCGTGGTCGATGTGCTCACCGAGGTGTTTTTCGAGGGCGATGCGGCTGTGGCAGCCTTCGAACGGCCGGACGGACAATGGGACGTCACGCTGCATTTTGCCGAGGCGCCGGACCAAGCGCTCCTGCGCGAACTCGTTGTAAATTCGGCAGGAAATGAGATCGCCGAGACGCTCACCTTCGACACGGTCGAGGCCAAGGACTGGGTCAAGGCCAGCTTGGAAGACCTCGTCCCGGTGCCCGCCGGCCGCTTCGTCGTGCACGGCAGCCACGACCGCGAGCGGGTGGCAGCGAACAAGCTCGGAATCGAGATCGAGGCGGCGCTGGCCTTCGGCACCGGCCATCACGGTACCACCCGCGGCTGTTTACTGCTGCTTGACCATGTCCTGAAGAGTTCCCGTCCAAGGAACCTGCTCGACCTCGGCACCGGGACGGGCGTGCTGGCCATCGCGGCGGCCAAGGCGCTGCATCGCGCCGTGCTCGCCTCCGACATCGACGCGCCGTCGGTGCGGGTGGCAGCTGAGAATGCGATGCTGAATGAAGTCGGCAACCATGTGCGGGTGATCCGCGCCACCGGCTTCGCCGCGCCGGATTTCGGCAAATGCGGTCCGTTCGATCTGGTGCTGGCCAACATCCTCGCCAACCCGCTCAGGCAATTGGCGAGCCCGATGGTGCGGCACCTTGCTCCCCGCGCCCACGTCATCCTCTCCGGCCTGCTCACGCATCAGGCCCCCGCCGTGATCGCGGCATACCGCGCGCGCGGCCTCGTACCGCTGCGGCATCTGCGGATCGAGGGATGGAGCAGCTTATTGTTGAAGAAACTGTCGTAGGGTGGGTTAGCGCAGCGTAACCCACCTCTTCTGTCAGCGTGGAGACAGACGTGGTGGGTTACGCCTTCGGCTAACCCACCCTACAAATCCGGCGTCGCTATTCCGCCGGCTTCTTGTCCTGGCGCGGCGCGCGCTCAGCTTGCAACGTCCGCCTGGCGCGGCGCTCGGCGAAACGGTCGATCATCTGGCTGATGAGGCCGCGCGGCTTCTTTGGCGTTGCCACAGCCGGGGCGCGGCGCGCCGGCGGCGAGATCTTCTCAAACGTGAATGATGGCATCGTGTGTCCCCTCGCCGTTGAGATGAACCACCTGCTCGAATTTCCCTGTCATCCGGACGAAGCGCAACTGCCGCACCCTTTACTCCACTCAATTCGAATGGAACTCTTTCAAGCACAGTCCATGCCAGATGCGACGCAAATGCGTCTAGATTGCGGACTGATCCCCATGATCCTAGAGTGATCCACCATGTTCGAAGCGCACTTCCAGACATTCGAGGAGCCCGAGGCCGGCGTTGCATTGACGGCGCGCCTTGCTGCACTCCGTGAAGAACTCGCCCGCCGCAAGCTGACCGGGTTCGTAATTCCCCGCGCCGACCAGCAGCAGAATGAATATGTGCCGCCGTCCGACGAGCGGCTCGCCTGGCTGACCGGCTTCACCGGATCGGCTGGCTTTGCGGTGGTGCTGACACAGGAAGCCGCGATTTTCGTCGATGGCCGCTATACGCTCCAGGCCGCCAAGCAGGTCGATACCAAAGCCTGGGCGGTGGAATCGCTGATCGACCCGCCGCCGGAGAGCTGGGTGGCGGCGCATCTGAAGGCCGGCGACCGCCTCGGATTTGATCCCTGGCTGCACACTTCTTCGGCAGCCGAGCGCCTCGCTGTCGCCTGCGCCAAGGCCGGCGCCGAATTGATCGCCGTCGACGGCAATCCGGTCGACGCGATCTGGCAGGACCGGCCGCAGCCGCCGCTCGCCCCAGTGACCGTGCATGGACTCCAGCATGCCGGAATCAGCGAGGCCGACAAGCTGGCGCAGATCAGAACGGAAATCGCCAAGCTCGGCCTCGATGCGCTGGTGGTGTCGGACAGCCATGCCGTGGCCTGGACCTTCAACATCCGTGGCGCCGACGTCGCGCATACGCCGCTGCCGCTGTCCTATGCGCTGGTGCCGAAGGACGGCCGTCCCACCATCTTCATCGACCACCGCAAGCTCTCCAACCTCACGCGCGACCATCTCGAGCAATCCGCTGACGTGCGCGAGCCGGATGCGATGGCGCCGACGCTGATGGCGCTGGCCAAAAGCGGCGCCGCGATCGCGCTCGACAACGCCACCGCGGCCGACGCCCTCAGCCGTCTGATCGCGGGCGCCGGCGGCAAGCCGGTGCGCGGCAGCGATCCGATCGCGCTGTTGAAGGCGGTCAAGAACGCAAGCGAGATCGCGGGCACACAGACGGCGCACCGGCGCGATGCCGTAGCGCTGGCGCGCTTCCTCGCCTTCATCGATCGCGAGGCGGCAAGCGGCAAGCTCACCGAGATCGACGCGGTCGAGGCGCTGGAGACGTTTCGCCGCGATACCGGCGCGCTCAAGGACGTCTCGTTCCCGACCATATCGGGCACGGGCCCGAACGGCGCCATCGTGCACTACCGCGTCACGCGCAGGAGCAACCGGCGGATCGCGCCGGGCGACCTGCTGCTGATCGATTCCGGCGCACAATACGAAGACGGCACCACCGACGTCACCCGCACCATGGCCGTGGGCGAGCCGACGGAGGAGATGCGCGACCGCTTCACCCGCGTCCTGCGCGGCCATATCGCGATCGCACGCGCGGTCTTCCCCGATGGCACCACCGGCGCTCAGCTCGACACGCTGGCGCGGCAATATCTGTGGGCCGCCGGCGTCGATTTCGAGCACGGCACCGGCCACGGCGTCGGCAGCTACCTCTCGGTGCATGAAGGGCCGGCGCGGATCTCCAAGCTCGGCACCACGCCGCTGAAGCGCGGCATGATCCTGTCCAACGAGCCCGGCTACTACAAGACCGACGGCTTCGGCATCCGCATCGAGAACCTCGAGCTGGTGGTTGCCGCCGACATCAAGGGCGCCGAGAAGCCGATGAACGCGTTCGAGACCCTGACCCTGGCCCCGATCGACCGCCGGCTGATCGATGTCGCGATGCTGAGCCGCGACGAGCTCGATTGGCTGAACGCCTACCACGCGCGGGTGCGGGCCGTGGTGCGGCCGGCGCTGGACGAGGCGACGCAGGCCTGGCTCGATCAGGCGACGGCGGAGCTGAGGGCGTAGCTTGCTTTCCAGCGCGACGCATGGCGCTACGCGATTTGCGCAAGGCTCTCACTTCACACTCGCTGTCATGCCCCGCGAAGGCGGGGCATCCAGTATTCCAGAGACAGCAACCGTATACTGAGAAGCCGCGGCGTACTGGATTCCCCGCCTTCGCGGGGAATGACACCTGCTTTGTGGCACCAGCACACGCCCAATCGCTTCGCTGTAACGCCGTCATTACACCGTCCCGGAATCCGTATAGCCGCATTCCGAAACGCCGATATCCGTCTTGCGCAACCGCGCTACAGTCGAATCGCATTCGAGAGACGGACACGCATGCACGGCATGATCAGCAAGCCGCCGGGAGCGGCCACCGACATCGCGACGTCGCGCGTGGTGTTGCTGCTGCTGGTCGTGATGACCGGGATTGCGCCGATCTCGCTCTACATGTTGGTTCCGGCACTGCCGGTGCTGGCGACGAATTTCGGCAGCGACATCTCGATCGCGCAGATGACGGTGTCGCTCTACATGGTCGGCATCGCGCTGTCGCAGCTGATCATGGGGCCGCTGTCGGACAGGTTGGGCCGGCGCCCGGTGCTGCTCGGCGGGCTGGCGCTGATGGTCGCGGCCAGCATCGCCTGCATCTTTGCGCAGACCCTGCCGCAGCTGATCGCCGCGCGCTTCTTCCAGGCCCTGGGCGGCGCCGCCGGTATGGTGGTGAGCCGCGCCATCATCCGCGACATCTATGAACGCGACCGTGTCGCCTCGATGATCAGCCTCGTGGTCGCCGCGCTGATGATCGGGCAGATGGTCTCTCCGCTCACCGGCGGCCTGATCGAGACCGCCTTCGGATGGCGCGCGATCTTCTACGCCATCACCATCGCCGCGATCCTCGTCGCCGTTGGCATCGCGGTCGCTCTGCCCGAGACGCGCCGCAGCCGCGCGGCCGGCAGCGGCTTTCGCCGCGATATGGGCATCCTGATCCGCAACCGCGCCTTCGTCGGTTACGTGATGTGCCAGGTGCTGGCCTCGCAGATCATCTTCACCTTCGCCGGCGGCGGCCCCTACATCGTGGTGACGCAGATGGGCCGGAGCAGCGCCGAATACGGCGCCTGGTTCGCGAGCACGGGCCTTGCGTTTCTGGTCGGCAATCTGCTCTGCGTACGCTTTGCGCCCCGGCACTCGCTGGAGA
The DNA here is from genome assembly GCF_001593325.1 of Bradyrhizobium sp. DOA1. NCBI lineage: Bacteria > Pseudomonadati > Pseudomonadota > Alphaproteobacteria > Hyphomicrobiales > Nitrobacteraceae > Bradyrhizobium > Bradyrhizobium sp. DOA1. The sequence goes on from NZ_JXJM01000001.1 coordinate 5,197,926, forward strand.
AGCTGATCTGGTTCGGGCTCGCCCTCCAGCTCTGCGGCAGCCTGTTGAACCTGTCGTGGAGTTTCATGGGCTGGAACGAGGCGCCCGCCTGGCTGTTCGGGACGCAGATGATCGTGATGGCGGGCAATGCGTTCGTGATGGCGAATTCCGCCGCCGGCGCCATCAGCATCCGTCCCGAAGCCGCCGGCACCGCCTCGGGCGCGATGGGCTTCCTCCAGCAAGGCATCGGCGCGCTGATGTCGCAATTCGGGGCCTATCTCGGCGGCCACTCCGCCACCACACTGCCGCTCACCTCGGCGGTGCTCGCCATCTCGCTGCTCTGCGCCTGCATGATGTTCTTCGTCGTGCCCCGGCGCGAGGTCGTGGTGAGCGAGGCGCTGATCGAGCGGGCGGAGGAGGAAGAGAGCGGGATGATGTAGCTGTCGCTGTGGGCGACGCCTGTTCAACGCGTCAGGTGTCATCCCCCGCGAAGGCGGGGGATCCAGTACGTCCCGGCCCATCGACTCAATTGCAGCCGCCGCAGCGTACTGGATCGCCCGGTCAAGCCGGGCGATGACAGTGGAGTGAATTGCACCAGGGCGCCCTCCCTCACTCCCCGATCAGCTTCAGCCAATCGTCCTCGGTCAACACCTTGACGCCGTGCTTGTTGGCTTCCGCGAGCTTGGAGCCTGCGCCGGGGCCGGCGACGACGAGGTCGGTCTTCTTCGACACCGAGCCCGACACTTTTGCGCCCAACCGCTCCGCGGTCGCCTTCGCTTCATCCCGCGTCATCTTCTCCAGCGAGCCCGTGAACACCATGGTCTTGCCGGCGACGGCTGAATTGCTCTTCGGCTTCTCGGCGTCGACGATCTCGACCTCCCCGGTCAGCCGCTCGACGATGCCGCGATTGTGGCTCTCGCCGAAATAATCGGCGATGCTCTTGATCACGGTGTCGCCGATCTGGTCGAGCGCGTCCATGTCCGCCACCGCTTCCTCGTCGCCCTCGGCCACCTTCAGGCAGGCGTCGTGGAAGGCGTCCCAGGAGCCGTAGCCGCGCGCCAGCGCCAGCGCCGTGGTCTCGCCGACATGGCGCATGCCGAGCGCATAGACGAAGCGCTCCAGTGCGATCCTGCGCCGGCTCTCGATGGCGCCGAACAGGTTGCGCACCGAGGTTGCGCCATAACCCTCGATCTCTTCGAGCTTGAGCTTGGAATTGCGCTTCTCCAGCGTGAAGATGTCGGCGGGCTCCTTCACCCACCCCTCATCGAAGAAATACTGGAGCTGCTTTTCGCCGAGACCGTCGATGTCGAAGGCGCGTCGCGACACGAACAGCTTGAGGTGCTCGATCTTCTGATAGGGGCAGGCGAACTCGCCGGTGCAGCGGGCGCGCGAGCCCTCCTCGCCCGCCGCCGTCTCCTCGCGTGTGACGTCGGTGTGCAGCGGACACGGGCATTTCTTCGGGAAGTGGAATTCCTTGGCGGCCTTCGGCCGCTTGTCGAGGACGACGTCGACCACCTGCGGGATGACGTCGCCGGCGCGCTGGATCACGACGGTGTCGCCGATCCTGATGTCGCGGCCCTCGCGCAGCACCTCCCCCTTGTTGCCGATGCCTTTGATGTAATCCTCGTTGTGCAGCGTGACGTTCTGCACGATCACGCCGCCGACGCCGACCGGTTCGAGCTTGCCGACCGGCGTGAACGAGCCGGTGCGGCCGACCTGGATCTCGATGTCGCGCAGCACGGTCATGGCACGCTCGGCCGGGAATTTGTGCGCGATGCCCCAGCGCGGCGTTCGCGAGACGAAGCCGAGCCGCTCCTGCCAGTCGATACGGTCGACCTTGTAGACGACGCCGTCGATGTCGTAGTCGAGCCTTGCGCGCTGCTCCTCGATCGCATGATGGAAGGCGAGCAGCTCCTCGACGGAATGGCAGAGTTTGGTCAGCGGATTGGTCTTGAAGCCGCAGCGCTCGAACCAGCCGATCATGCCGCTCTGCGTCGCCTCGGGCATCGCGCTCATCTCGCCCCAGGCATAGGCGAAGAAGCCGAGCGGACGCGAGGCGGTAATGGTCGGATCCTTCTGCCGCAGCGAGCCTGCGGCCGAGTTGCGCGGATTGGCGAAGATCGTGTCACCGGCGGCCTTCTGCCGCTCGTTGAGCGCCAGGAACGCCTTCTTGGTCATGTAGACCTCGCCGCGCACCTCGCAGATGTCGGGAACGTTGCGGCCCTTCAGCTTCTGCGGCACGTCTTCGAGCGTGCGGATGTTGGCGGTGACGTCCTCGCCCACCGTGCCGTCGCCGCGCGTCGCCGCAGTGACGAGCTCGCCGCCCTCATAACGCAGCGACATCGAGAGACCGTCGATCTTCGGCTCGGCGGAGAAATCGATCTTGTCGTCGTCGAGCTTGAGGAAGCGCACGATGCGGCCGACGAAGTCGTGCACGTCCTCTTCCGCGAAGGCGTTGTCGAGCGACAGCATCGGAACGGCGTGCCGAACCTTCTTGAAGCGGCCAGACGGCGCCGCGCCGACCTTCTGCGACGGCGAGTCCGCGCTGACGAATTCCGGGAAACGCTTCTCGATCGCGTTGAGGCGCTGGCGCAGAGCGTCGTATTCGGCGTCCGTGACGGTGGGCGCGTCCTCCTGATAGTAGCGCTCGTTGTGGCCCTCGATCTCGAGCGACAACCGCATATGCTCGACCTTGGCCTGCGCCTTGGTGAGATCGGCGACGTCGCGAAGCGGTTTCGATTTTGCTGCTCTTGCCATGGCGCTTGGATACGACGGAGCGGGCGGAGGGGTAAAGGCTTGTGGAAATCTCGTGCCCCGGACGCAGCGCAGCGCCTCTTCTGCGATGCGCTGCTGAGCCGGGGCCTATGTCGCGGCAGGCATTCTGGGTCCCGGCTCGCGCTGCGCGCGTCCGGGACACGAGCCTAAGCCGTCGCCGCCTTGAGCAGCCGTTCCGCGGCGGCCCTCGCCTCGGCCGTGATCTCGGCGCCCGCCAGCATGCGCGCGATCTCCTCGCGGCGGTGGTCGGCGGCGAGCGCATTGACGCGGGTGG
>NZ_JXJM01000001.1:5201345-5205718 GCF_001593325.1 Bradyrhizobium sp. DOA1
CGTGAGTCACGGCCATCACCTGGACCTTGCCGGCAAGCCGCGCCAGGCGCCCGCCGATGGCGTCGGCGACCGCACCGCCGACACCGGTGTCGATCTCGTCGAAGACGAGCGTCGGCGCCGAGCCGCGGTCGGACAGCACGACCTTGAACGCGAGCAGGAATCGCGAAAGCTCGCCGCCGGAGGCGACCTTCATCAAGGGCCCCGGCTTGGTGCCGGGATTGGTCTGCACCCAGAACTCGACGCGGTCGAAACCCTGCGGCCCCGGTGCGGCCTCGTCGGTCTCGACCTGGGTCATGAACTTTGCGCGTTCGAGCTTGAGCGGGGCAAGCTCCGCATTGACCGCCTTGTTGAGCTTCTCGGCCGACTTCTGCCGCGCCAGCGACAGCTTCTTGGCGGCCGCCGCATAACGGCTATCGGCCTCGATCGCGGCCTGCTCCAGCTTCTTCAGCCGCGAGGCGCCGGCATCGATCAGCACGACGTCGGCGGCATATTTGGCGGCGAGCGCCGCGAGCCCGTCGACGGGCGTCGAATATTTGCGCGAGGCGGCGCGCAATGCGAACAGCCTCTCCTCGATACGTTCGAGTTCGGCGGGATCGAAATCGGTTGCGGCGAGCGCGGCCTGGAGGTGCTGGTCGGCCTCCTCAAGCGCGTTGATGGCGGCGTCGATCGCCTTCACCGCGGGCTCGACCAGCGCCGGCGAATTGACGCCGCGGCGCTCCAGCCGGCGCACCGCAGCCGACAAGGCCGCGACCGGCGAATGATTGCCGCCGACCGCCTCCTGCGCCTCGCGCAGATCGGACGCAATCTTCTCGCCCTGCATCATGGTGGTGCGGCGATGGGCCAGTGAGGTCTCTTCGCCCTCCTTGGGCGCGAGTTGCTTCAGCTCGTCGGAGGCATGCCGCAGGTAATCCGCCTCGCGCGCGGCGCGCTCCATGGCGGCGCGATGTTCCTCCAGCGTGGTGTTGGCGATGCGACGCGCCTCCCAGAGCGCTTCGACGGCGGCGACGTCCTTTTCGAGCCCGGCAAAGGCGTCGAGCAGGCGGCGATGGGTGGCGGCATCGACGAGCGCGCGCTCGTCGTGCTGGCCGTGGATCTCGACCAGGGCGGCGCCGACCGCCTTCAGCGTCTGCACGCTGATCGATTGGTCGTTGATGAAGGCCCGGGTGCGGCCGTCGGCAAGCTGCACGCGGCGGAGAATCATCTCACCGGTGTCGTCGAGGCCGTTCTCGGCCAGGATCCTGGCCGCGGGGTGATTCTTGGGGACATCGAACACGGCAGTGACCTGCCCCTGCTCCGCGCCGTGGCGCACGAGGCCGGCGTCGCCGCGGCCGCCGAGCGCCAGTGCAAAGGCATCGAGCAGGATGGATTTGCCCGCACCGGTCTCGCCGGTCAAAACCGCAAGGCCGGTGGCGAATTCGATATCGAGCCGTTCGATCAGGACGATGTCACGGATCGACAGACGCGCCAGCATGGAACCAAATTTCCTAGCCGAGACCCATCTTCTTGAAGGTCCGGCTGATCCAGGACCCCTGATTCTCGCTCGGCTCGAGACCGCCGGATTTTACAAGATTATAGGCGTCCTTGTACCAGCGGCTGTCAGGAAAATTGTGCCCAAGCACGGCCGCCGCGGTCTGCGCCTCGCCGACGATGCCGATCGCCATATAGGCCTCGGTCAGACGGAACAGCGCCTCCTCGACATGGCGGGTGGTCTGGTACTGCGTGACGACGGTCTTGTAGCGGTTGATCGCCGCCGTGTAGTCGCGCTTCTGCGCGTAGTAGCGGCCGGTATTCATTTCCTTGCCGGCGAGCTGGTCGCGGGCACCCTCGATCTTGGCTTTCGCCGACGTGGCGTATTCCGAGTTCGGATATTTGCGCACCACCTCTTCCAGCGCCGCGATCGCCTTTTCGGTGCGGGCTTGGTCGCGGCTGACGTCCGGGATCTGGTCGTAATGGGAAGCTGCGATCAGATATTGCGCATAGGCCGCGTCCGGGCTGCCAGGATGCAGCGTGACGTAGCGGGTGGCCGCGCCGATGCAGCCGTCATAGTCGCCGCCCTGGTAGGACGCGTAGGCCGACATCAGCAGCGATTTGCGGGCCCAGTCGGAATAAGGATGCTGGCGGTCGACCTCTTCGAACTTCTTGTTCGCCGCCTTCATGTCCTTCTTCTCGTTCATGAGGTACAGGCCCTCATTGTAGATCTTGTCGGCGGGCTCCTCGACGAAGGTGTCGTCCTTGGCGGTGAACTTGTCCCAGAGCGAGCCGGTGCCGCAACCCGCCAGTGGCAGCGCGAGCATGAAGAGGGTAGCGGCCTGAGCCAGTCGAGCGGCTCCGACCGAGAGATATCCGCGCGTCATACGCTGTGCCGACATGAGTTTTGCCTTGACGCCCTGTGATGCGGTGCCCGCCAGCCCATGACCCCCGTCACAGGCGCGAAATGTAACCGTGGTGCCTGCCATGCCAACCACGCCGATTGATCCGAAAAAGGATCGTTAATGAACCGGATAGGCAGGCATTTCGCCCGGATTAAGGCGAACGCGCCGCAATCCTAGTCGATCATGGTTACCAGGAGTTTCCCGGGGGTGGTCGCAACCGTGCCTGCGACGACGGCTCTGTCAGGACACGTCCGGCCCGTAGGCCGCGGCGATCCGGCCGCCGACGATGCTGCCACCGACTTCGCCGACCGGACGCGTGGTGCGGCGGGCCACTTCGCCCTCGACCACGCGCCAGGCGGTACGATCGGCCAGCAGCGCGGTCAGGACAGCGTGGTTGAGCTTGTGGCCGCCACGTACCGAGCGATACGCGCCAAGCAGCGGCAGGCCGGCCAGCGCGAGATCGCCGATCACGTCCAGCACCTTGTGGCGGGCACATTCGTCGGCGTAGCGCAGGCCTTCGGTGTTGAGCAGCCGCTCGTCGTCGAACACGACGGTGTTGTCGAAGGAGGCGCCGAGGGCATAGCCCGCGCTCCAGAGCCGCGCGACATCGCCCATCAGGCCGAAAGTCCGGGCCCGGCCGACTTCGCGGCGGAAACGTTCCGGGCTGAGGTCGAAAGCGTAGCTCTGCTGGCCGATGACGGGATTGGTGAAGTCGATCTCGACTTCGGCCCGGAACCCGTTGGCATAGGGTCTGATCTCGCCGAAGGAGTCGCCGATCTTGACTGAGATCGGCTTCAAAATCTGAATGAAGCGGCGCTGAGCCGATTGGGTGATGATGCCGGCCTGGTCGATCGCCGCAATGAAGGCTGCGGCGCTGCCGTCCATGATCGGCACTTCCGGCCCGTCGATCTCGATCGTGGCGTTATCCACGCCCATGCCCCGCAGTGCAGCAAGCACATGCTCGGCGGTGGAGACCAGCGGACCGTTGCGATCACCGAGAACGGTGGCGAAGTCGGTCGCGATCACCTGCTCGGCGGTGGCCTGAACTTCGCGGTCGCTTCCCTCGAGCCCAGTGCGGACAAAAACAAAACCCGCGTCGACAGGCGCAGGCCCGAGCGTGAGAGTGACGGGAAGACCGGAATGAACGCCTACGCCTGCCACGGAGGCTTGCGCACGAAGCGTTGTTTGCCGGCTAAATTTCATCAGGAACCCGCCCCACTACGATCATCGCGACTTATACTAGACCCGCCTCGCCGGCCAGTGCCGACGTCCCCGCGAATCCGTATCCCCAAGTCACGCCAAACCATAGTCACTGCCTCAAACAGCGCCAACTCACGCTTTTTTACCGATTGTTACCCCAAACCCGCCGTATTCGCGCCAAGGCTTAACCAAATTACGCCGCGGTTTGGAGGGGGTACGGTAGTTTTACTGAACCACCGAATGTGTAATTAATGATTTAAAATCAGTTGCTTGGCTGTGCAATCCGGGCATGCACGGGACAAAAGGAAAGGTCCCGGCACGCTGTTGCCGGGACCTTTTTTCGTCAGCCTGATTGTAACAATCCTCAGGTCGCCTGCCGCCGCAAGAAGGCGGGGATATCAAGATGGTCGTCTCCCTGTGGCGCCGGGGCAACAGGCGCGGGGCGGCCATGCATGTCCAGGCCCTGGGGCGCGGGACGACGGGCGTACTCCGATACCGGCTCGTTAGCTGCGATCTGCTGCGCCACTGTCTTCTGGGGGCGGCGCTCGGGCAGCGGCGACATTGCTGGGCCGGCAGTGCGGGCGGCCACGGGCGGCTCGCTTTCCTCGTCACGGCGGCCAAGGCCGACATTGGCGAGGCGCTGGAGCAGCGACAGGCGGCTCTTCTGCGGGGCCTCCTCCTCGACCTCGCCGCGGGCCTGACGAATCTCGGCCTGCGCCGGCATCGGCAGTTCGTCGATGCGCGGCATCCGCGGCGTGCGGACCGGCGGACGCTCGGCCTGCGGCGGGATGAAATTTTCGG
>NZ_JXJM01000001.1:5206744-5221204 GCF_001593325.1 Bradyrhizobium sp. DOA1
GCTCGACGTTGGGACGCGGCGCGGCAGCGGCCGGAGCAGGCGCGGCCCCCGGAGCCTGCGCTTCCAGCTTCTGGGCACGCTCAGCGAGGCGCTGATTGTCGGCACGGAGCCGGGCGGTCAGGTCGGCGAGACGGCTCTCGGCAACGGCGGCGGGCGGGGCAGCCTGCTGCACCTGCGGAGCCGCGTTCGCGACGGGCGCGGAGGTCGCCTGGCTGTTGCGGGCGATCGCGGCCTGCTCGATGCCGGTGGCAACGACCGAGACGCGGATCAGGCCGTCGAGCGCTTCGTCGAAGGTCGCGCCGACGATGATGTTGGCGTCCTGGTCGACTTCCTCGCGGATGCGGGTCGCGGCCTCGTCGACCTCGAACAAAGTGAGATCCTTGCCGCCGGTGATCGAGATGAGGAGGCCCTTGGCGCCCTTCATCGAGCTGTCGTCGATCAGCGGATTGGCGATCGCAGCTTCGGCAGCGGTCAGCGCGCGCTTGTCGCCGGAGGCTTCGCCGGTGCCCATCATCGCCTTGCCCATCTCACGCATGACGGCGCGGACGTCGGCGAAGTCGAGGTTGATGAGGCCTTCCTTGACCATCAGGTCGGTGATGCAGGCAACGCCCGAGTAGAGCACCTGGTCGGCCATCGCGAAGGCGTCGGCGAAGGTGGTCTTCTCATTCGCGACCCGGAACAGGTTCTGGTTCGGAATGATCAGGAGCGTGTCCACCACCTTGTGAAGCTCGTTGATGCCGGCTTCGGCGGTGCGCATGCGGCGGCCGCCTTCGAAGTGGAAGGGCTTGGTGACGACGCCGACGGTGAGGATGCCCATGTCGCGCGCGGTCTTGGCGATGACGGGCGCAGCGCCCGTGCCGGTGCCGCCGCCCATGCCGGCGGTGACGAACACCATGTTGGCGCCGGAGAGATGGTCGCGCAGCTCGTCGATCACCTCTTCCGCCGCCGCAGCGCCGACGTTCGGCTGCGAACCGGCGCCGAGGCCCTGCGTGACCGCCGTGCCCATCTGCACGATGCGCTGCGCCTTCGACATCGTCAGCGCCTGCGCGTCGGTGTTGGCGACCACGAAGTCGACACCCTGCAGGCCCGCCGTGATCATGTTGTTGACGGCGTTGCCGCCGGCACCGCCGACGCCGAACACGGTGATCCGGGGCTTCAGTTCGTGAATATCAGGAACGTTGATGCTGATGGTCATGGTTGCTGCCTCTCGTCACGCGCGCGTGGGTTCGCCCCGGCCGGTGGCCGCGGGAGTTGGTGAAAATCGATAATTGCGGAAAGCAGTCATCAGAAGCCCTCGCGTAGCCATCGTCCGACCTTTCCGAAATAACCGCCGGTCCCTGTCCTGACCTGCTGCCGCGTATGCCGCGGTTCGACATGTTCGAGGTGAACATATTGCGGGTAGACGAGAAGTCCGGCCGGCACCGCGAACGCGGCGTTCTTCGCCTCGTTGGGCAGCCGGCCGAAGCCGAGCGGACGTCCGACCCGCACGGGCCGGCCGAGAATCTGGGTGCCGAGCTCGACCAGGCCGGTCAGCTGCGAGGCGCCGCCCGAGAGCACGACGCGGCCGTTGGGCTCTGCGGCGAAGGGCGAATCCTTCAGCTTGTCCCGAACCATTTCGAAGACTTCCTCGGCACGGTGCTTGACGATGTTGGCGATGGTGGCGCGGGAGACGATCTGCGGCAGATCCTGCTCGTCACCGGCTGTCGGCACAGACATCAGCTCACGCGAGTCCGATCCGCCGGTGATGACGGTGCCGTATAACGTCTTGATTCGCTCGGCATCGGCAATGGTCGCGGAGAGTCCGCGCGCAAGATCCATCGTGATGTGTTGCCCGCCGACCGCAAAACCCGCCGCATGCACGAAACGGCCGCCTGAATAAACGGCTATCGTGGTGGTGCCGGCGCCCATCTCGACGACCGCGGCGCCGAGATCGGCCTCGTCGTCGGTCAGCACCGAGAGGCCGGCCACGTAAGGGCTCGCTGCCATGGCTTCGACATTGATGTGGCAGCGCTCGACCGCCAGCATCAGGTTCCGCGCCACAGTGGCTTCGCAGGTGACGACGTTCATGTCGACGCCGAACTGGTGTGCGACCATGCCGCGGGGATCGCGAATGCCCTTGACGCCGTCGAGCGTGTAGCCGACCGGCAGCGCGTGCAGCACGGTGCGGCCTTCGCCGGTGGCGTGGCGCATGCCGGTGGAGGTGACGCGGCTGACGTCGGCGGGCGTGACGGCGCCGCCGCGGATGTCGGCAGCGGCCTCGACCAGTTGGCCAGCCAGCCGGCCGCCGGAGACCGACAGCAGCACGGACTCGACGCGAACCTTGGCCATCTTCTCCGCGAGCCCGACGGCCTGGCGCACCGCCTGCTCGCATTCGCCGAGATCGATCACCGCGCCGGCCTTCATGCCGCGCGACTGGATCTGGCTGTAACCGATCAATTCCACCGCGTGGGTGCGGCCGCGCAGCGCATCGCTCGGCGGCGACGGCTTCAGCCGCGCGATCATGCAGGCGATCTTGCTGGTGCCGATATCGAGGCAGGCGACGAGGCCGCCGCGCTTGTGCGGCATCGGGCGCGTCTTCGGCGTCTGGGTGCGATCGAGACCGGTCATGCGGAATCCCCGGCCTTCTTTTTCTTCTTGTCCTTGAACTGCTCTTCGCGCGCCTTGCCGGCGTCTTCGGACAGCTGCACCACGAGGCGATCGGGCAGGCGCATGTCGACGGCGACGATGTCGCGGGAGAACAGCCTTTCCTCCTTGTCAAGCTTGGACAGCATCGCAAGCGCGTTGCCGACGTCCTGCTCCGGCAGGCGGATGTCGAGACCGTCCTTGAGCCTCAGATTCCAGCGCCGCTCGCCGACATAGACCGCTGCCTTGGTCACCGAATTGACCTGCGGATAGCGCGCCAGCAGTGCGAGGAAATCGCGGGCCTGCGTGTCGGCGCCCTTGCCGACCACGAGCGGCAGCGACAGGAAGCGGCGCGAGACATAGGGTTCGAGCACGGCGCCGTCGTCGGCGATGACGGAGAGCCGGCCGGCCTCTTGCCACAGCGCAAACGCCTTGCGCTCGGTGAGCTCGATCATGAGCTGGCCCGGATAGAGCTTCAGCACGGTCGCATCGGCGATCCAGGGATTGGCCTTGAGCTTGTCGCGTACCGCGTCGGCGTCGAGGAACAACAGCGAGGAGCGGCCGCTGACGCCGCCGATGGCGAGGATCTCGTCCTGGGTCAGCTGCTTGCGGCCGTTGATCACGACGGAGGTGATGCGGAAGCCGGCCGAATTGGCCAGCGCGTTGCGGGCATCGCTGACCGCGGTGATGAAATCCTGGAGATGGCCGCCCTTGACGATGCCGAAGCCGCAGCTTCCGATCAGCAGCAGCACGGTCATGCTGAGTCCGACCCGGTGCGGCAGATAGCGCTCGACCAGCGCGACCATGCGCGGCGGCGGCTCGCGCTCGATGACGGCTTTCGCCTTGGCCCTGGTCTTGATCTTATCGTTGGCAGCGGCCCGCGCCTCGATGCGCTTGTCCTGCATCCACTCGCGCAGAAGCACGACCGCTCCGATAGCGGCCGCCTTCAGGTCAGCTTGGGGCCTCAGCGATCTCAGAAACGACCGGGTGAGGCTTCCTGCACCATCCATTGCACGAGCTCGTCAACAGTTTGTCCGCGACACCGCGCGGAACCTGGCGAACATGACGTCTGGGACTTGCCGGGCCGGGTGCTGGTCTTCAGCAGATGAAGCCTCTCCCCTGCAAAACGCTCGCTGGCGGTGACATCACCGCAAACAGCTCACGCTCCGGCAGCCAAAACGCCATATGCGCCGCCAGCGTTAACCTTCGGACGTCCTGGTAAACAAAAGGTAAAATTCGTTAACGCGGGATGCTTTTTGCCCCGCGAAATCTGGCATTTAGGCCGCGATGTCCGGCATTTTACCGGTTTTGGTGCCCAAACCGGGCCATTTCGACCGTCCGGTCGTTAACCAGTCCTAATTATTTCCGCACCCGCCGCTCGGCGAGCTCGATCAGGCCGCGCAGGAAGTCGACGAACGCGATGCCTTCGGCCTTCAGCGCCTTTGGGTAGAGCGACGACTTCGTCAGCCCGGGCAGCGTGTTGGTTTCGAGATAGACGAGGCCCTTGTCCGAGACGATGAAGTCCGACCGCGAATAGCCGGTGCAGGACATCGCGCGGTGCGCCGCCATCGCCTGCTGCTTCAGCGCGGCCGTGATCTCGGGCGCAAAGCGGCCGGGGCAGATCTCCTGGGTCGACTTCAGGAGATATTTTGCGGCGTAGTCGAAATTGCCCTCGCCGGGAATGATCTCGATCGGCGGCAGCGCGATGATCGAGCCGTCGGTGCGCTCCAGCACGCCGCAGGTCGCCTCCACGCCGGCGATGTAGGGCTCGATCACGTACTCCTCGTGCTTGGCGGCATTGCGCACGGCGACGAGATCCTGCTTGGCATTGACGAAGATGAGGCCGTAGCTCGAGCCGTCGCGCGCCGGCTTTGCGATCAGTCTGCCATACTCGGCGAAGGCTTCGTCGATCTTGTCGAGCGCAACATTTTCGGGCGGCGTCACGCCGCCGAGCGCGGCAAAATGCTTGGCAGCGAACTTGTCAAAGGCAAGATGCGAGGATGCCGAGCCTGAACCGGTGAACGGCACCCCGCGGGCCTCGCACATCACCTGCAACTCGCCGTTCTCGGCGCGCCCGCCATGCAGGCCGAGCACCAGCACGCGGCCTTCCGCCTTGGCCTGGTCGAGTGCCTGCTCCAGCGCAATGCCACGCGTACCCGGCTTGAACTCGTCCTCGAACGGACGGGCATGGTCGAGCAGTTGCCTCGACTGCACCACATGCACCTTGTCCTCGACGTCCCACCACCACAGATCGGCCTCGGGCAATGCCTGATGCAGCGCCTGGGCTGAGGCGACAGAAACCAGACGCTCCCGGTTGGAGCCGCCGAAGAGGATGGTGATGCGCATGTTCATAGTCCGCAATCTCTCCATTCGTCATTTCCGGGGCGCGACGGAGTCGCGAGCCCCGGAATGACGGGAATCATGAAACCCCGATCCGCTTGATTTCCCAGTGTAGCTCAATTCCGGAATTCGCCTTCACGCGCTCGCGCACGGTCTCGCCCAGCATCTCGATGTCGTGCGCGGTAGCATCGCCCGTGTTGATCAGGAAATTGCAGTGCATTTCCGAGACCTGCGCGCCGCCGATGCGCAGGCCGCGGCAGCCGGCGGCGTCGACCAGCTTCCAGGCGGAATGGCCGGGCGGATTCTTGAAGGTCGAGCCGCCGGTCTTCTCGCGGATCGGCTGGGCGGTCTCGCGGTGGCTCTGAACTTCCGCCATCCGCGCGCGGATCGCGTCCGCGTCCCGGATCTCGCCGCGAAAGCGCGCGGAGGTGAAGATGATGGAGGGATCGACGCCGCTGTTGCGGTAGACGAACTTCATGTTGGCGTTGGAGAAGACGTGCTTGCTGCCGTCGCGCCCGACGCCCCGCGCCTCGATCAGCACGTCCTTGGTCTCACCGCCATTGGCGCCGGCATTCATGCGCAGCGCGCCGCCGATCGTGCCGGGAATGCCGAAGTAGAATTCGAGCCCGCCGATATTGGCGCCGGCCGCCACTTCAGCCACGCGCTTGTCGAGCGCCGCAGCGCCGGCGGTGACGACATCGCCGTTCGCGACCGCCTCGCCGAAGGCGCGCGGCGCAAGCCGGATCACCACGCCCGCAATGCCGCCGTCGCGCACGATGAGGTTGGAGCCGACGCCGACGACGTAGACCGGGATGTCGGGCGCAAGATGCGCGAGGAAATAGGCGAGATCGTCCTCGTCCGCGGGCGTGAACAGCACCTGCGCCGGGCCGCCGACGCGAAACCAGGTGAGCTCGGCCAGCGACTGGTTGGCGAGCAGCCGGCCGCGAAGCTCGGGCATGGCGGCTTTGAGGTCAGGCGTGATGTCGGGAAAACCCACCGCCCTACCCCAGCGCCTTCAATTGATCCGGCAAGGCATACGCCCATTGCGTGATGTTGCCGGCCCCCAAGCACACGACGAGATCGCCCGGCTTTGCCACCCCCTGGACGATGCCCGCAAGCTCCGAGGCTGCCGGCAGCGGGATCACCTCACGGTGGCCATGGGCGCGCAGACCCATGACGAAATGATCGCGATCGATGCCTTCGATCGGCGCTTCGCCGGCGGCATAGACGTCGGCGACCACAACCGCGTCGGCATCGTTGAAGCAGGTGCAGAATTCCTCGAACAGCGATTGCAGGCGGGTGTAGCGGTGCGGCTGCACCACGGCGATCACCTTGCCGGTATAGGAATCGCGCGCCGCCTTCAGCACCGCCGCGATCTCGACGGGATGATGACCGTAATCGTCGATCACGGTGACGCCGTTCCATTCGCCGGTCTTTGTGAAGCGCCGCTTGACGCCGCCGAAGCCGGCCATCGCTTTTCGGATCGCCTCGTCCGACACGCCGAGCTCGTGCGCGACCGCGATCGCCGCCGTCGCGTTCGAGGCATTGTGCCGGCCCGGCATCGGCAGCGCGAGGTCGGCGATCTCGTGCACGGCTCCGCTCTTGCGGTCTCGGATCACGACCTTGAACTTCGAGCCGCCGCCGCCCGCGGTGAGATCGACCAGCCGCGCATCGGCCTGCGGATTCTCGCCGTAGGTGATGATGCGGCGATCCTCGATCCTGCCGACGAGGCTCTGCACCACGGGATGATCGATGCACATCACGGCAAAACCGTAGAACGGCAGGTTCTCGACGAAATGGCGGAACGCGTCCTGCACGGCGTCGAAGGTCTTGAAGTGGTCGAGATGCTCGGGGTCGACATTGGTGACGATCGCGACATCGGTCGGCAGCTTCAGGAACGTGCCGTCGCTCTCGTCGGCCTCCACCACCATCCAGTCGCCGGCCCCTAACCGCGCGTTGGACCCGTAGGCATTGATGATGCCGCCATTGATCACGGTGGGATCGAGGCCGCCGGCATCGAGCAGCGTGGCGACCATCGTGGTGGTCGTGGTCTTGCCGTGGGTGCCGGCGATGGCGACGCAGCTCTTCAGCCGCATCAGCTCGGCCAGCATCTCGGCGCGCCGCACCACGGGGATGCGGCGTTCGCGCGCCGCCATCAATTCCGGATTGTCGCGCTTGATCGCGGTGGAGACCACGACGACCTCGGCGCCATCGACGTTCTCGGCCTTGTGGCCGACCGAGACCTTCGCACCCTTCTTGCGCAGACGGTCGAGATTGTAATTGTCGGAGGCGTCCGAGCCCTGCACGGCATAGCCGAGATTGACCAGCACCTCGGCGATGCCGCTCATGCCGATCCCGCCGATCCCGACGAAGTGGATGGGTCCGATCTCGCGCGGCAGTCTCATGTGGTTTCCTCGGGGTCATCGTCCGCGACGGCGGACGATCCAGTACTCCGCGACGCCAGAGATTCAAATCAGCTGCGTCGGATACTGGATGCCCCGCTTTCGCGGGGCATGACAAGGGGCTTTTTTGGCCATCCGGGGCGGAACAGCCGTCAGATTCCCGCGACTTTGATCACGAGATCGGCCAGCCGCTCGGCCGCGTCGAGCCGGCCGGCGCCGCGGGCGGCTTCGGCCATGCGGGCGAGGCGCACAGGCTCGGCGGCGAAGGCAGAGATTTCCGAGGCGAGGCGATCGGAGGTGAACTCGGTCTGCGGGATACGGATGGCGCCGTCGACCTTGGCCAGCACGCCGGCATTGGCGAACTGGTCCTGGTCGATCGAGCCCGGCAGCGGCACCAGGATCGAGGGCCGGCCGATCGCGGCGAGCTCGGCGACCGTGCCGGCGCCGGAGCGCGACACCACGAGATGATTGGAGGCGAGTCGCGCCGGCAAATCGGTGAAGAAGGGTGCAAGCTCGACCTTGATCTTGAGCTTATCGTAGACCGCGCGCACGCGGCTCATGTCCTCTTCGCGCACCTGCTGGGTGAGGATGAGACGGCTCCATAGCGCAGGCTCGAGCCGCTCGATCGCGCCGGGCACGATGTCGGCCATGATGCGCGCGCCCTGGCTGCCGCCGACCACGAGCAGCAGCAGCGGGCCGTTCGCTTCCGGCGCGACATAATTCACCGCAGCGGCTGCGAGGATCGCCGGCCGCATCGGCGTGCCGACGGTCGTGGTCTTCGCCGCCAGCGCCGGATCGCGGTCGAGCACGCCGGGCAAGGACGTCGCGATGGCACGGACGCGGCTCGACAGGAACCGGTTGGCCCGGCCGAGCACGGCGTTGGCGTCGTGGATGATCCCGGGCACGCCGGCGAATTTCGCCGCGACCAGCGGCGGCAGCGTCGGATAGCTGCCGAAACCGACGACGGCAACCGGCTTCAATCGCTTGATCAGAGCGTAGGCCGAGAGCGTGCCGGCGGCGAGCGTGAGGCCGGCATAGGCAAGCTGGAGCGGATTGCGGCCGCGCGCGGTCTCGCTGCTGACGACGTCGATCATGTCCTTGCTGAACAGTCCGCTATAGCGCAGCGCGCGTTCGTCGGTGACGAGGCGGACGCGAAAGCCGCGCCGGATCAATTCGACGCCGAGCGCCTCGGCCGGAAACAGATGGCCGCCGGTGCCGCCCGCGGCGAGAAGAATCAGGGGGGACGTGTCCATGATGTGGGGTTCTACAGGGACTTTCTCGGCATTGCGAGCCGGCTCCACGATGCATGCCCCGAGCGCAGCGCAGCGCACTGTCCTTCACAGCGCGGTGCGCTGCTGAACCGGGGTCCATGATTTGCGGCATTCTGGGTCCCGGCTCTGCGCTCCGCTTCGCTGCGCTTGTCCGGGACACGAGACATGTCACGCGTAACTCCGCATCGCCTCGGCGTGGCCGCTCGCCTCGACCTCCGTGCGCGGGCGCAGCCGCGTCAGCGCCAGCATCATGCCGACGCCATAGGCCAGCGACACGATCGATGAGCCGCCATAGGAAATGAACGGCAGCGTCATGCCCTTGGCGGGAATGAGCTGGAGGTTGACCGACATGTTGATCGCCGCCTGCACGCCGAACAGGATCGCAAGACCCGAGGCCGCAAAGCGCGAGAACATGTCCTCATTGGCATAGGCGCGCGACAGCGTGCGCATCACGACGAAGGTGAACAGCGCCAGCATGGCCAGGCACAGGATGATGCCGAACTCTTCGGCCGCGACCGCGAACACGAAGTCGGTATGGCTGTCCGGCAGGCTGCGTTTTGCAATGCCCTCGCCGGGTCCGAGGCCGAACCAGCCGCCATTGTAGAAAGCTTCCATGGCGGTATCGACCTGGAAGGTGTCGCCGGAGGCCGGGTTCATGAAACGCTTGATACGGCCTGCGACGTGCGGGACGAACAGATAGGCGCTGAACAGGCCTGCGGCGCCGAGACCTGCGAGACCGAACACCCAGATCATGCGCATGCCCGCAATGAAGAACAGCGAGCCCCACACCATCAGGATCAGCATGGTCTGGCCGAAGTCCGGCTCCATTACCAGCAGGGCCACCAGCATCAGGAGCAGCGCCACGGCCATCGAGGTCGCCGGCATCTCCGGCCGCTTGGTCGATTCCGCGAACAGCCAGGCGGCGATGACGACGAAGGACGGCTTTGCGATTTCGGAGGCCTGGATGTTGACGCCGAGCAGCGTGATCCAGCGCCGCGAGCCCTTCACCTCCGGGCCGATGGCGAGGGTGAGCACGATCAGGACGATGCTCGCCGCGAAGATGATCAGGGCCGAGCGGCGGATCGCGCGCGGCGACAGGAAGGAGACCCCGAGCAGCACGATGCAGGACGGCAACAAGAACAGCACATGGCGGCTGAAGAAATGGAAGGGATCGAGCCCGATCCGGGTCGCAACCGGCGGGCTCGCCGCCAGCGACAGGATCACGCCGGTCAGCATCAGCCCCAGGATGGCGCCCATCAGCGGCTTGTCGACGGTCCACCACCACTCGGAAAAGGGGGTGCGTTCTTCACGGGAGAGCATGGGCGGCCGCTTTCGGACAGAGGTCCGTCCATTGGTCGCCGAGGTTGGTTACCGCAGGGTTAAGGATTCGCGGATGAATGGAGATGATCGCCGCTGCCTCCACGAAAGACACTGTCATGCCCCGGCTTGACCGGGGCATCCAGTACGCTGCGGCTCATCGGCTCAAGCACGGTCTCTGGAATACTGGGTCGCCCGGTCAAGCCGGGCGACGACATCGGAGCTAGGAAGCGGCGGCCTGTCCTACACCACCGGCTTCACGCCCGGCAGCGCCTGCACCAGCTCGCGGAACCTTGTGCCGCGGATTTCGAAGTTGCGGTACTGGTCGAAGGAGGCGCAGGCGGGCGACAGCAGCACGACGGCGTCGGTGAGGCCTGCGGCTTCCGCATCGCGTGCAGCATGATCGACGGCGACATCCAACGTCTGGCTGATCTCGTGCGCCACCTGCGTGCCCAGCGTGCCCGAAAATTCCTTCGCCGCCTCGCCGATCAGATAGGCCTTGCGGATGCGTGGGAAGAAGCCGGTCAGGCCAGTGATGCCGCCCGCCTTGGGCTTGCCGCCGGCGATCCAGAAGATGTCCGAAAAGGACGACAGCGCGTGCGCGGTGGCGTCCGCGTTGGTGCCTTTGGAATCGTTGACGAACAGCACGTTGCCGCGGCGTCCGACCTGCTCCATGCGGTGCGCAAGGCCTGGAAAGCTGCGCAGGCCGTTCTGGAGCACATCGAGGCTGATGCCCATCGCGAGCGCGGCGGCAGATGCCGCCGCCGCGTTCTGAGCGTTGTGCAGGCCGCGCAATGATCCGATGCCAGCGAGTTCGGCGACTTCGGTGCGGGCCCCACCCGATGCACGCACGATATTGCCATGCTCGACATAGATGCCGCTCGCCAGCGGATTCTTCACCGAGATGCGATCCACGTTCTTGCCGGCACGGTCGAGCCGATCGGCGATGTCGCGGCAAAACCTGACGTCGACGCCGACGATCGCGGTGCCGCCCGCCTGCACGCCGGCGACGAGCCGCTCCTTCACCGCGGCGTAGTGCGCGATCGTGCCATGGCGGTCGATGTGATCTTCGCTGACGTTGAGCAAAATACCGACGGAGGGATCGAGCGAGGGCGTGAGATCGATCTGGTAGGACGACATCTCGATGACGTGGACGCGGCCCATGCGCGGCGGTTCCAGCGACAGGATGGCGGTGCCGATATTGCCGCCCATCTGGGTGTCGTAGCCCGCGACTTTCGTCAGGTGCGCGATCAGAGCCGTCGTTGTCGACTTCCCGTTGGTGCCGGTGATGGCGACGAACGGCGCATCCGGTGCGTGGCGGCGCCGCTCGCGGCAGAACAGCTCGATGTCGCCAATCACTTCGACCCCCGCTTCGCGCGCCTTCAGCACGCTCCAATGCGGCATCGGATGGGTCAGCGGCACGCCGGGCGCGAGCACCAGCGCCGCGAAATTCGTCCAGGTGAGGTTGCGCAAATCCGCGGTGATGAAACCGGCCTGCGCGGCCTTGGTGACGTTGTCGGCATTATCGTCGGCCGCGATCACCTCGGCGCCACCGGCCTTGAGCGCGTGGCAGGAGGCGAGACCCGAACCGCCGAGACCGAACACCGCGACGGTCTTGTCGGCGAAGGACGTGACGGGGATCATCGATCGATCACCGCAGCTTCAGCGTCGACAGGCCGGCAAGCGCCAGCATCACCGAGATGATCCAGAAGCGGATCACGATCTGCGGCTCGGTCCAGCCGAGCTGCTCGAAATGGTGATGGATCGGCGCCATGCGGAAGATGCGCTTGCCCGTGAGCTTGAACGACACCACCTGTACGATGACCGAGACCGCCTCCAGCACGAACAGGCCGCCGATCACCGCGAGCACGATCTCGTGCTTCACCGCGACCGCGATGGCGCCGAGCATGCCGCCGAGCGCGAGCGAGCCGGTGTCGCCCATGAAGATCGAGGCCGGCGGCGCGTTGAACCAGAGGAAGCCGAGGCCGGCGCCCAGAAGCGCGCCGCAGAGCACCGCGAGCTCGCCGGTGCCGGCGACATACTTGATCTGGAGATATTCGGCGAAGACCGCGTTACCGGCGAGATAGGCGATCATCGCAAAGCTCGCGGTCGCGATCATCACGGGCACGATGGCGAGGCCGTCGAGACCATCGGTGAGGTTCACCGCATTGCCGGCGCCGACGATGACGAAGGCACCGAAGACGACGAAGAACCAGCCGAAATGCAGCACCGTGTCCTTCAGGAATGGAACCGTCAGCGCGGTCGAGGCGGGATCGCGGTTCAGCCGCACCAGGGCGTAGCAAGCGACCAGCGCGATCACCGCCTCGATCAGCAGGCGAAGCTTGCTGCCGAACCCGGTCGTGGTCTGCTTGGTCACCTTGAGGTAGTCGTCATAGAAACCGACGAAGCCGAAGCCGAGCGTCACCGCCAGCACGATCCAGACATAGGGGTTGAGCGGGTTGGCCCACAGCACGGTGCCGACGGTGAGGCCGGACAGGATCATCAAGCCGCCCATAGTGGGCGTACCCTTCTTGGCGAGGTGCGATTGCGGACCGTCGGTGCGAATCGGTTGGCCCTTGCCCTGCCGGATACGCAGATGATCGATGATCCAGGGCCCGAACAGGAACACGAACAGCGCGCCGGTGACGACGGCGCCGCCGGTGCGGAAGGTGATGTAGCGGAAGACGTTCAGGAACGTGCGAAACGCACCGAAGCCCGGAATTGTGTTGGAGAGCTCGATCAGCCAGTAAAACATTCAGACGGTCCTATGGCGCTTCGTACAGGCGGCCTTGGTCTATTCCCAGGCTCGACGTGTCTCACGCGCATTCGCTGGTCTTCATCATCGGTCGGACGCGACCTCAGGGAAACGAACGGCTTCGCGCCGCAACGGATGGGATTCGGGAACGACGCCTTCCAAGCAGTTTACGCCTTTGCCTGCAAGGCGGCCACCAGACCCGGCACAAACTTGTTGACCCAGAACATCTTCTTGCTGCCCTTGACAACCACGACGTCGCCTGCCTTCAGCAGGCCCGCAACCTCGCTCGGCTTCAGCGTGGCGGGATCATCATGCCAGCCGAGCGCCTTGCCCGCCGGCAGCAGGTCGAAGAGGTGGCGCATCAGAGGCCCGACGCAATAGACGCCGTCGATGCCGTCGAGATGCTTGGCAAGGGCGGTGTGGTAGGTCGGTGCGTCAGCGCCCAGCTCCAGCATATCGCCGAGCACCGCAATCCGCCGGCCGCCGGTCATGTTGCGCGCCTGCAGGCTTTGCAACGCGGCAGCGACGCTGGCCGGATTGCCGTTGAAACTGTCGTCGATGACGGTGACGCCGCCGACCGCCTGCTCGACCCCGCGGCCGGTCATGATGCCGACGCGGTCGAGCTTGATCGCGAGCGTCGCCGCATCGAGGTTCGCCGCGCGGATCGCGGCGAGCGCAGCCAGCGCATTCTGCACGCGGTGCGGCGCGCCCGGCGTCAGGCTGAAGGCGATCTCCTTCTTGCCGATCATGGCCACGACCTGCCAGCTCTCGCCATGCGGCGCATGCGCGACCTCGTGCACCTCGGCATGCTCGCCGAAGCGCACCACCTTGCCCTTCCATTCCGACGCCTTGAGCCCGGCAGGCAGCACCAGCACGCCGTCCTCGGGTAGGCCAAGCGCGATCGATACCTTCTCGCGCCTGATGGCTTCGAGCGAGCCGAGCTTTTCCAGATGGACCGGCTGGACGTTGACGACCAGCGCCACCGTCGGCTGCGTCAACTCGCTGAGCCGCGCGATCTCGCCTTTCTGGTTCATGCCCATCTCGACGACCCAGAGACTGGCGTCAGGCCGGGCATTGCACAGCGTCAGCGGCACGCCCCAGAAATTGTTGAAGCTCGACGGGCTGGCATAGGCGTTGGGGTAAGCCGCCAGAAATTCCTTGGTGCTGGTCTTGCCGGCGCTGCCGGTCAGCCCGATCACCGGACCGCGAAAGCGCGCGCGTGCGGCGCGCGCAAGACCCCAGAGGCCGTCGATCAGCGTGTCCTTCACGACGATCTGCGGAATGCGGATGCCTGCGATCTCGTGCGGCACGATCATCGCGACCGCACCAGAGGCTTCCGCCTTGTCCGCGAACTCCCAGCCGTCACGCGCGCTGGCGAAGGCCGAGACGAAGCCGCCGCTCGGCGTGCCGCTCAGCGCGACGAACAAGCTGCCCGGCTTCACCAGGCGGCTGTCCTGGGTGATGAAATCGATGGGCGTATCCGGGAATGTTCCGACAACACCCAGCGCGCGCGCCACCTCGGCAACCGTCCAAATCGGCGCGCTCATGCAACCCTCGATGCTAGTGCGGCGGCGACCGCCTCGTGATCACTGAAGGACAGCGTCTGGCCGCCGACGATCTGCCCGGTCTCGTGGCCCTTGCCGGCGATGAGCAGCGCGTCGCCCTCCTGCAAATCCTCGATCGCCGCGCGGATCGCGGCGGCGCGATCGGCGATCTCGCGGGCGCCCTTGGCGGTGGCGAGGATCGCGGCGCG
>NZ_JXJM01000001.1:5221782-5244819 GCF_001593325.1 Bradyrhizobium sp. DOA1
CCGGCTTCTCGCTGCGCGGATTGTCGTCGGTGATGATGACGCCATCGGCATTCCCTGCCGCGATCTCGCCCATGATCGGCCGCTTGCCGGCATCGCGATCGCCGCCGGCGCCGAACACGACGACCAGCCTGCGCCTGGCATAGGGACGCAGCGCCTGCAGCGCCTTCGCCAGCGCGTCGGGCTTGTGCGCATAGTCGACGAAGATGGGCGCGCCGTTGCGCTCGCCGACACGCTCGAGCCGGCCCTTGGCGCCTTCGAGATGTTCGAGGCACGCAAGCACATCGGCCGCGTCGCTGCCGGTGCCGATGGCAAGACCGGCCGATACCAGCGCGTTCTCGATCTGGAACTCGCCGACCAGCGGCAGCCGGACGGAATAGCGCTTGCCGCGATGGTCTAGCGCGAGCAGTTGCGAAAAGCCCTCGACATTGGCCTCCGCGAGACGAATGCCCTCGCCGGCCCCGTCGCCGCTGCGACCGACCGCCATCACGCGCAGGCCGCGCGCCTTCGCCGCTTCAATGACTTCCGCCGAGCAATCATGATCAGCGGAGATCACGGCGGCGCCGCCAGGGGCGACCAGTTCGCGGAACAGGCGGAGCTTCGCCCCGAGGTAATGCGCGACGGTCGGATGGTAGTCCATGTGGTCGCGCGAGAGATTGGTGAAGCCGCCGGCCGAGACACGCACGCCGTCGAGACGGTACTGGTCGAGCCCGTGCGAGGACGCCTCGAATGCGAGATGCGTCACGCCGTCGCGCGCGATCTCGTCGATCTGCCGGTGCAGCGCGATCGGATCGGGCGTCGTCAGGGAGCCGTAGACGGTGCGCTTGGGCGAGACGAGGCCGATCGTGCCGATGCTGGCGGAGGCGTATCCCAGCCGTTCCCAGATCTGGCGCGTAAAGGCTGCGACTGAGGTCTTGCCGCTGGTGCCGGTCACGGCAGTGATGGTCGCGGGCTGTGCCGGAAACAATCTTGCCGCGGCCAGCGCCAGCGCGCGGCGCGGATTGGCCACCGCGATGAACGGAACCTTGATGTCATCAGGCGCATGGTCGCCGACGACGGCCACCGCGCCTGCGGCGACGGCTGCATCGACGAAGCGCGCGCCGTCGGTCTTGCTGCCTGCAAGTGCGAAGAAGAGATCGCCCGGCCTGACCTGACGGCTGTCGAGCGCAAGGCCGCTCACATCGAGCGCCGCGGCAGCGGGCTCGATCGCGGCATCATTGCCTAGGAGGTCGCGCAGCTTCATGGTCTTCCAGTCGACATGCCGCGCCGGACGACTGAAGCTTCGAAAAAGCCCCGACTCACTGGCGGCAACGGCCTACCCGGTTGATTACTGGGTTGTCCTGGATGCTGCAAGAATAAGGCGGTCCGCAGGCGGCAGATCGAACCGCGGCTCAATGCCCAGCAACGGCGCGATCCGCTCGATCACCTTGCCGCCGGTCGGCACCGTGTTCCA
This sequence comes from Bradyrhizobium sp. DOA1, assembly GCF_001593325.1. NCBI lineage: Bacteria > Pseudomonadati > Pseudomonadota > Alphaproteobacteria > Hyphomicrobiales > Nitrobacteraceae > Bradyrhizobium > Bradyrhizobium sp. DOA1. The sequence goes on from NZ_JXJM01000001.1 coordinate 5,223,233, forward strand.
GCCCGAGGTGATGAAACCATGCGTTTCGGGCAGCGCCTGCGGCTCGTCCAGCATGATCAGGACGTGATATTTGGGATCGTCGCAGGGCAGGATGGCAGTGAAGGAGTTGAGCACGCGCTTCTTGGCATAGCGCCCGTTGACGACCTTCTCCGACGTGCCGGTCTTGCCGCCAACATAATACCCCCTGACATCTGCCTTTCTCGCCGAACCAACTTCGGCATTGAGCCGCATTAGGAACCGCATCTTGTCGCTGGTCTCCGGCTTGATCACGCGCTTGGCCATCGCCGCCGCTTCGGCTTCGCTGCGCTTCATGAAGGTCGGCGGAATTAGATAGCCGCCGTTCACCAGCGCGTTGATGCCCATCACCGCCTGCAGTGGTGCCACCGAGAGACCTTGGCCGAACGCGGCGGTGACCGTGTTCAGTTCGCTCCAGCGCCGCGGCAGCAGCGGCGCCGCGCTCTCCGGCAATTCCGTGCGCAGGCGCGTCATCTGGCCCATCTTGGCGAGAAACGCCTTGTGCGCCTCGACGCCCTGGTTGAGCGCGATCCGTGCCGCGCCGATGTTGGACGAGTAGGTGAACACCTCCTTGGTGTTGATGAAGCGCCCGAGCGGATGGCTGTCGTGGATGGTGAACTTGCCGTAGTGCAGGTTCCCGCGTGCGTCCCACATCGAGTTCAGATTGATCTTGCCGGAATCGAGTCCCATCGCCAGCGTAAACGCCTTGAAGGTCGAGCCCATCTCGTAGACACCGGTGGTCAGGCGGTTGATGCGATCGGGGTCGTGCGCTTCCTTCGGATTGTTGGGATCGAAATCGGGCAGCGAGACCATCGCCACGATCTCCCCGGTCTTGACGTTGGAGACGAGACCGGAGGCGGCCTTGGCGTGGAATTTTTCCTTCGCCTTCAATAGTTCGTCGCGCAGCGCGTGCTCGACGCGCAGGTCAACCGCGAGCTCGATCGGCTTTTGCAGCCTGTCGGTGGCGAAGCCGGCGCGATGGAGATCGGCGAGGCCCTGGTTGTCGAGCCACTTTTCCAGGCCGGCAATGCCCTGGTTGTCGATGTTGACGAGGCCGATCAAGTGGGCGACCTCATTGCCGGTCGGATAGACGCGCTTGTTCTCGCGCAGAAATCCGATGCCGGGAATGCCCAGCTTGTGGACGGCCTGCTGCTGCGCCGGCGTGACCTCGCGCTTGAGCCAGACAAAGCCCTTGCGCGTTTTCAGGCGCTCACGCACCTCGGCCTCGTCGAGGTCGGGGATGGTCGCGGTCAGAAGCTCGATCGCCTCGTCCTTGTCGATGATGCGCCGCGGCTCGCCGAACAGGCTCGACGCCTTGACGTCGGTGGCGAGGATCGCGCCATTGCGGTCGACGATGTCGGGCCGCGCGGTCGCAACCACTTCCTGCGCCGCGGCGCGGCGGGCTCCATGCGCGTCGGCGCCGATCGCGAACATCACGAGGCGGCCGCCGATCAGGGCGTAGACCGACGCGAAGGCGAGCATGGCGAGGCCGACGCGCGCGCGCGCCTTCGCGGCGCGATCGACGTTGCGTCCGTAAAGCAGGCTGCGGATCAACCGCTGCCGCCAGGGCTCGGGGGGCTTTGCCGTGGGCTTGGCCGGAAGGGCGCTCATTGACTGTCCTCCGGCTGAGGCACGGAGCCTGTGACGCTATCGGGATCGCTCGCGGCTTCGATGGTCTGGAGCATGGCTCCGATCGGGTCGGGCTCGCCGGGCCGGAACATCCGCGGCGGACGCTCCGGCAGGTTCTTTAGCGAGTCATATTGCGTGCCATTGATGGGCTTGAGCGATAGATGCCGGTCGGACAGTCCCTGCAGGCGGTGGGGTGCATCGAGCTTGGCCCATTCGGCGCGCAGCGAGGCGATCGCATCGCGCTGCTCTCGGATCTCTGCACGCAGCCGCAGCACCTTCTCGGTGCGCGCGGTGGAGTCCATCTTGATGCGGTAGACATGGGCGGCTGCGAAGATCAGCGCACCGATGACGAGGAGGTGAATGAAGCGCATGCGCTAGCCACCCCTCATGACGTCGGAGAGTCTCGGCCAGGACAATGGCTGGTCGTCCTCCTGCGCCGGCGCCGCGGTGCGCTCGGCGGCGCGCAGCTTTGCCGAACGGGCGCGTGGATTATGCGCGACCTCGTCCTCACCGGCGACGACCGGCCGCCGCGTCAGCAGCTGAAAGCTCGGCGCGATCTGCGCGACTTCCGGCAGATGCCGCGAACCGCCGCCGGTCCTGGAACGCGCGCCGAGGAAATTCTTGACGATGCGGTCTTCCAGCGAATGGAACGAGACGACGACCAGGCGGCCGCCGGGCCTGAGCACACGCTCGGCCGCAGCGAGCGCGGTCTGGAGTTCTTCCAGCTCCTCGTTGACGAAGATGCGCAGCGCCTGGAACGTCCGCGTCGCCGGGTGGATGTCGCCGGGCTTGGATCGCACCACCCGGCCGACGAGGTCGGCGAGCGCGCGCGTGGTCGTGAACGGCGTCTCCTGCCGGTCCGCGACGATGGCGCGGGCGATGCGACGTGAATGCCGCTCCTCGCCGAAGAGATAGATGATGTCGGCGAGGTCGCCTTCGGAGGCACGCGCGACAACATCAGCCGCAGTCGGGCCTGTCTGCCCCATCCGCATGTCCAGCGGCCCGTCGAGGCGGAAGGAGAAGCCGCGGCCGGCCTGGTCGAGCTGCATCGAGGACACGCCGACATCCATCACCACGCCATCGACCCCATCGAGGCCTTGCGCCGCGCAGATCTCGGCGAGATTGGAGAACCGGTCCTCGACCAGCGTCAGCCTGCCCGCGGAGCGTTCGACCAGCTCGGCACCGCCGGTGATCGCGGTGCGGTCGCGGTCGATGGCAATGATCCGGGTTCCCGGCACCTCGAGGATGGCGCGGCTGTAGCCGCCCGCACCGAAGGTGGCGTCGACGTAAATACCGCCCGCGCGCGGGGCGAGGTGGTCGACAGCCTCGCGGCCGAGAACGGGAATGTGCGGAACCGAGCTCATGTGCCAAGCCTGTCTGACGCCGGCCATGCCGGATCGCGGACGAACAAGCCCATCACGCCTCGAATGATTCCGCGTCGCGGCGGTTCCACGACCAAGCCCTCTTCCAGCATGGTTACCAAGCCCGGTCGCCCCGGGCCGCAAACCCAGTGTTCCCAGTGGAATTTGTCGGGCAGCCATGGGATTTCGAGCCAAAATACGCTTTGGCCGCCTCCGGATGCGGGTCGGCACTTCATCTCTCAGTAACGGCGCTTAGCGTTAAGAAAGCGTTGATCGGCTCGCGACAAGTCGAAAAGGTATCGGCGTGGTGATGCCTCATCCACACACATGGACAAAATGCACGCGTTAACCGCGCCGTGCGATTGCGTGCGGCGCGGGGGTAAAGGAATAGTAAAGAGAAGGCCTTGCCCCACTCTCCATCTTGCTCGAGCTGTTCATGTCGTCCGGTTCGTCCACGCCGTCTGGATCTGATTCGAAGCGTCAGCGCGTTCTCCCGGTTCCCAAGGCCGCAGCGAACATGCGGACGTTCGAGCCGGATTCCTCGACCGTCTCCGACATCATCCCCTCACCAAACCATGGGGAGCGCAACAAGGGACGGCAGCCCGACATGATCGTGCTGCACTACACCGGCATGCCGGATGTCGAGGGTGCATTGGCGCGGCTCTGCACCGCGGGAACCGAAGTCTCGGCGCATTATGTCGTGCTGGAGGACGGCCGCATCGTGCAATGCGTGCCCGAAGCCAAGCGCGCCTGGCACGCCGGGGTCTCCTCCTGGGCCGGCGAGGACGACATCAATTCCTGCTCGATCGGCATCGAGATCATCAATCGCGGCCACGACTGGGGTTATCCGGAATATCCGCTGCGCCAGATCGCCGCCGTGATCGCGCTGTGCCGCGGCATCATGCTCCGCCGCAAGGTGCCGGCGCACCGGGTGCTCGGCCATTCCGACGTCGCGCCCGCGCGCAAGAAGGATCCCGGGGAGAAATTTCCGTGGCACTCGCTGGCCAATTCCGGCGTCGGACACTGGGTCACGCCCGCGCCGGTGGTGCGCGGGGAGAGCCTGATGCTCGGCACCATCAGCGACGCGGTGCTGAGCATGCAGCAGGCCCTCGCCCGCTACGGTTACGGCGTGCCGCTGAACGGCAAATACGATGCTGCGACGATGGAAGTGGTCACCGCCTTCCAGCGCCATTTCCGCCCGGCGCGGCTGGATGGCGTCGCCGACCATTCGACGCTGTCGACCTTGCAGGCGCTGCTGGCGAGCCTGCCGCCAGAGGCAACGGTGGCCGCGTCGAAGTGACGGCCGCGACATAGTCCTCTCTCGTGTCCCGGACGCGCTGCAGCGCTCTTGCGCTGCTGCGCAGAGCCGGGACCCAGTCCGTGAGGTGGGCCCCGGCTCTGCAGCGCATCGTCGAAGTGACGCTGCGCTGCGTCCGGGGCATGAGGGCCCTACCCTATCTCCCTCAGCCGCCGCGCATACAGCCGCCGCAACGGCTCCAGCTGCGTCGCCTCCGACGCTGCGCGATACGCCTCGCGTGCCTGCGCCTTCCGGCCGAGCCGCCGCAACAGATCCGCCCGCACCGCAGGCATGAGCTCATAACCGTCGAGCCCGCCGCGTGCGGCGATGGCATCGACGAGAGCGAGTGCGCGTGAAGGTCCGTCGACCATCGACACCGCCGCGGCATGGTTCAGTTCGACTACTGGCGAAGGACTGATGCGCAGAAGCACTTCGTAGAGTCCCGCAATCTGCGGCCAGTCGGTCTCCACGAAGCTCCTCGCGCGGGCATGCAGCGCCGCGATCGCGGCCTGCACGGCATAGGGCTGCGGCCGGCCCGGCAGGCGTAGCGCATCCTCCACCAATCTGAGGCCATCCTCGATCTGCGCGCGGTCCCACAGCCGGCGATCCTGCTCTTCGAGCAGCACGATGTCGCCGGCCGGCGTCTGCCGCCCCGCGCGCCGCGCGTCGTGCAGCAGCATCAAGGCCAGCAGGCCCTTGATGCCGGCGCGATCGGGCATCAACCGGTCCAGCAGGCGGCCGAGCCTGATGGCCTCGACGGCGAGATCAGGCCGCATCAGGTCCGTGCCCGACGTTGCGACATAGCCCTCGGTGAAGACGAGATAGATCACCGCGAGCACGCCGTCGAGCCGCGGCGCCAGCGCGGCGCGCTCCGGCACCTCATAGGGGATGCCCGCAAGGCGGATCTTCTGCTTCGCGCGGACGAGGCGCTGTGCCATCGCCTCCTCGCTGACGAGGAAGGCGCGCGCGACCTGCGCCGTCGACAGCCCGCAGACGGTGCGCAGCGTCAGCGCGACCTGGACCTCGGCCGCGAACGCCGGATGGCAGCAGGTGAAGATCAGCCTGAGCATGTCGTCGTCGAGCATTGCCAGCGGTTCGTCCGGCGCCTGCGCATTCAGCTCGAGCTCGTGCACCAGCGCCTGCTGCTTGCCGCGAAAGACAGCCTGGCGGCGGATGCGGTCGATTACCTTGTGCTTGGCGACATTGACCAGCCAGGCGCGCGGATTGTCGGGGATCTCGCATGCCGGCCAGCGTTTCAGCGCGACGGCAAAGGCATCCTGGAGCGCATCCTCGGCGAGATCAAAATCGCCGACGAGACGGATCAGCGTGGCAAGCGCACGCCCCGCCTCGTCGCGGAAGATTTTATCGATCTCGGAAGGGTTCATGCGCCGACGCGCTGCTCCACCGTCACTTGTCGTAGACCCAGATCGGCCGCACCTCGATCGAGCCGATCCGCGCGCTGGGAATCCGCGCCGCGATCTCGATCGCGGCGTTGAGATCCTTGGCTTCGATCAGATAGTAGCCGCCGAGTTGCTCGCGCGTCTCAGCAAACGGACCGTCGATGGTCAACGTCTTGCCGTCGCGCACGCGCACCGTGGTCGCGGTCGTGGTCGGCTGCAAGCGGTCGCCGGCCTTGAAATTGCCGTTCTGGATGATGCCTTGCGTGAAGGCTTGATACTCCGCCAGCATCTTCTGGGTGGTCGCTGCGTCGTTCTTCGCGTACTCGACCTCGTTCTGGTAGATCATCAGCAGATACTGCATCGCTTCACTCCTGTTGCTCGGCATGGTCGCCGACATGCAGTCGAACGGGGCACGCGCCAAACGACATCTTCAGGATAAATTATTTGCGGGCAGCGCGCGCGGCGATACCGGCTTGACGAAACCGTCACAAATGCTCCATGCGTTATCGGTCAGTCGGCCGGACGGCCGCTCCGGCAGGTGCCGAAAGGCCGCCGGGGAGGAAAGTCCGGGCTCCCTTGACATGCGGTGCCGGATAACGTCCGGCGGGGGCGACCCCAGGGAAAGTGCCACAGAGAACGAACCGCCCGCCTTCGCCCTTTGGGCTTCGGCGCGACAAGCCCTCGGGCCTGCCGTGCCGTAGCAGCGCAAGCTGCGTAGGCAGGTAAGGGTGAAAAGGTGCGGTAAGAGCGCACCGCGGATCCGGCAACGGAGCCGGCATGGCAAACCCCACCGGGAGCAAAACCGAATAGGGACGGCGCAGCGGGCTGTTCGCGAAAGCGATAACGCCGCGGGGCGATGTCAGGCCCGCCGTCCGGGTAGGTTGCTCGAGGTCATGTGCGAACATGGTCCCAGAGGAATGGCCGTCACGTATCGTTCGCGCAAGCGGACGGTGCCCTACAGAACCCGGCTTACAGGCCGGCTGATATCTTGCAACGAGGGGCTCGATGCTAGCGCAGCGAGCCCCTCACCATTTGGACTGAGCTCGCAGCGATTCAAAGGTGTCATTCCGGGGCTCGCGAAGCGAGAGCCCGGAATCCATCGGGCGGCAGAGAGGGTGGAGAGATGGATTCCGGGCTCGCGACTTCGTCGCGCCCCGGAATGACGAAACTAGGCCACGATCTTCTCCAACACCGCCATCAGCGCCTCCGGCGCGGTGACGTTCGGCGCGTGGCTGGCATCGAGCTCGACATAGCGCCAGCCGCCTTCGCTCTTCGTCCGCTTCGCGAATTGCCCGAACACGTCGCCCGGCGGGATGCGGGTGCAATAGATGTAACTGCGCGGCACTGTCGCCTCGCCATGCGCGAGCCTCAATCGCGTCTCGAAGCATTTGATCGGCATCGGAACGCGGCGCGCATTGAGCCAGTCGAGATCGGCCTGCGGCGTATCTGGTGGCGGCGGGTTCGGCGGGATGCGATAGCCGTCTTTCGAGCTTGCTGCCTTGCGCATCGGCTCGCGCCCGCCCTCGTTGAGATCGAATAGCGACTGGCCGTCACGCGGCACGAAGGCGTCGAGATAGATCAGCTGCGTCACGCGCTCACGCGCGCGGTCGGCGACGCCGGTCGCTACCATGCCGCCATAGCTGTGGCCGAGCAGAACGATGTCGTTCAAATCCTCGAAGGCGATGACGTTGAGGACGTCCTGGATATGCGTCTCGAGATCGATCGACGGGCTTGCCAGATGCGCGCGCTCGCCGAGGCCCGTATAGGTCGGCGCCACCAGGCGGTGGCCGGCCGTTGCCATCAGCGGATGCATCTTCTTCCAGGCCCATCCGCCGGACCATGCACCATGACAGAGCAGGAAGGTCTTCGCGGGTGTGGCCATCGGTGTTTCCATCGTTCTCGTTTCTACGACGGAGTGTAGCGGCCGAGCGCTGGATGTAAACGCCGCTTAAGCCGCGCGCGTGTCCGCCTTCACCAGCGCCGGCGCGAGCTCACCCGTCTCGCGCCGCAGCTTGCTCGGCTCGAAACCATGCATGCCGAGCTGCCATTGCAGCCCGACGATGGCGCCCTTGGTCGGTTGCAGCAATCCGAGCGAGGCGAACAGCGTCACCGGCAGCCACACCGCGAGTTGCAGCCACTCCGGCGGCGCGTAGGCGGTCTCGATCGCGAGGATCGCCGGCACCACGAGATGGCCGACCACGACCATCACGAGATAGGCCGGAAAGTCGTCCGCGCGCTGGTGGAAAAGTTCCTCGCCGCAATGCTCGCAGGTGTCGGCCACTTTCAGGAAGCGGCCGAACATGTGCCCTTCCCCGCAGTTCGGGCACTTGCCGCAAAAACCGCGCCACATCGCCTTTGCCAGAGAGACCGTCGCCATGACCACACCTCTTCCTTCTCGACGATCCATACAATAATATCTTGTATCCATACATTCAAAGGATATCGGCCTAAATTGCATGGATTGGACCCCTACAATCTCGGAGCTCTCGGGCCCGCGGTACCAGCGCATCGTCGAGGCCATGGAGGCCGACATCGCCGCCGGCCGGCTGGTGCGCGGCCAGCAATTGCCGACGCAACGTGCGCTCGCAAAGGCGCTCGGCATCGACCTCACCACGGTGACGCGCGCCTACACCGAAGCCCGGCGCCGCGGCATCATGGAAGCCCGCGTCGGACAGGGCTCGTTCGTGTCGGAGACCAGCGCGCGGCGCGCGGTGGACCTCCCGCATCCGGTCGCGATCGATCTTTCGATGAACGTGCCGCCGCATCCGCTGGAAGCGCAACTCGACGAGCGCATCATTGCCGGCATGGAAGCCATCCGCGCGCAATCGGGCCTGACGGCGCATCTCAACTACCAGCCACCCGGCGGCAGCGCGCATGAACTTGAAGTGGCGGCGCGCTGGATGCGTGCGCGCGTGCCGCATGCGCATGCCGACAGGCTCGTGATCTATCCGGGCACGCAGACCATCCTGTTCAACCTGCTTGCTCATCTTGCCCGGCCTGGTGATGTTGTACTGACGGAGGCCCTCACCTTCCCCGGCATCAAGGCCGCCGCCGCGCGGCTCGGCGTCAAGCTCGTCAGCGTCGCCATGGACGATGGCGGCATCCTGCCCGATGCACTCGCGGCGGCTTGCCGCGCGCACAAGCCGAAGGCCGTCTATCTCATTCCGACGCTGCACAATCCGACCACCGCGACATTATCCACGGCACGACGTGAGGCGATCGCGAAGATCGTCCGTGATTCCGACACGAGACTGATCGAGGACGATGCCTACGGAATGCTCGACCGCTCGGCAACGCCGATCGCGAGCCTCATTCCGGAGCGGGCTTATCTCGCAACCACACTGTCAAAGTGCATAGCGCCCGCCCTGCGCGTCGCCTATCTGCTGGCGCCCGACAACGATGCGCAGCAGACGATGCGGAGCCATTTGCAGGCGACGGTGCAGATGCCGGCGCCGCTGATGGTCGCGCTAGTGACGCATTGGATCGAGACCGGCATCGCCGATCGCATCATCACCGCCATCCGCAGCGAGGCAGTCGGCCGCCAGCAGTTGGCGCAACGCGCATTAAAGGGATTTCAGTTCCTGGCCAAGCCCGCCGCCCATCATCTTTGGCTGCGCTTGCCGGAAGGCCGTCCCGACGTCGCAGCGCATCTGCTGCGGAACGGACTGGCGGTGGTGGCCGGCGATGCCTTCACCGTGGACGGGACAGCGCCACATGCAGCGCGAGTGTCGCTGGGCGCGGCGCGTAACCGATCGGAATTGACGGAGGCGCTGCGCATCCTGGTCGGCGCGCTGCACAAGCCTGTCGACGCCAGGCAGATCGTCTAAGGAATTCTATCGATGACGGCGGTGGCGCGAGCGAACGACAGGTGCAGCCGGTGACGGATAGCCCTGCGATGCATAGGCATCACGCGGACTACTATGCTCACCCAGCGCGGCGCGCGCCGCAGGCGTGAGCTGGCCGCCATTCAGCACGTCACGATCGGGATGGGCGGCTTGATAGGCCGCAGGCTCCGAGAACTGCGCCTGCGCCATTGTCGGCATCAAGGCCGCACCCGACAACAGCGCGACCGCAACGGCGATGTTCGTGCGGGTCATGGTCATTCTCCATTGTCTCATTCGGGACTGGGCCGATTGAAGCGCATGGTGGCGTCTGGCAGGCCCCCTGGGATTGAAGTACGATCGTCATGTAGGCGTGTCTTCCGCAAAAGCCCGACATCGCAGATCACGCTTGCGTGCAGCGCGGATTGACCTGCACGGCAGCAAGCGTGCTATGCGGGCCACGGCGATCAACTGATTGGGATCTCCGTCGCGACAAGGACAACTGTTTGGAAACGCTCACCTATGCACTGCTGCTGCTCGGCGCCTTGGCCGGGGGCTTCGTGTCGGGGCTGGCCGGGTTCGGCACGGCGCTGATGGCGCTCGGCATCTGGCTCTACGTCCTGCCGCCTTCGCTCGCGGTGCCCCTGGTGCTGATCTGCTCGGTGATCGCGCAGACCTCGACGCTGCCCTCGATGTGGAAGAGCTTTGACCTGTCGCTGGTGTGGCCGTTCCTGATCGGCGGACTGATCGGCGTTCCCCTGGGAACGACGATGATCGCCTCGGCCGATCCGAAAGTGTTCAAGCTGAGCGTCGGCGTGTTGATCCTGATCTTTTCGAGCGCGCTGTATCTGAACAAGAGGCCGCTCGCGATCAAGTTCGGTGGCCGGATCGCCGATGGTGCGATCGGCTTTGCCGGCGGCATTCTCGGCGGCCTCGCCGGATTGTCCGGGCCGCTGCCGATCCTGTGGGCCAACATCCGCGGCTGGAACAAGCACGAGCGCCGCGGCATCTTTCAGCTCTTCAATTTCACCGTGCTCGCCACTGCGCTGGTGCTGCAGACCGCATCGGGCCTGGTCGAGTTCAAAGTGATCTGGCTCGCGCTGATCGCCTTTCCCGGTACGCTGATCGGTGCCTGGGCAGGCGCCCGGGTTTATCATGCCCTCAACGACAAGCATTTCGGCGATGTCGTGCTCGGCCTGTTGTTCGTGTCGGGCCTGACGCTCGTCTGGAACAGCGTCGGCGCGCTCTAGCTCGGCGTCCTTTTCGTCAGCGCCATGCCCCCGGCCGAAAGCCGGGGGAGATCGACAAGCTGTCGCTATGCAGGCTCGCGTACCAGAGGCGCAGCGGGTTGGGGGCGCTCCGGCTCCGGCCCCCTCCCCAGCGGCGACATTGTAAGGCGCTTGTTGAACTCGCGGCGCAGCAACCACAGGCTCAGGGCGGCTTGGAGCCCGACTGTCGCGATCGACAAGTACCAAACATGCTCCATCCGGAAGCCCGGCCAGGTCGAGAGCCAGATCGACGGCAGGGAATAGGTGAGGACCCGCACGGCCGAGGTCCACAACACCGGCTTGGTGTTGCCGAGCCCCTGAAACATGCTCGAGCACGTGAAGATCAGCCCCTGCACCAGCATGTTGAGCGAGACGATGCGCAGAAAGAGCGAGGCAACTGCCATCGTCTCCTGATCCTGCGAGAAGCCGGCAAGCAACAGACCCGGCACCAGTTGCGCGGGGACCAGGAACACGATCATCACGGCGGTCGCGATCAGCGCCGCCTTGACGAAGGTCTCCCGCACGCGCGCGCCGTTGCCGGCGCCGAAATTCTGGCCGGCGATCGGGCCTGCGGCAAGAGCGATGGCGAGCGCCGGCATCTGGATCAAGCCGAGGAGGCGCGTTCCGATGCCAAATCCTGCCTGCGCCGCCGGGCCGAAAACGCCCAGCACGTAAAAGCCCACGCCCATGATGATGAAGACCATCACGAACTCGCCGCCGGCGGGCAGGCCGACATTGAGGATACGCTTCCACTGCGAAAGCCGCGGCCGCCACTGTGCTGGATGGAAGGCGACATAACGCTCCAGCTTGAGGAAATAGGCGAGCAGCATCAGCACGCCGATGAAGACCGCCAGCGAGCTGGCAAGGCCTGCTCCGGCAACACCGAGCGCGTAGCCCGTGCCCCAGCCCGCGATCAGCACCGGCGCCAGCGCGATATTGATGATCACGGAAAGCGCCTGCACCAGCATGCTCGGCCGCACGATGCCGGTCGCCCGCAACGCCGACGCCATCACCTGCGTGGCAAATTGCAACGCCAGCGCCGGCATGAACCAGAGCAGATAGATGGTGCCGGCCTCGACCGTGGCGTCGTCGGCCGCGACCGCGCGCATATAGGGGCGCGACAATGCCAAGCCTGCGATCAAGGTCAACAACCCGAACAGCACTGACAGCGCGACCGCCTGGTTGAAGATCAGATTGGCGTCCGCCCGATCCTTGCGCCCCACGGCATGCGCGATCAGCGCCACCGTGCCGACGCCGAGCACCTGCATCAGGGCGTTGACGAGAAAGCCAGCGTTGCCGGCCGCGGCGACACCGGCGACCGCCGCATCGCCCAATCCCGACACGAAGTAGAGATCGACCAGTTGGCAGATCATGATCGTGATCATCCCGACCATGATCGGCGGTGCCATGGCCAGGATGTGTCTCACGATGGAGCCGTTTGTCAGGTCTTTCATGTCAGTCCATCCTTGGCGACGCGGCTTTGGGCCATTTGCCCGCCGCCGCGCGCCTCATTCCGCCGCTGCGATATGTCCGAGCTCCACCACCTGGCGCTCGAACAGGCCGCGATAGATGCCGCCCGGCTTGCCCGCGAGCACGGCATGCGTGCCCTGCTCGACGATCTCGCCGCGGTCGAACACCAGGATGCGATCGAGGCTCCGTACCGTCGACAGGCGATGCGCGATCACGATCGAGGTGCGGCCCTTCATCAGCCGCTCCATCGCCTGCTGGATCAGCGCCTCCGATTCCGAATCGAGACTCGACGTCGCCTCGTCCAGGATCAGCACCGGCGCATCCGCCAGGAAGGCGCGCGCCAGCGCAACGCGCTGCCGCTCGCCGCCGGACAGTTTCACGCCGCGTTCGCCGACCAGCGTGCCATAGCCCTTCGGCAGGCGCAGGATGAAGTCATGCGCATTGGCGAGCCGCGCCGCCTGCTCGATCGCCTCGAGGCTGGCACCCGGCCGGCCATAGGAGATGTTCTCGGCGAGCGAGCGGTGGAACAGGATCGGCTCCTGCTGCACGATCGCGATCTGGCTGCGCAGCGAGTGCTGCGTGGCCAGCGCAATATCCTGTCCGTCGATCAGGACCCGGCCATCGGTGACGTCGTAAAGCCGCTGCACCAGCTTGACGAAGGTCGTCTTGCCGGAACCGGAACGGCCGACGAGGCCGACCCTCTCGCCGGCGCGAATCGTCAGCGACAGCCCGTCATAGAGCGGCGCGCGATGGCCGCCATAATGGAACGTGACGTCGTCGAACACGATCTCGCCGCCCGCGATCGCGATCGGCCGCGCGTCGGGCGCATCGGCGATCCCAATCGGCTCGTCATGGATCGCCACCAGCTCGTCCATGTCGTTGACCGAGCGCTGGAGGTTGTTGATGTGCATGCCGACGTCGCGCAAATAGGCGTGGATGACGTAGTAGCTCGTCAGCACGTAGGTGACGTCGCCGGGCGAGGCGTGACCCGACATCCACAGCAGCACCGAGCCGCCGATCACCGACGCGCGCAAGCACAGCAGCAAGGACAGCTGCGACATCGCGGTGTAATTGTAGCGATACCAGGTCCGCCGCACGCGCACGCGCCAGCGGTTGATGACGCGCGCGAGCCGCGTGTCCTCGCGCGCCTCCGCGCCGAACGACTTCACCACGGCATTGCAGGTCAGCGCGTCCGCCAGCGTGCCGCCGATCTTGGTGTCCCAGGCATTGGAGATTCGTGCGGCCGGAGCGATGTAGCGCGTCGAGAACACCACCGTGATGGTGACGTAGACGATCGCCCCGACCGCGATCACGAGGCCAAGCGACGCCCAGTGCACACCAAGCAGGATCATCGAGCCGACCAGCACCAGCAGCGAGGGCGCCAGCGCCATCAGGATGGTGTCGTTGAGCAGGTCGAGCGCCCACATGCCGCGGGTGATCTTGCGTACCGTTGAGCCGGCGAACGAGTTCGCATGCCAATCGGTCGAGAAGCGCTGCACGCGCGTGAACGCGTCCTGCGCGACGTCGGACATGATCTTCAGCGTGAACGGCACGATGGCCTGAAGGCCGATCAGCCGCAGCACCATCGAGGCCGCGCCCAGCGCCACGATGCCGCCGAACGCCACCAGCGCCGCGTGGCGCGCATCGGGATCGGAAGGTCCGCGCGTCAGCGCGTCGACCAGATGGCCCGAGAATACCGGCATGAACAGGTCGGCGACGGTCGCACCCAACAGGCCGCCGGCCACGACGAGGCCGCGCCCCGGCTGCTTCAGCCAGTGCCGAAATACGAAGGGCAGCACCACGCGAATCGCGGCGGGCTTTTTGGACAGAGCGGTCATGACATCATCCGGCCGCATGCGCGGGCCGGCTCCATCGATGGACGCAGATCGGCAGCGAGGGCCGGAACGGCGTCACTCAAAACTGACTTTGACTTGGGACGCTTTGAATTGGGAAGCGGAGCGATCGGGGCGCTGGGTCGAAACCCTGGCCCAATCAGAACTGGCGGAGGAGGCCTCTAGCAGGCCGCGTACATACCGAGCCAGAACGTGATCGAGGTCATCATCGAGCGCGGGCGTACGATCTGCGAATGCGACGAAATCATGCAAATCTCTCCCCGGTTCGATTGAATGAGGTGCGCTTTATAGATGTGCCGTTTGCGATTTGCAACGGGGCTCACGCGAGATCACGAACGAGTGTTGCAAATTAGTGCGCGTCGCCCCCGGCACCGAAAGGCGAAGGCGGCTTTTTCAGTAGCGCGACCAGCAGGCTGAGACCGAGATAGAACACGGCCATCACGAAGAAGGCATCGCCGAAGCTCATCACCACGGCCTGCCGATGCACCAATTGGGACAGCTGCTTCATCGCCATCAGCGTGGAATCGCCCATTCCCTGAAACTTCTGCATGAACATGGTCAGGGTTTCGGTCGCGGTGGCGTTGCCCCAGGTCACGCGCTCCTGGAGCCGGGTGATGTGCAGGTCGGTGCGGTCGTTGAGCACGGTGTTGATGACGGCGAGCCCGACCGCGCCGCCGAGATTGCGCGTCAAGTTGAACAAGCCGGAGGCGTTCTTCACCTTGTCGGGTGCCAGCGTGCCGAGCGCGATGTTGTTGGTCGGCACCATCGCGAACATCATGCCGATGCCGCGCAGGATCTGCGGTACCAGCAGCTCGTAGAAATCGTAGTCGCGCGTGATCCAGGTCATCTGGTAGGAGCCGATCGCGAACACGATGAGGCCAAACGCGATCATGTAGCGCATGTCGACCTTTGCCATGAGCCGGCCGACCAGCGGCGCGACTAGGAACATGGTGATGCCCGAGACGAACATGGTCTCGCCGATCATCAGCGCGCTGTAGCCGCGCACTTCGGCGAGATAGCGCGGATAGATGTAGGTCAGGCCGTAGAGGCCGATGCCGATGCAGAATTGCAGCGTGCAGCCGATGGCGAAATTGCGGTTGGAGAAGGTCCGCAGATTGACGATCGGCTCGGCGGCGGTGAAGACGCGCCAGAAGAAGGCGATCGCCGAGATCGCGCAGATCCAGGCGCAGACCGCCACGGAGGTGTCCTGCATCCATTCATATTGCGGGCCTTCCTCCAGCACATATTCCAGCGTGCCGAGGAAGGCGGCCATGAACAAGAGGCCCCACCAGTCGAAGCGTTCGAGCAGCTCGAAATGCGGCTCGTCGAAATCGACCAGCGCCAGCACGCCCAAGGTGATGCCGATGCCGGGCAGCACGTTGATGAAGAACAACCAGTGCCACGACATCACATCGGTGATGTAACCGCCGACCGTCGGCCCGATGGTCGGCGCCAGTGTCGCGACCAGACCGATGATGGGGCCGACGATGTGGAATTTGGTCCGCGGGAACACGGTATAGGCCGAGGCGAACACCGTCGGGATCATGCCGGCGCCGAGAAAGCCCTGGAGCGCGCGCCAGAGGATCATCTCCTCGATGGTGGACGCAAAGCCGCAGAGCAGGCTCGCGGCGGTGAAGCCGGCGGCCGAGATCGCGAACAACAGCCGCGTGCCGAAGGCGCGCGACAGGAATCCCGACAGCGGGATCGCGATCACCTCCGCGATCAGATAGGCGGTCTGGACCCAGGAGACTTCACTGGAGCTCGCCGACAATCCGGCCTGGATGTCGCTGAGGGACGCCGAGACGATCTGGATGTCCAGGATCGACATGAACATCCCGAACACCATGATGATGAACGCGAACAGCCGCTTCGGCGCGATCCGCTCCGAAGCAGGATCCGCCATCATGGCAGGTGAAGCGGTGGTGGCGTCGGCCATCGTCCCAACTTGCCGTGCTCGGGTTGGCTACTGCGGATGGACGGCGGGATCGTCGAGATCGACCTCGCTGTCGGCGTCGGCCGCGCCCTTGTTGGTGTCGACGGTCGCGTAGACCGACATGCCGGCGCGGAGCAGGTTCTGCTTGGCCACGGACTTCGGCACGCGGATGCGAACCGGCACGCGCTGCACGATCTTGGTAAAATTGCCGGTGGCGTTGTCGGGCGGCAGCAGCGTGAACACCGAGCCCGCGCCTGCCGCGATGCTGTCGACCACGCCGGAGAACTTGCGCATGCCGTAGGCATCGACCTTGATCGTCACCGGCTGGCCGGGACGGATGCGCTTGAGCTGCGTTTCCTTGAAATTGGCATCGATATAGACGTCGTCGAGCGGCACGATGTTGCCGAGGCGCTGGCCGACCGCGACGAAGTCACCGGTATTGACCAGGCGATTGGAGAACGTGCCGTTGACCGGCGCGCGCACCGCGGTGAAGCCCAGGTCGCGCTCGGCCTTGGCGAGCGTGGTCTTGAGTTCGGCGAGTTGCGCCTGCGCTTCGGCCTGCTGAGCCTTGGCGACGTCGACATTGCTGATCGCGACGTCGTAGGCGGCCTGCGCGGCCTTCACCGCGGCGGCGCCCTGGTCGCGTCCGGCTTCCGAGCTCTCGAACACCGCGCGCGACGCAAAGCCCTTGTTGCTCAGCGCCTGCTGGCGCTCATAGTCGAGATCGGCACGCTTGAGGCCGGCTTCAGCCGAGACGAGCTGCGCCTTGGCCTGCGCGACCTGGCTGTCGAGCGCGGCGACTTGTCGGCCGATGCGATCGATGGTGGCCTGCTGGGTCGCGATCCGCGTCGTGGCGGAATCGACCGCGATCTTGTAGTCGCCATCGTCGATGCGGAGGACGACGTCGCCGGCACGCACCGGGGTGTTGTCGCCGACAAGGACCGCGGAGATATGGCCGGCGACGCGCGCGCCAAGCATGGTGTTGTTGGCGCGGACATAGGCATCGTCCGTGGAGATGTAGAAGCGGCCGACCAGCGTGTAGTAGCCGGCATAGCCCGCAGCGGCCAGCGCGAGCACGAGGCCGAGGCCCATCATGACGAATTTGCGCTTGCCGGATTTGGGAGCGCCGGCCGCGGGCGCCGCCTGCGCAGGTGCGGCTGGTTTGTCGGTCACAGGCTTCTCCGGGACCTCGCCGGTGCGAAGCTTGGTCTCGTCGGCCGCGTGAGCGCGCAGCTGCTCGGCAGGGGGTGGCGATGTCTCGGACGCAGGATCGCGGCCCGCCTGCTCCACCGTTTCCTGGCGAAGAACGCGCGCAGCCTGGTCTCTCGATAGGGCCATAAAGGCCTCCCCACAAACACGCGACTGGGCTCGGCCTTCCTTGCGGCCGATTGCCCTCGCTACTCCAAATATCATTGACCGAACGGTTCGGTCAATCTACATAATCAACCCGGGTCGCACCATACGGGCCCGATCCTAGATTTGCGTTTCAACGTTCGACATCCACGAAGAAACCCTCCGAGACCCTAAACCAATGGTTGTAACTACCAACGAACATCTGCACGTCGTCCAGGAAGAGGACAGCTCCAAGCGTCGCCAGATCCTGGACGGAGCCCGCAAGGTGTTCATGGCGCTCGGCTTCGACGGTGCCAGCATGGGCGAGATCGCGCGCGCGGCGCAGGTCTCCAAGGGCACGCTCTACGTCTACTTCGCCGACAAATGCGCGCTGTTCGAAGCGATCCTCGAAGAGGAAGCGCTCCAGCATGGCCAGGTCGTTTTCAATTTCGATCCCGCGCGCGATGCCGATACCACGCTGAAGGAGTTCGGCCGCGCCTACATCCATCTGCTCTGCCGCCCCGGTGGCGGATCGGCGATCCGCACCGTGATGGCGATCGCCGAGCGCATGCCCGATGTCGGCCGCCGCTATTATGCGCGGGTGCTGGACAAGACCATCAACCGTCTCTCCGAATATCTCAGGGTCCAAGTCGCTTGCGGCGATCTCAAGATCGACAATTGCGATCTTGCTGCCTCGCAATTCATGGAACTGTGCAAGGCCTCGCTGTTCCTCCCCTTCGTCTTCCAGGCCGCCCCCGCGCCATCGGAAGAGCGGATGACCGAGGTGATCGACAGCGCGACGCGGATGTTCCTCGCGGCGTATAAGGCGAAGTAGCCACGCGTTGCGAAGCCTGGTGCTGCGGCACTATATTGCGGCCATGTCTCGTGATCTTCGCCCGCCGGTCGATATCCTCCACTACGAGATCGTCCAGGAACAAGCCTCGGCGCTTGGACGGATGGGCCGCGCGCTCGAACAGACGCTGGTGCGCCTGCGCGAATTCGATGCCGCGCACGCGCACGCAGAGATGCCGGCCTCACTGCAGCCGGCGCGGCGCAAGCTGGTCGCGGAAGCCGGCCAGGCGCTCTGGATGTTCGTGGTGCAACGCGAGGCATCCGGCTTGCGTGACAGCCGCCATATCATGCGGACCTACAACGTCCCGGCCGAGGTGCAGCGATGCATGGGGCTGGCCCCCGCGCCGTCGAAGCGGACGTAGCTCGTAGCCCGCACGAGCCAAGCGATATGCGGATTGTCCCGGATATCGCTGCGCTCATCCGGGCTAGAAGGAAAGCGTCAGCCTATTCGTCGATGTAGTCGTCCTCCTCGCGCTTGCGCGAGGTGCTCTTGCGCGCGCCGAGCGAGCCGGTGACGGAGGGATCGCGCGCATTGGCGTAAGGGCTGCGCGATTGCGCCCGCGCGGCGACCTCGTCGCCGGACACCGCGGCCGGCTGGCAGATCAGGCGGCGGCTGGCGCGGCGCATCAGATCGACATGGATGTGATCGTAGTGAAAGACGTTGGAGCCCGGCGCGAGCACGGTGGTGAAATGCGCGCAGGCCCCCGCCTGCACGTCGCGCAAAAATCCCTGCTCTTCCGGCATGCCGCGCCAGCCGTCCTTCACGGTGACGCGGCGGCCGTCGGCGAGCACGAAGGCGGAGATGTCGAGCGCATTGCCGAAGGCGTGCTCGGAAATGTGGGCGCGCGAGTTGCCGTTCATGCCGCGGCAGGAATAGGCCGAGATCTGCTTGATCTCGGCGACGCGGACGCCGAACCAGCGCATGGCCGAGGGCTGCACGGTGTCGGCGAGCCAGCGGTCGAGCTCGGACACGATCGGACAGGCGAGCGTCGCGGTCGGCTTGATCGCAACGGGACCGACGGCGGCAACGGCATTGCCCTGCGCGGGGCCGAGACGCGGCAGCGGCCGCTGCGCGGGCGCCTGCGAGTAGGGCGCGGGACCCGCCGGCCGCGCGGGATAGCTCGGCGCATTCATGTAGCGCGAGGCCCCCGCGGCATCGGTGCCCTCGGGCGGCAGATCGATCTCGTCTTCCTGCGGCGCGACGCCGGGCGCGTTCAGCGACATCGGCCCCGACGAGGTCCCATAGCCGGACGGCTGGCGCACCGCGCTTCCGGGATAATTCGACTGTGATGGATAGGAGGAGGCCGGATAATCCTGGCTTTGCGGATAATTCGATCGCGGCTGCGTCACCGGCCAGCGCGGCTGGCTGCCGATGCTGCCAGGCGGACGCAATTGCTCGTCGGCAAAGCCATAGGTGCTCGAGGCTTCGCCGATGGCAGCGACCTTGAGTGGATATTCGGCGCCGCATTGGCCGGGGCCGGAAATCGGGTCAATGCGAACAATGTCCGCGCTCTCCTTGATGGCCCCCGATTTCAGGCACGCCGCCTCCGCCTCGGCCCGCCATGGTTCACGTTCGGCCTGGAAGAAGCCGCGTCCGCAACCCGCTAGCGAAACAAGGACGATGGAGCCGACGAGATACAAACGAACTCCGCGCGTCATGCACGCACGTTCGGTGAATTTACTTAAAGACTCTTCAACGTGTCGATTTCAACCTTCCTTAACCAAGCCGGCCGTGCACGCCGAAACGCCTGAAAGTGCCGAGCGACAGCAGGGCTGACTTTTTCGTCGAGAGACATTCTGTTAACCATAAAGTTCGCGCAAGGCGGCGCGACAGCGGGAGCGATCTCATGACGTTCGCCGGCAGACTGAGCGTTATCACCGCGTACCTCGCGATGGCTTTTGTCGGCGCCATCGTGCTCGGCATGATCTAGCGATCCATCAAGTGCCGGCTCTTCTCCCCTTCGATGCGCGGCATATCGCGAAGAGCTACGACCGCGCGTTCCATGGCCGCGAGGTCGTGATCATCTGCCCTCGCGGCGCCTCGACCCGCGTCCAGTCGTTGCCGGAGCACCAGAAACGGCCGAACGCGCAGGCTTGGACGTGCAGCTTGCCGGAGCTCTTCAGCGTCATCGTCGCATAATAGGTGTTGCCGCTGGTGCGGCTGTAGATGCTGCCCGTCCAGACGTCGTGCGTTTTCGGCTTCATGTTGACGAGTACGCTCTCGCCCCTGCTCGATGCTTCCGTGAGCGCAAAACCGCACAGCGCCGGTCCGCAACGCTCGATGCGAACAGTGCCCTTGGCGCGAGAGCTCTCCCATTCGCCCAGCGGCCTATAGCGCTCATCATCGTTGGGCTGCGCAAGCGCTGCGGTCTGCGCGATCTCTGGCTTCGGCGCGATGAGTGGTTGTTCGATGCGCTCCAGTTCAACCCGCGGCGGGTTGGCGCTGGGCGTCTTCAGTCTCGGCGGCTCCAATTTCGGCGCCGGCGGCGGCACGACGGGCTGCGAATTCGTTGCGGCAAGGACGGGAGGCGCCGGTGGCGGCGCGGCCATGGTCGCTTCCGGCGGCCGGACCCGCGGCTCAGCACAAATCGGCTGTGGCGCCTGAACGACCGGCGCGGGCGCCGGCTGCGCCGCTGGTGCCGGGCTGACGTTCTCAGACGCCCGGAGGCTGCGGCTGGAGATCGACACACAGGAAGCGGATCGGCAATGGCGGGAGGCCTCGACATGAAAGTGATGGCCGCGGATCGAGAAGGAATAGGAACCGGCCTCGGCTGCGGGCGCAATCGCCATCAAGACGATCAATGTGCCAAGCGAAGTCGCGGCAAGCCGCTTCATCGACGTCTCCCTCTCTGTCGCAGCGACGTTAGCCAGACGAGGGCCGGCCGAATGTGCGCCGGCTCACGCAGGCGACTGCAAGCCGTTGTGACCTCCGTCACGGAAGCCGTGACGGCCCCGGCGTAGGGTCGCACCACGCTTTCATTCACCGGCCGCATCAGTCCAAGCCCGGGACCGCGCCATTTTCGGAGGTTGTCATGAGCAAGCTCACCATCGTCGCCACCGCGCTCTTCCTCGCATCCACGGCTGCCGCACATGCCGGCAACACGATCTCGTTCCAGATCGAAGGCCAGCACATCCGCATCGAGACGCCGCGCAATTGCGCCTCGCTCAATTGCGTGACCATCGTCGCGCCGGGCCTGTCGGACAAGCCGATCAAGCTGAACAACATCAACCTCAAGGGCCTCGGCGGCTCCAAGGACGATGACGTCGAGCCCGCGCCGGCTCCGGCGACCAATGCGCAGCCCGCACCCGCTCCGGTGCAGCAGCAGCCTGCGCCGCAGGCGCCGGTGCAGGCGACC
>NZ_JXJM01000001.1:5244989-5245637 GCF_001593325.1 Bradyrhizobium sp. DOA1
GCGCCCGCTCCAATTGCCGCGCCTGCTCCCGTCGCTGCTGCTCCCGCCCCGGCTCCGGTCGCCGCCGCGCCCGTGGCGGCTGCCAACTCGCCGATCGGCGTGTGGGCGACCGAAGAGAACAAGGGCAATGTCCGCGTCGAACAGTGCGGCGCCAATCTCTGCGGTTATGCCGAGAAGACCAACGAGCGCGTCCTGATCAACATGAAACCCGAGGGCTCGAAGTGGAGCGGCCGCATTCGCGATCCCAACTCCGGCCGCAATTACGACTCGACCATCGCGATGAAGGGCCCGAACGCGATGCGCGTGCAGGGCTGCGCCTTCGGCGGCATGTTCTGCGGCGGCCAGACCTGGAAGCGCGTGAGCTGACGCTGGCTCGCTATCCTCATCTTCATCATGCCCGGGCTTGTCCCGGGCATCCACGCTTGGTGTCGCAAAACAAGGCGTCCGCAAGGAACTCTGAATTGCTTCGCTGAGCTCGCAATGACGCCGTGGAGAAACCTCACGCCTCCCCGCGCAGCCAGGCCCGCATCTTCTGCAACAGGCCGTGGCGCAATTCGTCGACCGAGGCGGCCTCGGCCGGCGTCAGGGTCTGCAAGGCCGCATCGAAGCCGTCGGCGGCCGGCGTCGGCTCGGGTGTGGCCGCCGGCG
>NZ_JXJM01000001.1:5245657-5734763 GCF_001593325.1 Bradyrhizobium sp. DOA1
GATCGGGCCGATCTGTGTGAGGAACGCGCGCTCGTACTCGCGCGACAGGCGTGCGATGGCATCGTCGAGCGTCAGCCAGTCCACCGCCTTGATGTCATTCATCAGCTTGCGGACCGGACCGCCATCGGCCTCCATGCGCCAGAAGTGCACAACCTTGCTGCGCCCGCCGGACTGGTAGACCAGCGTGCCCAGGAATTCGTGGATAGCGACGTCGTGGCCCGTCTCTTCCAGCACCTCGCGATGAGCGGCCTCCTTTGGAGTTTCGCCGTCGTCGAGCTTGCCCTTGGGCAGGACCCATTCGTTGCGCTTGCGCTGGCGCACCACTGCAATCAGCGGCGTCGCAGCACGCCGCAGCACAATACCACCCGCCGCCATCACCGGCGCCCGCGCCATCGTCCGATCCGTCGTCGTAGAATCGCCCCCACGGAGGATATAGGCGTCGGACGCGGCGGATTGAAGGCTAGTTTCGCTTCAACAGCGCTTGACCTGCGCGAATGCGCGTGCCCTCGGCAATACCGTCGCAGAAGGTGAAATCACCGGGCGCCAGAATGATGATGGTCGAGCCGTGCTCGAACCAGCCGAGCTCCTCGCCCTTGGTGACGTTGACGTCGCAGGGGAAATTGACCGGGCCGCGGGTTTGCGCGTTCAGCACCATGTCGAGGATGTGCAACCGGATGCTCGCGACCAGGATGGCGGCGACCGGCACCAGCGTCACCGCCTCACCGGACGAGAGATGCGTGCGGATCACCGCGCGCTCGTTCTTGCAGAACAGACGTTCCACTCGTTTGAGCGCGATCGGATTGACGTTCCAGACGTCGCCATGGATCAGCGTCACGCGTTCGATCTGCGCGTCAAAGGGTGCATGGAAGCGATGATACATGCTCGACGTCAGCCGCAGCGTGACGAAGCTTCCGTTGCGGTGCTGATCGACCAAGGCTGAATCGCCGAGCAGATCGAGCAACGAATAGGGCGCGCCCTTGACCTGAAACAGTTCGGTGTCGGCGATCTTGCCGTGAGCTCCGACAATGCCGTCCGAGGGGCTCGCCACCACTGACGGATCCGGATCGAACGGCCGCAGGCCCGGCTTCAGCTCCCGGGTGAAGCAGTCGTGCAGACTGCTGAAATGCGTCTTACGCGCCTCCGACAGATCGAGATCGGAGAACAGTTTCCACAGCGCGATCGAGAAATCCCGGACGAAGGGATTCTCGATCTTGGAGAACCAGCCCATGAAGCGGGTCAGGGCGGCGCGGGGGATGCGGTTGGTCAACAGGAAGTTGAGGTCTTCCTGCTGGGTGAAAGAGGCGATGAGGGCTTTGACTGTCATGAATCTGTCAGCTCGCAGGGTTAGCGCTTGTTGTCATGGAAACGACACTCCCGATTCTCTCGATGTCCGTGGCCGCCGCAGCGTCCGCTGCCGCCGTCTTCCCGAAGCTCAAGGCGCGGGTCGAACTCTCCCGCGCCAAGCACCGCTCGCTCGCCGGACACTCCAAGATGTCGCGGCGGGTGGCAAAGCTGCTGCCGTTCTACGAATTTAGCGGCGACCAGTACTTCGGCTGTGACGGCGCGCCCGCCAACGTCGTGATGCAACGCAAGGACGCCTTCTTCCGCCTCGCCAGGCTCTACGCCGAGCGCTACCCCAAGGGCCGCGCGATCACGAAGGAGGCGGCGGAGACGATCTCCGACCTGAACTTCACGGAGAGCTACCGCGTGCCGTTCCAGTTCTCGCGCCTCGTCCGCGAGCATCTGGGCACCTCGACCTTCATGGAATCGTCCAGCGGCGTCACCGTCACCGATGTCGACGGCAACAGCTTCTACGACCTCACGGGATCCTACGGCGTCAACATCTTCGGTAACGACTTCTACAAGGAGTGCATCGAGGGCGCCGAGAAGCGGGCGCATGCGCTCGGCCCGGTGCTCGGTCCCTACCATCCCGTCATCCTCGACAACGTGGCGCGGCTCCGTCAGATCTCGGGTCTCGACGAGGTCTCCTTCCACATGTCCGGCACCGAGGCCGTGATGCAGGCGGTGCGGCTCGCGCGCTATCACACCAAGCGCACGCACCTCGTCCGCTTCGCCGGCGCCTATCACGGCTGGTGGGGCGACGTGCAGCCCGGCGTCGGCAACCCGATCACCGCGCACGAGACATACACCCTCGCCGAGATGTCGGAGAAGACGCTGCACGTCCTGAAGACGCGCAAGGACATCGCCTGCGTGCTGGTCAACCCGCTCCAAGGGCTGCACCCGAACGCCAACGCGCCCGGCGATTCCTCGCTGGTCGATTCCTCCCGCGGCGGCAACTTTGACCGCGCGGCTTACACCGATTGGCTCAAGAAGCTGCGTGAGGTTTGCACCGAACGCGGCATCGTGCTGATCTTCGACGAGGTGTTCGTCGGCTTCCGTCTCGCCGCCGGCGGCGCCCAGGACTATTTCGGCGTGCGCGCCGACATGGTGACCTACGGCAAGAGCCTCGCCGGCGGCCTGCCGGTCGGCGTGGTCTGCGGCAAACGCGAGCTGATGCGCCGCTTCCGCGACGATCGTCCCGCCGACATTTGCTTCGCCCGCGGCACCTTCAACTCGCATCCCTATGTCATGACGGCAATGGACGAGTTCCTGAGCCGCCTCGCCAGCCCCAATTTTCGCGCGGTCTATGACGGCCTCGACGAGACCTGGAACAGCCGCGTCCAGAAGCTCAACCAAATGATGACCGATGCCGGCCTGCCGGTGCGGTTCGCGAACTTCTCGTCGATCTGGACAGTGAAATACACCACCCCGTCCCGCTACAATTGGATGCTGCAATACTACCTGCGCGCCGAGGGCTTGGCGCTGAGCTGGGTCGGCACCGGACGGCTGATCTTCAGCCTCAATTACACCGACGCCGACTTCACCGAGGTCGCCGAACGCTTCGTTCGCGCCGCCGAGAAGATGAAGGCCGACGGCTTCTGGTGGCACGACGGCGTACTCACCAACAAGAACATCAAGCGTCAGATCCTGAAAGAGATGCTGGCCAAGCGCTTCGGGCGCTGAGGCTGACTGCCGCAATACCGTCATGGCCGGGCTTGTCCTGGCCATCCACGCGTCTCCACACGATCGCTCCAAGACGTGGATGCCCGGCACAAGGCCGGGCATGACGTAGATCATGAACATTCGCGATCCGGACGACGGCCGTATCAGGCGTGCTGCTCTTCGAGCGTGGGCTCGCCGATCAGGCCCAGCGTGTGCTCGGGGTTGAGGTGCAGGCCGGGGTCCATCAGCTCGCCGCGCATCAGCGCCAGCGGAGCCTTGCGATAGAGCATCAGATCGTGGAACGGGTCGGTCAGGATCTTGGTCATCCAGACGAGGCCGGTCTCGACGTCGCGGATGAAGAACAGATGCACGGTGCGGAACAGAAGACCGCCGCCGCCGATGAAGAGCCAGATCTTGGCCGTCTGGCGCATGAAGTCGGCCGCGCTCGCCCAGGGCGTGAACAGGCCGAACAGCGTGGGATCGGCGAACAGCACGAGCGGCGAGAGCGCCCAGATCGCCATCAGCACCACCTTGCGCTGCAGGTTGTAACCGACCTTGATCTCTTCCTTGTACTCGTGCGTCGCCTGATTGATGTGGTCGTAATCGTGCGGCTCGAAGAAGAAGTGACCGGCCTGGCGCGAGGTCATCGAGACCAGCCAGCCGACCAGCGCCGAGATCACGGGGTCGATAAAGAGCCAAACATAGGCGAAGAGAAAGCTCAGCGCGCTGACGAAGTGCAGGCTCTGATTGATGCGGCTGTGGTGATAGTAGCGATGGTCGTCCCAGCGCTGGATCCGCAGCTGCTCGAGATAGTTCTTGATCATGCTCTCCCCCAAATGCTTTCGGGTTCAGGATTTACAGGGATTCGATGTAGACCGTGTGACATCATCATTTTGTCATGTGACGATGCGCAGCGGCGCGATGACGCACGAGGGACGCGTAAGCTCACGCCGCTTTGGCGACGTCGGCCTTGCGGAAGCGCACCAGCGAGAAGTGCCCGAGCGGCGGGATCAGGCGGCGCTCGGCGAGCTCCATGCCGCGCGCGCCGGCAAGCCACTTGGCGTAACGCGACCAGGCGAACTCGGCGGTGCGGAAGCCGAGCGGACGCACCACCGGCTGGAGCTTCTGCTCGATGAAGCGGCGCATGCCGGTGTCGGCGCTGACGCGGGTGAGGATGATCAGCTCGCCGCCGGGGCGCAGCACGCGCGCGAATTCGTCGAGCGCCTTTTCCGGGTTGGGCACGGCCGTCACGACATATTGCGCCATCACGACATCGAACGAGTTGTCGGGAAATTCGAGCTTCTCGGCGTCCATCACCGCGAGGCCCTCGACGTTCTTCAGATTGCCTTCGCTGACTCGGCGCCGCGCCTTCTCCAGCATCGCTTCCGAGATGTCGGTGCCGAAGATGCGCAGGTTGGGCGCGTAGAGCGGCAGCGAGATGCCGGTGCCTACGCCGACCTCGAGCACGCGGCCGCCAATCTTGTTGGTGGCTGCGATCGCCGCCTGCCGGCCCTTGGCGAACACGCCTCCGAACACGAGATCGTAGACGGGCGCCCAGCGGTCATAGGCCTGCTCCACCGTGCCACGGGTGAGGTCGAGCTGCTGAGTGCCGTCAAGGTTCATGATCTTAGCCATCGATGAGGTTCTCGCTGTGGTTCTAATCTTGAAATCAACCGCGGACCGGCCGCCGCGCCATCCGTGGCGAGGCGCGCAAGGCGCGGCTGGGCTGAAGTGAGGTGAGATTGCCGACGAACTGGCGCGCGCTGTTCTCCCAGGAGCGCTCCAGCGCGAAGTTGCGACAGGTCTCGCGCGACATGGCGAGCGCACGCAAGCAGGCGGTGCGCAGATCATGATCGATGGCGCCGATCGGATGATCGGCGATGACGTCCTTCGGACCCGTGACTGGAAACGCCGCCACCGGCGTTCCGCAGGCGAGCGCCTCCAGCTGCACCACGCCAAAGGTGTCGGTCAGGCTCGGAAACACGAACACATCGGCCGCGGCGAGATGCGCGGTGAGATCGGCGCCCTTCTTCTCGCCGAGGAAGATTGCGGCGGGATATTCCTTTTCGAGCGCCGCCTTCTGCGGGCCGTCGCCGACGACGACCTTGGTACCGGGCAGATCGAGCGAGAGGAACGCGTCGAGATTCTTCTCCACGGCCACGCGCCCCATCGTCATGAAGATCGGCCGCGGCAGGTCGAGCTGCGCCGGAGCGTCGGGATGGAACAGCTCGGTGTTGACGCCGCGCGTCCAGAAGCCGAGCCGCTTGAAGCCGCGCTCGGACAATTCCTGCCGCAGCGAAGGCGTCGCCACCATCGTCATCGCGGCGGCGTCGTGGAAGTGGCGCAGCACGGCATAGCCGACGCCGGCGGGAATGCCGGTCCGCACCGAGACGTATTCGGGAAAGCGCGTCGTATAAGAGGTGGTGAAGGCGAGCCGGTTGCGGCGGCAATAGGCCCGCGCGGCCCAACCGATCGGCCCTTCGGTGGCGATGTGCAGCGCATCCGGCGATGCCTTCTCGATCCGCCGCGCGATCTCCTTCGCCGACGGCAGCGCGAAGCGCAGGCCGGGATAGGTCGGCAGCGGCCAGGACCTAAAGCCGTCCGGGGTGAGGAAGTCGATCTCGACGTCGAGGGCCTTGGCCGCTTTCGCCAGCGAGGTGAGCGTCCGCACCACGCCGTTGACCTGCGGATGCCAGGCGTCCGTCGCGATTAATACCCGCATGGGAAAGTCCCGAGAGTTTGATGATTCTCAGGCACCGACCATCAACGAAGGATATTTCAGGCGTGTGACGTCATAGAAATGTCCGCAGGCTGTTTTGTTCGTTAACGCCCCGGCACGGCCACGAAACTGTCATGAAACAATTCTTGCCGCGATGAAACCGTTTTCGGTTTTCCGCGCAAATGTCCCGAAACGTCTTGCCGTTAGTGATTTTGCGCAACGGAGCACCGAGACGGTGCCGCGGTGATCAACAACACCGAGCAAACAGGGGCGATCAAATGTTCAATCTGGACACTTTCAAGACCTATTCGCGCGCCGTTGTCGTCGGTGCAGTCGCGATCTCCGCCATCGCGTTCGCAGGTGCGGCCAACGCCGCGCCGGTGCAGATATTCCCGTTCTTCCAGCCGCTGCCGCCGATGGCCGCGCCGCAGCCGTTCCAGCCCTATCAGCCTTATCAGCCCCATCAGGCGCCGACCTATCAGACCGAGCCGTCCGAGGATCAGGACGCGGTCGAGATGCCGGCCCGCTTCCGCCGCCAGACCGTCGCTTACGCGACGCGCGAAGCGCCGGGCACCATCATCATCGATACGCCCAACACCTATCTCTATTACGTGCTCGGCAACGGGCAGGCGCTGCGCTACGGCATCGGTGTCGGCCGCGACGGCTTCACCTGGTCCGGCATCCAGTCGGTGAGCCGCAAGGCCGAGTGGCCGGCCTGGACCCCGCCGCCGGAAATGATCGCCCGCCAGCCCTATCTGCCGCGCCACATGGCCGGCGGCCCCGGCAATCCGCTCGGTGCGCGCGCCATGTATCTCGGCGGCACCATCTATCGCATCCACGGCACCAACGCTCCCGAGACCATCGGCAAGCGCGTCTCCTCCGGCTGCATCCGCATGACCAACGAGGACGTCACCGACCTCTACGCCCGCGTCAGCGTCGGCACCAAGGTCGTGGTGCTGCCGATGACGGAACGCAGAGCGGAACTCGGCAGCGCAACACGCTGAGCAGAACGACATTCTGACGCGAGCGGCCCCGGAACCCACCGGGGCCGTTTTCGTTTGCCCTCGACACGCTGGCGCGCGCTTGCTGCGGCGCGGTCCCCAATGGAGGCGCACATGCAATCACGCCTGCAATCCTCGCCAAGCCCATGGCTGCACGCCATCGCCGGGGGAGCACTGGCGTTGCTGTTGTCCGCGCCCTCTTCGCTCGCGCAGCAGCCGGCAAGCGGCGAGGCAGGCCAGCAGGCCTTCAACAATTCCTGCCGCACCTGCCACTCCATGAAGGAAGGCGACAACCGCCTCGGCCCCAACCTCAACAAGATCGTCGGCCGCAAGGCCGGCTCGCTGCCGAACTACAACTACTCGTCCTCGATGAAAGAGGCCGGCTTCAACTGGGACCAGGACAAGCTCACGCGCTTCATGGTGAAGCCGGACGAGGTCGTCTCGGGTCACAAGATGCAGCCCTATGGCGGAATCTCAGCGGAGGAGGCGGCGAAGGTGGTGGCTTATTTGCAAACCGCTTCGCAGTGACAGCTCCGGCAAATGCCGGAGCCGTGGCTGTGTGAGCCGGTGGTCACCATCCTTACAGGCTCGCCCCGCCGCCGCCCGCAATCAGCCGCAGCCACGCTGCCGAATGAAACGCGCTCATCAACAGATACATCGGCACCATTCCGCCGAGCACGGACCCATGTCCGGTGGCGCAGAGCGTGTCCGCGGCGCCGCTGCCGGACAGAGCCGTCGCCACGGCCATGATCGCGAAGGTTGGCGTCGCCGCCAGCCCCAGCCATCTGGCGAGATGGCGCGCGGCGGCGACGCCATCACGGCTGCCGGCGGCCGTGCCGACGGAGCAGCTCATTTCCGTTCTCCCGCGGCCTCCTCGCGAAAGGCCTTCTCGCCGGCGTCCGAAATCTCGACCCATTTCTTGTCGGGCGCCGCGCCTTCGGCGTAGCTGTCGTGCCAATTCCACCATTTGTAGGTCGGCGTCTGCGGATAGCCCTGCGGCGAGTCCTCCCACACCTCCTGCCGGCCGAGCGGGGTGATGTCGAGATAGTTCCAGGTGCCGCCCATCTGCTCGTCGCCGCGGCTCTTGACGAAATAGGTGCGGAAGACCCGGTCCCCGTCACGGAAGAACACGTTGGTGCCGTGCCATTCGTCCACGCCGAAATCGGCATCGAAGCTGTCGGTGATAGTGACCCAGGGCATGGTCCAGCCCATCCGCTGCTTCAGCCTGATGATGTCGGCCTGCGGCGCGCGCGAAGCGAATACGAGGGTGGTGTCGCGGGCGTTGAGATGCGCGACATGGGCGACCTGGTCGGCGACCATGGAGCAGCCCCGGCAGGCGTGATCGGGCCAGCCGAACACGCCCGGCTCGAAGAAGGCGCGATAGACGATCAGCTGCCGCCGGCCTTGGAATAGGTCGACCAGACTGACCTTGCCGCCGGGGCCCTCGAACGCATAGGTTTTGTCCACCGCCATCCACGGCATGCGCCGACGTTCGGCGGCCAGGGCATCGCGGGCACGGGTATGGGCCTTTTCCTTCACGAGCAGCTGCAGACGGGCGGCCTCCCAGTCCTGCGGCGACACCACCGGCGGCGTCTGCATGGCGGGCTGCCCATTCATCCCTGCGTTTTGAATTGATGTCATGTTGGCTCTCCTCATCTCCTGCTTCGGCCGTCAACGATTTCTGCCACCGCGCGGTTGCGCGGCGGGAGTAACAAGTGTGGCGGGATTGGCATGGAATCGCTGATCACCGCCGCCGCGCGTGCGCTGGAAGCCGGCGATCCGCTCGGCGCGCTGAACCGCGTTGCGCTGCGCAACGATGCACCCTCGCTGGCGCTGCGCGGCATCGCGATGGCGCAGCTCGGCGATCTCGCCAAGGCGAAGACGTTGCTGCGCAGCGCCGCGCGCGCGTTCGGTCCGAGAGAGGCGGTGGCGCGCGCACGGTGCGTGGTGGCGGAGGCCGAGATTGCGCTGGTCTCGCGCGATCTGAATTGGCCGATGAAGGCGCTCGCAGCGGCACGCGCGACGCTCGAAAAGCACGGCGATCTCGCCAATGCCGCCCATGCGGGACACATCGAGGCACGCCGTCTGCTCCTCCTAGGCCGCCTCGACGAAGCCGAGCGGAGCCTGACCGAGCTCGGCGCCTCGACCCTGCCACCAGCATCGCAGGTCGCTCGCGAGCTCGTGGTCGTCGGCATTGCCATCAGGCGGCTCAGGACGAAAGAGGCACGCGCCGCGCTTGGCCGCGCCGCCCGTGCGGCGCACCTTGCCCACATTCCTGCCCTCGCGGCAGAGGTCGAGAGTGCGAGCCTCGTGCTCGATACGCCTGCGGCGCGCCTGATCGCGCGCGGCAAGGAGCGCCCGCTGTTGCTTGGCGAGGTCGAGGCACTGGCAGTATCCAAGGCGCTCGTCGTGGACACCTTCCACTACAGCGTTCGCAACGGAGGCATCTTCGTGTCGCTCGGAACGCGGCCGGTGCTGTTCGCGCTGGCGCGGCATCTGGCGCAATCGTGGCCCGCGGACGTGTCCCGGGAGGCGCTGATCGCCGCAGCGTTTCGGGCAAGGCACGCTGATGAATCGCATCGTGCCCGGCTGCGCGTCGAGATCGGCCGGCTGCGCGCCAAGCTCAAGCCGCTCGCGGATGTCACCGCGACCAAACAGGGGTTTGCACTGACGCCGCACAAGACGCGAGACGTGCTCGTGCTGGCGCGACCGGTCGAGGAGAAGCACGCCAGCGTCCTCGCCCTGCTTTCCGACGGCGAGCCGTGGTCGAGTTCGGCGCTCGCGCTGGCGCTGGACACGAGCGCGCGGACCGTGCAGCGCGCGCTCGATGAGCTCGCGCGCGCGAATAAGGTGCAGTTCTTCGGGCACGGCCGTGCGCGGCGCTGGATGATGCCGCCCGTTCCGGGTTTCCCGACAGGCTTGTTACTCCCCGTCCCGCTCCTGAAGACCTAGGATCAGATCAGGTCACATCCACGAGGGATCGTACACATGAAGCGTTCAGCCGCCGAGATCGTCAGAGAATATGGGCCCTTTGCAGGCGTCGAGGCCGTGCACGGCGTCACCTACGACGGCAAACATGTCTGGTTCGCGTCCGGCGACAAATTGAACGCGCTTGATCCGGCCGAGGGCAAGATAGCGCGCTCGATCGATGTCGCCGCGCATGCGGGAACGGCGTTCGACGGCCGGCACCTGTTCCAGATCGCCGAGGATCGCATCCAGAAGATCGACGCCGCCACCGGCAAGGTGCTCGGCACGATCCCGTCACCCGGCGCCGGCGGCGATTCCGGATTGGCCTGGGCGGAAGGATCGCTCTGGGTCGGGCAATATCGCGAGCGCAAGATCCACCAGGTCGATCCCGAAACGGGAAAGATCCTGCGCACCATCGAGAGCAAGCGCTTCGTGACCGGCGTGACCTGGGTCGACGGCGAGCTCTGGCACGGCACCTGGGAGAACGAAGAAAGTGACGTGCGGCGGATCGACCCGGAGACCGGCAAAGTGCTCGAGCAGCTAGATCTGCCCGCGGGGACGGGGGTTTCAGGGCTGGAGTCCGACGGCGGCGACAATTTTTTTTGCGGCGGCGGCGGTCGCGGCAATGTTCGGGCAATTCGCCGTCCCCGGCGCAGCTAGTCCCAACGACGGCGCGAATGTGTGGCAACAGCGCGTTCGCAGCCGTTAACCTGTTCGCCCCAATTCCACCCCACCGGTGCGCTCTAGCGCCCTCCTCGCCCGCCCTGTAAAACCTCTGTCGGGGCGGCTTGGGGGACTGATGCGACTGACGTTGAATCTGAAGACGATCCTGATCGCCGTCGCGGTGCTCGCGGCGTCGTTCTTCATCAGCCTGAAGGCGATGGATCTGCTGTCGCCGCGCGCGGCCAACCCCGCGCCGCCGGTCGCGCAACTGCCGCCGCTGCCGCCGGCCTCGAAGAGCTCGATCGTGATCGCGCCGGTCGCCATCGCGCTGTCGGCGATCCGTCAGCAGGCCGAGAAGGCCGCACCGCGCAATTTCGCCGGAAAGGCCGACAACCCGATCTCGCAGATCCTGGAGAACGCCGACATCGGCTGGTCCGCCGTGCGCGGGCCGATGGCGGCCGCCGGCGACAAGGACGTGCTGACGATCTCGACGCCGCTCTCCGGCAAGCTGAACGTGACGGGCTCGGTGTCCGCAAAGGCCACCGGCGCGCTCGGTGACGCCCTCGGCAGCGTGCTCGGCGGCGATGCGGCAAAGCGCATCGGCGCGGTCAACATCAAGAATTTGAACGCCAGCGCCGAGATCAAGGGCAACGTCATCGTCACCTCGCGCCCCAAGCTCGCAGCCAACTGGCATCTCGAGCCCAATCTCGGCGCCCAGGTCAATCTCGGCGATACCAACCTCAATGTCGCCGGCGCCAAGGTCAACGTGCCGGCGCAGGTGAAGCCGCTGATCGACAAGAACGTGGGCGAGCAGATCAACGCCGTCTCCGAGCGCATCCGCAACGATCCGTCGCTGCGCGACAATGCGAAAGCACAATGGGTCAAGGCCTGCCGCTCGATCCCACTGCAGGGCTCGGGCTCCGCGCTGCCGCCGCTGTGGCTCGAGATGAAGCCGGTGCGCGCGATCGCGGCGCAGCCACGCGTCGACGCGCAGAACGTGACGCTGCTGCTCGGCCTGGAAGCCGAAACGCGCGTGACCTCGACGCCGACCAAGCCGGACTGTCCGTTTCCCGACAAGATCTCCATCGTGCCGCCGACCGGCACCGGCGTCAGCATCGGCGTTCCGATCGACGTGCCCTTCACCGAGATCAACAAGCTGATCGCGGCGCAGATGGTCGGCCGCACCTATCCCGAGGACGGCTCCGGTCCGGTCGACGTCACCGTCAAGAGCGCCAACGTGACCCCCTCGGGCAACCAGTTGCTGATCTCGCTCCTGGTGCGCGCCAAGGAGAAGAAGAGCTGGTTCGGCCTCGGCGCGGAAGCGACCGTGCACATTTGGGGCCGGCCGGTGCTCGACCAGGCGCAGCAGACCTTGCGGCTCACCGACATCCAGCTCGCGGTGGAATCCGAGGCGGCCTTCGGCCTGCTGGGCGCCGCGGCGCGCGCCGTCGTGCCGCAGATGCAGCAGGCACTGCTGCAGAAGGCAACGCTGGATCTGAAGCCGATCGCCGCCAATGCGCGCGAGAAGATCGCCGCCGCGATCGCCGACTATCAGAAGAGCGAGGACGGCCTCAAGGTCGATGCCAAGATCGACAGCCTGACGCTCGCCGACATCGCCTTCGATTCCAAGACGCTGCGCGTCGTCGCGGAAGCCGGTGGCACGCTGAACGTAGCAGTGACGAAGCTGTCGGGAATGTAGCGCGCCGTCGCTTCCCCGGTCCCGCGCGTCATCGCTTGCGCCGCTGGCATTCTCGCCCGAGGATGCTAAGCTGTGGCAGGCAACGAGAGGACGAGCATGGAAGCCGGCATGGTCAAGCCTGCGCCGGCATTGGTGCGCTTTTCCGGCATTCAGAAGACCTATGATGGCGAGCAACTCGTGGTGAAGAACCTCGATCTCGACATCAGGAAGGGCGAGTTCATCACCCTGCTCGGCCCGTCGGGCTCGGGCAAGACGACCACACTGATGATGCTGGCCGGCTTCGAGATTCCGACCCATGGCGAGATCTACCTCGCGGACCGGCCGATCAAGAACGTGCCGCCGCACAAGCGCGACATCGGCATGGTGTTCCAGAACTATGCCCTGTTTCCGCACCTGACGATCGCGGAGAACATCGCCTTCCCGCTGTCCGTTCGCAAGGTCAGCAAGGCGGAAGCGCAGGAGCGCGTGATGGCAGCGCTGCGCATGATCAAGATGGAAAGTCTGGCCCACCGGCGGCCCGGCCAGCTGTCCGGCGGCCAGCAGCAGCGCGTGGCGCTGGCCCGCGCGCTGGTCTTCAACCCGCAGCTCGTGCTGATGGACGAGCCGCTGGGCGCCCTGGACAAGCGCCTGCGGGAGCAGATGCAGCTCGAGATCAAGCAGCTGCACGAGACGATGGGCATCACCATCGTCTACGTCACCCACGATCAGAGCGAAGCGCTCACCATGTCGGACCGCATCGCCGTGTTCAACGACGGCATCGTGCAGCAGATCGACAGGCCGGACGCGCTGTATGAGCATCCGGTCAACAGCTTCGTCGCGCACTTCATCGGTGAGAACAATGTGCTGGCCGGCACCGTCGAGACGGTCGAACGGGACTATTGCCGCGTCGCGCTGGCCGCTGGCGGTGCCGTGACCGCGAGGGCGATCAACGTCTCGGGCGTGGGCGCATCGACCTCCCTGTCGGTGCGGCCGGAGCGGGTCTCCATCATCCTGGACGGCACGTCCAGCGAAGGACCGAACCGGCTGCCAGCCAAGGTGCAGAACACCATCTATCTCGGCGACCACGCGCTCGCCGTGCTCGATGTCGCCGGCAACGGGGAGTTCATGGTCAAGCTTCAGCCGCGGGCTCATGACAGGCTGAGCCATGGTGAAAGCGTGTTCATCACGTTCCGCCCCGAGGACTGCCTGGCGCTCGATCCCGTCTGATCCGACCAGCACGATGCAACTTAGATAGAGAAGGGAAAAACCATGCTGAAGCGCAAGATTGGCAAGATCGCTCTGGGCTTGGCTGCGGCATTGAGCGCCGGCGCCGTGCTGGCGAGCGCCGCGCAGGCGCGTGACCTCACCGTCGTGTCCTGGGGCGGCGCGTATCAGGAGGCCCAGAAGAAGGTCTATTTCGAGCCGTTCAAGAAAGCCTCCGGCCTTCCCATGAACGACGAATCCTGGGACGGCGGCGTCGGCGTGTTGCGCGCCAAGGTGCAAGGCGGCGCCGCCACCTGGGACGTCGTCCAGGTCGAAAGCGACGAGCTCGCCGTCGGCTGCGAGGAAGGCCTGTTCGAGAAGCTGGATTATTCGAAGATCGGCGGCGAGGCCGCCTACATCCCGCCAGCGGTCAATCCATGCGGCGTCGGCGCCATCCTCTACGATTTCGTTCTCGGCTACGACAAGGACAAGCTGAAGGAAGCTCCCAAAGGCTGGGCTGACTTCTTCGACACCAAAAAGATTCCGGGCAAGCGCGCCTTGCGCCAGGGACCCAAGACCACGCTGGAGATCGCCCTGATGGCGGACGGTGTCGCGCCGACGGACGTCTACAAGGTGCTGGCGACCGACGAAGGCATCGATCGCGCCTTCAAGAAGCTCGACACCATCAAGGGCGACATCGTCTGGTGGAAGGCCGGCGCCCAGCCCCCGCAATTGCTCGCCTCCGGCGAAGTGGCGATGACCTCGGTCTACAACGGCCGCATCGACACCGCGAACAAGAACGAGAAGAAGAATTTCGGCATGGTGTGGGACGGCGCGCTGTTCACCCTCGACAGCTGGGTCATCCTGAAGGGCAGCCCGAACAAGGACGCGGCCTACAAGTTCCTGGACTTCGTCGGCAAGGCGGAGAACCAGTCGAAACTGTTGGAAAACATCGCCTATGGCACCTCGAACAAAGACGCAGCGGGGCGGCTCGCGCCTGCCGTTCTGAAGGACCTGCCGACGGCGCCCGACAACATCAAGAACGCGGTCGAGATCAACGTCGGCTTCTGGCTCGAGAACATCGATCGCCTGACCGAGCGCTTCAACAAATGGGCGGCGAAGTAGCGCGGCCGAAATGGGCATGCGGCACGCATTGAGAGCAGTTTCGTTGCGGCCATCCTTCGAGACGCCCGCCCTAGGCGGGCTCCTCAGGATGAGGACGGAGTGTGCGGCAGCGACGCCAGAGAGCCTCATCCTGAGGAGACCGCGAAGCGGTCGTCTCGAAGGACGAGGCGCTTGCTCAGGCCGCGCCCGACCTGAAATGGCGCGAGATCTCCGTTCAAAGGGGCTCATGCCATGACAGCGGCGCCCCTAAAGGCGGCGCCCCTAACCGAGACCGAAGTGCCGCTCAAGCGTCGCCTGAAGCACGCAGAGCGAAGACGCCAGCTCAAGGCACTTGGACTAATCCTGCCGCTGTTCGTCTTCCTGCTCTTCACCTTCGCAGGCCCCATCGCCGGCATGCTGTGGCGCTCGGTTGAAGACAAGGAGGTGCGTCAGGTCCTGCCTCACACCGTCGCTGCTCTTGCCGGCTGGGACGGCAAGGGCCTGCCGGATGAGGAGGCCTTTGCTGCGCTGGCAAGCGACATCCTGGCGGCGCGCGCCGCCGGCACCATCGCCGTCGCGGCCAAGCGGCTGAACTACGCGCTCAACGGCTTCCGCACCATCCTGACCAGCACGGCCCGCAATCTGAAGGCGCTGCCGGAGCGCGGGACGGCCAAGGAGACGCTGGTCAAGATCAATCCAGCCTGGCGCGAACGCGCGACATGGACGACGATCAGGGACGCCAGCGGTCCCGTGACGAGCTTCTATCTGCTGGGCGCCCTCGACCTCGTCAGGAACGCGGACGGCGCGATCGTCGAAGCTCCGCCGGATCAGGCCATCTACCGCAACGTTTTCGCCCGCACCTTCCTCATCAGCCTCAGCGTCACGGCGCTCTGCCTGATCCTCGGTTTCCCGGTCGCCTATCTCTTGGCGACGCTGCCGCCGGCCCGGTCGAACCTGCTGATGATCTTCGTCCTCTTGCCGTTCTGGACGTCGCTTCTGGTCCGCACCTGCGCCTGGATCGTGCTGCTGCAGAGCAAGGGCGTCGTGAACGATAGTCTGCACTGGCTTGGCATCATCGACGAGCCCTTGCGCCTGATCTACAACCGCTTCGGTGTCTGCGTGGCGATGACTCACGTGCTCCTGCCGTTCATGATCCTGCCGCTGTACAGCAGCATGAAGGCGATCTCGCCTGCCTACATGCGTGCCGCTGCCTCGCTCGGCGCGCCGCCGGTCACAGCTTTCCTGCGCATCTACCTGCCGCAAACCCTGCCCGGCATCGGCGCGGGAAGCCTGCTCGTCTTCATCCTCGCGCTCGGCTACTACATCACGCCGGCCCTCGTCGGCGGCGCCGCCGACCAGATGATCAGCTACTTCATCGCGCTCTACACGACCGAGACGGCCAACTGGGGCCTTGCTTCGGCCTTGGGAGCGGTGCTGCTGCTGGCCACGGTTCTGCTCGCGCTCGTCTACGGCAAGCTGGTGCAGGGACAGCAGGTCACCGGAGGCATGAAGAATTGAGCGATCAGTCTTCCCTTCGCACGCCCAGCCAGCGCATCGCGTGGAGCACGACCATCATCGTCTCGACGCTGGTGTTCATCTTTCTGATCGCGCCGATCCTTGCGATCATGCCGCTGTCCTTCAGCTCGGGTTCGTACCTGACCTATCCGTTGCCGGGCCTCTCCTTGCGCTGGTATGACGACTTCATCAACTCGCCGCGCTGGATGAATGCGCTGAAGAACAGCCTGATCATCGGCGTCGCCTCGACGGCGCTGTCCATGGTGCTCGGCACGCTCGCCGCGCTGGGCTTGGCGCAGTGGAAGAGCCGGTTCAAACCGCTGGTGCTGGCCTTCGTGCTGTCGCCGGTGGTCGTGCCCGGCGTCATCACCGCCGTCGGCCTCTATTTCTTCTTCGCACCGATTGGGCTGACCGGCAGTTACCTCGGCTTGATCCTGGCCCACACCGCGCTGGCGACGCCCTTCGTGGTGATCACGGTCGGCGCCACGCTGCAAAGCTTCGATACCAATCTGGCGCGCGCGGCAGCCTCACTCGGTGCCTCGCCACTTTACGCGTTCCGCCGCGTGATCCTGCCGCTGATCCTGCCGGGCCTTGCCTCGGGCGCGCTGTTCGCCTTCGCGACCAGCTTCGACGAGGTCGTGATCGTGCTGTTCATGGCAGGTCCCGAGCAGCGCACATTGCCACGCGAGATGTTCAGCGGCATCCGCGAGAACATCAGCCCGACCATCACGGCGGCGGCGGTGATCCTGACGGCGGTCTCGGTCATCCTCCTCGCCACCCTGGAAGGCCTCCGCCGGCGCAACGAACGGCTCAAGAGCGGCGGCGTCTGATCGGCATTACGACGCGATCTCGAGAGCTCACGGTACGTCCCGCTCCAGCCCCCGCCGTTTTGCATCTCCGCTATGGCGCAGATTGCTTAGCTGCCGCGACGGATTGTCGCTAGAACGTCCCTCGCAACAAATCCCCAACAACAACACACAGGGAGCAACACCATGCAAAAACTCATCGCCGCCGTCGCGGCCGGCCTCGCCCTCGCCGCCACGTCAGGCGCGGCGCAGGCCCAGATCTCCGACGATGTCGTCAAGATCGGCGTGCTCACCGACATGTCGAGCCTCTATGCGGACGCGACCGGCAAGGGTTCGCTCGTCGCCGTCGAGATGGCCGTCGCCGATTACGGCGGCAAGGTTGCGGGCAAGCCGGTCCAGGTCGTCGCGGCCGATCACCAGAACAAGCCCGATGTCGGCGTTAACATCGCCCGCAACTGGTACGACAACGACAAGGTCGACGCGATCTTCGACGTGCCGACGTCCTCGGTCGCATTGCCGGTCTCGGCCCTGACGCGCGAGAAGAACAAGATCAACATCAATTCCGGCGGCGGCTCGTCCGACATCACCGGCGTCGCCTGCTCGCCCAATACGGTGCACTGGACCTACGACACCTATGCGCTGTCGAATGTCGCCGGCAAGGCCATGGTGAAGCGCGGCGAGGATACCTGGTTCTTCGTCACCGCCGACTATGCCTTCGGCATGGCGCTGCAGCGCGACGCCGCCAACGTCGTCAAGGAGAGCGGCGGCAAGGTGCTCGGCGAGGTCCGCCATCCCCTCAACTCGTCGGATTTCTCGTCCTTCCTGCTTCAGGCCCAGGCCTCCAAGGCCAAGGTGGTCGCGCTGGCGAATGCCGGCGGCGACACCACCAATGCGCTGAAGCAGGCCTCCGAATTTGGCCTGACCCAGGGCGGCCAGAAGATGATCGCCCTGCTGCAGGAGATCACCGACACCCATTCGCTCGGCATCAACGCGACGCAGGGCCTGATCGTCACCGACGCCTTCTACTGGGACATGAATGACGAGACGCGCGCCTTCTCGAAGCGCTTCAACGACAAGGTCGGGCACATGCCGACCATGATCCAGGCCGGGCTCTATTCGGCGACCATGCACTATCTGAAGGCAATCGAGGCCATCAAGACCGACACGGCGCCGAAAGTGATGGAGCAGATGCGCGCGACACCGGTCAACGACTTCTTCGCCAAGAACGGCAAGATCCGCATCGACGGCCGCATGGTCCACGACATGTATCTGTTCGAGGTCAAGAAGCCCGAAGAATCCAAGGGCGAGTGGGACCTCTACAAGCTCATCGCCACCGTGCCCGGCGACGAGGCCTTCCGGCCGCTCGACAAGGGCGGTTGCCCGCTGGTGACGCATTAGCTCTGCTGCGTCGCTGCCAATTCCTCATCCTGAGGAGCTTGCGGAGCAAGCGTCTCGAAGGATGAAGGCCCGGCTGGTGGCGCCCTTCGAGACGCGCGCCGGAGGCGCGCTCCTCAGGGTGAGGGTCAGCATTTCGCAAGGACTTCATGAAGAAGACACGACAGCGCGCCCGGTGAGAACCGGGCGCCCGTCGTTTGGGTCGTCAGTCGAGCCGCCTTACTCCGAGTACTTGAACTGCGGCATGTTCTTCAGCTCGTCCTTGCTGGCATTGAACACGGCGTGGTCCGGGTACCATTTCGAGGTGGACGACGTCGAGGTCGCAGCCGGCTTGTCGGTGCCGGTCGCAGCGCCCGTGGTGGTAGTCGCGGCGGGCTTGGCGCCCGGGTTCGCGCCGGTACCGGTGTAGGCGACGGCCTCGTTGACGAACTTCAGCTTCTCATAGGGCACGGCGACGAGATGCTCGCCCATGCCGAGGAAGCCGCCGACGCCGATCACGGCAATCTTGATGTCGCCGTTCTTGTCCATCAGCAGGTCGTTGATCGTACCGATGTTCTCGTTGGCTTCATTGTAGACCTTCAGGCCGTCCATCTTCGACGTACGCCACTGGCCGGACGCGGTCGTGGACGTCGTCGTGGCGGTGGTGGCCGCAGGTGCCGCCTTGTCGGTGGTGGCGGCCGGCGATTGCGCGAACGCAACGGTCGTCAGCAGGGCAGTGCCGGCGAGGCCGGCAACGATCGACTTCATCATGTTGTCCTCTCCTTCAGCAGAAAACTTGTGCGGAGAAAACAGCGCTGATCACGCGCAGTTCCTTGTGCGCGGCAATTTCGTCGCGCTATGCGCGAGCACGATATCGAGTGTGAGATGTTCCTGCGTCACTCAGGAACATTGTGCGGCGCACGGTTTCCCGCCGACGATCATGCGCCCTGGGTGAAGCATGATCGCGGCGAGGACACGCCGACCTGGCGTCGCCCGGGTCAGCTCTTGTAGTCGATCAGCAGCGCGGACAAGCTAGAGCCGCTCGACGCGCTGCCATTGGCACCGTAGGACGCCGCCGACGATTGCGATTGCTGGAGCGCCTGGAGGAACTGCTCGAGGATTTCCGCCGTCGTGGCGTCGGCCGACGTGCCGCTGGCGGAATCCGTGGATGACGCCGAATCCGAAGAGCCGTCATCCGGCGGCGGGCCGGGGGGCGGTCCGCCTGCTCCACCGGGACCGCCTGCTCCACCAGGGCCACCCGCCCCGCCCGGGCCGCTGGCGAAGGCGGACTGAAACACGCTCTTCAGCTCCTCGGCCTGGTCGGCGGTCAGCGTCCCTTTCGACACCTCGTTCGAGATCAGGTCGTCGATCTTCGACTGCATCTCGTCCTTGGAGGGCCGCGTGCCGCGCGACTGGTCGCTCGTCCGACTCTGCTGGAGTGCGGTGTCGATGTCGGTCAGCGCCGTCGAGAGCGCGGACTGGTCCGACGACGAGATCGTGCCCGCGGAGACTTGCGATTGCAATTCCTGCTGTAGCCGCTGCAGCGGCGATTGGTGGCTGCCGGCGGAGGCCGCCGAAATCAAGGTCATGATGGCTCCGTGCATCTTGCGGGGTTTCGTCGCGAGCGGCGCCACGGTATGGTTTACGGCCTTAACGAGAACTTGCCACTTCACGGTCCGGTCGTGTCCCGGCATTGCGGCAAGTTCTCCAGAAACATCCTGAAACAAAATTCTTCGCCATTCGGCCCAAATCTTGGACAAACAAAGCGCATGGCCATTCCCAATCCCAGCATCCTGGTCGTCGAGGACGACCGCGAAACCCGGACGTTGATTGCGAAATACCTGCGCAACAACGCGTGCAACGTCACCGCCGTGAGCGACGGCCGCGAGATGTCGCGCGCGATGGCCGACCATCGCGTCGACCTGATCATCCTCGACGTCATGCTGCCGGGCGAGGACGGCCTCAGCCTCTGCCGCAAGGTGCGTTCGGAATCGCAGACACCGATCATCATGCTGACCGCGCGCGGCGAGGACGTCGACCGCATCGTCGGCCTCGAGATGGGCGCGGACGACTATCTGCCGAAACCGTTCAACCCGCGCGAGCTGCTCGCCCGCATCAACGCGGTGCTGCGCCGCCAGGCCGCGGCGCAAGCGGCGAGCGCGATCGAAGGCGCTTCCACGCTCGCCTTCGAAGGCTGGCGCATCGATCTGCGCATGCGCGAGCTACGCAATCCCGAAGGCGCGCGCGTCGCGGTGACCAGCGCCGAGTTCGATCTGCTGAGGACGTTCTGCGAGCGCCCCGGCCGCGTGCTGTCGCGCGACAGCCTGCTCGACCTCACGCAAGGACGCAACGCCGGCTCGTTCGAGCGCTCCATCGACGTGCTGGTGAGCCGCATCCGCCGCAAGATCGAACCCAATCCGTCCGATCCCACCATCATCAAGACGGTGCGCTCCGGCGGCTATCTGTTCACGCCGCGGACCGAAGCGGCAAGTCCCGAAGCGGTGACCGCGCCTCTGAGCAGCTGAGGAACGGCCGTCATGACGCCGTTCCGCTTCTTCCACCTCAACAGCATCGGCGGACAGATCGCCGCGCTGGTGGTGGCCTCGATCGTCGCGCTGCATCTGATCCTGACCGCGAGCTTCCTGATCAGCCGGCCGAACCGCGCCGAGCCGCCCGACAGTGCGCACCAATTGGCCGATGCCGCCCTGCTGCTCAACGGCGCCGATGCGGGCGAGCGGCCGCGCATTCTCGCCGATATCGTGCGCGCATTTCCCAAGGCGAACATCGAGGTCCTCGCGCCGGAAGCGGCTGCCCCCGCCGTCGATAGCGAGAGTCCCCACCTGCGCAATCTGCGCCGGCATCTCGGCCCTCGGTACAAGGTGGTCGCGCTGGCGCCGCAGGACGGCGTGCAGCGGGTCGCGGTCGAACTGTCCGACGGCACCATGATCGCGGGCCGCGTCGAGCACGGTCCCCGTCCGCCGCGGTTCTGGGGCGGACCGTGGATGATCACGCTGCTGTTCGCGCTGATCAGCGTCACCATGCTCGGCCTGTGGGCGGCCTATGCGCTCGCCGCGCCGCTGTCGTCCTTCGCCAAGGCCGCCGAGAATTTCAGTCTGGACGGC
This sequence comes from Bradyrhizobium sp. DOA1, assembly GCF_001593325.1. Taxonomy (NCBI): domain Bacteria; kingdom Pseudomonadati; phylum Pseudomonadota; class Alphaproteobacteria; order Hyphomicrobiales; family Nitrobacteraceae; genus Bradyrhizobium; species Bradyrhizobium sp. DOA1. Next base: position 5,266,813 of record NZ_JXJM01000001.1, read on the forward strand.
ACCGCCGAGCCGCTGCCCGAGCGCGGCCCCGAGGAGATCCGCTCGGTGGCGCGCGCACTCAACCGCATGCAGGAGCGCATCGCGCGGCTGATGTCGGACCGCACGCGGATGCTCGCCGCGATCAGCCACGATTTGCGCACGCCGATCACGCGCCTGCGGCTGCGCGCCGAGTTCATCGAGGACGAGGGCAATCGCAAGCGCACGCTGATGGACCTCGACCAGATGCGCTCGATGCTGGAATCGGTGCTGTCGCTGCTCCGCAACGACCGCAAGGTCGAGGCGGTGACGCTGGTGGACATCGCCAGCACGCTCCAGCTCGTCGCCGACCAGTTCGGCGACATGGGCCATGTCGTGCATTACGAGGGACCGGCCTCCGCGACCGCCGCGGCGCGGCCCGACGATCTGCATCGCGGCGTCACCAACCTCGTCGAGAACGCGGTGCGCTTCGGCGCCAAGGTGACGATCCGCCTCGACGTCTCCAGCACCACGCTCGTCATCGACGTCGAGGATGACGGCCCCGGCATCTCGGATGCGCGCAAGCAGGAGATGCTGGAGCCGTTCGTGCGTGGCGACGATGCGCGCACGATGGACGAGTCCACCGGCTTCGGCCTCGGCCTGTCGATCGCGCGCGCGATCGCGCTCGCCCATGGCGGCGAGCTGTCGCTGCACGACCGCGCCCCACACGGATTGATCGTGCGGATGCAATTGCCGGTCTGGCAGGAGCCGCGGCTGGCGGCGTAATCAAGCCGCGAGCGGCGGGTGCGCGATGGCCTCGCGTTCGAAGATCGCCACCGCCTCGAAGCGATAACCGCAGGCCTGGCAGGCCCAAAGATAAGATACGCGGCCTTCGCCCGGTTCGATCCAGTCCGGGAACGGGATCGGTGTGCCACATTGCGCACAGGGGTTCTGCTTGGGGATGTCGCCGATGTCTGCTCGGGTCATGGACGTCCTCCCAAATGCTGTTTTCGAAGAGCGATTTTTGGGCGGATGCGCGAAGGGACAAACCTGCTGTCGCGTCGACGCGCACCACCAGCTCGAATCGTGACTCGGGTTTAAGTCGTAAAAGCGACCGCGCGGCGAAAATCGCCGCCGGCGACTTTTCGCCACATCATCGCCGTGTTCCCACGGCCTAACGCACAAGGGTGCAGGTCCGTTCGACCGAGGAACATTTCGATGAAGATTTTACGCATTGCCGCGCTGCTCGCGGCCGCACTGACGTTGCCGCAGGCCGCCTTCGCCGGCGAGGCCGAATATGCCGAGATGGTTGCAGCCCATGCGCGCGCCAATGGCGTGCCGGAGGCGCTGGTGCACCGCGTGATCATGCGCGAGAGCCGCTATCAGCCGCATCTCGTCGGCCGCGGCGGCACCATCGGACTGATGCAGATCAAGCTCGCGACCGCCCGCGGCGTCGGCTACACCGGCGATGCCGCCGGCCTGCGCGACCCCAACACCAACCTCACCTATGCCGTAAAATACCTCGCCGGCGCCTATCGCGCCGCCAATGGGGACCACGCCCGAGCCGTGCGTTATTTCGCGGGCGGCTATTACTACGCTGCAAAGCGCCAGCGCCAGGAGATGGTGCAGGTCGCCAACATGGGCGAGACCATGGGTCAACCCTGGCTGGAGCCGAACGGCAACCCGCAGCCGATGTTCGGCGCGCCGTCGCACCGCAAGCTGGCGCAGCGTGTCCGCAACGCGCGGGCGCAGGCCTTGAAATAGCTCCCGTGTCCCGGACAAGCGGCAGCGCGAAGCGCTGCTGCGCCGAGCCGGGACCCAGCATCCGCACATAAGCAGTGGGCCCCAGCAATGGGCCCCGGCTCTGCGACGCATCACGCCGTCAAGAGGCGGCGCGCTGCATCGCGTCCGGGGCACGGACGGTGTGGTTCCGTCTCTAACGCGTTGACACCGTCCGTCACTGGCATACATTAGAGCCGTTCCGAGGGGTGCTCCGAGGAGGAGCTGAGATACCGCTAAACGGGCAATAACGCCCGGGACCGCGGTGACCCTTTGAACCTGATCCGGGTCATGCCGGCGAAGGGACAGGGATGTTGCAGACGACCAAGCGACCGGATTCACCGGTATCCATCATCGGCGCAGGCATTGCCGGAGCCTGGCAGGCGCTGTTGTTCGCGCAGGCCGGCCATGTCGTGACCCTACACGAACGCGGTGACGCCGCGATGACCGATGCCACCAGCCACTGGGCCGGCGGCATGCTCGCGCCCTATTGCGAGGCCGAGGTCGCCGAGCCCATCATCAGCCGCCTCGGCTTGCGCTCCCTCGACATCTGGCGGCGCGAGCTGCCCGATACGCCCTTCAACGGCTCGCTCGTCGTCGCCCATCCGCGCGAGCGCAACGATTTCGAGCGCTTCGCCCGGATGACCGAGGGGCACCAGCGGCTCGATGCCGCCGGCCTTGCGGCGCTGGAGCCCTCGCTGGAGGGCCGTTTCCGCGACGCGCTGTTCTTTCCGACCGAAGGCCATGTCGAGCCGCGCCGCGTGCTGCCCAAGCTGCACGAGCGCATCAAAGCTGCCGGCGGCACCATCAGGTTTTCCAGCGACGTCAGTGCTGCCGAGCTGGACGGCATCGTGATCGACTGCCGCGGTCTTTCCGCACGCGACGAGCAAAGCGAGCTGCGCGGCGTCAAGGGCGAGATGATCCTGATCGAGACCGATGAGGTGCAGCTGTCGCGCCCGGTGCGGCTGATCCATCCGCGCTGGCCGCTCTACGTGATCCCGCGCGAGGACGGCCTGTTCATGCTGGGCGCGACCTCGATCGAGGCGGAAGACACCGGCGTCAGCGTCCGCTCCGCGCTGGAGCTGTTAGGTGCCGCCTATGCCGTGCATCCCGCGTTCGGCGAGGCCCGCATCGTTGAGTTCGGCTCGGGCCTGCGCCCGGCCTTCCCCGACAACCTTCCGCGCATCGGCATCCGCGGCAGCCGGATCAGCGTCAACGGGCTCTACCGCCACGGCTTCCTGCTCGCGCCGGCGCTTGCCGAGCTGACGCTCGCTTTTGTCCAGCGCGGCCAGATCGACAACGAGGTGATGCAATGCGCGTGATCGTGAACGGTGAGCAGCGCGAGGTGACGTCCGCCAGCGTGGACGCGCTGCTCAGCGAGCTCGACTACGAGGGCAGCCATTTCGCCATCGCGCTGAACTACGACGTCGTGCCGAAAAGCCGCTGGGCGGAGACCCAGCTGAAAGCCGGCGACGAGATCGAGATCATCACGCCGCGGCAGGGAGGGTGAGGTGATGGTCTCACCAAACACTCCACTGTCATCGCCCGGCTTGACCGGGCGATCCAGTACGCCGCGTCGTCACGTTTCCAGCCGCGCTGCCACGGCGTACTGGATCCCCGCCTTCGCGGGGATGACAGCTATGTTTGGGTCGGCACCGTCACTCCAGGAGACACCTTCACCATGGTGACCTTCTACGGCAAGACCTTCGCCTCGCGCCTGCTGATCGGCAGCGCGCTCTATCCCTCCCCCGCGATCATGCAGGAAGCGATCCGCGCCTCCGGCTCCAACATCGTCACGGTGTCGCTGCGGCGCGAATCCGCCGGCGGCAAGACCGGCGATGCCTTCTGGAAGCTGATCCGCGAGCTCGACGTCACCGTGCTGCCGAACACCGCCGGCTGCCGCACCGTGCGGGAAGCCGTCACCACGGCCAAGCTCGCCCGCGAATTGTTCGGCACGTCCTGGATCAAGCTGGAGGTGATCGCCGACAATGACACGCTACAGCCCGACGTCGTCGGCCTGGTCGAGGCCGCCACCATCCTGATCAAGGACGGCTTCGAAGTGTTCCCCTATTGCACCGAGGATCTCTCGGTCGCGAACCGCCTGGTCGATGCCGGCTGCAAGGTGGTGATGCCGTGGGCAGCCCCAATCGGCAGCGCCAAGGGCATCATCAACCGCGACGCGCTCAAGCTTCTGCGCGACCGCCTCCCCGACATCACGCTGGTGGTCGACGCGGGCCTGGGCGCACCGAGCCACGCCGCCCACGCGCTCGAGCTCGGCTATGACGCCGTGCTGCTCAACACCGCCATTGCCAAAGCCGCCGATCCCGTCGCGATGGCGAATGCCTTCCGCCTCGGCTGTGATGCCGGCCGCACCGCTTATGAAGCCGGGCTGATGAACGCCCGCGATTTCGCTTCCCCCTCCACCCCTGTCGTTGGGACTCCGTTCTGGCATGCCGTATCCTGATCGCTTTTATCCCGTCGTCGACAGCCTCAAATGGGTCGAGCGGCTGACCAAGCTCGGCGTCGGCACCATCCAGCTGCGCGCCAAGGAGCTCAACGACGCCGACGCGCTGCAGATCGTCACCGATGCGCTGGCGATCACGAAAGGAACGCAGGCCAAGCTGGTCGTGAACGATTATTGGCGCGCGGCAGTCGTCGCCGGGGCCAAATATCTGCATCTCGGCCAGGAGGATCTCGCCGAAGCCGACCTCAAGGCGATCCGCGAGGCCGGGCTGTCGCTCGGCATCTCCACCCATGACGACGCCGAGCTCGCGACCGCGCTCGAAGCAAAGCCCGATTACGTCGCGCTCGGCCCGATCTTCTTCACCACGCTCAAATCGATGCGCTTCGAGCCGCAGGGCATTCCGAAGATCACGGAATGGAAGAAGCGCATCGGCACCATCCCGCTGGTCGCGATCGGCGGCATCAAATTCGAGCACGCCGCGGAGATCTTCGCCGCCGGCGCGGATTCGATCGCGGTCGTCTCCGACGTCACGCAGAATCCCGATCCGGACGCCCGCGTGAAGCAATGGCTCGGCCTGTCGAAGGAAGCGCCATGATGCAGGTCTCACTCTCTCCAAATACTCCACCGTCATCGCCCGGCTTGACCGGGCGATCCAGTACACCGCGGCCTCTCGGCTTGAGCCGCACCGCCCCGGAGCACTGGATCCCCGCCCCCCGTGCGCAATTGCGCACTAGGCGGGGATGACGGAGAACCTTCCACCGGCGTCATTCCGGGGCGCGCATCGGCGCGAACCCGGAATCTCGCTCAACAACCTCGAGGTTCCGGATCGGACCGCAATGCGGTCCGTCCGGAACGACGCCCCATAAAAGGAGGATCCCATGAACATCCGCTCCAACCCTGATAAGACCGTCCCCGCCGTCACCACCGGCCCGCTCCCCTCCTCGCGCAAGATCTTCGCATCCCCGGATGCCGCGCCCGATCTCCGCGTGCCCTTGCGCGAGATCATCCTCTCCGAAGGCGCCGGCGAGCCCAACCTGCCAGTCTACGACACTTCCGGCCCCTACACCGACCCGTCCGTCACCATCGACGTCAATGCCGGCCTGGCCCGCAACCGCAAGCAATGGGTGCTGGAGCGCGGCGGCGTCGAGGAATACGAGGGTCGGCAGATCAAGCCGGAGGACAACGGCAGCGTCTCCACCGACAAGGCCGCGCGCGCCTTCTCGGCCTATCACAAGCCGCTGCGCGGCCTCGACGGCCACAAGATCACCCAGCTCGAATTCGCCCGCGCCGGCATCGTCACCAAGGAGATGATCTACGTCGCGGCTCGCGAGAATCTCGGCCGCAAGCAGCAGCTCGAGCGCGCCGAAGCAGCCCTTGCCGACGGCGAGAGCTTCGGCGCCTCCGTGCCCGCCTTCATCACGCCGGAGTTCGTGCGCGACGAGATCGCGCGCGGCCGCGCCATCATCCCCTCCAACATCAACCACTCCGAGCTCGAGCCGATGATCATCGGCCGCAACTTCCTGACCAAGATCAACGCCAATATCGGCAACTCCGCGGTGACCTCGTCGGTCGAGGAGGAGGTCGAGAAGATGGTGTGGGCGATCCGCTGGGGCGCCGACACCGTGATGGACCTCTCGACGGGGCGCAACATCCACACCACGCGCGAATGGATTCTGCGCAACTCGCCGGTGCCGATCGGCACCGTGCCGATCTACCAGGCGCTGGAGAAATGCAACGGCGACCCCGTCAAGCTGACCTGGGAGCTCTACAAGGACACCTTGATCGAGCAGTGCGAGCAGGGCGTCGACTATTTCACCATCCACGCCGGCGTGCGCCTGCAATACATCCATCTCACCGCCAGCCGCGTCACCGGCATCGTCTCTAGAGGCGGCTCGATCATGGCGAAGTGGTGCCTGGCGCATCATAAGGAAAGCTTCCTCTACACGCATTTCGACGAGATCTGCGACCTCATGCGCAAATATGACGTCTCGTTCTCGCTCGGCGACGGCCTGCGCCCGGGCTCGATCGCAGACGCCAACGACCGCGCCCAGTTCGCGGAGCTGGAGACGCTCGGTGAACTCACGAAGATCGCGTGGGACAAGGGCTGCCAGGTCATGATCGAAGGCCCCGGCCACGTGCCGATGCACAAGATCAAGATCAACATGGACAAGCAGCTCAAGGAGTGCGGAGAGGCGCCGTTCTACACGCTTGGACCGCTGACCACCGACATCGCGCCGGGCTATGACCACATCACGTCAGGCATCGGCGCCGCCATGATCGGCTGGTTCGGCTGCGCCATGCTCTGCTACGTCACGCCGAAGGAGCATCTCGGCCTGCCCGATCGCAACGACGTCAAGACCGGCGTCATCACCTACAAGATCGCCGCCCACGCCGCCGATCTCGCCAAGGGCCACCCCGCCGCGCAGCTGCGCGACGACGCCCTCTCCCGCGCCCGGTTCGAATTCCGCTGGACCGACCAGTTCAATCTCGGCCTCGACCCCGACACGGCAAAGAGCTTCCACGACGAGACCTTGCCGAAGGAAGCCCACAAGGTCGCCCATTTCTGCTCGATGTGCGGCCCGAAATTCTGCTCGATGAAGATCACGCAGGACGTCCGCGACTATGCGGCGACGCTTAACGATCCGAACAGCGTGGGCATGTCGATGAGCGGCACCGCCGAGGACGGCATGGCCAAGATGAGCGCGAAGTTCAAGGAGATGGGCGAGAGCCTGTATCTGGATGCGGAGAAGGTGAAGGAGAGCAATCGGGTGTTGTGAGCAGTCCGGGCACCTCATGCCCGGGCTTGAACCGGCATTCATCGACTGCAAAGGACCGGGCAACGCCCGGTCTTTTTCTATGCGCCCTCATGGGTATTGTGATCCGTCTGCTGGGACCCAGAAAATGAAATCCGATGCAGTGTTGCGAAGTCTCTTGGATTTGATGGCGCAGATGACTGACGCCGATGTGTCCGTGCTCATTGCTGCAGTTCAGAACCGCACCTCAGCTATGTCACCGATCGTCGGCAGTTCTAACCACATCTTGTGGTCCGAGCTTGCAAAGCGCGGATTGTTGGAGGAGCAAGGGGACGCCTCCCATCGCGCAATTGGATCAGATGAGAGTCTTCTCTGTCGCTCCGGAAGGCATACCTGTTCTCGAGGAGCTACTCTCGGAGTTCAGGCAGCGCAAAGTACATCAGGGCATGAACGAGATATTTGAGACATTCTGCGTTCCTGCCGGCAAGCGGATCGTTGAACGTGTCTACCAGATTGGTGGAGACAATGCGGAGGTTCAGATCCTGATGGGTCTCACACTAGCGTCTGTTCTCAGCAAGTGTGTCTCGCCAGAGTCCTACGATAGGGCAGTGCAACAGGTTGCAGATTTGGCCAAGAGACGTTTGGCCGGTAGCGCTTAGGTTCTCGGGTTAAGCGCGCTCGGACAAGCGCATTTCGTTGATGAGTTAGCCCTGCGGGTGCGCGAAGCGCAGCCCGTGTAGTCGGGTGAGCGCGCCTTGTCCAGATTGACAGTTGTCCCCCATGTCGCTGACTCTCACGCAAGCTAGAATGTTTGCGATGGTTCATTTGCTCGTGCCAAGCCCCCACCGCCTCCCCGACCAGCTCCGCCCCGACCTCCGCCTCGTCTTCGTCGGCACCGCCGCCTCGACGCGTTCGGCCGAGCTCGGGCACTATTACGCGCATCCCGGCAACCGCTTCTGGCGCGCTCTCCATGAGGCCGGGATCACGCGTCGGCGCTATCAGCCAAGCGAGTTTGCCTCGCTGATCGAGCTCGGGATCGGCTTCACCGATCTCTGCAAGACGGGCGCCGGGATGGATCACCAGATCGCGGCGGAGGCGATCGACGTGCCGGGCTTCAGGGCGAAGATCGAAATGTACCGGCCGCGGACGATTGCGTTCACCAGCAAGAAGGCGGCGAGCTTGTTTTACGGGAGGCCGTCGACTGCGATTTCGCTGGGGCGGCAGGCGTCGGATGGAAGTCTGCCGGAGATATTTGTGCTGCCCTCGCCATCGGGTGCGGCGTCCGGGAACTGGACGCTGAGGCCTTGGCGGGAGCTTGCGGCGTGGATCGCGGCGTAGGGCACAGTCGCGCCCCAACCTCCGCCGTCGTCCCGGCGAAGGCCGGGACCCATAACCCCAGGGAGTAGTTGGGCGAAGACTCGTCGTTCGGTACTGCGACCGTCCGCAATACATAGATCACGCGGTATGGGTCCCGGCCTTCGCCGGGACGACACTGGTGGTCTGGCCGCGGTGTGTAGCCCGGATGAGCGGAGCGAAATCCGGGATTGGCGGTTGATCCGCATATCGCTTCGCTCATGCGGACTACAGACCTGCCAAAATCGCCTGTCGGAATCCGCGCAGCCGGTTCGTCCTCCGGACAAACCACGACCACCCGGAGCCGTCCGATGCCCACCATCACCGCTTTCGAATCCTCCCCCGATCGCGGCCGCGGGCAGGCGCGCGACATGCGTGTTCGCTGGGCGCTGGAGGAGATCGGCCAGCCCTACAGCGTTCGCCTGCTCTCCTTCGCCGCGATGAAGGTACCCGCGCACGTCGCGCTGCACCCGTTCGGGCAGATCCCGACCTATGAGGACGGCGATCTCGCGCTGTTCGAGTCCGGTGCGATCGTGCTCCATATCGCCGAGCGTCACACCAAGCTGCTGCCCGGCGATGCAAACGCGCGCAGCCGCGCCATCGCGTGGATGTTCGCCGCGCTGAGCACCGTGGAGCCGCCGATCGTCGAGCTCACCATGGCCATGCTGTTCGAGCGCGACAAGAGCTGGTACGCGGAGCGCCTGCCCATGCTGCAGGACCGCGTGCGCGTCAGGCTCGGCGAACTCTCCCGTCACCTCAGCGGTGCCGACTGGCTCGACGGCGCGTTCAGCGCCGGCGATCTCATGATGGTGACGGTGCTGCGCCGGCTCAATACGTCCGGCCTGCTGGACGAGTGCCCCGAGATCGCCGCCTATGTCGCCCGCGGCGAGGCGCGGCCGGCGTTCAAACGGGCGTTCGAGGCGCAGCTCGCGGTGTTCAAGGCGGCTTCGAATTCGTAGGGTGGGTTAGCCGTGCGGCTGCGCGAAGCGCAAGTCCGCACGGCGTAACCCACCGATTCTGTCGCGGCGGATACGAAGGTGGTGGGTTACGCCTTGCACCTTCGTGCGTTGAACGACTGCGCTCGTGAGCGGCTAACCCACCCTACGAGAGCTGCGCCAGGTGCAACCCGTTGCGCCCGCCGTAACGCTCCGGCATCCTGGCCTCCGCCACCCCAGAGGAGCCCGCCCATGCTGACCCTCTACTCCTACCCGGAACTCTTCGGCGTCGCCGACAACAACGGCTACGGCCTCAAGGTCTACGCCTTCTTCAAGCTCGCGGGCGTGGCGTTCGTGCACGAGCACGTGTTCGATGCCTCCGCTGCGCCGCGCGGGCAGCTGCCTTACATCGTCGACGACTTTGAGACCATCGGCGACAGCGAGACCATCATCGCGCACGCGACCGCGAAATATCGCCTCACGATCGATGCCGGCCTGTCACCGGACCAGCGCCGCACCAACCATTTCGTCACGCGCATGCTGGACGATCTCTACTGGGTGATGTCCTATTCGCGCTGGAAGGACGAGCGCTTCTACCCGGCGTTCCGCGATGCCTTCATCGCGCAGCATCCGCAGATCGACGCTGCCGGCTTCGAGAGGGCCAAGGCCTATAACGCGCAGCGCTATCATTTCCAGGGCATCGGCCGCTACACGCCCGAGCAGGCTTATGCGCGAGGGCTCGCCGATCTGCAGGCGCTGGCGGACATCGTGCCGGCGCAAGGCTTCGTGCACGGCGCGGCGCCGACCAGCGTCGATGCCGGCATCTATGGCTTCATCGCCAACATCTATTACTTTCCGATCCCGACGCCGCTAAAGGCCTTCGTCGATGCACACGCAAACCTCGTCGCGCATTGCGGGCGGATTCATGCGATGGTGAGCGCGTAGGCCGTACTTCGTAGGGTGGGTTAGCGCAGCGTAACCCACCACTTCTGCTACTGCGGAAACCAAAGAGGTGGGTTACGCCTGCGGCTAACCCACCCTACGGCACCGCGCGGCTACCGCATCGTGATCGCAAGGCCGCTGAGATCGGCATTCGCCATCAGGCCGACCTGCGTGCCCGAGAGCTCCAGCACGGCGCCCTTCTGGTTGGTCAGCACGATGGCGCGGGCGCCGGAGCCGACGGCGATGCCGGCACCTGCGGCGCCGTAGACGCCGGCGACGTCGGAGGGACGGTTGATGTTGGAGACGCGGCCGCGCAGCACGGTCTTCGAGCCGCCGAAGACGAGGCCGTAATCGAGCCCGCCGGTGGAGAGCCCGTAGGTGCGGCCGCGGAAGTTGAGCACGCCCGAGCCGCCGGAGCCGCCGATGATCCAGCCCGCCTTGTAGATCGTCAGCGTCACGAAGCCGCTGTCGGCCTGCGCCGCAGTCGAAAGGCCGGCAAAAGCGGCGATGGCGACGAGCGCGGCGCGGACGGTGGATGCGAGCTTCATGGGGCGTCTCCGGGGGCTAATTTTTCGAGGCAGGATTCGAATCAGACGCAGCGAATGTATCCGATCGATCGCGGCGGCAACATGATCGGGGTGGAGGTGAGGCGTGCGGAGAGGACGGTTCACACAGGGTCGTCTCATTCGAACTCGCGCTGGAGGCACCGTGTCGCCACAGCGTCATGGCCGGGCTTGACCCGGCCATCCACGTCTTCCTCTCGGCGCAAAGAACGTGGATGCCCGGGACAAGCCCGGGCATGACGGCATAGCCTGAGTGGCCAACCGACCATCGCCAATCATGCCATTCTGCCCCTGTTTTGCCCGACGAAGCAACATCGAATTCCGTTTTTCGGAACATGCTGACGAACCTCGACTTTTCTACTGTGCATGGGGTTGTTTTCGCACTTTGTATTTTGAGAAGCCCTCGCCTGCCGCTACGCTGAGGCGTCAGCGAACGTTCCCGAGGTGATCCCATGCCGATCCAGCATTTCGCACCCCCGCCGCACGTCAAAGCGCCGCCGCTGTCCTTTGCCACCCGCGTCGGCGACCTCCTGTTCGTCTCCGGCATTCCCGGCTTCGATGCGGCTGGCGCGCTGCCCGACGGCTTCGAGGCGCAGTTCGCCAATGTCGTCGTCAACATCCGCCGCGTGCTGGACGAGGCCGGCGCGACCTTCCGCGACCTCGCCAAGGTCAACGTGCTCCTGACCCGCGCCAGCGATGTCGCCGCCATGAATGCGCTCTATGCCGGCGCCTTCGGCCCGCCGCCGTATCCCGCACGCACCACCTGCGTGGTGCAGGCGCTGCCCGATCCGAAGATGCTGATCGAGATCGAGGCGGTGGCCTCGCTGTCGCGGTGAACCTGCTACGTGTGACCCGACGGGCACGCAGGCAAACCAAATGCCGGCTGCACCTGACATGTCCGTGAACGGCCGCTTGCCCCGGCTTGCAAAGGACCTGCTTTTACCGCACGAATTTTCGCATCCCACATCCCCACAGGAGATACTTCATGCGTCGCGTTCTCGCCCTCTGTGCCGTTGCCGGCATCGCCAGTTCCGTGTTCGCCGTGCCCGCCTCGGCGAAGGTCGGCTATTACGTGATCCGCTGGGACAACACCGGCATCTGCCAGATCTGGAATGAGGACCTTCAGCAGAAGCCGTTCCAGTTCGGGGTGTCGACCTACAAGGTCGTCAGCAAACCGTTCCCGACCTTCCAGCAGGCTTCCGACGTTCAGATCAAGATGCGTGGGGAGCGCCGCTGCACGCTCTGAGCGCGGCACGACGGATCGAGTTCGAAGGGCGGGTCGCGCGGGCGATCCGCCCTTTGCTTTTGCGGGCGGCGCCGGCGTTTTGCGGCCTTAAAGTCGCGCATTTTCCGAACGCCTTTTTGAACCTCATTGGCAGGCGGAACTACTCACATCTTGTCCGGGGCGCCTGCCAAGCGCGTCCCGCACCAGCCCTCCCCATCATTGTCGGGAGGCGCATTCCATCTTTCATTTGAGGAGCTGATCATGCGTCGTATTTCCATGCTGTGCGCTGCCGCGGGTCTCGCCGTCACTGCGTTCGTCGCAGCGAGCCCTGCCGAAGCCAGCTATCACCTGATCCGCTGGCAGGACAGCGGCTTCTGCCAGATCTGGGACGAGAGCATCCCGACGACGCCGTGGCCGGCCGGCTATCATCGCGCCAGCGCGAGCGTGCCGACCTTCATCGACGCCCTCGCGGTCAAGGACGCCGCGCTCAAGAGCGGTAGCTGCACCTGGTAAGATTTCGATCGGCGGACGAAGAACCGGGCAAGGACGCCAGCGTCCTTGCCCGGCTTGTTTTTCAGGAGACTGAACTCACGCGTCCTTGTGCGCGCCGGGATGGATCAAGATGTCGCGCGCGGCGGCGAGATCGATGAAGGCCTCCGCGCTGCCGCCGTGATCGGGATGCATGCCCTTGGCGGCGCGGCGATAGGCCCGGTTGATGTCCTCGCAGGTGAGCTGCACCGCGAGCGGCAGGCCGAGCACCTTGCGGGCGCGATCCTCGCTCGACAGCTTCTTCGGCATGGCGTTGCGGCGGCCGAAGCGCGGTGCACTCAGATCATGAATGACCTCGAGCACCACGCCGATGCGGCGCTGCGCTGCCAGCGTGACGCTGTGATCGTCGTTGTTCACGGCCTGGCGCAGCACCGGAAGCGCCTGCTCGGCGGCCTGGCGCAGCGTGACGTCCGTGCTCATCCGCACGATCTCGGCCACGACCCGGCCGGCCTCGGCCCAGTCAGCCGCTTGCGCCGACCGCAGCCGTTCCAGTGCGAGTTTCCAGGTTTCGAGCCGTTCCATCATGCGCGCAACGTTTAGCAATGAAGATCATTATGCCAAGGCCGCCGTTTCCGACCCCTTAATTTCGAGTTAGCCTTTCATGAAACTTCGCAACGAAATCGGGAGGAAATTGTCATGGCATTGCTCGCAAACCACATCGCCGTCGTCACCGGCGCCGGTTCCGGTATCGGCCGGGCCATTGCGGCCGGCTACGCGCGGGAAGGCGCGCAAGTGGTGCTGCTCGACGTCAATGCCGACACCGTCGCGGAGGCCGCCGAGGAGATCCGCAAAGCCGGCGGCAAGGCCGAGAGCTTTGCGCTCGACGTTGTCAGGCGCGAGGACTGCTTTGCGCTGGCGAAGCAAGTCGCGGACAAGGTCGGGCAGGTCTCGATCCTCGTCAACAACGCCGGCATCACCCGCCGCAACGCCTTCACCGCCGAGACCGAAACAGTGGCGAAGGACTGGAACGACATCATCTCGCTCAATCTCAATGGCGTCTTCAACATGACGCAGGCGTTCCTCGCACCCTTGCGCGCAGCCAAGGGCCGCATCGTCAATATCGGCTCGATCCAGTCCTTCGTGCATCTGCGCACGCCGAGCTCGGCGGCCTACACCACCTCGAAGCACGGCGTGCTCGGCTTCACCAAGGCGCTCGCCGTCGAGCTCGGCAAGGAAGGCGTCCGCGTCAACGCGATCGGGCCTGGCTTCATTGAGACCAACATCAACGCCAATGTGCGCGCGACCAATCCGGCGCTGGTGCAGGCCTTCGTCGATCACACCCCGCTGGCACGCACCGGCAAGCCCGAGGACATCGTCGGCCCCGCGATCTTCCTGGCGTCGGATCTGTCCGCCTATGTGACGGGAACGATCGTGATGGTGGACGGCGGCTATCGGACGGTGTGAGCGGAGCGAGATAGGTCCGCATCACGATGCATCCCGCAGCAAACGCGGCGGCTTCGCGGCATTCCTGGGGTCAATTGGTGCGATCGCCCGCGATTAACCTTTCGTTAACCAAACCCGCCCACCGTGGATCTACGGCTTGGGGGTCGTTTGTTCTCGATCCGCTTCCAACGATGGAAGCGGGCGTTGGTCGGGGAGTATATTGATGACCACTGTTTATGTCGCTGCGCCCGAGCAGGGCGCCCAATTCCTTGCACCCAACCAGATCGTTCCGTTGCTGATCGGCGCAACCGTCGACGAGGTCGAGCGTGAGCTCGTGCTCCAGACACTGGCGCGCTGCGACGGCAACCGCACGCGCGCCTCGCGCGTGCTCGGCCTGTCGGTGCGCACGCTGCGCAACAAGATCCGGATCTATGCCGCGTCCGGCATCGACGTACCCGCCTGTCAGGACTAGCGCGCAGCAGCGCGGCGATTGATGTTGACCGATCCTGAGCGATGCGCCGGCGGAATTGCTGCTGTCGTCAAACGCCGCTAAGTAGCTTGCTTCCGTGACAGGGAGCAGCGGCGTGGCAGACGATCAGGGACGACGGCAGGGACCTCAGGGACCGCGCGGGCGGCAAGGCGAGCCGGGACGGCCGGGGCCGCAGGGTCATCCGGGCCGGCGCGGCCCCGACGGCGCGCGCGGCAAGCCGGGTCCGCAGGGCAAGCCAGGCCCGATCGGAAAGGCCGGACCGCAAGGCAAGCCCGGTCCGCAAGGCAAGCAGGGCGAAGCCGGACTGCGCGGGCCGGCTGGCGCGCAGGGACCTGTCGGCGCGCAAGGGCCGGCAGGACCACAAGGCCCGCGCGGCGAGCCGGGGCCCGCCGGTCAACTGCCGTCGATCGAGCAGGTGCTGCCCTGGCTCGAGCAGCTGTTCGATGCCTGGGACGAACGCCGCCGCCAGCGTGAGCATGAGGCCGCCGAGCGCGAGGCGCTGGAGGCAGCCGTGCAGGAGACTGACGCACCGATCGTCGATGACGACAGCGAGGGCGACGACGGCGGCGACGGCGACGGTCACAAGAAAAAGAAGAAAAAGAAGAAGCACGGCAAGGATCAGTGACGCGCTCCCGCCCCGGCCGAAGCGCGGCATGCAATGCTGCGCTGCTGAGCGGGCCGTATACCGAGATCCGCGTGTGTGGCTCCCGGCTCTGCGTCGCACCGCTAACGCGCTGCGCCGCGTCCGGGACGCGAGTCTCGGCTTAGGAAGCTGCCGATGAATCATCCTTGCGCGGCAGCATGCCCATGCGCTCGAACTGCCAGCGCATGGCGCGATACCAGAGATAGCCGACCAACGTGCCGAGCAGCATCAGGACGACGAGGTTGACGCTGCTGGAAGATCCGCTCCACCACATCATCCAGGCGGTCCACAGCACCGTGAAGGTGACGGCTCCTGCTTTTAGCGGAAGAAGGGGACGGCTCATGTTCCTGCTCCGGGCTTGTCAAGATCCCGGTGAGCATCATCGCGCAGTGAGGCGGCCTTTTCCGTGAGCCAAATCACGTATCGGGCTCGCGCGAGAGCTAGCCGAACCGCAGCCGCGAGCGCTCCCTGGCCTTCTCCGCCTCGATCTCGCGATCGCGCGCCGGCGCATGGGTGTGTAGCGAGCTCAATAGCTTTCGCGCGGCCTCCGACACCTCAGCCACTGCGCGCTCGAACACTTCCTCATTGGCCTGCGACGGCTTGTTGAAGCCGGACAGCTTTCGCACGAACTGAAGTGCGGAAGCATGAATCTCGTCCTCCGTCGCCGGCGGCTCGAAGTTGAACAGCGTCTTGATGTTGCGGCACATGCAGTCTCTCCGGATATGACTCAAGGACGATCGGTGGCGACGAAATCCTACATCCTTCCCCGGACGTCTGTAAGTTTCCCCGCAACGCGGCCGCCGAACGCAACAAAACATGGAACTGGCGCGCCGCTGATTTTGCAGGGCGTCAACGCCCGTCGATGCCGCATATTATTTGAGCATGCATTGCACTGACAGCTCAGGCTCAATCGCGCCAACGATACGAATCGACGCGCGGGGCAATCGCGCGCCAATGGCACGACAGGCGACGAGGAGGATCGCATGCACAGGCTCGTATTGTGCGTTTGGCTGATCACGCTGACGAGCGCCGCGTCCGCGGTCGACAACGGCCAATACGATCACGTCCCGCCCGACATCCGCGCCTGGTTCAAGAGCGTGATTGCGCCGAACGGCGTGCCCTGCTGCGACATTTCGGATGGCCATCGCACCGAATACGACGTGCGCGGCGGCAGCTATTGGGTGCCGATCGAAGGACAATGGATTGAGGTGCCCGAGCGCGCCATCATCCGCGATCGCGGCAATCCCGTCGGTCAGGCCGTGGTGTGGTACGTCCACCACCGCGGCGCCATCATCATCAGCTGCTTCGTGCCGGCGGATGCGGTGTAGAGCATGATCTGGAGAAGTCGGTTTCCGAAAGGATCATGCTCAAGCCGAACATCATGGATTTCGTTGGCTGCAGGCGCCCGATCGGGTAGCTTGAGGCTACGCTGATCCGGAGGCACGTCGTTGACCAAACTGAGCGCCGAAGACCTCGCCACCATCTATGCCAAGCCGACCCCGCGCGTGATCGCGAAGGCACGGCCCGCGATCGATGCGCATGCGAAGAAGTTCATCGAGATGTCGCCGTTCTGCGTGCTCGCGACATCAGGCGCGGACGGCAACGTCGATGCTTCGCCGCGCGGCGGCGGCGTCGGCTTCGTCCAGGTCGCCAGCCCCAACCAGCTGCTGATGCCCGACCGCTCCGGCAACAATCGGATCGACAGTTTTCGCAACGTCGTCGAAGGCTCCGGCTTCGTGCATCTGTTGTTCTTCGTGCCGGGGATCGATGAGACGCTGCGCGTCGGCGGACGCGGCACGCTGTCGGCTGATCCGGATCTGCTGGCCTCGATGGTGGAGTTCGGCAAGCCGCCGCGCGCGGTGCTGAACGTCGCGGTCAGCGAAGTCTATTTCCATTGCGGCAAGGCGCTGATGCGCTCGAAGCTATGGTCATCGGAAAAGGTGCAGCGCTCGGTGATGCCGAGCATCATCGAGGTCATCCACGATCAGACTGGCCTCGGCGAACGGCAGAGCCAGGAGGTCGTGGAAGAACTCTACAAGACGCAGCTGTAGCCGGGCTTGCTTGCTGTTCAAACAGGCCGTCATGCCCGGGCTTGATCCGGGCATCCACGCCTTCGTCGTGCGGCATCACGTGGATGGCCGGGTCAAGCCCGGCCATGACGAAGGAGCGAGCAGAACTTAGTGCCCCTCGCCCTCAAGGCCGCCAACGTGCTTCTGGGTGTAGAGCTCGAGGCCGATACGGCCGATCAAATCGAGCTGGGTTTCGAGGAAGTCGATGTGGTGTTCCTCGTCGCTCATCAGCTTCTCGAACAGGTCACGCGTGACGTAGTCCTTGGCGCCGTGGCAGTACGTCGCCGCTTCCTGATAGAGCGCCCGCGCGCTCATCTCGGCGGCAAGATCGCATTCGATGATCTCCTTGACGTTCTGGCCGATGCGCAGGGGATCGAGCACCTGCATGTTGGGAAAGCCGTCGAAGAACAGGATGCGCGCGGTGAGCTTGTCGGCGTGCTCCATCTCCTCGATCGACTCCTTGCGCCAGACCTTCGCCATGTCCAGCAGCCCCCAATTGTCGAGGAAACGGTAGTGCAGCCAGTACTGGTTGATCGCAGTCAGCTCGTGACGCAGCGCCTTGTTGAGATAATCGATGACTTTTGCGTCGCCCTGCATGGTCCACTCCAGCTCTTTGCAGTCCAAATCGGCCGTAAACCGACTTTAGAATGCTTCTAAATGAGTTTGCGAGGGAGGGCAACGGGCTACGGAGCCGCAACCGGGGAAAAACTCAGCTGATCGTCTGGAGGGGTTCAGCAGGCCGCGAGAGCGAACTGGGCCGGTTCGGAGGTCTCGTCGTTGGCCGCCACGGTGTGGCTGTGCGGACAGCCGGCACAGCAGGACTGGGCGCAGGGGCCGAGCGCTTCGTCGATGATGGTCTTGATGGTCCGGGCGCAGCGGCCGCATTCGGCGCTACAGCCGAGGCATCCATAAATCTGCTTGGCATGGCGCACGGCGTCGTCGGACTCGGCGACGGCGGCGCGGATATCGTCATCGCTCAGCACGTTACAGGAACAAACGATCATGGAAGCGGCAGGCCCTTCGGTGATGCACCATCATCGATATTTAAGGGCCCGGCCGGATGCAAAAGGAAAAACCGGTATTTGAAGCTATTCCAAACTGGCCCGGGGTGCAGCTTAGAACGGTTCAAGATCAGCGCGTTGCGGCGGATCAAGATTGGAGCGGATCTAGTCGCCGCCTCCACCACCACCACCACCATCGCCGCCTCCGCAATCCCCACCGCCGCTGCTGCTGCTGCCGCCATCGCTGCTGGAGCAGGTGCCCCCGTCAGTCGAACTTCCCGAACTGCCGCCGGAAAACCAGCTTCCCAGCGCGAAGCTATCGCTGGTTCCGGAATAGCCGCCACCACTGCTAGTCCCGTTGTCGCCGCCGGCTATCGCGCGGGAGCGTCGGCCGCCGTCCCGGAGATGCACGATCCAGCCGTAGCCGATCGCGCAAACGATACCAGCTACAATCAGCGCCATCGCGTTGCCCATCATCGTCTCCTGGTGGAGCTGCGGTCCTTATCCATTGGTCGCCCCCCGCAGGGGAGCCGTTCATTGATCATTCAAGCGAAGTATGGAACCTTACGCCCCAAAGAGTTCCCGCGTGTTCGTGCGAAAGGTCTTGCCCCCATGAAGAAGTCGCTCCTGGCAGTCGCTGCCGTCGCCGCCCTGGCCGTGACGGCCGTAACCCCGGCCCAAGCCCAGCGCGGCGTCGCTGCTGGCGTGGCGGCCGGGATCATCGGCGGTGCCATCGTCGGCGGCGCGCTGGCCTCTCCGTATTATTACGGACCCGGTCCCGGCTACTACGAACCGGGCTATTATCCGCCCCGCTACTACGCCCCCGGTCCGGGCTATGTCTCCGATGGTTATTATGGCGGCTGCGCCTGGCAGAAGCAGCGCTTCTGGGACGGTTATGCCTGGCGCGTCCGCCGCGTCAGAGTCTGCGGCTGAGGCGCCGCAGGACGGCTCTCTACGGATGCGCCGTTCATCTCGGAGCCTGAAAAAGACCGCTTTTTCTCGTCACAGCTCCGTGTGCGTTTACCGTGGGTTGACCATTTGCGCGCTTCCTAAGCCCAACGGCCAATTCCATCAGAGTGTGCGTGAACCTTCGAAAACCCGGCCGCCCCTCACAAGGGGAGCCCCTTCTCCCAGGAGAGCCAAGAGCATGAAGAAGACTGTAGTTGCTGCCCTCACGGTCGCGACGGTTGCCGGTTCGCTGGTGACCGCCACCCCGTCCGCGAAGGCCCATGACGGCATCGGCGCCGGCATCGCAGCCGGCCTGATCGGCGGCGCGATCGTCGGCGGTGCCATCGCCTCGAGCCGCCCCGCTTATGGCGGCCCGGTTTACGTGGCCGAGCCCCCGCCGCCCGCGCCCTGCTATTGGCGTCGTGAGCGCTATTGGGACGGCTACGGCTGGGTCAGCCGTCCGATCCGCGTCTGCTACTGATCTGATCGCTGCGCGCGCATCCCGCGCCACGATCGAAGCCCGGCCGAGACCATCGGCCGGGCTTTTTCTTTGGTCGAAATCGTTATCGCGCCGCCTGGATCGAGCGCAGCACTTCTTCGCTCGGCCAGCAATCGACCTTGAGACCGGCCGACTTCTGGTAGGCGCCGAGCGCGGCGCGGGTCTGCATGCCCGCCTTGCCGTCGATCTTGTCCTTGTAGAGCCCGATGCGCGTGAGCCCGCGCTGCATGGTCTCGACGTCTGTCGTCCGCAGCTGCTTCGAAGCCGACCAGGGCGTTGCGAATGGCTGCGGGCTGGTCATGCGGTCGCTGAGATGGCCGACGAACAGCACATAGAGATCGGAGAAATTGTATTCCTTGATGACGAAGTAGTTCTTCGTGGTCAGGAATGAGGGACCATAGATGCCCTCCGGCTGGAGCAGCGAGGCCGGCTGCGCCTGCTCGGCCGCACTGAGCCTCGCGCCACGCACCGGCACAAAGCCTTCGCGTAGCCACTGGCCGATCGGCTTCGTCACCTCGGGCACGCCGATGGTGCAATCGACCTTGGCCGGCGCCTGCACCTCATAGGCCCAGCGCACACCGCTTTGCCAGCCCTTGTTGACGAGTTGCTGCGCCGCGGAGGCCAGCGCATCCGGCACCGAATGCCAGATATCGATGCGGCCATCGCCGTCGAAATCGACGCCGTGCTTGTAAAATTCGGACGGCAGGAACTGCGTCAGCCCGGTGGCGCCGGCCCAGGACGAGCGCATGTCCTTGCGCGTGACGACACCTTCGTTGAGGATCTTGAGCGCGACGATGAACTCGTTGCGATACTGATCCTTGCGCCGTCCGACATAGGCCTGCGTCGCCAGCACACGCACCAGATCATGGGGCAGCGTATGGCGGCCATAGTCCGTCTCGCGCCCCCAGATGGCGAGCATGACGGTCGCCGGCACGCCGGATTTCTTCTCGATCTCGTTCAGCGAGGCGCGGTATTTCTGCAGCAGCCGCTGCCCCTCGCCCGCAAGCCGCGCGATCGAGGCTTCCTTGACATAATCGGCGGGCACCTGCACGAACTCGGCCTGCGAAGGTGCACCGGTGGCGGGACGGCCCGGCAGCAGCAGATCGGGCAGCTTGTAATCGGGTTCGAGCCCGCGCGTCTCTCGCTCGAACGTCGCGCGCGACACGCCTGCCGCCTGCGCGTCCGGCCAAAGCGAGGCGATGAACTGGGTGAAGGCAGCGTCGGCGGCGCGGGCGGACGACCAGCCGCAGGTGACCACGATCACCGCAGCGATGAGCGCCCGCCGGATCATGCCGGGGTCACCGCGTCAGCTTCTTGTACTTCACGCGGTGCGGAATGATGCTGTCCTGGCCAAGCCGGCGCATCTTGTCCTTCTCGTAATCCTGGAAGTTGCCCTCGAACCATTCGACGTGGCTGTCGCCCTCGAAGGCCAGGATGTGGGTCGCGATGCGGTCGAGGAACCAGCGATCGTGGCTGATGATGACGGCGCAGCCGGCGAAATCCTCCAGCGCCTCTTCGAGCGCACGCAGCGTGTCGACGTCGAGGTCGTTGGTGGGCTCGTCGAGCAGCAGGACGTTGGCGCCTGATTTCAGCATCTTGGCGAGATGCACGCGGTTGCGTTCACCGCCGGAGAGCGCGCCGACCTTCTTCTGCTGATCGGCGCCCTTGAAGTTGAACGACGAGCAATAGCCGCGCGAGTTCACTTCCTTCTTGCCGAGCAGGATCAGCTCGTTGCCGCCGGAGATTTCCTCCCACACGTTCTTGTTGCCGTCGAGCGCATCGCGGGACTGGTCGACATAGCCGAGATGCACGGTCTCGCCGACCGTGATCGTGCCCTGATCCGGCGTTTCCTGCTTGGTGATCATCTTGAACAGCGTGGTCTTGCCGGCGCCGTTGGCACCGATCACGCCGACGATGCCGCCGGGCGGCAGCTTGAAGGTGAGATCGTCGATTAGCAGGCGATCGCCATAGCCTTTGCTGAGGCCTTCGAAATCGACCACGTTGGCACCGAGCCGCTCGGCGACCGGGATGATGATCTGTGCGGTCTGGGTCTGCTTCTCGCTCGCCTGCTTGAGCAGCTCCTCATAGCGCTGATAGCGCGCCTTCGACTTGGCCTGGCGTGCCTTCGGCGAGGACGCGACCCATTCCTGCTCGCGGGCAATCGTCTTCTGATGGGCGGCGTCCTCCCGTCCCTCCTGCTCGAGGCGCTTCTGCTTCTGCACCAGCCAGGACGAGTAGTTGCCCTCGTAGGGAATGCCCTTGCCGCGGTCGAGCTCGAGAATCCAGCTCGTGACGTTGTCGAGGAAGTAGCGATCGTGGGTGACGATCAGGATCGCGCCGGGATAATTGCGCAGATGGCCTTCCAGCCACGACACGGATTCTGCGTCGAGATGGTTGGTCGGCTCGTCCAGCAGCAGAAGCTCCGGCTGATCGAGCAGCAGGCGGCACAGCGCGACGCGGCGGCGCTCACCGCCCGAGAGCTTGGTCACGTCGGCGTCATCAGGCGGACAGCGTAGCGCGTCCATGGCCTGGTCAACCTTGCTGTCGAGATCCCAAAGGCCCTGGGCCTCGATCTCGTCCTGCAGCTTGGTCATCTCGTCGGCGGTTTCCTCGGAATAGTTCATCGCCAGCTCGTTGTAGCGATCGAGGATGGCCTTCTGCTTGGCGACGCCCAGCATGACGTTTTCGCGCACGGTGAGCGCCGGGTCGAGATGCGGTTCCTGCTCGAGATAGCCGACGCGGGCGCCCTGGGCGACCCAGGCCTCGCCGTTGTACTCCTTGTCGAGGCCGGCCATGATCTTGAGCAGCGTCGACTTGCCCGAGCCGTTGACGCCGAGCACGCCGATCTTGGCGTCCGGGTAGAAGCTCAAGTGAATGTTATCGAGCACCTTCCGGGTCGGGTAGCTCTTGGTCAGGCCCTGCATGAAATAGATGAACTGGCGCGCCATCGGTCCCGTGAAACCTTCGATTTGAGGAAATTTGCTTTGGCAGCGATGTAACGATCCCGCCCCCAAAGGGCAACGTTTTCCGTCCGTTCACCACGGATGAATACGGTTCGGACACCATCTCGCCGCCGATCCGAACAATTGAAACCATCTTTTAATAAATCAGGCCAAAGCTCGGTTTCGCGCGGAAACAGCGCCACCCGCTCAGAACGAACGGGGAGCACGGCGAGACAGCGTCATGGCACTGATCGAAACCCACTCGCTTCCTGTGCCGGCAGAAACCGGGCACGCCTCCGGCTTCGTCTCGGAGATCAAGGGCTTCTGGAAGCGCTTCTTCGCCACGGCGTTCAACCCGTACCGGCCCGAGTTGCACTACATGCGCGGCCCCGGCCCGGCCTGGCGCGCCAAGCACGGCATGGATGCGCCGTTCCGCCTGAAGCCCCGCGACCTCTGAACCCTCCTTCCTATCGGATTTTTGAACGCGCCAGCTGCTTGCGCGCGGCTGCGATTGCGCGCAACCATGCTCCGGTTCCGACGATGGCGCCCTCGCCTGGCGCCGGCACCTCTCGCCATGGATGAATCCCGATGACGCAGCTGCGCTGTGCAATTCTCGACGACTATTTCAACCTCGCGCTCGACGTCGCGGATTGGCAAAAACTGTCCGGCCGTGTCGATGTCACCGTGTTCAGTCACCCCTTCGCCTCGGAGCAGGCCGCGGCGAGTGCGCTGGCCGATTTCGAAATCATCTGTGCGATGCGCGAGCGCACCGCGTTACCCAAGAGCCTGCTCGATCGCTTGCCGAAGCTGAAGCTGCTGCTGACGTCAGGCATGCGCAACGCCGCGATCGACATGGAGGCCGCCAAGGCACGCGGCGTCGCCGTCGGCGGCACGCAATATTCGCGTGACCCGACCGCCCCGCTCACCATGGGCCTGATCCTGGAGCTGACCCGCGGCATCGGCCGCGAGAATGCGCGCATGCATGACGGCGAGCCCTGGCAGACCTTCGCCGGCGTCGAGATCGAGGGACTGACGCTCGGCATCGTCGGGCTCGGCAAGCTCGGCAGCAAGATGGCCGGGATCGCAAAGGCGTTCGGCATGAACGTGATCGCCTGGAGCCCGAACCTCACGCCGGAGAAGTGCAAGGAAGCCGGCGTCGGCTTCGCCACCAAGGACGAGCTGTTCGCCAAGGCCGACATCGTCACCATCCACGTGGTGCTGAGCGAGCGCTCGCGCGGACTGGTTGGCCGCGCCGATCTCGCGCGGATGAAGCCGACCGCCTTTCTCGTCAACACCGCGCGCGGGCCAATTGTCGATGAGGCGGCGCTGCTCGAGGCCTTGCAGCAGAGGACCATCGCAGGCGCCGGCATCGACGTCTTCTCGATCGAGCCGCTGCCGGTCTATCATCCCTTCCGCAAGCTCGACAATGTCGTGCTGACGCCGCATCTCGGCTACGCCACCACGGACGGACTGCGCATCCATTACGGCCAGATGGTCGAGGCGATCGACGCTTTCACCAAAGGCAGTGAGCTGCCGCGCAAGCTGGCCTGAACGACGAAGGGCGTGCCGATGGCACGCCCTTCTGCAATCTGAATATTGTCGGCGCGCTCAGCGCACGGTGACCGGCGCAGGCAGCGGCGGCACCACGGTCGGCTGCGTGCCCGGAACGGGGCCAGCCTGCGCGGACATCGGGGCCGGACCGGCAGCACCCGGCGTCGGCGCGGCGGAGGCGGTCGCCGTTCCCGGCGGCGGACCGCCCGGCATCACGACCACGCGGGTGCCGACCTTGACGCGATCGAACAGGTCGGAGACGTCCTCGTTCAGCATGCCGATACAGCCCGACGACACGAACTTGCCGATGGTCGAAGGCTGGTTGGTGCCGTGGATGCGGTAGACGGTCGAGCCGAGATACATGGCGCGGGCGCCGAGCGGATTGCCCGGGCCGCCGGCCATGAAGCGCGGCAGATAGGGCTGGCGCTCGATCATCTCGGTCGGCGGATGCCAATCCGGCCACTCGGCCTTGCGGGTGATCTTCTGCACGCCGGTCCAGGTGAAGCCGTCGCGGCCGACGCGGACGCCGTAGCGGATCGCACGGCCATTGCCGAGCACGTAATAGAGGTAGGTGTTCGGCGTATCGACCACGAGCGTGCCGGCAGGCTCCTTGGTCTGGAACGAGACCTCCTGGCGGCGCAGGTTCGGCGGCAGCTGCACCGGCGCAGCATCGGGCTGCTCCTCGGGCGGCAGCGCGGCCAACGTCACCGGGCGACCATCGGTACCGACGGGCGGCTGCCCAGCCTGGACCGTTCCGGTCGCGGCGGGACCGCCCACGGCTTCCGGCGGACGCAGGCCGTCATTGGCCGGAGCCTGGCCCTGGCCCGGACGGTTGGCATAGATCACCGGCGGCGGACCGGCCGGACGGCCGTAGCGGGGATCGTCGGGCGACATCACCGGGCCTGAGTAGACCGGTGGCGCGCCAGCCGGACGGCCATAACGCGGATCATCCGGCGACATCACCGGGCCCTGCGGCGGAGCCGCCGAATAGACCGGCGGCGCGCCCATCGGGCGGCCATAGCGGGGATCATCGACCGGGCCGGGCGGCGGCAAGGATGCCTGCGGCATCGCGTCGTCGTCATCCTCCAGCGCGTCGAAATTGGGCGTGCGATCGCCGGGCCGATATTCGGCCGGGGCGCCATAGCTCGGCACCTGCTGGACTGGATAGCTCTGAGCCTGCGCGAGCGAGGTTCCCGCCGCAGCGACTGTTGCGGCAGCGCATATCGTCAGAAAATGTTTGATCATCATCGCTCTTGTATAGTCCCCAAGCCCGTCCGGACCGTTAACGGCCAGATGACGGAAGATAGCGGCACATTCAAGACATATCAGGCCTATTTGCGCCGGATTTGCCGATTTGTGATCCGCAAGACTACCGTTGCCCCGTTGCATCACGGGGCGGAAATCGCATCGCACCGTCAATTGCCGGAGTCTTCGGCCCCGAATTTAGGAAGCGGCGGTGAGACGTTGCGATATGGTCGAATCAGCCTGATTCGCCACTGCTTTGAGCTTCGATCCCGCGCGGCGAACGCGGCAATCAGTACCGTCACCGCGTTCAGATGGCTCATGGGCCCTGGCGACCCCGCCGGGGCGGAAATTCGCAACCCGTCCGATGCTTCCCGGCTTTCGCTTCCTGTTTGCCGCGATCCTGCTGTCAACGTCCATCCTGGTGTTCGGCCTAGGGGCCGCCGCGCTGCTGCGGGCGAGCCACGAGCAGTATGTCAGCAACCCCTCCTGGCGGAACGGCCCGAAGGAGAAGGTGTTTGCGCAGGCCCCCGAGCCGGCCCAGCCGGTGCTCGCGGTGTTGCGGGCCGAGCCTGAGGTGGCCGAGCCGGAGCTCTCCTTGCGCGACCAGATACCGACCATTGGGCTTCCAGTGAGCGAGCCGGAGCAGGTCGCCGCAGTGGCGACCGAAGCCGACGCTCAGTCCACGGTCATTGCACCGCCGGCTGAGGTCGCTGCGCTCGAACCGGCCAAGCCCGACGCGACCGTGGAGGTCGCAGCAGCGGCGCCCACCGACACGCTCACGCCTGACGACACCACGGCCGCGGTCCCCGAGGTCAAGCCGGCCGACGAGCCGGTGCCGGCTGGCTCCGATGCCGCCCTCGCCTCCTCAGCGCTCGATATCGCGTCTGCCAAGCTGGCCGCGCTGAACGATCCGGCGGCGACGTCCGTGAAGGATGCACCGGCAAAGGCCAAACCTGACATCAAGGCGGCCAAGCCGAAGGCGAAGGCCAAAGCCAAGAAGCGGCAGCGCGTGGTGCGCCGTCCGCCGCCTCAGCAGTTGCAGCAACAGCTCGATCCGTTCGGACAGCAGCAGACCTTCGCGACGACGACCACGCGCGCGCGGTGACGCGCCTTCTTTGCGGCTAATAATCATTTCGAAGAGATCGTCATGCCCGGGCTTGTCCCGGGCATCCACGTTCTGTGTACCGCGCCTCAAGGCGTGGATGGCCGGGTCAAGCCCGGCCATGACGATGTGGAAACAGCGAGTTTACGCCGGACCGGTCGCGATCGGCGGGCCCTTCTCCTGGCCCCATTCCGACCATGAGCCGTCATAGAGCGCGGTGTCGGTGACGCCTAAGCGATAGAGCGCGAGCGTCAGCACGCCGGCCGACACGCCCGAGCCGCAGCTCGTCACGATCGGGGAGTCGAGCTTGACGCCGGCATTGCTGAAGGCCGCGCGGAGGTCGTCGAGCGGCTTCATCTCGCCGGTCGCGGCGTCGAACAGCAGATTGTAGGGCACGTTGCGGGCGCCGGGGATGTGGCCGGAGCGGATGCCCGGCCGGGGCTCCGGCGCGCGGCCCTCGAAACGGTCGGCGGCGCGCGCATCGATCACCTGCTCGGCACGGCTTTCGACGTTGGCGATCAGCTGCTGCATGCTGCGCACGCGCTTTGCGTCGTAGCTCGCCCTAAACGTCGCCGGCTTCGGCTTCACCTCGCCGCTCTCGACCGGACGCCCCTCGGCACGCCATTTCTTCAGGCCGCCGTTGAGGATGCGCACGTTGGTGTGGCCGAAGGCCAGGAACATCCACCACGCGCGGGGCGCTGCGACCCAGCCGCCGGCATCGTAGAGCACGACGGTGTCGGCGTTGGTGATGCCGAGGTTGCCGATGTCGCGGCCGAACTGCTCGGCGCTCGGATACATGTGCGGCAGCGGGTTGGAATGATCCGACACTGCATCGACGTCGAAGAAGGCCGCACCGGGCAGATGGGTGGCGAGATAGTCGTCCTTCGGCAGCGGCAGCACGCCTGGCAGCTTGAAGCTGGCGTCGAGGATCTTGACTTCGGCGTCGTTGATGTGTGCGGCGAGCCATTCGGTGGAGATGAGGGGATCGGTGGCGGTCATTGCATGCTCCAGCAATTGTCTCAGTCGTCATGGCCGGGCTTGTCCCGGCCATCCACGTTCTTCGTCGCGGCAAAGACGTGGATGCCCGGGTCAAGCCCGGGCATGACGCAGTATGTGGTGAGGGAGGTGTTCACCTCACCCCTTCTTCTTCGGCACCCATTGCTCCGTCGGGCCGCCGGCATCGCGCCAGGCGGCGTAACCGCCGGCGATGTGGGCGACCGGCTTCAACCCCATGTCCTGCGCGGTCTTGGCGGCGAGCGCGGAGCGCAAGCCCCCGGCACAGTGGAACACGAACTTCTTGTCCTCCTGGAAGATCGGCTTGGCGTAGGGGCTCTGCGGATCAATCCAGAATTCGAGCATGCCGCGCGTGCAGGCGAACGCGCCGGGAATGCGGCCGTCGCGCTCGATCTCGCGGGGATCGCGGATGTCGACGATGACGACGTCGCCGTTCTTGGAGATCTCGATGGCGTCCTTGGCGTTGAGGGTCTCGATCTCGGCATTGGCCTCGTCGATCAGCGCCTTGATGCCGCGGGTGATGGTCTGGGGCATGGGTCTTCCCTTCTCTTTGTCATTCCGGGGCGATGCGCAGCATCGAGCTATGATGCGCAATTGCGCGTCTGAGAATCCATTTCGCCACCAACTCTGCCGCCCGAGGGATTCCGGGCTCGCGCTTCGCGCCCCGGAATGACGACACGCATCAGTGCGTCAATTCCTTCATCGCACCTTCCAGCCCCTCGATCGTGATCGGATACATCCGGTTGGCGAAGATGCGCTTGATGATGGTGGTGGATTCTGAATAGTCCCAATGCTTCTGCTGCACCGGGTTCAGCCAAACCGTATGCGGATAGGTGCGGATGATGCGATCGAGCCAGACCGAGCCCGGCTCCTCGTTGACGTGCTCGACCGAGCCGCCGGGCACCATGATCTCGTAAGGCGACATCGAGGCGTCGCCGACGAACACGACCTTGTAGTCGTGCGGGTATTTGTGCAGCACGTCCCAGGTCGGCGTGCGGTCGGTGAAGCGGCGCTTGTTCTGCTTCCACACGCCTTCATAGAGGCAGTTGTGGAAGTAGAAATACTCCATGTGCTTGAATTCGCTCTTCGCCGCCGAGAACAGCTCCTCGACCTGCTCGATATGCGCGTCCATGGAGCCGCCGATGTCGAAGAACACCAGAAGCTTCACCGCATTGCGCCGCTCGGGGCGCATGTGCACGTCGAGATAGCCGTGATTGGCGGTCTCGCGGATGGTGGTGTCGAGGTCGAGCTCGTCGGGCGCGCCGGTGCGCGCGAATTTGCGCAGGCGGCGCAGCGCCACCTTGATGTTGCGGATGCCGAGCTCGACATTGCCGTCGAGATCCTTGAACTCGCGCTTGTCCCACACCTTCACGGCGCGGTTGTTGCGGTTCTTTTCCTGGCCGATGCGCACGCCCTCGGGGTTGTAGCCGTGGGCGCCGAACGGCGAGGTGCCGGCGGTGCCGATCCACTTCGAGCCGCCCTGATGCCGTCCCTTCTGCTCCTCGAGGCGCTTCTTGAGCGTCTCCATGAGCTTGTCCCAGCCCATGGCCTCGATCTGCTTCTTCTCTTCCTCGGTGAGATACTTTTCCGCGAGCTTCTTCAGCCACTCCTCGGGAATCTCCGCCTTGTCCATGGCCTCGAGCAGGCTTTCGAGCCCCTTGAACACCGTGCCGAAGACACGATCGAACTTGTCGAGATTGCGCTCGTCCTTCACCAGCGAAGCGCGCGACAGATAATAGAAGTTCTCGACCGTGTAGTCCGCGAGGTCAGCGTCGAGCGCCTCCATCAGTGTGAGGTATTCGCGCAGCGTCACGGGGACCTGCGCGTCGCGCAGAGAGGTGAAGAATTGCAGGAACATGGGTGACAGATTGCCCGTCGGGGGGCGAACGTCAAGGGGCGGAAGCCCCTGCTCCGCGCTGGACCGCCAGGCTTTTTGCTCTAGAATTGACGCCATACGGGGTTGTTTTGGGGACGTTTGCAATGGGAATTCTCGCAGCGCTCATCATCGGCGCGATCGCAGGCTGGCTTGCAGGCAAGATTGTCCACGGGGCGGGATTTGGGCTGGTCGGCAACATCGTCGTCGGCATCATCGGCGCGCTGGTGGCGAGCTGGATTCTGCCTCAGCTGCATATCCAGCTGGCGACCGGTACGATCGGCGCCATCGTCGATGCCACGATTGGCGCGGTGATTGTGCTCGTCATCCTTTCGCTGATAAAACGGGTCTGAAAGCCTGACCGAACCAGGAACGGCCGCCGCGAGCGGCCGTTCGCTTGTCGTGACCACGGCAATGAATTGGCAATGCCTGGCAACGACGACCAACAAGGACGAGCGATGAAGTTTACCGGCACCAAGGACTATGTTGCGACCGACGATCTCAAGGTCGCCGTCAATGCTTCGATCGTGCTGGAGCGCCCGCTCCTCATCAAGGGCGAGCCCGGCACCGGCAAGACGGTGCTGGCGGAGGAAGTGGCGAAGGCGCTGAACGCGCCGCTGCTGACCTGGCACATCAAGTCCACCACCAAGGCGCAGCAGGGCCTCTACGAATACGACGCGGTGTCGCGCCTGCGCGACAGCCAGCTCGGCGATGCCCGCGTGTCCGACATCAGGAACTACATCAAGCGCGGCAAGCTGTGGGAGGCCTTCACGGCCGAGCAGCGCCCGGTGCTGCTGATCGACGAGATCGACAAGGCCGACATCGAATTCCCGAACGACCTCCTGCTCGAGCTCGACCGCATGGAATTCCACGTCTACGAGACCGGCGAGACGATCAAGGCGAAGCAGCGCCCGATCATGATGATCACCTCCAACAACGAGAAGGAGCTGCCGGACGCCTTCCTGCGCCGCTGCTTCTTCCACTACATCAAGTTTCCCGATGCCGACACCATGCATCGCATCGTCGACGTCCACTTCCCCGGCATCAAGAAGCGCCTGGTGGAAGAGGCGCTGCGCATCTTCTTCGAGGTGCGCGAGGTGCCCGGGCTGAAGAAGAAGCCGTCCACGTCCGAGCTTTTGGACTGGCTCAAGCTCCTGCTCAACGAGGACATGAGCGCCGAGCAGCTGCGCGAGCGCGACCCGCGCAAGCTGATCCCGCCGCTGCACGGCGCCTTGCTCAAGAACGAGCAGGACGTGCATCTGTTCGAGCGGCTGGCGTTCTTGAGCCGGCGGGAAGTGTGAGGCTGCTCGTTCTCTTGCGATAGCGCCACGCCCCGCCTCACCATCGGTGTCATGCCCCGACTTGATCGGGGCATCCAGTACGCCGCGACTTCTCGGCTCAATCACATGCGCCACTGGAATACTGGATCACCCGCGTTCGCGGGCGATGACGGGGCGTGTGGAGTTGCAGACACGCCTTCGCAGCCTCGCGGCGCATTTCGCCCGAGCCTTGCTTCATCTCGTTCCCTCTTCGAACAGAGGGCGCAGGGAAGGCCGGGTGCTGACCTCGCACCCGCGGTCTGCTGCGCAAAAGGTGCACGCAGAAAACCGCACAGCAGCATACAGGTGGTGCCGAACACACGGCCTCCCTGCGCGGTGGTCGGACGGCTTATGCCGTGCTCTCCCGGGAGCCGAGTTCCTTCTGGCCTCCCTCACCCCGGCGAAAGTCGCCGGCATTGCGCCGGTTGACGCGACTGCCGCATTCGCCAGGGCTTGGCCGTAGCAACGACGGCCAGGACCACACGGTTTTGCCGTACGCGCGGTTCGCTTGACCCCACCGGCTCCGACGGCCTTGTGCAAATTGCCATCGAAACACCAGTGGGACGAACCTGTCAGCGCCGTTCGTCCGCACGACGTTTTGGGCTCACGGAGAGCATCCGCCCTGCCCTTGCCTTTCGTGCCCGACGCTGCCGCGTCCATCGCAACCCGGCCCGCGTTTCGAACGACTCGCGAACCGCCCCTCTTCGTCGGGCCGGGCTGCCGCGACTTATGCCGCAATTCCGAATTTCGGTAAAGTGGAATATTTTTGCGGGAAGGGGTTGACGGCGAGCGAAACAGCCACCAGCGAGCGAACGCGTCCCGGCCGCGCTGCAGCGTGCAACGCTGCTGCGCAGCGCCGGGACCCAGAAGGCGACACGGCAGATTGCGGCGACATAGGCCCCGGCTCTGCAGCGCACCGCTGAAGAAGCGCTGCGCTGCGTCCGGGGCACGAGACCTTCCTAGGCCACCGCTGTATCCGGAATCCTTGCGGCTTCCATCGGCTGCTTGCCGCGAATCAGGTCGGAGGCGCGGTCGGCGATCATCATCGTCGAGGCATTCAAATTCGCCGAGATCATGCGTGGCATCACCGAGGCGTCGATGACGCGCAGGCCTTCCAACCCGTGGACGCGGAGCTGGTCGTCGACGACCGCCCAGGTCGAATCCGCAGGGCCCATGCGGCAGGTGCAGCCGGGGTGGAAGGTGGTGGTGCCGCGCTCGGTGGCCGCGTGCAGAAATTCGTCGTCGGTGTTGACGTTGGGACCGGGAAAATCCTCATAGGCGTAATAGGGCGACAGCGGCGCACTCTTCAGAAGGTTGCGCGCGAGCTTCATGCCGCCGACGATGACGCGGCGGTCGAGCTCGGCGTCGAGATAATTGGTCTGGATGATCGGCGGCGCGAACGGATCGTTGGAGCGGATGTGGACGTAGCCGCGGCTCTCCGGGCGCTGCTGCCAGGAGGCCACGGTCATGCCGGGCTCGTCCTCGAGCTGGCCCTGCACGCCTTCCTTGTAGGAGGCCGGAGTGAACGTGAGCTGGAGGTCGGAGCTCTCGGCGCTCTCGCCGGAATGCCAGAAGCAATAGACCATGGTTGGCGACAGCGACAGCAGGCCGCGGCGCGCGGTCGCCCATTTCAGCGCCTCGATCCACAGCGAGAAACCGCGGCGAAGCTCGTTGATGGTCTTGATGTCCTTGACCCGCGCCACCGTGCGCGGCGCGTAATGGTCCTGAAGGCCCTCGCCGACGGGGAGCGCGTGACGCACCGCGATGCCGTGCTGCTGCAACAGGTCGGGCGAGCCGACGCCGGAGAGCTGCAAGAGTTGCGGCGAGTTATAGGTGCCGCCGGACAGGATCACTTCCTTGTTGGCGCGCACCTCGACGGGATGTCCGCCGCGGCCGCCCTTGGTGTAGCGCACGCCGACGGCGCGCTTGCCTTCAAAAATGATCTCGGTCGCGTGCGCATGGGTGTGCACATGCACGTTCGGCCGCTTCATCGCGGGCTTGAGGAACGCGGTCGCGGCGGAGACGCGCAAGCCATTGTTGATGGTGCGCTGGCAATACGACACGCCCTCCTGGGTCTTGCCGTTGTAATCGGGATTGCGGGGAATACCGAGCGAGACCGCGCCTTCCATGAAGGCTTCGCAGAGCGGATCGCGCCAGTCCATCGTCGTGACGGTGAGGCTGCCCTCGCGGCCGCGATAAGCTTCCTCGCCCTCGCCGACCCGCTTCTCCAGCCGCCGGAAATAGGGCAGCACGTCGGCATAGCCCCAGCCGCGATTACCCATCTGCGCCCAGGTGTCGAAATCCATGCGCTGGCCGCGGTTGTAGATGTGGCCGTTGATCGAGGACGAGCCGCCGAGCGTCTTGCCGCGCGGCGCATAGATGCTGCGCCCGCCGGTCCAGGGCCCCGGCTCCTGCTGGTAGGCCCAGTTGATGCTCTTCATGTGGAAGGTCTTGATGAAGCCCGCCGGCAGATGAATGTAGGGATGCCAGTCGGAAGGCCCCGCCTCGAGCACGCAGACGCTCACATTCGGATCCTCGCTCAGCCGGCTGGCGAGCACGCAACCGGCGGAGCCCGCGCCGACGATCACATAATCAAATCTGTCCATGGTGCCTCGGCGCCTCTCAGCGCGGCTTGTCGTTGAGTTGAAATTCCAGATGTGCCTGCACCGTCGGCCATTCGGCGGCGGTGATGCTGTAGACCACGGTGTCGCGCAGCGTGCCGTTCGGCGCGATCTGGTGGCTGCGCAGAATTCCGTCCTGCTTGGCACCCAGGCGCTCGATGGCGCGGCGGCTCTGGTGGTTGAAGAAATGCGTGCGGAACTCGACCGCGATGCAGTTCAGCGTCTCGAAGGCGTGCCGCAGCAGCATGAGCTTGCACTGCGTGTTGAGCGGGCCGCGCTGCGCGCTCTTGCCGTACCAGGTCGAGCCGATCTCGACGCGGCGGTTGGCGGCATCGATGTTCATGTAGGTCGTCATTCCGACGATGGTGCCGGCGGCATCGAACACGGTGAACGGCAGCATCGAGCCGGCGGCCTGCAGGCCGAGGCGGCGATCGATCTCCTTGGCCATGTTCTCCGGCGAGGGGATCGCGGTGTACCAGAGCTTCGACAGCTCGCCGTCCTTGACGGCCTCGACCAGCCCCTCGCGATGATCATGCGCCAGCGGCTCCAGACGGGCGTGCTGTCCGCGCAGGGTGATGGGATCAGGCCAGGGCATTCGAGATACTCTCCGTTGTCATTGGGCAGCGAGGCATTCCAGGTGCCAGATCCTCATCCTGAGGAGCACGGAACGCGCGTCTCGAAGGATGAAGGCCCGGCTGGTGGCCTCGCCCTTCGAGACGCGCGCTCAGGGCGCGCTCCTCAGGGTGAGGGTCTGGCGGTTACTATGCCTCGCTCGCAATGACGGTAACTAGCACCGTTTATTTGTTTAGGAAATTGAGCGGCAAACCGCCGCGCGGCCAATCCATGGCAATCAGCTCGCCCTTGCCCGATAGCGTGATATAGGCGGTCTTCAGCTCGGGGCCGCCGAAGGCGATGTTGGTGGTGACGCGGTCGCCGGTCGGCACCTGCTCCACCAGGGTGCCGTCGGGCGCGATCACCGAGATGCAGCCGGAGACGAGGGTGGCGACGCAGACATTGCCATTCGCTTCTACGGCCAGCGAGTCGAACATCTGGTAGCCGCCGAGGCCGCAGATCGGCTTGCCGCGCTCGCCGCGATAGATCACCTCGCGCGGCTTCAGCGTTCCCGGCGCGGAGAGCTCATAGGCCCAGAGCCGGCCCGTCGGCGTCTCCGCGATGTAGACGGTGTTCTCGTCCGGCGAGAGCCCGATGCCGTTCGCGGGCAGGATGCCGTGCACGATTTCGACGATCTCCTTCATGCCGGGCTTGAGATAATACATGCCGCCGACGTCCATCTCGCGCGCGCGGCGCTTGCCGAGGTCGGAGAACCAGAGGCCACCGTGCTTGTCGAAGACGAGATCGTTCGGGCCGCGCAGATCGTGCGCGCCGCATTTGCTCACGACGGTCTCGACCTTGCCGGATTGCAAATCGACGCGCTGGATCGCGCCGCCGAGATAATCCTCCGGCTGCGGGCCCGGCATGATCATCTTGCCGGCCGGAAGCCAGGAGAAGCCGCCATTGTTGCAGATGTAGATCTTGCCGTCGGACCCCAGGGCTGCGCCATTGGGACCGCCCGGCACCTTCGCGACGATCTCCTTGCGACCGTCGGGGTAAACGCGCGTCAGGCGCTGGCCGCGGATTTCCACCAGCACGACCGAGCCGTCCGGCATCACGACCGGCCCTTCGGGAAATTCGAGGTCGGTGGCGAGAACACGAACGTTGGACATGGTGGGACCCTCCCGGCTGCTTGTTATGACTTGCACGGGATGTCCGGCATGGGCCCCGCAGGCAAGCTTTGCCTGCGGTTATGACAAAGTCACCGGGGCTTGCCAAGCAAGCGGGATGGTATGCCAGCCTTGCGGAAGCTCTACTCCCTCACCGGCAGCCAGATCTCGAATCCGCCATTGCCGGTTGCAGGATCGAACCTCTCATCGTAGCGCTCGAAGTTCGGCGCATCCGCAGCTTTGAGGCCAGATGCCGGCAGCCACTGATTCCAGATTGTGCTCACGGTGCGTCGGATCGACGCGACGTGATCCGTGTGCGTAAAGACGGCATAGCGCTGCTCGGGGATGCGGATGCGGCTGAAGCGGCGCGGCAGGTCCGAGAAATCGTTGACCTCGGCACCGGCGATGTAGTCGAAATTACCGGCATCATCGCCGTTGCAGCAGATGCCATAGGCGACGTTGCCGACGCGCGCGGGAACGTCGGCAATCTCCCGATGGAAGCGTTGCCACAGACCTGGGATCATGGCGCCGTTGTCACAGGCGATGCGCTCGCCGGGACCGGCGACGAGGAAGGCCTTTGCGGTTTCGAAACGCGGCGGGGCAAGATGGTCGAGCATGGTGGAGTCCATGAGGATCGGCTCCTGAAGCTTGAGATGGCTTACGCACGTTGCCGCCCTCACCGCTTCGGGCGTGGTGCCGAACTGGTCGCGGAACGCGCGGGTGAAGGCTTCGTGCGAGCCGTAATCGGCCTCCAGCGCCAGCGACAGGATGTCGGGTGCACCCTTTGCCAGACTGCGCGCAGCTTCCGTCAGCCGCCGCGCGCGCACGTAACGCATCACCGGGAGGCCGGTGGCTGCGGCAAACGCACGCACGATGTGGAACCGCGACACGCCGGATATCTCGGCGATCTCGTCGAGCGTCATCGGCTCGGCCAAATGGCTCTCGATATACCAGAGCGCGCGCTGGGCTGGATTCACGATGGTCGTCCTCGTTCGAAGCGCGGCAAGGGTGCGCCGGTCATTCCCCCTTCGCTTGATCGGCGTTGCTATCCCCGCAACAGGATAGTCTGGGAATGGCCACTGGCAACGTCCTTGCGTTCACGGCTACACTCCGCGAGTTTCTGAACCGCTCACAAGAAAGCACGGAGGAACCGCGTCATGGACATCACCGATGTGCGGGCGCACCATATCCGCATCCCCTATGACGCCGGCGTCGCGAGCTTCCGCCAAGGCGCGTCCGCCATCAGCGCGCTCGACATGGTGCTGGTCGAGGTCACGACCGATTCCGGGCTGACCGGCTGGGGCGATGCTTTCGCCTATGTCTGCCCGCGCACCACGCGCAGCGCCGTCGAGGAGATGATCGCGCCGCAGGCGCGCGGGCTGACGGTGCCGGATGCGGCCGGCATCCCGGCGGCCATGGAGCAGATCCAGCGCAATCTGCATCTGTTCGGCCGCTACGGCATCACCATGTTCGCGATATCAGGGCTCGACATCGCGCTGTGGGACCTGGCTGCGAAAATCAAGGGTGTTCCGTTGCATCGCTTGCTCGGCGAGACCAGGCGCCCAGCCATCCCGGCCTATGCGAGCCTGTTGCGGATCGGCTCGCCCGACAACATCGCGAACGAATGCAGGAAGGCTCTCGCGCTCGGCTATGGCGCCATCAAGCTGCATGAGACCACGGCCCCTGCGGTGTTCGCCGCGCGCGAGGCGATCGGGCCCAACATTCCGCTGATGGTCGACATGAACTGCCCGCTCACAGCCGCGCAGGCGATCGCCTTCGCGCAGACTTGCGCGGATGCGCAGCCGATGTTCCTGGAGGAGCCGGTGTGGCCGCCGGAGGATTTTGTTGCGCTCGCCGACGTCCGCAGCAGCGGCGGGCTCGGCATTGCCGCCGGCGAGAACGCCTGCACGGAATATCAATTCCGCCAGATGCTGGATGCGGGCGCGGTCAGCCACGCCCAGCCATCGGTCACCAAGGTCGGCGGCATCACGGAGTTCTTGAAGGTCGCGGCGCTGGCCGATCAGTTCGGCGTCAATATCGTTCCGCATTCCCCTTACTTTGGTCCCGGCCTGCTGGCGACGCTGCATTTGCTGGCAACGCGCGACGACGGGCTCGTCGAGATGTTCTATCTGAAACGCGAGGCCTGCCTCTGGGGCGGCCACGCCGATGTCGATGCGACCGGCCATGTCGCGGTGCCCACGGGTCCCGGGCTTGGCTACGAGCCCGACCGCGGCGTGATGGAGCGATACCGCGTGACGTGACAGGCGCGCTTACTTGGAATCCTTGGCCGGCGGCGCGTCCTGCTTCTTCTTCTGATCCTCGGCCGTCTTGGTCTGAGCAGACTGGAGATCGGCGAGCGTCTTCTGCAGACCGGCCAGCGTCGTCTTCAACGCGTCGATCTGGCGATTGGCTGCATCCAGCTTCTGCTGCTGATCGAGCGTGAGCTTGGTGATGGTCTTCTGGAGGAAATCGACATTGCTCTGAAGGCAGCTGGTGCGCCGCTCCATGGTCTTCTCGACGGTGCATATCTCGATACCGGGCACGTCCTGCGCGCGGACCGGCACGATCGCCAGCGTGGCGAGCAGCAACATCGCGAAACAGACGCCGGCGCTTCGGTACAGCATGCAGGTTCCTCGTCAGATCGATCACGGCAATGTGCGCTGTTTAAGCGCAGCAGCGTGAGGCTACCACACTCGTACCGCATTCTCGCGTTGAGCTTGCACCTGTTCCCTGGGACGGGAACGATGATCGGCACGCGAAAGATGTGGGCGCTCTTTCCGCGGCTTTGTTCAGGGGAGATTTTTGGAATGGCAACGCGCGATAGACGTCTGGCGGAATTCGACGGCGCCGGAGAACCGCCACCGGGTCTTGCGGTCGAAGTGCTGTGCGAAGACCACAGCGGCACGTATCAGCTGCCGTTCGCCTGCCGTTATGTCGAGGGACGCTGGCGGAACAACGAGGCCGGAATTGCGGTCGAAGCGACCGTCATCGGCTGGCGCCTGCCGCGCATGAAGCATTCGGGCGCAGCCTGAGGCATCGTATCTGTTTCAAAATGCGACGGGGCCGCGCTCAGCTTTAACCTTCGGAACGCGGCCCGAACGAATCACGTCCGAATCAGCCGCCAAGCTTCGTACGCACCTGTTCACGGCTAGATGTCGCCGGCCGGCCAACCAGTTCGCACAATATCTACTCAGCGCGGGATTCGGTTTGGGCTGATGCTTGGCGACAAAGGTTAACGGCATCAACGACATGAGCCGGACTCGCCGCCTGTCCTGGGGATGACGGTGCCCAGGCGCCGAAACAGGCAGGCGGCCGCAACGGCTGCCTAATATTCGACCTCGAGCTCCTCGATCTCGGCCGGCTCTTCCCGCGCGGCCGCGATCCATTCCTGCATCTCGGGCATGGCCATGATGGTGTCGGCATAGGCCTTCAGCGGCGGCGCGAGCTTGACGTCATAGGTGACGAAGCGCGTCACCACAGGCGCGTACATCGCATCCGCCATGGTGCGCTTCTCGCCGAACAGGAAGGGGCCGCCCGACTTTTCCAGGCAATCACGCCAGATGAACCAGACGCGATCGATGTCGGCCTGCGCGCGCGACCAGATCTTGAAGCCGGGAAAGTGCCCCTTCAGATTGACCGGAAGCGAGGCGCGCAACGTGGTGAAGCCGGAATGGATTTCGCCCGAGATCGAGCGGCAATGCGCGCGCTGGATGCGGTCATCAGGCAATAGACCGGCGTCCGGCATCGCCTCGTTGAGATATTCGGCGATCGCCAGCGTATCCCAGATCACGGCGCCCTCGTGCCGCAGGCACGGCACCAGGATAGAGGACGACAACAGAAGGATTTCGGCGCGGGCGGATGCGTCGTCGGGCGCCGTGACGATCTCCTCGAAATCAAGCCCGGAGAACTTCGTCAGCAGCCAGCCACGCAGCGACCAGGACGAATAATTCTTGCTGCTGATGGTCAGTGTCGCCTTCGCCATTTGGCCCTTCCCTGAACCCGACGCCTGCTCGACCCTCGGCGCGCGCCTACAAGCTGTGCTTTCGGCAAATTGAAGAGCAAGCGATGTGCCAATTCCAGGGGCGTCCGGCTCCCGCTTGGCTTCGATATTGCATAATGCCAGGGGGACAGGTGGGCATTTCAGTATGATGTCGATGTATTATCAGGCCTTTCAGAACCATATGGACCTCACCGCGCCCTGGCGGGCCGGCGCTTCATCCGCGCTCAGATTCCTCAATTTGGTGCCGCAGGGCGCGTCGGACCAGGTTGTCGGCCGGCTCTCGGCGGCGCTGGAGCTGATCTCGCGCTCCACCCTCACCTACGACCGTCCGGCCTACGGCATCGACAGCGTCATGGTGGGCAACCGCGAGATCGCGGTCACCGAGGAGATCGCCTATGCGACGCCGTTCGGCTCGCTGCTGCACTTCAGGAAAGACGGCGTCGGCGAGCAGCCACGCATGCTGCTGGTGGCGCCGATGTCCGGCCATTTCGCGACGCTTCTGCGCGGCACCGTGAAGACGCTGCTCCAGGACCACGACGTCTACATCACCGACTGGCACAATCCGCGCGACATTCCGCGCAGCGAAGGCCGCTTTGGGCTCGACGACTACACTGAGCATCTGATTGATTTCCTCGGCCAGCTCGGCCCTCGCCCGCACATGGTGGCGATCTGCCAGCCCTCGGTCTCGGCGCTCGCGGCCGCCGCGGTCATGTGCGAGGACAACCATCCCTCGCGCCCGGCGACGCTGACGCTGATGGCCGGACCGATCGACACACGGATACAGCCGACCAGGGTCAACGAGTTCGCCAAGAGCAAGCCGATCGAATGGTTCGAGCGCAATCTGATCAATTACGTGCCGGTGCAATGCCGCGGCGCCTTGCGCAAGGTCTATCCCGGCTTCGTGCAGCTCACGGCGTTCGTCTCGATGAATCTCGAGCGCCACATCAAGCAGCACATGGATCTCGCCAACCACATCGCCAAGGGCGAGAAGGAGAAGGCGGCGACGATCAAGACCTTCTACGACGAATATTTCGCGGTGATGGATTTGCCGGCCGAGTTCTACATCGAGACCGTGCGAGACGTATTCCAGGAGCACCTGCTCCCGCAAGGCAGACTGATGCATCGCGGCCGACCGGTGAACACCAAGGCCGTGAGCCGCATGGGGCTGATGACGGTCGAGGGCGAGAAGGACGACATCTGCGCGATCGGCCAGACCCTCGCCGCGCAGGACCTCTGCACCGGCGTGCGCGCCTATCGCCGCGTCCACCACATGCAGGCCGGCGTCGGCCATTACGGCGTGTTCTCGGGTAAGCGCTGGAACAACGAGATCTATCCGCTGCTGCGGGATTTCGTGCACGTCAATTCGTGACTGACATCCCCTTGTTTCCGAGCGGACAAAAGGGCGAAACGGCGCATGCCTAATGCTCTTGCGCGAGCAGCTCTTTTGCTTCCACGAATTCAGGAAGATTCTGCTCCATCTCGAATGCAGCCAGCACGGGAGCGAGCAATTCGGATACCGCGCCTGCACGGCCGTTTGTCTTGTGCAGGCGGGCAAGTCCAAGAGCGCTGCGCAGCTCGAAGGTCTTCGTCTGCTGTTGTCGCGCGATCTCCAGCCCTCGCCTGAGGTCGTCTTCGGCACTGGATTCGCCCGAAGATGCTTGGCGCGACAGGAGGTTGCTGCGGATACGATGCAGTTCGGCATCAAGCCAATGCTGGCCGGTCTGTTCGGTCCGGGCGATCAATTCGTTCAGGATTTCCAGTCCGGTTTCGACTTGGCCCATCTCTGCATTCGCCACGGCGACATGCATCCCCCAGAACGGCTCGCAGAGGTAGCAATCGTTCTCCTGCAGCAAGGTCCAGCCGTGACGCATGTCCGCCAGTCCGGCCATTCGATCCCCGGCACGCCACTTGGCCAGGCCATTCAGGTAGGTGCCCGCAGCCACGTACAGTGGCATCGTGTGGTCGCGCGCGAGACCGAGTGCCAGGATCGTCTCCGTCTGCTCCAACATGCCCCCGCATACCCCGTCGAACACAGCGCGATGAACCAGCGCGTTAGCCCGGGAAAGCGCCCGCTTTTCTCCCGAAGCCCCCACCGCTTCGGCAGCGAGCTTGCGCGCGCGCGCGATCATACCGAGCGGCCACAGCACCAGAGCAAGGAATCTCATGATCACGAACGGCAGATCCAGCGTCGAAGCCCGGAATGTCGCGGGATCCGGCTCGACACTGTAGATCGCCAGCGCCTGCTCGAGATGCGTCCTCGCGTTCAGATAGTCGCCCCCGAACCAGCAGGTGACGCCCCCCGTCCAATGGGCGACAACGGCGGCCACGGGTGAGTCCGGTCGTTGGTCAGCTGCGCTCCTGATGGCATCCGCCAGCTCCCGCATCGGAGCGAGTTCGCCGTGCGTCAAGCAGGCGTTGAAGAGTCCGGAATGAACAGGCGCGAGTTCAATGGGATCATCGATGTCGGCTGCGAACTGGCGCGCCCGCGTCCATGCCGCGATCGTTTCGGGAGCGCTGTGCCCGAGGCTGCCCCTCAGTGCACGGCCATACGAGATTTGAAGATGCAGCCTGCTCGTCATTCGGCGGGGCTCGTCAGGCAGCTCGTCAGCGGTCGAAATGGCCTTGCCTAGATGCGCGATCGCCTCGGAATAGGCCGAGCGTTTCAGTGCCTGCTGGCCCGCCTTGCGCCACCATTCGAAAGCGACCTCGCTCAGCCCCGCTTCGGTGAAGTGGTGCGCCAGAACTTCCGGCTCGGTCTCGGCGACGACTGGAAACCTCTCGCGCAGGACCTCGCCGATTCGCGTGTGCAGCAGCTGCCGTTTGCTCTTGAGCAGACTCTCATAGGCCGCTTCCTGAACAAGGGCATGCTTGAAATTGTAATTTGCCTCCGGCGGCGCTCCGCGGCGAAGCAGCAGTTCGGCCTCTTCAAGTTGTCCTAGCGCAGCGCTCAGCGTCAGATCATCGCGTCCCGCCACGTATTTCAGCAGTGCGTATGAGAAGTCGCGGCCAATGGCGGCGCCTATCTGTGCCACCTCCTTGACCGGAGCGAGCCGGTCGAGCCGTGCCATCAGTGAATCCTGCAGCGTGGCGGGAATAGCTAGCGGCGGGAGCGGACTGGTCAGGCGATAGCGCCCGGCATCTTCGATGAGCAGGCCGGACTCCAGCACCATCTTGGTCAACTCCTCGACGAATAGCGGCACGCCATCCGTCTTGTCGATGATCTGCTGCATCATCTCGCCTGGCAGCTGGCGACCAACGACCACCTGTTCGACCAGCGCGCGCGTATCCTGCCGATCCAGCCGGTCGAGCCGCAACAGACTGACATTCGCAAGGCCCGACCAGGAGGGCTCGAACTCAGGCCGGGAGGTCATGAGCACGAGTATCGGCAGGGCCCTGATCCGATCGACCGCGAGATCGAACAGTTCAAGTGTCGTGGCATCGGCCCAATGCATATCCTCGCAGATAATCAGCAGAGGTTGATCGCGTGCCAATCCCTCAAGCTGATCGAGCAGGACAGCAAATGTCTGTCGACGCTGCTGTGCCGGGCTCAGAGCGAGCGGCGGACAGCGGTTTCCGGGTGGAATCGAAAGGAGCGCCGCAATGAGCTGTGTTGCTGGAACGACCTGCTGTGTTCCGAGCACTAGCATCGCCTCGAGCTTGTCGAGCTTTTGCTCGGGCATGTCGTCCGAACGGATACCGGCGGCGCGTTCGAGCTGCGCGACAAACGGATGAAGCGCACTGTTGGTATGGTAAGGCGAACACTGATATCGCACCCGGCGGTGCGCCCCCAATGCGGGGCTTTCAGAGAGCGTTGCGACTATCCGCGACTTGCCGATGCCCGCTTCACCAGAAATCAATACCATCCGACCCTGGCCCTGCCAGGCCTCCCGTTGGCGCGAGAGAATGAATTCGATCTCGTTCTTGCGGCCGACAAAGCCGATCGAGCGCGCGGCGCGGACTGCCTCGAAGCGGCTCTCGGATGCGGTCGCACCTTCCACCGCCCAGACTGCAATGGGTTCTGCTATTCCCTTGACCTCCCGGCGACCGAGATTGCGAAGAGTGAAGAGATCGCCAAGCAGCCGGCGCGTCGACGAAGCAACGACGACGACCCCCGGCTCCGCCAAACTCTGGAGGCGAGCAGCGAGATTTGGTGTATCGCCGATGGTTGCGTGCTCCTCAGACGCATCTCCACTGATGAGGTCGCCGACCACCACAAGTCCGGTCGCGATTGCGATCCGCAGTTCAGCCCGTTCGCCAGCGCCCGTCTTGAGCTGGCGAATCGCCGCGATAATATCCAGGCCCGCGAGCACCGCGCGTTCCGCATCGTCTTCGTGGGCACGGGGATAACCGAAATAGACGAGTATTCCGTCACCGACGAACCGAGCTATTCTGCCATCATAGGCAGTAACAACGCTCGCGCAGGCAGCGCGGTAGGCCCGGATCACCTCCCACATATCCTCGGGATCGAGCCGCGCCGAGAGCGCGGTCGAGCCGACCAAATCGCAAAACATGACGGTGAGGTGGCGCCGCTCGGCGTCATGAGGGGGCGCAGGCGATGCGATCAACGCGGCCGGATCGAGGTTGGCGATGGCACGCAGCATTTTGCGGCGATGACCGAGCAAGACTCCGAGCTTGTCAAAGTCCTCGTCCATCAGTTCGGGGAGGACGCCCACGTCGATCCCATTTTGGGCAAAACGCTCGGCGTATTGTCCAAGCCCCAACTTCTCGAGCCACTCCGCAATCTGCATGGCTCCACCGATCTTGTGGCTAGCGGTTAGCAGAATGTTGGACCACGGCCGCGCGGAAACAGTATCTCAACATCACCACGATGGCACGTCTTGTCTGTTGTGTGAAAACTTAGGTTACTAGGTACCGGCACGGTGCGCACCAGAACACTTGTCGATGCGAACGACTGCACTACCAAACATCGCAGACGCGCAACGTTGGACGGCTGAGGTTGCGATGAGTCGGCATTGCGCACTCCAGACCCGAAGCCGAACCAGCACGGCGGCTTGTGCTCACGTGAGCGTGCTTCCTTCATTGCTCGTTCGTGGGTGCATCGTTGCTGCGAGCCATCGTGCCCGCCGCAACTTGAAGCGAAGAACCCACCACCCAACAGCCGGCAACAAAGCCTATCAGGCCGTTGGGCAGGTTTTGATCAAGGACAAGGATGCTGACGGACAGAGTAGCCGCAATGGCCGCGCCGAAGGTTCCGGCCGCACTCATGATCTCAGCCGGCTCGGAGCCGTTCCATTCTTCCGAGATGCTCGATGACGAATTCCGTGCGACTTTGCCGGACAAATCAATACCGACATAATAGCTCAGAGCTCCATAGACCATTGTTATCAGCACAATCCAGCCGCTTTCAAACAGCCCACCTTTCTGGCGCAGCAGGGTCGCACCCACATAGAGGCCGCAAGAGGCCCCAACGGCTCCCAGCCCAATTCTTTCAAGAATATGTGCCGACTTGATCAGACTGGAACGGGCGATCCGAATACTGCCGAGGCGCCTTGCTAAGGAAAAGATGTTGGAAGTTGCGCTGCTTATCTTCATTGGGGGCTCCTCCTGAGTAAGTAGCAGCCGGCCGCTCTCGAATAGAGCTGCCAGGACGCGTTTCTCGATGCCCTTGATTCCAATTTCTGAAAAAGCTGTGCTGAGTGATGGGCTGGCTTGCTCGTGAGCAAGACGAGGAGCCAATCCAAAGCTGCGAGCACGCGGCTGCGCAGGCATTGCATCTCACCCGCGTTCGTCAATTTGATCCGGGTGGGGCAATTTCTTGCGGGAGTGGTAGTTCAGAAAGAGAGTGATCGAGTATGAAGCGGTTCACATACCACTTTTTCCTGACGCTGCACCCGGTCACGATTTCCGGAGGACGCGCGAAACTCGCAGGTCAGGCCGATCACTTTTCGCCTCACACCTGCACCACGTGGCCAGGCGCCATCCAGGATCTGCCCCTGGTGACGACGCAGCCG
Source organism: Bradyrhizobium sp. DOA1 (assembly GCF_001593325.1). Lineage (NCBI taxonomy): Bacteria > Pseudomonadati > Pseudomonadota > Alphaproteobacteria > Hyphomicrobiales > Nitrobacteraceae > Bradyrhizobium > Bradyrhizobium sp. DOA1. The sequence continues at coordinate 5,311,724 of NZ_JXJM01000001.1, forward strand.
CGCTAGAAGGTCTTCCGCCTCAACTCATCCTGCGCCGCAACGTCGTCGAAGGCGTCTCACCGAATTTCTCGCGGTAGGCACCGGCCATGCGGCCGAGATGTGTGAAGCCGAGATCGAAGGCGATCTCGGTGATGGAAGCATCGGGCGCAGCTTTCGCGAGGCGGGCGTTCAGAGCGGCGAGGCGCATATCGAGCAGCATCTGCGAGATCGACACGCCGAAGTGACGGCGGAAGCCGAGTTGGAGCGCGCGGATGCCGATGCCGGCTTCGCAGGCGAGCTGCGCGAGGTCGAGCGGCTCGCCCGCATTGTCCGCCAGATGGTCACGCGCGGTGCGGAGCGCGCGCGGCAGACGCTCGGCCCGCCCTGAGAACATTTGAATCGCATCCGACAGGCCATGGCGTTGGCCGTTGAGCAGGTGATCGAGCAGCACCTCGCGCCAGTCGGCCATCGCAACCGGCGACAGCCGGCCCGAGGGACCGAGACGCTCGGCCAGCGTCATCAGCTCGGCAAGGCGCATCCGTAAGGCCCGCCCGGACGGCGCGTCCAAATCGATCACCGGATCGAATTCGACTCTGCCTGCCGCCCTGCCCGACAGCGCCGCGGCGCGCTGCTCGACCATGCGGCGATCGAGCAGCAGGATCGCCTGCGCACAATCGCGCCACATCATCCGGGTCGGGATCGTCGGCGACAGCAGCGAGGCCGTCCGTTCCGGCGCGGCATCGAGCTCGCGGGCCCCGGCACGAATGCGGGCGCTGCCCGCGAGCGGGACCTGGACCAGGAAGAAGCGATCGAGACAGCCGGGGTCGATGCTGACCGATCCGCCATAGGCGACGTAGTTGATGGAAAAGCCTGCGAATGCCGCGCAATTGTGCCGCGCCGAGAAGCCGTCCGCGCGCGCTTGTGTCGGCTTGAGATCATGCGGGCAGAAGATGCGCCCGATTGCTTCGGCCGCCTCGTCGACATCATCGGTCGTGACGCGGGCAAAGGCCGCGAGCCGTTCGGCGGCGGGGACCCTCGCGCTCATTTCCAGCACGGCTGCGGACATCGTCGACCACGCTTCGCGTCACGGAATTGCTTTAAGCCTATAATAGTTCGCACGACGCGAAAAGGGCCGCGCCCGCAAAATCGTCTTGTTGCATGGCAATAGCGCGGTGCGGATTCGTTTAGCGGATAGACAGGGACCCGTCCCCGGGCCGATGCTCCGTCCTCGCCGGAATCCACGAGGAGGCGCGCATGACTGCACTCGAAAAGGGTATCACCGCGAACGGCACGGGCTATGGCGGCAAGACCTGGAATATCCTGGGCCAGGTCTATTTCCCCAAGGCCGTCACCGATTCCACCTTCGCATTCGAGACCAACAGCGATCCCGGCCAGTTCGTGCCGGTGCACATCCACCCGACCCAGGACGAGTTCATCCTGGTGCAGGAGGGCACGCTCGACCTCAAGCTCGACGGCAAATGGGTCAAGGCCCATGCCGGCGATCTCGTGCGCATGCCCCGCGGCATCCCGCACGGCTATTTCAACAAGTCCGACAAGCCGTGCCGCGCGCTGTTCTGGGTCTCGCCGATGCAGAAGCTGGAGGCGCTGTTCAACCAGCTCCACAATCTGACCGACCCTGCCGAAGTGGTGCGCATCTCGGCACTGCACGAGGTCGATTTCCTGCCGCCCGAGGCCAACGAGTAGGCGTCCGGCCTCTTCGTCTACCTTCACCTGTTGGCAGCTCGGTCGGCCGCGCCTTGCGGTCGAACGTCGCTGCTTGCGCGCGAAACATCTCGATTGCGAGCAACCCCATGGTCAACCCAAAACATGTCTGCGTGATCGGCGGCGGCGTCTCCGGCCTTGCTGCCGCCAAGGCGTTCTCCGCCCGCGGCCACCGCGTCACCATCGTCGAGCGCAGCGGCGATCTCGGCGGCGTCTGGGAGCCGGCGCGCTCCTATCCGGACGTGCAGACACAGAGCCCGAAGGAGCTCTACCGCTACACCGACCGCGCCATGCCCGATGCCTATCCGGAATGGCCGACCGGCCCGCAGGTCCATGCCTATCTCGCCGATTACGCCATGAGTTTTGGCCTCGACCGCATGCTGCGTTTCAATACGGCGGTCGCCGGCATGGCGCGGCGCGCCGACGGCAAGCCGGGCTGGACGCTCGCGCTGACCGGCAAGGACGGCGCGACCACGAACGAGGACTTCGATTTCGTCGCGGTCTGCACCGGCCAGTTCAACGAGCCGCGCGAGCTGCATTGCCCCGGCGAGGACGGCTTTCTGGCCCGGGGAGGCCAGATCCTGCATTCGTCGACATACAACGATGCCGCCCTGGCGAACGGGCGCCGCGTCGTCGTCCTCGGCGGCTCGAAATCGGCGACCGACATCGCGGTCAACGCGGTGAAGGCGGGCGCACGCGAGGTGACGATCGTGATGCGCGAGCCGGTCTGGCGCATCCCCTACTTCATCGGCGGGCTCGTGAACTTCAAGCGCATCCTCTACATCCGCGCGCAGGAAGAGATGTTTCCGGGCTGGGGCATCGGCCCGATGGCGCGGCTCGCGCATCGCCTGGCCGCACCGCTGGTCTGGGCGAATTGGCGCGGGCTGGAGAGCCTGCTGAAGACGCAACTCAAGCTTGGCCGCTGCAACATGGTGCCGAAGGAGCGGATCGAGGACGGCGTCAACTGCTCGGTGCCGATCGCAACGCCGGGCTTCTATCCGATGGTCGCCGACGGCCGCATCAAGGCGGTGTTCGGCACGTTCGATCGTTATGACGGCGACAGCATCGTGATGAGCGGTGGCGAGCGCATCAAGGCGGACGTCGCTGTGCTCGCGATCGGCTACAAGCTCGGCGTGCCGTTCCTGCCTGCGGCCTACCAGCAGAAGCTGGTCGATGCCGACGGCCAGTACCGGCTCTATCGTCTGATCGCCAACCCCGATCTGCCCGAGCTTGGCTTCGTCGGCTTCAACTCGTCGTTCTGCACCGTGCTCTGCGCCGACCTCGCCGCCAACTGGCTGGTACGCTATGCCGACGGCCGGCTCGCCAATCAGCCGACGGCGCAGCAGATGCGCGACAACATCGAGATGATGCTGCACTTCAAGCGCGTCGAACGGCCGGCCGCGGGCGTCTATGGCGGACTGTGCGTCGCGCCCTACCACTACCGCCATTTCGATGAGCTGATGGCCGACATCGGCGCGAAGAACCAGAAGCGCGGCGGGCTCGCCGGTCGCTTCGCACCGCCCGACGCGGACGCCTATGCCAAGTTCCTGGCCACGGCGCCGGACTACCGGGCAGCGTGAGGAGATCGCGGCTGAACGGGATTTGCATCTCGCCAGCCTGCGGCTTCGATGTTTACGATCTCCCAGGCCAGCGAATCGATGGGAACCGGCCATGGGATTGAGACGCCTTGCCGCCGCAGCATTTGCGGTGCTCGCCTTGCTCGTCATGGCACCCGCCTTCGGGCAGACTGGGCTTACGTCCCAGCAAGCGGCTGCGGTCGCTGCCTATGATCGCGCGCTCGCCGATTTCAAATCCATCCTGGCCGAGCGACGGCGTCAGATCGATGCGAAAGAGCGCTTGCCGAACCTACCCGGACAAGCGCTCTACCTGGCGCGCGTTGCCGTGATCAGCACCTACAAGGATCTCACGGACGCCATTCCTTCCCGAATTGGAAAGCCCAACAAGTTCGAGATACCTCCGGCCTATTTCGACGCCGCCATCGAGCCGCTGATCGACGAATATGCCGCATTGTTCGAGATCATGGAGGCGCCGCCCGCCGGCGCGCAGAAATCGCCGACGCCGTTCAAGGATGTCGTCGATCTCGCCGTCGCGATTGCACGCGCCAAGGGGCTGGCATCGCATCACGCGGAAATCGCTGGGCGCATCAGTCTCGGGCTGTTCTATGCGGAAACCAACGGCAAGCAGAACGTCCGCAATGCGCGCTCGAACACCTATATGGGCAGCTTCCAGACCGGCCCCTCCGAAGACCGCAACGGCCGGAAGAAATGGGACAAGATCAAAGGCGACATCGCGGCGATCGATCCCGAACTGAGCGCGCGCGACGACAAGGAAGAGGCGCGGGCCCGCGGCACCGATCATCGTTTCAACCACTGGACCAATGTGCGCGACGGGCTGATGAACGCGCATGCTGAAATTTTCCCCGAGATCCCGGGGATCGTGAAGACGCTGCCCGACCCGATCGACCAGATGAAACTGTTCCAGCTGATCCAGATCGTTCCGACCCCGACGCGGTCGGCGCTCAAATCGGGCGATCTCCTGAACTACAGGGTGTCCAGTCCCACGGTCATGAAGTATTTGCGCAACAACAGCATCTTCGCGTTCGGACAGGCCGACCGGGCAAGGACCTCGGCGAGCTTCCGCGAGATTCTCGCGGCGATGTGGCTGTTCAACCGCAAGTTCGAGAAAGCGATGGCGAAATATTCGGAGATCAAGGCGCGCTGAGGGATCGGTTGCAACTGCTACCGGACGTTGTAAGCTCTCGACCTCATCGGCGGCACGGAGCTTCCATGCGCCTCCTCATTCTCGGCGGCAGCCAGTTTCTCGGCCGGGCGATCGCAAGCCATGCCTGCGCTGCCGGTCACGACGTGACCTGTGCAGCCCGCGGGCTTGCCGGGCCAATTGCGGCAGGCGCGCGCTTCGTGCGAATCGATCGCGACGTCGCGGACGGTCTCACGCCACTGACCGGCGAGACGTTCGATGCCGTGGTCGACGTCTTGCGTCACCCCGGCCAGGTCCGCCGCGCGGTCGCAGCGCTGAAGCGGCCGGGTGTGCATTGGACTTTCGTGTCAACCGTCAGCGTCTATGCCGACAATCGCATATCGGGACAACGCGCCGACACGGCGCCGCTGCGCGAGCCCGCTTCGGCGGACATCGCGCACAGCACCGATGCCATCTATGGCGCGGCCAAGGTTGCTTGCGAGCAGGCCATCGGCGGCGATGCCTTCATATGCCGTGCCGGCCTGATCGCCGGTCCGGAGGACCCGACCGGGCGCTTTGCTTACTGGCCAGCGCGGCTCGCGCGCGGCGGCGAGGTGCTGGCGCCTGGATCGCCGGAGGACGCCGTCCAGCTCATCGATGTGCGTGACCTCGCGCAATGGATCGTGCATGCCGCAGAGGTTCGTCTCACCGGCATCTATGACGGGATCGGACCGGTGCGCAGGCGCGGTGAGTTCCTGGCCGAGTGCGCCTCGGCGCTGGACGCATCCTGCACGTTCACCTGGGTCGATCGCGCTTTCCTGGAAGCGCATGACGTGCGGCGATGGGCGGGTCCGCGATCACTGCCGCTCTGGCTGCCGCTGCCCGACTTCGCCGGCTTTCTGACACGAGATACCTCGCCGGCGCGCGAGGCCGGATTGACTGCTCGGCCGTTCGCGGCCACGGCGCGGGATACGCTTCATTGGCTCCGCGCCAGCAACGGGCCGGTGGTCGGTCTCAGCGCCGATGAGGAAGGCGCGGTGCTTTCCGCGTGGCACGCACGCGGCGTGACTGCCACCGCAATCTAGCCGGCCCGTAAGCTACTCCGTCCGGATCGGAGAATCCTTCAACCCGTTATTGTCATAGGCCTTGCGCAGCATGCCATTGGCCGTTGCCTCCGTCATGAATTTGGTGACGTAGGCCAAGGCCTGGCTGTGGCCGAGCGGGACGGCGACGGCGGTCACCGTTTTCTTGAAGGTTTCGTCCAGCACCTTCGTGCCCGGAATCTTCTGCGCCATCTTGTTGAGCTGGTCGCGCGACAGCGCGAAGGCATCAATGTCGCCGCTCTTCAGCAGGCCGAAAATTTCATCATAGGTCTGATAGCCCGTGACCTTCGCATGCTTCAGATGCGCGATGGCGCCGCGCATGGTGGTGGTGGCATTGACGGCCGCGACCTTGATGCCGGGCTGATCGAGCGCGGCGAAACTGGTGATGCTCGACCCCGGCTTGACGATGTAAGTGGCATCGGCGACCTCGTAGATCGGGCCGAACGACATCTTGGTCTCGCGCTCGGGGTCCTTCGGGAGCCAGGTGACGTCCCACGTCCCTTTTGACGCGGCATCGGTGATCTGACCGGAATTCTGGTGCACGACATATTCGACGGGTACGCCGAGTTGTGCCGCCATGACCTTGCCGAGGTCGACCGGAACGCCGGCATAGCCGGCGTCGGTCCTGGTCGACCAGAACGCTCCGCCCGCCGGGCTGATCGCGATCGCGACACGCAACTTGCCGGTCGGCGCGATCTCGTCTTTCAGGCCATCGGCTAGCGCGGGCATGGCGACCGCCGCTGCGAGAACGAGGCCGGCGAGGGCCGACCGGAATGGCGTTGGCATGTCATGCTCTCCGCACCTTTTCTTCTTTTGACCCATCACGTCGATCACACGGCCTTTGACACAATTCTGGTCGATCGTGCGCCCAGTGAAAAGCCCTTTGTCCTGACGAATCCGTCAAAGGGCACACCACCGTTTGCAGTGCAAGGCCCGTGACTGCCATGGCTATGGTGTTCCACGGCCGGGCATTTGTTGGTAGCCTGCCGCACCGACAGAGAGCAATCGGGGGCCACCGAATGACGCGCGCGAATCCCGCATCTTCCGCACGACGTAAGAAAGCGTGGAGCCATGTCGGGCGGGGCTTGGCGGCGGCATCCATCGTCGTTGCGCTCGCCGGCTGCGAGGACAAGAACACGTTCGTGGCTCCGCCGCCGCCCAAGGTGGACGTTGCAACGCCGGTGCAGCGTGCGGTGACGCGCTACATCGAGGCGACCGGCAACACCGCGCCGATCAAGAGCGTCGACCTCGTCGCGCGGGTGCAAGGCTTTCTGCAATCGATCGACTACCAAGACGGCAGCTTCGTCAAGCAGGGCACCCAGCTCTTCACGATCGAGCCGGAGACCTACAAGCTCAAGCTCGAGCAGGCGCAGGCGGCCGAGGCCGGCGCGCAGGCCTCGCTCAAGCAGGCCGAAGCCGATTTCAAACGGCAGGTCGAGCTGGTGCAGCGCCAAGCGGTTTCGCAGGCTACGCTCGACACCTCGACGTCGACCCGCGACAACGCTCAAGCCAGTCTTCAGCAGGCCCAGGTCAATACCAGGCTCGCCGCAGTCAACTACGGCTACACCAAGGTGACGGCGCCGTTCGACGGCATCGTCAGCGCCCACCTGGTCTCGATCGGCGAGCTCGTCGGCGTCTCCTCCCCGACCCAGCTCGCAACCATCGTCGCGTTGGATCCGATCTATGTGAACTTCACCGTCAACGAGCAGGACGTGCTGCGCATCCGCGCCGAGGCGGCACGCAGGGGACTGACGCCCGCAGACATGAAGCAATTTCCAATTCAGATCGGCCTGCAGACCGACACCGGCTATCCGCATGAGGGGCATCTCGACTACGTCTCGCCGACCCTCAATCAATCGACCGGCACGCTGGCGGTGCGCGGACTCGTTCCCAACGACAAGCGGGTGCTGCTCCCCGGCTATTTCGTCCGCGTTCGCGTGCCTTTCGACCAGGAGAAGAGCGCGCTCCTCGTCCCCGACACCGCGCTCGGCAGCGACCAGGGCGGCCGCTATCTCCTCGTCGTGAACGCCGACAACACCGTCGAGCAGCGCAAGGTGCAGATCGGCCCCGTCGACAACGGCCTGCGCGTGATCGAGAGCGGCCTGAAGCCGGAGGACCGCGTGATCATCGCCGGGCTGCTGCGGGTGATCCCGGGCCAGAAGATCGACCCGCAGGTGACGAAGATCGAGCAGCCCCAGGCGTCTGCCAAGTGAGGGAGCGCCAGCCATGATCTCGAAATTCTTCATCGAGCGGCCGGTCCTCTCGAACGTCATCGCGCTGCTGATGATCCTGATCGGCGGCGTCGCGCTGTTCAATCTCGCGATTGCGCAATATCCCGACGTGGTGCCGCCGACCGTGCAGGTGACGACGCGCTATCCCGGCGCCAGCGCCAAGACCGTGATCGACACCGTGGCGCTGCCGATCGAGCAACAGGTCAACGGCGTCGAGGACATGCTCTACATGCAGTCCTACAGCGGCTCGGACGGCACCTACACCCTGACCGTGACCTTCAAGATCGGCACCGACCTCAACTTCGCGCAGGTATTGGTGCAGAACCGCGTCTCCAGCGCGCTGTCGCAACTGCCGGCCTCGGTGCAGAACCAGGGCGTCACCGTGCAGAAGCGATCGACCTCGATCCTGTTGTTCGTGACCCTGACCTCGCCGGACTCCAGATACGACAGCCTGTATCTGAGCAACTACGCCACCATCAACATCCGCGACGAGCTCTCGCGCCTGCCCGGTGTCGGCAACGTCACCGTGTTCGGCGCCGGTCAATATTCGATGCGGGTGTGGCTCGACCCGAACAAGCTGCAGGCCCGGGGGCTGGTACCGCAGGACGTCATCAACGCAATCCAGCAGCAGAGCCAGCAGGTCTCCGCCGGCCAGGTCGGCGCGCCGCCGACGCCGCCGGGCCAGGCGTTCCAATATACGCTCAACGTCAACGGACGGCTCGAGGACACCGGCCAGTTCGAGAACATCATCGTCAAAACTGGCACCAGCGGCGACGTCACGCGCGTGCGCGACGTCGGCTGGGTCGAGCTGGGCGCGCAGACCTACAGCCAGATCTTCTCCCTCAACAAGCAGCCGGCGGTCGGCATCGGCGTGTTCCAGTCGCCCGGCGCCAACGCGCTCCAGGTCGAGCAGGCCGTCGAGAGGAAGATGGCGGAGCTCGCCAAGCGCTTCCCCGAGGGCATCAAATACGACACCCCGTTCGACACCACCAAGTTCGTGGAGGCCTCGGTGCACGAGGTCTACATGACGCTGATCGAGGCCGGCCTGCTCGTCCTGGTCGTGATCCTGGTGTTCCTGCAGGATTGGCGCGCGATGCTGGTGCCGGCAACGACGGTGCCTGTGACGATCATCGGCGCGTTCGCCGCGATGGCAGCGCTCGGCTTCACCATCAACATGTCGACGCTGTTCGCGATCGTGCTGGCGATCGGCATCGTGGTCGACGACGCCATCGTCGTGGTGGAAGGCGCCGCCCACAACATCGAGCAGGGCATGAACGGCCACGACGCCGCGATCAAGGCGATGGACCAGCTGTTCGCGCCGATCGTGGGCATCACGCTGGTGCTGATCTCGGTGTTCCTGCCGGCTTCGTTCCTCGCCGGACTGACCGGGCGTATCTATTCGCAATTCGCGCTGGTGATCGCCGCGACCGCGCTTCTGTCCGCGATCAACGCGGCGACGCTGAAGCCGACGCAATGCGCGCTCTGGCTGCGGCCGGCGGTGCCGCCGGAGCAGCGCAATTTCTTCTACCGCGGCTTCAACGCCGTCTATAACCGCGTCGAGCGCGGCTACACGCGGTTGATCACCTTTCTCGTCAAGCACGCCACTGTCTCCGTCGCGTTTGCGCTGCTGATCATCGCAGCCAGTGGCTATGGCCTGTCGCGGGTGCCGACCGGCTTCCTGCCGATCGAGGACCAGGGCTATCTGATCGCCGCCGTGCAGCTGCCCGACGGCGCCGCGCTGGAGCGGACGCAAGCCGTGCTCGACAAAGCGAGCGGGCTGATCAAGGACACGCCCGGCGTGGCGCAGGTCATCACCATCGCCGGCATCTCCGCACTCGATAACAGCGCCAGCCTTGCCAATGCCGGCGTCGCCTACATCATCCTGAAGGACTGGGACGCGCGCAAAGGACCCGGCGAGGATCTGCGCTCGCTGGTCTTTGGGCTGAACGACAAGCTCGGGACCATCATGGAGGCACGCACGATCGTGCTGCCGCCGCCGCCGATCCAGGGCATCGGCAACGCCGCCGGGTTCTCGATGCAGGTCGAGCTGCGCGACGGCAACAGCGATTTCGCCAAGCTGCAGGCGATCACGAGCGCGATGGTCAGCAACGCCGGGAGCCAGAGCGCGCTCCAGCGCGTGCAATCCTCGTTCCGCTCGTCGGTGCCGCAGTTCAACGTCGAGATCGACCGCGTCAAGACCCAGACCCTGCACGTCACGACCGATCAGGTGTTCTCGGCGCTGTCGACCTATCTCGGCTCGTCCTACGTCAACCAGTTCAACAAGTTCGGCCGCGTGTTCCAGGTCTACACCCAGGCCGATCCGGCCTTCCGCGTCACCGAGGGCGACATCGCCAACATGCAGGTGCGCAACTCGAACGGCGACATGATCCCGATCGGCACTATCGCCAAGATCACGCCGGCCACGGGACCGTCGCTGATCAGCCTCTACAATCTCTATCCGTCCTCGACCGTGATTGGCCTGCCGGCGCAGGGCTATTCATCGGGCCAGTCGCTGAAGCTGATGGAGGACATCGCGGACAAGACGCTGCCGCCGGGTACCGGCTATGAATGGACCGCGATGTCCTATCAGGAGAAGGCGGTCTCCAATCAGATCTATTGGGTGTTCGGCCTTGCCATGCTGCTGGTCTATCTCGTACTCGCCGGCCAGTACGAGAGCTGGTACGCGCCGATCTCGGTGATCCTCGCGGTGCCGCTGTCGCTGCTCGGGCCCATGCTGATCCTCAGCGCGCTCAAGATCGACAACAACCTCTATTGCCAGATCGGCCTGATCCTCTTGATCGCGCTGTCGGCGAAGAACGCGATCCTGATCGTCGAGGTCGGGCTCGAGCTGCACGGCCGCGACGGCAAGCCAATCCTGGAGTCCGCGATCGAGGCGGCGCGCGCCCGCTTCCGGCCAATCCTGATGACCTCGTTTGCCTTCATTCTCGGCGTGGTGCCGCTGGTGCTCGCGACCGGCGCCGGCGCCAGCGCGCGCAAGTCGATCGGCATCACCGTGTTCTCGGGCATGCTGGCCTCCACCTGCCTCGCGGTGCTGTTCGTGCCGGCCTTCTTCGTGGTGGTGCAACGTTTCGAGAACTGGCGCGCGAGCAAGAAGGCGCAGCCGGTGGCGGAGGCGAAGCCGTGATTATTCCGCAGCCTCAAAACAAGATGCGAAAACAACCCCATGCACAGTAGGGATGATGTTGAAATCGCTCGGAAAATTTTGGACTAGCCGAACCGGTTGCTTCGTCGGGCAAAACAGAGGCAGAATGGCATGATGGGCGGTATGCGTGTCTTGCCGCCGCAGCAACGCCTACACGTTGCAGCTTGTCCGGGACACGAGACCGGCGTCCTCACGCCGCCTGCGGCGTCCTGATCTCGCGGGGCAGGATCAGTGCAGCGGCGATGGCGAGCAGGCAGAGGGCGGCGAAGGCGTGCAGCATGGTGACGAAGCCGCCCTGCTCGTAGAGCCAGGCGACCAGGCCGACCGAAGCGCCGGCCGCGGTGAAGCCGACGAAATAGCGCACCGCATAGGCGCGCGAGCGCCACTCCTCCGTGGTGTATTTACCGACCATGGCGTCGTTGACCGTGACCTGCCCGAACGCCCCCATGACGATGCCGATCGAAACCACGATCAGCGGCAGGTTGGACAGGCTCGCGGCCAGATACAGGAACGGCGCCAGCATGAAGGACAGCGGCAGCGCCACCGTCTTCAGCGAATAGCGGTCGAGCAGCAGGCCGATCGTGTATTGCGTCATCGCGCCGAACACGTAAACGCCGGCCGCGATGACGCCTAACAGCGCCGGGCTCCTGGTGAGGTCCGCAAGTCGCTCCGCGAACAGCTTTGGCAGCGCCACGGTGACGGCGTTGAACGTGGTCGAGATCGCGATCACGACGATCAGCAGCGATAGAATCACGCGCCACATGTCCTGCTTGGCGACGCGGGCCTGGGCCGCCGCCTGCTTCGAGCCCTTGCGATCCTCGTGCACGACCATCATCGCGAAGGCGATACCGATCAGGATGGTGACGATGCCGGGGACGATGAAGGCGGCGCGCCAGCCGAAATATTGGCCGATCACCCCGGTGACCAGCGCGGACGAAGCGACCCCGAGATTGCCCCAGACGCCGTTGACGCCCATCTCGCGCCCGAGCCTGTCGGCGTAGGACACGATCATCGCGGTGCCGACCGGATGATAGATCGAGGCGAAGATGCCGATCGCCAGTAGCGCGGCGCCGAGCTGTGCTGGGGTCTGCACGAAGCCGACCGCAACCATGGAGGCGCCGATGCCGAGGAAGAAGATCAGCATCATGTGGCGGCGGCTCCAGCGGTCGCCGAGCCAGCCGGTCAGCAGCGAGCCTGCGCCGAAGGCGACGAAGCCCGGCGTCGCGTAAGGCAGGAGTTCCGAATAGGCCATGCCGAGGGCCGGCCCCATGATGATGACCGCGGCTGCAAAGATCAGCATCGAATAATGGTCGATGAAATGGCCGGCATTGACGAAACTGATGACCCGGCTTGGGCTGTTCATACGAATCCTCTCCTGCTCCGAAATGAGTTATATGTCTTGCCCATGACGGGGTGCCGCCAATGACTGTCTTGGAAACGCCAATCCTGCGGGAGGTCCGGAGCAACCACCGCTCCCCCGCAGGCGTGCATCTGGTCGCGCGCGATTACCCCAAAGGCATGCGGATCGACCCGCATCTGCACCGCGAGGCGCAGCTGATCTATGCGGCGAAGGGCACGATGCAGGTGACGACACCCGGGGGACGCTGGCTGGTGCCGCCGGACCGCGCGGTCTGGGTACCCGCCGGGCTCGAGCATGCCATTGACCTGCTCGCCGATATCGAGATGCGGACGCTCTATTTCGACCTGGCCTGGCTCAAGCGCGAAAAGCGCTATGACGGCCTGACCAGGGAGTTCGTGGTGCGGGTGTCGCCGCTGCTCAATCAGGCGATCCTCGCGCTGTTCGACGCGCGCAATACCGAGGAGCGCACCGAGCTGCTGGTTCGACTCGTGATGCTGGAACTGCACCAAGCGGAGGATTCCGCGACCTTCGTGCCGCTGCCGCGTGAAGCGCGCTGCAGGCGCGCCGCGATGATCGTGCTCGATGACCCCACAGGCCTGCACGACATCGACACGCTGGCGCGTGAGGTCGGAACGTCCGCGCGGACCTTGTCGCGGCTGTTCTCGACCGAGACGCAGCTGAGCTTCAAGAGCTGGTGCCAGCGCGCGAGGATTGCGGCCGCGATCCAGCTGATATCGACGGATGCAACCGTGTCAGTGAAGCAGCTTGCGACATCGCTCGGCTATGCCAGCGTGCCGGCGTTTTCGGCCGCGTTCCGCCAGGTGACGGGGCGCACGCCGACGGAGTTTGCAACACACTCGGTGTCATCGCCCGACTTGATCGGGCGATCCAGTACTCCGAGGCGGCGCGGCTAACCCCGAGAAGCCGCGGCGTACTGGATGCCCCGGTCAAGCCGGGGCATGACAGCGCACCGTCGGATGCATGGCGCCACTAAAGATACAAAGTTTACCTGCTTGATTGTGATCGGCTTCCCCCTAAATCCCGTGTAAGCTTCCCGCATCGCACAAACCTGATACGAAAGCCCAGATGGCCAATGCCTTCTTCTCCGACCTGCTCGCCACCATCTCCGAGCGCGGCCGCACGCTGCTGCGTCGCGGAGATTCCGCCGATACCAGGCGGGATGCCGACGGACTGATCGAGCTCTGCGATGCGCTGCTGTCAGGCCGGGGCGAAGCCTCCGGCACGGCGATGGCGCGTGAGGTGCTCGACATCTACCGGGAGCTCGACCCGGCCGGACGCCGCGCCTTCTTCGAAGGGCTGGTGCGCGATTTCGGCCCCGACCGGGAACGGCTGTCGAGGGCGATCGAGAAATGGCGCGCCAGGCCGACCGACGAGGACGCGAGCTCGTTGCACTTCGCCTCCGAGCCGCGGCGGCAGGAGCTGATCCGTCGCCTCAACCGCGCGCCCGGCGGCACCGGCGATCTCGTCAACATGCGCGCCGACCTGCTCGGCATGATGAACGGGCATACCGATCTCGCCGCGCTCGATCGCGACGTCTCGCATCTTCTCTCTTCGTGGTTCAACAGGGGGTTTCTCGTGCTGCGCAGGATCGACTGGTCGACCCCGGCCAACATCCTCGAAAAGATCATCCGTTACGAAGCCGTGCACGAGATCTCCGACTGGGACGATCTGCGCCGCCGCATCGATCCGGTCGATCGCCGCTGCTACGCCTTCTTCCACCCCGCAATGGTCGACGAGCCCCTGATCTTCGTCGAAGTGGCGTTGACCGAGACCATCCCCGGCGCGATCCAGCCCCTGCTCGCGGTCGACCGCCAGCATCTGCCGATCGAGCGCGCACGCACCGCCGTATTCTATTCGATCTCCAACACCCAGCGCGGCCTTGGCGGCATCTCCTTCGGCAGCTTCCTGATCAAGCAGGTGGTGGAAGAGCTGCGCCGCGAAACGCCGAAGCTCGACACCTTCGTGACGCTGTCACCGGTGCCCGGCTTCATGGCCTGGGTGAAGCAGGACAAGGATTTGCCGCTCTCGGACGAGGACCGCGAGGGGCTGAAGCGTCTCGACGATCCCAAATGGTTCGAGAGCCCCGAGACGACCGCGCTGCTGCGCGGCGTGATCGAGCCGCTCGCGGCGCACTATTTTCTCAAGGCGCGCACGCCGAAGGGCAAGCTGATCGACTCCGTCGCCCGCTTCCATCTCGGCAACGGCGCGCGGCTGGAGCGCATCAACTGGCTCGGCGATCTCTCGCCCAAGGGCGTGCGCGAATCCGCCGGCGTCATGGTCAACTATCTCTACCGCCTCGACGACATCGAGAAGAACCACGAAGCCTACGCCAATGACGGCGAGGTCGTGGCGTCGAGCGCGGTGAAGAAGCTGCTCAAGGGCGAAGGACGGCGGTTGCTGGATATGCGGCTGTCGTAGAAGGCAGCGCTAGTGGCCTGCGCTGATCCATAGCCACAACCTCAGTCGTCGTCCCGGACAAGCGAAGCGCAGGTCCGGGACCCATAACCACAGGGAGACGTGGTTACGGGGACTCGGAGTTTCCAGTTCGCGCCACGACTCCTCCTGGGGTTATGGGTCCCCGCCTTCGCGGGGACGACAGTGGAGAGTTGGGGACGCCGTCGCGTCCCACTGCCAGCCCGCCCTACTCCGCCAGCGCCTTCATCTCCTTGTAGAGATCGGACTTGCCTTCGAAGCCGATGCCGGGGAGATCGGGCATGGTGATGTGGCCGTTCTCGACGCGCACGCCGTCGGGGAAGCCGCCATAGGGTTGGAAAAGGTCGGGATAGCTTTCGTTGCCGCCCAAACCTAGGCCGGCAGCGATGTTGAGCGACATCTGGTGGCCGCCGTGCGGGATGCAGCGGCTGGGCGACCAGCCGTAGGTCTTCAGCACCTGAAGCGTGCGCTGGTATTCGCACAGGCCATAGGACAGCGCGCAGTCGAATTGCAGCCAGTCGCGATCGGGGCGCATGCCGCCGTAGCGGATCAGATTGCGGGCGTCCTGGTGGCTGAACAGGTTTTCGCCCGTTGCCATCGGGCCAGGATAGAACTCGGCGAGCGCAGCCTGCAGTGCGTAGTCGAGGGGATCGCCGACCTCCTCATACCAGAACAAGGGATAGTCGCGCAGCATCTTGGCATAGGCGATTCCGGTCTCGAGATCGAAGCGGCCGTTGGCGTCCACCGCGAGCTGCGCATCCTTGCCGATCTCCTTCAGCACCGCCTCGATGCGGGTGCGGTCCTCCTCGATCGGCGCGCCGCCGATCTTCATCTTGACGACATTGTAGCCGCGGTCGAGATAGCCGCGCATCTCGCCGCGCAGCATCGAGAGATCCTTGCCGGGATAATAATAGCCGCCGGCGGCGTAGACGAAGACGCGCGGGTTGGCGGTGACGCCGTGGCGCTCCGCGAGCAGACGGAACAGCGGCTTGCCGGCGATCTTCGCCACCGCGTCCCACACCGCCATGTCGATGGTGCCGACCGCGACCGAGCGCTCGCCATGACCGCCCGGCTTCTCGTTGGTCATCATCGCGGCCCAGACCTTGTCGGGATCGAGATTGTCGCCGGCAGCATTCAGCAGCGACTTCGGTTCGGCTCCCGTGATGCGCGCGGCAAAGCGCTCGCGGATCAGGCCGCCCTGACCGTAGCGGCCGTTGGAGTTGAAGCCGTAGCCGACGACGCGCTTACCGTCGCGCACGACGTCGGTGACGACCGCGACGAGGCTGGTCGTCATCTTGGTGAAGTCGATATAGGCGTTGCGGATCGGGGACGAGATCGGCTTGGTGATCTCGCGGACGTCGACGATGCGGACGGACATGGGATTTGGCTTTCTGGTTGACCCTCTCCACTCGTCATGGCCGGGCTTGACCCGGCCATCCACGCCTTTGCTACGGAGCGAGTTCGGAGACGTGGATGCCCGGGTCAAGCCCGGGCATGACGACGGAGGGTGTGGTGCGTCCCGAAGCGGAATAGCTACTTCTTATCCCTGAAATACGGCTCGACCGGGCCATGCACCTTGATGGTCAGCGGGTTGCCGTGGCGGTCCTTGGCGTTGCCTGCGGTGACGCGGACCCAGCCTTCGCTGATGCAATATTCCTCGACATTGGTCTTCTCGATGCCCTTGAAGCGGATGCCGACGTCGCGCGACAGGATGTCCGCGTTGTAATAGGGGCTGTTCGGATCGACCGACAGTCGATCAGGGAATTCGTCGCTCATGATTGTCTCGCTCACAACAGTGTTTCGATCTGGTTGCGCAATCCTTCGGGCCGCGCGGTCGGCGCGTAGCGCGCGATCACCTTGCCGGCACGGTCCACCAGGAATTTGGTGAAATTCCATTTGATGGCGGCGCCGAGAAGCCCGGATTGCTGGCGTTTCAGGTACTCATACAACGGATGCGCATTGGCGCCGTTGACGTCGATCTTTGCGAATAGCGGGAAGGTGACGTCGTAGTTGGTCGAGCAGAAGGCCTGGATCTCGCCCGCCTGCCCCGGCTCCTGCGCGCCGAACTGATTGCAGGGAAAGCCGAGCACCGAGAAGCCGCGCGGGGACAGATCGCGATAGAGATCTTCGAGGCCGCGATATTGCGGCGTGAAGCCGCATTTGCTCGCGGTGTTGACGATCAGGAGCACCTGCCCTTCGAACCGGCGCATGGCGACCTCCTCGCCGGCAAGCGAGTTGGCCTTGAAATCGTAGATGGCGCTCATCGCTAGCCCACGGGATCGATCGGCGACGGCGGCACGCCGCCGGCCTCGATCGCTTCGCCCGCGAGCAGGCACAGATCTTCGCGATAGCGGCCGGAGACCACGTGCACACCGACCGGCGCCTTGCCGACGAGGCCGGTGGAGACCACGAGGCCCGGCAATCCCATGAAGGGAATCGCGATCTGCGGCAGCTGCGCTTCCCAGACCCGCTTGAAGGATTCGTCGTCCTTGCGATCGAGATGATCGGGGAACGGCAATTCGCCGGAGACCGGCGTCAGCAGCACCGCGTATTTCTCGAAGAACAGCATCCATTCACGCGTCAGCGTGGCCCGTCGCGTCAGCGCCTTGGCATAATTGGCCTGGTCCATCGGCGTGACCCTGCCGCGGTTGCCGCGCAGGCACGCCAGCGCGCCGGGATCGCCCTCGCGTTCGGCCGCTTCCAGCTGCGCCTCGTAGCCGTCGCCGAGCCAGAGCTTGATCTGCCACTCGACCGCTTCGCGCATCGGCGGCGTGTCCGCGATGATATCGACGGTCCAGCCGGCGCGCTCCAGCCGCTTGCCGGCATCGCTTACCGCGGCCTTCACCTCCGGCGTGGTGGCAAGACCACCCGGATTGAGGCAGAGCGCGGCGCGCTTGTCCCTGTCAGGGCCTTGCAGCGGCACCGGCACGAACCAGGGATCGCGGATGTCGCGGGCGGACATGGCTTCGAGCGAGATGCGCAAATCGTTGACCGTGCGCGCCAGCGGGCCCGACACCGCCATGATCTGCGGCCCGATCGGGCGCTCCGGCAGCGCCGGATTGAAGGCGGGGATGCGGCCGAGCGTCGGGCGCAACCCATGCACGCCGCAGGCATAGGCGGGATAGCGGACCGAGCCGGCGATGTCGGTGCCGTGGGCGATGTGGCCGATGCCGGCCGCGACCGCCGAGCCGGCGCCGCCGGAGGAACCGCCCGGCGTCAGCGAGGCATCCCGGGGGTTCTTGGTGTCGCCGTGGATCAGATTGGTGGTGAACCAGCGATACGAGAAGGCCGGGCAATTGGTGCGGCCGAGCAGGATCGCGCCCGATTTCCGGAAATTGGCGACGACCGGATTGTCCTCGCGCGCGATGACGTCGCGCTGGAGCTTGAGGCCGTTGGTGGTGGCTAAGCCTTCCTGGTCGACATTGGCCTTGATGGTGACGGGCACGCCCGCGAGCACGCCGGGATCCTCGCCCCGCGCGATGGCGGCATCGACGACGTCGGCCTGCTTGAGCACGTCGTCGGGCCGGTGGTCGATTACCGCATTCAGCTGGGGATTGACGGCATCCAGGCGGGCGAGACCGGCCTTGGCGGCTTCCCTGGCAGACACTTTTTTGGATTTCACGAGGGTGGCGAGGTCGGCGGCCGACAGGCGCCAGAGATCTTGCATGGCTTGCTCCGTATGACCGGCGTGTTTTAGCGCCGGGAACGCGGCAAAGCCATGCGGATTTCGCGGGGGCGGACGGCGGGTGCGGCGCCGGTGGCGCCTCATGCCCCGTCATTGCGAGGAGCTCTTGCGACGAAGCAATCCAGACCGCCTCCGAGGAGGGATTCTGGATTGCTTCGTCGCTTCGCTCCTCGCAATGACGGGGAGAGAGCTGGAGCAGGTCTCACCAATCCCGCCGGCAGCCTCTAATGCCTGGTCGCGGACGGGTCCGGCATGTCCAGCAGGGCCTCGGTGAAGGGGAACTCCAGCACGATCTCGCCGTCGGCATCGGTCACCTCGATCACCGCTTCCAGCAGGGCCCGTTGCGTGCCTTCCGATTTCACGACTTCAAGGATCATCTGGCGGGCGACCTCCCAGGCGCGGTCGGGATTGCGCAGGTCCTCGCCGTCAGGATCTACGATCAATTCGTCGCCGATACGGGTGTTGAAGAAATATCTGGGCATCACGTGATCCAGTTTGGGTCGCTGTATCGGATTGGAAGCTGCACTGCACTCACAACCGCTTTATCAGGACAGGGTTCGCGACCGAATGCGCCATGCGCAAGGCAGCGTCCTCAGAAGTACAGTTCCAGCGTCATTTCGCGCCGCAGCATGCCCATTCTCGGGAAAATTTCACTGGCGAACTTCTGCGCCCGCATTAATTTACCCCGTGGGCGGATACGTCCGAATTCGCGAAAATGGAGAGCCAAATGGCCTGGAAAGCCCCGAAGATCGTCGAAGTGCCCTGCGGCATGGAAATCAACATGTATGTGAGCGCCACCCGCAAGTAAGCGGCGGCGACTGCATTCAGCGCAGGTGGATCTCTCGGTCACGATCGATTGCCGGAAGACATGATCTTTGTCAGCAACGATGTCGGCCCGAGATCCACCTCGCAGCGTTCCCTCCAGGAGACGGATCATGCTTCGCGTCGTCGTCCTGGGCGCCGCAGCCGGCGGCGGAGTGCCGCAATGGAATTGCGGTTGCGAGGGCTGCCGGGCGGCCCGTGCCAGCGGACATGACCTCGTGAGAACCCAGGCGTCGGTCGCCTTCAGCGGCGACGGCGAACATTGGTTCCTGATCAACGCCTCCCCCGACCTTCGCCAGCAATTGAACGCCACGCCGCAGCTGCATCCGAAGCTGGGCGCGCTGCGCCATACGCCCATTGCGGGCGTGATCCTGACCAATGGCGAGGTGGATGCGGTCGCGGGCCTGTTGTCGATGCGCGAAGGCTCGCCCTTCACGATCTATGCGCATGAGAAAGTGCTGGCGATCCTGAACAGCAACAGCATCTTCAACGTGCTGAACGGGAAGAACGTGCGGCGTCAGCCGACCGAAATCAACGAGCCGTTCGAGCCGCGGCTACCGGATGGCGCGCGCTCAGGCATCGAGGTGCTGCCGTTCGCAGTGCCGGGCAAGTCGGCCTGGTATCTGGAGGGCAAGGCGCATCCCGGCGGTGAGACCGGCGACGGGGACACGCTCGGCCTCAAGATCACCGACAAGACCACCGGCAAGTGCTTCTACTTCATCGCGGCCTGCGCCGAGGTGACCGATGCGCTCAAGGCCGAGCTCGACGGCGCGGCGCTGGTGTTCTTCGACGGCACGGTGTGGCGCGATGACGAGATGATCAAGGCCGGCCTCGGCCACAAGACCGGCAAGAGCATGGGCCATGTCGCGATGTCGGGCGAGGACGGCGCGATCGCGCGGCTGGCCGATCTCGATATCGACACGAAGATATTTCTGCATATCAATAACTCGAATCCGGCGCTGCTGCCCACGTCACCCGAGCGGAAAGCCACGGAAGCGGCGGGCTGGCAGATACCCGCCGACGGAACGGAGATCGTGCTGTGAATGCCGCGTCACTGACAGGAATGACCGCGCTCTCGATCGGCAAGGACATCAAGCTCAACTCCGCCGAGGAGCTCGAGGCGACGCTGCGCCATATCGGCGCGACGCGCTATCACAGCCTGCATCCGTTCCATAAGCTGCTGCATGGCGGCAAGCTGAACAAGGGCCAGGTGCAGGCCTGGGCGCTGAACCGCTACTATTACCAGAGCACGATCCCGATCAAGGACGCGGTGGTGATCTCGCGCTTCCGCGACCGCGCCACGCGGCTGGAATGGCGCCACCGCATCGAGGACCATGATGGCGATGTCGGCAGCGAGGGCGGCATCGAGCGCTGGCTGAAGCTGACCGAGGGCCTCGGCCTCGACACAGCCTATGTGGAATCGACCGAAGGCATTTTGCCGGCGACGCGCTTTGCCGTGGAAGCCTACGTGCACTATTGCCGCGAAAAAAGCCCGCTGGAGGCGATCGCCTCCTCGCTCACCGAGCTGTTCGCGCCGAACCTGCATGAGGAGCGCATCTCCGGCATGCTGGAGCATTACGACTTCGTCAATCCCGACATCATGAGCTATTTCAAGCGCCGCCTGGCGCAGGCGCCGCGCGATGCCGGCTTTGCGCTCGACTATGTCAAAGCGCATGCCACGACGCCGGAGCAGCGCGCGCTTGTGTGCAACGCGCTGATCTTCAAGACCAACGTGCTGTGGGTGCAGCTCGATGCGCTTCAGCACGCCTATGTCGAGGGCCACATTCCGCCGGGCGCATTCGTGCCCAAAACGAGCTGAGGGACAAGAGCAATGGCCGGGCCGCGCCATATCAGCGTCAGCGAGGCAAGCCGCCCCGTGCTGCCGCGGCATGCCAAGCTGAAATACGACGAGACGCGCAAAGTCTGGGTGATCCTGGCGCCGGAACGGGTGCTGGCGCCGGACGAGATCGCCGTCGAAGTCTTGCAGCTCTGCAATGGCGAACGCAATGTCGGTGACGTCGCCGATCAGCTCGCCGCGAAATATGCCGCGCCGCGCGAGGCGATCCTCACCGATGTCATCGCCATGCTGCAGGACCTCGCCGACAAGGGCTTCCTCACGGAGATCAGGGAGAAGACGCCATGAGCGACGTGCTCGGCAATCCCACGATCACGCCGGAGACAAGCGACAGTCTCGCGGTGCTGGAGAAGCAGCGCTCGACGGCGGAGACGTTCGGCATTCCGCTCGCGGTGCTGCTCGAAATCACTCACCGCTGCCCGCTGCAATGCCCCTATTGCTCCAACCCGGTCGAGCTCGATCGCTCGGGCAAGGAGCTGACGACAGACGAATGGAAGAAGGTGCTGAGCGAGCTCGCCGAGATCGGCGTGCTCCAGGTGCACTTCTCCGGTGGAGAGCCGACCGCACGGAAAGACCTGGTCGAGCTGGTCAAGCACGCCAGCGACGCCGGGCTCTACACCAACCTCATCACCTCGGCCGTGCTGCTGACGCGCGACAAGCTCAGCGATCTCGCCGATGCCGGGCTCTGCCACGTGCAGATCTCTTTCCAGGGCATCGAGGAAGGCCTCGCCGATCGCGTCGCCGGCTACAAGGGCGGCCACCGCAAGAAGCTCGAAGTCGCCAAATGGACGCGCGAGCTCGATCTGCCGCTCACCGTGAACGCGGTGATGCACCGGCAAAATTTGCACCAGCTCCCCGACATCATCCAGATGTCGCTCGATCTCGACGCCGACCGGCTCGAAGTCGCCAACGTGCAATATTACGGCTGGGCGCTAAAGAACCGCGCCGCGCTGATGCCGACCGTCGCGCAGCTCGACGAATGCACCCGCATCGTCGAGGAGGCGCGCGAGCAGCTGAAGGGCCGGCTGACGATCGACTACGTCGTCCCTGATTATTACGCGCTACGGCCGAAGAAATGCATGGGCGGCTGGGGCCGGCAGTTCTTCAACATCTCGCCCGCCGGCAAGGTGCTGCCCTGCCACGCCGCCGAGAGCATCACCGGGCTCGATTTCGAATCGGTGCGCTCCAACCATTCGATCGCCTGGATCTGGCAGAACTCCGACGCCTTCAACCGCTATCGCGGCACCGGCTGGATGAAGGAGCCGTGCAAGAGCTGCGAATTCCGCGAGATCGATTTCGGCGGCTGCCGCTGCCAGGCCTTTGCGCTGACGGGCGATGCCGCCAACACCGACCCGGCCTGCGCGCTGTCGCCGCTGCACGAGACCATCTTCAAGCAGGCGGAAGCCGAAGCCGAAGGCGAGACCAGCCGCTTCCTTTACCGCAACTTCGCCGGCGGTACTCTGGAATCCGAGAATGGCACCTGACGCCGACGCGGCCGCTTCCGTTAGACGTGCCGACCCCTTCGCTCCGCTGACCTCCGACATGCTCGACGTCGGCGACGGCCATGAGCTCTATGTCGAGAGCGTCGGGCGCAGCGATGGCATTCCCGCAATCTATCTGCATGGCGGGCCCGGCAGCGGCTGCCAGCTCGACCATCGCCGGCTGTTTGATCCGGACCGCTTCTGCGCCGTGCTGTTCGACCAGCGCGGCTGTGGTCGCAGCCGTCCCAAGGGGTCGCGCGCGCACAACACCACGGCGCATCTGATCGCGGACATGGAGAAGATCCGCGAAAAATTCGGCATCGACCGCTGGATGGTGGTCGGCGGCTCCTGGGGCGCGACGCTGGCGCTGGCCTATGCGGAGGCACATCCCGAGCGCGTGTCCGGCATCGCGCTGCGCGCAACGTTCCTCGGCACGCGGACGGAGGTCGAGACAGCCTTCACCTCGCGCCTGGCGCAATTCTATCCCGCACTGTACGAGGATTTTCTGAGTGTGCTGCCGCCGGAAGAGCGGGCGCGGCCGGTCGAGGCCTATTGGCGCCGCATTCTCGATGCCGATCCGGCCGTGCACGGTCCAGCCGTACGGGCCTGGCACGATACCGAGCGCGTCTTGTCCGAGCACAAGCCTGCCAAGACCCGGCTGGACCTCGCCTCGCTGAACGTCTGGCGCACGCTGCCGGCGACGCCGTTCATGGAGGCGCATTATTTCGTCAACGACAGCTTCATGAGTGACAGCCAGCTGCTGCGGAATGCGGCTCGGCTCGAAGGCATCCCGGGCATCATCGTCCAAGGCCGCTATGACCTGTTGTGTCCGCCCGAGACGTCGCAGGCCCTGACGAAAGTATGGCCCGGTTCCGAGCTTCGTGTCGTGGAAGGCGCAGGACATTCGCTCTATGATACCGGCGTGAGGGACGCCGTGATGAAGTCGATCGCGGACCTCGCATCGAAGATCGGGCGATGAGAGGACAAGAAGAATGCCGCTCGCCGGGAAAGGCATGCTGCTGACGTCGATGAACATCGACGCAGCGGACGAGGCCGATTTCAACCGCTGGTACGATCGCGAACATCTGGAAGAGCGCGTCGCAATCGAGGGATTCCTGGAGGCGCGGCGCTATGTCGCGCATGCCGCCAATCCCAAATATCTCTCGCTGTACTCGACCACGACGCTCGATGTGCTCGACAGCCCCACCTATCGGGCGCGGCTGGCCAACCAGACCGACTGGTCGCGGAAGAGCATGGCGCGCTTCAGGGACATGCTGCGCGTCGTCGCGCGTATCACCATCAGCAACGGCACCGGACGCGGCGCTGCGCTCGGCCTGGTGCGGCTGCGGCCGACGCCCGACAATGCGGCGTCCTGGCGTGATGCCCTGCAGGAAAAGCTGAGGCCCGAAACGCACGACGGCATCATCTCGATGCATCTGCTCGAAAGCGAGCCGGAATTGTCGGGCGCAACGGCCGGCATTCCGGCGCAGCGCAACGAAGGCGCGCGCGACTGGTTCGTGCTGATCGACGGCACGCATGTCAGCGCGGTCTCCGCCGTAATCGCCGAGCGCTTCACGGGTCCTGCCGCATCGCCGCTGCCTCCTCCCGTGTCCGTCGGTACGTACTGCCTGATGTGGGACCTCGCGAAGAGCGACATCGCGCGCGCCTGACGCGCTCACATCCATCGCAACATGCTGCACTGCCGCATGATGGATGCGGCGGCGTCGATGCTGCTGGCGCGCAGCTCCTATGAAAGGCGGTGATCTCGAAACTTTGCCGTTGTACTTCGGAACGGTTCTAATAAGCTAACCCAATGACGTCATTCAGAAACCAGATTGAAGCGCGTTAAGCGCTCGCCAAGCTCAAACAAAAAAGGCCGCGGGGTCTTTGGGCCAGCGCGGACAGGGTAGGAATGAAACCGACCGATATTGCGGCCCCCGACTACTTTCACAAAGTGGTCGATTGCCAATGGGCCTGTCCTGCGCACACCCCCGTTCCCGAATACATCCGTCTGATCGCCCAGGGCCGCTACAGCGACGCCTACATGATCAATTGGAAGTCGAACGTGTTTCCCGGAATCCTGGGACGCACCTGCGATCGTCCATGCGAGCCGGCGTGCCGGCGCGGTCGCGTCGAGGAAACCCCCGTCGCGATCTGCCGCCTCAAGCGTGTCGCGGCCGACTTCAAGGACGACATCAAGCAGCGACTGCCGAAGCCCGCGGCGAAGAACGGCAAGCGCGTCGCGCTGGTCGGCGGCGGCCCGGCCTCGTTGACCGTGGCGCGCGACCTCGCGCCGCTCGGCTATCACTGCACCGTGTTCGATGCCGATCCCGAAGCCGGCGGCATGATGCGCACGCAGATCCCGAAATTCCGCCTGCCCAATTCCGTCATCGACGAGGAGACCGGCTACATCCTGGGTCTCGGCGTCGAATACAAAGGCGGTCACCGCATCGACAGCATGAAGGCGCTGCTCGCGGAAAAATATGACGCGGTCTTCGTCGGCTCCGGCGCGCCGCGCGGCCGCGAGCTCGACATTCCCGGCCGCAAGGAGGCAGCTAGCAACATCCATATCGGCATCGAGTGGCTGGCTAACGTGTCTTTCGGCCATGTCGACAAGATCGGCAAGCGCGTCATCGTGCTCGGCGGCGGCAACACCGCGATGGATTGCTGCCGCACCGCGCGTCGCCTCGGCGGCGAGAAAGTCACGGTGATCGTGCGCTCCGGCTTCGAGGAGATGAAGGCCTCGCCCTGGGAGAAGGAGGATGCGCTCCACGAGGACATTCCGATCCTCAACTACATGGTGCCGGTGGCCTTCAAGCATGTCAGCGGCAAGCTCATCGGCGTCACTTTCCAGCACGTCAAAGCCGAATACGACGACAAGGGCCGCCGTAACCTCGTGCCTTCGGGCGACCCCGATCAGACCATTCCCTGCGACGACGTGCTGGTCGCGGTCGGCCAGGAGAACGCCTTCCCCTGGATCGAGCAGGATTGCGGCATCGCGTTCGACAAATGGCACATGCCGGAGGTCGATCCGAAGACCTTCGTCTCGACCAATCCGAAAGTCTTCTTCGGTGGCGACGCCGCGTTCGGCCCGAAGAACATCATCTGGGCGGTCGCCCACGGCCATGACGCCGCGCTGTCGATCCACAAGATGCTCTCCGGCGAGGACATCACCGAGCGCCCGCTGCCCGAGGTGAATGTCTCGTCGCAGAAGATGGGCATCCACGAATGGAGCTATGACAACGACATCTCCATCGACAAACGCTACAAAGTGCCGCATCGCGACAAGGTGATCGCGCTCAAGGACATCCGCGCCGAGGTCGAACTCGGCTACGACGTCAAGCTCGCGCTCGGCGAGGCGCATCGCTGCCTGAACTGCGACGTGCAGACCGTGTTCTCGACATCGCTCTGCATCGAGTGCGATGCCTGCGTCGACATCTGCCCGATGGACTGCATCACCTTCACGGCCAATGGCGAGGAAGACGATCTGCGCCATCGCCTGAAGGCGCCCTCGCTGCATCCGGACCAGGACCTCTACGTCTCCTCGGATCTGAAGACCGGGCGCGTGATGGTGAAGGACGAGGACGTCTGCCTGCATTGCGGGCTCTGCGCCGAGCGTTGTCCCACCGGCGCCTGGGACATGCAGAAATATTTCATCGAGATGACCCACGCAGGTTCGACATGTCCGACAAAAAGCCGCTCAGCAGCGTAAACGACTTCGTCGTCCGCTTCGCCAACGTCAACGGCTCGGGCTCGGCCAGCGCCAACGAGATGTTCGCGCGTGCGATCCTGCGCCACGGCGTTCCCGTATCCCCGCGCAACATCTTCCCCTCCAACATCCAGGGCCTGCCGACCTGGTACGAGGTGCGGGTGACGGAGGACGGTCATCTCGGCGCCCGCGGCGGGGTCGACATGATGGTGGCGATGAATCCGCAGACCTGGGACAAGGACGTCGCCGGCATCGAGCCGGGTGGCTATCTGTTCTATGACTCCACCAAGCCGATGCCGTCGACAAAATTCCGCGACGACATCACCGTGATCGGCGTTCCCCTCACCGCGATCACCAACTCGACCTATACCGATCCGCGCCAGCGCCAGCTGTTCAAGAACATCATCTATCTCGGCGCGCTCAGTGCGCTGCTCGACATGGATCCCAAGGTGATCGAGCAGCTGATCGGCGAGCAGTACAAGGGCAAGGAGAAGCTGCTCTCCTCCAACGTCCACGCGCTGCATCTCGGCCGCGACTGGGCGCTGCAGAACCTGAAATGCCCGATCGGGCTGCGGGTGAAGAAGTCCGACAAGGTCGGCGACCGCATCTTCATCGAGGGCAACAGCGCGGCCGCGCTCGGCGCGGTCTATGGCGGCGCCACGGTGTGCGCGTGGTATCCGATCACGCCGTCCTCCTCGGTGGCTGAGGCCTTCACCGCCCATTGCAAGAAATACCGGCACGATCCTGAGACGGGCAAGGCGAAATACGCGATCGTGCAGGGCGAGGACGAATTGGCCTCGATCGGCATCGTCATCGGCGCATCCTGGAACGGCGCCCGCGCCTTCACCGCGACATCCGGCCCGGGCATCTCGCTGATGACAGAGTTCATCGGCCTCTCATATTTTGCCGAGATTCCCGCCGTGATCATGAACATCCAGCGCGCCGGCCCCTCGACGGGCATGCCGACGCGCACCCAGCAATGCGACATCATCGCCTGTGCCTATGCCTCGCATGGCGACACCAAGCACGTGCTGCTGTTCCCGGAAGATCCGGCGGAGGCGTTCGAGTTCGCGGCGGCCGCGTTCGACCTCGCCGAGCGGCTGCAGACCACGATCTTCCTGATGCTCGACCTCGACATCGGCATGAACCATCGGCTCTGCCGACCGCTGAAATGGGACGACGCGCGCCAATACGACCGCGGCAAGGTGATGACCACGGAGATGCTGGAGGAAGGCCGCGACTTCGGCCGCTATCTCGACGTCGACGGCGACGGCATTCCCTACCGCACCTATCCCGGCACGCATCCGACCAAGGGCTCCTACTTCACCCGCGGCACCTCCCGTGATCGCTATGCGCGCTATTCCGAGGAAGGTTCGGTCTACGCCGACAACATGCAGCGCCTGGTGCGCAAGTTCGAGACGGCGCAGGACCTCGTGCCGCGACCGCTTCAAGCCAATGCGGAACGGCCGACCAAGTATGGCGTGATCTATTTCGGCTCGACCTCGCCGGCGATGGACGAGGCGATCGGGCTGCTCGAGGCGCGCGGGCATCAGCTCGACCGCCTGCGCATCCGCGCCTTCCCGTTCCATTCGAGCGTTGCAAGCTTCCTCGCCGAGCACGATTTCGTCTACGTGGTCGAGCAGAACCGCGACAGCCAGCTGCGACAGCTCATCGTCAACGAGAACGGCATCGACCCCGTCCGTCTCGTGCCGATCGTGCATTACGACGGCACGCCGATCACCGCCCGTTTCATCGCAAAAGCCATTGGCGACCATCAGGATCACCTCAAGGTGACCCCGCTCCGCAAGGCCGTGTCATGATTTGCGCGTCACTCTCTACGTCGTCATGCCCGGGCTTGACCCGGGCATCCACGCCTTTCTTTTTCCTGGCCAAGACGTGGATGGCCGGGTCACGCCCGGCCATGACGGCCTTGGGATCGCAGGTGCTGTCATGACCTATATTGCCAAGCCGAAATTCCATCATCCAGGGCTGAAGAAGAACGAGCTCGGCTACACCCACCGGGACTACGAGGGCAAGATCTCGACGCTGTGCGCCGGCTGCGGCCACGATTCGATCACAGCCTCGATCATCGAGGCCTGCTATGAACTCTCGATCGAGCCACACCGGGTGGCGAAGATCTCCGGCATCGGCTGCTCGTCGAAGACGCCGGACTATTTCCTCGGCAATTCCCACGGCTTCAACTCAGTGCACGGCCGCATGCCCAGCGTGCTGACGGGCGCCAACCTC
The DNA here is from genome assembly GCF_001593325.1 of Bradyrhizobium sp. DOA1. Lineage (NCBI taxonomy): Bacteria > Pseudomonadati > Pseudomonadota > Alphaproteobacteria > Hyphomicrobiales > Nitrobacteraceae > Bradyrhizobium > Bradyrhizobium sp. DOA1. Next base: position 5,340,253 of record NZ_JXJM01000001.1, read on the forward strand.
GCCAACCGCGATCTGATCTATCTCGGCGTTTCCGGCGACGGCGATTCCGCCTCGATCGGCTTCGGCCAGTTCGCGCATTCGATCCGGCGCGGCGTCAACATGACCTATATCGTCGAGAACAACGGCGTCTATGGCCTGACCAAGGGCCAGTTCTCCGCGACCGCCGACCGCGGCTCGAAGAGCAAGAAGGGCGTAACCAACACCGACAACGCGATCGACCTCGTTGCCATCGCGCTGCAGCTCGGGGCCACCTTCGTCGCGCGCTCCTTCTCCGGCGACAAGACCCAGCTGGTGCCGCTGATCGCGGCGGCCATCCGGCACAAGGGCGCCTCCTTCATCGACGTCATCAGCCCCTGCATCGCCTTCAACAACCATGCCGGCTCGACCAAGAGCTTCGACTATGTCCGCGAGCACAACGACGCCGTGAACCGGCTCGACGTGCTGGTCGGCCGCGATCCTATCGCGGTGGACTATGCGCCGGGCACGGTGCAGGTGGTCGAGCAGCACGACGGCAGCAGGATCGCACTTCGCAAGATCGATGCCGATTACGATCCGCACGACCGTCTGGGGGCCCAGACCTTCCTCGCCCGGCACGCGGCCAAGGGCCAGATCGTCACCGGCCTGCTCTATGTCGATCCCGAGGCGGACGATTTGCACCAGCACCTCAACACGGTCGAAACGCCGCTCAACGCACTGGAAGCGGACACGCTGTGTCCGGGCTCCGCGGTGCTGGACAAGATCAACGCCAGCTTGCGGTGATCATCTTCGCGCCGACGCCGCCGGCCTGACGCGTATCGTGATCTTCTCTGACACGACGGGTGGTTCGAACGGATAGTGCTTGGCGTCGCCAAGCACCAGCTGCAGCGTGTGCGTGCCCGGCGGAAGCTCGAGGAACGTCTCGGTCTGTCCTGCTCCGAAATGCAGATGGGACTTGTCCTGCGGAATCGGCTCCTTGGCGTCGATGGGGTCTTTCACATCGATCAACAGATGATGATGGCCGGCATTGTGGTAGTCGTCACCGGCATGCGTCACGCCCATGTTGCGCAGGCCGAACCGGACCCAAAATCCACCACGGATCTTCTGGCCATTATACGGCGAAATGAAATAGAGCTTGGCGTCCTTTGGCGCAGTTTTGCCTTGTGGATAGGCCGCGCCGGGGAGCAATGCAATTGCAGCCGCCAGCGCGATACAGGAAACGATCTTCATCAAATTGACTCCAGTACCTAAGGACTGAGCGCGATCCGAAATCCATGCGTGGGGTAACGGACACCGGTATCGTATCCACCGCGGTTTGACGGCCGCACATATCCCGAATCGTTCTTCCAGGAGCCCGAGCGCAGGACGTGAGCACTGCAGTCAGCGGTAGTCCATGCCGAGCCGTCGCTGGGCGCGCCCTGATACGTCCGGTGCCAGCAGTCCGCGACCCACTGATCGATGCCGCCGCCCATGTCGTAGAGCCCGAATGGATTTGCCTTGAAGCTGCCGACCTTGGCCGGCTGCTCGGCCGCAAGTTCACCGCAATCCTTGCAGCCGGCCATGCCCGGCTGGAGCTTGTCGCCCCACCAATATTTGGTCTGCGTCCCACCGCGCGCCGCATACTCCCATTCGGCTTCGCTCGGAAGCCGGTAGGGCTTCTTCGTGGCCTGCGCGAGCCAGGCGGCATATTGCTGGGCATCGGTCCAGCTCACATTGCTGACCGGGGCATCGTCCTTGCCGGTGGCCGTGAATCCGCACGCCTTGGCGGCAGCGCATTCATTCCACTCCTGCACTGTCACCGGATATTTTCCGATCGAGAACGGCTTGATCGTGACCTGGTGGACGGGCCGTTCGGTCGGATCATCATTGCTTCCCATCGCGAAGCTGCCGCCGCGAATGGCGATCATCTCGGGCTCGCGAAGCGGCGTCGCCGATGGGCTGGGGGCCGGAGTTGGAGTCGGGGCCGAAGGCGACGAAGCCAATGACGGAGACGGTTGCGGCGTCTGGGTCGCCGCCTCGCTCGGCGGTGCTTGAGGACTCGGTGATGCGACCGGAGCTGCGGGCGGCGCGGCGGCCTGCTCGCCCCTCCTGCCGGGCTGCGCCAGCAAATACCAGAGCGCGCCGGTGGCTATTATCAGCACTGTAATGGCCAGCAAGAAGATCAGCGCGTTCTCGCGCCGGCTTCTTGTCTTGCCGACGGCATCCGCGTCCGGCAGCACACGATAGACGCGCACCGGATCGGTGATGTTCTTGACCTTGCGGTCGCCGAGCGACTCATAGCCGCATACCACCTTGTGCTTGATCTGCTCGTAGATCGCGCCCGAGATATAGACCTGACCGGGCTCGGCAATGCCCTCGATGCGCGTGGCGATGTTGACGCCGTCGCCGTAGACATCGTCCGACTCCACGATGACGTCGCCAAGATTGACGCCGATCCGGTATTCGAGCCGCGAATGCTTGGGGAGCGAAGCATTGCGGCCGATGAGGTTCTGCTGGATGACGATGCTGCATCGAACGGCCTCGACAGGGCTGTCGAAAATGGCGATGAAGCCATCGCCTGTCGTCTTCACCAGCGTTCCATGGTGCTCGACGATGCTGGGATAGATGAGGTCACGCTCGATCCGCTTGACGCGGACATGCGTCCCCTCCTCATCGGCCTGCATCATGCGGCTGTAGGAAGCGATGTCACCGACTATGATCGCTGCAAGGCGACGAGGCATGGAGCCGTGCGGAGGCGGCTCATCATTGCCGGATCTGAAGTTGCGAATTTCGCCCATTGCGGGGGACTCCACACACTGACAAGGCAGCCCCAGCTTACGACCGCCGAAGGCGGTCGTCTGTGAAGGCTATCACATTGACGAACCGAGACAATGTCCCAGCGATCGCAGGCGTCGAGTTCCGAAGGACCGCCCGCTTCACCGCTTGAACCTTCTTGATCCCATCGGTGACTAAGGCACGGTGTGAAGCCACTGGCCCGATTCCTCACCACGATGGCGGCACGAGCGACTTGCGAGGGTTGAACGCGAGGCATCACGTCTGCGTCTAACAGACAGCAGCTCTGTCCTGCTGCGGCAAAGCTTGTCATGCGCGCGAGGCCCTCATGAAGCTCGTCATCCTTGCTGTCCTCACTTTGGCTGCGCTGACCAGCGTCGGCCGCGCCGAGGACGTCGACGACATCCGCGAAGCCGGCAAGGCCGAAACCGAGACCTTCAACGCACGCATGTATGCGGGCCCGCCGGGCGAGAAGGCCTATGCCTGCTTCGTCCGCCGCTACGATGCCGACCATCTGGCACGGCACCCGAAGCAGAAGGTCGCCGCGATGAAGCTGCTGATCTCGGCGGAAGTCGACAAGGAGGACAAGGAGCTGCACCACTCCTTCCGCCTCGGCTTCAGGTACCGCCACCGCAGCGGCGATTTCGACTCCAGCGGCTCCTGCAACCACGCCGTATTCACCAGGAGCGGCGACGAAGTGCGCCTCGGCTGCGGCGTCGACTGCGACGGCGGCGGCATCGGCGTTGCGCTCTCCAAGGACGACAAGTCCGCGATCGTGCGGCTCGAACGTGTCAGGGTCTGGCAGAACAACAAGCCGGACGACGAGGCCGAGCATTCGCTGACCGCCGGCGCCGACGACAAGATCTTCCGCCTCGATCGCACCGACAACAGCGAGTGCGCCTCGCTGGTGACGGACCGCAAGGAACTCGCCGCGCTGCGCTCCAAGTGATATGTGTCCGGCGAAGTCAGGCCAGGAGATCGCCATGAACCGCCGGAACATCTTGTGGAGCGCCGTCTCGGCGCTGGGCGCAGCCTTTGGCGCCTCGCGTGCACAAGCCGCGACCGAAACGAGCGGCGGTAACAAGCTCAAGGTCGTTTATCACCTCAGCGACGCCGAGAAGGTCCATTTCGTGCTCGGCAACATCCAGAACCACATCGACGGCGTCGGCGGCCCCGAGCACGTCACGATCGCGCTCGTCATCCACGGACCGGCGCTGAAGGCATTTCACTCGGCCCAGGCCAACCCCGACGTCAGCAAGCGCGTCGGTGATTTCTCCAGGGGCGGCGTCGAGCTCGCGGCCTGCGGCAACACGATGAAGGCGCAGAACGTCACGCTGACGGATCTGCTGCCGGGCTTCGTCAACGCGGAGAAAGGCGGCGTGGTGCGCATCGCGGAGCTGCAATCGCAGGGGTATTTGTATCTGCGGCCATAGGGTTGCGCGAGGCGCCGCCATTTCCTCCGTCAATGCGAGCGCAGCGACTTGTCCGCCAAAGCCTCTGGCGAAGGCGGAAGCAATCCAGACTTTCTCTGCGGCGGTAGACTGGATTGCTTCGTCGCAAAGGCTCCTGGCGATGACGGTGGAGTAAGGTGCGCCGGAGAGGGTCGTATCCTCGCAATGTCGCTTGACTCACCCATAACCCCGCGGTTATGAATTAATCCATAACTCCCTGGTTATGGATTACCCATGCCCGCTGCCCCCGATCTCCTGTTCAGGACGCTCGCCGACCCGACCCGGCGGGCGATCTTCGAGCGGCTGTGCCGCGAGGGCGAGCAGACGGTCGGGGCCCTGACGCTGCGATCGGGCGTGTCCCAGCCGGCCGTCTCGAAACATCTCGGCGCCCTGAAGCAGGCCGGCCTCGTGCGCGACCGCCACGAGGGACGCCAGACCCATTACAGCGCGCAGCCCGGCGCGCTCGATCCGCTGGTCGACTGGACCAGCGAGATGACCGGGTTCTGGCAGCGGCGGCTCGACGCACTCGACGATCTCCTGAAGAGGATGGACCAATGACTGAAGCTTCGAGCGAGACGCGCTCCGTCGTGATCGAGCGCGAATTTGCCTTTCCGGCCGAGAAGATCTGGCGCGCGCTGACGCAGCCGCATCTGATCGAGGAATGGCTGATGAAGAACGATTTCAAGCCGGCCGTCGGCCACCGCTTCAATCTTCGCGGCGAATGGGGCGGCGTGCTGGACTGCGAGGTCCTCGCCATCGAGCCGCAGAAGACTCTCGCCTATACCTGGAATTTCTCGCATGAGGACGCGGCGTTCGATCTCAAGAGCGTCGTGACCTTCACGCTGACGCCGACTGGTGCGGGCACGCATCTGCGCGTCGAGCAGGCAGGCTTCAGCCCGACGCAGAAGCAGGCCTTTGGCGGCGCGCATGCCGGCTGGAAGCAGTTCTTCGCCAAGCTGGACGAAGTGCTGGCGCGCACAGACTAACTACACCGCCGTCCATTCCGATCATTTTCAAAGGAGGTCCCAATGAGCACCCACATGTGGATTCGGCAGGTTCATCGCTGGCTGTCGATGGCTTTTACGCTCGCGGTCATCGCCAACATCGCGGCGATGATCATGCAGGTCCCGGCCGTATGGATCGGCTTCCTCGCGCTCGTCCCGCTCATTCCGTTGCTCGCCACCGGACTCTATCTGTTCGCGCTACCCTATGTCGGCCGCAGCAACGCGTGAACGAGGCGAGACGATGAAGAAGGCGGTGACGGCGAAGAAGGCTGGCGCGAACGACGCGAAGGAGGCTTCCCCCTCCAAGCTGATCGACGGCAGGATCAAGGAGCTCGGTGACTGGCGCGGCGAGATGCTGGGACGGGTCCGCGGCCTGATCAAGCAGGCCGATCCTGATGTCGTCGAGGAGTGGAAATGGCGCGGCGTTCCCGTGTGGGAGCACGACGGCATCATCTGCACCGGCGAGACCTACAAGGAGGTGGTGAAGCTGACCTTCGCCAAGGGGGCGGCGCTGGAGGATCCGGTGGGCCTGTTCAACTCCAGCCTGGACGGCAACGTCCGGCGCGCGATCGACATTCGCGAGGGCGAGAAGATCAACGAAAAGGCGTTGAAGGCGCTGATCCGTGCGGCCGTTGACCTGAACGCATCCAAGAAGAAGCCGGCCAAGCAATCGGCGTAGGGCACATAGCTCGCGTTTAATGGATTGAGCACCCGCGGGAAGGCTGCAACATCTGCCGCTTGCGGGAGAGGTCGGCGCGTCGCGCCGGGTGGGGGCTCTCGCCTCTTGGGGAGTCCCATTGCGGAGAAACCCTCAAGCGGGGGAGGAAGTTCATCTCCCTCGCAGTGCTCAAAATGCTGGATTCAGGAGCTAACGGCGCTCCTCAGGCCGCCGCCGGGATCGGGCGCGGGCTCACGACGTATTCGCGCAGGACCTTATCGTTGGCATCGACCTCGACCAGCGAGACATCGTAGGTCCAGAGGTCGGCGAGATGCTGGAGCACGCGCTTGGCATCGGTCTCATTGAGCTGCGAGCCCTTGATGACGTGGTGATGCAGGATCAGCCGGCGGTCGCCGGAGAGATCGACGTCGACCACCTCGATATTGGCGTCGATGAAGCCGACGTCATGCTGCCGTGCCAGCTCGCGCCGGACCCGGCGGAAGCCGCGCTCATCGTGGATGGCATCGACCCGGATGCCGGCACGCTCCTCCGGATCGTCGTGCAAATGGAACATGCGGAAGTGCCGCATCAGCTTCGGACTCAGGAACTGGCCGATGAAGCTTTCGTCGCGGTAGTTGGCCCAGACGTCGCGCAGCACGCCCATCACGTCGTTCTTGCCGGCGATATCAGGGAACCATTCGCGGTCCTCGTCCTCCGGATTGGTGACGATGCGCTCGATGTCCTGCATCACGGCAAAGCCGAGCGCATAGGGATTGAAGCCGGAGAAGCGCGGATCATCGAACTCGGGCTGGAACACCACATTGGTGTGCGATCCCAGGAATTCGAGGAAGTTGCCGTCGGTGATGCGGCCCTGCTGGTGCAGCTGGGTCATGATGCGGTAGTGGACGTAGGTCGCCGTCCCCTCGTTCATCACCTTGGTCTGGCTCTGCGGATAGAAATATTGCGCGATGTGGCGGACGATGCGCAACAGCTCGCGCTGCCAGGGCGCCAGCCGCGGCGCGCTCTTCTCCAGGAAATAGAGCAGGTTCTCCTGCGGCAGGCCGAGCAGCTTGCGGCGGCGTTCGATGCTGAGCGCGGAGCGGCTCTTGGCGGCGCCCTTGGGCACGGTGCGCCAGAGATCGTTGAAGACCTCCTCCTCGTGCTGGCGGCGGCGCCCTGCCCGCTTCTCCTCGGCGCGCAAATCGAGCTTCTTCTTGCCGGGATAGCGGTCGATGCCATGCGACATCAGCGCGTGCGCGGCATCCAGCGTGCGCTCGACCTCGATGCGGCCGTAGCGCTCCTCGCAGGTCGCGACATAGTTCTTGGCGAAGTCGAGATAATCCAGGATGCCGTCGGCATCGGTCCACTGCTTGAACAGGTAGTTGTTCTTGAAGAAGTGGTTGTGGCCGAAGGCGGCGTGCGCGATCACCAGCGTCTGCATCGTCGCCGTGTTCTCCTCCATCAGGTAGGAGATGCAGGGCGAGGAGTTGATCACGATCTCATAGGCGAGGCCCATCAGGCCCTTGCGGTAGGACGCCTCGTGAAACGCGAAATGCTTGCCGAACGACCAGTGTTTGTAGAACAGGGGCATACCGACCGACGAATAGGCGTCCAGCATCTGCTCGGCGGTGATCACCTCGATCTGGTTCGGGTAGACGTCGAGCCCGAGATCCTTCAGCGCCACCTCCTCGCAGGCATCCGTGATGCGCTGCAAGGTGTGGAAATCCCAATCCGCGCCTTCGAACAAGCGTTCCGTCATGGAGCGGCCTTCTCCTGAGTGGTTTCGCGGCGCTGGAACAGGTCGTGGAACACCGGGAAGATCTCGCTGCGCTCGGAGACCTTGCGCATCGACAGCGGCGCGCCGCTGTTGCGTAGGCGGTCGTACAAGCTCCAGAGCGAGGAATCGGAGAGATCGAAAGCGCTGCCGCCGGATTCCCCGACCTCGAGATAGGCAAAAAACTGGCAGACCGGCAGGATCTTGTCGGTCAGCAGCATGCCGGTGAGCTCGCCGTCGGAATAGGAATTGTCGCCGTCCGAGGCTTGCGCAGCGTAGATGTTCCAGTCCGAGGGATTGAAGCGCTCGCGCACGATCTCGTGCATCGCCTGGAGCGCGCTGGAGACCAGCGTGCCGCCGGAGGCCGGACCGTAGAAGAAGGTCTGCTCGTCCACCTCCTCGGCGCGGTCGGTATGGCGGATGAAGACGATCTCGACATGCTTGTAGCGCCGCTTCAGGAACACATAGAGCAGCATGTAGAAGCGCTTGGCCAGATCCTTCATGTGCTCGGACATCGAACCGGAGACGTCCATCAGACAGAACATCACGGCTTGCGCCACGGGCCGCGGCACCTTCTCGTAGCGGCGGTAGCGGATATCGAGCGGGTCGATGAAGGGAATGCGCTTGGACTTCGCCTTCAGCTTCGCGAGCTTGTCCAGCAGCTCGATGCGAACATCCTCGTCGGTGCACGCGGCGATCTCGGCCTCGAGCTCCTCGATCTCGCTCTTGCGGGGACGGCGGAGCGCGATGCGGCGAGCGAGTGCGAGCTGCACCGTCCGGCTCACCGAGATGTTGGCGGGCGAGCCCGAGGTGGTGTAGCCGGCGCGCTGGATGCCCTCGCTCTCGGTCTGCGCGATCTTGCGCTTGGCGAGATCCGGCAGTTCGAGGTCGTCGAGGAAGAGGTCGACGAATTCGTCGCGGCTCAGCACGAAACGGAAGGCGTCCTCGCTGTCGCCCTCGCCCGGACCTGAATCCTTGGCACTGCCCTGACCGGAGCGCTGGAGATAGTCGCCCTCGATGAACTTCTTGTTTCCGGGCAGCACCATGTCGCGCGTGCCGCCTTCGCGGCGGAAGCGCGGCTCGTGCATGCCGTCGAGCGGGATCGTGACCTCACCACCCTCCAGGACGTCCTTGATGTCGCGTTCCTGCGAGGTCTTCTTGACGGCGCCCTGCACCAGGGACTTGGCCCGACGCAAGAACCGCTGCCGGTTCTCAAGACTCTTGCCGCCTGGATTCAGGCGCCTGTCAATGATGTGAATGGGCACTTGACCATTCGCCTCCCATCCCGCCTCAACCGGCCTGCTTCACGCGCATGTACCATTCGACGAGCCGGCGAACCTGACGCTCGGTGTAGCCGCGCTCCACCATGCGTGCAACGAACTCGCCGTGTTTCTTCTCCGTCTCGCCGTCCTTCTTCGACCCGAAGGAGATGACCGGAAGCAGGTCCTCGACCTGGGAGAATATCCTCTTTTCGATCACGTCGCGAATCTTCTCGTAGGAGGTCCAGGTCGGATTCTTGCCGCCGTTCTGGGCCCGGGAGCGTAACGAGAATTTGACGACCTCGTTGCGGAAGTCCTTGGGGTTTGCGATGCCCGCCGGCTTCTCGATTTTCGTCAATTCCTGGTTCAAAAGCTCGCGATCCAGCAGCTGGCCGGTGTCGGGATCCTTGAAATCCTGATCCTCGATCCAGGCGTCGGCATAATCGACGTAGCGGTCGAACAGGTTCTGGCCGTAGTCCGAGTAGGATTCGAGATAGGCCTTCTGGATCTCGTTGCCGATGAACTCGGCATAGCGCGGCGCGAGCTCTGCCTTGATGAATTCGAGATAACGTTTCTCGGTTTCCTCCGGCAGCTGCTCGCGGCGGATCGCCTGCTCCAGCGCGTACATCAGATGCACGGCGTCGGCGGCGACCTCCTGCGGATCGTGGTTGAAGGTCGCAGCCAGGATCTTGAAGGCGAAACGGGTGGAGACGCCGTCCATGCCCTCGTCGACGCCGGCGGCGTCGCGATATTCCTGGACGCTGCGCGCCTTCGGATCGGATTCCTTCAGGCTCTCGCCGTCATAGACCCGCATCTTGCCGAACAGCGTGGAGTTCTCGTGCTTGCGCAGACGCGACATCACCGAGAACCGTGCCAGCGTCTCCAGCGTCGAGGGCGCGCAAGGCGCGGCCGCGAGCTCGGAGCCCTGGATCAGCTTCTCGTAGATCTTCTGCTCCTCGGTGACGCGCAGGCAGTACGGCACCTTGATCACGCAGATGCGGTCGATGAAGGCCTCGTTGTTCTTGTTTGCCTTGAAGCTCGCCCACTCGGCCTCGTTGGAGTGCGCGAGGATGACGCCGGTGAAGGGAATCGCGCCGATGTTCTCGGTGCCGATGTAGTTGCCTTCCTGCGTCGCCGTGAGCAGCGGATGCAGCATCTTGATCGGCGCCTTGAACATCTCGACGAACTCGAGCACGCCCTGATTGGCGCGATTGAGGCCGCCGGAATAGCTGTAGGCGTCGGGATCGTTCTGCGCGTAGGTCTCGAGCTTGCGGATGTCGACCTTGCCCACCAGCGAGGAGATGTCCTGGTTGTTCTCGTCACCCGGCTCGGTCTTGGAGATCGCGATCTGGCGTAGCCGCGACGGCTGGATTTTTGCGACCCGGAACTGGGAAATATCGCCGCCGAAGGCTTCGAGCCGCTTGTAGCACCACGGACTCATCAGGCCGGTGAGGCGGCGGCGCGGAATGCCGTACTTCTCTTCCAGCATCGGGCCGAGATGATCGGGATCGAACAGGCTGAGCGGGCTCTCGAACACGGGCGATAGTTCGTCGCCGGCCTTCAGCACGTAGATCGGATGCACTTCCATCAGCGACTTCAACCGCTCGGCGAGCGAGGATTTGCCGCCGCCGACCGGGCCGAGCAGATAGAGGATCTGCTTGCGCTCTTCGAGGCCTTGCGCGGCGTGGCGGAAGAAACCGACGATGCGCTCGATGGTTTCTTCCATGCCGTAGAAGCCCGCGAAGGCCGGATAGGTACGGATCGTGCGGTTCAAAAAAATACGGCCAAGGCGGGTATCCTTGGCCGTGTCGATCGTCTGGGGGTCACCGATGGCAGCTAGCAGTCGTTCGGCCGCGTTCGCGTATTTCATGGGATCGCTTCGACACGATTCCAGATATTCCGCCATCGACATGTCGTGCTGGCTTCTCGCCTCGAACGACCGAGCGAAAGCGTTGAATAGAGAATCGTTGTACATGATCCCTCTCCGCGTGAAGTTCCGCTACAAGCTGAAACGAAAGCAGTTACCGGACCGTTCCTCAGGCCGTTTCGAATCAGCGTGAGCACATGACGATCATTGGACACCTTGGTGCCGGCTCGACGCAACGCACAACGTAGGCACTCGTTGAGTTACGAACAGGCACATGCCTGTAATTTGAGCGAATCTACATCCATATTGGCTCATTTCCAGAAAATGTCACTCGCTCGCAACATCCGGGCATTACCGGGGATGCGTTCATCCGGCGCTGCAGCATAGCGATCTGCCAGCGGCGATCTTATGACGCTTGTACGGCGAAGCCTTGAGCGGTCGTTCATCTTCCTGCTGCAATGCAGTGCACAGACCGCCGACGGTGCGACGATCATGGCAAGCGCAGCGATGTATCGAAATCAGTCGCCGAGTCCTGCGACAAACGAACCATGCGAACGCCTCGCGCACAACGCGACGCGCTCGGCTCTGCCGCCGCAGGACTGCGTCAGCAGGATCATCCTGCGACTTGCGTCACGCCTCGGTCAAAACTTCCGCCACTAAAGTCGTACAGCAGTCATTCGTTGCCGTCGCGACCGTTGCCGCTGCGACGATCGCGGATGCCAACGGAATGACGAACACCACCCTCCCAGTTCGGCAGGGCCGCCTGGATCGCCATGATCGCGACGGAGTTACCGCGCAGGGTATGACGCCCATGCCCTTGATTGGTTCCCACAAGGAAGCATGTAGGCTACAGGATAGCGCGTCAGGACCGGCGCGGAAACCCCTCGCCCGCAGGCTTGGAGACAATAAACATCATGAATCCCGTCAAAGAACTGGAAAAGCACGGACAAGCCGTCTGGCTGGACTTCCTCGCCCGCGGCTTCATCGCCAATGGCGATTTGAAGCGGCTGATCGACACCGACGGCGTCAAGGGCGTCACCTCCAATCCTTCGATCTTCGAGAAGGCGATCGGCAGCTCGGACGAGTACGACGCCCCGGTCGGCAAGGCGCTGAAGCGCGGCGACCGGACCGTGGCAGAGTTGTTCGAGGCGGTCGCGATCGAGGACATCCAGAGTGCCGCCGACGTGCTGCGCCCGGTCTATGACCGCCTCAAGGGCGGCGACGGCTATGTCAGCCTGGAAGTGTCGCCTTATCTCGCGATGGACACGTCGGGCACGGTCGCCGAAGCGCGGCGGCTCTGGAAGGACGTTGGTCGCAAGAACCTGATGGTGAAGGTGCCGGCGACGCCCGAGGGCCTGCCGGCGATCGAGCAGCTGATCGGCGACGGCATCAGCATCAACATCACGCTGCTGTTCTCGAAGGAGGTTTATCTCCAGGTCGCCGAGGCCTACATCGCCGGGCTCGAGAAATACGTCGCGGGCGGCGGCGACCCCTCGCATGTGGCGAGCGTCGCGAGCTTCTTCGTCAGCCGCATCGACTCGGTCGTCGACAAGCAGCTCGACGAAAAGATCGCCCGCGTCAACGACCCCTCCGAAAAGGAGCGGCTCGCCGCGCTCAAGGGCAAGGTCGCGATCGCCAATGCCAAGCTCGCCTATCAGGACTACAAGCGCCTGTTCTCAGGACCGCGCTGGGAGAAGCTCGCTGCCAAGGGCGCCAAGCCGCAGCGCATGCTGTGGGCATCCACCGGCACCAAGAACAAGGACTACAGCGACGTCCTCTATGTCGAGGAGCTGATCGGCCCCGACACCGTCAACACCGTGCCGCCGGCGACGCTCGACGCCTTCCGCGACCACGGCAAGCCGCGCGACAGTCTGGAAGAGAATATCGAGGATGCGCAGCGCGTGCTGGAGGAGCTGGAGCGCTCGGGCATCTCGCTCGATGCGATCACCGAGGAGCTGGTCAAGGACGGCGTCAAGCTGTTCGCCGACGCCGCCGACAAGCTCTATGGCGCCGTCGCCCACAAGCGCGTCACCGTGCTGGGCCCCGCGCTCGACCGCCAATCTCTCTCGCTCGGCGACGGGCTCGGCAAGGCGGTGGTGGAGAGCACCGAGGAATGGCGGGCGTCAGCCAAGATCCGCAGGCTGTGGCAGCGCGATAAGTCGGTCTGGACCGGCGCGGACGAGGACAAATGGCTGGGCTGGCTCGACAGCGCGGCCAAGGCCGATATCGCCGACTACGAGGATTATGCGGGCCGGGTGAAGGGCCAAAAGTTCTCCGACGCCGTCGTGCTCGGCATGGGCGGATCGAGCCTCGGGCCGGAGGTGCTCGCCGAAACCTTCGGCAAGAAGCCCGGCTTCCCGAAACTGCATGTGCTTGATTCCACCGATCCGGCGCAGGTGCGGGCGATGGAGGCCCGGATCGACATCGCCAACACCGTCTTCATCGTCTCCAGCAAATCCGGCGGCACGACCGAGCCGAACGCGATGAAGGACTATTTCCATGCGCAGGTGGCCAAGGCGGTCGGGACCAAGGTGAAGACCGGCCATCGCTTCATCGCCGTGACCGATCCCGGCTCGTCGCTGGAGAAGGCAGCGAAGAAGCTGAACTATGCCCGCATCTTCCACGGCGAGCCCTCGATCGGCGGACGTTACTCCGTGCTCTCGCCATTCGGTCTGGTGCCGGCGGCGACCGCCGGCATCGACGTCAAGACCTTCATCAAGCATGCACTGGCGATGGCGCGCTCCTGCGGGCCGGACGTGCCGCCGAGCGAGAATCCGGGCGTGCAGCTCGGACTTGCCATGGGCCTGGCCGGCCTGGAAGGCCGGGACAAGGTGACGATCCTGGCCTCGAAGAAGATCGCCGATTTCGGCGCCTGGGCCGAGCAGCTCATCGCGGAATCCACCGGCAAGGAAGGCAAAGGCCTGATCCCGATCGAGGGCGAGCCGCTGGGCGATCCTTCCGTCTACGGCAGCGATCGCTTCTTCATCGATATCCGTATCGAGGGCGAGGCGGATGCGGCCCACGACTCCCAGCTTGCCGCCATCGAGGCGGCCGGCCATCCCGTGGTCCGTATTGTCATGAAGTCGATCGAGCATCTCGGCCAGGAGTTCTTCCGCTTCGAGATGGCGACGGCCGTGGCCGGCAGCATCCTCGGCATCAACCCGTTCGACCAGCCGGACGTGGAAGCGGCCAAGATCAAGACGCGCGAGCTCACGTCCGCCTTCGAGAAGACCGGCGCGCTGCCGGAAGAGCAGCCGGTCGTCAGCACCACGGACGCCGATCTCTACACCGACGAAGCCAACGCCACGGCGCTCCGCGCCGCCGGCGCCAATGGCGACCTCACCTCCTGGCTGAAGGCGCATCTGTCGCGCTCGGGCGATGGCGATTATGTCGCCCTGCTCGGCTACGTCGAGCGCGACAAGGCCACGATAGACGCGCTCCAGGCCATGCGGCTCGAGGTGCGCGAGAAGCGGCATGTCGCCACCTGCGCCGAGTTCGGCCCGCGCTTCCTGCACTCGACCGGACAAGCCTACAAGGGCGGACCCGACAGCGGCGTGTTCCTCCAGATCACGGCCGACGACGCCAAGGACCTCGCGGTGCCGGGCCAGAAGGCCAGCTTCGGCGTGATCAAGGCGGCGCAGGCGCGCGGCGATTTCGACGTGCTCACCGAGCGCGGCCGGCGTGCGCTGCGCGTGCATTTGAAAGGCGGAGTCAAGAAAGGTCTCGCCGCGCTCAATGCGGCGCTCAACGACGCGCTGAACTAAGGGAATCTCTCACATGCAACTCGGCATGATCGGCCTCGGCCGGATGGGCGGCAACATCGTTCGCCGCCTGATGCGTCACGGACATTCGACCGTGGTCTATGACAAGGACCCCAAGGCCGTCGCCGGCCTTGCCGCAGACGGCGCCGTCGGCGCGGCGACGCTCGAAGAGTTCATCTCGACACTCGAGCGGCCGCGCACCGCCTGGGTGATGCTGCCGGCGGGGCGCATCACCGAGACCACGATCGAGACCATCGCGGGGGTGATGCAGGCAGGCGACGTCATCATCGACGGCGGCAACACCTTCTGGCAGGACGACGTCCGCCGCGGCAAGGCGTTGAAGGAGCGCGGCATTCATTACGTCGACGTCGGCACGTCAGGCGGCGTGTGGGGGCTCGAGCGCGGCTATTGCATGATGATCGGCGGCGAAAAGCAGGTGGTGGACCGGCTCGATCCGATCTTTGCGGCACTCGCGCCCGGCGCCGGCGACATTCCGCGCACCGAGGGACGCGAGGGCCGCGATCCCCGCATCGAGCAGGGCTACATCCATGCCGGCCCGGTCGGCGCCGGCCATTTCGTCAAGATGATCCATAACGGCATCGAATACGGCCTGATGCAGGCCTATGCCGAAGGTTTCGACATCCTCAAGAATGCGAACATCGACGCATTGCCCGCGGACCACCGTTACGATTTCGAACTCGCCGACATCGCCGAAGTGTGGCGGCGTGGCAGCGTGATCCCGTCCTGGCTGCTCGACCTCACCTCGACCGCGCTCGCCGACAGCCCGCAGCTCGCGGAATATTCCGGCTTCGTGGAGGATTCCGGCGAAGGGCGCTGGACCGTGAACGCGGCGATCGACGAGGCCGTGCCGGCCGAAGTGTTGACGGCCGCGCTCTACACACGTTTCCGTTCCCGCAAGGAACACACCTTTGCCGAGAAAATTCTCTCCGCGATGCGCGCGGGGTTCGGCGGCCACAAGGAGCCGAAGCAGCCAGGCGCTTCGAAACCGAAGTAAGCGTAACCAAGCGAAGGCAAATCGTTCGTGACAAAAGACCCGCAATCAAAGCGCAAGCCGGAAAATTGCGCCTTCGTCATTTTCGGTGTCACCGGGGATCTTACTCACCGCCTGGTGATGCCTTCGCTCTACAATCTGGCGGCCGAACACCTGTTGCCGGAAAAGTTCTGCGTCGTCGGCGTAGCGCGCAGGGGCCAGTCGGACGACGAGCTGCGCGACAGCCTGTTGAAGGGCCTGCGTCAGTTTGCGACCCGCCCCGTCGACGACGACATCGCCAGGAAGCTGCTGGAATGCGTCACCTTCGTCGAGGCCGACGCAAAGGATCCGCCCTCCTTTGATCGCCTGCGCAAGCATCTTGATTCGCTGGAATGCGCGCAGGACACCGGCGGCAACCGGCTGTTCTACCTGGCCACGCCGCCCGCCGCCTTCGCGCCGACCGCGCGCGAGCTCGGCCGCACCGGCATGATGAAGGAGAACCGCGCCTGGCGTCGTCTCGTGATCGAGAAACCGTTCGGCACCGATCTCGCCTCGGCGCGCGCGCTGAATGCCGAGCTGCTGAAGATCATGGAGGAGCACCAGATCTACCGGATCGATCATTATCTCGGCAAGGAAACGGTGCAGAACATCCTGGTGCTGCGCTTTGCCAACGGCATGTTCGAGCCGATCTGGAATCGCAACCACATCGATCACATCCAGATCACGGTTGAGGAGAAGCTCGGCGTCGGCCATCGCGGCGGCTTCTACGACGCTACCGGTGCGTTGCGCGACATGGTGCCGAACCACCTGTTCCAGCTGATGTCGCTGGTCGCGATGGAGCCGCCGGCGCGGTTCGACGCGCATTCGGTGCGCTCCGAGAAGGCCGATGTGCTCACCGCGATCCAGCGGCCAAGCCGGGAAGAGGCGCTGAGAAATTCGGTCCGGGCGCAGTATCTGGCAGGCCGTGTCGGCGACGAGGAGATCCCGGATTATCGCAAGACCGAAGAGGTCAAGCCCGGCAGCACGACCGAGACTTTCGTCGCACTCAAGCTGATGATCGACAACTGGCGCTGGGCCGGCGTTCCCTTTTATCTGCGCACCGGCAAGGCGCTCGGCCACAAGCGGACAGAAGTGGCGATCAAGTTCAAGCAGGCGCCGCTGTCGATGTTTTCGGGCACGGACATCGACCGCCTGTCGCAGAACTTCTTGACCATCGGCATCGCACCGACCGAGACGATCGAACTTCAGTTCAACGCAAAAATCCCGGGGCCGAGCATCACCATCGACGGCGTCGAGATGAAATTCAAGTACGGCGATTATTTCCGCGCTGATCCCTCGACCGGCTACGAAACGCTGATCTACGACTGCATGATCGGCGACAACATCCTGTTCCAGCGCGCCGACGGTATCGAGGCAGGCTGGCAGGCGGTGCAGCCGTTCCTGGACGCCTGGAAAGGCGCAGGCACCAACGGCGTCGAAACCTATGAAGCCGGCAGCGATGGGCCGGCCTGCGCCGACGAATTGCTTCGGCGGGACGGACGAAGCTGGCGGAAATACTCGTGATGACGGCCGCCGACCAGCCGAAGCTAATCGTCGCGGCGGATGTAGAGGCCCTGGCTCAGGCCGCGGCCGAACGGGTGATGGCGCGGATCGCCGCCAACTCCTCGCGCATCGCGATCTGCCTGACTGGCGGCTCCAGCCCGAAGAAGCTCTATCAACTGCTCGGCAGCGAGGCCTGGCGCGCGAAAATCCCGTGGGACCGCGTGCATTGGTTCATCGGCGACGAGCGCTTCGTCCCCGAAAGCGATCCCCTCAACAACATGGCGGTCGCGCGCGCGACCTTCCTCGATCGCGACGCACCTGCCGGCCATATCCACCCGATTCCGACGGCGGCCGACAATCCGGATGCCAGCGCCGAGGCCTATGCGCGCGAGCTGCAGGAGTTCTATGGCGCTGAAAGCCTCGATCCATCCCGGCCGCTATTCGATCTCGTCCTGATGGGCGCCGGTCCGGATGGCCACACCGCCTCGCTCTTCCCGGGCTATCCCGAGATCGAGGAGACCACGCGCTGGGTTGTCGGCGTCCCCAAGGCCAATGTCGCGCCGTTCGTACCGCGGGTCTCGCTCACTTTGCCCGTCCTGGCATCCTGCCGCGAAATGCTGTTCGAGATTTCCGGGCACGACAAGCAGCCGATCTTGACGCGCCTCCGCAATGGCGAGACTCTGCCGGCATCACGCGCGCGCTCGAATGGTGAGACCGTCTGGCTGGTCGACCAGGCCGCGCTTCCGGAGGGAATTCGTGGGCCGCGTTGAAGCACCTTGTGCATTGATCGTGATGGGCGTGTCGGGCTCGGGCAAGAGCACGATCGCCGAAGCGCTCGGCCAGCGCCTCGGCTGGCGCTTCGAGGACGGCGACAGCTTTCATCCCGCCAGCAATGTCGAGAAGATGCGGGCTGGCCAGCCGCTCACCGACGAGGACCGCTGGCCCTGGCTCAACGCCATCGCGGACGAGATCGCGCGGGTCTGCGACAAAGGCGAGCATGTCATCATCGCCTGCTCGGCGCTGAAACACGCCTATCGCGACGTGCTGCTGCGTGGACGCGACGACGTCCGCTTCGTCTTCCTGAAGGGCACGAAGGAACTCATCGCGGAGCGCCTCGCACACCGCAAAGGCCATTTCATGCCGCCCGGGCTGTTGAAGAGTCAGTTCGACACCCTGGAGCCGCCGGAGGCGGGGGAGCACGTCATCACCGTGTCGATCGACGAATCCGTCGAGGCGATCGTGGACGGCGTGGTGCGGCAGCTGAAGCTGAGCGGGGCGAAGCGCTGAGCAAGAAACTGAAATCTTCAAGAAAACTGAGCCTTGAGGTCCTGCCATGACGAAGATCTCGCTGGTTGTCTCCGACGTCGACGGCACGCTGCTGACCAAGGACAAGACACTGACGGAGCGCGCGAGGTCCGCCGTGCAGCGGTTGCATCAGGCCGGCATCGGCTTCACCATTACCTCCAGCCGCCCCGCGATCGGGATGCGCTTTTTGATCGAGCCGCTGGCGCTCTGGCTCCCGGTCGGTCCGTTCAACGGCTCCTCGATCGTCGATCCCGAGATGAGGGCGGTCGAGCAGCACCTGATCCCGGTGAGCGCGGCCGAGCGGTCCCTGCAAATCTTGCGCGAGTTCGGCGCCGACGTCTGGCTCTTCACCACCGACAAATGGCTGATCGACAACCCCGAGGGACAATACGTCGCGCATGAGCGGCACACGATCCGTTCCGATCCGACCATCGTGACGGACTTTTCGCCGTACCTTGCGAGTGCCTGCAAGATCGTCGGCGCCAGTGCCGATGCCGCGCGCCTGGAGGCTTGCGAGAAGGTCATGCAGGACGCGCTCGGCAGCGCGGCGACCGCAGTGCGCTCGCAGACCTATTATCTCGACATCACTCCGCCGGGCTTCAACAAGGGCACCTTCGTGCTGGCCATGGCCAAGCGCCTCGGCATTGCCACTGATGCAGTCGCCACCATCGGCGACATGCAGAACGACCTCGCGATGTTCCGCGTCAGCGGCATGTCGATCGCCATGGGCAATGCCGCCGACAACGTCAAGGACCAGGCGACGCATGTCACTGCAAGCAACGAGCAGGACGGCTTTGCCGAGGCGATGGAGATGATCTTGAAGCGGAATGGGGTGGGCTGAGCGATCGATTCCCTCCGCGTTGTGGGTAGAGCAATCGGATGTGAGCTTGGCGCGGTCTGAGCAAGCGCCTCGTCCTTCGAGACGACCGTTCGCGGTCTCCTCAGGGTGAGGCTAAGCGGCACCGGCGATCTCATCCTGAGGGTCCGCCAACGGCGGGCGTCTCGAAGGATGACCGCAGCACCTTCTCGCAGATGTAGTGATAGCCCTGGCTACTTCGACCGCTGCACTGCCGGCTTCTCGCTCTCCTGCCTTGCCGCGGAGAGATTGTGCGCGGTGTTGATCAGCGCGATATGGGTCAGCGCCTGCGGGAAGTTGCCCGTCTGGCGCCGCGCGACGGAATCATATTCCTCCGCCAATAGCCCGACATCGTTCGCAACGCTCACCACGCGATCGAGCAGGACTTGCGCTTTGTCGAGATCGCCGGCCAGCACATGGGCGTCGGCGAGCCAGAGCGTGCAGGCCAGGAATGCGCCTTCGAGCGGCGGCTGCCCGGCAGGCAGCTCGCGCGGATCGTGTCGCAGCACGAAGCCATCGCGCATCAGTCCTTTCTCGACGGCAGCGATGGTGCCCCGGATGCGCGGATCGTCAGGCGGCAGGAAGCCGACGGCCGGCAGCAGCAGTACGCTGGCATCGAGCAGCTTCGAGCCGTAGGACTCGACGAAGGCATTTTCCTCGGCGTCAAATCCCCGGTTGCAGACGTCGCGGTGGATGGCCTCGCGCAGCGCGCGCCAGTGCAACAGCGGCGCCTTCAAGCCAAACGTCTCTGCGCTCTTGATGCCGCGATCGAAGGCGACCCAAGTCATCACCTTGGAAAAGACGTAGTGCTTGGGCTGGCCGCGGCGCTCCCAGATGCCGTGGTCCGGGTGATCCCAGACCTCGGCGAGATGCTGGAGCACCGCGCATTCCAGCGCCCATGTCGCCTCATCATCGAGCTTGAGCTTGGCCATCCGCGACTGGTGGAAGGCGTCGATCAGTTCGCCATAGACGTCGAGCTGGAGCTGCGCGTGCGCGGCATTGCCGACGCGCACGGGCTTCGCGCCCTCATAGCCGTCTAGCCAACCCGCCTCCCATTCCAGCAGGCGGCGCTGGCCCCAGATGCCGTACATGATCTGCATGTTCGCAGGCGAGCCGGCGGCGGCGCGCAGCAGCCAATTGTGCCAGGCCAGGGCTTCCTCGGTGTAGCCCGAGTTCATCAGCGCCAGCAATGTGAAGGTAGCGTCGCGCAGCCAGCAGAAGCGATAGTCCCAGTTCCTGCTCCCGCCGAGCTTCTCGGGCAGCGACGTTGTCGGCGCCGCGACAATGCCGCCGGTCGGGGCAAAGGTCAGCGCCTTCAGCGTGATCAGCGAGCGCATCACGAGATCCTGATAGTCACCGTCGCGGGTGCAATGACCGCACCATTCCTGCCAGAATTTCTCGGTCTCTTGGAGGGCGACCTCATGGTCTATCGGAGCGGGTGGCTCGATATGCGAGGGGCCGTAGGTGAGCACGAAGGGTACGGTCTCGCCGGCACTCACCTCGAAGTCGGCAACCGTGGTCAGATCCTCGCCACGGGTCTCGACAGGCGTGCGCAGCACGGTCATGTCCTGGCCGGCTATCGCCATCAGCGAATGGTCGATCCGCCGCACCCAGGGGATATCGATACCGAAGCCGAAGCGGATGACGAGCTCCATCCGCATGTTGACCTTGCCGCTGACGCCGCGAACCAAGCGCACGATGTCGGACGCCTTGCCGCGCGGCGGCATGAAGTCGACCAGCGCTATGGTGCCGCTCTTCGTCTCGAAGCGGGTCTCGAGGATGAGGGTATTGCCGAGATAGCGGCGCGAGATGCGGATGACATCCTCGCGCGGCGCGATCAGCCAGCGGCCGTTCTTGGGGTTACCGAGGATCGCGGCAAAGCAGGCATCGGAATCGAAGGCCGGCCAGCACAGCCAGTCGATGGAGCCGTTGCGCCCGACAAGTGCAGCGGTCTCGCAGTCGCCGATCAGCGCATAGTCTTCGATCTTCTGCGACAATGCTTTGCCAGCCTGAAAAACCCCAGTCGATCAACTCCCGCCGTTCAACGAACGTTCCCGCGTCGCTGCTCGCAAGGCCGTGAGATCGACCTTCGAAGCGATCGCGTCGAGCGCAACAGGCAGTCGCTGGCGCCAGTTCGGATGCTCGTCGATCGTACCGGGAATATTGGGCTGGTCAATCACGCCGAGCAGATCCTCCATCGACACCGCGAGCAGCCGCGACGGCGTGCGCGAGAGGAAGGCGAGCACCGAATAAAGATCGTTGGCGGTGATGCCGTTCTGGCGCAGGATCTGGTCCAGCATGCCGAGCGCGTCCCACCGCGCTTGGTCGCTTTCTCCTGGATCGATCCCCAGCGAGCGCTTCATCTTCAAATCACCGAACGAGCGCCAGCCGGCATAGGTAGACAAATCGTGCGTGTTCAGCGTGACCAGCGCGTTGGGCCGATAATGGTCGACGCTACGGAAGCGGCCGGCCTCATCACGCTCGAACATCATGACGAGGTAAGACCAGATGCCGAAATCCTGCATGGTCTCGCGGAAACCTTCCGGCACGGTGCCGAGATCCTCGCCGATCACGATGCACTTATGCCTGGCGCTCTCGCTTGCCACCGCCGCCAGCAAGGCCTCGAACGGCATCTGCACATAGGCGCCGTTATCGGGCCTGAAGCCGCGCGGCACCAGATAGAGCCGCTTCAAGCCGAGCACGTGATCGAGCCTGATGGCACCGGCATGGCGCATCGACGCCGCGAGCATGTCGGCGAACGGCACGAAGGATTGAGCTTCCAGGCCGCCCGCGTTGAAGCCGGCGAGGCCCCAATCCTGGCCAACGGTGTTGAGCACGTCGGGCGGCGCGCCGACGGCGAGATGACGGGAGATCGCCATCTGCTCGTTCCAGGCATCGAAGCCGTTGGACTGTACGCCGACAGCGACGTCGAGATAGAGCCCGACCCGCATCCCGAGCTGGCCGGCCAGCTCCTTGGCGGCATGCAACTGGCTGTCGGCCGTCCATTGCACGAACTCGACGAACTCGACCTCGCGCTTGTCAGGGCCGTTGCGCAGCTCGGCGCATTTCGTGTCGTCGGGCCGCTGCCATTCGACCGGCCATTCCCACCACGGCGCGTTGAAGCGATGGCGCAGCACCTCGAAGCAGGCAAAGCGCGACAACAGCGGCGCGCGAGCGGCGCGGAAGGCGTCGAACTCGCGGCGGCGCGCCTCGCTCGCGCTCGTCACGAAACTGTTGAAGGCGGCGCGCAGGCCCAGCCATTTCAACGCCGCCATGTCCGTATAGGGTACGCAATCGCCCTCGCGCAGGCGCGCCGCGGTCGCGGCGCCATCCGGCACGAGGTCGGCGGAAAATTCCGGGATCGCCTCGACGTCGATATAGAGCGGGTTGAGAAACAGCCGGCTGTTCGGCGAATAGGGGCTGCAATCGGCCGGGTAATCGTCGAACAGCACATGCAACGGATTGAGGCCGACGCCGTCAGCCCCCAATTGCCCGGCGAGCCGGACCAGATCGGCGAGATCGGTGAAATCGCCGATGCCCCAATTGCGGTTGGAGCGGACGCTGTAGAGCTGCACGGCGAGCAGCCAGCCGCGATCGAAATCGCCGCCGAAGGCGCGTTCGGGCGCCACGATCATCGGCACGTCTTCGCTCACGCCTTCGGCATCGGTGAGCGTCAACCGGTGATAGCCGAGCGGCAGGCCGGCAGGCCAGGCGATCACGGGCTCGCGCGTCTCGCCTTGCGCGATCGATTTGCCGTTTGCGCTCAATGTCCATCGCAGCGGTGGCGCGCCGATGGCCGCCAATTCCGTGCGCGGATGCCCGAGGGCGCGCACCACGACCGGCCCCCCGACGAAGCGGTAGACCCGCTTTTCCGGCAGGGCATCCAGGATGGATTTGAGGGCCACGGGATCGGTGACCCGCAGCTTTCCCAAGGCATCGACGAATTCGGATTGAACGCCCTTGATCCGGGCTTGAGCTAAAAGATCCATTCGGCACGCAGCTTGCAGGCCACCCACTTGCCGGGGGCATCGATTTTCACGAGGCGGCGGAAGACGTTAGTCGGGCCTAACTCACCAACGGCGCCAGCCGTTCCCAAGGGAACTAATGACACAGAACCGGCTTTCTATATAGGTACCAAGCGTGGGTTCCCGCCAAGGGAAACGGGCTCCTGCTTTCTTGTCAATGGCATCACCGTGAACAAGACAATTCAAACTGTCGAAAGTGCCGCAGCCGGCAGCGCTTTCCTCATCGAGGACGTCTATCCCTTGATCGATGGCGGCCGCTTTGCCGTGAAGCGGATCGCGGGCGACCGGGTCGAGGTTTGGGCCGACATCTACCGCGACGGCGAGGCCGTGATCGGCGCCGCGCTGCTGTGGCGCCGGGAGCAGGACCGCGAATGGCAGCGAGAGCCGATGGCCCATCATGGCAATGACCGCTGGTCGGGGACATTCACGCCCATGGAGGCGGGCCAATATTTTTATGCGATCGAAGCCTGGACCGATGAATTCGCCACCTGGTCGCACGGCGTCGCGCGCAAGCAGCGCTCCGGCGCCGACGTCAGCCTCGATGCGATCGAAGGCGCCGGCCTCTTGACCAAGGCGCATGGCACGCAGCAAGACGCAGCAGCGATCATCATCAGGCAGTGCGAGGATTATCTTCAGAGCGGCGACGTCGGCCCCCTGCTCGCGACCGAGCTCGGGCAAGCCATGGCCGAGAGCCAACAGCGCCCCGACCTCACCCGCTCGCCCTTATTCCCGCTGATCGCCGATCGCGACAAGGCGCGCTTCGGCGCCTGGTACCAGATGATGCCGCGCAGCCAGAGCCGGATTCCCGGCCAGCACGGCACGCTGAGGGACTGCATCGCCCGCGTGCCCGACATCGCCGCGATGGGCTTCGATGTGCTCTATTTCACGCCGATCCATCCGATCGGCAAAACCCGCCGCAAGGGCCGCAACAATGCGCCGGTGGCCAGCGAAAGCGATCCCGGCTCGCCCTATGCGATCGGCACGGCGGACGGCGGGCACGATGCGCTGCATCCCGAGCTGGGCACGATCGAGGATTTCCGCGCGCTGGTCGCAACCTGTCTCGAATATGGCCTCGAACTGGCGCTCGACTTCGCCGTGCAATGCTCGCCGGACCATCCCTGGCTGACGCAGCACCCGGAATGGTTCAAATGGCGGCCGGATCGCTCGGTGCGGACGGCGGACGGGCCGTATTCCGACATCGTCATTCCCGATTTCAACTCCATCGACCGGGCCGGGCTGTGGAACGCGTTTCGCGATGCCATGCTGTTCTGGATCGACCATGGCGTGACCATCTTCGCCATCGACAATCACGACACCGCGCCGCTTCCATTCTGGGAGTGGCTGATCCGCGACATCCGCCGCCGACATCCGGAGGTGATCCTGTTCTCCAAGACTTTTGCGCGACCAAAACTGATGAAGGGCCTAGCCAAGCTCGGCTTTGCGCAGTCCTTCAGCTATTTCCCCTGGCGCACCGACAGGTGGGAGCTGGAGCAGTATCTCGGCGAGCTGACGCGCTATCCCGAACGCGAGTTCTATCGGCCGAACCTGTTCGTCAACACGGCCGACCTGCTGCCCTACCATCTCCAGGGTGGTGAAGAATGGATGTTCAAGTCGCGCCTCGCACTGGCCGCGACGCTGTCAGGGAATTACGGCATCTATGGCGGATTCGAGCTCCTGGAGCACGAGGCGGTCCCGGGGCGTGAGGAATATCTCGATTCCGAGAAGTACCAGATCAAGCAGCGCGACTGGGACAAGCCCGGCAACATCAAGCCGTACATCACCGCCCTCAATCGCATCCGCAGCGAAAATGCAGCACTTCAGCAGACGGCCAATCTGCGCTTCCTCGGGGCCGAGGACGGCGAGACCATCGCCTTCGTCAAGCACGCCGCCGATCCCGCCAACACGGTCATCGTCGTGATCGCGCTGTCGCGCCATGTGCGCGAATTCTGGCTGCCCCTCGGCGGCGTCACCGTTGACGCCGACGGGCGGCGACACCATGTGACCGCCCTCGAAAACCTTCTCACCGGCGAACAGTCCCGCATCGAATGGGGCGGGATCAGGTTGCGTATCGATCCCGCGCGCGATCCGGCGCTGCTGTTCCGCGCCCTGGCGTAAGGGGTCACGCCATGAATGTTCTGTCTTCCGTCGACACCAAGAAAGCCGAGGCTGCCGAGATCGTGGACGAGCTCTGGTACAAGGACGCCATCATCTACCAGCTCCACGTCAAGGCATTTGCCGACAGCAACAATGACGGCATCGGCGACTTTGCCGGCCTGACCGAGAAGCTGCCCTATCTCCAGGAGCTCGGCGTCACCGCGCTGTGGCTGCTGCCGTTCTACCCCTCGCCGGGCCGCGACGACGGCTACGACATCGGCGATTACGGCGCGGTCAATCCCGATTTCGGGACGATGAAGGACTTCAAGCGCTTCATCCAGGAGGCACAGAAGCGCGGCCTGCGCGTCATCACCGAGTTGGTGGTCAACCACACCTCGGACCAGCACAAATGGTTCAAGCGCGCGCGCCGCAGTCATCCGGGTTCGAGCGCCCGCAACTGGTACGTCTGGAGCGATACCGACCAGAAATACCAGGGCACGCGCATCATCTTCACCGACACGGAGAAGTCGAACTGGACCTGGGATCCCGAGGCCGGCGCCTTCTACTGGCACCGCTTCTTCTCGCACCAGCCGGATCTGAACTTCGACAATCCGCGCGTGGTGAGCGCCATCATCCAGGTGATGAAGCGCTGGCTGGATGCCGGCGTCGACGGCTTCCGTCTCGACGCCATTCCCTATCTGTGCGAGCGCGAAGGCACCTCGAACGAGAACCTGCCCGAGACGCATACGATCATCAAGCGGCTGCGCCAGGAGCTCGACGCCTATTCCAAGGGCAAGCTGCTGCTGGCCGAGGCCAATCAATGGCCGGAGGACGTGCAGGAATATTTCGGCCGTGGCGACGAGTGCCACATGGCCTATCATTTCCCGCTGATGCCGCGGATCTACATGGCGATCGCGCAGGAGGATCGCTTCCCGATCACCGACATCCTGCGCCAGACGCCGGACATTCCGGCGAGCTGCCAATGGGCGCTGTTCCTGCGCAACCATGACGAGCTCACGCTGGAGATGGTCACCGACGTCGAGCGCGACTATCTCTGGACCACCTACGCCAACGACCCCCGCGCGCGCATCAATGTCGGCATCCGCCGCCGCCTCGCGCCGCTGATGGACAACGACCGGCGCAAGATCGAGCTGATGAACTCGCTGCTGCTGTCATTTCCCGGCACGCCGATCATCTATTACGGCGACGAGATCGGGATGGGCGACAACATCTATCTCGGCGACCGCAACGGCGTGCGCACGCCGATGCAATGGAGCCCGGACCGCAACGGCGGCTTCTCGCGCTGCGATCCGGCCCGCCTCTATGCGCCGCTGATCATGGACCCCGTGTACGGCTACGAGTCGGTGAACGTGGAGGCGCAGTCGCGCAGCCTGTCCTCGCTGCTCAGCGCCACCAAGCGGCTGATCTCGGTGCGCAAATCGACGCTCGCCTTCGGCCGCGGCACCATGACCTTCATCCGCCCGGCCAACCGCGCCGTGCTGGCCTATGTCCGGCAATACCGCGACGAGGTGATCCTCTGCGTCGCGAATCTGTCGCGCGCCGCGCAGGCGACCGAGCTCGATCTGTCGCCATGGAAGGACCGCATCCCACAGGAAATGCTCGGCCGGACCCGTTTCCCGCCGATCGGCGAGCTGCCCTACATGATCACGCTGGGGCCGTATGGCTTCTACTGGTTCCAGCTGCAGGAGCGCGACAAGTCCGAGCCGGTGATCCCGCGTGCGGTGCCGGAATTCGAGACGCTGGTGGTGCCGGTGAATTCGGACTGGGTGTCGCTCGCCCGCGAGCGAGGTGTGTTCGAGCGCGACGTGCTGCCGGGATTCCTGTCGCGGACGCGATGGTATCCCGAGCACAATCCCAAGCACATCAAGACCGCGCTGACCTCGGCGGTGCCGTTCTGCGACATCGGCGACAACCGCCCCTGGATCGCATTCTTCGAGACCAGGCAGGGCGACCAGGCGACACGTTACGTGATGCCGCTGCAGATCGAGTGGGTGCGCTTCGATCGCGAACGCTTCAATCCGAAGGCGCTCGCCGCCGTGCGTCAGGGCGCGCGCGAAGGCACGCTGCTCGATGTCGCAACCGAGCAGATCTTCATCGGCCTGTTCCTGCGCAACTTGTCGCAGAACCTGGCGGTGGAGGAGAACAATCTGCGGCTGGAATTCAAGGCGACGAGCCGCTTCGCCGATTACCTCGTCAAGGAACCCCAACGCATCCGCGCGATCGAGCAGTCGAACAGCACCGCGCTGGTGGACAATCAGTACGTTGCCAAGATCTATCGTCGGCTCGAAAGCGGCATCAGTCCCGAGATCGAGATCGGCCACTATCTCACGGAAGTTGCCCGTTTTGCCAATACGCCGGCGCTGCTGGGCAGTGTCGAGCTGGTCGAGGGCGAGCAACGCAGCGCGCTCGGCGTGCTGCATGCCTATGTCGAGAACCAGGGCGACGGCTGGACGGTGACGACGGGCTATCTCGACCGCTATATCGACGAGCAACGCGTCTTGCCGGCGGGCGAAACGCTGCGCGAGACCCAGGAGCAGGCGCCATACCTGCACTTCATCGCGCAGATCGGCCGGCGGCTTGGCGAGCTGCATGTAGCGCTGGCCGCGGCAAAGCCGGACGATCTCGCGCCGGAGCCGATCGGAGCGGCATACGTCAGGCGCCTCGTGTCCGACCTCAAGGCGCGCGCCGAGCGGATTTTCGAGCGGCTGGCCGACATCCGCGACGGCCTGCGGGAGACGGACCGGACGCTGATCGATCAGCTCATGGACGCCCGCGCCACCTTGCCCGACCACCTGAATGCGCTATTGCCTTCCAGTATTGGTGGGTTGATCATCCGTCATCATGGCGACTTCCGGCTCGGGCAAACTCTGATTGTGAAGGATGACATCTTCATCATCGACTTCGACGGGAATCCGCATGTGCCGCTGGCCGACAAACGGCGCAAGGCGCCGGCCGCGCGCGACGTCGCCGGCCTGATCCACTCGATCGATGCTTCGGTCAATGCGGCGCTCCGTCGTGCACTCACCGGCGCACCCGACGAACAGGGCCGGCTCGGGGCCGCGCTCGACGAATGGCGCGAGCGCGCGACCTCGACCTTCCTGTCCGCCTATCGCGAAGCCATGACCGACCGGCAGCTGTGGCCGGACGATTCGCAATCCGCCGAAGGCCTGATGAGGTTCTTCCTGATCGATCAAGCGTTCAACGACGTAGAGTACGAGCTGTCCTACCGGCCTGAGGGGCTGCACGCGCCGCTGACCGGACTGCTTCGCATTCTGTCCAGTGCCGGGAGCGAAGCCAATGCCTAAATTGCCCGCCGAAGCCTACGCGATCATCGAGGGCCGCCACTCCGATCCCTTCCACTATCTCGGGCTGCATCCCGAGGGGGGCAAAAGCGTCGTGCGCGCTTTTCTCCCGGAAGCCACCAATGTCGAGGCGGTCGGCGAGCATGGCGAGGTCGCCCCGCTAGACCGGGTGCACGATTCCGGCCTGTTCATCGGGGCTCTGCCCAATGGCTCGAAGCATTATCAATTGCGCGCCAAATTCGGCGGCAACGTCGTCGAGTTCGAGGACGCCTACCGCTTTCCGCCGATCCTGACCGATTTCGATCTTTATTTGCTCGGCGAGGGCACCGATCAGCGCCTCTATGACAAGCTCGGGGCGCATCCGATGCGGCTCGAAGGTGTCGACGGCATCGCCTTCGTGGTGCTGGCGCCGAATGCGCGGCGCGTCTCCGTGGTCGGCGATTTCAATTTCTGGGACGGGCGACGCCATCCCATGCGGGTGCGCGGCAACGGCTATTGGGAGCTGTTCATCCCGCACGCAAAGGTCGGCGATCACTACAAGTTCGAGATCATCGGCCCGCACGGCCATCTGCTGCCGCTGAAATCTGATCCGATGGCCTTTGCGAGCGAGGTGCGGCCGAAGACCGCGTCGATCGTGCTCGACGAGGCGCGACTGCCGCGGCCGCGGCCGGCGCCGGACGGCATCAACGCGCTGTCCGCGCCGATGTCGATCTACGAGGTCCATCTCGGCTCGTGGCGACGCAAAAACGGCAATGAGTGGCTGACTTATCGCGAGCTGGCCGAGCAATTGCCGGCCTATGCCCGCGACATGGGCTTCACCCATCTCGAATTCCTGCCCGTGAGCGAGCATCCCTTCGATGGCTCCTGGGGCTATCAGCCGACCGGCCTCTATGCGCCGACCAGCCGCTTCGGAAGCCCCGAGGATTTTGCCGCGCTGGTCGATGCCTGCCATCGCGAGGGCATCGGCGTGCTGCTCGACTGGGTGCCCGGCCATTTCCCGGACGATCCGCATGGCCTTGGCCATTTCGACGGCACCGCGCTCTTCGAGCACGCCAACCCGCTGCAGGGCCGCCACCTCGACTGGGGCACGCTGATCTACAATTACGGTCGCACCGAGGTGACGAACTTCCTGGTGTCGAACGCGCTGTTCTGGCTCGAGCGCTACGCGATCGACGGGTTGCGCGTCGATGCGGTCGCGTCGATGCTCTACCTCGACTACAGCCGCCCGCCAGGCGCGTGGGTTCCGAACCAGTATGGCGGCCGCGAGAACATCGAGGCCATCAACTTCCTGCGTCGCTTCAACACCGAGCTTTTTGCCCGCTTCCCGCAAGCGACCACGGCCGCCGAGGAGTCCACCGCCTGGCCGCAGGTCTCCCGCCCGGTCGAGTTCGGCGGCCTCGGCTTCGGCTACAAGTGGAACATGGGCTGGATGCACGACACGCTGAACTACATCAGCAAGGATCCGATTCACCGCAAGCACCACCACGGCGACATCCTGTTCGGCCTGCACTACGCCTTCTCGGAAAATTTCATCCTGCCGCTCTCGCATGACGAGGTCGTGCACGGAAAGCGCTCGATCCTCGGCCGCATGCCCGGCGACGAGTGGCAACGTTTTGCGAACCTGCGTGCCTATTACAGCTTCATGTTCGGCCATCCCGGCAAGAAGCTGCTGTTCATGGGCGGCGAGATCGCGCAGAGCCGCGAATGGAATCACGACCAGTCGCTGGATTGGCACCTGCTCGAATACAAATACCACTCCGGCATCCAGGCGCTGATCCGCGATCTCAACCGGCTCTATCGTGCGGTGCCGGCGCTGCACCAGATGGATTGCGACCAGGCCGGCTTCGAATGGCTGATCACCGACGATGCCAATCGCAACGTGTTCGCCTGGCTGCGCAAGGGCTTCGACGAGCACGCGCGGTGCTTGGTGATCGTCAACTTCTCGCCGAACGTGTACCAGAACTATCGCGTTCGCGTGCCGATCGGCCTCAAGTGGAAGGAAGTGCTCAACTCGGATTCCGCCCATTATGGCGGCAGCAATGTCGGAAATATCGGCGAAGTCCACGCCGAGGGCGGTGAGCTTCGCCTCACCATTCCACCTCTTGCCGCGATCTTCCTCGTTCCGGAAAGTTGACCGATGCGCCTGACTGCTGGATCGCCCGCACGCCTCGGCGCAAGCTGGGACGGACGCGGCACCAATTTCGCGCTGTTCTCCGCCAACGCGCAGAAGGTCGAGCTGTGCCTGTTCGATACGCAAGGCCGGCGCGAGCTCGAGCGCATCGAGCTGCCTGAGAAAACCGAGGACGTCTGGCACGGCTATCTCAACGACGTCTCGCCCGGCCAGCTCTACGGCTATCGCGTGCACGGTCCCTACGAGCCCGAGCACGGCCACCGCTTCAACGCCAACAAGCTGGTGCTCGATCCCTATGCCAAGCGGCTGGCCGGACGGCTGGTGTGGAGCGACGCGCATTTCGCCTACCGCACCGGCTCGCCGCGCGAGGACCTGTCGTTCGACCGGCGCGACAATGCGCGCGGCATGCCCAAGGCCGTCGTCGTCGACGAGACCTTCAACTGGGGCCGGCGCGAGATCCGTCCCAACATCCCCTGGGAAGACACCATCATCTACGAGGCCCACGTCAAGGGCCTGACGCAGAAGCGGGACGACGTTCCGCCGAATCTGCGCGGCACCTATGGCGGCCTGTCATCACCGGCGATGATCGAGCACCTGAAGAAGCTCGGCGTCACCACGGTCGAGCTTCTGCCGGTCCACAGCTTCGTCGACGACCGCATTCTGGTCGAGAAGAAGCTCGCCAATTACTGGGGCTACAACACGCTGTCCTTCTTCGCGCCCGAGCCGCGCTACGCCCAGGACAACGCGCTCGATTCCTTCCGCACCACGGTCGCCCGGCTGCACGACGCCGGCATCGAGGTGATGCTCGACGTCGTCTACAACCACACCGCCGAGGGCAATCACCTCGGCCCGACGCTGTGCTATCGCGGCATCGACAACGCCTCCTATTACTGGCTGAACCGCGAGAACCCGCGCTATTACGACGACTTCACCGGCTGCGGCTCGTCGGTGAACCTCACCCATCCGCGGGTGCTCCAGATGGTGATGGATTCGCTGCGCTATTGGGTCGAGGTCTGTCATGTCGACGGCTTCCGCTTCGACCTCGCCACCACGCTGGCGCGCGGCCCGAACGGTTTTGATCGCGGCATCTCGTTCCTGACCGCGGTCCGGCAGGATCCGGTGCTGGCGACCGTCAAGCTCGTCGCCGAACCATGGGATCTCGGGCTCGGCGGCTACCAGGTCGGCGCGTTCCCCTCGCAATGGTCGGAATGGAACGACCGCTATCGCAGCGCCATGCGGCGCTATTGGAGCGGCGAAGGCAGCCTGATCGGCGACATCTCCAGCCGCATGACGGCGTCATCAGACCTCTTCAACCACGACGGACGGCGGCCGCGCGCCAGCATCAACCACATTACCGTCCACGACGGCTTCACGCTCGCCGACCTCTTCAGCTACAACGAGAAGCACAACGAGTCCAATGGCGAGGACAATCGCGACGGCTCCAACGACAACCACAGCAACAATTGCGGCGTCGAAGGTCCGACCGACGATCCCAATATCCTCGGCCTGCGCCGGCAGCTTCGCAAGAACGTGCTGGCTTGCCTGATGCTGGCGCAAGGCGTTCCGCTGCTCCTCGCCGGCGACGAGGTCGGCAATTCGCAATCCGGCAACAACAACGCCTATTGCCAGGACAACGAGATCGGCTGGGTCGGCTGGGACAATCTTGGCAAGGAAGGCGACGACATGGTCGATTTCGTCGCCCATCTCGCCGACATTCGCCGCCGCTTCTCGCAGCTTCGCAGCCATCGCTGGCTCGACGGCCGTCCCAAGGACGGTATTTCTTACGGCGCGCTATGGCTGACCCCTGCCGGTGACGAGATGACGGAGAACGACTGGAAATTCCCCGAAGGGCGCTTTCTCTCCTATGTGATGGGGCCGATGGAACCGGGCAGCGCCGCGATCTTTATCGTTCTGAACGCCGCGCCCGAAGAGATCGCATTCAAATTGCCCAAAATGACCGAATACAAGAGCTGGCAACAGATCCTCAACACGACCGAGGCCAGGCTGAACTCGATCGACTTCCTGCCCGGAAGCGACAGCAAAGCGCCGCCGCGCTCCGTGCTCGCCTTCGCGGGTGCGCTATGAGGCCATCCTTCGGGGCGAAGCCGACCAAGGACGGCGTGTCGTTCCGGCTGTGGGCGCCCGGCGCACGTCGTGTCGATCTCCTGCTCGAGCGAAGGCACGCGATGCAGCGCCGGCAGGATGGCTGGTACGTCGCCGAGATTGCCGGCCTGTCCGCCGGCAGCGAATACAAATTCCGCATCGACGACGAGATCGACGTGCCGGATCCGGCCTCGGCCTTCCAGGGCGAGGATGTGTTCGGCCCCAGCGAGGTGATCGATCACGACGCCTTCGTCTGGCAAGCGCGTGATTGGCGCGGCCGTCCCTGGGAAGAGACGGTGCTGATCGAGACCCATGTCGGCACCTTCACGCCGCAAGGCACCTACCGCGCCATGATCGACAAGCTCGATCATCTCGTAGAAACCGGCATCACCGCGCTGGAATTGATGCCGCTGGCCGATTTCGCCGGGCGCCGCGGCTGGGGTTATGACGGCGTGCTCTGGTATGCGCCCGACAGCGCCTATGGCCGGCCCGAGGACCTGAAGGCGCTGATCGACGAGGCGCATCGGCGCGGGCTGATGGTGTTCCTCGACGTCGTCTACAATCATTTTGGCCCGGAAGGAAACTACCTCGGCCGCTATGCGCCGACCTTCTTTACCGACGCGCATACGCCCTGGGGCAGCGCGATCGATTATCGCGTGTCGCAGGTGCGCGCCTTCGCGGTCGAGAACGCGCTGTCCTGGCTCACCGACTATCGCTTCGACGGCCTGAGGCTCGATGCCGCCAACCACATCATGGCGTTCCCGGGCGAGCAATCGATGCTGCAAGACCTCAGCGTCGCCGCCGGCGAGCTCGCCAAGGCCACGGGCCGCCACATCCACCTCGTGCTGGAGAACGGCGACAACCGCGCCAGCCTGCTCGATGCCGCGCAGGAGCCGCCGAACGGCAAATATCGCGGGCAGTGGAACGACGATTATCACCACGTCTGGCACGTGATGCTGACCGGCGAACATTCCGGATATTATGGCGACTATCAGACGCCGCGCATGGATCTTGCGCGCGCGCTCGCATCGGGCTTCGTCTATCAGGGCGAGATCTCGGAGTTCTGGGGCAAGAAGCCGCGCGGCGAGCCCAGCGGCGAGCTGCCGCCTTCGACCTTCGTCAACTTCCTGCAGAACCACGACCAGATCGGTAACCGCCCTCTCGGCGACCGGCTCGAAAGCCTGGCGTCCCCCAAGCAGATCGAGGCCGCGCTCGCGGTCACCCTGCTCGCGCCGATGGTGCCGATGCTGTTTCAGGGCGAGGAATGGGGCTCCAAGGCGCCCTTCCCGTTCTTCTGCGATTTCCAGGGCGAGCTGGCCGACGCCGTGCGCAAGGGGCGCAAGCAGGAATATGCCTGGGCCTATGAGAAATACGGCGACGAGGTGCCCGATCCACTCGATCCGGCAACACTGCAATCGGCCGTGCTCGACTGGATCAGCCGCACGCCCGAAGAGGACGAACGACTGACGCTGGTGCGAGAGCTCCTCGCGCTCCGCCGCAAAGAGATCATGCCGCGGCTGAAAGGCGCAAAGTTCGGCGATGCCGAGGCCGGGGATACCGGCTTGCTCACTGCCCATTGGCGGATGGGGGACGGTGCGACGCTGCGCCTGATCGCCAATCTCTCGGACGATGATGTCGCGTATTCCGACAGCGATGCGGGCACGCCGATCTGGGGCGGCAAGGCCGGCGAGCGACTTCCGCCCTGGTCTGTGGTCTGGCGCCTCGGAGGTTAGCATGCCTCCCGCCACTCCGCTCGCGACCTACCGGCTCCAGCTCACGGCGGATTTCGACTTCGACAAAGCTGCAGCGGTCGTTCCTTACCTGAAGGCGCTCGGGATCACGCATCTCTACGCCTCGCCGGTGATGAAGGCGCGCAAGGGATCGACGCATGGCTACGACACCGTCGATCACGGCCAGTTCAATCCCGAGCTCGGCGGCGAGGCCGGTTTCGCGCGGCTGAGCGAGGCGCTGATCAAGAACGATCTCGGTCTCATCATCGATTTCGTGCCCAACCATGTCGGGGTGCATTTCGCCGACAATCCTTGGTGGCTCGACGTGCTGGAATGGGGCCAGGCCTCGCCGCATGCGGTCTCCTTCGACATCGACTGGGATCAACTGGCCTTCCGCGCCCGCGGCGGCGTGCTGCTGCCGATCCTCGGCGCGTCCTACGGCGAGGCGCTCGAGCACGGCGACATCGAGCTGCGCTACGATCCCGACGACGGAAGTCTCTCCGCCTGGTATTTCGAGCATCGCCTGCCCATCGCGCCGGAACGTTACGGCGAGGTGCTCCGCATGATCGTCAAGGAAGCCGACGCGGCGGACACGGAGCCCGGCAAGCGCCTGCTTGCACTCGCGGCACGCTACACCGGATTGCGCCGGCCCAACCGCAAGGAAGCTCCCGCCTTCAAGTCGGAGCTCAAGGAGATCGCGGGCGCGGCCGATCTCATCGCGCGCGGCCTTGTCGCCTATCGCGCCGGCAAGGATCGCCCGGCACAAACGCTGGCGTTGCATCATCTGCTCGAGCGCCAGCACTACAAGCTCGGCCACTGGCGGCTCGCCTCCAGCGATATCAACTATCGCCGCTTCTTCGACGTCAACGGGCTCGCCGGCCTGCGCGTCGAGGATCCCGGCACGTTTGCCGCCACCCACCGGCTGGTCAAGCAGCTGATCGTCGAGGGCAGGCTGCAAGGCATACGCCTGGATCACATCGACGGCTTGCGCGATCCGGCACAATATTGCCAGCGGCTGCGCCGCCTGGTGCGCGACGCGCAAGGCAATGCGAAGCCGTTCTACACCGTGATCGAGAAGATCCTGTGCGAGCACGAACGCCTGCCGCATTTCGCCGGCGTCCAGGGCACCACCGGCTATGAGTGGATGAACGTCATCACCCAGGTTCTGGTCGACGCAAAGGGGCTTCCGGCGTTGGACGAGACCTGGCGGCAGATCAGCAACCGGCCGCCGCAGCTCGCACCTTACGTCAAGGACGCCAAGCGGCGCGTGCTGGAGACGCTGCTCACCAGCGAGTTCACCGTGCTGACGCGCCTGCTCGCGCGCATCGCCAACGGGCATTACTCGACCCGCGATTTCTCCGCCGACAGCCTGCGGCAGGCACTCGAGCTCTATGTGCTGCATTTCCCGGTCTACCGCACGTATTTGACGCATAGCGGTCCGACTGCACCGGACCGCAAGCTGATCGACGACACCATCGAACGCGCCCGCTCCGAATGGTTCGCCGCGGATGAAGGCATTTTCGATTTCCTGCGCGACGCCCTGACCATGGACCTGCTCAAGCCCGGCCGGCCCCCGCACAGCGCGCCGCGCGTGCGCCGCTTCGCGCTGAAGGTGCAACAATTCACCGGGCCGATGATGGCGAAGTCGCTGGAGGATACCGCGTTCTATCAATTCCACCGGCTGCTTGCGCTGAACGAGGTCGGCGGCGATCCCGCGAGCAACGGCATGTCCCTTGCCGCTTTCCACCAGGCCATGCGGGTCCGTGCCAAGGAATGGCCGCAGGGCATGACTGCGACCGCGACCCACGACACCAAGCGCGGCGAGGATGCCCGCTCGCGCATCGCAGCGCTGAGCGAAATTCCCGGCGAATGGACCAGCGCGGTGGCGCGCTGGAAGGTGCTGAACGCGCCGCATCTTACGCACCAGGGCAATTTCCGCGCACCCTCGGCGACGTTCGAATACATGCTCTACCAGACCCTGCTCGGGGCCTGGCCACTCCAGGCGCCGGTCGATCCTGAATTCGTCGAACGCATCCAGGCCTATGCCCTCAAGGCCGCGCGCGAAGGCAAGGAGGAGACGAGCTGGCTCAATCCGCATGAAGCCTATGAGAACGGCGTCAACAGCTTCATCAGCAAGATCCTCGATCCCGCCCAGTCCGCGGAATTCCTGGAGGCCCTGCAGACCCTGGCGCGCCGCGTCGCACTGCTCGGCATGCTGAACTCGCTCGGCCAGCTCACGCTCAAGGCGACGCTGCCGGGCGTGCCGGACTTCTACCAAGGCACCGAGTTCTGGGACCTCTCGCTGGTCGATCCCGACAACCGTCGCCCCGTGGACTTTGCCGCGCGCCATGCGGCACTGACATCATTGAATGCTCCCGACTGGAGCGGCCTGAGCAAGAGCTGGTCGGACGGCCGGCTCAAGCTGGCCTGGACGCGCCATCTGCTCGAGCTGCGCAACCGCCTCCCCGACGTCTTCGTCCGGGGTGACTATCAGCCGCTCGAGGTGAGCGGCGCGCATGCCGACCACGTCATCGCCTTCGCCCGCAGCCATGGCCGCGCCGCCGCAATCGTCGTGGTCGGGCGTCACTTTGCACCATTCTCGCAATCAGGCCGGGAATGGCCGGCGCTGGAAAGGATCGATGCAACCATCGAGATCTCCGGCTACACCGCGACAGATTTTGGTGGCAATGAACTGCCACTCGCGCGGGCCTTGCGCGACCTTCCCGTCGCGGTCATCGAGGCGCGGACCACGAGTGCAGCGAAGCCAGTGCGCCAACGCGCGCGCGCCTGAAGTTACTTGCCCCCGTCCTTGGTGAGCAGCAATTGGCCGCGCTTCTTGATCGTGGCTTGCGCCATCTCCGCAAAGCGCTGCAACAGCCAGGGCAACACCACTTCGACCCGGACCTGATCGTCGCCCACGTCGACCTGGCCGCTGGCGATCTGTCCGAGCGCGCGGATACGGAAATTCATCGTATCCCCGCTCCAGCTTTCTTCCTCGACCTGCATCACGGGAATGCTCGCGGCGGCCCGACCGAGTCCCGCCTTGAGCCGGCGCACCGCTTCCTCGCGGCCGAGACGATGCGGAATTGAAACGACGAGCGGTGCTGACATGGCCCTGCCTCCTCACGGATCTCAGATAGTCATGCCTGCGAGGCCTGCAAAAGTTCCATGCATGTTGAACCTGCGTCCGTGTTTCATAGCGGGAACTTTACAACCTGCGGCAAGTTGCCTTCGCACAAGGGACAGGTGCAACGACCCTTTCGAGAAAGGGCTGGAGGAGATTCGCATGTCTATCGGCACGATCATTCTGATCATCTTGATCATCGCCCTGCTCGGCGGCTTCAGCGGCATCGGCGGCGGGCCGTTCTATGGCACCGGCTATTATGGCGGCGGCGGCCTCGGGCTCGTCATCGTCATCCTGCTGATCCTGCTCCTGATGGGACGGATCTAGCGGCGCACGATGATCCGGTAGGGTGGGCAAAGGCGCAACGCGCCGTGCCCACCTCTTCGCGTCAGCAGGAAAGATGGTGGGCACGCTTCGCTTTGCCCACCCTACGAGGGGCGCATCGATAGACAGCCCTAACTCACTTCACCTTTCCCGCCAGCTTCTTGATCGCCGCCTTGATCGATACGGCGGCATCATCATAACCCTCCCACGCTTTCGATCGCGCCAACAGCGCCGGCACCGTGCGCATCGTATATCGCTTCGGATCGAGATCGCTCTTCACCTGCGCCCAGGTCACCGGCATCGACACCGTGGCGCCGGCGCGCGCGCGGGGCGACAGCGGGGCAACCGCGGTCGACATGCGATCGTTGCGCAAGTAGTCCAGGAAGATCTTCCCCTCGCGCAGCTTCTTCGACATGTTGAGCAGATAACGCTCGGGATCGTCATCGGCCATCCACTGGCAGACGCCCTGCGCAAAGGCCTTGGCCTCCTTCCAGCTCACCTTGTCGCGCGCGCTGTGCAGCAGCGGCACCACGACGTGGAGGCCCTTGCCGCCAGTGGTCTTGCAGAAGCTGTCCATGCCGATGTCGGCGAGCCGCTGCCGCATCTCCTTGGCGGCTTCGACGACGTCGGCAAACTCCACGTCGGGTGCCGGGTCGAGATCGAACACCAGCCGGCCCGGCGTGTCATAGGCATAGGGCGCGCAATTCCACGGATGCAGCTCGACACCGCCGATCTGCGCCACCGCTGCGAGCCCTTCGATCCGGTCGATCTGCAAATACGGCTTGCGGTCCCCGGAGACCCTCGCTAGCTCCAAAAGGTTCGACGTGCCCTGCATGGCATGGCGCTGGAAGAAGCATTCGCCCTTGATGCCGTCAGGCGCGCGGATCAGCGAGCAGGGCCGGCCCTTGAGGTGCACGATCATCCATTCGCCGACGGCTTCGAGATAGCGCGCAAGGTCCAGCTTGGTGACGGGATCGCCGTCGCCATCGTCCGGCCAGAGCTGCTTGTCGGGCTTGGAGATAACGACACCCATGACCTCGGCGTTCTGGGGGGCCTGCTTCGTCTGCCGGCCCGTCTTCGCACGCGATCTCGCCGGTGCCTTCTTGGCTGTCGGTTCGGCAAGCTCGGTATCGACGGGCCTCTCGGCCTCGACCTCCTCGGCAGGCTTGTCCTGCCGCAGGCCCTTGAACGCGGCCTGGCGGATGTTGCCGTCGGCAGTGAAGCCGGCGAACTCGATCTCGGCGACGAGCTCCGGCTTCAGCCAATGCACCTCGCGGGTCTTCTTCGGCGCGTTCTTGCCGCCGAACGGGCTTTCCTTGGCCGTCATGGCCTTCAATGACGGCATGAGGCGCTTGACCTTGTCCGCGCCGAAGCCGGTGCCGACCATGCCGACGAAGGCGAGATGATCGCCGCGCTGCACGCCGGCCATCAGGGAGCGGAATTTGCCGTTGGTGGTCTTGTAGCCGCCGATCACCACCTCGTGGCCGGCGCGGCATTTCGACTTGACCCAGCCCTCAGTGCGCCCCGAGCGATAGGGCGCATCCAGCTTCTTCGACACCACGCCTTCGAGCTCGAGCTTGCAGGCCGATTGCAGCACGGCGTCGCCGCCGCTTTCGAAATGCTCGACATAGCGGATCTGGGTCGATTTCCGCTTGCGCGAGTCCAGCAGCTTCTTGAGCTCCGCCTTGCGCTCGCCGAGCGGCAGCCGGCGGTAATCCTCCCCCTTCGCGAACAGAAGGTCGAAGGCAAAGAAGATCAGTTCGTCAGTCTTGCCGTCGGACAGCGCGGCCTGAAGCGAGGAGAAGTTCGGCGCGCCGTTGTGGTCGAGCGCGACGATCTCGCCGTCGATCATCACGTCCGGCAGCGTAGCCGCCTCCTCGGCAATGGCGGCAAACTTCTCGGTCCAGTCGAGGCCCTTGCGCGTCTTCAGCGTCGCCTCGCCATCCTCGACGCGCAGCTGGACGCGATAGCCGTCGAACTTGATCTCGTGGCACCAGCCCTGATCGGCCGGCGGCCGCTCGACCAGCGTACAGAGCTGTGGCGCGACGAAGTCCGGCATCTCCGAGACCTTCTTCGCGTTGGTCGCCGTCGTCGCCTTCTTCCGCGCCGACTTGCCGGACTTCAACGCCGTGCGCGGCGCCGGCTTGACCGTACGCCCCTTCGTCTCCTCCGTGCGGTTGGACTGCCAGACCGCGTCGGCCTTGCCCTTGGCGCCCTTCGCCAGCATGAACGGCTTTGGCGCGCGGCCCTTGCCCTCCGCGATCTGCTCCATCGCGCGGCCGGAGGCGACGGACTTGTCCTGGTCGAGAATATCGTTGTCCGCGCCTTCGCGAACATGTTCGTCGCGGTGCTTGATGAGGAGCCAGTTGGTGCGCTTACCGCCGGTGCGGTCGTTGCGCATGCGCACCAGCACCCAGCTGCCCTGCAGCTTCTCGCCATGCAGCGTGAACTTCAGATCGCCCTTCTTGAAGCCGGCTTCCGGATCATCCGATTCCCAGGTGCCACGGTCCCACAGCATCACCGTGCCGCCACCATACTGCCCTTCCGGAATCGTGCCTTCGAAATCACCGTAATCGAGTGGATGGTCCTCGACCTCGACGGCCAGCCGCTTGTCGTGCGGATCGAGCGAGGGTCCCTTCGTCACCGCCCAGGACTTGAACACGCCGTCGAACTCGAGCCTGAGATCATAATGCAGTCGGGTCGCATCATGCTTCTGGATCACGAAGCGCCGCTGCTTCGACGGCGCCACCGCGGACTTGCCCGACGGCTCGGGCGTCTTCTCGAAGTCACGCTTCTGTCGGTAAGTGGAGAGTTTTTGCAGCACGACCGGTCCCGCTTCTCTTTCGCCATCAAGCCTATCACGGCCAAAGTCCCGCCCGGAACCAAAACCCGGCGGGAGGGTTGGGGTTCCAAAACGCCTTGAAAACGCTGGAGAATGGAATGGCCCCGCGCGCCTATTGGAAGGGAACGTTGAAGCTGTCGCTGGTCAGTTGTCCCGTCGTGCTTTATCCGGCGACCACTGCGGCCGAGAAAACGCGGTTTCACATGATCAACCGCGAGACCGGGAACCGGCTCAAGCAGCAGATGATCGATTCCGAGACCGGTGACGTCGTCGAGAGCGACCAGAAGGGGCGCGGCTACGAAGTGCGCAAGGGCAAGTATGTCGAGATCGAGCCGGAAGAGCTCGAGGCCGTCCAGATCGAGAGCAACCACACCATCGACATCGAAAGCTTCGTGCCTAGCGACGAGATCGACCAGCGCTATCTCAACCACCCCTATTACATCGCGCCCGACGGCAAAGCCGCGGTCGACGCCTTTGCCGTGATCCGCGATGCCATGAAGGATCAGGACCGCGTCGCCCTGGCCAAGATCGTGCTGACCAACCGCGAGCACATCATTGCGATCGAGCCGCTCGGCAAGGGCCTGCTCGGCACCACGCTGCGCTTTCCTTACGAGCTGCGCGACGAGGACCAGTTCTTCGAGGACATCAAGAGCCCGAAGATCACCAAGGACATGGTCGAGCTCGCCGGGCACATCCTGCATACCAAAGCCGCGCATTTCGATCCCAGCGAATTCAAGGACGAGTACGAGAACGCGCTGAAGGCGCTGGTGAAGCGCAAGGCCAGCGGCAAGAAGATCGAGCTGCCCGAGCCCGAGGAGCGGCCGAGCAACGTCGTCAACCTGATGGAT
The DNA here is from genome assembly GCF_001593325.1 of Bradyrhizobium sp. DOA1. NCBI lineage: Bacteria > Pseudomonadati > Pseudomonadota > Alphaproteobacteria > Hyphomicrobiales > Nitrobacteraceae > Bradyrhizobium > Bradyrhizobium sp. DOA1. The sequence continues at coordinate 5,382,013 of NZ_JXJM01000001.1, forward strand.
GCGCTGAAGCAGAGCCTGAAGGGACGCGGCGGGAAGAAGACGGCGGCGAAGTCCCACGCCCGGCGCGCGACGGGACGGCAACGCGCGGCGAGGAAGACGCACCGGGGTACGGCGAGGCAGAGGAAGGCGGGGTAACTACTTCCGTCATTGCGAGCGCAGCGAAGCAATCCAGAAACTTTCCGCGGCTGCAGTCTGAATTGCTTCGTCGCAAGGGCTCCTCGCAATGACGACGTGAAGACAGAAGCGCACTACAACCTTGGTCGTCATGCCCGGGCTTGACCCGGGCATCCACGTCTTTGCTCGCGTGCCGACGGACGTGGATGGCCGGGTCAAGCCCGGCCATGACGCTTGTGACTCAAGCCGCGCTCGATGCTGACGACGCGACCAGCTAATCCCCCGCCTTCAGCCGATACCCGATCCCCGTCTCCGTCAGCACATATTGCGGCCGTTCTGGATCGGCCTCGATCTTCTGGCGGAGCTGGCGGACATAGACGCGCAAATATTGCGCGTCGGTCAGCTCGTCCCAGAGCTCCTTGAGCAGGAAGCGGTGGGTGAGCACCTTGCCGGCGTGCTGCACCAGTACGCGAAGCAGATCGTATTCCTTCGGTGACAGCTTCACCTCGCGCTCGCCGACCTTGACGATGCGGCGTACGAGATCGACCGAGAGATCGCCGGTGCGGAACACGGGACGCTCGCCCTTGACTTGAAGCTGGTGGCGCAACGCTGCGCGCAAGCGGGCGAGAAGCTCGTCCATGCCGAAAGGCTTGGTGAGGTAATCGTCGGCGCCGAGATCGAGCGCCTGCACCTTGCCGGCCTCGTCGCCGCGGCTCGACAGCACGACGATCGGCACGCCCTCGTTGCGTGCGCGGATCGTGCGCAGCAGCTCGTGGCCCTGGATGTCGGGCAGGCCGAGATCGAGGATGATCAGCGCCGGCTCCTCGGCAAGCTTTTCCAGCGCGGTCCTGCCGTTCGGCGCCTCCAGGATATCATAACCCTGCGTCGATAGCCCCATCCGCAGCAGCTTTCGGATCGGCGGCTCGTCGTCGATGACCAGGACCTTGATCGGAGCAGCACTCATGCGGCGGTATCCAATGCGTGGGTCTGCACGGGAACCGGCAGACGGATGGTAATGACCGCACCGCTCCGGTCGCTGCGGTTGGCAGCCGAGATCGTGCCTCGCATCGCTTCGACGAAGCCGCGGGAGATGGCGAGGCCGAGCCCGGTGCCGGGCCGGACATGGTCGCCCTTCTGCACCCGATAGAACTTGTCGAATACGCTTTCGAGCTCGTCGGCGGGAATGCCGCCGCCCTCGTCGGCGATATCGAGAACGATTTGATCCCGTTCGCGCCGACTGCGGATCGAGACGGTGGTATCGGCAGGCGAATATTTCGCGGCATTGTCGAGGAGGTTGAACAGCACCTGCTCGAACAGCACGGCATCGAGCTCGAGCATTGGTAGATCGGCCGCCAGCACCAGCTCGACCTTGTGGGCGGCGAGAATCTTGTCCGCGCGCCGCAACGCGCTGCCGACGATCTCGCCGAGATCGTGCAAGGACGTATTCGGCACGATGGCCCCGGACTCGAGCTTGGTCATGTCGAGCAGGTTGGCGATGAAGCGGTTGAGCCGCTCGGATTCGTCGATCACCGTCGCGAGCAGGTCGCGCTTCTCGGTATCCGAGAGCGCGCCGGCTAAATCGCGCATGGTCGAGGCCGCGCCCAGCACGGAGGCGAGCGGCGTCTTCAAATCGTGCGAGATCGATGTCAGGAGCGCCGAGCGCAGCCGTTCGGATTCGACGGTGCGCTTGACGCGGTCCATGTCCTCGACCAGCAGCACGCGCTCGATCGCGAGCGCGCCCTGGTCGACCAGCGCGTCAAGCAGCCGGCGCTGGTCCGGCGTCAGCAGCGGCCCGCTGCGATCGTCGTCGATGCCGATCACCCCGATCAGGCCGCGCCCGGTGCGCATTGGCAGGAACAGCCGTTTTGCGCCCGGCAGCGTGTCCGAACCACGACCTGCAGCGCGGTCGTTGCTCCAGGCCCAGTTGGCGGCCGCCAGATCGGCCTGGTCGAGCTCGTCCTCGGGCGGGTAGCCCGACTTCACCGTGAGCAGGCCTTCCTCCGGCAACAGCAGCACGACGCGGACCTTCAGCATCAACGCGATCTGGTAAGCGGTCGCCCACAGCACGTCGTCGAGGGTGGCGGCGCCGGCGAGCTTGCGGCTGAAGGCATGGAGCTGTTCGGTCATCCTGATACGGCCGATGGCGGTATCGGCCTGGATGCGTACGCGCGCCGCGACATTGGAGACGATCATCGCCACCACCAGGAACAGCAGGAAGGCGGCGACATTGGTCGGATTGGTGATCGTGAAGGTGTAGAGCGGCGGCAGGAAGAAGAAATTGTAGGACAGCGAGGCCGCGACGGTCGCGAGCAGCGACGGCCATAGCCCATAGCGGACCGCGACCGCGACCACCGCCGTCAGCAGCACGAGGTCGACGTTCTCGATGCCGAAGCGCGGCTGGAGCAGCTCCGCTGCGCCGAGGCCGATCAGCACGATGCCAAGCGCCTTCAGATAGGGCAGCGGATTGAACGGCTCCGACCGCGCAGCGGTCTGCACTGCCATCGTGGGCGCCGCTTCACCCGGCAATTCGTCACCGGCGATCACATGGACCGTGATATTACCGGCGCGGCGCACCAGGTCGTGCACGACGGAGCCGCGCGTCATCTCGAACCAGCGCGAGCGGCTCGACTTGCCGATCACGATCTGGGTGACGTTGTTGCCTTGCGCGAAGTTGACGACGTCGTCGGCAATGCGGCGTCCGACGGCGGGAATGGTCAGCGCCTCGCCGCCGAGCGATTCCGCAAGGCGCAGCGTATCGGCGAGGCGATCGCGCTCCTCGTCCGAGAGTTGGAGCGAGCGACGCGTCTCGATCGACACTGCGGTGAACGGTGCATGCAGGCGGTCGGCCAGCCGCTTGGTGTAGCGCACGAGACCGGCCGCGCGCGGATCCTCGCTGACGCAGACCAGGATGCGCTCGCCCGCGGCCCAGGGCCCGGCAATGGCGTTTGCCTGCATGTGACTGAGCAGTTGCTCGTCGACGCGCTCGGCGGTACGCCGAAGCGCAAGCTCGCGCAACGCCGTCAGATTGCCCGGCGAGAAATAATGCTCCAGCGCCCGCTCGGCCTGCTTGGGCACATAGACCTTGCCCTCCTTTAGCCGCTGGATCAGATCATCCGGCGTGAGATCGATGAGCTCGATGGCGTCCGCGCGGTCGAACACCGAATCCGGCACGGTCTCGCGCACCCGCACATGGGTGATCTGGGCGACGACGTCGTTCAGGCTCTCGATATGCTGGATGTTGACGGCAGTGTAGACGTCGATGCCGTGGGAGAGCAGCTCCTCGACGTCGAGATAGCGCTTGGGGTGGCGGCTGGCGGCCGCGTTGGTGTGAGCGAGCTCGTCGACCAACGCGATCTGCGGCCGTCGCGCGATCACCGCATCGAGGTCCATCTCCTCGACGATCTGGCCGCGATACTCCAGCCTCTTGCGCGGGACGACTTCAAGCCCGCGCACCAGCGCCTCGGTCTCGGCGCGGCCATGGGTCTCGACAAAGCCGATCACCACGTCGATGCCGGCCTTGCGCCTGGCGTGCGCGCTCTGGAGCATCTCGTAGGTCTTGCCGACGCCGGGGGCGGCGCCGACGAAGATCTTCAGCTTGCCGCTCGCGCCCTCCTCCCGCCGCGCCGCTTCCAGCAGCGCCTCGGGCGACGGACGTTGTTCGGGATCGCGGCGCTCTCGGACCATTGTCCCAATATAGTCACCTGTGGACTGCGAGCCTAGACCGCTACTTCGCCGCGACCTGATCGAGCGCGAGATTCAGCGCCAGTACGTTAACACGGGGTTCGCCGAGCAGGCCGAACAGGCGGCCCTGAGTGTTGGCGGTCACGAGCTGCCTGAGCTGCTCCTCCGACATGCGGCGCGCCTTCGCCACGCGCGGCACCTGGAATTGCGCCGCCTCCGGCGAGATGTCGGGATCGAGGCCGCTGGCCGACGTCGTCACCAGGTCGACCGGCACCGCCGCGTTCGGGTTCTCGGCCTTCAGCTTGTCCACATCATCCTTCAGCCGGTCGGCCAGCGCCTTGCTGGTCGGGCCGAGATTGGAGCCGCCGGAGTTGGCGGCGTTGTAGGGCGCCGGCACCGTCTTGGTCGAATCATTGGGGTCCGGCGCAACCGTCGCCGACGGGCGGCCGTGGAAATATTTGTCGTCCTTGAACTCCTGCCCGATCAGGGAAGAGCCGACCACCTTGCCGTCTTTTTCGATGAGGCTGCCCTGTGCCTGCACGGGAAACAGCGTGCCGGCAATGGCGGTCATCGCCAGCGGATAAGCAAGGCCGGTGATGGCGGTAAGCGCCAGCAGCAGGACGATGGCGGGGCGGATTTCTCTGAGCATGTGCTTTCTCCAGTTTCTCCCGTCATTGCGAGGAGCGGAGCGACGAAGCAATCCAGGTTGTCAAACACGGAGATATCTCTGGATTGCGTCGCTTCGCTCGCAATGACAAATTCAAGCCAAGTGCAAGGCGGTGACGACGAGGTCGATCGCCTTGATGCCGATGAAGGGAATGACGATGCCGCCGAGGCCGTAGATCAAGAGGTTGCGGCGAAGCAGCGCGCCGGCACCGACCGCGCGATAGGCGACGCCCTTCAGTGCGAGTGGAATCAGCGCGATGATGACCAGCGCGTTGAAGATGATCGCCGACAGGATGGCGCTTTGCGGGCTCGACAGGTTCATGACGTTGAGCACGTTGAGCTGGGGATAGAACGCCAGGAACATCGCCGGGATGATCGCGAAATATTTGGCGACGTCGTTGGCGATCGAGAACGTGGTCAGCGCGCCGCGCGTCATCAACAGCTGCTTGCCGATCTCGACCACCTCGATCAGCTTGGTCGGGTTGGAATCGAGGTCGACCATGTTGCCGGCCTCGCGGGCGGCTTGCGTGCCGGTGTTCATGGCGACGCCGACGTCGGCCTGCGCGAGCGCCGGCGCGTCGTTGGTGCCGTCGCCGCACATGGCCACCAGCTTGCCCTTGGCCTGCTCGTCGCGGATTAGCTTGAGCTTGTCCTCGGGGGTTGCCTGCGCCAGGAAGTCGTCGACGCCCGCCTCGGCCGCGATGGCGGCCGCCGTCATTGGATTGTCGCCGGTGATCATGATGGTGCGGATGCCCATGCGGCGCAGCTCGGCAAAGCGCTCGCGGATACCGCCCTTGACGATGTCCTTGAGCTGAACGATCCCCAGCAGCTTGCCATCCTTGGCGACGGCCAGGGGCGTGCCGCCAGACTTCGAGACTTCATCGGCGATGGCCTGGATCTCACGACCGACGTCCGACAGCGCGGCAGGCTGCATCGCCCGCGCCGTGTTGCCGGACGCAACCGCCAGCGGCGCGCCGCCGCCGACGTAATTGAGCATGGCATCGACCGCGCCCTTGCGCACCGACGAGCCGCCGGCATCGACGCCGCTCATGCGGGTTTGCGCCGTGAACGGGATGAAGGTGGCACCGAGCTCGGCCATGTCGCGGCCGCGGATGCCGTATTTCTCCTTCGCCAGCACGACGATGGAGCGGCCTTCCGGCGTCTCGTCCGCGAGCGAGGCGAGCTGGGCCGCGTCCGCCAGCTCCTGCTCGGTGACGCCGCGCACGGGGCGGAACGCAGTCGCCTGCCGGTTGCCGAGCGTGATCGTACCAGTCTTGTCCAGCAGCAGCGTGTCGACGTCGCCGGCCGCCTCGACGGCGCGGCCGGACATCGCCAGCACGTTGAAGCGCACCAGGCGGTCCATGCCGGCGATGCCGATGGCCGACAGCAGCGCGCCGATTGTGGTCGGGATCAGCGTCACGAACAGCGCGACCAACACGACCACCGAGATCGAGCCGCCGGCATAGGCCGCATAGCTCGGGATGGTGACGGTGGCGAACACGAAGATGATGGTGAGGCCGGCCAGCAGGATGTTGAGCGCGATCTCGTTCGGCGTCTTCTGCCGCTCGGCGCCCTCGACCAGCTTGATCATGCGATCGATGAAGGTCGAACCCTGCGCGGCCGTGATGCGCACGCGGATCCAGTCCGACAGCACTTGCGTGCCGCCGGTTACCGCCGAGCGGTCGCCGCCGGACTCGCGGATCACAGGCGCCGATTCGCCGGTGATGGCGGCCTCGTTGACCGAGGCGACGCCCTCGATCACCTCGCCGTCGGACGCGATGGTGTCGCCGGCCTCGACCAGCACGACGTCACCGACCTTCAGGCTGGTGCCCGGCACAAGCTCGAAGGCCGGGCCGGCGCCAGTGAGGAGCTTGGCCTGGCTCTCGGTGCGGGTCTTGCGCAGCGTCTCGGCCTGCGCCTTGCCGCGGCCTTCGGCCACCGCTTCGGCGAAATTGGCGAACAGCACCGTGAACCAGAGCCACAGGATGATCTGGAAGGTGAAGCCGAGGCTCGCGCCACCGGTCACGACGTCGCGCAGGAAGATCACCGTGGTGAGCGCGGCCACGACCTCGACCACGAACATCACCGGATTCTTCACCATCAGCCGCGGATCGAGCTTGGTGAAAGACGCCTTGATCGCGGGGAGCACGATCTTGGGATCGAGCATTGCCGACATCGGCGCGCGTTTTTGCAGTTTGGTCGTATCCATGGAGATCACTCCAAATAATCAGAACAGGTTGCCGGCGTTCATCGCGAGGTGCTCGACGATCGGGCCGAGCGCGAGCGCCGGGAAGAACGTCAGGCCGCCGATGATCAGGATCACGCCGACGACGAGGCCGACGAACAGCCCGCCCGTGGTCGGGAACGTGCCCGCCGACGGCGGGACGGATTTCTTGGCGGCGAGCGAGCCCGCGATCGCCATCGCCGGGACGATCATGAAGAACCGGCCGACGAACATCGCGCTGGCAAGAGTGAGGTTGTAGAACAGGGTGTTGCCGGTGAGGCCTGCGAAGGCCGAGCCGTTGTTACCGGTCGCCGAGGTGAAGGCGTAGAGCACCTCGGTGAAACCGTGCGGCCCGGCGTTCGCCATCGAGGCAACCGCCGCCGGATAGACCACGCCGACGGCGGTCCAGCCGAGATACATCAGCGGCAGCACCAGGATCGCGAGCATCGCCATCTTGACCTCGCGCGCCTCGATCTTCTTGCCGACATATTCCGGGGTGCGGCCAACCATCAGGCCGGCGACGAAGATCGCGAGCACGACGAACAGCAGCATGCCGTAAAGGCCGGCGCCGACGCCGCCGATGATGATCTCACCGAGCTGCATGTTGATGAGCGGGATCATGCCGCCGAGCGCGGTGAAGCTGTCATGCATGGCATTGACTGCACCGCACGACGCAGCGGTGGTGATCACGGCGAACAGCGAGGATGCGACGATGCCGAAGCGCACCTCCTTGCCCTCCATGTTGCCGCCGGCAAGGCCCAGCGCATGCATGGTCGAGGTGCCATTGGCTTCCGCCCAATAGGTGATGGCGACGCCGGCCACGAACAGCACGCCCATCACGGCCATGATCGCCCAGCCCTGGCGCTGGTTGCCGACCATGCGGCCGAACACGTTGGTCAGCGCGGCGCCGAGCGCGAAGATCGAGAGCATTTGCACGAAGTTCGACAGCGCGGTCGGGTTCTCGAACGGGTGGGCCGCGTTGGCGTTGAAGAAGCCGCCGCCGTTGGTGCCGAGCATCTTGATCGCGACCTGGGAGGCGACCGGGCCGACTGCGATGGTCTGCTTGGCGCCCTCCAGCGTGGTGGCCTCGACATAGTCGCCGAGCGTCTGCGGGATGCCCTGCCAGACCAGGAACAGCGTGTAGACGACGCAGATCGGCAGCAGCACGTAGAGCGTGGTGCGGGTCACGTCGACCCAGAAATTGCCGACGGTGCGCATCGATGCGCGCGAGAAGCCGCGGATCAGCGCCACCGCCAGTGCAATGCCGGTCGCCGCCGACAGGAAGTTCTGGTGCGTCAAGCCGAGCATCTGAACGAGATAGGACAGCGTGCTCTCGCCGCCGTAATTCTGCCAGTTGGTGTTGGTGAGGAAGGAGATCGCCGTGTTGAAGGAGAGATCCGGGGCGACTGCGCCCTGGCCGGCCGGATTGAAGGGCAGCAGCGCCTGCAATCGCATCACGCCGTAGATGATGAGGAAGCCGCCGACATGGAACAGCAGCATGGCGACCGTGTAGGTCAGCCAATGCTGCTCGCGCTTCTCGTCGACACCGGAAATCCAGTAGATGCCGGCCTCGATCGGACGCAGCACCGGCGACAGAAACGTCCGCTCGCCGCTAAATACGCGCGTCATGTACCAGCCGAGCGGCTTGGTCAGCGCGACGATGATGCCGCAAAAAAGAATGATCTGGAGCCAACCGATCACAGTCATGGCATTAACCCTTCAGGCATTGTGTCCGGCGCAGGAGCGGCAGGAGCAGCGCAAGCAGGCCAGCGACGAGCGCGGCGTCGGCCAGCAGCAATTTTGCGAGCAGCAGCACGGGTCAGAACCGCTCGGGCCGCAGCAGCGCGTAGGTGAGATAAACCAGGAGGCCGAACGAGACGGCGCCAGCGAGCGCATAATCGAAGATCATGATCCGCTCCGTCACAGCCGTTCGCAGGCGTAGGTGTAGCCGATCGCAAGGGCGAAGAAGACGAAACCCAGCGCCAGCATCAGAATGTCCATCATGTCGATACTCCTCAATGCGAGACGGTATCCGGCATAAGCCGTCTCTCGATCCCGGCGGGCGGCCTGCTACGCGCGAACGCAATGCGCGCCTCTCCCGATCGGGAACTTGATCGCGATCAGGTGCCACCCCGCCCATAGGTTTTCGAGATGAGGCCTATGGCGACGTTATAGGAATTCCATAAAGGCCGGCGCGCATCGCCGGCACCAGGGCCCAACCTTCAGCCGTCATTCCCGGCAGGCACGCGGGGACGCATTCCACTATCGTTCTCTCGACTGCTGTTACGGCAAGCCGTGGCCGAGGTCTTCTCAAAATGCCCTGTCTCTATAAGTCTCCACCTTCGGCGGAAACGACGGCCGAGGATCCAACGCGCGCAATCGCAAGGCGCCGCGCATTTATGCAATCCCTATATTTCTCGCCCGATCCTCATCTCGCTTTCAAATGCCCTCCTGATCATCTTGGCCATGCCGGCCGACTGACCGAAGCCAATTCCAGGAGGCCTGACATGACCGCCGCTCTCCGACGCCTCGACCCACCATCCCTCAGCCAGCGGCTTCGCGCTGCACCGGCGCCGACGCGGCCGTTGATGCTCGACATCATCGCGCACGCCTGCCGACGCTTTCCTTTGCTGGGCCAAAGCGAGCGCACCGGCCGCATCATGCGCCTGATCGACGCCGAGGCCTGGGTCGATGCGGCGCTGGCGCTGGTGGAGCTCGAACTGCCGATGTGGCAGGCCCGCCGCATCGTCTACGACGAGGGCGAGTGGCATTGTGCGCTGTCGCGCGAACGTGAGCTGCCGGAGTGGCTGGACGCTGCGGTCGAGGCGCGGCACGCCGATCTCGCGCTGGCCTTGCTATCGGCCTTCATCGAGGTCCGGGCCTTGGCTGCGGACACGCCGCGGCCAAGCGTACCTTCTGTCCTGGACTCGCTCTACGAGCCCCTCGCCTGCGACAATTTCAGCTAGAGCAGCCTGACGGATCGATGCCGTGTCGCAAGCTCCCGACATGCCGCGCACGCTGAATCCTTCGCGCGTGATCGCACGTTTCGCGGTCCGCGTCGCACTGCTCATCGGCTTCGCCGCATTCGGCGGCGTCGGCTTCGGCCGGAGCCTCGCCGTCCTGCTCTGGATGTCCATCATCCTGTGTGGGCTCGCGGCCCTCGTCAGGCGCGAGCCCCTGTTCGAGAGTTCGCTCAATCATTGGGACGAGTGCGTCGCCTTCGGCGCACTGTTTGCGCTGGTTCACAGCGTCGCCGAGCTGGCCTGATCGTTTCGGCTTTATGATCTTCCTATGAGATCGCCGCGCAGCCGCCCTCGAAATCATATTCGCGAGTGCGGATATTGAGCACGCCGGCAGGGACATGCGTCTCCCCGGCGTCGTTCAGAAGGAATACTCTCGTGAAACTCGTCGAACCTCCCTCGTGCAGCTCGCTCTCGACCGTCGTCCTGATCGGCAGAAATCGCCGGGGACAATGGATCGTCCAGGAACAGAACGGCCTCTATGGCGGCCTGTTCGTCAGCCGCGCGCAGGCGATCAAATATGCGCTGTTCGAGAATGGGCAGCATCCCGAGACCATCGTCGAGCTGCCGCGCGAGATTGAGCTCGACATGGGCAAGACTCCCAATATCACCGTCGCGCAACGCGCCGCCTGAGCCGGCAACTTCCCGCGAAGCACCATGTTCATCCCTCCCTCCGCCTGGTTCACCGGATTCATTCCGGAGCTGCCGACGCCGTTTGACGCGGCTGATGCGATCGATCTCAAGCCGTTCGCCGCAATTTGCGAGCGGCAGGTCGCGGCCGGCGCTCCCGCCGTCGTGGTCTGCGAGACGGCCGGCGAGGCGCCGACGCTCTCTCCGGCCGAGCAGGAGCTCGTCATTCGCGCTGCGGTCGATGTCGCACGCGGCCGCGTACGCGTCATCGCAGGCGCGGTTTCCAACGCGACGAGCCGCGCCATCGAGCTCGCGCGGCGCGCGGAGGCCGCCGGTGCCGATGCCGTCATGTCGGTGGTCCCGGCCTATAACAAGCCGATGCAGGAGGGCATGCTCGCGCATTTCCGGGCGATTGCTGGCGCGATCGGCTTGCCTGTGATCCTGCACGACATTCCCTCCCGCACGCTGCGGCCGCTCGCCGACGAGACGCTGCTGCGTCTGGTCGAGTCCCGCCAATTCGTCGGCCTATGTGACGGCAGCGGCGACATGATCCGGCCGATGCGCCTTGCCCGGCACCTGCCGGCCAATTTTCGCATTCTGTCCGGCGACGACACCACCGCCTTCGGCTTCATGGCGGACGGTGGCGATGGCGCGATCTCGGAGGTCGCCAACATCGCGCCGGATCTCTGCCGCACGATCTTCTCGCAGATCAGGCAGGGCCGCATGCAATCGGCGCGATATCTCGACAAGCGGCTGATGCCTCTGATCGGCTGCCTGTCCCGGGAAAGCCCGGCGGCCCTCAAATACGCCCTGAGCGTGCTTGGCCTGATGTCCGCCGCGACCCGGCTTCCGATCGTGCCGCTGGACGCCACCGCGCAGAGGGAGGTGGTACGCGCCTTCGCTGCGATCGCCGACGAGGAACTGATCGACGGCGTCGGGGCCTGACACGTCAAGGCTCTCAGGACATCCCATGCCGACATCGACCGACGAATCTCACAGGCTGCTCCGCGCCTGGCAGCTGGCACTGCTGCGCTTTGCCGTGACGCTGGATCAGGCCGACAGGCTCAACGTTGCAGCAATCGCGGCGGAGCTCGACCGCCTCGGCGGGCGGCGAAGCGCCGACGACACGCTCCACTTCTTCCGGCGAACCAGCTCCCGGCTCTGCGCGGCCATCGGCGGGCAGCTCCAGGGCGCGGATGCAACGCTGGAATGCTTTTGCAAGCAGATCGAGGAGCCGCGACTGCGGCTCGCCTTCGCGGCGGCGATCGGGCTTGCGCAGTCCGATCCTGCGCCGCCTCCGGCCGTTCGGCTGAAGCGGCCTCCCGATCTCTTCAGGGGACTGCCGTCGCGAGCGTCTGCATCTTTATGACATTCCTATACCGGCGTCCCGGCGTCCATCTCGCAATCCTACGCAGCCATGGACATCATGAGTGGCTGGTTGGAGCGGCGGTCGCGCCGCACCAGGAACGAGGACTCCCACAATGTCGATCCTGACACATGACATTGACCGGCCCTTCCAGGCCGAACGCCCGGCGCGCATGTCGGAGGCATACAAGGTGCGGCTCCAGCGTATCGCGCTGCAGGCGCTGACCCTGCTCTCGATGGGCAGCGTGCTCACCGCACTGATCGCGCTCAAGACCGCGATCCATGTCTGGCGGCTCCAAACCTGACCGGCAGAGAGGCCACCATGACCTTGCAGATGTGTGAGGAGGCCGCCATGGCCGCGATCGCTCTTCAAGCTGCGCACCGCCGGTCCGGGCCAAGGTCGCCATCGGCGACGCTCAAGCCGCTCGACCCCGAGGTCCGCCGCGCCGCCATTCCCGCGTTCTTCATCGGACGCAACAGCGCCGGGCTCTGGGTCGGAGCGAGGCGGCTGCTCGCGCGCATGATCATGAGGTCGCGGACATGATCGAGATCAAGATCGCCATCCTGGTTGCGCTGGCAGGTGCATTGCTGCTCGGCATGCGCCTCGGCGCGCCGCGTGCGGACAAGTAGCGTGCAGCTCCTGAAAGGAAATCTCGAGCACGTGGTCACCACGACCGTCCTGACGATGACGCTGAGCATGGTCTGGGGCGCCATCCTGACGGTCGTGATCACGCTCGTCGCGCGCGGGCTCGGCGTCTAAGTTTCTTTCCGCTCCGCCGCGATCAGCCGCACCAGCTCTGCCGCGGCGACCTCATGGCTGCCTACGAGGCGAGCAACCGGGCGCGTAGCGCGGTCGCGATGCCCGGTTGAGGCGGCATATCCCGCGGAAACGACCCGGCCGATCTGGCGCAATTTCACGGAACCGTGTAGAGCGGTTTCATGAGCACCAGCAACGTCAACGTCGTCGCCCATCCTCTGGTCCAGCACAAGCTCTCGCTGATGCGGGAGAAGGACCGCTCGACCAAGAGCTTTCGCGAGATCCTGAACGAGATCGGGATGCTGCTGGGTTACGAGGTGACGCGCGACCTGCCGCTGGAGCTGGTGGACATCGAAACGCCGATCGCGCCGATGCAGGCGCCCAAGATCGCCGGCAAGAAGCTCACGCTGGCGCCGATCCTGCGCGCCGGCGTCGGCTTCCTCGACGGCATGCTGGCGCTGATGCCGTCGGCGCGCATCGCCCATATCGGGCTCTACCGCGACCCCGAGACGTTGCAGGCCGTGGAATATTACTTCAAGGCGCCGCAGGACTTGTCCGACCGTACCGTGATCCTGATGGACCCGATGCTCGCGACCGGCAACTCGGCCTGCGCCGGCGCTTCCCTGCTCAAGGCACGGGGTGCACGCGACATCCGCTTCGTCTGCCTTCTGGCCGCGCCCGAGGGCATCGCGCAGTTCCAAAGTGAGCATCCGGACGTGCCGGTCTGGACCGCCGCGATCGATGAGCGGCTCAACGACCACGGCTACATCGTGCCGGGCCTGGGTGATGCCGGCGACCGGATGTTCGGCACCAAGTAGACAGGCATGCGCGATCCGGTTAGTCCGATTGCCATGAGCGCCAATCCATTTTCGCTTCACTCGCTGATCGGCACGGAGCCTGCCGCCGCCCCCGCGTTCCTGTTCGACGGCACTGCGGTCTCGCGGGTGGAATTTTCGAGCAAGGTGGAGCAGACCGCGGCCTGGCTCGCCGCGCAGGGCATCGGCAAGGGCGACGTCGTGGCGGTCTGGCTGGTCAACCGGATCGAATGGATTGCACTGCTGTTCGCCGCCGCCCGCCTCGGCGCGGTCGTCGGCGCCGTCAATACGCGGTACCGCAGCGCGGAAGTCGCGCACCTGCTTCGTGTCTCCGGTGCCAAGCTGATCGTGGTCGAGGCCGCGTTCCGTTCGATCGATTTTGCTGCCATTCTGGGCGACGTTGCCAAGGACGAGGTGCCCGCACTGCGACAGCTCGCGGTGATCGGTGCGGATGCGATGCCCGCCCACTGGCCCTGTGTTCGGTTCGATGCCTTCGACCGGTCCTATCCGCCCGCCCCGCCGGCCCAGGAGGATGTCGACCTGCCGGTCCTGCTCTACACCACGTCGGGCACGACAAAAGGGCCGAAGCTCGTCGCGCATTCGCAGCGGACGCTGGCCACCCACGCTGTTTCCGTCGCCCGAGCGCTTGAGCTTGACCCGCAACGCCATTCGCTGCTGGCCATGCTGCCGTTCTGCGGCACGTTTGGCATGACGAGCCTGCTCGGTTTCATCGCGGCGGGCGCGACCATCCATGTCCTCGACGCTTTCGAAGCAGCGCCGGCGCTGAAGATCCTCAGCGAGCATGGGATCACGCATTCCTTCGGCTCGGACGAGATGTTCCGCCGCATCCTCGCGCTAACCGACGCGCCACATCCGCTTCCTAAGCTCCAAGTCTGCGGCTTCGCTGCGTTCCAACCCGGCTGGCGCGAGCTGGCCGTGGAGGCGGAGGTGCGCGGCATGAAGCTGTTCGGCCTCTACGGTTCGAGCGAGGTGCAGGCGCTGTTCTCGATCAGCCGTACCAGCGACGCCTTTGCCGACCGCATCGAAGGTGGCGGTTGGCCGATGTCGCCGGACGCGAAAGTCCGCATCCGCGATGTCGAGACCGGCGAGCTGGCGGCCAGCGGCGTCTCGGGCGAGATCGAGATCAGCGCGCCGTCACGCTTCCTCGGCTATTTTAGCAATCCCGAGGCGACGCGCGAGGCGCTCACCGCCGACGGGTTCTTTCGCACCGGCGACATCGGCCGGGTTCGCGGCGATGGCTCGTTCGTGTACGAGACCCGCGCCGGCGATGCGATGCGGCTCGGCGGCTTCCTGGTCGCGCCCGGCGAAATCGAGGACGAGCTCAAAGCCTGCGCCGGTGTTGCCGATGCCCAGGTCGTAGCGGTCGATCTCAAGGGTCAGGCGCGCTGCGTTGCCTTCGTGATCGCGGCCGGAGAGCCGCCGCGGCAGGAAGCGCTGACCGCCCATCTGCGTGAGCGACTCGCCGGCTACAAGGTGCCGGCGCGGATCTATGTCGTGGACGCCTTTCCGGTCACCGACAGCGCCAACGGCGTCAAGATCCAACGCGCCAGGCTTCGTGCCATGGCGATGGAACGGATTGCCGCCGAATAGAACGGCCTTGTCGGCTGGCTCGGAACAGCCGTTCAATACGACTTCGCGAGTCCCAGCACCTTCTCGGCGATAAAGCTGAGAGCGAGCTGCGGGCTGACCGGCGCGATGCGCGGGATCAGCACCTCGCGCAGATAGCGCTCGACGTGGAATTCCTTGGCGTAGCCGAAGCCGCCATGGGTCATCACCGCCTGTTCGCAGGCGGAGAACCCGGCCTCACCTGCCAGATACTTTGCGGCATTGGCCGCCGCGCCGCACGGCATGCCCTTGTCGTATTGCCAGGCCGCCGACATCACCATCAGCCAGGCGGCCTCGAGCTCGACCCAGTTCACCGCGAGCGGATGCTGGATGCCCTGGTTCTTGCCGATCGGCCGGTTAAACACCACGCGCGTCTTGGCATATTCGATCGCGCGCGACAGCGCGAGCTTGCCGAGCCCGACGGCTTCGGCCGCAATCAAAATGCGCTCCGGGTTCATACCTTCGAGGATGTACTCGAAACCTTTGCCCTCTTCACCGATCCGGTCCTCCATCGGGATCTCAAAATCCTCGAAGAACAGCTCGTTGGAATCGACGATCTTGCGGCCCATCTTCTCGATCTCGTGGACCTTGATCTTGTTGCGGTCGAAGTCCGTGTAGAACAGGCTGAGCCCGTGGGTCGGCGAGCGCACCTCTTCCAGCGGCGTCGTGCGCGCCAGCAGCAGGATCTTGTGCGCGACCTGCGCGGTCGAGATCCACACCTTCTGGCCGTTGACGATGTAGCGGTCGTTCTTGGCGACCGCGCGGGTCTTGAGCTGGGTGGTATTGAGGCCGGTGTTGGGCTCGGTGACGGCGAAGCACGCCTTCTCGCGGCCCTCGACCATCGGCGGCAGCATCCGCCTGCGCTGCTCTTCGGTGCCGAACACGACCACCGGATTGAGCCCGAACACGTTGATGTGCACCGCGGAGGCACCGGACATGCCGGCGCCGGACTCCGCGATGGTGCGCATCATGATCGCAGCTTCCGTGATGCCGAGCCCCGAGCCGCCATATTCCTCCGGCACGCAGATGCCGAGCCAGCCCGCATCGGCCAGCGCCTTGTGGAAGTCGTGCGGGAAGCCGCCGTCGTGATCCTTCTTCAGCCAGTACGCATCGGGAAAGCCCTCGCAGATCTTGGCGATGGCGTCGCGAATGGCTTCCTGCTGATCGGTGAGCGCGAAATCCATGTTCGTGACCTCCCTTGTCGGGAGCCGCGACCGCGCAATCTCCCTGCTCTCGCGTTTCCCACTCAAAGGCCGTGGCCGATTGCTGCGCCCGGACGTGCCCTCGCTCCGCGTTCTTAACTTGAAAAACCGGGTACAGATACGTGAATTTGTCCCTCGACTGTGTGTAGCATGCATAGGGTCATGCGGCGCGACGCGAAGAGCGCGCCGTTATTTCGCAGGGAGGAAACCGCGATGGCCGGACTTTACTTCGAAGACTTCTCCGTGGGCCAGGAGTTCAGGCATCCGCTGACCCGGACCGTCACGGAGATGGACAACACCCTGTTCAGCCTGCTCACGCTCAATCCGCAGCCGCTGCACATCGACGCCCATTTCTCCGAAAAGACCGAGTTCGGCCAGCGCATTTTCAACAGCCTTTACACCCTCGGCATCATGATCGGCATGACGGTCTATGATACGACCATGGGAACGACCGTTGCCAATCTCGGCATGACCGACGTCACCTTTCCGAAGCCGGTCTTCCATGGCGACACGTTGCGGGCGACGACGAAGGTGCTTTCGTTGCGGGACTCGAAATCGCGTCCCAAAGCGGGCATCGTCGAGTTCGAGCACCATGCTCTCAACCAGAACGACGAGATCGTCGGCAGATGCCGGCGCATGGCGATGATGCACAAGAGGCCAGTCTGATGCGTTCGATGCTGTTCGTGCCGGGCGATTCCCCGCGCAAATTCGATAAGGCGCGCGAAGGCAAGGCCGACGCGCTGATCATCGATCTCGAGGATTCCGTGGTCACGGAGAAAAAGCCCGAGGCGCGTTCGCTGACGCTGGCGATGTTGAAGGGCACCCGCGGCCCGCACCAGCTCTATGTCCGCGTCAACGCGCTCGACACCGGGATGACGCTCGCCGACCTGGCCGCCGTGATGCCGGGTAAGCCCGACGGCATCGTCTTGCCGAAATCGCAAGGCGGCGACGACGTGCGGCAGGTGGCAGCCTGGCTCGAAGCGTTCGAGGCGGCATCCGGCATTGCCGTCGGCACCACGCGTATCGTCTGCGTCGCGACGGAGACCGCCGGCTCGATCTTCGGCCTCGGCAGCTACAAGAACTGCTCTCCTCGCCTCGCCGGCCTGATGTGGGGCGCGGAAGACCTCTCGGCCTCGCTCGGCGCCACCGAAAAATCCTCGGGCGGCGTGTTCCACAGTCCTTACCGCCTCGCGCGTGATCTCTGCCTGATGGCGGCGGCCGCCGCCGAGGTCGCGCCGATCGACACGGTCTATACCGACATCGACAATCTCGCGGGCCTAGAGGCTGAAACGCGCGCCGCCCGGCGCGACGGCTTTTCGGCGAAGGCGCTGATCCATCCCAAGCATGTCGACGTCGTCAACGCCGCGTTTGCGCCGACGCAAGCCGAACGCATATGGGCGGAGAAGGTCATTGCGGCCTTCGCGAGCAATCCCAATTCCGGCACGCTCCGGCTCGACGGCCAGATGATCGACAAGCCGCATCTGCGCGCCGCGAAGAAGATCCTCGGACAGCCCTGAGGCCTCAGTCGAAGCCCTGAACGGGCGGCGTTGCGACTTGCACGGGCGCCGCAGGCGCGGCTTGGACGGGCGCGGCCTGAACCGGCGGCGGATTGCCGGCAGCTCGCATCTGGCCGTTGGCATTCATCGCCTCGCGCGTGCGCGGCGGGACGCGGGTTGCGGCCGCGCGACGGGGCGGCTGCCGGTGTCTTGCCGATTGCGAGCCCTTCAGGCCCCAGGACCGGGCGATCGAGGGTCCAGCAGTGTAGCCGACCAAGGCTCCGGCGACGGCTCCGACCGGACCCAGTACGACCGCGCCTGACAAGGCACCGAGCGCTGCCGAGCCCGCGCGCTCCTGCGCAAGCGCACTCGCCGGCACAAATGCCAGCATTGCAATGGCGGTGATCAAAGCCTTGGTCATCGGAGTGCCTCCCTCAGGTGGATCACTCCCGCTCAAATATGGCGGCAGAACGTTTGGATATGGCCGAACGCGGGGCAATCGGCCGGTGGAACTTCGATGAGTGGACTCCTCCTTGGCGACCTGGATCACCACGCGGCGCAAACCGCTAGCGGACCAAGCGATTGCCGCCGGCGGCGGCGCTGCTCGCTTCGGGCGTGGGCGCTACTCTCACCACGGCCGCGAGCGGTGTGCCATTGCGCAACAAGGTGAGCTTCACTTCCTCGCCGATGCGCGCTAGGCCGATCGTGTTGCGGAGCTGGGCGGCGGTGCGGATCGGGCGGTCGTCAGCCCGGGTGATGATATCGCCCTTGCGCAGTCCTGCCTGCTCCGCGGGTGAATCCGCCGCGATCTCCGCGATGACGGCACCCTGGTTCAATCCCTTGTTGACCGATGGATGCAGGTCCTTCAGGGAGACGCCGATGCGGCCGCGCTCGACCCGGCCCTTGGCGACGATCTGCTCCATGACCTTCCGTGCCATATTGACCGGAATCGCAAAGCCGATGCCGACATTGCCGCCGGCAGGCGAGATGATGGCCGAGTTGATGCCGACCAGTTCGCCGCGCAGGCTGACCAGCGCCCCGCCGGAATTGCCCGGATTGATCGCAGCATCGGTCTGGATGAAGTCCTCATAGCCCTGCTTGCCGAGTCCGGTCCGGCCAAGCGCACTGACGAGGCCTGATGTCACGGTCTGGCCGAGGCCGAAAGGGTTGCCGATCGCCAGCACGAAATCGCCGACGTCGAGGCCGTCGCTGTCGCCGAAGGCAAGCGCCTTGAGCCCGGATGGGTTCTGGATCTGGAGCACAGCAATGTCAGTCGGTGGATCGCGGCCGATGACCTTGGCCGAGAACTGCCGGCCGTCCTTGGTGGTGATCTGAACTGCGGAGGTGCCTTCGACCACATGATTGTTGGTCAGGACATAGCCGCGCTGGCCATCGACGATGACCCCGGACCCGGTCGCGTTGACCTCCTTCTCGATCTGCCGGGGGACGTCGAAGAATTCGCGGAAGAGCGGGTCGCGATAGAGCGGATTGTCTTCGCGCACGCGGCCATGCACGGAGATGTTGACGACGGCGGGCGTCACCTGGCGCACCAGCGGCGCCAACGTCGGCACCGGGCCGCCTGTCTTCAGGTCAGGAATTTGGCCAGCGGCCGGCTGGGATGCCGTGAGCGCGAGCACCAGCAACGCCAGCGAAAGCAAACGCACGACATTCATCTTGATCACCTGCCGCTGAACCGGGGTTGGTGGGATTTCGTGGCCTCAGTCACGCGGAGCGGCGACGAGACCATGCATGGCGAGAAATGGGACGGCGAAGGCCGCCGAGGCCTGCCCGAGCAGCACGAGTGCCACAACGGTGTGGGTGAGCATCATGCGGCTCGCCTCTCCGCGGCGGCCCAGGGCCGCCGCAGCCGCATCGGGACGCCGCCCCCGCGTGGCGGATCGTCATTGTCATTGTCGCCGTCGAGCTTGCGCAACGCCGCCAGGACATCGGCAAGCCGGATGGTGTGGTTCATGCCCGGTATCTCGCGCAGCGCCGGACAGGATTCGACCGCATACATGTCAGACGCCCAGGACGACAGGATGATACGCTTTTCCGGCGCGGAGAGCTCCTCCGCGTTCAGGACGTCGGCGGGCGAATCGTAATGGGCAGCGGGATGAAACAGCGGGTTGAGAGTACCGGCATTGGTGTTCACGTTGGTCATCGGTCGTGCCTCCCTCATGCTCCTTTCCAAAGGATCGATTTGTGGACGATGGACGGCGGCGCCGACCGCCGCCGTCCCGCTTGATGTCAGTGCGTGTTGATCGCGATGCGCTTGACGCCTTCGCGTTCCTTCTCCGACTTCGGCAGCGACACCGTCAGGACGCCATTCCTGAACGATGCCTCGGCCTTGTCTTCCTCGACGCCTTCCAGCGGGATCTGCCGCTCGAACGCACCGTAATAGCGCTCGGTGAAGTATCTGCCTTCTCCGTTGCGCTCGGCTTTTTTCTCGCCGCGCAGGGTCAAGACGCCATTGGCGATCTCGACCTGAACGTCCTTCTCCGTCATTCCGGGCAGCTCGGCCGAGACCGTCAGCGCCTTGTCGGTCTCGCTGAGCTCGACCTTCGGCCAGCCGAAGCGGCCCTCCATCAGCGGCGACAGGCTGGACGCGCCGAAGCCGCGGAAGACGTCATCGAACAGACGGTTCATCTCGCGATGAAGCGTCAGGAAGGGATCGAAATTGTCGCGCGCAGGCGCGAGCTCCTGTTTCCCTGACCAGGGAATGAGATCACGAAAACCCATTGTCCTCTCCTCCATGCATCGGGGAGCGCGGACGCACATCGGCGTTCCGCGTTCCCGCCACTGGCTCGATCGAGCGTCTAGGCTGCTTTCTTCTGCTCGATCTGCGATGCCGCAGGAGTGGCGCCCGCGATCGGAATCCGGCGCGGCTTCATCGCTTCCGGAATCTCACGGACGAGGTCGATGATCAGGAGCCCATCCTGGAACGAGGCCTGCTTCACCTGGACATAGTCGGCGAGGTTGAACACGCGCCGGAACGGGCGCGCGGCGATGCCCTGGTACAGGTATTCGCGCGCGGCCGTCTCGGGCTTCTTGCCCTCGATGGTCAGCGCATTCTGTTCGGCGGTCACGGTGATGTCGTTGGCGCCGAACCCCGCCACGGCAAGGCTGATCCGGTAATGGTCTTCGCCGGAACGCTCGATGTTATAGGGGGGATAATTGTCCTCGGTCGCCTGGCGCAGCGTGCTGTCGACGAGGTCGGCCAGGTGGTCAAAGCCGATGGTGGAACGCCACAGGGGCGCAAAGTCAAAACTGGTCCTCATAACCAAGTCCTCCAAAGAGCAAGATGGATACGAAGGAGCGCAAGGCGGGATTTCAGACAGGTCCGAAAGGCCACCCGGCGCCCGTGCCGGACCCGGTCAGGCATCCGACACACCGCTCTCGCGGCGAAAAACGACTTAGAAAATCAGGAATGGCTTTCAAGGGGCGGGCCAAAAAAATTTCAGGCCGCCGGGTCCGGAGCTAGCCCGCCGAGCATCGTCGCTCTCCTGTGCGGAGGCAGCGCAGCACGGAGTGATGCGCTGCGGAGCCGGACCTCATGTTGCAGCGAATGCGCAGCCCGCTGGCCCGGCTCTGCAGCCGCACCGCTACCCGCTGCGCTGCCCCGGGAGACGCGAAGCTAGATGCGCCAAGCAGGGAACTCACTGTTCGCCATTGACAAATTCATTTGCTAATATCTAACTAGCGCGAGAACAACCAGCCGCGCCAAGCGGCCAATAAGAGAGGGAACGACAATGAAAGGGCTTCTGGCCTGCGCCATGCTCACGGCCATGACTTCGGCAGCCATGACTTCAGCGGCAACCGCGCAAGTCTCCGACGACGCCGTGCGGATCGGCGTGCTGACGGATCTGTCCAGCTGGGGGCGCGACAACTCCGGGCCGGGCTCGGTCGAGGCCGCGAAGATGGCGGTGGAGGAGTTCGGGCCGACCGTACTCGGCAAGCCGATCGAGATCATCAGCGCCGATCACCAGATGAAGACCGACGTCGGCGTGCAGATCGTGCGCGGCTGGTTCGATAACGGCAAGGTTGACGCCGTCGTCGACATCCCCAATTCCGGCATCGCGATCGCCGTGCACAACATGGTGCGCGAGCGCGGCAAGGTCGCGCTGCTGTCCGGCCCCGGCGCGAGCTCGCTGACCGACGAGCTGTGCAGCCCGAACACCGTGCATTTCACCTACGACACCTATGCGCTGTCGAAGGTGACGGCCTCCGCCGTGATCAAGGAAGGCGGCAAGTCCTGGTACTTCATCACGGCCGACTATGCCTTCGGCCAGCAGCTCGAGAAGGACGCCACCCGCTTCATCAACGAGATGGGCGGCAAGGTGCTCGGCGGCGTCAAGCACCCGACCAACACTGCGGACTTCTCCTCCTTCGCGCTGCAGGCGCAGAGCTCGAAATCCGACGTGGTCGCCTTCGCCAATGCCGGCCAGGACACCGACAATGCCATCAAGCAGTCCGGCGAGTTCGGCTTGGTCCAGGGCGGCCAGAAGCTGGTCGGTCTTCTGATGTTCGACACCGACGTGCACGCGATCGGCCTCAAGGCCGCGCAGGGCACCTACATGACGACGGCGTCTTATTGGAACATGGACGAAGCCACGCGTGCCTGGTCGAAGAAGTTCTACGAGCGCACCAAGGTGATGCCCACCATGATCCAGACCGGCGTCTACGGTTCGGTGCTGCATTATCTCAAGGCCATCAAGGCCGCCGGCACCGACGAGTCCGCCAAGGTGATGGCCAAGATGCGCGAGCTGCCGATCGAGGATACATTCGTCCATGGCGGCAAGTTGCGCGAGGACGGCCGCGTCATCCGCGACATGTATCTCGCCAAGGTGAAGAAGCCCGAGCAGTCGAAAGAGCCGTGGGATTATCTGGAGATCGTCAAGACCGTGAAGGGCGAGGACGCCTTCCGCCCGGTCTCCGAATCCAAATGCCCGCTCGTGAAGAAGTGAGGTGAGAGATGACCGGCAGCGAGCATAGCGCAGTTGAGACTTACGAGTGCGATGTGCTCGTGGCCGGATCGGGTTGCTCCGGCATGTCGGCCGCGATCACCGCGCGCCATCGCGGCCTCGACGTCCTGATCGTCGAGAAAGAGCCGCGCTTCGGCGGCACCACCGCCCGCTCCGGCGGCTGGCTCTGGATTCCCGGCACGTCGCTGGCAAAGGCCTACGGCATCGAAGAAACGCCGGAGCAGGCCCGCACATATTTGCGGCACGAGGCCGGAAACAATTACGACGCGCAACGCGTCGATGCCTTCCTCAGCGCCGGCCCCGAGGCGGTCGATTTCTTCACGAGCAAGACAGCGCTGCGCTTCGACATGCCGCTGGTGTTTCCCGACTATCACGCAGAGGCGCCAGGCGGCGCACAGGGCGGCCGCTCCATGGTCACGCGGCCGTTCGACGGCCGCGAGCTCGGCGACCGGATCAAGACGCTGGGCATGCCGCTGCCGGAGCTGACCGTGTTCGGCATGATGCTGGGGAGCGGCAAGGAGATCATTCACTTCATGCGGGTGACGAAATCGCTGACTTCGGCCGTGTACGTCGCCAAGCGCCTGTCGCGGCATTTCATGGACGTGCTGCGCTACGGCCGCGGCATGACGCTCACCAACGGCAATGCGCTGGCCGGACGTCTCGCGAAATCCGCGCTCGACCTGAAGATTCCGATGTGGCTGTCCGCGCCGGTGCGCGAGCTGACCGTCGAGAACGGGACTGTAACGGGCGCGATCGTGTCGCGCGAGGGACGCGACGTGCGCGTTCGCGCGCGCCAGGGCGTCGTGCTCGCCTGCGGCGGCTTTCCCCATGATGTCGCGCGACGCAAGAAGATGTTCCCGCACGCGCCGACCGGCAATGAACACTACTCGCCCGGTCCCACGGGCAATACCGGCGACGGGTTGCGCCTTGCGGAAAGCGCCGGCGGCCGCATCGAGGACCGCCTGCCCAATGCGGCAGCGTGGGTCCCGGTGTCGCTGACCACGCGCAAGGACGGATCCAAAGGCGTGATGCCGCATTTCATCGATCGCGCAAAACCGGGCGTGATCGCGGTGATGCGCGACGGCAGGCGCTTCGCCAATGAGGGCAATTCCTATCACGACTTCGTCCAGGCCATGATCAAGGCTGCCAAGCCCGGCGAGGAGATCGCGGCCTATCTCGTCTGCGATCACAAGACGCTGCGCAAATATGGCCTCGGCTGCGTGCCGCCCTTCCCGATGCCGCTGGGCCACCACCTGGAGACCGGCTACCTCATGCGTGGCGACACGCTGGACGCGCTGGCGGCAAAGGCCGGCATCGATGCGCAGGCCTTCACCGACACGGTCAGGCAGTTCAACGCGAGCGCGCCGCTCGGCCACGACGCCGCCTTCGGCAAAGGCTCGAAGGCCTATAACCGCTACCAGGGCGACGCGATGCATGGCCCGAACCCCTGCATCGCGCCGATCGAGAACGGTCCGTTCTACGCCATCAAGATGGTGATTGGCGATCTCGGCACCTATGCCGGCATCGTCACCGACGAGAACGCCCGCGCGCTCGATGCCGAAGGCAAAGTCATTCCCGGGCTCTATGCCGCCGGCAACGACATGGCGAGCATCATGGGTGGCAATTATCCCGGCGCCGGCATCACGCTTGGGCCGGCGCTGACCTTCGGCTACATTGCCGGCAGACACCTTGCCGACAGCGCCGAAAAGCGCGACGCGGCGTAAGCCACGCCAGGAGGCGCATGAAGAGGGAAAGCCGCGGCATCCAGTCGATCGAGGTCGGCGGCGAATTGCTTCGCGCGCTCGCCAGGAGCGGCGAGCCGATGATGCTGCGCGATCTCGCGCGCGAAGCCGGCATGACCCCGGCCAAGGCGCATCCCTATCTCGCCAGCTTCTCGCGCATCGGCCTGATCGAGCAGGACGAGAGCACCGGCCGCTACGAGATTGGCGCGCTGGCGCTGGAGCTCGGCCTGATCAGCCTGCGCCGCCTCTCCGGCGTGCGTGTCGCGCGTCCCAAGATCGCCGCGCTGGCAAGCCAGATCGGCCACGCCGTCTCGCTCGCGGTGTGGGGCACGCACGGTCCGACCGTGGTGCAGCTCGAAGAGCCCGCTCAGCCGGTCCACATCGTGATGCGCGCCGGCTCGGTGATGGCGCTGCTGGAGACGGCGACGGGCCGCGCTTTCGCGGCGTTCCTGCCGGAGAAGACGATCAGTGCCGCGCTCGAAAGCGGGCTCGACCGTCACGGCGTCGGCTACAACCCGAAGCGCGCGGTGAAGGGCGCGAAGGTCACGGAGATGCTCACTGAGGTGCGCAAGCACGGCCTCGCCCGTGCGCTCGGCGATCCCCTGCCCGGCGTCAACGCGTTCTCCGCGCCCGTATTCGACCATTCCGGCCACGTCGCACTGGTCATCACCGCGATGGGACCGGAAGGCACATTCGACGCGCGCTGGGACAGCCCGATCGCCCATGCCCTGCGCGATTGCGCCGGCGGCATTTCGAAGCGGCTGGGTTACGGGATGACGATCGCGGCGGAGTGAAATGCAAACTGCTCGCCTCGCAACGGGTGACATGCCCCGCGCAGGCGGGGCATCCAGTACGCCGCGGCCCATCCGTTCCATCACTGCTGTCTCGGAGTACTGGATCGCCCGCCTTCGCCGGCGATGACAGCGAGTGCGGGGCGACTTCGTTACCCTACTTCTCCTTCACCGGCACCGTGTAGTTCAGGATCAGCCGGCCGCCGTCGGGATAGATCGTCTGCCCGGTGATGTAGGACGCATCGTCGCTGGCCAGGAACGCCACGACGGAGGCGACCTCGCTCGGCTCGCCGCCGCGCCCCGCAGGCGTGCGCGACATCACGGTCTTGCGGGCATCCTCCGATGTGTAGATGGAGGACGCCACCATGTCGGTCAGGATCGTCCCCGGCCCGACCGCGACCACGCGAATGTTGTGCGGAGCGAGCGCGACGGCAGCGACCGAGGTGAGCTGCTTCATGCCGCCCTTGGACATCGCGTAGGTCGCAAGCGCCGGGATCGCCAGCAGCGCGTTCACCGAGGACATGTTGATGATGACACCGCCGCCGCCCTGCGCGATCATCTGTCTGGCTGCGGCCTGCACGCCGAAGAACGCGCCCTTCAGATTGATGCCGATGATCTCGTCGAACTCCTCTTCCGAAATCTCGAGGAAGTCCCGGTTGCGGGCGACGCCGGCATTGTTGACCATGATGTCGAGCCGGCCGAACTCCTTCACGGCGGTTGCGACGAGCTGATCCACGTCAGTGCGCTTGGCGACATTGCCGACGATCGTGCGCAGGGCATCCGGCCGGCCGAGCTCGGCGGCGGTCGCCGCGAGGCCCTCGGCATCGACATCCGAGATCACGACCTTGACGCCGTCGTCCAGGAACCTCTTCGCGCAAGCCTTGCCGATGCCGCGTGCGGCGCCAGTGATGGCGGCGACCTTGTCCTTGAGCTTCATGCTTGCGCCTCCTGAAATAGGACGCCGCCTGGGCGTCAGTTCGTCGCCGACCGCGTCGCGGCCGGCATGTAGATTTGCGCGTAGCCTTCCTTGATCGCGGCGGTGATGCGGTCGAGGCGACGATCGATGTGTCTTTCCAGCACGGCGACGCAAGTCCCCTCATCGCGCGCCTTCAGGCCCTCGATGACGGCGCGGTGCTCGCCTTGCGTGTTGGACCGGTTGACGCTGTCCATGTCGATCCACCGCACGAAGCGGATGCGGGCGTTGACGTTGCGCAGCACACGCAGCATCTCGGCATTGTCGGACATCGCCATCAGCCGCTCGTGAAAGGTCTCATCGAGCTCGACCAGCTCCTGGGAGGAGCGCTCGCCGGGATCGGGGCCGGTGGCATCGAGGAATTTCAGCAGCGCATCGATGTCTTCGTCCTTCGCGCGCTTGATGGCGAGGCGGATCGAGGCGACCTCGATCGACTTGCGCAGCTCGTAAAGGTCAAAGATCTCGTGGGCGTCGAGCTCGCGGCAGAAGAAGCCCTTGCCCGGCATGAAGCGCAGGAAGCCTTCGGTATTGAGGCGGTTCAGCGCCTCGCGCAGCGGAGTCCGGCTGACGCCGAGGCGTTTGGCCAGCTCGCCTTCGTTGAGCCGTTCGCCCGGCTTGAACGCGTAGCTCACGGCCATCGCCTTGAGCTGTTCATAGACCCGATCGACGATGCTGTCCGACGCCAGTTCCAGATTGCTCTTCATAGACTGCATTTTATACCGGGCCTGCGGAAGCAATGGCAATGCAAACAAGACATGAGCCACGCTTGTTCAGAGCTTTGCGACAGCAGCCTCAAGCAAAGACGCGGGGGCGCAGCCCGGCATGAAACCAGGTGATCATGGAATAGATGTCGTAGACGGGCAGCCCGACCTCGGCCTGAAGCGCGGCGGCATAGGGCGGCATGTTGGTGCATTCGAGCACGATGGCGCCGACATCGGGATGTCTGGCGACGAGCTGCTTGCCGGCCTCGACCACGTCGCGCTCGGCTTGCGCGACGTCCATGTAGTCCTTCTCGGCCTTGATCAGGACGCGAAAGAACTCCTTGCCGTTCTCGGTGCCGACCAGCGGCGTGTCGAGCGGCACGCCGGCGCCTTCGAGATGGGCCGGCGACAGCGTCGAGCCCGACACCGTGACGAGGCCGACGCGCTTGCCCGGCGGCAAGGTCGCCTGCACCCACGGCACCTGCATCAGCGACGAGGTCGCGACCGGCACGCCGACGGCGGCTGCGATCTCCTTCTGGAACAGCGAGAGAAAGCCGCAATTGGTGGTGATGGCCTCGGCCCCGAGCCGTACCAGATCCTTGGCCGCGTCGATGAAGTCGGGCAGCAGGCCTGCCGCGCCCTTCAGCACCACCTTCTCCGGCGAAGCGCCGCTGACGACGCGATAGAGCACCGGGAACGGCCAGGTCGTGCCGTTGCCCATGTCGCCGGGAATGCGTGGAAAGCGTGCCTCCAGCATCAGGATGCCGAGCGGCGCGCCGTAGATGGCCTTGCCGCCACGGGCGATGCGGGAGGACGGGGCAGCTGCGGTGCTCATGGCTGGGATCTCAGAGGAAGCGATCGGGTGCGAAGGGGCCGAGCGGAATCTCCGGCTGCTTGCCGCTCAGGAGCTGAGCGACGAGACGCCCTGTTCGCGCCGAGCCGACCAGCCCGACATGGCCGTGGCCGAAAGCATAGACGATGTCGCGCGAGGCCCGCGCATAGCCGATGCAGGGCCGCCCGTCAGGCATGCTTGGGCGATGACCGAACCAGGTCTTGATGCGCGAGGTCGGGATGTCCTTGGGCAGCTTGGGAAACATGCTGAGGAGGTGGTTGCGCAGGATCTCGGCGCGCTTCCAGTTCGGCGCGGCCTCGAGGCCGGCGATCTCGACCGTGCCGGCGGCGCGCAGGCCCTTGTCGGTCCAGTTCACCACCATCTTGGCATCCGATGCCATCATCGAGCTGCGCGGGCCCGATTCCGGATTCTCGATCATGACGTGGTAGCCGCGTTCGGTCTCCAGCGGCAGCGGATCGCCGACCGACGCGGTGAGTTGCTTCGACCTCGCGCCGGCCGCGACCACCGCAGCATCGCAGGCAATCTCGGCGGTCTCGGTGAGGACAGCGACGAGCCTGTCGCCTGAGAGTTTTAGTCCCGTCGCCTTGGCCCGCACGTGCTTCGCTCCGCTGGCGAGCGCGTGATTGGCGAGCGCTGCGACATAAGCGCCGGGATTGCGGCAGCGGCCGGCCTCCTCCACCACCACGCCAAAAGTGTAGCGCGGATGCAGCTCCGGCTCGCGCTGGCGCATCTCGTCCGCGTTGAGCTCCAGCCATTCGACGCCGACCTTCTTGCGCAGGCGCCAGCCGAGATCGCCGTCGAAATTGCCGCGCGAGGGGAACACGTGCATCACCCCGTTGCGCTCGATCAATTCCGGGACGCCCGCCTCTTCGGCGAGCTTCCTGTGCAGCAGCGGCGCATCCTTCAGGAGATCGCGCAGCGCAAACGCCGTGGTCTCGATCCGCGCCTCGGTCCAGCCCGACAACAGGTACTTGATCAGCCAGGGCAGCGCCTTTGGCAAATAAGACCAGCGGATCGCCAGCGGGCCGAGGGGATCCATGAGATAGCCCGGCACCTTCTTCCAGACGCCGGGCTCGGCCGGCGGGATCACCGAATGCGACGACAGCCAGCCGGCATTGCCGTAGCTCGCCGCCTGTTCGCCGCCGGGCTCGCCCGGGTCGATCAGCGTGACGCGATGGCCCTCGCGCAGCGCCTCGATGGCGCTGATCACGCCGACCGCGCCGGCACCGATGATGGCGACGTGACGGCTGGCCGGCATGCGTCAGGCCTTCACCGCTGGGACAAAATCCTTGCCGACCGAGATCGCGCGCGGATCGATGATGCAGTGGAGGATCGACGGCTTGCCCGAGGCGAGCGCCCGCTCGAAGGCCGGCGCAAACTCTTCGGTGCGCTCGACGCGCTCGCCATGGCCACCGAACGCCTTTGCGTACATCGCAAAATCCGGGTTCTTGAGCTGGGTGCCGACGACACGGCCGGGATAGTCGCGCTCCTGATGCATGCGGATGGTGCCGTACTGCGAATTGTCGACGATGATGACGACCAGGGGCGCATCGTACTGCACGGCGGTGGCAAATTCCTGGCCATTCATCAGGAAGCAACCGTCGCCGGCAAAGGCGACGACGATGCGATCCGGGTATTGCCGCTTCGCCAGCACGCCGGCGGGCACGCCGTAGCCCATCGAGCCCGAGGTCGGCGCGAGCTGCGCGGCGAAGCTGTGGAAGCGATGATGGCGATGGATCCAGCCGGCGTAGTTGCCGGCGCCGTTGCAGACGATCGCGTCTTTGGGCAGGCGGTCGCGCAGCCAGGTCATGACCTGGCCGTACTGGAACGTGCCCGGCAGCTCGCGCGCCTTCTCGGTCCAGGCGAGATAATCGGCGTGCGCCTTCGCGGCCTCACCCTTCCAGGCGACGGCCCCGGCGGGCTTCAGCGTCTCGACGGCAGCGGCGAAGGCGGCCGGCGTCGCCTGGATCGCGAGGGCCGGCTGATAGACCCGGCCGAGTTCTTCCGAGCCCGGATGCACATGGATCAGCTTCTGCTGCGGCGTCGGAATGTCCAGCAGCGTGTAGGACGAGGACGGCATCTCCGACATGCGGCCGCCGATCAGCAGGATGACGTCGGCATTGTCGATCCGCGCCTTCAGACCCGGGCTCGGCCCGATGCCGAGATCGCCGGCATAATGCGAATGATCGGCATCGATCAGCGAGGCCCGGCGGAACGAGGTTGCGACAGGCAGGTCGAACCGCTCCGCAAAGCGCGCGATGCTCTTGCTCGCCTCATCGGTCCAGCGCGAGCCGCCGAGGATGACGAGCGGCGCCTTGGCGCTTGCGAGGATGGCGCTGAGCTTGTCGATGTCGGCGGGAGCGGGCCAGCTCACGGCGGGCTCGATGCGCATGGCATCGGCAACGGCGGCAGTCTCGGTCAGCATGTTCTCCGGCAGCGCGATCACCACGGGACCGGGGCGGCCCTGCATGGCGACGCGGAAGCCGCGCGCCACCAGCTCCGGAATGCGGTCGGGGCGATCGATCTCGACCGCCCATTTCGCCATGGGGCCGAACACCGCCTTGTAGTCGAGCTCCTGGAACGCCTCGCGTTCGCGCATGCCGGTATCGACCTGGCCGACGAACAAGATCATCGGCGTCGAATCCTGCATCGCGATGTGGACGCCATGGCTGGCATTGGTCGCGCCGGGGCCGCGGGTGACGAAGCAAACGCCAGGCCGCCCGGTGAGCTTGCCATAGGCCTCCGCCATCATCGCAGCGCCGCCTTCGGCGCGGCAGATCACGACGTCGATCGGGCTGTCATGCAGCGCATCCAGGGCCGCCAGATAGCTCTCGCCCGGCACGCAGGTGACGCGCTCGACCCCTTGCGCAACCAGCTGGTCGATCAGGATCTGGCCTCCGGTGCGGGTGTTGCGAATGGTCATGTCGGCTCCCTCAAGGCTCCAGCGATGCGCCTCATCGCCTGGCGAGAATGTTGTTCGAAGCTGGCGTATGACAGGCCGGCAGGACGCGCAAGATCGAAAGGCTTGCCGCAGCCTGCGCAGGCGTCATGCCCGCCCCTGCTGTTTGCACTAGCGCCCATTCGCGATGATGCGGCGGCAATGGTCGAGTGCTGCGCCGATGAGATTGTCGCTCGCCTCGGGCGTGCGGAACGCCGAATGCGCCGACAGTGTCACGTTCGGCAGCTTCGTCAGCGGGTGGCCTGACGGGAGCGGCTCGACCGTGAAGACGTCGAGGCCGGCATGGGCGATGTGGCCCGTGCGCAAGGCGTCGAGCATGGCGTCCTCGTCGACCACCGCGCCGCGCGCGGTGTTGATCAGGATGCTGCCGGGCCGCATCATCGCGATGCGCTCACGCGACAGAAAGCCCTTGGTCTCGTCGTTGAGGAGCAGATGCAGCGAGACGACGTGGCTGTCCGCGAGCAGCTGCTCCAGCGGAACGAACGCGACGCCCGCATGCGTCTTCGGCGACCTGTTCCAGGCCATCACCTTCATGCCGCAGCCGAGCGCCATGCGCGCCGTTTCCGCCGCGATGCCGCCGAAGCCGATCAGGCCGAGCGTCTTGCCGGTGAGCTGCATCGCATCGCGACGCAGCCAGCTGCCCTCGCGCATGCCGCGATCCATCTCGCCGAAATTCCGGGCGGAGGCCCACATCAGCGCGATGGCGCATTCGGCGACCGCGGTGTCGCCATAACCTTTGATGGTGTGAACGGAGATGCCGCGACCAGCCAGCTCTTCCGGATTCATGTAGCTGCGCGCGCCGGTGCCGAGGAATACGACGTG
Organism: Bradyrhizobium sp. DOA1; assembly: GCF_001593325.1. NCBI lineage: Bacteria > Pseudomonadati > Pseudomonadota > Alphaproteobacteria > Hyphomicrobiales > Nitrobacteraceae > Bradyrhizobium > Bradyrhizobium sp. DOA1. The sequence continues at coordinate 5,413,432 of NZ_JXJM01000001.1, forward strand.
CTTCAAGGCGGCGCACTTGGCGGCGATCGCGGTCGGCACCGCGGTGTGATCGACGATCATGATCTCGGCCCCGTCGAGCAGGCCGGGCAGGTCGTCGGGCTTGATGGAAGGATTCCGGTTGATGCCGACCGGCAGGTCCTGGATGCGCAGCAGCTTTTCGGTCACCGCAGCAAGCGTGTCGTTGGCATCGACGAAGAGAGCGCGCACTCTGGTCTTTCCTGTCCGCTACAAAATACCGTATTGCATTTTAGTCTGAATACAGAAATAGTCCAGACGCCGGGTTCGAGTCCAGAAGCGCAGGAGAACTGCCATGAATCGCAGGGACGCACTCACCACTGTTGCCCTCGCCGGTGCCGCGATGGCCGCAACGGGTTCGGCAAAGGCTGATACCGCAGCCAGCTCGACGCTCGAGCGCATCAAGAAGAGCGGCGTGCTCCGGGTCGCCGTCATCGCCGGCCAGGATCCTTATTTCCACAAGGACCTCACCACCAATCAATGGTCGGGTGCCTGCATCGACATGGCCAACGATATCGCCGCCAAGCTCGGCGCCAAGGTCGAGACGCTGGAATCGACCTGGGGCAACCAGATCCTCGACCTCCAGGCCGAGAAGATCGACCTCGCCTTTGCCGTCAATCCGACGCCGGAGCGCTCGCTGGTCATCGACTTCTCCACGCCCATCCTGGTGCACTCCTTCACCGTCATCACCAAGAAGGGCTTTGCCAAGCCGCAGACCTGGGCGGAGATCAACAAGCCCGAAGTCAAGATCGCCGTCGACATCGGCTCGACCCACGAGACGATCGCGCGACGCTACTGCCCGAAGGCGACGATCCTCGGCTTCAAGGAGCGCAACGAGGCGATCCTCGCGGTTGCAACCGGACGGGCGGACTGCAACATCTCGCTGGCCGTGCTGTCGGTCGCGACCTTGAAGAAGAATCCGACGCTCGGCGATCTCGCGGTGCCGCGGCCGCTATTGACCCTGCCGACCAACATGGGAATCCGCGCCGAAGCCGACCGGCGCTACAAGGACTTCCTCAGCGCCTGGGCCGATTACAACCGCTCACTGGGCCAGACCCGCGAATGGATGTTGAAGGGTTTCCAGGCGGTCGGTCTCGGCGCGGACGACATTCCCGGCGAAGTGCAGTTCTGAGCCGGCTGTCGTCGATCCAGGGCACAGCCTCCAGGCATCATGACGTCGCGATCAGCGGCCTCGATGATCTGATGTCCACATACCCGCAGCCATGATCGACGGGGGCGCCGCCCCCCTCAGCGTGCAAACTTCGGTTTCTTCCACTACGATCCGGTCGAACCAATCCTTGGGAGCACCGGAATGCGGACCATCGGCCTGATCGGGGGCATGAGCTGGGAGAGCACCGCGCTCTACTACAAGCTCATCAATGAGCGCGTCCGCGACCGCATGGGCAAGCTGCATTCGGCTCCGCTGCTGATGTATTCCTATGATTTTCAAGGGATCAAGGAGATGCAATATGCCGGCCGGTGGAGCGAGGCGGCGGCCAGCCTGGCGGAGGTGGCAGGGCGACTCGAAAACGCCGGCGCGCGTGCGATCGTGCTGTGCACCAACACGATGCACAAATTGGCCCCCGAGATCATTTCGAGCCTGACCGTTCCGTTCATCCACATCGGGGATGCAACGGCGCAGCGGATTCGGTCGAAGGGTTATCGGCGGGTCGGGCTGCTCGGCACCAAGTTCACGATGGAGGAGCAATTCTACATCGACCGGCTGCGCGCGCATGATCTCGACGTCCTGATTCCTCCCCCCGACGCCCGCGCCGACGTGAACCGCATCATCTACGACGAGCTGTGCCTCGGCCTGGTTGCCGATCCCTCGCGCCGGCGCTATCAGGACGTGATGGCAGCGCTCGTCGCCGCGGGCGCGGAGTGCATCATTCTCGGCTGCACCGAGATCACGATGCTGGTCGGCGCGCACGACACGTCGGTCGAGACATTCGACACGACCGCGATCCACGCCGAGACGGCGGCCGATTTCGCCATCGGATGACCTCCAACCAGACAGCGATGCTCGAACGCATGCCGCTCCCATCGAAGCGCACCAACGATCCCGAGCGCACCAAGCGCGACATCCTCGAGGTGGCGATGCAGGAATTCGCCCGCGAAGGCTATTCCGGGGCGCGGGTCGACGCGATCGCCGCCCGGACACGCACGTCGAAGCGGATGATCTACTATTATTTCGGCGGCAAGGAGCAGCTCTACCTCGCGGTGCTGGAGGAGGCCTATCGCAGCATCCGTGCGCTGGAGGAGCAGCTCGACATCGAAAGCTGCGATGCCCGCGAGGGCTTGCGGCGCCTGATTGAAGCCACATTCGACCATGACGAACGCAATCCGAGCTTCATCCGCCTCGTCAGCATCGAGAACATCCACCACGGCAAGCATCTGAAGCAGAACCTGCAACTGCGCCAGCTCAACGCCAGCGTGATCGCGACGCTCGACGGCATCCTCAAGCGCGGCCGCAGCGAAGGCGTCTTCCGCGACGACGTCGATGCCATCGATTTGCACCTCGCCATCAGCTCCTACTGCTTCTTCCGCGTCGCCAACCGCCACACCTTCGGCGCCCTGTTCGATCGCGACCTCAGCGAGCCCGGCGTGCTGGCGAAGAGCCGGACACAGATCGTGGAGATGATATTGGCTTGGCTGGGGGCGAAGTGAGACGGCACCGGCCCAGTGTCGTCCTGGCGAAAGCCAGGACGTCGATCATTCTCAACCACCCTTCTTCTGCCGCGCGCTCGCCAGCAGCACCAGCATGAAGGAGGTCGCCGTCATGAGCGTCGAGATCGCGGCAATGGTCGGATCGATCTCGTCGCGGAGCGCGGTGAACATGCGCTTGGTCAGCGGCTGGTACTGGCCGCCGGAGATGAACAGCGCGACGATGGTCTCGTCCATCGCCGAGATGAAAGCGAAGATGCCGCCGGCAACCACGCTCGACTTGATCTGCGGCAAGGTCACCGCGAAGAAGCTGCGCAGGCGGTTCATGCCGAGGCTGCGCGCCACCATCTCCTGCGCCGGATCGAAGCTCTGCAGGCCCGCCAGCACCGAGATCACGACGTAGGGCAGGCCCAGCATCACGTTCGCCAGCACCAGGCCGGGCATGGTCGCGACCAGGCCGACCTTGGCGTAGACGAAGAAGATGCCGACCGCGGTGATGATGATCGGCACCACCAGCGGCAGCAGCAGCGTCATGTGAATGATTCGCATGATGCGCAGCTTCGACTGGCTGATGGCATAGGCCGCGGCGACGCCACAGGGCGTTGCAATCACGACCGTGAGGAACGCGACCGTCAGCGTCACCCGCGTCGCCTGCATCCAGGCCGGATTGGCGAAATATTGCTGGTACCAGCGCAGCGAGAAGGACGGCGGCGGGAAGGTCAGGAAGCGCGCGCTGGAGAACGAGATCGGCGCGATGATCAGCACGGGCAGGATCAGATAGACCAGCACCAGCGCGCTGATCACGTAGAGGGCGATCCGTGCGGGCGAGGCGCGCATCATTTCTGTCCCAGCACGCGATCGAGCGAGATGAAGCGGCTGACGACGAAGAAGATCGCGAGCACGCTGACGAGCAGCACCACCGCGACCGCACTCGCTGCGCCGAACTGGTTGTAGAGCTCGACATTGCGGCTCACCAGCATCGACACCATGACCGTGCGGCCGCCGCCGAGCAATTCCGGCGTGATGTAGAAGCCCAGGCAGAGCACGAACACCATGGTGCAACCCGCGAGCACGCCCGGCATCGACAGCGGCAGGAACACGCGGAAGAATGTCAGCGACGGGCTCGCGCCAAGGCTGGCGCCGGCCTGCATCAGGTCGGCCGGGATCTTCTGCATGGTCGCATAGAGCGGCAGCACCATGAACGGCAGCAGGATGTGCACGGTCGCAACCACCGTGCCGAACGTGTTGTGGACCAGCGCGAGTGGCTCCGAGATGATATCGAGGTAACGCAGGAACTGGTTGATCACGCCGGTGCGCTGCAGCAGCGCCAGCCAGGCATAGGCCCGCACCAGCACGCTGGTCCAGAACGGCAGCACGACCAGCGACAGAATGAGAATGCTCCAGCCCTTCGGCACCGAGTTGGCGAGGTAGGCCACGGGATAGCCGAGCAGCAGCGCGATCAGCGTGACCGCGAGGCTGATCTCGAATGTCAGCGCAAAGCTGCGCCAGTAGATGTCTTCCGTGAAGACGCGGCGATAGTTCTCCAGCGTGAAGCCGTCATGATAGACCGACTGCCAGGCCAGCCATCCGACCGGCAGCACGATCAGGAGCAGAATCACGAGCAGCGCCGGCGACACCAGCGCCAGCATCAGGCCGTGCTCGCGGCGCTGATGCCTTTGCGATGAATCGGGCGCGGATGTGGTCAACGCCGCCTCGCTCACTTCTGCATGAACGACGCCCAGCGCTTCTCGGCGGCCTCACCGGCCGGCGAGGACCACCAGGCGTAGGACATCAGCGCCTGCTTGGCCGCATTGGACGGCTCGCTCGGTAATTGCGCAGCGCGCTCGGGCTTGATCACATTGGTCTCGAATGCCTTGGGATTGCCCGGGCCGTAATCGATGTGGAGCGGCAAATTGGCCTGGTGCACGGGATCGACGGCTTCGTTGAGGAATTTCACCGCCGTGTCGCGGTTCGGCGCGCCCTTGAGGATACAGAGCGAGGTGCTCTGCAAAATGCCCTGGTTGTAGGTGAAGGACACTTTTGCGCCCTCCTTGGCGACCGCACTGACGCGGCCGTTCCAGGCCATCTCCATGTCGACCTCGCCGTCGTTGAGCAGCTGTGCCGACTGCGCGCCCGAGGTCCACCACACCGTGATATGCGGCTTGATCTCCTCCAGCTTCTTGAAGGCGCGGTCGACGTCGAGCGGATAGAGCTTGTCCGGCGCGACACCGTCGGCCATCAGCGCGGCCTCAAGCGTTGCGAAGGGATGGTTGCGCAGCGCGCGGCGGCCGGGAAACTTCTTCACATCCCAGAAATCCGCCCAGCTGTTCGGCGCGTCCTTCGGAAACGTCTTCTGGCTGAAGGCCAGCACGCTCGAATAGAACTCGTAGGAAACCGAATAGGGGCTGCGATACGCCTCCGGCATCGCCGCGCCGTTCGGAATCTTCGAGTAGTCGAGCTTCTCGATCAGCCCCTGCTCGCCGCCACGCAGGCAGTTGCCGGTCGGGGTGTCGACGACGTCCCAGATCGGCTTGCCGCTGCCGACTTGCGTCTTGATCGCGGGCCAGGCATCGGGAATGGAATCCTGGTTGATGGTGATGCCGAGCTTTTTGGCGGAGGGATCGAGGATCGCCACCGTCTGCGCCTGCTGATAGGCGCCGCCCTGCGAGACGAAGGTGATCTGTTCGGCGGCGCCGGCCGCCGTGCCGCCACATGCGAGCGCACCCAGCAGCGCGCAGCCAAGTCCAACATTCCGTGTCGTCATCATCCTTGCCTCCTCCAGCGTCAAAGTGAACTCACCGACCGATCGCATCGAGAAACTGGTACCAGCCGGCGACCATGCGGACGGCCGGCTCGCGCAGCGGATAGAACGGAATGGACTTCATGCGGCCGACGTCGAGCAGGCCGACGTCGGGGCTCTCGCCGCGCACGAAGGCTGCGAGATAGCGGCCCATCAGGCTGGACATTGCAACGCCGGCGCCGTTGTAGCCGAGCGCAACCAGCGTGCGGTCGTCGATCCGACCGATATGCGGCACCGAGTCCAGCGTCATCGCGACGAGGCCCGACCATTTGTAGTCGAGCGGGACCTCGGCCAGATCGGGGAAGATGCCGACCATCGCCTTGCGTAGCGCGTCGAAGGCGGCTTGCGAATCCTGCTTGCCGAAGGCGCCGCGGCCACCAAAGATCACCCGGTTGTCGACCATACGGAACCAGCGCATCATGCGCTTGGTCTCGGTATAGGTTCGCCCGCTGGGCATCAGCTTTCCCGCGAGATTGCGCGGCAGCTGCCCGGTCGCGACCATGGCGCTGCGGAACGGGATCAGCGTGCGCTGCATGTGCGCGGTCGCGCCGGTGAGATCCGAATAGCTGTTGGTGGCGATGATTGCCTGCTTGGCGCGCACAGCGCCTTGCGGCGTCTCGGCGACGATGCCGCCGTTTTCGCGCCTGAGCTTGACGACCAGCGACTCCTGAAAGATCGGAACGCCGCGGCTTGCAACGCCATTTGCAAGGCCGCGCAGATAGTTTAGCGGATGAACGCCGCCCGAGCCGGGATTGAGCACGCCGCCGACGAAGATGTCCGAGCCGGTCTCCTCCCGCACGCCGCGCTTGTCGAGGATGCGGACCTCGGCAGAGCCCATCTCGCGCGTCATCCAGTTGGCTTCCTCGATCGCCGCCTTCAGCGTCGTTTCGTTATGGGCGGCCTTGACCTGGCCGCTGCGCGTCAGATTCGCGCTGGTGATGCCGAACTCGGACACCAGTTCCTCGACCATATCGGTCGATTCATGCGCGATCTCGTACATGCGCCGCGCCATGGCGCGGCCGTGCACGGCATCGATCTCACGGAACGAGATACGGAATTTTGCGGTGATCACCCCGCCATTGCGGCCGCTCGCGCCCCAGCCGGGCCGGTTGGCCTCGAGCACGACCGGCGACAGGCCGTCCTTGGCAATGTGATGCGCGGCGGAAAGTCCGGTGTAGCCGGCGCCGATGATCACCACATCCGCCTGCTGCTCGCCCGACAGCACGGGAAACATGCGCGCCGGCTCTGCCGTGGCTTCCCACAGCGAGTTGACCGATGGCAGTGCGCGCCAGTCCCGTGCCATGTCCGCCTTCACGGATTTACGCCGCCGGCCCGATCGCCGCGTCGGCGAGCGCCTTCAACGTCGGATAATGGAAGTCCGGCTTGGTCAGCGTCTCCACCGCAGGCGTGCCGCCGAAACCGGCGATGCCCTGACGGCGCTCGATCCAGCACACCTTGTAGCCGAGCTTCCGCGCGATCCCGATGTCGTGATACTGGCTCTGCGCGACGTGCAGGATGTCGGACTGCTTGTAGCCGAAGGCGGACTGGCGGCCCTTGTTGTAGGCGAAGAACTCAGGGTTCGGCTTGGCGACGCCGGTGTCATCCGCGCAGACCGTGTCGTCGAAGGGATCGCCTAGCGCATGCGCGTAGCAGGAGAGCGCGACCCGGTCGGCATTGGTCATCGCCACCAGGCGGAATTTGGTGCGCAGGCGCTTGAGTGCCTCGACCGAATCCGCGAACGGCCCCCAGCGCAGCACCGAGAGCTGAAACGCATCGCAGGCCGCGTCGTCGGCGGGCAGTTCGAGCTCGGTGGCGAGATGGCGATAGACATGGAACATCGCCTCGCTGGAGCGCTCGTAATGCTTGTCGCGGCCGCGCTTGTAGGGTTCGAAGATCTGGTCGTCGCTGAGCTCGGCTGGCGTCCTTCCCGAGATCTTGCGCACCGCGGAGATCACGCCGGTCTCGAAGTCGATCAAGGTGCCGACGACGTCGAAGGTGAGAACCTTGAAATTGCTGAACGAGGCTGCTGACGACATTTTTGGCTTCTTCTCTCGGTTGAACAAGGCTTGAGTTCAGTCCACCCTCTTCAGTCCACTCTCGGCACGACGATGGTGTCCTCGGGGTGAAGGGTGACGGTGAGGCTGCCGCCAAGCGGCGGGATGCGCCTGTAGGCCTGGTGATAGCTCGGCTGGCGCAGGCTGAGCGCGATACCGTCGGCCAGTGCCAGGAAGATGCGCAGGCTCTCGCCCTGATAGACGATGTCGGTGACCGTCCCGGTCAGCCGGTTGCAGGCGGCATCCTGCGCACCGTCGTCGATCAGAAGCTTTTCGCTGTGCACGGCGAGCATGAGGGCGTCGCCTGAGGGAATGGCGCGGGCACTGCGCAGCAATGCATTGCCGAGCGCGACGCTGGAGGCATCGACGCGGCGGACCGGCAACATCGTCGCCTCGCCGATGAAGCTCGCGACGAAGGAATCGGCGGGATGATCGTGCAGCCGTTCGGGCGCGTCGATCTGGATCAGCCGGCCATCCTTCATCACCGCGACGCGGTCGCTCATGGTCAGCGCCTCGCGCTGGTCATGGGTGACATAGATGATGGTGGCGCCGATGCGCCTGTGCAGCGTGCGCAGCTCGATCTGCATGGATTCGCGGAGCTGCTTGTCGAGCGCGGAGAGCGGCTCGTCCATCAGGATCAGGCGCGGCTCGAAGATCATGGCCCGCGCCAGCGCCACGCGCTGGCGCTGGCCGCCGGAGAGCTGGGCGATGCCGCGCTCCTCATAGCCAGCGAGGCCGACCATCGAGAGCGCGGCGCGCACCTTGTCGAGCCAGCCGGCCTTCGGCAGGCGACGCGCACGCAAGGGGAAGGCGACGTTCTCGCCGACGCTCATATGCGGGAAGAGCGCGTAGTTCTGGAAGACGACACCGATGTCGCGCTTGTGGGGCGGCATGTAAGTGACATCACGGCCGCCGAAGAGAATCGTGCCCGACGTCGGAAGGATGAAGCCGCCCAAAATGCCGAGCAGCGTGGTCTTGCCGGAGCCTGACGGGCCGAGCAACGAGACGAACTCGCCCGCGCCGACATTGAGGGAGACGTCGTCGAGGGCGCGAACGGCGCCATACGCCTTGCTCGCGGACCTGATCTCGACGCTTTCCGCTCGTTTGTCCAACGATCGACCTCGCCATGTCCCTAGCTGGCGTGCCTCACTGCGCGCCATAAGCCTGCTTTATAGACAGGGAAATTGGCCATTCGCGATCGAAGCGTGCACCGCACCATCTCTTCTCGCGCAAGCCCTGTCGCTAGGCTGTCATGCCAATGACACCAGACTTGCCAAAACCCGGCAATTGCCAAATTCTCACCGGCCTCATAACATGAGATTATGCCTGAGCTGCGCCGCATGTTGCCGTCCAGCAACGCCCTGTTCGTCTTCGACGCAGCGGCGCGCAACGGCAGCTTCACGGCAGCCGCCGCCGAGCTGAACGTCACGCAGCCGGCCGTGAGCCGGATGCTCGGCCAGTTCGAGGAGCATCTCGGCGTCCGCCTGTTCGACCGCAAGGCTGGCCGCGCCGTGCTCACCGAGGAAGGCGAGTTGCTCTATCGCCGCGTGCTCGAAGGCTTTCGCAGCATCGAGAGCGGCCTCGTCGAGATCGAGCGGCGGCGCAAGGGCACCGAGACGGTGACGCTGTCGGTCTCCTCCGCCTTCACGACGCACTGGTTGATGCCGCGCATCGACAAGCTCCAGAAGCAATTTCCGCAAGTCGACCTGCGCTTCCAGCTGATCTCCGGCGCGTTGCGCGGGCCGGTGGAGAATGTCGACCTCGGCATGCGCTTTCGCGACCGCGACGAGCCGTCGTCCGGCGGCACGCTGATCATGAAGGAGGTCATGCTGCCGATGTGCAGCCCCGCCTATCTCGGCGAGACCGATTCCGCCGAAGGCAACACCATCATCCGCCTCGCCGAGACGCCGGGCGACTGGGCCGCCGACTACGCATCGCTCCTCACCGGACGCCGCGGCGCCGCCAAGGCGCTGAGCTTCACCGACTACGCCGTCGTGGTGCAGGCCGCGCTGCTGGGTCAAGGCATCGCGCTCGGCTGGCTGACCGTTGCCTCGCACTGGCTCCTCACCGGCGCACTGGTGCCTGCCTCCGACAGGCTCACCACCACACGGCGCCTGTGTGAATTCCTGCCGCCGCGCAACCGCGCAATGCGCCCCATCGCTGCCGAGATCCGCGACTGGATCATCGCGCAGATGAAGAGCGAGATCGCCGCGATCGACCGGCTCTATCCGAAGCTCGGCGCGATGGCGGCGTGTTATTGAGGGAGCGATGCAATGCTCTCGCTCGAAGATGAAGTCGTCATGCCCGGGCTTGTCCCGGGCATCCACGTTCTTCGTGCGACGTGGTTAGGCGTGGATGGCCGGGACAAGCCCGGCCATGACGTTTTGAGACGCAGAGGCACAAATCACCGATGCTCGATTGCGCGGATCGCACCGCGGAGCTCGGCGAGGCCGCGCAGCCGGCCGATGGCGGTGTAGCCGGGATTGGTGCGTTTGGTCGCAGCGAGATCGTCGAGCATGCGGTGGCCGTGATCAGGACGGAACACGATCCTCTTGTCCGGCGCACGCCGTGCGTTCTCATTCAACAGCGCCTTGAGCACCGCGACCATGTCGACGTCACCGTCGAGATGATCGGATTCGTAGAAAGACAGGCCGTCGGCCTCGCGCTTGGTGGCGCGCAGATGGGCAAAGGCAATGCGGGAGCCGAAGCGTGCGGCCATGTCGGGCAAATCGTTCTCCGCGCGCACGCCGAGCGATCCCGTGCACAGGCAGATGCCGTTGGCCTTCGACGGCACGGCATCGAACAGCGCCTGATAATCGTCCGCGCTGGAGGCAATGCGGGGCAGGCCGAACAGCGGCCGCGGCGGGTCGTCCGGATGCAGCGTCAGCGACACCCCGAGCTGCTCGGCCACCGGCGTCACGCGCGCCAGGAATTCAGCGAGATGCTGCCGCAGGATCTTCGGCGTGATGTCGCGATAGGTCTCCAGTCTGTCGCGGAATTGCGGAATGGTCATCGGCTCGGTGGTCGAGCCCGGCAGCGCGCTGGCGATGACCATGACGAGATAGTCGATGTCGGCCTGGCTCATCTTCTCGAACAGCGCTTTCGCGCGCGCCTGCTGCTCCGGCGAATATTCCTGCACGGCGGCGGGACGCTTGAGGATATGCAGCTCGAATGCCGCAAAGCGGTCCTGGTCGAAGCGCATGGCGCGGGCGCCGTTCGGCAATTCCCATTCGAGGTCCGTACGGCACCAGTCGACCACCGGCATGAAATTGTAGCAAATGATCTTGATGCCGCTTGCAGCGACCGCTTCCAGGCTCGCAATCCAGGCTTCGATGGACTTCGTTGCCCTGCCCCCGAGACGCTTGACGTCGTCGGGGATTGGAATCGATTCCACCACCGACCAGGTCAGCTTCGAGCGGCCGGGCTGGCCGTTCTCGATGAAATTCTTGCGTTCCTCGACGTCCTTGCACGTCCAGGCTTCTCCGATCGGCACCTGATGCAGCGCCGAGACGATTTCCGTCGCCCCGGCCTGCCTGACATCGTCGAGCGAGACCGGATCGTCCGGTCCGTACCAGCGCCATCCCTCCAGCATCATGCGCGTTCTCCTAAAGCGTTTTCGAGCGAAGTGGATACCGGTTCGCGTGAAGAAAACGCGTCAAAACAAGAATCAATTCGCGGTCAGCACGACCTTGACGCTCTGTGAGCGGTCGAGCGCCAGCCTGAGCGCATCGGGCGCGGTCGACAGCGGCCGCTCGGCGGTCACCAGCGACAGCACGTCGACGCTGCCGTCGGCGATCAGCTCCGCCGCATTCATGAACTCGAACCCGAACCGGAACGAGCCCCGCAGGTCGATCTCCTTGGCCATCACCGCATTCGACGGCGTCGGGATCTGCCCGCCCGGCAGATTGCCGATCTGCACCACGACGCCGCCGCGCCTGACGATACCGATGGCGCTGGCAAGGCCCGCGGCCGTGCCCGAGACCTCGAACGCGACGTCATAGGCGCGCGAGGCGGCTTGCGCCTTCAGGCCCTCCTCCCCGCCCGCGACGTTCTCGACGTGAGAGGCGCCGAGCCGTGTTGCGAAGGCCAGAGGCGCCGGCGCGATGTCGGCCACGGTGACGTCGGCCATGCCGGCGCGGTGCGCGGCGAGCATGGTCAACAGCCCGATCGGGCCAGCGCCGAAGATGATGCCGCGCTTGCCTTCGATGTTGCCGGCGCGCGCAACCGCGTGCAGGCAGACTGCGAGCGGCTCGGCCAGCGCCGCGGCCTGATAGGAGACGTGATCGGGAATCTTCACGCATTGCGCAGGGATCGCGTCGAAGTAGTTGGCGAAGCCGCCCTGCATGTGCGGTGTCTTCGAAGCCGAGCCCATGAAATAGATGTTCTCGCAGAGGTTCGGCCGGCCTTCGCGGCATGCGACGCAATGGCCGCACCAGCGCGACGGATTGACGGCGACGCGGTCGCCGACCTTCAGGTTCGCAGCAGCCCCCCCGATCTCCACGACCTCGCCGGAAATCTCATGGCCGAGCACCAGCGGCGACTTCACCACGAAGTCACCGGTGCGGGCATGGCGGAAGTAGTGCATGTCCGAGCCGCAGATGCCGCCCGCGCCGAAGCGGACGCGCACCATGCCTTCCGCCAGCTTGTCGAGCGGATGCTCGACCATGCGCAAATCTTCGGGGCCGAACAGGGTTGCGGCGAGAGCAGTAGAGGTCATTTGGACAGTCCCATGTATTTCGGCAGCCAGAGGGTCAGTTCGGGAATGAAGGTGATCGCGATCAGCGCGAGCATCAGCGGCACCAGCCAGGGCAGGATCGCCATCGTCGTGCGCTCGACCGAGAGCTTGGCCACGCGGGCGAGCACGAACAGCACCATGCCGAGCGGCGGATGCAAGAGGCCGATCATCAGGTTCAGCGTCATGATCAGGCCGAAATGAATCGGATCGATGCCGAGCTTGAGCACGATCGGCAGCAGGATCGGCACCAAAATGGTGATCGCCGCCGTGGTGTCGATGAAGCAGCCGACGAACAGGATCAGGACGTTGGCGAGCGCCAGGAACACCCATTTGTTCTGGGTGATGCTGAGCATCCAGTCCGACAGCATCTGGGCGGCCTGCGACACCGTCAGCAGCCAGGCGAAGATCGAGGCTGCCGTGACGATGAACAGCACCGAGGCTGTGGTCTCGATGGTGTCGAACGTCGCCTTGGCGACGGTCCGGAACGTCATGGTTCGGTAGCGCACGAGGCCGAGGAACAGCGACCAGATCACCGCGGCGACCGCGGCTTCTGTCGGCGTGAACCAGCCGAGGGTCATGCCGCCGATCAGGATCACCGGCGCCATCAGCGCCATCACCGCGGAGAAGTCGAAATACCAGTCGATCAGGAGCAGCGTGCCGAGTCCGATCACGACCGCCATGTTGACCGAGAGGCCGGCAAGCACCATCAGCCAGATCGCCATCGGGAATGACAGCACGATCAGGATCTCGAGCCCGGCCGAACCGAGTTGCGGCCAGGAGAACGGCGTGTCGCTGCCCCATTTGTTCTTGTGCGCGAAATAAGTGACGGTGACCATCATGAATAGCGTCAGCACGACGCCGGGAATGACGCCGCCCAGGAACAGCGCGCCGATCGAGACGTTCGCCATCATGCCGTAGATCACGAAGGGCAGCGACGGCGGGATGATGGGCCCGAGCGTCGCCGAGGCCGCGGTGACGCCGACCGAGAATTCGGTGGAGTAGCCGTGGTCCTTCATCGCCTTGATCTCGATCGTGCCGAGACCGGCGGCGTCGGCGATCGCGGTGCCGGACATGCCGGAGAAGATCACCGAGCCGATGATGTTGACGTGGCCGAGGCCGCCGCGCATCCAGCCGACCAGCGCGACGGCGAATTTGTAGATGCGCCCGGTCACGCCGGCAATGTTCATGAGATTGCCGGCCAGGATGAAGAAGGGCACGGCGAGCAGCGGGAAGCTCTCGACGCCGGCGATCATGCGCTGCGCAAGCGTGACGTCGGGCGTCACGCCGCTGACCAGGATGTAGAGCAGCGACGACACCGCCATGGCGATCGCCACGGGAACGCCGAGCAGCATCAGGACGAGAAAGCCTCCGAGCAACAGCAGCATGATGTTATCCTTCCGATCCGTCGTAGGCACCGGGACGTTCGAGGACCGAGTAGCCCTGCCGCCAGTTCTGTATCGCCACCTGCACGGAGCGTGCGAACATCAGCACGAAGCCGAGCAGCACGGCGTAATAGACGTAATCCTTGGGAAGATTGATCGTGGTCATCTGCTCGTCGCCGATGATCTGGATGTAGACCCAGACCAGCTTGATGGCGTAGCCGAAGAAGGCGATCCGGATCAGGTCGATGGCCGTCGACAGCGCGCGCGCCACGAGGTGCGGCAGATAGCGATAGACCAGGTCGACCTGGATGTGCCGCGACAGCCGCACGCACATCGAAGAGCCGATGAAGACGACGCCGATCAGGCAATAGGTCGCGATCTCCTCGGTCCAGGCGTAGCTGTCGTTGAGCACGTAACGGGTGAAGAACTGGAGGAAGACGGCGAGCGCCATCACCCAGAAGATCGCGAGCGCCACCCAGTCTTCGAACGCGTAGACGCCGAGATCGACCTTCGGCGTCGCCTCTTCCTCGAACGTATGGGCGATCTCGTCCGCAGTGATCTGCCGGTGGATTTCGGCGGTGGACATGGGTTACCTCTCTTCAGATCGTCGTTCCGGGCCGCCGCCTCAGCGTCGAACCCGGAACCTCGAGATTCTCAGGTGCGCAGCTGCGCACCATAGTTCGGTCCTACAGACCGCCCGGAATGACGGCTACGCCGTCACTTCACCGCCTGGATCTTTTCCCAGTCGGCCTTGCGATAGCCGAAGGTCTCGAACGCGACGTTCTTCAGCACGGTGTCGCGGAACTCGTTCTTGTCGACCTCGGTCACGGTCAGGCCCTTTTCCTTGAAGAAGGCGACCAGCTTGGCCTCGTTCTGCTTGATCTCTCCGGTCGCCTTGGCTGCGGCTTCCTGGGCGACGTCGGTGAAGATCTTCTTGTCCTCGTCAGAGAGCTTCTTCCACAGCGCGCCGGCGATCACGGTGTTGAGGTGGTCGACGATGTGGCCGGTCAGCACGATGTGCTTCTGCACCTCGTAGAACTTCTTGGCCTCGATCGTGGTCAGCGGATTCTCCTGGGCCTCGACGGTGCCGTTCTGGAGCGCGAGATAGACTTCGGCGAAGGCGATCGGCGCGGTGTTGGCGCCGCAGGCGCGCGGCATGGCGAGATAGGCCGGCACGTCGGGCACGCGCATCTTCAGGCCCTTCAGGTCGGCGCAGGTCTTGATCGGCTTGTTCGACGAGGTCTGGCGCACGCCGTAATAGGTCACCGCGACGATGTGGTGGCCGCTCTTGTCCTCATAGCCCTTGGCGAGCTCTTTGAAGATGTCGCTCTTGGTGTAGGCGAGCAGATGATCGGCGTCGCGGAAGGTGTAGGGATAATAGGTCACGCCGATCGGCGCGAAGCTCTTGGCCGCGAAGCTGGAGCCCGAGATGATGATATCGACCGAGCCGAGCGAGAGGCCCTGGTTGATGTCAGCTTCCTTGCCGAGCTGGGAGGCCGGATAGACCTCGATCGCGTAGCGCCCGTTGGTGCGCTTGCCGATTTCCTGCGCGGCCCACACCGATGCGGTGTGGAACGGCTCCGAGGTCTCGTAGACATGGGCCCATTTGAGCTTGATCTGCGCCATGCCTGCGCTGGTCGCAGCCAGTAGCGTAGTGGCGGAGATCACCGCGGCAATCGTGATCTTCTTCAACATCGACTTTTCCTCCATCGTTCAAGTCTGCTTCTTGTTCACCCGCCCCAAGAGGATGCGGGCCGTCCAATCTCATCGCCGACGCGCATCTCTGCTCGCGGTTGGCTTCTTCGGCGCCTGCTTCGGCTTTACCGGTTTTGCCGCAGTTCGCACCGCGCGGCTGCGTCCGGACGACGATGCCGCCGCGGTCTCGGCACCGAAATTCTGCGCAAACCGCGCCTGGGAGCGCGCCAGATGCTCGCGCATCGCCTCGCGCGCGGCATCGGGGTCATGCGCCGCGATCGCGTCCCGCACCGCGCGATGCTCGTCGAGCGCCGTGCGCCAGGTGCCCGGGCTTTCGAAATAATGCGCCAGCTGCGCGAAATAGGGATTGAGGCGCTGGTCGAACAGCTCGCCGACCACGCGCACCAGAACGGCATTGCCGAGACTTCCGGCGATCGCGACGTGAAACGCGCGGTCGTGGACCATCGAGGCTTCGCCGGGATGCTCGACATTCTCCATCGCGACGAGCGACACATCGATGCGGGCGATGTCATCCCTGGTCGCGACGCGCGCGGCCTCTTCGGCGATGGCGCTCTCCAGGAATTCGCGGGCGCGCAGCAGCTCGAACGGGCCCTCAATGACGGCGGCGGGTGCGGGCGCGGTCACGGCTGCGGGCTCGATCACGTAGATGCCGGACCCGACGCGGATACGGAGGCGGCCTTCGACCTCGAGCGCGATCAGAGCTTCGCGCACCGTCGGCCGCGACACCTTGAGCTGCTCGGCGAGCTCGCGCTCGGTCGGCAAGCGGCTGCCGACCGCGTACTCGCCGCTGTCGATCAGGCTTCGCAATTGATCGGCGACCTGGCGATAAAGCCGTCTCGCCTCCACAGCTTCCAGCGGCACGCTGGTCCTCCCGAAAGGGTCGCGCGGCACCTCCCGGCGCCCGCGACCCGCCAATTTTGGAAAATTGGTCTTACCAATTGACCGGAGCATTGACCCGATACGGGCGCCATGTCAAGCAGTGGCAAAGCAAAGGGGAGACGTCCATGCGCCAGAGCTCGATGCGTCTTGGCCGTGCCAATCTCGATAGGCTGCCGGCTGGCATCTGGCGCCCAGCCTATGATCGATCACGCATGACGCCCGGAATCGTGCATCTCGGCCTCGGGGCCTTCCACCGCGCACACCAGGCGGTCGTCATCGACGATTGCCTTGCTGCAGGCAGCACATCCTGGGGCATCGTCGGCGCGAGCCTGCGCAGCCCGGATACGCGCGATGCCCTCGCCCCGCAGGACCATCTCTACACTGTTGCCATCCGGTCGGCGGAAGGCACCCAGCATCGCGTCATCGGCGCGCTGCTCGACAGCATCGTCGCGCGCGAGAACCCGGCGCGGCTGGTCGGGCAAATGGCCGATCCCGCCACCCGCATCGTCTCGCTCACGGTCACCGAGAAGGGCTATTGCCACACGCCGCAGACCGGCGATCTCGACGAGCGGCATCCCGACATCGTGCACGACCTCAACAACCCCGATGCGCCTCGCTCGGCGCCCGGCTTCCTCGTGGCTGCGCTGGCGCGCCGGCGTGCCCAGGGGCTCTCACCCTTCACGGTGCTGTGCTGCGACAACCTCGCCGCCAATGGTCACACCGTGCAGCGGATCGTGACGCAGTTCGCCGCGCTGCGGTCGAAGGATCTCGGCAAGTGGATCGCGGATACGGTCGCCTTTCCCTCGACCATGGTCGACCGCATCGTGCCTGAGACGACGGATGCCGACCGGGATGCGGTGTCATCGGCACTGGGCATGCGCGACGCCTGGCCGGTGATGACCGAGCCCTTCACGCAATGGGTGGTCGAGGATCGTTTCACCGCAGGCCGGCCCGATCTTGCCGCGGCAGGCGTCGAACTCGTCGCCGACGTCAAGCCGTTCGAGCTGATGAAGCTGCGGCTGCTCAACGCCAGCCATTCGGCGCTCGCCTATCTCGGTTATCTCGCGGGCTATGAGACTATCGCCGACACCATGCAGGATCCGCACTTCGCGCGCCTCGCCGCGCAGGTGATGGAGGAGGCTGCGGTGACGCTGACCATGCCTGTAGGCACCGACCTCGCCGCCTATCGCGCCTCGCTACTGAAGCGCTTCGCCAATCCGGCGCTGCATCACCGCACCTGGCAGATCGCGATGGACGGCTCGCAGAAGCTGCCACAGCGCCTGCTCGGCGCGATGCAGGATCGCCTGCGCAAGGATTTGCCAATCGCAACCCATGCGCTCGCGGTGGCCGGCTGGATGCGCTACGTCACCGCAACAGATGAGCACGGCCGCGCGATCGACGTGCGTGATCCGCTCGCCGCCGAGTTCGCGTCGCTGGCGCGCGAGGCGGGACCCGCCGCCGAGCGGCTCGCGCCCGCACTGCTCGGGGTTACGAAGGTGTTCGGGGCGTTTGGTGCCGAGCCGCGCCTGCGCGAGGCCGTCACCACGGCGCTCGGCCGCCTCTACAAGGATGGCGCGCGGCGGGCGGTGGAGGCGCACGTCGCGGCCTGACCACAGGGCATGCAATGCTGCACTGCGTTCAAAATCGACGGAAGTCTCGCTTGATTTTTGCCTGTCATTGCCGCACCCGGGAGGCATGGCAAAGGACAGCAAGGTCATCGCCGCGAACGCGGCCTTCTACGCCGCCTTTTCGGCCGGCGATTTCGAGGAAATGCAGCGGATGTGGGCGGATGACGACACCATTTCCTGCATTCATCCCGGCTGGCCGGCGATCATCGGGCGGGCCACGGTGATCGGAAGCTGGCGCGACATCCTGCAGAACCCGGAACGGCCCCAGATCGTCTGCGCCGAGCCGCAGGCCATCATCGACGGCGACAGCGCCCGCGTGCTCTGCATCGAGATCGTCGACGGCACCGCCTTGGCTGCTGCGAACCATTTTCGCCGCGTCGGCGACGGCTGGCGCCTGGTGCATCACCAGTCGAGCCCGATCGCACAAATTGTCGAGCAGTCTGAAAACGATAGGGCAAGCCATCGCGTCCACTGAGGACGGCGATCACGCCGGCGTGATCTACTGTGCATGGGGTTGTTTTCGGCGTTTGGTTTGGCGCCTCATCCAAGCCCGGACAGATCGTCCAGCACGGCCCGCGCATCGCTGAAATCATCGTCCCGGAAATATAGGCTGCGGGTGATGAGCACCGGAATGTTGGCCCGCGAGGCCGCGATCAGCCCGTTGGCGGAATCCTCGATCGCGACGCAGTCGGGCGCATCCAGCCGCAGCCGCGCCAGGACTTCGAGATAGACGTCCGGCGCGGGCTTCTTGTGCCTGACATCGTCGCCGGCGACAACCGCGTCGAAATCCCCCGTCCAACGCGGCCCCAGCGCCTGCGAGAGCAGTGCGTCGATGTTGGCGTGCGAGGTGGTGGTCGCGATTGCAAGCCGCTGGCCGCGCGCCTTCGCCGCAGCCAGCAGTTCCGCCACGCCCGGCCGTAACGGACAGCAGCCGGTCTCGATCAACCCGGCATAATGCGCGGTCTTGATGCGGTGGAGCTCCGCGATGTCCGCGTCGGATAGTGGCACGGCGATCTCCAGCCTTGCATGGTGGGCGCGCATGCGCTCCTTGCCGCCGGTCACTCGCAACAGGTCCTTGTAGACTGCGCGGTCCCATTCCCAACCGAGCCCATGGCGCGCGAAAGCATGGTTGAAGGCCTGCCGGTGCAGCTCCTCGGTTTCGGCGAGGGTGCCGTCGACGTCGAAGATCAGCGCGGCGGCCTGCCGGATCAGGTCGGCGGCGCCTGACGGCGCGATGGTGACCGCTTCTGCATGCATCATGATGCCCTCGATGAGGTGCAATCATCGCTCGAGGCGGCGGCCGAGACAAATCGCAATATCTTTTGCCCGCCCCAAAAATCTCTTATGAGCGGAGACGCGCGCAGCGGCGCGATGGAACTCCGACCGGCACGGCAAAGGCATGCGGCTCTTCATTCTCGGCTTCGGCTACAGCGCCGGGCATTTCGTTCGCAGATTCGGCGGCGCCTTCACGCATATCGCCGGCACCGTGCGCGATCCCGCGCAGCGGGATGATCTCCCCGGCATCGAGCTGCATGCTTTCTCCGGGAGAGGCCCGGACCGCGCGACAGCCGAACGCATCAGCGAGGCCGATGTCCTTCTCGTCTCGATTCCGCCCGGCAGCACCGGCGATCCCGCACTCGATGCGTTCGGTGACGCGCTGGCCGCGCGCCGCTGCAAGGTCATCTATCTCTCTACCATCGGCGTATATGGCGACCACGGCGGTGGACGGGTGGACGAGAGCACGCCGCCGCAGGCTGCGCTCGCGCGCGCGCAAATGCGGATCGCGGCGGAGCAGGCCTGGACGGATGCGACCGGTGGCGATGCCGCGATCCTCCGGCTCGCCGGCATCTATGGTCCCGGCCGCAACGCACTGGCGACGCTGCGCGCTGGCACGGCCCGGCGCATCATCAAGCCGGGGCAGGTCTTCAACCGCATCCACGTCGACGACCTCGCGAGCGCGATCATCGCCGCTGTTCATCACCCGAAGGGCGGCATCTGGAACGTCTGTGACGACCAGCCCGCGCCGCCGCAGGACGTGATCACCTATGCCGCGCAGCTGATGGGCGTTGCACCGCCGCCCGAAGAGCCGTTCGCTACCGCCGAGATGTCGCCGATGGCCCGCAGCTTCTATGCCAGCAGCGCTCGCGTCTCCAACGCGAAGCTGAAGCACGAGCTCGGCGTCACCTTGACTTGCCCGACCTACCGGCACGGCCTCGATGCGCTGTGGCGCGCGGGCGAAGGACGATAAGGTTCCCGCATTTCCCGCGCGTCCCAGACATGCCCTGCCTGCGCTTGACTTCATTCCGGTGCGGTCGTGATCTGGTTGTCGAGCGAGCCACGGCCTAACGAGCTCGCCTCTTGGGAGGATGCAATGAACAAGACGATCGCCATGATCGCAGCGGCTGCCATCATCACGTTCAGCGCAGCCAACGCTGCGCCGCTGCCCGAAACCAATCCCGACGACGCCGGCATCTCCAAGCCGGGGCTCGCACGTCTCGATAACTTCTTCGCGCGCGAGATCGCCGCCAAGCGCGTGCCCGGCGCGGTCGTCGCGGTGGCACGCGACGGCAGGCTCGTACACTACAAGGCCTACGGCATGCTCGACCCGGACAAGGGCACGCCGATGCCGATCGACGCGATCTTCGCGCTGGCCTCGATGACCAAGCCGATGGCGGCGGTAGCTGGCCTGACGCTGATGGAGCAGGGCCGGCTGCCGCTCCAGGCCAAGTTGTCCGACTACTATCCCGGCTTTGCCGACATGAAGGTCGGCGTGCCCCAGGCGGACGGGTCCCTCAAGCTCGAACCGCAGGCCTCGCCGATCTTCATCCATGACCTCTACCGCCACACCTCCGGTCTGATGTATGGCGGCCGCCCCGACAGCTCGAGTCCGGTGGCTCGGCAATATCCTGACGGGATCGCGCCGGCGATCGAAGGCGATACGCAAGCCTTCGTCGACCGCATCACCAAGCTGCCGCTAGCACAGCAGCCCTCGACCACCTTCGAATACGGCTTTTCGATCGACGTGCTCGGCGCCGTGGTCGAGAAGGTGAGCGAGCAGAAGCTCGGCGAATACCTCGCCGCCAATGTGTGGCAGCCGCTCGGCATGAAGGACGCGACCTTCCACCCGACCGATGCGCAGCGCCCTCGCCTCGCCCGCCCCTTTGCCAACGATCCGCTGACCGGAAAGCCGCAGGCCATCAAGCTCTTGGACACGCCGACCAAATTCGACTGCGGCGGCGCCTGCTCATTCGCCACGGTCGGCGACTACCTCCGCTTCGGACAGATGCTGCTCAATGGCGGCGAGCTCGACGGCCAGCGCATTCTCGGACCGAAGACTGTGCACCACATGACCACCAACCATCTCGGTCCCGAGATCAAGAACAACGTGGCAAACGTCGAGCCGCATCGCGGCGGCTTCGGCTTCGGCCTTTCGGTCGCGGTCCGCACCAGCGAGGGCCTGTCGTCGGTCCCCGGCAATCCCGGCGAGTTCACCTGGAACGGCGCGTATGGGACGCAATTCTTCTGCGATCCCAAGGAACGTCTCGTCGTGGTGGTAGGAACGGCAGCGCCGGGCGAGCTCAGGAAATATTATCGCGAGCAGGTTCAGGACATCGTCTATGGTGCGATGGTGAAGTGAGATCGTTGCGCTGAAATAAAAAGGGCGGCCGATCGGCCGCCCTTCGTGTCCAGCGTCAGCTCAGGACGCCATATTTCCTGAACCAGGCTTGCGCCTGCTTCCAGGCGTCTTCCGCGGCGTCCTTGCGGTAACTGCCGCGGTAGTCGGCATGGAAGCCGTGCGGCGCTTCGGGATAGATCTTGAACTCGGCCGTCTTCTTGTTCTGCGCGAGCGCGGCCTTCATCTGCTCGACTTGCGCGACTGGGATGCCGGTATCGGCACCGCCATAGAGGCCGAGCACCGGCGCCTTCATCTCGGGTGCGAGCTGCATCGGGCTCTTCGGCCACAGCGGATTTTCGGGGTCGACCACGGTGCCGTAGAAGGCAACGCCCGCCTTGAGTGTGCTGCTATGTGCGGCATATTCCCAAACCGTACGGCCGCCCCGGCAGAAGCCGATGATGCCGAGCTTCGCCGTATCGCCGCCTTGCGATCCCGCCCATGCCACCGTCGCGTCGAGATCGGACAGCAGCTCGGCGTCGGGCTTGGCATTGACGATCGGCAGCAGGTCCTTGATGTCCGAGACCTTGGTGAGATCGGTGCCCTTGCGGAAGTAATAGTCCGGCGCGATCGCGAAGGCGCCGAGCTTGGCGAGGCGACGCGTCACATCCTTGATGTATTCGTGCAGGCCAAAAATCTCCATCGCCACGATGATCACGGGAGCCTTGGTGTTGCCGGCCGGGCGGGCGAAATAGGCAGGCATCTCTTCGGAGCCGACCTTGATCTTGGCGTCACCGACCTGGAGGCCGCTGGTGTCCGTCGTGATCACCTCGGCCCGCACCGGACCTGCCGCCAGCGTGTAGCCGGCGGCCACGGCTGCGGTCGCGCTCATGAATCCGCGGCGCGAGACCGGCGCGACTTTCGTCAGCCCGACAACGTCGGATGTCATGGTAGTTTCGAAGCTCATTGGCTATTTCCCTTCCTGCTGCCTGGTACCCAGGGAGCGGCGCATTCGCCAATAATCGCTCGCGAAACGCAAATCACCAGCCCGCGAGTGCGCTGTCGTCAGACTTGTTCCAGCGCAGCTTCCCCGGTGCAGTTCTCTGGCATCGGGCTCATCGCAATCGATGTTGGCTGCAAATGCCGTACGCTTGACGTTGAACGGCGCTGCTGCTCTTTTCCAACGATACTCTGACTTTCCCGCACTCGCTCGTGCTGCGACTTAACCGTCCAGCCGCATCGCATCGCAACATCCATTAACCGAGAAAACGGTTCAGCCACCCCGCGCGGCGCTGCAGGGAATGCGTCGACTCACGCTTCTGGGACGCTTCGACCGCAACAAATGGACATCGCAGTGGCGATAATGACGCATCATGTTGCGCAATCACCGCACATCATCGTCAATCCGCGCGTGAGCCGACGTGATTTGATTGAAATTTTCGGATGAGTTGAGCCGAACGATTTACTCGAACTTTCTTTGTGGCGCTCTAGTTCCACGACCGGAAGTTCCATCTCCGGACACGAAGACGGTCTTCCCGCGCGATCCGCCGTCCGGCAGGACGAAAGACCGCTCGAGTGCTTCGAACTCGTCACCCAGATTGTGCTTACTCATGGCTCAATTGAATAAAGTTTTATCCCGCCCGGAATTGAAATGAATTTGGCTCGCGAATCGATTGAACTGTTGGAGCAGGTCGCGCGGATCCTGTGGTTCGAAGGCACCAAGCACGGATTGCGCGACCGCGAGTGGATGGCGCTGCGCTTCCTCTCCCGTGCCAACCCGTTCTCCCGAACGCCTTCAGCGCTGGCCAGTTACGTCGGCACCACGCGCGGCACCGCCTCGTTCATCATCGGCGAGCTCGAGCGGCTCGGCTATCTCGAGCGCAAGCGCTCGGCCAAGGACAAACGCTCGGTGACGCTGAGCGTGACGCAGCAAGGCAAGAAGTTCCTGGTGCGCGACCCCGCCAACGTTCTCGTCGAGGCAATTGCCGTCCTCGACTACGACGTCAAGATCCGCTTTCGCGACACGGTCCGGCATGTGCTGGATCGGTCGGACGCGGCCGAGCAGCGGCACCACACCGACGTCTGTAGGCGATGCATCTTCCTTCGAGAGGATCGCACCGCCACGGACAACAAGACCACGGTGGAGTTCAGCTGCCGCCTGTTTCGCGCGCCGATTGCGGAGACCGAGGTCGATCTGCTCTGCACCAGCTTCGAGCATCACCGCCAGTAGAAGGTCGCGCCGGTCACGGCGCCGCCTTGCGCGAGGAATAGACGACGCCTCCGCTGGACTCCACCACCAGACGCCCATTCTCGTTCCTGATGTCCTCGATACGGCCGAGCCCGGGCACCTGCTGTCCCAGCACGGCTTCGATGACGCCATTCGGGCTTTGCAGGATCGCAATTCCCTCATAGGCCTGCCGGACCGACCAGCCCTTGATGACCTTGCGCGGCGCCGACGGCGCAACCGAACCCGTCACCTCGGGCGCAGCGACCGAGGCCATCATCGGCATCGCCTGTGCCGGCGATGTCGGCGATGCAACGGTTGCAGGTGCCGGGGCCTGGACCTGAACCTGTGCTTGGGCGAGCCTGTCGAGCTTCGCCGTGGAGGACGAGCTCACCCGCTCGATGCGGTCCAGGTTCTCGGCGAACCTGCCGAAGCGGTCGTTGGTGGCCTTGCTCGACTGATCGACCGCGGTGCGCAGGCCGTCCAGATTTTCGGACACGCCCGACACCTGCTTGCGCAGCTGCGCCACCGTCTCGCGCAGATTCCTGATCTCGGCGTTGGCCGCAACGTTGCTTTGGACCGGCTGCGTGGTGGTGAGATAGGCGATCACGCCCGTGCAGGCGCAGACCACCAGAATGGCGGCAACCGCCAGCGTTGCGAGCGGCACGACCCATTTCGGGCGCGGCGGCGGCGGCTTGGCCACGATCACGGCCGGCTTGATCACGGCCGGCGCAGGTTTCGGTATCGCCATCTTGTCGAGGCGCGCCTTGGCGCGAATACGCTTCAAGCCCTCGAGCGCCTCTTTCGCCAGAGCTTCATCGCTCGCCGCAAGACGCTTTGCGCTCGCGGCGGGTTTCGCGGTTCGTGCAGCATCGTCCTTTGTATCGCGCGCCTCCGCAGCCGGCCTCGCCGCTGCTGCAGCATCAACGGTCACGTTGGGACGAGCTTGTCCATCGGACAACATGTGGCAATGCTCCGTTCGGTTCGATCTGTCGAACGGCGACGGTATGCGTCGAAGCTTGCCTGAAACGTGCGTTTCGAAAACATTTCATCGCGCGCGAAGCGACGTCACATGAGCAGAACGCGTCGCGCACGTAGCGCGAGTGCGACTCGAAAGCCACACACTCGCCAAGATTTCGCCAAGCTGGAGTCCAGACGCAACACATGAGTCGAATTGTCGCATGTGGAAACAGGACTTTGACCCTCAATCCCGGGTTGAAAATCCCTCGATTTGCATGACGAACCGCACCACCCAAAAGGGCTGTAATTGTACGGGGATGCAGAACTATAGACCGCCTACGGTGCAGAACTGGTTTAGTTTCCAAATCAACTGATGCGATTGGATATACCAAGAAACAACTCGAAGCGAACCAACAGCATCAAGCACAAATAGCAATCGCTTTGTGGCGCACGCTTGATCGGAAAACGGCAATCGTTACGGTCCTAATCAAGTGATTCTCGCCAGTTGGCGAGGAGATCGACACAGTTTCAGTCGCGTTCGGACGCAATGAGCAACTTGGCGCAACTGATCTAGGTCGTTTCTCGATCCGCTCCGCGAGGTGATCCGTAAGGCACCCGCCGAGCCTCACGCAGTAAGCGTTTCAGTATCGAGTTGGAAGTAGCAGGCCTGCGAGACGCAGGCACTGAATGCGTAGGGCTGCCCGCGAATATCGAAACCATAATAACGGTTCGCGGGATGGAATGTCGTCAAACAGCATCGTTGCCAAGCCGGGGCATCACAAACAACCAACCGGCCGCAACAAGTGCGAAACAGGGGCGAAAGACTGATGTATATTATCGTTGATGATCGCGAGAGCGTCGCGAACAGCTACGTCGGAGGGCTCGTTCGCGAAGGCGTATCGTCGATCGGCTTCTCTTCCGGAGAATTCTGGGACTGGCTGCAATCTGCGAGTGAATCGGACCTCGCGGCGGTGGACGCCTTCCTGCTCGGGGACTGCGACGGCCGCGGAAGCCTGCCGCGGGCGATGCGCAAGCGCTCCTCGGCTCCCATCATCGCCATGAGCGGCCAGAAGATGCTCAAGAACACGCTGGAGCTGTTCGAAGCGGGCGTGGACGACGTCGTGCACGTGCCGATTCACCTGCGCGAGATCCTGGCCCGGACGGCCGCGATCGCGCGTCGCCGGGTGGGTGAGCTGCCAAAGCCCTGCGAGAGCAGGATCCAGGTCTTCTTCAACGGCCGTGACCCCGAGATCGCGGGCCGCGCCCTCACCCTGCCCCGCCGCGAGCTGCGCATTCTCGAATATATGGTGAGCAACCACGGCAAGTGGATCACCAAGACGCAGATCTTCAACGCCGTCTACGGCATCTTCGAAGCGACCTTCGACGAGAGCGTGATCGAGAGCCACGTCAGCAAGCTGCGCAAGAAACTCCGCGACCGCCTCGGCTTCGACGCGATCGTGGCCCGGCGCTACGTCGGCTATCGTCTCAACATTCCGGCCGGTGAGACCTTCGACGTCCCGATGCAGGAGCTCGACGAGGTCGGAATCCTCCTGAACAGGGCACACGCCGCTCCGGCTGCGTATCCGGCCGGCAACTAACGCGGCACAGCGCTGCAAAATCGACGCACAGCGCTGCAAAATCGACAACGGCCTCTGCGGAGCACCCTTCGCAGAGGCCGTTTGAACATTCAGCAGCGGAGATCACGGAATCCAGGCCCGCCCGAGCGGAAGCATCGTTTCAGGGCGGTCCTATGGCTTCTGCTGGAATTCCTCCTTCGAGACGTAGTTGAAGTCCTCGACCAGGACGTCCTGGACCACGTCGGCCTGCATGCGCTCGTTGACGCGCTGCTTGATGGCGGTCGTGAGGATGGAGAGGTCGTAGCGCGCGAGCTTCCTGAAATCGAGCCGGTCGTCGGCGTAGATCCTGCGGAAGGCCTCATCGACGACGAACGGCTCCGGCGGAACGTTGAGCTGATGCAGGGTCCGCGCCTCCACGGTGTAGACGAAGCGCGCGACGATGTAGCCCTGCACGTTGCCGTTCTCGACCATGGGCACGCTCAGCGGCCGCGTCTTCTGATATTGCAGCCCGTCGAGATATTCGTCCTTCGCCGGCAGCAGGCTGCCGTTCTCCTTCCAATAGGCCACGGCATAGCTCGTGCCTGCCGTCAGGATGCAAACCCAGAGCCCGGCCAGCACCAGTCTGATCATTTTCCGTCCTGTGTTGCGCGGCCGGTATAGGTGCCGTCCGACTCGGCATCCCTGACCGCCTTGACGATGATGGTCGCGACCTCGCGCACCGCGTCGTAGTGCATTTCGAGCACGGAGCGATTCCGTTCCAGCTTCTCGCGCAACCGCTGGATCTCCTCGGTGATCTCGATCTCGCTGCCGAGGTGCATCCGTGCCCGCATCAGGCGGACGAATTCGAGCATGCTCCGACTCTTCCGGGCGCTGAAATCGTCGAAATCGACCTTCTTTCCGGTCGTAAGCGCGACCGTCTCCTCCTCGACGATGCTTTCGAGCCGGCGGATCGCCGCCAGCAGGCCGCGCATCTCGTCAGATTTCGCTGCGTCGGTGGCATCGATGATCACCTCGCCGCCGGGATTCGGCAGCAGCGCGGGCAACAGCGCATCCCCTGCTTCCGCTTCCGTCGTCGCCTCGATGTCCGCGACCGGCTGCTCCATCATCGAAGTCGCCGCGCTTTCTTGTGCCTGCATCACGAATTCACCCTTCAACTTTTGTCACCAATTGCCGGATCACCCGGCTTTCCCCGTCACGTCCGGTCCAGCCGGCTGCCCGGCGGCGAGCTGACTGGCAATGCCGATGCCCTTGCCCTTGGCCAGCTGGCTGCCGAGCTGTTCCGCCAGCATCGACTTCCAGATACCGCCAGCCGTGCCCTTGCCAAAGACCTCCTCCGACTCCTTCGGCAGCATCGCTTCGACGAAGGTCTGCAGAATGTAGGCCTCGAACTTCCGGTACACCTCGCCGGAGGCCGGCGCCTTGATGACCTGCACCGGCGCGCCGTTGACGACGCCCGACTGCGCCTCGGACATCGTCGCCGCGGACTGATCAGCCGCAGCAGCCTTGGCCTTGCCGGCCTCTGCCTCCATCGAGGCGGCGAAGTCCGCGCCGGTTGATTTCAGGGCGTCGAGCTTCGCAGTTGCCGCGCGCTGCGCCGCGGGGTCGGCGGCTTCGAGGACGTCGAGGACGAGGTCATGTGTCGCTGTCACGATCATGTCTTGTTCCGGCTGTCTGGCCGCGGCGTCCACTCGCGCACGGCTGGGCTTACGCCCGTCATTTCCTCGAGCGATCGCTTCTCCGCGTCACGGAGCTTGTCGGCGAGAGCCGCTTTTGCGACCTCCTCGAGCTGTTTCACGCGGCGACTTTCGCAGCGAACCTGGTCGAGCTGCTGCGAGGCCTGCTCCTTCACGGCGCGGGCGCCGACGCTCGTCCTGTTGAGACGCCGTGCGATCGAATCGCTCGACGATCCCGCCGGCGGCTTGCCGTCGTTCAGGGCCCTGACCAGCCATTCCTGCTCGTCATCCAGGCTGCGCTCCTGCTGCCGCAGATGCGCAAGCTGCCATTCGGACAGCCGCAGCTGAAGTTTCACCAGCGAAACCATCCGGCCGAGCTTGTCAGCGCGCGACGTCATAACCGGTCACTCCGCGAGCCACGAGGAGACGCCGAGCATGAACTGCGTCAGGAGCTCGTCGCTGGTGAGATAAAGCAGCAGGAAGCCGCCGAACAGCACGAACGGCACCGAGATGAAATAGACCGGAATAGCGGGCGTCAGCTTGTTGATCAGGCCGACCGCCAAGTTGACGATGACGGAATAGACGATGAAGGGGCTGGTGATCCGCAGCGTCAGCACGAAGGCTTCCGACAGGCGCCCGACGAGCTGGTCCAGCGCCATGCTGCCGCCGATCCTGTTGCCGGGATGCCAGACGTCGTAGGAGTTCATCAGCCCGCGCAGCACCTGCCAGTGTTGGTCGGTCATGAAGAACAGCGTGGTGACGGCGGCCATGATCAGCGGCACCAGGGCCGGCGCCGGGTCGGTGTCGCCGACCGGCGTGCCCGGGATGTTGCTCAAGCCTATCGCGCTCGCCATCACGGTCGCCATGGTCTGGAGCGCGAGGAAGAACACGCGGCCGCCGAGCCCGATCACGCTGCCGACAACGAGCTCGGAGCAGATCAGCAGCGCCAGCGTCAGCGGCGCCGCATTGTCGGTGAGAGGTTTGAGGATCGCGATCAGGACCGGCGTCAGCGCGAGCGTCGTGACCAGCGCGACGAACAGGCGAACCTGGGCCGGCACATTGATGCTCGAATAGCCGGGCACCAGCATCAGGCAGGCGCCGATGCGACAGAACACGATGAACGTCACCAGCACGCTGTCGGTAAGGCCGGAGATCACGACACGGCTCCGAGCGCCCTGATCTCGGCGCTGCGCGCGACTTCGACGTGCGACAGGATGGGCAAGGTCGGGAACACCCGCTCCAGGATCATCCGGACATAGGGCCGCGCTTCCGGTGTCACCGCCAGGACCACGCTGGTGCCGTTCTCGGTGAACTTGCGGATCGCAGCGCTGGCTTCGGTCGCGAACTGCTCGATCAGGCGCGGATCGGCGTCGAACTCGACGACGTCGCCTTTTCCGTCGCGCTTCAGGCTCTGGTGGAACGCGAGGTCCCAGCGATTGCCGAGGCGGACCACGTTCAGCACGCCGTTTTCGGAGAGGTCGCCGCAGATCTGCTGGGCAAGACGGGTGCGCACGTGCTCTGCGACCTGCTCGGAGCGCCGCACATGCGGCGCGATCTCGGCGATCGCTTCGAGGATGAGGTGAAGATTGCGGATGGAGACCCGCTCCGCTAGCAGGATCTTCAGGATCGCGAGCAGGCCCGAATAGGAGATCTGCGACGGACAGAGATCCTCGACGAGGCGCTTGTATTCGGGATCGAGCCGGTCGAGCAGGGCGCGCATGTCCTTGTAGGACAACAGCTGGGCGAGGTTGGCCCGGATCACCTCGCTGAGATGCGTGAGCAGCACCGACAGATTGTCGACCGGCTTGCAGCCCTGACGCCTGACCTCGTCGGTGAAGGCTTCCGTCACCCACAGCGCCTTCATGCCGAAGGCGGGCTCGATCACCTCCTCGCCGGGCACGTCGGGCTTGCCGTCCTTGTCGACCAGCACCAGCACCTCGCCGAGCCTGAGCTCGCCATGGGCGACGCGGGTATCGTGGATCCGGATCTGGTAGCCCTTGGGGTCGATCGAGAGATTGTCGCTGAGCTTGATCTCGGGAATGACGAAGCCATACTGCTTGGCGAACTTCTTGCGTATCTTGGCGACGCGGTGCGCAAGCTCCGTGCGCGAGCCGAGCAGATGGACCGACAGATGGCCGCCGAGCGCCAGCTCGATTTCCGCGGTCCTGAGCTGCTCCTTGACGGATTCCTTGGCGTCGGCCTGGGCGCGCTCGTCGGCTTTGCGCGCATCCTCCTTCTGCTTCAACGCCGCCTGCCGCTTCGGCAGGGAGTAGCCGACGAAGGCCATGACGCCGCCGAGCAGCAGGAACGGCGCCATCGGCAGCCCCGGCATCAAGGCGAGCACGAACATCATCAGCGCGGCGGCCGAGACCGCGCGCGGATAGCCGCCGAGCTGCCGCAGCACCGCCTGCTCGGCCGAGCCCCTGGTGCCGCCCTTGGAGACCAGCAGGCCCGCCGACAGCGATACGATCAGCGCCGGCATCTGCGACACCAGGCCGTCGCCGACGGAGAGCTTGGTGTAGACGTCGGCCGCGCGCGACAGCGTCAAGCCGTGATGGGTGACGCCGATGATGATGCCGCCGAAGATGTTGATCGCGGTGATGAGCAGGCCGGCGATGGCATCGCCCCGGACGAATTTCGAGGCGCCGTCCATGGCGCCGAAGAACGCGCTCTCCTCTTCGAGCTCGCGGCGCCGGCGCTGGGCTTCCTTGTCGTCGATCAGGCCGGCCGACAGATCCGCGTCGATCGCCATCTGCTTGCCGGGAATGGCGTCCAGGGTGAAGCGGGCGCCGACCTCGGCGATGCGCGTCGCGCCCTTGGTGATCACGACGAAGTTCACCGTGACCAGGATCGCGAAGATGATCAGGCCGATGACGAAGTCCCCGCCCATGACGAATTTGGAGAAGCCGGCCACGACGTAGCCGGCGGCGTGCTCGCCCTCCCCGCCGCGCGACAGAATCAGGCGTGTCGTCGCGACGTTCAGCGCCAGGCGCAGGATCGTCGCGATCAGCAGCACGGTCGGAAAGGCCGAGAAATCGAGCGGCCGCTGGATCCACAGCGCGACCATCAGGATCAGCGCCGACAGTGCGATGGAGAAGGCAAGTCCGAGATCGATCAGGATCGGCGGGATCGGCAGGAACAGGATCGTGAGCATGGTCACGATCCCGGCTGCGAAGAAGGCGTCCGCTCCGAGGCGTCGCGGGCTGGGCAGGCTAGCAGCTAACGTATCGGCCATGGGTCACCGGCAGAGGATCCGGCTCGCAATCTGCCGCCCAGAGCTTACGCGAGGGTGGTGGCCCGCGAAGCGCGATCAGATTTGGAATGATCGCGCTTCTGGTTGTTGTTTACGCATGATCTTTCCGGAAAACCGCTTCGCACTTTTCCGGATCATGCTTTGGCGATCAGAAGCCGTGCTCGATGCGCGAATAGACCATCTCGGTGAAGGTGGACAGATGCGCACCGATGAAGGAGCCAGAGACGGCGACGACGAGGAGAATGACGATGATCTTCGGGACGAAGGTCAGCGTCACCTCCTGGATCTGGGTCAACGCCTGGATCAGAGCGATCACGGTGCCGACCAGCATTGCGGCGCCGACCGCGGGCCCGGAGGCGACGATGATGGTCCAGATCGCGGCCTGGACGATGTCGAGGGCGTCCCGCTCGTTCATGACTGGCTGATCGTGAGGCCGGGGCCGACCGCAACCTTCGTGCCGTTCTCGAGGGTCGCGATGGACCCGTCGCTGTTGATGGAGACCGAAACCACCTTGCCGGTGAAGCTGGCGCCGGTCGCATCGGTGAAGCTGACGGTTTTTCCGATCAAGCCGTTGGCCTGTGACAGCGACTGCGAGGACAGCAGCGCATCCAGCTTCGAATTGGTCTGCATGGCCTGCTCGACCGTCGAGAGCTGCGCGAACTGGCTCATATATTGCGCGGTGTCCATCGGATTGGTCGGATCCTGGTACTTCATTTCCGCAACGAGCAGCTGAAGAAACGTGTTGTAGTCGACGCTGTTGCTCGACGTGGTCGTGGTCGAGTTGGACGACTTGCTGGTCGTGTCGGTCGCGCTGGTGACGTTCATCTGGCCTCTCCGCTGTCAGGCAGCCTGGAATGGGGAATGGGTCGCGGCGCCTGCCAGGATGGCCTGCTCCACCGGGAACAGCGCCCGGATGCGCTTGAGCGCCTCGAAGTAGCGCGTCGTCCCGACCAGTTCGTCGACCGCGGCGAGCCCGTCGAGCATCTCGCGGTTCTCGCACACGGCGAGCAGAGCGGCGTGGTGCTGCGCGTAGAGCACTGACGCGTCCCGGACGTCGGTCGGGTTCATCAGCATCAGCTGGACGATGAAATAGAGCTGCCGCATCGCCGTGGTGGCGTCGGATGCCTGCATGACCTGCCCTTCGAGCAGGAACATCACGTCGTTGACGAGCTCGACCGAGACCTTGCGGTCGACGCGCAGCACCGCGCCGTTGACGTAGATCCGTTCGCCGGCGCGCAAGGAGATCTTCATCAAAGAGCGTCTCGGATCAGGCGGTTGATTTCGATGAGCTGCATCACGTCGTTCGACTTCTCGTCGCGAACGCGGTCGGCTTCCTTGACCACCCACAGGCCGATCGAGATGATGTCGGCCCGCAGCTGGTCCGGAAGCCCGTTCTCGGGATGCGAGAGGTCCTCGATGAAGATGGTCCACAGCCGCCGGACATAGAGCAGGCTCTCGACCTGCTCCTCGATGTGGAATGCGCCTCGCTGAATCCGTTCGA
This sequence comes from Bradyrhizobium sp. DOA1, assembly GCF_001593325.1. Taxonomy (NCBI): domain Bacteria; kingdom Pseudomonadati; phylum Pseudomonadota; class Alphaproteobacteria; order Hyphomicrobiales; family Nitrobacteraceae; genus Bradyrhizobium; species Bradyrhizobium sp. DOA1. The sequence goes on from NZ_JXJM01000001.1 coordinate 5,446,106, forward strand.
GCCGGTCGATGCCGAGGCTGAGCGCCTGCCGCTCGCGGCCCCGCGCCTCATGGCCGCTCTCGTCGACAACCGCTTCATAGACTTCAAACGTCATCTGATCCACTCTGCACGGGAGACCAACCAACAGGACAAGATCGAGCTTTCTCAGAGATAGTTGATGAGACTGATCTGCTGGAGCTGCGAGGTCAGCGCGAGCGCCGTCTTGATCTGGGTCTGCAAGGTGTTGACCCGGACCGAAGCCTCGGTCGGGTCGACCGCCTCCAGCTTCACGATCTGGTCGTTGAGGATGTCCTTCTGGATCTTCAGCTTCTCGGTCGCGCCGGTGACCCGTTGCTGGATCGAGCCGACCGTGCCTCCGAGCACGGCGAGGTCGTTGATCGCACCGCTGACGAGGCTGATGGCCTTGTCGACGACGACCTGGAACGTATCCTTGCTCAGGCCAGTGTTCCCGAGATCGGTCAGCATGGTGTAGGCCTCGGCCAGCTTGCGGAAGCCGGGCTGGTTGGCGCTGACCGAGCTGTCGACGACCTCGGTCGTGGAGATGCGGCTCGACAGGGTCTGGTCGGTGGCTGAGGACCAGTTGGTGTCCCAAGCCGGGCTCGCGAACTCGGGATCAAGGGTGTTGTCGAGGAAATTTTGCATCTGCGCAGGCGTGATGGTGCTCACGCTGGCCGACGATTGCGCAAAGCCGAAGCTCGCCAGGAAGTCGGCATCGAGCTGGTTCTTGCTGGCCGAGCCCGCGACGTAGTTCGTGATCGGCTGGGTCTGCGTATTGATGCCGCCGAACAGGTACGAGCCGTTGTAGGAGACGTTGAGCGCGCCGACGAGATCCTGGAGATTGGCGGATGCGCTCGGCAGGATGATCCGCGCACCGCTGTCGGCGTCACGCGCTGCGATCAGGTTCTTGAGGAAGTCCGATGCCGTCTTGCCGAGTTGCGTGATCCGGTTCTGGGTCACGTCGAGGCGGCCGGCGACGAGCTCGTTGGTGTCGACGAGCTGGTCGGCGAAGTTGAACTCGGCGCGCAGGCTGACGTCGCGGCCCGTCCCCGTGCCGAGCTCGAGGCCGACATCGGCGAAACGGCCGGTGGTCGCCTCCTTCGTGGCCTTGCTCAGCGCGGCCTGATTGTTCGTGATCGAGGACCTCAAGGCCGAAGACAGCATCAGGGTCGAGATGTAGTTCGCGCTCATCATGACTTAGTTCCCCACGGCAGCCAGCAGGCTCTGCAGCATCTCGTCGACGGTGGAAATGATCTTCGACGATGCGGAGTAAGTGCGCTCGACCTGGAGCATCAACGCCATCTCGTCGTCCATGTTGACGCCGTTGACGTTGGACAATGCGGCGGCGCTGCGGTCGAGCAGCGTGTTCTGGTACTGGACGCTGTCGTCCGCGGTCTTGCGCTGGCTTTCGATCCAGCTTGCCGAGGACGAGGCGAACTCGATCACGCTGCCGCTTGGCTTGGCTTGCGCCGCGGCGGCGAATGGCTGCGGCGCGTCCATCTCGGTGATGAGCTGCTGGAGCCGTGCTGAGAAGCCGGCATTGCCGGTCGTGTTGTAGTTGAACGCCGCGTTGCCGCTGATCGCGCCGTCGCGCAGGAGATTGGGGTTGCCGCCCACGGCAGGATCGACTGACGCGGCCACACTGATCGTCCCGGCCAGGCCGACCGAGATGGCGGCCGTCGCAGGCGTTGCCGGCGCTCCGGGATAGGTGAACAGGCCGGGCCGGTCGGCCAGCGTCGGGGTTGCCGACTGATCGCTCTCCTTGAAGGCGTCGATCAGGCCGCGCGCGATTTCGTCGAGCTGGCTCTGATACGTGACCGTGGCCTTGTCGCGCAGCTCGGCGAGGCCGGCGAGCTTGCCCGTCTTGAGCGGCATCACGGAATTGGCGCCGGTGACCGGGACGCCATCGATATAGACCGCATTGCCGGTGTTGCCGGGCGTATAGACGTTGGTGGCCGCAAAGCTCACCGTTCGCGCCGTCTTGTCGAACAGCACGACGCCGCTATCGGTGTAGAGCGCTGCATCGCCATTGGCCCGGAGCGACATCGAGACACCGACCTCTTGCGACAGCCTCGAGACGATGTCGTCGCGCTGGTCGAGATAGTCGGTGACGTCGTCGCCGGAGATCGTCCCCTTCACGATCGCGGTGTTGACCTTGTCGAACTGCGCGAGGAGCTGGTTGATGTTGGCGACCGATGTTGCCATATCGGCATCCGCACCTTCGCGGACGGACTGCACGGTCTTGGTCGCCTGGTTGAGCGTGGTCGCCATGTCCTTGGCTGAGGTCACCGCGGCCTGCGCCAGGGTCGCATTGTCGGTTGAGTTCGCATATTGCTGGAGCGCCTGCTTCAGCTTGGTGAGCTGGGCGGTCGGCGATTGCTCCAGTTCGGGATCATCGACCGTCGCGGCCGCGATCTTCTGGAGACCGTCATAGATCACGCCCTGCTTGGCGGAGGCAGACGTCGCGGTCAGGACGTTATTGAACAGGCCGCCGCTCGCGGCGCGCTGGATCGCCGCGACATAGACGCCCGTGCCGGGAAGGTTGTCCAGCACCGCGATCTTGCGCGAATGGCCGGCTGCGCTGGCACCGGCGATGTTGCGCGAGATCGTCGAGGACTGGATGCCCGATGCCATGAGCGAGGCGCGGGCGGAATCGAGAGCGGCGGTAAGGGACATGATGTGCTCTTGCCCGGGACGGGCGCTTCAGGATTCAGCGCTTCAGGTTGACGACGACGTCGAGCAGGTCGGCGCCGGTCTGGAACGATTTCGAGTTCGCGGTGAAGCCGCGCTGCGCCTCGATCATCCCGGTCAGCTCGTCCGCGAGATCGACGTTGGAATCTTCCAGCGCACCGGACTGGATCGTTCCGAGCCCGCCGGTGCCGGCGTTGCCGGCCTGCGCGTTGCCGGAGTTCATGTTGGTCGAATAGACGTTGCCCGGCTCCGGCGTCAGATTGTCGGGACTCGCCACATCGGCAAGCATGATCGTGTACAGGGTCAGCTGCTGCCCGTTCTTGAGGATCGCCGTCACGTGGCCGGCCTCGTCGACGTCGACCTTGTCGATGGCCGCGGGAACGCTGCCATTGACGGTGGCCTTGAAGCTGAAATCGGCTCCGACCTGGGTCATGTTCGACAGGTCCAAGGTCATCGCCGCGCCGCCCGGGACGGTGAAGGCGAGGCCCGTCGGGCTCGCTCCAGCCAGCGCGCCCCTGCCGGCCGCGGTGGTGTCGAAGGTGAAAGTGGTGGCGGCGGCGAGCGACGTGCCCGTCGCCGAATCATAGACTTGAACCTGCCAGGTATCCGAACCCGCAGCCGTCGCGGTATGGGACATGTAGACGTCGAGCGTCACCGCCTGGCCGATATTGTTGTAGGCGACGATCGAGCTTTTCGACGAATAGGACGCCGGGCCGGGCGGACCGGCGATGACGGCCGCCTTCGGATCCAGATTGCCGGTCGTGAGCGTGCCCGCCGTCGATGGCACCGGCACTTGCGAGACCTGGGCGATGTTCACGATCTGCATGCCCGCCAGGCTGTTCTGCGAAAAGTTGGTCACGAGGCCGGGTTGGCCCAGAAGGTAATAGCCGGCGGCGTTGACCAGGTTGCCCTGGCTATCCGGGACGAACGATCCGGCGCGCGTCAGATATTGCTGCGTGTTGTCGGCATTCGATACCACGAAGAAGCCGTTGCCCTGGACGGCGAGGTCGGTCGTCGACGTGGTGAACTGGGTATGACCTGCGTCGCTGATTGCGTAGCGGACGGTCGTCTCGACCGCGCCGGAATCGTAATTGCCCGAGCCGCTCTTCAGGATCAGCGAGGAGAATTCGGTCGAAGCCCGCTTGTAGCCCGTGGTGTTGACGTTCGCGATGTTGTCCGAGACCGTCGACAGCTTGTTGGACTGCGCAGACATTCCGGAAACGCCGGTGCGCATAATGCCGTAGAGGCTCATGGATTGGGCTCCTGTGGTAGGGTGGAGTTACAATGAGGGTTCTTGCTTGCGCGGGGCTGATGGTGAGGAACCATGCACAACTTCACGTCGTCTTCGGCTGACAGAACGAGCGCGCCTTGTCGGTCCACGCGCCGAAGCCGCTGGAGACGAGATGGGCGACGATGTGACAGACGTAGCGCTTCTGAGCCGGCTGGTTGTTCGGTCCTGCATTGTAGCGGGCGACCGCCATGGTCCAGCTACCTTCGCGCTGTTTGAGCTCTTTCAAAAAGCGCGCGGCGTATTCGACGTTTCGGGCCGGATCGAACATCGCGCGCACCGACGCGAACTTGTCGCCGTGGTAATAGTGGTTGATCTGCATGCAGCCGAGGTCGATCAGCTTGATGCCCTTGCTCCGCATCGTCTCGAAAGCCGCGATCGCGTCGTTGATGTCCTTGGCGAACACGGTCTGCCTGTCGGCGCCGAGCGCGTAAGGATGCAACGCGCCGCGGCGTCCGGTTTCGGTGAGACCGACCGCATAGAGAATGCCGAGCGGAATCCCGTGCTGCCGGGCCGCACGCGCCATCTCGCGCTCGCAGGGGCGCGCGCCGTCGGCAGCTGCCTCGGCAGCACCCGCGTTACAGATAAACAGGGCCGCGACGAATCTGCGGCGCCACGTCCTGCTCATGAGGCGTCTCCTGGTTGGACTGGCGCTCCTGCCGGGTCTGCGTCGCCTCGCCGTCCGACTGCCGCGACGACGAGCTGGCGCCGCCGAACGAGCCTTGCGACTGCGACGGCGGCTGCTGCTGGCTCGAAAGCTGCGACTGCGATTGGCCGGAGCCGCTCTGGAATCCATCCAGCGTGCCGTGCTGGACCGGCGCGACGTCGGCGACATAGCCCGCCGACTGCATGAGATCGCGGATCGAATCGCGCTGCTGGTCCAGCATCTGGCTGGTATCCTTGCGTTCGGCCGCAAGGTGGACGGACACTTCGGTGCCGACGAGACGCAGGCGCACGGTGACGTTGCCCAGCGCCGGTGGCTCGAGATTGATGGTCAGGATCTTGAGCGGCTGGTCCGGCGCATTGGTCTGCGACGCCGCGGGATCGGGGAGAGCGGAGGCCGCCGCAGATTCCTTCAGCTCGGCGACCACCGCGCTTGCAACCTGTTGCGGAGCATTGAACTGCGCCGGCGGCAGATGGGTTTCCTGCTGGAGCACGGTGACCTTGGTCGCCTCGGGCAACGCCTCCCGCGCCGAAGCCTTGACCGCGCGCTCCACATTGGCTGTGACGGCCTCGAAGCCGGATGCCGCCGGCATTGGTTTCGAGGTGGCATCGCTGCCTAGCGGCGCGGCTGCGACCGCCTGTGACGCCATGGCCTGTGAGCGTGCGCCTGCAGGAGCGGCCGCGGACGGCGCTGAATCGGCCACGTCGATTCTAGCTGTATCCGCAGCCCGGCTTTCGCGCCGGGTCGTGGACGAGCGTTCGTCGCGCACGGCCGCCTCTGCCCTGTCGTCCACCGGCGATAGCAGCTGCGATCTCACCGCCGGCGCAGCAGCGAGCTCCTGTCCGGCCGTCGCAACAACGCTGGAGCGGTCCGCGACGTCCGCCCTGTGGTCTGCCGGACGTTCCGACGGTGGATCAACATTGCGGCCGGACGACTTGCGACCGGACCCGGCTTCGTCGGTTGGCTCGAGCCGTTCGTGAACCGTCTCGCCCTTTGTCTTGCTCTCTTCGGTGGGATGCGCCAGATGCGTCCGCAACGATGCGGCCTTCACGCTCGCGTCTGCGTTCTCCTCCTTGAGCGCCTTCTTCGCCAGATTGGAGACGTTGCGGAGCATATCGTTGAACGACGAGTCCGCCTGCGATTTTGCCCCGGCGCCTTTCGCCGAGCGCGACGTCCCGCGCATGTTGAGAGTTTCGGCGAGGCCCGAGAAAGCCTGTCCGGAGGTTCCGTTGAGCTTGGTCATGGACGGCGATCCCTGGTGAGACGTTCGAGCTCGCCGAACTGCTTCTGCGCACGCGCGACGGTCGCGGTCGACGATGCGAGGTCGAGACGGGCCGGCGTTGCCGGAGGCTTGTCGGCCGTGGTTGCTGATCCTGCGGCGAAGGGTTTGCGGATGTCGAGCGCGAGCTGAACCGCCGCATTCAGAAGGGGAACGTCGCGCTCAGGCAGTTTCGACCGATCGAGCGCCTTCAGTTCGGCGAGACCGCCGTCATACTCGTCGGTGAGCGTCCGCGAGGCGCCACGGAAGAGATGCGCACGCTCGCGGTCCACCGACGCATCGGCGCTGAGCGTCAGCGCGCGCTCGCTGGCGAGCCGGGTCACGACCAGCCGTCCACGCAGCATCGCGGCGCGTGCGATCACGAGATAGAGCTTGAGACGGCCGGCGCGATCGATCTGCTCCAGCAGCGTCGTGATCCGGGCAAATCGACGCTCGTCGAACGCCAGGCTCGATTGCGTCAGGCCCGTGGAGAAGCGCTGCCAGAAATCGCCGGCATAGATCGAGTTGCGGTAATGGCGGATATAGGCCAGCGTCAGGAACTCGAACTTGTCGAAATCCTCCGCCTGCCCGACCAGCAGGATCTCGCGCCGCAGCGCCGCCTCCTCCACCAATGTGCCGGGCAGGAGCAGGCGCGCATCGTCGAGGCGCTCGATCGCGAACGAGGCCTCGCTGCGCGCGAACAGCGCACCCTGGACCAGCGCGACCTGTCCGCCGAGACCTGAGGGAAGCGCGCGCGGCTTGACGTCCTTGAGCAACTCGCGCGCCTCGTCCTGGCGGCCCTCGACATAGGCGAGCGCACCGTTGAACAGCCGCTCGTCGATGGTCATCCTGTCGCGCGGCAGCTTGCGGACGATCTGCGGCGCGCCGCCGCTGAGCAGGTAGACAACGACGGCCTGACCGTTCTGCGGACTGCTCCACACGCCGGCATCGGCGGCGAGAAATTTCTCGCCGATCTGCCGGATCAGCGCGATGTGGCTGCCGTGCGCCGCAGTGTCGCCGTTGGCAATGCCGTCCTGCACGGCCTGCAACGCGCGCACCAGCTCATACGGCTGTTCGCCTGACGGCGGCGCCGGCTCGGCAAACGCATTTGCCGCCGCGAGCGGCAGCATCAGCAACACGGCGCGGAGAAACGTCCTGATCAAGAGCGCTTCTCCCGGATCAGGATCTCGATCCGACGATTCTGCGCGGCTCCCGGATCGTTCGGCAGCTTCGGCCGCCGGTCGGCGTAGCCTTCGATGTGCTCGATCCGCTGCGCATCGACGCCGGCGCGGACGAGCATGTAATAGGCCATCTGCGCCCGCGCGGTCGACAGCCGCCAATTGTCGTAGGCTTCCGACCGGTACGGTCGGTTGTCGGTGTGGCCGCGGACGATGATCATGCCGGACCGCTTCGTCAGCAACGGGCCGATCTTGTCGATCACGCGAATGAGCTCAGGCCGCGGCTCGGCCGAGCCGACGGCGAACATGCCGAAGCTCGCATCGTCGGTCAGGCTGATCAGAAGCCCCTCCTCGACTTGACGTACTTCCGCCGCCGGTCCCGCGCCGGCCTTGATGTCCGACAGCGCATCCGCGATCGCGGATTGAAGCTGCTTGACGGTCGGCTGCTGCGTCTGCGCCGCATCGCGCGGTTCGGCCTCCTTCGTCGTATCGCCGGGACGCGCCTGCGCAGCGGCATTGGCCTGAGCGCCGGCCTGGGCATTGCCCTCGCGTGACACCTGCGGCGGCGCCGGTCCTGGCGGCAACAGCGGCGACAGGCTCGCGGACGCGCTATCTGCGTTCGGCGCCACGCTTCCGCCGGCGTCATCCGCCTTGGCACGGCGCGCCTGCGGCTCGCTCTCGATGATGCGATCCCCGTCCTTGGACGCCTGCGGCGTCAGCTTCCAATAACCGGGATCGAAGGGATCACGGTAGGCGTCGCCGCCCTTGAGGCCGTCTTCTTCCGCGGACGTCAGCGCGCCCGCGCGCCGCTGGCCCGAGGCCTGGTTCGCGCTGTTCGCGATCTCGGCAAGCGTCGCATAGGGATCGCGGAACAGGACCTTCTCTTCGTAGGAGGCCGGCTTCTCCGCCGTCGGCGAGTCGCCGCGCCGCTCCTCGTTCGGCCCGGCCGGCTTGCGCCTGCCGTCCTGCCCCTCGAACGACGACGGCTCCTTCTTGGAGAGATCCTTCAGGCCCTTCGGGGCCGGTGCATTCTCCGCGAGCTTGATCGGATTGAAGTAGCTCGCGACCACCTGCTTCTGGTCCTGGTTGAGCGCGTTGAGCAGCCACATCACCAGGAAGAACGCCATCATCGCGGTCATGAAATCCGCATAGGCGATCTTCCAGACGCCGCCATGCGGCTTTTCATCCTCGAAGGCGCTCCTCCGACGAATGATCACGAGCTCTGGCTTGACCTCATTCATGGCGGGCTACCGGCGCGCCTCCTTGAGGCGTTCGCTCCAGGCCGAAATCTGCGTCTCAATCACGGTCTGGTCGGCCACGGCGCGGACCTCGAAGCTGTCGGCGGCCTCATAAGCGATGCCCGTCCGCCGCGTCTTCTCGAGCTGCACCTTCACGAGGTCCAAAAGCTCGCTCGGGCCGGTGACCTTGAACGCCGGCACGGGTGAATTGCCGGTTAGCGCCGCGATCTGTTCGACCAGCGATCCGATCGCCTTGTCGCGGACCGCCTCGTTGAGGAAGGGCAACAGGATCCGCGCAACGGAGCTCGCGATATTGGTCTCGATCTCACGGCAAGCCGCCTCGAAACCGTTGACGATCGTGGCCGCCTGTTGATCGGACCATTTCGCGCGCTCCTCGCCGAGCCGGACCGCGCTGCGGACGCGTTCCTCCGCGAGCCTGGCGTCGCCTTCCGCGACGCCGGCCGCATGGCCGCGCCGATAGGCATCGTCGAGAAGATTGGCCGGCGGAGCTTCCAGCGCGGGCAACGGCGACTGCAGCTGCGGTTGGGCGTGCGGCTGCGGCTGAGGTTGCGACTGGGCTTGCGGCTCGCGCCGGACCTCCTTCCTTGTCAGCACGTCCTGGATCTTGGGCGGCGGGGGCGGCGGCGACTTGGCGCGGCCGTTCGCGTCGAACTGCGTCAGGAGTTTTCCGATTGCCGCGTTCATGCCGCCTCCTCGCGTCGCATCCAGTCTTTAAGGATCGCTGCCGCCTGCGCTTGATCGAGCCGCACGATCTGCTCCAGCCGCTTCTGCGGCGTTCGCTGCATCTTGCCCTCGAGGTCCTCGACGAGGTTGAGCTCGGGGTCCTGACTTTCGGCCAACGCCAGCGCCGTGGCAGCTTCGAGCTCGGCGACCTCGGCCGCTTCGGCCTGCTCCTGCTCGGCGCGATGGGTGAGAATGCCGTTGACCGCGGGCCGAAGTCCGAACCAGACCAGCATCGAGGCAACGGCGAGAATGGTCACCGCGTTGATGATGCTGCCGAGCTGCTTGTTGATCATCTCGACGAAAGTGATCGGCGGCACCGGCGCCAGCTCGCGCGAGCCTTCGATGAAGTCGACCGCCGAGACCTGAATCTGGTCTCCGCGCTGCTTGTCCAACCCACCCGCCGTCGCCGCGAGCTGGCTGATCTCGGCGAGCTTGCTATCGACGATGGCCTGGTTGCTCTTGTCACCGAGATCGGCGACGAGACGGGCTCGGTTGACGAGGACCGCGATGAAGAGCTTCTTGACAGAATAACCGTCGCTCACCGTCGTCGTGGTCTTCGACGACACCTCGAAATTGGTGACGTCCTCGCGCCGCGTCTTGTCCTCGCTCGAATTCTTGCCGCCTCCGGCATTGACCTGCTGATCCGGAAGGTTCTGTTGCACCGTGGTCGGCGTCGAACGGTCCGCGTTCTGCGAGGACTCCTTCTCGCGCACGTTCCGCACCGAACGTTCGGCGCGGCTTTCGGGATCGTAGACGGTCTCGTTGATCTGCCGCTTGTCGGTGGAGAGCTGCGGCGCGACGCTGACCTCGAAATTGTCCAGACCCAGATACGGCGTCAGCGCCTTGCGGATGTTCTCCTGCACCATGCCGCCGACGGTCTTCTGCAGGCTCGCCATCTTGGTCGGCGCGGCGCTGGCCTCGTCCTCCTCCGCGAGCAGCATCGAGCCGTCGGCATCCAGCACCGTCACCTTGTCGCGGTTCATACCGGGGACGGCGGCCGCGACGAGATGGCGGATCGATTGTGCGGTGCGCGCCTCGATCGCACCATCGGTGCGCAGCACGACCGAAGCGGATGGCGGCTGCTGGGTCGCGCGGAACGAGCCGCGCACCGGGAGAACGATGTGAACCCGGGCCGCCTTGACGCCCTTCATCAGCTGCACCGTGCGCGCGATCTCGCCTTCCAGCGCCCGCAGCTTGGTGACTTCCTGCATGAACGAGGTCAGGCCGAGCGAGCCGATCTTGTCGAACAGCTCGTAGCCGGAATTGGCGCTGGTAGGCAGCCCCTTCTCGGCGAGCAGCATGCGAGCCTGCATGGTCTGGCTTGGCCGCACCGAGATCGCATCACCGGCCGTGTTGACGTCGAAGGTGACGTTCTGCTCGCGCAGCGCCGCGCCCATGCGCGTCACGTCCTCGCGGGTGAGGCCGGTATAGAGCGTCTCGAATTCGGGCCGGCTCAGATAGTAGGCGCCGCCGACGACGGTGACGAGAACGGCGAAGCCGATCAATCCCAAGGCCATCAGGCGTCGCGGCCCGAGCTCCAGCAGATTGTTGAGCAGTTGCTGTATCTGCGCGCGACTGAGCATATGACCTCGTGGCAATGCGAACGTAGGCGACACTCCGCTGCCAACCTTGTCTGAAGGTTGCGCGACGACGCAAGCACGCCGGTTCGCGGACGAGGCGCTGCAATTTTACAAGGGTTCGGTGAAGTGATCGATGTCGGCAACCGCGGGCCGGACGATGGCGGCTCGAACGGCCGCGCCAGGTCATCGTGCGTCGGGAAGTCGATGTCCGGGCACGCCTCGTGCCCTCATATCCGCCGCTCGCGGCGGTGACCGTGCTCCCCAGGGGAGCACGGTCGTCTTCGAAAGCGCCGCTTAGCCGCGGAACAGCGACAGGATGCTCTGGCTGTTCTGGTTGGCGATCGAGAGCGCCTGAACGCCGAGCTGCTGCTGGGTCTGGAGCGCCTGCAGGCGGGTCGATTCCGCGTTCATGTCGGCGTCGACGAGCTGGCCGATACCACGATCCACCGAGTCCATCAGCGACTTCACGAACTCCGTGTTGTTCGAGATGCGGTTCTTGATGGCGCCGAGATTGGCGGCGGACTGGCTGACCGTGTTGATCGCGGCGGTGACCTGCGCGATGTAACCATCGATCGTGGTCTGGTCGGCCGCCGAATCGGTCAGAGCGCCGATGTTGATGGTGTCGACCGACGCGCTGCCGCTCACCGTATCCAGGATGCCGCCCGTGGTCGAGGTGTAGAGCGAGTAGTTGGCAACCGTCACCGTGATGGTGTTGATCGTCGGCGTGCCGCCGACGCGCGAGAACGACGACACCAGGTTGACCGTCGCCGGCGTGGTGGCGTTGGTGCTCAGCCAGTTGACGCCGTTGAACGTCGCCGCGTTGGCCACGTTCTTCATGTCCTGCTGGATCTGAGTGATTTCGGCCTGGATCTTGGTGCGGTCAATGCCGGCGGTCTTGGCTTCGACCAGCAGCGCCTGGAGCTTGGTGAGGCCGGAGTTGCTGTCGCCGATGACCTTGTTCAGAGCGGTGTATTCGGTGTCGACGGTCGCAGCCGACAGACCGAGCGAGTCGGACACCGCGGAGAGCGCGGCGTTGTCGGCGCGCATCGAGGTAGCGATCGACCAATAGGCCGAATTGTCCGAAGCGGTCGCGACGCGCTGGCCGGTCGAAATGCGATTCTCGGTCGTCTGCAGGCTGGCGCTGACATTCCGGAGGGTCTGGAGCGCAGTCATTGCAGCGGAGTTGGTAAGCAGGCTGGAAGCCATCTTTGATGTCCCTTTGAAAGCAGATTGGATTTGGGGACATACCGGGCTTGCACCGGTACGACGGGGCGGCATCATGCCTTTGGGCTGGGCAAATGCGCGCGTGAGCCCAATCCGTCGTAGCGGCGAGACTAGCCAGCGAAGCTTGTGCGGGGCTTGTGGCGTTGTGATCCGGCCGCAACAGGGCAGCCGGAATCATGGCGCGGTCATGCCAAACGAAAGGGCCGCGCTTCGCGAGAAGCGCGGCCCTCCCGGGACTGTCCTAGGGCTTAGCGGAACAGCGACAGGATGCTCTGGCTGTTGTTGTTGGCGATCGACAGAGCCTGAACACCGAGCTGTTGCTGCACCTGGAGGGCCGCCAGACGGGTGGACTCCTGGTTCATGTCGGCATCGACGAGCTGGCCGATACCGCGATCCACCGAGTCCATCAGCGACTTCACGAATTCGGAGTTGTTTGAGATGCGGTTCTTGATGGCGCCGAGGTTGGCCGCACCGGAGGAGACCGTGCCGATCGCCGCGGTGACCTGCGCGATGTAGCCATCGAGCGTGGTCTGGTCAGCCGCCGAGTCGGTCAGTGCGCCGATGTTGATGGTGTCGACCGAGGCACTGCCGCTCACCGTGTCCAGGATGCCGCTCGTGGTCGAGGTGTAGAGCGAGTAGTTGGCGACGGTGACGGTGATTGAGCCGGTGGTCGGCGTGGCGCCGACGCGCGAGAACGACGACACCAGGTTGACCGTCGCCGGCGTGGTGGCGTTCGTGCTAAGCCAGTTGACGCCGTTGAACGTCGCCGCGCTGGCCACGTTCTTCATGTCCTGCTGGATCTGGGTGATTTCCGACTGGATCTTGCTGCGGTCGACACCGGCGGTCTTGGCCTGGACCAGCAGCGACTGGAGTTTGGTCAGGCCGGAGTTGCTGTCGCCGAGCACCTTGTTGAGAGCGGTGTACTCGGTGTCGACGGTCGCAGCCGACAGACCGAGCGAGTCGGACACCGCGGAGAGCGCGGCGTTGTCGGCGCGCATCGAGGTCGCGATCGACCAATAGGCGGCGTTGTCGGAAGCGGTCGCCACGCGCTGTCCGGTGGAGATCCGGGTCTGCGTGGTGGAGAGTTGCGAGCTGACAGACCGCAGGGTCTGGAGCGCGGTCATGGCGGACGAGTTCGTGAGCAGGCTTGACATTGCGAATGTCCCTTTATGTACGCGTTACATTTTCACTTGGGGACATACCGGGCTTTCACCGGTACGGAGGGGCGGCATCATGCCTTTGGACCGATGTGGGTGAGGTCCAACCCGCCGTGACGCCTTGCTACCACGCCGAATCTTGCCGCCGGATTAAAATCGCCTTGAATTTCATGGCTGTAACGGGGGTCTTGCGGTTACCATCCGCTAACCATGATGGCGCGGTTCGCAACCGCGCTCCGTCACGAGAACGAGCGCACCAGTCCGGACGCCAGCAGATTCCAGCCGTCGATCAACACGAAGAACAGCATCTTGAACGGCAGTGCGAGGATGGTCGGCGGCATCATCATCATGCCCATCGACATCGTCAGCGTCGCCACGATCATGTCGATGACGAGGAACGGCAGGATGATGAGGAATCCGATCTCGAACGAACGCCGCAGTTCGGAGATCATGAAGGCGGGAATGATGACGCGCATGTCGACGCGCTTGTCGTCGAACTTCTTGCGGAAGCTCTCCGCGGCGAGCGCCTCGAAGGTCTGGAGATCCTTGTCGCGGACATGGGCCAGCATGAACTCGCGGAACGGATCGGTGATCTTCAGATAGGCCTCCTCCTCCGAGATCTCGTTCTTCATCAGCGGCTGCACGCCGCTCTCCCAGGCACGGTCGAAGGTCGGCGCCATCACGTAGAAGGTCATGAACAGCGCGAGGCTGATCAGCACGAGGTTGGCCGGCGTGGTCTGGAGGCCGAGACCGGCGCGCAGGAACGACAGCGCCACGGCGAAGCGCGTGAAGCTCGTCACCATGATGAGCAATCCCGGTGCCACCGACAGCACCGTGATCAGCGCCATCAACTGGATGATCCGGCCGCTGGTGGAGCCGTTGCCGGGCGGCAGCAGCGAGTTGAGGTCGGGAATCTGGGCCAGCGCCACTTCGGGCAGAACGGCCAGGATCAAGGCGAGGAGCAGGACTCTCACTCTCACTGGATCACCAACGTCTCAATGATCAATTCGCGGACCTTTCCAGAGGAGCGGATATTGGCGCGCTCGATGAGATCGTCGCGCAGGTGCTGGAGCCCGCGCGATCCCTCGAACTGAGCGACCGAGGCGGACCGCAGGTAAGTGACGATGTCCTCGCTGATGTGCGCAGCCAGGATGCCGGCATCCTCGTCGCTCATGCTCTCGGTCACCATGGAAGCCTCGACGCGGGCCCAGTTGTTGGCCGGTGCGGCCAGATTGGTCACGATCGGCGACAGTTTTCGAAGCCGTGCGCTGCCGGTGTAGCTCGAGGCCAGCGGCGGCGGCGCGGCGCTCTTCTTCGCGTCGGCGGCACGCTCGGCCGCCGCAAACAGATGCAGGCCGGCCAGCGCACCCGCACCGATCGCGACGAGGGTCAGCACGACGATGGCCGCGATCAGGCGCATCACGTCCCCTGCCCTCGCGATACGGCCCGGCCGGCGCGGATATCAGAATGGAGCCACGGCGTCATAGATCCGATGTCCCCATCCAGGCTGTTGCACGTCAGACAGATTTCCGCGACCGCCATAGGACACGCGCGCCTCGGCGATCTTGTCGTAGGAGATCGTGTTGGCCCGCGAGATGTCGCGCGGGCGCACGATGCCGCCGACGTTGAGCACGCGCATCTCGGTGTTGACGCGAAATTCCTGCGAGCCGCTGATCATCATATTGCCGTTCGGCAACACGTCGGTGACGATGGCCGCGATGGACAGCTTGATGTCCTCGGTGCGATCGATCTGACCGTTGCCCTTGATCTGGGTGTTGGTGCTGAGATTCGCGTTGGCCGAACCCGTGTCTTTCCATCCGGCCACGTCCATCAGCCAGTCGAGCCCGAACTTGATCTGCGAATCGCGTGAGCGGTCCGTCTTGTTGTCGAGCTTGGCCTTGTCCTGCATCGAGATGATCACCGTCACGACGTCGCCGGTGCGCCGTGCCCGGGGATCGCGATAGAGATCGGTGCCGTCGTCCCAGGTCGAGCGATAGCTGACGGGCGTGCGCATGCGCGGCGTCACCGGAATCGGATCGGCCTGCGTCCGCAGGCCGCTGCCGACCGGGGACAGTCGCGGGCCGGTCAGGACTTCGGCCGGGTCGTGGTAGCATCCCCCCAGGGCCACAGATGCGAGCGCGAGGATGAGGATGAGGATCGGCTTCTTCATCTATCTGGTCTTTCCGTCGTCCACGCGGCGCATCCCGCCCAGCAGGTCCGCAAGGTGCGCCGCGCGCGCCGTATCCATCTCGTTGAAGATCGCGCTCGAGCTCCGCGGGCTCAGCTTGGCCAGCACGGCGGCGGCGGTCTCGTCGGCCATTCCGGCGATCTGGGTCGCCGCAGCCTCCGGCTTCATGCGCGAATAGATCTCGACGACGCTGGCCTCGGCCTTCTTCAGGAACTCGTCGCGTAGCGCCATCCATTTCTCGTATTCGGCGCGCTTGGTTTCCACCTCGGCGATGCGCTCGCGGAGCAGGCTCTCGGCCTTCTCCAGCTCCTTGAGCTGCCAGGCCAGCCTTGCATCGACGGCGGGATCGGCGACGTTGCTACAGAACAACGCGACCTCGTTGTCGGCGGGGACAGTGGCCTGTGGCGCTGGGGGCTTCGGCGGCGCTGTAACGGCACCGGGCTTGGCTGCACGGACGGGCGCCGGCGCCGGCGCGGGCGTCTCGGCAGCCGGTACTGCGCCGGTGACGGCGGGGCTTGAATCCTCGGCCGCCCACGCGGTGGCACGGATGCCGTCTGCGCCCGGAATTGGGGTCGCCGGCTTCGGCGGCCCGGCTGCGCGGGCGCGCGCGAAGGACAACAGGTTGAGCGGCTTCGACGGCTTCGCCTCGTCCAGCGCCAGCACGGGCGAAGCGCCCGCAAGCGTCCACGCCGCGACGAGGAGGAGTTTGGCTGTGTGATCCAGCTTCAGCATCGGGCCGTGCGCGATTCTCGGTCGAGACCAGAGCATTGAGCGACCAAGCTTGCACGACGCTTATGCATCATTGCACGATGACGTCGGCCTGGAGCGCGCCGGCCGTCTTGATCGCCTGGAGGATGGCGATGATGCCTGACGGCTTCAAGCCGATTTGGTTGAGCCCGCGGACCAGGCGCTGGAGGTCAACGCCGCTGAGGATCGCCACCTGCGATCCGGCCTCGTTAGCCTCGACCACCGTCTGCGGAACGACGACGGTCTGCCCACGCGAGAACGGCGCCGGCTGCGAAACCACCGGCATCTCCGTGACGCGAACCGTCAGATTGCCGTGCGTCACGGCAACGGTCGATATCCTCACGTCGCGTCCGATCACCACCGTGCCGGTGCGCTCGTTGATCACCACCCGCGCCGGCGTATCCGGCTCGACCGTCAGCTCGCCGATTTCCGCCAGGAACCGGACCGGGCCGATGTGGCGCGGCTTCGACAGCACGATCGTACGATAGTCGCGTTCGAAGGCGATCTGTGCGCGATACCGGCCGCCGGCATAGCGGTTTATGGCGTCGAGGATGCGCGTCGCGGTGACGAAGTCGGGGTTCTTGAGCTCAAGCACCAGGAATTCCATCTCGTGGAGACTGCCCTGCACCTCGCGCTCGACCAGCGCGCCGTTCGGGATACGCCCCGCGGTCGGCGTGCCCTGGCTGACGTTCTGTGCCTGGCCGCCGACACTATAGCCGGCCACCGTGATCGCGCCCTGCGCCACCGCATAGACCGCTCCGTCCGCCGCCCGCAGCGACGTCATCACCAGCGTGCCGCCGAGCAGTGAGGTCGCATCGCCGAGCGACGACACGGTCACGTCCATCCGCTCGCCGGCGCCGATCGACGGCGGCAGGTCCGCGGTCACCATCACGGCCGCGACGTTGCGCGTGCGCAGCGTGGTCGGCCGGGTGGGATTGTTGGTGCTCGTCGCCTCGTTCCTGACGTTGATGCCCATGTTCTCGAGCATCGATTGCAAGGACTGCTCCGTGAACGGCGCATTGCGCAGCGTGTCCCCGGTGCCGTTCAGGCCGATGACGAGGCCATAGCCGACGATCTGGTTCTCGCGCAGTCCCTTGATGTCCGCGATGTCCTTGATGCGGACGGCGGCGTGGGCGCTGGTGGCGGCGAAGAGGAGGACGAGCGCGAGCAGGATTCTGGTCATGACCCGTCCACGACCTTGACCGTGCCGTCCGGCTGCACGACACCCCTGATGATCACGCCGGTGTCGGTATTGCGCACCGGAATGAGCGCGCCGGCCGCGCCCGACTGCATCGCCGAGCCGTAGGTGACGATGGACAGGCCGCTGTCTTCGACCACGACCTTGACCATGGCGCCGCGGGCGACCGTCCAGGGCTCCTCCACTGCATTGGTCGGGATCGGCTGGCCCGGCAACAGCGTGCGCCGGGCCATGCGGCCGACCAGGACCTGACGTCCTTCGATGAACATGGCGACGCCGAGCAGATTCGGCGCAAAGCCGCGCTCGATGATCATGTCGTCCCGGATCAGCTCGCCCGTCCGGATCGAGACGGCCGGCACCGGCAGCCGCTTCTCCTCGGCCGCGGCAAGGCGCGCCGAGACGAGCACCAGCAGCACGGCGGCCACCCCGCGCATGATCCAGCCCATCCTTTTCAACATCCAGACACCGGAACTAGCGCATGCCCTTCGAGACCGTCGAGGCCATTTCATCCGAGGCCTGGATGACCTTGGCGTTCATTTCGTAGGCGCGCTGGGCCGAGATCAGCTCGGTGATTTCCTTGACCGGATCGACGTTGGAGGCCTCGAGGTAGCGCTGGTTGATCTTGCCGTAGCCGGCGTCGCCGGGCAGCCCGACCACGGGGGTGCCGGAGGCCGTGGTCTCGCGGTAGAGATTGCTGCCGAGCGGCTCGAGGCCTGCTTCGTTGGCGAAATTGGCGAGATTGAGCTGGCCGATCTGCCGCGGATTGATTTCGGTGTCCAGCTTGGCGAACATCTGGCCGGTCTGGTTGACCGTGACCTCGACCGTTCCCTGCGGCACCGTGATCGCGGGATCCAGCAGATAGCCGTCGATCGTGACGAGCTGGCCGTTGGCATTGGTGTTGAACGAGCCCGCGCGCGTGTATTGCACCTCGTTGTTCGGGCCGAGCACCTGAAACCAGCCGCGGCCGTTGATCGCGAGGTCGTAGGGATTTCCGGTCTGCGTCAGCGCACCCTGGATGTGCAGCTTTCGGATCGCCGCCGACTTGACGCCGAGGCCTAGATTGCTGCCTTCCGGGATCGGCGAGGAGCCGTTGACGTTGGCAACGCCCTGCATACGGTCCATCTGATAGAACAGATCGGTGAACTCCGCACGCGCCCGCTTGTACGAGGTCGAGTTAATGTTGGCGATGTTGTTGGCGATGACCTCGACGTTGGTCTGCTGGGCATTCATGCCGGTGGCCGCGATGGCGAGCGATTTCACGATCGTCACTCCTTCAGATCAAATCGACATCCGAACGACTTCCTGGTAGGCCTGCACGACCTTGTCGCGAACCGCGACTGCCGTCTGCAACGCCTGCTCGGCCGACATCAGCGCCTCCACGACGCGCCGCGTCGATTCCTTGCCCTGCATCGCCGAGATCGACGCCGCCTCGCCCGCCTTCAGCGTTCCGATCGCGTCCGTCGTCACCTGCTTCATCACCGATTCGAAGCCGACATCGTCGCCGGACTGGATCGCGGTCGTCGCCGCCGGCGAGATCGCCTGCGTCTCGGTCGCCCGGCTTGCCGCCTGGCCGGCGGAGACCGCCGTGGATGAAATTGCCTCAAGCATTGTCAGCTCCTCAGGAGATCGATGGTCATGCCCAGCATCGATCTCACCTGCTTCACGACCTGGAGATTGGCTTCATAGGACCGGTTGACCTCGCGCATGTCGGCCATCTCGATCACCATGTTGACGTTCGGCAGCTTGACGTAGCCGGCCTTGTCGGCGGCGGGATGACCCGGATCGTACTCGACGCGATAGGGCGTGGTGTCGACCCCGATCTCCTTGACCTTCGCCAGCTGCGCGCCCGAAGCGCGATCCATGGCGGCATCGAAGGTGATGGTCTTGCGCTGATACGGATCGGCACCGGCGGCGCGCCCGGTCGAGGTCGCGTTCGCGAGGTTTTCCGAGACGATGCGCATACGGATCGATTGCGCTTCGAGCCCGGAGCTTGCGACCGTCAATGACGATTGTAGGGAGTCCAGCATGTCAATTCACCTCAGGCCTTTGCGCTCGACAGGACCATGCGGTGAAACGAGCGCACGATCGCCGAATTCATCGAATAGTCGCGACTGACGTCGCTGCCCTTGATCATCTCCTGCTCAAGGCTGACGGAGTTGCCGGAGTGCACGACTTCCCAACTGTCCTTCTTGTCGATCTTGCGCGTGTCGGTCTCCGCTGCGGACAGCTGCATGTGCGATGGCGACGTCATCGCGAGCCTGACCGGCATGCCATCGAGCACCTTGTTGAAGGGCTCGACGTCGCGCGCCTTGAAACCCGGCGTGTTGGCGTTGGCGACGTTGGTGGCGATGGTCGACTGGCGGAGCTCGAGATAGCGCGCCTGCGACGATGCCAGTTCGAAGAGATAAAGCGGTCCCACGACAGCGCCCCGTTATGTTCTGTTGGGGCAAGCTTAGGGTGGCAAGCTTTCGTCAGGCTGATGCGGCCCGCGCCGTCCTCCGAAATCTATGGGACCTTCTCGGACCGCGCCGCCTGCTTGGACTGGAGGAAATAGATGATCTCGGCGATGGGACGGAAGAATTCCGCCGGGATCACCTGATCGACCTGAACCGCTTCGTAGAGTGCGCGCGCCAGCGCCTTGTTCTCGATAACGGGAATTCGGTTCTGCTCGGCGACTTCGCGGATCTTCAGCGCGATCACGTCCATGCCCTTGGCGACCACGAGCGGCGCGGCGTTCTCCTCGCGCTTGTAGCGCAGCGCGATCGCGAAGTGCGTCGGATTCGCGATCACCAGCGTCGCGCGCGCGGCGGAGGCGATCATGCGCTGGCGCGAGCGGTCACGCGCGAGCGAGCGCAAACGTGCCTTGATCAGCGGATCGCCTTCCGCCTGCTTGTGCTCGTCCTTGATCTCCTGCTTGGTCATGCGCAGCTCGCGCCGCCAGTGGAAGCGCGACCAGGCGAGATCGATCGCGACCAGGACGATGGTCGCGATGCAGATCGCCGATACGATCCGCATCGCGATGTTGAGGATCATCTCCGGCAGCGCAACCGGATCGGTGTACATCGCCTCGAATGCCTTCGCTTCCGACAATCGCAGCACGAAGGCGACGACGGCGGTCACCGAGGCAAGCTTGAACAGCGACTTGGCGAACTCGACCAGGCCTTGCGATCCGAACAGCCGGCTCCAGCCGCTGACCGGGGAGATGCGCGACAGGTCCGGCTTGATGCGCTCCAGCACCAGGCGAGGCGCATTCTGCAGCAGAGACGACGCCAGACCGAAGGCCATCAAGATGACGACCAACGGCACCAGGAATCGCAGCGCCTGAAGCCCCACCACCGCGAGCAAATTCTGCGCATCCGCCCCGGTCGCGAGAGGAAAGCCTTCGGGATCGTCGAGAAAGCTCTTCAGCGTCGGCGTCAGTTGCTGCACGCCCTGGCCGATCAGGAAAGACAGGATCACCATCAACGCCGCCATCGAGGCGAGGATGGACGCCTCCCGAGAGACCGGGATTTTGCCCTGTTCGAGCGCATCACGGACTTTCTTCTCGGTCGGCTCTTCTGTTTTGCTCTCCTTATCGGATGTTTCTGCCATGCCCGTTCAGCGGTCAGCGGAAGACCAGCTCATCCTCCTGCTCGGGATTGAGCTCGATTTCACCCTTCTCCGCGAGGTCGAGCGCGAGATCGGTGATCACGCGCCGCGCCTCCAGCACGTCGCGCTGGTTCGACGGCTCGCCGATGGCGAGCTCGTGCTCGACGACGCGGCGGACGCGCGAGGCGACCGAGGACAGGATCAGCTCGCGGAAGTTCTTGTCGGTCCCCTTCAGTGCGACGACGATGCGGTCGGTCGGCACCTGGTCGAAGATCATGGTGCGCGCCTTCGGCGTCAGGTTTGTGACGTCGTCGAAGGTGAAAAGCAGTTCCTTCAGCACTTCGGCCGATTTCGGCCGCTTCTCCGACAGGCTCTTCAGCATGTCCTCGATGTGGCCACGCTCCATCTTGTTGATGATGTCGGCGACGCGAGCGTAGGTGTCGGCGCCGAGGTTACGGGCGAAGTTGAGCGTCAGGTCCTCATGCAGCGTCTTCTCGATGATGCGCATGGCGTCGTCGACGATCGGCTTGAGGCTCAACACGCGCCGCATCAGCTCGTTGCGCAGGCTCGAGGGCAGCTGGCTCATGACCTTGGCAGCGCAGGCCGGCTTGACCTTGGACAGGATCAGCGCCGCCGTCTGCGGATGCTCCTTGGAGAGATAGCTCGCCAGCGAGTTTTCGGACACCGACGATACCCGGTCCCAGACCGACCGGCTCGAATTGCCGAGCAGGTCGGACATGATCTGCGAAACCTGGTCGGCCGGAAGCACGTCGCCGAGCACGGCTTCCAGGCCGCCGAGCGTGCCGAGGATGTTGGCGCCCATCGAGAATTGCTGGGCGAACTCCTCGACGATCCCCTCCAGCTCCTGCGCCGTGATCGGCCGCAGCTCGGCCGCGGCCTTGGTGACGATGCGGATCTCCTGCGGTTCGAACTGCTGAAGCACGCTCGCGGCCGCCTGCCGCCCCATGGCCAGCAGGAGCGCCGCGACCTTCTCCGTGCCGCCCAGCGTGGCGACGCCTCGCGGCTTGACGGGAGCGATGCCGACCTGTGCCGCCATGGTCAGGTGTCACCCTGCCCCAGCGGACCGACGATCTCCGTCAATGAGACGCCGAAGCGGGAATTGTCCTCTTCGACCACGACCACCTCGCCGCGGGCCACGATGCGGCCGTTGACGACGACGTCGACGGGTTCGCCGACCCGGTGATCGAGCGGCACCACGGCGCCGCGGCCTAGCTTCATCAGGTTCGCCACCGGAATGGTCGCGGACCCCAGCACGACCTGCATGGTGACGGGAATGCGCAGGATGGCATCGACATTGGCGAACTTGCCGGTCTCCTCCGCCGTCCGCGCGGCGATCTCCGCCAGCCGCTCCAGTGGAGATGGGTCGGCATGCCCCTCGTCGGATGCCGATGCTCGCGTGGCAGAGTCATAGTCGAAGGATTGCGCCATTTGGTATCGCCTCTTGGTATTTCCGCTGCCGGAGCGCCGTGGCGTTCCGGCCGTATCGTCTTCGCCGGCTTCGGCTTCAATGCTTGTTCACTTCGACACCGGCGCTCGCGGCGGGCCGGAGCCCGGACCTCGCATCGAGTGCCGCGATCGCCTCGTGGGCCTGATCGATCTTCGTGCTCAGCACATTGGCGAGCCGTCCGAGATTTGCGGTGGAATCGTGCGCCGCATGGATGACCGTGTCGAACGCACCCGCCGTCTCCTGGACGATGGTCGAGAACTCCCCCTGATAGCTGCGCAACCGCGCCAGCTCGCGGTGCATCTTGGTCACCCGCATGCTGGTGAAGGCGAGCGCGATCAGCAGCACGGCATCAACGAGATAGGATATCATCGACGAACTCCCGTTTCTGATCGACGGGATCGGCCACCTGCATGGCGTAATAGCCGTCGAGCTGGCCGATCTGGCACCAGAACAGCACCTGGTTGTTGCTTTCGAGCCGGGCGAGCGTGCGCGGCGTGGCTTCGAGCTCGAGCACCTGCCCGACCTGGAATTTCACGACGTCGCCGAGGGTGATCATCTTCTCGTCGAGCACCGCGCTCAGCGTCACCTCGGTGCGGTGAACCTCGCTCTCCATCTGCTCGCGCCAGCGCGGATCGGACGCGCGGCCGTCGCTGACGACGACATGCGCCAGCTTCTGCCTGAGCGGGTTGAGCGCGGAGTGCGGAATGATCAGGAACATCTGGCCGCCGCGATAGAGCGCCTGCAACATGATGTTGGCGCAGATCGACATGTTGCCGCTGCGTCCGATCGCCAGCGAGGCCATGGCCGTCTCGACCCGCTCCACGCGGAAGGTGACGTTGGAGGTTCCGGCAAAGGCGGATTGCAGCGCCTTGGCGAACCGCTCGAACAGCGCCTGCACCAGGCGGATCTCGATGTTCGAGAATGCGCGCTCGACGTCGAGCGGGGGTTCGGCGCCGTCGGACCCGAACATCGCCTCGACCATGGTGAACACGAAATCGCGGTCGAGCATGATGATGACGCGGGAATCCCATTGCTCGGCATAGAGCACGGCCGCGACCGCATTGGCCTCGTAGGGGTTGATGATGTCGCCGACGCGGTCATTGGTGATGCCGTTGACCGAGAAATAGCACGGCGTTCCGGCCATCGGCTGCAGGCTGTCGGTGCACGATGCGGCCATGCGATCGAAGATCACATTGAGCATCGGCATGCGCTCGATGGAGATACCCGCCGCGTCGAGCAGGTAGTTCGGCAGCTGCTTGCGCTGATCGACCTCGACGTCTTCCATCATCATGCGCGGGCAGCCTTCGGTTCAGCCTCGGTCGGGACGGCCTTGGGACCCGCAATCGTCTCGTTCTCGACGACGTCGATCGACGGCCGCTCGGTGCTCGCGATCATCTTGCGGCCGTGCTCGACGGCGATCTGCGGCATGGCACCGTTCATGAACGCCAGCAGCGTCTGCTTGACGATGATGTAGGGCCGGCACTTCTTCTCGCGCGTCATCTTGATCTTGATCGCAAAGGGCGAAAGGACGCCGTAGGACAAGAAGATGCCGGCGAAGGTGCCGACGAGCGCCGCGCCGATGTAACCGCCCAGCAGCTTCGGCGACTGGTCCAGCGCCCCCATGGCCTTGATGACGCCGAGCACGGCGGCGACGATGCCGAGCGCCGGCAGCGCCTCGGACACCGTCACCAGCGCATGGTAGGGCGACAGCTTGCTCTTCACGATGGTGTGGATCTCCTCGTCCATCAGCGCCTCGATCTCATGCGTGCGCGCGTTCCCCATGATGATGAGGCGGACATAGTCGCAGATGAACTGGAGCAGCGCCGGGTCGGAGAGCACGCTCGGAAACGCCTTGAAGATCTCCGAGGAGGCGGGATCGTCGATATGCGCCTCGACCTCGTTGCGGCCCTTGCCGCGCAGCTCGCGCATCAGGGCATGGAGCGCACCGAGCAGGTCGAGATAGTAGCGCTCGCCGGGCACTGCCCCGGTGATGGCCTGCATGCAGGCGACCCCGGTGTCCACGACCGTCTTCCACGGATTGGCCACGATGAAGGTGCCGACGGCGGTGCCCATGATGATCACGAACTCCCACGGCTGCATCAGCACGGCCAGATGCCCGCCCATGGCGGCAAAGCCGCCGAGCAGTGCCGCCACCGTGATGAAAATCCCCACGAAACTGCCCAACGCGCCGCTCCATCACCGATCCCACCGGAAATATCTAGTCGGCGAGCCTTGCGCGAAGCTGGCTTGCGGATCGCCAGCCCCGCGCAAGCAATTCGCGGCAGCTTGCGACGACGTCGCGGGAGCGGCCAGAGGAACGCGTCTCATGCTATCCACCATCGCGGATTACACCAGACTGACCAAGGACATGGGCAAGTCGCTGACGCAGGTCGCGACGCAGCCGGATGTCAGCCGCGAGACCGACTATTTCCTCAGCCACATCGGCAACGTGAAGACGATCGACGATTTCCTGAAGGACTACCGCCTCTACTCCTACGCGATGAAGGCTTACGGCCTCAGCGACATGACCTATGCCAAGGCGTTCATGCGCAAGGTGCTGACCGAGGGGGTCGGCAACAAGAACACCTTCGCCAACAAGCTCACCGACGTCCGCTACCGCGAATTCGCCAGCGCCTTCAACTTCGCCGCCCTCGGCAGCAACGCGACGAAGACCAGCCAGGCCACGACCGGGACGGCGACGCAATATGTCAGGCAGACGATGGAGCAGAAGGCCGGCGACCAGAACGAGGGTCTGCGACTGGCGCTCTATTTCACCCGCAAGGCCTCCACCGTCACGACCGCCTACCAGATCCTTGCCGACAAGGCGCTGACGCAGGTGGTCCAGACCGCGCTCGGCCTGCCGTCGACGATCAGCGCGGCCGACATCGACGCCCAGGCCAAGATGATCACGGACAGGATCAAGCTCACCGACTTCCAGGACCCGGCCAAGGTCACCAAATTCGTGCAGCGCTTCGCCGCGATGTGGGATGCGACCCAGGCCCAGAGCGACAACTCGACCAACCCCGCGCTGGTCCTGATCGGCGGCGCCTCGTCGATGTCCAGCATGGACATCGACATGCTCTCGAAACTTCAGTCCATCCGCTTCGGAAAGTAAATCATGCAATCGGCTCTCTATGTCGGATTGTCGGCGCAGGTCGCCCTCGAAAAGCGCCTCCAGACGATCGCCAACAACGTCGCCAACGTCAACACCGCGGCGTTTCGCACCGACGTGGTGAAGTTCGAGACCGTGCTGTCCAAGGCGGGCGCCAGTCCGGTCGCCTTCTCCTCGCCCGGCGACAACATCATCTCCCGAGAGATGGGCAACATCACCGAGAGCGGCAACCCGCTCGACGTCGCCGTGGTCGGACAGGGCTGGATCGCCTTTGCCGGTCCGAACGGCACGGTCTATACGCGAGACGGCCGCCTCCAGATCGCCCCCAACGGCGACCTTCAGACCGTATCGGGCTTTCCCGTGGTCGATTCCGGCGGCGCGCAGATCACGCTCGACCCGAACGGCGGACCGATCTCGATCGCGCGCAGCGGCGCGATCACCCAGGATAACAACGAGATCGGCACCATCGGCCTGTTCAACATTCCCGCGGACGCCAATCTCGAGCGCTACGGCAATTCCGGCGTCACGCCCGACCGTCCGGCGACCGCCATCGCCGATTTCTCCCGCGACGGCTTCAAGCAGGGCTATGTCGAGGGCTCCGGCGCCAATCCGATGATGGAGTTGACCAAGCTGATCGCGGCCTCACGCGCCTTCGACGGCACCAATTCGATGATCGAGGGCACCGAGGGCTCGCTCCAGAATGCAATCCGGACGCTGGGCGAACCCGGCAAATAGGCGGCGCCTCGCGCGCATTGAGGTTGGACGGTTTCCTTGAACGCTCTTCGGCAACTCGAATGGGCGCTGCTGGAGCTTCAGCAGAGCACCCCCCTGGCAAGCGTCAGTGGCGCGATCTCCGAGATCGCGCCGACGCATTTCCGCGTCTCCGGCCTGTCGCGCTTCGTCAGGCTCGGCGAGCTGATCGGCGTCAATTCGGCCGGCACGCCCCAGATCGGCGAGGTGGTGCGGATCGACAGCGAGGGCATCATCGCCAAGCCGTTCGACCGCCAGTTTGCCGGCGGCCTCGGCTCGGTCGCCTACCGCATGCCGCCGCTGTCCTTTGCGCCCGATCCGAGCTGGAAGGGCCGCGTCATCAATGCGCTCGGCGCGCCGCTTGACGGCCAGGGTCCGCTCACCCCGGGATCGCGCGCAGTCTCGGCGGAAGCCGAGGCGCCTTCGGCCATAAAGCGCTCGCGCGTGCACAAGCCGCTGCGCACCGGCGTGCGCGTCATCGACCTGTTCGCGCCGATCTGCGCCGGCCAGCGCGTCGGCATCTTCGCCGGCTCCGGCGTCGGCAAATCGACACTGCTTGCGATGCTCGCCCGCAGCCAGGGTTTTGAGACCGTCGTGCTGGCGCTGGTCGGCGAGCGCGGCCGCGAGGTGCGCGAGTTCATCGAGGACGTGCTGGGCGCTGACCGTCATCGCGCCGTCACAATCGTATCGACGGGCGACGAAAGTCCGATGATGCGGCGGCTCGCGCCGAAGACGGCGATGGCGGTGGCCGAGTATTTCCGCGACCGCGGCGAATCGGTGCTGCTGATGGTCGATTCGATCACCCGCTTCGCCCACGCCGCCCGCGAGGTCGCACTGGCCGCCGGCGAGCCTGCCGTTGCGCGCGGCTACGCGCCGACGGTCTTCACCGATCTGCCGCGGCTTCTGGAGCGCGCCGGCCCCGGCGAGGAAGGATCCGGCACGATCACCGGGATCTTCTCCGTGCTGGTCGACGGCGACGATCACAACGAGCCGATCGCCGACACCATCCGCAGCACGCTCGACGGGCATATCGTGCTCTCCAGGCACATCGCCGACCAGGCGCGCTATCCGGCCGTCGACGTTCTGGCCTCGGTCTCCCGCCTCGCTCACAACGTTTGGGATCCCGAGGAGCGCGAATTGGTGAGCAAGCTGCGGGCCATGATCGCGAAATACGAGGACACGCGCGACCTTCGCCTGATGGGCGGATATCAGTCGGGACGCGATCCGGGCCTCGATCAGGCGGTCGAGATGGTGCCGAGAATCTACAACGCCATGCGCCAGGACGCTTCGGCGCCGCCGAGCGCCGATCCGTTCCGCGAGCTCCGGGACATGCTCAAAGGCGACTAGAGCGCGTTGAGAATCATCATCGCGCTTCAGGTTGCTGCATAGTTTTCCCACTCCTGCGCCGACGCGCGATGCGAGCGCACGTCGCTCGATGTTTTCGACAGGTGTTTGCGCATGCCGCCACGCTTCCAGCGCATGCACGGACGTGACCGTCACTGGCGTTCGCCTTTTTTGCGTGTCCACCGTTCGGGTGAGAGCAGCGAGCGGCCGCGATCGACGGCCATTCCGAGCCAGAGGCAACAACAACCGGCACGTGCAATTCCTGCGAATTCCCTCGGATGTTCCCTGACGGATCGTACAAGTTGTGGATGACATGGCGGCGCGCATCGTCTTCGTGCACAACCTTCGATCAACTTGCATCAACGGCAGACAATGACGTGGCGTGCAATCAAACCGTTGCAGAGTCGCGTGCATGCTGCTCGTGCCAGCGTATTGCGTTCACCTTCATGTGTTCGGACGCGTGAGATTGTCTTGAACGTTACATTCGCCTGCTTCGACATCCAATCTCCGCGAGTGTCTTGACTTGATTTTGTTGAGAAGCTCATTCATCGTTTCGGTTGAATACAAGAAACGTCTGCTCGTGACTTGAACTTTAGGGGCTTCGGTTGAACTACTCCGATCCATCGTCTGCTGGCGACGGCAACTCGGCCCCCGTGCGACGACGGCGCCATTGGTGTGCCGCAAGCGACCCGACCTCTCGCTCCAGACCACGCGACTCCCGTCGGTTCAGGTCGGGTGCGTCGTGAATCGCGCCTTCGAGCGAGAGCGCGCTGCGGTTTTCTCATCGCGCACCTCCAGCGCTCTGACGCCTCGCGATGGAGTCGCGAGCCAGGACGCAAAGCGGCTTGACGCCGCAGACGAAGTTCCGGGGACGAGGTAAATCCATGCCATTGGCACGAGAGGCCGTCGAGCTGCTGATTCAGGCGGCGAGGGCCTGGTATTTCGAGGGCAATCAGCATGGACTGCGCGACCGCGAATGGATGGCGCTGCGCTTTCTCGGACGTGCAAACCGATTTTCGCGCACGCCCTCCGCGCTCGCCGGTTTCATCGGCGCCACCAGAGCGACGGCATCGCAAATCGTGAAGACGCTCGAGAGCAAGTCCTATTTGGTGCGAAAGCCGTCGCACGAAGACAAACGCTCCGTCGTGCTCCACGTCACCGCGCAGGGCGAGAAATGCCTGAGTCAGCACGACCCGATCAATCACGTGATGAACGCGGTCACCGCGCTCGGACCCGAGGAATGCATCAGGCTTCGCGACTCGCTGCGGGAGGTTCTCAATCATCTCGACGCGGCCCATCAGCGACTGGATGCGAGCATCTGCCGGGATTGCATGTTTCTCGCCGAACGCGGCCCCGGCACCGGCAAGGGACGCGCAACGGCCGAGTTCATGTGCCGGTTGTATCGCGCTCCGATATCGCTCGAGGAGACGGAGCTGTTGTGCACGAGCTTCGAGCGCACCCGCGACCGTCCGAAGATCGAGGAACATCTCGGTCGCGCGCGCGTGGCGAGCCAGGGGTGAGGTGCGTGCGCGGTCGTTCCCGCGATCACGCGAGCCTTGGCGACCGCTTCAAAATGACGAAGCAAGGTGAGTCAGGGGCGGCACGGTCCATGCGGAGAGATGGGCCCCGGCTCTGCAGCGCAACGTCGAAGGGACGCTGCGCTGCGTCCGGGGCACGAGAGCGGAATGTGGCGCACACTCTCTCCACGTCATTGCGAGGAGCCCTTGCGACGAAGCAATCCAGAGTCCTTTCGTGGAGGGATTCTGGATTGCTTCGTCGCTTCGCTCCTCGCAATGACGGAGTATGGAGCGATAGCTGGCTCTCCAACCTCCACTGTCATTCCCCGCGAAGGCGGGGAATCCAGTACGCCGCGGCTTCTCGATTCAATCACGAACGTCTCGGAGTACTGGATCGTCCGGTCAAGCCGGACGATGACACCGAGTGCGTGGCTACGGACACGCCTTCGCAGCCTCGCGGCGCTTTTCGCCCGAGCTTTGCTTGGTCGCTCCACCCCTCCTATCCAAGAGGGTGCAGGGAAGGCCGGGTGCCGGCGGCACCCGCGGTCCGCTGCGCATGGAGCACACGCAGGAAGAACCGCACAGCAGCATACAGGTGAAGCCCAACACACGGCCTTCCCTGCGCGATGGTCGGACGGCTTATGCCGCGCTCTCCCGGGAGCCGAGTTCCTTCTGGCCTCCCTCACCCTCACGGAATTCACCGGCCCTGCGCCGGTTGACGCTAGTGCCGCCTCCGCAAGAGCTTGACCGTAGCAACGACGGCCAGGACCACACGGTTTTGCCGTACGCACGGCCCGTTGGCGCCACAGGGTCCGACGGCGTTGTGCACCTTGCCCTCGGAATATGACGCGACGAACCTGACAGCGCCGCTCGTCCACGCGATGCGAAGGGCTCACGGAGAGCAATCCGCCCTGCCCTTGGCTTTCGCGCACGACGCTGCTGCGTCCACCGCAAGCCCGGCTCTGCGATCACACGACAACATGACCGCCCCTCAAGGGTGAGCCGGGATGGACGACACATACGCCGTTTCCGAATTTCGGTAAAGTGGAATATTTTTCCGATTCTGGATTGACAGAGGGCGACACAGGCGAATGCGGTAGCCCATGGATCGCTGCACAATAAAAAACACCCGGCGGTTTCCCGCCGGGTGCTCGTTCAGCCGTTGCGAAGATATTACCAGTTGCGCTGGGCGCGGAGCAGCAGGGTGACGCTGTCCTGATCCTTCAGCTGGTACAGGGCGGCCGGCTTGGCCGTCGTACCGGCACCGGCGTAACCGACCGTGCCCGAGTACTTCTGGTCGAGGCGGGTCCAGTTCAGGTCGCCCGAGAACGTCAGGTTCTTGACCGGGGTCCAGCGGGTGATGAGGCCGATCTGGCCGATGGCGAAGTCAGGGTTACAACCCGTGACACCGGCGAGACCGCCGAACACGCCGCCTGCACCGCCAGCGCCGCAGAGAGCGGTCTTGGCGAGCGAGCCGTACTGCGCCTGAGCGTAGGCACCGTACAGCGCGGTGTTCCAGTAGGGATCCCAGTTGTGGGTGTAAGCGCCACGGAAGCCCCAGGTCTTGACCGTCTCCTGCTGGCTGCCCGTGATGAACACGGTGTCCGGAGCATAGGCGAAGCCGACGCTCTGGTAGGCAACGCCCGAGTTGCCGAACATCGAGTAGGAGCTGCCCGCCAGGTTCTGGAAGTTGTAGCGGGTCGCACCGTCGGTGTAGACGCCCGAAATGTTGATCACGTCACCCGCACCGGTCGGGATGTTCTTGATCGACAGAGCGAGCTGAACCGCCCAGCCCCACTTGTCGTCGGGGTGGCCAGTTGGCTCGGTCGCGCCGTAGTAAGCGACGTGGTTGTCATGCGCAGCGACCGACGCCTGGAACATACCCCAGGCCTGGTCGACACGGACCATACCGACGAGGTTCGGCGAACGCGAACCGCCGATGGCGTTGGTGCCATACGTACCACCGATCATGCCGCCTGCGGTCGCGCCGGTCAGGTTGACGTTGCCGGCCTGATAGTAGGCCGTCGCGTCTTCAGCCGAGAACGACGCCGTGATGCCTTGACCGAAGTCAGCGGTGTAGGTGAACTGGTTGACACCAGTGACCGTGCCGGAGCCGCCGACGAGGCTGTCGATGTTGTTGCCGGGATAGTTGGTCCAGGGCGCGTCGAACTGCGACACGGCCTTACCCATGGTGAAGCCGGCGAACTGGATGAAGGCGTAGTACACGCCGAGCGAACCGGCCGAGGTGTTGCCGTCGGTGCCGTTGACCGACGAACCAACGAGCGCCGGCGTCGCGCCGGAGGTGTTGAGGCCGAGGTTGCCGGTATAGACCGTGCCACCCGTCGCAGAGCCGGAGCCCTGATAGCCGCCGGTGGTCCAGGTGAACACGCCGTCGAAGAAGGTACGGACGACGCCGTATTCGGTCGCGGTGCGCGTGTCGATGTTGAGATCCTGACGAGCACGCATGTTGTAGTAGTTGCTCAGGCGGTTGTGCGCACCGGCCGGAGAGCCATTCGAGATGCCGTAGTTGCTGTTGGTGTTGAACGCGACTTCAGCGCGCAGATAACCACCCAGCTTGATGCAGGTGTCGGTGCCCGGGATGTAGTAGAAGCCGGCGCCGTACAGCGAGCAGATCTTCACGTATTCGACCGCCTTGGCCTTCACGGGGAGATCGGCAGCGAACGCCCCGGAGGCGGCCATCAGGCCGGCAGCCGAGCCGAGCAAAAGCGTCTTCGTTAACTTCATTAGGTAAACCTCCAGGTCGATTCAGGGGGCTCGGCTCCTCGGAGGACACCGCTTCACCCTCATATTTCCGTTCAATTCAGATCCGCACTGAAGGTCCGGTCTGAAACGACAGCGAGGTGCCCCCCCTCCGTCGTGCTTCACGTATAGTTTATAAAAACAACCGCCTCAATTTATTGATTTGGTGAACTGAAAGTTCGGCGAGAGATGTTGCTTGAGAGCAACAGAGACACGAGAAGGCCATCTAACATGCTGAATAAAAAGTAAAAAGCCCTCAGGGGGGCATCCCGAGGGCTTTCTTGGAGATCTCACATCGCTGTCCGTCGACGGGGTCAAGAGCAGCAAAGAATGAGTACGTGAATTAATTGATTTTTGCAAGCATCAAATCATCGGGCCATTTCGACAATGTCACACCTAGTGCCCTTGTCAGGGCGCGACATAGGAGACGTGCTCGCGATATCCCGATAGAACATTGACCCAAGAACAAGAAGAAAGGATCAACGCCAAACGGGGGGCAACGCGGCATGATCGAAAAGAAGCTCGACAAAACGATCAGGGAATTCATCTGGAACATCGTCGAAATCCACGCGCAGCTGGACGACATTCACACCAGCTGGGCCGGACTGTTGGGCATTACCCAGCCGCAATGGCTGATCTTGATGGCGATCACCGAGCTGGACGAAGGACGAGGCGTTGCCGGCATCGAGATCGCGAACAAGTTGCGGGTCCACCCGGCCTTCGTGACCAACCAGACCAAGATCCTGGAAAAGGGCGGCTTTCTATCGCGGCAGCCGGCAACGGACGATGCCCGCTTCATTCTGATGTCGTTGACCGCGAAGGCGACGGCGGAAATCGAGAAACTGTCCAAGAGAAAGCTCGCCTTGAACTCGACCATGTTCAACGAGCTCGACGAGAAGACCTTGAGTGAACTGAATGCCGCGCTCGCAACCATTGCGAGGAACGCTCGGCTGGCGGCACGATTGCTGGCTATCGACGCCTCGTGATCGGCCGATGCCGGGGCGAGACCGAGTGCCCGGGCCGAATGCTGGCTATCGTCGTGCTGCGTCAGGATCGGCCTTCCATGGCTCGCGACATCCACTCCAGCGGACTCTTCACGACGAGGCCAAATCGCGCACCGCCATGGCCTGACCGCGCTACAGGTATGTCACGGGCTGATGCTGACGGGCAGTCCCGAGCTTGCTGTCGAGCCAATCGAGCACGAAGTTGTCGACAGCGATGAAGTTCTCGACCTCGCCGAGCGGGTGCGGCACGTTGTTGGGCACGACGACCGAGCAATCCGCTCCACTCTCCCGATAGCCGGCTTGCAGGTCGAGAGCATCCTGCTCCCAGATCATGGAGCGAGTCCCGACGACCATGAGCAGCGGGCACGGAAGCCGACGCGACGGCAGCAACGAACCGGCCGAGGCTCCGTCAGGGACGGCCGGCCCGAAACTGGTCATCCTCCGCATCGCTCTCCGCATGACCGGCGTCGAGACACCGCCGTCGCACACCGCGGCCGCGATCCTGCGATCCGAGAGGGCGAGACGCGACGCGTGACACGCGCCGGCCCCTTCACCATAGATCGCGATCCGCCGCGAATCGACATCGGGGCGAGCTTCCAGATAGTCCAACCAGCACTGAAGCCTGTGCTCCGGCTTGAAGGAGCGATGAACAGTCGAATTGCCGGCATTGACGAGCAACAGCGACATGCTCCCGCAGAGCGAGGCCGGCAACAGCCTGCTCATCATCGAGCCCAAGGTGATGTCCCCGTCGCTCACGCAGATCACCGCCGGCGCCGTAGGTCCACGACGGAGCGCCGGCAGGAAGAAGCCGGCCAGCCCACCTTGATCGAAGAAATCGATCTTGACGCGCTCAATCGCCAGACCGGCCTCGGCCTCGAAGCCTCTCAGGCCGATACCGACCTCGTCTGCGAGATCGGCACTTTCGACATCCCCCGGGCAGGACAGAGTCCTGACGACTTCGAGGGCCGTCAACGAGCAGAGCCATGCTTCCCGCGCAATCTCGGCAGACCCAACGTCGCGCGCGCTTTCAGCCAATGTGCGGTAGTCGTCCGCGAGCCTCAACCAGTCCGAAATCCACAGATGCCGGTGCGTCTCACGCACGAGCTCGGCGACGGACAGACTTTCGAAAAATTGTGACGCGCGATCCCGCAAGCGCGCCAGGTTTTGGCCCGCACCGTCGCATGCGCCGCAAGGCCAATGATCCCCTTCCATCTCAGCCCCCCGAGCGACGCCGTCAACAACTGCCCGGACTTGCGTCCGGACCGACGGACTTCGCGTTCTGCACAGCGCCCTGCGCAACTGCTCGATGCGATCGCAGGCGCACCGTTTCATCTACGCGTCGCGCAGCGGGGGCACTGCGCGAGACGGCCGGCATCCCGAACGAGCCAACTTGGGCACCAAGTCGGGGCCGGCTCAACTCAATCGTCACGTCCCAGCTCCATCGCTGTTGCACAGTCATTGCCGCGCACACTTGCGACGCGGGCCTCGTCGTTTCTCGTTGCGATCGGCGGATGAAGACAACTTCACTTCGCCGATAGAACAGACATGCCTGTCTGTGCCGTCATTGTGAAACCACGATATGGTGAGCGATGCGGCGGTTTGCCGCTTCATCGAAGCCAACCGGCGACATGACAGGACGATGACAGCGCCCCCGCCAACTTGCTGATCTTCCGCACGCGAGGTGTGACGACGTATGATCGCACCATACGGTGTGCCCGAACGGACGGACATCCGACAAATCGAAATTCGGTGAGGTCAATTTCGGGACGCCTGCGGGATTGAGCAAGCGGACCGGGCGGCATGTGCCGAAGCCGCGAGCGCCTTGACCCGTCCCGCGACAAACGAGCGTCCGTGACCAGATCGCGCGAGGCAGGCCGGCGTTCGCGCCGGCGAACGAAAGGTCGGCGGATTGCGCCTCCTCCATCCGGACGCCCCAGACTCCGGCGCGGCCTTGTATGCATTATCCCAGTTGCCATCCCCGCGGACTTCGCTTTACATGCCGGCAACTCGCCCGCGGATGACGGCCGGGGCTCAAAAATCACACACATTCTCAAGGGGACGGAGCATGGCGCGCAACATATTGATTCTCGGGGCTTCTTACGGCTCCCTGCTGGGCACGAAGCTGCTGATGGCGGGTCATAACGTCACCCTGGTCTGCCGCGCCAAGACGGCGGAGCTGATCAACCGCGACGGTACCGAGGTGCGCATTAAGCTGCGCGACGAGGCGGTACACCGGGCGATCTTCTCGCGCAACCTGCCCGGCAAGCTGGATGCGGTGACCCCGGCCAATGTCGACCCCTCCCGCTACGATCTGGTCGGCCTTGCGATGCAGGAGCCGCAATACACCAACCACACGGTGCGCGTTCTCATGGTCAAGATCGCCGCGGCGAAGCTGCCGTGCTTGTCGATCATGAACATGCCGCCGCTGCCTTATCTGAAGCGGATTCCGGCGCTCGCGGACATGGATCTCGAGGAGGCCTACACCAATGCGCAGGTGTGGGAGCGCTTCGAGCCGGGGCTGGTGACGCTGTGCTCGCCCGACCCGCAGGCATTCCGTCCGCCGGAAGAGGCCGCCAACGTGCTTCATGTCGGCCTGCCCACCAACTTCAAGGCGTCGGTGTTCGCCGACGAGAAGCACAACAAGGTGCTGCGCGAGCTGGAGGCCGACATCGACGCGGTGACGCTCGACGGCCTCGATGTGCCGGTGAAGCTGAAAGTGTTCGATTCGCTGTTCGTGCCGTTGGCGAAATGGTCGATGCTGCTGACCGGCAATTACCGCTGCATCACGCCGCACGAGCCGCAGTCGATCCGCGATGCCGTGCACGGCGATCTCGAGCGCTCGCAGACGATCTACGACCATGTCGACGCGATCGCCCGCAAGCTCGGCGCCGATCCGCAGGACCAGGTGCCGTTCGCAAAATACGCCAAGGCCGCGGAAAGCCTGCTCAAGCCGTCCTCGGCGGCGCGCGCGGTCGCGAGCGGCGCGCCCTTCATCGAGCGCGTCGATCTCCTGGTGAAGCTGATCTCGCATCAGCTCGGCGTGCCCAACCCCGAGATCGACCGCACGGTCGAGACCGTGGACCTGAAGCTGAACGAGAAGATCGTGCAGGGCGGATCCGGCGCGCAGTAGCGCGCCGTTCCGGCGGACGCCGGTCTCACGCGCCCAGGAGCGATTGAACCCAGATCAGGCCGGTCACCGCGACCAGCGTGACCGCGCCGGTGCGCGTGACCAGGTCGGGATGGCCGAGGCGGCGAGCACCGCGGCCGAGCGTTGCGCCAAACGTCACCCACGCCATGCCCGCCATGACGATCAAGAGCGCGATCACGGCGAGCCGGGGCACCAGCTCGAACGGCCCTGCCTGGAGCGGCAGAAGCAGGAAGGCGAACACCAGCGCCTTGGGGTTCAAGAGCGTGGTGAGCAGCACGTGATTGAAGGTCACCGGTGCGCCGCCGCGCAGTTCACGCGACCGGAAGCGCCAGAGCATGACGGCCAGGCACAGGATGTAGACCGTCACCGCCACGCGAAGCACCATGGCCGCGATCGGGATATCGCTGACGATCGGACCGAGCGCGAGCCGCAGCAGCGCGATCGCCAGCAGATAGCCGGCGAGCTCGGCCGCGAGGAGATGCAGCGAGCGCGCGATGCCGACCCCCGCCGCCGATGTCGCGAGCAAGGTGTTGGTCGGCCCCGGCAATGCCAGCAGGAAGCAGGTCGCGGTGAAGAAGGTCAGAAAACTCATCGGCCCAGCTAACAGGTTGCGGGCTCACGGACCTTGATCTGCATCATTCTCCGCCGCGGATGGTGATCCCTCGTCTGCACCGCCGCTTGCTTCCAGGCGCGGCGCTGTTCCCGGTGTGGCGCAAACCCAACGACCATCACCGCCCCTGGTCGCGCGACGGATCGCCTTCGTGCTCAGCGTGCCGGCGAATATCACGACTGCGTGAGACGATCGCAGGGCGCACGTCACATCCCGGCGTCCGGTAACCAAAGCGAACCGATTCCGCGCGAAATCGGCGCCCTTCACTTGCACGCCCTCCATTCGCGCAAACGTTGCATGCGTGCAGCACGGACCCGGCTTCTTGCCCAGCTGCGGCAGAAATGAGCAACATATCTTTTCAAGTCAGGTGTCTGTGACCTGTTTTCCAGTCTGTGTTTCCGGCTGGAATCGCAATGCACGGCTGAAACCGAGAAGAACAACAACAATGGATCAGGCGATGCTGACCGTCGTCCGCGCCGTGGAGGCGGGCGCGACGACGTTGAAGGGCGTGATCGACGCCACCGGACTGTCCCGTCTCAAGATCGAACGTGCGTTGAATCTGCTGGAGAAGCAGAAGCTGCTGGTCCGCAAGGGCCAGGGCTTTCGCGCGACCGGCCTGCCGAAGGCGACGCGTCCCGCCCGGCAGTGCGGCTCATGCAACGCCTGCTGCAATATTCTGGAGGTGGCCGCCGTCGACAAGCCGGTGAACCAGCTTTGCAAGCACTGGCAGACGGGTACGGGCTGCACCATCTACGATCGCCGGCCGCCGATGTGCCGCTCGTTCGTCTGTGCCTGGTTGCAGGGCCATCTCGACGAGTCCTGGTTTCCCGCACAGGCGGGCCTCGTGGTGCATTTCAGCCAGGACGCCGTCAACGTCACCGTCGACGACGAATGCCCCGATCGCTGGCGCGAGGAGCCCTATTTCAGCAAGCTCGTCGAATGGTCGCTGAACGGCATCCGGCGGATCGGCAACCGCGGCTATGCGACCCTGGTCGTCTCCGGCGCGCACCGCTTCCTGCTGCTCGGACGCACCGTCGTTCCAGAGCCGACGCTGTTCGGAACCGCGTTCCTGCCGCTCACCGCCGATACATTCCGGTTCTGGCGGGCGACGTCGCCGGAGCATTTGCAGCGGTTGCACGAGCGCATCGCCGAGATCGAACGCATCAGGCAGGAATTCGGCTCCTGCGCCATCCCCGAGAACGAAGACGACAATCCGCACGCGCCGTATCGGCCCGCACTTCTACGGTTGTCGCATCACGCCTGAACTCCGCCGTGGGCAACGCTGCCTGATTCGCGCCGTGGCGCTCGACGCGCGCCGGCCGGGTTGATAAGCCGCTGTCCGCGAATGACGGGGACTTGAGTCGGGGACATGACGGTTGCGATCGAGATGGGGCAGACCACGGCGGGCGCCGCGGCGGCCATGGACCTCGAGGAACTGCTGGCGACCCGTCTCCTGGTGCAGGGCAATTCGGGCTCCGGCAAATCGCATCTGTTGCGGCGGCTGCTGGAACAGAGCGCGCCCTGGGTGCAGCAGGCCATCATCGACCCCGAGGGCGATTTCGTCACCCTGGCCGAGCGCTTCGGCCATCTCGTGATCGAGGCCGAGGATCACACCGAACG
The DNA here is from genome assembly GCF_001593325.1 of Bradyrhizobium sp. DOA1. Lineage (NCBI taxonomy): Bacteria > Pseudomonadati > Pseudomonadota > Alphaproteobacteria > Hyphomicrobiales > Nitrobacteraceae > Bradyrhizobium > Bradyrhizobium sp. DOA1. The sequence continues at coordinate 5,484,179 of NZ_JXJM01000001.1, forward strand.
CGGCCTTCAGGTCGCCGGTGAACGCGCGCGGCTGCATCGCGTCTCCACCGTGCTTAATCTCGAAGGCCTCGATGCCGAAAACCAGATGCGCCGTGCGGCCGCATTCCTCGGCGGCATGTTCGACGTCGACCGCGACCATTGGTACCCGATGCTCGTAGTCGTCGACGAGGCGCAGCTGTTCGCGCCGGCGGTGGCGGGCGAGGTCTCGGACGAAGCGCGCAAGCTATCGCTCGGCGCGATGACCAATCTGATGTGCCGCGGCCGCAAGCGCGGCCTCGCCGGCATCATCGCGACCCAGCGTCTGGCAAAACTAGCCAAGAACGTGGCGGCGGAAGCCTCCAACTTCCTGATGGGCCGGACCTTCCTCGACATCGACATGGCGCGCGCCGCCGATCTTCTCGGCATGGAGCGGCGGCAGGCCGAGGCGTTTCGAGATCTCGAGCGTGGACAGTTCATGGCGCTGGGACCTGCGCTGTCGCGCCGTCCGCTGCGTTTGAACATCGGCCCGACCGCGACCTCCCCGCGCAATTCGACGCCGCGGCTGATGCCGCTGCCGGAAGCGACGTTGGAAGATGCGCGCGCCGTGATCCTGGCCGCGCCCCCGCCCGATGCCAGCCGTCCGCAGCGGCGGCCCGCGCCGGACCTGCTCGAGCAGCTCCGGGCGGCGAAGGCCGCCGCGATCCCGGAGATCCAGCCCGAAACCGTCGAGGTGCCGGTCAGCGCCGAGGAGCTCGCGCAGCGGCGCGAGCGCGTCGATCGCACGCTGCGCGCCGTGCTGGCCGAGCCCGATGCCGGCTTCCGCGCCATCGGCGTGCTCTATCAGGAGTTCGTGGTCCGCTGCCGCATCGAGGGGCTCGGCGCGGCGGTGCCCGATCTCAACGAATTCCGCCGCATGCTGACGCATGCGCGGGCTGGGCTCGGGACGGATCTCGCCGAGGACGACGCCTGGCAGGACGTGTCGCTGCGCGCCTCGATCCTGCCCGATGACATGCAGGGCGTGTTCATGATGATCGCCCGCGCGGCCAGGGAAGGCTGGCCCTGCCCTGGGGACGCCGCGATCGCCCGCGCCTATGGCTCGCATTCGCTGCGCCGCGCGCAACGGCTGCTCGGCTATATGGAGGAGCAGGGCCTGATCGTCGTCCAGCTCGACGGCGGCGGCCGCCGGATCGTGACGCTGGTGGAGCTGGCCTGGGCGACGGCGCCGGGCGATCCCAATGGCGACGATGTGCCGGCGGAGCCCGCGCGGAGCGCGGCGGCGCTCTGATCCCGCCGATTTAGAATCGTCTCAGGCCGCCTCGAAGCCGCGGGCTGCATCGGGCGAACGGCGCGCCCCATCCGCAAACATGCGGCGATAGAGCAGCACCGAGACCAGCCAGGCCAGCGCGAACAGCGCGACCACGACGAAGCCGACATTCGCCAGCGATTCGTTGAGCCCTTCCACCACCGCCCAGAAGCCGCCGGACAAGCCGAGGCGTTCCGCGATCAGGCCGAGCGCCTCGACGCCGCCGATGAACAGCGCGACCGCGACGGAGGCGCCGGTGATCGTGAGATTGTACCAAAGCTTGCGCAAGGGATCGACGAAGGCCCAGCGATAGGCGCTGACCATCAGCGCGGAATCGGCGGTATCGACCAGCGCCATGCCTGAAGCGAACAGCGCGGGGAAGACCAGGACGTCGGCGAGCGAGGTACCGCGCGCAGCTTCGCCCGCGGAGATGCTGAGCAGGCCGATCTCGGTCGCGGTGTCGAACCCGAGGCCGAACAGGAAGCCGAGCGGATACATGTGCCAGGGCTTCGTCACCAGGCGGAACATCGGGCCGAGCAGCCGCGCCAGGAATCCGCGCTTGGCGAGCAGCGCATCGAGGCCGGCGGCGTCGTGAATGCCCTGCTCACGCGCCATGCGGAACGTCCGCCACAGGCCGGCGAAGATGGCGAGATTGATGGCCGCGATCACCAGCAGGAACAGCGCCGAGACCGATGTGCCGATCAGGCCGCCGATCTGCTCGAGCAGGCTGTCGCCGCCGAGGCTGACGACGCCGAGCGCCAGCAGCATGGTCGCGACGACGACGACGGTGGAATGGCCGAGCGCGAAATAGAGCCCGACGCTGCGCGGCGCGCCGCCCGCCTGCATCAGCTTGCGCACGACATTGTCGATGGCGGCGATGTGATCGGCATCGACGGCGTGGCGCAGGCCGAACACCCAGGCCAGCAGCGCGGTCGCCATCACCGTCGGACGGTCGCCGAACGCCGCGAAGGCCCAGGCCCATGCGGCAACATTGGCGGCGACGAGCCCGCCGAACAGCAACACCACGCCGGGCTCGACCGCCCGCAAAGACCATCTCGTCACGATATCATTCCGTCCGCTGCACGCCCGGTCGCCACCGGTATGATATTTTCATAGAATTCTCACACTAGCCAGCCCCGGCATTGGCCTGCCGAACGCCTATGCGAGTATGCGGGACGTCATGCCTGGGCTTGTCCCGGGCATCCACGGTCTTCGTGCAGCAAGGAAAGCCTTGGATGGCCGGGTCAAGCCCGGCCATGACGTTGTGGGGGCATTTAGGACTACGCCGCCTCGGAACCGCCGAGATAGGCGTCGCGGATGCGGGGATCGTCCTTCAATGTCCGCGCCGGGCCTGACAGCACGATCTTGCCGGTCTGAAGCACATAGGCTTCGTGCGCGATCTCCAGCGCGAGGCTGGCGTTTTGCTCGACCATGAACACCGAGACACCCTCCTGGTTGATGGTGCGGATCAGCTCCAGCACGCGATCGACATAAAGCGGCGACAGGCCCATGGTCGGCTCGTCCATCACGATCATGCGGGGGCGGCTCATCAGCGCGCGCGCCATCGCCACCATCTGCTGCTCGCCGCCGGAGAGTGAGCCGGCGCGCTGCGACAGGCGCTGGCCGAGTTTTGGGAACAGCGTGAGCATCCTGTCGAGATCCTGCGCCACCGCCTCGCGGTCGTTGCGCACGAACGCGCCCATCAGGATGTTCTCGCGGACGCTCATGTCGGCGAACAGCCGCCGCGCCTCCGGCACCGAGGCGATGCCGCGGCGGACGATCTGCGGCGTGGAGAGGCCTAGCAACGAAGCACCATCGAACGTCACGTCGCCGGAGCGCGGCTTCACCAGGCCCAGAATGATTTTCATCGTCGTCGATTTGCCGCTGGCATTGCCGCCGAGCAGACAGACGATGTGGCCGCGCGCGACCGTGATCGAGAGGTCGAAATGCACCTGGGCCTGGCCGTAGAAGGTATTGACGTTCGACAGCGCCAGCAGCGGTTCGGCGGAAGCGTTGGTCATGCCGCGCTCTCCTGCTTGGTCGCGAGGCCATGGCCGAGATAGGCCTCGATCACCTTTGGATCGCTCCGCACCTCCTCGCCCGGCCCTTCCGCGATCTTCTTGCCCTCGTCCATGACGATGACGCGGTCGGAGAGGCGCATCACCATCTCCAGCTTGTGCTCGATCAGGAGAATGGTCAGCCCTTCCGCTTTCAGCTCGGCGACGAGCGCCTGCATCTCCGCGGTCTCGGTCGGGTTCATGCCGGCGGTGGGCTCGTCGAGCAGCAAGAGGCGCGGCTTCAGTGCGAGCGCGCGGGCGATCTCGACGCGGCGGCGGTTGGCGTAGGACAGGCTGTAGGCCGGCTGGTCGATCCGCGGCAGCAGCCGCTCGCCGAAGCGCGCGACGATGGTCTTGACCTCCTCGCGCAGCCGTTCCTCTTCGTCCCGGACGCTGCCGGGACGCAGCAGCGCGAGGCCTAATTCCAGCAGTGGGCCGATCACCGGCACCGTCGGCTTCACGGCGCGCAGCCGCGTGTGCGCGCCGATCAGGACGTTATCCATCACGCTGAGATTGCCGAAGACGCGGCCGAGCTGGAAGGTGCGCGCGATGCCTTCGGCCGCAATCCGTTCCGGCGGCAGCCCCGTGATGTCCTGTCCCTCGAAGCGGACCTCGCCGGCATCCGGCCGATCGAGCCCCGTCACGAGGTTGAACAGCGTGGTCTTGCCCGCGCCGTTCGGGCCGATGATGCTGACGAGCTCGCCCTTGGTGAGGTCGAGATCGATGGCATCGACCGCGGTGAGACCGCCGAAGCGCCGGGTAAGACCGCGCAGGGACAGCATGGGCGCGTGCTCCGCCATCAGACCGTCCCCAGCAGGCCCTGCGGCCTGAACCGCACGAGCAGCAGCAGCACGATGCCGTAGATCAGGATGCGGTACTCCGCCGCGACCCGGAAGACTTCGGGCAGGCCGACCAGCGCGACCGATCCAAGGATCGCACCGACGACGTTGCCGAGGCCGCCGAGGATCACGACGGTCAGCGCCAGGATGGATTGCTGCGTGTTGAAGGTCTCGTGGTTGATGTAGGAATAAAGATGCGCGGCGATGCCGCCGCTGATTCCGGCGGCGAATCCGCCGAAGATGAAGGCGAGCGATTTGTAGCGGTTGAGGCCGAGGCCATAGGCGCGTGCGGCGATATCGTCGTCGCGGATGGCGCGGAAACTGCGGCCGAGATGCGAGCCGAGCAGGCGCCCCTGGAGCAGCGCGAGCACGACCATCACCGCGAGGCTGAACCAGTAGACCGACGTCGGGCTAATCAGATCGTAGCCGAACAGCGACAGCGGCGGGATGCCGGAGATGCCGATCGGCCCGCGTGTCACGCTTTCCCAGTTCAGGATCACCAGTGCCGCGATCTCGCCGATGGCGAGCGTTGCGATCGACACGTAGTGCCCGCGCAGGCGGAACGACGGCGAGATCAGGAGCGTGCCGAGCGCGGCACTCATCAGGCCGCCGCCGATGACCGCGAGCCCCACGGGAACGGCCAATGTCAGCGACAGCAACGCCGAGGTGTAGGCGCCGATCGCGAGCAATGCGGCATGGCCGAGCGATACCTGCCCCATCGTGCCCGCCACCAAAGTCAGACTCAGCGCAAGCATACCGAGCAGCCAGGCGTTGATCAGGGTCTGGAGCACGTAGAAGGACACCGGGAGCAGCGGCAGGATCGCGAAGCCGGCAACCGCGACCAATAGCACCCAGCGCGGAATATGCACCGGGCGACTCGGCGCGATGAACGTGCCGGTCAGCGGCTCGGGCGGCGCCTGCCGCGCGCTGACGAATAGGCCGTTCGGCCGCAGCACGAGCACCACGACCAGCAGCAGGAACGCGAATAGATTGCGATAGCTGGTGCCGAGCATGGCCACGCCGTAGCTCTCGACCAATCCGAGCAGAAGGCTGCCGATGACCGCGCCCGGCACGTTGCCGGCGCCGCCGACGACCTCAGCGACGACGCCCTTGAGCGTCGCCTGAAGGCTCATCGCAGTGTCGATCTGGTTGTAGTACATGCCGACCAGCAAGCCGGAGACGCCGCCGAGCGCCGCCGCAATGCCGAACACGGCTTGATTGACGCGGTTGACGTCGACGCCCATTTGCATGGCGGCATCGCGGTCCTGCGCAGTGGCACGCACGGCCCAGCCCAGCTTGGTGTAGCGCAGGAACACGAACAGCAGCAGCGCGCTGGTGAGGCCGACGCCGGCGATGAGCAGGTCGAGTGGTCCGATCGTCCCGCCACCGACCTGGAAGCGAACGTCGGGCAGCTGGCTCGGCAGCGCGCGCGGATTTGGCGAGAATGTCAGCATCACCAGCTGGTCGAGCACGAAACTGATGCCGATGGTCGCGAGCAACGGCGCGATGCGCACCGAATTCTGCAGCGGCCGCAGGCCAAAGCGCTCGATGATCAGCCCGACGACCGCCGCTGCCACGGCGACCACGATGATGGTGAGGGGCAACGGCGTGTGCAGCTGCACGACCGCGACCCAGCCGATATAGGCACCGACCAGATAGATCGACCCTTGTGCGAAGTTGATCAGCCGGCTGACGCCGAAGATCAGCGCGAGCCCGACCGCAACGAGCGCGTAGACATTGCCGACGATCAGCCCGTTGATGGTGTAGTCGAGCCAGGAGGACACGCAGCGTTCCTATCAGGGAGAAAGCAGCCGGAGCGATCGCGCCGGCCATTACATCAGGTCGGCTTGCCATCCCAGAGCGCGAACTGGCCCTTGCGCACGACGAGCTCGGCATTCATGGCGCCCTTGACGCGGCGGCTCTCGACGTCGAACGTCGCCTGGCCGAAGATGACGCTGGAGACGTCCTTCACCTTGGCGAAGGCGTCGCGGATGGCGCGGCGGTCGGTGCCGCCGATCTTCACCACGGCGGCCGCCATATTCATGGCGTCATAGGAATAAGCGTTGAACGCATCGGGCTCCTGCCCGTTATATTTCGCCTTGAAGCCCGCGATGAACTTCTTCACCTCTGGCCGCGGGTCTTCCGGGAAATAGCGCGTGCCGAGATGCACGTTCTCGACCGCTTCCCCGCCGAGCTCCAGGAATTTTGGCGAATAGACCGAGCTTGCGGCGCACATGGTCTGCTTCAGGCCGACCTGGCGCGCCTGACGCGCGATCAGCGCGCCGTCGGAATAATAGGAGATCAGGATCAGACCGTCGGGATTGGCATCGCGCACACGCACCAGCGTGGAGCGGAAGTCGCGCTCCTCTGCGATATAGCCCTCGGTCACCGCGATCTCGGCGCCATATTCCTTCGCCGCCTTGACGAAATAGTCCCGGCTGGTGCGGCCCCAATCGGTGTTGAGATGCAGCACCGCGAGTTTCTTCAGGCCGAGCCGCTTTACGGCGTAGGACGCCAGCAGCGGCTGCTCGTCGGCCTGGCTCACCGACGTGCTCCACATGAAGTCGCCGCCCTTGGTGAAATCGGGGTGCGAATTGGTGAAGCCGAACTGCACGAGGCCGCCGCGCTGATAGATCGGCGAGGCTGCCATCGAGGCGGGGCTGGAGAAATCGCCGAGCTCCATGACGATGCGGGGATCGGACACGAACTTCTGGGCGATCGCCACCGACTGGCGCGGATCGCTCTGGCTGTCCTCGAAGTGGTAGGCGAGCTTGCGGCCGTTAATGCCGCCGGCCGCGTGGATCTCGTCGAGCGCGAGATCAAAGCCCTGTTTCCACTGCGCGCCATATTGCGCATTCGGTCCGGTCAGGGGTCCGCTGACGCCGAGCAGGATCGGCTCGGAGGATTGCGCGAAGGCGGCGCGCGAGACCGCGGCTCCTGCCATCATGGTAGCAAGCGAGCCCTTGATCAGGGACCGACGATCGATGTTGCTCATGCACGGCTCCATCCATTCAGTGTTGATACAGTCAGCAATTCTTGTGCCGGGCGGCTTGCTTATTTCGAAGGCTCGCCGAGCGACAGCATCAGCCGGTTCGCCCAGCTGAAGAACGAGGCACCGTTGATGACGTCGACGATCTCGGCATCATCGAGACCAGCGCGGCGCAGCTCCTCGACATTGTCAGGGCCAAACGCGATCGGCGTTGCGGCCAACGCCACCGAGGCCTTGACGATTGCGTTCCAGCGCTCGCCGAGATCGGTCCCGACGCCCTCATCGAGCAGCCGCTGCACGTCGTCGCGGCGCTTGGAATAGGTGCTGGCAAAACGCGCATGCACCGAGGCGCAGTAGATGCAGCCATTGTAGCGCGAGGTCGCGGCCGCCGCGAGCTCGCGCTCGGCGCGCGGCAGGCCGTCGGCGACGTTGTAGAAGATGTCCTTGTCGGTCTTGGTGCGCGCTTCCAGCACCTCGGGATCGCGCACCAGCAGGCGGAAATATTCCGACTTGGCGCGGGCGCGGTCGACGAGGCCGGCGAAATGCCGTTCAGTCAGCTCGGCCTCGGGCAGCGGATCGATCCACGAGACCCAGCCGAGCTCGTCCTGGGTGAAGACGGCGGGTGGATTGACGGGAGCGCTCATGTGCAGACTCCTCTCATGCGCTCGCAGCGGCGAGCGTGCGCAGGCCGCTGACGATGCGCAGCTGGAACGACAGGAACGCAACCAGCTGGGACAAGGTGACGATGCCGGTGGTCGACCAGCTGGCGGCCAGCAGCGCCTTCATGTCTGCGGAGGCGGCATCGCGCGGACGAAACACCAGGAGATGCGCATGCTCGAACGCCGCCACGAGCCGGGCGCCGAGTTCGGGCTTGCGCTCCGCGCTGACGCGATAGATCAGACCGGCCTTGTTCTCGATCGACAAGGGGCCAGCCGGAAAGGCGCCATAGGGGCCCGAGGTCCGGCCGCGCTCGATCTCGACCTGGATCGCCTCGGCAAGCGCCGCGCCATCCGTAGTCGCGGCAAGCTTCTCCCGATAGAAGGACGCGACGGGCGACTCGCGATGCAGTCCGGTCACGAAGGCCGCGACCGCGAAGCGCTCCGCAAGCGAGAAGTCACTCGCATCGATCGGCTCGAACAAGGCGAGATAGCTCTTATGCGCATTCTCGCGCGCCTGCAGGCGGTGTGCGCGGATGGCATCCAGAGCCGAGCCCGGCTCGATCCCGGCGAGCGTGTCGATGATATCCTTGGTGCTCATCCTTCAGCCTCGTGCAACGCGATCCCATTGATTCCGACTAGCCCGCCAACGCCACGCCAGGTGCGGTTCGGGTCCAGCCCAGCGCCGGTGCGACCTTCTCCGCGACCAGCTCGATCGAACGCAAAGTATAGGGGTGCGGCGCGTCGACCGAATGCGCCTGGAACACCAGATCGGTCACCCGATCGAGCGTGGCGTCGGCGCGGAGCGAGGCGATGACACCTTCGACAGCGCCGACATGGGTGTCGAACGCTGTGATCATCTCCTCGAGCGTCTCGCCCGGCCTGGCGTGACCGCCTTTGAGGAATTGCGGCAGCGCGCGCCGCAATCCAATGTCCGCAAGCCGCATCGCTTCGGCATGGTCGTCGGCGACAAAGACGCTGCGCGAGGCCATGATGCGGGGCTCGCATCCCGCCGGCAGCGCCGCGAGATAGGCATCGATGATCGGATTCTGGATTTCGGCCAGTGTCGCGCGCGGCGCCTCCTTGGTTCGCGGCTGCGTGCGCGACAGCAACAGGCCATCGCCCGCCTTGCCGGCCCGGGCGCCGCCCGCGACGGAGAATGTCGCCTGCCAGATGCGCCCGTCCATTTCCGGCCGTTGCGGATAGAGCGTGTCGCCACCATCGAGAGGCTTGCCGACCAGCGCGGCGCGGACCACCTCCAGATTGCGGGCGAAGATCTCGTTGCGCTGCGCGCTGTCGAGGCCGAACGCGGCGAAGGCCGACGGATTGCCGCCGGTGCCAACGCCAAGCTCGAAGCGGCCGTTGCAGAGCAGGTCGAGCACCGCGGCGTCCTCCGCGACCCGGACCGCATTCTCCAGCGGCAGCGTGACGATGCCGGTGCCGAGGCGGATGCGCGAGGTCTGCGCGGCGACGTAGCCGAGGAAGGCAAAGGGCGACGGCAGGCCGCCTTCGCGCTCGTGGAAATGGTGCTGCGCGATCCAGGCGGAATCGAGCCCGGCCTCCTCCGCGCGCACGATCTGTTCGGCGGCGAAGCGATAGCGCTCGGCCGGCGACGCCTCGTCGAGCAGGCGCGTGAAGAAGCCCAGTCGTTTCAGGTTTGCAAAGCGTTTCATACGACCCCTGTCGGGCGAGGATGGGCCCCGATGATGTCGGTTGCCGCAGGTCCAGACAAGCGGGCATTGCGCAAGGCTCATACGCAAGGCTGCCCGCCGGGATCGTCCCCGCACTGAAGCCGGACTGGGCAGACTGCCTACCAGCTCGGCAGCACCGCGCCCTTGAACTTGGTCAGGACGAACTCCTTGACCTCCGGCGTGCGATAGCTGTCCACGAGAGTCTTGACCCAGGGCTTGTCCTTGTCCGCGGTGCGAACGGCGATCAGGTTGACATAGGGCCCCTTCGGGTCCTCGCGCAGGATCGGGTCCTTGACGGGATCGAGGCCCGCCTGAGTTGCGTAATTGGTGTTGATCGCGGCGGCATCGACGTCGTCCAGCGCGCGCGGCGCCTGCGCCGCATCGACCTCGATGAATTTCAGCTTCTTGGGATTGTCGGTGATGTCGAGCACCGTCGGCTTGAAGCCGGTGCCGTCCTTCAGCTTGATCACGCCCTTGTCGCGCAGCAGCAACAGCACGCGGCCGCCATTGGTCGGATCATTTGGGATGGAGACCTTGCCGCCCTCGGGGATGTCGGCGAAGGCCTTGTGCTTCTTCGAATAGACGCCGATCGGGAAGTTCACGGTGAGCGCGACAGCCTCGATCTTGTAGCCGCGGTCGGCCTTCTGATTGTCCAGGTAAGGTTGGTTCTGGAACGAATTGGCCTGGATCTCGCCGGCATCGAGCGCGGCGTTGGGCACGACATAGTCGGAGAACTCGATCAGCTGGAGGTCGAGGCCCTGCTTGGCCGCGATCGGCTTCACCGCCTCCAGGATTTGCGCGTGCGGTCCCGGCGTGACGCCGATTTTGATGGTCTCGGCGCTCGCGGCGGCGGACCAGGCAGCGAGCAGGATCGAGAGGATCAGCGGTGAACGAAACGACATCTTGGTCTCCGTGCAATCTTCGGAAATCGATGGAACCGTATTCGCTTCTCTGCAGTGCGAAATCAATGAAATGGAAATCCATATTAGGCGCCTGTCGCGGGCACGCCTTCTCCATTCGGCGGCAAACGGGAAACGAATTCGCAGGCGCTCTCGATCAGAACCTCCGGTGTCCCATGGCCGCCCCGAGCGCTTGGCAGAATGTTCCTCTGCGTTGCCCGCCGGATTGCAGGCATGTCGCTCACTCGGACGGGAACAGCTGCCGGCCTGCGGCGTTCCACTGCCATCATTGTAGAACAGGAGTCTTTTTATGGGTTTCTTCACCAAGGACATCAAATCGATGGAGGACTTGCTGATCCACGGCCTCCAGGACATCTACTATGCCGAACAGCAGATCCTGAAATCGCTGCCGACGATGATCGAGAAGGCCACCAACAGGGACCTCGTCGCCGGCCTGAAGGCGCATCTGGAGGAGACGCGCAAGCAGGTCGAACGGCTCGAGAAGGTGTTCGCCAAGCTCGGCAAGGAGGCGAGCGGAACCCACTGCCCGGCCATCGACGGTCTCATCAAGGAGGCCGACGAGACCGCCGGCGAGATCGAGGACAAGGCCGTGCTCGATGCCGCCATCGTCGCGAACGCGCAGGCCGTCGAGCACTATGAGATGTGCCGCTACGGCACGCTGATCGCATGGGCCGAGGAGCTCGGCCACGACGAGATCGTGCGCTTCCTCACCACCAATCTGAACGAGGAGAAGGCCGCGAACACCAAGCTCAACACGGTGGCGCTGCGCAAGGGCGTCAATGCCAAGGCTTCCGACGCGAAGGCTTCCAACGCCGCGTGACGACGAGATGGCGGCTCCCCCTGCGGAGCCGCCACGGTCGCGGACGAGGTTGCGCCGTCTCGCTGCGACATCTTCGACTCCCCCATGCTCCCCTCCTGAGCTAGAGTGCGTCACGGCCGGTGACAACTTTCAAGCGTGGGGAGCATCCGATGAACGAGAAGGACATCCGCAATCTGATCGCGGAGGTGAAGCAAGGCACGCTGTCGCGACGCTCCTTCATCCAGCGCGTTGCCGCGATCGGGATCACCGCGCCGATCGCGAGCCAGATCCTGGTCTGGCACGACGTGGCGATGGCCGACGCCAGGCTCCCATACAAACCGACCAAGGCCGGCGGCGGTGGCCCGCTCAAGGTCCTGCTCTGGCAGGCCCCGACCTTGCTCAATCCGCATTTCGCGATCGGCACCAAGGACCAGATCGCCTCGCGAATCTTCTTTGAGCCGCTCGCCGGCTGGGACAAGGACGGCAACCTCATCCCCTGCCTTGCCGCCGAGGCTCCGACGAAGGCAAACGGCGGCATTGCGGCAGACGGCATGAGCGTGACCTGGAAGCTCAAGCAGGGCGTCAAGTGGCATGACGGCAAGCCCTTCACCGCCGACGACGTCGTGTTCACCTGGCAATACGCCGCGGACCTCGCGACCGCGGCCTATACGACGGGATCGTACAAGGACATCAAGGTCGAGAAGATCGACGACTACACCGTCAAGGTGATCTTCAAGGCGCCAACGCCGTTCTGGGCCGATCCCTTCGTCGGCGGCTCGGTCGGCCAGATCCTGCCGAAGCATCATTTCGGCGACTATGTCGGCGCCAAGTCGCGCGAGGCGCCGGCGAATCTGAAGCCGGTCGGCACCGGTCCGTACAAGTTCGTCGAGTTCAAGCCGGGCGACCTGATCCGCGCCGAACGCAATCCCGATTATCACATCAAGAATCAACCGCATTTCGACACGCTTGAGGTCAAGGGCGGCGGCGACGCGGTCTCCGCGGCGCGCGCAGTGTTGCAGACTGCCGAGTACGACTTTGCCTGGAACATGCAGGTGGAGGAGGAAGTCCTCAAGCGCATGGAGGCGGGCGGCAAAGGCAAGCTCGACATCACGCCTTCCGGCAATGTCGAATTCATCATCCTCAACACGACGGATCCCTGGACCGAGGTCGACGGCGAGCGTTCGAGCGTCAAGACCAAGCACCCGACGCTGTCAGATCCCGCCGTTCGCCGCGCGATCAACCTGTTGATCGATCGCGATTCGATCCAGAAGTTCATCTACGGACGCGGCGCCATCGCAACCGCGAGCTTCGTCAACGCGCCCAAGCAGTTCAAGTCTCCCAAGCTGAAATACGAGTTCGACATCGACAAGGCCAACAAGATCCTCGACGAGGCCGGCTGGACCAGGGGCGCGGACGGCATCCGCGAGAAGGACGGCAAGAGGCTCAAATACGTCTTCCAGACCTCCACAAACGCCCCGCGGCAGAAGACCCAGGCCATCATCAAGCAGGCCTGCCAGAAGGCCGGCATCGACATCGAGATCAAGGCGGTCACGGCATCGGTGTTCTTCTCATCGGACGTCGGCAACCCCGACACCTATTCGAAATTCTACGCCGACATGGAGATGTACAATACGACGCAGCCGCAGCCCGATCCGGAGCGGTTGCTGAACCAGTGCGTGTCCTGGGAGATCGCCACCAAGGACAACAAATGGCTGGGCCGCAACAATTCGCGCTATTCCGATCCCGAAGCCGACAAGGCCTACAAGGCCGCGCAGAACGAGCTCGATCCCGCCAAACGCGCCGCGCTGCTGATGAAGGTTGACGAGATCTTCTGCGGGGCCAACGTGTTCCTGCCGCTGCTGTCGCGGCACATCGTCAACGCCAGCGTCAACAATCTCATGATCGACATTTCGGGATGGGACACCATCACGTGGAATCTGGCGGCGTGGCATCGCAGCTGAGGCCGGCACGACCGCGGGGGGTCCTCCCCGCAGTCACGCCTTCCTGTATGCCGAGAGTTAGATAAACGGCTTGCCACCGGTGACGGCGAGCGTCGCCCCCGATGTGTAGCTCGAGAGCGGATCCGCGAGCATGACATAGGCCGTGGCGAGCTCGGCCGGCTGGCCGGCGCGCTGCATCGGGACCTGCTTGCCGAAATTCTTGACCCTGTCCTCCGACATCGTGGAGGGAATCAGCGGCGTCCAGATCGGACCCGGGGCGACCGCGTTAACCCGAATGCCCTTCTCCGCCAGCATCTGGGCAAGCCCGCCGGTGAAGTTCTGGATGGCTCCCTTGGTGGTGGCATAGGCGAGCAGGCTGGGATTCGGCATGTCGGAGTTCACCGAGGCCGTGTTCACGATGGCCGCGCCCGGACGCATATGCGGGACGGCGGCCTTGGTCAGATAGAACATGGCGTGGATGTTGGTCTCGAACGTGAGCTGCCATTCCTCGTCGCTGATATCGGCAATATCCTTGAACGTCGCCTGATGAGCGGCATTGTTGACGAGGATGTCGATGCCGCCGAGTTCCTCGACGGTGCGCCGGACGATGGTGCGGCAATGCTCGGGATTGCGGATGTCACCGGGGATCAGGACGGCTTTGCGTCCCTCCCGCTCGACCAGCGCCTTGACCTCGGCGGCATCCTCGTCCTCGTTCAAATAGGAGATGACGATGTCGGCGCCTTCCCTTGCATAGGCGATCGCGACGGCGCGGCCAATCCCGCTGTCACCGCCAGTGATGATCGCTTTCTTTCCAGCCAGGCGTCCCGCCCCCTTGTAACTCTCCTCGCCGTGATCCGGCTTCGGATCCATCGCCCGGGTCGAGCCGGGCATCGGTTGCTGCTGCGCAGGAAAAGGGGGTTTTGGATAGTGGGTCATGTGAGCGCTCCGGGCGTTTGTTCCGCTAACGGGGAGCGGAAGGAAGCGTTCCTCCGACGTCCAACGGCTGTGCGAGAGCGCACTTGGACGATTTGACAATCGTAGCCTCGGCCAGACGCAGCCTCAATGCTCGTGCCGACCCGCCCGATCTGCGTTCTTGTCGTCGGCGGCCTCACGGACGCACTCCGCTTCCGCACCCGTCATGCTTTTCATGCACAGGGCCAGTGTTGCAAAGCCGCAGGTTTGATGCCCGTCATCGAGGAGGCAGAAGCGGTCGCCATACGGCTCCGGCGGCTCGAGCGTCGCCTCGGAAATGCCGATGATCGCAACGAGCGCACCGCCGAACATCAGCGATGAAATCACATGTCGTCGCCTCGCCATCATCATTCTCCTGGTTCGCATTCCGGCCCGGCGTCGTTCGGGTATTGCGCCGCCGCTGCATCGTTGCAGGCCGATCGCACGATCGGCCGATCCGTTGCCTGCTATCGCGCGACAACTGCGACGGTGGCTCTGCAGAAGCTGAAGATGAAGCGGCCATAGAGCGCGCCGAGCCCCAGCCCTGAAGAAGCCAGACGGTAGGAATTGCCAAGAGCACGGGCAATTTCGAGCCAGCCCGTGACCTCGTTGTGCGCGGGCGTCATGTGGATGCCGGCCAGCGGCAACATCAGCAGCTGAATTGCGATCTCGGTCATGACGGCACAGCTTCCGCGCGCGGCAGCGGCATGAATTGCGCCAGATAGGCGCTGCGCCATTGATAGGGCGTATCGCCGACGAACCGCTTGAACACCGTCGTGAAGTGCGCCTGGGTCTGGAATCCCACCGTCAAGGCGGTGTCGACCAGCGAGACGTCGCCTTGCTTCAGCAGTTCCTGGGCACGCTCGATCCGGCGCTTCAACAGAAATTCGTGAGGCCGCATGCCGACCGCCGCCCGGAACTGCGCGGCAAAGTGCATCCGGCTGAGCCCGGCAACGGCGGCGAGCTGCTCCAGCGTGATCTTCGCGCCCAGATTTTCGTCGACATATTGCATCACGCGCTTGAGGCGCCATTTCTGCAACGACCGTACGGTGCGGCACGCACGGCCTTCACGCTCGTCGTTATCGGGCTCGGCCTCACTGCGCTGAGTCACGGTCTGTGCGCTGGCGCGGCGGGTCACAATGGCAAGACGCAACGCATCGGCGAGGATGGCCGAATGGGGATGGTGCATGATCTCGGTCGCCGCGAGCGCGTCCGAAAGCCGCCGCATCACGGGATCCGTGGACTCCTCTGCACCGCATTCCCGATCGAGCCGCTTGGCAGACACCCTGAAGCCGGACTCGCGAGCGGACCTCTGCATATCCGGCGCCTCGATGGCGAGTGCAACATCGAGGTGAACCAGAGACATCGTCGTCCCCTCCTTGCCGGCCTGACCGGAATATCCCGAGCGCCGGCGCCTGCTGCCGTCGATCTCCGAGACATCGATCGAGCCGAATGCATGATCCTTGGTGGTAAGCGGCTGTGACAGCTGTAGCGACATCGTCGAAGCTCCTTGTCCCGTTTCGATCCGGCGAAAGCCTGGCCGGCTTGTCCGAACGTCATGGGAGCAGAGTAATTCGACGGGCCGCGCGCTCCATTCTACGCGCGGGTGGACCGATAGGTTCTCGGGTTGATCGCATCATACCTAGGTATGATCGCAGCGAGGCCGCTGAGTTGACCAGCGGCCGGACGCCGTCCAAGCATTGACGAATCGACCGACGGCGCTGCGCGATGCACCTGCGGTAAGTTGACGCGCCACCGCTGGGGAAAATCGCGGAGAATCGCTGTTTTTCGAGAGATTGCCTGCCCCATTGGCCGCGCGGCCTCCGACCGGTCATGCGGTCTTCCAAGAGAGCACGAAAATCACGCATCCAGATGTTGTCGGCGCGGTGAAATCGCGGCATCAACGCCGTGAAATGACGCGAACGACGACCAGCGACGATGACGACTCCTGATCGGGCCACGGGCTCGTCCATGAGCCGCGCCGGCCTGCGGTTCTGGTCCGCAATGCTCGCCGTCGCGGTTTTCCTCATCGATGTCCTGACGCCGCTCGAAGGCGCGGTCGCCGTTCTCTATGTCGTTGCGATCCTGCTCGCTGCGCGGACGAACCGGCGCAATGACATCGTGGTCGCGGCGAGCGGCTGCGCGGTGCTGACGATCACGGCCTATCTGCTCTCGCATGATCTCCAGCACATCGCCTCGCCGGCCCTTCGTGCCGTGGTGAGCCTTGCGGCCATCACCATCACCACGCTGCTGGCGCTGCAGAACCATGCCGCAACCAACCGCCTGGCGGCGCAGGCGCGCCTGCTCAACCTCTCGCATGACATGATCTTCGTCCGCGATCGCGCCGGCATGATCAGCTTCTGGAACAAGGCCGCGGAGCAGACCTATGGCTGGCCGGCCGGTGATGCGCTCGGGCGCTCCGCCGACGCGTTGCTGCGGACCACCTATCCCGACAAGCGAGAGGCAATCGAGCGTGTTCTGCTCGAGACCGGCCGCTGGGAAGGCAGAGTGGAGCAGCGCACGAAGGACGGTGCTACACTCATGGTCGATGCCCGCTGGGCCGTGCAGCACGACGATCTCGGCAAGCCGGTCGGCGTGCTTGAAACGCACACCGACGTCACGGATCGTGTGGCGGCGCACAGCGCCCTGGTGCAGAGCGAGCAGCGATACCGCCGGATGTTCGACGCAAGCCGGATCGGCGTGGTGGAGGAGGACTGGACCGAGGTACGGGCCACGCTGAACGCGCTGGACACTGGCGGCGCCGGCTTGCGCAATCATTTGGCGCGACATCCCGATATCGTCCGCTCTGCCCGCCGGCTCGCCAAAATCACCGATGTCAATCCGGCCATGCAGAAGATGGCAGGCGCGGACGGCTCTTCGGCCTTCATCGCCAATGTCGACAAACTCCTCGGCCAGAACGACCGCAGCTTTCTCGGCGCATTACTGGCATTCGCCGAAGGCGAACCCTTTTACGAAGGCGAGACTGAGATCGTCAGGCTGGACGGACGCAAGGTCCCCGTGCTGTTCACGATCACCTTTCCGGCAGAGCCGGATGGAGATCGTAACGTGCTCGCCTTCGTCATCGATATCACCGAGCGCAGGCAGGCGCAGGATGCGCTGCTCGCCGCGCAAGCGGATCTCGCGCATGCGGCGCGCGTCGCCACCTTGGGCGAGATCAGCGCCTCCATTGCCCACGAGGTGAACCAGCCGCTGGCAGCGATCGTCACCAGCGGCGAAGCCGGCCTGCGGTGGCTGCGGCGCGACGTGCCCGATCTGAAGGAGGTCGCGACCACGATGGGCCACGTTGTCGCTCAGGGCCGGCGAGCCAGTGAGATCGTGGCCCGCATCCGCAATTTCCTCAAGAAAGCACCGCCCCAGAAGGATCAGCTGCAGATCAGCGAGATCATCGAGGAAGCCACGTCCCTCGTGGCGCGCGAGTTCGCAAAGGACGACGTCGTCCTCGCCATCGAGACGGAACCTGGCCTGCCGCCGATCCGTGGCGACCGGATCCAACTGCAACAGGTGCTCGTCAATCTGCTGATCAATGCCGGCCAGGCCATGTCGGGCCAATCCGGTTCCCGCGTCGTCACGCTGCGCACCGGCACCGCCGATGGGGAGAGCATCGTCATCACGGTGCAGGACAACGGCCCCGGCATCAGCCCTGACGACCTGCCGCGCCTGTTCGATCCGTTCTTTACGACCAAGCGCGGCGGAATGGGCATGGGACTTGCGATCTGCCGAACGACGGTGGAAGCTCATGGCGGCCAATTGTCGGCAGAGAGCATCCCCGGCTCGGGAGCGACATTCCGCCTGACACTGCCCTTCAGCCAACAGCAAGCCTCGCCATGACACGACCAAGCCAGCCGCATTCGCCGGCCCCCCCCTCCCGTTCCGTCGTCATCATCGTCGATGACGACGCGGGCATTCGCGCCTCGCTCGACAGCCTATTCCGGTCCGTCGGTCTGGAGACACGCCTGTTCGGCTCACCGGCCGAACTGCTTGGCGGCACGCTGCCTGACGGCCCCGGCTGTATCGTGCTGGACGTCAGGCTCCCGGGCGTGAGCGGGCTCGACCTCCAGGGCCAATTGACCCGCCAGGGCATCAACTATCCCATCATATTCATGACCGGCCATGGCGACATTCCCATGTCGGTGCGCGCCATGAAGGCCGGCGCGGTCGACTTCCTCGCCAAGCCGTTTCGCGACCAGGACATGCTCGACGCCGTGACCGCGGCGCTCGAACGCGATGCGCAGTACCGGGCTGAAACCTCGGCGAAGGAGGATATCCGGACCCAATACGAGACCTTGACTGCACGCGAGCGCGAGGTCATGGGCCATGTTACCGCCGGGTTGATGAACAAGCAGGTCGCCGGCCTGATCGGCCTGAGCGAGATCACGGTCAAGATCCACCGCGGGAACGTCATGCGCAAGATGGGGGTTAAGTCGCTGGCCGACCTCGTTCGCAAGGCCGAGGCGCTCGGGGTTTCCCAGACCCGCAGGACTACGGACCAAACCTGAGTATAGTTTCGGCAAGGCTGCTCCGCGGTCATATAAGGAGCTATCGGCCGCGCAATGGGAGATGTCCTCCTTGCGGAACACCGCGGTCAGGATGTGTGCCAATGGCCAAGACCCCGGTGATTGCGATCGTGGACGACGACGAAGGCGTTCGCACCTCGCTCGCGAGCCTGGTGCGTTCGCTCGGCTATGAGGCGCATGCCTATGAATCCGGAGTCGATTTCCTGCGGCAACCGCCGGGAAACGATCCGGAATGCATGATCGCCGACGTCCAAATGCCGGCCATGACCGGTGACGAGATGCAGGCGCAGCTGGTTGCCTCCGGTCGCCGTTTCCCGATCATCTTCATGACGGCGTTTCCGAGCGAGACGGTGCGCCAGCGGGTGATGGCCGCAGGCGCACACTGCTATCTCGGCAAGCCCTCGAGCGGCGACGAGATCATCCGCTGCCTCGAAGAGGCGCTGGCGGGCGACGCACCGCACTAGCCAGTTCCCCCTTTTGATGAACGCAGACCGTCTTCGGATGCCCGACGTGCATTCCGGCAATCGGATGGGTGGCGCGGAAAGACCGACGGGGAATACCAGCCCAATAGTCGCGTGAAGTCACGACATTGGCGGTGCCACCTGCGCCGCCAAAGGACGCTCCGCGATGCAAGTGAACTCCAGCAGTGCCGTTGCCCAGGCGCGCCCATGGCTCCTCGCCGGCTTGCCGGCGAGGTCCTGGGTCTTCGCGCTGCGCGTGTGGCTGGCAATGCTCCTTGCGCTCTATGTGAGCTTTTGGCTCGAGCTCGAATCCCCCTCCTCGGCGGCCCTGACTGTCGCGGTGCTGGCGCTGCCCACACGCGGCCAGGGCATGGAAAAGGCTGGCTACCGGCTGCTCGCCACGGCCATCGGCGTGGCGGCATCGATCGCGATCGCCGGCATGTTTTCGCAGACCGGCGGTATGCTGCTGGCGGCATTTGCCGTCTGGATCGGCCTCTGCGTCTATGTGGCGGGGATGCTGGATGGGAACCGCGCCTATGCGGCGGCTCTCTCCTGCATCACGGTTGCCCTGATCGCCATCGAGCAGATCGACAGCCCGCTGCAAGTGTTTCCCACCGGTGTCGCGCGCGGCGCCGCCATCGGCATCGGTGTCCTTGCGGTGGCCCTGGTCAACGAAGTGCTGGCCGCGCCTGACTATCATCCGGTTCTCGCAAGCCGCCTCGAGGCGCTGCATCGCCGCGTCATGGATTTCGCGCATGCCGCCATCCGCGGCGAAGCTGCATCCACACAGGACGCAGCACACCTGCTGCGTGACATCGTGGCACTGCGTCCGGAGATCGCGAGCCTCACCACGGAATCGAGCGTCGGCACGGCACGAACGGCAGCCGCGCGCTCGGCCATGGTGCACCTCGTGAACCAGCTGGCGCTCGCCCGCGTATTTGTGGCGCTGCCGGCCGTATCCGTAACCCCGGATGATCGTCATGGCAGCCTGCTGGCGATGTCCAGGGCTCACCTACGCAGCGAGATCGCCCGCGCGAATGACGAGCCGTGCCGCAGCCTCGCGGCGATGCGGGCCGGCGAGCATCCGTTGCGGCAATGGCGCGCGCCGCTGTACCGCTCGCGCCGCATCGCGGGCGAAGGCGCGGTCAGGGCCGCGATCCACTTCATGCTCGTTGCAATCATCTTCGTGATGGCGGGATGGCCGTCCACGGAGCTCTGTCTGGCGCTCGCTGCGGTCATCATCGGCTTGAGCTCTACGGCTCCAGATCCGCGCGGCTTCACGATGCTGGCGGTCCTTGCCATGCCGCCGGCCTGTCTGCTCGCCGGCGGCCTGAAGTATCTGGTCTTCAACGGCGTTTCCGAGTTTCAGCTGCTGGCGATCGGCCTTGCGCCTGTCGTGATCGGCCTGGCGCTGCTGATTGCGTCGCCGAACCCCGCGCGATCATCGCTCGGCCGACTCATCCTCGTCTTCACCCTCGCCGTGCTCGCGCCGAGCAATCCCCAGAACTACGATCCCGAAACATTTCTGGTCACATGCCTGTTTGCCCAGCTGTCCGCGGTTCTGGCGTTTGCGACGCAGCTCGTGCTGCCGTCCTTGTCCAACGATCGGCGCACCAGCCTGCTGCTGGGCGCGGCGCATCGCGAGCTGAACCGCCTGGTTTCCGGAGAAGTCCGGCACTTAGCGCCCGAGGAAGCAGCGTTTCGCGATGCCGCGCGTGTGGGACAAATCTTGGCCGCCAGCGCCGACTCGGCGGCCCACCAGCGGGCCGTCGCAGAGGCCATGCGCTGCTTCGATCAGGCAGTGGCGCTACGACGGTGCCGCGCCGAGCTCGACCGGCTGGCGGCAGGCCCACTCACCGAAGCCGCACGCGCCGCGAGAACCGCCCTCGCTTTTCGGAATGACCGCGCAACGCTGGCCGCCGCCGAGGCGCTGCGTCTGGCGGCATCGGAGCGTCACCTCACCGTCGAACCCGCGCTTGCCGCACTCGTTTCGACGAGCGTCGCGTTCGGACCGCAACAGACTTTCGCCGGCCCCCGCAGGGAGGAGCGGCAGTGACGAACACCTATCGCGAGCTCGTCATCGGCGGCGTCCTCATCGCGCCCATCGTGTCCTACGCCGTCATAGCGCTGATGGCGTTCCTGCTGCTTCGCCCCGTGCTGCGGCTGGTCGGATTCGCCAGATTGTTCAGCAACCCGTCGTTGGCCGAGCTCAGCCTCTACGTGGCGATGTTCGGGTTGCTCGCCTTGTTGCTCTAGCGAGAAAAGCCATGGCTACTGCCCTGCCCCAAGATTCTGCGTCGGTCGATGACGAGGCACGAGCCGGCGCCGCCGACACGATCGACCGCGCCGGCCTCGAACAGCCCATGGCGCGCGATACCGGCGACCGCAGCACCGGCGGCAGCGCATCTTGGCAATCCGCATCGTCCCCGAAGTCGCAGCGCAGGACCATCCGACGGCTGATGGCCGGGGCCAGCAAGCATCTTGCGACCCTCGGCATCGCGCTGGTCGCCGTCTGGATCGCGGTCGCGACATGGGAGCACTACGTAAGCGCGCCCTGGACACGCAATGGCAGCGTTCGCGTGCAGGTCGCCAACGTCGCACCGCAGGTCTCGGGCAAGATCATGGAGCTGCGGGTGGCCGACAACCAGTTCGTCAACAAGGGCGACGTCCTCTACGTCATCGATCCCTTCGACTTCGATGTCGCCGTCCGCATCGACAAGGCGCTAGTCGACCAGCGGGCGGCGGATCTGGAGGTGAAGCAGGCCGAGTTCGACCGTCGCCAGCACCTCTCGGACCTGGCCACGACGCCGGAGGAGCAGCAGATCTTTGCCGGCAATGCAGCGCAGGCAAAAGCTGCCTTCGAGGCCGCGGCGCACCAGCTCGCACAGGCCGAGCTAAACCTGAAGCGGACCAATGTGGTCAGCCCTGTCGACGGCTACGTCACCAACCTGCTGTTGCGCGTCGGAGACTATGCGACAACAGGCGTGAGCAATATCTCCGTCATCGATTCCAACAGCTTCTGGATCGACGGCTATTTCGAGGAGACCAAGATGGCGCGCGTCTGCGTCGGCGATCGCGCGGAGGCCCAGCTCGTCGGCTATTCCAGGCCCATTCTCGCACACGTGAAAACCGTGACGCGCGGCGTGAGCGTGTCGAACGCCGCAGTCGGCACGCAAGGCCTTCCCAATGTCGACCCGATCTACACCTGGGTGCGGCTTGCCCAGCGTGTTCCAGTGCGCCTCGCCATCGACACGGTGCCGCCGGACGTGCCGCTCGTCTCCGGCATGACCGCCACGGTGACGATCCGGCAGCCCGGCGCGGATGATCGGCAAACCTGGACCCGACGCCTCCGTGCGGCGCTCATCGATCCGATCTTCGATGTGTTCGGCGCCGGAAATCCATCCCGCCCGGATTGCCTCCAATCTGCGTCCCAACAGCCTGCCGAGGTGAGCACGCTTCCCTATGCGCGGGTGCCAGCGATTCCGTCGGCGGAGAAGCTCGCGCCGGGCCTCACGCCCGGCATTGACGCCTCGCCTCGGCTGCCCTGAACCGCCCGGTTTTCGGAGCGCGGGATTGCGGCTCCTGAACCGCCCGGCCTTATGCATAGGCCTTTGATTTTTTTGCTTAATCGGCAGTCTTGAGCCTCCGGCCGCACCTGCCGCATTCGCAAAATCTAACACGATTTAAGCAACTCTAACGAGCCTTGCGACGGCTTCAGACCTATCGTTCGAGCATGGATCAACAACGTTCAGCTGCGGTCACGCCGCCAGTTGGACCAAGGATGGGACGAACGATGTTCACCGATATGCAGGCGGCGGGTGCCCGGTTGACGTATCAACCCAGTCCTCGCGAACCGGATTTTCCTCAGGGTGCACGCGCGTTTCTCCGCGAGCAAAAATGGCGCCAGCCGGAGCAACGCGTGGGCAGCGGGCGCGAGGACATCATGATCTCGCGCTGGACCTCCACGCAGGCGGCGGTGAGCCGCGAGGAAGCGACGACGCCTGCCGACCGGTACTTCTTCGCCATCGCCCTGAAGACGACCCGTCTCAAGCTGACCAGAGGCCCTCAAACCATATTCGACGGCATCATGCCGGCGGGGACGCTCTATGTCGGCGCACCGTCGAAGCAGCTTTGCGCGCAGTTCCAGGCGCCGTGCGATTTCCTGCACTTCCACGTTCCGGCCAATTGCCTTCCGCCGCCGGAAAAGGGAAAGCATCCGGTCACGACCGATGGCCTGAACGATCTGGTTCTGCTGCGCGATCCATTCGCCGAGCAGCTTGCAAAGGCGCTGACCGAACACGGCCATCTGGTCGACCAGGATTTCGCGCGCTGCATCGCCCAGACCGTGGCAATGCATGTGGCCCGGCGCGAAGTGCCGCGCACGAAAGTCAACGCTCTGCCGAAATGGCGTCTGCGCCGCATTGAGGACTATGTCAGGACGCATTTCGACCATTGCATCAGCCTGTCGGACCTCGCCGGCGTCGCGGGGCTATCGCGGATGCATTTTGCGGCGCAGTTCCGGGCCGCAACCGGATATCGGCCGCGCGAATATCTGCTGCATCAGCGCATCGAGCAGGCGAAAACCCTGCTGCTGAATTCCGAGACATCCCTGGCCGAGGTGGCGCTGGCGGTGGGCTTCTGCACGCAGGCACATTTCTCCACCGTCTTCAAGCGGATCACGGGCAACACCCCGGCACGCTGGCGATGCGCGAGCCGGAATGCGCAGGTCTCGCCTGTGCCGGCCGGCGACGACCCAGCTTCGGGGCGCAAGGTCGTGTCTCACCTTCCGCCCGCTGCCCTTTCGTGAATCATGCGAAGTGAGAAACAACCTGATTACTTGAAATACTTCTTCCGCCCGATCGGCGATGCTGGAGATGTTAGTGACTGAGACCCCAAGTCACGGCTCGCGTCTCTCCTCCCAGGCGTACGAGCATTAGGGTCGTCCTCTCTCCCAAGGAGGACGGCCCCTTTTTTTGTAGCTCGCACGTACCATTCGAAGCTGGAAGGAATTGACGTGTCTAATCGCCGAGTTGGCGCGCAAGCCAGGTGCGGACTCCGTCGAGACTCCTGAAATCATCCAGCGAATGCGCCGGCAGATCGGGCCGGATACCCCTGACCATCGCGCTCAGCGCGTGCCCCGGCCCAAGTTCGAGAAACGCCGTGGCGCCCGCTTCCAGACAGGCCTGCAGACAGCTCTCCCACTGCACGGTTTGAGAGATCTGCGCGGCGAGCTTGTCGAGACCCGCTTCCGCCAAGGCGATGGGCGCACCGTCGATGCCACTCAGGACACGAGCGCCGCCGGCGGGCGGGAACGCAACGGATGCTGACCGCAGGATGTTGCGAAACTCGGCCGATGCTTCGACGAGCCGTTGCGTGTGGGAGGCAACCTCGACCGGGACATCGACGATCCTTGGCCCGTGCATCGCCCTTGCAGCCACAGCGATCCCGCTCAATGCCTCGCGGCTGCCCCCGATCACAAAGGCACCGCCCGGATTGACGATGGCGATCGCCGCACCGTAGCGCTCGCAGAGACGGTCGACGTCGCCGCGCGAAAGTCCGCGCACGAACACCAGTCCATCGCCGGCGGTCGTGGCCGCATCCATGGCTTCTGCCCGGCGCGCGACGATATCGAGCGTGACCGCCGGTTCGAACAGGCCACCGACGCCCCACGCGGCAACCTCGCCGACACTATAGCCGGCGACGATGACGCCATTCGGAATTGAAGCTTTGAGCGCGGCTGCGGCGGCGAGCGCCTGAACTGTGCACAGGATCTGGCCGGCGCGGTTGCGATGCAGAGACTCATCGGCCTCGCTGCGCACGAACCCGCGCGGATCGCAGCCGCCCAGCAATGTCGCCGCGTGCGCAAACAGGTGCGCAGCCTCCGGCACATCGCCAGTCAGAGCGAACATGTCGCGGTGCTGCCTGCCTTGTCCCGCACACAGGATCGCCAGCGTCATGGTTGCGGCCTAGCTAGGAAAGAGCATGGCGATCGCGATCGCCAGAGTGACCGCACTTACGCCAGTGCTCGCGATGACCACGGAGCCCACCGTCGCGGAATCCAGCCGATAATTCACGGCAAACAGGATGCCGAAAAAGCCGGAAGGTACCGCGGCGAGCAGAACGGCCGTCCTCGCGGTATCGGGCGAGATCGGGACGACATGAGTGACTGCAATGGCAGCGAGCGGCCGAACGATGTCCGCAGTCACCGTTGCGGCTGCGACCTTCAAGTTCAGCTGGAACCGGTGCGCCGACAGAATCGCGCCGGTTAGAAACAGGGCGACGCCCGCGGCCGAGCTGCCGATCAGCGCGAGGCACGCATGGGCGAGCGCATCAAGGCTGACATTCGATAGCGAGAACATGATGCCTAGCGCGGGCGCGAGCACCACGGGCTTTGTGACTGCGCGCCCGATGGCGGTCAGGATCTGCCGTAATGCCATGACTTCGCCGCGCGCCTTGGCGGCGTCCATTTCCGCGATGATCAGGGTCACCGGGCTGATCAGGATCGAACCGGTCGCCAATGCGACGGCGACCGGAACGACTCCGGCCGGTCCGACGATGGAGGTCAGGATCGGAAGACCGACGCCAGCAAGATTCGGGAAGCCGATCGTCAATGCCTGGATCGACGCATCGGGCCGCGAGATCTTCAGGCCGCGCGCGGCAAGGTACCAAGCGGTATAGAGCAGCGCCATCGTCAAGGCCAGGACGACGAAGAGCGGAATTTGCTCGATCATCGCCGTGCGCGACGCAGATGCGGTCGCCGCGAACAGCGACGCCGGCACGGCAAAATCCATCACGAGGGCAGCGAGCGCACCGACGTGCAGATTGTCGACGATATGAAGCCTGCCGGCGGCGTATCCCAGCAACAGGACGAAGAACACCGGCACCAGCGCCATCAGGATTGCATTGGACATCATGCCCCCGCTGCGTCGTGAGCGTCGACGAAGAGCGACATGGCGAGCAGGTCTGCCGATCCACCGGGGCTGAGGCGGCGGGCGACGAAACTGTCATGGATCGATCGTGCGCGTTCACGCCATCCCGCGGCACGTATGCCGCCGGCATCGATGAACTGGCGCGCCGCGCGATGCGCAAAGTGAAGCCCGTCGAGCCCGCCCCGATGCAACAGGTTGGTGTCTTCCACGGACGCAATCAGGGCAAAACACGCCTCAACCCGAGCTGCTTCTCTATCTTCGGGGGCAGCGGATATCGCCTGCCGCAAGGCGGGCAAGCCGATCCGGTAGATACTGGGAAATCCGTTCGCCGCTTCGCGACTGGCACCACCTGCATGAAAACGACGGCGCGCAGCGTTGCCGTGGCTGTGCAGCAGCATCGGACCATCGAGGATGTCGACGCCCCAGCGGCGAGCCACGACATCGCCGAGCCGGAGCGCCGGATCGACCAGCCCGCCAGCCCGCGCACCGGCCGCCGCACACAACAGGCCAAGCCCGAAGATCGCGCCGCGATGCGTGTTGACGCCGGACGTCGCTGCAAACATCGCGCGCTCAGCGTCGAGGCCGATGATCCGCAGCCGTCCCATGCCGCAACCGCGCGCGCCCGCATCGGCAAGCGATTGAAGATAGGGCTTGATCGCCTCGGCGCTGCGACGAAACGTGCCAGCATCCATGTCATCGTGACTGCCGTTGTCGACGTGGCTCACCAGCCCCGGCTTCGGCCAGGTTTCCAGCTCCTTGACGAGACAATCGGCAGCGAGATCGCCGATGGCGGAGACATCGGTCGCAATTCGCGCCCGGCGTGGAGCGAGCGGTTCGGCACCTCGCAAGGCTGCAGCAATCATGGTCCCGTCGCTCCCGAGATGAACTGGGCCCTGTCCAGAAGGGATACGCCGTCGATGCTCTTGACCAGAAGCTCGCTCGCACCTGCACTGAATTCCCGCCAATTCACCGCCGCGCCATCGGCGCGCATCAGCTCGCCATCGAGCCGCATCGGAGCTTCGATCTCGACCTCAGCCAGATCGGCGACGAGACGATCCAGGTCGGTTTCGGGTCGCGTCTCGAACAGGAGGTCGAGATCCGAGCCCGTGGTGACGTAGTCCAGTCCGGTCAGCGACTGCCATGCGAGGCTGCCAAACACGCGTGCGGGCGCCGAATGGCGGAGCGTGAGCTCCTCGAGCCGATCGAGTGTGGGCCGCCAGCACGGCGGCGCGGACAAACGCGCTTCCCTCAGCGACGGAGGCCTCGCAACCGCGATGATGTCATCGAGCCCGGCGAGAAGGGAGAGCCGCTTCTTGCCGGCGGATGGCGGCAGCGGCAAGCCCAGCGCAAGACCGGCTACCTCGGATGGCAGCGCACGCCGCCTGATTGTCGGCCAGCCGAGTTCTGCCCAGTGAAGGACGAGGCGATCGCACGCGAGATCGCCATGCGGGTCGAGCATCGCGCGCCAGCCTCGCGGACTGACGAAGACGAGGTCATGACGACGGGCCGGGCGCTCAGCGGATTTGCAAGGCGAGATCACGAACGCGCTCCGCTATATCGGCGGCCTTCGGCCGGCCACCACGTTCCTTGCCGAGCACGTCCCTCCGATCGCGCACCGCCGGCATATCGGCGAGCAGCGCCTCCAACTGATCGACGAGTGGAGCGGCATCGGTCCAGATCATGTGAACGGCGCCCATCTGTTCGAGATTGGACAGGCCAGGGGCGAAAACCGGCGTCGATTTCGCCTTCTCTTCAAGCGCCTCCATCGACAGCTTGGTCACCTTCGCCATCGATGGCAGGTCCATCACCGCGGGGCTGGCGCCGGGCAGTCCGACCAGCACGCGGGTCGCAAGGCCCGTCGCAAGCAGGGCCCCTGCCGCCGAGTGGCCATAGAGAAGCCCGATGGTCGGACGTCCCTGCATGTCGGCATGGATCAGCACCTTCGCCAGATGCGCCAGGAATTCGTTGAGACCGAGCAGCTCGTCACGCTTGCTCATGCGCTGACTGTCGCTGTCGACCAGCACCAGGACCGGTCCCGTGTCCCGGTCGATCGACTCCAGGACATGTCCGGACAGCCTGATCGCCTCGTCGACACCGAGCGCGGTCCGATCCGCAACGCCGATGACGAGCATACTGCCACCGGATCGCAGCGTCGCCGAGCCGGCGATGACGCCGCCATCGTTCCTGATCTGATGGCCGTCGGGAAACAGCGAAGCGAGAATGTCATCGAGCGTCACGGCTTGTCCTCCCGATCCTGTTGGCGAGCGCGATGAACTGGTCGGCCGGCAATTCCGGCACCATGTCCGCATGCGCGATGCCTTCGGCGGTCCAGATGTCGATGGCGTCCTCGCAAGCACCGAAGCGGCGCAACCGGTCGGTCAGGCGCGTCTGCTCCGCCGTCAGCCGATCGAGGGCGAAGGAGCCGATCGAGCCGATAAGCTCGCGCGCAGCCTCGCGAAAGTCCTGCACGGTGTCGTCGGCAAAGACGTCGGCCGCGCCGAGCAGCCGCCGATGCTTGCCGCCCATGGTGCGCCAGACCAGCGCTCGTTCGCGGGAGTCGAACTCCTCGACGCCGCGATTTGTCTCGATCACCTCCGGGCCCGAGACCGCGATGCGGCCCGGCTCCGACACCGCGAGCGCGGAGCAGCAGCCGGCGATCAGGCCGCCGCCGCCGTAACAGCCGGAGCGCCCGCCGATCAGGCCGATGATCTTCACGCCGGCGCTTCGCGCCTCCATCACCGCGCGCATGATCTCGGCGATGGCGAGCTCGCCCGCATTGGCTTCCTGCAGCCGGACGCCGCCGGTGTCGAACAGGATGAGGACCGGGATCGTGCCGATCTCGCGCGCGCCGCGCAGCAGCCCGGTGAGCTTGGCACCGTGCACCTCGCCGAAGGCGCCGCCCATGAAGCGTCCCTCCTGCGCGGCGACCAACACCGGCGCACCGTCCAGGCGGCCGTAGCCGATGACGATGCCGTCGTCGAACTGCTCGGGCAGATCGAATATCTTCAGATGCGGACTGATCTCGCGCTGCTCCGGCCCGATGAACTCGACGAAGCTGCCGGTATCGAGCAGCAGCTCCAGCCGCGTGCGCGCCGACGCCTCGTTGAAGCTGGTGCTGCGGGCCCGTTCGGTCGGCGCGAAGTCTTTTGTGGCAGTCATTGGCCGTTCTCCGCGATCAGGCGCACCGCCTGTGCCAGCCGAAGCGAGACCGTATCGGGACGCGCGCCGCCATCATTGATGGAGAACTTCAGTCCGCCCGGCGAAAAGCGCTCGACGAAGTCGTCGACCACGGCGGTCCAGACCTCACTGAAGCCCACCGCCGCCGTCCTGATGACGACGGCGCATTGCGCATCCGGCAGCACGCGCTCCACCAACACTTCCAGATTGCCCGAGGCGACCACGCCGACGAGCGCGCTCCGCCTGGTGCCGTCCGCGCGTGCGCTAACCTGATGTTGAAAGCTGAGATCTTCCATGATCCGTCCTCACCAGTTCCTGAATTTCGAGGGCGGCGCATAGAGCCCGCCCGACCAGCGCACGAGATCTTTGATCGACCGCGCCGCCAGCAGGCTGCGGTTGGCGTCGAGCGGATTGATGCCGAGATCCTCGGGGCGGCAGATCACGCCGCACTCACGCAGGCG
This sequence comes from Bradyrhizobium sp. DOA1, assembly GCF_001593325.1. NCBI lineage: Bacteria > Pseudomonadati > Pseudomonadota > Alphaproteobacteria > Hyphomicrobiales > Nitrobacteraceae > Bradyrhizobium > Bradyrhizobium sp. DOA1. The sequence goes on from NZ_JXJM01000001.1 coordinate 5,513,866, forward strand.
CGCGACCATGGCATGATCCCGCCTTCGGCCGACGTCGGTGTAGCCGGCGACGCCGCGGATCGCCTGCTCGCGCTCCAGGGCGGTGCGGCAGAGCAACAGATTGGCCACGCCCTCCTCGGTGACGACGTGCGTGACGTCGTCGCCATAGATCATGACTGGCGCGAGATCGAGCTTCAGCTTCTCGGCGAGCTCAATCGCATCGAGCTTCTCGACGAACAGCGGCACGTTCTTGTCGCCGAACGTCTCGCCGATCTGCACCACCAGCTTGCGGCCGCGGCGCATCAGAGCCGAGCCGTCGGGATCGGCCTCCGCGCCGGCCTTCAGCCAGGGCTCGCTCGGGTGGCGCCGACCGCGCGCATCCGCCCCCATGTTCGGCGCGCCGCCGAACCCGGCGATGCGCGAGGCGGTGACGGTCGACGAGTTTCCTTGAAGATCGATCTGCAGCGTCGAACCGATGAACATGTCGCAGGCATAGAGCCCGGCGGTCTGGCAGAAGGCGCGGTTGGAGCGCAGCGAACCGTCGGGGCCGGTGAAATAGACGTCGGATCGGGCGCGGATGTAGTCGTCCATGCCGACTTCCGAGCCGAAGGAGTGGATCTGCCGGACCCACCCTGACTCGATCGCAGGAATGAGCGCTGGATGCGGATTCAGTGCGAAATGCGTCGCGATCCTGCCCTTCAGCCCAAGCCGCTCGCCGAAGGTCGGCAACAGAAGCTCGATCGCCGCCGTGCTGAAGCCGATGCCGTGATTGAGCCGCTGCACGCCATAGGGTGCATAGACGCCCTTGATCGCGAGCATCGCGGTGAGGATCTGGCCTTCGGTGATCGCAGCCGGATCGCGGGTGAACAGCGGCTCGACGAAGAACGGCTTGTCGGACTTGACGATGAAGTGGACGCGGTCTCCAGGGATATCGACCCGCGGAACTTGGTCGACGATCTCGTTGACTTGGGCGATCACGACGCCGTCCTTGAAGGCCGTCGCCTCCACCACGGTCGGCGTGTCCTCGGTGTTCGGACCGGTGTAGAGATTGCCGTCGCGATCGGCGCTGACGGCGGCTATCATCGCGACGTGAGGCGTGAGGTCGATGAAATACCGGGCGAACAATTCGAGATAGGTGTGGACCGCGCCCAGCTCGATCTTGCCGCCGAACAGCATGCGCGCGATGCGCGCCGATTGCGGTCCGGAATAGGCATAGTCGAGCTTCTTCGCGACACCTCGGTCGAACAGATCCAGATGCTCGGGGAGAACGACGCCGGACTGCACCATGTGCAGATCGCTGACCTTGGAGAGATCGACGGCAAGCAGCGCGCGGCTGAGCAGATCGGCCTGCTTCTGGTTGTCACCTTCAAGGCAGACCCGGTCACCTGGCCGGAGCACAGCCTCGAGCAAGTGCGTGGCGTCTCGGGCTTCCACGACTTTGCCGCGAGCCAGCGCGGCGCCTGCGGCGATGCGGGCATCACGCGCCACGCGGTTGTTCTGCCAGCTCGTCATGGCCTTCGCTCCTCGCGACTGGCGTCGGTCGTCTCGACCAGGTTCATGGAATATCTCGGATGGGGCAGTCAGGCCGGCGGGAGTGCTGTCTCTCCCGCCGTCCTTCCCTTCGCCGGCCGTGCGTCAGGACCGGCAAAATACGTGGTCAGCGCGCGGCCTGCTGATCAAGGCTGCGTGCCGCGCGCGTGATGACAGCCGCCACTTCCTTAGGATGCGATTCGTAAACCGAATGGCTCGCGCCGGGGATCACCGTGGTGTGGCTCTTGGCACGCTCGTAATACCAGCGCTCCAGGTCGGGATTGATGATCTGGTCGCTGCCGGCAACGATGCCCCAGCTCGGCTTGGTCTTCCACGCCGCCGCCGAGAGCGGCGTGCTGAACACCTGTGCCGCAGCCGGAACCTGGGAGCGTGCGACGAACTCGGCGCGCTCACGCGGCAGATCGGGCGCGAACAGCTTTGGGAATTGCACGGGATCAAGATAGGTGAACTTGTCGGGCGTGACCTTGATGACGCCTTCGGTCTTTCCAAGCACGCTCGGCGTCTTCTTGCCCAGCGCCGATTCGTCCTCGCCGACGTCGGGGGCGTGCGCGGCGACGTAGACGAGCCCGACGACGCTCGGATGAACGCCTGCTTCGGTAATGATCGAGCCGCCGTAGCTGTGGCCGACGAGAAGCGTCGGGCCGTTCTGGAGATCGAGGATCCGTTTCGCCGCCGTGACGTCATCGGCGAACGACGTTTCCGGCTCCTGGACCATGGTGACGTGGAAACCTTCCTTGGTCAGGATCTCGTAGACGGGCTTCCAGCCGGACGCGTCCACCCAGGCACCGTGCACCAGGACGATGTTCTTCAGGGGCTCCGCGCGCGCCGTGTCGACGGTCGCGAACAGCGAAAGGGCGGCGGCGAAGGCAAGGCAGGCGCTATGAGGTTTCATGTCGGGATCACTCCGTGTTGGAATGATGCGACACTAGGTCGAGACCGGTCCCCACGTATTTCCCCAAACAACTATCCTTGCCACTTCGCACGTCCGGACGGGATCATTGCGGCGATGGCCCCTCGCGATTTCCGAGACCGCGACCTAGCTATGCGCGCATCCCGCATGCACAGGATCGAACCGATGACATCGACCGCAAAATTACCTATCGCACTTCTCATTCTGCTGGGCGCTGCATCGCCGGTCCGTGCAGGCACCTGCGCGGACGAGATCGCTCGCACCCAGGTGCAGCTGGATCGCGCCATCGAAAATAATGCCGGCGCGCAAGGCTGGAAGCCGGAGAGCCTCAGCGCGCTGCGCAGCCATCAACCGACGCCCCGCTCCCTTGCTCAGACCGAAGGCAACGCCGGCGTCGACTTCACGGCCGCGTTGGATTCGCTTGAACGAGCGCGCGCCGCGGATCACATCGGCGACATGCGCGCGTGCCGCCGGCAACTGGCCCAAGCGCGGGCTATTCTGAGATAGCGAAAGCAAAAATCAGAACCGACGCCGCGCTGCTGCCAATGCAGCGCGGCCGCTTATTCGTGCGACGGAGGGCGCAGCCGCCCGGGCGTAAAGACTCGCTGTCTTCGTGCAGCCCGGGAGTGGGACGTGCGTTCTGGAAATACCCGCGCTCGCGCACCTTTCTAAGGTTCGACGGCATTTAGCGCGGAGCAATCGTCCATGCGGGACCAGCATTCACCGAACTACATCATCACAAAGAGATCGGGATCGCACCGGTGCGCTTCCATGCGTCCAGGCATGCTGCTTGCAGCCGGCATTCTTTGGCTGACCTCGGCTGCGGCCATCGCTCAGACGACGGTGCCGGGAGCACCACCCTCTCCCGGCATGCTCGCGACGTCGCCGCTCAACCCGCAATCGACCCGGCCGGTAGGCATTCCGCTGGGATCGACCGAGATCGCAACGCCGGGCATCTCGCCGCTCAATCCCGCACAGGACATGACGAACTGTCCGACATCGACAAATTCGGCTGCGCCAGGCGCATTGTTCGATGGCGGCGGACTGGCCAGCAACTCATCGAGCGCCTGCGCCGGCAGCGCGATGGCCCCGTCGCCCCTGTCCTCACCATCGACGGTTGGACGCGTCGGGATTCCGTTAGGGGCCACCGAGCTCGGCGGCGGGGGAATCAGTCCGTCCGTTCCAGTGCCCAGCCCCGCCCCTGCCGACGGCACGACACCGATCAACGGCATGCCGTCGATCAGCGGCGCGGGCCTTCCCTGACATCATCGAGGATCATCATCGTGAAACGTCCCCTCACTTTCGCGCTCGTCGCTCTCGCCGCCATCGGGGCAGGAGCAGGTTTGTGGTTTTTCGCGGACCGCAAGCCGGTGGTCGCGGCCACGCCCGTGCCGGTACCTGCTGCCGTGCCGGTGGTTGCGGCCACCGTGACGGGCAAGGACGTGCCGATCTATCTGCGCGGCATCGGCACGGTGATCGCGTACAACACCGACGTGGTGCGCAGCCAGATCCAGGGGCAGATCGTCAAGATCGCCTTCACCGAGGGACAGGCCGTCAAGGCCGGCGACCTGCTCGCCCAGATCGACCCTCGACCCTATGAAGCGCAGATCGAGCAGCTGACCGCCAATCGCGACAGGGACCAGGCCCAACTCGCGAACGCCGAGGCCAATCTCTCCCGCTACAATCAGCTCGGCGACAAGGGCTATGCGACGCCGCAATTGATCGACACCCAGACGGCGCAGGTGGCCCAGCTCAAGGCGGCCGTGAAGGCCGACCAGGCGCAGATCGACCAGGCCAACGTCCAGCTCAGCTATACGCGCCTGACCTCGGCCATCCCCGGCATCACCGGCGTCCGCCAGATCGACGTCGGCAACGTGATTCATCCGACCGATCCCAATGGCCTCGTCGTCGTCACCCAGATCGAGCCGATCTCGCTGCTCTTCACCTTGCCGCAGACAGACCTGCCGTTGATCCAGGAGCACGCCGCCAAGGGAGCGCTGAAGGTCATCGCCTACAGCCAGGACGACAAGATGAAGCTGGACGAAGGCAAGCTGCTGCTGGTCAACAACGAGATCGCGGGAACGACGGGCACCGTCCAGCTCAAGGCGGAGTTTCCCAACCATGAGCATCGGCTGTGGCCGGGGCAGCTCGTGAACGCGCGCCTGCTGCTGGAGGTGCGGAGCGATGCGCTGACGGTGGCCGGCTCGGCAGTCCAGCAGGGCCCAAACGGCAGCTACGTCTATGTGGTATCCCCAGACCAGACGGTCGCCTTGCGACCGGTACATGTCGCACAGATCAGCGATGGTCAGGCGCTGATCGACCAGGGGCTGAAATCGGGCGACGTCGTCGTGGTCGACGGGCAATACCGACTCACGGAAGGAAGTCGCGTTCACGAATTGCACGGCAAGGCCGCGCGTGAGGCCGACCTGCAAAGCGCCGTGCAGGACGCGATCCCATGAACCTGTCTGCACCCTTCATCCTGCGGCCGATTGCGACCGCCCTGCTGATGGCAGGCCTGCTGTTGCTCGGCCTTGCGGCCTATCCCCTGCTGCCGGTCGGCGCGCTGCCGAACGTCAACTACCCCACGATCCAGATCTCGGCGCAGTTGCCGGGCGCAGACCCCGGGACCATCGCCTCGTCACTGGCCACCCCGCTCGAACAGCAGCTCAGCCAGATTCCCGGCATCACGCAACTCACCTCGTCCAGCGCGCTCGGCGTCGCCCAGCTCACGGTGCAATTCGAGCTGTCACGCACGGTTGACAGCGCCGCCGTCGACGTGCTCGCCGCAATCAACGCCGCCAGCCCCTTCCTGCCGCCGAACATCCCCTATCCGCCGACGATCCGGAAGGTGAATCCCGCGGAGACGCCGATCATGCTGATCGCGCTGACCTCGGATTCGCTGCCGCTGACCACGGTGGACGCCTATGCGGAGAACATCCTGCTGCCCAAGATCTCGCAGGTCCCGGGCGTGGGCCTCGTCGGACTTGGCGGCCAGCAGAAGCCCGCCATCCGCATCCGCGTCAATCCGCAGGCGCTTGCCGCCCGCGGCATCGGCCTGGAAGACGTCCGCAACGTGATTGCCGGCGCCAATGTCGATCTGCCCAAGGGCACGCTCAACAGCCCGCGGGTGACGTATACACTCAACACCAACGATCAGCTGCTCAAGCCTTCGGCCTATGAGGACCTCATCATCGCCTATCGCAACGGCTCGCCGGTGCGGCTGCGCGACGTCGGCACCGCGATCGAAGCGCCAGAAAACGATCTTCTGGCAGGCTGGTACGGCAAGGACCCCGCCGTCATTCTGGCGGTCCAGCGCGTCCCCGGCGCCAATGTCATCGAGACCGTCGACCGCGTCAAGAAGCTGCTGCCGCAGCTGCAAGCCTCCGTTCCGCCCGCGATCAAGGTGACGATCGCGGCCGATCGCACCGCCACGATCCGCGCCGCCGTCTCCGACGTGCAGTTCACGCTGCTGCTGACGGTCGTCCTGGTGGTGATGGTCATATTCCTGTTCCTGCGGAACTTCTGGGCCACCGTCATTCCGGCGATCACGGTTCCCCTGGCGCTGATCGGGACTTTCGCCATCCTCTATGTGCTCGGCTACAGCCTCGACAATCTCTCGCTGATGGCGCTGTCGATCGCGGTCGGCTTCGTGGTCGACGATGCCGTGGTGGTCATCGAGAACATCGTCCGTCATCTCGAGCAGGGCATGACGCCGATGGAGGCGGCGCTCAAGGGCTCCAGCGAGATCGGCTTCACGATCGTCTCGATCACGCTGTCGCTGATCGCGGTGTTCATTCCGCTGTTCCTGATGGGCGGCTATGTCGGCAAGCTGTTCCAGGAATTCGCGATCACGATCACGGCCTCGCTGCTGCTGTCGCTTGTCATCTCGCTCACGCTGACGCCGATGATGTGCGCGCGTCTGCTGAAGGACGAGTCGCGGAAGAAGCACGGCCGGCTCTATCTCCTGTTCGAGCGCGGCTTCGATGCCCTGCTTGCGCTCTATGCGCGGGGCTTGCGCGTCGTGCTGCGCCATCGCTTCGTAACGTTGCTCGTGATGCTCTCGACCGTGGCGCTGACCGGCTATCTCTACGTCATCATCCCGAAGGGCTTCTTTCCGCAACAGGACACAGGTCAGATCGTCGGCATCACCGAGGCGGCCCAGGACATCTCCTTCCCCGCCATGTCCGAGCGCCAGCAGGCCATCGTCGGCATCCTCCTGAAGGATCCTGCCGTCCAATCGGTGGCCAGCTATATCGGTCCGGGCGGCCCTACGGCGACGCTCAACCAGGGACGCATCTTCATCGTCCTGAAGCCGAAACCCGAACGCAAGGCGAGCGCCGACCAGATCATCAACCGGCTGAGACCCCAGCTCGCCCACATCCAGGGCATCACGCTCTACATGCAGGCGGCACAGGACATCACCATCGGTGCGCGCCTGTCGAAGACGCAGTATCAGTACACGTTGACGGACGCCGATTCCAACGAGCTCACCCACTGGTCGGCGATCTTCCTGGAGAAGCTCCGCGCGCTCGACATCATCACCGACGTCGCGAGCGATCAGGCCAATGCCGGTCCGCGACTGCAAGTCACCGTCAATCGCGAAGTCGCCTCCAGCTTCGGCATCCTGCCGACGACGATCGACAACGCCCTCGACGACGCCTTCGGCCAGCGCATCGTCTCGACCATGTTCACCTCGCTGAACCAATATCACGTGGTGATGGAGGTCGATCCGAAATTCCAGTATGGCCCCGAGGCGCTCAAGGACATCTACCTGAACTCGGCCAGCGGCCAGCAGGTCCCGCTCAGCACGCTGGTTCACAGCGTCATCGAGCCTGCGCCGATCCTGATCAACCATCAGGGCCTGTTTCCCTCCGTCACGATCTCGTTCAACTTGCGACCCGGCGCTGCACTCGGCGATGCCGTGGCGGCGGTCCAGAAGATTGAGAAGGAGACCGGCAAGCCCGCTTCGCTCTCGACCTCGTTCCAGGGCAACGCGCAGGCCTTCCAGTCATCCTTGTCGGGCACGCCGCTGTTGATCGGGGCGGCGCTGATCGTGATCTACATCATCCTCGGCGTGCTCTATGAGAGCCTGATCCATCCGATTACGATCCTGTCGACGCTGCCGTCCGCCGGCATCGGCGCTCTGCTGCTGCTGCTTGCGGTCCACATGGACCTCAGCGTCATCGCCATCATCGGCATCATTCTCCTGATCGGCATCGTCAAGAAGAACGGCATCATGCTGGTCGACTTCGCCCTCGATGTGGAGCGCCAGCACGGGCTGAGCCCCGAAGAGGCGATCTACCAGGCCTGCACGCTCCGCTTCCGCCCGATCCTGATGACGACGATGGCGGCACTGCTTGGCGGCGTGCCGCTGATGCTCGGCACCGGCACCGGCGCGGAATTGCGCCAGCCGCTCGGCTACACCATCGTCGGCGGCCTAATGCTCTCGCAGATCCTGACGCTGTACACCACGCCCGTGGTCTATCTGTATCTCGACAAGCTCGGCAACTGTTTCACCGGCCGCAAGGCGGGCGCAAGCGAGACGCCCAGCCCTTCCCAAACCAACGCAGATACGGGATTGACCCACGAATCCCCTTGAGGTGATCCGACCGCGGCGTCGTGCATTTTGGCAAAGAACCTGCGGAAACGCAAAAGACGGCTCTCCCGCACTGCGGTAAACGTCCGCCCATGACGTCTGAACGCCTGGATGGCTCCCACCGCGTACAGCTCCGGCGATGGTGGCGCCGCGTGCTGCCAACCGAGACCAGGCAGAATCGCGTTCTCCTGTGGGCCTGGGGGAGCGTCGCCTTGAGCCTGTTGACGCTCGCCTGCTTGCTGCTCGAATACGATTTCACGGTGATCGCGGTCGCAGCTTTTCTCGCTGCGACGCTGACGCTCGTCGCAGCGGTCATGGACATCGCCGCCAGGAATAAGGCGATCGCCGAGCTGGAGCGGAGCGAGCAGCGTTATCGCCAGCTGTTCAGCCGCATGCCGATCGCGCTCCGGCAGCTCGACGCCACCAAGCTTGTGGTGCTGTTCCGGAAGTTGCGCGCGGAAGGGGTCGAGGATCTAGGCAGCTATTTCGACGCGCATCCCGATTTCCTCAAGACCTGCATGAATGCTCTCTCGTTTCAGGAGGCCAATGAACGGGCGATCCAGATGTTCGGCGGCGATTACGCCGGACGCTCCATGTCCGACACCTGGCGGGAGCGGCCGGATACGTTCCGGCGGGCCATGGAATCCCGTTTTCGCGGCGAGACGAACTTCGAGGAGGAGACCAGGATGGTCACCTGGGACGACCGCGTCCTCGATGTCCTCTTCACGACGGCGCGCGTCGGTCCCGTCAATGATCTCGAACTGAGCCTGGTCGGCACGATCGACATTTCCCAGCGCGTTCGCGCCCAGGAGAGACTCCGGCAGGTACAGGGGGAGTTCGCGCATGCTGCGCGGATCTCAATGCTCGGCGAGCTCACCGCCTCGATCGCCCATGAGGTCAACCAGCCACTGGCCGCCATCACGACCAATGCCGCCGCCGGCCTGCGTTGGCTGAACAGGCCCAATCCCGACATGGCCGAGCTGCGCAAGGTGATCGAGAACACGGCGACGGATGCCAGACGTGCCGCGAGCATCGTGGCGCGCGTTCACGGGATGGCGACGCGAAAGGCGCCGGAGCGGATCCCGCTCTCGCTCGACGACGTCGTTCGGGAGGCCATGCTGTTCCTCCGGCATGAGCTGGAGTCTCACGACGTCGCAATCCAGCACCGCCCCGGTCCGGCAACGCCGCTTGTGCTGGGCGACCGCACGCAGCTTCAGCAGGTGATCGTCAATTTGGCGATCAACGCCATGCAGGCCATGATCCAGGCCGGCACGGAAGGCTGCCGGATCATCATCGCCACCACCTCTCCGGAGGAGAGCACAATATGCTGCTCCGTGGAGGACAACGGCCCGGGCATCGACACCGAGCACGTCGGCCGTCTCTTCGAAAGCTTCTTCACGACCAAGGAGAGTGGCATGGGCATGGGCCTACCGATTTGCCGCTCCATCGTCGAATCGCATGGCGGCCGGATCAATGCCGAGGGCAAGGGCGCCGAGGGCGGCGCACGGTTCTGGTTTACGCTGCCAATCTCCGGCTCGACGCATCCGGGCTGATCGGAAGGGAAGGCACGGACCGACGCCGTCCGGTCTATTGCTCGGGCACAGCGCCGCTCGAGCGCACTAGGCGGATCGGAAGACCCTTGAACGAAGGCGTGAAGCTCATGGGATCGCGGGCATAGAGCGGCACCAGCGGATTGGTCTCGGGATAATAGGCCGCACAACAGCCGGCCGGAAACGAATGGCCGACGACCCGGAAGTTGCGCACGATCCGCTCGACGCCATCGGTCGATTCCGTGATGAGGTCCACGCGGTCGCCCTCGGCAAAGCCGCGCTTCTTCATCTCATCCTCGTTGAGGAAGACCACGTCGCGTTGCCCGAAGACGCCGCGATAGCGGTCTGACATCGAATAGAGCGTCGTGTTGTATTGGTCGTGGCTGCGGATCGTGCTGAGCCACAGGAAATCGGGATCGCATTGCTTTGGATCCTCGCCGCAGCCCTCGAACACCAAAAAATTGGCCTTGCCCGACGGCGTCGTCCAGATCCGCTCGCGCGCCGTCGAGGTCAGATGGAAGCCGCCGGGAACGCGGATCCGCGCATTGTAGCCCTGGAAGATCGGGAAGACCGCCTCGACGGCATCGCGAATACGGTCGTAATCGTCGACGAACCCATCCCAGTCCACCACGGTGCGGTCGCCGAGCGTCGCCTTCGCGACGCCGGCAATGATCGCGACTTCGCTGAGGAGATGCTCCGACGCAGGCGTGTTGCGGCCGCCCGAAGCGTGGACCATCGACATGGAATCTTCCACCGTGATGGATTGCGGTCCCGTCGCCTGGACATCGATCTCGGTGCGGCCGAGACAGGGCAGGATCAGCGCGGCCCGGCCGTGGATCAGATGGCTGCGATTCAGCTTGGTGGAGACGTGCACAGTCAGGTCGAGCTTGCGCAAAGCGGCCTGCGTCGCCTGCCAGTCCGGAATGGCGGCGGCGAAATTGCCGCCCATGGCGAAGAAGACCTTCACCTCACCGCGGATCATGGCCTCCAGGGCCGTCACGACGTTATGGCCCGGCTCGGACGGCGGGTTGAAGCCGAAGTGCTGTTCCATCCGCTCGAGGAAATCCGCCTTAGGGACTTCCGTGATTCCCACCGTGCGATCGCCCTGCACGTTGGAATGACCGCGAACCGGGCAGACGCCGGCGCCCTCACGTCCGACATTGCCGCGCAGGAGCGCCAGATTGGCGATTTGCTGCACGTTGTGCGCGCCGCGCTGATGCTGCGTGATGCCCATGCCATAGACGAGAATGGCGCGCTCCGACTTCATGTAGGCGTTGGCCGCGTACTCCATGTCTTCGCGCGTCAGACCCGACTGCCGTTCGATGTCGGGCCATTGCGTTCGCTCGAGATCGTCGATCAACGCTTCGATCCCGACCGTGTGTCCCCTGATGAAATCCCAATCCAGGATCTCCGGCCGATCGGCGGCGCGTGCCGCTTCGTCCGCCTCGACCAGGATCTTCATGATGCCCTTGAGGACGGCGACGTCGCCGCCGACACGCACCTGGAACAGCTTCGAGCTGATCTTGGTCGACGTCAGCGTGATCATCTCGACGGGGCTCTGTGGCGCCTGAAAGCGCTCGAGCGCCCGCTCGCGGAAAGGGTTGAAGGATATGATCGAAGCGCCGCGGCGCGCGGCATTACGCAGGCTCGTCATCATTCGCGGGCTGTTGGTGCCCGGGTTCTGGCCGAAGATGAAGATGCAGTCGGCCTTGTCGAAATCCTCCAGCAGCACGGTGCCCTTGCCGACGCCGAGCGATTGCGGCAGGCCAACGCTGGTCGCCTCATGGCACATGTTGGAGCAGTCGGGGAAATTGTTGGTGCCATATTCGCGGACGAAGAGCTGATAGAGGAACGCAGCCTCGTTCGAGGTCCGTCCGGACGTGTAGAAGTCCGCCATGTTCGGATCCGGCAACGCCCTCAGCTCGCGGCCGATCATGTCGAACGCATCGCGCCACGCCACCGGAAGATAGCGGTCGGAGGCCGCATCATAAGCCATGGGATGCGTGAGCCGGCCGACCATTTCGAGATCGTAGTCGCTCCAGGTCGAAAGCTCGGTGACGGTATGCTCGGCAAAGAACTCGGGCGTGCAGCGCTTGGACGTCGCCTCCCAGGCGATCGCCTTGCCGCCGTTCTCGCAGAATTCGAATGACGAGGTATGCTTCGGATCGGGCCAGGCGCAGCCGGGACAATCGAATCCCTGAGGCTGGTTCATGCGGCTCAGCGTCGCCGCGCCCTTCATTGGAACCCGCTGCACCAGCAAGGCCTCACTGAGCGCCTTGAGCGCCCCCCAGCCTCCGGCAGGCTCATGATAGGGACGAACCGATTTCCTGGTCATCGACGATATCTCTGAATGTGACGTTTCCGGCGCAGTTAACGATCGTAGCCTCTGTAGCGTCTTTTCAAATCGGACTTCGAATTTCGCAATTGCACAGCTTCGGTTATGCCGCGGTCCTGCCTACCGCGCCGAGACCGATAGTGCATTCCGGAAAAAACATCGTCGTTCGCGGAAGCTGGGCGGTCAGGGTGACACTAGGCTGCGACGCTGGAGTCTCGCTGGAGGCTCAACATGCATTGAGGAGCGACCAACATGTTTTCACGACGGGAATTGCTGGCCATGTCGGCAGCGGGCGCTGCAATGGTCAGCTCCGGTGCGCAAGGCGCGACCTTCGGCAATCCGGACGAGCCGCCGCAAGGTGCGATCAATACCAAGAACGCCAGCAGCCTGAGCGATCCCGGACCGCAAAATCCGGCTCTTGCGAAGCAATTCCCCTCGGCGCAGACGCCGCCGGCGACGGACGTCGGCGGCCTGCCGATGAACTGGGCCTCCTTCAACAACGCACCCAGGCGCATCCAGAACGGCGGCTGGGCCCGCCAGGTCACGGTCGCCGACTTTGCGATCTCGAAGGAGATCTCCGGCGTCAACATGCGGCTGTCCGCCGGAGGCATACGCGAGCCGCATTGGCATCAGGCGGCCGAATGGGCAATCATGACCTACGGCGGCTGCCGCATCACCGTGCTCGACGTTCAGGGGCGGCCGTATGTGGCCGATCTCAAGCCCGGCGACCTCTGGTACTTCCCACCCGGCGCGCCCCATTCTCTGCAAGGACTTGGTCCCGACGGCTGCGAGTTCGTGATCTGCTTCGACGACGGCCACGCCAACGAGTTCAATACGCTACTGGTGACGGATTGGCTCGCCCATACGCCGCCGGAGGTGCTGAGCAAGAACTTCGGCGTGCCGGCCGAAACCTTCGCCAAGATTCCGCTGCACAATCTCTGGATCTTCCAGGGGACGGTCCCCGGCGATCTCGCCGCAGATCGTGCCGCGGTCGCCAAACATGCCGAGGCGCCGCCCTATCCGTTCGTCTACCCGCTGAGCAGCTCGGCTCCGCTCAAGGAGAGCGCGGCGGGCAGCATCCGCGTCGCCGACAGCAGCAATTTCAAGGTGGCCACCACGGTTGCGGCGGCGCTGGTGACGATGCCGCCGGGCGCGGTCCGGGAGATGCACTGGCATCCGAATGCGGACGAGTGGCAATACTACATCAAGGGCAAGGCGCGGATGACGGTGTTCGATACGGGGCCCAACGCACGCACGACGGATTTCTCCGCGGGCGATATTGGTTATGTCCCACGCAATCTCGGTCACTATGTCGAGAATGTCGGCGACACAGATGTGCAGTTCGTCGGCGTCTTCCGCGCCCCGCGTTACGAAGAGGTCTCGCTTTCCAACTGGCTGGCGCATACTCCGCCCAGGCTCGTCGCCCAGCACCTCAACATCGACGAGAAGCTGATCGCGCAATGGCCGGACACCGGTCCGGGCGTCATGCCCAAGACTTGAACGAAAGAGACCTAAAACGGAAAGGCGCCCAAACCGGCGCCTTTTTTGCTCGTTTGAAGATACCCGCCGCCCGACGGAAAGCCGCCACAACGGCGGCTTTCAATAGTGGGCCGATTCCGAATCGAACTTGCCCTTGAAGACGCGGAAGCCGATCGCGACGTAGATCAGCATCAGCGGGAAGATGAAGAGACCTTCTCCCCAGAACATGAAGGCGAGGCTGGCATGAGGCGCAGCGGCTTCGTCGATGGTGATGGCGAAGGGAACCATGTAGGGCCAGAACGAGAGCGCCAGCGTCCCGAACGCCGACATGAAGATCAGCGAGACCATGTGGAACGGCCAATAATCATCGTGCCGCAGAATGCTGGAGGCGAGCATGCAGGCAGCCCCCGCACCGATCGCGGGAAAGACGAACAGATAGGGCCGCTCGATCCAGCGATGCAGGATCGGCAGATGCTGCAACAGCGCGTGGCTGAAGACGAGGATCAGGAACAGGAGAACCCCGGTCGCCAGCACCGGGATCTGCGTCCGCGCCAGGTCGCGAACCGCGCCGCCGCGCTTGCGCACCAGCCAGCAGGCGCCGAGCAGCGCATAGCCCAGGCATAGGCCGATGCCGCACAGCACCGAGAAGCCGCTCAACCAACCGAATACGCCGCCGGCATACTCGCCGTCGATGATCGGCAGCCCCTGCACGAGCGCGCCGACCATCACGCCTTGCATGAAGGTCGCGACCAGGGAGCCGCCGCCGAAGCCGAGATCCCAGATCCACCGTGAGTGCTGCGACTTGGCGCGGAATTCGAACGCGACCCCGCGCAGGATCAACCCCAGCAGCATGAAGATGACGGGGATGTAAAACGCCGAGAGCACCGTCGCATACACGACCGGAAACGCACCCCACAGGACCACGCCCGTCACCACGAGCCAGGTCTCGTTGCCGTCCCAGAACGGCGCGATTGCGCCCAGCATGGCCTGCCGGCGCGCTTCGCTGTTCGGCAGCAGGAACAATATTCCGACGCCGAGGTCGAAACCGTCGAGCAGAAGATAGATCAGGATGCTAATAGCCAGCAGAGCAACCCAGAAGGTCACCATGGTCATTCTCCAGCCTGAGCGTAGTTGCCGCCCGGGAGCGGCGGCCGGTCAGCAAGCGACATCGGCCGGTTGGGCATGGCGGGCGCATGCACGACCTTATCGTCGAGCCCCGCCGGACCGGCGCGCAACAGCCGGTAGATGTAGTAGGTCCCGAACGAGAAGATGAAGGCGTAGACCGCGACGAACATGATCAGCGACGTCGTCGCCGCGGCCGCCGTCAGGAACGGCGTCACCGCATCCGCGGTGCGCAGCACTCCGTAGACCGTCCACGGCTGGCGGCCTACTTCCGCCGTGTACCAGCCGGTGAGGATCGCGATCCACGGCAGCGGAAAGCTCAGGAAGATGCCCCAGAGCAGCAGGCGGCTCCGGTCGAGACGATGCTTGAAGCTGAGCCAGCTCCCGAGCCAGGCCAATGCCAACATCAGGAGGCCGCAACCGACCATGATGCGGAAGGCGAAGAACGGAATTGCCACCGGCGGCCGGTCCTGCGGCGGAAAGCTGGTCAAGCCGACCTCCTTCGAGCTCAGGCTCATGCTGCCGATGATGCTCCCGAGCACCGGAATCGAGATCGCATATCTGTTCGACTCGGTGCTGGAATCGGGAATCGCGATCAGCACCTCCGAGGCCGGCTGCTCGTCGTGCCAGCGCGCCTCGATCGCGGCAAACTTGGTCGGCTGGTAATCGTGGACGTAGTCGCCGACGAGATGCCCGATGAAGAGCTGCACGGGAAGCAGCACCGCCGCGAGCGCCAGACCCATGCGCAGCATCACATGCGCTTCGGCGCGATAGGTCCATCGCAACAGGTACCACGCACCAGTCGCCGCGACGCAGAACGCGCCGGTCAGGTATGACGCGAGCAGCATGTGTGGAAACCTGACCCAGACCACCCGGTTGAAGATGATCTGCATCCAATCGTCGGGCACGAACTGCCCATTCTGCATGACGTAACCTGTGGGCACCTGCATCCAGCTGTTGTTGACCATGATCCAGAACGCCGACAGCGTCGTGCCGAGCGCCACCATGGCGGTCGAGAACAGGTAGAACCAGGGCGGCACGCGCCTCCGGCCGAAGATGAGGATGCCGAAGAAGCTCGCCTCCAGCATGAAGGCGGTGAACGTCTCATAGGACAGGAGCGGGCCCTGGATCGGCCCCGACATCTTCGAGAGCACGCTCCAATTCGTACCGAACTGGAATGCCATCACTACCCCCGACACGACCCCCATGCCGAAGGCGACGCCGAAGATCTTGAGCCAGAACTCGAACAGCGTTCGATAGACCGGCTTGCCGCTATGAAGGTGCATCGCCTCCAGCACCGTCAGCCATGCGGCAAGCCCGATCGTGAAAGCCGGGAAGATGATGTGAAACGAGATGGTGAAGGCAAATTGCAGCCGCGACAGGAGAAGCGCCGTCGGGTCCATGGGAATCACTCTCTCTTACGCTCGTTTCGCGGCCGGCGGCGTGCGTGCGGCCGGATGCTGGATGTCGGCGATCTCGAGCACAGCCGCTGTCGCCGAGCGGATCTGGCGGCAGAAATCCGCATTGTCGATCAGCGACACGCCGTAGGACGGGATGATCTTTTTCAGCTTCGGCAGCCAGGCGCTTGCGGTCAGCTCCCCGGCAAAGCACTTCTTCAGCACGCTGATGGCGATGAACGCGGCGGTGGAAGCGCCCGGCGAGGCCCCGAGCAGGGCCACCAACGAGTGATCCTCGGCGCCGACGAGTTCGGTGCCGAATTCGAGCAGTCCGCCCCGCTTGACGTCGGGCTTGATGATCTGGACGCGCTGGCCGGCGACCTGCAGCCGCCAGTCCTTCGGGTCGGCCTTCGGAAAATATTCATCGAGGGCCGCAAGACGGTGGCTCTCGGACTGCAACACCTGTCCGACCAGATACTCCGTGAGATCGAAATTGTCGCGCGCCACCGAGAGCAACGGCTTGACGTTGGCAGGACGGATGGACTCGAACAGATCCAGCAGCGAGCCATGCTTGAGAAACTTGCTTGAGAAGCCGGCATAGGGCCCGAACAACAGCGAGCGCTGTCCGCCGATCACGCGCGTGTCGAGATGCGGCACCGACATCGGCGGCGAGCCGACCGCGGCCTTGCCGTAGACCTTGGCGTGGTGACGCTCGTTGATATCAGGGTCGTCGCAGCGCAGCCAGATCCCGCTGACGGGAAATCCGCCATAGCCGCGCCCCTCCGCGATGCCTGTTTTCTCCAGCAGCGGCAGCGCACCGCCGCCGGCGCCGATGAAGACGAACTTTGTACGGACCGACCGCGTCTCGCCGCTTTCGGTGTCGCGCACCTCGACCCGCCAGCGGCCGCCCTGCTCGCGGACGAGATTGGTGACGCAGCTCTTGTAGTGCACGGCGCAGCCGGGCTGGCTGACGAGATGGCCAACCAGCAGATGCGTCAGCGCTCCGTAATCGACGTCGGTGCCGGAAACGATGCGCGTTGCCGCAACCGGTTCATCGCCGCTCCGGCCGTCCATCACCAGCGGCGCCCATTCGGCGATCTGCCGGGGATCCTCGGTATGCTCCATGCCCTCATAGCAATGATGGGCCGACATCGCCGCGAACCGCTTCCGCAGGAACGCGACATTCTCCGCGCCATGCACGAAGCTCATATGCGGCACCGGATGGATGAAGGGCCGCGGATCGGAGATCGCGCCCTTCTCGATCAGGTAGGACCAGAACTGCCGGGACAGGTCGAACTCGACATTGACCTCGAGCGCCTTGGAGATGTCGACGGTGCCGTCGGGTCGTTCCGGCGTGTAGTTCATCTCGCAATTTGCAGCGTGCCCGGTGCCGGCATTATTCCAGGAGTCCGAACTTTCCAGCGCGCAATCGTCGAGCACTTCGAGCATCTGAATCGTAAGAGACGGCTCCAGCTCCTTGAGCAGGACCCCGAGTGTGGAGCTCATGATGCCTGCACCGATGAGCACGACGTCGGTTTCGTAATCGGAAGTCACTTGCATGGCATTTCTCTTCGTTGAATGTTGTTGTTCGGATTGCCTCAGGCCCGCGCCGATTGCCGCGCCTTGGCGCGGAACGGCACCTCGGCTCCCGGTCGCAGCACCACATAGGCGCGGCGCCAGGACGAATCGTCCGTCAGTTTCCAGCTGTGCCCCGATCCCGCGGTGTCCTCGGCAAGCAGGATGTTGCCAGGATGGATCAGGAAGTGATGTCCGTCCCGCGTCTGGAAATCGAGCGTACCGCTCAGCGTGATCACCAGTTGGCGGGTCGGCGCGGTGTGCCAGGAAAACGCGCCGCCCGACTCGGTTTCCTGAAAGGACACGCTGACGGCATCGACCTTGTCGGTGAGAAAGTCACCGCGCTGGCCGGGCGCGAGCTCGATGACGCCTTCCTCGAAATGCGAATTGCCGTCCCCTCCGGTCCATAAACGTACACAACGGATCATCGCTTCTCTCCTTTCAGCCGGCCTTTGCGCCGATTGCGTGTGGCGCCTCGATCGCGGCCACATAGGGTTTGACCATCTTGGCGGGATCCACGATGCGGTCGAACTCCGCCGCGGTTACGAAACCGAGCTCGAGCGCCGCCGACTTCAGCGTGAGATCGTTGTCCATGGCGTAATGTGCGATCCTCGACGCCTTGTCGTAGCCGATCACCGGAGCCAGCGCGGTCACGAGCATCAGCGACCTCTCGACATACTCCTTGATCCTCTTGCGATTCGGCTCGGTGCCTTCGACCAGGAACTTGCGGAAGTTCGTGCAGCCGTCGGTGAGGATGGTGACGGACTGCGTGATGTTGTGGATGATCAGTGGCTTGTAGACATTCATCTCGAGATAGCCGCCGGCACCGCCGAACCCGACAGCAACGTCGTTCGCCATCACCTGCACGGCGATCATCGTCAGCGCTTCGGCCTGCGTCGGATTGACTTTGCCCGGCATGATCGAGGAGCCGGGCTCGTTCTCCGGTATCAGCAGCTCGGCAAAACCCGCGCGAGGACCGCAGGACATCAGGCGGATGTCGTTGGCGATCTTGTAGAGCGATCCGCCGAGCGTACGGAGCGTGCCGGAGAGCTGCACCAACGCATCATGTGCGCCCTGCACGGCGAACTTGTTCGGCGCGCTGACGAATGGCAGCCCTGTCAGCCGCGCGATCTCGGCAGCAGCGGCTTCGGCGAAGCCCGGTGCCGAATTGATTCCGGTGCCGACGGCCGTGCCGCCCAGCGCGAGGCTGAGTACGCCCTTGAGCGCGTCGTCGATGCGCGCCAGATCGTCGGCGAGCATGCCGGCATAGCCGGACCATTCCTGCCCCAACGTCAGCGGTGTCGCATCCTGCATGTGGGTCCGGCCGATCTTGACGATATCTCCCCACTGGCTCGATTTCGCCGCGATCGCGTCATGCAACGCCGCGAGGGCCGGCACGAGACGCTGGGTCACGTTCATGGCAGCCGCGATGTACATCGCCGACGGAAAACTGTCGTTCGACGATTGCGACATGTTGACGTGATCGTTCGGATGAACCGGACGCTTGCTCCCGAGCGGCGTGCCGGCAAGCTGGCAACAGCGGTTCGAGATCACCTCGTTCACGTTCATGTTGAACTGAGTTCCGCTGCCCGTCATCCAGACGTGAAGCGGAAACATGTCGTGATGCTGACCCGCGAGGATCTCGTCGCAGACGTGGACGATCAACTTGTGGAGCTTGCCGTCGAGACGGCCGCCGGTGCAATTGGCATTCGCCGCTGCTTTCTTCAGGATCGCATAGGACTGGATCATTTCGCGCGGCATCAGGTCCTTGCCGATGCTGAAGTGTTCGAGCGAACGCTGGGTCTGCGCACCCCAGAGCCTGTCCGCAGGAACTTCGACTTCACCAAGACTGTCTGTCTCTTTGCGGAGGTCGTTCATCCTTGCCTCTCGTTGCAGTTGACGTTGCAATGGCCTTCCGGCTCTGCTCAGGAGACTACGGAGCGCGCCGCTCGCCTGCTTCCGTGAACGAACGCCATTTTCTCGAATGGCATGGTGGACGCTTCGAGGCTCAGCGCACGAACTCGCATTGCGCGCCGATGATCTTGAGCGAACAGCTCAGCTTCGGCGCAGCCGGCGGCACAGCCAGAGCACGCACGCCGACGATGTGATCGGCAGCGCAATGGCCCACGCGCCCATCCACTTCGTTGCGCAACAGCCGAGGGCAGCTCCCATCAAGAACATCAGGCAGAGCAGAAACATGATCCAGGTGCCGCGCGCGGCGCCACGATCTGACCCCGCAACGGATTGGTCGATGGCGCGGAGCATGTTGCCCGTGACGGTGACGGTGAGAAATTGCCAGCGCTCGACCTGCCTGAAACTGGCCGACCGCAGCGCTATGCCGAAGGAGATCGCGGGTATGGCGATCATCTCCGGGATTCGATGGAGCAGCAGCATCACGACCGTAAGGCAGACGATCTCTCCGACGAGGCAGCGTAGCGGCGACCGGATGCGAATCGCCAGCGAGGCACCGAGCAGAAACGCGACGATCGGAAGGAGATGGTGGACCGCCTGCCGCCACTGTCCTGACATGGCGTCGATGCCGAGGAAGGCGACATTGCCGGTTTGCGAGCTTGCAAACACGCCGCCGAGCGAAAGCCAGGTAAAGACGTCGAGAAAGCCACCCGACAGGGTCAGGAGACAGGCGACGAGCAGCGATCGCTCGGGAGCATCGACGCCGGTCCGCATCTCGGTGGCGGACCCTGAAGATAGGGCGTGCATCGCCATGTCGCGCAGCCGTAAGGTCAGGCGTCAGCGCGCGGTGCGGCGTCTTCGGGCAGCAGAACGCGGCGGGTGTGCGTGAATACGCCGTATCCGTCATCGCGGGCGATCGCGAGCAGGGTGATTCCCGCCTCCTCCGCGGTCCGGATGGCGAGTGCAGTCGGAGCAGACATGGCCACGAGGACCGGTGCGCCGATCATCGCCGCCTTCTGTACCATCTCGACCGATACGCGACTGGTCAGCAGCACGACGCCATCCTCCGCCGATCGTCCCTCGAGGGCCATCGCACCCGCGAGCTTGTCGAGCGCGTTGTGACGGCCGACATCCTCCCGTACAGGACCGATGCCGATGCGGGGATGCCAGAATGCGGCCGCATGGACGGACCGCGTCTGCTGGTTCAGGACCTGGAGCGGCGACAGCGCCTGCATGGCGCCGAGCAAGTCCCGTGCGTGAAAGGCGGTGCTGCGGCCGGCGACCTGCGACGGTGCGCGGCACGCCTGTTCGAGGCTCTCGATGCCGCACAGCCCGCATCCGACGGGTCCGCTAATGGCGCGGCGCCGGGCCGCCAGGGACGCCGCGCGGTCGCCCTCGAGCCACATCCGAACCTCGACACCCAGCTCGTTCGGGACCAGCTCGATGCTGCTGATCTCGCTCATGCGCTCGACGATGGCCTCGGTGAGGCTGAAGCCGATACCGAAATCCTCGAGATCGCTCGGAGTGCCCATCATTATCGCATGGGCCGATCCGTTATAGGTGAGCGCAATCGCGATCTCTTCGGCGATCAGGCGCGAGGTCGACCGCGTTTGACCGCCGCGCCAGGCAATCTCTCGATGCCGGGTGAACGTCGAAGCCGTCATCATGCCTCACACCGTCGCCGGCTGGGCAGCCCAACGGGACGTGGTGATCGCATGGATGGTCCTTCGTGGCGAGGCCTTCGCATTCGACACATCTCTCATGGCTTGCCCCTCTTTTCGGTCGCCGGTCATGAATTGGATCAAGCCTATCGAGAGCCTCCGCTCGCCATCTTTCGAAGACGCCGCGATATTGTTTCATCTGCACGATTGGAAACGCCGTTGGTACCGATAACGTCCAGGCTAACGCGGAACGCTCACCATGATTCTGCGGCCATCGGAATCGGCGCAGATGTCGATCGTTCCCTGGAGACGCGCGGCGAGCATCTCGACGAGATCGCGGGTTTCTCCGCGGTACCAGTCTTCGCCGGACGTGCCGCCGTCGGTCATACAGCAGACGATCGACGTCGCGGTCCCCCACATTTCGAGATGAATTATACCCGTGCCGCTGCGGGACAGGCAGCGCGCAAGACCCGTGATAAGCTCGAAGACGATCACGCCCAGCAGCCAGCACTGCTCGGAGTTCACCTTCAGCGGGTGCAACAGAAGCGAAAGCGTGATTCCCTCGCTTTCGAGGCTTGCGCGGCTGATCGACCGGCACAAGAGCCGGAGATAGGCCGCCAGATCGACGATCGTGGTGAACTCGGGCATTTGCAGCGCGTGGTGAAGCCGCGCGTGGTTTGCCAGCCTGTCCCGCACGGAAGCGAGGGTTATCCTCGCGTCCGCAGCGTCGCAACGATCGGTGGCTTTCGAAACCAGGTCGATCGCCGAAGCGAGCTCGTCATCGATCCGAGACGCGAGCTCGCGCAGCAACAGGCGCTCCGCCTTCGTGCTGCCATCCGGCGGGAGTTCCGAGAGGCTGTTCATCCTTCACCCGCTTCCCGGCCGAACGGCATATCTTGCGCTTACGACTTCGGACCGGTGCGGCCGGTCTCGTACAGGAACCAGATTCGCCGCTCCGTCTCGTCGATCCAGTTTTCCAGGAGGCTTGCGGTGGCGACGTCGGCGTATTCGTCGCAGAGCTCGTGAACCCGGCGCATCTCCCGCGTCAGCTGCTGGTTGTCGCTGCGCAGCTCGGCGAGCATGTCCTGCGGATCGACATAGTCGGCGTCGTTGTCGAGAATGCGCTGCTCGCGGGCGATGTGGCCGATCGAGCGCAGGGTAGTGCCGCCGATCTTGCGGGCCCGTTCGGCGATGTCGTCGGTCATCGCGAAGATCTGCCCGGCCTGCTCGTCGAGCAGCAGGTGGTAATCGCGAAAGTGGCGGCCGGATACGTGCCAGTGGAAGTTCTTTGTCTTCAGATAAAGTGCGAAGACGTCGGCGAGCAACGCTCTCAGCGCGGCTGGAACGTCCCGGTTCGCATTGGCGCCGAGATCGGTCGGCGTCTGGAGCTCTGCTTTTGTCATCGTTGGCATCCTTACTTGGAGGTTGGAAAATTTTGGTCGCGGCGCGACCCGAGAGGTCATTTGCCGGTTGTGGTTCTGTTTCGTACGCGCGCAAGCGATATCGTCTCGAACACGCCGTCGCGCCGAACCCATGCATGGAACAGCCCCGCCGCGAGATGCAGCAACACGAGAGCGAAGAATGCGAAGCCCAGATAGACATGGGCGTTCCAGAGCAGCGTGTGCCCGCGGTCGCTCTGCGGCAGCAGCGCAGGAATTTCGACGCCGCCATAGAGAACGACCGGGTAGGACGCTGCCCAGAGCATGCCGAGGCCGAGCAACGGCATGATGATCATGAACCCATACAGCAGAAGATGCGACGATCTTGCACCCAATTTCATGGCTCTCGGAAGATCATCCGGCAATGATGGTGCGCCGTAATACAGCCGGAGCGCCAGCCTGATCAGAACGAGAGCCAGCAAGATGACGCCGAGCGTCTTGTGGATCAGGATCAGCGGGAGATATTTTGGCGCGACGGTCGAGACCATGCCGGCGCCGATGAAGAGCATGGCGAGAATGCAGGCCGCCATCAGCCAGTGCAGGAGCCGCTGGGCCAGCGTGAAACGGTGAGGAACGTCGGTCATGGCTTTGCGGCTCCCGTGCGCGGATAGTCCTTGGCCTCGGCGGCACGCAGATCGAAGGACTTGCGGTACACCGATGAGCGCGCGGCCGGGAACGGATCGTCGGACACCCGGATTCCCTCGGGCAGGACGGTCGGATCGAAGTTGATGTCGCGGCATGGTCCATCGCGCTCCGGTTCGATCCGTTGCACGATCAGCGTTCCGACCTCCACCTTGCGGCGGGTCTCCGGCCAGGCTTTGCTCGGGTCTGCAGTCGGATCACCGGGATCGGCAACAATCGTGACCATGGTCCATCGCAGCGGACCGGTTGTCCGGACACGCTCCGCGATCTCCTGCTCGAGATAATCCGGGCCGCGCTTTTCGAGGTCAGCTTGCGAGATCGGGACGGGTTGTGCTGCGGGCAGCAGCGACCATCGCACCGCGTGATCGCCGCCCTTCGCGTCCGTGAAAATGAAGCTGTTGAGGCCATGATAAGCCTCTTCCGCATAGCTGCCGGTCCATGGCGCCGTCTTGGCCCAGGCTGCAAAATGGCCGAACTCCGGATTTGCCTGAATGAACGTCTTCATCGCGTCCGGATCCTTCTTGCCGGACGCGATCAGCAGGTCGTGAAAGGCTTGGGGCGTCGAGACCGCGAAAAATGGCGGGTTGATCATCGCCATCCGCCAGACTTCGCCATCTGCCGTGACCTGAAGACCGAGGCCGCGCACGCGCACGGTCGCATCCACCGCGTTCGGATTGGGCGTGCCGAGATTGAAACGGCCCAGAGCCGGATATCGCCCTTGCATGAAGACCTTGGCCCGGGAGAGTTCCACGCCGTTTCCGTTGGCCTCGAACGTGCCGGTGAAGCAGATCCCCTTGGCGTGATTACGGCGGCGGCCAAGCGGCGGTCCACTTGGGGGCGTCAGCGCCTCGATCATCCGTTCCGGCGTCAGGCGTCCGGGAGAGAGCCATCCTGCAGTGTACGCGAACGCCGCTGCGCCACCGCCCACGATCGCCGCAATCAAAACGAGCGGTCCGAGGCTCGACCGCGGTAGTTTGCCTGGCAGATTCATTCAGTCTCCTTGCGAGCCGCAAACCGCCCCGGGGCGATCGGAGCGGCACCGCCGCATTGTCGAGTAACGAGAAGGTGTTCTAGCTGTGTGCTGCGGCCCCGATCTTCTCAAACTCAACGCCAATTTCGCGAAGGCACGTCTGGTTCTGTTGGCGCAGTCGAGCAGGACACCCTCCACCCTCGTTCGGGCGTTCTGGAAATATTTCGTGCTTTATGAAAATTGCCCGTAACGCGCGAAAGACCGGCCCCGCGCCTGGCCCTAAGTCAGATGTTCTTCGCGCATCGGTCGCAACGCTCGCCTGGCGACGGTCGCGTCGCGGCTGTGCTGTCAATCTTCGCGAAGGCTGCAATGCGATTGGGGATTCAATGAGCAAAGTGATCGTCGTCACGGGAGCCGCAAACAATATCGGCCGAAACACCTGCGAGGAACTGGCGCAGGCGGGACACACGGTCTACGTTTCGATGCGGGAAGCGGGCGACCAACGCGCACATGGCCTCGGCAAGGCCCGAAAGGCCGCTGAGCTTCGCGCCATCGAGTTCGATGTCTCCTCGGAAGCCTCCGTGAACGCGGCCATCGAAGCCATCGTCGCCGAGCACGATCGCCTCGACGTGATCGTGCACAATGCGAGACAGGTCCTCTATGGGCCGACGGAAGCCTTCACGCCGGAGCAACTCGCCGAACTCTACGATATCAACGTGCTGAGCGCGCAACGCCTCAATCGGGCGGCATTGCCGCAATTGCGCAAGCAAGGCCAAGGCCTGCTGATATGGATCACGTCGAGTTGCGCACGTGGCGGGTCGGTGCCTTTCCTCGGTGCCTATGCGTCGTCGAAGGCGGCGATGGATGCGCTCGCGCTCGGCTATGCCGGCGAACTCGCGCGATGGGGGATCGAGACGAGTATCGTCGTCCCCAGCGCTCTCGGGCCCGGCCACTACGTCCGCTCCGGCCGGCCGACGGACACCGTTCGCGCCGAGGAATATGCCGACGGACCGACCGCCGATGTGACCGAGACCGCGCTCGCAGGATTGGCGCAGCTTTCGCCCAGAGACCGTGCCGAGCAAGACGTCGCGAAGGCCGTCGCCGACGTCGTGAGCATGCCGTTCGGACAGCGGCCGTTGAGGGTCCATATCGGACCCGATGACGATGGTGCGGCGGCCGTCGCTGCGGTCGCCGACCGCGCGCGCGCCGAAATGCTGCGCCGGATCGGGCTGGAGGACGTGCTCTCGCCGGTGATCATCGGCTAGGACCGGACGCCGTTGAGTGACATATCGCCGCATCAAAGGCTGAAAGTGCGAAAGCGCCAGAGGCGAACGTGACATGCGCCGTATGGCGGCCATTCTTTACCTCGATATGACCCCGATGTTAGTTTCGAACCTGCCACGACGTCCATAAGTCCTGGTGGACTCCCAAGTTCTGGAATGCGAGTCGTTTGTCGGGTTGAAATCCCTAGAATGGCCTCCCGCTGGCAAAGCATAAATTGCATGGCCGCTGCCGGCTCCTCTGTCCAAGAGGGGGCTGCTCGGGAGATTTTCGTCTTCGGCCCGTTTCGCCTCGACGCCGAGCAGCGGCGGATCGAGAGGAATGGCGAGCAGGTCCAGCTGTCGGCTCGGGCCCTCGACATCCTGCTCACGCTGATCCGGCGCGCAGGAACGGTCGTCAGCAAAAGCGATCTGATGGCCAGTGCATGGCCCGATTCCAGCGCCGACGAGAACAGCCTGCGTGTTCACATCGCAGCGCTTCGCAAGGCGCTCGGAGACGGCAACGCCGGGGTCCGATATCTGACCACCGTCTCCGGCCAAGGCTATTGCTTCGTCGGGTCAATTTCCAGGACCGACCAGGCACAGCCGGAGCCGTCCAGTCCCCCTTACGTCCACAACCTGCCGGCACATCCCCGGCAGATGGTGGGGCGCGAGCAAACCATCCGGGAGATATCCGAACGACTGAGGGGTCAGCGTTTCGTCACCGTCGTCGGCCCGGGCGGCATCGGCAAGACGACGGCGGTCATTTCGGTCGGCTATGCCATGCTCGCCGAGTTTGCAGGCCAGGTCCACTTCGTTAGTCTCGGCGAGACTTGCGATGCCGCGCTTGTACCGGCCGTCGCTGCGGCTTCACTCGGGCTGCCGGCACGATCGACCGATCCCTCGGCAGGACTTGCGGCTCTCCTGCGCGGAAGGCGCATGCTGCTCATTCTGGATTGCTGCGAGCATGTTTAGCGAACAGGTACTGCTGGTTTTCGTTTGGCTTGTTAGCACAAACTCGTTGAGGTAAGCGGCGACCTTATGCGCCATTGCATTGTATTCGTACTTCTTAAACAGGAGCTTTACGCTGCAACCACGATACTGCTTTAGCTTTGGCATTACGGGAAAATGGGACATAAACCTCGCCCATAATGGCTATCTTGGCGACGGAAGCAACGCGAGCGCCGGAGCGCTTTCACCGAACACGCACCTACCTGGATTGGTAGCCGCCGAATCCAACCATTACAGTGCGTCGACACCGAACGAGGCGCAGTGTGCAAAGAGCGGCCTGCTCATCGCCCGTCAGACCGGTAAGCGCGTCCCAGAGATCGGCTTTGTCCTTGGGCAGACGCTCCGCCCAGATCGTGTGGCGCGCCTCGGTCGCCTTGGCCACCAGCGTGCCCATCGGCCCCTGCGCCTGCACCGAAAGCTGACGCTGCGCACGGAGACCTCCATCGCCGCCCCCCTGGGAGAAATAGCGGGAGAGACATCGAGGCAGCATTTGTGCAGCACGGCCTGGAAAGCCACCGAAGGCGTGTTCGAAAGCCTTTCGCGCAGCGCCATATCTAGACTGTCGAAGCGCGCGTTTCGCGCGATTGAAGATTAGATTGCGCTGCAGGACCGGGATCTAATCCACCGGGGCGCAGCATGCGCACGCGACCAACCGTGGACATCAAGTTTTTCCGGCCAGAAGGTCCGACCCCACCGAAAACGTCGGTCTCGAAGATCCGCCTTGCTCTTCCACGCCAATGGAAGGGATTCGCCAATTTAGTGATGCGGCAACCCAACAAGCGCGGTCAGTACCGAGAGATAGACTTGGTCATCGTGGAGCCGGATAGGCCGATCTTGGTCGATCTCAAACATCCCCCTCGGCCGAATCACCCCGATTGTTTTTCCAAGCCATGCCGCACTTCATGTAAGCCAGCTTATGGCCCTCCGCGCCCAAAGCATAACCGGCGCGGCCGGTCCCGGTGGCAAAGACGTTGGGACTTGCCTTGCAGTTTGTGCTCACAACAAAGCCGGAGGCGGCGAGGCAAGTATTTGTGCCTTCGGAGACGGCAGCACTTGCATCGAGTTCGACGCTACACACCCGGCTGTTGTCTGCCAGTTGTAACCGATCTGCCACCTGCGAGGAATATGGGGTATCGACGGCACCCCCATAGATTGATGGACCGTACGGATTGCTGAAGACGGCTCGACCGTACCCACCGCCGAGTGCCCGCCCATATGGCCTCCGGACCAGTTCCACACCGCCGGTGGCAGCTTCACTTCTTGCTCAGGGAGCGCCACGTTGGCTGTAACCGCTTGCGACAATCGCAATTGTTGGGGCTACCTGAGCAGATCTCCAGATCGCATCAAAGATTGCCCCTACACTCCCCGGTTCGCAGCCGGCGCCCTAAATTATCGCAGCACAGCGCACCGTCGGGGCAGGCCAGACGCTAGCGCGCGACGAGTCCGCCCCGAAGATCACCGCACTGTTATCGGTGAGTGTTGTGGACGGAGCAAGCCGCGTGCCGAACTGAATTCGCAGCCTCTGAAGGCATTTTGTCGTGGCGCGCCGTGTCGAGGTGCCGACATTTCAACTCAGACAATCTGTTAGTCGACAGGAGATCGACGCGGCACTGAAGGTAAAGAACGCGCTGGAAGCCGTGCCCGAGCAGGCGTCAACGCAGCCTCTCAAAGTTATAGCAGCGACAACGACCTTACCCTGATGCGGCGGATCGACGAGTTGTTCACCGGCTGGTCGTTCCTCGGCTCGCGACGAACGACTGTGATGCTGAAAGCTGAGGCGCTTCAGGTCAATCGCAAGCGCGTGCAGCGGTCGATACGCCAGGGTCGCAGCGCTGGACGTCCTAGCGTTGGCAAAGGCTCTACTTATCGACACGGAAAATCTGCTCAGACCACCAGGACCACCTCACTGGGATTGGCCTCACTTTTGCTTACTTTTGGTTCGCTGGCGGGCAGGTCTCAGGTGGAGATTAGAATGTTTGAGTTATCGAAGATAAAAGTACTTGCGCTGCCTTTTGCGGCAATGATTGAGTTATTTCCAGCCTCTGCGAAAGCTCCGATCTGGAGTTCAAGCGATCAATACGGCAATTTTTCCCTTAATGGCTATTCCTGGAACAACGACGTGTATGGTCAAGGTGCTGGGCCTCAAACGATCTCGGTCCATTCGGTCAATCAATGGAGCGTGTGGTCGAACCAACCTGATACCGGCGGCATCAAGAGCTATCCCCACGAGGCTTTCAATGTTGGGAAACCGCTGAGCGCGATCAACAACCTGAGTTCAAGCTTCAATCAGAGCGTCCCGACCAGCGGCAGCTGGAACTTCGCCTACGATATCTGGGACAGCTCAAATGCCTACGAAATAATGCTTTGGACCAATTACACCGGGAATCCCGACGGAAGCGGCGATGTTAAACCCATTTCTTACAAGTATAATTCGTCAGGGACTGCCGCGATCCCAGTCTACACAAGCGTCAATGTGGGCGGAGCGACTTGGAACGTGTTTGAAGGCTGGAACAAACACAAGGTTATCTCGTTCCTGCGTACCTCCAAGACCAACAGCGAGACCGTGGATATCAAGAGTATCCTGCAATGGATAAAGTCGAAAGGATATTTCGGGGACATAGCCGTCGGCAGCGTCCAATACGGCGTTGAGATCACCTCGTCCCCCGGCGGCCAAAGCTTTGACGTCAACCATTGGTCCGTGATCTCAAAGTGACTACTTGGGTCGTTTGCAACAAGGCGGCCCCCTTAGTTGCCTGCCATCTTAATTCGGCTCGGCGTTGGCGTACGGAGTTCAGATTGTCCTCGAGCGCGGCGGCTTTCGGTCTCCTCCTGAGACATCAGAAGCCAGCTCTGCCACACGCAGAGATGATCGAGAGCCGTTGATTGCCGAGGCGGTGGTCAGAATCACTGAGTCAAGCGAAGACGCCCTTGCCGTCCATGCTGATGGCGATCTTCGCTTCCAGCAATCAAGTCGAGGCTGTGAACTGCCCTGATCCGGGTTGAAGATCTCGGGCCTGCCGTGCTTCGTCAACGCCTCCTGGAGCGCTTCGAGTCCGAATTTGCGAAACCACCTCCCACCGCTTAAGTTGAACGTAGTGGCCCCTGTATATAGCTGGCGTCCCGTAGGGCGAAGCGATTTTTGGGTGCCTTTTACGCGGAGCACCACCGCAGCACCGGCCATTTAATCGGATGCTCCAAGCACGAAGTTTGGGGCCGCTCTGTACCCGATTACATAGACGCCAACTCTGACCTCCACGATTAGGTGTACAACCTACAAGTCTGCACAGCAAGCGTCGTGCCACACAGCTTGAGGTCAAACGGGCCAGAGGTTCGTTAAGTTGTGTCCCGCGCCCGCGCAACATGGCGATGCGCGGATGTCGTGTTGCAACATTTGCGCATTAAAGCGAACAAAAACTCGACAAGATTACGACAGCAGGAAGAGGTGCAGAAGCCTAGGGACGCAGTTTGCTTCGCTGGAGTGAGCATCGCCGGGCTTGCAGGGGCGGCGATGCTAAGGGCGGGCTCGGGCTTTTTACACGGCCATTGCGGGTCCGGCCAGTCAACGCGAGGCAACATGGAGCAACAATGCGCGAGTGGCTCGCGCGGCGATTGTGTTCGCGCATGCGCTCGATCACGAAGATCTCAGCCTGTACGAACATGACGGCCGCGAGTACAACAGGATGAGTGTTCGCGTAAACGGGAGCTTAGCAGTTACGACTTCGACAGTGAGTTCCACATCGCCGGTTCACTACCGAGTATATATCGCTCATTTCATCTGGCGCATTGAATCGATTTACTGTTGATCTCCGACCACGATTGCCATGGGTCCGCCCTGCCATCATTTGCCAAGGGTTGGCTAGTTGCGCTTTGGATCCTACATACAGCTTCCTTGGCGTGATCTTCCGCAGGCGTTCGGAGAATGAAACAGACATTGCCGGCGTTCTGCCGATGGAGCAGCGAGAATGTTTGGTAACGATTCGCTAGACGTTGTCCAGTCCTAAGCCTAATCGTGGAGTCCTCCCTCGTCGGGACGCATCGCTACTCACGTTGGGTCGGACAAGAGGATCTGAAGGTAGGCGCTTGACCCTTCGCATTACGCGCGCTCGACTATTGGCGCGATAAAGCAACCCGATGCGAAGCACCAGCTCATGGAATGGCATCTCGGTCGCGTCTTGCCAGAGCCGGTTCTCAAGGCATGCTTGCTCAGTCGGCAGCGCTGCCTTGAACCAGACAATCGACCGTTCCTTTCCTCAATTCTCTCGGCAATCGGAGATCACCTGATGACCCCCAAACAGTCCTCCAAGTCCGGGAGACTCAACCGCCTCCAGCAATAGCTGGCGGAGGAACGCTGGTTCAATCTGCATTTCCTTGCTGTCACGCAGTCGAGCGATAGCGGCAAGTATTCGGCGAACATCGTAGGTCGAGTTGAAGACCTGCGGCACCCCGCGTTCGATGTTGAGAAGGGTGTAGGCGGCCTCCATCGCGGTGCGAACCGAATACTCGGTTGTGAATACACAATCTCGCTCGGCTGACTCGGCAAATTGTCCGATGAACGCGAAATTGGCAGCTCCTTTTGGCACGACATCTGGCCGGTCGCCCGCTTGCCTGGGCATAAAAAGGGAGGTGACATAGGGCATCATGACGGGAACGGTTTTTGCGCCGGTCTCGGCGAGTTGCGGTATCTCGGCAACGGGCACACCAAGGTGATATAGCCATTCCTGCGTAACTTCCGCACCTGTGCAGTCTTGCATCGGCTTCTTTACGAAATCACCGAGCTTGTTGACAAAGAGAGAATAGAGCCAGACGATGATTTGGTCCTTTGACTGATGCTTGAAGTGCGGCTGGCGGTTCACCGTCCAACTGAGCAGCCAACTCGAATCCTTTACCGTAACGATACCGCCAGTGACGACCTTGCCGCTGAATGGATCGCGTTTGGCGATCTTACGAATATACTCTGGGATGCGCGTATCCAAGGTCGTAATGGTCGCAGATTCCCACTTGGTCGCATGGATGTTGCCGCCGAAAACGTCAGGCCGGCCGAACGCCGCGCTCTTTGCCGCGATACGTCGCCAGAGGTCCCATGCTGGAGCAGGACCTTCAATGAGCGTGGCGGGCGTGTGATGGTCGCCGACGTCGGAGTTCTCCGTCAAAGAACCGATTGTCACGAAGACGAGATCGTCGGCGCAAACATCAATTCCGCCGCTGTCACCGTCTCTTTTGTAGTTGATGCGCGTGGCCTGCTTGTATCCAGGCCGGATCTCGAAATCGACGTCGGTGACTTCGACGCCGAATTTAAAGATGACACCCTGCCTGGTTAGCCAGTTGCACAGAGGCAGAACAAGTGATTCAAACTGATTGTACTTGGTAAACTTCAGTGCGCTGAAATCCGGGAGCCCGCCAATGTGATGGATGAATCGATGGAGGTAAAGCTTCATTTCTAGCGCAGAATGCCATTCTTCAAAGGCGAACATTGTGCGCCAGTAAAGCCAGAAGCTGCTGTTCAGAAGGTCCTGCCCGAAGACTTCATCGACGCGTTTCTTCTCCAAGTCTCGAGGGTTAGCAAGAAAGATGGCGATCAACTCTCTTTGCGCATTGCCGGTCAGGCTGAAGAGGCCATCGGTATGGGCATCTTGCCCTCGATTTACTGTCGCTCGTTGTAACGAGTAGTTCGGATCATCCTTGTTCAGCCAATAGAACTCATCGAGCACGCTGGCGTCTTCCACTTCCAGGGATGGGATCGACCTGAACAGATCCCATAAACACTCGAAATGGTCCTCCATTTCCCGGCCACCCCGAATGACGTATCCCTTCTCGCGCTGCTTGGCCCCGTCGAGCGCACCGCCCGGCAGCATCAGCCGTTCGAGAATTGTGATCCGCTTACCGGCCATATGTCCATCGCGAATGAGGAAGGCCGCTCCGGCAAGCGCCGCCAGGCCCGCACCGATGAACCAAGCGGTCTTCTTGTTTGCAGTATCGGGCTTACGGGGACGGGCAAAAGCTTCGTAGTTTCCGCTGCTATAATACATGACATGTTCTCCGATTGGCCGGCACCTCGGTTAATGTCACGAAAACATGTTCTCCAGCGCCGCGCCTTTATGCGGGACCCCGATAGTCAAGCCGCCATCGAGCACAATCTCGGTACCGGTCATGTAACTGGACGCGTCGCTAAGTAGAAACACGATCGCCTGAGACACTTCCACCGGATAGGCTGCCCGGCCCAATGGAATTGGAAAAAGCGCAGGATTCAAGTTCTCACTCATCGCCGTGGTGACGAGCCCAGGATGAACCGAGTTAACGCGCACGCCGGAGGCCGCGCACTCCAGCGCGGCAGACTTGGTGACACCCCGGACACCGAACTTGGAGGCGACATAAGCATGAAGGCCAGGGCTGCCTCGCAGCCCCTCGACCGATGAGACGTTGACGATAGAACCTCCGCCCGCACGTCGAATTGCCGGTAGAGCGGCCTGGATACCGAGAAATACGCCGGTCAAATTAACTGCCAGAGTCCTATTCCATTGATCGAGCGAGAACTGCTCGATAGGAGCCACGCTGGCGATACCGGCATTGTTGACGAGCCCATGTAATGCCCCAAAAGTGCTTACTGCAGCCCCGATCGCCGTTGCCCACGATTTCGGCTCGCTGACATCCTGGTGCACGTAGATCGCGGCATTTCCCAATTCGGACGCGAGAGCCTCTCCGTGTACATCAAGGAGATCGGTGACTACGACGCGAGCGCCTTCCGAAACCAGCAAGCGGGCATGGGCCGCTCCCATCCCTCGCGCTGCGCCAGTCACCAGAATGACTTTTTCGTTCACACATCCCATGACATAGTCCTCGCCCGAGGCTGCGGATCGGCGTCAATGAAATACCTTGTCCCACGGAAAGAGGCGCCGCGCGCGTCCCTTGAACAGTCGCCAAATGCGGCTCTTGGACCGAAGGACAATCATTGTAAATTCTCGAGAGTGACAGATGATGGCGATCGCCGCTGCCCAGCCAGCGAGACCGGTGACATCAAGACGCAGTTGGCTCTGCTCGTCGCAAGACGAATTTACAAACGCACATGACGCTCTCCGACGAAGTAGTTGAAGATGAGCGCTCGTTTCAGCCCGCCATTAGTCGGCTATTGAGCCGGCCAATTCGGATGCCTCTCGATGCTTCCGCCAGAGCCAGTACAGCCTCGAACAGCTTCGGAGTTCTGCCGCCATGTGAGATATCTTCTCATCGCCACTGCTCTTCTCCTAATTGGTACGGCGCTGCCAGCGCTCGTCGGACAAACCAATACGAGCAATGCGCATGCCAGGAGAAGGCAGCTTTTATTATGCGAACTTTGGCTACTACGGCCGACGTGTGACAGCGGTCAAGTCGGCCGTCGCGTCAGATTTCCGACATTATGGGCTGAACCAGCCATTAGTTCAGACGGAGGCAACAAGCCAAGCGCAGCTCAAGCGGGGTCGCCGGATTGCAAGCTGCCTTCCGAACGGAAAGAGGCGATCCCAGCTCCCATCCTCTCAAGCTACCATCATCGGCTTATTAATGGTCCAAGCGTCCTCTCAGCAGAGGCGGTTCACGCGTTCGAAAGAAGATCGACAACCTGCAGCCTGGAATCGGACTCCTCGTACGTTCCAAGCATGATCTCGCGAACGGCCACATTGTGCACGGGATCGATGACTGAGGGCGAGTCGTAAGTTAGCGAAATGGGGCCCGTGAATAGGACTTCTTCGCCCGACTCATCTCGGCGGAACGTTCGGTCTGTGCACCACTTGACGAGCTGTGTCGCAGCTCCTTTCCCGGATTGGGTTATCGGAGGCAAATGCCGAATCGAATAGAAGTTGGTGTGTGCCGAACACATCTGCCGTGCGGCCGCTCTCAGGCGCGAATCCGGTTGAGCAGTGATAGTCAACAGACGCTTGCCTGCCGGACGTTCAAGCGTCCCTTGAACTAAGCCGCCCTCCCGGGTCAAGGCGATGTGTGCAAACTTTTTGGGAGCTCCGAGCCCCTCGCGTCCAGAGGCGAGGGCAGCGTCGTTCGCCGTCACATAGATGTAAGGAATATAGAAGCCGGTCTGCCCGTCAGGATCACGAACTTCGATTCCAGAATATTGCTCCAGATATGGTCCGACGATGCTTGAGCCGTAGCTTGCGATACCTACAACCCCGATTGGTGGATTTGCGGCAGGAATTAGCTGCTTTGGTAATAGGCGTCCCACGTCGCTTGCAATTGTAAAGATGGCTTGAACGGCTTGGCAATTAAGAAACGCGCTGTCATGCTCATCGTCCCCGTGATAAAGGGGCGCATCGAACGGAATACCTCTGATTTCTGTCATTATTTAACCTCCGGTTGAGCGTCCTGCGGGCGCCTGGTGAAGTTCGCGCGCAGGCCACTGATCACGCGCGATAGTGGTTCACGACTGCAGACCCGGATCCCACGTGTTGGGGGTCATCTTGCAGCGAGGTCAATCTACGTACCACCCAAAACTAGAATTTTATGTCCTTTGGCGCGTGCGATGCGACAAAAGCACTGTCTTTCGCGCCCCGACTGGGGTGGCCGGAAGCGGACTTGTCTGTACTGACGCTCACGGCGCGCTCGCGATGGCGTTGTCTGTCGCGAGCGATTTC
This sequence comes from Bradyrhizobium sp. DOA1, assembly GCF_001593325.1. Lineage (NCBI taxonomy): Bacteria > Pseudomonadati > Pseudomonadota > Alphaproteobacteria > Hyphomicrobiales > Nitrobacteraceae > Bradyrhizobium > Bradyrhizobium sp. DOA1. Next base: position 5,548,868 of record NZ_JXJM01000001.1, read on the forward strand.
AAACAGAACAGTATCACCGACGTAGACCGTATCGGCATCCCTTAACGCACTGCCGCGAACAAAGTGATCCGCGCTACCGTCGTCACATCGAATGAAACCGTAATGGCGCTCCCGATTCCAGTAGGTGACTTTGCCCGTCTTCATTCCTGCTCTCCGTTAGTCAAGACCACAAAGTGAACGTAAGGTGGGATCCTTCCCGGCAATCGAATAGGCAGGCACGACCGCAGCTGATCTTCACTGTAAAGTAGGATTCGGTGTCGTAATCGAAGCCGATGTACACTCCGAGGCGCTTCGGAGCGAGCTGCAAGCGCGCCCCCGTTCCATAGTACTGCACGCTAGGTAACGAGCCGCTGAAGTGACAGTTGTGCTCGTAGTCGAATCCGCTCGCGTTATTCCCGCGAACAGAGTCGCTAGGTCGACTGTAGCCACGAGTTTCATGCTCGTAGACGCTCACAACATCGCGGCGAAGGCCCTGCGCAAATGCGGTTGCTGCCGCAGCAGCTCGAACATGTGGTTCCATTACGCAACACACCAGCATGCATTTTTGAGCGAGCGGACCCGCCTGAGGCGAGCCCGCCCTACATCACCGGTGGTGGTTGGAATGGAACTCGGCGATGTCATCATAGCGCAGCAAGTTGCGTGCCAGCGTCGCAATTAAAGCGCTTGCCGGCCGACCTCGTTGCGCCAGGAACCTACAAGGTTTGGCAGGCGGCTAAATCAACAGGGTCAGATATGCTAACGGCTTCGGTCGTGCAATTCCACACGAACGAAGGAGGCCTAACGAAATCCGTCAATCCAGGAAACTCGTCAATCAAATGGGGCAGAGCTTACGGTGTTGCTCATCACGCGCGTTGGCTCGAAGCCGACCAGTAACGAACCGATTGTCGCGGCGGCGCTACCGGCGGGCGGCAGGCTTATGAGTACCGAAATATGCAGAATCCTTCCCTCAGAACGGCTCATGATTTTCTCGTCTTCCGATGGGGCGTTTTCGAACAGCCCGCAGACTGCAACACCTCGCGGCAGCAGCTGCGGCCTCTGCTGCACACGACATGCTGACTGTCAGCGGCACTGGAAGGACGTGATGAGCTCGATCACATGAATGTAGCCCAGAGCCTGCTGATCCCAGTCGCGGGACCTGGGCCGCTTCTGGACGACAAGGCGGATCCTATCGGCCCCGCCGACAGTTCGACAGGTGCAGCAGACGGAGGAAAAGACCGGTGCAGCGGTAATCGCGCGGGCCGCTGGTTGAGTGGCGTGCCGACCGCGACGCAGCGTGGCTCTTTCATCTGAGTAGATGCAGCAGGGACCGAAGGTACTCTAGGCGAGCGTATCCCTCGGAGACGCTCGAGAGTCTATGAAGCGACCGCTGGTCATCATGGGAGGCGGTATATGCACATGAGCACCAATCTTGCGGTACACGAACCGACCAACGCACTCCGTCTGGTCACACAGGCGTATATGGGACTTCTCCTGATCGCCTTCGCCCTGATGCCGGCCCACCTCATCGCCTACCTGTATTTCCAGCAGGATCCCGCGCTAAAATTCGAAAATCACCTATTCCACGAATTCGCGATTGCCGTCGCCACTCTCGAAGGGCTGTTCGTCACCTATGTCACGTGGCGATGCTACCAGTCTTCAGGCGAACCTCTGTTGCGTTGGTTGACGCTGGGTTTTCTCGGCTTCGCGCTGATCTATTCGCCGCACGGCGCCTTCACCGGGATGGCGCACCGCAATATTTGGCTGTTTCTGCTCTATGGGCCGGCGTCGCGTCTCGCGATGTCGATCCTGCTCTTCGTTGGGCTGCTCAGTTACAACCAGCCGTCAGACGAGGTCGAGAAGCGTTCGGATCCGCGCGCATGGCTGATCTGGATCGGCTTGTTCCTGACGATGGACATAGCCGTCGCCCTGATCGCCTACTCCCCCTATGCGGGACACCCCGCGGTACGCTTGTCCATGGAGGGCGGCGCACTTGTATTCAGCGCCCTGAACGTCGCGGCCATGCTTATGCGACGGATTCACTCGCCGCTCATGCTTATTTTCGGCATTTCGGTCGCGTGGTTTGCGCTATCGTCGCTGGCATTCATTCTGGCGGCGCCCTGGAATCACATGTGGTGGCTCGCCCACGCGATCTTTGCTGGCGGGTTCTTCCTGCTAAGCTATGGCGTTGTCCGGGCTTTCCGAACGACGCAATCATTCTCGACCATCTATAGCCAGGAAGAAATGACGGCCCGCCTGGCCGAATCGATGGCTGACACCCAAAGGGCGCTACAGCAATTGCAACTGAGCAATCAAAGGTTGGAACGCCTCGCCGCCACCGACCCACTGACTGGTGTCGGAAATCGTCGCCACTTCATCGACCATATCGGCGAGGAGATCGCGCGGGCCAAACGAAGCGGTGCTCCATTATCTCTGCTGTCAATCGACCTCGATCATTTCAAGGATATCAATGACTCACGTGGCCACAGTGTCGGCGATGAGGTCCTCCGCGCATTCGTGCGAAGATGTCTCGAGGCGATCCGCCCTTACGACTCCGTCGCGCGCGTGGGCGGTGAAGAATTTATGGTGTTGCTGCCGGGGGCGACGCTCGATACGGCTTGCGCGGTAGCCGAGCGTCTTCGATCGACCATAGAAGGCGCTGCATTCGACGTCGGAGCCCAACCGTCGATCGGCATCACGATCAGTGTTGGGGTATCGGAGTTCGGGCGCGATGGAGACACGCTTGACGGATTCCTGAACGTCGCCGATCAGCGGCTCTATCGCGCAAAATATGAAGGCCGCAATCGTGTGATTGTCGCGTAAGCCGCTTCCCGAGAATTGCCATGTCGTTGATTGGTACGGCGTTGCTAAACAACATTCGTTCCGTCGCGCGTTCAGATTTCTGCGTTGGCGGGACGCGTAAGATCTTCATGTCGACGACCAGTGGCGACGGCGTAGGCAAGATGGCCTTTCCGATTCTGCCAGTTCTTGTCACGATCGCAGGCAGCCTCCTTTGGCGGGGCGAAGCGACGGAGGTCGACAAATCGACGCCGTCAAGGCCCGGATCGGTGAGCCCCTGGGACAAGACCCTAGTGGACTGGTCGCGGATGTCGCCCCCGGGCTTGGTGTTAGCGAGCTGGCGGCGGCCGACTTCTAAGCTTCTCGTTCACGACACCGGTAGCTTGTTAGTCGACCATCGCGATACCGAGAGAGGTTCCTGGGTCGCGACCATGGCCCCGGCACTGCCTTCGCACCATCGTGGCTGCGAACAAAACGTAGATCTTGTCTTGCTGCGCCCGATCTGCGAACCGCTTTATCGATCAACGTCGCAAGCAGGACAGCGACTTCGCAGTCGGCACGGTTCGTTAAAGCTGCTCGAGCAGGCGCGCCACATTCTTCGTTGTTCAAAAAAGCAACATGTAGCTGCTCCAGGTCGTCTAGGCCGCGCTGACACAGATAAGCGGACGCAGGCGCCTTCTCGGTGGCTCGTCGGCTGCGGGAGCGCGGCTAAAGCGGGACCATCTTGGGCCCCATTCGTTCGCTCTTGCGACGCACAAGCGCAGACCAGAGCCCTCAAAGTCTTGAAGCGGCACCTTCAGGGCGTAAATCGTGACTTTGGCCACGTTAGCGATGGGCGAAGTTGCCGGGTCATTCGAAAACACTCTGCGGGGAAGAACTATCGCGATCCGACGGCGCGTTTACCGTCGTGGCTTGCGAAGCGTTGCTCGAACTTCGATGTTCGATACACAGCATCTGGTAGCACGCCAATCTTTATACTACCTGCAAGAATACTCTTTCCGGAACAACCGGCCTCAGCGAAGGTTTGACTGTCATGAGTTGTTCAACTCCACGATCACGCGTATTGCACGCCGATTGGTTTGATTGGCGTAGTTCTGCCACAAGGGATTTCGTTGCTCTTTTTGGGGCCGTCGTTCTCGCCTCGATTTTGCTGCATGTTTATGAGGTTGGCCCTCTTTTGTTTCAACTGGGGCGGAGCTATGCGAATTCGCTACTCGACGATATCATATTCACCATATTCGTCGCGTTATTCCTGTGCGTTGCGCTGACAATTTTTAGTGTCCGTCGCTATCGAGATCTCGCCCGCGAATCGAAAGCGCGAGCCATTTTGGACGGAGAGACGCGCGACCTAGCGCGACACGATCCAATGACCGGCTTGCCAAACCGTCGCCTGTTTGATGAGACTCTTACTGCGTGCCTTGGCCTCGCCCGCGACACACACCAGGTGGCCGTTCTGCTGCTTGGGCTTGATGGCTTTAAGAGGATCAAGGACACGCATGGCCACGCAGCGGAGGACAAGGCGCTATGCGAGTTTGCCAACAGGGTCGCCAACATCTTGCGCAAGGATGGCATCCTGGCGAGGATTGGAGGCGACGAATTCGGGATCGTCCTACCAGACATTAGCTCCCTTGAGGTTCCCACCAATCTGGCGCGCCGTATTGTGGCATCCGCCACCGATACTTTCGCGGTCGAGACGGGGGCAGCCGAGCTTGGGGTTGGAATTGGCATCGCCATCGCTCCGATTGACGGCGTCAATCTCCAAGAACTGGTCAGGCGCGCAGAACGTGCACTTTATCGCGCACAACGCGATGGCAGGTCGTGCGTCCGCTTTTTCGAACCAGAGATGGACATACATGTCGAGCGACGCATCCAGATCGAGCGGGAGCTTCGCAGTGCGATCACGGCCGATATTATCGAGCCGCACTACCAACCGCTAGTTTCGCTCCAAAGTAATTGCATTATCGGGTTCGAGGCACTAGCGCGTTGGGAAAACAGGACATTGGGGCGGATTCCGCCCGACGTGTTTATTCCGATTGCAGAAGAAACGGGTCTCATCAACGCGCTTGGAGATCAGCTTTTTCGTCGCGCTTGTTCCGACGCCATTGCGTGGCCGGAGACTTTTACGCTGGCCTTCAATATTTCACCGATTCAGTTGCGTGATCCCGCGCTTGGTCAGCGCATTCTATCGATCCTTGGGCAAACCGGGTTCAGTCCGCGTCGCCTGGAGATTGAAATTACCGAGAGCGCGTTTGTGGAAAGGACCGGGGTTGCGAAGACCGTGATTGACGTGCTCCGTCAAGCGGGCGTCCGCATCGCGCTAGATGATTTCGGAACAGGTTATGCGACGCTGAGCCAGCTGCTTTCGTTTCGTCTCGACAAGATCAAGATAGACCGCAGCTTCGTGTCGCAACTTGACGACAGTACCGAAAGCCGGGTGATCGTTCATGCTATCCTTGGCCTTGCCAAGGGACTTGGCTTGACGACTACCGCCGAGGGCGTCGAAGACGCCTGCCAGCTGGGCTTTCTGGTGGCCAATGGTTGCACAGAAGGACAAGGCTACCTATTCAGTGATGCCGTCCCAACCGCGGGTATCCGTGCGCTGCTTGATCGCGAATCCGGCAGCACGACGGTCGCTGAAGATGGAACACCAATCCTGCATGCGTGAGCCGAAGCGCTCGTTTGTTCGGAGCGGATCGGCAATAGGACGTCATCTATGATGGCTTTTCGAGCATGATCCGGAGAAGTGGATGTTTTCCTATAAAATTACGCTCAAACAAGAAGATAGAGCGGGACGAGGGTTCGAAGTTCAGCCATCACGCTCCAAACCCGTCGATAGGGATGGGCTGTCGTCCAGATGAATTCCGGGCCATTGCGGACCGGGGAGAGGAACGGGGCGGGCGTCGTTCGAGGTCGCCGCGCAGGTAGTAATAGTTTATCAAGCAGAATGCGGTTCTTGAGGGCCTGGTGCCAACGCGCGATCAATCTGGATGAAAGCCAGAGGACAAGGTCTCAGTGCTATTGTATTTGCCCGGTTGGGCGATGGAAACGAAAGGAACTGGCCAGAGCCTTTGGCGTAGCGCAGCGCAAGATATCGGAGTCGAATTGGCGATAGCAAACTCGGATGGATATTACATCCGAGCTACGAGTGCGGTCGTGTGCTATTGTACAATGACGTTTGAGAACGCCCACAGGACCGTTCTTCGCGAGGTCCCTGGTTTGGTCGCCGAGTTGGCGGGATGGTCGACCGGACCGCCTACCTGAGCCCGAGCTTCAAACAGCTGAGCCGTTAGTTGGCATCTATGCACTTGTGGCGCTGTCTGCGCATCTCGATCTGGCGTTGAACGATCGGGCGTATCAACTGCACCGCTTTTTTGAAGTGCGAATCCGTTTGAGTAAGAGGAACCCAACCGAAATCGGCAATCGCAACATTGCCGAAGGCCTCGCCCCGCCCCCATCGTGTGCACCACTCCCGATGGCCTAGGCATGAATGCCGCGCGGACCACCAGTCAGGATGCGGTTGATCCGTATATCTGTCCATTCTGGCGTCGAACAGCAGGCGGGCGATGGAGGCATTACCGTCAGGGGAATGGAAGCCGAAAACGCCGTGTACATGTCAGCGCCGACATCGTGTCGGAATTTGACGCGACGAGATCGTTGAAAGATCTTTGGAAATACTACGCAGCCCTCTCGCGCAGGCTGGCGTGCTGATGAGACATTCCCGGTCGCTGGTCCTGGCGAGACCGCTCTCCTTGGCATCGAAAGCCAATCCCTTAAGATAATCGATTGGCGCTTTACGGAAGGCAACAAGAGCCGCTTTGTCCGCTTCCGCGAGTGGAAAACCGGCGATGAAGGCTTTTAGCCTGCAGGCGTTCAGCCGATTGGGAAGCTGGTCGTCACCCTCGATACAGAACGGATCGCCGGTCGCAGGCTTGTCTTCGCCCGCGTTTCCTTGTCGAGGACACCGCGGCTCAGATTCCTGGATGCGGACAAGGTGCGGTCGAATGCCTCGGTGAACCGGTCGAGATCGATGCTAGCGATTTCACAAGCGCTACCAAAGAAGGTAGGCGTGGAGATGTTGGAGGTTGTGCTACCTTCTGAAGAGTTGATGATCGGAACTGAGTAGAGAACCACGAAGCACGTTGTCAATCTTTATTCAGATTGGGGAGATATCGATGCCCACGATTGCAGCGGAGATGAGAAGCGCGAAAGGCGGACACGCTCAGTACCCGCGCCGGCTATGCTCTTCGCTTCCGCAGCATATAGCGTTTCAGAAACGGCGGAGCTGCATCGCGCAATTCAATTGCGTTTCTGAAACAATCAACCGAATCTCCTGCTGCCGGCTCACGGGTCCTTCGGAGTTGTTGAAGTGGCAGTGCCCGGAGAAATACTGCCCGAAGTCGCGGCCAAAGCTCGACAATATTGTATCAACTCAAAGCGCAGCCATTGTTTACAACGCGGCCATCAATCCGCCGAACGTGAACAAGGGACGATTGCGCTCTACGCCCTCCGGGGAGCGAGCCCGCGAGAAACGGCGCCCGATCGATGTTGTGATATCTAACAGAACGACCTATCGAATCGATTCAACCGCGCTCAACGTCAGGACGAATTAGATAGTTCGACCGCCTCCACGAATTCGTCTTTAAGTTGCACCACAAAAGGCTTGGAATGCGGTTGGAAGTCTCTCATGAAGCTCGCGCGCGTGGTCATCGGCTTGGTTCTCCTCGCCGGCGGATTGTACGTCATCATCGGCGAGCACTTTGCTGGAACTTCGGCAGATGCCACCGTAAATGCACGACTTTACGTCGTGCGTGCGCCGATCGAAGGCCGGGTGACGCTTGCCGTCAAGAGCATTGGGGGCCGCATTAACGCGGGGGAACTCGCGGCCGAAGTGGCCGACGAGCGCTTCGATACCGCTCGGCTTCTTGAGCTCGAGCGCGATCGGGACAATCAACGCATTGAACTCAAACGCATTGCCGGTCAGCGTGACGCGCTATCGCAATCGAGAGCCGGATTTGATGCGCAGTCAACCGACTACCAGCGCGGCAGAATTCGCCAGATCGAGGCGCGGATCGCCGAGACGAGGGCGACGCAGGATGCGGCAGCCGCGCGCCTGCGCGAGGCAGATGCGGAATTCAAACGCGCCAATGAGTTGAACAATCGCGGCGTTCAGACGGCTGCCAACCTTGATCGAGCCCGCGCGAAGTTTGACGTCGCACAACAAGACGTAGAGAGCGCGCAGCAGCGCATCAATTATTTCGAGACGGAGCTCGCCTCAGCCCGCACGGGAGTCTTCATCGGCGAGTCCTATAATGACGCCCCCTTCTCGACGCAGCGCATTCGGGAACTCGATCAGCGCCTGGCGGAACTGCATGTTGATGAGGAGCAGATTAAGGGTCGCATCGCTCAATTCGATCGGCAAATCGATGCCGAGCGTCTGCGGGTCAATCGCCTGACGTCGGCGACACTCAATGCTCGCGTCCCGGGCCTCGTCTGGGATATCCTGGTGGACGATGGCGCGTACGCGCGGCGTGGGCAAGACCTGGTCAAGCTCGTCGACTGCAATAGCCTTGTGGTCACGGCGGGCGTATCCGAATCTCTTTACGACAGTCTCTCCGTCGGCGCGACCGTTCAGTTTCGGCTGTTCGGCGACGAACGTATTTTTGATGGAACCGTCACCCGGCTTGGCGGATCCGGCGCATCGACCCTTTACGCAAACCTCGCCGTGGGTCCGAGTCCGCAGCATTTGCAGCGTTTCGACGTCACTGTGACGGTGCCGGGCCTCGCACAGCAGCCGGATCTTGGCTGCGCCGTGGGTCGCACTGGACGTGTTGTGTTTTCGAGCGGCCCAATCGCCCAATTCCGTCGTTTTCTCACGCGTTATGGCTTCTAATGCTTCTGCTCTCGCCACTCCTCGCCGCCTTGGCCGGAGGCGCCGTCATCATCGGGCTCCGCCTGACGATCCTACCGGTGCTCGACCCGAGCCGATGGTACTGGCGTGCCGTTCTGCTCGGCCTGGCGGCAATTCTCTCTTGGCGCTACGTGGTATGGCGGTTCACCGAGACACTGGTGCCACTCGACTGGACTGCGGACGCATTGGTCAGTTGGGGCTTCGCCGCACTCGAGGGCATGACGGTCCTGTCCTCGTCCATTGCCTTTGTGATTCTTTCACGCGTCAAGGAACGTACCGCGGAAGCTGACCAGCACGCCAGATGGTGGCTGCCTGGAGAAGCACCGAGCGTAGACATCTTTATCGCGACCTACAATGAGTCGCTTGAAATCCTAGAACGAACAATTATCGGCGCCAAGGCGGTGCACTTTCCGAAGCTTCGCGTCTTTGTGCTTGACGATGGCCGCAGGGACTGGCTCCGGCAGGCCTGCGAGCGGCACTCTGTCGGATACATCGTGCGGTCCGACAACGCACATGCCAAAGCGGGAAACATCAACCACGCGCTTGCCGCGCGTGCCCTGGATCCGGATCGACCGGATTTTGTAGCCATCCTTGATGCGGATTTCGTTCCACATGTCGATTTCATCGACCGCACAGTGGCACTGTTTCACAATTCACGCGTCGGCCTGGTCCAAACGCCGCAACATTTCTTCAACCCGGACCCGATCCAGCACAACCTCGGCATTACCGCCGGGTACCCGGATGAGCAACGACACTTCTTTGATAACGTGGAGCCGGCTCGGGATGCCTGGGGAATTGCGATCTGCTGCGGCACCTCGTCCGTGCTGAGGGTACGAGCAATCCAACAAATAGGCTTACTTCCGACGCAAAGCGTGACCGAGGACTTCCTGCTCACGCTCAAGCTTGCGGAAAACGGATGGCAAACTGTCTATCTCAACGAGCCTCTGACTGAGGGTTTGGCTCCAGAGGGTCTCAAAGAGTACATCGTCCAGCGCGGCCGCTGGTGCCTCGGTCTGATGCAGATTGCGCGCAATTCCTACAATCCATTCGGCTCGAATCGACTGAGTTTGATGCACCGGATCAGTCTGATCGATTCCCTGCTCTATTGGCTAACCACCTTTCCCTTCCGGTTGGCGAGTTTGATTTGTCCACTCCTGTACTGGTGGCTCGGTATTACGATCGTAAATGCCTCGCTCGTCGATATCATCAGGTACTATGTCCCATACTACGTCATGGTCCTGGTGGCCTTGAACTGGCTTTCGAAGGGGCTGTTTATCCCCATCGTCAACGATACCGCCCAGCTGATTGCCGCCTGGCCAATATGTCGGGCCGCGGCGCTCGGCCTCTTGACGAGAGGACCGCATAGATTTTCGGTGACGGCCAAGGGCGGCGACAGAACGAGGGTCGTTGTCCAATGGTCATTGATGCGACCGTTCCTGATCCTGTTTGGATTGACCGTTGGCGGCCTGATCGTGCCGCTGAATTCCGATTTCGTCTTCACTACCTCGTCGGCGGCCGATGACGGCGTCGCCATCGTTCTGTTCTGGACGTTATACAACGTCCTCGTCCTGGTGGTGGCGATCGCGGCGTGCATCGAACGCCCCCGATACAATCGACCGCAGCGCCAGGTGCTTGAACCCATCACGTTGACGATCGGAGATGACCGGCACCGTGGCTGGCTCGTGAATCTCGGGCCGGAAGGCGCCCGCATCAGCGGGCCACATGGCCTTTCAGTCGGGGCGAGAGGCAATTTGAAAATCCCAGCTATTGGCGACGTGGAGGCGCGGGTTCTTGCGCCAACTCGTGATGGCTACCGGTTAAAGTTTTCGCCGAGCGTTGAGCAGCGGGCACAAATTATAGAAAAGCTCCACACCGCCCGAGCCCTTCCGGGACCCGATCGCGGGGATATCGTTCGCATCATCCGCGAATTGGCTCGGGCTCTAACTCACTGAGGAGGCGTGATGGCGAACAGACGACTGAGCTTGCGCACGCTTGTGTTCTTTGGCGGCGCAACGTTGATGCTTGCGCCGGCCATGGTGACAGCGACACTGTACACTGCGGCGTTGGAGCGGCGCGGCGAGAAATTGCAGGTCGAGAAGTTGGCGACCCGCGGCGAACTGAGCGCGAACCTGCTGGCGCGGCGCCTCTATGGGGTTTGGATGGACGTGGCACGGATGGCTGACCTAATCGACCCCGCCGATCTGGCAAATGCCCGTGAGCAAATCAAATTCCTGAGCCGCCTGGATGGCCGATACTCCTGGCTCGGCATAGCCGATCTTGAGGGCAAGGTACTGGCGGCCAGAGACGGGATGCTCGAGGGCGCAAGTGTAGCGCAAAGGCCATGGTTTAGGCGCGGCCTGGATGCGCCAACTGCGGTCGATGTCCACGAGGCCCAACTCCTGGCAAGCCTCTTGCCTGTGTCCGCTGAACCCTATCGCTTCGTCGATCTAGCCGCACCGTTGCGGCATGATGGTTTCGTCGCCGGCGTAATCGGAGCGCACCTCAACTGGAAATGGGTCGAGGAGGGCATGGCCGCGTTGCAGGCGCCCGGAATCGATGTGCTGCTGCTATCTCGGGACCGAACCGTCCTGTTTGGCCCGACCGATGTCGTCAACAAGCGGCTAAGCGTCAGCTCAGCGTTTGCGGCCAGTCGTATCACCAGCGCGTTCTCGAGCGAGCGATGGTCCGATGGAAAGGACTATTTCACCGTCATGGTTCCGAGCGTCAGTTTTGCAGACCTTCCGAGCTTCGGCTGGTCTCTTCTGGTCCGACAGAACGCCGACGACGCTATGGAATCAACTCGAGAACTAATCCGTGCGTTCTGGTTCATTCTGGGCGCCGGCGCCGTCGTCGCATTGGTGCTGCTCCTGTGCGCGGCTCAATGGCTCAGGACGCCGCTCCGCCGGCTCTCGCAATCCGCCGAGGCCATCGTGGTCGATCCCGACTCGCGCCCGCCGCACCAGGAAACCCGATTCGAAGAAGCAGCAAGGCTGAGTGACGCGCTCGCCCACATGCAGTCGAAGCTTTTGGGCCGTTTCCAACCGTAATTGGGGGCGCTAGGGAGAGAGTGGAGGAGTGCAATTGGCCGAACCGAGCGGCTTGACCGTATTGACTATTCAACGGATAGAGGGTGGACAATCGCACGCGTCGAATCCCTGACGGCGGTGGGTGCGGTGTTCGAAGTCGATTGTTCAACTCTCAAGGAGACACGTGAATACCAGTGCGAGCCCGACTATCAGCCCAGATGGAGCGCTTGCCTTATCCAGAGTGCGCAGACTGAAGGCGCTGTACGTTCTGCGCCGCTCAGCCATCGGGCACATGAAGGCCGAAAATCACCTCAGCCACGGCGCAAAGGCCGAGCCAGTTACACCGACAACGTGTACTCTCGATGTCTGCCACAACTTCTGGGTTGGTCCTAAGTTTGCTGTGTGCCTCTCCACCACTCTAGCCGGCTTCTTAAAATCGCGTGATCGCGGCCGACGTCAAATTAGCGCCGTCCTCGTTGCAGCCCGGATTTGCATGATATTTTTCGGGCCGTCGCTCTTGGCTCAGCCTTGTTTGATCGAGCAAATTTCGAATATTTTCTCGAGAACTCTTGGTGATGGCGAAGTACGATCGGCGGTTTCCGAATGATGACCCTTCTCGGCGTCGGGGAGTTTGATGCGCCGTGCATCGCGCTTGCCAAATCCAGCTGATCTGATGGAGAATAGCCATTTGCCGCGGTATCGCCGGCCGATATGGTGAGGTCGTTTGCGAGGCGTCCGACATGGTGCGACGCGCAGGCGACGTGACGAGCCACGCCGAGATGGTCGCGTTGTCGGACGCCCAGCCGATGCTGCTACTCTAGGGTCGAGCCGTGCGCCATGTCCGCCTATGCCATTCGCGAAAGCAGGATCGGCAGGGTGATATTCGGCTTGCAATCGCCGCTCATGGGAGGCCATTCGCGCTGGGACATCCTGAAAGACACGGCACTGTCGTCGGTAATGCCGGAGGTGTTCGCACCGCCACCCTATGTGCTCGCAGGCTGCTTGTGTCAGGAGAGGATGTGCGCAGCCTTCTTCGTTTGCAGCATCCGCTCGCCTGGCGTGTAGTCGAGGGCCGAAGAATATGCGTTGAGCAGGGCCATGCTAGCGAAAAGCACGAGGCCAACGCTGTGCCGGAGCTACGACTGAAGCGGCAATTCGCCAACTAGGCCAGAAACCAGATCTTCGACCGTCTTTGGCGCGCATAGCCGCGATAATTTCGATGGCGCATTGCGAGCCGTTTGAGTCAAAACACAGTAGGTAAGGGGTGGCCGTGCGTGCGGCGGGTGAGGTGGCGAGGTCGATGACCTCATACAGCAAGCGGGCGTCACTCCTGACGTGCGATGCACCGAATGCGATTCTTCCAGCCGGATGCGAATTCTTTCACGTCGCCTTGCGCGCGACGATAGCGCAGCGATCACGTTCGAGAAAGTCTCGAGCTTCATTTCCAATCCCGGCCTTGGTATACACGCTCATTTGTTGGCGTGCCTGACGCGACGTGTCCAGAAGCGCAGGGCATTAACAATCTATTTACGGATCCAAAGAGCTATCGCGCCCTCCGGCGAGGAGACATCCGAAAGACTGATCCTTCCGGTTAGGATCTGGACGAGTCGCGCAACTGCTAATCGGCCCCTCACAAGCGCTGCCAAGCATTTATTGCAGCGATTCGCTTCGACGCGTAGATGGCAAAAAAACAGCGAGACCCTTGCCGACGCACATCGCGAACGCCGTCCCTCGGTGTTTGAACTCCATCACGAAGTTCGAAGAGCGGCACCTTCAAATTTTGCACGGGAGCACTCAGCGCGCCACCCTGCCTTCTTGGCTTTTGTATCAAACCTAGTTCTACTTCGCGATCGGATCTATCTCCTCGACCGAGATGTCGCCAAAGCAACTTAAACCTGTCCGGCTGTTCCTATCACTTGATCAAATGGGTCGCCGATAACGAGCCAGAAGCGTTCCGTGCCGACGATACGACCGCGAAACCGGTAACCCTCGGCGGCTACGCCTCAGCTACGGGAGCACCCCATAACGAATGGCAAAGCGTGCGTAACAGTCGACGAAGCTAATCTCCGTCACTTCTGGGACACCGAGTTCGTCGACCAGCTGGGGCCGGACGCCCCGCACGATCGCTTCGGATCTGATAGGGCATATCACCAACGCGCAACAAGCGTAGTGGCAACCTGGCGGCCCCGACTTGTGACCCGGAGGCGTTCGCTAAAGCTGATACCGATGGAGTGACCTTCCCGCGCGCCCATCCAGCGTGGACGTTATCGGTTGAGCGACGACGGAGACGATGCCGGCGGCCCTTCCACAGAACGGTGGGACCAGTAACGGCAGCGCCACTGGGGGTCGTGGACGACGACGGCCAGTCGCTCCTCCACAAGTGCGCAAGGCTGTGTTGGCCCACTGCATAATCGCCGCCACCGCGACCGCCAAATGGCATCAGGCCGCAAGGTAGTCGCTGGTCGTCGTCACCCTGCCATAGGCAAAGCCAAGTGCCGCCATGAAGGCCGCATGCACCTGCGCGGCGGGTATTATCACGCAGCCGAAATTGAGATCGCACGTGGCGCAGGCGTCGTGAACGATGGTGGTTTTGTAGCCGTGATCGACGGCGGCCCGGCTGGTCGAATCGATGCACATGTGGCTCATCGCACCCACGATCACAACTTCCTTAACTTCCCTAGCGTCAAGCTGCTGCTTCAAATCGGTCTCGCGGAAGGCGTTCGGATGATGTTTGACGATGACAGGTTCACGCTCCATCGGCTTGACAATTGGATTGATCTCCACGCCTTTTGTGCTCGGCTTGAAGATAGGAGTGTGAGGGTCCCCGACTTCGTGCTTAATGTGAATAACAGTATCCCCCCTGGCACGGGCGCCTTGAATCACCCTGGCCGCGTTAGCAGCCGCGTACTCGATGCCCACCAGAGGCAGCTTCCCAAGCGGGAAGTATTCGTTCTGGATGTCGACGACGATGACGGCGCGTTGGCTCATAGCTTGCTTACAATTGTTGGACGGGCCGCAGATCGGGATTCGTCGGGGCGCTCCCGACGGGTTACGGTCGAACTGAGCGCGTTGCTGCGATGATGTTGGCGTCCGCAGTATCTGCGAGACTTCGAGTGTTCTGCATCTGAGTTGTGAGTAGGTGCTATCGGAACAAAACGGGAGCACCGGCTTGCCCGAGCGACGGCTCCGCCACTTCTCATTGATGCAGGTCTTCTTTCGCGTTGAGTTGGGCATGGCCATCTAGCGGAACCACCTCCAGGATCGGTCCATCCAAGTTAAAATAGCATTTGCGGCTTCGATCGATCGTGTCGCATTCGAGCACAAGGCGATAGGGATAGAGACCCGGCTCCAGATCGGGCACGATTGATCCTGCCCAGTAATAATAGGATGGCGTCCACGGACTGCGAACCTTGTCCGGGCCGCCATAGATCTTTAGATCATTGCATATCTTGCGGTACTGCGGCGTGTTGTCGGACAGAACGAACACGATGTTTACGACGCGTGCGAAAAGGGGCCAACTCCCGTCGGGACGCTTTTCCATGTCGGTACAATAAAGCAGCCAGTTCAGGACCTGGCCCTGGCGACAGACGGTGCGCAAGGCGTTCGTACCTTTGCCGGTACTCTCGCCGCCATTATCCATCAGCCCGGTGTTCCCGGTGACGCTGCCGGTCCGTAGTGCGCCTACAACGTCTATGAGTGTGACGATGTTCAACTGCGTGGAAGGCAGAGTGGGGATGCAAGGAGGCTTTTGAATGTCGGGTTGCATCATGATGAATTCCCGGTTCGCTAAGCGTTGTGAGAACGTTGGAGAGAGGCATCGATCAGGCGTGCGTGCGCACCGTTGTTAAGCGTCCGCGTTCGGCTGCCGAGTTCTAAGGTCAGGCCATAAGGTAGGTTACCGACCGACTGCTTCACCTTACCGCGCCAGTAGGAGATATCTGAGTCGCGATAGGTTTTACGCTCAAGCTCGCAGATGTCCGGCGACAGTTCGATCGCCCGCACTGCGGCATGGGTCTCGCATTCAATCGGAAGCAACGTCCAGATGATCCAGTCTCCCGGTGCCACTGCAGTTGCGAGCTCGGCAGTCGCCTGATTGCGCGATCCACCAAGACGGTTGTCATCGATCATGTACAGCGAGCCAGCCAGCGTATCCGCCTCCAGCGCGCCAACGACATCCACGACTATTCGAATATTGATTGTGCTCATATCGCCTCTCCCGCAGCGCTCGTCAGACAAGAAGGTAGGATCGGCAGGAGGCCGGGAAAGAAGCCGCCAGTGAAGCCGTTGATGCCCGGGGCGGTGCCAACCTGGATGCTGCATGTCAGGCTGAAGGGCCGCGGTTCCCACACCGACTCGCCGTTCTCCTGAACCTGCTGATAGAGCGTTACGTCCATCTGATATTCGTGGCAGCCGACCTTGGCTGTATTAACGGTAGCGCTCCAGTACCAACCATCCGCCAGCAAGTCGGGCGAACCGTATAGAGCTGGATATAGAATACCGTGCTCTACCGCCGGACCGCGGATGTGGGTGACAACCGGGGGCGCGCTGGCCTCGGCGGCGGGGTCGTCAGGTTCGAGCACCTCGCCAGCACCATTGAGCAGGGGGGCGTCATAAGGCCGGACCGCGCCGTTGCGGCGAACTAGCAGGGGCTTTGGCATACTAACGGCTTCCGGATCAGACAGCAGCTTGGCTCTACCGTCTCGGGTCGCCTTGCGGAGTGCGTCCACCAGCCGGTGTTCGGTATTCGCCTCGTTGTAGCGGTGGCGATAGCTGCGGGGCAGCGTCAATGGCAAATCGGCGACTCCGACGGTGATCCAGTTCAGGACCGCCTCCGTCGCCTGCGAACCGTCGGCATTGTAGACACCGGGCACATTCGTGACGCGGGAGCCGGCTTGCGGAGCGCATGGGCCCGTATTGTCGATCAGATAGGCATTCCCGTCGAGAGTGCCCTCTTTCAGAGCCGTCACAATATCGATTACGGCAACAATCGAAATCTGCATCTTATCATCCTCCCGTTGGAGCGGATTGTGCGACCGCCCAGATGGGCGGTGAGGCCTGAGGCGGCATCGGTTGCCCTGCCGGTGGAGGCATGAATAAAAGGGACGGCCCGTCGATTGTAATGGTGCGCCCAGTCAGGCCGCCCGTGACGAGCGTCAGCCGGTAGCCATGGCGCGAGCCTGGAGCGAGCCACCAAGGGACGTGTCCGTGCCAGCGCAGCGCCCAGGGAGCCGGAGGGCCTGCGGCCGGCGGCGCGTTCCCGTCGAACGATACGCCCGTCAACCAAGCCATAGTCTGGACGTCGAGCGGCGTCAGGGTCCAGCGGACCAGCTGCCCCGGCCAGACAGGGCTGGTCAACTTAACGGTGCCAGAATCCTGCCCGCCGCAAAGACTATCGTCAAACAAGAAGACGTTGCCGTCGGCCGCATTGCCAAGTAGCAGGGCGACGACATCGACGAAAACTCGAATATTAAGCGGTGTCATCATTTGCCTCCTCCGGCGGCGGTCCTGGTTACGGTTATCAAACGCGGTCGACGACGAGGGGCACCTTTCCGACTGCCGTCCGGACCAAGTCAGTCCCCGTTGGATCTACAAACCGGATGGCAAAGCTGTAGCCTGAGCTCCGCAGGCTCGCCTCATTCGCTTCGAGCGCGTTAAAGACGGACAGGGAGCGGACCAGCCCGGCGATGATCAACGGCGATGAGCCCTCCGGTGTAAGGCGTGCGGCGACGTGCGCCGAGAGGGACACGGCTTCCGGCGTACCGAGCAACAAGTGGAACTGGCGCTTCGCGCGATCGATCTGAAACTGCATGTCAGTGGCGACACTGTCGATCTCCAGAACTTGTCGCCGGCGGAATTCGGCAATGATGGCCGCTAGGGCCTGGGACGCCGAATATTGCGTGTCGCCTATATGCATGAAATCGCCGCTGCGACCGACATACTCAAACTGCATGGCATTCAGACTGGGCGACCGCAGATCCGGGCGACGGATGACTCGGTCGCCTATTTTGTAGCGCAGTACCGGGGCCGCGTTACCGAACAGCCGGGTGACCACCAGTTCGCCTTCCTCCCCCACCGCCGCCCATTGTCCATCCGGCCTGACCACCTCCACCAGGTGCAGGCCGGGTACCGCCGTGAGGACGGGGCTTTCCGGGTCGAGCTGCAGGCCGATGGTTTCCGCTTGGGTGGCCGCGAAGTAGCTCAGCACGATCAGGTTCGGATAGGCCTGCCTTAGATCCGCCCGCGCCTTGGGAGTCAGCACGCCACTGCCATAGAGGGCCACGCGGAAGCTGTGCCGCGCCTCGCGGGATAGGCCGTCAGCGAAGCTCGCGAGCAGCTTGATGCTTTGGGTAATGCCCATGATCGCCTTCGGCCCAGGATAGGACATCATCAGCTGGAAGACTTCACGGCTCATCGGCCCAGCGCCGATAAAGTTGACCCCGGGAATCTTCTGAAGCACGCCGCCCACCATGGTGCCGCTGCTCCACATCTGATAGTCGGCAAGCGTGGTGGCCACCCATTTCGCACCACCGCCAGCAAGATGGCGCGCCATAATGTGTCGGCCCATGAAATCCCCCGCCCAGCCGTATGTCTCCTGCAGCTCGCCTAGCGGATAGACAGTTTCCGATGGTTTGCCCGAGCTAGTGCCACCGCTCGCCACGACCTCAAAGCCACAGCGCTCGATGGGCACGACCATGCCCGGCCGCCTCCCCGTGAACATCTGATGGAAGTCTTCTTTTTCGGTCTGAGGCAGCGCGCGAAACCGGTCGAAACTGTCCACCGGACCGACGCCTACAGCATCATTGATGCGTCGGCGCCACAAGGGGTTGATGCGGGCGATAGAGACGAGCTGCGACACCCTGCGCTGGACAATGCCGGCTTGCGCTTCCAAGCTCATTTCATCGATCCGACAGCCGACATGAGCTTGCGCGGAAAGGAGTGTGGTCAGGAATGAGGGCAGATCTAGCACGTGATCCACAGTGCGCGGATTTAACATCGTGTCCGGCTGCGCCTTGTAGTCGAAGTTGTCTAGCGGGGAGGCGAAGTGGCCCATAGTCATTCCTCAGGTTCGAGTCCAACGGGTAGGTCTTGGCCACCCTTTGTGGAGTCGTTCTCAAGAATGTCGCCCGCATGGCGTCGGATTTCCGCCGCCATGCCGGCGATGTCGGACAGACCGATCCTATCATTCATGAGAACGATGCGAAGCATCGTCTGTCCATTTAGATCGACCTTGGATAGGAGATACCGCCCCGCCGCCCGTACGCGGTTGCGCAGCTCAAGTTGGAGGCTAGAGAGGCTATTACCGCTCAGACCCGGAGGCTGATGAACGAAGCAGAGGATATTGGATTCAGGCTGGTAGGGTACGATGAAGTCCGGCTGATCGATGAAGTAATCGTACGCGGACCTGGTGATCTTCACTAACTGCTCCAACTTATCGGCGAAGGCTCGGCGACCATATAGCGACCAAGCCAGCCACAGGTTGAGGATTGTCGGGCGCTTTGTGCATTCGAAGTTCTTCACGCCGCTCTGTACGGCAGCCATCTCATCTTCGAACGGGTCGAATACATAACTGTCCTTCTGGGGGAAGGCGGTTTCCGCCAAGCCCTTCTCGCGATAGAACAGCAAGGTGCAAAGGGCCGGGACAAAAAGAGTTTTATGGGCATCCAGGCAGAAAGAATCCGCGAGCTCCAGTCCCGCAAGGCGTGGCCGCAGTTGGTCGGAAACCAGAAATGCGCCATTGTGCGCCGCATCCACATGGAGCCAAGCGCCGTGTCGCTTGGCTAAGGCAGCAAGCTCCGGCAACGGATCGTTAGCGCCAATCGCGGTCGTCCCGGCCGACGCAATCAGGCAAAAGACGTTCAAGCCCTGGACCATCGCCCCGTCTATGATCGAACGCGCGCGTTTTGGGCAGATCTGCCGTCGTTCGTTCAGCGGCAGCCGTATCACCTGATCCTGGCCGATCCCAATGATACCGGCAATACGGGAGACCGAGAAATGCGCATCCTCACCAATGGCGATGGCTGGCCGGCCTGCGCGGCCAACCGCAAGTCCGCCGTTCCAGCTACCCGAAATGCGCCGATTACGGGCTACTAATGCGGCAGTCATGTTAGCGAGCGAGGCCCCGGACGTCGTCACCATCTCGAAGCTGCCTTGCGGCCAGCCGATGAAACGGCCGAACACCTCTTCGATCAGCCGGTCCGCAATGTTGGCGAGCTGCCCCGCTTCGTAATAGGAGGCCGGCTGGGGGGCCATGGCGGACACCATCTCAAAAACTGCGGTGACGGGCATCACCGAGCTGAACTGGCGGCCCATATATCCGCGGGAGTTCACCTTGATTCCTGTTTCCAGGTAAAGTTCGAGGATGTCGGCGAAGCGGCGCGAGTCGAAGCCCCCCGAATCAGCCTTCGTCATGAGACTGCGGGCCCTTGCCATCAGGTCGACTGGCCTTTGCAGCCGGACCCCTTCCACCTCGTCACGCGAGAGCATATCAGCGAGCCACTCGATAGCCTGATGAGCGGCTGCGCTGAACTCTCGGACCTTGAAAGCCGATTCTGTTTCGGTGGCGAACGTCTCGCGCTGATGCGAAGAACCTTCGTCAAGCACGCAAAGACTGTCCATAATCGTAGCGTCCCTCAAGGTTAATGATCGCTGCCGACTCACCCGCGGTACAGGTCAGCTATATTCTCGGTCGCGTGTTAGGCAGTGTGATTGAAAAGCGCTGTCGTGAGGGTTTCACTGGGGTGCCGCGTTGTCGCACACAGGCAGCAGCGCAAAACAGAATGACCGTCTTAAACATCGCGATTTCTTTCAAGTCGCTGCGTCTCATGTCCGATATTTCCAAACATCCAACAACGAGTGCAATGTAGGCGACATGGTGCTCGTTTGGTGACCACTGAGCGTGCGACATTCCTGCCGGTCGAGTCACCTACCAGGAATGGTTGGCATCCTAGGCAACGCCGGAACCCGCCCCTGCCTGCGCGACACGAAACTTTTTCGTATGTTGGTTCCTGACAGCTTTCACCCGCGACAACTTTTCGGCCTAGCCGGAGTGTCACTTATACAGACGAAGGGGGACCAACGACGCCCGAGGTAGAACGCTATCAAACCTGCCAAGGCACAGGCTCACTGCTCGCAGTTGCTTAAGACGAAGCAATTGACACAGGTCAACACGGGCAACGTGAAGCTCAGAGATCATTCAACATCGGATAAACAACGGAGACGATCATGCTAGAACAGAGCGGCGTGCACTTCTACCTGAACTGGGCCAAGGAGCGGATCGAGGAGATGGATGCCGCACTAGGTTCGTTCGAGATCAGAGCTGGCAAGGCTAAGGCCGAGGCCGAGATCAAAGCCGACCGGATTGTCGCTGATCTGAGGAAATGCCGCGACAAATTCCAGGCGGAGCTCAAGGCGCAAGCGCAAGCTGGCGAAGCCACTTGGGCGCACACCAAGATGGATCTTGAAAGGCAATGGAACACCTTCGAGACGCAGATGAACGCCTACTTCGAAAGCGCCGGCAAGCAGATCGATCAGCAGCAGGCCACGTTCAAGGACATAGCCGGAGCGCAGGCAAGGGCTTGGCACGAGGCCGCTGACAAGTTCCGTGAGGCGGCAGGCAGGGTGGCAGCATCTCACGCCGGCGAGTTCGAGGCCGGACTCGAGCAGATGAAGGCCGATGCGTCTACGGCGAACGCGCGTCTAGCGACGCTGAAGCAGGCGGGCGGCGAGTCCTGGGCGGCGCTGAGCGCCGCCTTGGCCGAATCCCGCAAGGCGTTCGATCAGGCCAACCAGGCGGTCTGGCATGCGTTAAAGGGCTCCGGCGCGAAGAGCTGAAGGTTGTCGGGTTCGTAGCCGCCACTCCAGCGGAGATGCAGTCTTAGAGTCTGGTCCCGCAAGAATACTAGGCCGCCATCAGCGAGCCGTCCTTCAACAGGACGATCCCGTTCGCGACGAGTCCGACGTAAGTTGCGAGATTGGCGAAAGGCGGGCCGGAACGACGGAAAGAGCTCAGTGCGACCATTGGAGCGGACCTTTGTTAGCGGCGCCAAGGCGTCGAGGTCGACCGGCAGTACGCGGAATGGCAGATGTGGCGGGCATAGACTCGCCGCATCTCAGGTCCGCCGCCACGACAACGATCCAGATCACAGTCCAAGGATTGCCGCGTACGCGGCAAGCCCCGGTCAGTAGCAGCTCGCGATCGGCGCCGAACAGAAGGTTCGGTTGCGACAGCGCGCGCGATGAATGCGGTTGCGTCTGAGATTGGCGCCGACATCAGCCACGACCAAGGCCACTTGTCCTGTTCGTGATCGCCGGCGAGTGCCCGCCCCGCCGATCGAGGCACCGCTCGAAACGAACAAAGCCACGAACGATCTGCGTTGCCGCCGAGAAAGATGCGGGCGAAGAGCACGACGTACATGAGACGTCGCGCAAATCGTTGAGCTTGCCCCGAAGCTCGGCATGCCGCCGGCAACAGCCACGCCGCAAGTGCGATGATCCCGGTCACCGGGCGAGGCGGCGCTCAGGCGCGTGCGCGACGAACCAATTTGGGTTGGTGTTTGACATCGATATCCTCTCCACCCATCGAGATGGCGGCATGCTTAATCCATATACCAGAAATTGGCGTGCCAATGGGCCGCGGTTTGACGATAACGCAAAACGAAAATGCCCTTCTCATGGGCCACCAAGATGGGGAGCTGACGCTGGAGAACGATTCCTAAGAAATGGCAGCACCGACTTTCGGCTCCGGGGGTTGGAGAACAAAGCCGAATGCCTTTGCACGCCGATGCAAATTGTTGACTACTCGCGTTCGGTAACGCGTTTCGTAGGACGAGGCCCCCGGGTCGACATAGTCCATTCCGTATCGCAAACTATTGTAGAACAGAATTGCGATCTTGCGGACCGTGGCGGTCACGGCCTTGGCCTTGCGGATGCGCGCCGAGAGCCGTCTAAAAAAGGCGCCGAGCGCCCAGCGAAAGGTCTTCCTACGCACCTACCTGAATTGGTTGGCTGCCTAACCCAAGCATCGTGGACTAGGTTGGTCCTCAACCTTTTGCCAAATTCAGGAAGACGAGAATGGCCAAACTCGCACGCATTCATTGCATCAATAAGACCAACAGGATGAATCCCCACGAGAGGATTGAAAATGTCGGTGGTGTAGATTCAGACGGCAGTCAATGGAAGCAATCTATCGGTCAAACAATCAAAGACATCGAAAGTGGCGAATGGGAGTTCTATGTCGAAGAAGACGGAATCATAGCCGGCTTGATCGTGGCGACACACGATGGACACAAGTACATCAAGACGACGGCGGACGACATTCAGCCCGACGATCTTCTTTCACTCGCTGAGTGTCCGTAATTTTCGGCAACATCCACGCCTGGCGCGAATGCGGTTTGCTTAAACGCCGCAGACGAATCGATATCCAATTCACAGGACGCTATGCTTCGCTGTCACCTTCCCCTTGGACGCGCGCGCTCGCCAAGCGGTTCTGTCTCACGAGGCACGATTGGTGCAGGAGCACTCGACTAAGACATGAACACTGAAGACGAGAAGAAGTCCCAAACCACGCGAGCCGGCTCCCGGCATGCCTCTCTACCCCAGCAAGGCGCAGATCGCTCGCGAGCTGGGCGATCGAGCGAAGGATTGGAAGCGCATCGCCAAGTCCAGCCATCCGGAGGGATGACATGGAGCGAATGGAGCTGACAATCTTACCGACCGGAATCTTGGCTGGGCCAGCCAACGCGCATGGGCAGTATACGAAGTGGGTAATGACTCCTGATCAGGTTGTCTCCGCGTCTCACGGAGAGATGAAGAAGCGCGATGAGACGTGCGATAAGCAAGGGACTGACACCGAAACCGCCCTAAGTTACGTCAAGTACCACACAGGAGAGTTCTCCTTCACAGCCTTCACATGACTTCCCAGAACAACTCGCAGCTTTCAACTATCGGCAGCTGGCGTGGCGCGGGAGATTAAGTGCATCTCATGATCCTCGGCGCCCAGTCGCCCAACAACGCAACCATTATCTACCGTCCCCGTTTCACCAACTCGAATAAGGGACTCTAGCGGAACCTGAGCATGTGACCGCAGTGCCGTTATCCGGCTCCTGTTTTCAATCGCCGTGACAGCCCTCGTGGTGATTGGCGCATTAACGGCCGTTCGGTCCTTCGCCGGAAACTGATGGGGAACGCCAAAGTCAGCGTAGAGGCGCCGTAGCCGGGCTCCTCAACGCCAAGCGGTTCTGTCCCGCGCCGACCGGGCCGCCCCCCGGGCGATTGAAAGGCGGTCGGTGTGGTGAGATGTTCTTCTCTCAATTACGTGCCACATCACCTCTGAGCCCTCGTACGTGATCTCTCCGTTAGAAGCGCCGTCATTTCAGCTTAAAGGGCTCACGATTCTGCCGACCGAGTTTTCGCTTTCCTTCGACGAGTTTCGCACCACCCACCCCTGTCGCCTCATCTGGCGACAAGGCGACTTCATCGGGGTGGAATTCCAAGCGGAGACCGCCAGGCACTTCAATGTGGTGCACGCTTCTTGGCGCCCCTGCTCCCCTACAGCCGCGCGTTAGCGGTGTACTGGATGGACGCTTGAACATCGGGCACGGCATTGGGGTCGCCGGTACAGAAGCCATTCTGCGACGCATTGAAGGGGCCAGGATTTATCACGACGTTATGGTTCCATGTGATGGCGCTGTCGCTCATACCCGCTTTGACCAGACCCAATGTGGTCGCAATCCCGGCCGCTGTGCCCACCTCGAGCTTTTCGCCGTGTGGACCCAAGTTCGCCGCCGCCGCCCGCGGCGACTTCTAGTGTCAGATCGCGTTCGGTGCGGCGGACCTTCACACTGTCACGCAACGCATCGGACCGCACCGGCGCTGCGGCCATCGCGATTGCGAGCCTGCCGGCTTCCCGCGCGATTGCAGTGGCAAGCTGCCGTTTGAGCTTAATGGGCAGCTGAGCGATTTGTCGGTTGAAGTCGTCGTTCGGAGAATTACCTCCATCGAACTGTCATCGGCTCTGCGCATCAACCATGTGCTAAACTACACTCCCAGCATTCAAGGAGCGCGAAGTTGGCTAAGAAGGAAGATTGGTTTGCTGCGAGTGGACACCCGCTGATCTGCGAGCCCTCAAGAAGCATTCAAAGGATCGAACTCGCGTCGCGAAAATCTCTAAGGAGCTGAAGCGCACCGAGGGTGCGCTTCGTCAGAAAGCTATCGTGCTGGGAATCGGATTGGGACACCGGCGGTAATTAAAGACCTCATGGATTGCATCCGGCTGCCAACTTCCGATATCGATTTAACATCCATCTCACGAGTTCGAGTGAAGACTATCGATTGTGCAATGGCGGCGGCCCTGCACTTGACCGAGGCAGAGAACTCGCGGTCAGCCAGCCCCGTCGGCGAGTTTCTCGGGCGCCGGCGCGGAGCCAAGCGCAAGAAAGGTTCCAAGCTACATCTGGTCGTGTCGATCGGCTCGGCCATCTTCCGGCGCTGCATGTCACGCCCGCCAACACCGACGATCGAGGCGGGATTGGCCGGATCGCCAAGACGATTCAGGCAGAGACTGGTCAGAGCGTCGAAGTCTCCTTCGTTGACCAGGCTACACAGGCGACAAACCTGCAACGGCGGCTGCAGACACGGCATTGCCCTTGAGGTCATAAAGCGGTCGGAGGCCAAACGAGGCTTCGCGCTGCTTCCAAGCAGATGGGTCGTCGAGCGATTCTTCGCGTGGGCCACACGCTTCCGAAGGCTGATCAAAGACTACGAGCGATGCGCGCAGACCCTCGCCGACCTTCACCTCATCGCCCTCGTATGCATCATGCTCAAAAACGTCGCTAACCCCGCTGCTGGTCCTCGACAGCTTCTATTCCCCCTCGTTCGGCGTAGTCGCACGTCATATTTGCTCTCCGCGAATCGATTAGGCATTTCGGTCGCCGGAAACTCCACGTCCACAATCTGGACGGCGACCTAATCGCGAACTAAAGATCGCGCCGCATGACATAGACGCTGCCGGACCGAGCATTGCGGATCCTGCGTCAGGTGCTGGCAACCGAGGCCTCACCCGACAGCCTTGCGGCTGAGCTTCGGAAACTCAATGTCTCGCCCAAACAGACCAACCTCCGCCTTCTATGATGTCGGCTGTCACTATTGTAAAAGCGACGTTGTTTGAAATTCGGGGCCGTCACAGGCCACGTAGGCACGGAGGCCTACAAATTCTAATAGGTGACCAGTGCGACGTTCTTCGGGCCGAATCTCTCCGCACGCTGCACTGCCCAGTCAGCGGCATTAAGCGCAACAAGGTCTTAAGGAAGGCCAAAGTGATGTCGCCAATAGAAGCAATCTTCAGCTGGCTAGAAGCGCAAGATCTGGACCTGCAGCTTGATATCGCGTCATTCGGCTCATTCTTGATATTCGAGGATGGCGACGATCCATCGCTTAGCGTGCCGGAGCAGCTCGAAGCTCTTCGTCAATGGTTGAACGAACCCGAATTGGAATCCCAAGCCGCCGCAAACCGCGCTCTGACCTTCCGTATCACCATCGATTACTTCGTCGAGAGTAGAACTACCGGCTGCGGATGGAAGACAATCGAAGCGAAGCTGCACAAAACTTTAGACGAGGCTAAGTGTGTCGGGAATTTCTCGGCTGCACGCAAGGCGCAAAGGATGCTTCAGCTTTTGCCCACACGACAAGAGAGATGGCATGAGGTGGCGAGATCCTGGAATGAACTGGCTTCGACTCGCCTGACACTTGAGGCTCTCACTGATTGGACGATAAGCGTCCCGACCTGAAAGTTACTTCAGCCGAGTATCCTCCATTTGCTGGCATCCCACTGGGCATATCTGTCAGTCCGAAGTCGAACCACTGGTATGCGCGATCGATGCAGGTTCGAAATAATGAGCTCTGTTGCATTTTCATCTCTTCTCACGCTGAGTTCCGCGTACACGAGGCCTTCGTGAATGTGGTACTCGCCTACGTCGAAGTAAGTGCATTGGAAACCGATCGCGCCATGGTCCAACTCTGAAGTACGGGCCCAACGGATAAATCCTCTCCGAATTGCTGCCGACGCTTAGCGAAAAGGGGCGCCACGCCTGTCTTGAAGGACGCACCAATTTCACTCTTAGAATACTGAAATACCGAATTATTTGACAAAAGCGTCAACTAGTCATCATGGCTTCAACAATCGCATATATAGGCTCCGATCAACGCATCGACATGCAAATAACATGAGCTGAATGACTGCGGCTCTTTTGAGCATTCAAGCGTCAGCTTTCGACCTCCCAATTCTGCAGCAGCATGCCCTGCTGAAAGAATCTTTTGCTGGAGTCCATTCATGGATCAAACTTCTTCACCACAGAAGCAAATATTGGACGCTCTGGTGAGCGTGGCATTTGAGAAATCATGGCGTTTCGTAGAGAAAGACCCATTCCTGACCCATAATGCCGAGGCATTGCTGCGCGCTCGGCTACGTCTCCACCTTGAACGTTCATTGAAAATGGGTGAGAAAAATGTACTTCAACTGGCAAACAACGCGATCTGGAATTTGCGTACAGAACTTGGACGGCGGCCCGAACTATAATGGACTATAATGCGGCCTCAATGGAGGCCGCGAAGTCGACCGCAAGTGCCGACTGCCGCCGTACGACGCACCCAACTTGCATTACCTTGAGCGCCTCCAGTCGCAGCTCGCGAATCCGACCAATCGTCGCACATACTCCGTCGTTGAAGTATTGTAGGTAAGCATAAAGGTGGCATAAAATTGCGCCCCGTCATTGTGCACCCGATTGGCACTTGGTATGCCGCCGGCCGGCCAGTGTCTCGCGTACCAAGCCTGCCTTTCTGCTGTCCTGAAATCCGATCAGATAGTGCCGAGGTTACTCTGCGGCCCGGTGGTGGTCAGTCTACGAGGGCCTTTGCAGATACGAGAACCGACAAATTCAAATCGACCAGGTTCAGGAGCGACTCACAGGCGCTTAATTTCGATGCAATATTTCCTCAGTGCGTATCCGATTTGGCGCGGTGTGAGTCCGAGTAGGCGCGCCGCCTTTGCCTGCACCCAGCCAGCTTTCTCCATGGCGGCAATGAGGCGCTCGCGATCCGTCAGCTTGCCACCGCTCAGGATGCCTCCATCGACCGGCTCAGCCGCGACAGGCGGACTCAGGACCGCAACCGGCGTTACTGCCTCGGGGATTGGCGTAGCTGCCATGGAGGTTAGCTCACCGATCAGCGCGGCCCGCGGCTTCGCTTCATCCAATCCGCTCTTCCACAGCAGCGCGGAAAGGCATTGACCATGGCAGCAGGCAAAATCGTTCCTGACGATGAATGGCCCCGGCGCCAGTGTGGCCGTCCGCTGCACGCAATTCTCGAGTTCACGCACATTGCCGGGAAATCCGCAATTCATAAGTACGTCTAAGGCACTCTGATCGAACGTCAATGTACGACTGTTCTTGCAGTTGAAGCTCTTGAGAAACTCAGCGGCAAGCAGCGGAATATCGCTGCGCCTTTCGCGCAAGGGAGGCAGCATCAACGGAACTACGCTAATACGATAATAGAGATCAGCGCGAAACTCGTTCTTTGTGACCGCCCCTTCCAGGTCCTTGTTGGTTGCAGCAATCACTCGGACGTCAACTTTCATTGTGTGGCCGCTACCCACCCGCTCGAACTCTTGCTCCTGAAGAACCCGCAACAACTTCGCCTGAAAAGCCCCTGAGATCTCGCCAATCTCGTCTAGAAAAAGGGTTCCCTTGTCGGCTAGTTCGAAGCGCCCTTTGCGCGAATTAAGGGCACCGGTAAAGGCTCCTTTTTCATGGCCGAACAATTCGGATTCCAGGACGGTCTCGGGCAGCGCCGCGCAGTTCATTTTGATGAACGGCCGTTTTGCACGCGGGGATAGCTCGTGAATTGCCTTGGCCACCAGCTCCTTGCCGGTGCCTGATTCACCTCGGAGCAGAACCGTGGCATTTGACCTGGCTACCACCGCGATCTTGTCGAGCAACCCGCGGAGTGCCGGACTGGTACCGATAATACCATCGATGTGAACCTTTTTACGCTCACGCGCTGGCTGCTTGAATTCGAGTAGTTCCTTTTGCCACCGGTAGCTCTCCGCCATGAGGCGCTTGCGGTCGCGCGCGACCAAGCGATGGAGCTTCACCGCCTGTCCAATCAGGTTTGCGATCATGGTGAGTAGCCTGACATCGCAATCGAGTGGGAACATCGAGTCCAGGTCGGGCACACGCTCAATGGATAGGGTGCCAACGACCTTTTCATCAATGCTTATGGGAACCCCAATGAACGATAATCGCATGTGGTCGGACGCACCGAGCACATCCAGGTCAGCTGCGGTAAATGCGGGATGCTTGGCGATGTCTTCAGCGACAAACGGCATGCCCGTTGTCACAATCTCCTCAATCGCCATTTGCGGTAGGCGCATGCGGTAGCGCTCATCGCTTCCTTCGCTCCACCCAGCGCCAACCGCAATCTCGGGTTCGTCATCGTCCGCTAGGAGAGACACGACACCGTGCCGCATCTGCAAAGACGACTGTAGCAAATCGATTACGTTTGCCAGCGCGACTTCGAGTCGCGAAGGACTGGCGAGCATGTTCGATATTTCGAACACTCCTCTGAGCGCAATTTCATTCACCGGCAAGACCACGGGATCGTTCGAGCCTTCTTCCGGGCCTTGCCTTTCGCATTCGGATTCACTCTGCACCTTGACAAGTTCGACGCTGCCCTTGCTCTCTTTGCTTGCAGTTAGTTCGCACTTCGAAACATCGTCTTGCATCTCACTCCCGATCTCGCACCTACTCTAACGGCGCCAGGAGATAACACTTGTTCATGGCACGATGATAAACAAGCTTTCATTTGCTTCACGCTCCTTTAAAAGATTCCGCGGGAACTCCGCTGGAATACGACCGACGTCGAGCCAGCAAAGCAGAGCAGCAATTTCTACCGCGTCTACGCATCCGACTACATCTGTTCTACGTTAGCACAAAGAACTTGCGTGACTTGGTCTTAACTCCTAAACAAGATCAGCTTTCCATTCGCGCGATCCGCCTTGTGGCTATGATGTTCTGCAGATGCTCCACGCACAATTCAAGCCACAACAATAGATGTCGGCGTCCATGTTCAACAATAACGCGAGAGCGCGTCGCGGTCTGACATTCGACAAATGAGCGAATCTCCGCTTTCGCCCTGGCGGCATTCACTCTCGCCAAAGGCGTGCAGGATTTGGACCAATGCGACAGGGAGAAAGCTGACATGATTGCGACGCAGTGTCACGCCGCGCAAACAACTTAGCACCTTCCGGACATGTGGCGCGTGCCGTTCCGAACAGCAGTAACCGCGGTGTATCCGCTCTTTGCTTGAAAGGTCCCACCGGGGACACGTGCGCCCGCCTCTTTTCGCATGAGCGCAACCTGGACAATCGTGGGCGTTGTCGGAAATGCTTCAAAACATGCAAAGGCAGACAATTTGTTTGCGAGCCGACGAGCATCACGTCCGCTGGAGCATCGATGGCAGAGAGCCTCCGATGCGCAGGAAAAGAGGCGCAAGATTTCGCCGCGGTGATCTGAGAATGAGGCTGCGGCCGGATGCCTTTCAATTTGCCCTCTCTCTCACTCCAAACCGGGCTCTTGACTGTCAGGAGGCTGTTGCCATCGAGAACGACAGCTTACGTGTAAGCGTGCAGATCGGCTTCAAAAGGGTAAATTGTCTTGGCGTCCTTCAGCAGGATCAGGAATCAGACGTGGCAGCCTAATACGTCCGATTTATCCGCTAGCCATCCCACAGACGACACAAATATGAGCAAGCTTCGCTCCGGGGTTTTGCAACCTTTGACTTCATGAAGTGATCTAGAGGCGCACTCGCTCCAGGGCTCCTTGGCCCTTCACCAGCAAGCCCGTTTGTCGACGCTAAGTCTCCCACAGGACAGCCGACCCGGCTCGGCGGGAAAACACTTCATCGACGGAGCCAACAAGCTCATGAGACATCGTCGTAGGATCGGCGAGAATATGCTATGTGGTTTAGGCGACCGGGTAATCCTTGGGCGGCTCGTCAATCAAGATTAGGCGGGTCGGATCATTCAAATCGAACTCGATGCTGCGCGGGGCAACAAGTCGGGCATAGCGGGTAAAGGCGCTGGTGGGCGGAAAGCGAATCACGGTATCGCATCGTCCGAGAAGGTACATCTCGATGAGAGCCGACGATCCCCCGTCCGCTCCCAATTCGGCATTGTGTAACGGGCCTGCTTGATCGGCCTGAAAGCGTTTTGAGATCGTGAAGATGTCTGGGAACCTAGCCGAGACCTGATCCAAAACCTTCGGGCTGTCGGTGCATAAAAAGACCCGCGTGGGTTTTGCATGGGGCAATGCTTTTGCCTTTTGGATGGCAGTGCACACCTGGCGCAAGGCAAGCTCTGGATCGGCCCAGTATGGCCTGTGCCCCATGATATCCTCGCCATTTCCGTGTCGAACATGAACGCCGATTACGCTGCGACCCTCAAAGTGCTCGCAATGTATCGCATCGATCCGAGCTTGAATTTCAGACCGCAGTTTGATGCTACGAAATATCTGTCGCTCGGCGTCCTGATCGCAAGCCCACATCAAGCAAGCATCACACACCACGGTATTGGCGTGAGTATCATCTTTGGCCTCGAAGAGCTGCCTCAGCTCGTCGCGTTCTCGGAATATCTGTTCGTCCGGTCGATAAACGCAATCGATGGATGGTCGATTCCACCAGGTTGGAAAAAACGGCCCGGGAAGAGAAAGGGAGTTGACCCGATCATCGCAGATCACACGTACGCCGGCGATGTCATGAACCGGTTCGAAAAACACTCGAAAAGCGTTGGTAAAGGGTTGATCGAGATAGCAAGAGCCGCGCCAATCGATAACCAGTGTACGTCCTGTCCGCTTGGCGTACTGCCAGGCTGCCGCGAGTGACCACAGGCAGTCGCCGAGACCAGTACGTCGTCGAGAAACAACGAACCTTTCCTTCGTAACACCAACAAGCATTTTAACTTTCCTCGTCGCAACGCACCCGATCGATCAGCAAGGTCGCCTTAACTTTAGGCTCCAGCCCTCATCGCATTGGGCGCGGCCTTCACTAACCTTCAAACCTGCTTAGGGCCGGGCCGAGTGGCAATCCGCTCGAACGCTATGGCATTTGATAGAGCGCGCGTCGGTCAGCTCCTCTCGCCTGGGAGGCGTATTGCCGGAATACGCTCTCCTTTGAGCCCTGAAGACTATACTGCGAGGTTCTCCACTATATTGAGCCCGCTTTAAGCTTGCTCTGTCATCTGATGGGACTCACTCTTCAAGTGAATGGCGCTTGAAGGAGGATGTAGGCGGACGCGGCGGTGCTCCCACAGGCCCCTCAGTTCTTCGACGAGAGTTTCGCGCTCGGCGTGGTCCATCATCATCGAATCGAAGAGGTCGCGGAGGACAGCTTCGCCCTTGATCCGCATCAGCAGATCGAACAACACTCCTGAGATACGCACTGTCCCGCCGCCAGAAAACGCGGTGCGGATCTCGCATACCGTCTCTTGCCGATCCCGTGCTGTATGAGCGCGGACGCGATACAGAGATACATAAGGCGGCAATGAAACCGCGAGCGAAGTCCAATCCTCTAGCGTTACCGCCCGCTTTTTGACTAGAAACGGACCAACTACAAGGGCATCGAGCTCGGTGGTCAGAAATGTGGCGACGGCGTCTGCAACCGAATCTACGATCGGTTCGGCGTTATTGTTAAACGAGGTATTGAGCAGAACCGGAATGCCCGTCCGCTTTTTGAACTCGTCGATAAGGCTCCAGTAGGTCGGATTTGACTTGCGCGACACTGTCTGTAGCCGTGCAGTGCCATCAACATGCGTAATGGCGCCCAGCGAGTCGCGCTTGGAATCGCGCACGCGAACTACGAAGTTCATGAACGGAAATTCCGTTCCACTGGCCGGGAGATCGAAATATTCTGGTGCATCCTCCTCCAACACGGAAGGCGCAAATGGTCGGTAGCCCTCGCGCTTCTTGACCATCGCGTTTATGCGGTCCTTGTTAGCTGCAGGTCGGGGATCGGCGAGAATACTGCGGTTACCCAGGGCACGTGGTCCGAACTCCGATCGACCCTGCACCCAGCCGATCACTGCACCGCTTGCCATCCAATCGGCGGCTCTGCCCGACACATCATCGCAGCGCTCAATGTCGAGGTGCCCGGCCCACGCATTCAGTTCCTGTTCAACGGCATGCTCGGTACCGAGATCGGGACCCCAATAGACATCCTGGAGCCGCTCGCGCGGCGCGGGTCGACCACCCTCGTGAGACGCCATCAGTGCGGCGCCTAGTGCGCAGCCGGCGTCGTGGGCCGCCGGCTGCACGAAAATGTCGTCGAAGAGCCCTGAATAAAGTAGCTTACCATTCACGGTACAGTTGTGGGCCACTCCGCCAGCCAAGCACAGCCGATTCATGCCTGTGGCTTCTCGATAATGTTTAAGTATGTGGAACACGATCCGCTCAAGCGCTTCCTGCAACGAAGCGCTGACATCGCGATGCTGTTGGGTGAATGGCATTCCTTTTCGCCGGACCTGAATATTGCGGACCAACGCAGGACCGATGCGATCCAGGTAGAGCCGGTAGCCCCCGTTCTCAGAAAGCTTGTAGAACTGCTCAAAGAGATTGCGATAGGGCGCGGGGTCACCATAAGGAGCAAGTCCCATGACCTTGTACTCATCGAACAAGCTATAGCCGAGATACCGGATCGTCTCGAGATAAAACAACCCCAATGAGTTACTCTCCGGGAAACTCTGGAGTAGGTTAACTTCGGTTCCGGACCCGATGGCTACTAGACCAGAAAGAAAATCACCACCGCCGTCGATTGCAAGCACCAGACTTTGCTCAAATCCAGACATTGCAAACGCACTAACAGCGTGCGCCTGGTGATGACTTACGAACGAGATGCGGGACGGATCAACTTCGATGCCGAACTCTTGCCCCAGCATCGTCCTCAGCAAAAGCCTGGCATCCATAGGAATAGCGTCCGACGGCTGCGAAACAAACAAGCGCTCCAGCATAGCATTGCAGTAGGCCTCGGTCGCATAGAACGCGATCCGATCGACGTCTTTCAGTTCAACACCTGCAGCTTCCAGGCAGTATTGGATGGACTGGCTCGGAAATTTATTAGAATGTTTGACTCGGTTGAGTCGCTCTTCTTCGACGGCCGCTATCACACGGCCGTCGCGCACGAGCACCGCGGCGCCGTCGTGCAGAAATGTGCTTGGAAGCTCGGGTCGACATTCATAAACCCGATCTAGTCCGCCGCTCACGCCGAGACACAGCATCATACTCTCCGTTTATTGTAAGAAGACTCAGTTGGTACCAGCGCCTCACAGCCGCTCTCTGCTACATGCACCAGCCCGACATGGACACCCTAAGCGAAATACGACCTTGCCGGATCTCCAAAGTTCGGGCTCTCGCGTTCATCAGATTCGCCACGCCCCGCTCAGCGCATGAGGCGCCGGAGAAGAAGCGCAACCGACAGCAAGAACGGCAAGACCGCGTAAATGCAGAGTGCGCCAATATGGATCCCGACGCTGGCGGCCGGCCGGCCAAGCATCGCCGGACGAATGAGCTCAATCGAATGCTCCAGGGGTAACATGCCTGCTACGATCTGGAAGGCGGCTGGCAACTGGCTGATCGGGAATACCGCGCCGCACAGGAACACCATGGGTGTAAGGACGAGCGTTTGGTAGAATACGAAATAGTCGTAGCTAGGCGCTAGCGACACGATCACCATCGCCAAGCTCGCGAAGACGAACCCCGTGAGAGCGATTGCGGGTAGCGCATAGAGCATGGAGGGCCATGCCGCATAACCCATTCCCGCGGCAACGATCGTAATTCCTGTGCCAGCCAGCACGGCCTTGCTGGCTGCCCATGCCACTTCACCAAGCAGGATGTCGCCGAGCGTGAGCTGTGTGCACAGCATTGCCTCCCAGGTTCGTTGGGTGT
The DNA here is from genome assembly GCF_001593325.1 of Bradyrhizobium sp. DOA1. Taxonomy (NCBI): domain Bacteria; kingdom Pseudomonadati; phylum Pseudomonadota; class Alphaproteobacteria; order Hyphomicrobiales; family Nitrobacteraceae; genus Bradyrhizobium; species Bradyrhizobium sp. DOA1. The sequence goes on from NZ_JXJM01000001.1 coordinate 5,583,559, forward strand.
GCATGCGGGCGAATGTGGCGTAAATGGTTTCGAAGCTTGCGGAAGTCATCGCGCTGGTCGCAACCATGCCCCCGACCAGGAAATCGATATATGAAGTCCCGTTCACGCGGCCGACAATCAGCCCGAGGCCAAAGCCAAGACCAAGTAGATTGGTCATTGGATCGGCGAGATTGCCAAGAAGCGATGCAAGCGCAATCTTCCTCCATGCCAAATAGTTGCGACGCCATACTGCGACCCAGTTAGCCGCATTGGCCGGCATGGCAGCGCTATAAGTCATTCTCATCATATCTCTATCTCGCGTCCGGTAAGTCGCAAGAACACATCCTCGAGATTCGGCGGACGCTCCAGAAGGCGCAAACCCGCCCGCCCCCGCAACTGCTTACGCACCTGCTCCAGATCTGGTGCATAGCAAAAAATAGTCTCGCCGCTCTGCTCGATGCGTTGTGCGTAGGGCCTGATCAGCTCAATGGATTCCTGCGGATTTCCGCCATAGATCTCCATGACGTCACAGCCAATCTGTTCGTTGATCAGCGCGTGAGGCTCGCCTTCGGCGATCTTGCGTCCTTCTTCAAGCACGCACAGCCTGTCGCACAACCGCTCAGCCTCTTCCATAAAGTGAGTGGTCAGCAGGATCGTCTTGCCACGCGCAAGTAGCGATCGTAGTCGTTCCCAAATCAAGTGGCGGGCATGCGGGTCGAGCCCGGTCGTAGGCTCGTCCATCACGAGCAGTTGCGGATCGTTGATCAGCGCACGTGCCAGCACCAACCGCCGCTTCATGCCGCCTGATAACTCGGAAACGCGCGTATTCGCTTTGATCTCGAGGCGGGCAAAATCGAGCAGTGATGGAGTAACCGCCTCGATTTCACGCGCGCTTAAACCGAAATAGCGCCCGAACACCAGTAAGTTCTCGCGTACGGTGAACTCGTTCTCGAGATTGTCAAACTGCGGGACCACGCCCACGCCTGCGCGTGCCAGGCGGGCCTGTACCGGCACTTGCTTGCCGAGCACCGCGATCTTGCCAGAGTCCGGCGGCACCATGCCGAGGATCATACGCACGATGGTGCTTTTGCCCGCGCCGTTCGGTCCAAGCAGACCGAAGCACTCTCCCGCCGCAACACTGAACGTTAGCCCGTTGACAGCGACTTTGCCGCGATACGATTTGTGTACAGCGGCAAGGTCGATCGCTACGCTCGACATGCGTCCATCTCGGCTGGTCGATCAGATAACGACGCTTCTGTTGCTGGTGTTCTGCTCCACAGCAGACCATCGCACCAGATCTGTTCGATGCGTCCCCATTCGCAGGCGGCTGCGACATCGGGGAAAAAGCCACGTCCATGATGGTTGGCGCTTGTATTGCAAAGCAGCGGGATGCCTGTGAGTTTCTCATATTCAATGAGCAACTCAGCAACCTTATGCCCCGATGTTCTGCCAACGGTCTGCAATCGTGCAGATCCGTCAAGGTGCACAACGGCCGGGATCTTGTCTCGCCATTCTGGCCGCGTCTGATGGTCGAAGAGCATATAAGGGTCCGGCGTTCCAGGATCGAAAATCTCCGGCGCTCGGTCTTCCAGACATATCGGGGCGACCGGTCGGAAATGCTCGCGAATTTTGATGTCGTTGAGATAGTCCTTCATGGCTGGCGAGGTCGCCGCAGCAAGAATGCTTCTGCCCCCCAAGGCGCGCGGTCCGAGTTCGGCGCGACCGGCCAGGAACACCACGGGCTTATTGGTTGCGAGCAGCGCGGCAAGCTCGCTGATGTTGCACGGCGTGGCCCCCCATTCCGCTGATGTATCGCCGCTGGTGAGGGACGGCCCGCTATAGACCGACCATTCCAGCGGCACGAAACCCTTGTCCGCCACCATTGCCGAACAAGCGGCCCCGATTGCTGAGCCACTGTCATTCGGAAAAGGCGGCACCCATACGCCTTCGAACAAGCCGGACGCACGTAACGCACTGTTCCATTTGATGTTAAGGCCACAGCCACCCGCTACGCAAAGATTGCGCGGTCCGTGAAAATTAGAATGCCGCAGCAGAGCAAGGCCCATTTCGTTCACGAGCAGACGCTCAAGGAAAACGTGAAACGATGCAAGAATGTTTTCGGCTCGCTTACCGTCTAATCGAAGGGCGCATTCTCCGAAGTAGTCGTGCGTAGCGGCAAGTGACGCCTCGGCGTCATTAATGTTTGCACGGTAACGCCGAGCAGCCTCCGTGTTCGCCGCAAAGTGCTTCTCATAGCCGTCCTTAAACACCGTTACGATGTCTTCATCAGGCGCCCCCAGGCCGATATAGGCCATCAGCTTGCCCGCGACGCCAAGGTCCCAATTCTTCCGGTTCGGTTGCTGGTACGGCCCGAAGTGGTGGCCCGCAACAGCATAGGCGTGGCCTATCATCGGGAATAAGGATTCCAGGAAGCGGCCGCCACTGGCGTCTACATAATAGAGACGCGGAAAGATGCAGCCGTCCCACACCAGGCAGAAGGCGGGTTCCCCAGCTTTCGCAAACGGGCTAGTGCAGTATGCGGAGGCAACATGGCCTGTGACGTGTGCATAGCTTCGGTAAGAGAAACTCTTCCCGTTGAGCACAAGGCCAAGCCTCTCGTGAGCAGAGAGGAGCCCCTCGGGACGTTCAACATAGGGCGCACCTTTGAGTGTGAGCAGATCGGCCCCACTCAAGACCTGGAATTCCGATTCGGTCTCGCCGTCCCAGCCGTCAATGACGAACTGATCAATGTCGCGGGGATCCAGCCCGTGCTCCGCCAAAGCAAGCACAACCGCGTCGAGATTCTCGATGGTTTGATACCGCCGATTGTTTTCGCGTTTCTCCTGCTCGATGCAAAAGACTAGGCGTCCATCCTCTACAAGAGCGACGGACCCGTCATGCGTCAGCTTGATGCCACAGATGCGCATAGTGCCTCAATGCTTAAGATGGATCTTGGAGTAGAAGGGAGGGTGAATTCGAATTCCGGAAACGAGCCAGCAAGCAGTCTTCGTTGGTCGATTGCCCTTGGCATTGCACCCGCTCGACCTCGACCAATGTTTCGCTCAACATTGCGATGATCGTTTCCGCGCCGGCGACATGCCCCCAGCCTTGGCAGGTGGCATCACGCGCCGATCCGAAAACCAGATGACCACCAGGCGCGAGCATTCGCAGCAGATTGTCGACGGCCGCACGCATCTCGCCGACATCGCGGAGATAGTAGAGAACTTCCGCCACCACGATCAAATCGAACTGCTCTGCCCTCGAGAACTGTTCGATGTCAGAGACAATCCATGTGATGTGGGACCATTGCTTCGTCCGTAGGCTCGCCCGATCGATCGCTCGCGGTACGACGTCGATAACTGTAAGTCGTTCGCAGTGGGGCGCGAGCTTTTCCGTGAAGGCGCCAGCTGCGCATCCGACTTCGAGCGCATTCATGACAAAACCATCCAAAAGCGAAAGCCGCAGCATTTGCGCGTGGCGCTCTCGCTCGAACGGATTTCCGTCCAGTCGCCACGGATCCCCGGCAGCCAGTTCGCGCTCTAACAATTGGTAATTCTCATCCAGCTTCATGGCCAGCCGCTCCTTAGTCCGCACGATCGCTGGCCGCTGCTAGGGCGGCCGCGTCACTACCAGAAGGTCGACGCAAACCATCGCGCTTGCAAACCGGCGCAGTCGGTCCCGAGAGCCAGGCAGCGTCTGGTTGAGACTCTTGGCTCTGCTTGAGCGACTGTTCCCCGCCAGACACCGTCGCCTTCGTCGATTTTCGTGAGAGCCAATCGCTGTTGCTTAAGGTACACAAGGCATATGCTTTGACCGGAAGTAGCATAAAGATATTGATGGGAGTGTGGAGGGAAAAGGCGAGAAATCGTAATTGGCGAGCACGAAAGGCCGCGACGCTGCATCGTACCATTGTCATTGATGCGATCATCACACACGTCCACCATGGCACCGTGCACGTGAATGCGAGTTGAGCGATACCCGTTACAACTGAAAGGGCCAGAAGAAGGGGGCCTACGTTTTGCCCGATAACATCTAATGTCAGGTATGGATCGAGACCTGGCAGAAGCCGCAACGCAAGCAGCGTGTCTCGGAAAGTGCTCCGCGCCCAGCGCAGCTGTTGGCGCAGATACGGGGTCAACTTATCTGGAACGACCGTTGCAGCGTAGGCGTCAGGAACGTACTCAGTCCGAAATCCCGCTTTCAACATGAGGATCGTGAGGTGGCGATCCTCGCCGAAATCACTTGGCTTTCCTCGAAAATATTGCGCCTCGTACTGATCCAGCAGCAAAGCGAGCGCCGATCGCCGGTACATCGCACATGGGCCACAGCAGCACATGACCGCGCCGAAACGCGCTTGAGCTGCACGCTCTTCGTTGCACGCCAGCCAGTACTCCATGTCGATCAAGGAAGTTAACCAAGTGGCGTTCCGGTTGCTCGCTGTTAATTGCCCCATGGCAGCACCGACGTCGGTGTCTTGCATTCTCAGCGCAAGCTTCCCGACCATATCGGTCGCGAGTATCGTGTCCGAGTCGACATTGAGTACAAGATCTCCTGAAGAGCGGCGAATTGCGGCAATCTGCGCCTTCCGCTTTCCGACATTCTTTTGCAGGAGAATGAAATTGAACCGCGAGTCACGCGCAAAGTCTTGATGAACATACGCCACGTCCTCGCGATTTGACGAACCGTCATCAACCACATAGACATGGAGCTGCCCCGCGTAATCTTGGCTTGCGATCGACTCTAGACACGCCGAAAGCGTCTGCGGGTTCTCGTTGAAGCATGGCACGATCACATCCACGCTCGGCATGGCTTCGGGACGAATTGCATGTGTTGGAATCGACGGCGCGTGTGACGGAGAGGCGTGGAAAGCCTGCACGGTCTTGTAGACTGCGGAGAGCAGCGCGTAAGACGATACGACTACAGTGCTGGTTGTGGCAAGCAGGTTCATTGGGCTCAATTTTGTTCAGTGAAGTTGGGGAAGCGGGCTAATCGCAAATCCACGCTCACGCAGTGCTGGAATGAGTTGGGAAAGCGCCTTCAGGGTCTGGCTGCGTAGACCGGCATGAATGCCCCGCCTCAACTCATCGGGAGGGCATCCATCGTGCAGGAGCACAATCGCGCCGGGGCGAACAGATGCTAGTACCGCGTCGACGATCGCATCGACGCCCGGGCAGGACCAGTCCCGTGGATCTACTGACCAGTACAGAGCGGCTAGTTGCGCCTTCGCCGACAGCGCGAGCACTTCTTCTGTCCAAATGCCATAAGGCGCACGCACGCGTCGCACCGCCGCCTGCGGGCATGCGCATCTGATAGCCCGACTTGCCGCTAGGATTTGGTATTGCACTTCGTCTGGTTCGCAGCTGGATAGATCCGGATGTGTCATCGTGTGGTTAGCCACCTCGTGCCCCTCCGCAATCATCCGTCGAATTAGACTCGGCTCATTCGCCGCATACGTGCCAAGGACGCAGAAGGTGGCCGGCGCGCGGTATTCCGCCAATACATCGAGAATATCAGGCGTGCAGTATGGATTCGGTCCGTCATCAAACGTCAAATGCACGCTGCGGGTATCCATGGCGCGCCTGGTCTGCGCTTCGAAGGAGCAATTGGCGTCTTTCACAGCTCTGGCCCATTTCGCTCGATGAATGTGCCCGTCGGCCACTCGCTCATCGGCCGCGCTATAGGGAATACGACGAGGAGAGCTTCATCGACGCGAGTCGGCGGCAAGTTGGGATAGATATCCGGAAGAGTGGAGCGAACGCGAACGCCCGGAACAATCGTCGCCAAACCCGGGCGGCCGAGTAGCCTTGAGATATGCTCTTTGAGTTCATGTCGAACCGTACCGAAGCCGAAGGGAACACCAAGCTGCTGCAGCACAGGAAACATCACGCGCATGGAATGGGAAATTCCGAGCCCCTCGAGGTCCGGACGCACTGCGTACAATCCGAGTTCAGCCACCAGGAGGTCGACTTCGCCGACCTTGATATACCGGCGCAGCCCTCCGATATGGGCCGCCACGCCGCGTTCATCGTATCCGATGACACGGAGCTCAGGTCTCGCGCCCGCCCAGCTTCGAATGCCTTCAAAGGGCTTTGCATTAAACGCCCCTGTCGGCCCGTAGGCATTGCGAAAGAACTCGGATATCTCGGCGTGGTCGGCGAGTTGTAAGTCATTTTCCCAACACGTCCTCCACTTGATCTGAGGGCGCATGAAAGTTTCTCCTGCTTCTTGCAGTGTTCCTGGGGCACGCACGAGCCTAGCGACGAGCAGCGTGACGTTGCTCGTTCCATGGTGGCGTCAGCGACTTTGGATGATGTTGACTTATTGTCGGCGCTTGAGTTGTCGCGGCGAACGGGCGTGCTCTGAATACTCCGGATGCTCTGCGTGCCGCAGCTAACTGTTGCCGTCGTCTCCTTCAGGCGAGTAGCGGTCGGTGCTGTTACAACAATTGCGTCATCTACTGCTCTGCATCCTAGTTTGTTGCCATTGCGCCTAGACGTCCATTCTGCGCGATGATTTTCCGGTCCCCGCAAGGTAGCGGAGGGCCATGCACCTACCCAATCATATCGGGGTAGACGCCTTCCATAGAAGCGTATGTAGCGGCTATACGATGGTTTAAACCGCGCTCCTGCACGCGCTATTGGGCGGCATGCGGTTGCAATAAAACACGACCGTGATGTAGAACTTACCTCGCGACGGATTGTGTTGCGAAGGCGTCCCAACTGCGCTTCGCCAAGCAGCACCCTTCCCAGCTTGCACAGCGAAAATGCTGCTTGCGTGTAAGGAAAACGGAACGGGACAACCCTAGTCGCGGCTGGATTCGCCCGGCTCAACCTCTGGCAGGGACTATGACGCACGCGAGGACTTTCGTGCCCTTGAGTGATCTTCTCAAGAAGAGCTTGATGGATCGCTACATCAGCGCTCGCAGATCCTCCGCACGAATAGTTACCATTGGAAGCGATGCGATGCCTTCGAAGACAAAAAGATGACGATCGTCGAGCTAAGCTGCGCTCGGCTGCGTACGAAATCCCATCGCCAATCTTTGCGATATGCCGCGCCACGCTCCGCTTCTCCAAAACCTACCATGTTCTTAAAGTCTGACAGCTTCCTAACTGGCGCCGCGCGAACTGGTAAATCGATTGTTTGGATGAAAAACATCCACACTGCGGATAGGTGACAATGCGCTTTCGGGGCCTTGATCTAAATCTTCTTGTCGCGCTCGATGCTTTGATGACCGAGCGAAACCTCACGGCGGCAGCGCGCAGCATCAACTTGAGTCAACCGGCCATGAGCGCTGCAGTTGGCCGGCTGCGCACGTATTTCCGTGACGAGCTCTTTACGATGAGGGGGCGCGAACTTATCCCTACTCCACGTGCGGAAGCGCTCGCCGCTCCAACTCGGGAGGCTCTGCTTCACATCCAGTTCTCCATTATGTCGGGCAATACGTTCAAGCCGAGCGAGTCGAATCGTCGCTTCAAGATCTGCGTGTCCGACTTTGCCACGATCGTACTACTCCGAAACGTGGTTGAGCGTGTCGCGCGAGAGGCCCCCGGCATCAGATTCGAGTTCATGCCTCATGCGGACCCGTTCGATCAGCCGATTGAACGCGCAGAAATCGATTTCCTTATAGTGCCCGAGGTATACATGTCGCACACACATCCCAGAGCGGTGCTCTTTGAGGAAAGCGTCGTGTGCGTCGGTTGCCGTTCGAATAAGCAGCTGTCTCGACAGCTTACATTCGAGCGATACATGTCGATGGGGCACGTTGCGGTGAAGTTCGGGCGTTCCCGAGTGCCCTCCATAGATGATTGGTACATGAAGGAGCACGGCCTGAAGAGACGGGTCGAGGTCGTCGTGCAGAGCTTTGGCATGATCCCGCATATGCTCGTGGGCACCAACCGAATTGCCACGATGCCCTCGACGCTTGTGAAGTACTTCGCAAAGACGATGCCACTGCGAACCAACAGCCTTCCGCTACCGCTTCCTGGTTTCACCGAGGCGCTCCAGTGGCCCTCGGTCCACAATACAGATCCAGCGAGCATTTGGATGCGCGAGGTTTTGATAGAGGAAGCAGCGCGCCTGACCCCTGTTGGTTCTAAATCTCTCGTAGGCCATCGATCGAACTCCTCTTCGTCAGCTACAGACGCGGCTTCAGATGACTCAAAATGACGACCGCCACTCGCGCGCTCGCTTCTCCGAGAAGTGCTGTTGAAGACAATGGTCAGGCAAAGCAGCTTGCCGTATCGAGCGATTCCGCAAGGTCAGTCTCGGCCGTTCCGCGCTCGCCGCACTGATCCATCTCGCTGCCGCATCCTCTCTTTCGAGCGTTCGTTAGCCTTAGACCCCATCTTGCCCTCCACACAAGGCATTGGGCGAACGATTGATCAGGTCATGTGACGCCCCACGTGCATAGACCGCCTTTCGTCGTCGATGCTACTCGACCATCTCGATCGTGTTGTCACGCCAGCGATTTACTACGAAGCCGGGAGACGCATTGTCGCCTTTTGCATCGAAACGAACTTGGCCGACCACGGTGTCAACCTCGTGCGCCCGAAGGGCTTTCGCCACGCGCAGAGCGTTGAACGAGCCAGCACGCTTCGCCGCGTCGGCCCATGCTTGCACGGCGGCATAGGCGTAAAGTGTATAGCCCTCGGCCGACCTATTTGATGCTTTCAAGCGAGCGACGACGTCGGCCGCATCGGGCCTTTTGGTGGCGTCGGGCATAAATGTGAACAGAGTGCCGTTTGCGGCGCTGTTCGCAATCGCCCAAAACTCGCCTGTCATCAGAGGATCATTAGCCATGACGGTAAGCCCGGCTTGTGCGTCCGCGGCTTGCCGTACAATCAAGCCGATTTCCGTGTGGTAGCCGCCGATATAGGCAATCTGAATTCCTTCTCTCTTCAGCCTCGACACCAGGGCCGAGTAATCTTTCTCGCCGGCCATATAGCTTTGCCGCATCAGGTCCTGCAGGCCCGCATCGTGAAGACGAGATGCAACGATATCGGCGATGCCCTTCCCGGCAGTGCTCTTGTCATCAAGGATGGCAATCTTGCTCTTGGAATAGTGCCGCAAGATATAGTTAGCGGCGACGACGCCTTGCTGGTCGTCACGGCCGCAGATCCGAAAAACGGTCTTGAGGCCCCGCTCGGTCAACTGAGGATTAGTTGATCCAGGCGAAATCTGGATAGTTGCGGCTTCAGCGTAAACGTCGGAGGCAGGAATGGAGGAAGAGGAACAATAGTGACCAACGACCAACCTGACCTGGTCCGCCACCAATCGATTCGCGACTGCAACGGCTTGCTTCGGATCGCAGGCGTCGTCGGCAACGATCAATTTGATCTTTGTATCGAGAAGCACTCCGGAAGAATTCAAATCGGCCACCGCCGCACTGACACCATACCGCATCTGCTCACCAACCGCGGCGTTGCTTCCCGTCATGGGGCCCGCCACTGCAATATAGACATCGTCAGCGGACGCGGCCGAGATCAATACAGAAGCGAGGACCGCAGCGCCGGCAACCGAGATCTTGCTAAAGAATGCCATTTGACGTCTCTGACTATGGTTTTGCCCTTATGCTGTGGCCTGAAGGCCCGCCTCTGTAGCGACATCAACTGCCGCACAGAAGATCTTCCGCATCGCTCGTTTGTTCTTTCTTACGCGCCTATCGATCAGCATCATCTGGGGCGCGCGCCCGCCGGCGGGCATGTCCGCAGCCTTCCTGCGACATCGCGTCCAGGCGAGTAGGCAGTTCCTCTACACTCACGTCCGATTCGGCGTTCTTCGTAATGTTGCGCAAACGATCGCGCAACTTGGTTGCTCGCGCGACCTGAATCTCCGCCCGCTCCAATTGTTCACTCAACAAGTTTGGAAGCGAGCACCTGCCCTCCATCGCTTTCCTGATCTCTTGCAAAGAGAACCCAAGCTCGCGAAGCGCGAGAATGTGATAAACTCTTCTGACGCTTTCAGAGTCATAAATTCGGTGACCGCCGCCCGTGCGCTGCGACGCTCTGAGCAATCCCGTATGCTCATAGTGACGCAAGGCGCGCACCGTCACGCCGGTCGCCTCCGCAAGTTCACCGATGCGTCGCCACCGACGCCTGAGTACAGTAGGTCTGGTCATGTTTCTCTTTTTCAAACCTACAACCTAACGTCACGTGAGGTTCAAGGGGTTTCCACCACCTGGTGCTCGTGTTGCCAACTTTCCGCCGGCAATATCGAACCTCGACTTTCCTGGAGCGGCTACTCAGGCTGGGTGACATGCATGATACAAGCAACCACTCTACTGCCATAGCGCCGGATAAAGTCGACACGGTGTATCGAAGAAGAAGCATTCTAGCGCCGCGGGACTAGGCGGCTGACGCAATCGCCACCATCAGCCTTCGGAAGAGAACCAATTGGGCCTTACTAGCGGCTGTACGTCCAAGTACAAGCTTGGCAATCTCTGTTCGATTGACGGGAGTTCGCATGCTTGCAGGTATCGCCGCCACCACTTCATCGTAGATCTTTCCCAATAGTGAAAGGTCTTCTGGATCGAAGACCCCACTTCGTACCTGCAAAACTTCCACCGTCTCTCCTATCGAAAATCGCGCCGGCGGCTCGGCTCCTTGCAAAGGGTTGGGGCGAAAAGAAGACCGACCTGCGGTGCGTCGGGCATGAGCATGGCGACTTGCTGCGCGCTTCGGCGGGGATCGCACTGGCGTGATCGATGCGGGCAAAATGCAATGTCGACTGGATTTTGACTGCGCAACCAAGCGCGCGGAGCCTCGAACTCATGGCGAACTCCTTCTGCCCGCCAGCTTGGACGGAGATCGCGAATTGTCGCGTGTTCTTCCAAATTGGTTCGAACTTTCTGACCCTGCTCACACGCAATCGGGCAGCTCGTGATGAACGAGCCCGAAGTCTGAGCCGCGCCTCCGACGCGCTAAGGCAACGCTTTATCGCTGCCTGGAACACAAGGCTGCATACACGGGAATGGCTCTGTTCGACCTACGTCAACGTCGTATCGCCGTTTCAGGGTTTTGCGCCAACGCACGGCGTGGTCCGATCCGACGGCCATGGTTGGCTTGAGAAAGAGACGATCCGCAAGAGTTCGGTTAGAAGCACCGCAATACCGATTGCATTCGACCGAATGCTGTTAGTAGCGCACACTGAAGTGACCGCGGTCGTAAATCGGCTCAAACATTCGTACCACGCTGCGACTGATCAACATCGTGCAGAAAAGTGCGCGACTCACATTGATCCCGCAAACTGCAAGAGCAGGATCAGCATGTAATACCACCGGCCAAAGACAGAGAATCACTCCAAACGAGCGAAAACAGGAATAGATTTTCGGCCTGCAGAGTGGCGATGTCCGGGCAGGCCGGTGCAGAGATTGCTCTCGGCGATGACTCACGTAGAGAACCGCCGTTAGCGCAGCGAATGAATTGATCGAACAAAGTCTATTCGGCTTCGGAATTCACATGGAGCTTCCGAAACTACGCGCCTTCGTCGAGGTCGTACGGCAGGGCGGGTTCTCCAAGGCCGTCAGATTCGTGTTCGCGACCCAGTCTACGGTCAGCAAGGCGGTCAAGCAGTTGGAACATGAGATCGGTGTGCCCCCTACTTGACCGGATCGGCCAACACATCAAACTTTCCGCTGCCGGCGAAATTGTTTACCGCCGTGCAATCAGGATTCTGATTGAACGGGACGATCTAGTATCCGAACTCAACGAGCTGCGCAGCCTCAAATGCGGCATTCTCAGGCTCGGTTTGCCACCAGTTGAGAGTGGCATACTCTTCGCGAAGCTATTTGCGATCTGCCGCAACGTTATCCAGGCGTCGAGATCCGCTCGTGGAGTACGGAAGCGAGCGACTGGAGCAGATTTTGCTATCAGGCGAGGTCGAACTTGCCACCTCGTTCTTCCCGTATCGGAAGCTTTTGAATGGCAATGAGGTCAAGCCTGAGCCCCTTGCTGTTCTGCTAACCGATTGACCATTAGTTTTTCGCAGTGTCAATCCCTTGACCTTTCGACATTGCGCGTGATTCCGTTCATTCTCTTCGAAACCGGGTTTGCATTGAACCGCGTGGTTATGGACGCATGCCGACGGCACGGCTTTGAACCGCGGGTCGTAGCGCGCACCAACCAGGTTGATTTCATCATCGAGCCTGCTGCGGCGGGCATGGGCGCCGCCTTTCTGACAAGGATAATTGCTGAGCAACGCACGCATCGTTCGCTCGCTTGGGTACCGCTCCACGAAGCTGATACAGACTGGCAAATTGCAAGATCTGGCGGCGCGATGCTTGTCTGTCGCCCGCCGCGAGGGCTTGGCTGGATCTGGTAGCTTACACGCGCGCCGAAAGTCATTCCGAGAACGACTGAATCGCTACCGAACGTCAATACCGTCCTATCGCGTGCAATGCGCATTGCATCTCGTATACCACCTATACCACGAGGGGCCGGCGAACGATCGTTAGCGCCGCACGAAGACTAACTGACTATTTGACATTGACTGACGAGCTCACTCGTTTCCGGGGGCACGATAGTGTCATCTGCAACTTCGCAGGCGGCGTTCAGTGCGCTATGCAAGTCTGCGATCAGCTCGGTCGGACTTTCCATTCCCGCGTGTATGCGAAGCAACGGGCCTGGAAAAGGAAGCGCCCCCTCCATTCGTTTCGGCGGCTCGACGAGCAACGCGAGACTTTCGTACCCGCCCCACGACAGCCCAATCCCAAAGAGACGCAGGCTATTGAACAGAACCGAAAGTTGCGGCGGCGACATGGGCTTCAGAACAACTCCAAAGAGTCCGCCGGCGCCCAGGAAGTCCCTCTTCCAAATGACATGGCCCGGATCGTTGGGAAGAGCCGGGTGGAGCACCCTGTCGACGGCTGGATGAGTTTGCAGATTCTGCGCCAGGACAAGGCCATTTTCCCAATGCCGCCTCATACGCAGACCTAGAGTACGAATTCCCCGGAGGGCGAGATAAATATCATCCGGTGCGCCTATTTCGCCGAAATGCTGCGCAGTTGACTTTAGCGCGTGCCATGCCGCTTCGTTCGCAGTGGCAACGCCAAGAAACGCATCGGAATGGCCAACGATATATTTCGTCGCAGCCTGGACCGAAATGTCGACCCCATGCTCGAACGGCCGGAAATACAGAGGAGTCGCCCAGGTGTTGTCCATGATCACAAGTGCGTCCGACAGATGTGCGATCGCCGCGAGCGCCGGTACATCTTGCACTTCGAACGTCATGGACGAGGGCGATTCCAAGTAGACGGCGCGTGTCTTTGCGCTGATTTTCGCAGCCAATTCTGACGGCTTGGTCGGACAGAAATACTCCGCCTTGATTTGCAGCCTGGCAAGAACATTGTCCGCGAAGGCTCTCACAGGCGCGTAGACGCCATCGCTGATCAGAACCGAATCGCCCGCCTTCAAGCACGCAAGCAGCGAGTGACTACAAGCCGATTGCCCGGATGGGAAAAGAATCGAACGGTAGCCGCCCTCTAACTTACAGATCGCGGTCTCCAGGGCACGCGACAGGGGCGTACCGAAGCGACCGTAGCTGGGATTGTCTTTGTTCCGGATGTCCCATTCCTCTAAGGTCTCCGATATGATGGTAGATCCGCGATAGATCGGCACATTCACCATCCCAGCATGTTCTGCCGGCGCACGGCCGAGCCGACATAGTAGAGTTTCGGTGTCTCTTACGTCCTTTTCGTCCTGCAAATACTTCATGACAACTTCTCTTCAATCGCACTGCCTTCCCGCTCGCGCCACGTTGCCAGGCTGCGGGGCCACCTGCCTGCTTCGGCTGCATTGGTGCAACAACGATGCCAACCTCGAGCAATGCCTTGAACGGTGATTTGCCGTATTCAATGCGACTTTGACCCCCGCTGACATTTACGAGCAGCATGCTCAGCCGCGCTGACTTCTGCGATTATTTTTGGTTTTGCAATCCAGCTCGCCCACATCGAGATCGGATTTCGTTGTAAGGAATGAGACATTTTCCGATCATGATCGAAAGGTCTTGAAACGAACGTAAGGTCAAGTTGTAAACTACCAAAACTGGGGAGGCATCGGGGCCTTCGACAGCTCGCGAACGAGGATTGTGAATGTCTCAAACGCAAATGTTTGCGCCGCGACCATCCGTCACGCCCCCCGATCAGCTCCGGCAAGACGCGCGCAATTACCTGCGTGTGCCTGCTGGAGAACAACGGCAATGCCCCTTCGTTCGAGGCGTGACCAGGCTCCAGACCGACATTCTTGCGAGCAGCCATCGCCGAACAGGTGTGGCTGAGGTCTATGCCAATAGCTTACCGCGCGGTATCGCCGAGATTCCCGAACTTGGCCATGACTGCTCACAGCAGTTAAACAGCACCCGAGTTGGGCGCCCTTCTCTGCGTGATCATCAGAGAGCACACATCCGACTGGTGCACCGTTCGCAACGCATGACACACCCTATGCAAGTTTCAGTTTTGCGTTTGGTTTCGTGCAACTGTTCGGATCGGACTCTAAAATCGGGTTAAGCTCCGCGCTGACCGGCTCTGGCGAGACAAGGTCGGCCTGCTGACGCGCAAGCTCATGCGCATGTCCCGGAGTGTTCACCCAGATAGGATGATAGCCATGCTCAAAACCCATTCCCTTCGACGGAGCGACCACATGTCAGACGCAAGGCTGCTAAGCGCACTCTCATCTCTTTCGCACGTGGCAAAGCAGTTAGACGTTCCGCCACCTGCTCTCCCCGCGCTTGACGCAACTTGCGTCAAACTCAACATGAATGAGAACCCGTTTCCACTGCCGCCAGTTGTCAAGAAAAGCGCGATTGCAGCGTTTGAGCGGCATTATTTATACCCGGAAGATGACAATGTAGGCTTAAGAGAGGCTGCCGCCTCTGCTTACGGGCTTTCCGCCGAACAGGTGATCGCGGGGAACGGATCGTCCGAACTTCTCGGCATCATCTACAAAGCGTTCCTCGCTCCAGGTGACGCCGTAGCGATGATGTCGCCCGGATTTTCGTTCAACCGCAAGCTCGCGATGTTGCACGAGGCCCAATTTCTGGAGATTGGGTGGGGTCAGGATCACTCCTTGCCGACGCAGCAACTGCTTTCCGGCCCCGTTCGCGATGCCAAATTTATCGTGCTAGCCAATCCGAACAATCCGACGGGAACGTTTATTGCGATCGCCGAAATCGAAAGGCTCGTAGCGCAATCTGATCGACTGATCGTCCTTGACGAAGCGTATGTCGACTTTGCGCCGGACAATGGACTACGGCTCGTCAACCGCTATTCAAATGTTCTGCTCCTGCGCACGTTCTCGAAAAGTTATGCCACGGCCGGCCTCCGCATTGGTTTTGGCTTCGGTCATCCCGAGCTTGTCGGCAGGCTTCGTACCATGCAGAACCTCTTTAACATGAACGTGATTGGTCATGCGGTCGGCATGAGCATCATCGAGCATCGAGACGCGTTCGAGGAGAACCATCAATATGTCGTGCGTGAAAGAGAGCGAACAAGCGTCGCGCTATCAGCACTTGGATTTACCGCATTGCCGTCCCACGCCAACTTTCTGCTAGCTCGCGTGCCCGAAGGACACGACGGCGCGTGGTGGCAAGCCGCACTGCAGAGACAGAACGTGCTTGTTGCGTTCTTTCCCGAAAGCGGTCTGGAGAATTTCATACGCATTAGCATCGGCACAGAAGGGCAAATGGATGCGCTTCTTTCAACCGTCAGTGATATTCTTTCGTCGCCAAACTGACCCCAAACCAATGGCCATCCTGCTTCACTACATGAGGTGATCGAGTGACAAGTACTTTCCCTTCAACACTTTCGTTCGGCATCTTCGATCACCTGGACGCGGACGGTCATGACGTAGCCAAACAGTATAACGATCGCCTCCTCCTTGCCGAGGCATGCGATCGACTGGGATTCTATGCGTATCATCTAGCAGAGCACCACTGCACTCCGCATGGGAGAAGCCCCGCACCAAATCTGTTCTTGTCGAGCGTCGCACAGCGCACATCACAGCTTCGCGTCGGTCCGATGGTCATGCTGCTTAGTCTTCATCACCCGCTGAGGGCCTTCGAAGAGGCGTGTATGCTGGACCATTTGAGCGGCGGTCGACTTGAGCTTGGCATCGGACGCGGTTCACTTCCAGTGGAATTGGGCTATTTCGGGGTCAGCGCCGAGGCGGCACCAGGCCGTTATGCAGAGGCCAGCGAAATCCTTGTCAAAGCCATGCGAGGTGGCTCGCTCTGCTACGAAGGGGATCACTTCCGGTTGGACGACGTTCCATTGACGCTAACGCCTTATCAGCGACCGCATCCGCCGACATGGATCGCCGTTAATCAACCCGGCTCGGCAAGCTGGGCCGCTGAGATTGGCGCAAACATCGCAAGTATCGGACCTGCATCCTCTGTTCGGAGGATTACTGATGCGTACCGCTCGCGTCGAGAGGTACGTCCAGATGTGAATGGTCAATCGCCGTTTCTTGGCTTGCTCCGCATGGTTGTGGTTGGCAACACTGAAGCAGATGCTTATGCACTTGCTGCGCCGGCTTACGATCGTTGGCTCGAGAGCTTCAAGTTTCTTTATGAGCGCAACAAGATCCCCACTCCACCGAACCTCCCCTTGACTTTCGATGCAGCAATCGAGAGTGAGCTGTGCGTCGCGGGGACCGCCTCTTCGATCAGGCACACTCTTCTTAACCATCTAGAGGAGGCGGGTGCCAATTACCTTCTTTGTCAGCTCGCATTTGGGAACCTCTCTCTGGATGCTTCATTGGCCACGGCAATGATCATTCGCTCCGAAATCATCGCGGGCGCTGGCTGAACATGAGGCTCTGCGTCCCGCTGCCGGCAGCCCCCCTTCGGCGCTTCATTTCAGCTGGGGGGCGACCGCCAGTTTTGAAGTGAAAAGCAAAACGCTCAGCCGAGCGGTAATGTTCGAAGTTCGCCGCGACAGTTGATAAGCGGATAGCTGTCTCCTGAGCGGACCGCCACGGTTCGGCCGATAAATACTCCGTGCGTGCCGATGACTTGGTAGTGCTGTAAAACGCACTCGAGAGCGCATATTGCGCTTTGCAATAAAGGTACATCGAGAATCCCCTGGACCCAGGGAGCCGTGTCGAACCGTTGGGCTCCTTTAGAGCCATCCCGGCCGGCGAATCGCAGAGCGATGTCCTGATGATCAATAGCAAGGAGGCTCACGCCAAACCTGCCGTTCGCAAGTATCGCATCGTGTGTCCCGGAACTGATGTTGATGCCCACCAGCAAACAGGGCGGTTCTATGCAAATCGAGGCAATAGAACTCACCGTTAACCCACGCCGTGCGAGCGCCGTTCCTGTCGCCACGATGGCAACGCCGCTGGCCAGATTTCGCATGGCCTGGCGAAACTCCGCCGCCTCGATTGATTGAATGTCACTCATGTGGCAAGACAACCGAGGATTTGCATCCCCCTAGTGGGGATGTGCAAGTTCTCGGCTTAGCTGCGTGCGGGCATTGTCTTGCTTGCGGCTCTCGGCGCGCGTGTCGAAGTAACCGGCTTGAGACTTTGCGTGTCATTGATGCGCCCCCTGACTCCAGCGTGATTTATTTGAAATCAGCGCGCGGGTTGCTGCCGTTACGTCGGTCTGCCGCATTAGGCTCTCGCCCACAAGGAAGGTTGCTATACCGGCTCGTGAGAGCCGCTCGAGATCAGTGAACGCACAGATTCCGCTTTCGCTGACAATCAGTCGATCCTTCGGGATGACTGGTGCTAGCATTTCGCTTGTCTTGAGATTTGTCACAAACGTGCGTAGGTTGCGGTTATTGATACCAATCATCTGCGAGCGAAGTGTCAGGGCGCGATCGAGTTCGCAGCGATCATGGATTTCGATCAACACGTCCATACCGTATGCTAAGGCCGCAGCCTCGAGGTCGCGGGCAGCCTCGTCGTCCAGCGCTGCCATAATCAGCAGAATGCAGTCGGCACCACGGGCGCGAGCCTCGACCACCTGGTAAGTGTCGAAAATGAAATCCTTGCGCAAGACCGGCAGGTTTGTGGCGGCGCGCGCCATCTCCATAAAGTCAAGGTGACCCATAAAAGAGGGTTTGTCCGTTAAAACTGAAAGGCAAGCCGCGCCCCCTGCTTCATACGATCTGGCGAGCGAAGGCGGATGGAAGTCGGCGCGAATGAGCCCCTTCGACGGCGACGCTCTCTTGATTTCAGCGATCAGGGCATAGCCGCCAGATGCGTGCTTTTTGCGAATTGCGTTTAGAAAGCCTCGCGGGGATGGCGCGTACCGTGCGCGCGCGTCGAGTTCGGCGCGCGAAAGCGCGCGTCTTGCCGCTGCAATTTCTTCCCGCTTATAGATCTCAATTCTCGTCAGAATGTCGGGCTCAGCCATCTTGTCTATTCGGCGTTGGAGACTGCGACTAGATGCTTCAGGCGCGCTGCGGCGGCACCACTGTCAAGTGACTCCCGCCCGATAGCGACGCCTTCCTTCAAAGTTGTGGCCCGACCGGCCACTATAAAGGCCCCTGCCGCGTTCAAGAGAGCAACATCGCGATATGGGCCTGGTAGGCCCTCGAGCACGCTTCGTAGTGCAATCGCGTTGGTATGAGGGTCCCCACCCTTCAGCCTCTCCTTTCCGTAACGCGGGAGCCCAGCTTCTTCCGGCGTCACCTCGAACGTGCGAATTTGGCCTTTGTCGAGGGCGCTGACAAAGGTGGGACCGGTGAGCGTCATCTCGTCAAGCCCATCGCAGCCATGCACCACCCACGCCGCTTCCGCACCGAGCCTTTTGCAGACTTCCGCTAAAGGCTGCACCCACTTGCGCGAAAACACGCCAATCATCTGCCGCTTCACCCCCGCGGGATTGCAGAGCGGCCCGACGAGATTAAAGATTGTGCGGGTCGCGAGCTCGACCCGGGTTGCGCTAACGCTTTTTAGCGCCGGATGGTGGTCCGGCGCAAACATGAACCCGATGCCGGCGTCCCGGACACAGCGAGCGACATCTTCTGGCTTCAAGTCGATTTTCACGCCCAGGGATGCCAGTACATCGGCCGAGCCCGAGCGTGAGGAGAGTGCGCGGTTGCCATGCTTGGCGACAGGAATGCCGGCGCCCGCGATGATGAAAGAGGTACATGTCGAGACGTTGAACGAGCCCAGACCGTCGCCGCCCGTGCCCGCAATGTCGATCGAATCGGCGGGTGCATCGACCCGCAGCATTTTGCTGCGCATCGCGGAAACCGCACCGGTGATTTCTTCAACTGTCTCGCCGCGCACCCTCAGCGCCAGCAGCAACCCGCCCATCTGCGAGGGCGTCGCCTGGCCCGACATCATAATGTCGATCGCCAAAGCCATTTCCTGGTGATCCAACGGGGCGCCGCTAGCGACTTTGCCCATGATCAATTTGAGATCCATCACGTGCTCTTGAGCCTGTCGGTAATAGTAACGCTTACGGAAGTTCGGGAAATTAAGTGCTCATATGCGAGCGACGTGAAAGACTGGAGCTTTGGCAGCCTATGGCCTTCCGCCTGTCCGGCGACACTTCTGGCCTCCACAAAGGCCGCACCGACTGCTGTCTGGCAACATCCAACGAAGCGCGCGGCAGCTGTAAGATGCTCCAGATCGCGTTTTTGCCACGCCCGCGCCCTTCATATCAGCATTCATTTGCACCACGAACGTAGCTGCGCCATTGGCGAGCCAGTCACTTTGCCTCGCGATCGATTTCAAAGCTTACAACCTGACGCTGCGGCAGCTTCAAGCCATTTCGGTGAACGAGCTCGAGGCCATACTCACAAAAATAAGCAGGCTAGCGCCGCCACCGGGCGTGCATGAACCTGGCATACATTTGCCACACTGATTAGCCTCGACGCCCTTCCGACCCGCGATCAGGAGGCCTCGCGTACCGGACCTTGGTCAATATCTCTGCCGAGACCATCCTCCCGCGGGCTGGTCGCCTCGGGGACTGGTCAGCCTAAAACAAAGGCTGCGCTTCACGAAATAGGAGAGTATTCGCTCCTCCCCCATCTGAATGGAACTGCCAAACCTGCCTCGGCTTAGATCACTCGGGATGGAAATGGCAACAAGTCGCCAATGCTTAGGAACCGATCTCATCGATGGTGCAAAGAAAACGACGGACGACTTCTCGACCTCGCGTCAAACAAGGAGCCGCCGAAGAGAATTTCTATCCTGCTCGAGAGGAGCGAACGGGCTGTCGCTCTGCGGCTCAAGAAATTGCGATCGACACCCCCAAGATGCCGGGCTTACGCTGAGAAGTTCGCCTGACTTGACCTCGCGCCCGTAGCGGGAAGGTCAATCAGGTGACTAAAGGGACGGGCATTATTCGTCGCACCGCCTTCTCCGGCGGTGCGCTCCATTCCTTGTGACACTGCTTGCCAGCTTCATTCCTTTCGCCCGCATCACGGCTCATGCGGGGCACCATCGCGCCGGATATTGCTTTCCTGCCCCCTGAAAAAGGGGACACCTGGCTTCAATTGAGTAGCAACGCATGCGTCCGAACGGAGAAACTCCACCTGCCCAAAGACCAGTGATGGCCCGGCGCATGGCGTCCAGGTGATTGCCGAGGCCCAGACGATGCAGTCTTAAGACGGAGGCGTTCAGAAAACCCCCGCCGATTCACTCGGCGGGGGCTCTGCAGGTGGATGACGCGAGGCTCGCGAACGAGGTGTCGCATCAAGGACCCGCACTCATCGGACGCTATAACCACCGGCTGTTTGCATCAGCGCCATACGTCTATGATCGCGTATGGTCGATAAGAAATGATTCGGCTGCGGAAAGACGCGCATCGGCGTTGTCCAATGAACCGCCGAGTACGCACGCTCTCCCACACTCCGCTGTTGTTATGAGTATCAGAACGCTCTGCGCTTCGACAATTCAGTCGGGCGTTCTGTAATGCGGGATGTCGGCCGCAGGTGGACCGTGTGCAAACGATAGCGCTCACGCCTCTTTCGAGAACGCCATGCACGGATACCGTACCCAGCCGCGAAACCCACAAACAAAATCGGAAGCAGAACTAGAAACAGCGTCATTGAGAAGTCTCTCTTTCCAAAGCAATTGCCCTTTCCGGGGCGACAAGCGAAGACATCATGAAGCGCCTTGTTGTTTGTGCTGACACTACCCTTGTCCACTCTACAACTTGACGCCGGGTGCGATTCAAGCCTTCTCGCGTGGAATATTATGCTGCCGCGGAAGCCGCAGACCAATATTGCTTCACTCAAGTCCGGATCGCCCAAAGTACTGCTGTTTGGCAGCCCAGAAAAACGAGTCAGCTTTGCCGGGAACTAATCCTACCTGCTCGTAGTGCGCCACCTGTCCTCTCGCCCAGCTTTGCTTGTGTGATGGGCGCTGGCCGGATCAATTCCGACCACGGATCAATCATGACAGGTATCCGCAAACGCGGTGCCGCGTGGAGCTTTTCGTCAGGGCATGGAGATGGCCCCACGCTCGGACTCAAAAGTCGAGGCGGCGCTTGATCGCGATCGGTCGCTTGCAGCTTGACGTGGGGTTTACAGATCCTACAGAAGTCATAGATGGATACTCCTCGCAACTGCGATCCTAAGGCCATGAAATGAAGGTGAAAGAGCTTATTGAGCTTCTATCAAGATGCGAGCAAGACGCCGATGTCGTCATCCCAGACTCGTTTTCATCACGCGGGGCCTTCGCCGTGGTGAAAGCGGTCCAGACTGGGTGGACTTTTAATCCGCAGCTTGCGATCGACGATATCTCCTTTTGGATCGATGGGGTCGACTATGTTGAGCCGCCGCGCGGTAGCTATTTAGCTCGTGGCGTTAGGTTGCTCGGTCCAAAATGTGGACCTGTACTCGCAATCCAATAGCACCTCAGAAACCGCTAACCTCGTTGATATAGCCAGCTTTAAGCCATCGATAGCTTTCGCAGGAGAATTGTCGAAAAGGTCTATAACCTAGGTTGTCTGGCCTCGCCGGACGGCGTTTGCCGCTCTTGTTTAGCTATTGGTGGCCTGGCAAGTGCGGACGCGGAGGGCCGATTATCAAGCCTTTGCGAGACACGCGTGAAGAAAGCCGTAATTGCCCAGCGAACGACTCAAAGCAAGCATCGTCGCATACAATCAAATCAGCATTACTGACGGACGTGTCAGGATTTTTGGCTACAATTACGCGCAGATCGGCCAATGATAAACTCACCCAACTTTCGGTCGGATCGAACTTGCGGGTCGAGCCACCTGGGCATTTTCCCACGCCCTGACCAGGTTTCCGGCGGGCTCTTTGGATTTCGATACTTTGGCCGCACAAGGCGGATAGGGTCGACGCTCAGGGGTTAGCCGGGTGAGCTTACCGATCGCTCCCATAGTCCGCAGCCGCTCATCGAGCCTGACCTTTTCGCCGTAATCCGTTGGGTTAGAGCAGCGGAGATCTTCTCGTGGAGATCAACAACTCATGGCCTTCAGGTCATTCCGCTTCATTGCGAACTGCCAGCGCGAGACATTTCATCAAAGAAATAATCTCGTGCGAACTACTCTGCAAGCGCTAGCGCGAGTAGCGGGGCGAATAGCTTCATTAAAACTGACCTCCTTGGACTAGCGTCCATGATCAGCAGCAGCGGCTGCATCACTGAGACTTCGGCATAATGCGATAGCCAGGCAGCATCACGCGATCGCGTGATGCTGCCTGGCCGCCAAGGAAACGCGCTAACAGCCAGTATTCCTAAGCAATACATCACCCTCAACTGCGCGGGGATAGAGCCTTACCACTTCGAATGAAGGTAAGAGCTCAAGGATGGCTTGCAGGGATAGCTGCCCTTCGTAAAGCTCGCGGTCACTATACTCCGTGTAGATATACCGCGTATTGCTTAAGGTCCGCCCGCCGCCAGCTATAACATCGGACTCCGCTCCCTGAACGTCCATCCAGATCAAGTCGAGCTGGTTTACGTTCGCTTCACTGGCCCAGTCATCCAGCCGTCGAGTTTCAACTGAGATTGGTTGATCAAATCGAACCCACTCATACTCAGTAAGGTGATTCTTTGGCCGGCGTATTGAACCCGAGAGGTCCCAGTCTTTCACCTCAGCATCTGCATTGCTGGGGTGGAATTCAATCTGTCCATTCCGATCGCTGATCGCAATCTCAAAGAGCCTGACGCTTTCGAGATCCCGATGCAGATTCTTCTTAAAGCGGACCACCGCACGGGGGTCCGGCTCAAAACAATAGAGCCGCGCCTCGGGGCAGAGCTCGAGAAACCGTTTTGTGTCGGTTCCATCGTTGCAGCCGATGTCCAAGATAACAGGGCTTGGATTTCCCAGCAGTGAAACAAGCTGCTGGTGTACATCCAATGATGAGGTCGATTCTAGCATGCGCTGTGGTCCCCATGCCCGGATTGCGTTAACGGCGTCGGTAGACTTTCCCTGAACAACGGCATCATGTTTAAATTAGACCTCTCGTTTAGCTAATGCACGTGAGACTCCTGCCGTGCGACTATCGGCCGACGCTATGGCACACTGCGTTTGATCGCCTTCAATGCGCTGGAAAAGGCGGGATCGTTGCTCCCAGAACGATTTGAGCTGGCTGATTTAAGAACCCTCAACTCCTTCGCCGTTACCAGGAGCGGGCTCAACTGGCTCCCGCACCATGGCGTCTCCAAGCGGCGCGCGACGATTTTCAAAGCGCGTTCGAAGCGTCGTTCCGCCTTTGAGTGTGGAGTTGATGCACGCGAGCAGTTCGCTATTGTTGAGCGGCTTACGCAGGAGATGTGACACGCCGGCTTGCAACGCGCGCGCACAGTTGTCGTCGTCGGGCTCGGCCACAAGCAGAACGGTGGGAATTGAGATTCCGGATGCGATGACCCGCTCGTACAGTTCGAGCGGATTTGCGGTCGGTAAATCCACGTCCGCGATCAAACAAGATGTGCTGATGGAGCTTTTCGAGTTCAGGAACTCATCGGCACTCTGGAAGAGCTCTGGCACGCAGCCAAGTGAAATGAGCACCTGCAATAGCGGCTCAAAAACCGACGGATCATTGCACACGACGGAAATGATATCGAGCGTATGGGCCATTCGGACTAGATCTAGGAACGACCTCTTTTGCATTTTCGGCGCGAGCTGACCGCACGGCACTCGATCCTTCTGAAGCAACATCTAACACCTGCAATCGGCAGTTCTCGCCTTCGCCGCGAGGCTAGGACGGGACGCATGGTTGGTTCAATCGAACGGAAGTAGGTGGCCGACATCGAAATGGTTGCAACATCTATACGAAGGTTTGCTGACGGCGGGACCACGCGTCTCTCGCAGGTTTACGCAAGCCGCCGAGAAGACGTTGCCCTAATGGGCAACCGCCCTCGACGCTCGAGGCGCCCCTCAGAATTCTTCTCGGTGCCATCCCGATAGACCGGAATTCGAGTCTTGGAGTGACTTTTGTTATCCGCTGTTCTCAGCGGCTCGTAAAATCGATTGTATCGATAGAACATATCTGAACGTTGGATGGGTTCGCATCCCCGGCAAAAACCGGCGAATGACCGCAAGCGCGGTGCGCCAGCGCGACGGATTATGTATCCACGCCCAGTTCCTGAGATGGGCAAAATAGATCGATGTAACCGTCTATGCTTCCTGTCCGCGGACCCGCATGCGGCGCACTTGCCGCGGAAGATAAGCGGCCTCAACCCTTGATCGGGCGAGCTCCCTCAACACAGTTACCATGCGTCGGGGTCATCCGACCCGTATTTGTGCCGCCAAGCTCGCTGCCTCAGATGGACCAATCCCGACTATGCCAACGAGCCCCGAAGGTGGCGTTGGAATTTCCTGACAAGTCGGCCTCCAAAGATGCAGACAGTAACGGTTGTTATTCACGTATTCGGACCGAGGCGGATGAAGCTGCATGACGCACTCTTCCCCATCCCAAAACAGATCCTTGACGAAGCACATCTCCTGCCAATTCGGACAGCGCCGCGGTATCGACACGGAGACATGTTCCCAACGCGCATGGAGTAGTGAAATGATCTTTAGTTCACAGCCGCAAGGCCCCTGCACAATGAAGAGACCGCAAGGTCCTGATCCCGGTGCGCTGGCGAATTGTCCATATCGTACACGACCGCCCTCGAGCTGGTCCCCAATTTGCGCTCTCATGCTACCTCCTTTGCCGCGTAGATACACCGCTCTGACTTTATCACGTCGCGCTCAGACGCATCCTTCGCGTCAGACGAGCACTGACGAGCGATGCCTGTACTTTTCTTCTAATGTCTCGATCTACAAGCGGATGTGGCAGGACGTCCTGCCTGGACTCAAGCTGCGCACCTTTCCTGACTGACAAGACCATTCTGCTTCCTGATTCGTTCACTTTTAATCATCAATCGCGATGCGCCGTTGTCCCAGCTGCTCTGTCGTACTCGTCCTAATTGGATCAATGCGCGATCGCGTAGAAACTGGGCAGAGACGCCCAAATGCAGCGACAGGGAATGCCAAGTTTGCCGCACTTGTGTTGGCTTCTCGATTTTTACGATTTGAACGTCGCTTCGAGCTTCCCAAGCACAAGCATCAAGGCACTCGCTCGCCGATAAGCGATCAGCGGTGACCTTAACGCCTAGCTCCGTTGTAAGTTCGCCGCGAATCTCCGAGCGGCCCGTGGGGTGCGATTGCCCTACTAGCGCCCCTTATCCGGTAGGACGATATGTTCGGCGCGGCCGTCGTTCGATAAGACCAAGACATCCCGCAGACTTTCGAGAAAGCGGCGGACATGGCGCAGGCGACCAACGGTCGTTACTCAATCCGAAGGTGCCATCACGGTCCTATCTTCATTCTGCCGAGCCTACCGAGGTCGCCAAGCATCCGCCCCAGCGAGACGGACGCGCCGCGTCCGACCTCAAGGGCTCCTTCCACCCTTGGGGTCCGCGTACGGGCGCTTCGATACGAGCGCTCCGACCACAGCTACCTTGATCTCGCTTATACCGTTCATCGCGCATTGATTTGAACGCTCTTGACACGTGTTTGATCCCCCACAGCCGGTCAACTCTCCTCCGAGCGCCGACCACTTGCCCCACCTATTGGCGCGTAAGCCGATCGCGAATGTCTCCCACCCTACAACCTAACGCAGCGTCAGATTCAAGCCATTCCCAACGCTTATTCACGACCAGCCAGACCGGCTGGCTTGGCGAAGCCCTAGCTTGCCCGTCCACACGACGGTAGCGGCTGCGAAGATGGCAGATACAAGCGGGTCTAGTGGGACTTCAAAGCGCTAGGCATTCGACGAGCAGTTCCCAATTCGGCCACGAAACATCGTTAAAATACAGCGCGAGCTAAAAAGGGGACGACTTATGCGAGCGCGGCGTGTCTGGTCTATTAAATCTCCAACAACACGCCGAGATACGGACATTGAGAGACTTCAGAGTCAGCTAGAAGTCCTCAACCAACGCCTGAATGAACTTGAGTGTCAGATTCCAGATCTTTCGGCCATAGCAGCTATTAGGGGAGGCGCACTCACGCTATCTCGGGACATTGAGGATGTTCGGTGCTCGGCAGACGCTGACGCGCTAACAACACATCTCCAAATAGCTCGTCTCGATGCGGCGCCGTAGCAAAGCAACTGTGTCGCCGCATAGATGGTTGCGCATCCTGCATATGATGACGCCTCTTCAAGATACCCTTCGGTTGCGGCTAGCGGCCGATGTCCGCTACAAGAAAGCGGCTATGTCCGGCTTTCGAAAATCCGTTGGCATCTTGGTTTGGCAGCGAAATTCGAATCGGTGGGTGACCCTCCGGTCATGCCCAGTTCGTCAGCCGCCCGGATTGCCGTCTCGTGCCCTTTTGTGCCCTTTTGTTATCCCAATGTTCGATGCGTAACGCCCCTAATCTAACCTGATTTCTTGATGCTTTTGGGATCGATTGTGGCAGCGCCCGTTTAGCTTCTTGCGGTCGAGTTCGCCTTCCCACCAGGCAACGATCACGCAGGCCACGCCGTTGCCGCAGAGATTGGTCAGCGCGCGGCATTCGCTCATGAATTTATCGATGCCGAGCACGATCGCCATGCCGGGCACGAGCCGCGGATCGACCACCGCCAGTGTCGCGGCGAGCGTGATGAAGCCCGCCCCAGTGATGCCGGATGCCCCCTTTGAGGTCAGCATGGCCACGACCAGAATTGTCATCTGCTGACCTAAGGTCAGATCGAAGCCGAGCGCTTGCGCGATGAACAGCGTCGCGAGCGTCATGTAGATGTTGGTGCCGTCCAGGTTGAACGAATAACCCGTGGGCACCACGAGGCCGACCACCGACTTCGAGCAGCCGAGCCGTTCGAGCTTCTCCATCAAGGACGGCAGCGCGCTCTCGGACGACGAGGTGCCGAGCACGATCAGCAGCTCGTCCTTGATGTAGGCCAGGAACTTGAAGATCGAAAACCCGGCGAACCGCGCGATGCTGCCGAGCACAACGAACACGAACAATGCGGCAGTGAGGTAGAACGTCGCGATCAGACCTATCAGGTTGAGAATCGCGCCGGTACCGAATTTGCCAATCGTGTATGCCATCGCGCCGAACGCCCCGATCGGCGCTGCCCGCATCACAATCGAGATGACGCCGAACACAGCATGGGCGGCATCATCGATGAAGTTGCGGATGGTGTGGCCGCGCTCGCCGAGCCCCATGATGGCGAAGCCGAACAGCACCGAGAACAGCAGCACCTGCAAGATCTCGCCCTGCGCGAAGGCGCCGACCACGGTGTCAGGAATGATGTGCAGGATGAAGTCGACGCTCTTCTGTCCCTCGGCCTGCTTGGCGTAGTTGGCGACCGCATTCGCGCTCGCCGCGGCGCTGCCGAAGCCTGCGCCGGGCTTGACGAGATTGCCGACGAGAAGCCCGATCAGGAGCGCGAAGGTCGAGACAATCTCGAAATAGACCAGCGCCTTGACGCCGATGCGACCGACCTTCTTAGCGTCCTGAATATGGGCGATGCCGGAGACGACGGTGCAGAAGATAATCGGGGCGATCACCATCTTGATCAGCTTGACGAAACCGTCGCCCATTGCCTTGACCCAGTCGTTGGTGGCGACGGAGGGCCATAGCCAGCCGACGACGGTGCCCGCCACGATGGCGATTAGCACCTGGGCATACAGGATCTTGTACCAAGGCTTCATGGGCGACACAACGACGCGAAAAGTCGAAAGAGATTTCAGGCTCAGCACTCCGAGCTCGCGTCGGAAGCGTACGCCAGGGCTGAAAGTTCAGTTTCAAGATTCGGCCGGTGCTTGAAAATTGCGTCGATTAATGCCGACACAGGTTGATCGGCACCCTCGACCAGCATTGCCTTCTCCTCGCGCTTGGAGGGGGCGAAAACGCGTTTGACGATAGTCGGCGAGCCCTTAAGACCACATTTCGAGATGTCTGCAATGCCCGCATCGTGAGCATTCCATTTTACGATGTCAGTACGTGCGGCGCGCAGCGCATCGATCATTCCACCTCGCCGGATCTCGTTCGTCGCCTCCAGCATGGTGATGAGACATGGAAGCTTTGTACGCAGCACTTGTACGCCGCCTTCCGAACGTCGCTCCACCTCGATTGCGCGGGCCTCGAGATCCAGGCTCGTGATCTGGGCGACGTAAGTGAGCTGAACTACGCTAAGCCGCTTGGCAATACCCGGCCCAACCTGCGCGGTGTCGCCATCGATCGTCTGCTTACCAGCGAATATGAGGTCTGGCGGGCCGTACTCTTCTCCGATCTTATGAATGGCCGCCGCTAGCGCATAAGTCGTCGCCAGCGTATCAGCGCCTGCGAAAACACGATCGGTGAGCAACACAGCGCGGTCTGCACCAAAGGTCAGCGCTTTTCGCAGCGAGCTTTCGGCGGCTGGAGGGCCCATCGTCAGAACAGTGATTTCGCCGCCAAACTTATCGCGTAGCTCCATGGCGGCCTCGAGCGCAAACAAATCGAAAGGATTGACGATTGTCGGTACGCCCTGGCGCATAATGGTGTTCGTTACGGGATGGACCCGAATCTGCGCGGAGTCCGGAACCTGCTTTATGCAGACGACGATGTGCATCGGCTATTTCTCCAATAGCTGTGAGGAATTGAGATAAAATGCCAGATCTCAGACCGGGAGACGGACATCCCGGATCAGACGTTGGATTGGCGCTGTCTAAGCGAAGGCCAGGCTTGGTGGCAGCAACGCAACAATGCCGACGATACGTCGCAGACCGGACAATGGTCTCCGCATGTCGAGGCCCGTATGCAACAAGCGATACTGCGGCTGCGTTTGGTCCAGGCGTTTCATTCGACTATCCCTTCGGGCGGCCTTCAATCTTAGGCCGTCTCAAGTTTTTGTATTGCCGCCACGCCGATGCGAGTCTCTGACTCACAGAGCTGAACAGGGCGGGCCTGACGGACGAGCAGGGGTGCGCCGGCCAGCCCCTGCATCACCAGGCTCGGTGGCGATGCTACGTTGAACAAAGCAAGTAGCGTGCCGCATCGCTGCTTTGTCGAGCAATTCGCACGAGCATCCTCAAGGGGCAGCTTTTCTGAGCATCAAGTCATTCGAATTGTCACCAAGCCAACAACTGGCTGCGGTCTCCCACGTAGGTTTGGCAACAGCCTGGCACCCCGGCAATCGTCTACCCGCAGCTTTTCAATCAGAAATGCTTGCTGCTTTTCGAATCAGCTCGTGTGCCGGCGGGCACCAAGGAGCAATTCTGTCCTCAGTAGCAACGTGCCGTCCATGCAGATTTTCCTAAGCGGTGGGCCCGGACTGCGCAGCAGTCCGAGCCCATAGCCTCAGCAACCCGAGAGGGACGGTTGTTCGGCTACATATGCACCGTAGATGGAAGCGCTCTTAATGCGCATTGATGTCGCTCAAGAGCTGCGTGTCGGCAAGCTGGGTAGGCAAGCATCATATCGCAAATAGCGGCCGACCGGTGATCGTGCAACAGGATGCCGCGAGCGATTCAGGATTGTGCCTGCGCCCGAATTGTCGTTGGACAACCTTTCACGAACGATTTGGGGAATTGAATCGTACGTGACGTCAAGTTGTAGGGATGGTTCAACGAAGTCGCTTTCTCGGTTAAGTCCGCGAATCTCAGCTCTATAGCAACGCTAACGACGCGCCGCTTTCTCGGGGACCGCAAAGCAAATGATGCTGACAAGGATTGGACACTTGGGCTTTTTCGACCGGGTGAACTCGTCTGCATAGTCAGATTTTCCTTAGCCCGTTGTGTGGGCGTTCGCATGATCCTGCTTTCCTGCTTGTCCCGAGTATCGACCGCGGTGCGCTCACACTGATCCGTCGGCCCTCCAATCAAACCTAGAGGGCTAGGCGCTGTATCGATGACAACGCGCAATCAGCCCTCCCTGGAGCGAACCCAACGCTCAACCTCAAGACGACCGCTCGAGCGCAGACGCAGGATGCCCAACAGGCAGCTGGAGATACGATGGCTACATTTGCACGCCTGGTTGAACGGAGCACGTATGGAAGCCATTGATTTATTCGTAGTCGTCATGGCCGGTATGAGCTTGGGTGGCTTGGCTGCTGCCATCGCACGCGAGACGTCCGAGCGTGAGTCGTCTTGCTGGGAATACCTCGCGCTGTGGGCCGCCTCAATCGCTCTGCTATGTTTCATCGTTCGCATAATGGGCGCGGCTGAGGCTTGATCGGGAAATCCAAGTAGGGTGCGATCGCATGAACACGCCCCGAACACAAACAGGAATACTTGACGCGAGAGGCGCCGCGAATCGCTCCCCAGTCCCTGATTGGCGTTTTCACGCGCATTTCGATGCAAGACGGGCGCAGAGTCTCGGTCAGAGCGTTGAGTAGATCCGAGAACGTTGGTCAAATCTCTAGGTAGTAAGGCCCGAGCGCGCAGCCAAAAAAGGCGGCCGGACACCGCACAGGTCGGATCATTCGATGGTTTCGGTTGCTTTTCTTAACTGTCGCATCAGGCAATTCCGACGGCCTCTGTAGAGACCGCAAAACTGAGCGCTACACCATCCCCCGTCAGCGGGAAGGACAAGGCGCGGCGACCTATCGGGGCCGAAAGCATAAGCAGAGAGCATAGAAGTGAGACATTAGGACGCAACTTTCCCACGCGGCTGAATTTAGCGTTCACACCACCGGCTCGAATTCTTCTATTCGTGATTGGTCTCTCCTTGCTCGGAGCCAGATTCGTTCGTTTCCGGCGGAAGCTGCGCAGCGACGTGTCGCGCCTCCATCAGATCGAGGACGGCACGGCCCTCGTCAGTGATACGCCAGCCACCGTTCGCCCGTTCAATGAGTTTGTGGGAAAAAATATCAAGGCTCGGGACGCGGGCGGCCATTCTCGCCGTGCGTTCGGCCCACTCTGGACCGCTCGTCGCTAGAATCGCCACGTCGCGCTTAAGCTCCGCCATCGATGCGAAGCCGCTCGGATAACTCACAAGGATCTTTAGGACGGTAACTTGGAAATTCACCTGAGTGAGACATCATATTGTCCGCACCTACCGCCACATGGTCGGTGCTTCGCGAAGCGCTTCGACGCCGATCTGTTTGAGGCGGCTGGGCGTCTTTTCACCTCTAGTGGCGGCTTCGAGAAGCCTAGCGGCAACATGTGCGCGGACGCCTGTTTCATAGCGGGAAATGCTCGCGCAGACCTCGTCGAGGACAGCGCGCAGAAGCTCGGCGGTAGCGGCATCCAACATTGGAGATCCCCCTTCCCCTCGTGACCATGATAATCAGATCGCGGGGTCCGAAATTCAAGTGGGATTAGATCACGACATCGCTTCTACTACTGCTTCATCCACGCCTGGCCCCCAACTTCTTATGCGAATCACGCGATCGACACGCTGCTCCCGTCGCCTTCGCCGCTTCGCCGCCTCATTCTCTCCAGCTACCGGCAGAGAGGCGCGTGCAAAAGGTTGGGGTTCTCGCTGGGTGGTAGGCAAGGCTTCCAATTGGATTGATGCAAGGGGCCCTACATCGGCGCATTATTTCCGCGCCTGGTTGCCTTTTTCGACGGATTTCGTTGGCTCGCTCTGACCGTGATCCTCACGATATCGATCTATCTTTTTGGCTATGGAGATTGCGGCGCCGAGCTAACAGTGGTGACGAGCCTGCGATTGCCGATAGGAGTAGAAACGGGAGAGCATCTACGGCCGGGCGGCACGGTCGTAGCGACTGTGACGAAACTTCGGCATGGCCAAACACTACGAAGCGGCTACAAGCTCGGCAAAACTGTCGTAAGCGTCTATACTAGCGTATACTGTCCTTCGGCAGCCTTTTGTTTATTACCGCGTCGGTTTTGCCTCTCGAACAGAGTTCCGGCCGGATACGTACGACCGGTTGGTGAGCGTGGGGGACGGAAAACTGATCAGTTCGTTTGCATAGGGTAGAATTTGACTGACGAGAACTCTCAACAGCGGGTCGCGCTGATTACGGGCGTGACCGGGCAGGATGGCGCCTATCTCTCCGAATATCTACTGTCGCTCGGCTATGTCGTGCATGGCATCAAGCGGCGGTCATCTTCCTTCAACACCGCGCGCGTCGATCATCTCTATCAGGACCGGCATGCCGGCAATGTGCCGTTTCTGATGCACTACGGCGACATGACCGATTCGACCAACTTGATCCGCTTGGTCCAGCAGATTAGGCCGACCGAGATCTACAATCTGGCCGCGCAGAGCCATGTCGGCGTTAGCTTTGAAAGCCCAGAATATACCGCAAACGCTGACGCGATCGGTGTGCTGCGCCTGCTCGAGGCGATCCGGATTCTTGGTCTGGAAAAGGAGACGCGCTTCTACCAGGCGTCCACATCCGAGCTTTACGGCCTGGTTCAGGAAGTCCCCCAGAAGGAGAGCACTCCGTTTTATCCACGCTCGCCCTATGGTGTGGCAAAGCTTTACGGCTATTGGATCACGGTGAACTACCGCGAAGCCTATGGCATGTTCGCAAGTAACGGTATTCTGTTCAATCACGAAAGCCCAATTCGCGGCGAGACCTTTGTTACCCGCAAAATCACTCGCGCCGTTGCGCGCATTGAGGTCGGCCTTGAGGATACGCTTTATCTTGGCAACCTCGAAGCCAAGCGCGACTGGGGGCATGCACGCGACTACGTCGAAGGCATGCACATGATCCTGCAGGCGAAAACGCCCGATGATTTCGTGCTCGCAACCGGCGAGACGCGGTCGGTGCGGGAGATGGTCGAGCTCGCCTTTGCGGAGGTTGGTCATCGCATCGAATGGCGTGGCAGGGGCGTAGAGGAAACGGGAATCCATACCAAGAGCGGCAAGACTGTGGTCAGGATCGACCCAACCTATTTCCGGCCGACGGAGGTTGATCTTCTCATTGGAGACGCCAGCAAGGCGCGCGAACAGCTTGGCTGGAAGCCAAAGCGCAGCTTTGCGCAACTGGTGAAGGAGATGGTCGCGAGCGATCTTGCCGAGGCGAAACGGGAAGCGGAAAATGGCAAGCGCACCGTTTGAGCTGAAAGGGAAGACAGTCTATTTGGCCGGCCACCGCGGCATGGTCGGCAGCGCGCTCGCGCGTCGGCTTGCACAGGAGGAGGTGCGGCTCGTCACCGTGGAGCGAAACGAGATCGATCTGCGCGACCAGGCGAAGGTGTTCGGCTGGTTCGCCAAGACGCGGCCACAGGTGATATTTTTGGCTGCCGCCAAGGTTGGTGGCATCGTCGCCAACAACGCGCTGCGCGCCGACTTTCTGTACGACAACATCGCGATCGCCACGAACGTCATCCATGCCGCGCATCTGAATGGGGTGGAGAAGCTGATGTTCCTTGGCTCATCCTGCATCTATCCAAAACTGGCGCCGCAGCCCTTGCGCGAGGATTCGGTGCTGACCGGCCCGCTCGAGCCGACCAACGAGCCCTACGCGATCGCCAAGATCGCCGGCATCAAGATGGTGGAAGCCTACCGCCGTCAGTACGGAAGCGACTTCATCAGCGTGATGCCGAGCAACCTCTACGGTCCCGGCGACAACTACCATCCCGAATATAGCCATGTGGTCGCAGCTCTGATCCGCCGCTTTCATGAAGCCATGGTCTCTGGTGCAAAACGCGTCCTGGTGTGGGGCACCGGCACACCATGTCGCGAATTTCTCTATGTCGACGATATGGCGGATGCCTGCGTCCACCTCATGAAGACCTATTCGGGCGCGGAGCTGATCAATATAGGAACCGGCGAAGACATAACGATTGCAGAATTCGCCCGGCTTGTGGCGGAGATTGTTGGCTATCAAGGCGAGATCGCGTTCGATCCCTCTCGCCCCGACGGTACGCCGCGTAAGTTGCTCGACGTCAGCCGTCTCGCAGAGCTG
Source organism: Bradyrhizobium sp. DOA1 (assembly GCF_001593325.1). Classification (NCBI taxonomy): domain Bacteria; kingdom Pseudomonadati; phylum Pseudomonadota; class Alphaproteobacteria; order Hyphomicrobiales; family Nitrobacteraceae; genus Bradyrhizobium; species Bradyrhizobium sp. DOA1. Next base: position 5,617,754 of record NZ_JXJM01000001.1, read on the forward strand.
GGCTGGCACGCGAAAACTTCCCTGAAGGACGGTATCCAGCAGGCTTACCACGCCTTTCTGACATTAGGCGAGGACTGAAGATGATTGCGCCTAAGGGCTCGTCTTCGGCGTTCGCTTCCGCAACTCTTTTTGGCATACCGCGATCCTCCGCTGCTGGTAAGCGTTCATGTCATGGCGATTCTGATCCAGACTGAGGTAACCTCTCGAATAACGATTTCTCGGAGCGCGACCCGACGAGATCTGAGCCGTCAACGCAGCCAATTTTGTGCCACGCACTTGGCCTGCGACTCTATGCGCAATCGCGATGAACGTGTGCATTGCGATAGTGACGTTACACCAGATCACTCAGACGATCGAGTGAGGCTTCCTGTCTCCGCGCACCGATCTCGCCTGCTTGGAAAGAGCCTCCCAACGCACTCGCTCGCTCTTGATCATCACGGTAGACTAGAGCTGAACGGACAAAGCCGGCGTCACCATTTCAAGCTGTGCCTTTGCTGGATGCGCGGGAACCTACGAGCCCAACAAATCGCCACACGACGGGCAAGATTCCCGAGCGGCCGCAGCACGACCTGCGCCGCATGCCTTCACCCTAGCCTTGTTAAGGGATAAGTCGCTGCGCAGCTTATATTTTAGAAACGCGTCATGTCCTAAGGATGACAACGATTAGAACGCGCAGCCGTTGTCAGCATGCTCGTCGGAGACTTGAAGCAAAAACTATCAAGTAAGGTCATTCTCTTGAACTGCTGTTCGCAGACAGCAGGCGGCTGAAGCATAGAAATTTCGCCAGAACTGCCGCACGGCAAACTCAAGATCAGTTTATCATATCGGAATTCACGCGTCTCGATAAGAGCAACATTATTCTATCGCAAGACGATCCAGTGGACGAAGCCAGTTGGGCGGATAAGTACATCGGCAGGAGGACAACGGCCGCCCCAATTACGTTTAGACACAAAGTTGACATCTGTTCGATATCCAACGTCAATGCACTCTGAGATCAATTGCACGTCTCAATTGTTTTTGATGCGAGTGTGTTGTGTGAGCTCTTTTTTTGGTGGCCCAACAAGGATACTTACGTTTCTGCCGGAGTGAACATCGACTGTGCGCATATCGGCCAACCTGAGCTGCCGGGTAAAACAAACATGCAAGTGAAAGAACAACTCGATAGAGCCGTCAATGACTTCATCTGGAATATCGTCGAGGTCCATTCCCAACTCGAGGAAATACACAAGAGTTGGGCCCAGCTACTAGGCATAACGCAGGCGCAGTGGCTGATCTTGATGGCCATCGTCGAACTCGATGAAGGCAACGGGGTCTCTGGAACAGCGGTTGCGAATAAGCTCCGAATTCATCCCGCCTTCGTTACCAACCAAACAAAGAGACTCGAAACAATGGAGCTCCTCTCTCGCGTGACCTCGCCCGAAGATGCGAGATACTTGCGGATATCACTGACCCAAAAGGCGCAGGCGGAAGTCAGGAAGCTGTCAATCAAAAGACAATCCCTCAACTCCACCATGCTTGAAGGACTCGACGAGGAGGCTCTTCACTACGTCAACAAACGGCTAGTGCTAATCGCCAAAAACAGCCGGTTGGCATCTCAAAAGCTCAGCATCGGGATTTTGTAAATCACGTCCTGTGCAAGCATTACAGCTCGATCGCTTGGCACCGCTTGGACTCCCGGAGACCCTTGCGCTGCCCCGCAATCTCATGACGGCACGAAGCGTCCCGCGAGCATGGCGTGGCAGCGCAATTGATTTGGCAAAAGGCTCAAGGGTTACTTACCTAAGCAACCTTCTACAAGCGGAACGAGCTTGTTCCGGCTATCGGCGGCCATGCGCTCGAGGCCACAGTCAAATTGCGGCAAGTTTGGTTGCAAGACAAATTCAGCGGCGAGCTCAATAGCGGCTGCTGGCCTGAGATTTGGAACAGAAATTGATGAGACGCCGTCTACGGCATGATCGCCAAAGCAGCGCCGCGAATCACAGAGGCTTCCGCTCGTGCAACTTAACAATTGCTCGAGGGCGAATTCAGCACAAGCTTATGCTCAAGCCACCCGAAGATGCGGTCGTCGGCCGTCAGAAAATTTTCGACCTCGTCTCCGTCCGTCGTGATCATCCTCGGTATGGCCAACTGCAGATCTGGGGTGTCATCGACTAGTAGTTTCATCGCTTCCGCAGCACTGACGATACCGCGCCCACCGGCCACCACGAGAACTGGCCATCTCGGTCGCCGGACCACTCGCAAGCGACGGGCTGAGACCACTTCTTCGTCGGGTGCATCTGCAGTTCGAGTAAGCCAGTCGACCGACGCCAACGTGCGAGCTAGGTTCCAGAGACCGCCATCACAGACAGCGGCAGCGACACGATCGTCAAATACGGCGAGGTCGGTTGCCAGGGGAGCGGACAGCCCGTCTCCGTAGACGCCAATGCGAGTAGCATCAACGTCAGACCGGGTTGATAAATAGTCCATACAGCAAGACATGAACATGTCCGATTGACTGCGTCGAGTGTCTGACAGGTCATCATGAGCGATCACCAGGACGGACATGCCTCTATCCATCACGACGGGCAAAATCCTTCCGAGCAGTATCGTTGCTGTTTCCTCTTCCGTGCTGATGCAAAGGATTGCTGGGGCGTTTGTATTCGGACCGCAAGCGGACAAGTAGTAGGCTGGGATTTCAAAGTGATCGCAGCAATTAATTTGTACTCGTTCGATCTTCTGTTTCAGCGTTCCCAGTTTTTGAATGACGGCTTTGATCCTGCCCGAAATGCTTGCGGTTCCCGAAGCGTCGTCATAAGCTAATCGCCTGGCAACTTCAAAGGCGATTAGGGCGCATAGCCAATCTTCTGCCGCCTCATCGCGGTGCCCCTTCTGTATATTCGTATCACCAAGAAGGCGGTGGGCGTCCCCAATATTAGCCCATCTTACAGCCCATTCACTTCGGCTTATGGTTGTGCAAGCGGCTTCGAGATTGTTGAGGAACGCGGCCGCACCCCACCGCGTCGATGAAAGATCGCCCCTCACCTGAGGCCAAGCAGCGCCGTCCATCCCATTTGCCCCTTGTGCGGATCATAATGGATAGCCGGTTCTCTAGCGCCAGCTTAGCTCCACGCGTCGCACAAGGTACCTTTGCAACGCATGAGAAACTTCGCTTTCTTATGCGTTGTTTCGCCGAAATTCTGCCTTCGCTCGCGAGAGCACGCATTTTTTCCTCCCACCGAGCATCGGCCTCCTGCCTCTCGAATCGATCCGAGGCTCGATAACCTTGAGCGGGCCTAGCAACTGCTTTTCACTAAAGTGCCAGACGCATGAAATTTGGCGCCATTACCGCGCGAGCGCCACTACGAAAGCGCAGCTAATGCGCGAGTTAGTTAAGATAATGGAGCGGCCGAAAGTCATATTGTTGATGCGTTCGAGAGTTCTCGGCGAGACCGCCCTTGGAAGGCTCTCGCTCCTGTTCGTTAGGGTGCCGACATTCGTACCAAAAGCAAGCGCCCAGCATGCTTCAACGTAGCGATGACGCACTCACACAATTCGTCTTGTCTATTCAGGGCACGCGAGGCTCGCTGCGCCAGACAAGGAAACGGCCTCAGCGGCTCCGAGGGGATATGCTAAGGCCGAACCTACTGTTTCGCGCGAACAAGACTATCCAAGTCCAAGATTTTCCGCGGAGATTTTGCCAGAACGTCCGGCTCTTATCTCGTAGCTGATCCTTGCACCCTCTGCCAGCTCGGTATAGCCGGCCTTTTCAACGGCCCGAACGTGCACGAAGACATCGGCGCCGCCATCGTCAGGCTTGATGAAGCCGTAGCCCTTAGTAGGGCTGAACCATTTCACAGTACCTATTGCCACGAAAGTAACTCCGAATTGAACGCGGGGATATAGCTAGAGTTCCTCCTAGTATCAAGGTCATCTGCATTGTGTGGTCGCCGGAGCCCACGCTGCGAATTCTAACGCCGCCGTATTTCGCGCGCGTTGCTCGGGATCATAGCGGCCGCAGAACTCAAAATGACGATCAATATCGACGAAGCCACTCGGGACGCAAGGTGCTACGGCTGTCTCCGTCGCCGACATTAAGACGCCCGAGTGGAAGGTGCTCACCTCTCCAAATCCCACCGGGCCTCATCGTACTCGTCGGAACGGAAATCGCATACGGAATTGTAATTTAGTCCGCAACAAAGACTGCGAGGCTATCGGACAGCATCGTAAGCAGCTACTTGCACCGGCGTCTGGGGGCCGAGCGCTTGGTCGTGCTCAATGAACGGATCTTGACCGGCTTTCACGCAACACTCGCAAGGAGCGCCGCCTGGCGGCAACTGCGCACGAGCATGATCTGACGGCGGCTAGAGCACCACTTCCTTTCAATTGAGCTTCACTCCAGAGAGGACGCCAACACGTCCCACGGTGTGATAAGGCGCTGGAGCGGCTGCGACTTTTGCCTGAGGCCGTCGCAAACGCTGCACCCGGATGTACTTTAGTAAAGCGCGGTTCCTTCTCAGGAGCTGTCACGCGCTGAAGCGCTTTCGATTTCGAACGAGTGTGACGATGGCGTACCGGCGCGTCCGTTTGACCACACGCACGATCTCCTCGAAAGCGCGGATAAATCGTTCGGTCGGGTCCTTCATCACGCCGACTTTGCGAGCGCCTGCGAGGGTAGCACCGAACTCTTCCACTCTACCAAGATTCATGGACTCCGATCACGAGATGCAACTTTCTTGGAAATGCTCCGCCAGCGACCTGATCGCCTCAGGCAGAGCCAAACCACTGACGGGTTCTTCCCAGAAAGGTCGCCGCCCGGGCCGTGCCGACGTACGGGTCCTTATCGAACAGGTCTGGAAATCGATCGGCCAGGCCATCGATAAAGAACACGGCCTCGAACTCTAGGCCATTGATGTGCTGCACGTCGAAGACTCGGATGTCCTTGTCCTGTCCGACGCTCTGCCCACGAACGCAAGCGACGGCGCTAAGGCTACGATCTGCGAGGGCCGCGTCGCGTTCTCTTGCAAGAGGCTCGACGCCTTCTTCCATGTAACCAGGACGGCCATTGATGGCATAGTTCCCGAAAGGCGCTCGATTTCACCGATTCGCGCGGCGAGCCACTCAGCCAATCGAACCCGATCCGATACTCCCCTCAGCAACCGGTTTTTTTTCCTTCATTGACGACATCTTCGGGAAGAGCCGTCCTTTCTGCACCGGGGTTGATAATCAGAGCCATCCTGTAGGCCAGCTCGTTCACTGCTGCGTATGGCGGTAACTGCTTCTTGAAAACTCAAACCGTTAGTCCGAAGTTTGGGGCCAGGCATTGTTATTCAAGGACATGCAGCGATGTGCTCCAAATCCCAACCCCAGCGATAGAGCTAGAGGGCTACCAGATCGGCGAGCTTGGCCGCGACGTCAACCATTGACTCTTCCGCAGTGTCGAGGCCGGTTCGCGAGGCGAGCATAGGGCTGACTTCCCGGAGTGCTTCATACGTCGTCTCATGCACAACGGGAACGAGACGCGCACCGGCCAGGAGTGCCGAAAGTTCTTTGTCGGCGATGCCTTCTTTTGGGAGGCGTTGCAGGAACGCAGGGGTCACTAATACGATCCCAATCCGCGAGTTCGCTAGGCCCTTGTCGATGGCGCGGAGTAATGGCACGCCGAGGCCAACGTCCTTTTCGCTGAACCATACCTTGACACCGCGTGCCTCAAGCAGGTCGTGCAATTGCTTAGCTGCCCCTTGCCGGTCGTCCCACGCATGGCAAAGAAAGACGTCCCGGAGATCAAGGGACGCCTGCTTTTCGACGGCCTCGCGGACCGGCGTGAGCTCCCGCACCTCGGTCGGCGTGTACATCACGGACGAACCGGGTCGCGACCATCGCGCTCTTACGCGGCTGCCAGACCCGCCGCCGTTACTTCGGCCGCCCCCGCTGCTCCCCGACGCGGAGTAGGACGGCGTGGCGTACGATGGCGAGTAAGAGGGGGTATAGGACGGGTGCGACCTGAAGCCGCCATAGCGGCCACCACATGCTGGGCAGTCCGCTGCTGCGCTCGCTGTGCGATGGCCCCTTACTGGTGCTGTGCATCTAGCCATGATGTCCTCTCACCGTCCGCCGCGAGTCGACAAGGCGTAGCCCATGCCCGGAGCGGTAGTCGGAGGAAGTGGTTCGCCCTGGGTAAGGTGCGCTCCTCTCCGGTCCGTCCGCCGCGGGCGGCCGACTCGCTCGTATTGTCCTGATCGTTGGGCTTCTTCACCCGGTTTAAATGTCTTGGCCATGCGCGTCTCCTAACGAGAGCCGGGATTGACCGCGGGCAACGACCAGAAGAACATCAGGTCGCCTTACCAGGCCTATCCCATGACGGCTCTCGACCACATGGGGTGGGTTTGAAGCCGTCAGGTCCGATCCGCCTGGCGGCTTCGACGTTCGGGTGCACATTTTGTGAGAAGCTCGCCCGTCCGCTGCTTCAGCCATGAGAGAGTTTTCTTACCGCCTCTGATCAAGTCAATTCAGCTCATGGCCATTCGGCCGCATTATGTGCATTCCGGGCAAGCGGTCCGCCTCGCCGGATCGCGCTAGTAGTTCGCTCCCGAGCCGCATCAGGTTGTATTGTAGCCAAAGCCATTGCTGCAGATCGCGCTTGCTATGCCGAAACAACGTCTCGGCACGCGGGCGATATGGAGTCCGTAGAAATGGCTGGCCATGTTCCGCTCCTTGCCGCTGCGGGACTGAGATCGGCCGTTCTTGCCGACCCCACATTACTGTGCCTAGCCCTGCATGGTAGCGGTTGATTGATGCTGATTAATGCAATGAATTGCGCATGGACGCCCAAATTCGGCGCCCGAGACGCTTTTTAGATGAATTTCACCAGCCGATTTCCGGCTTCTGCTGCTGGTGAAGCCAATTACTTTGTCATCGCGATGTAATAATCCATAAAGACGTGCCAACGAGCGGAGATTTGAACTATGTTTCTACCCAACTCTCACGCCGATCATCGCACTTTCCTCCATGCTTCAGACGCCGACATGCTGAGCGTCGAAGCCGCTCGCGAGGTCGAGCGGTTTCTCAGGCGTCGCGATGGACACAAGGAAACTCCACTGGTTTCTTTGGCGGGCCTTGCTCGTGACATCGGAGTTGGTTCGATCCATCTCAAGGATGAAGGTCATCGTCTCGGCCTTGGAAGTTTCAAAGCGCTAGGCGGTTCTTATGCTGTGATCCGCCTGGTGCTTGAGGAGGCAGCTCGCCAGCTCGGTCGCAATGTTGAGCCGTCCGAACTGCACGGACCTGACGTTCAGGCCGTCGCGCGAAGCATGACGGTCTGCTGTGCCACGGACGGCAACCACGGCAGATCAGTTGCTTACGGCGCCCAGCTAGTCAGGGCGAAGTGCGCCATTTTTGTTCATTCAGGCGTGAGCAACGAGCGCGTCGCCGCCATTGCTCGTTTTGGCGCGCAGATGATCCGCGTCGAGGGCAACTATGACGACTCGGTAGCTGAGGCAACCCGAGTAGCGGCGGAAAACAGATGGATTACGGTGTCTGACACGTCCTGGCCCGGTTACGAGCGCATCCCGGGGCTAGTGATGCAGGGATACACTGCTCTATTGAGTGAGGCTCTGCGCCAATTGCGTGAACCTCCGACTCATGTCTTCATTCAGGCTGGCGTAGGTGGGCTTGCCGGTGCGATTGCCGGACATTTTTCCGTCCTGTTCGGCGACGATCGGCCGTTCTTCACCGTTGTCGACCCCTCACCGGCGGCGTGCCTCCTCGAAAGCGCGCGGGCGGGGCATCCTGTCAAAGTGGATTCCGGGCAATCCACCGTGATGGCAATGCTCGAATGCTACGAACCGTCCCTCATCGCGTGGCGTATCCTTTCGCGCACAGCGGACGCTTTCATGACGGTCGACGATGAGGACGCAATCAGCGTCATGAAGCGGTTGGCAAATCCGAACGATGGCGATCCGGCTGTTGTTGCTGGCGAAAGCGGTGGTGTTGGCCTTGCAGCGTTACTGAAGGCTGCTTCCAATCCGATCCTGCGCGCCGAGATTGGTCTTGGATCGAATGCACGAGTTTTTCTGATCAACACCGAGGGTGCGACCGATCCTCGTCTTTACGAAGAGTTGGTTGGCACAGCGCCTGCGCAAGTGACTGCGAAACACGATAGAGCTGACGACAACAGGTCGATAGATGAGGCTCGCTCGTGAGCCTTTAACGAACTGAGATAACTGATGACCGATTCTAGACCGCGGCAACGATCGCCGCGTTGTCGGTCCATATTTTCTCAAGTTCTCCTCCCTTTGCACCCTGCGTATTCTACTTACGTTGTGTGCGCAGCGATGGATTCGAGAATAGAGGTCGAAGTTGTGTGCCAGCTTGGCTGGTAGCCATGGTTAGTCTTTCCTTCTCCGCGAGTTCAAGCAACGGCGTGCGTCAGCCCTTTCTTTCTGGAGGAGCTTGCGGTGAGCCGCCGAAATAAAGCGCCTTAAATGCCGTCGCGGTTGCGCAAGGCGATTGTTGCGCTGGAAGAGACACCATGGCCGCTCTCAAGGCCGACCGCATGAGCCGAAAAGCGTAGCGCGACCGTCGAATTCTGTTCAGCTAACGGGATCGAGAGGGTCTACTCTTTACGAGTTGGCGAGCCCCATCGCAAAGGGCTGGACATATGAGCGCAACACGATCCCTCCGGCCCACGTAACTCGCTACGTTCGCGCCTCGAGGCACGGACAGTTTGGTTGGGGGCGACCTCATCCAGAGGAAGCGTACTCGCTTCAGTCACAATCTCAGTCACTTGGCCGCCTCTCCTTCCACCTACTCAGCAGCCTCAGCGCGCACGGATTGGTTCGCCTCGAGTTCGCGGACCAGCGGGATCACATGCTTACCGAAATCTTCGACCTCTTCCTGGAAATGGAGGAAGCCGAGCAGGATCAGATCGGCACCAGCCTGTTTGAGCTCGATGATGCGTTCGGCGACCTGTTGTGGGGTCCCGATCAGGTTCGAGCGGAAGCCATCATTGTATTGAACGAGGTCCTGAAATGTGGATTTGGCCCAATTGCCCTCGCGCTCGGGGCTGGCATTGCCAGCATTCTGGACCTCATGATGGAAGCCGCGCACCGCATCCGGGATCGCTTTGACAATGATCTCTTGTAAAACCTCCTTCGCCTCGCTTTCCGTCTGTCGGACGATACCGAAAGCATTAATTCCAATCTTGGTACGCCAGCCTTTGCCGAAAGCCTTCTCTTTCGTCCTAATGTCATCGACCTGGGTCTTTAGGCCATCTGGCGTATTACCATTGGTGAGGTACCAGTCGGATACGCGAGCAGCCGTGTCACGAGCCGCCCGCGATGAGCCGCCCTGAAAGATCTCCGGCAGCGGATCGAGCGGCTTTGGCTTGAGCGAATAGTCGTTGAACCGATAGAAGTCGCCCTTCAACGTGAACTTTTCCTCGGTCCAAGTCCCGCGAAGCGCGTTGATGAATTCCTCCGAGCGGCGGTAACGCTCGTCATGATCCAGCCAAGGCTCGCCGATCGCGTGGAATTCGCCGCGAAACCACCCTGAGACGATGTTGACCGCAACGCGCGCATTGGTGAGTTGACTGATCGTCGCAATCTGCTTTGCGGCCAGCGCCGGGTTCCAAGGCCCAGGAAGAAGCGCAGCGATAACTTTGAGCCTCTCGGTTGCGGCAAGGAGCGCGTGGGAGAAGCTGACGGACTCGTGCTGATTGTCGGCGCCATAACCGGCGGTGAATCGGATCTGACTCAGAGCATAGTCGAAGCCGGCTTTCTCGGCGATCTGAGCAAGCTTGCGATTGTAATCGATGTCCCAGCTGGTTCGCTGCTCAATCGAAGAAATCACGAGGCCGCCCGATACGTTCGGCACCCAGTAAGCGAATCTGATCGGATTGTTGTTCACAGTCATCTTGTTTGTCCCTCAAGAATTAGGCTTGCGCGGAGAAAAGCGACAATCTGAGACAGGCAACGCCGAGCCGTCGCGCTCGGCGAGACGGGGCTCACGTGCTATTCACGTCCGTCGTTTAAGCTATTGGTTCGGGAGCACTACAATCCTCGGACATAATCCGAGCGCGCGCATTACAATGGCGTCAACACGAGGACGCCCAAACGCAGCGGCAAGCTGCGGACTTCGTCAAATCACTCGCTTGGTCGACAATGCTGTTGCGCATCAAGAGCGTCCCTGGCCGGCATCATTGCCTAACTATCCTCGCAAAGAACTTGCGCCAGCGCGAGTCGAAGACGAACTATTTTTCCGACCGCTGAGATAATCCAATTTTGTAATTCTCCATTCGACGCGACGTTTATTGCGAAGAGAAGCTCAGATTGGATGGAAGGCGACAAAATCTTGTCTCTATGCTCGCGATCAGCTTTTTTCGGAAGGAATAGCTCTCGTCTCTCACCAGACCGAGGTTCGTCTATCTCGTCGCCCTTAAGCTTCCTCAGATTGTGCCGACCTCAAGGCTCCGCATCGCCAGCACGACATCGATAAAGATCAGGCTGGCTAATTCTTGATCAAGCGCCACTTATGTCAAAAATGTCTGGACTCGAACATTCAAAGGTGGCCTCACCGAGGCGCGCAGTTGGCACGCGTTTTGAAGGAGAGACCTGATCCGGAATAGATCACTGGAGTCCAGGTGTTATCGAAGGTCATTGCGTTTCTGGGACCTCCGCGTGCGAGGCTCGCTAACTGCCCGGCGAATATCGGAACGCGATTCAGGCGCAGCTGTTCCTACCAAGCGTCGGCGCGCGATATCCTCTCATCGCAAACTCGAAAACGTCCGTGTCTCTCGCTACGAGCGATTGGGGCGGCCGACGCTCTATCGATACGAGAGGCCAGCCTACTTTCGGAAGTGCGTTCTCAAGTTGACGCTCCTAGACCCACGAAGCACCTAAACTCGCCAAGAAATTTCAGTTCAAGGGTTAGCCCGCTGACGAGCTTTTGTCCCGCCGGGTCGTTAGCGCAACCGTCTGAGAAAAGACAAGAGCTCGACACGGAGAACGAGATTCAGCCGACGAAACCTCCATTAGCACACCCTTCTGCGCCGTTCAGAGGCACGTGTCGTGCGTTCTAGCTTTGCAACTCTGGCGCCCAAATAGAGACCTGGAACAGAAGTCATGACAGCGGAGACTGACATCAAATCGGCGTCCTCGAAAATGCAGGCAACCACCGTCTGGACACTTGTGCTCGGCTTTGCCGCCGACCCATTGGCTCGATGGAGCTGGCCTGATTCAGACCAATATCTTACGATCATGCCTCAGTTCGTTAAGGCCTGTGGTGGACGAGCATTCGAGCATGGCACGGCATACGTGACGGGAGGGGTTCGAGCCGCGGCGCTCTGGCTGCCACCCGGCGTGGAGCAAGATGAGGAGGCACTCGACGCAATTATGGCTCGATCCCTGCGCCCGGAGATCACCGAAGCTATGGCACAGATACGGCTGGGAATGGCCGAACATCATCCACCCGAGCCACATTGGTATCTGCCGCTCATTGCCGCCGATCCGAACTGGGTCGGACACGGGCTTGGCAGATTGCTAATGGAACACGCTCTTAAACGATGTGATTCGGAGGGTACCACCGCCTATCTCGAAAGCTCAAATCCGGAGAACATTCCCTTTTACGAGCGCCACGGCTTCGAGGTCATTGGTGAGATACAGTATGGTGATTCGCCCTCGCTAACGCCAATGTTGCGGACAGCCCATTGAGTGGCATACGCACACATTTCCCGAATGAGGGCTGGCGGTAGCCTGAGCGTCCCGTCGAAGTCAGCTTCAATCGCCGTTTCCTTTGCTCGAAAAGGCTGCCCGTGGTGGATCCGTGCAGGTCAGCGAAGCGTTTGCTGAACCTCGGCGGCGACAGGCGCCTGTCGCGCCGTCAATCCTAGCGACTGGAGCTCGACGACTTCGGTTCCTCAAACGTCGCGTCAACGATTTGATAAACCGCCATCGGGCTGTTGGCGATCTCCCACACCGCCAAAATAATGTGATAGCCGGTGCGTTTTGGCAGGTCGCAGATATGAACGGTAGGCTCCTGGGGCATCAGTTTGGCATTCGGATCCCAAAACGGCTGGCCAGGATTCTGAATCGTGCAGAACGGCTTCACTTCGAACTGCGCGCGCGTAAGCGGAGAAGACGAATTCCAGTCGACCCGTGTAATGAAGTAGTTCCAACGTCGTGTCGGTCGAGCCGCAGCGTATTCCCACTTGAATTTCTGCTTCGCTCCTGAGTGTAGCCGAACTTTCTCCCAGCGCGTCGGTGTCTGCTCATCGAGCAAGGGCACATCGCCGCTCACGCTGCTGCCGGCGATGTGACCGTCCGTTGGTGGCGCCGCGTTCTGCACATCGGTCGCCGCAGTTTGGTCTAACATCTCTCCCCTCATCGCGGGAAAGAACTTGCCGCTTTCCATCGCGTTTGCCCTCCGCAAATCAACTGGGCAGTCTTTGTTACTATGTTCGACACACAGCACGACGCGTGAGGCCGGTTCGGTGAGACGTCCCTGTGCGTACGCCTCCGCAACAGCGAGCAGCGATACTGCGGCACTGAAGGGCGCACTGGGCCAGTGCCGGAATACATACCTCATAGTTCTCCTCACAATGTCCGATTTACTCTTGAAGAAAGGCCGCCAAATCGATGCAGACGCCCGTCACCGGGCAAGCGGACGCGGCGGGTTGTTAGGCAAAGGCGGTCGCCGCCCGTGCTGCTTCTTCCACGCGCCCGCCGCGATTTCGAGAGCGCCTGGCGAGCCGAACCCAGCTATCTGGCCTCCGAACATTGTCCGATGACCACACGGGTGCTGGTTAGTTAGGTTGTACGGCGGCAGCGGGCCGATGGTTCAAATAACCTCTCTTTTACATGGGAACGCTTAATCCGCTCTCCCTCACACCTCATCAGAGTTCAAGTCTCCTACGATGTCATAGCGCTTGGGTGTCATGACGCGCGCCAGCATGCATCTGGCTCAACAAGAAGGCAGCGGTATCGAACTCCGCCAAACCGACCGCCTTGCAGACGCGTGGATATGGAAGCCAATTGTTTGGAGACGACCGCGCCGTGCAGCGATGGAGACAGCATAGCTTCAATCGGCCGGACCACGTTTATAGTGCAGCATCTCTGGCATCGAGTTTGATCCGATTGAGCAAACTTCATTTGAATTCGTCAGACAGGCGTCCGCGATGTGCTTGTTTCTCTGCAATTGATGTGCCGTTCGAGAGAGCTGCTTTGCGCTTGCTCTAAGAGCGGCAACACGACATTTCATGCCGCGCCGAACGTATTTTTGTCGGGCTGGCGGCAATGTGTCGCCAAGCCAACATGGCGCAGGGAAACGCCGTAACGATTCACTCGCGGGGATGGCTCAGTTCCTGCAAGGCGGCAGTGATCATGTAGTGAGCGCCCTCTGAATGAACAGTTTTCGGTAGCTGCGGCAATAAATCCGGAAGTCCCACGCGATGCGCAAGCCGTCTATTGCTGCTGTTGTAGTGCTCATCTCATCCCACGCTATTGCAAATGACGATTTGATGATGGCGGCTAGACAGATTTTCAAGCCGATCCCCCTGCTGTCCCCGCGATTAAAGATAATCCTGCCACTGCCCAGAAAGTCGAGCTGGGCAAAATGCTGTTATATGCGTCAGGTCGATCCTCTCTACTGTCTAAATCGGGCGCGCGTGCTGCGTTTCAGCGACCGCAAGCTCATTACTTTGCTTCCTGGCTCATGGAGGTAGCAGCATTAGATCAAGATAAGGAATAGGCCGCATCCGCGATAGATTGCGAGCTGTACACGGAGGTCAGATGACTATGGTTATAAAGAATCTGCTTGCCCGAAAGCAGAAGCTCATCGAACAACTTGATTCTACCCAGGACGTTCGGCAGCGCGAAAAGATCGAGAAACAGCTTGAAAAGATAAGAACCGCCCTCGATTTTCTCGATCCGCCTAAGAAGGTGAGCGAGTGAACCGCAAGACCAAAGCCCAGCGGCCCCGTGATTTGGATTTCCAGCGAGGGCTTAGTTCTGATCGTGGCCGCGGCGCCTTGGCAGCCATCAATTCTCCCGATAGGCCATATGCTTGCCGACCCAGCTGACACGCGTGCAGCCAACGTCGGCTGCAGACGCCAGTACCAGGACTAACTTGCTGCGGCGACATCAAACTGAATGCAAGCGTTTGGCTGGGGCGGTTCTGCAGGGCAGTACACTCCACACACCGGACATTGCCCGTCCTGTTCAGCCAAGGCGAAGTCGTCGCGCTCATATACTCGGCGCGGCGCTTTGCTTGTTTGAAAAGCGCTATTGCGCGAGACGCTGTCCGCAGCTGCCCATATTGCTTCAGGATCGCCTTACGCTCCCTTGTCGACCCCTGGCCAATCCGGGAAGGGAGTGGAAGGCAAGGAGCGACGGGGCCGCTGCAAGTTGCTCGGCTCAACTCAATGGTCGGAGGGCGCCAATCATTCTGGCGCGATCGTCGCAAGTCCAGCTTCGATAACTAAGATTTCTTGGGTTACCTGCTCGGCAATTGGCCCTGGATCGATGCCGGTGACGCTTCTTAGTTGCCTCAGCAGCTCGCGCCGATGCGCAAGAAGGTCCTCTAGCGCCCCACGATCCCTCAGCCTGACATAGCCGTTGACGATCAACTCAACCGAAAGCGTCATCTCTCTCTCAAACAAGCAGTTGCTTTAAATGGCCCATTTATCACATCACGACAGTAGCATGCAGCACTGCAACACTGCACGCCGAAAACCATAATCGGTAACGCTAATGGGCAAAGCTCGTTGTCGCCCGCATCAACCGCGGCCATCCTGATGCAGCCGCCGAGGTGCCGATGTTTCGCGTAGCCGGCTCCTTCGCGGCAAGGGGCCGCCGCTTCGACGAGCGGCGGCCCCGCCGGGGCGAGCACCGTTCCAGAGCGGCGACCAGATGACAGGACGCGCGCCCCTCTATCATTCGCGACTTCTCTGTCGATGGTGTTGGCATACGGCTCAACGGAAGGAAGCACCTTCGTTCTACCTCGAAAATCAACCGCAGGTCGGCTTTTGTGGCCGTCCTAGGCATCACGCGAGGTCCAAACGATTCGACCTGCAATCACCAGGCCATAACGCGCGGACTCCCCACGCTCCCTCCGTGCCTAAACCGACGGAGGTCTTTCAGACCTAGACGGTTCTGCGGAACACGCCACTGTGTTGATCCACGAGATTGTGGCTACCCCGACCTGTATCCAGCACGAAGCCGCAGTCAGTAGGGCCGCTAACCCAACTGGAAAATCATCCTTCCTATCATGTCCAAGGAAGGCACGCGGAGTATGGAAAAGAAGGGGAAGGTCTTTTAAGCGACAGCGCCGATAGCAATCGTAGCCGCAATATTCTCTACGCGTGACAACATCTCGCAGGTAACCAGAACCTAACGACCGAGAACAGGCGGTACAGCTTTGCTCGCCGTGCGGGGTCCGGTGATTCACGAGAATGAACTTCATAGCATGGGCTCGTTAGTGTACTCCGTGCGGTCTTGAGAGTTTGGCGTTCAAGGTCCGAAGGCGCGCCAATTCTCGTTCCGGCCGCAATCACATGCGGCTTCGGCGATAGCGGTGGATATTTTCCGACTGTCTCGCAGACAAATGGCTATGCCCGGTAACGCAGTCGTGGAGCATCCGAAACGAAGAATGCAAACGCCTTCGAGGTCTATGTGATACACGGCACGTGTTAGGCCGCTCGCGACCAGTGAAGCCACTTTTGATCGGCCTCCCGACGCGCCCTGGACCGATCGACGCATTTCTTGGAGAGTAGCGGATCAGACCGAACCGGCCACCGCAGACCGCACAGCCGTTTGCCGAACCATACTCCGAATTCTGGAAGCCATTACGCATTCTCGCCTCCTGTAGGCGTATTAGTGGATACCTTTCCCCGTTATTTCTTCGGCGCAGCACTACGCGCGCAGCACGCGCGACTCTGGCACTTGCCAAGCTGCCGGGCCGTACGGAGGAGATCAGGTTCGACAGCGTTTGATGTGCACCGATTTGGCGAAGCAACCGCTCCCTTGGAGGGGCTCTACCGAGGTCTCTGACTATAAAGGCACTCCAATCGTGATTATTGCAATCCGGAGGGTAGTTGAGTCGAAATCCTGCGAACGGAAAATGATTCCTGACGGATTTTAACTTAAGATAGCCAATCGCAACCATTTTGCACTCCGCCACGGTTTCAGAATCCAGCGCTTTTACACCGAGGACCAGCAGCTTGCGGCGACCATCGCTGTTTCCGGGGCGACGTCGTACGGTTCCGCACGGCCATCATCCTTGCGGGATGCCCTATGGCTTGAATGTCATGGCCGGCCTCTTGCGCAAACGGTTTGGTCGAGTGGATTGCTGGCGACGCATAACATCCAGAGGTGTCGCGCCTCAGTCGACCAGAAACGAACGCTGCGCCGCCTTCACTCTCTCGACAATCTCCCGCTGCACCTCGGCGAGGCTCCGCAGGTCACGCGTGTCGGGGTGAGCCAGGAGCCAATAGCTGCGCGTGAAGCGGATCGCGGGCAGGACCCGGACCAGGTCCGGATCCTCTCGGGCGATGTACGTGCAGGAGACCGATTCCTGAACTGGCGCGGACGGCCTCGACCTGCCCGATCACGCTGCCGCCCTCGAAGCGGCGCCTCATGCGGTTTGCGAGGGAGGCCGAATAGTCGAGTGCGCGGCTGTGGGCCAAATCGTCGACATGCGTAACGAAAGGGTAGTCGGCGAGATCGGCCTTGTCCTCCATCGCCCCATGAGTATCGAAGTAGTAGCGGGCGGCGTAGATTCCGAGCGAACAGTCGGTCAGCTTGCGCACGAAGAGACGTCCCTGCTTTCGTCGGTCGAGCGTCACCACCATGTCGGCGCGCCGCGACAGCGAAAAGGTCCTGGGCGGCGCGACCAGTTGCACCACCAGGTCAGGATGGGCCAAGGCGAAGGCACCCAGCAGCGCGCACGACCAAGGGCGACAATCAGATTCTCGTCTCGAGCGCTTGGGTCAGGATCGTCACTGCGGGCCAGCTGACATCTAGCCTTTAAGGCGGATTGCGGGCGCCAAAGAAATTACCCCATATGAACACGGCAAGACGGGCCGAATCGGAATGCCCCATTGGCCCTTGGTTCGCTATATGTATGGACTTGTGACAGCCGCAGTCATAAGCGAGCAGAGCGGGTAGTGGTTCTACCGCCCAGTGTCGTCACACCTCGATAGTGTCATTCGAGTCTGATCGGGCCGTAATCCGTGCTCACTTCCGGCCGAAAGAATCACGTTATCGATAAGCCGCGTCGAACCGACGTAGGCCGCAGCGCACAGAGCCGCAGGTTGGCTCAGGGGACTACAGGCCGGCTGAAGCGTGTCGGCATCGACGAGCTCGAGGTACTGCAGACGGTCAACTTCATCCAAATGCCGCCTGGCGACTGCCATAAGCTTCTCGCATTCACGCTCGCCTACGCGAAATTCGGCCTCCGCAGCGAATAGACCGCGACTGATCGCAAGAGCTCGCAGCCGCTCTTCCTTATTGAGATATCGATTACGGCTGCTCATGGCGAGCCTGTCCGGCTCCCGAACGGTTGGCACGGTGACGATCTCGATCGGAAGATTGAGATCAATGGCCATCCGACGCACGACCGCGCATTGCTGGAAATCTTTCTGTCCGAAAAATGCGATATCCGGCAGAACCATATTGAACAGCTTGCAGACGACGGTTGCCACACCGCGAAAATGTTCAGGCCTGAAAGCCCCGCATAATGATCTTGCGAGTTCGCCGGGTTCGACGAAGGTCTCAAACTGAGCCGGATAGACCTCGTGTGCATCTGGGGCGAAGAGGATCGTAACTCCAGCGTCGCGACACAGCTGTTCATCACGCAAAAAGTTGCGCGGATAAGTGCTGAGGTCCTCGGTTGGCCCGAACTGAGTGGGGTTGACGAAGATACTTAGGACGGTGACGTCGCATCGCGCACGACTTGCCTTGACCAATGCCATGTGGCCGTCGTGCAGGTAGCCCATTGTCGGTACGAAGCCAACATGCTTGTCCCGAACTCTTCCAAGAGCGCTACGAAGCTCTGTGACCGTCGTAATCGTTTGCATGTTTGAGCTTTACGTCAGGTTGGATAGGAAGGTGCCCAGTTTGCGATCGCATCACTCAGCCCTTCGGGAAGACGATAGGATTCTTGTGGCGTCGGGAATGCACCGGTGCGGACATCTGCGGCCCAGCGCGACAGCCCCTCCTGAAGTAGCCGAAAACCTTCCACATAGGTGCGAACGAATTTTGGCCGATGACTTTCGGTCAAGCCGAGCACATCATGCAGCACAAGTACCTGGCCCGAGCAACTGGGGCCGGCCCCGATTCCAATCGTCGGTATCCTCAGGGACTCGGTCGCGCGGGCGGCGAGCTCTGCCGGGATACCCTCCAAGACGAGAGCAAAACATCCGGCCTCCTGCAGTCGGTGGGCGTCGTCGAGCAGACGCAACGCATCATCGGCATTCCGGCCCTGCACTTTGAATCCACCCATCATATTGACGCTCTGCGGCGTCAGGCCGAGGTGGCCCATTACTGGAATCTCGCAATCGACCAAGGTACGTACGATTTCGGCACGTTTTACCCCACCCTCTAGTTTCACGGCATCGGCTCCAACCTGCAGGAAGCCTCCGGCGTTCCGAATTGTCTCCTCGGGAGTGAGGTGAAAGCTTAGAAAGGGCATGTCGGCCACAAGCAATGAACGAGGTTTTGTGCGCGCTACCGCCTCGAGGTGATGGTTCATCATCGCCATGCTGACCGGCAGCGTATTGTCGAAACCGAGGCAGACATTGCCAACGCTATCCCCGACAAGAATAATGTCGACAATGGGGTCGGCGATGCGTGCCGCGACTGCATCGTAAGCGGTGGTCATCGCGACACGCCGCCCCTCGCCTTTCCACCGCTGCAATACTGGAATCGTGACGCGTTCAACAGGCGATTCCGAAATGTGGCTCATCTTAAGTCCGATCCGTCATCCGACCCCCATACCAGAGTCGTCGTTTCGCCAGGAAGACAGGAATTGTCGATATCAGCGTGAAACAACAAACGTGCGCCTCAAAAGTCAAGAACAGATGCGCCGGTGCATCCAATGATTGCGCGACCATAAAAAGAGATTCCGGGTCAGCCTGCAAATGGGGACCGGTTGCTTAACACATGCGCCTAGCAACAGAGGAGGCCCGCCCCTCACTCACCTTGCCAGAGACGAAGACGACGGCTTGTGCACAGGATCCTGACAGGGCCGGCGCTCGCATATTGACGAGGGACGCAAGACCGGGCGCGGGCAAAGGCTCCCCAGGTCCGAGCTCTAGGCCGGTGAAGCCAATGACGCAGCGAGGCTTATGATGAGGTTCGGCAGCCAGCACAGCTCCGTTGGTCTTTGCCTTTACGCGCTCAGCCGCTCGTCAGAATTGAACCGAGTTGGTCCGTATTCCGCAACAATCCGCTTGCTCGTCGTGACGGTGCCCCCCATTTCGTTCTCTGTTGCCAAGCGGGCTGCTTCGAGCCTAGCCTCGGCAACGGCCAAACTGTCAAATGTGCCGACCAAGGTCGTGCTTGGAAGTCGATAGCGCACGTTATTCGAGCCAAGGATCCACAGTTTCCAGCCCTGCGCCGCTGCTTGTTTCAAAAAGGTAGGGTGAGGATCGGGCTTGGTCTGCTTCAAATCATACGACGCTAGATAGGCAGGCATTCTGAGACCCCAAATGAGAGCAAATAATCACATCGCGAAATAGTCCTGCAGTAGTTCCGGATGATCACGACCTGACCCCGGCGAGAAAGCCATCGACTTCCAGTTTGAGGCGATGGCCGCTTTGGGCCAGCGCATTCGCAGATATCAGCACCTGCGAGGATGACGCGCCGGTGCTTGAGGCGCTCAATGCAACCTGCCGGATGTTGCTGGCGACTTGCGTCGACATTTGTGCCGCATGTTGGATATTATGTGCAATATCTTTGGTTGCCGTACCCTGCGCTTCGGTCGCAGCAGCAATCGTCGATACGATTTGCGAGATCCTGCCGATACTGTTGCCGATCTCTGCGATAGCGCTGACCGACTCCTCCGTGGCCTCCTGGATGCCTGCGATTTGCTCTGCAATTTGAGAGGTCGCTTTCGCCGTCTGTGTTGCCAGCGACTTTACCTCGTGCGCCACGACGGCAAAGCCGCGGCCGGCCCTACCCGCGTGTTCAGCCTCGATCGTCGCGTTAAGAGCCAAAAGGTTTGTTTGCCTCGCAATTGCGGCGATCAGCTCAACCACGCCACCAATCTTTAGGGCCGCTGCTAATAGGTGCTTTATCCTTCGGTTGGTTTCTTCGGCCTGACGCACGGCGCCTCTGGCGATTACTGCAGATTGCTCGACCTGGCGTTCAACCTCCGTAGCAGACGCCATCATTTCCACGGTACGTGCAGCGACAACCTGAACGTTGCCCGAAGCTTCCTCCGAGGCAAAGGCGACTTTGTTAGAGAATTCCTGTGTATTGTGCGCCGTGTCAGTCAAGCTGCGGGCAGAGGCCTCCAGTTCGGTCGAGGCAGATGACAGTGTGTCGATGACGCCGCTGACCGCATCTTCAAAGATCCTGGCAAGCTTCTCCAGCTCCTCCTTACGTCGCATTCCCGCCAAGCGATCCTGTTCCAGATTCGCAGCAAACTCGGCCTGCGCCGTTTCTTTTGACTTAAGCTTGAACGCTTCCATGGCCTGCGCCATCTCGCCTATCTCGTCCGAACGGCCAAGCCCAGGCAGAGTCACCTCGAACTGGCCCGCCGCCAGTTGACGCATCGCTTTGGTCATACGGGCGATCAGCCGGGCCATTGTCTGCCCGACAACGATGGCAACAAAAC
The DNA here is from genome assembly GCF_001593325.1 of Bradyrhizobium sp. DOA1. Taxonomy (NCBI): domain Bacteria; kingdom Pseudomonadati; phylum Pseudomonadota; class Alphaproteobacteria; order Hyphomicrobiales; family Nitrobacteraceae; genus Bradyrhizobium; species Bradyrhizobium sp. DOA1. The sequence goes on from NZ_JXJM01000001.1 coordinate 5,638,562, forward strand.
CGATGACGAGCGTGGCAAGCCCAATTCCCACACCCAGCATCTGGCGGATCCGCGATGCGCGCTCTTCCGCAGCGACAGCGCGGGCGTCGGCTGTCGCCATCGCTTTCAATAAGAGAGGACGATTCCGGCCGTAGATCTGGCCGAGATCGTCAACTTGATCATCCAACGCCCGTTGAGCCACCAGAAAGGCGACGAAGCTCGACCGGTAGGACTCGATAAGGCTCTTGAGTTCCGCCTTGGCGGAGGGCGCCAACTCCGAAGCAGCGAGGGTAGCCTGGAACTCGGCGACCCGCTTGTCGAGCTCATCGCCGTACTTCTCCTCGCGCCGAAGCATGAAATCCTTTTCGTGTCGCCGCATCTTCAGCATCAACACAGTTAGCTGCGGTTGATCGATCAGCGTAAGCCGGGATTCGGCCTGATGCACGGCCTCGCGCAGCTTGCCCTGGAGGCCATCATTTTCTGCGAACCCGAGCACGCGCTGCGCTGAAACGATGTTGTTGAAACGTGTCGCGTAAAGGCCAATTCCGGCGCGCAGGAACGATACGTCTTTTAGCGGATCGCGTTCCGGCAAGGGGGCAACGTACTCCTCGATCTGATCGAGGCCGACCAGCTCCTTGCTGAGGCTTTGGGCCTGCCGCGTGATCAATGCCTCATTGTGCTTGCGCAGAAACTCCAACGCAAGCTGCTGCGACTCGATAAACGCTTCTGAAGTCGCCGCCAGGTGAGCACGAAGGTGAATGCTCCGGTCTGCCTCTCGCTGAACCTGAGCAATATAATCGAGCCCAAGGACACTAATTGCCCCTGTAACGAGCACGCCCCCTATTCCAAGCATGGCAATCTTGGTTCGCAGGCTCGGGCGAAGACGACGAAGAATTGGTAGTATGAGCCGTATTGCAATAATTGAGGCACGCATCAGAATGCTATTCAGTCCATGATCATTTCCGCTGCGTTTCTGATCAGCACGCTCGAAGCGAGAGCTGGGCGAGATGTCGACCATTCGCAGCCTCTAGTTTGGGTTTGTTACACAAGATTGACGAAAGACCGGGGTCGATGGACAGGCCGTGACAAGAGCCACGCGGTTTGCTTTGCGTTCTTTGTCCTTGCGTGGCTCGCTCTGCGCGGTCGACCGGCCTCCTGGCCGATCGTCGACAATCCCAAGACCGGTGACGACATCGGCATATCACGCCCTCTCGCTGCAGACTCGTTACGTAGGCCGCAGACGCGCATAAATTGCGCGAACTTAGGCGCAATCGCGCAGAATTCATGTCGATGAGGTCGGTCCGCTGATCCCGGCGCGCGGATCGAGACGTTGCATCTTGCTGGGTCCGCTTGGACAAGCGACCGATAGCCACGGTGGAGATCAGCGTTCATCCAGCATGACGAAGGACGTTTGATATTTCCGGGCTGCATTTTATTATGGCTGAAAGCATAGCGCGTCGGGTCGGATCGGACGCGTGCCAATTTCAGCGCTGTCTCAGTCCTTTACTGACGCCTTCGGCAGGGTAAGGTTCAGGCGATTGCGATCATCGCAACTGCGCCGAGAAAGTAATAAACGCTCGCTTTCGCCTTCTATGCCAGCAGTGCGTCCTTTCCAGCCAACGCATCCGCGGCATCCCAGATGCCAGCATAGATTCATCAATATCTGCCGCTGTCGCGCAGTAGGGCGGCATCACATAGACCGTATTGCCGAGCGGCCGCAGCAGCAGGTTTCGATTCTTAAAGAAGGCGTGAAGCTTCGGACCGATGTCCGCCAGATAGCCCGAATCGCTGGTCTTCATATCGAGTGCTGCAACCGTGCCAGTTCGACGAACGTTTTCGAAGCGTGCATCGGCCCGGAATGGCTCAATTGCCTGTTCTTGCATCACGGCGATCGCCGCCAAGCGTTGGCGAGTATTGGGATCTTGCCAGAGATCCAGATTGGCTCTTGCGGCCGCGCAGGCCACGGGATTTGCGGTATATGAGCTCGAATGAAAGAACGTGCGCGTCCGATCTTTCGAATAGTGGGCGTCGAAAATATCCGCGCGACAGAGTGTTACCGCCAAGGGAAGCGCTCCTCCCGTAATGCCCTTGGAATAACAGACGATATCTGGTGTGATATTGGCCTGGTCGCACGCGAAGAGTGTTCCCGTGCGACCCCAGCCGGTCATGACCTCATCGGCAATGAAAAGGACGTCAGAAGCCTCGCAGATCCGCTTCATCTCCCTGAGCACCCAGGCTGGATACATCAGCATTCCGCCGGCCCCTAGTATCAGAGGCTCCACAACAAACGCTGCCGGAATTTCGTTTCGACAAGCCGCCTCAAGGGCGTCCAGCGTGTCCTGCTCACGACCTGGCGTGGGAAACGGCACTGAGGTGACGTCGAACAGCAAGGGTCCGTACGCCTCGTTGAAGACGCCGCGGGCACCGACCGACATCCCACCTATGGTGTCGCCATGATAGGAATGTTGCATCACGACGATGCGTACTCGTTGCTTGCCCACACTATGCCAATAGCCAAGCGCCATTTTTAGCGCCACTTCGACGCTTGCTGAGCCGCTGTCCGAGAAAAAGACATGCTCGAGGCCGCGTGGGGCGAGCTTCAGGAGCTGGGCGGCAACTTCCTCCGCAGGATCGTGGGTGTGGCCGGCAAAAATGATCTGATTGAGCTTGCCTGCTTGTTCCTGAATCGCGCGCACAATATGTGGATGGCAATGACCATGCGTCACCACCCACCAGGATGAGATTGCATCGATGATACGGCGACCATCCGAGGTGTAGAGATAGGTACCACTACCACGAACAACCCTTGTCATTTCGGCTTGAAGAGCGTGTTGCGTGAACGGATGCCAGATCGGAGACTTAGTCTTTGGCATGCAACTTGAAGCTATCTGCCCGGAATGAGGTTATGAACGCAGCCTGCAGCGTGTCCGCCGTAAGGGGAGAGAGCCACGGCAACCGCCCCAGCCAACGCACCCGCCCCATCTCGCGAATGACGGTCTGTGTCTCGGAATTTCGCTCGCCGATGAAGGCCATTCCGAGAATGGGGATCTCACGCTTTCGGAGAGCCTCTATCGAGAGCAGTGAGTGATTGATAGTGCCCAGCTCTGTGCTCGCGCAGAGCACAACAGGAATCCGCCAGCGCTCGAACACGTCGATATAAAGTGTATCGCCACTCAGCGGCACCATCAGCCCGCCCGCGCCCTCGATGACCAATGGCTGCCCCCCGGTGTCTGGCACATCGAGCGAACCTGCCTCGAGGCGAATTCCTTCAACCTCAGCGGAATAGTGGGGCGAAGCGGGGGTTCGAAGGCGATAGCGCTCTGGGATGATGCGAGCGGCCGACAAGCCACCTAATCGTACGACTGTCTCGGTATCGGTCTCTCCGTCGAGGCCAGCCTGGATCGGTTTCCAATAATTTGCAGCGAGAAGGTTCGCAAGCCCAGCCGAAAATACCGTTTTTCCGATTCCGGTATCTGTGCCCGTCACCACGATCCTTGGACTCATTGAAGAATGCCTTCCGTTTCCTCGACCAATGCGTCGAGCATTGCGCGTATGTCACCCTCGGAGACATTGAGCGTCAGCGAAACTCGCAAGCGGGCCGTGCCCGCCGGCACGGTTGGCGGGCGAATTCCACGGATATCGAAGCCGCGAGCCTGCAACGCAGAGGCGAGCCGCATCGCACGCGCGTTATCGCCCACGATGTATGGCACGATCTGCGAGTCCGAAGAACTTTTCCGACCGCACTGCTTCATCTGCCGGTGAGTGAACGCGACGAGCTCGATGAGGCGCTGCTGACGCTCGGGTTCCTGCTGCAGGATCAGAATCGCCTCCCGAACGGCGACGGCAAGCAACGGCGAGGGGGCGGTGGCGAAGATAAAGGGACGGCACCGATTGACCATGAAGTCTCGCAGGATGCCGGATGCCGTGACAAGCGCCCCCGCAGCGCCGAGCGCTTTGCCGCAAGTATGAACGACCAGGAGGTTTTCTCGCCCCTCGTAAGGGGCGGTGAGCCCCCGCCCCCTCGGACCGTAAACACCTGTTGCATGGGCCTCATCCACCATCAGGAACGCATCATGCCGATCGGCGAGCGCAACCAGCTCTTTGAGGGGCGCGAAATCGCCGTCCATGCTGTAGAGACTCTCGGCCACGATCCAGATGCGGCCAACTCCGCCCTTCGCCCGCCAGTCACAGATCGTGCTTTCAACCGACTGTGGGTCGTTATGCGCACTCATCCGAAAGTCAGCGCGGCCAGCTCGCGCGCCTTCATGGATGCTCGCGTGCACCAGAGAATCGAGAACGAGCAGATCGCCTTTCTGCGGCACCGTCGTCAGGACCGCAAAATTCGCGACATAACCGCCGCCAAAGAAGAGCGCTGTTTCGGCGCCAAAGAACCTAGCAGCTTCGGCTTCAAGACTTTCGTGTTCCTCGCAGTTGCCACGCAGGAGCCGCGAACCGCCGGCCCCGATCGGTGTGCCGGCCTCGATCGCTCCCAAGAAGCCTTCTTCATGCGCGGCGCGCTCGCGAGCGCCAAATAGTCGTTCGACGTGAAATCAATTCCTGCACGCGGAGTGAGGCTGCGCAACCGGTGGTCTTCCTTCAGGACGTTCAACGCCAAGGTATAAGGGGCACAATTTCTCTCCTGGATTGAATTCATTGTGCACTCTGAGGGCTTTGAAATCGCGCAAAATTCTGACCAGCGCGCAGAAAAACGGCTTCAGTTGGTCGCTTGGCGATCAAACCGGCAATATTCGATTCTCTCGATCAACGAGCACAATGCGGGGTCTGAACGTCTTGGCTTCCGCCTCATCAAGCAAGACGTATGCAAAGATGCTGATTTTGTCTCCGGGTAGCGCCAGTCGCGCAGCCGCCCCATTCAAGTCTACGGTACCCGAGCCGCGCGGCGCTTCGGTGACAAAAGTGGCGAACCGCGCGCCGGTTTCAACGTTGTGAATTTCAACACGCTCGTTCACCAGGACCCCTGCCGCGTCCAGCAGCGCTCGATCGATTGAGATCGAGCCTTCGTAGTGCAGATCGGCTTCGGTCACCGATGCGCAGTGAATTTTGCCTTTCAACAAGGTAATCTGCATTTCTCACCTAATCTTGGAGGTCTGCCCATAGCGCGCTCGTTGCCTGGTTGGTTCAGGCAAGGGCGGATGTGATGCCGAGCTTGGTCAGCAACCTTGCGTCGCGATCGGCTGTCGGATTCTTAGTCGTCAACAGCACGTCCCCGATAAAAATTGAATTTGCACCTGCCAAAAAGCACAGTGCGTGCAATTCGTCGCTGATGGAGCGCCGCCCGGCGGACAACCGGATTACACTCTTCGGCATCATGATCCGGGCGGTTGCGACCAGACGCACCAGCGAAATCGGATCGGGAGCCTCCGCGGCGTCAACGACAGGAACCCCCTTGACCTCGTTCCAAAGATTGATCGGCACGCTTTCCGGAGGTGTTCGGAGGTTGGCGAGCAGGACGAGCATGTCGAGGCGGTCCTCAACACGTTCGCCCATACCGATAATACCGCCGCAGCAGATCTTGATGCCCGCCTCGCGCACGTGCTCAAGCGTGTCAATACGGTCCTGCAGCGTGCGGGTGGTGATGATCCTGCCGTAAAAATCAGGCGAGGTGTCCACGTTGTGATTATAGAAGTCGAGCCCCGCCTCGGAAAGCAGCGTCGCCTGTTTCGGCGTCAGCATGCCGAGCGTGACGCAGGTTTCCAGGCCAAGCTCTTTGACGGCGCTAACCATCTCGCAGACCCGATCGAGATCACGGTCCTTCGGACTTCGCCAGGCCGCAGCCATGCAGAACCGGGTCGCGCCTGCCTCCTTAGCGCGCTGCGCTTTCGCGACCACATCGCTGCAATCCATCAGGCGGGTCGCGTTCACCCCCGTCTCGTAGTGCGCGCTCTGCGAGCAGTAGCCGCAGTCTTCTGGGCAGCCACCCGTCTTGACGCTGAGAAGGCTAGCTGTTTCGACGTGGTTCGGATCGAAGTTGTTGCGATGAACGCTTTGCGCTCGAAACATCAGCTCAGCGAAAGGCTGACCATAGAGCGCCTCGGCCTCGACACGTTGCCATTTCCCGCCGACCTGCGCGAGCTCGCAGCTTTCCTTCTGGTCAACTTCCGCACAAACGTCCATAAGCACCGAGCCCGTAATCATAGATAATCGCGCAAATTATCCATCGTCAGCGACATTGGATCGATGCTAATCGATGTGTTATCGGGGCGCACGCATTTTTCCAGTAGATAATCTATGATGGGCGAGAATAGAACGACTTCAGGACGCATCGCCGAGTCGATTGGTGAGCGCATTATCAACGGCGCGCTGCAGCCAGACTCTCCACTTCGGCAGGATCATGTCGCACGGGAATTCAACTCGAGCCACGTCCCGGTGCGCGAGGCTTTCCGACAATTGGAGGCTCAACATCTTGTTGTGAGTGCGCCTCGCCGCGGCGTGCGGGTTGCTCCGCTCGATACGAATTCGGTCAAGGAGATCGCGGAGATGCGTGCTGCGCTGGAGGTGGTCGCGCTACGCAATGCAGCTCCAAAGCTCTCATCGGTCCACCTGGCACGCATTGAACTCGCCCTCCTTGAAGGAGACAACGCCAAAACCATTGAGGATTTTGAGATGGCCAACCGGGCCTTTCATTATGCTCTGGTTGCACCCTGTGCGGTGCCGCGACTGCTCGCCAGCCTTGATGAACTACAACTTGCGAACTCTAGGCTAGTGTTCGCGATGGCGCGGACGGCCGGCTGGCGCCCACGGTCCAACCAAGATCACCGCCTCATCTTGCAGGCCTTGCGAGGGCGCAACCTTGATCAAGCCTGTAACCTGCTCGCGCGTCACATTCAAACCATTGAGCGCTTGGCCCTTCCTCTTGATCAAGAAACACCCATGCCAAGGTAAGTTGCGGAGTGCAACAGCGCACAATTTATCATCAAGCAACGATGCGGCAGAGTTGCATTGCGCGGCGCACGATCCCAAGCTAGTTATGCGCCCCATCTCAAATAGCACTCCCAGAGCCAACCATGATCCGTCACATCGTTCTGTTCACCGCCAAGGATGAGGCGCACATTGACAGGATCATCGAAGGATTATCGGTTCTCAAAAATATCCCGCATGCAAGCCGGCTGGAGGTTGCTCGTAACCGCAAGAGCGACCAGCTCGGCAACGAGATTGACGTCATCGTTTATGGTGAGTTCGAGAGCGAGGCGGAACTCGCAGCCTACAAGGCGCATGATCTTTACCAGGAATCGATCAGGCGAGTACGGCCGCTGCGCGAACTGCGGTTCGCGGTAGACTACTGTGTATCGACCGATGTCCGGCTCCTCACTCGGCGCGCGGTCTCTGCTGGCTGAGGCTAAGCTGACCGCCGGTCTCACGAGCTTGTCTCCGATCGACCCTCGCTCTCGCCTGTCGGGCCACAATCGGAAGCGCGCGAATACCACTCGCTGGTGACTGATAGCTAATGCATGTCCAGGAACTGCAATGGATTGCCCCTGTCACGGCCATGCGGCGCCTCGCCCGCCGCCTCCATCTTACATTTCTTGACAGCGCAGCAAGCCACGGGATCCTAGGGCGTTACTCTTATCTGACCTGCGATCCGTTCGGCACCTATATGGTTGCGGACGGACGGGCAAGTTGGAACGGAGAGGGTGTTGAGCGTGATCCATGGGACGTCCTTCGCACCCTACTTGCTAACTATCCGCAAGAGCGTCGCCCTGATCTGCCGCCATTTCAAGGCGGGGCGGCCGGATACTTTAGCTACGACCTGAACAGGACGTTGGAGCGATTGCCAGTTCCGGCAGCGTCCGAACACCGCTCGTTTCAATCCATTCTGCATTTTTATGACGTGGTCATCAGCTACGATCACCACGAGAACAGATGCTGGATCTTCTCTACGGGGTGGCCGGAGCAGGATCCCGCGCGCCGAGCCGCCCGTGCACGCCATCGAGCCAATGAGTTCGCAGCTCTTCTTGCCACCTCAGATCCGGCGCGGAATGACACCTATGGCGCGGTCGGACCATGGCACTCGAACTTTAGCCGCGAAGGCTACATTGCGGCGGTACAACGCGTGATCGACCTGATTCAGGCCGGAGACGTTTTTCAAGTCAACGTTGCGCAGCGCTTTAGCGCGCGCCTACCGACCTCATTTGATCCTGTTGCCTTCTACTGCCAATTGCGGTCATTGAACCCGGCACCGTTTGCAGCGCTCTTGCGCTACGGCACTCTCGCCATTGCATCAAGCTCGCCGGAGCGTTTCCTGAAGCTCGACGGACGAGGGGTCGAAACGCGCCCCATCAAAGGCACGTGCGCGCGCTCTACTGATCCCAAGGAAGATAAGCGTCGGGCTCAACTCCTGGTCGCTTCAGACAAAGATCGTGCCGAGAACATCATGATCGTCGATCTTCTGCGGAGTGATCTGTCACGTGTATGCACTTCGCATTCGGTTGACGTTACGGCGCTGTGCACTCTCGAATCCTTCGCCTCGGTGCACCACCTCGTGTCGGTCGTTACGGGTGAACTGAAAGAAAGCCAAGATGCAGTTGCCCTCCTTCGCGCTTGCTTTCCGGGCGGCTCCATTACTGGAGCACCGAAGGTGAGATCGATGGAAATTATTACTGGAATCGAGCGGGTGGCACGTAAGGTCTATTGCGGGGCGATCGGCTTCATCGCATTCAACGGCTACATGGATAGCAATCCGCACTGTCACGATCGATGGCGGCTTGGCTGTGTTTCACGCAGGCGGCGGGGTCACGGCGATGTCGGATCCAGCGGCCGAATACGAGGAGACAATCGTAAAGGCACAGCGCATGTTTGACGCATTTGCGACAAATTATTCGGGTGTTTCTTGATCGTCATCATCGACAACTACGATTCCTTCGTCTTCAACATTGCGCGCTACTTCCGCAGGCTCCGTGAAGCAACGGAAGTGGTTCGCAATGACGTGGTCGGCGTCGATGATGTTGCTCGTCTCAAGCCGCGCGCCGTGGTCATATCCCCCGGCCCCTGCTCCCCATCAGAGGCGGGAATATCTACCTCGATCGTTCGCGAACTTTCAGGCCGTGTCCCGATTTTCGGCATTTGCCTTGGGCACCAGTGCATCGGAAGTGTGTTCGGCGCACAGGTGGCACGCGCACGTCGCCCCATGCACGGCCGCTCCTCATATGTCACGCATGGCGGCGCAGGACTATTCGAAGGACTGCCTTCTCCTCTCTGCGTGGGGCGCTACCATTCCCTAATTATTGAGATCGATCAGTCACACACCTCACACCTCATGGTAACGGCACGCTCGGACGAGGGCGAGATCATGGCCATTGCGCATCGCGATCAACCGACCTTTGGCGTCCAGTTTCATCCCGAATCGATCCTGACCCCACAAGGGGATGCTCTGCTGAAGAACTTTTTGCGACTAGCAAAGAGCTTTCGAGCCTGACGGTAGGCTTTTCTATCGCACGCCTCGCCTCACTCAGATGGCGGCAGCCGCAACACCTCAAGTCGTACCGCATTCTCAGCAAGCTGTGTCCGCGAGCCACCCATAGATAACGCTTTCAGCAGATGCGACAGTCGTTTACATCGCTTGCGCGCGGCTGGTGACTATACATGTCCTGGCATGGCTTTATGCCGATCTATGTCTTTTCGCCGTCGATCAGATTCGTCCGTGTGTGAGACGCAGTCGGCGAGGAGAGGCGGCACCTAACTCAAAACATTCGATACGGAGGACGACAAAACATCTTGCATCTCACGCAGCGTCAGATTGTAGGCTTTCATACGCTGCAACTGACAATCTTCCTCAAGCGGGACCTTACAAAAGCGTGAGAGAGAACTTCGTGGATACGTTGGATGTCATCGGCGTCGGAATCGGTCCGTTCAATCTCAGCCTAGCAGCGCTGATTGAACCGACACCTCTACGCGCACTATTCCTGGAGAAACGCGAAGCATTCTGCTGGCATCCGGGGATGGCGCTTCCAAACAGCCGCCTACAAGTATCGCCGTTCAAGGATTGCGTGACCTTGGTAAGCCCTACCAGTCCCTATTCTTTCCTCAATTACCTCGCACACCACGGGCGGCTCTACAGTTTCATCAACAAACGCAACGGCTCGACTTCTCGGCGGGAGTTCACTGACTATTATCGGTGGGTCGCACGTCAACTCGGCACGGTCCGCTTCAACGAAGAAGTCTTAGACGTTGCCCCCTTCGGGGACGCCTATCACGTCAGTACGAGCACAACTTCACACCTGGCACGCGCCGTGGTGGTAGCAATTGGCATCGAGCCAAAGATCCCCCCGTGCGCTAAAGCCTACGTTGGCGACAGCGTTTACCATGCGGCCGACTATCTTGGCTGTGGCTCACCTCGACCGGACGAGCATGTGCTCATTGTGGGAGGTGGTCAGAGCGGCGCGGAGATTGCCGAGCACATGCTCAATCGCGCCGATTCTCCTCGGATAACCTGGGTCACCTCGCGCTCAAACCTGTTTGCGATGGACGATACCAGTTTCGTCAACGAGGCCTATATGCCCCGTTACAGCCGGCGCTTTCACGCCCTGCCGCTTCAGCACCGCCGTGCCATCATCGACAATGAAAAGCTGACAAGCGATGGCATTTCAGCCGAATTGTGCAATCGGCTCTATGACGTTCTGTATGAACGCGCGGTGGAAGGTGCATTGTCTGAGAGTTTCCATTTACTCCCCAGTGTCGCCGTCAAGCACATCACGCCGCTCAACAAGCGCTGGCAAGTAGATCTGACCGGTCTCACGAAGCAGCAGCATGACAGGATCGTCGTTGATCGCATAGTCCTCGCTACGGGCTTTCAGCCGCGCACTCCCCTCTTTTTGCGGTCGCTCCTCAGCAACGCGCTCATGGAGGACAACCTGCCCGTGCTCGGCCCTGACTACTCCGTCAGCTTCACGCAGAACATGCCAGGACCGGTCTATTTGCAGAATCAAAGCCGTCTCCAGCACGGATTACAGAGCGCAAACCTGTCGCTGGTGGCTTACCGCAATAGCCTCATTATCAACAGCCTCCTCGGACAGCCATTCTATGTCGATCAATCGGGGCAACTCCTCGGCGGCTACGAGAGTCCGGCCGAGCAGAACGCCGTGTTCGATGCAATGACAATGGCAGAAAAGATGGGCGTGATCACATGAACACGGCACGGTCCTCTATCTTGCGTATCGCCCCCCCTGCAGCTGCAGACCGCCTCGCTTGCAGACTACCTTACCGCGCTTCCGGACCATTTCTGCTCGCATCGAGCGTCATTGCTGCAGCCTATGGCACGAGCTTCATATTGCCGGAGTATATGGAAATTCTCGGCATGGAGCATGACGTCGCGGGCTCCATAATTTCAAGTGGCATGGTTACAACACTCGTGTGTTGCTGCCTGGCAGGTCGCCTGGCTCAGCGTGTTGGAATTATGCCGACGATAGCTGCCGCCTCGATCGTGATGGCGCTGGCCATGGCAGCCTTTGCCGCTGCAGTCGTCGACAAACGAATCGCCTATGCCGGCGGCATGCTCGTTGGCGTGGGGTGGTCCGTATTGTTCATCCTATCGCCGCTGCAGATCATCCGCCATCTACACCCGACGGCGCGTATCCAACATCTGACGATCTTGTCTGGCGCGCAGATGGCCGGCCTTGGCCTAGCAACTCCGCTCGGCTACCTTTTGGCAGCATATACAGGCTCAATGGCGATCATGTACGTACTGTTCGCGATCGCCTGCGTCATCGCAGCCATCTGCCTAGGCGTGGCGCGACGTGCCATGTTGAGCATGCCCTCAGTATCTATGCCGCACATCGAGGTCACCTTGGCCACGACTGTCGCTCTGCTTCGACACGCGACGGCCGCACCGATTGTCATGATCGTGGTCGCGGCCTGTATCTTCTCGGGGCTGTCAACCTATCAGAGCGCCTATGCGGCATCACGTCAGCTCAATCCCGACCTCTTCTTCCTGGTATTCACCCTTACCAGCGTGGCGCTCCGGTTTTCTGTCGCCCATCTGCTGGACCGAGTGCCTGTACACAGGCTTGCGCTCACGCTCTTTATCGCAACCGGCGCCTCTTTGGCGTTGTTAATTGTCAATACTGAGGACAGTTTGATCTACATCCTGGCCGCCACAATCTTCGCCACAGGCTACGGGCTCAGCTATTCCACCCTTAACGGAATGGCCGTCAATCTCGCTGGCGAGCGTGGGCTCTCCGTACCAGTTACCTCACAGATCTTCACCTTAGCCTATTTTCTCGGGTTGTTTGGCTTTCCGTTCCTTGGAGGGCAGTTGATCCGCGAATTTGGCCCCGATGCGATGTTGCTCACGCTATTGGGTGGGACTGCCTTCAACGGAGTGCTGGCGACCACACTCCGCCCAAAGGCAAGAATTGGCTCTCTGTAGCCTTAAAAAAGGAGCTCGCAAAATGCTGACCGACGCACAAAAGGCGAAATGGCATCAGGATGGATATCTTCGGCTTGAAAGCTTTTTCGATCCACCTACGCGCGACAGGATTTCTGATTTCGTAGACGACGTCTCGCGCTGGGACGTAAGCGTCGACAAATGGATGATGTGGTTCGAGAAGACCGGTGATGATCGCAAGATCATCTCAAAGGTCGAAAATTTCTTGGAATACCATGACGCTCTACGCCAGACGCTCCTTGCCGACGGTCGCATCGTCAGCGCGATCGAGAAGTTACTCGATGAAGACACGCGGATGCTCAAAGAGCTGCTGATCTTTAAGTATCCTGATAGCGGCGGGTACCGCCCACATCAGGACATATATCATATCCCCCACAAGCTCCCGGAGCGAATGGTGCATGCCATAGCAGCCATCGCTATCGATGATTCGGATTCCGACAATGGAGGTCTGTTCTTCACTCCGGGGCGTCATAAAGAGGGTGTTTTTCCCATGGATGCGGGCGGCGTCATCAACCCGGAAGTGGCCGAGAGCTTTGAATGGGAACCGGTACCGTGGAAGGCCGGCGACGTGTTTATTTTCGACGACTACGCGCCGCACTACTCACTACCGAACAAGAGCGATCGCTCTCGTCGCACGCTCTATTTGGTGTTCCAGCGCGCATCCACGGGGGGGCCTGATCGTGCCGAATACAACCGTATGAAGCGTGCCTATAACCCACCTGAGGGCAAGGTATCTGAGCTTGAAGATCTGAAAGCGCCTAACGGCATATTCTATCGCGAGTGATCGCAACTCATAAGGAAAGACCACGTGTATACGAAGCAGATCGATCGCTCCCTGATGCGAACCGAATATGGCGTGCTGGTTTGTCGCTTGCTGGAGCATTTGCCGGATGATCTCAGCCCCGAATTTGGTACCTCGGTTGTTGAGGTCGTCCCCGGTGGCGCGGTCGATCTGCACGCGCACCATGAGCACGAATTGTGGGTGCTGATCTCAGGTGAGGGAGAATTCGAAGCTGGCGGTCAGACTCGCTCGGTGAAGGACATGACTTTATTCTACATGCCACCACATCAGACGCACGCTATCCGCAATCTCAGCCAGGAGAACACCCTGAAATTCCTGGCTATCTGGTGGGATTGACATGCGCACCTATTTCGTGTGTCCAGCTCCCCCCTGCCCTAACGGCAAATTGCATCTCGGTCACATCGGCGGCGTGTACTTGCTCGCCGACATCTTCGTGCGCTTTCAACGGATGGCCGGCCATCGCGCGCATTACATCACGGGCGCCGATGAGCACGGCACGTATACGCTCGTAAAGGCGCGAAAGCTCGGGCAACCCGTTAGCGAGGTCGCGCAAGAGCACATTGATGAGATCCTACAGTGCCTGCGTGCGGTGCACATCACACCTGATGTGTTCGTTCGCACGTCCAGCGAGATCCACAAGGACAATGCTCTGGCGATTTTCCGCGCGCTACAGGAGGCCGGTTACGTCCAAATCCGCGAGGGTGTCCAACTCTATTGCGAGCACTGCGACGAATTTGTCGCGGACTCGCTGGCAGCCGGGAATTGTCCGGCATGCAATTCGGCCACCGACAGTAATCTGTGTGAGAACTGTGGCCTGGCAATTCGGCACGACACGTTATGCAAGGCCCGGCATACGACGTGCGGCCACAATCTTGTACTAAGGCGCATCGAGCAGGCTGTGTTCGATACGCCCCGCCTTGCCCGGGCGCTCGACACAGCCATCGGACAAAGCGCCTGGCCCGAGCCCATACGAGATAAAGCGCAAGCTTGGCTCGCCAGCGATGCGCAAGGTTTACCGATGTCCCGCCACTTCAGTCATGGTGTCGAGCTACTGCACCCTGAGGATTTGTTCGGCCAAACCCTGCTCACATGGTTTGAAGGCTTGTGGTGCTTCGAGACCGGGATCCGCGAGCAATGTGCCAATGACTTTCTGAGCGCAGAATCAACCATGCACGCCCCTAGCACCCGGCTTGTGTTTTTCATGGGCCAGGACAACCGCTTTTACTACACGGTCGGTGTGTCCGGCGCCCTGCTCGCGCGTGGCTATCCCATTCCCACAACCCCCCGATCCAGGACTTCTACAAGATCGAAGGCGAGAAGTTTTCGACCAGTCGCGACCATGCACTTTGGGCCGACGAGGTAGCGCGCGAAGTGGACCCCAATGTACTTCGTTACGCGCTCGCTCGAATTGCGCGGCCATTCGGCCGAGACGAAAACGAGTTCGATGTCGACGGATTGGTCACGGCGGCATCACGCCTTCGGGTTTGGGAAGATGCATTGCGCCAATGTGCCAACAACGCCCGCACATTGGACAGCAGACGCCTTAGATCTCGTTTACGCATTCTCACACAGCGCTACGCGGATGCAATCGAGGAACTCCGATTTTGGGATGCGCTTGATATCGTCGATAGGTACTTCGAGGTCGCCGATTTTGCGCGTGACGACAGCGGCCTGTGGAACGCCATGGAGATTTCGTTGTTCCTGAGCCTACTGTATCCTGTGGTACCCGAGCTTTCGATCCGATATGGCCGGCATTTCTTCGGTGCAGCATGGCCGCCGTCTTTCGACAAACTGGCAGCAAAAGCTGGCCTGCCACCAAAGATAGACTTTCCATGCCTCAGCGCCGCGGTGCCCACGCATTTTATCGCAACGTACAATGAGCGTTTTCGTAAGCACCAAGCCAAGCAAAATCAATGAACGAGAAAGCCATGAACCTGCCTGTCTCGACGCGCGGCTCCCTCGCTCAGGGCTTCGCACCGTTCAACTACTCAGGTGCGAAGCACGTCATCAATTTTGGATATGGGCTTCCCGACCCGGTGATGTTCTCGGAGCTGGCCTGGCCGGACGCATTAAGCCAAAATTTCGGTGTCGAGACTGCCGATCTGCTTCAGTACACGGACGCGGTCGGTTTGCCCAAGCTCCGGAGCGGGCTCGCACAGCGGTATAATGTGCAGCATGAGGAGGTTATCCTTACCGGCGGTGCTTCACAGGCTTTGCAGTTGCTTGGCGATGCCTGGCTTGACCCGGGCGATGTTGTCCTGACCGAGGACCCCTCCTACCTGGGTGCACTGCGCATCTTTTCGATTGCGGGGGCAACTATCGTCCAGCTCGGGATAAGCGCTGACGGGGTCGATCTAAACGAGCTTGAATCGACCTTGCGCCGCTATGCGCGCGTGAAAATATTCTACACGACACCAGCATTTCATAATCCTACTGGGCGCCAGATATCGCGCGCCCATATGGCCCGGGTTGCAGCGATGCTAGCCCAGCATGGGGCGGCGTTGGTACAGGACCTCGTCTATTCGGAGTTGCCGTATAAC
This sequence comes from Bradyrhizobium sp. DOA1, assembly GCF_001593325.1. NCBI lineage: Bacteria > Pseudomonadati > Pseudomonadota > Alphaproteobacteria > Hyphomicrobiales > Nitrobacteraceae > Bradyrhizobium > Bradyrhizobium sp. DOA1. The sequence goes on from NZ_JXJM01000001.1 coordinate 5,654,283, forward strand.
GGCGTAGCTGATTGGCTTCCATCGGGCGGCAACGTCATCAATGTCCACAGCATCTCCAAGGTCGCCGGACCGGGATTGCGGCTGGGCTGGGTGCTTGCAGATTCGGATATCATCAACAGATTGGCGCGCCTCAAATGCGACGGCGGCGTCAGCCCTATCGTCAGTAATATCGTCTTAGCATTGTTGCAGACGGGCGAACTCGGTGCCCACATTGCGCGACTACGCCAGCATTATCGTGCCAGGCGGGACAGCATGCACACGCTTCTGCAGGGTAGCCGCTTTTGCGAACCAGAATATTTCCTTCCAAGCGGTGGTTTCTCGTTTTGGGTACGCCTCGCCCCTAGAATTCAGGCTGAGACTTTCATCGAGGCTGCGCGCTGCGAGCACGACGTGCACCTGGTGCCCGGCGGTCATTATGGCCCACGGAGTGGCCACCATGTACGCCTGTGCTTTAGCTATCATCCGATGAATCTAATTGAGGAGGGACTAAGGAGATTGGATAAGCTGCATGCGAAGCTGTACGGGAGATCGGTACGAACGCTCGCTGAAAACGGCCGACTCGAACTGTGACATGCTCCACTTTTCTGCCTAGCACTGACGCGCCGGTTCAATACCTATGCAAGTTAGACGACTTGCACCTATCGGTATGCGTTGCAAGAAGCCCCTAAAATTGTCTCCCGAACGGTAGGGATGACGTCCGACGTCTGGCAACGATTGTCTTCCGTGATGAGCGCGGTTGCGGCGGCGACCAGCCGAGCAAAGCGTTAAGGACTGGACGGCAGGAGCAACTCCAGCTCGGCGAAGACTAGACCAGGATTTTGGATGACCGCTGAGTGCATAGGCCGAACCAGAAGGCGCTGAGCGTCTTCCTGCCGATGCGCTCGATCTCGAGGGCTTCCGCGCGGTGCATTTACCCACACGGCGCGCTGACTAGCGGCGGTGTCCGAGCGGGATTCCTAACTTTAGTGCCTTCTGCCGCAGCGATCCCACCGTTCGCTTTGTAAGTTTTGCGATCTTCGTAACGGGTGTCTTCGCCCTAGAGTGTGCGCGCAGTTCCTTTACATCCGTCTTCGTGTATTCGCGACGTACAATCTTCTTGTTCAGCGTCTTGGGCATAACAACTCCGTTGGCATTCTGTGCACACATCTAGCAGGGATGAAGTGGAGCTGCCAAGCATGCCAGGGTTGCATGCGCGAAACCTCCTGAACCCATCGGATGCCCTCACTCGAAGCTTAGGGGGCGGTACACACTGATAGTGCACGAACGCACCGCCCAACAAGCGTTCCCAAAGTACTGAACTCGAGACGCCTGCGCTCACTTCGGACCCAGCGCTGGTCTGCGTCGCCTAAAAATCCGGCCAGCAATTTCGGGCTCGTGTTTGCAAGATCGTAGGGGCGACGCTCACTTACGCCTTCCCGTCCAGCCAGCCAATCTTGCTTTTCAGGAACTGGAAGCCCAGCACCTGAAAGCCGGCATGATCCTTATTGTCCCTGCCATAGCCGTGACCGCCCGCGGCCGGCTCGTAGAGATAAGCCTCATAGCCCATCCCCTGAAGCTTGGCGACCATCTTGCGGGCGTGTCCGGGATGGACCCGATCGTCCCGCCGCGTCGTGGCGATCAGGATCGGCGGGTAGTCTTGCCCGGGCTTGGCAATATGGTAGGCAGAATAGGTCTTGAGCCATTCCCATTCTTCGGGCTTATCAGGGTCGCCAAATTCCGCGATCCAACTCGCGCCCGCAAGCAGTTTCGTATAGCGGCGCATGTCAATCAGCGGGATGGTACAGAACAGAGCGCCGAAATGCTCAGGATAGCGCGTCAGCATATTGCTGATGAGAATGCCGCCGTTCGATCCGCCCTCGGCCGCGATCCGCTTTGCCTGTGTGACGCCGCGGCGGACAAGGTCGGCGGCAACGCTTGCGAAGTCATCATGGGAGAGCCGCTTGCCGGCGAGCCGTCCAGCATCGTGCCATCGTGTGCCGAACTCACCGCCGCCGCGCAGATGTGCCTGCACCGTTGTGCCACCACGCTCGAGCCACAGCTTGCCGAGCGCCGAATTGTAGGACGGCTTGACTGAAATGCCGAACCCGCCATAACCGCTCATATGGACGGGCGCCTCGCCAGTCTCCTGTTTCGGTCCTGTCTGGACGTAGGGAATGCGCTCGCCGTCGACCGAGATCGCCTCATGCTGGGTGACCACCAGACCATCAGCGACAAAGGTCTTGGGCGCCTCCTTCAGCACGGCTGGACTTGCGACGCCTTGCTCCAGGAGCATCAGTAACGGGGGCGTGAGGGGATCCTCGATCTTTGCGAGCAGGTCACCATTACTCTCGGATGGATCGCGATCAAGCGGCCAGGCATTGACGAGGCCCATAGCGGGAAGCATGCTCAGCTGCTCGCGGCCCCAAGTCGTAGGGAAAGGCGTGCAGATCTCGAACACCGGCCGCAGCCCGTCGAGGAGGGAGAGGACAAGCTTACCATCGACCCAGAAAAATCCCTGCAGTGCTCGCCGCGGCGAGTTTGCCAGAAATAGGACCGAGAAGTTGCGCTTTCCAGCGAGAAAGGCGGTCAGCGATGTGCCGAGCAGGGTATCTGTCGGGTAGATTACTCCCTCGATTGTCGCGGCCGAGCGGAGCTTCACTGCAAGCCAATCCTGATGCGCCTCCAGCCGGATATCGGTAGGAAGGTCGAGCTTGATGTGCGCCCCTTGTTCGGTTCCAAGCCATGTGTGGGAATTGAAGAAATTCAGCTGTTTGGTGAACCAGACCCGCTTCTCTCGGCCGGTACGATCGATTCTGCAGCTGACGCCGATGTGATCGGCGATCGTCTCAAACACCACGCTCGCTCGTTCGATGGGGTCACCGCGGCGCCACAATCGGACGGTCCGCGCATAGCCCGACAATGTCGCCATGCCCTCGCCATAGGCGCTGGACAATAGCAGCGCATCCTGATCGACCCAAGCGGCACTACCCTTCGCTTCGTCGAGCATAAAACCATCAGGCACAAAACTCTTCCTAGTCAGTTCGAACTCCCGCAGTGTCACAGCATCGCTACCGCCCAGTGACAGAGCGAGTATCACCCGCGAGCTACCAGGCAGCATGGCGGTCCAGCTTACAAGCCAGTCCTTCCGTTCAATGGCCGCGAGCCGATCCACATCAAGTAAAACATCCCATGACGGCTTCGACTTTCGAAACTCGGCTAAAGTCGTCCGCCGCCAGAGGCCCCGCGGATTGTCTGCATCTTTCCAAAGGTTGTAGAGATGGTCGCCGTGCCGGCTGACATAGGGTATATTGTCCGCCCGGTCGTAGATCGAAGCCAGTTCGTCGCGATCCTGCATGAATGTGGCTCCGCCAAAGACCTCCAGAGTTTTGCCATTTTGCTGCTCGACAAATTCGAGCGCCTGCGCCCCCTCAATCTCTTCCAGCCAGAGATACGGATCATCGTCGGGAACGGATACCGTGGGCTTTCCATGACTTATCTGCTCTAGAGGCGAGTTCGCTTCAGACACAATTCACTCCTACCTCAACCGCGTTTCGATACGTCGCCAATGCATGCTTCGTTTGCCTTCAGGCTACAACCTGACGCGCCAGTCACGTCAAGCTCATTCCTTAACTGATAGCAGTAGAACGTCCGCGTCTCAGGCTTTGCCGTTCTGAGGAGCAGGATCTGTCTGCGCATCAGAAGAAGATTCTCGCTCTCATCGTTATTCCGATCGCCGTTTTATGTGAACGGATCGCTGACGGGCAGGTTCGGGATCCGCGGCGTGCTTCGCAGCCGCTGCTCTCGCACATGGCGAACAGTCTTTTTGTCTCCAGTGGCCACTAAACACGGAACTGCCGCGACCGGAGCGCCCAAGACGCTGCTCGAGGAGTGTCTCGCCGCCATGAGCGTGTGCGATCACCGTAAAGGGCCGGCGGACCTCTTCTCAAGTCGATCGAGCGACTGCCGCGCCTCCTCCGTCACGGCGAGACCTCAAAGGATAATGACAGAGCCTCAAAGCGACGTCTTCTCGCATCACCGGGATTTCGTCGTGAAAACGGAATGCCGCAGCCGCTGACCCTCGATCCGCTCCCAATGCTCAGTAGGGCTCGGCCGCACCGCCATACCGCCGGCGTCATCAACCGTGATGAGCGTTTCGAAAAGCTGGCGGAACTACCGAGCGGCTGGCGGTATCAATCGCGATGACCAGGCGAGGCGTTGGAAGTCCGGACATGCCTACTCGAGCCACCGTCGCGTTGTATTCTGAAGCGTGTCCGAAGTATTACGGCACCGACTCGCGCTCTCGAGCGCATTAGTCTCAAGACTCAAACAAGCGCGGCGCGAGGAGTAGCTGGCGTCACATAGTTGCCCATCTTGCCAACACTGCACGGTGACTACGGTGGTGTCAGAACTCCCACAAGCTTCAGTATTTCCACTTTCGAGCCGCTGATGGCACGCCCGTTCTCGCGTTAGGCAAGAGGCGCGCCCTCCTCCGCGATCGGCATGCCATTTGCTCGGCCGATGACGAACGCCCTGAAGCTGATGTTTCTCGCAGCGAACTGCAAAAGGAGCAAAGGAGTTCACGATGAAAGCTGCGCATCACCATACCGGTCTGAGGCTAGTCAGACATGGCTTTGCCCTGCCCCGCATTGCCCAGCGGTCCGGTACATTCAGTGCCTCGCTGCTGGTGATGAAGATCATCGAACATTCGCTCAGCGCCGCATATCGGCGGCATCTCCAACGGATGTGGAGGACCCCGCGGCTTTGATCAGATGATTTTTCGTGGTTCATCAGTGCGGCACGGCCTTGAGCGAGCCGTTTCCTAAAACGGGAGCCGATCAATGCCCAAGATAAACTCTAAGAGACGAGCAGGTTACCAAATACGATCGGCTCGATTTATCCCTTTCCTCTACGGTTTGATGGCTTACGCGATGTTCCTTTTCACGATTGTCTACGCGGTCGGCTTCGTAAGTGGCAGAGGTGTGCCGAAGACGATTGATAGCGGGCGCAGCGCGCCGGTCATCCATTCGCTTTCCATAAATCTCTTATTGATGGCTCTATTCGCTACGCAACACACCGGCATGGCCCGCAAGTGGTTCAAGAATTGGTGGACGCGATATGTTCCGAACAGCATTGAACGAAGTTCTTACGTGCTCATAGCGAGCCTATGCCTCATGTTGTTATTCTGGCAGTGGAGACCGCTTCCGGCGGTTGTTTGGCAGGTCGAGAACCCCGACATATCCATAATGATTGCGATGTTATCATTCATTGGCTGGGCGCTCGTGTTTACCAGCACGTTTCTTATCGATCATTTCGAATTGTTCGGACTGCGTCAGGTCTACGCCAAGTTCAGGGGTCGCGGCATACCGGCACCTCAGTTCCGGACGCCGCTATACTACAGATACGTGCGACATCCCCTTTATCTCGGCTTTATCATCGCCTTCTGGGCCGCTCCGGTCATGACAATCGGGCATTTACTGTTTGCGGTCGTAACCACCACCTACATCTTTGTCGGGATTTTCTTCGAAGAGCGAGATCTTCTCAAACTGTACGGAGAGCAGTACCACCAGTACAAGCGACAAGCCTGTATGCTCATCCCGTGGCGCAAAGCACGCTCATAGGGATCAGATAGATGATAGGTACCCGACCGAAATGGCGCATCGCCAGACAACAGTCGCCCTAGAAAGCACGCGAGCGGCCCAGCTCCGTCTCAGCCACCAGGATGTCCGAAGCAACCAAAGACACACCGTTTCTTAAGCACTCTGACGTTCGCTGCTGCGCATACAGAAGCGCATCACATGAGTCCGGCTCGGTACAGCAAATTGTTTCACCGCGCGGCCGCCTCGGTACCTTAAAGTCATGATGATACAGCGCGCAGCTCTCCATGGACCGATTTGCAATACTGCGCGGCCGCTGCCCCGGCCTTTTCTCTCGCAGATGAATGCGACAGCATCGAGGAAAGCACATTTCTTGTCGTTGCCGGTCCAAATGCACTCGTGCCGCACTCTATTCTTTGTTCATAAGCGACGGCACGGGGGGCGGCCGGCGTTCATCAACGAGCTTCGACACACAGCCACCTACTCCATTGTCGGAAATAGCGCGCGCGTCTGGTACAGATCGATGCGTTCATTGCTCTTCGACAATCGAGCGTACAACCTCACGCAGCGTCAGGATCAAGTCGTTTCTTTGAGAGCGAATGTTGCGCCGCAGTTACAGCAATTCGCGTTGGCGCTGCTAACACGCGCGAGGCTGGGGGCCACTAAAGGAAATGAAGCTCGAAATGAAGAACTTGTTGCTTATGACTGCGAGCATCGTCGCAATCACCGCTGCGGCACCTGCAATCGCTGCGGATCTCGCTCCACAGCCCGTTTACACCAAGGCGCCAGCCCCACCGGTCGCGTTCGCACTCTACGACTGGAGCGGCTTCTATGCTGGTGTCAACGGCGGCTGGGGTTCGAGCCATAACTCGTGGGATTTCGCAGGCACGACCCCTGAGGGCTCCCACGACGCAAGCGGCGGCACGGTGGGTGGGCAGATCGGCTATCGCTGGCAGATCGGCCAGACAGTGCTTGGCGTCGAAGGCCAGGGCAACTGGCCCGATTTCAACGGCTCCAATGTCGGCACTGCTTTTCCAAGCAATAGGAACCAGACAAAGGTCGATGCGTTCGGCCTGATCACTGGCCAGATCGGATATGCCGTCAGCAACGTTCTGCTGTATGCGAAAGGGGGCACCGCGATCGTTGGCAGCAGCTATCAGGTTAACTCCGTTGCTTCAGGCACGCAGCTTGGGAGCGCGGACACCACACGTTGGGGCGGCGTCGTTGGCGCCGGATTCGAGGTCAACTTGACGCCCAACTGGACAGCTGGACTCGAGTACGACCATGTGTTCATGCCGACTAGCGACGTGAACTTCACCGCCGCCGGTGGCGGCTCGTTTGGGAACGATCGCATCCGCCAGGATTTCGATGTCGTGACCGCGCGAGTCAATTACAAATTTCTCTGGCCCGTAGCTCTCAAGTAACGATCTCCCTACCTCCAAACAGCGATCCAGAGCCCCGGCCCTATGGTCGGGGCTCCTTCTTGATTTAATTCAAGAGCGCAAGGTCACTAAGGTCACTTAGGTGCCTCTATTTCTTAGTGCCAGCTCTAGCGCATTTCATGTCCGTTCAGGTCGTCTCGGCTTTTGTGCTGAGCTACACCGAGCGCGAGGCGCCGCAGTGTGACCGGTCCACAACTACGTTCGAGGTGTCACTGCGATCTGCGCAAAAGCTTCGGCTTCGTTGATCCGGCGCCATAAAAAGGTCAAACGCCGCGACGTTGCGGGCTTTTGCTAGCTTGATCGCATTTAATCCCCGATGGCCTGGGGTTCGGTGATCACAGCAGAGGACTTTCCATTATGCCTGCGAGGCACGATCCAAGGCGATCTGCAAGGTTGGATGATGTGTGACGCCGCGCCCGATTTACTGTAAAAACGCACGGTAGCGATCCTAGTTGCCGCGAAAATCGCGTGGAGCTCGCGGCCGTCACTTCGCCAGCGCGCGGCTCGCTTCTTCCGAAGATCAGCTTACGACGTTCGTGAGGCGCCGTCCTGCGAGCGGAGACGACCCCAGTTAGGCCACTATCGGCGTTGCCAACGCAGGCTCGGCAAATTCAATGAGCCCAAGACGAATCGCCTTTACAAGACCATGAGTCCGGTTCGCCGTGCCGAGCCTGCGTATTGCGTTCTTCATATGAAAATTGACCGTATTCTCGCTCACGTTCAGTATCTTCCCGATTTCCCGGGACGATTTGCCCTCCGCCACCCATCGTAGGCAATCCTTCTCGCGCTCGGATAGGCTCACTCTGTTCGAACCGCTGTCCGAGGGCCTTGCGATCTCCGCAAATGCAGTATGGAATTGCCAGGCCAGCGCGTTGAGATGCTTCACATTCCTCTGAGGATCGGCATCATCAAAGCGGGATGCGAATGACATCACAGATATTCGCCCTGATAGCCCAAACAATGGCACGCTGACACCATTCTTCAGGCCTGCCTCTCTCGCCTCCCGTAGTACACGCTGTTCACATGCCTGCAGACGATGTTCTTTGGCGAGCTCGTCCCATAGAAACGGACCCGCAAACATCGGCGTCCGCCGGACCATCGGATCGAGAGTGTAGTACTTGCGTTCCAGATAGCGCTGGCACCACTCAGGCGGAACCTTCATAGCGACCAGAGGCGGTGGACACCCCGGTAGACGAAGCGGCTCCGAGAAGGTGATTGCTCCGTAAGCGACCTCAGTAAACCCCTCTTCGCTCGTACAGCTCACAAGCAGATCAAACAGCGCTTTGAGAGATTGCGTTCGCTCAGCGCATTCGACGAAGCTAAAGAGATTCATATGGCGCCTCACGCGATCGGGCCGAAAGGCAATTGTGCGCCGTTCGATTTGGTCTGTTTCAGACGAGGTTCGTTGCGGTTCTGACATGCTCCAGATCGCAACGCAGTCGCACGAATGCGGCGATAGCTAGGGTTTGAAAGGGCCGTCGGCGCAGGTAGACATGCACGCGTTGCCGATATCGGAAAAATCGGAGCGACGGCGTATTCCGGCCGGTTTGCCTTACAGTGTCCAGATTGCTTCCGTCGGCGATCAAGTGGTGGCGGATCGCGCGGGAAATGCCTTCGCCATTATTTCGTCGCAGGTCGATTGGCCTTGTTGGCCCTCCCGGTACGCCCAGCAAGCACCAGCCACTTGTTCGATCGCGCGTTAGGCCAGATCGAGACTTCAAGGCCAGGCAGGCGCGTGAGCCGCGTACGCAGATTTTCTTGAAACCCGGCTCCAGCTGCTTGTTCCCACCATCAATGACCCGGTTGCGAGCGAAGATGAGTTAGTCCTCACTCTATCGCCAATTAATTCTTGCGTATCACGAACAGCGGCGCATAGCTGCTCGGCAGCGAGCCGGGGACGGCGCCGACGCGATCTTTGAAGCCTACGGCGGCCCCGGATCCAAAGGACCCGGGTTTGGGTAAGGAATGCGCCACGTTTGCTGCCCATATTGTGAGAACGCTGATGTTGCCGTCGAACTATTCCCTTAAGTCCAGCGCTCCTCTTAGCACGAACCGATCGAAGCCGTTCATGCTGGTCACCGCCGTGCTGCTCGCTGAGATTGGCGAGATGTTGCGCTTCGGTACGGGCAAGCCCCGGAGCCCGATTGATGTAGAAGATGCTGAGCATCCGCTTCTCCGAGAACTTTGCAAGGGACGAAATGAGCACAGCAAGTGTCGTACCAGTCGCGCCCTCGGGAAACTAAGTCATCAAGACAAGCACTACGAAGAGATTGACGAGTCTTAACCGAATTGAAGCACTGCGACATAGTCGGATTCGCGACAGAACTGCTTGTACTAGCCACGACGCCCCTCGACGTAGATCAGGGCTCTCGTGATTATGGAAAGGCAATAGGATTACGTGCTCGTACCAAACAGTGAACGCGCAAACACGGCTACATGCACGCTAGCGGCCGAATATTTTACCGATTTGCGCCGGCCGATGATGCATTTCCGGCCCAGTCATAGGATCTCGCAATACGATTCGCACGAAGCCTAAAATTCTATGCCCCGGGTTTGCCTACATCCGCAGTTTTGCGTGCCACTCAACTACTAACGTTTGCAATTAATCGAGCCGACAGAGACGTGCCAATCAGTGCTTGATCAAGGCACACAGCTCGCGCCTCAGGAAATTCGGCATGCAACAGAGATCTGTTCGCGAAAACGGGCCCGATCTAGACCCCATTTTTGCTATCTGAGGTGACGGGCGGCCCGCCCCGCGGCAGGCTCCTATCGAGGCTTGCGCCGGATGGTGCGGCACCGAGCCTCAAGCATGGGGAGCGGGCCTGATGAACGATAGCATTTGCGTGTGGCTGGATGTGCACAAGGCGGCGATTTCGGTTGCAGTAGCCGAAGCGATGCGCGGCAGGGAAGTTCGTGACTTGGGATCATTCCTAATCGCGCCGATTAAATCGCCAAGCTGGCGAAGTAGCTGGGAGGCAAGTTTTTGTTACGAAGCCGGACCCTGCGGATGTGGCCTGCATCGAAAACTGACGGGACTTGGGCAAAACTGCATTGTGGTGGCCCCCTCGCTGATCCCGATGAAGGCCGGGGATCGGGTAAAAACTGATCGGCGCGATGCAGCGATGCTGGCCAAACCGCACCGGAGCGACGAGCCGACAGCCGTGTGGGTTCCGGATGCGGCGCATGAGGCCATGCGCGACTTGGTGAGAGCCCGCGCCACGGCGATGCGTGTGCTCGGCAAGGCGCGGCAACATCTCCAAGGCTTCCTGCTGCGACATGGCCGCATCTATGCCGGGAAGATGGGGTGAGCTCTGGCTTATCGTCGCTGGCTCCCTGCGCCTCGATCACCCGGCGAGCCAGATCGTCCTGCAGCACTACATTCATGCCGTGACCGACGCTGAGGCCCGTCTGGACTGCTTGACCAAGCGGATCGAGGAGTTGGCGCCACAATGGTCGATGACGCTATTCGTAGAGGCCATGCAGGCCATGCGCGGCGTCGCCTTCATCGTTGCCGCGACGGTGGTGGCCGAAGTCGGCGACTTCGCTCGCTTCGACAATTCCCGCCAGTTGATGGCCTTTCTCGGCCTTGTGCCATCGGAGTATTCGAGCGGCTCGCTACAACGCCGTCGCGATAACGAGTGGATAGCAACCAACAAGCCGAGCACGGCCGGAACCCGCCGCCCGTGAAGAATTCCTAAGACGTTGATTGGGAATTCCGAAAGCGGGGGTTTGCCGCAACTGGATTTACCAAGCGACCTTGGCGGTCGTCAGGCATGATTGCTCGCCTCGGCTGCGTTGGCGAGAAGCGAGGGCTCGAATGGTGCGACATAGGAGACTAGGACGTTTCCCGCCAGGCTCTGATTACCGGCATGAAGCACGCGGAAGCACAGCGGGCTGAGACAGCGGATGTGGCCTCATGTAGGCGCGTCGATAGCGCCGCGCCGGCCGAGATCAGCCCGTAAACCTCCTCGAAAGCGGCGGCTTTGGATTTGATCTGAGTGACTTTGCCCGGGCAACATCGCCGATCATGATGGGCCCGGCTTTCTTCTACACATAGAGTTGCGCTGAAGGTCAATCACGAGAAAAACCGAACTCAATTGGCAGCGTTCTCGTGCGTCTGCACGTTCCAGCCCCCGCAAGGTTGGTCAAGCCGCCGGGACAGTTGCGTTAGGATAATCGTAGGCGCGAACGGCGAGACCGGAGAGGCAATTGGCCGCGTGGCTTTTTGCAGCCCAGCGGAAGCCCGTCAGCTTCTCGCAAGCTCTCCCGCATGGCGGTATCTTCATTGATTAACGGAGGATAAGCGGCGTGGAACAATCCTCTCCATTTAGGAGACGGCTTTGATGAAGTCCAACCCTAACCGGGACGATCGTGAGGCCGGCAAAGGACGCGCAAGAGCGCTTGCTCAGCAATTGGCGAATGTTCCGAAACCGTCGGGAGTAGCCCGTGCCTCAAGCGGCGCTTGCCAAGCGATAATGCGCGGAGCACGTTCAGCAGGCTCTCGATCTAGCTAAAGAGAACGCACTGAGCCAGAGCACCGATCGGTGCTATGCTGATGCATTCTTCTAAGTCAGATCTCGTTTCGGCGGGAACGCTGCACTTGGCCATAATTGTCTACCGGCGCGCGCTGAGAGCTTTTCGGGCGAAAAGCTCAGCACTACCGCGTTAGCAACGCTTCACCGTCTCGCAATCGCATCTGGGTGGCGTAGGCCGCCTCTATGTTGTTCCGCGAGTGGTCACGTCAATAAGGCCTAACCACTACCTCACAACTATGCTCAGTCCAAGACAGGCTGTGCACTCGTCGACACCTCAAACAATCGCTCGGATCAGCCTACTCTTAGATCCTCAGCTGAAACCTTGCCCGAGCGCCCCCCTTTGAGCTCATAACTAACCCGAGCTCCCTCTTCCAGAGTGGTGTAACCGGCCTTTTCCACAGCACTCAGGTGCACGAAGACATCGATGCTACCATCCTCGGGCCTAATGAATCCATAACCCTTGGTCGAGTTGAACCACTTCACAATACCTTTTGCCACGTCGGCACCTCCATAGTGAGCTGTTGTGATCTAGCGAAGAGCCTTTTGCTCATCAAGAGCGACTGCAAAAATGATGCGGCGTCGCTCCTGACACTTTCTATCCGATCTCCCCAGCTGCAAAACATTCCGCTGGCGCGAACAACTTTCGCGTCCTGCCGTGATAATCTGGATGACGCCTTTGCCTTTGCTTCAGCCGTCGCAGCTAGTTCACGGGACGGCTGAATGCGCGGCACACGTCGCCCCAATTGTCCCAAACGCGTAGCACCGCATGGGGGGCTACGAAGAGTGCTCGCTAGGCTGAGAACGGTTCGTGAGAGTCATCTGAACTTGGTTAAAAGTGCAAGCCCTGGCATTCCGGCAACACTTACCGGCAGCGCGCTTGAGAATGGGAGTGCCGACTTCATTGCCGCCCACGCCGTCCAAGCCGCTCTTGGCTGGCCATGACTTCGGGACGTCAGCCGCTTCGACCACCGAACTTCAGCCGGTGCACCATGCACGACCAGTAAGCTCGCAACAGGGAACACACATCGAGGCCAGGCTCACCATCCAGCTCTTTGGAGAGCATGTTACGCCGGCGGCGCCACGCGGGCTCGCTCTTCAGCTTTGGACCTCACCATTGCGATGGGCGACGACCTGGAAGCACGCGACGTCTCTCGTACCAGCGCCCTTTTTCATCGAGTTACAGCTGCTAGCGCGGAATGCTTGGCATTTTCGCCACAGCAATCCATGGTCTTATTAGCCCATCGCGAGCCGCGGCTAAATAAGGTCCAGTCGCCGCGCTTTGACGACGGCCTGGGTCCGGGTGCTTGCATCGAGCTTTCGCATCGCATTCTTGATATGAAAGTTGACGGTGTTATAGCTGACGTTCAGGATGACCCCGATCGCCCAAGATGATTTCCCGTTCTCGACCCATCGCAAACACTCTACTTCCCGCTCCGATAGCACAAGCACTCTCTCATCGACATCCGACATGACCTTCTCCTGGGCTTGAGAGAACAGGAACGGCATCAGCAAATGCCATACCATTCACTCGCCCCAGGCAAGCTCTCGCCGAATCAGAGCAAGTTCATCGGAACTGGCGGCTCTACGCTCGCGAGACTGTCATCTCAAGCGGGCCATCTGGAGGAGCTATCGCCATCTGTCGTAAACTCAACAACAGCATTACGACAATCGTAGGCTCGATGTGTGCGTCAAATTCTGTGTGTAGCGGATATCACCCCTTCACTGCTTTCCGTCGCGCCAAAGGGCGATCAACGCTCATGACCTAGGACGATCCCATTTCACGTCAATACGTGGCAATTATGCAAGCCCTTTACGTCGAGATAAACTACCAAAGCTGGTCATTGAGCGCTGTCAACACACAAGGATATGAACAGCGGCTTTGCATCAATCGAAGCTCGGCTTTTCAGGATTTGTACATGCCGTATCAGCCAAAAGCCCATCGGCTCGCCGCAAGCCATCAAGCCCCGCGGCGGTCGCCGGTCGAAGAGCTTCGCGCCGAGATCTGCTCGAACGGTGGGCTCTCGTTTCTGATGGAGGCGCATGATGGCCTTTCGGCTCGAATCGCCGAGCGATCTGGCTTCAAGGGGCTCTGGGCGTCCGGTTTGTCGATTGCCAGCTCGCTCGGCTTTCGCGATGCCAACGAAGCGTCATGGAGCCAGCTCGTCGGGAGCGTCGAACGCATTGTTGACTCTACTGAGCTGCCAGTGCTCGTTGACGGCGATAGCGGCTTCGGCAATTTCAACAATGCGCGCCTTCTCGCTCGCAAGCTTCGTCAGGCTGGAGCGGCGGGCGTCTGCCTCGAGGACAGCTGCTTTCCGAAGCTGAACTCGCTCATCGGAGAGCGGCATCCGCTCGCCGATATCGATGAGTTCTCCGGCCGTCTGCGGGCTGTGAAGGATGTCGTCGGCGAAACTATTATTCTCGTCGCCAGGATCGAAGCGCTGATCGCCGGTCACGGCCTGAACGAAGCTATCGTTCGTGCCCACGCTTATGCCGACGCGGGGGCGGATGCTGTCCTGATTCACTCACGAAAGAGTAGCGCGGACGAGGTACTTTCGTTCGCCACCGCGTGGGAGAACAGGCTTCCTGTTGTAATCGTTCCGACGGCATACTACCGGACGCCAGTCTCCGCCTATCGACATGCGCACATCTCCACGGTCGTTTGGGCCAATCACTCCATGCGAGCTGCAGCAGCTGCAATGCGCCGTGTCTGCGATGCCATCGTAGCCCAAGAGAGCGTTGCGAGCATTGAATCCCATATCGCACCGCTTACTGAGATATTCGAACTATTGAGATATGATGAACTGGCCACGTCGGAGAAGCGATATCTGCAGCCTCGATAGGGCGGGACAGTAGTGCGGACACTTGAAGTCTGCTTTCCTCAAGACCTGCACAATGCGCTCCTCACCTCTCAATAGGTCCGCTGCGGTGTCACTCAACGGGCTGCGACGTGAACTCCTGCTAGACGTCCTAGACATGGCAGAACATCCGTTCATACGGCTAAAGGAAGGTACGCCTACGAGGAAGGCCGCCAGATTGACGCGGGCGCGCGGGGGCGGTGAGCTATATGATTGGCGTTGGGTGAAGATCAGGCGGCTTGCTGATCGCCGGAGTTGCCGGGTTGTCGCAGAAGCTTCCATTCCCAGGGCAGCAGTTCGTGCAGCCGTGATGTAGGAAGATCGGCGATACGCAGAGGACATCGGCTAGCCAGGCCTTTGGATCGACGTCATTGAGACGACACGTCGTGATCGTGGTCAGCATGATGGCGGCACGGTCGGCCCCACGCTGACTGCCGGCGAAGGTCCAATTGCGCCGTCCCAAGGCGATGCCTCTCAATGCGCGTTCAGCACAATTGTTGGTCAAGCAGATCCTGCCGTCGTCGAGGAAGCGAGCGAAGCCTTCCCAGCGCCTGATCATGTAGTTAATCGGTTCAGGACCTCGGACGAGCGCGAGAGGGTTTCGCGCTCGCGCAGCAGCCAGGCGTGCATATCGTCGAGAAGCGGCTTGCTGTTTTCCTGGCGCAGGGCACGCCGCTCGTCGGCGGCGCGGCCGTTGATGGTGCGCTCGATCTCGAACAACGCATCGAGGCGTCTGACCGCCTCCAGCGCGATCGGGGAGACCGGCTTGCCCTTCTTACCTCCCCGAGCGTTCTTCTCGATGTCAGCACGCTCGAAGAAGCCTCGCCGGGCATGGGCAAAGCAATACGCCGGCGTAATCGGCAGCACCTTCTTCTGCGGATCGAACAGCGGCTCGAAGCCGTTGTAGCAATCGCTTGCAGGATACCGGCGAAGGCGGCCAGATGCTTCTGGGGATGCTCGCCTCGTCGGTCGCTCGAGGCGTAATAGACCACCGCCGGCGGCGCGGGCCCGGCGAACGGCCGGTCATCCCGCACATAATGAGATGGACGGTCCCCGCCCTGATAAGCTGCAAAGGGCACCCCAAGGAGGACAAGCTATGGCTATGATGACAATCGGGCTTGATATCTCGAAGAGCTGGTTTCAAATTCACTGTATTACGGCGGATGGAGAAATTATCCGCAAGAAGCTCGCCCGCGGGAAGGTCCTGGAGTTCTTTTCACGGCTTCCAAGTTGTCTCGTCGGTCTTGAGGCCTGCGGCAGCGCTCATCATTGGGCTCGCGAACTTATAAACCTCGGGCACAAAGCACGTCTCATGCCGGCTCGCTACGTTCGAGCCTACGTCAAGACGAACAAACATGACGCTGCTGATGCGGAGGCGTGCTGGGAAGCCGTCCAACGGCCTGGCATGCGCTTTGTGCCCGTAAAAAGCACCGAACAGCAGGGACTTTTAATGCTGCATCGGACGCGAGACTTGCTTGTTCGCCAGCGCACCGGCGCGATAAACGCCCTGCGTGGTCATTTAGGCGAGTTGGGGATCGTGACCGGGAAGGGTAAAGCAAACGCCAGAGAGCTTATGGGAATCGTGGATGTTGACGAGCGCATCCCACAGAGCGCGCGCAGCGCCCTTTCAATCCTCGTAGATCAGATCGAAGATCTTGAGCTGCACATTGAAAGCCAGGAGAAGATGATCCTTGCAACTGCCAAAGACAATGAAGTTTGTCGGCGTCTCATGAAGGTGGCGGGCATCGGCCCATTTGCCGCTACCGCGCTGGCTGCGTCTGTCGATCACCCACAACAGTTCGCTTCCGCGAGGCATTTCGCTGCCTGGCTTGGATTAGTACCGAAGCAGCATTCGACTGGGGGGAAGGAACGTTTAGGCGGCATCAGCAAACGTGGCGACGGCTACATTCGCAAATTGTTGATACATGGCGCCCGAGCAGCTGTTCATCGCGTCCGTATCCATCAGGTAGCCAATACCTGGATAACAGCGATGCTCGGCCGACGTCCCTTCAACGTCGTGACGGTTGCGCTCGCTCACAAAACTGCACGGATCGCTTGGGCGATCATGGTCAATGGTGAAGAGTACCGCGCGCAAGTATAAAACGAGCGTGGTTCCCGTTTGCGAGGGCAAATAGCAGAGTGATGGCAACCGGTCGGACCGGGGTCGGCTAAGCCCGTTGGAGCTATCGAGCACCTTCAGACAAAGCGCCCGATCACCTCGTCACCTACATCCGAACAGCTGAGCTTATTTGGCCGTTATCTAACGGAGATTTACTCACGACTAAGGATAACGCGAGGTGGAAGCTGAGACATCGTGTCATCGCGTAGCCCCGGAGGTGAGCAAAAGCCGTTGTAAATAGGCGCCGAGGGCATATTTCCCAGGCGGCACAAGGTTGAACGTCTTGGCGTCTGCACGGACGAATGGCTCACCGAGACTCCGATCGGCAGTGACGCAGCCTGCGCGGGACCTCTGCGAGAGGATTAATCTCTCCAATGCGCTCGCCATGCTTGCTTGATGATTTACTCGACCACTTCACACGGACCTTTGCGGTCTCGGGCGCGGCATATTCCTTTCCGCTTAATATCATCTAGTGGAATGCGAGCGTCGCGTCCTTGCTCCGGAAAAATTTCCGAATCAAGCGATCGGATTTTGGCGCTATCCGCTCAGCTATTCTGGCCTGTCAATTCAGCGATGCTGGACTGCACGAGCAGCATCATCGATAGTACAGACCTCAGCCTGCCGATGCTGCAAAAGGCGAGCAACTAGTTCGGATTTGGCGCTAGGCCGAGATTTTTCTGTCCGCCAGCCAACGCACAATCTGGTGGCAGTCTTGTGCGGCAGTGCCAGCGCTCCCATGAAAGGTGACCGATGTCGCGACGCCTAAATGCCGCAGCGGGATCTCTCCTAGGCGATCGTGACCGCGGCAAGGGCCAATATCACGTCGCGGTCGATGCCGAAATGGAGCCGATAGAGCCACCAGATTGCGCAGCACCGGTCGAAATCGGAGAGTGCCCGAGCGCGCTTTAATGCTGCGACCCGCGCTATTGGCTTCATGACACGTCTCATCTGGGAACCTGAACGTCTCCGGACCAGTGCTCTAAATTTCGTGAGTTCTTGGTCGGTGACGGTCGGCTGTCGCGCGCATGCGCCTGCTAAGGATTCGGAGCTGAGATTCATGTTTGCCAAGCCATGTGCCTCTCGAAGCTTTATGGGAACACCCATATGTGCATTCGACCTGTCCGTAACCTTACGATGCAAGTACTGCTTCCCCCAACACCCAGATCTAGTAGCGACAATTGACAGCACTCTTATGCGACGGCGCGTTAGTTCGCAGCCCCGATGACGGCGCATAGAAGCGATAGCGTCGGCTACACCTCGGGAAACGGCGCAGGCTCTGGCGGCACGAGCTAGGCGCCATGTGCAATCGCCTCAACTCATCGATGGCCGTTGATCCTGAGCTTGATTCGCGCCTGATGAACCCGCCCCCTGCGACGGGCCGTTATTTGGAGGCAGTGATCCACCGCGACTTCCTGCCGCTGTGGGGATGCGGTCAACTCATTTGATCAACTCGCCGGCCGACCACCTAACTGATCGGACACACGATATAGCCAGGGTATACGGTAAGGCTACCCGCCGACAACACTGATCCGGCTACGGTCGACAGCACGTTGCGCAGTCCTGATGCGGCCTTCACGAATATTGAGACCAAGCGGATACGAATTTGGCGCGCACCACCCGCTCTCTGACGACGCCCCTTCAATGAGCATAATCTGCAATCGGCCACAACAGCTGCTGTTCGTTTGCGAACTGCCGCGCAGGTTTCGTCAGCTTTTGGAAAGCTAGCGTGAGTACAGAGCCGCTAGGGTTAGCGAGGCGTGGTAGGGACAGCGCCACTACCAGAATGGGACAGCGCCGAGTCACGTTTCTGCTAACCTCAATCTGCAGCTCGGGCGCGGCAGGGACAGCGCCGATCCAGTGCCAAACCGACTGGCGCCGAGTCGCGCCCGCGCTGCTCCCGGTGTTGGAGAAGCGTCTCCTGGTAGCCGCGCTGTCATGCTTTTTCAGGCACGGCCACCCGACCCGATTGTGCCGGGGTAGACTAGCAACGTAACATTTTGCGGCGCGTGTGGTCTTTCAAGCGACGATTCCTTGCCTTCCGTTTTACACCGCCAACATTCTTGCGGCAGCGTGGAAGCCTTTTTCATGCAGCGGAGCGACAAACCACTATAAAGATGGCTGAACGGCTATCGCTGCGATCGCGATAGTTAGCGCCGGCTCATTTCATCGGAGTTGCAGCTCCATTTCGACGAATGGAGGAGCATCGCCTCGCTTAGTTAGATTTTTGCTCGCCTCGATGCCGTTCGTGCGAATTGGGCAGCGGAATCGAAGCGCTGCTGAGGCAGCAGTTCGGGTGGGCTTCGGCCAGCCCCAGAAAACCGACGCCGCCGCGAATTGAAAGATGGTCGACATACCGGCGCATGTGCGGGCCGCTTCCGTAGCGTCCGGGAAAGGCGATACGGTGGCTCGCATACCTTCCAATCCGCTGATTTTTTTAAGTAGGTTATAGACAGTGGTTTGATGACCGTCGAAATGGCTGCTATCGCACATGAGAGCTCGTGCGCTTGTGGCTTATAATGTGCGCCGGATCCGCGTCCAGCGCGGTATTCCGCAGGAGCAATTGGCTTACGATGCGGGAGTTGACCGCTCCTACATGAGCGGACTCGAGCGCCAACAAGCGAACCCGACGGTCGATCTTCTTGATCGCCTTGCCGAGACGCTTGGCGTAGCTGTCTCCGAACTGTTTGTTCGGCCATCCAAGGGTGCCCCGCCACCCGCAACCTTACCTAAAGGCCGAAAGCCGAAGCCCGCACGCGGCAAAAGGACTTAGCCTCTGGCAAACAGCAGCTGAGACACTGATGTCGTGCGCTCTCCGCGCAGGCATCGCGCTCGCACGAGGATTTTATGCGTGGCCGACGCGGATACGCAGCGATCCGGCCATGGACATCGAATGTTGTGATGGACGTACCAGCTGAAAAATCTACCGAGATCAGAGCAACGATAACTAATTCCTGGTCGCTTTGGCACCTACCTAATGGTCGCACGCCAATCTCCTTTCGCGCCAAGACGGCAACCGCATATCGGCTCACATTGGTCTGTTGGCTCCATGCTGCGCTTTCTCTTTTTCATCGCAGTCCATACTGGAGGCGATTGCACATGCAATTCGCAATTAGGTTGTCCTTGCCGTTCCTCGCGGAGGGCATGGTGGTTCGTGGTGACCGCCCCGATCGCACTCCTTATCTGCTGTTAGTCGCAAGCTATCGCCCTGCCAGAATCGCTTGCGATCGCCAACGACAAGACGGCGCGCGTTACTGGCGTCGGCATCTCACCATTGCCTGATACTTCGAAGCAATTGGGGAGGACAGCCATCGCTGGGTACATGCATATTATAATAGTCTGGCTATAACCAGTGGTTTCATTATCATCGGAATGGCTGCCTCTGCGCATGAACGCTCGTGCGCTAGTTGCTTGGAATGTGCGCCGGACCCGCGTAGAGCGCGGCATTCCGCAAGACCAAGTGGGCCTATGATGCCGGGATCGACCGCTCATATACGGGCGCATTGAGCAGAAGCGAGAGAACCCGACTATTGATCTATTGGAACGCATCGTCGCGACTTTGGGTATTCACTTGTCCGAATTATTCACACAGCCGGCTAGAGCCGCAATGCCTCCCAAGCCGATGTCCAGAGGGCGCAAGCCGGCACGGCTTTGGCCGAGACAAGACGCTATTATTGAGCGAGCCGGATTTCGGCTAACGGGCGGAATCGAGCCAGAGCGGCCCACGTGCTTCATCGATCTACAGCCGACGCTTCCGACCTCCTGCTCCGGCCGATGTACTAGCAGCAGGATTCCGCTTAGCGCTCCCTCGGATTTATAAGGCCGAGCATCTTGAAAATGAAAACTTGCGCCGCTCGCGTGATCCTACCGACGGTCGCTTGAAACCGTAGTTCTCGAGGAGTCCGTTTAGAGCTTTGGCGGGTTTGTCGGCTAGGGTTCGGATGATCGCAATGGCCCAACTGACAGACTTCCGCTTGGAAGCCCGGCAGGTGGCAGCTGCGCCCATTAGCCGGTCCTCGCGCATAAGACGGGCGGCTCCGCGACATTGCAGGGCCGCAACTTGACCCTGCTCTCCATGCGTCTTACGTGATCCGGCAGATATGGACAATGTCAGGCAGCCTTTGCTGCCCTTGATTTCGACCTTTTCACATGAGGTACCCGGGCGCCAATCGCAAACTGGTCCATCATCCAGTCGGGACTGCTGGATTTGCTAACGGGGTACGGTTCAGTCGCGCGATTGTCCCAGATTACGACATCGCCTGATTTCCAGCTCCAGCACAGGGTATTCCGGGGCGCGATGAGATAGGATTGCAGCCGTTCAAACAGTCTTTGGCTGGGATAGCGCTGCAGGCCGATGAAGTTCTTTACGGAACGACCGAGCGAGAGCATACGATCGCCGGTCTCGGGATGAATACGCACAATCGGATGTGCCGTTTCGTATATCGTTCCGGTGGATACGCCGCACCAAGGCCCCTTGTTGAGTCCGACGGTCTTCTCTGTCGCAGTGAGATCAGATACGCCGAAGCTCACAGCCCAGAGATTATCTGCGAGCATCCGCAGGGGATCGGGAAGATCAAGGTAAGCGGCTGCCCCACTTGACCAAGCAATGTCGCCGCCAAAAGGCGAGGCCGCTGCGAGCCGCAGCACGGAGATGGCTGTGCGGACGCGCTCATCGTTCATCTGATTTAGATGACTCCAGGCGCGATCAGGCAGCTCCTGCCGGATCGCTAAACCGCCCATTGTGTCCGCCATTTTTAAATTCGGTGTCATCGAGCCGAGCCGAAGCACGAAACGCTGTTGTTGCGCGTCGTCGAGATGTCCCTGATCACGGAAGAAAATGACCTTATGCTCTAGCACCAGCTGACGGAACGCTACGATAACATCGTCAGGCAAATCGTCCGACAGCGTGATGTTCTTGATTTCGGCACCAAGCCGGTCCGCGTGTTTGACGATGTTTGCTTGCAGAATGATGTTATCAGCAGCCATAGTTCTAGTCATCACGGCGCCTCTCTCTGGATGTCTAAACACGCTCCGTGGAGCGTCGTGCCTGGCGACATACCGGCAAAGACAATCTTGACGATACGCATCCGAATACGCCCGATTTGCTCACTCCTGCTCAATCAAGCGTCCGATTTGTGATACACACCACCATTACTATAGAATCTAACTCCCTCTGCGGGTCGACACAGCTAGTGCTTCTCAAAGAACACTCGCACATGAGGCCACCACATCGATTTGCAGCCTGATCAAACAGTGCAGATCATAGACGCAATCCATGTCCAGTCCATGAAACGAAATCAGCTTTCTTTTCGAGCTCGCGTAAGGTTCACCTCGTCTCAGAACTGATGCTTGGAAAATCCTCGAACAACGACTGCGTCGTCCTCATTCAGCCCGCACGACCTCATGCGCAGAAGAAGATTGGAACTGTTTCGCGGCATGCGCTCGCCAAGCGGATATGACCCACCACCTCGAGAGCGCAATCTACCTTTAGGTGTATCAAAATCGCGCGACTACTTCAACGGGTTGTCGATCATCTTTTTGCGATTTGGAGTTGTTCAATTCGCGACATGTTCATCAGCTGATCACTTGACCGCTATTGCCTTTGGACTAGCGGAGGAAGCGCAAAACGAGGAGGATGCAACTTATGAGGCCGCTTAAACAACGGACTTAATCCCTCAATTTTCAAAACCTTGCACTCGGCACCAATTCAGGCTGTTGCGGTGATGACCTGCGTTTAGTCTGCCTGGAGACGTAAATGCTCCTTATGGACTGCATGCTGTTTGGATTCGTGGCAGTTGAGCACACACAACAGAAACAGAGCGCCGACGAGATAGTCATGCGTCTACGCGCTTTCAAACTGCAAGCGGCAAAATCCGGGTGGCCATTTTTGCCTCGCCATGAGCGCACGACACTGCATGCCACGTCGCACTACGGAGTATAAGCCGGGATCCATTTCCTTATAGGTCTGGCTGTCGCAACGGTAGAGCCAAGGATGGACGCGGTAGCGGGACCTTTTGGCCATCACCCGTTTCCCATCCCATCAGGTCGCCGGAGGCAATTGCCCGCCTCCATCTCCAACAGCACGTAGCGTGCGGATTTGCCGCACTACGCTCGTCGACAGTTGATTCACAGCACTGCAAGAGCCTGCACTCCCTATATGGGAGGCGCAGCTTTGGTTTCAGTAACGGCGTCCATTCGTGATCTGATTGATTATGCTCCAGTTGAGCGCTCGTCCGCCAGCTGCGGCTGCGCAACACCCGATGCAACTAACGCTCCACGGCGCGGTACACCTTCACGAGATACCGAAGGTTCCCGGCGACAAATCGGTGTAGTGGCCGCGCAGGAAGGCGTTGTTTCCCCGACCTGGTCACTGATCGTGTGATGTCGTATTTGCCGCATAAGCTCCTGCAGCGACAAAAGGCCGCGCCGCAAGCGAGATTTCTCGGTGCGCATCCCAACCTTGAAGTTACCCGACTGGTTTCCGCGTGCAATACAGCGTCAGAAGTAGAAGGTCTCCGGGCCTTTTCTGCCACGTTTGCCTGCGTGTCGCTGCGCGAACCGACCAAACTCAAACAATTTGGTCTTGGTCGGCTCAATAGTGAGGTCGAACTTTCCCAACCGAAGGCGTAAGGCGTCCTGAATACGGATGGCGTCCGATCGATATTAAAAGCAGATCACAAAGTCATCTCGATATTAGCGCACCAGCCGGGCCTCGCCCCGCGACCGGCTCTTCACTTCGCGTTCGAACTAGAGGTCGAGCACATAATGCAGTTGAAGGTTGCTCAAAAGTGCGCTGAGCGATCGGCCTTGCGGTGTTCCTTCCTCGTTCGGATGGACCCTTCCATCTTCCAAGACATCCGCTTTCAGCCAGCGCCGGATCAAACTGATCAGGTGTGGATCACCGACGCGATGCGCAGCAAATCGGAGACCCCAATCATGATTGAGACTCCCGATGTCGCTCTTCGGATCCGCCTCCAGCTTCCAACTTATCTCGCCGCCGGCGATAGCCTCATTGCGGGTCGTCAAGGCATGATGCGCGCTGAGCTTTGGCCGGCCGCCGAATAAGCAGGGCAGAAAGTCCCGCTCATAAATGGCAGACAATACTCCGGCCGTTCTGCGCTGGAGCGCCCAGTCGGCGACAGTTGCCACGCCAAGTGGCCGCTTTACCGTTTTGCCGGGCTTGGGGACATAGACCCGCCGGATATCCGACGCTCTATTCTTGCGGTGAATGGACTGGAGCATCGGCCCATCTATTATCGAAGCTCTTCTTCGGCCTCCACCGTCTGACCATCCACCTCTGCGGCCGACGACTTCGGAATCTGTGACAGACTCCTCCAGACCCGGCCGCGCGAGATGTGATGTGCTAGCGACTTGGACCGGAGTTTTGGTTCTCGTCGAGCTTTCACTGCTTTTTGTTCAAGTTTCTTTTCATGGTCAGCTGATCTTCTCACTGTGTAGAAGGCCGTGACTCCCGTTGAATGGAGCCCATGTCGCCCAAGAACAATTCAACTACCGCTGACCGCGCCCTCATGTGGCCGATCTTCCCGTCCTCGGAGTGTTGGGTCGGGCGCGGCGCCCATTGAAGGGCTCGCCTTCGTCCGCCACTCAAACGGAATGCGCAGTTTTCCCGCATTCCGCTTTCATGAATGGCGTCGCTAGGTCCGGAGAGAAGGGATCAGTGAGACACGGTTACCTTGTCCACCAGAGAGTAGACCTTCTGCTCCTGACCTTCGAACGTCAAATGATCGGATAGTCTCCTCGGAAGCGTGACGTTCGGGTTTTTCACAAAGGGAACTTCCATCTTCACGCTCCTTTCTCATCTACCTCGATCGCTCAAAGCTCGATCCATTCACGAGCGTCCTTCCCCGGACTACTCTCGATCCGCCGTCGCCGATCACGCCAGTTATGCGTCTCGCGTTCAGGTACTGTTACGTTCTCCGACTCCTGGCGGTGCTTCGCTTCCCATTTCGCTTTCGCTTATAGGGGCGCTTACCTGGTTTAAATAGAACCAGGGCGCAGGCAGGTCTCCTGGGGTCACGCATGAATCTTCCGTATCGTGCCGCCCGCAAAACAGCTTGGTGCGATGGGTGAATGAGTAGCGCCTTCGTCCCCATCGTGCGGACTCGGCCTTTCCCCATCTTTGGCCGACCTGTTCATCGTCGGGATGGCGTCCGCTGACTTCTCCGTCGCGATCACGAACCTTGCGGCCCGCTCAGTCCGGTCGCGCGGACACGCTGGAGATCTCCCGAGGTAAGTTCGACCGCTTTCCCTGCACGCCACCACCCCAACGCTCGATGACTGTGGACTTTGCGACATTGGCTCGCTCGTCCGGCTGGGTAGGCCGCGTTATCCGGCTTTTGTCCATTGGGCCGTAGGTTTGCTCCACACTTCCTTCAGACCCCACCTCGCGATGACGCCCTTGCGCTTCGCTGACCTTTGCCGCGCTCACGGCGCTCCGCGCCATGCCTGGCGCACCCAAGAAAAAGGGCCACTCCGAAGGAGTGGCCCTTCAAGTCAGGGAGGAAACGTCCCCTGGAGGACACCTCTGGGATCAGTCCGCGGCCTGTTCGATTGGTGAGAATGGAAGACCGAGACTCTCGGCCACAGCCTTATAGGTGAGCCGTCCCTGATAGACATTGAGACCTGCGCGCAGATGCGGATTTTCAAGCACCGCCGCAAACCCCTTGTTGGCCAGAGCCCAACCGAAGGGCAGCGTTGCGTTATTGAGCGCATGGCTTGAAGTCAGCGGGACAGCGCCCGGCATGTTGGCCACACAGTAATGGATGACACCGTCGACCTCGTAGGTTGGATCGGCGTGCGTCGTCGGATGCGATGTTTCAAAGCAGCCACCTTGATCAATGGCGACGTCGACGATCACTGAGCCCTTGCGCATCGAGCTCAACATTTTGCGGCTGACCAGCTTCGGCGCGCTCGCACCGGGCACAAGCACCGCGCCAATGACGACATCTGCCGCAAACACCTCTTCTTCGACGCTGTCGATGGTGGAGAACCTGGTACGAACGCGCCCTTCAAACAATTCGTCCAGCTCACGGAGCCGGGGTATCGAGCGATCAATGATGGTGACCTCGGCCCCGAGCCCAACGGCCATGCGTGCCGCATGCACACCGACAACGCCCCCTCCGATCACCACAATGCGGGCAGGTTGAACACCAGGAACGCCGCCGATCACAGTCCGCGTCCGCCTGTATATCGCTTCAGGGCCGTGCCGGCCGCCTCGATTGCAAGCCTGCCTGCGACTTCGCTCATCGGGGCTAGCAGCGGCAGGGCCCCGCGCGCGTCAGTCACGGTTTCATAGGCAATTGCAGTGCAACCAGACTTGATGAGCCCTTTAGCCTGCTCCGGATCCGGAGCCAGATGCAGATAAGTGAATAGGATCTGGTTTTCTCTCAGCTGTGTCCATTCGGAGGGCTGTGGCTCCTTGACCTTGACGATCATTTCACCTGACGCAAACACCTCGCGAGCCGATGCAGCAATCGTCGCGCCAGCTTTGCGACAATTGTCATCTGTCGCGCCAATGCCTGCACCAGCGTTGGTCTCGACCAATACACTGTGGCCGGCCGCAACGTATTCGCGGACGGCCCCAGGGGTCAGGCCCACGCGGTATTCGTGCGTCTTGATTTCCTTGGGAACACCGACCCTCATTGCAATCTCCTTGGGTAATACGCTCTTTGTAATCGGAAGGGCCGTACAGACCTGCAACGCGAAAAGCCAAACAGCGCAGTAATCCAGCGATCTTCAGCGCCCGATTGCAGGATTTCAGCAGGCGACCGCACATCGCCGAGTTCACGACGATCATAGCTTGACTGCGACAAAGGCGGTGGCGCCGGGACGGCCCCAAGGCCAGCCGTCAAACCGATCTTCGCCGGAATCGATCGACTTCTTTGTTGTTTTACCTCAGTCGCAGCGATGTTCGATCCGATAATGCGAGTAGCCCTTGAGGGAGGCTCGCGGGTCATCGACGATGGATCGGGCTTTTCAAACATTTGCTCAGCGATCGACCGAAAGCACACCCCGAGATGCAGCTCAGCAGAGCATTGCCGATGTCACCGCTGCGCTGAAATTCTCTTGGTTCGGATATCTTGCACGTCGCCGCACAGCGGCGCTGCCCGCAACCTGTCTGGACATATCCATCCTCGTGGACCGCCCTTTATTTGCAGCGCGGGTGCGAATCCGTTGATCCGGCGGCACGTCGGGCGATCCACCAGCCTACGCCGTTCCAACGGGGTCGAACCGGGAAATCAGCCGGCGTCAGAACGCGCATTATCGAAGATGCAGCCAAATTTGGGATTTCGCCGCGGATTTACATTCCAAACTCACGATAAATGGGCGCCGACGAGCGTCGAGCTGGTTTTGAGCGCTCGTGCCCGGAGCTCATTCGAATTGACAAACGCTTCATCTAACGAAATTGTCAGTTGACAGGAAGGAGCCCAGCGATTGCGAGTTGGTCGAAATCCGGTCTCGCCTTCTGCGCCAAATCGATCTCTCGTGAGCGATCGCACGATGAAGGCTGAGATGGAAATGCGGCGATACCCGACGAGCTTGTCTCTTTGGGTTAGCACCCATGTCTCGATGTAGCACGCAGATCCGTGAAACCATGGTTGCGCGCTTTTTAGCAAACCTCGCACCAACCTTTCAGCTGTTCGACCGGAGATCACACCGACAGATCTTGAGGAATACACTCCATTAATCGTTAGCGGGCGCGGTCGGGCTGTCGGCATCACCACAACCGTCTGGAGCGTGCCTCGTGGTATGAGAAGCGGCAAAGCTGAGACATCCATAATTGCTGTTGCTGCCGAATGGCGCAGTACCAGGGTCTCATTCCGGCCTTCCGTAACGTTGTATTCTTGGCAAGCGAATCCCGTGTCGTAGTTGCGATGCATTCGAGTTGTAGGTCAGCAATTCGCGAAACTCCGAACAATCTTTCTTTCTGTTCAGACGCTTGCGCAGTTGACGCGGCCTATCGATCTTTTGAGAAGAGTATTGTCGGCCAAAACTCCGCGTCGGCCAAACATCTACCGCGGGGTCAATAAGCGCGACATTTTCGTCAAATCCTTGGACAGTGTGATCACCTATGAACAGCGCCCCGAGCTCATGATGATAGCCGGCCACAGTGCAGATGTTCAAAGCGTCATCCTGATACTGGGCGCTCGCTGTTACCCCTCCGCCACTAGCAAGAAAGAGGCGTTGGCAGCCGATCCCACACTTACGGCGTTTTCGTCCACAGCGTGCCGTCGCACCACACCTGCTCAACGCGGTCCCAGTGGCAGGCGGCTGCCACATTCGGGAAGAACCCGCGTCCATTGTGATTGGCACTCGTGTTGCAAAGCAGCGGAATACCCGTCAGGCTTTCGTATTCGACGAGAAGCTCGGCGACTTTGTGCTGAGAGCCCCTGCAAATGGTTTGCAGTCGCGCAGATCCGTCCAGATGTACAACAGCGGGGATCTTGTCCCGCCATTCTGCCCGGGTCTGGTGGTCGAAGAGCATGTAAGGATCTGGCGTTCCAGGACTGAAAATATCCGGCGCACGATCCTCCAGGCATATCGGCGCCACAGGCCGGAAGTGCTCGCGAAGTTTGATGTCGTTGAGATGGTCCTTCATTCGCGCCGATGTCGCGGCTGCGAGAATGCTTCTGCTACCTAGCGCCCGAGGTCCGAGCTCCGCGCGGCCGGCAAGAAAAATCACTGGCTTATTGCTGGCGAGAATGGTCGCAAGTTTACGCATGCTACATGGCGAGGCCCCCCATCCCGGCGGCACGTCGCTTGGTTGCACAGCTGGACCACTATAGACGGACCATTCCAACGGTACAAAGCCTTCGTCCGCCGCCAATGCGGAGCAGGCGGCACCTATTGCCGAGCCACTGTCATTCGGAAAGGGTGGCACCCAAACATCATCGAACAGGCCGGCAGCACGTAGCGCACTATTCCATTTGATGTTGAGACCGCAGCCACCGGTGATACACAAATTGCGCACCGGCAAATGCGAATGCCTCTGTAAAGCACTCGCGATGCTGCCTACGAGCTGACTCTCTTGGAAACAATGAAAGGATGCAAGGACATCTTCGGGGGCTCTGGTCTTCAACCGGAGCGCGCCGGCATCGAAGAACTCATGGACAGGCTCAAGTGCGGAGTCCTCGCTGCAACGACCGACAGGCTCCATGAAAGTGGCGGAGCGCTCCTCGTAGAGCTCCTGGAACACCTTGATGATGTTTTCATCAATTGACCCGAGCGCGATGTAGGCCATCAACTTGCCGGCAACACCGAGGTCCCAGTTGATCCGGTTCGCCTGCTTATAAGGTCCGAAGTGATAGCCAGCGGCAGCATAAGCATGCCCGATCATCGGGAAGAGGCATTCGAGGAACATCGCTGCGCGACGTTCCACATAGTATAGACGGGGAAACGAGGCACCATCCCACACCAGGCAGAACGCCGGTTCTCCCGCCTTGGCGAAAGGGCTAGTACAGTATGCGGCGGCCAGATGGCCTGTGACATGCGGATAGCTACTATAACGGAAGTCCGTGTCGTTGAGCATCAGCCCAAAGCCGTCTCGCGCCGTGAGGAGGCCTTCAGGATGGCCCTCAACATACGGGGCCCCTTTTAGGGTGATCGGTGCAGCCCCGCTGAGAACTTGGAACTGCGACTCAACCTCGCCCCACCAGCCGTCGATGACGAACCGATCAACGTCCCGCGCATCCAGACCGTGCTCCGCCAAGGCGACAACAACTGCATCGAGATTGTCAATTTTTTGATATCGCGAATTATTGGCCCGCTTCTCTTGCTCGACACAAAAGACAAGTCGTCCGTCTTCTATAAGAGCGACTGCTCCGTCGTGGGTCAGTTTGATACCGCAGATGCGCATCCAGCCTCCGAGCCTAGTGTCGGCAATTCAATTAATTGAAGCCGCCGCAAGTGTCACTTGTCTCAGACTTCCCATACTGTCAGCGTGCATGATTTGGGCCAATGCCAACCAGAGGAATTGCTCGAAAATTTCTGGCCAAAGTCAGGGGTGGAAGCAGCTTGTTGGGTTCGTGACCCCGGCGTGTTCGGTTTCGGACCCACGACTTGCCGCCGACCCAGCGGCGTCAATTTGCGAGTTTCGGAAAACTGCCCGGACCTGCGCCCTGCGCATTCAGAATGTCCTATTGTCGGACGTCGCGCGAACCATTGCAGCCGGAGAGGCTGGCATCGCACGAAGCGATGCAGAGCCACGCGTTTCCATGCAGGCGGCGAAATCGGCGTAGTTCACGCAATTGAATCGTTCTGCGCCTCCAAAGGAATCCCTCATGGCCCAGATGACCATAGACCAGCTCTACCGCAGAATACGTCTCCGATTTTTCGAGCCGATCACCAGGATCTGATGCTGTTGCTCGAGCGAACAGTTCGCTGTCCGCCTCGCTAAATCGAAAGTGCTTTCCTCACCTCCGGGCCGATCCCTGTAGGATGGGTTCGCCGGGGTCGCGCGAGCTGCCCGAGCTTGAGCAGTGCAGAGCACGCGATTGCGGTCGCCGCGGTGTCCGTCTCTGACTTTGGGATGGCGGGATCATCGAAGTCCCAGAATGCAACCATGCTGGCTGGCACGTGCGCAAGCCACCAGTCCGCTCCCGCAATCAACTGCTCGATCCAACGTTTCTCATGGGGTGATGCGCAAGTGCGATCGCCGTATATACGAGAGCCCACGCCTGCGCTCTGCCCCATACGCTACTGTCGCTAAACCCTTTAATGCGTGAAATGGCGGACCTTGCCGGTCGCCAGACTGAGTTCACTTGACTGAACGATGGAACCATCGGGGCGCATATGGATGCCGAGCACGCGCGTGGTATGATGTGCGGCTATACCAGCGTATGAGGAATCGCCTGTCTTCGCCGCGGCCCAATAGAGAAGCGGCACAGCCTGCAATGAATCGATGCTGCTAAATGAATTGCCGATTCCTCGGCATCGCAGCGTGTCCATGTCGCTACGTCACATCCCGCGGACGTGCGAGCGCTTGGTCCGGGTCGCCGAACTGCTCGAGGGCGTGAGCTGTGATGGGCATGCGAAGGCTTCCTGACACAAGGGCGCTCCTGAAGTTTTCATCCCGGCACTTGGCGTTGCGGCCGATGGTGCGCTTCTTGGATGGCCCGCCTATCGACGCTTTATTCACGATACGCGGCGCTGGTTGGCCTAGGAGGCACGTAGGGCCTTCTAGGTAATGTTGGGTAATAAGCCCCTGTGAAGGAATTGGGCCTGGCCGGAGTTCTCGGCCAGCCGGCAATGGCCCCTTTCGCTTGCAATGTCCGCGCGGCGAGACTGACCAGCCGTTCAAGCGCTTCAACGAAACTGCAGGGGTCGCGGAGATGCTATCGCGCTCAACCCGGCTCGTCAGGGCGGCCATTCTCGCCAGCCCACTCGTCGCGTCGCGCTCCCGTTCATGGAGGAGATATACTCTCGGACAGCTCTTCCATCAGATCACCACGCCCCCGCCAAAGGGGAGATAAGGAGAGAAAACTCAATGCGGCAACGGAATGGACAGACCAAACACGATCTGAACGATTTCGGGTGAAAGCCGACCGAGGTGTCGCCGAGCGCGACCGAGAGCCCGGTCACCACGATTATGTTCACCGCGATCATCTTGGCGAGGCGCTTTCGACGAATTGCAGAAGCCGGTCGAGCGGGTGCTCCCATGGCGTGTTCGTGCCCGCGGCAAAAGCCGCGACACTGCTGCCAAGATCGCAATTGCCGGGTAGAAATGATAGCCGTGGCCGAAAGATGAATGCGCGTGCTCACGACTGATCTCCAAACTCAGATACGCTGCGCGCCTTATGACCCAGATCCGGTGACGCAGCTATTCCAGCTAAGCGGCTTCGGCGCCGCGCCCGCTAAGCACAGCAATCATGTCGCTGGTTTCGGCGATCAGTGTGCGGGCGACAGTGACGACAGCCTCCTGGCGAGCTGATCGAGCCGGCGCACGAGGCCAAGCACCGTACCGGCATGCATCGTGCCGATACCACCGGGATGTCCGGGGCCACAGGCTTTGATCACATCGGGTGCCTCGGCTCCGCGAACCTCGCGAGTTGGAATTCGATCCGGGTGCGGACGAAGCAACGAGCGGACTAAATCGGAGAGCGAGACCACACGATCCTTCGTCCGCAGCGCGACGATGTTCCGCGCCATGCCCTGAAGCTCGCGCGCACCTTCGATGAGGCGGCGCCATCGGCGGTCTTGACGACCTCTGCGAGAAGGGTGTTGCTCGCGCTGTAGGGTCTCCGGCTTGAGGCGGAGGGCGATGTGATCATGGTGACCAGCGAAGCCTCCGAAAGAATGAGCCCAGGCTGTCCCGGAGTATCGCACAACCAAAAACGGACGACATTGTTTGCCCAACCGATCGGTATGACCTTTTCTGATCTCGACGGGGCAGCTATGGTGCAATACACGAGCTCTACGCATTTGACGGCAGGAGCCCGACGCCTAAATTTCGATAGTTGCCCTAGCCTATCGACCTTCGCACGAACGAGCTCTCGCTCGGCGGGTGAAACCGCTCAACCACCCATCTGGTTAGGAACGTTCCGATCCCCCTTTTGGTCCCGCAAAGCCCTTGTCGCCCATTACCATGCATCGCATAAATCAAAGATACATTGATCTTCTTTTCAGCGCCGAACACGCGGATGCCTTCGCAGAGGCGATGGCGGTCACCGCGAGCGAGCTTGACCTGTCTTGTTTTGCATATCTTGCAGTACCGCGACGGGCCGGCAAAAAGGCCTTGGTCATATCGACGTATCCGAACAACTGGGTCGCACATTATGTGCGCAGTCACTACGAACGCCTGGATCCGATTATCAACCGTTCGTTAGAGAGCACTGACCCATTTCAATGGGGTTTAGACGTACCTTCGAGACCAATCTCCCCGGCGCAAAGAAAATTTTTCGATGAAGCCAGCGAATTCGGAATTCGGCTAGGTTTCACAGTCCCAATTCACGATGAAGACGGGGCGGTTGCCGCCCTGACCTTTGCCGCCGACCAGCGGCGTCCACAATTCGAAAAGTGCATCGATCAGAATGCCCTTGTCCTTCAACTGATGGCGAGATGCTTCCATTGGCATGTGCGCCGCAAGCTCTTGCATGAACTGACGATCGACGGAATCCGGCTATCTCCCCGAGAAGTCGAATGTCTGGATTGGGCGGCAAAGGGTAAAAGCGTTTGGGAAACTGGGCGGATCCTCGGCATATCCCACAATACCGTGGCCTACTACTTAAGGAGCGCAAGGGACAAGCTCGGAGTTCCTAAAGTCGTTCAGGCCGTCATGCGAGTGGCCGCTGCCAAACGAGAGGGGCAAGATTAAGACGCCGATCCCGCATAGTTATGGGGGATGATGTTGACGCGCAGCTCTTCCAGAATCTCGTCTCCTTGGGAGGGGACCATGATCCAGCTTATTACGGAGTCATCTTACAGCGCGTTTTCCTGCACCCTAGCATCCATGTATAAGTTGCGCTATCGCGTTTTTAAGCAACGGTTGGAATGGAGCGTTCAGACCAGCGGCGACATGGAAATGGATGATTTCGATGCGCTGCATCCGGCCTACTTGGTCCATACGTCGCTTGAAGGCCATGTGGAAGGTTCGGTTCGCCTTTTGCCGACCATGGGGCCGACGATGGTGCGCGATACGTTTCCGATGGTACTTGGGGGGCTTCCTGCTCCGGCAGACCCGTTGGTGTGGGAGAGCAGTCGGTTCGCAGTGGATGCCTCTTCCCATGCTCCGAAGGGCGAACATGGGCTCGCCAAGTCGACCTACGAGCTTTTCGCAGGGATGATCGAATTCGGGCTGTCGAGACGACTTAACAACATCATCACGGTTACCGACGTCCGGATGGAGAGAATCCTGAAACGCGCAGGCTGGCCGCTCTGCCGTATCGCCGCACCCTGCAACATCGGAAACACTCTCGCGGTGGCAGGACATCTGGAAATCTCGGCGGGAGCTCTTCAGAGGGTACGTGCTGCGGGCGGTCTGGATGGGCTGGTTCTCTGGACACCAGTCTTGTTGGACGCAGCCTAATTACCCCACCTCCCGGCGCGGTTGAACGCGCCGAGTCGGCGCATCTCCCACTTCCCGGCTTCATCGAGAGCGGATCCATCGCTCCCGCGCGCGTCAGATGTGCGTTCCCAGACATCGTGACCACGCATGGGCATGCCGGGATGGGGGAGAAGTACAAGTCTACATGATCGGTAGCCAGCCAAGCAGAGACACGATGATCTTCATCCAGCCTCCCGCCCACCCGCTCCCCCAAACAAAAAAAGAACGGAAAGCCATTCGTCCTTGCCACGGCTAACCGGCCGGTGACGGCTTTATCCCTGAGCAACTTATTTGTTCGATTTCTGATTTCTGGGGCTGCAATGGTGCGACACAAGAGCTTCGTCGATCTGAGAGCTGGAATTCGGCGGCTTAAGTTAGACCTCGGTCAACTTCAGCTAGCAATTGCTGCGGCGGAATTTGGAAGCTTTCGCCGAGCTGCCGATGCTCTTACCATCACACAATCGACGCTCAGTCGCTCTATTCAGCTACTGGAACATTCAATCGGAATAATCATCTTCGAGCGATCGCGTGCCGGCGTCACAGCCACGCCAGCTGGACTTGATTTCCTTCGAACGGCGCGCTCAATTCTTGAACAGATGGACAGGCTCGTCGCGAGGGTGAAGCTTGCCGACAGAGACGAATGCGGGCGCTTAGCTATCGGATTCTCCACCTCACTTACCGCCGGTCATCTACGTGCGACACTGCTCGAATACAGTGCGCGATTTCCGCTGGTGAAGCTTGAAATCGTCGAACGATCGAGAAGCCAATTAGCAATCGCGCTCCGCAACGGCATGGTTGACCTCTATGTTGCAGCAGGAGACTCATTCCATATCAACAGCGCAATCAGTCGTCTCTGGAGCGAGCGGGTCTTTGTTGCTCTTCCTCACGATCATCCCCTGGCTCTGCAGGATGGCGTCTTATGGACCGATCTGAGCAGCCAAGTCGTTTTGATCAGCCAATATGATTCGAGGCGCGAGCTCCAAGCGTTCCTGTATACAGGTCTCATCACCTCGACGGCGGGCCCGCGGATCGAGCATCGCGATGTCAGCCGCGCAGAAATGCGGAATCTCGTTAGCATGGGGCTAGGCATCACCCTCGTGCTGGAATCCGACGTGGGCTCCAATTCTTCTGGCTTGGTCTACCGGGAATTGCGCGACAGCAAGGGACCAAGCCGCGTCGGCTTTTTCGCGGTCTGGCGCCATGACAACGAAAGTCCAGCTCTGGCCAATTTCCTCAAGTTGCTGACAGAACGCTACCCTTCGTCATCTC
The DNA here is from genome assembly GCF_001593325.1 of Bradyrhizobium sp. DOA1. Taxonomy (NCBI): domain Bacteria; kingdom Pseudomonadati; phylum Pseudomonadota; class Alphaproteobacteria; order Hyphomicrobiales; family Nitrobacteraceae; genus Bradyrhizobium; species Bradyrhizobium sp. DOA1. Next base: position 5,689,138 of record NZ_JXJM01000001.1, read on the forward strand.
TGGCGTGAAGCCGCTTTCGAGCCTTCGCAAACGCCCGGTCCGTTGCCATAAAGCGTGCCACCATCGACGCGATCAGTTTGTTCGGATCGCTGATCTTCTGGCCGGTTTCACGGGAGAGAATTTCCGCGTAGGACATCAGATCGCGATGCACGGCGGCCGGCAAGTCGATGGCGATGCGGACGGGCTTGTCATCTGCAATCGCTCCAATCTTCAGTTTGGTCATTTCATCCTCTGTATGGCTCGAGCACGAGATCGCGGTTGACAATGACCCTCACCGGGAATCCCGGCCGAATGGTCAAGGTCGGCTGAATGTTGAGGTTGCGCCGAACAATCTGTTGTCCGGCCTGATTGACGGAGTCCCCTGCTCCACGGCGCAGCGCCGCAATGATGTCACTGTTGGAGCTATTGGCGTCTGCCCCGGAGTTGACCTCGGTCCCGACCGCGAGCAACGTCGATAATGCCGCGGCCCCCAAGAGTTCCTTCCAATGATTGTCCACCTCGTCCTCGAGGCCGGCGTAGCCAGCTGCATCCGCGCCTGGCTGGCGTTCGAGCACGATGGAACGTCCATTGGGCATGATCAGACGCGTCCAGACGAGCAGCACGCGCGACTGCCCGAACGCGACCTGGCTATCGTAGATCCCGATCAGTCGCGCGCCTTGGGGGATCAGCCGAGCCCTGCCGGTCGGAGTATCAAAGACGCTTTCGGTCACTTGCGCTGTGATCTGGCCGGGTAGATCAGACCGGATACCGGTGATGAGAGCAGCCGGAATGACCGTTCCTGCTTGGACCACGAAGGGCGATGCTGGCTTGACCAGGCGATCGGGGCTTGTGGTACGCCGATCTATGGCCGCATTGACGAAGGCAAGCTTGCGATCCTGCCCATTCTGCGCAAATGGTTCATCGGAAGACGCCGTCGGGCTCGCAGGCGTCTCGCTAAATGGTGTTGTAGCCGCCAATGCGCGCGCGTTAGTCGTGGCAAACACCTTGCTGGTGCGCGCCGCCTCCGTTTCCTGATTGACGCGCTGCTGTTCAGCGTCGACTGCGAGCGAGCCGGATTGCGTTTGGGCTTGGGCTGCGAGGATCGGTCGCCCCAAATCGCCGGGCAAGGGCGGTCCGAGCTTTGGCACATCGTGAGGTATTCCGGCATAGTCCTTGGGCAAGGTCGAAAGTTGATCCGCAATTGTGTGGTGGTCCGTCGAATAGAGCTCCTCAGGCGTGGGCTTAAGCTTTTCAGGTCTCTGCAGCGCCCATAGGGTCGCAACGGAGACCACGGCCAGAGCTAGACCAGTGCCAGCAAATAGCGCCTTTCGGGAGAGGCGCAACACGCGCGGCGGTTCGGGTCGCAGCCGCAGGGACCCGGCAATGTCCGCGGGTGCATCTGCGCGTGCCGCCTCGTGCCCCCCGGCATCTCCGCTTGTGTTGCTCACATCGACCTCCCATCGCTTCTTGCGATACGCACTTTCTGCTGGCCTTCGCCGCCGAGCCGCAATTCGGCGGCCGCAAACAGCCGATCGACGATGAGGATATTGCCGTAGACGCGGTAATTGACGATCTCGGTCTTGCCGTCCGGTCCAATGACAAACAACGGCGGCATCTCGCCCTGAGTAATGCCTGCCGAGAATTCGACGTAGACCTTGCGTCCGTCGTCATACGCATTGACCGGCCGCCACGGCGGGCTGTCTCCTGAAATCGTATAACGATGGCGGCGCTCGGCCGGATCCGGAATGTACGGCGTCGCAGCCATCGCTTGACCCGGAGCGGTTCGGGCTTTCGGATAGAACCAGGCAACCGAGGGCATGTAGGGCTTTTCTCGGGAGCGAAGCTCAATCAGATAGGTCCTGCGGTCGGTGTTGACGACGAGATTGGTCGCAATCGCAGGGCGCGTTGGCTTGACCATGATGTGAACGCGACGCTCATCACTGCTGCCGCTCTCGGTATCGCCCACCACCCAGCGCACGGTGTCGCCGGCAGCGACAGGACCTGAGCCGATCAGCTGCTCCCCCGGCTCAAGAGCGATATCAGTGATCTGTCCCGGCGCTGCGTAGATCTGGTAAAGCGCCCCGGGGCTATAGGAAAACACCTGCACCGCGTTGAAATACCCGTCCTTACGAGGTTCGACGCGCGCAGCGTCATTTGCGCTCTCAATCCGCTCGATCGGCTCCTTTGCCTCAAGCTTCTTGCCGCCGCGTCCCGGCGTCCAGACGGGTGGAACGTGGAGCGGTTTTGGACGGTCATCGGCCAATGCCGGCAGATCGGGAGGGGGCGCGATGTCGTCATCATAGCTGATCTTAGGCGGCTTTAAGATGGTGCAGCCACCAAGCATACATAGGCTCATCAGGAGTGCGGACACGGCGCTTTGTCGGAGTTTCCGGGAGCTCGGCGCGAGTATCTGAGGCATCACGATCCGAACTCCTTCGACCAGTTGATCGCGTTGACATAAATGCCGAGCGGGTTCTTGCGCAGCCGCTCGATATCGCGGGGCGGTTCAACGACGATCGAGAGGATCGCACTCCACCGCTCGGTCGCCGCTAACTGTCCGTTCTCGTAATGCCGCTCGATCCAGGTTAAGCGGAAGCTGTCCATCGAGGCTCGTATAACGCTCGAGACCTCGACGGCAACTTGGGTTTTCCCGACCTTGGCGAAGGGATCGTTGTTGCGGGCGTAGTCATTCAGCGCGCCGGCGCCACGGTCGGTCGTGAAGTCGTATGCACGCAGCCAATCCTGGCGCAGCACGATGGCGTCCAACGGAAGCCCGCGCACATGCTCGACAAAACGCGCAAGATGGAAGGCAATCTGCGGATCGCTCGCCTCGTAGGCAGCATTTGCGGGAGCTATGGTTCTTGCCTCGCCCAGATGATCAACTTCGACGATCCAGGGCGTAACCGTTCCTTGCGCCGACTGCCAAATGAGGGCACCCGCAAATCCCGCGCTCAAGAACAGACAGCCAAACGCCATTAAGCGCCAATTCTTGGCCTGCAGGCGTGCCGAGCCAATGCGATTGTCCCAGACCTGGGCTGCCCTCTGATAGGGAGTGATCGGCTCGGGCGTGCGGCCATAGTGGACAGACGATCGTTTGAACATGCGGGTAATCTCCTAAAAACTAACCTGCCGCCTTGAGTGCCGCCGGCCCGGAGGGAATGAAAGACGCCTCCAGTGGCACCGTTATTCTTGCTCCTTGAGATCGACCGATGCGCCACCACTTGCGTGATCGCCGGTACGAACCGCATTTGTTGCGGCTGTCGCGCCCTGGTGGATCGCTTGTGCGCGCTTTGCGCGGCGCGCCCAGGCAGGCACCTCCTGAGATGCCGCACCTGATGCATCTGACGTACTCACATCACGAGCCGCTGCGCCCCCGCCAAAACGAGCCGCAAGGATGCGCAAAGGACTTGCCGCGGCAGAGGCGCCCGCATCGGTGACACCGGAGAGGCCACCCGCCCGGAAAGCGCTAGAGGTTCCGCTCGCGATTGCCGAGGTGGCCCGTGCGCCAGTGCCGATTGCGCCGCTGGCCAGTCCAATTCCACCTGCAGCAAGACCGGCTCCAGCTGCAAGCAATCCTCCTGCCGCAAGACCCGTGCCTACTGCTGCTCCAGCACCAAGCTGCGGTCCGCCGGAAACGATGCCGTTGGCGATACCGGGTCCGAAGATTCCGAGCCCCAGCAGCGACAATGCGGCAAGAACCAGAGCCATCGCGTCCTCCACCGTTGGCTGGTTGCCTCCGAAGCCGGCCGTGAACTGTGCAAATAGGGTCGATCCGATGCCGACGATGACCGCGAGCACCAGGACTTTAACCCCGGAGGAGATGACATTGCCGAGCACCCGCTCAGCGGCAAACGCGGTTTTTCCAAACAACCCAAATGGGATCAGCACAAAGCCAGCGAGCGTTGTCAGCTTGAACTCGATCAGGGTGACGAACAGCTGGATTGCCAGGATGAAGAAGGCGAGCAGCACCACGATCCAGGCGAACAGCAGGACCGTGATCTGAACGAAGTTTTCGAAGAAACTGACATAGCCCATGAGGCCCGAGATCGATTCAAGGATCGGTCGACCGGCATCCAGACCGACCTGAGCGATCTTTCCTGGCCTGAAAAAGTCCACTGAGGAAAGGCCGGTTCCGGACGCTTTCAATCCAAGTCCGGCGAAGCTCTCGAATACGATCCGTGCCAGGCTATTCCAGTTGCCGATGAGGTATGCGAACACACCGACGAACATGGTTTTTTTGACAAGTCGGGCGATGATCTCTTCACCCGCGCCCCATGACCAGAACAGGCCGGCGAGCGCGATGTCGATCGCAGCTAACGTGGTCGCGAGGTATCCGACTTCGCCTCCGATCAGCCCGAAGCCGGAGTCGATATATCGGGTAAAGGTCTCCAGGAATTGGTCGATGACGCCAGTACCGCTCATCGTTCACTCGTCATTTTCGGGAATGGAGGGATAGGGGGACGGCAGACGGCTCTCATCTTTGCCGCGCAAAGGCGAAGATGCGTCGGGATTAGTTTCGCTAATACCAGCCCCTGGGGATCCGCGGCGAGAGCCCAAGAAGTCTCGGCGCTTCTCGTCCCAGAGCTTCCGGCACGCGACCAGAGCATCTTTCTGCTCGTATTGGACGGACCGACATTGCTCAAGCTTTGCGGCAGTCGGGTCAGCCGACCCTTGCGCGATAGACGCTTCGGACAAAGCATCATCTTGGTCGCCGCGCAGCCTGATCGCGCAAGCCACAACAACCAGGACAGCAAGCGTCACCGCCAATATCATCGGAATTCGGTCGAGTGTGTTCTTCGACATCAGTGAAACATCTGCACAGTTGTGGACTGGTAGCCTTGTCCCTGCGTCAGGAACCGCCTGAGCTGCTCTCTGCCCTGATCCTGGGCAGCCGCTCGTTGTGCCTGCTCCAAGGTCTGAGCACGCCCTTGCGCGGCGATTGCCGCGGTGAGATCCGCGAGCTGCTGGTTTTGAAGCGCAAGCAACTGATTGCCAGCTTGGCTTGCCTGCAGCGCACCGCTGGCGCCCTGGCTCGCACTTACGAGGGCCGACATCTGGGCACGGTTGGCGTCGAGATTGCCGACCACGGTCGCCTGCACGCGCATGGCGTCCTGTAGGCCGGCCACAGCGTTCTGCCAGCGTGTTTGCGCATTTGCGATCAGCGCCTGGGCTGGCTGGCTCGAAGAAGCCGGTGCGTAGGTGGATGAGAACGCGTGGTCAATCTGCTGCACATCATAGGCGATGCGTTGCGCTTGGCTGAGCAACTGCTGGGTACGCTGGATCGACTGCTCTAGCTGTTGCAACGAAGAATATGGCAGACTTGCCAGATTTTTGGCCTGGTTGATCAACATCAGCGCCTGGTTTTGCAGCGATGTGATCTGGTTGTTGATCTGTTGCAATTCGCGGGCTGCCGTCAGCACATTTTGCGCGTAGTTGTTCGGATCGAATACGATCCACTGTGCCCTGGCCTCTCCTGACACTTGGAGAATGGCAGCAGCAAACAAGCCCGCCGTTAAGAGCTGAGTTAGACGTCGCATCAGAGGCTCCCTGCCGTTGCAAGTTGCGGAATAAGGTCGCAGACCCAGGCGAGCTCGCGCGCCTTGAGCCAACCCGTCACGAAATTCTCCCGGCCGTGCTCGGCTAGGACTTGGCCAATCAAGGCTTGATCGGCCTTCGAGGAGCTGGCTGTGAAAGCGAGCGCAACCTCGCCGAGGCCCAGTTCGAACAGGCGATTGCCCCGCCGGGACTGGCAGTAGTAGTCGCGCTTCGGTGTTGCGCGAGCAAGAATCTCGATCTGCCGGTCATTGAGCCCAAAGCGACGATAAATTGCCGTTATCTGCGGCTCGATGGCGCGGTCGTTTGGCAGCAGGATTCGGGTCGGACAGCTTTCGATGATCGCGGGCGCAATGGGTGAGCCGTCAATGTCCGCAAGCGACTGGGTCGCAAAGACAACGGAGGCGTTCTTCTTGCGAAGTGTCTTCAGCCATTCGCGGAGTTGCCCGGCAAAATGGGCGTCATCGAGGGCGAGCCAACCCTCATCAATGATGAGCAGGGTCGGTCGGCCGTCAAAGCGGTCCTCAATGCGATGAAACAGATAGGAAAGGACGGCAGGGGCAGCAGCGGTCCCGATCAGCCCATCGGTCTCAAACACCTGGACGGAGGAGCCGCCGAGGTGTTCGCTTTCAGCATCGAGCAAGCGATCATATGGACCGCCAAGGCAATAGGGCTGTAGCGCCCGCTTCACCATATTGGACTGAACGAGCACCGATAGTCCCGTGAGAGTGCGCTCAGGAGCGGGCGCCGAAGCGAGGGACGTGAGCGCGGACCAAATGTGCTCTCTGACCTCGGGCGTGACCTCGACCCGCTCGCGGGACAGAATCGAGGCAATCCAGTCGGCCGCCCAACCACGTTCGGAGACCTCATGGATTTTGGCGAGCGGTTGCAGCGCAACAGATTCGGACGATTCTCCGGCGACCGCACCGCCAAGATCATGCCAGTCGCCGCCCATTGCGACGGCCGCCGCCCTGATCGAGGCGCCAAAGTCGAAGGCGAAGATCTGTGCCCCAGGATAGCGGCGGAACTGCAAGGCCATCATCGCCAGGAGAACGGACTTACCGGCGCCGGTCGGCCCTATAATAAGAGTGTGCCCGACGTCCCCGACATGCAGCGAAAACCGAAACGGGGTTGATCCCTCAGCCTTCCCAAAGAACAGCGGCGGCGCCTTGAAGTGATGGTCCCTCACCTCCCCAGCCCATACGGCCGATAGCGGGACCATATGAGCCAGATTAAGCGTCGAAATCGGCGGCTGCCGGACATTGGCGTAGACGTGTCCGGGCAGGCTGCCGAGCCAGGCCTCGACCGCATTGACGGTTTCCATCATGCAGGTGAAATCGCGGCCCTGGATTACCTTTTCGACCAGACGCAGCTTTTCGTCGGCGGCGCGCGGATTGATATCCCAGACCGTAACGGTAGCGGTGACAAAGGCTTCTCCGATCTGATCCGAGCCCAATTCCTGAAGGGCCGCATCAGCATCGATCGCCTTATTGTTCGCATCGGTATCAAGAAGAGCCGACGCCTCGTTGGTCATCACCTCTTTCAGGATCGCCGCGATCGACTTGCGCTTGGCAAACCACTGACGCCGGATTTTTGTGAGGAGCCTTGTCGCGTCGGCCTTATCGAGCATGATGGCCCGGGTCGACCAGCGATATGGGAACGTCAAGCGGTTCAGATCGTCAAGAATTCCAGGCGTCGTAGCGCTTGGAAATCCGACCACGGTCAGAACGCGGATGTGGGCTTCGCCCAGCATCGGCCCGAGCCCGCCGGTTAGCGGCTGATCGGCGAGCAAGGCATCGAGATACATGGGAATCTCGGGCACTCGGACCCGGTGCCGTTTAGTCGAGATGGTGGAATGCAGGTAGGTTAGGGTGGCCTCGTCATCGAGCCAGCCGCATTCCGGCATGAACCCTTCCACAAGCTTGAGAACGCGATCGGTGCGATCGAGAAATCCACTCAGCGTCTCCCGCGAATCTTCGCCAACCGTCCGCTGGCCGCCCTCATAGAGCAGGCGTTCTGTGGCCGCGGTGCTCTCAGCTGGCGGCAGATAGAGGAAAGTCAGATAGTAGCTCGACTCGTAGTGAGCGCCCTCCTCTTCAAATTGTGCCTTTCGCTCGGCGTCGACCAGAGCGGATGCTACGTCGGGAAAATTGTTCGGGGGGTACGCGCCCGCTGCATGGCGCTGCGCCTCCACAAACACCGCCCAGCCGGATCCGAGACGGCGCAGAGCATTGTTCAACCTGCCGACAACCGCGACGAGTTCGGCCGGCACTGCACTTTCGAGATCTGGTCCCCGGAATCTCGCCGTACGTTGAAACGAGCCATCCTTGTTGAGGACGACCCCCTCATCGACGAGCGCCGCCCAGGGCAGAAAGTCGGCAAGACGGGTGTTTGAGCGCTGGTATTCAGCGAGATTCATCATGGACATTTCACGTGTTGAGGTGACCTGGAATGCGGACGTGTCGGCGCACGACTTCGACGAAATCTGGATCGCGCTTAGCGGCCCAGACGGCCGCAATATGGCCGATGAACCAGATGAGGAGACCTGCGATCCACAACCGCAAGCCCAATCCAAGTGCTGCCGCCAAGGTGCCGTTGAGGATCGCAACTGAACGCGGCGCCCCGCCCATCAGGATCGGTTCCGTCAAGGCGCGATGGACTGGTGCGACAAAACCTGGGACCTCATCCATCAGATCAGTACTCCGCCGCCAAAGGAGAAGAACGAGAGAAAGAAGCTCGAGGCGGCAAAGGCAATCGACAGGCCGAACACGATCTGCACGAGCCGTCGAAATCCGCCCGAGGTATCACCAAATGCCAGCGACAGCCCGGTCACGATGATGATGATGACCGCAACGATCTTGGCGACGGGCCCCTCGACCGATTGCAGGATTTGGTTGAGCGGCTGCTCCCAGGGCATGTTCGAGCCAGCGGCCCAGGCGGGAAGCGCGCTCGACAACGCGAGGGTTAATGCCGCGATGGCGATGAGAGGCTTGTTGCGAGGCGATCTCAGGCTCATGGTTGATCTCCTAATGGTAAAAAGCTGTAGTCGCCGGACGGTCCGAGCCCTGAAACGCGAGCAAGCTCGGCGAGGCGGCGATCGGCTCCGCGGCCAACAAGAACGGCAATCACGTTGATCGTTTCGGCAATAAGCGCCCGCGGGACAGTGACCACTGCTTCCTGGATGAGCTGCTCAAGCCGGCGCAGTGCCCCGAGCGCAGTCCCGGCATGTATGGTTCCGATCCCGCCAGGATGGCCTGTCCCCCAGGCCTTCAGGAGGTCGAGAGCTTCGGCTCCGCGTACCTCCCCGATCGGAATACGATCAGGCCGTAGTCGCAGCGAGGCGCGGACAAGATCTGATAGAGAGACCACGCCGTCCCGGGTGCGCAGCGCAACGAGGTTCGGCGCTTTACATTGAAGCTCTCTGGTATCTTCAATGAGAACCACGCGGTCTGCCGTCTTGGCGACCTCCGCAAGAAGCGCGTTTATCAGGGTGGTTTTCCCGGTGGAGGTCCCGCCCGCGACCAGGATGTTATGGCGAGAGGCGACGGCAGTTCGAAGAGCGCCGGCCTGCTCCATGGTCATGGTCCCGGCGACGACATAGTCCTCGAGAGAGAATACAGCCACGGCCGGCTTGCGGATCGCGAATGCGGGGGCGGCAACGACGGGCGGCAGCAGACCTTCAAATCGCTCCCCGGTCTCCGGTAGCTCGGCCGAGACACGTGGCGCACCCGCATGAACTTCGGCGCCGACGTGGTGAGCGACCAGCCGTATGATCCGTTCTCCATCTGGAGCGGACAGGCTTTTGCCGGTCTCAGTCAGGCCACTCGACAGCCGATCGATCCACAACCGACCGTCTGGGTTGAGCATCACCTCGACAACCGTGGGATCTTCCAGAAAGCACGTAATCGCGGGGCCAAGCGCAGTGCGCAGCATGCGTGCTCCGCGCGAGATCACCTCCGGCTGAAACAATTGGATTGTCATTTATATCCCAAAGAACTGAGGCACCCCAAGCGGCCTCAGATGGGTATGATTAGAAAAGCAGATCCTTCACCAGCTCAACGAGCGGAGCGGAGCGATCGCAGGCTGGCGTAGGAAAAGAAAGATCGAACCAGAAGGCGGTCGCGCGGTGTTGTTGCTCTCAGGACCAGGCGAGCGAGCGGAGCTAGCCACACGGCTCGCATCACCATTCCTCATCGTCCGGCTCGAGTACGCCATCTTCTGCTGACGTCGCCGATCCCTCGACCGGGTATGTCTTTGCTTCGGGATCGCCGAGGAAGAACTTGGCAATCCGTCTGCCCAAAAGACAAACCCATGGGATCATAAACCAGCCTAATGCTAGAACCTGCACCCCAACGGCGCATGCGAACGCAACCTGATAGGCAATGGTCGGGTGGCGGCCATCCTGAACGGCCCAATGGTCAAGGATGAGTCCTGTCCCGTATTGGACGATGAAACGCCAGCCGAAGTGAAGAACGTTTAAGCCTGCATTTGCTCTGCCGGTGAGCTCCCTTGGGAAATATTCCGCTAAGATCGCATAACTGATGACCGTGGCCGCGCCGACAATCGAAATGACGAACCATGGCAGCAGCGATGGCAATGGCAGACGCAGAATCAATGCAAGCTCAGCCCCTACAAACAACGCTGTCACTGTCGCGAACAGAACTTCCGACCCTATCCCACGTCGGCGTAGCCGATCAGCCAACGTCCCAAGTAACATCGCCCCCGCGCTGATTCCGAGTGCCATGATAAAGAGCTGCCTAATCGAGGATTCGCGATTGAGCCCTTCGACGTTCGTCAGCCAAGATGCTGCCCACAAGGCCTGTAATGACCAGGCTGAGCCGATACAGCTTGCCGACAGCGGTGCTATCCGCCAAAAGCGCCGATCTGTGTAGATCGTACGCAGTTTTACGGCAGTCGACTGAGTTACCTGTGGCCGCGCCGCCTCAGGAACCGCCCAAAAAATCAGGAGGGCCGAAGCAAAGGTTGCGAGGGCTAAGAGTCCAAAAAGCCCACGCCACCCCGTACATTCCAACAGCCACTCGGTTGGCGTTGTTGCGGTCACTGCACCTAGTGCACCGAGCATGATCATGTAGCCATTGGCTAGGGCGACGCGTTCCCTTGGAAACCAGGTGACAATGGCCTTCAGCCCGGCCATTGCTGCAGCCGAGACACCGATGCCGATCATCGCACGCGCAACCAGAAGCTCCCTGAAGTCGCTAGCCGCGCCGAATAGAGCCGCTCCACCGCCGGCAACCAGCAGGAGCGCGCTCTGGACCCGACGTGGACCAAAACGATCCAGCAGTGTTCCGATCGGAATCTGGACGCCTGCGAAGACCAGGAAATAGACGGACGTCAGCAGGCCAAGGTTGCCAGCATCGAGGCCCAGATCAGCAGAGAGCTGACCCGAAATCAGCGTATTGATAGTACGGAACAGATAGGAAAGGTAATAGCCGGCGACGAAAGGAAGAAAAACATAGCCGATCAATCGACAAGTCGGAAGTTGGCGCTTAGCGTCGGATTGCGAAGGATTGGATAGACCGTTCGCGGCGTCTTGCGTGCGGATCGCAAGGTCACCCGCTCGTTTAGCAGAACGCGTTTGGCAGATTTTGAAAGTTGCGGTTGCTGCCGCCCTCCTCGGCGGCAGCGCTGACGTTGGCAGTTGCGTCCAGAATAGTGGCGGAAGGGATTTCATGTGCAGAATCTGTAGAACTTAGCGAAACATCGTCGGCCGCATAACTGTAAGAATTCGGGGCATCGATTTGGTCGATCGCCTCACTCAGTAAGGATCGGTTAGAACGGACGCGCCGGTCGACCTGTTCGGCCAGCGCCTTGAATCGCTCATGGCCGCGTTTACAGGCTTCAGGCTGCAGCGATTGCGGCATTGGAGGTGTGACGGTGAGGTGATAACGGGCGTGCAGCGCAACCATCTCAGCCACCATGCGGAAGTCGGTGTACAGACGTTCAAGTTGCCTGCTCATCCGATCGAGCGCCTCATGAATGAGACCTTCGATTGGCGGCGCTCGATCAAGGAACCCTTCAAGAGCAGCCTCCACGACAATGCCGTTGCCGACTCCGGGCCGGCCCGTTGCAACTTCGAGACGGCGAAGAATCTGTTCGGAAAGCTCGACGTTAATTTTTCTCGTTACGGCAAGGCTTTGCTGCGCCGTCCCCTCGGTTGTATCGACTTGCTGTAAATTTGGCTCGTTCGGTTCGTCGAGCGCTGTTTCGAAGCTCATACCGGCTCCTCCCGGATACAGGAAATGTCCAGCGCCCATAGCTGAGCGCGGCGAAATCGGTTCGAAATGGCAGTGATTGCTCCACCGATGATGGACGACACAAAGGGCAGGACGGCTGCTCGTTCAATCGCCGGAACCTCGAAAGCGTAGCCTGGGGTAGCCAAAGAAAGGAACGGCGGCTTCGTCGGGTAGGAGTTGCCCCGGCCTCTTCAGGCTAACGTCCTTCACCAAAGACTGCCGTGCGCGTGACGCCGACCAAAACTTCGATACCAATGCACCGCCACTCGCGCGTGGTTTCGCCTCCGTCGCCCATTGCACCGTGTCCGCCATAGCCCTCGCCATGAGCCAGAACCGGTCAGGAAAAACACCACGCGATCGGAGGTTAGATATGCCGTTCAAGATTTAAGCGACTGGGTCACCCAGTCCATTCGCCGGCCGAGTATGCTTGCTCCCACTGGTCGGCAAAGCCGGCATCTCAGGCTGCGGTCGGATTAGCCGATCAACTAGTGCCGTTCTCGGAGTTCGCTCGACTAGGGCCGACGCGCACGTGGTTGAGGGGGCCCGGCCAGACTCAGTCGCGGTTTGAAAAAAAGGCCGCCCCAGATGTGGGGCGGCCAGTGAATGTTCGTCGCGGGAGGAAGAATACGACGAACGAATTCAGAACCTATCGCGTCAGCCTCCTACCCAAGCGACCAGGCCGATCGCAGGCGCGGCTTTCTTATCGCCACAGCGGCACATCGTCTCTAGGCCAGAAAATACCCGCCGAGCGAAATCAACGCGGGTCCGTTTGCTGCTGCACAGTAGCCACTTGTTAGTATTGATTAATGCAATGGATGGGATATCGGCGCTGAATTCTAGCGCAGAATTCCTCTTTTGAGAGATTTTCCAGCCAAGCTAGCTGCTTACCTCCAACCCGTCCCATTTCTCAGCGCTTGGGCTGATGAGTTTAGAAGTCCCTTCTTTCGCGAGAACATATGTTCGGTCGCTTCATAACGGCGCGAGCGTCCGCGCCCAAATGCGCCATTGCAAAAGTAACGAGGAGAGAACTGCGCTCGGATACCAAACAATGCCTCTGATGTTCCATCCTGTGTTGCGCGATGATAAAGCGCCGCGCTTTGTCTTCGCGCTCTCATTCCCGAAACACCTGAAGCCCATCGAATTCGTAGCTATCTCGCGGGTCCCTTATCGTTCCTAGACCCTCGCCTTGCTTGCCGATCCACTCTGTTTGAGCTTCAGCGGAATCAGCCTCTCCTGGCTGTGTTCTTCGATAGGGTGAACCTTCAATTTGCCCCCAGCTCAACGATCCAACTGTCAGTACCATTCCTGTCTATTAGACTGCCGCAGAGATCCGGCCAACCTCGGTGGCTTGGCTCTCCAACAGCCGCCGGTAGATTCCGCCGGCCCGCCTAGTAAGGGCAGCATGTGTGCCCTGCTCGGCGATGACGCCGCCATCAAACACCAGGATGCGGTCGAGGCCGCGCACCGTCGAGAGTCGATGTGCGATCACAATCGAGGTGCGGCCCCTCATCAGCCGCTCCATCGCTTCTTGGATGAGGACTTCCGATTCGGAGTCGAGGCTTGAGGTTGCCTCGTCCAGGATCAGCACCGGCGCGTCAGCTAGAAAGGCGCGCGCCAGCGCGACGCGCTGCCGCTCACCGCCCGAGAGCTTGACACCGCGCTCACCTACCAATGTGCCGTAGCCCTTGCGCAGGCGCAGGATGAACTCGTGCGCATTGGCGAGCCGCGCCGCCCGCTCGATTGCCCCCATATCAGCTCCGGGCCGACCATAGGCGATGTTCTCAGCGAGGGAGCGGTGGAACAAGATCGGCTCCTGCTGCACGACGGCGATCTGGATACGGAGTGATCGCTGTGTGGCTAGAGCGATGTCCTGACCGTCGATCAGAATACGGCCGCCCGAAACATCATAGAGCCGCTGCACCAGCTTGACGAAGGTAGTTTTGCCGGAGCCGGAGCGACCAACCAGACCAACCCGCTCACCGGCGCTTATATCAACCGATAGTCTGTCATAGAGCTGGACGCAATCACGGCCATACCGGAAGGTAACGTCTTCGAATACAATCTCGCCACCTTCAATGGCGATCGGCTTTGCATCCGATACGTCGGCGATCTCGATCGGCTCGTCATGGATCGCGACGAGCTCCTCCATATCGTTGACCGAGCGCTGTAGGTTGTTAATGTACATGCCGACCTCGCGCAGATACGCGTGGATAACGTAGTAGCTGGTCAGCACATACGTGACGTCGCCAGGCGAGGCGAGCCCCTCCATCCACAGCAGCACCGAGCCGCCGATCACCGACATCCGCAGGCACAACAGGATGGAGAGCTGAGCCATGGCGGCGGAGTTGTAGCGCAGCCAGGTTCGCAGACACCGCACGCGCCAGCGGTTGATGGTGCGGGCGAGCCGTTCATCCTCGCGCTCTTCCGCGCCGAAAGATTTCACCACCGCATTGCAAGTCAGCGCATCGGCCAGCGTGCCGCCGATCTTGGTGTCCCAAGCATTGGAGACTCGTGCGGAAGGCGCGATATAGCGGACCGCGAACATCATTGTCACGACGACATAGATTGCCGCACCAATCGCGACCACGCCACCCAGTGCAGACCAGTGCAGCCCGAGCAAGATCATCGAACCGACCAGCACCGTCAGGGACGGCAACAGGGACACCAGGATGGTAGTATTGAGCAGATCCAGGGCCCACATGCCGCGCGTGATCTTCCGAACGCTCGAACCGGCGAAAGAATTGGTGTGCCAATCGGTTGAGAACCGCTGGACTCGCATGAATGCCTCGCGGGCCACATCCGACATTGTCTTGAGTGTGAACGGAACGATTGCGTGCAGACCTATGAGGCGTACGATCATCGAAACCAGGCCTAGTGCGACGATACCGCCGAAGGCGGCCAGCGCCGCATGTCGCGCCGCGTTGTGGTAAGGACCTGAGGTCAACGCGTCGACGAGATAGCCCGAGTATATCGGCATGAACAGGTCGGCCGCTGTCGCACCGAGGAAGCCAACCAGCACAAAGGCAGCGCGGTAGGGCTGGAGCAGCCATTGGCGGAAAACGAACGGAATCACCGCGCGGATGGCGATGGGGCGATTGTCAGCTTGAGCGATCATGCAGTGATCCGGTCATCCTTATCGCGCAGACCGGCGTCATCTGAACTGCGCTCCCCGTCGCAAAGGCGCGATCTGACACGGGCATTCGGTCGGCACTCTTCTTCAAGCGAAGCGCTCGGCGCCAACAGTCTAAGCCGCTCCGGACTGCCTCCATGGCTTTCTGCCGAATCCTTGCAGTCTCCTGCAACGGGCAACGATCTCCCTCATTCACATCTTCGGCGCATGTGAGTGTCTGCGAGCCCAAACAGAGTCCATCATGGTGTTTCAGGAAAGATCGCATTTCATGACTGCGGGCGAAAAGACCGCACACCCATCAGCTCCGACGTGGCAAGATCGATGTTGGACCCCGACGAGACGCGGGGCGCTCATGAAGTGCCAGTGTCCCCCGCCTCAATCAATTGCCACGGCTAGTAGTTGACTTGGGCCCACGCGTAGCCAGACCGGACCCATGGATAGACAGTTGCGCAAAGGCTGAGTGGGTGACAAAAACTTGGCCTCGCGACAGCCATTGTTGCGCGGCTAGAGATTTTGCGTGCGAGGCGATAGAGATCGACAAATTTCGTGGCCTACAGACCTGAGAAGCAGATCGCTCACACGCCAATCTAGACTTTGAATCCCGACAAGCCTGGTAACCGGGTCGAGGGGCCGTGAGATGTGTTAGCGGTTCCGGCAAGAAAAACGTCCGCCGCCCATGAGGCCCGTAAAAAGGCGGCGCGATGGTGATTAGAGCAACGAGTGCGAGCAGGAGATTGAGACCCAGACCTCAGGAGATGCCGTCGCGATCCGCAATGTGAATGCATTCCATCCAAAAAATCGATTTCACCAATTCCCGTGCTGCCAGGTAGGAAAACCGTCAGCAATTGAGCAACACGGTAGGTTTTCTGTCGGGAAAGCTACGAGGAACACATCATTGTGGTCGCATCAGTCCGGTCATAGGCGGCTTTTTGCCGGCTCCTCACTGGCTCTTGATTGGCGGCAAGGACGCCTGCAAGCGCGAAAGGCATGTAGATGATCATGCCTTCCCCTCCAGCAAGATGGACCGATCGCACTGCCCCGCCAGGGCGCAACGGCTTTGCGCCACGGTTAGCTCGTTTGGTGTTGAGGCATCAACAAGAAATCGAGCGATCGTCAGTCAGTCGGCTATCTCCAGTCCCCGGCTCGTTCCCACAATTTTGTGCCATTTGGGGATGGCGCCGCCGACCTCTGTCCGCTTTGGATCGACCATCGATCACACGCGGCGGAGCACACAATCCTGTTTCATCGAGGCTAAGCGATCACTGACCTCATACAAAAGGTCTGAAAATGGTGTGAAGACCGGCAGGGCAACTTCGTTGCTGGGGTATATCTCGAACATGTTCAATATGAACGCGAAGGTTATGATCAGATTGGAAACGCATACGCTGCCCCGCCATTTGCGTCGGCTCGAGGCCGAGACGATTGAAATCATGCGGGAAGTTGTCGCCGAGTTCAAACACCCGGTGATGCTCTATTCAATTGGTAAAGATTCGAGCGTCATGCTCCACCTGGCGATGAAGGCGTTCTATCCAGCGAAGCTGCCTTTCCCGTTGATGCATATTGATACGACGTGGAAATTCCGCGAAATGATCACCTTTCGCGACGAGACGGCAAAACGCATCGGGATCGATCTGATCGTCCACGTGAACAAGGACGGCATCGCGCGCGGCATCAATCCCATCGATTCCGGCTCCGCGCTGCATACGCAGGTTATGAAGACCGACGCGCTCAAGCAGGCCCTTGACCTGTACGGATTCGATGCGGCATTCGCCGGCGCGCGGCGGGACGAGGAGAAAAGCCGCGCCAAGGAGCGCATATTTTCGTTCCGCTCGGCAGGACACGTCTGGGATCCGCGTAACCAACGGCCCGAACTTTGGAACCTGTTCAACACCCGCATTCGTCAAGGCGAAACCATGAGAGTGTTCGCGATGTCGAATTGGACGGAGCTCGACGTCTGGGAATACATCATGTTCGAGAAGATCCCCGTCGTGCCTCTCTACTTCGCGAGATGGCGACCGGTAGTGCATCGGAACGGTACCCTGATCATGGTGGACGACGAGCGGCTCCCGCTCTTGCAGAGCGAGACCCCGCAGATGCGGAGAATCCGCTTTCGTACACTTGGATGCTACCCCCTGAGCGGCGCCATCGAATCGGAGGCGACCACGATCGAGGACATTGTCGCCGAAATGCAGGTTGCGACAGTTTCGGAGCGCCAGGGGCGCCTCATCGACATGGATGAGACAGCTTCAATGGAGAAGAAGAAGCGCGAAGGATACTTTTGATGGATATGGAAGCCAGCCCTTGCGTCGGCGAGGCTGACAGCAAGGATCAATTGCGCTTCATCACCTGTGGCTCGGTCGATGACGGAAAATCAACGTTGATTGGCCGACTCCTGCACGACAGCAAGATGATCTATGAGGACCAGCTACATGCGCTTGCCCGGGACAGCGCCAAGCACGGTACAACGGGCGGCGACATCGACTTTGCCCTGCTGGTCGACGGTCTCGAGGCTGAGCGTCAACAAGGTATTACCATCGACGTCGCCCATCGGTTTTTCACCACCTCGCACCGATCATTCGTAGTCGCCGATACACCAGGCCACGAACAATATACACGCAATATGGCGACCGGCGCCTCCAACGCGCAGCTCGCCATCATCTTGATCGATGCGCGCAAAGGCGTCCTTGCGCAAACCAAGCGCCACTCCTTCATCTGCTCGCTGTTGGGTATCCGGCACGTCGTGCTCGCCGTGAACAAGATAGATCTCGTTGACTACCGAAAGGATATCTTCGACGGCATCGTGAACGACTATGTTGCCTTTGCTTCGGAGCTCGGCTTTACGTCGATCACTCCACTTCCGATCTCCGCCAGGTACGGCGACAACATCACCAAGCGATCCCGCAACACCGATTGGTATCAGGGCCAGTCCCTGCTTGATCACCTCGAGACTATCGACATAGAATCCGAGACGACCGATCTACCTTTCCGTTTTCCGGTACAGTGGGTGAACCGGCCAAATCTGGATTTTCGAGGGTATGCGGGCACGATCGCCTCCGGAAGCATCTCGGTTGGCGATGAAATAATCGTGGCAGTCTCGGGGCTGAGCTCGCGCGTCAAGCGGATTGTGACCTACGATGGTGATCTTGCGGTCGCCGGAGCGGGCGAAGCCGTGACGATCACGCTCGAGGATGAGATCGACGTCAGCCGCGGCGATGTCCTGGCGACCCCGACGCACCGGCCTGAAATCGCCCATCAGTTTGCCGCTCATCTGATCTGGATGGACCAGGAGCCAATGGTGCCGGGGCGTTCCTATGCATTCCGGATTGGCACGCAATCGATCACTTCCGGCAGCATCAGCTGCATCAAATACAAGGTCGACGTCAACACACGCAAGCAGGTCGCGGCGACCACGTTGGGTCTTAATGAGATCGGCTTCTGCAATCTGGCCACTGTCCTGCCTGCAACGTTCGATCCCTACCGTATCAACCGGCGGACGGGATCGCTCATCATAATCGACGTCTCTACCAACCGCACTGTTGGCGCGGGGATGATCGAATTCTCGCGCCGGCGCACGACCAACATCGTCCAGCAACCGCTGTCGATTGGGAAGCAGGAGCGTTCCGCGCTCATGCATCAGAAGCCGTGCGTCATCTGGTTCACCGGCCTTTCCGGCTCTGGCAAGTCGACGATTGCCAATATCGTCGACCAGAAGCTGTTCGCAATGTCGCATCACTCGATGCTGCTGGATGACGACAACCTGCGTCAGGGGCTCAACCGGGATCTCGAGTTCACCGAGGAAGATCGTTTTGAGAATATCCGCCGTGCTGGCGAGGCGGCACGATTGATGCTCGAAGCCGGACTGATCGTCATCTGCTCGTTCATTTCTCCCTACAAGGCTGACCGGAACATGGTGCGCAATCTGGTCGGGAACCGCGAATTCGTCGAGGTCTTTGTGGACACACCGATAGAAGAATGCATCCGACGCGACCCAAAGGGTCTTTATTCCAAGGCAAAGTCAGGCCAGATCAAGAACTTCACCGGCATCGATGCGCCGTACGAAGCGCCAAGCACGCCGGAACTCCATTTGAAGGCATCAGGCGAGCGGCCAGAACACTTGGCTGACAAGGTGCTAAATTGCCTCGCCGCACGAGGATTCATCACCCTGAGGTGATCGGAGGGAGAACTCACAAGGTCTGTCGACTCTACCAGATACTCTTTGACCCCGGGGTCGGGTCTCCAACCCGCATGAAGCGCTTACCGATTTGTAGTCGAGGACTGCTTCGCGCCGTCTGCCCGCCGCGGGCTCACTCGCGTACAGTCGTCTGGGAAATCAAGGCGTCTCCCGACACTCCCAGCGACCAACAGTGCGGCTCAAAATGAAGTGTGAGTGGTCCCCTTCACCCGCCCACGGTGCGATGACGTTACGGTTGTTGAGCAACGGTCGAGATATGCTGGGCTGACGCTTGCCACCGCTAGGATAAGCCGCTTGATCTCGAATAAGCCCGCTTGCCAGCACGAGTATGAGCTGCCGGGGTGCTCGTGTGAATTTCTAAGTTGACGAATTTTTCTTCCGGAATCCGGGGTCCTCGCCGGAATTGCGCGCGACCAATGCCGTTCGCCTCGCCCGCCAGTAAAGCTTCGGCGGCTAAAGTCGCTCTTTCGGAACGCGATTGCATTCTGATCGTTCGAGGATGCTCGAATCGCGCCTAGGGTCAGATTGCAAGATTTTGGTCGCGTAGCTCGGCCCTACATTGCGCAAGGCCAAACATCCATTTGGTCCCGTCGATTGATCGACAGTCGCGGCCACGCAGGATCAACGCTTGTTGCGATGGATTAGGCATTAACGGCCAGTATCATCCATTGACGGGTCGTCGGGAAAAGAACTCGCGTTGTCAAAACGAGGCAACCTAAATCAATTCTTCGGCACCCGCATAGCTCTGCTTTGACTTCAATCAGGGTGGCGAAGGAAAGCAAGTGAATGTCTTCCGCGGTTGCGATTCCGCTCAGAGCGTCGCGCTTATGCCCCATTAGTTTGTGATGACGGTGAGTGACCCGCATGAGGGACGCAAATCGCGCGGCCTCCATCGAGATCTCCTGTTTTGGACACCGAGGGCCGTGAAAGTGAACGATTCGACGAACATAGAAGATCCCGATTCGGCGGTGCCCGACGGCAGGGTCCTGGAAGTAACGACGACCACGGGCTGCGTCATCGGCTGTTCTTATTGTCCGCAGGACCGGTTTGCCGTTCGGCAACGTGCCGTGTCGCATGCAAAGCATCTTCGTCTTGAAGATTTCAAGAAATGTTTGGCGCGCGTACCATCAACTGTCGACATCAGCTTCGCCGGCTACTCGGAACCCTGGCTCAATCCAGCTTGCACCGATATGGTTGAGCATGCCTCCGCATCAGGCCATGGCATCAGGATCTCGACGACGCTTGTAGGCATGAACCGGCGGGATCTGAAACGGCTGCAAGCCTTACATTTCCGGGTTTTCTTAGTCCATGTCGTCGATGACGGCACTTACATGAACAGCCGTCTCGTCAGAGGCGAGTATGTCGATTTGGTGCGTCAACTTGTCGACGCAGACATTTCCTCGATGCTGTTCATGGTCGTGGGCGACGTCCATCCTGATCTCGTCGAGATAATCCCCGAGAAAGCGCTCGTTCGCTCCCGCCCCCGCAGCGTCATGGCTGTAGAAGTTCATCCTGACATCGCTGAAGCAGGGCAGCCAATCGCAGGCGCAGTGACATGTGCTGACGAACGATACCATCGCAATCTTCTTCTCCCTAACGGCGACGTTACTCTTTGCTGCATGGATTTTGAGCGACGCCACGTTTTAGGCAATCTTCTCCGCGACGAATATCAAGATCTCTTCGAAGGTCCAACTTTTTGCGAAATTGCCGAGCGCATGGCCGGAAAAAAAGAAGGTTTTCTGCTTTGCCGGATGTGTGAATCTGCCGGATCGAAAGCAGTTAAGTGCTGATATGGAGGCATTTGGGCGAACCTGCGCGAAGCTAGGCGCGGATCATTGGCTGTATCGTGCTGAGCTGGCCCGCAATTCCTTGCCCGGCTCGGCGCATACCAATCACTATGTCGCAAATTCATCAGGCAATCGACTACTGAATCGGTGATTGCGAAACATCATTGTCCACAAGACTTCACGTCATTTTGCAGAGTAACGGAAGACGCATCGCTTTGGGATGCTCAGGGACTCCCACCACGCAGAGCAGACATTCTATGCGAGCGATTTGCATTGAATCTTTCAGTCTCTTGGACGTCCGCCCCCTATTTGAAGGGGCTGTATGCTGCACGATCGTCTCGCGGAGTTAGATCGGCCCTAATCGGAGCCCGGGAGTCGCAAGTTGTCGACCTGACCCTGCTCTCACCCAGTTGCCAAGGCCCAGCAGAGCCTGCGTGCTTTGCTCCAACGGCACCGCAGGAGAAGACGACCCATCGCCGCTTCCCGATCTTCGGGCAATAGATCTGAAGTCGGCTCGCCAAAGCCAAACAAGGCCAGAAAAGGGCCACTGCAGCGCCGGGACGACGTCGCAATGCCGCGCCAACGGCCATTCCCATTGCGAGTAGACGCCTCGCACCGAGGCACAGCTCACTTTTTGCATGATCTGGAATCGGGGCCGATCCGAAATCACCCGGCATCCTAGCCTCGTGGTAAGCGCGTCGCAGTCATCCGCGCTTTTGAGGTGGTGCCCCTGCACCACTGTTTTGAGCTTCCATTCGATGAGAATGAGATGAGGGTCAAAGCGTCGCTGGAACAGACGGCGCTCATCAGCACACCACGCGCCAAGTGCTTCCGAGATACTGGTCTCTCAACGTTCATCCGGTCGCCCGCTTCAGAGGATCTTGAACATATTCATGCGATCGCGCGCAAAGGGCTTGAATCGTACGGAACGTCATATTGTACGAGTCGCACGGTAGGTCGCGACGTCTGAGTCATGGTGGGTGGCCTGACCTATCCAAATCATCGAGATCGTCATGATGAATGGCTGATGTGTTTTGTCGTAGGTGGGACAATGACGTCCAACGCCGTTGATGTGTGCGTAGTCGGCAGTGGTGCCAGTGGCTCGATAGTTGCCCACGAGTTGGCCCGAAATGGATTCCAGGTGCTCGTCCTTGAAGCAGGCCAGGAGCTTCCTGCGGGCGCTTCATTGAAGAGTGTCCAACGTGGTTTTGGTAACGCCCTGGTGCGCTCTCCGTCCGGGACATTGACCCCGCGAGGCCGTCCCTGGACAGTATCGGCACTGGGCGGAGGCATGACGCTGTACGCTGGCATCGCGTTCCGGTGTCGCACCGTCGACTTCGATGCACGAGCCCATGTTGCCGCGGACGCACTCGATCCCGTCTGGCCTTTCGATTACGGGGAACTGCGCCCCTATTACGAGGAGCTTGAGCGGCGGATAGGGATTGCCCGATTGGCGGGCGCTGATCCACTCGAGCCGCCCAGCGATCCCGGCCTGCTGCCGCCGCACGAATATAGCCTGCAGGGCACTCTGATGGCCAATGCGGGAGGACGCCTAGGCTGGTTGCCGTTCCCGACACCGCTCGCGATCAACTCGGTCCCCTACCGCGGTCAAGCGGCCTGTGACCGGTGTGGCCCGTGCAACGAACGCCTCTGTCCGAGCGGCGCGCGCGCCGATGCGCGCTCGCCATTCACGGATCAGTCGCTGCCGCGCGGCGCCCTGACGGTTGCCTCAGGTAGCAAGGCTGTGCATATCGAGCTTGGCAGCGTCAGCCGTGTCTCCTCAGTGGAGTGGCTTGACACTGTCATCCAACAACGCGCTCGGGTCCGCGCCCGATGCGTAGTGCTCGCTGGCAACGCGATTCAATCTGCCGCCTTGCTGCTAAGATCTGCGCAGCCCACAGCACCCCGCGGTATCGGCAACTCCACGGGCATGGTCGGCCGCGGCATCTGCTTCAAAATCAGCGGCTACGTGTCTGGCACCATCATGGCGGATCGCTTGCCGTCGCATCCGCCCGGTGGTCCGTTCTCGACCGTTGCGATGACCGATCACTACCTCGACGCGGACGCACCATCCGGCTTAGGCGGACTTCTATATGAAGCCAGTCCCGCGGAGCGCGCGGTCAGCGGCCGGAAACTTAAGTTAAGGGTGCATTTCCTTGCGGCCGATCAGCCCATGCGCAGCAACGCCGTTCGATTGTCGAACAGGCGCGATCGATTGGGTCTGCAGAAGATCGTTCTCGAATACAGGACTCATCCACTGGATAAGAGCCGATTGGACTATTTGTCGCGTCGCGCCTCAGACTTGCTGACTGAGGCGGGCGCGAAAAAGATCAGTTACACGGCTTCCAACTATCAATTCGGTAGTGGTCATCTGCATGGCGGCTGTCGAGCAGGGACTGATCCAAAGGAATCCGTGGTCGACCGGTGGGGTCGCGTGCACGATATCGACAATCTTTATGTCGCGGACGGTGGATTCTTCCCGTACCCCGGCGGCGTCAACCCTACCTTCACCATTCAGGCAAACGCGCTGCGGATCGCTCGCAGAATCGTCACGCAGCTTGCCTGACAGGCCGTGACCGGAGGATTGTTGATGTTCAATAGCACCCTCAATGCCACATTGCCCGCGACGGAGACCCACAAATCCGCACTATGCCGCGCGTTGCGGGTCACTGCATCGGAAAAATGGGACCTCAATCGGCGTTTTCCCATCGTGATGAGCCGTGCCTGTGGTGCGTATGTCTGGGATGTTGAGGGAAGACAATACGTCGATCTCACCTCCTGTAGCGGGGCTGCGCCGCTCGGAGCCGGATATGAACCGGTCCTCGATCACGTGGCCTTAGAAATGCGCCGGACCGGCGGCATCGTGCCCGGGCCGTTGTCGGAGCACCGGGTCGAGCTGGCCGAACGGCTCGCCAAGGTATTTCCGCTTGCGCAACGCTCGATATTTTTCCGCACCGGCTCCTGCGCCACGACCGCCGCGGTCCGCTTGGCTCGCGCATACACCGATGTGAACCTGGTGCTGACCAGCGGATACCACGGCTGGCACGACTGGCACTTGCAGGACCGTCCCACGATGGGCCTACCTGATCGGGACCGCGACAGTGTCGATTTCCAATATGACCTGGAGCTGCTTGAGAGGTTTGCCCGCGCGCGGCGTCTCGCCGCGGTGATCGTCACACCCGAAGTCAACTTCTTCCCACCCGAATATCACCGGGAATTGCAGAATATGGTGCACCGCTACGGTGCCCTGCTCATCCTCGACGAAGTGATGACGGGGTTCCGCTACGGCCCCGGCGGCTATCATACCGCGATCGGGCTTGCGCCCGACCTGATCACATTCAGCAAGGGGCTTGCCAATGGCATGGCACTATCGGCAGTGGCTGGCCGCGCCGACGTGCTCAACGCAGCCGAAAAGACGTACCTCGGCAACACCTATCAGCGCGAGATCACGCCATTCGCGGCTGCGCTGAGCACTATGGACGCGCTGCGCGATGGCACCGCGCTCGCCCGGATGCGCCGTGTTGGCGAGCAACTCATCAGCGGCCTTAACGAAGTGTTCGCGAGCCAAGAGGTTCAAGCGCGCGCGTTCGCATGGCCAACCATGTTCGATGTCGTGTTTGCCAACCCTGACCTTGGTCACGCTTTTTTTCAGGAGATGTGGTCGCGCGGCTTCCTCATGCAGTACGGGGGCCGGTTCATGCCGTCCGCGGCGTTATCCGACGCCGACGTGCGGGCCGCGATTGAAGCCGTCGGTCACGCCCTGCTGGCCGCCAAAGGGCGCACGGAGAGCACAGGCGGCGATCCGGATCCGATCGCCGCCGCGGTGCGGTTTGCGGGTGATCACTTCGTTGCCACGCCGGATACCGTCCGGCGTTGGTTCAACGCGTCGAGCCGCCCATGAACGCCAGCAGTCGAACGGGGGACACTCCCATGGCCGCGGCCGACGGGTTCTCTACCTCGCCAGTTCTGCTCGGCGGCGAAAACCGATCCGGTACCACATTGCTGAGCGTCGTTTTGAATTCTCATGCCGATCTGGTGGTGGGACCGGAGATCGACTTCCTGGAACCGTTGAACCTCGGCTCGCACATTCTGGAAGCGACCGATCTTCTCGACGCTAATGATCCCCGAGTCACGGGCGAGACCAAAAGCTTGATCAATCCGTTCTGGTATGATGGCGCGCACTTCGTCGTGCAATGCCAGCGGTTCGGCCTGTCCTTCGATGACGTGCGCAAGCTCGTCACCAAGGTGATGGACGAGACAGCCGGGGACATCGTTTCATTCGCCGACAGATGCAGGCTGATTAATGAGATCGGTGAGTTTCGAAGGGGACAAGCAGCGGCAAGACGCTGGGGACTGAAGCTGCAACGCAAGATTACCCAAATCGACGTCTTCGCGCAGTTGTGGCCGCATGCGCATTTCGTCCACATTGTACGGGACGGGCGCGACCTTGCCGCCTCGCATTTGAAAACGGTACCGGACTGGGGTTACCAGACCGTGGCAGACGCTGCGCAAGGCTGGCTTGAAGTCGTATCGCGGCCTCATCTCCTCGCGCCACCGGAGCGTTATCTTGAGGTGCGCTATGAGGATCTGGTCACTCACCCCCGCCCCAGTCTTAAGCAGATTTTGGATCACCTGCAGCTCCCCTGGGATGAAGCCGTTCTACGGCATGCCGAACACGAGCACGCACTGTTCGAGCGTCCGAACGGCCACCCGGCAGCGGAGTCCGCGAGCAAACCGCTGCACGCCGGCCGCCTTGGTCGCTTCAGGCAGGATCTGACGCTCACGGAAGTCGCGGAATTCGAGCGGATCGCCGGCGGCGAATTGGCGCGGTTGTGCTATCTATCGGCCTCGACCCCGGCGATCGAGGCATGAATCCCACCGATATCTTTACCCCGCCTCGCGGATTGCCGCGCGGATACTTAGCGCTGCTCGTTGGACGTACGGTGTCGGAATTGGGATCCGAAGTGACCGTTATGGCGCTGCCGCTGACAGCGATCACCCTACTGGGAGCGGGTCCTGCGCAGACGGGGTTGCTGCTCGCCTGCGGCCGGGCGCCGTACCTCATCATTGGCCTGCTTGCCGGGGTGATCGTGGATCGCCTCCCACACCGATGCATTCTTTTGACCGCCAATTTAGTGATGGCAGTATCGCTCGCAACGATACCGCTGCTCGCCAGCCTTGGCCAGCTTGGAATGGTCCACCTGTATATGGCAACCACGCTTGTCGGAACGGCTGCGGTGATCGGCGAGGTCGCCTATCTGGCGTGCGTGCCAACGGTCGTGGATCGTGCTCGACTCGTCAGAGCGCAGAGTTCTTGGCAACTCAGCAGATCTTGCGTGGTGACCGTCGGTCCATTCCTGGCAGGCTGGCTGGTCAGCACGTTCTCTGCGCCGACCGCAATTCTAGTCGAATCGGCCTCCTTCGTAGTGGCCGCCGTCTTGCTGCCGCTGCTGCCGGCACGCGCGGCCGAACGGTCCGCAACTGGATCGAGCTCGGTCGTCGTCCAGATCGCGGAAGGACTGACGGCTGTATTTGGCAACCCGATCCTGCGGGCGGTTACGTTGGCGACTGGCAGCTTCATCTTCTGCTACAACGCCTACTCTGCGGTTTTTCTGCTTTACCTAACCCAACATATTGGTTTGGACGGCTGGACGACGGGCTTGGTTCTCAGCATCGGCGCGATAGGTGGCATCCTGGGCGCAGTCACCGCAGCCTGGGCCGGCCGTGCCATTGGCCTTGGGCCGGTCTTGATGGCCACCTTGGCGCTTAGCGCCGCAGGCATGACCCTATCTGCGCTGTTCACAGAGCCGCGATCGGTGGCACTCGTTTGCGTGGCCCTGTCCCAGTTCGTGCTGTCGTTTGGTCAAGAGATCTACAACGTGCATCAAGTCTCCGTTCGATACGCGCTAGCTCCGCCTCGGGTGCTGGGCCGCGTCAACGCGAGCATTCGGAGCTTGGTGTGGGGACTTGCGCCGATGGGCGCGCTACTTGGCGGTGCGGTCGGCGCCGGACCTGGACTGCGCACTGCGCTATTGGCCAGCAGCTTGCTCGGCGTCGCCTCCGTGCTGTGGATCTGGCTATCGCCCCTGCGCCGCACTCACAGCTTGCATCTGTGATGCCAGGGATTGAGCGGCGACTGCGTGTGAAGTCAACGCGCTCGGGGCCTCGAGCTACGGGCATACTCCCGAGAATGTTGGATTGTCGGCGGAACTGACCTGGTCCCAATCCACTATAGGAGTTGGCCAATAAAGGCGAGTCACTTCCGTTGAGCAGCTTCCGGCCAACCTGTGAACTGCATCTCAAATCGGCGAGAACCGACGGGCTTGGTCGTGAATTTCACTGTCTTTCCCGACAGAGCCGCCAAAGAGCCGGATGCGAACTTAAACACGGTCTTACCGGAAGCAGCGATGCCGACGGCCCTGTTGTCTTCCATGACCGAGGAGCCGTCCCCCTCCAAGAGCTGACCAACCGCATATCCTCCGAGCGCGCGGTGAACGTCGAGAGAGGCCAAGTACGTGCCCTTCTCACTGTCCCACTCGCTGACCGATATCGCCGTGATGCCAGCGTCCCTCAACAGCCCATCTGCGACGCGGCAGGTGTATTGAAGGCTGACAATGACGTGCCCATTCCGATCACCTACCGGCTCTCGATCGGTTCCGTCTATGGTGCAGTCGTAGCGCCGGACTGGGTCCGTGGGCGTAACTTCGGTCAGCCCGAGCAAACCGAAAGTAGAACATAGTACAATAATGCGAAACGGTGGCGTCATTGCCGTGCTCTCGCGGACATGCCTTCGCAGACCTGTACAACTTGACGCAACGACCGATTCAAGCTTCTTCGTTGTCTCGCCGCCTGGGTGCTACCCACGCCGGCCTCGGTCATTTTTGGCGATAGGGCGGCCGAGACGCACGGAGATTGCTAGCTGCAGCGAAAGTTTGATGCTGCAACCAGCAGGAGAGCCTCGATCAAAGGATTTGCGCAGACTAGAGCGCGATGAGATTGGTAGGAATCGTCATCGCGCTTTGGCTTGTTGTTTGAGCATAATCTCCGCTCAAACGCCGTCCCCGTTTGTCGCGAGGGAAACGCTCTGCTTTTCAGGATCACGCTCTAAAAAGGAAAGAAAAGAGCCCGAACTTAGGCGGGATCGGACTTCTCCAGCCCCTCTTCGCGCGGCTCTACGTCCGAGCTAAGCTCCTTTGCCAGGCTGTGTCCCTTCGCCAGGCGACGGCCCAATGCTTCAACAAACGAATCATAGCGCTCGCGTCCTTTCGCCTGGGCTGCTGGTTGCGCTGTGTCAGGCAAAGGCGGGGTCGCGGTGAGCCAAAACCGGACAAACAGGGCGAGCGCTTCGTTCGAAATCGTAGCGTGGCGCTCGAGCCGCTCGAGCTGGCGGGTCAGGCGGTCCAAACGCCGGCTGAGCGCTGCCTCCATTCGCTCCGAATTGTCTGGCGATAGGAACGTAGATAGCGCCGTCTCCACAACGAGCGCCTGAGCCACCCGCTTGCGGTTGGCATAGTCAGCAAGCTGAACAGCGAGGTCCGGCGGCAGACGAAACGTATGCTTGGTGCGCATGCCCTCAGCTCAGAGATCGAGACCGTCACCGGGATCCATTGCGGCTTGACGCGCAAGACTAGAAGCATGTTTGCGAAGAATGCCGGCGCGCTGGACCTCATCGTCACCTTCCTCATCGGCAAAATCGAACTCTGCCCTTTCCTTGCTGCGGTCCACCTCCACCTCTTCGTGCTGGCCGAGCTCCGGTTCGCGCCTAATGCCGCCATTAGCAGGATCACTGCTGGACGTCGTGGGCTGGTTGTCAGCGGACCGCTCCTGTTTGGCCGGCGGGGCGGCAGGCAAAGGCAGCTTGCTCCAATCGTCGTGAGGAGATTTCATGCCATCTTCACTGTTACCGGGCCGAGCTGGAGGGAGTACCCGTTCACGCAGTCGGGGATCTTCGTAATAGCGTGCCTTCTTGGCTCGGATCGGCGGACAGCCCGAGACCAATACGAGCTCATCGTCTGACGGCAACTGCATGACTTCACCGGGTGTTAGAAGGGGTCGCGCCGTTTCTTGCCTGGACACCATCAGGTGCCCCAGCCAAGGGCTTAACCTGTGACCAGCATAATTTTTCATGGCGCGCAGTTCGGTTGCCATTCCGAGGGCCTCTGAGACCCGTCTTGCGGTTCGCTCGTCGTTCGTTGCGAATGCGACGCGGACATGGCAGTTATCGAGAATGGAATTATTTGGGCCGTAAGCCTTTTCGACCTGATTTAGGGATTGGGCGATTAAGAAGCTCTTCAGGCCATACCCCGCCATGAACGCTAGCGCCGATTCGAAGAAGTCGAGCCGGCCCAAAGCAGGGAACTCGTCAAGCATCAGCAGCACGCGATGCCGGCGCGCCTCAGCGTGGAGATCTTCCGTGAGCCGCCGTCCGATCTGGTTGAGGATCAACCGCACAAGCGGCTTGGTCCGGCTGATATCCGAGGGCGGCACGACGAGATAGAGCGTTGTCGGTCGCTTCGCCTCCACGAGATCGCGAATACGCCAATCACTGCAGCGCGTGACCCGCGCCACCACGGGATCGCGGTACAGCCCGAGGAAAGACATGGCCGTCGAAAGCACTCCGGAGCGCTCATTTTCGCTCTTGTTCAGGAGCTCGCGCGCTGCGGACGCAATAACGGGATGCGGACCGGCATCGCCGAGGTGCGGCGTTGTCATCATCGCGCGCAGCGTCGCCTCGATGGGACGCTTGGGGTCCGAAAGGAAGTTGGCGACGCCCGCCAAGGTCTTGTCCGGCTCGGCGTAAAGCACGTGCAGGATGCCGCCGACCAGCAGCGAGTGGCTTGTCTTTTCCCAGTGACTGCGTCGTTCGAGTGCTCCTTCCGGGTCCACCAAGACGTCCGCGATGTTCTGGACATCTCGAACCTCCCATTCTCCCCGACGGACCTCAAGCAGTGGGTTGTAAGCCGCAGAGTTTCGGTTCGTCGGGTCGAATAGCAGCACACGTCCATGCGCAGAGCGAAAACCGGACGTCAGGGTCCAGTTCTCGCCCTTGATGTCGTGGACAACGCAACTACCCGGCCAAGTCAGGAGGGTGGGAACGACGAGGCCGACGCCCTTACCCGACCGCGTCGGCGCAAAGCAGAGTACGTGCTCGGGCCCATTGTGCCTGAGATACTTGTGATCAGACCGCCCGAGTATGACGCCATCCGGCCCAGTAAGCTCCGCTGATCGAAGTTCGGTAGCAAGCGCCCAGCGCGCAGAGCCGTAGGTTGCGGCGGTCTTCGCCTCTTGGGCTCGCCAGACCGACATGCCAAATGCAACTATGATCGAAATGAAGCCGCCCGATGCCGCGATGCAGGCTCCCTCAATAAATATTGTGGGCGCATAGGCATCGTAGGCGTACCACCACCAGAAAAACGCCGGCGGCAGGTAGACGGGCTTCCCACGCCCGAGCTCAAACCAGGGGGGCCCGAGCTGGGCCTGGAATCCGAGTTTCCAAGCAACCCACTCCGTCGCCGCCCAGGTGGTCATGAGCACGATGGCAAGGACAAGCGTGATTTGGCCCCAAAGGACCTTCGTCGAAGACATGATAAGCGTCGATCAAGCCCTGCCAGGCCTGACCCACAACGTTAAAGTTGCACAAGCGTAGAAATGGCGGATCTAGCGTAAGTGCAGAACGATCTTGACTACCTGGAGAGACGTAACGGAGCAAGCGACGTGCAAACCGCGGTTGCTACCTCTAATATCGTGAGCGGCATTTTATCAGGCCGGCTTATGAGGCCGACATGCATTGAGGATGCAGCGGAGCGCAATGCAGGATGGCCAAAGCACATCATTCAGGCCGCCCGCAGCGTCCCGTCTTCCGTCGAAGGCCGAGGCAAGCTTTCGAGTTTGACTGACCCAAAAGCTTGCAGCTTGCGACCTCCCAATGACCCGAACCACGGAACATGAGCTTTCGCCGTTTATGGTCGCCCTACAGTCAGCTCAATGCTCTGGGAAGAGCGATTAGTTTCAGTGAAACTTATAGGAAGCCTGCAAGAACGTGCCCCATCGTTCCATGTGAAAGCCTGCAGGAAAGGGCCCCGAGGTCACAGGATGGCTGCGCGCCTGCTCGGCTTGGGTGGCGAATTGCTCACTATCTCTCGGACTCCACATCGCCCAGTAACGGCCGCCGACGCCGACGCTGAAATTGCTCGTTATGAAGTACGATAAGATGCCTTCTATTTGTACCCCATGGCCGCCGCTCCCGCGATGATCGATGAAGGTCGTGAAGTCTCGCAGGAGATGGTTATCGCGCCCTTGGAAATCCGTCCAGGGCAGGTATGCGACATCGGCGCTCAAGCGCCAGCGATCGAGCAACATGGTCTCAGCGTTAAGGCCGATACGCACTGCATTCCAGTTGGTGTCTTGGCTGCCCATCGTCCTTTTATCGTCCGGCGCGAGACATGGAAGCGAAGCGATCGTAACACATCCTATCGAGTCAGACTTTTGGCCATAATAGGTCCAGCCGGCGAATCCACCGATCTTGTATGTGCTACCCCGCAGGAAATCATAACCGGCATCGACCGTGTAGTACATGAACCTTCCGTTCGCCTGACCCGATCTCGTGTTGGTATAGGCCATGGAAT
Source organism: Bradyrhizobium sp. DOA1 (assembly GCF_001593325.1). Classification (NCBI taxonomy): domain Bacteria; kingdom Pseudomonadati; phylum Pseudomonadota; class Alphaproteobacteria; order Hyphomicrobiales; family Nitrobacteraceae; genus Bradyrhizobium; species Bradyrhizobium sp. DOA1. The sequence goes on from NZ_JXJM01000001.1 coordinate 5,720,658, forward strand.
TTCCTAAGCCCCAATCCTCATCATTCATAATCCCGCTACTAAAGCGCCCCAAACCAATATTGCCCTTCAGGAAGATTCCCCAGGGGCTGTCAAGTCGTTCGAACAACTCACCGGAAATCCCATCCAGCTTGTGATAGGTCAGCCTCGACACTAGACGATCGGGCGGACCATTTTCCCATTGAAATTTTCCCCGACTCAGCCAGAGCCGTGTGCCGCTTTCTAGCGACCAGCCGGTCGTGAAGGGAATTTCCGGCGCGCCAAAGGTCGGCTCTATCGGGTAAAGCGGCGTATCGGACCATCGCGCCGCCCCTGGGGCGGCATCAAAATGGTAGTTCAGAGCGACCTTGCCGATGTGATAGCCGCTGGACAGGTTAGTGACGCTAGCTGGGACCGTTGCAAAGGGCGGATATTGTAGCGTCGGAGGGGTTGCCACGCTTGGTCCGCCGAACCTCAGATAATCATATCCGATATTGACCGACCATGCGGGCGTGAGCGCGTGCTCGACACCTGCGCCGATGAGACCCCCGATACGATTATAGTCGAAATGGGTTGCATTCTGTGGCGCCCATCCAGACGGGTAAGTCTCGCTATAAAATTCGTTACCGTTGGCTATATCGCCGCGATTGTGTTGCCAGGCCACACCTGCTCTGAGATAGGCAAGCGTGTGACCCTGCGGGCCAAACGTATAACCCAGCCGGCCGGTCCCGGTGACGAAGACGTCCGGACCTGCGTTGCAGTTTGCACTCACGACAATACCGGAGGCGGCAAGACAGGTGTTTGCGCCGTCCGAGATGACGCCGCTGGCATTCAGTTCAAGGCCAAAAACCCAGCGGTCCCTCTGCCAATTGTAGCCGATCTGCCCTCCTGCGAGGAATAACGGAGTATCGACCACGTCGCCATAGATCGAGGGACCGTAGGGATTACTAAATGATGTCCGGCCGTACCCCCCGCCGACGTGCCCACCAAAATAGCCTCCGGTCCAGCTCCATACTGCAGGCGGGACCTTTACTGCCGGCTTAAAATCTGCCGAATTGACGACCCCGTTTGCAACGAGCGCAGCTGTTGCGATCCCCCAAAACAAGAACTCAGATCTCATATCACCTCACGAACACACGAGCATGCGCCATCTTGCAACGAAGGCCGAATGACCGACGTTGTCGCGCTGCTTCCACGCGGCGTGTATTTGTGCAGGATCTAGGCCATCGGACGTGGCGCGCATTCCCTGCAGTTGCTCGTTAGTGATGTCGCATTCGCAACAAGACCGATGATCTTTGAAAGACGCCCGTGTCTGATGTCGGTCATGACGTCCACGCTTCACGCTTGACATACAGCGGATGGATAAGTGACGCTCGTTTGGGGCTGCGTCGTCCTTCCCCGCTCTCACGAACGAGCTGTGAACGCGTTGGGGTAATCTCAGAGCGGCACCACCGACAGTTCCGGGGATTGGTTAAAGTACGGTCCCGAAAAGTGACTTCTGGCGAAGTTTCTGTCGTCCGGCTTTCGGCGTCAGCCGTCACAGCGCGGCTTGTACCGTCGATCTCTTCTGGAGCCGCGACTTGGGCTGAAAGGCATACCAGCAAAGCAGCAGACGGGACCATGATCTGTTTATCGAGCATTGCTCTTTCCAGAGACCATTGAGCCCGCCCCTTCAGGCTATATTCCCAATCCTCGCTTACGGCCGACATTCCAATCGACTCTGCCGCCAGGCAACATAATGCCAGATACCTGCTTTCCGAGATGCTGTTCCAAAGCCGGCCGCCAAGGCACCAGCTCAAAACCGAGCCCATCGTCGATCATAGCGAAACGCCCGGAGGCAAGCGTTACGCGCTGACGGTAGATGCCGGTCACTTGATCGCCCTCAGTTACGGGCTGATAGATAAGTCCTGAGTCGGTAGAAAGCTTTGCAGTAGCGGCTTGCAGCTCGCGCTGCTGCAAGGCAGCGAGCAAGTCGCGCGCAAACACAATGCGCCGTCCGGACCGCTGCACAAGGCCTTGGCCAGCGAGGTGATCGAGGCGCGCATCCATTGCGGACCGGACCTCGGCCCCGAAGCCGCGCCCGCTGAGCGACGGATTTTTGGCGAGAAGCTGGCGGTCGAGCCAGGTCGCACCGTTCGCGCTCACCTGCTCCTCGATCGAGAGGTCTGAGCGAACCGCGAGCGACATTCGCGGCTTTCCACTCGCATCAATATAGGTGCGCAACTCGACGATAGCGCCGGCCGGCGCATCGCCAGTAAATTCGAGGTCGCCGAACCGCAGATGATGGGTTCGACCATCGAGGCCCGCGACGATCGCATAAGCGGTCCCCTTCAGCTCATCATCCAGACCACGTTGAACCAGGCGGCCAAGGACCGGATCGGTGGGTTCTTCTCCGTGCAGGGCAAAGGTGGCGATGTCCGGCTCCCGCCCCCCAGCACTCATCGCCCGATGCATGGTCTTGATGATGTCGCCGCGCATGCCGAGCTGACGAAGGGTCTGCTCCAGCCCTGGTTTTAAGGTCCAGCAGGCGGGACCTGTGGATTCGGCAAGGCCGAGGCGTTCAAGCTTGGCCGCCCTGCCGAGCAGCAGGGGGCGCAGTTCAGGATCCTCACCCTTCCCTTCCGGCCTGAGGTCCGCCACACCGGCGCAGTCATCACAGATCTCACGCAGCGCTCGGTCAAGGCTGGTCCAGCGCTCAGCCTCGACCTCCCGTTCGAGGCCGGTGCGAACCTCCTGTTCGCTCCGGGGTCCAAGCTCAAGGGTGATGCGGTGGGCGGCACGATCGCGCAAACCGCGGCTGATGTACTCGCGGCTGATCACAAGATCCTGTCCGTCATCGGCACGGCCGCGAATTAACAGATGGACATGCGGGTTATCCGTATTCCAGTGATCGACTGCAATCCAGTCGAGCTTGGTCGCGAGATCTTTTTCGACATCGCGCAGAAGCTCGCGCGTAAACGCCTTCAGGTCACCAAGCGCCCCGCCGTCCTCAGGCGAGATAATGAACCGGAAATGGTGACGGTCACTCTCGCAGCGCTCGGCAAAACCCCGCTCGTCGGCTGCGTCAGAGGTGGCGTCAAACATCGAGGCGTTCCGGCCATCCCGCGTAACGCCCTCACGCTTAAGATAAGCGACATGCTTAGATAGCGGCGCAGAGCGGAATCGCGCTCCCCGATGGCGCACCACACGCGCCTTTGTGACCACGCGCCGGGCATTCGAGCGCAAGCGGATCGCGATTGCCGCACGCCGGCCCCGGCCGAAGCGGGAGCGGCTGCGGTCCGGGCCTGAGCGGAAGCTGTTGCCAACGTGCCCCGCTCTCTTAGCGGCACGCATGACCTGCCCGACGAATGTCTGTGGCCGCCTTGCACCACGGTTACCGTGGTCAATGCGCCCGGGCCTGACGCGTATGTCATCGTCCCGCATTGTCATGGCGCAAAAGAGCCTCGTGCGGCTGAGAGATGGCGCAGTCGAGGTTGATTTCGTTCGTACAATTTGCAGAAGCGATGGCAGGAGCAGTTGCGCTGACAGCAAATTGCCCAATCCATCCAACCACCAACGGCCGGACCGACGGCCGGCCTTTTCCCTTGCCATCCGCGGTCGGCTAGTCCCTGCAAGTTCCCTAGCCCCCTCCAACTCTCGACAGACTTCGACAACGCGCGACGAAATGCGATTGCGATCATCGGGACTCCGTTTGCGCCGATCGCTCCACAAAAAGCTGGGCCGCGCCTGGTACGAGCGCGAGCCCGCCCATGTTCGGGAATTCTTTCGGACTGTTCATTGGACGCCGAGCGGGTGTCGATCTGGCATGAGCCGACGAGCCGGAGCGGTCAAAGAATAATGCTGCCTGCCGCCACGGAACGGCACTTGGGATCGCCAAAGTCGCGGGCTCGGGCTGTTTGATGCCGATCAACTCTACGAGCCTGGCAACGTAGATTTTTGTGTCGTCAGGCAGGGGCCGCCCCGTTGCCAGATAGGCCTCGTAGCGCTTTGGACCCGCGTTGTAAGCTGCGAGAAAACCCTGCGATCCAAACCGGTCGAGCATCTCGCGAAGGTAGGCCGTGCCTGCGAGAATGTTGTCGTGGGGGTCAAAGGGGTCGACACCGAGATTGTAGCGAGTACTTAGCTCGACCCAAGTCTGGGGCATGATTTGCATCAGGCCCAACGCGCCCCGGGAGGAAATGGCGCCCACATTGCCGCCGCTCTCGACTTGCAACACAGCCCGAATCCAGTGTTCTGGGACCGCAAATCGGCGAGAGGCTTCAGTCAAGGATGCAGTGTATAAGTCCGCATGTGGAGAGCTCGGCGAGTGCAGGCTGACAGCCGGTATTACCGTCTCAGCCGAAGTGTACGACGGCAATTGGAGAACCAGCACAGCTCCAATCAGGCGGGCCGCCATTGCATACATTATAGCGCAGGTGCTTGCGCTCGAGCTCACTGTGGGTAGCTGGTTCCGCCGCTGAATGTGAGGCGATCGCCGACACGCGCTGGGCATGATTGTCTTTAGAAATCTCGCCGTGATGAAGCAGGAGGACTGCGATCTATCGACCTGCGAAACTGCGTATCGACGAACCCGGCCGAGCAAGATCAGTCCCTCTCTGTCCACACGGGCAGGGCTTCTCCGATGACGGCGGATGCCGGAAGTGGCCCGAAGTACCGCCCATCGAGCGAGCCGGCCGACTGCCGGTTCATGAGAAAGACTTCATCCGGCGCTATGAGGCGGCATCCGCGCCAGACCGGCAGCGGCCGGCCACGTGTGTCGCGTTCCCGCGCCAGCCCCATCTCAATGTTATCGACGGAAAGGGCGAAGCCATTTCTGCAAACGGTTTGTCCGGGCAACGCCAGGACGCGCTTGAGCATGGGAACACCGGTCGGCAGATAGCCGTTCAAGTCCAGGAAGCTCGAAAGTGGTTCGGGCGGCCGAACGGCCACAAGCTCAGCGACAGTCAATCCTTGCGTTGGCTGTAGACGATAGAGGCCAATCGGGACGCTCTCAGAAGCGTTCCAGATGTAGCATGGCACGGCTTCTGTGCCGGACCTTGATGCGAGAGCTACCGATCCGCAGATCGCCAGAATAATCGTCAGCCGGCCCATCAGAGCCCTCGCTTTCGACGGCGGAGCCACGCCTGATGGCGCGCCTGAGTGTAGGCCCGCGGGTTTTCGCTGACAGAGAGACGGTTGTGAACATGATGCCAGTAATCCGGCGCAGCGTCTGCAGGATTGATGCCAAGTGCCTCCACCGCGTCGACCAATTGCAGCGCGCGCTCGACTTTCGTCCATCCGGACAATCGCAGCAGGCTCTCTCCGCCGGGCATGACCCAGGGGATAGTTGAATATCGCTGCCGTGATGACGCGGCTCGTAAAATGTCGATGCGGGACAGAACTGTTCCAAACTCGTTAGATGTCCAACGCACGAAAGCGAAAATGCTACCGCTCTCGAACGAAAGAACGCGGCGGTGACGGTCAATGATTTTTTCAGATACCGGCCGGCCGAAGCGAATGCGATTCTCGATCCGTCCCTTCACCCACAAGAGTTCAACGGTTGTGAGATCGCTCATATGACGGCTCCTCTGTTCAGAGACGTCTCTTGACCGCCCCAAACGCCGCTTAGCCTTCGCAAAACGGTAGCAACGAGATTGGCAGCGGCGAAACGGCTTTGATGAAGGGTCGAAAGGGACCGTTGAGCAGGCGTTGCGACGGTCGCGTTGCCGATCGGAGACGAAAAGCCCTGATCCGTTAGCAGGAATCCGAAGAATTCAAATTTGGCAGATTTACGGGCGCGAAAAGCGATTCCACGATAGAACGTCAATAATGAATTTTGTCCGCGATGGCACGAGGCTCCGGTGACCGACCGCACGAGACCTCTCGGGCCTGATAGCGCGATGCGATTCAAGCCGTTTTGCCCTAACTGAGAGATGCGACCGCGCCTTCGCGGCCGTTCTGCATTGGGCCGGACCTGCATTGGCGCGAAACCCAATCGTTCCACACCGTGATTGTCACGGATGATGACAAGCTCATATCGCGGCAGAGTCTGACGATGAACGATCTGGCGCCGCCGGTCATAAGCAAAGTGCTTGAGCTGGGATAGACTGCCCGACTTGGCCTGAAGGTGGACGAAATCACAGCCCGAGCCACCTGCTTGACGGCGGCCATGTTTGCGCACCAGACGGTAAAGCCAGCGCTCAATTCTTCCCGTCAGATCGAAATGGGTGCGGTCGATCGTCAACACGAGCCCTTCATCCAGACCACCCGTGTAGTATGGGTCCGGCAAGATCAGCTCGATTCCGCAGGCACAGCCGTGCAAATCGACCGTCTCGCGCCATTGGTCCATCCAGAAGAAACGATGCCGTCGGAGCTCAGTCGGCGGCCGAATCGAGGTCAAGACCGTTGTCGAGTGCAGCCGGTCGACTGCGGCCTTGAGGCGCTCGCAGTCGAGCACGTTGGTACCACAGCCCCCAAAGGTTAGGATCGCGTAAGGAGTAGCCGCCATCAACATCGACGTTTTCGAGACGCCATCGCGAGCCACGACAATCTGCGAAGCGGACCAAATCAAAACGTCCGCATCCCAGACCGTCGCCATGCCATGTTCCGGCACAGCCTCGACACGAATCGTGATTGTCCCGGCGCGAAAGTCGAACGGTACAACCCGTTTTGACTTTGCCAGCGAGAACAACGCATCTGCCAACACATCTTGCGCATCGCGCGGTGTTAAAACGCCGCGCAACGAGCGAAACAAATCGAGTTCACCGCGCTCCGAATGACGTCGTCCATGAGCAGAGGATTTGCCGTGCGACATGGGTCAGCGCCTCTCCTTGCCCGCATACGGAATGGGTGTGTGGCGCTTGGCGGGCAAGACCGTACCTGTGCCGGGATCGCTGGTTGACTTCTTAGCACCGCGATCAGCCCAGGCTTTTAGGTCTTCCAGCGCATAAACAACGCGACCGCCAAGCTTGCGATAGATCGGGCCCGTGCCATAGGTACGATGCTTTTCCAGAGTTCGGCCGGACAGACCGAGAAATCGCGCCGCTTCAGGGGTACGCAATAATCGCGGCGGCAGGCCGGCGGTCGGATCGGGCATTTGGAAAGCTCCGTGCTCGTCTGGAGAGCGGGCGGGGTTGGTCGCGCGCCCACGAGCATCATGGAGGAGTAAACGCGCATAGGGGGATGCCGAAGATGCAGAGATGATTTTCGGCACCCCTGCTTCGTGCGGTGCCAGATGACAGGCAGAGCGCCGTTGGTTGGCCAGTCGCTCATCGGCGCGGAATAGATTGCGCGAAGCGCGCATGCCCTGCAAAATCTGTTTGTTTTAGAGCCGCGCGCTAGGATCGTTCGAGACCGAGTGACACTTGCGGACGACGTGGTGCCCGTCGATCTTTCCATCGAAGGCGCGCATCACCAACACCAATCATTCGTGACGCAGGAAACTGGGAACATAAGTTCTGGTTGATGGCCGTTTCTGAGTGCCAGAGACGGGCCGAGATCGCCAGCGCGCATCGAAGTGCGCAACGAGCGGCGGTTTGACTAAATAAATAGCACGGAATTGCCGTTCTGTTCAGAGACAGATGACGCTGAGGTGACATCTATCCGGTCTGTAAATGCAATCATCCAAACTATCGATTTTTCCCAATCTTAGGAATGGCGGATATTAAGCACGCTTCGTAGAATCCAGGCGTTCAGGATGAGCTGGCATCTTCGCTCCGGCTCTGAGAAGAACTCTAGAGTTTGCAGCGAGCATCAGCCGAGACGCAGACTCATTGCAGTCGTCTTACCTGGGAAGGACGCGTGAGCTTGATCGTGCAAGATCCATTCGACAGCTCCTCTGAGTCGCATCGGCAACTATTTCCGATAAACTATCGTATAGCTTTGCTACGGCTCTCCATGTCGATATCGCTCAGCTGCTTGCGAGTGAGCGAGCATTAAGCAGCTCTGGCTCCACAAGAAAATGGTCGCGGCCCAATTGCTGCGCTCTAACAGGATCGAATTCATGTCAGCTGAATGGTGCGAAGCCGCATGCGCTCATTCTAACGATCGGGCCCGAATGGGCGACAAACGCCGAAGCAAATCTGCCCCGCACGACACTGAACAACCGCATTTTGTACGCGTATTGGGTTTGGTGCGCCCGCGTCCGAGCCATCGGAAATCTGCCTTTAGCAGGCACGGAGTGCAGAGGCCAAAGCGCGAGGACATGTCGTCGGATTTTATCGCTGGATGACGTCATCGTTCCGGATAAGAGACATCTGTTGATGCGAAGCGCTGAAACCAACTGAAGCGCGTCGCTCGTGCTGTTTCTTTCGACCCATATGAAGGAGCCAGGACGGCCGGACGGTCCGTCCGAGGAGATATGTTGAATGATGAATCAAGATGGAAACAATTCGCCTGCGGTATGTTTTCTTCTGGGGCTTCCCCGCTCAGGGACAACGCTGCTGGCCCATTTGCTTCAGTCGCACCCGGATATTTTGGCTCCGCCTGAGCCCTGGCTGATGTTGGCACTTGAGGCTTTTGGTCGGGTTGACCACCGTCACCCCGCCGGGACCTCAATGGTTCAGGCTGCAACCTCCGAATTCCTGGGCCGAATAGATCGAACCGGCGTCACGCGCGCTTTTGCTGATGCAGCCTATGGGCAGTATTTGGCAGCTGCCGGCAAGCGCACTCTGATAGACAAGACCCCGCGGTATTGGACCGTGCTCGACTTTTTGGATTTGCTCTATCCGGAGGCGCCGCGGATCGTTCTGATGCGCAATCCTTACGCCATTGCCGCATCACTGAAATCGACGTGGGCCGTTCCGCTTCTGGCGGCAAGTTCCCCGCCGGCGATCGCATCGTGCGTAGCCGATATCGTGCTGGGGCGGCCTACGCCCGCGATTGCATCTTCGCTCGCCGACCTTGTTCTGGGTCTGCCCGCGCTTGCGGCGTACCGCAGTGAACTCCACACACAAGTGGTGCAGTATGAAGTACTTGTGACGCGTCCCGACGAGGAAATCCGGCGCGTGATTGCTGGCCTTGGACACGCCCCCATGGACATGTCATCGGCGCCATTGGCGCAAACGGAATATCTCCGGTCTAGCACGTTCGGCGATCGAAAGATCCTCGAGAAAAAGACCGTTGACGATCGCTCAGTCCAGGCCTGGCAAACCGAATTGTGCATCGAAGAGATGCAGGTCGTGACAGATCTTGTTGGCGCGCAGCTTTTGATAGAGCTCGGTTATGAGCGGGATCTTCGGTTTGCAGAACAAGCTGGCGTAGTGGATAAGGGCCCGGAAGTCACTGAAGGCTACCGTCAGCTATTTCGAAGCTGCTGGAACTTCCTGGAAGGTAAGACAGGAGGATCATTTGACATCGCAGTTAGCGAAGCCGAGCTGAACAGTATTGGCCAGCAAGCTCAAGAGAACTCCTTGTTGGCTTTCGGCCCCTCGATACTCCTGCAAGCACAACGTTTAGCCGCATCCAAGAGCGAGGAGAATTTGCGGATCGGAAATTCAATCGCAGCGGAGCTGACTGAGGCGCTCATGGCAGCGAAGGCCGCTCAAGATGCGCTGGGCCAAGGCCCGTCGTAATGGTATGCCTGCGTACCGTGAAGGCAACATCGTGTCGCTCGGCACACCCTCTTTATTTCAGGGGCTGCTCGAGCCGCAGCTTCCGCTGTTATCCGAAGACCAACGTGAGAGTTGAAAAACACCGTTTGCGGCATTTGAGGCATGGTTGGCCAAGGTATCCGGCACAGATCAGAACAATTGCCAAGTTGCTCTCGGCGAAGATCTGACGGTCTCGGCCGTCCCAAGCCGCCGCCCATAACCCGCCCTGGCAAACTTGAATCCACCATTCGGGGAACAGCCGCTGCGACGCCATCGAGGATCCGAACGGACGACGCAGTCTGCGTTCAGCAGCCCAATCGTGGTCTGACGTCACAGATGACGTTTTGATCTCCGTGCCAAACAAACCCGCCGGCGTGGCTGCAGGCCGACAACGTCTTTGCAGCGTTCCCAAGACTTGTGGCGTACGCCCACGATGGCGCGATGGAGTGCTTCCGGGGCCGACGAACGATCATCGACGCCCCTTTTTCTTAGCAGATGAAGGACGCAGCAATGCACGATAGCCACCGCGCATCAGTGCTAAACCGACCTTAAGCAGGCGGATAATTCGGCTACGCAGCGGATGGGTTTTCCAGGCCTGCTCAGAGATGCGCCTTGGACCAAACAGGACCTCGGCGATGACACGATAGGAGGCGCCCTCCATGTGCCCATCCAGGGCACGGAGGCTCAGAGCCAATCGTTTACGCCGTTGTGCCGAGAGTAGAGCGATAGGAGGTCCTGGCGAACGGCCATTGATCGCACGCCACAATCGAAGTGAGGCGTGCGCGCGGATCTCGAAGTCCGCGTCGTGCATCAGCAGCTCGATTGAATAAGCGACACCAAAACGTGGCGCCTGCTTCAGACGCAGGTGATGTCGGCTTCCGTGAATATGCAATACAGCATGCCAACCATCGGCTGCCTCTCGGACGCTGTCCGATGGAAGCTCGGCAAGCTCGACCGTCGCGGCAACGCCATGTGGATCGCAAGCGCTTTCAACGAGCGATACCACGGCTGGCAGAGCCTCCGGCGCCCAGAAGATGGCCTGCTCGTGAAAACACCTCTGCGGGTCATGAGCGAAAGCAGAGCCCCCATTTCCTCCGAAACTCAGTGGTCACTTGCCCGTGTTTTGAGAGCGTGTCGCGGTAATCAGCTTGATATTCGGGATTGCGACGGAGGCTTTCCCAAGGGAAATCGGACGACTCGCCTGCTGTAACGCTCTGATAGGATTCCGGTGAGCGCCAGTCGAATTTCGACACTGCTTGATCTCCCCCAAAGGAAAATTGCGGCGCAGTGTCTATAAAGCGCTGGGTTGTTGGGGAAGTCCCTTATTGTGCATCACCGGTGATGCGCGCAGGCGATCACCCCATCACTGGGAGAGATCTTTTCCAAGGGGGCAGCTCAGACGACATATTTTGCTATTTGGGTCCATCAGAGCGGAGCAAGTGGCGGTAACCGCGCTCAGCCATCCATTTTGCGTGCGCCAAATGGCTGTCGAATGCATTGCGAGCGCGCTCGGGTTCGCGCTCGGGGTCAAGGTGCAACACGATCCGGGAAACCTCTTTCCAATCGGCGCCATCGGCCTCGGCATCGAGGAGTCGCCAATACGTCACCAGATGCTGCTCGTCATAGGAGGTCAACGCCGCATCTGTGGGGGCCAAGTCTGCGAGATCGGGGGCAAGCGATGTTTGCATGAGAATCCCGCAAAAATCCCTACTTGGGAATACATATTATAGGAGATAAACCTGATAGTATGTAAAGACGCAACTTGCGCCGATGGACATGCGCAAGTTGGTGGGCCGGAATTTCCTAAAGCTGCGGAAGCGGAAAGGCTTCACGCAGGAGAAATTCGCCGAGGCTTCCGGCTTTACTCAACAATACATCAGCGGGTTGGAGACCGGCCGGCGCAATCCGACTGTGGTGACTCTGTTCGAGCTCGCAGAGGTTCTCGGCGTCAGCCACGTGGATCTTGTCTTGCCTGATGAAGAATTTTGCAGACCGCGTCCTACCTCCGGGAGGCGAAACTGATAAGAATGAGGCCGATCCGGAGGGATCGCACCTCAGTGACGCTTACTGCCGGCCTTGAAGAGTGCCGCGCCCGATTGGGTCGGACGGGGCATTGGCGGAGCCAGGCTTAGGCAGTGTGGACATCTATCGCATCGATAAGGCGACGGCAGCGAGAGTGATGACGGCGCGGTTATCACCGGCGCTAAACATCCGGTCGAGGGCTACTGCAACGTCTTACTCAGTCCGTACCCTTTGGGTAGTGATGCTCAACAATTCCAATCGATTGGGATTTCTGTAACGATTGGCCAGGTTTTCGAACAACTCACCGATCTGCTGTGGTGGAACAGCAAATTCTCCATAGTTAGGATCGAACAGCGTGACCATTCCGCCCGACGCTGATGTCGCAACCAGGTGCCTTTCGCGTCGTCCGCCCCGCTCGAAACATAAGCTGAGCGAATACGCTCTCCCATCGGCGGTGATTTTGCCCGCCAATTCCGAGAAGCTCGTCGCATTGCCAAATGTGTATGTGTTTCCTGCTTCAGACGGATTTAGGCCAGCGTCCCTCAACACGGTGGCCCTTGCACGAAAACCCGCCTCAGACCTTTCTATGTCCTCGCCCCGCAAAGATCGCACAAGCCCCTCATAGTTCCGCTGGCACACAGCCGCTGAACGGTGCCCGTCCGAGCCGGGTAGCAGCGCAGCCATTCGGGATCTCGGGCTGTTCGGAAGATTGCTGAGCCATCCTGCAGTGAGTCCAACGCAGATGTTAACCCTGTTCGCGTCCTGCAATTCGGCCGTCATGTGTTGGGACAGGGAGATGCTCATCCTAGGTGGAGAGGATGCGCCGGGGCTCGCTGGATCCGCGGCATCTGCCTTACTGGTGCAGCACCCCATTCTTTCGGGCAGACCCGCAAGAGCTTGATCAAACCTGTCACTGTTTGCCGACTTACTTAGCTCTTCAGATTGGCCAGCGAGTGTTGATGAGTGGCTGATTCGATTGAGCATGTCGATTTACCTTTGCTAAGGTTGTCGCTCCCTCGCTGCGAGCGTACTTGGTCAAGCTGACGGCAAGCTGTCTCACCCATGTCGCCGAACTCCGAGAAAGAGCTTTGGAGGGTCGCTAGCGATGCGCAGGCAACCGGAGATGAGCAGCAGGATCTCGTTCATCCAGTTCTCCCTTTCTCCGTGCTCTCGTTCAACGTGAAGGGAGTGAACTGGTGCATGGCGTTAGCTCGCACCGAGTTCGTGCGGCCTATGATGCAGGCTGTGATATGCAAGCTCTAGGCGTCCCGGACTCTAGGGACTCCCATTTGAGAGCACGTCAGATTCAAGTTTTCTTTTTGGAAGCGGCGTTGTGTGTGATGGATCTTTTGGTGCTGAGCGACGCGGCCCGGGAGCGAAGGCGCCGCTGATCATAGTCCGGTCGAACCAGAAGGGCTCGGCAGTGCGGATGTTTGTGAAAGGTGTGCTTGGAATGTGCGGGCTCTCCCTAGCGCGTGATCTTCCGGAGGCATTCGGGGAATGGAGCAGCGTATTCCCGCGCTTCAGCGGACGGAGCATCAAGGCTGTTTGGTGGTGGATCTTCGATGTCCGATGATCCAGACCCGAAATATTTGATCGTCGATACTACCCTCGTCCGAATGCATCAGTATGCCCCCAGGGGGCACAAAAGGAGGGGGTCTGAAGATCAGGCGCTTGGCCGCTCGCGCGGTGGAGTGAATGCGACTTCGATGCGCCAGTTCCCGATTCTTGGTCGCTACCGGTCAATGCGCGCCGGACCCACGAATTGAGCCTCACGTGATACACTTAGGCGATCACGGCAACGAGGGAATTTTTTTCCGAGGCGCGATCCATAGGATAGATTTTTGCTATTTGCGGGCGCCAATGCGGAGCAAGTGGCTGTAGCCCTGCTTAGCCATCCATTTTGCGCGAGCCAAATGCCCGTCGTATGCACTGCGAGCGCGGCCCTGATCGCAATCAGGATCAAGATGCAACACGATCCGCGCAACTTCTTTCCAGTCGGCGCCGGCGGCCTCAGCATCGAGGAGACGCCAATACGTCACCAGATGCTGCTCGTCATAGCTCGTCAACACCGATGCATTCGGCACGACATCCGCGATTTCTGGATCCAGCTCCAGCTTTTTCATGTAAGCCCACGCGCCGGGTTCGCTACCTGCATTCGGCGAACTTAGTGCAATAGGACGGCTATAGCCAGTGGTTTGATGACCCACCAAATGGCTGCTTTCGCGCATGAAAGCTCGTGCGCTTGTGGCCTGGAATGTGCGCCGGATTCGCGTGGATCTCGGCATTCCGCAGGAGCAATTGGCTTACGATGCGGGCATTGACCGCTCATATATGGGCGGCCTTGAGCGACAAGCAGAGAACCCAACCATCGATCTTCTCGACAGGCTCGCTAAAAGACTCGGTGTTCATCTATCCGAGTTCTTCGTCCAACCGCCCAAAGGAGCGAGCCCACCTAAGACGTTGCGCAAAGGTCGTAAGCCGGCGCGCTCACGTTACAGGAAATGACGCGCTGCTCGGATTGGGCTCGCTAGATAAA
>NZ_JXJM01000001.1:5735917-5752662 GCF_001593325.1 Bradyrhizobium sp. DOA1
ATCAAACGAGACCGGCACAGCCTGATCCAGGCAACGAAAGGACGCCGCTTTCTCAGGAGCTTTATCGATGAGAGCGTGGACACCCTGGTAAAGGAAACAAGCCCAGACATTGCGGCAGAGGGTGTTTCTCACGTCGCTCGACCGTCGGAGCCGGTTGAGGCAGACTGCTCGCCCGCACCTTCGGCGATTGCGGCGAGCCGCACTTCGTTCTGTGACCCTATGACACTCCGCTCACGTTTGATGCCACAGATACGAATCAAAAAGCGCGATTTCGGCGTCCGAGGAATGGCGCCAGTCTTCATTAGCTCGATGACATCGCGGGCGCTGGATTCTTTCAATGGCTGCCGTCGGACTGGCCCGGCAGCTGAGCCTAGCCATCGCCGCCCCCAGCGTTCAATAATGCTGTGGTGTGGTTGGACGCTCGCACACCGTGACACCGCTTCTTGAGATGGCGAATCCAGCGTGCTCACCAGAGCAGGTAGTGTTTCGATCGGTCGCCAATGCTGTACCATCAGTTAGCGATTCACTCCGTAAGCTTGGATGCGAATCGTCACCAGAGGACCAAGGCACGGCAATGACAAGCGTTATTGACCCTTTGCACATTTCGCGCTTCCTTCGAGCGTTGATGATGTCGCTGTCCAGAAAGGCATCCAGCTTTCGATGGGATTCGATTTACATGAGTATGTCTCGATTACACGGACTCTTGCAGCAAAGAAGCCGACATCTCCACCCGGCGCGTGCCGCTGTGCGTGACTGGAGCGGCCTCGCTCTTTCGTATTCATCCGATGGAACGCATCCCCAGCGACTATCGTGAGGCCTATCCTGGACCGAGCGCAGCAGCTTTAAAGAAGCAGCTCTCGCGTTTCTTTGCGGAAACGCCATCATCCTGCCGCATAGCGCTGGCGCTTCGATCTCGACACCAATGGCTCACTCCGACATCCAAATTCATCATCGATGTGTTCGCAGGCTTTCTCGACAGCCATCAAGAGATGCTGGACGCCATAGAGGCGAGCAGGTGACTGGGCAACCGTTGCGCAAAACGTTGCTGCCGTTGCAGCGCTTTTGAGCTAGGCAAGGTCGCAATCATAGATTCGCAGTAGATTCGCGTTGCTGTGCCAAGGATGGGGCAAACAGCGACGGAGTCTCCGATGGCGGTCCAGCAACTTGCTCCCCTATTGAGCAATGATGAGCATGCCGAACTGAGGTCGCTTATGATGCGGCAGAAAGGCGCAGGCTCTGAGAACCCGGACCGTGCTGACCTGTGCGGAGGATGGTCAGAACATTGAAGTGGCGCTTGCGAAGAGAAGGCGTGTCTGGAAGGCGGAAAAACACACGCCATCTTTCATGGAAGTGGAAGCCCCGCAATTCCGATTTCCTTAGTGCATCCGCGGCAACGCCGTTCGTCAGCTAATCGTCAGCCAGGCGGTCTATCTAAATTCGCTTCGCATTCTCCCTGGATCGGAGGTGGAATATGACGGGCATTGGCGGACCTGGTAAAGCGCACGTTGAGGCTACTGGAGCTGATAGCACGTGGAGATCGAGCAGTTCGCGCTCGGAATCAAGTCTCGCCCATGCTGAGGGCAGCCAATTGTTCAATTCCGTCGTGGAGCGGATGCGCTCTGGGGCTCAAGATGGAGCGGGGCCGGTCGCAAGCCAGCTGCAAACTTCGGATGTGGCGGGCCCCATTCCTTGGACCGGCGACGAGATCAAGGCAGCGAAGCGCCAAATGGACAGGCTGCTGGCAGAACTTGTTACTTGCCGCAATGCGGCCGTGCAGCCGGCGCCGAACGCGTTGGTGGCACAAGAACTGATTGACCAGCTCATCAAGGCAGGCTCAAACGTTCTGGAGTACTACGCGAGGCTACCCCAGCATGAGGCGCCTAGCATTCTCTCCGACGATCAGGCTCGCCGTCTCCGAGACGAGGTGCTCCATGCGGGGAACCAATGCAACCTACTAGCGACCCCGACCATCTACGCCCTGGAGCAGAGCAGGAAGAGTGCGGCCACTGTGCTCGATCGGATGGTCCAATCGAGCGCTCCCTTCGACCAGCTGAGTCGAGCGATCTCCAGCGTAGCAAACCGTTATACGGCCTGTATGGAGTGGTGGGGAAAGAAGGCATTGCGCTTGGAAAGAATGCAGTCCGTCTGCACCGCCACTTACAATTTACCAAGTACCACGGCTGAGATGCGGCAAGCCGAAGAGGCCGACCTGCGGCTGCACACCGGCTGGGCACTGAATATGAAGTGCCTGCATTTGCAATCGCAGATCGCGCTCTTGCGAATCATGATTGAGCCACAGATGAGCACATTCGAGCCAGCCACGAGGGAAGCCCTCATGGATGAGAACGGGCGGGTGCGTCTGCTAGGAACGTTCATCGATGACGTTTTCCCGGCATTCAACTCTACGAGCGATGCTGTTCTAAACAGCAACGGACGTGCACTCGACGCAGCGCACTGCGCCGTTTTGAAAGGAGTTATGGAGCGCCTTTCGGAACTTGGGCTGGCGTGGCACAACATCGTTGCAAACCTAAGCGATACTGGGACAGCCAACCTCCCATTGGAACTGTCAGGCCAGATAGTGGAAGGTGCGTGGGTTACTGCGCAGGAGGTCATGCGCTTCCTGTCACTGCAGCCGAAAGCGTCAGCGGTCATTGTGCCGCCGACCGACCCTCGGGCTGCGATGCCCGCCAGCACTATCGGCGAGGCTGTAGCCGCCGAAGGCGCTAGACCGCGGAGAAAGGGGAAAGGCAAGAGCACGCGGTCCGCTGGCGCTGGGAGCTCGGCGCCTGGGCAGACCCAGGCGCATGTCGCTATGGACGCCAACGCCGCGGCGCCAGCAGCCAAAGTTGTCGTGCTCTCGGAATTCGGTACGAAGAGGCTCGTGACCGCGGAGGAGGCGCATGCGAGGGCGTCATCGTCGGAGACGGCGCACTTGGCGATCTGGCAGGCCCCGCCGTCGATGGAAGCACTGACGGGGCTCCTCAAGCGGTTGGACGAACTTTTGCAATTCGATCTGCCTGGTCAGCAAAGGGCCGCCTCGCAAGCCCGCCACATGAAGCCCGAGGACGCCGAACATGTCGTGGATACTGCGATCGGGCGCCTGAAGACCCAGGTAGCCGAGATGCAGGCCTGTGTAGCTGCGTTGGAGGAGCCTCGTCGACGTGTCCTACTCACGCCTGCACAAGTGCGCGAAGTGCACGACAAAATCGTCCGGCTCAAGATGCTGCGGTCCGAGGCGCAGGGGCTGGGGACGGCTTTGAACGAGCGAAGGGACACGATGGCGGTCGATTGCATGAAGACGTATGCCTATCCGTCGCAGAACTACCTTGAACAGTTGCGCGCGGCCGAGGAGTTGACGCCTGCCGGTTTACCGCGCGCGTTAAAGGGTGAGCCAGGGGTGCTGTTCGAGGTCAAGCTGCAACCCAAGGCGCTGCGCAATGGTGCAATGCCGAGCCCGATGTGGGTGCACATCCATACGAAGCGGCCGATACACGTGTGGCAGTTGACGACGCTGGATGACGCCGAATTCGCCGCTTGCCACGTCAAGTCAAATGCACAACGCGGCTACAATCGGCAGTGGCAGAACGCCCGGGCTGCGACAGGTCGCGAAGACGTCGTGGTTCACCGCGGCAAGCTCACGCCTGCATTCTGCAAGTCCTTGTTGAGCACAGTGCATAGCGACGTCCTACACTATCGGCTTGCCGAGGCGGACCAACTGTCGACGCAGGCCGCTCGACTTGAGCTCTAGGGGCACGCGATCGAGTATTGAAATGTGGTGACACCATTAGTCAGGCCGACGAAATCGGGAGCCAGTGGGCGTAGTCAGGGTCATACAGCAGTCGGTAGCCCGAAAGCTTCAGAGAGGAAGTACTTTCGCGGCTCGTAAATCATGGCCAGGTCTCGCGGGACAGCTCCAGAACCAGCTTCAGCGCGGGTGCGGATAGCCAAACGGCCAATAACGATTGCCGGAATCACCTGGCACGCGCGCGGCTTCGCTCGATCTGGCGGGACCCGGTCGGGACGAGGGAAATCGCCGTCGCCTGTGCCTTGCCGATATGACGAGGGGCCTCTCACGGCCCGCGTAGCCCGGGCCGGTGCTGATCGAGCAGGGTTATTCGCGGATCTTATGTAGCCCTCCGGCCTGCACCGAGAGACGTTGGGAAAGACGCTGGTTTGGCGTTCGATCAGGTGTATCGATGGTTAGAAAGCCGCTCGCCGCGCGCGACACGCAGGTGCAGATTCTGCTGTTCATCGCCCGCTCTTCAATACCGAAAAACACGTCACGATGATCGACCTCAGCCGACGCCGCCAGGATCGGCAGCACGCAAAGACCGCATTCTCCGCGCCGACAGCCAAAGATCATGTCGACGCCGGCATCTTCAAGCGCCTCCAGCATGGAGCGATTTACAGGTACGTCAATTTCCAGGCCCAATCGGGGAACCCTGATCTTGAACGGGGCGCCCGCGAGGCGACCGGCATTGCCGAACGTCTCGTAGCGGAGGTGCGCAGCGGGCCTGCCCGATTGGCTCCAAAGCTGTTTGGCCGCCTCCAACATGCCGAACGGGCCACACACATAGAGCTCACCGCGCGCGTCTAGTTGGGCTATCTCGCCGCCGATGTCGATCCGCTGTCCCTCTTCACTGACGAAGAGCTGAAGGCGTTCCCCGATGGAAGTGGCAAGCTCGTCCGCGAAGGCGAGGTCGCGACGGCTCCGTGCGGCATAGAGCAGGCGGAAGTTCGCTCCCGCTTGCTTCAGCGCCAGCGCCATCGTGTAGATCGGTGTGATGCCGATCCCGCCGGCCAGCAGCAGGTAGTCCGGCCGATCGTAGCTCAATTCGAAGCTATTTTTTGGCTTAAAAATCGTGAGCCGTTCGCCCGCCTTGAGGCGCCACATGCCGATAGACCCGCCCCGACTCGACGCGAGCCTCTTGACGGCGATGCGATAGAGTCCGTCCGCACAAGATCCTGCCAATGAATAGCTACGAAGCTGCGGTCGCCCGTCGGTCGGCACGAGGACGTCAATGTGACTGCCAGGCCCTACATTGACTAATGGGCTGTCCGGCTCAATCTCGAAGAGACGGACGTCAGGAGTGAGATCGCGCGTGGCGCGAAGGCATGCGCTAATCGGTTCGGTCGGCTTGGCCATGACTTCACTCACTCGGCCGCAACGTCAGCGATCACGGGAGCATGCTCGTTAGCCATCACCCGGTCGATCAGCCGCCGTGCCCAGAGCGCGCCTGCATCGATGTTGAGATCGTAAAAGGGAGAACGCGGGTTCTTGTCGATAGCAGCCTGCTGCGCCTCCAAGACTCGATGATCCTGATCGTAGACCCCTGCCCCGCCATTAACGTGGGCAAGCTGGAGCTCGCTCGTCAGCTGCGCGTCATCCTTGCGATAATTCCTGACAAAGTTCCAGAAGTAGTGGCAGGTCGTCTCCGTTTCGGGCGAGATCGCCGCTAAGAATGCGCCGCTGACCCCGTGCGAGCGGTCGCCTTGCGGCGCGCCTGTATTTGTCAGCGCCACGCCGACGTCGCCGACGACGATCGAAGGCGCCTGGAAAGTCACGATCTGCCAGCGATCAACACGGCCCGGGCGTGCAAGCTGGCGGCCCCAGAAAGGGGGCGGATCGATGTCGATCATCCAGCGCGTCATTGTCGCTGTGTTATCGGTGTGGGTCACATCGAAGGGCGCGGCCGTGATGGCCTCGTCGCCGATGTCCGGCATGCACATAGGTCTCGTGCGTGAGGTCCATCAGGTTGTCCACAACCAGGCGATAGTCGCATTTCAGCTGATAGAACGTGCCGCCGTCGCCGATCCATTCTGTGCCATCGTTCCAATGAAAATCTGGAATTTTGGCGGGGTCCGCCAGCGCTGGATCGCCAGGCCACAGCCAGACCAGACGATGCCGCTCAGCCACCGGATAGGTACGCACGCAGGCTGACGGATTGATCGTTTTCTGCGCGGGCATGTAGGAGCAGCGGCCGGCCGAATTGAACACCAGCCCGTGATAGCCACACATGACGTCGTCGCCCTTGAGATGTCCGAGCGACAGCGGCAGCAGCCGGTGCCAACAGGCATCCTCCAAAGCCGCGACAAGGCCATCAGTGCGGCGGTAAAGCACGACGTCCTTGCCGCAAATTGTGCGGGCGGACAGCTCGGGGGCGATCTCATGTGACCATGCAGCCGCGTACCAGGCATTGAGCGGAAAGGTTTTGGGTGCGTTCATGGGCTTCTCCATGGTTGAGGCGATGGCCGCGGGCCTGCCGCTTTAACTCCCATTTTCGAGCAGATTGCGTTGGCAATAGAGATCGGACAATCGGACAGAGTTGATAACCGTTATCTACTCTTTCGATAGGGTGGTGTGATTTCGCGACGAGGGACTTCAGGCGATGGCAAAGGATTGGGATCCACTTGCGATTGATTTTGCTGCGATCCGCACTTTGCGCCTGGTCTCGGAACTGGGCTCGTTTTCGAAGGCCGCTGAAGTGCTCGGTACGAACCAATCGACGATTAGTTATACGATGGACCGGCTGCGCGCGGCGTTTCACGACAAGCTGTTCGTGCGCCAGCATGGCGGGATCGCACCAACGCCTCGATGTGTCGAGATCGTTGAGTGTGCCAGCCGCCTGCTCGAAGGCTTCGAGGGTCTAATGCGGCCGACGGATTTCGATCCCGCAAGCGCGTCCGGGCAAATCACGATCGCCTGCAACTATTACGAACGCTCAATCATTCTGCCGCGTACCATCGCAGAAATCAGACGCCGGGCGCCGCGCCTGCTGCTGGACATCAAGACGGCGCGCGCGAAAGGGATGGCGTATCTCAAACGCGGCGAAGCCGATCTTCTCATTGGCCCCTATGAGGTGCAGGAGGAAAATTTCTATCATCGCCATCTGCTGGATGACCATTATGTGTGCGTTATGCACAAGGGCCATCTGCTCGCCGGCCGGAAGTTGCGCGTCGACGACTATGTCAAAACGAACCACGCCGCCGTAACCTATGGAGGAACCTGGCGCTCAGGCTACCTCCGAAGGCTCGATGAACGCGGCCTGTCGCTCAACCAGGTGGTCACGGTGCCGAGCATCTCCGATCTAACCCACATTCTCCCCGGCTCGGATCTGGTCTCGACCGTGCCAAGCCGCATCGGTTCGAACATCGCCAAATCCGTCGTGGCAACGCCGTGTCCTTTCCCCGAACCGTTTCAAATCGGCATGACCTGGACGTCCCGGACGCATCATTCCGCTGCCCATCAGTGGCTGCGGCAACTTATGGCCCGAATTGCCGGCACTCTGCCGTACAAAACCGCACCCACCGCGCCTTCGCGGCGCAGCCGGGGCAACGTCAATGCCCGAGTTTGAATTTCCGGACCGTCGGCAGGCATTTTCTCTTCTCCGGCTGGATTTCGCACGGACCTTCCCGTTTTCTTTTAGCTCCGCCGGCTTCGACGATCGGCACGACGGTGCCATTTCTGGCGGCCGTCCTATAAAAGGAGGCGGAGGCATGAAACTCATCGGGTCGATCCTCCGGTGGTTTGCATCGACGCGCGACATCCGCACGCGGCTTTGTCTGCAGGCGTGAACAAAAGCGATCAGATTGGCGCGAGGGCTCGCCGAGCTGGTCCGTGACGGCCCGTATTGTGAGGTCAAGGTCAAGAGCGAGGAAAATGAGAGTATCCGAGCTATGCTGTCGCGAGATTCGGCTCGTGACCATTCGTCGATCTATCGAGAACCAAGTCCGAACGCTTGATCAAATGGCTTGCTGTTTCCAGGCAAGATAGGACCACAGTTTCGCAATCTGTTACGCGAGCTTTGGGTGAGGATCATCAGCTTCTCAGTGTGATCGAGCCTATTTTGCTAATCCATGAGCAGATCTGCAAGCAACAACGCAGGTTCGACAACGAAGTCCGCCAGTTGGCGAAGTCGGATGAGACGACACATCGCTTGACGACCGCCTCTGGTGTCTCGTGGTGATCATTTTGACGTTCTGCCGTAAGATCGATGACGCATGGCGCTTCAGATCGGCATCAAGCGTCGGCGCCGTCTCGTCTAAAATTCTCCAAGAAAATCGTGCTCGAACAACAACGACATCCGAATCTAAGCGCGCTTTAGACTCCCCAACTGAGGACACCGGTGAGGCAGAAGCACTATAGCCAAGCCAATGCGAACGGGGAATAATATCCCGCGTGACAAAATCAGGGTGGCGGGAGTGCTCGATGCAAACGCTGAGGACTCAACGCCATCGCGCATCGCCTCTTAGAGTGGGTCCAGAAAAGAAGGGTTTTCCGGAAAGATCATGCGCAAACAATCTAAAAGGCGATGGCGAGCCCTCATTCAAGCTTTTTGGCAGTCCCTCACAAAGGAATGGCTGCTTCATAGCTCAACGCCGTGGTCCCTGAGCACTTGGCGCATCAGCTCGCCTTTAATCTCGCAGGCGATCTCGTCGCGGATCTTTGCTCCGAACTGCAACTCGGCATCGCTGTTTCCGGTCAGGTCATGATCGGCGAGCCGTTGCTTAAGGCGACTCTGGAAATCCTCGTCCATCGCCTCGATCAGCCGGTCCTGCATTTGTGCATGGGCTTCGGGGGCGATCCGCCTCACGACCGTCTCCCAAGGTTGCCAGCGGGTTGCTAGATAGTCGGCGAAATCCGCCGCCTCCTCATTCCGCACCTGCTTCTCGGCCGTGTTGAGGTCGTGCTCGGTGACGTAGGAGACATCAAAGAACCGCATCTTCGGAGCCATCACCCGCAGATCCAGGCGCTCGCGTAGCTTGACCTGATAGGCGAGATAGACTTCGACCTCATCGACGAATTGGAGCGAGCCGGCTTTCTGACGAGCAATCCGCTCGAGTGCGCCCAGCCGGAACATGACCCGCGCCTGGGGGACGAGCTCGCCGAGACGATGGTCATAGGCCCCCGCCTCGACATCAGCGTTTAGGCGTGCGATTTGCATGCCGTTCCAGGTCAGGGTGATGCGATCTTCGCAGGTCTCGCTCGCCCCAAACGCCAGCTGGAAATACTGCTGGCGCAACCTCGGCCTGATCGCGGCTTGCCGCAAATCATCCAATACTGTGTTTCGGAATTCCAGATGCCTATAACTCACAGTCTCTCGCAGCCTGTTGAGGAAACGCATATATTCCCGCGCCCCCGGCTCATTAGCGAATTTCTGCAAGGCGGCGATCGCCTCGGGCTCGCCCTCCATCCTGTTCGCTGCTACCTCCGTCAGGGGTCGTGCTGGAGTGCTCGCGATTCCCTCATTCATCGAGAAGAAGACCCGGGGACCGCTGTAGCCCGGGGCATTCAGGGCTGCCGCCAGATTTGTCCGCACCCCCTCGGATAGCGGGTTACCCGCCAGTTCAATCCTACACGCAGAGCCTAGCTGGGTTAGCAGCGTCTCCGGCAGGCTTGTCAGCCCGTTGCCTTCGACCCGGAGTTGCCGGAGCCCTGCCGGAAGGGCATCAGGCAGACGGGTCAGATGGTTGTTGGCGACGTAGAGCCGAAGCAGCCCAGCCGGGAGCGTATTGGGCAGATGGGTCAGCAGATTGACACTGGCGTAGAGCCGCAGGAGCCTAGGCGGGAGTGTATCAGGCAGGGCCGTTAGTAGATTGCCGTTGACGCTGAGCTGCTGCAGTCCAGCCGGGAGCGTTTCGGGAAGGTTGGTCAGCCGATTCTCGTTGGCGTTCAGATCCCAGAGCGCAGGCGGAAGAGTCGCGGGCAAATGGGTCAACTGGTTGCCGCTGGCGTCCAGCTGCTGGACCTGCACCGGAAGGGCGGGCAAGGTTGTTAGGGACAGCGACGACAGATTCAGCGGCAGCGGCGTAGAGGCATTGGCGTTATGTCGCCAAGCTCGCACTCGCCTTACCGCCTCTTGCCGGTTCTCGTTCAGCCCCTGATTCACATCGCCAGCCCAAGCGTCCAGGATTTGATCCTGCGACTCCTGCGAACGAGCGGACTCCCGCGCTCCAGTCAAGGCTTGGACCCACTCAGCCGCCGCCTGAGTGAGACCGCACAGGCAACCTTGCCGGTGGCTTTGTTCTGAAGGAGTACCAGCGCTCGACTCGGCCCGCCCTGTGTTCATCAATGCTCGTTCTCCTTCGGTCAAATCAGCGTGTCAGTTTCGGTAGACAGTCTCTCCTGTTCTGAGGGGTTTAGCTTTCGACGAGCTGACGGGTCTCGCTAGTGATACGGCGATGGAAACCATATTGGTCTTTCGAAGCTGCGGCGTCATGCCCAACTAAAGCCAAGCCACCGTCAAAGGAAGGTTCGAACCGCCAGTTTAGTTGGCAGCGCATGCCCGCAGCCGACGTTCGGCGAATTTGGTGCGCTTCGATGGCAAGGTGGCGTATAGCTTCCCTGCTCGTCAGGATCGGGCAAGAAGTCTCAACGTCACGCTTTGCTCGTGCCCTGCGCGGGGCCTGAGCTCGGCATTGATTGGTCGAACAGCTTGTTTCAGCGTGCTATGGCAAACCTAAAGTGTTATACAAAGTCGGCCCGATCATCGCCAACTGATCCATTCAATGCCGGCCTACCTTTCAGGCTTGATGATCTTACGCGGTGACACGATGCCATTGTAGTTTGCGATCGGCATCGATGCGAAGGAGTTCGCTGGGGTGCATCTTGCGGCCGCTTGTTGGCGTCGCAGCGCGATATCAACTGCGAGTAGCCTGGGATCGGCGCCGGCCAACTCGACGATGCCCGCGGAACTTCAGGTGAAGGGGCACCTCAGTTCGACTTTATTCGTCGAAGATCGGTCCGCTGCGGTTGCTGAGATTTTTGCCGTCGAATGCGACGCTCGGCCGGACTGCCCATCCTCAAAACGATAGCATTTTTCGACTTCCGAATCGACACCCTGAGGTGCTCGTCACGATGTACAAGGCAGATACACCTCTTGAGTCATGAGCCAGTCGATCGGTCCGCGTCTTTCGCCAATATGGATAGCTTAATTGGCAAGGGGCAATTTGTGCAGCAAAAGTATCGGTCGCTGCGAGAGCGATGGATTGCAGTTGCTCTGCTGCTGCGCATGGTCCGTTGCAATCCCTCGAGAAGATCGATCGCGCCCCTGCACTTAGATCCTGTCGCCGAGTCTTTAACAAACGTTCCATTTGCGCGCCGACATATCGAAAACCACCATGGCGTAGCGAGGGCTGAGTGGGAAGAGATTGACGTCCCTCGCAATAGGATGGCCGCTTCACAGCTCAACGCCGTGGTCCCTGAGCACCTCGCGCATCAGCTCGCCTTTAATCTCGCAAGCGATCTCGTCGCGGATCTTTGCTCCGAACTGCAACTCGGCATCGCTGTTTCCGGTCAGGTCGTGATCGGCGAGCCGTTGCTCGAGCCGACTCCGGAAATCCTCGTCCATCGCCGCGATCAGCCGGTCCTGCATCTGTGCGTGGGCTTCGGGGGCGATCCGGCTCACCACCGTCTCCCATGGTTGCCAGCGAGTTGCCAGATAATCGGCGAATCCTGCCGCCTCCTCATTCCGAACCTGGGTCTCGGCCGCGGTGAGGTCGTGCTCAGTGACGTAGGAGACATCAAAGAACCGCATGTCCGGAGCAATGAGCTGCAGGTCCAGCCGCTCGCGTAGCTTGACCTGATACGCAAGATAAACCTCTATCTCGTCGACGAATTGGAGTGAACCGACCTTCTGACGAGCGATGGGCTCGAGCGCGCCCAGGCGGAACAGGACCCGCGCCTGGTCGACGAGCTCGCCGAGACGGTTGTCATAGGCCCCCTCCTCGACATCAGCGTTCATGCGTGCGATTTGCATGCCGTTCCAGGTCAGCGTGATGCGATCTTCGCAGGTCTCGCTCGCCCCAAACGCCAGCTGGAAATATTGCTGACGCAACCCCGGCCTGGACGCTGCTTGCCGCAGATCATCGGCCACTGCTTTTCCAAATTCCGGATTGCCGCTATTCACGGTGCTACGCAGCCTGTCGAGGAAAAGCGCATATTCCGATGCGCCCGCTTCGCCGGCGAAGTTCCGCCATGCAGCGATCATGTCCGGCTCGCCCTCCATCCAGTCCGCTACCGCCTCGCTCAGGGGTCGCGCTGAATCGCCCGCCGTTCCCTCACTCATCGAGAAGAACACTCGCGGACCGCTATAGCCGAGGGCATTCAGGGCTGCTGCCAAATTCGTCCGCACCCGCGCGGACAGCGGGTTATCCTCTACAT
This sequence comes from Bradyrhizobium sp. DOA1, assembly GCF_001593325.1. Taxonomy (NCBI): domain Bacteria; kingdom Pseudomonadati; phylum Pseudomonadota; class Alphaproteobacteria; order Hyphomicrobiales; family Nitrobacteraceae; genus Bradyrhizobium; species Bradyrhizobium sp. DOA1. The sequence goes on from NZ_JXJM01000001.1 coordinate 5,748,081, forward strand.
ACACGATGCACTCAGAACCCAGCTGGGTTAGCAGCGTCTCCGGCAGGCTAGTCAGCCGGTTGCCTCGTACCTCGAGCACCTGGAGCTCGGCCGGAAGGTTCTCAGGCAAGCTCGTCAGCCGGTTGCCTCCGACGTGGAGTCTCTGAAGCTCAGGCGGGAGGCTGTCGGGCAGGCTGGTCAGGTCGTTGTCGCGGGCGAAGAGCAACGGGAGATCGCCGGGAAGGGCGTTGGGCAGGCTGGTCAGCCGGTTGCCGTCGGCTTCGAGCTCCTGAAGGTCGGGCGGCAGACTCTCGGGTAGGCTAGTCAGCTGGTTGCCGCCAACGGCAAGTGTCTGAAGTCCGGTCGGGAGTGTGTTGGGCAGGCTGGTCAGCAGGTTGCCGCGGACATCAAGGTTCTGGAGCCCCGCCGGCAGTGTGTCCGGCAGGCTGGTCAGCCGGCAGCTGCAGACACCGAGCGTCCAGAGATTCTCCGGAAGAGTTTCGGGCAGTCTGCTCAGCAGATTGCCGCCGATTTCCAGTGACTGGAGTCCGATCGGAAGCATATCAGGCAGGCTGGTCAAGCGGTTGTCGCTGGCGCCGAGCGCCCGGAGTCCGGCCGGGAGCGTGTCGGGCAGGTGCACCAAGTCGTTGTCGCTCACATCGAGCGACTGGAGGCCGGGCGGAAATGCGGCGGGCAATGTCGTCAGGCCCAGGCGTGGCAGCTCCAGCCGTGCATAGACGTCTCCGGCTTCTACCCAGGCTCTTATTCGTCTTGCGGCCTCGTGCCGGTTCTCGTTTTCCGCCTGCCCCGGTTCGCCAGCCCAACTGTCCAGGATCTGCTCAAGCCGCGCTTCCCTGAGGACGGGGACTTCAAGGTTTGTCAGATTGCTGGCAGAGCTAGATGTGGAAGCGCCCGTGCCGTGCAAGCCGTCGGTCCACTGCGCCGGGGCCGGCGCGAGGGGGAACCGGCCGCCTCCTGTTGAAGTATTGCCATCGTCCGGCCGGGGCTGTCGGCTAAGGGTCGATGCCTTGAGGCTGCGCCCCCAAGCAATTGCGGGTGTCGTTGGCCACTCCGACACCACATCATCGGCCTCAGCCCACGAATACTCCTCCTGATCGACACTATCCGTCGGCCAATCGGCAGCTGCATCCATGCCCTGCCGGCAATCTGTCAGGCTGCAACTGCCCCGCAAATGGCGACCGAGATCCGCGGCCGCAAAACGCACATTCTGATCACCCCCTTGCTCAGAGGGTGGATCAGACCGCGACCGCGAGGTGCTTTGTCCGACGCGATCCTCGTGCGGCATGCTCAACTGCTCTGCATCTCTGTTCGACACAACATAGGGCTGGCCGGGGCTATATGAATCGGAGGGTTGGCGTTCGTGCGGATGCAACTCGTTCAGGTGCTGCTGAAAACCCGCGTGATCCGCCCGCTGCGTTTGCAGTCCGTCGTCATGCGTCCGCTCTATGTCCGAGGCCTCGAATGGATTGAGGTTTTTAAACGGATCCATCCCATTCTCCTGGCAGATCGAAAGCCCTGGATAAACACGTTCACGCTAAGAGATTTAGCTTTCGAGAAGCTGACGCGGAATGAGAATAATCGGATCTGTCCTCTAAGATCTCCCGAGATCGTCACCGCCTAACTGCCCCTAGCTGCAGTTCGACTTGCCGAGGCGGACCATACGGCGGTGAGGCTGATTTCTGAGCCTCTCTTCAGAACCTTCGCGCTTCTGGGCGCCGGCAAAAGTCATGCTGGGAAATATCGCAATGTCGTTTTCTTGCCCCGTTCACGGAACGTAACGCCCGCAATGCCCGCCTCTGCATGCCCATATCTTCCGACGAGGCCTCAAAAGCGAACTTCTCCAGCTCGACTTTGTTGCACATCGACCAATAGCTCCGATGCAAGAGCCATGACCCAAGCGCATTCTTTTGCGGGGGGTAAGCATCCAGAGTCTCGCACATTGAGCCTGTCGTAGCCGAGATGCCTCATACTGCGCTGCTCGACCGGCAGACGGATCACTGCGACATCGTCGAGACCGGAAAATCACAGCTGAGGATTCAAAGCCGCGACGATCACGCAAACTGCGCTCGCCTTTTGTCCGCAAACCTGGCCAGTTGCGACGAGTCGAGCGCTAGCGCCTATCCAAGCCGCGCTAAATGGTCAATTCGCCCACCTATGAGGATTAAATTTGCACGCCAACTGACAAGCAGCTTATGCGAATCTGTCAAATATCATGTTTTTCGGAGATTTGACGTGAGGTTATACCGCGCTTAAGCAACGGGCATGTTTCCGAGCGGAGGCGAGCATTGCGTTTGCTAGACGATAAAATGTGCCGTGGTCGCGAACACAACGGGCGAGGCGAGCGCCGCTTGAACTCATATTTCCGGCGACTGCTCGCGGATTACGCGGAGTATCATCGCGCCCCCTGGAATTGCGCGATGCACGTCTTGGGCATCCTGTCCTTGTTCCTGGCCAGTAATCTTCCGCTCGGTCTATGGTTCATAACGGTATTGGGAGTTCAAATCAGCATGGCGACCATGGCGCTCACGCCAGCGCTGATTTTTTGGCTGGCGCTCGATTTCGAACTTGGCGCCGTGATCGTAGGCGTCGCGATCGCATTGCTTGCAGTCGCGACGATGATCCTCAATCATCTGACGACTGTCGGGATGTGGTCGCTTACTGCAGTCCTGATTCTGATCGGCGTCTCATCGTTGATCATTGGACATTTGATATTTGAGCGCCGCAGACCGGCAGCGGTCGACCATCCCATCCATCTGTTGGTCGGACCGATGTTTGTCACGGCCAAGTTGGTTGTCGCGCTCGGCTTTCGGCCCGATCTCCGCATCATCATCGGCAAGCCCCGTCAAGCATCTCCCCGGTGACGGGCTTTGTCACGTCGCTCCGCGAGCCGTCGACCGTCCCGGCCGATTCACTGACTGACGCGAAAGTCTATATAGTCGGTTCGCCTCCATTTGCCGGCTACGCTTAAGGCGGCGAAGTCTCTAACAACGTGAAAGATCTTATCTTGTCGGAAAGGCGATAAGCTGGATAGCGGCGGCCGCGAGTATAACGACAAGCACGTAGCGCGTTGTCTTCTCCGATAGCCAACGAAGACCAACGGTAGTTCCGATCATTGCTCCGACAAGAGCACCTAGCGCATATTGCCAGGTCTGCGGTGAAGGCAATTGTCCGACATAAACTGCGCCGACGAGTCCAATTGCGGAATTCACCCAAATAAAGGGAGCGGATAACGCTGCGGCCTGTTTGGGCGACGCCCACCGCAACGCGATTAGGATGGGGGCGAGAAAAACGCCACCGCCGACACCTGTAACGCCTGAAACGAAGCCGATGCCAGCCCCTGTTGCCATCGTTCCCAAAAGTGGCGCGTCGCAATCTGAAACGTCTTTCTTGGCTCGACCGAGCAACAAGACGGCAGCCGCGATTAGCAGGACGACACCGGTAATAGCATTATAAACCCGCGGCGATAGGACCGTGAAACCTCCAATTAAGGCGGTTGGCACCGAAGCGATTACAAGAGGTTTCAGTTTTTTCCAATCAACATAGGCGCCGCGATTGAAGAGCCACGTTGAATACGTCGCAGCAACGATGTTGAGCAACAATGCCGTCGGCCGCATCTGAGTTGATGGAAATGATGAGAACCCCATTAGCGCCAGAAAGGCTGTACCTCCCGCCTGGCCGACTGTTGCGTAAAGAAGCGAAACGGTAGCAAAGAAGATTGTGAGCATTGTAATCGCGCTTCAAAGTGTCCGGATTAGGCGGATGCGGGATGCTGCCACATACTGATGCATTCGCCGGTGTGTCGGAGGGCTTGTCTCAAGGAAGGTGCAAGGCCAACTTAGCGCCGAAAAGCAATCGAAATGATCCGAGTTGCTTTGCGCCCTACCTCTAACGCGCCCGGAGCCGGGTCGAGCGTTGCTTCAATCCGATAAAGCAAGGTCGCTTCGTCGCCACGCGCTACGATAAACTTGCTGCCGATTACTTTGCCTTCGTTCAGCTTGCGTCTATCGGGCTCTGACTGCCGCCACATCAATCCGGTCCACGCCCTGGTTTCGAGAAACGTCAGAACATCATGCTGTCAGCGTGTCGGCATTGCACCCCATCAGAAATGATAGGTTCCAGCATCTCAGGCTTCTAAGGCTATCCTCCTCCTGGGGTATTTATGCGAGTGCCTAATAGTTCGCGCAGATTGCACGAAAGGCAACCAAAACGGAGGCATGATGCCGTCTTCGCGGCCTCTGCCTATGGGCACAACAGCCACATGCCTATCCATCTTGGCACCCCCAACCGCCCGGCGGCGCATCATGTCCCCTGCACAGTCTTGTTAAAAAAGGATCTACCGATGTCCTTCTCGCCAAACCTACTTCCCGCCGCATAGCCGAGAGGGGCTCCTCGACATTATCTCCCGCAAGACCCCGCTTACAGCGGTCCTCGAAGCAGCCGGGTTCGGCGTGTGGGCTTCGGCTTCAAGAAAATCGTCTTCATCACGGAAAAAAGGTAGCAGCATCGGTGCGGCTTTCCTCTGGGCACAAGTCTCCTAGTCTCATTTTTAGCCCCCCGGGGGGGCGAATAAAGTGAATAAAGC
>NZ_JXJM01000001.1:5753774-5830638 GCF_001593325.1 Bradyrhizobium sp. DOA1
CGCCGAATGAAATCGGCATAGCGTGATCTACCGCAACGAAGACCGCCGTCTTTTCTGGAGCTTTACCAATGACAAACTGGGCACATCCTTAGAATGGGAAGCAAGCCCAGATGCAGCGGGGCAAGGGCTATTCCTCACGTCTTTCGTCCGCCAGCCCTGCTTGAGGCAAAACTGGTCCTTGCTGGCTCCCACTTGGCCCGTTAGGGGCAGCGATCTGCATCCAAGCCTTCCCGGCGATGAAGGTTGCGCCGACGCAGGCGAAGGCCTCACACCAGAACGGCGACGTGACGCTCATCTGCGATAACGCGAGCGTCACATGGTAACCAGCGATTCCAGCCGGAATCGCAAAAACCGCGCCGATCGCGCCGCGCACGATGACCAGCCGTGTCACAGAATGGGCAAATTGAATAATAGCAAGCGTCAAGGCGGCACTGACGATCGCGATAGTCAGTGCACTAGTAATCGCACTGCCTCGATCCAAGGCCATCACAGCGGCCTTGACGGCAACAAACAATGGGAGGGCGTATATTGCGAGAGCAACAGTCAGCCAGAACAGCAGACCGAGCCCCGCGAGATTGAGGGCAAGTCCAAGAGCGATCACGGTGGTGGTCCCGTTTGAAAGAGTAGCGACTGCGCCTCCACCACCACCACGGCGCACTTTATGGGATAGATCCAAAAAATGATGAAATCGAGACGCAAATCCGTCTTGTACGGAAAATGCGATTTCCTGGGGCGATTGAGGCGCCCGGCCGCAGCTTGCTATTTTGATTTGAATTCGACCAAGACGGCCGAGGCCAAACCCAGGCCGGCATAGCTTCCCAGCCGGGTTTGCTGTTGTGAAAGCTCGTTTTCAGCTTCGCATCCTCTGCTACCCGCCGACTGGAACGCGGCAGAGCGCGGAATCACGTCCGAATAGATGTCCGAGCATCCTGGAAATGTGCTTGGACATCACGTCTGTAGGCACCCGCAGCAATCATTTGGTGAGCTCAAAAATGACAAGTGGCTGAATGCCGACACGGATAGCAACACCCTGCCCGCCGGCTAGGGATCGAGCCTACTCCGCTTTGATCTGGTCGGACGCGCATTTGCAATGTGTGGCGCTCCAGCAGGGGGATTCCAACCGCCCCAAGTGCACCGTTGCCACCTGAAATGCCGGCCTCAAGCCATATGAATTGGCATAAAAGTAGAGATCGGATACGGGCTTGGCGTGTCAATGAACTAAGCTTGGCTCCCTGATTACTTCCCTCACTAAAGTCTGACAACCACAAGGATGAGGAGCTTCATTCGCCAACTCAGTGTGGTTGCACCTCACCTCGGCCGATGAAATCCAGCACCGACCGAGCCTGAGCGATTTCACGTGAGATACGCTCCAACATCCGTATCGTAGATGCGTGCGTCCGAATGAGACCCGCTCTCTCGCACGCGATATCCAAGTGATGCATGACCTGTTCGTGGGTGGGAGCGACTCGATTCAGGAGCGCGCTGATTGTCAATGATGCGAGCGTGTGCTCAACGATACCGTCTTCGATCTGAATCAATTCTGATTGTCTCTCCTGATCGCTGGGCCGACTCTGACATGGGTTATCGACGAAAGTGTGTGCACCCGAGCAATTTGCTCAACCGGACGCTCACGTTGCGTGATCACTAGTGCGCATGAGGCGGCGAATCAACAGCGTCCCGGCGTTCGCGAGCCGCAGAGGCGCTGGCACCAGAGCGACTCAACCGGCGATCGTACAATCATCTGCTGGCCCTTGATGAGGGCAGATCAAATTGGTTAGAGTGCCGAGCACGATCAGAAATCGTCACACGAACATAAGCCTTCACCATTTCTGAACGCGCCACACTCTTGTGCGTGTCGGGCCAACTTGTCGTATTCTTCGGCTACCTTCAGGAGCCTATCTCTGGGTCTGCCGGGCGGGAGCGCATCGGCTTTGGTCCGCGTTGCGTGCGCGCGACCTCGCCACAGCTTTGGATCGTAGATTGGTCTGTATGTCTTCATGTGGCGATGATGCAATTCGTAGATCAAGATAATACGACGATCGACCTCCGTATCGTTACGTAGGCGACGCATCAGCAAGCCTCCCGCGGCGAATACCGCGCCGTTGCAGCGGCCACTTCACAATGCAAGGCGAAGCAGATTTCTTCTGAACGCCCTGCAAACATCCGAGAGTCCGGATTTCATCGGTTTTAGTGTCGCTCATCCTTTGGCTGCAGCCGGAGCAGATAGGACGATACCGCAATGGTGATGCCACTTCGCAAAGCTTACATACGAGTTTGTGACGTTAGGTTTACGCTCGCAATCGCTTGCGTGCGATTGCAACACATGTTGTTTGTCGCGAACGCGACCTCGCCTGACGTCTGGAATCCGCCAAAGCGTTTCCGAACACGACATCCGGCCGGTTGCGACTTACGTCTGCGGGTCTTGTGTTGGAGAAGGGCATATGCAGTTCAGTGGCGAACGTCTGTCGATCTTGTTGTCCTTGCTCTTGGCTGCGAGCGTAAGCACGATAGCGAAGGCTGACGAGCCCTCGCCGAAATACGTGGAGGTGCTAAGTGCACTGCAGGCCGGCAGGGAAGTGAGGGTCATACTAGACCTCAGTCGCTGTACCACCGTTGATGGCCAGCTCGGGCCGGCTGTGCAGGGCGGGCTGATTATCAGCGCCTTCAGGGTGAGCGCGCAGAACGGCATCAGCTTCGCCAATGCGCATCAAACCTTGGACAGCTCGGGACACCCTATCACCGAATACATCCGCCATAGCCTCAGCCGCGAAGGCAGGCTCAAGGTGAGGGCCTCCAAGCTGGCCGCCGGCGCGGCCGAAGCGGTGAATCAAGGTGAATTCGTTTGCGAGGTGCCAGATGGCGCAAAGTTTGTCTGGTAATCGGAAGAAGCATTGCGAGCGGCCCGGCTGCGCTTAGGTATCGGCGCAAGATTAAGTGGGCAAGTGAGCGCAATGGAACAATCGCGATCGGCACGATGTCAGAGAGAACAGCTGACGACAGCAGATGAGACTCTGTGCGGATCAGCTTGCCGGATCAGCATCATCTACCGCTAGTTGTCGAGATCGAGAGGCGACCAGCGCCGTCATCGGACGCGTGCTTTGGCTAGTAACTAAAGCTCCCGCTCTGTTCAATTGGCGCTTCGCGTTGGCACTAAAGAGGAAGTGACGTTCGGAATGAAAAAATTATTGCTTATATCTGCGATCGCTCTCGTGCTCGCGGCGGTGGTGCCCTCTTTGATCCAAGTCGCAAAGCAGGCTGTGCAAGATCTCGACACCGATACGCTCGCAGCCGAACCAACAAGTCCTTGCATCGGTGGCCCCGATGGATGTTTAAATCCTTCGCCGGATCCTTATGGTCAGTATATCTGCACCCGTTACCCAGAGGCGTGCCGACACTAGGGACCCCAGTATACAAATTGATGCCGCCAGAGCGGCGCGCGCTCCTTTGCGAGTGCGTCCGTTAGTAGCAACGAGAACGCCGCTGTCTCAGAGTGTGCTCCTGGACGACGGAGCTATAGCGGCTTACTACATGGGTGAGGTACTCTCTCATGCGAAAGCCACCCTCACCCGCCTCAACTCAGTAATCGAGAGCGTGTTCGCCACCGTGTGGCGGACGGTTGGGACAAAAGAAATCGCCCTCACCGCAGACCGCCAAACTGGTGGTGTTCGGGCTCATCGACGCAGCGTCAAAAGCGCAGGATTCAGGGCACAAATCGGTCGCCGTAAATCGATGGAGGTGTCAGATTCGGTGACGGCCTCGGGTCATTCCGGTCCAACAAAGCCGCACCTCATGATCAGCCGCATCCAGATTTACGCACAGTTCAGTGGCCGCGGCCGCTGATATAATACGTATTTGATCTCGTCTCTGCTCAAGAGCAGTGGCTGCGAGCGGCTGCTACCAACCTTCCAGCTGCGTCAACGCAAGAATGACTTGCATTAGACGCAACAAGCCGATGCACCCTTATTCCGCCACGATTTTGACGACCTCTGCCAGAGGTCGCGGTTCTACTCGGAAATCGCCCGAAAATGGACGCTCTTGCAGACCAATGAGTCCCAGCGCCATCACGACGGCAATTGAGAACACGCTTAGCGCAGTAATTTGCGCACCGGCCTTCTTCAGGTGCACCAACCCGATTGATATCTGTGTCACCACGCCAAGGATCAGGACGAGAATCCATTTGGCATCGATCGTCCGGTCGGAGGCTAACGCGAGCCGTTCGGAGCGTGCGATGCCCGCTCCGACTGCGGCATTTAGCAAGGTCGTCTGCACCGCCCCGCCCGCCGCTTGGGCGATCTGCGGATCGCTCACTTCTCGCATTAAAGCGGCATAGGCCGACTCAACCGATTGGGCCTCCTGGTCGCGCGCCATCGCAGGCCACTCGTCGTCCACGAGGGCGGCAACGTATTTCACAAGCACTGAGCGGAGGCTGCCCATGTCCGAAACGGAGGCAATACTAACAGCATAGATGTTGCGCAGTTCCGCCGCCTCTGACTGCACCGCGCGGGCCGCCTGACGGTTGCGATCGGTTATATCATTGGCCAGGAATCCGGTCAGGAACGCAAACAACACTCCAACCGTGCCGAAAAACGGAGCGACCACGCCTTCTACGCGGCGCACCGACACAACCGTTGCAGGGCTGAAACTCGCGATTACAATGCCAGTACCAGTCGTTGCGTAAAGAGCGATGAGGACCGCGAACAGCTCAAATGTTGGAAAGTCCAGCCAAGCTTTGATCATTGAGTTAGCCGATCCTCTATTGCAAGACGGCGAATCCGATTGGAGCGTATGAGCATTCGGGTCGGCCAATAATGTATTGGTAGTGAAAGCACAACGCTTCCGCCGCGACAGAATGACCAGGGGGCGGGCCCGTTCACTCAAGGATCTCAGCCATCAGCCGCTATGCGGAAATCAAACAATGGGCTCATCGTCACGGCAAGAAGAAGTCATAGGCTCGCCACTACTGCACGAGATTAGGTGAAGCGCACACGGCGTCGCCATTGCCAAGGTGTTTTCAAACGGGCATGGCCCAGCCCGAAGTCCCTGCCTGGACGAACAAGTCCTGGCGAAGCCAACAGTCCACGTCCGGCCCACCGAAGCAGGCGACGGTCGCCTGAGTTCCGGAACTCCATTGGTCGAAGTCGCTCGATAGCTTGCGCCTGCAAATTTGACGGAAGCGGATCGCTAGATGCGGGATACAATGCTCCATAACGAATCGCTGTCCCAACGCGCCAGGAACATTCTGCGACATTGGCCTTTTTACCGGGTTGCCCCGCTTCAGCGTCAATGAAGACGGCGCTCACGCGCCGTCGCTGCTAAACTTCCAGACCGGGATGCCGAACTTCTTGGCCTTATCGACGAGGTTATCCTGGATGCCTGTGCCCGGGAAGAGCATGATACCGATTGGCATGGCCTCCAGCATCGTGTCGTTGCGCTTGAACGGTGCAGCCTTCGCATGTTTCGTCCAGTCCGGCCTGAAAGCGATTTGCGGAACCTTGCGATTGCTGGCCCATTTTGCCGCGATCAATTCGGCGCCTTTCGGCGAGCCGCCGTGCAGCAGAACCATATCAGGATGCTTTGCGCGAACCTTGTCGAGCCGATCCCAGACGAGCTTGACGTCGTTGAAATCGAGCCCACCGGTGAGCGCAATCTTGGGTCCAGGAGGGAGCATCACCTCGGTTTCGGCCCTGCGTCTGGCAGCAAGAAAGTCGCGGCTGTCGATCATCGCGGCGGTAAGGGTACGATGGTTGACGACTGAGCCAGAGCGCGATCGCCAGGGCGAGCCGGTGTGAACTTCGAAATTCTCGGCAGCCTGGTCGCGAAAGAGCTCCATGGCGTTGCGGCGCTCGATGAGCGTGATGCCTTCGGCGGTGAGTCGTTCGAGCTCCACGGATCGTACTTCCGAGCCGTTCTGGTCGCGCTGGCTCCTCTGCTGCGCTTGCTCATTAGCGTCGAGTTCGCGTTCGATGTGGTTCGCGGCGCGATGGAAAAGATTGACGGTCGACCAGAGCAAATCCTCAAGGTCGGGCTCCAGGCGCGTGTCATTCAAGGTCGAGACAAGCGCATCGAAGATGTCGGCTATGGCGCCGGTGATCGAATTGCTGTCTGGCAGCCGCCGCGGATCGGGTTCGTCCTGCAAAGGACGAAAGCCAAAGAGCTGAAGTTCGGCAAGAGCGTGATCGGTCGGGGATGAAGCGTGGGTTGGCTCGAATTGCGGATCGTCGCTGTCGGTCGTCATGGTTGAGGTCCTTCGCCGGGTCGGCCGCGCCCATCGCGGCCTTCGTGGCGATCATCTGACGGCGGGCGGCGCGGACCAGAACCCAAAGCGAGGCGCTGGGCCGAAGCGAAGCGGAGGATGGCAGAGGCGCGGCTATTTTGGTTCGCGATGCAAAGGCGCGGAACGCGCCTGCGGAAAATAGCCGCGATCTCTGCCATTGCAGGGCCGTGCCGCTTGCCGTCCGATCGCCTCTAGAAGGCCAGGGAGCGGCTCTAGCCGCAAGCCCCAACAGGACCCTTCATGACCGGCCGGCTGATGGAGCGCGACCGGGACGTATCGAGCGCGGACATGCATATGCCGCTTTGGACGCGAAGATAAGGCGAATTCATCCAGGTCGACGCATGCAGACTTTCGCTATAGTTTTGGGCCTGCCAGCTAACGAAGTGACGACAAACGCCAGCGTCCGTCAGCGTGTCGCCATCCTGCTGCTGCTGCATCCGTTTCCTCATCAGTGCAAAACCAGCGCCGGCCAAGTTCGACGCGTTAATCTGACGATCGAGTACGCGACAAATGCGGTGCCCCTTTTGGCTGACGTTTCCTTCGATCACACATTCGAGCGACGGCGCCTCGGGTGACGATCGAGTAGCAATGTTTGAACGGTAGTTGGACTATTGTGGGTGCCCCTCGCGGCGGTTGACAAGTTCGAGCACCGACTGCGCCTTCCGAATTTCGTGTAAGACACGTTTCAATATTCGCATCGTCGATTTTTCCGTCCCAGCGAATCCCGCCTTTTTGCACGCCAGCCGAAAATGATGCGCGACCTGCTGGCGGGTGGGGTTGTCGGATTCTGCAGCGAGCTGGTCGACAACGAGGCCAGCATGTGCTCGGCCATCTCTTTTCCGCCTCAATCAAGCTTTGTGCCCCTCATATGATCGCGTTCGCCTGTAAGAGCTGCGCCGTCGGATTGTCGGCGAAGTTGCGGCACCTCGTCGAGAGAGCCCTCGGGTGGCTAGAGCATCGCATCATGCGCTGGTGATGACACTTGGCACGAAATGCCTTGATGTCCCGTACGAAACGCATGGCTTGAGCTGATGGGTAACCTCGACGGTGCTCCGAGCTCCTGAACGAAAACCAGCTACGTCTAAGCCTTTGCTCGGTTCTTCAAGCTCAGAAGCGCTGGGCGTGGCAAGCAAGCTATTGTGCTCATCGTGATGCAGAGCGCGCATGTTAAGCTGGCGCGATGGCCGATCCGCTGATGCACCGATCTCAAAGTGGCGTAGCTTTGGTCGTGGGCTTTTCGAGCCTACAACCTGCCGCAGCGGCAGATACAAGTTGTTTCAGCGCTTTGGCGGTGCGTTCATTACTAGGCAGGGATATGTAATCCGCATTGTTGAGGCGACTACTTTAGACGTTGGCCCAGATCGCATCAATGCACCTTGCAAGCCTCTCTCAGGTCTGCGAATGAAGTCGTTGATGCGCGGTTTCACGTCTGGCTCTATCGCATTCGGCTTGAGGCTGTGCCGGCATCAACCAGACAATCACATCGCCCAGTTTGCTTTGCAGGTCTCGCCGCATTGGGTCTTCCTAGCCCTTGGTTCAAGATGGCCTCACCCTTGTGACCTGTACTCGTCTGACGGAATGACATCTCACAGCCCGATGTTAGCCTTCCTTGGGCAGCATCCTGATTTGCCAACGGGGACAATGGCCTTCGGTCGTCGGCACGGATATTTTGTCGGCAAGAAACAGCAGGCTGCGGACTTCTGTGCAGTGCGCACGTTCTAAAGAAGCGACGCTCCATAGCACGAGAAGTTTCCTCGACCGTCTGAACGCCGATGGATGTTGACTTCGCCCAAGAGCAGCGCCTCTTAGAAATATATATTGGCGGGAGCGGAGCGCATTGATGGGGAGCTGGCATGGCAAAGCCCCCCGGGAACGGGCAGCAGAACTCTTCCGGAGCAAACCTTTGGCCCTCGGTGATCCTGCATCTTTCTTCAGGATGTATTGGCACCGCGTCAACCGTTGGAAGAGCTGACAGGCGTCAGCGCGACCACTTCGTTACAACCGGGCCAATGAAGCGGATGGCATCCTGCGGAGTAAATTGGAGCTGCAAGGCTGATCGTAGTTCACTGAGGCCGAAGGTTTGCAGGTCTTCGTTAAAGTCTGAAAGCCTAGGTGATAACGCAATCGTCTCGATGCCGGCCTGCATGGCGCGCTCGGTCAGGGCCGCGACGGCAAGATCGCCGGCCGCATCGGCATCACGTGCGATGTAGATGCGGCGTAGCGTCAGCGGAAGGAGCAAGGCGGCAAGATGGTTTGCCGAAAGCGCCGCAGCCATCGGCATCGCCGGAGCTGCGCAACGAAGCGAGAGGATCGTTTCGATACCCTCTCCTGCCGTAAGCACATCATCGACCACACCGAATCGGACCGCATTGCCGAGAAGGTCGCCCATGGCACGCCGCGGCGTGTCAATCGGCGCCTTTCCAAGACGCACGCGATCGAAGCCGTCAGGGTCGAGCCACGTGCGATGCACGCCAGTGGTGCGCCCCTTGAGATCCGTGACACGGGCGATCAATGCCGGCCAGATCTCCGTCCCCGAATCATCATCGGAACGGTAATAGCAGCGCGGGTGGAAGCGCAGCTCGCCATCCTCGACCAAAGCTGCAATGCCCCGCTTGCGCAAATAAGATTCGGCGAGGGTTCCGGCGACCGGCTGCGCCATCGCGAAGAGGCGCGCGGCCGCCCAGGGCGAGCCAGCCAGCGGCTTGTTGTGCGTAACCTTGAGCGATGGGGCAGGATCCGAACGAGGCAAGTTGAGAAATCGTCGTGCCTCGTCCGCGACGTCGCGGAAATCGAGAAGCCCGCAACTTTCGCGGATGATGTCGAGGAGGTCGCCATGTTGGCCCGTTGCGGCGTCCGTCCACTTGCCGGCCGACCCCTTGCGCGAGGCTATCAGGCGCACGAACATCGAGCGGCCTGGTGTGTTGCGGGCGTCACCGACCATCCAGTAGCTGCCTTGGCGCCGGCCGTTGGAGAGATAGTAGCGGCACACCGCCTCGGCTTCGCGCGAGAGATGGTGTGCCAGATCGTGCGGGTGGCGTCCCATCATTCGGCCTCCCGTTCGGTGCCCCACTCGAACGGATCGTGCTCGAGCACCTTAGTGATGATCTCAGCTCCGATTCTATCTGCGGGGATGAACACATGCAGCTTCCAAGAGGTGATCTCGTAAAAGAGGCTGTAAGCCTTGAGACGATCCGGCATCGTGTCGCTGAACCCTGAGAGTTCAATTCGGTGGACATCCATCGCTTGTACGCAACGGCACCCGAGGCGTTCTGCGAGTTTGAAAGCGGGCCGCCGGTCCGCGAGCGCCGCAAACGCTGCGTCCGCCCTCATTGCCGATACATCGGATTCGTCGAAAGCAGTCACTCCGTCGAAATCAGAGCCCAACGATTCCACAATGCGCGTGAGGCCCGAAACTCTCTTTCGTCGTCGATAGGCCCGCAGCGTGGCGTAGGCTGCAAGAAGGACGCCTTCAGTGAGCCTGATCAGGATCCGGCGGAACCGTGGGACATGCGCGATGAACAGCCGCTCCATCCTAGGCGCGGACCAGACAGGCTGCGCACCTTCTATTGATTTGCCCCGCTTGGTAGTCCAAACACCTCCTCGGTATCCGAACACCCAGTTGTCGATCAATATGCGGCCGACGCGGCGCTGCGTCGATAACTGCTCCAGGGCCTGCCTATCTTCGCAGCGGTGCGTATGGACCTTGATACGCCCCCAGTTTTTCCAAAGCATCGGCAACATGGAAATCGGCGATCCTGAGTTGCCAGGGTTAACCGATCCATATTTGCGAAGGGACGGGACGGCTTGCGCCTCGCAGGCTTCCTTGGCCGCTTTCCAAACCCGAGATCCGGTCGCGACAATGAGACCGAATCCGAGCCCCATGGCGCCCCCCCAAGACCAGCTCGAAGCAGAAACCGTGAGGGCTTGGAAGTAGAACGCGGGCCGCGCGAAGAACAGAAGAAGCTGCCGCGCGCGAAAACGCTGCGGACGCTGCGGCCGTCGACTCTGATGGCTTGAACATATGGAAAACCTCAGGAGAGCGGTTGCAGATGGATCCGCCGGTGCTCTCTCGTAATCCGACGGGCTCAAACAGCCCGTCGTCCCTCTTCCTCTCCATCACAGGGAGCCGTGCAAACGCCCGCGCCGGACCAGGTGCGCACTGCCGAATGGGCAAGAGCCTCGGAAGAAATCAGAGGGGCGGAAGAACCCGTCCCTTGCTGCGATCATTCGATGAACAACGACCGGCAAGTCGTCTTCGCTGCCGCCCCTAACTTTTTTGTCATTAATGCGAAATTCGCCCTGAAGGCCGGCTTCTAGCCGTGCTCCGATTCCGGATTGCGTGTCGACTATCGGAGCGGCCCAGATAGGCTGCCACTATCATCCAGAAGACGCTCGGCTATCTATCTTTTCTCGAGATCTTCAATGAGCAACTTCGAGGTTATCCGTCCCCTGGTGTTGTCTGCGATGTGGCGCCGGTGACGTAGCAATCTCTGCGTTGTCATGTCCATTAGCTCCCTCCTTAGGGACCGCTGATCAAGCCCACATCGCGAGGCCAAATGCCACCGGGCAGAATGTTCGGCAGCGCGCCCTGCTAACGGTCTG
The DNA here is from genome assembly GCF_001593325.1 of Bradyrhizobium sp. DOA1. Taxonomy (NCBI): domain Bacteria; kingdom Pseudomonadati; phylum Pseudomonadota; class Alphaproteobacteria; order Hyphomicrobiales; family Nitrobacteraceae; genus Bradyrhizobium; species Bradyrhizobium sp. DOA1. The sequence goes on from NZ_JXJM01000001.1 coordinate 5,764,651, forward strand.
CGGCAGATCGTACTGACGACTCCGTCGCTCGGCATTATGGTGGTTTGCGCTCTTCAGAAGCAGACTTCGGATTCAGCAATCTGAAGGCAACATAAGTTTCGGATGTTGCTTTCGGCTCAGGATGGGTGCGCGATCAATGTGGTGGTCGATTACACCGATGAGTTGCTGATTGATCTCCGCAACCTGCGCCCGGCGCTTTCTAATGGGCGATGGCCAAAGCAAATTCGTCCGCGTCCAATCCCACCTTCAGGCTGTTCTGGACAATCGTGTGCATGGAGATCATCGAAAATCCGAGCGAGGCTTGCGAAACGCGCAATGCGAAGCCCCTGAAGGGCTTCAGCGGGCTCTTCGAGATCTGCATCCCCCTTCCGGCATGCAACCACTTGTCCCACGACACCACGATGCCAACGGCCTCTAGGGCTCCGCAATTCGCTTTGCCAATCGCGCATCCTCGGACGTGTAACCCAGAAACACTCGCGGCGTGACCGAAGGCTCTGTTCGACGCGTAACTAAGTCCGATGAAGTACCAGCAAGCATTTTTGAAGCCAGTACCTTTGGTACCTTTGTGGCGCCCGCAATCATACTATTATCGCCACCGCCGGCGCTCGCGGCTGATGGAGTGGAACCTGTCATGCAAGTAGTAGGCTGCGCGACTGTGAAAGACGATAAGAAACACTTTATCTTACTTCGACAAAGCCGCTGCAACGCTAAAACCGGCGGGCGTTTCCAGAGAGCCGGAGACGCCGAGCACCAAGGAAATCGCTAAGAACTTCAGCCCGATCAATTCCAAGATGATTGATGCGGATGACCTTCATGCCACCCCGCGAAAGTTCATCGGTAAGCCTATCGAGATTCGGAACGAGAGATGCCTTTCTGCCGCGATTGGCTACCGCTGCATTGCAGATCGGCACGGGACGATCGCCGCTGTGTTCGCCAAGTCCATTGCCCCAGCGGCTGAACGGAAGGGCACTGGAAGACGACTGCGGCACGCTCGAGATGATTGCGTCGCCCGTCTGCCGAAGGAACATTCGAATAGTTCCTGCTGACTACGGCGAAAATCCCCTCAACGGCGCTGCCAAGCGCACTACTGTTAGGGTGAGGAAAATCGAAATCCTACTGGCATCGCGACCAATGCGATAATTCGAAAGTAAAGGAAGCATTTCCGCTGCTCCAGAGACCGCATGGAAACAGAAGCGGCGCGGGATGTATCGACATCGATGACAGTGAGAAAAGCCGACGCGGCAAGATCGAGCATGGAATGCTGGTGACCGCAAGATAACGATCGACACGAACCTGTAGCCATCGTTTAGCTCCTCAGCGACATCGCGGCTGGCTCTATCGACGATGCGACTTTGTAGCGAGTCCAAGTGTCGCTTAGTCAGCTGGATGCCGCGGCCGGCCACGATCTGCCCCTGCCGGCACGGCGGCAGATACCAGGCGCATTTCCGGACCACTATGTGGCTCACGAGTGCCGTCGACGCCATGCCATTCTCAGTCGGGCGCTGGAGAATGTCCCCTGGACACGCTATCGGCTCAGTGAAAGCAGCCGTTCTCCCGTATCCGAGCCAGCAGACTTTCTCGTCATGGTAACACCAAGGATGCCGCTCGAGTACGTTGGATGGCCCACGATCCACCCATCGGCCGGTCTCCGCAACAACTCCGGGCTGCAACATGCTGCTTTACCATCGAGGAGAACAGCTAAAAACTCAAAACGAAGGTAATTTCCTACGTGAGCGTTCAATAGCTAATGTTTAGAGGAATATACATAGGTTTATAATGCGCCTTTTTCCGCTGTGCTTATTTTAGCGAGGTCGTAGAAAGCGCCCAGGAGCGCCTGTCCGGGTCGAATAAAGTGCTGTATTTTTAGCCTGATCATTAATCTCTCCGCCAGAAGGACCGGACGGCGACAAGCATGTTTAACCAGCTCACCACATTGGAACGTTCAGGGACGCAATTCATCGTCGGCAGCATTACGCTAGCAGCAGTGACGCTAGCTTCCTTGTATATCAACAGCCCTTTCGCAGCCACGGCGTTCGCCTATCTGGTGGTGATCTTGCTGTTTTCGCTGATGGGCAGCTTCATCGTATCATTGGTCCTTTCCATCGTCTCCGTCGCTAGCTTAGCCTACGTGTTTACGCCGCCGAGTTTGAGTTTTCGGATCGATGATCCCCGAGACCTTGTGGTGGTTGTCGCTTTCCTGAGCGCGTCGATTGTCGGAACGCACCTGATAGGAAAAGTTCGCCACCAAAGGGAAGTTGCGCGTGAGACCGCGGCCAAGCTACGGCACAGTGCGGCCGATCTGCATAACCGCGAGAAACTGTGGCGCGCAATCTTTGAGCATAACCCGGCCATGTACTTCATGGTCGATGAAGCCGGGACGGTCCTGAACGTCAATACTTTCGGAGCGACCCAGCTCGGCTATACGCCTGCCGAACTAATCGGCGTATCCGTGCTGAAGGTCTTTCCGGAAGACGATCGTGAGGTCGTTCGCAAATGCATTGGGAGTTGTCTTACAGATATCGGCCAATCGCGCACCTGGGACATCCAGAAAGTCAGAAAAGATGGCTCGGTGCTGTGGGTGCGCGAAAACGCCAAAGCCATGCTGTGGGCCGATGACAAGCCCATCGTCCTCATTGCCTGCGAAGATATCACTGAACAAAAGCGGACAGAACTTGCGCTGCAGCGAAGCGAAGCCCATTTGGCCCAGGCGCAGGAATTGAGTCACACCGGCAGCTTCGGTTGGAACGCTGCCGACGAAGTCTTTTGGTCGAAGGAGAACTTCCGGATTTTCGAATACGATCCTGACATCAAACCGACACCGCAACACGTCCTTGACCGCACCCACCCGGACGACAAGGCTTCGGTCCAAGAGACGTTGGATCGAGCGGCGCGAGGCGAGGACTTCGAGCACGAATACCGGCTGCTGATGCCCGACGGATCAATAAAGCACATTCACGCACGAGCACGGGCCACGAGAACGGCATCTGGCGAGATCGAGTTCGTCGGGGCGGCGACGGATATCACGGCAGCGAAGCAGACGGAACGGCGACTGCTCCGTAGTGAGGCTTATCTGGCGGACGCGCAGCAGCTTAGTCGCACGGGCACATGGTCCTGGGACTGCCACCGTCGCTGTTTTGCGTATCGCTCCGCCGAAGTCAGTCGTCTATTCGGCTTCGACCCGGAAGAGCCCGTGACACTTGAGGCCATCCGCTCGCGTATTCATCCTGACGATTTACCGCTGCAGCAGGAAGTACAGCGTCAGGCTATTGAACAGAAAGCCGGCAACTTCGAATACGATTTTCGAATCTGTCATCCCGATGGGGCGATAAGGCACATACACGCCGTTGCGCACGCTGTGTTGGGAAGCGACGGCGTGACAGTCGAACTCATCGGAACGCATATGGACGTCACCGAGCAACACGCAGCTAGGGAAAAGTTAGAAAACACTCTTGCTGCGCTGCGTGAGAGCGAGCAACGCTTTCGTGACTACGCGGAAACTGCTTCCGACTGGCTATGGGAGACCGGGCCGGATCACCGGCTCACACTATCGGAGCACACCAGCGCTACGGGGCTCTTGGCCACAGGGGCCATTGGCCGGCCTCGCTGGGAAATCGCGTGCGACTTTGAAGAAGAACCTGAGAAGTGGCGGCAGCATCAGGCGACGGTCAACGCACATCTCCCATTTCGCGATCTGATTTATCGCGCCATTAGCGCGACCGGCTCGGCCATTTACTTCCAGACCAGCGGCAAGCCCTTTTTTGATGAAAACGGCAGCTTTCGTGGCTACCGTGGCGTCGCCACGGACATCACGGCGAAGATTCGCGCAGATCAGGCAGAACAAGAGCTGCGGAAGTCACAGGCAGATCTCGCGCATGTCACGCGCGTGACGACGCTGGGGGAACTAACAGCCTCCATAGCCCACGAGGTAAACCAGCCGCTCGCGGCCATTATCAGCAACGGCGATGCGTGCCTCGGCTGGATACGCCGCGAAATTCCGGATATTCCCGCCGCGCTCAGATCAGTGGAGTGGATCATTGAGGATGCGGTCCGGGCAAGCGAGGTAATCCGCAGAGTCCGTACACTTGCGAAGAAAGGTGATATCGAGATGGTACCGCTCGATGTCAATGAGGTCGTGAACGAAGCTATAGCGCTAGTGACACGTGAGATAGTTAATCACCAAGTGACCTTGCGAACTGAGTTAGCGCTCGCGCTTCCCACGGTCCTTGGTGACCGGGTTCAGCTGCAACAGGTCATCATCAATCTGGTGATGAACGGGATCGAGGCGATGCAAGAAGTTGACGACCGGGCCCGCGAGCTGGTGATAGAATCATCCATGGACAGTAAGGGACGTGTGCAGCTCTCGGTGACTGATTGCGGCGTCGGCATCGCTGAGGATGATAGGATTCGCATCTTAGATCCGTTTTTCACCACCAAGTCGACCGGCCTTGGAATGGGTTTGTCGATTTGTCGTTCAATCGTAGAAGCTCACGGAGGGCGCCTCTCAATCGTCCGCAAGCAAGGGCCGGGCGCGACCTTTCAATTTGCCCTGCCAGTCGTGTCGTGATTGGACTTTGACTAGCGGCACGGAGGAAGGTCAACGGTCCGCATGTACGATGGCGTCATTGTCTAAACCCACGGCGAGATGCCGATCTCTAACGGATCCTTTCACTGACGGGATCTGGACTTAAGCGCATTCGGATCGGCCCGCAAAATGCTGCAGAGCAGGCCTTCGGCTCTTGCCATCCGGTCCAGACGGCCAGGACGAGTGGGCTGCTGTCTTAGCTTGCCAAGTTGAACATTCACGTCTCCCAAAGCACGGGCCCAGGAAGGCGGAGCGTTCAGGAAAAATCGCGAGGGACTGTGGGCCCACAGACAGCCGCGAGCCGAAGCCTTTTATTTGCGACCTTAAGACTTCGCGAGCAAGCGGCGTCGAACTGTGGCTACCGGTCTACGAGGCAGCAAATAGCCGGGAGCTCGGGCTGGCCGAGCTGGGCATCAGGATTAATTCTGAGCAGTTCTGGCAATCCGCAAGTCCCCATCCGGACTCGACGTTCTGCAGCTGCAACAGCGGGTTTCACTGGAGGAGCCGATCCCCTCTGCACTTTGCAGCTCCAAACCACCCGGCCCGGGCCTCTCCAGTTGGACGAGAAGTGGCTCCGGACCGATCATCTTTGTGAACCAACACTTGCGAGCTGCCGACGGTCGCGGATTACGATTTTGCGCTGGCTTTTTCCGAGAAACTCGAGGACCAACTGCCTGTGCAGCTGGGGACAAGGCGCGCGACACAGTTTCGGGTGTCAGGCCAAGGTGGTCGGCAATATCGGACAATGCGCCGGCCGAGTGCTCGTCCATTTCAAGCAAAAAGGCGGCCACCTCTTCCAGCGAGGTTTTTCGTCCAAGCAGCATATGGTTCTCGGCGTGCTGCAGATTTTTGGCCGTCACCCTGAGCAAATTGCGGAGGACGACCGCATCGTTCTCGGCCGCGTCTTCAAGGCTGGTGCGCCTGATCAAGCGAACTGTCGTCGCGACGACTGCCTCTGCTGTGAACTGATGTCTCTCACCATTTTCAAGTCCGAGGATATCGCGGACCAGATGAAACGCACCCACCTGCCGCCGACCATCCGCAAGCTCGCCGTAAATCTCCTTCCCCATACTGTAACTCAACTCACCCAATTTGACGCTCGGATTTGCGCCGCTTGCAATCGCTAGGTCAGAACGCGAGTTGAAGCGAGGCGCTCTGTTGTTAGTGGGTGGCGCGAAAAAGCATGAGGCACTCCTGAGCTGGGCCGATTGCAGTTTGATGTCCAATCTTCTTTTTGCCATGAGGATCTTAGCTGATGATTAACCCGACATCCCTGCAAAGTTAGCGCCACTGCAGTCAAACTGCAGCTCTTGCCGCCTCGTCAGGAAGCAACGTGGTTTGCAAAGGCTACACTTGTACATCGCTTCAGCTCAGACTCAGCCCTATCAGTCAGCGCGGCTGCCATCCCGCGGAATCGCGGTGGTGAGTTGCGCTTGAGGATGACCGACGGATAAGGAGCGGTGGCGCAACAATACTCCGGTGAGGTGTCCTCACCCGACGTTGAGGCATGGTGAGATACAGGATCCCTCCGCCATTTTGATCTTTGGCGACGAGAAATAGGCGGCAGCGGTCGCGATCAAAAAAAGCAGATGAGGACGAGATCACAATGACTGCGAATTTTCCGGACCATTCGCCGTCTTTCACCATATCGCGCCCTATCCGAATCTCATGCACTAAACCTGCTGCTTCTGGCTGGAAATTGCATTTTTCCAGCGAATGTGCGCTTCGAATCTTGGCCCGACAACGTTCACACTAATGATGTTACGAGCACGACAATGCCGTGTTCGTTTCCGTACCAACCAATACAAAGTGTCGGTCATTGAGGTCCATCTAAACGGTCGCGCCACATGCAAGCGCGTAGTATCGGTTGCCTGCTATGAGAAGCCAGTCTTCTTGCTTCATCGCCCTTGATGCCGGCCTCAGCTGTCGGTTAGATTGAGTTGACTCAATTGGAGATGCTGCAGTGGCAATGGGTACTGTGAAATGGTTCAACACGTCCAAAGGATACGGCTTCATCAAACCAGACGATGGAGGCCCAGACATCTTCGTGCACATTAGTGCCGTTGAAAGGGCCGGCCATACCGGCCTGGCGGAAGGCGCCCGAATTAGCTACGAGCCCAAGGCTAGTCGTTCTGGGAAACTTTCTGCCGAAGACCTCAGAATTGGATGAGCTCGTCGGCAGGGATGGCAAAAGGCGAACTGAACTGCGTCCGGGACTCGATCAAGAAGAAGCATTCCGGCCTCAACACGCTGCGCCGTTGAGGCCGCCTCCTCGTCCATCAACCTAATTGCGTTGTCGAGACACGAGCTAGGGCCGTCGAGCATCTGTATGATCATTCACGGCAGCGAACAGGCTCGTCGACGCAAAACGGGCGTCAGCCCTGTGCCAGAGATTCGTAGAAGCATGAGTACGCGGAGCTGCCCAGCTTTTTCTGACCATCGCAGTCACCTCAAATGAACAAGCTCACCGGCGAGCGAGAGCAACTGGAAAGATAGATAGGGATCAACATACAACGTATTCTCACCCGTACTCCTAGACGTGTATAGGATCAGAGGCATGCATATTCGATCATCGCTGGAGCTTTGTTTCGTGGCACCGCCTAAACGACTAGAAGCCGGTTCTGCTATAGCACAAAGAAGAAGAGGCCGCTTGCCGAATTAGGCGAGAGATCTCGAGCCTTTAGAGGCAACATGGGATTGGTTTTTCATGAACGAGGATTTCTATCGGGCTCGGGCTTCGCAAGTCCGTGACATTGCTGAAAGAGCTGATCCATTCACCAAGCAACGTCTCTTGAAGCTTGCTGATAATTATGAATTCAGGGCGCGCAATCCTTCGCGTGCTTCCCGCCCCACAGCCCGACCGATTCCGCTTCCGTTCACGCAAAATGATCGCAAGGCCTGACTGACAAAGCACTCGCTCGATGGTGAAGCGTTAGCGATTAGCTGCAGTCGCCAGATCTAAGCTTGGGTTGCGCATTCTCTGTCATACCGCCTGCGTCTTTAGCAGCCTTGATCGGTGACGCCTTGACGGATTTGCTAGCCGGCTTCGCCGCGAATTCCAGCGGCTCCTTTGTAAAGGGGTTGATTCCGCTGCGAGCTTCAGTAGCGGGCTTGCTTACGACGGACATTTTTACGAAACCCCGGAACAACAAACTCACCGGCCTCGATGACGGCCTTTGTGTCGGCCTTGGAGAGCTGCGTTCTCAGCAATTGCGTCAATCGGCTGGTTTTTGGTCATCTTGGCCATGATGCATACCTAGACGAGACGCAGAACCCTTGAAGTAGATGTTCTAGGCCGGCCCCATAACTTCGAGCAGGGCGAGACCGCGAGGATAATTTAACGTCGGTTTTCCTCAACTTACGCGCTTAAACCTATTGGAGCCCCAACAAGGGTGGCTTCAACTGAATTTCCGGCACTATGATCGCTTCTAACATCAGACCAAGCTCGGTCGTAAGACGGTACAACTATCCCTCCTTCTCAAATCCGCCAAAGGCTCACGCTGCCTCACTCTCCGCTGTCGCGCTCACAATCGCATTGGGCGAATAGCCTGGATGTCGTCCGCTGTTTGCTGGGTTTGCGGCGCGCAGGCTTGTCCCCTCGCGCAGCCTTCTAATCACGTGGCGAAGCAATTGGCGTGCCGCACGTCGGAACGATGCCGAGCGAGGCACAGCAACCGCGGCGGACAGCTGACCTAGCTTCTCAAGGCGTGCTGTCTGATACCAAAAGGGTCGAAGATCGCGGCGGTGAAAATGACCGCTCAGATGGCGGACCTCATGACGGGCAGTGCGATGCCAATCGATCGGCTCTAGATAGGCTTGCGGCGGGGCCCCTACACGTTTCGGTGCATAGAAATACGATCGCCGCTGAATCAAAGCCGGTCGGCTTGATCAGGGCTTCGACAGCTGGTTCGACGAGCCGCTGTGGCAGCGCTGGCCGCGATTTTCGCAGAGCCGTCGCACTGGCATTGAAGACCGCAAAGCGCCTTGAGGAACGGAATTGCTAGCGCTTCTTAACCGGCGTCTGCAGCTCAGCAGCGATGCGAGATGCTCCAGGTTCTGTCGTCCGGCGCTTCACGCTCAAGTATCAGATCGTTGCTACCCCTCCATTGCTATTGCTTGTGATGGACTGTAATTGCCATTGCTTGACGTCGTCGGCTTGCGCTGAAGCCGGGATTCGTTCTGTGATCCTGACGCGGCTCGCTGACTACGTGCATTTCGCTACGACCCATTCGCCGGTTGGATGCCTACCATAAAAAAAACGATTTTGCCGATCTTACCTGAAGCCCCATAAGTCATGGCCGCGCTTTAGAAGGAGCAATCAGGAACTCGTGCGATTGAATTCTCTCTTCAGTCTGTTGCTCTCCAACTCGACCTGCTCGAGCATGTGGTGGGTTCACCGACGTTCGTTGTCGATCGTAATGCGCCCAGGTCCTGGCGCAGTCGCAAGATAGGCGATGATATGCGAATTCTCCTGGTAGATCGCGATGCCGCCTTTGTGCGAGCCGCCAAGGAAACAATGTTGGTTCGCGGTTTTGCCGTTGATGTAATCCACACGCTTGACGAAGCGGAGACGGCGCTAGGTTGCGCCAGCTATCACATTCTTTTGCTCGAATTGGTTCTGCCGGATGGAAATGGCTTGGACTGGCTGAAACAATTGAGACGCGAAGGATGTTCAATGCCCGCCATGATCATGAGCAGCCTCAACGATCTCGGCACCCGGATTGCGATATTCAATGGTGGTGCCGACGATTTCCTGCCCAAACCGGTGTCTTTCGATGAGCTCATCGCTCGCATGCGCGCCATTTTGCGACGATCGACGCAAATGACGGCCCCCGTCGTCTCCTTCGGCAACTTACATTTCGATCCTATCGGACGGCAAGTCTCAATTGGCGATCGGCCATTGAGAATTGCACGCCGCGAAGTCTGCATTCTTGAACATCTGTTGAGCCGAGCAGGCCGCACCGTGCCGCGGGCGTCGCTGGAGGAAGGCCTCTATGCGTTCGACGACGAAGTCTCAACCAATGCCTTAGAAGTGGGGATCTATCGGTTGCGGACACATTTGAACAAGTCGGGCGCGACGCTACGGATCAAAACCGCGCGGGGCGTCGGCTACGCGCTTGAACTGAAGAACGATCCGCTGCCTCGCCGATCAAACTTGAAAACGACGCTCCCTTGAAGTTCGCCCTTGATCTTCGCAGTCGACGGCCGGTCGCGGTTACAGCCACGTTTCTTGCGTGCCTTCTGTATGCCGTATGCACGGTCCCTCTCGTTCTTGCTCCCACTTCCGCAGCTCAGATAAAGCGCGACTCTAATCAGGGTGCGCCGCGCGCGACGGCTGACAGCCTTAGCGGAACTTTGAATCTTTCCTCCTCGCAGGGCAAGACCGTTCATCTTCCGGCGGCAGCTGCCAGCATATTTGTTGCCGACCCGACGATAGCCGACTACCAGGCGCCATCGAATACGACCATCTTCGTCTTTGGGAAAAAGTCAGGACGGACCAGCCTGTTCGCTTTGAACGACAATGGAGAGGCGTTAGCCGAGTTTCGCGTTGTCGTCACCCAACCTGTCGAGGATCTGCGTGCCGCACTGAAGGCCGAGCTCGGAGACTATCCGATCCAAGTCACTTATACGCCGCGTGGCGCCATTCTTAGCGGGACAGCGCCCAGTGCAGACGTCGTCGAGCGTGCCAAGAAGATCACAGAGCAGTTTCTGGGGGCGGGCGCGCTGGTCGTCAACAAGATCCAGGTCGCGGGCTCATTACAGGTTAATCTGAGCGTGCGCGTGGCGGAGGTCTCACGCAGTGCCATGAAGGAGCTTGGCATCAGCCTTTCTGCATCGGGTCAAAACGGCGCGGTCGTTTTCGGGTTTAGCAGTGGCAAGCCTGGCGGTTCCGGTGCGAGTCAGGGCGGCGGCACGGCAAGTATCGGATTTGGCGCTGGCGGCACGAACATCAGTGCTGTTCTTGACGCACTCGCCAACGAGCACCTCGCGTCAGTGTTGGCGGAGCCAAATCTTACCGCAATGTCCGGCGAATCAGCAAGCTTCCTCGCAGGCGGCGAATTCCCAATACCGGTCATGCAGGACAATCGGCAAGTCTCAGTTCAATTCCGTCAATTCGGAATCAGCCTAGAGTTCGTTCCGACCGTTCTCAACAATAATCAGATCAATATCCGCGTGAAGCCTGAAGTCAGCGAGTTATCGAAAGAAGGTGAGGTCAGCATCAACGGAATGTCTCTGCCCGGCCTCTCCACGCGACGTGCCAGTACTGTCGTCGAGCTTGCCAGCGGTCAAAGCTTTGCAATCGGGGGGCTGATCAGGCGCAATTTCAACACGGACATCACCACGTTTCCTGGGTTAGGCGATGTGCCGATCCTTGGTGCGCTGTTTCGCTCCTCCTCATTTCAGAAGCAGGAGACGGAACTCGTCATCGTTGTTACCCCCTACATCGTGCGGCCAGCATCGTCTGCCGGCAAGATAAGCGCGCCGACTGACCGCATCCGACCACCATCAGACGCGGGGCGAACGTTGACGAATACGTTGGCAAGCTCGCCGCGAGGCCGGGATGCTCCCCGCACCGAACCAGGCGCAACCGGCGCGGCCGGCTTAACTATTGAATGAGAACCGCGATGAGCCTGCGAAACCTGGGCCACCTGATCGCTGTCGCGGCAACCGTGGGCGGATGCACACATACTGATGCGACCTATTCTGGGACGCCTGAGCAAGGAATCCAGGTGGAGCAGAAGACAGCGGTCTTGCGACTACAGGCTCTCGGTCGTGCCGAGAGGTACGGTCTGCGTGATTTCATTGCGAATGCCAGTCGCGGTCGACGGGATGCACTCCATCTGGAGGTCAGTGGCTCGCCCCGGCTGGTTACGCAGGTGGCACACGAGGCACGCACGATGGGCGTTCCATCTTATAATATTCGCCTGTCCGCTTTCCCGGTAGGTCTGCCCTCCCATTTCGGCGTCCGAGTCGAAGCGATCACCCACGAAGCACATCCTCCGGTCTGTCCAAGCCTTTCAATCGTCGGCCCTTCAGTGGACGACAATTCTTTCAATCCAACGCTTGGCTGCTCGATCCGGAATAACCTTGGCGTCATGCTCAATGATCCGGCCGACTTGTTGGAGAATAACGCTGTCATGTCAACCAGCGGTGATCGCGCGGTAGCTCCCCTTACCGCACGGGGGAGCGTCACGCCGGGCAACAAGAGCAACTCGGAAGACGAAAGTCACACCCGGGTTCCCGCAGAAGCCCAATGAGCGGCTCGTACCTGCGCAGAATGAGCATTGGTTGCCACCGTCGACCATTTCGGTAGTCCTCTAAGGCGTGGGCCGCCACAGCAGCTACCCTTCCTCGCGTCGGTTTCAGACCCCGCCAAGCCCGTCAGTTGGGGTCTTTGACTGCGCCGCCCGAACGCATCGAGTTTCCGTGAAGCTAGGCCAGGCCGGCTGCAAAAACTGCCTGAGCGACCCTCTCAAAACACTCCATCGGAACGGCCTTGCCCATCGTAGCCTTTCGAATCAGCTGCCGCGCCAGCGCGGGGTCCCGGATAATACTCAGATGCAGGGTCCGCGCCTGGTCAACCAACCGCGAAGCAGGTTCGCCCTCGGCGCGGCAAACCAATACAGGGACTCCAGTCTCCCCGCGAACATAGCGCAGCCCAATCAATATCGCCGGTCCCGTCAGTATTAATGTAGCGCGATGGATGCCGAGTGGCGCCTCGTTCGCCGATTCGCGACGGAGGCGACGGTGTTCACCCTTTATCTGAGGATTGCCTTCCTGTTCCTTAGTTTCGCGTTTTGCTTCGCTCTGTGTCATGCGCATGTCACGCAAGAACAACCACCGCTGAATTTGCAGATCGGTCAAGCCGCCGATCAGAAATGCCCCAGCAGCGATCTCAATCACAAACTTGAACTCTTTGAAGACAAAGCCAAAACAACCCAAACCGCAGATAGGCAAGTATACCAGCGCCTTCCAAGTCGCGATTACGGTGAAAAGCAGGATTGCGCCGAGAACGAACACTTTGATCAGCGACTTACAAAGCTCGACAAGCGATCTCTGAGAAAAAAGTCGTTTCAGTCCTTTGATAGGATCTAATTTCTCAAGACTTGGTTTTAGTGGCTCCACGGAGAGCGTCAGCCCACCATTAGCCAAGACACTGGCAAGGATGCCCGCAGCCACGGCCGCACCGATGATTGGGCCAACGCTGATCATCGAAAGTTCGATCAATCCGACCAATGCCTGCTGGACCGCACTATTGAATGGCTGCCCCTGCAACTTGTCGACGAGCTGCACCCCTTCACGCCATACGTCTTCGATCGAGCCCGCTCTGAGGCATAAGCAGCCGAACCCGGCGCAGATGCTGAGCGCGCTCACAAAGTCATTGCTGCGAGGGATCTGTCCTTTCTTGCGCGCCTGCCGTAACTTCTTAGGAGTTGGCGGAAGCTTTTTTTCTTCGCCCGAATCGTTCATTTGAAGAACTTCTCGAGCCACTCCAGCACGCCGTAGAACTGGATAATCTCCGCTCCCATATATTCAATGAGGAAGACGGTGTAGCTGACCATGATGACCCCAAAGGCGACATTCTTGATGATGGCGGAGAGATCGTTCAGCTTAATCTGCGGCGCAAAGCGCCCAAGCAACATGAGAGATACCTCAATTAAGAGCAGCGGAGCCAGCACGGGTCCCGAGACCAGCAGGGTCATGTACATGATATGGTCGAGAAGCGTTATAAACTCCATTGCGCCTTGCAGGGTCAGGGACGGTAGTAACCGATACACGGGCCAGATCAGATAGCTGCCATAAAGGCATTTGACTATCGTCTGCAGACCTCCAGACAGAACGAAAATCGTAACCGCAGCAGTACCAAGAAAAAGACCCGTGGCCGAGGCTTGGCTGCGCGTCGCAGGATCGTCCAGCTGGTTCGAAACACCTCGCTGGGTGTCGATGATTTCGCCAACTGCCTGTATGCTCCATAGCGGTACGCTTAGTAGCATCCCGAAAACCAGGCCGATAAATATCTCCTTGAGACCAAGGAAAGCGACGGCGATCATACGGGTGGCCGGATCCAGCGTTTGCAATCCGGCTTCTATATGCGCAAGGCATGGCAGACCCATCACGATCGTCAAGCTTGTGCGGATCATCCCGCTAATGTGGGGGCGGGTAAATACGGGAAGCACCAACATAATACCGAGGGCCCGGGCCGCACTAAGGCCGGCTGCAACGACGAATTCAAGCGCGGTCTGGATTAGACTTAGCGTCTCGGTGGGTGGCAAGCCATTCATTTGATGTGCTGGTACGCCTGAGCCAATCCAAGGCAGCTCCGCTCGCTGCGCCATGATGTTTGACGTGACAAAGCCTCAGAGATCGACGGCCGGGTGGCCCCTTACGTGAGCACGGCCGAACCGCGTCCTGCGCGGTGCGCTCACGTTTCCATAGTTCATGCTTGCGGCTAACGCTCGATAAGCCTACGCAGTCCCAACAGTCCACCAGTGAGGCTTCACCACAAACTTCGCCTTGGATTCTCTCCTAATATCTCGATGTGAGGGAGGGAAATTCAGCGAAGATATGTTGGGCTTGTTCGATAAGGGGGGCGCTTAGCACCGGAGAAAACAGAACGAGCACGGCGACAACGACGAGGAGCTTCACGGTAAGAGGCAAGGTTTGATCCTGGAGCTGTGTTGCCGCTTGGAGGATGCCAACACCCAATCCGGCCACGAGAGCTGCCAAGAGCGGTGGCAGAACCCAAATCATAAAGAGGACGAGAGATCGGCTCAAATGAGTAAGAATGCTGGCTTCGTCCATATTAACCTCCGGGCGTGGCGTAGCTTAAGACCAATCCATGCATGAGCCGCGACCATCCGTCGATCGTGACGAACAGAAAGAGCTTAAAGGGAACAGATATCATTGTGGGCGACACCATTGACATGCCCATGGCCATCAAGATCGTCGTTACAATTAGATCAATCGTTATGAATGGAAGATAGAGAAGGAAACCGATTTCAAACGCACGTTTAAGTTCTGAGATTAGAAACGACGGTACAAGGATCGCAAAGTCATCCGTTGTTGCCTTACTGCGCATCTCCTCAGACCAAACCTGTTCTGTAGAAGAAAGGAAAAACGTGCGCTGCTCCTCAGAGGTGAACTTTTTCAGGTGAGCGCGCAGCGGCTCACTCCCTTCCTTTGCGGCTGTCGCCCAGTCCTCGAGGGTTTGATAGTGAAGTTGCGGGTCCGTAACGCGGTTGTAAATCTGCTCCAACACTGGAGCGCTAATGAAGACGGTAAGGATCAACGCAGCACCGTACAGAACGATGTTCGGCGGTATGGACTGGGTCCCGAGTGCGTTACGCACGAGGAAGAGAACGACAGAAACCTTTAGGAACGCCGTCGTTGTGACGACTGCGAACGCCAGCAGACCGAGGCCGATCGTCAGTGCAACAAGTGCAAGGATGCTTGGCTGAATGTCAGTCATTGACTGCCAACCTGCCACGTAGCCTGATAGCCAATTCCTCCCCGACACGCACGATGTCGCCCTGACCGATCAATCGACCATTGGCAACAATGTCGACCGGACCGTCAAGGGGGCGGCCAAGTTCGAATACATGTCCTTCGTTGACGCCCCTCAGCGTACCCAGCGGGATTGGCCAACGGCCGCATTCGAACACCAGCGTAATCGCGATACTGTCGATGTCGGTTTCCGAAAGGGAGGTGGGTGGCTGTGCTTGGTTTCGTGTCGTCATACATGCACTCTTTAAAGGGTGGGGTTGCAGGCGGAACGGTCCCCGCAGGATCAGTCTGTCGTCAGCGACCTCGGCCGGGGCCCACAATTTGTCGGCAGTGAGAATGACCTGGCCGCGTGCAAGGGGAATGACCTCCGGCAACAGCGCGTCGCCAGCTTGTGCTTGTCGAACAAGCCCAACGGACACGCATAGCGAGCCAATTTCTCCGGCAACCATGATAGGCAATTCCGGAGAAAGCTTATGCATCTCTCGGGGCAATTGGCCAAGCAACTCGCCTAACGTACAGAATGCAGGCGGGACCCGACCGTCGAGGGACGAGAATAGGAAAAGGCGCGCCTTGCTCGTAAGCGACCCGTAGGCGATGTCCAGTTCCAGATGAGGGCCTTGCGTCGTTGCTTCGTCGATCCGGATAACTTGCAAATCTTGCGCTAACAAGTTCTCCAGTTGAACGAGCAACGGTTCAAGCGCAAGTTCGAGGACGAGAGAGCGGGCTGGGTCCGAAGGTAGGCTAAGGCCATGCTGCACCGTCGAAATCAGCGCCAACACCAGCGGGCGTGGCAACGAGAAGATGGCCGTTTCGGCCCCGATGCGAAATACGCAGTCGAGCATCGACGCCGCCGATGGCTGTGCCTGCCAGACGAGCCGGTTCATCCGCATCGATATCGGCGTATCGCCAAGGTGGCTCTTCAGAATCGTGCGTCGAGCGGCGATCTCATTGAGCCATGAGACAACGGTATGCGACAATCTTACCGGAGGATCGAACAGAGCGGGTTCACCCAGCACATTATCGGCGCTCAATTCCACAGAAGGGGAAGTTTGCTCCGGCATAAGACAAGCAGCCATCAGATTGGATCGCCAAAGATTGAATCGCCAGCCGCCCTGCTGCGCGATCCGCCCTTGTACCGCAGCAAGATGTCATCGTCCGTTTCGATTTCAGCTGCGAACTCGGAACGAGCATTGGTCGTGCGCTGAGCATCGCACTCAATCTTCTGCCATTTCTGACTCGCCGCCGAACGCTTGGACCACACGGCCCACGCCTCATCAACCGCGGCCTGGACCTCATCTTGAGTGATGCGCGCCTGTTCAAGCGCCTGACGTGCCACAGCGATCTCAGCCGTGAGTCGCCCAATGGCGAGATAGCACCGACGATCGAGTTCGCTGACGCACATCGTATCAGACAATGCCAAGGCCAGATAAAGTTCAGCTTCGAGCATTGCGCGGCGTTTCTCGGCGCTTACCAGATTCTCGGAGGCTCTCTCCACGGCTTCAACCGCGATCTGGCGTTTGGCTTGCATATTGGATAACTGACGAAGCGCGCTTCGCTCCCTCATGTCCTTCACCAGCCGCAATTTTGATGCTTCGAGCGGTTTCAAGCGATCAGACGCGACATCCACGTGACGGTCTCCTCAAAAGTGGACAGCTCATCCTGCCCCTGACGCAAGAAATTCAGCAGCTTCTCGATGGAGGCTATTGCGCGGTCAGTTAGCGGATCGCCCCCTTGCTTGTATTCACCGACCTTGATCAAGAACTCGGCCTCATTATAGCGCGAGAGCAGGTCACGGAAGACAGAGGCGGCCTTGCGATGTGGCACAGAGACGACCGCATCCATCACTCGACTTCGGCTCGACAGCACGTCGATGGCCGGAAAATGCTCTCGTGCGGCGAGCGCGCGTGAAAGGACTATATGACCATCGAGAATACCGCGAGACTCTTCGGCGATTGGATCGCCTGTGCCGTCACCTTCGACAAGCACGGTATAGAAGGCCGTGATCGAGCCGTGCTCGCCCATACCGGCACGCTCTAATAGACCCGGCAGCAACGCAAAGACGGACGGAGGAAAGCCGCGCCGCGTCGGAGGTTCTCCCGCGGCAAGCCCGATCTCACGCATCGCCCGGCTAAAGCGTGTCAATGAATCCATCATGAGAACGACGCGCAATCCCTGATCACGAAAGTACTCGGCGAGTGCCGTCGCCATATGAGCACATTGCGCGCGCTCGGTTGCTGATCGGTCGGAAGTCTCAACGACGGCAATCGTACGACCGAGTGCATCGCCAATATGGCGCTCGATGAATTCACGCACCTCACGTCCGCGCTCTCCTATGAGCGCAACTATGGTCACGTCGGCGGCCGCGCCTTTAACAATTTGCGACATTAGTGTCGACTTGCCGCAACCAGCGTCTCCATAGATCCCAATCCGCTGGCCTTCGCCACACGTCAGAAGTCCGTCGAGCACGCGGACACCGAGCGCAAAGGGCCGCTCAATGCCACGCCGCCTCATTGGGTTGGGCGCCCTACCCCGGAGGGGGCGAGTGTGAGCCGTCTTTATCGGACCCTTGCCGTCGAGGGGCCGGCCGAAGCTATCGATAACGCGGCCAAGCAAATCGGGGCCAACTGAGACTTCCTGCATCCGCCCGGTCGGCACCACTTCCGCGCGGTTAGACAGGCCTATCATGTCGCCGATTGGCGTGAGCAACACGCCCTCGGGGAGCAGACCGATAACCTCCGCCTCAAGTGACCATCCGGTATTGTGATCCTGCAACAGGCACAGTTCCCCAACACGGGCTCCCGGCAACACGGCATGAACCAAGGTGCCGACGGCCTTTGTGATCCGTCCGCGCACGGCGCGCGTATTGACGTGCTTTGCCGTAGATCTCAGAGATGATAACGCCGCGTGCATAGCTCCTTCACCAGCCGCATCGTCATGGTCCGTTGGTTGCGTGGTCAAGATTGGCCTTCCTGTGAAGACCGGCTAAGGCTCAGCCGCAATGTGCGGAGCTGCGCGGCAAGTCCTAGATCGACATTGCCAAACTCGCTCCACAATACACACTGATCCGGTGTCAGAGTCGGGTCCGAATCAATTCGAACTTTCGGTCGACCATCCGTTCCATCAAACGCCGCGAATTCGCGTATCAGCGCATCGGCGTTCACAGGACATACATGTAGACACACTTCCGCGCTGCCATATCTTTGCTCGATGGCATGACGAACGGACCTCACTAACATCTCGCCCGGATCGAAGGAGCCTACCAGGCCAGATAAGATCTCCATGACGAGCTGTGGCAATTCCTGTTCTAGCACGGCTTTTCGCCGCGCGACCTCACAAGCAACCCGGGCAACCAGCCGCGCCATTTCGTCCGAGCCTGTCCTCAGGCCTTCGGAGTGGCCGCGTGCCCGCTCGCGCTGATAAGCTTTCCTTGCCCAGTTGCGAACCTGCTGTAGATACCGCTCTGCTAGCGCGCGCGTCCGTACCGCATCGGACCAGATAGCAAGTTCCGAGGCTGGTATGAGGGGACCCAGCGGGCGTATCTGCGGGCGTTCTGGCAATGCTAGGTCATTCCTGGTCATGCGGGCCGTGTCTCCGCGGCCAATTGAGCCATCACCAAGGACAGCAATTGGCCTGCGGCCTCGTGGTGTTCGGCGGCTGGCTGCTCCGCGGCGGTCCCGACAGGCAAGCAGAGAAGCACGCGGGCACGGTCAAGTTCCGACGCTTGTTCGAGCCAGGCACCAAGGCAGGCATATCCGTCATGTTCAATCCGTTGCGAAAGTTGCTCCGGATCGACAATCGCTTCGGTTGCGACGGCACTGGACAAGTGTCGAATAGCGCAAAGATGTGCTTCCGCACCAATATTCTCGATCAGAAGAGCAAGATCATGCTTTGACACCAAGTTGAGCACCGAACGGGCGTGCCAGATACTGCCGACAAGTAGTGACGCGCGACGCGGATCATGCCCGAGCAGAACGTCTCTTCCCCGGTTACTTCCGTTCGAGACCAGTTCACTGCCGAGCAGTAAAGCGGCTAGCCTTTCCTGCAGTCTGGGCGTTTTCTGCAACTGCAGCACTGTGGAAGGCGTCAGTAACGGATCGAGATGCGCGGCAAAACGGCTTGGATGGATCAAGGCAGCAAACTCGCGAGGGCGATCTGTATGTGGGCCTGGCGAACGATTTGGTTCTGTCGATGTCATCAATACTGCCACTAGATTCCGCCTATCTCGAATCCGAGTTCAGTTTTTTACCGGCAGTTTTGACGGCGCGCATACTCGCACCTGGGCCGAGATTTGCCACTTTCCGCAAGAATTGACCGAGCTGGCGCACACGCGTGCTCAGCAGCAAGTAGCATAAGACGCCCAAGGCGGCGCCGGCCCCTCCGATACCCACCGCAAGAAAGGGGGTCGACACAAGCTTGCCTGATTGCCCCGCAGCAGCTGCTGGCACGGACGACAGCTCATGTTGAGCCCGCTCAACCGGCACGAACACGACTGTTACCTTGTCGTATGATAGCCCTTCGATGCTGTTAGCGACGAGCATCTTGATCTGGGGTAGCAAGGCGGAGAGCTTTGCATTGGAGTCATGTCGAATAAAGACCGACGCCGAGGACGGAGTAGCATCTTGTCGCAAAAGGTCATTCTTCGGCAGAACAACATGCACACGAGCCGAGAGAACACCATCGATATCGTTGATCGTGCGCGACAACTCTTCGCTTAGAGCGTAAACATAGCGGGCGCGCTCCTCGAGCGGGGAGGCAACCAGGCCCGCCCCCTTGAACACCTCCCCAAGGCTTTTGAAAGGTTGGCGCGGCAAGCCCTGGTCATTCAGCAGGTTGATCGAAAAGGCAAGTTGCTTTGCTTCGACTTGAATCGTGCTGGTACCATCCTTACCGACAACACGGACGGCATCGACGCCCTTGCTAAGGAGAAGAGCGAGCATTTCGTTGGCTTCGCGCTCCTGAACTTTAGTATAGAGATCGGCCTTGCAACCGGCCAACGAGAGCAGAAGCGGGAATAGGAGAAATGCATGAAACCACCTTCCTGCCGGAGCCCCGAAATCGATCCTTCTCTGCGTCAAGAGAGCCATCGACGCCGCCTAGCCCGCTGATAGCAGCTTGTTCAGAGATGAACTTACGGCGCCAGCACTCTTGGAAACGAGCGAAACCTGAATGACACCGTTGTAAGCATCCTTCAGATTTGCCAATGTCGATTGGAAATGATCCACGTCTTCCGGCTTGCCGACCGGATGCATTTCAACTTCGTGCGAACGCAAGACCGGCCGCGCGGCCGGCCCAAATTCGAGACTCTTCGGACGAGCCGGGTCGCCGGCGGCCGCCGAAGGAAGTGCATTCGCAGAAAAAAGCCTGCCTCTGTGCATTGCAGAAAGATTCTGAAGAACGCGCTCGCCGAGCGGACCTGCCTGTGTGACGGCACGTTCAACTTCCGACGGAGCCGGCACGCCACCACTCACCGAAGAGGCCGGATCTTGCTTCGAAGCCGCCTGCGCAAGACTCTCATGAAACCTGTCTTGCGCCGATGAACAGACCTCAGAGGGACATTCAGCGGGGTTGGCAGAGATCGGTATAATGCCCAACATCGTAGAAGAAATCATTGCTCTCTCGTGATGAGATTAGCTGTGTTGCCGTCGTCGGCCCACCAGCCTAGAGAAGCCAGCTGACAAAAAGCTGACAGGAATCTCGAACACCGTCATTTAAAATTGCGCTTGGCTTCCAATTTGCGCCGAATTTTCGGCTTCAGATTGACGGACAAATTTTGGCGCGCGTTCTCTAGCGCCAAACACCGTTGATCCTCATCCGAGCCACGAGGCTGCAGATCTTGAAGAGCCTTCTATACATTGGAATTTTCATTTTTTTGGGTCTCGTTAGGGCTCTCGCCGCCCCGCTGTCGCTGCCATCGGCTCCCTATAGTTACACGGTTCTGGACCAGGACCTCGCGGCCGCATTGCAGGAGTTCGGCAACAATTTGAATATCCGAGTCAATGTCAGCCCCGAGGTGAAGGGACGAATTCGCGGGCGAATGCCGGACCTTGCACCGCGAGAGTTCCTGGACCGTTTGACTAATCTCTACAATCTTCAATGGTACTACGATGGGCTGGTGCTTTACGTATCCCACGCAAGCGAGGCACAAAGCCGTCTGCTTGTCTTGAATCCGATCACTTTGAATTCGTTGAAGTCGGCATTGGATGCACTTAACATCTCCGACGAGCGCTACGTCGTGAGAGCCGCACCGGGAGATGGGCTCGTCTTCGCTTCCGGTCCCCCTCGGTTTATCGCGCTTGTGGACGAAACGCTCAAAGGCCTAGTGACGGAGGCACAGGCGCGGCCAAACTCCACGATGGTGGAAAAGCGGGCACACGAGTCGGTTTTGATGCTGTTTCGCGGGGCCTCAAGTACGGTCATTCGTGATGGACGACCTGAAATCCCTCTCTCGTCTGCGGCGCCACAACATGACAGCGTGGTTCAGGCGCCTGGTCCAGGTCAAAGATGAGCTACGCCTGGATTGACTTGCGAAGGAGCGCAGTACGCTCGCCGTATGCTTGGTCAAGGTCAGCTTTTCGGTAGCTCCTGCCGCGAGACGCGGGTGTGCCGCGTTCTTCCAGCCGGTCGACCATGGGACGCCGCGAAATCAGGGTGGCATTTTTGCACGAACCAGCGAATGCGACTGATCCACCGAGTTCTTGTTGTTACCGATACCCGCAGCAGGACGCGCGACCGCGCAACAAATCAGCGCAATAGGGGCACTCAACAAGACGCTGCAGCATTGGGCGCCTTTAAGTTGATTCAGAATTCTTCTAAGCGTCGTCAGCTTCTCGAAAGCTAATCAATCCTACGATATCGAGCAAAGTACACAGACGACGACGCTGCTTTAGGTTCTCGCAGACATCAGGCTGCGGACGCACCGATTAACCGGGAGCAACCGATCGGAGCCGCCGGAGTCTGCCCATCGATACTACTTCCTCGCGATCTCGGGCTGCACCACACGACCGTGGCGCAATCTCATACCACAGGATGTATAATGTCACTCACCGACCTATCGCTAGCCCCTACTTCAACCGCAGCTTTCTCAGGGCTTGCTCCCGGGCTGCCGTCGGCGCAGGAGCTTTCTAGCTTCGAGACGATGCTGGCGAACTACTCCTTGAAAGATACCGTCGGCCCCGCGCCACAAGATCTGTCGCCGGCAGAGTCGGCCAAACAATTAGCGGAGGGACTCGCGCACGAGGCGTGGAATATCCTACCACCAGATCTCAGGGCCGCACTGGTTGCATCTGGGCAGGCCCCGGAGCCCCCCTCTGCTGGCAGCCCCGCTGCGAGTGCAACCGAGCCGGTACCCAGCTCAAGGATCACATGGAACAGCGGCACGCTGACTGATGCCGAGTTGCGGATTGTGTCGGTGCTGAACCGCCATAAAGACAAATGTCCGCTCGATTGGAAGTCTCTCGGAGATTTGGCCAACGATCCCTCGACACCGCCGGATCTAAAGGGGGCGATCGAGGAACTGCAGCAGGACCCGGAGCTCTTCTATGCAATAGGCTCGCAAGGCGATGGCCGCTGCGGCGGAAAGATCAAGGCAGGCGATCTCTCCGGCTTTTCCGACCATCACTCACAGGTTGCCGCATTCCAGGGGCAGCAGGCCCAGAGCTACGAGCATAACTACATTCCATCGGATGGCACCGGAAATGGCCAGCCATCGGTCATGACCCAGACTGATGCATTACGCGAACTCTACCTGTATTCCGATAACCTGCCGAAGAACCTGAGCCTGGCCGATTTCCAGCAGATCGTCGATGGCGAGGCCAAAACCGGCAAATCCCCCCCTCAGGTTCTCGCGGCGGCGCAATACTTCCTTAGTCATCCGGACGAATGGAAACAGTTGTACGGTGGCTCGGTAGATAAAGTTCACAAAGAGGACTTCTTGCAGGTTGCTTCATCATCGATGAACCTGACGCAGGCCGAGTTGGATACGCTAGGTACGATCAACAAGAACCAAGGGGCTTTTTTCGAGAAGGGTGACCTAACCCGCGACAAGCTGGCGAGCATGGTCGATGATAAGAGTCTCGCTCCGGATGTGCGAAAGGCGGCCTCCCAGTTGCTCTCGGATCCTCTCATCTTCGGCCTAATGAACAATGCGATCACCGGCTATCATACCCACCACAAGTTCTTCGACTTCGGCGGAGGCCATACCGTTGATTCCGGCAACATCAGCAACAACGATTTCAAGCAGTTCTTCAACAACATGTCGGCAGCAAACCGAACCGCTCACCAGTTGAAGACGCATGTCGCTCAAACGGCTGTCGAGCAGTCCGCCGTCGCAGACATGATGATGGGCGTGACGGATCAGCCCGACATCAAATCACCCAAAAAAAACGGAGGCGCTTTCATGCACGCGCTTGACGGCGTGCTGAAGGTGGGTTCGAACGTGCTCGACTGGGCAGCGACGGCAGTTGGTGTACTTGGTTTCATCCCGGGCTTGGGCGAATTGACGGATCTCGCCTCAATGGTGCTCGAGAGCGAGTCGCAAGCAGCCAATCTCTTGCACACCGCCATCACAGGCGGCAACCTAAAGCAGGCGCTGGAAGAAGCGGGGCTCAGTCTTGCGGCGCAGGCGGTCGGCTGTATCTCCGGCCCGGAGGTAAAAATAGCTATGCGCGAAGGCTTGGCGAAACAGGCAATCCAGGAGGCCGCGACGGCTGGCGTCAGCCTGCCGGTTTCGATGGCTCAGTCTTACGCGGAGGACTATTTGAACAACGTAAAGGGGCGCATTGAGTCAGAGGGCATGCAAGCTGAAGGCGTTTACACTTAGGCAGGTGGGCTCTTTTTAGTCGCGTCGAGGAGCTGGGCGAGCTTGCGCGGCCTCCGCGTGGATGGGCCCCGCAAGCTTTGTCAGCATCTTGGAGCTCCTCACGCACACCGCCGGTGACTTGTTTAGTCGGTCGACGCCGCGCCGGCGCAGCGAGAAAGTAATCGATCTGCGGTGAAAGCGTCGCACAACCGTGAGTTCAATCGTCCCAGCAACCTTAGCAATTCCGGTTGCCTTCGAGGCACGTCGTCTCCGACGACCTGACCGCGAGCAAATGCCGAAGGAGGTGGAGATGTGGCGGCGATGGTGAGCCGGAACATCTCCGCTCAGCTTTTTATCCCTTGAGGTGTTGATCTTCGTGTCAAGACAGTTCGTTTGATGATCGCGAGGCCGCACGGCTCAAGCGGTCCGATGATCAGGATGGGCTTTCGTTGGCACGAACTATCTGATCTCTGCCTGTTGAGGCGCTCTCAACTCGGATTTCGATCCGGCAAAACCAGCCACATTTTTCTGCCCCTCGTCAGCTTGTCGAAAGCTAACGCCCCGACAATAGGATTGTGGAGATCGCCTCCCTTGGATGGATCGAATCGAGATAGGAGAACCCGATGCGCATTCCGAGTTCAAACGCCGGCGCGGGCCTTGAAACTGACCTCCATGCGGCTCGTGGCGGCAAAAAAGGGGCGCACACACGTGACCCCCATGACGAACATGACCGATCGCCTAGTGCAAGCGGTCCTGTCAACGCGGCGTCTAATCCAGACAGTGGCTCGCATGATGCCGCTTTGCGACAAGCGTTCAACGTCGCTCTCGGAGCGGTGGCCTTCCAGCTTGCAAACAATGCCATGACGAGTTTCCAGGATACCATGGCCGAGACAGAGGAGAATTCCTGACGTCGCATATTGCGCCGTCAGGAAACAGGAGCCGCTGGTAGCGGCAATATTCCGAAAGAGGAGAAATAACATGCCTAATGTTGGTGCATCTCATACCTCGACTGCAACCGGGGCTGCTGGCACTGTCTCTGCGGCGGCCGGCGCCGGGGCGGCGGACGTGGCCGCAGAGGCTGCGTTCCAAGGGCAGATCACCGCTCTGACGACCGCCAGCACGCAGGCGACTGAAAGAGACGTTGAACTTCGCGTCGTTTCAACGAACCTCACGACCATCAAGAAAGTAGCCGACGAGCGAGTGCAGTAAAGGATGGGGTGGGACGACGCTGTCGCCCCACCTCTCGCTCCTGCGGAATCGATGAAGCTGCGATAAGCCGTACGGCTTTGCCGTACGGCTGCCTTCGCTCTTGGGAGGCTTTCGACCGTGAACGAACCAAATTCCACGCATTTCGAAGTGCTGTCGGGGCTTTATTCGGGGCTAACCGGCAAAGTGGGTATGGTATCTACTGTGATTGGCAGCGGCCTGGATGCTGATCTGGTCTTCATTGAACAAGGCCTCGAACGCCATCACTTTCGTATCACCCCAAATCGTAACTCGATCGAAATTGAGCCTCTTACCGGGGACGTCATGGTCGAGGGACACGAGAATACTTCTGCGAACGATCACATTGTTGTCCCTCTCCCGGCCGTCATGCACGCGGGGGACATGTCTATACGCTGGTCGATACCGGATTGTAGACAAGCTGGCTCTATTGGCCGATGGGTCGGATGGACCGCCGCATTCGTCTCGGTCCTGATCAGCTCTGTCGCGGTCGGGGCAGTCTCAACCAGTTTGGTCCAGACGGACGGCGCTGTTGCCCTGAAAACCGACTCGCCCCCTGCCGTGGAAGTTGCACCCAAGCTGGCATCTAACGGTGCTGATGCATTGACAACCGATTCAGCTGCTCAATGGCTGCAAGAGGAAGTTGATAAAGCTGGCCTTTTCAATATCAAAGTCAGATCCGAACCAGGTGTTGTCGCTGCCGACGGTAGCGTGACGCCCGCCTCGATCCCTAAATGGCGGGAAATCCAGGAACGGTTCGATCACGATCGCAAGGGCGCATATGTTCTCATCAATGCGGTAGCCGCCAAGGAGGAAAAGACGCCGTCCTCAATTGCTGTCGAGGCCGTTTGGCGCGGGAGTGATCCATATATGGTCATCGCCGGTCAAAAGTATTTCGTGGGCGCGCTGTTGAATAATGGATGGACCGTCAATGACATTGGGGAACGACGTGTGCTCCTGAGCCGGAATGGCCGGCTTGTTGCTCTCCCCTATTAGATTTTCAGCCGCCGCGAAGAAGGAAGGAAAGTGTCATGACCAGGCTGCCCCAGCAATTGGTAGAGCCTTGGGCCTCGTTCCGGGGGGCGAACGTTGACGATCAGACACTTACCACCACGCCTACCACTCCTAAAGCCGAGGCCAGCAAAATCGAGCTATCGCATGCAAATGGCCGGAGAAGCCACACTATTTTGCGGGATACGGACCAGCAAGATGTGGCTGTTGGCGCTACGATTGAGACAGCCCTGCAGCTTAACTCAGTCGATCCGGTTTCACGCACCAATGTCAATCAGGCGGGCACCCGGATCAGTGAGATCGAGCCAGGTCCAGAAATTGCCTGCTTTAACGGCCCCAACCTCGCGAACAACCTGCTCTCCTTCGTCGCGCCCCGCCTACGTCACTCGGATGTTCTGCGCCCAGAGAAGCAGGGCGTTCTTCTGGAGCGTTTGGCGGATACGCTATCGGCCGCGGCAGATGGCTCGGCGCCAAGGGAAGACATCGAGATTTTGCAGCTGGAGTTGGGGCGGCTACTCCTGCTCCAGCAGAATCACAACGGCTTGATCAAAGGCTAGCGATGGCCAAGCTTGACGGAGAGCAACACCTCACACCGCCGCCGCCAGTTTCAAACGCCGCTGAGGTCTTGCCAATCTCTAGGACCGAGCGTGATTTGCTCTGCGCGCTTTCCTATGTCCATCTTGCATGCGGTCAGAGCGCACAGAGCCTGGCGCTCTTGCGAATCGTAGCTCACGAACATTCTCAGGACGTCGAGTTACTCCGCATTCTGGTCTACGCTCTCATCTCAGAGGGCCAGGGTGATGAAGCACTTGCGGCTTTGGATAGGCTAGACGAACTTGACGATCAGCCGTCTTCGCGTCTGCCTTTGATGGTCTTGCGCAGCCAAGCGCTGCGCAACGCCGGTCGCATGGCCGAAGCTCGAGTAATCTTCAAGACCTATGTTTCATTGCGGAGCAGCGCAGCTCCAAACAAACGATAGTCGGCTTCTCATGGCCAACGTACTACGTACTCTCATTGTGCGCGCGCCGGCTAACCCGGATTTGATGGTCGCCTTGATGCTTCTTTTGGCGATCGGAATGATGATCATGCCGATCCCGATCGTGGTAATCGACATGCTGATCGGATTCAACCTCGGTTTTGCCGTACTGCTGCTGATGGTAGCACTTCATCTCAAGACGCCACTTGATTTTTCGTCCTTGCCGGGTGTCATCCTTATCTCCACCGTCTTTCGTCTGGCTCTTACAGTCGCAACGACGCGGTTGATCCTCGCTGAGGGCGATGCCGGCAGCATCATTCATACGTTCGGCGACTTCGTCATATCAGGCAATATCGCTGTCGGATTGGTCATATTCCTAATTGTGACCATGGTGCAGTTTATGGTTCTCGCCAAGGGCGCCGAACGGGTCGCAGAAGTGTCGGCGCGTTTCACGCTCGACGCGCTGCCCGGCAAGCAAATGGCAATCGACGCGGAACTGCGCAACGGGCACATCGATCAGCACGAAGCTCGCCGCCGGCGGGCCGCACTGGAGCAAGAAAGCCAACTTCACGGTGCCATGGACGGCGCTATGAAATTCGTGAAGGGCGACGCTATTGCCGGGCTCATAGTCATCGGCATTAACATGCTGGGCGGCATTACAATCGGCTTGCTCTCCAAGGGCATGCCCCTTGAGGAGGCACTCCATCAATATACGATCTTGACCATCGGTGACGCGCTAATTTCGCAAATTCCGGCTCTGCTGCTATCAATTACAGCAGCAACCATTGTCACCCGCGTCAATGGTCCTTCCAAGTTGAAGCTCGGTGCCGATATCGTCAGCCAACTGACGGCCAGCACACAAGCGCTCCGGTTGGCCGCTGGCGTCTTGATTGTGATGGGGCTCGTGCCGGGCTTCCCTTTGCCTCCGTTCATCATGCTTGCCGCGCTCTTCGGTGCAGCAAGCTTTGTCAATGTTGGTGTAGACGGCGAGCAGGCCGCGGCCAAGGCAGGCGATAGTACCACCGGTTCACCTCCAGCTCCACTACAGGCTCCGAAGCAAGCCGTCCCTACAGAGGCACTGCCGATCGCGCTATTCCTCGCACCAAATCTCTCACATGGGATCGATAAAGAGGAACTCGAGCAGTCTATCGGGCAGATTTCGGCACTCGTCTCATCTGATCTTGGTATCACAATTCCCCGCATTCCCGTCCAAGCCGACAAGCACTTAGCGGAATCGGAGTTCAGGGTAGATGTTGAGGGAGTGCCTGTCGGGCGAGATTTTGTTGACCCGATACAACTCCTGCTCAACGATGACGTCGCGAACATTGAATTAAGCGGCATCCCTTTTCGCAAAGACTTAGAGACAAATCGGGTCTGGATTGAACAAGGTCATGCGCCGGCTCTTAGAGCAGCCGGAATAGGGCATCACCGTGCGAGCGAAGTCATCGCCTTGCGCGTGCAGTCGACCCTCACCCGCTATGCACAGCGCCTGGTGGGCATTCAGGAGACCCGGCAATTGCTCGGCCGCATGGAGCAGGAATATGCCGATCTTGTGAAGGAGGTACTGCGCACGACCCCGGTGCCTCGGATCGCCGATGTCCTGCGCCGCTTACTGGACGAGGGAATTCCCATTCGCAACACTCGTCTAGTTCTTGAGGCGCTGGCGGAATGGAGCGAGCGCGAACAAAATGTCGTCCTGCTCACCGAATATGTTCGCTCCGGTCTGAAGCGACAGATCTGTCATCGCTATGCCAACGACCACCGTGTGGTGGCGGCCTTTATTGTTGAGCGTCAAACCGAGGATATCGTGCGCGGTGCAGTGCGCGACACCGCTGTGGGGCCTTATCTGGTTTTGGAGGATCGCGAGAGCGAAATGTTGCTTTCGCAGTTCCGCAAGATCAATTCGAGCGTTGCACGTGGTCAGAACCAACCCGTCATTCTGGGTTCAATGGATATCCGGCGTTTCCTCCGGGGTTTCCTGATCCGCAACGGCATCGACCTGCCTGTCCTGTCGTATCAAGATCTCGCTCCGGATTTTACGGTCCAGCCGATTGGATCGGTCAAGCTCGAAGCTTCAAAACATAATACTCCCTCAGGCGACGTCGTGACGCGATCGCCGCAGCCAGCTAACAAAGCACAGCAGGTGGTCGCGAAATCGTAGTTTATTTTGCATCAGTTAACTCGGACGGCGAATTCTTCTCCTTTGGTTCGACGTTGTACTCAGCCATCCCTGCTACGCTTACCTTTCTGCTACTCAGAGATTCGCCTAAGACCGCTTTTTGACCGCAGCAAATGCCCACTCCAGATCCACTAGGCAGCAACAACGAGGTCGATCCTGCTATGCACGAACGCATTGCTTCCGCTCTCCAGCGGGTGCTGGCCGGGAGACTTTGAGCGAAACGCTGAAGCAGCAACGAGGCGACGTGCTTGCGCTCCCTCTCCTGAGCCCTGCTGGCGCACAAGCGCTCGGAAGAGGCACTTGAGGTGCTTGACAAGTTCTACTTGTCAGGCCCTGCAGTCCAGCCCGTGTTGAATGCGCGAACGGGGGTTGTACTCGATGACGAGGGGCGCCACCGTGAGGCACGAGCGTTATCGGCGAGCTCTCGCAATGGCTCCCAACAATCCTATGCTGCGCAGCCACCTCGAGCTGTCGATCGCGCTTGCTGAGGCGGGCAACCGTTACACAGTAGGACACTACCAGCCGCCCAGCCAAACGGTCCTAATCGCAATGGCTGAATCGCGCAAGTAGCAGGCAGGATCTGGTGCTGTCCGCCTTAAATGCCTGCGCTGGACGCGAAGTTGTCATAGTGTTACCCACTGGAACGACATCGGTGACATCTTTTTGGCGTGTTCAACCGAAGCGGCCGAAGACACTCGTTGCCCTCAGATTACCTCATCAAACCGAGAAATCCTAACCGCTCTGATTTTGAACATTGACGCACAGTACTCCTCGAGCAACCGTCATAATGCCGCCTGCCGCGCGAATGATTCTTCTTTTCCAGGGTGCTAATGAAAAGCCCCGACCTGAAGCCGGGGCTTTGTTGACGTATTCATCGCCCGCAGCTCATAAGCGCCGCGGTGCTGTCTTTACAGCTCCCTCATCCAGGCGAGGTGATCGGCTTCGCTGGGCTCAACCCTCGACTGTAAGCCGACCATCTCGAAAGAATGCTTGCTGATCCACGTTACATGAAGTCACCATCCGAATCGGACGCTTGTGCAGCCTCATCATCACTGTCAACTTTAGATAGATAACGCTGAGAATTAGTTTCACGCTGCCATTTACCGTCGTCGTTGATTTTCCACTTTCCGGACCTGGCTGCATCGAGCACCATGTCGTCCTCATCGACTTCAACGAACCCCATGCTCTGTGCCCGGGCTTTCGCTTCTGGGTTGGCAGGACGCCAGTTCACCAAGGGCCGTTCGCCGTCTTGCCGAAGTTGATGCTCGAGCAGAATATCGCCAGCGTTTGTAACCAGCGGATGAGCAACCTGGAAATCGACAATTGAGGTGACGCTATCTGCTCCGGGGAACTGTTCTCGCCACCTGTTGCTTTCGAAGTCAGTCATGGGGAATCCCGGCTCCGTTCTTTGGAGCCCTACGCTCCTATTACCCAATTGGTAGCTGTAATATCGGGCATCATCAGAGTCTCTTCTAATGCTATAGTCCTTGGCAACCTCCGATGTGCGCCTGGCTCTATCCGATACGAATTGGGAGTACTCGTGTGGATTGTTGGCGATTCGGTTGATTTCCTCGCCATGAAAGTTCCTCACTTCTCTCCTGAATGTCGCTCTGTCGATCTCGACCACAGGCGGACTTGAAGAGAGAGAATAGCGCGAAGATGAGCTACCAGCTGCATCCTCCAATCGCATCCGAGAGAATGCATCCGAAAAGTCTTGGTTTTCGGAATCTGAGTGTTCAGCATGGTAGTTTTCATACGAGGAACTACCGGACCAATCGTTAATTCGCCCGTACATAGCGACCCTGCTCCTTTGGATCATACGTGTTGCATTGCTTGCAGGTCATTCGACCTTATCCCCCCTTAGACAGCTTAGCTGTCCACAAGCTGACGCCAGCAGATAAATGGAGGTCAGGCGGGCTGACGGTGCTAGCTGTGATCGCGCGCAGTTCGTGCGATCCTCTTCGGACCGCCCTCATCAACTCCGCTGGCATCAGCTCTCTTCATACGATGGCAGCCGATTGCGCCTGTTGCTCGTTGTCGTCTAGTTCGGCCATTTGGCTTGGCGCTCACAAGATCCCAGCAGCGGCTTTGCCGCAGCCGACGTTCCCATGCCGCTTCAGATCGGTGCCTGAGGAGCTCGGTAATAGGCGCTTCACATCAGGCATCCACACCAAACTGGACGAGTGCTTGGTTCACTCAACACCCGCGGGCGAAGACGACGATTGTGCGGGACGTCGCCCTGAAATGGCAGATCGAACAGCGCGCAGATCAAAGGTCGGGAGGAAGGGCCATCCGGGCGTTCACGCCCCATTATCCAACCCAAATCGTTATCCGGTCTACAAAGGGAGATCATGGCCGCCAGGGCTGGCGCGATTAAGCCGAATGCAACGGGGCATTCGAAGCCCAAGTACCGGCTGCGCATGGTTCAAGAGCGCTCCTCTTTGACCATGGTCGCCGCCAGCGCGATCCTGCTTCGCCTAATCCAGCAATCGCCCCGCAAGAAGGCCGAGCATGCATCAGCCGAAACTGTGAAACCTTCTGATCGGCTGTCCGCGCATAATGCCCGACGAGTCGGATGTTACGGCGACACTATCCGGGAGGTGTTGGGGTTTGGCGATACAGCTGCATCAAGTCACTCGCTCGAAGATGACGTTGATGTCTGTCATTGCAGTAAGCCGGTAAGACCTACACTCCATCAGATGATGATCCGTGCCCTGTTGCTCTCAAGAAAAAGCTCACGCGGCTCGCACTGAATGACATCGGGTCTGATCCGCTCGTATTCGACGGCTTTGATCAGATCGTGATCCAGTCCTTCGCAATCGATCGATAAAAAGTCGATTTTGGCTACATAAGGGATCAACAGCATCGTTGATGCCGACAGCGCTCACTTCGATGCGGTCGCGTATACCTCCCAAGCCATCGAAGTCGCCGAAATTTTTGACATCCGCTTCATCCACAGAGGAACGTCATGGGCGCTTCCGATGAAGAGCGTGGCGAACGCCTGCGGAGCAGGCAAGCCAACTGCCGGAATGAGAACGTCTCTCGGTCGCGCCGTTCGGATCAGTGCCCCCTATTCAGGATTGGGTTCGACCAGAACACCTCGCGCGCCTTTCTGATACATAAGATGTACTCGAGGTAGGGACGGGGTGATTGGCGCCGATCTCGTCGTGGAAAGCACTTTCCCCGGACCTTTGGCTCTTGCAGAGTCTCGCAGCAAAAATGCCTTCCAGAATCACGTCATCTCCGGCTTGTGCATATCTAGCCGGGCAAGATGTTTGATCCGAGAATGCGGAAGACTGAGCCTCTTGACTTCCCGGATAATGGACTGGCTTCAAACTCGGAAAACATAAGCTCACTCTCCACTGGCGCTACGACCAGCTTGCAGTTGGCAGCCCTTTGACATTCCAGCATCGGCGTGCCACGTGTGAAATATCTTCTTCCTTGCGCAACGTGAAAGAAACACGCACGCATGCCGATCGACGCACTGCAATGGGCCGCGACACGTTGTCAGGCTCTCAACATTGAAATGTCAGCCGGGCATCCATGGCGCGACAAAGATAAAAAGATTCGGATTGGTCTACCGCCCCAAAGGGCCCTTACGTATGGCAGGGTGAAGTGTGCTATGGCGATTTTCACCTCAAGGCGCGCGAGGTTCGCTTGTAAAGCGCTGTCATGCAGTGAGGGCGATCCAAGAAACTGAGGTAAAATGCGATAAATTGATAATGAGCGTTGCATGCTATTTGGAAGCAAGCATCGTCTCACATGGAGTTGCCGGATGAGCCGCCTTCGCAGAAGCACATCCACAGACATCGCGCCTTTCATGAACGGAGCCGATGTCGCTTTGTCGGCCTGGACTGCGCCGCGATAATCCCAGATAATTTAAGCCAAGAACCTGGGCCGCCGCCAAGCGTCGCTCTCGTCAGTTCTCAATCGCCTCGGGCCACGCCGTGCTGCGCATCCTTGAGCCGACAATCAAAGACTAAGAGCGGCTTTCATCGTCTGGTCACAAGAGGGGGGCGATTCGGAGCATCGAACATCGGCCATTAATTCGCGCAAGCTTCTCTCGGCCCGCTTTTGGCCTGCAGGGGTTGGCATCTCGAACGTAAACGGTGACAAATCGAAGCCGCTTTGCGTCCGGGGCAGCAAAGATCTTAGGAGCAGGAAAGGCAGATATGTTATCGTGGCTGCGTTGATAGATGCCGCAATGCCACTTTCGATGGTCTCGAGAACTTGCAACTCCATTCTGTGGAAGCGAAGTGCTTGCTTGCGCTGTTCGGGCGACAATTCTTTCCATATCCGCCAAAATGCCAATTCATCTAGCGTATCGATACCCATGCCGTAGTAGTTCGGAGCCACTATAGGGGGCGATCCAAACGCCCAATGTACGGCCTTGGCTCCCGCCGTAAGCAGCATACTCGTGACAGCCTCGCTCGTGTCCCCACGAATGAGGGCCTCATCGACCATTATTATTGTACTATTCGCAAGGCCATTTCCAAAGGCGCGGTACTTTTGAGCAATGCGAGACCTTCGGTCGCTGAATGTGCCAATGAGAGTTCGCTGAAGAGATTTTGTTGCGGCGACTTCCTGACGCTGGGCGAACACGCCGTAGTCGGCAAGAGATGCAAACAGGCCGTCGGCGTACGGCCCCCCAGTATGCGGCATGGAGGAAACAATAATGGGCGCCGAGCTCGGTTCTTTTTGCAGTCGCTTCGCAACAATGCCACCAAGGGCGAACCCGATGTTATAACGGGTTTCGAGATGTGATTGGCCTTCGATCGATGTGTTCGGATTTCCTAAGTAGAGAGTTTCGTAGGCGCAGAGTTTGGCTTTGTATCGCCGGTTGCTCACGGGACCTTCAACGCAATGCCCCGTTTTCCCGTCTACAAACTTGATGTGCCCCGGCAAGATCCGTTCGTTCTTACCCTCTAGGCCGGAAAAGGCACAATTTTCCGAAGCAAAGAGCAAGCACCCGTCAACCGTTTGCATTGCTTCCAGTGGTCGCAAGCCACGTCGATTACGGTACGCAATGAGATTCCCCTCTCCGTCTAGAATAAGGGCGCTAATTGCGCCATCAAACCGCCCATCAATCTCCCGAAAGATTTTTTCGTAGTTGACGGGTAGGCCGTGCCGCCAGAAGTCTCTTTGACAAGAGCATTCAATCCACTTCAGCAAGAGCTCAGCGTCTGTGTTGCCGCTTAACCTACGGCCCTGCGCGAGCAATTCTCCCCTGAGTTCTCCGCCGTTGACCAAAGCGCCATCCATAGAAATTGACAAATGGCGGCTAGTGCCCGCATTTATATGAATTGGCTGAAGGTCGCCACCGCTGATCCCGCGGCGTTTGCTATGGATATGAGCGATTGCAACATGGGGTCTAAAGTTCGGATCGTCTTCACCGTTCTCGATGAGCACCGAATCGCACGATGTCTGAAGCGCGCTAGCGTAGCGAACACCCTCCTTATGCATAAAAGTTGCGACACCGATTCCCGCCTGCCCACGAAGAGTAAGTTTCGGAACCATGTGCTTGAGCTGATCATAAACCGTTGCCCGTGAATTGCTTGAGGAGCATAGAAACGCAGCAGCAATACCGGACATGTTTTCAGCCCCTCCTTGAAGAATCGATGCCCTTGGGTCATCACAGGCGAATGTATTTGACCGCGAGCAATGAAGACGTGGCTCCGTCTCTCGTTAAGCAAGCGCCGTACCAGTCGTGAGGCGGCGCGGCTCGCGCCGTCAGTGCGACGGGACTGAAGAAAATCTCGCCATTTTGTTCGTGATAATCTCGCGTGGTTCAGATCCAGACACGTTGTCTGAAACGCGACGCGTGAGTGCTCCTTCAGGATACACCAGGACGTCGGCGATGTTCTGGACGGCTCTGTCCCATTCTCCCGACCGACCTCGCGCACCGAATTGTATGTCGCGGAGTTTCGTTTCGTTAGGTTCACCAGGGGAACGCCAGCGGCTTACTCGGTCGCACCGGCTTGATGGCAGCCAATTCATAATCGGCGGATTCATTGCGCATCAGTTTGAATCATAGAAGTTCGACCGATCGCAACGCTCATCATGGCCAACTCCGGTTTGGCGGTTACGGGCAGAAGCGGACATCATCAACCCGACAACAACTCTCGCCGAAAACGCCCGTCGCGGACTTGGCATAACTTTATTGTTCGTAATCAACGCAGGCGAGATTGCTGAAGATGCTGACGAGGATGCCCGACTTGAGACGCATTCTGGTCTTCGGTTGGCTCGGCCCGGCGATGAGCTTCTTGGTCATCGCCGCATTGACGGCCTCGGGCGGGGCCCACCAATTTCAGCAGCGGCAGTTTTTCTTACCCATTGTTTATAATGTCGCGCTTACCTCATCCCGTTCGGGCGTGCGGGGCTCAACCATCATCTGGCTAATTGCTGCGTCGCCAGCAATGATTGCAGGTATCATAGCTCTGGGGGGAAGGGGGATACACGTTTGATCGGCTATTGCGGTAGGGGAGGACGTAGTGCCACTATTCACCGTATCCGTCTGCTTCTGCGCCCCCGGGCAAGAGCTGGCACCAAGATACACCGCGACACGTGACACACACGGCGGAAGCAAGCAACGGTGCGGAAGCTGTCATCATGGTTTTAGCAGATATTGAGTTCGACGCCCGCGCTGAGCTGGTGCACTTCATCCATGTCACCAGTCCCAGAGACGGGTAAGGTCCAGCACCAAAGCTCCGCCTTGAAGAGGAGTTATCTGCTTTCGGCCGATCACGACTTTTGCTGCGGTTGCACAATGACGGTCGTATTAGAACGTAGCGACATCTATGAGCGCGCCCCGTTAGTACAAAAAGTTGACCTTTAACTTCCGATCCTCTGTCCTGGCCGCGGACTGATCAAGCTCGTGCGCGAGGCGGCCCTTTTTACAGCGCGCATGACCGTTGCTGGTCCCATAGAGTTTCTGATCCGCCGACCGAATCCTGATCAAACTCTCGTCAAGGGGACGACATTCAGAGAGCGTCAGGATTGGGATTGGGTGTTCCTGCCAGGTCGCAAGCGGCTTTGAACACCGCCGCTATCCCTTGCTGACCGGGAGGCTTCGCTCCAGCCCCTGTCGGTGTCGGTAGGCGCAGAGCAAATGATATTGCTGTCCGTCGGCAAAATGTCGTAGCTTTTTCGCACCGCAGATCTGTTTTGCATCGCTATCTGTTCTGCATCGCTATCTGTTTTACTCGGGGCTGGTTTTTTCATGTGAACTTTTGACCTAGCGCGAAATCTGACTTTCATGGGCCGCCTTTGGCGGCCTTTTCTCGAAGATTGTAAGTAGGCTGCATTTGCATTGTCGCGCATACGCGCATTGCGTACCAACTCTATCCTGCGAGCTCCAGCAAGCAGGTCCAAACGGGTCCGACTGGTTCCGTGAACTGAAGTAGCGTGGCTATCGAATAGTACCTGTTCTGCGACGGAATGGGCGGGCAACCGATTTTTAGAAGGGGCACCGACTGGATCATGCGCATCGCGGGCCGCGAGGCTGCTTTAAAGTGACCGCCACTTGATCGTCGATGGTGTGACCGCCTGCCCCAAAGAATGCGATGTATCAGAACTGGCCTACGAACAGTTCAGTCACGTCCCGTCGGCGGAGCGAAGGAAGGGTCGGATACGGGCGAGGCATCCCGAGATATAGACGTATTCAACGATGCGTCGCGCGCCTCTGGCTCATCGGCCGCCCAGGTCGTGGACAACGTCCAAAAGCTGAGCAACAATCTGAGTTCGTTGGAGGGGGCAGGTCAACGACTTCTTGATCAAAATGCGAGCGTAGCGCGTGGAGTGGAACGCATGTCGCGGCCTCTATCGGACTAGCTTTCCTGTCAGCTCAATGTTTTGATCTTATGATCGGCCGCAATCCAGGAAGGTGGCGCCGCGAGAAGCTAAATGGCTTTCAGGCCCGTCGAACGTTTGAGAGATTTCGGCATTGGCACGTTAGGCAATGTGAGTTGCTCGATTTTACCCCGCATTCATTCAAGCCTGACCGGCTCAACACCAGTTTGAAGGTATGTCGCGCGAAGACGATTGAGTCGTTCATTGAGCTGTTCGTTTCTCCACGACGGGCGGCCGAGGACCTCTTTCGGCTTCCGACCCGTCGCAGATATCTGGCAATCCTTCTTGCTCTGCATGAGAAGCCTGAGACAAGCGGTTCAGGCGGCCTCAGCTCCCTCCATCGTCTCGGCGATCACCGCATCGGGCAAATAGCCGAGGATATAGTCCGCGGCCTTGCTAGCCTGGCTTGCGGCACGAACGATCGCGCGATTGTCCTCCCGCAGAACTTCCAACCAGGAGGCGATGTAGTCGGCATGCCGTACTGTCGGAACGATTCCGAGCGAGGCACAGGAGAACGCGGCGGACAGCTCCGCTATCAACTCCTCAAACGCGTACTTCCTGGTGCCAAAAGAGCCACTGAGATCGCGGTTGAGCCGTGAAGAATGACCGCTTGCGTGGCCAAGCTCGTGGAGCGCCGTGCGATGCCAATTGATCGGCTCGAAGTAGGCCTGCGGCGGCGGCACCTGCACATAGTCTTCTGTCGGCACATAGAAGGCACGATCACCGCCAATGCGGAACTCAATGCCAGTCGACTTGATCAGGGCTTCGACAGCTGGCTCGATCATTCCCTGCTGCCGAGGAGGCGCAGTAGCCGCGATTTCCGAAGGCAGGCCGTCGCACTGATCCGCATTGAAGACTGTAAAGCGCTTCAGGAAGGGAATCGACAGCGCTTCCTCGCCGGTCTCTGCAGCTCGGCGCTTTTCATCATTCGGTACGAAGCGGTCAGCATAGAGCACTGTCGTACCACGCTCGCCCTTGCGCACATGACCGCCGAGCGAGAGCGCCTGGCGGAAGGTGAGCCAGCTCTGACCAGCGAAGCCACGCTCGATGACCGCGCCCCAAAGGATCAGGACATTGATGCCGCTGTAGTGCCGCTTGGTCGAGGCATTGTTCGGCATGGCAAGCGGGGCCTTTGCCGCCGCTGTCCCCCAAGGCTGCACCCATGGAACTCGGCCGGCCTCGAGCTCGGCAATGATATTACCGGTAATTTCGTCATAAAGGCCTGCCCGGTTCTGCCCGGTCCCGCTGCGAGGATGCCGTTTGGACATCGCTAATCTCCGAGAACGGGCGCCGGCGAGACTCTCTCGCGGCTATGAACCCGTCACCTCGAAGGCACTCCCCTTTAACTCTCGGACCCTTGCTGAGCTATGCGCAGATCTGACCGGCTGCGACGGCAGCCCCACAGCGGGCGCATGTGTTTGGTGAATATGCAAGGCAAGAATAGCTTCGGCGCGTACAGACGAAGGCGCTCGTTGCACGGCAGGCGTACCTTGGCGACGCCGGACCGACCGGGCCCCAAGAGAAAGCGAAAGTGCACCCGCTATGGGTGGCCGGATCCGGAACAAAGCAGGTGGTGTGACCGCGAGGGATCAAAGTCCTCCAACCGAAGGGCGACGAGGCGCGCGCTCGCTTGCCGAGACATGCCGACCGATCGGTCAAACTAATCTCGGCGAGGGCATGCCTCGGTGCTTCGATGTGCCGCTGCCCGATTGATATCGAATGTCACTGAACAAGGATCGTTCCGCGTGCACGACACTTGGCTCGCATGACAAGATTGTCAGAAACCAGAATCATATTTCGAACCGGAGGGTCTTTTGGGTAACGGAGAAGCCAAAACCCGTTGCTGGTTCTGGGAATTCTGCTTGACCATATGCCTGACTTACGAGGTTGCGGGACACCGCGGAGCAAACCTGCTCGCCAGCAGCAGGAAACGCGTCACGAGAAAAGACGCGTAGATGGTCGTCCCAACTGACAAACCAATCCAGATACCAATCGCACCAAGTCCAATCTTCAAACCGAGCACGTAACTAAGGGTGAAGCCGATTAACCAATTAGCTACGCAGGCGAAAAGAAGCGGGATGCGAGTGTCCTTCAGTCCACGCAAGCCGCCCGCCGCAATGTGCTGAGCGGCATCACTGATAAAGAAGCTCGCGCCGACCAAAAGGAGGTTGGCCGCCAAGTCTGTCGTCGCGCCCGCACCCTCAGTCGTATCGTCCACAAACAGGCCGACGATTTCAAACCGTACGGCGACAACCGCGATAGTCAGTACCGCAGCAGCCATAATGCCAAGGAGTATAGCAATGATCCCAGCTCTTTTGACGCCCGGACCGTCCTGGCGACCTACGGCGTGACCGACGCGCACGGCCGCCGCCGTGCTTATGCCTACTGGAACCACGAATAGGACCGTGTCGACCTGAAGGGCGATCTGATGGGCAGTAAGCGCTCTAATGCTGACGAGGCCGGCCAGGAGCCCCGCGGCCAAAAAAAGTCCGCCTTGCAGCAAAACGATGAATGAGACCGGAATTCCCATCGCGATTAAACGCTTCATGAACGGCCAATCGAATTGCCGCAGCCGCGCCAGCACGTGATAGTCGCGGAAAGGGGAGCGCATTGTGGCGAACCACAACACGACCAAGAACATCGTAAAGTTCACGAAGCTGCTCGCAAGGCCGGCTCCGAAAAGCCCAAGTGGCGGCAGGCCAAGCTTCCCATAGATGAGCAAATAAGCCATGAGCCCATTGAGAGGAATGGACCCAATCGTAATCCACAAAACCGGCTGCGGCCGGTGGACCGCAGCCATGAAGTTGCGAAACCCGTGAAAACCCAGGGCCGGCACCACGCCAAAGGCTAGTCCGAGCAGGTATTGCTGCGCGAGGCGCGCCACCTCGGGCGCTTGGCCGAAAGTGAGGAGTGCTCGTTCTCCGTTTAGCGCAAAGGCAATGATCGGAAGCGATAGCAGCAGGGCCGCCCAGAGTCCCATGCGCACCGTGCGTCTGAGCGCGGCCAGGTTTTTCGCTCCGAACGCCTGCGCTGCCAGCGGCGCGATCGGGGCCAGCAAACCGACGCCGAGTGTGAAACCGATGAGGAAGATCACGACACCCAGTGCTGCCGCAGCAAGCGCCTCGGGACCGAGGCCTCCGATCAGCGCGAGATCGGTCGTCATCATCACGACTTGCCCAAGCTGCGTCAGCACCATTGGCCACGCGAGCTTCGCAAGTTCAGCAAACTCGATAACGAGCTGATGATAATCCAACGGTGTCGTGCGCTTGTGCTGGAAGTCCAGCACTTCTTTTTTCACTCGTTTATCCATACAACACCGCTGGCCGGTTTAATTCGCCGGCCCTATCATCTCTGCTTTAGGAAAGGAGTATCCGCTGCCTCGAGCCGGGACCGCTGCCGAACGATGCATCGTCAGAGTCTTGCCCAGTCCCTTCAGAAACGGCAGGCGTCAGCGCCACCGATAGGTTCGGTGCTCGTCCGCAGCTCCCAACCGGCGAGAGCAGCTAGGTCTGCACCAGCGCGCCACCTCACTTTCTGTAAGTATGCGGTTGATGGCCCGCATACAGAGATCGGGATCACTGGCTCGTCATGAAGCAAACTCGATTTCGACGTGCTCAACCTTGCTGGCAACATCCCGCAGGAGCGCCGGGCCAGGCGCTGCCGACGTTGAGGATCCCGAAGTTGCGGCCCACGCACACCGGCATCTGATATCCTCGTCACACCTGGGAGTCCTTCGAGCGGCTGTCCTCACTAAGTCCTGCCATACAAAGCTTATGCCAACCCGAGAACGTTGAATTACAAGGCAATCTGCTAGCCGGACGTGTTCTGGCCCTGACAGCAGGTCGCAAATCGGACAACCAGGATCAGCAATGCTTCTTCTCGATTCCGAAAGTCGGTGAGACAAACCGCCCATGCGGGCTCGAAGGCTGGCCTTTCTTCGATTTGGATCACTCGGATTTTTATGTATTCAAGGTGAGCTGCAAGATGATCGAATGGCCTGGAATCACTAATCTTCATGCGTCGGATCTTGGAGGAGTTCGGTACACACACGTGATGAGATTGGGATAGGCGTCGTCGCGCTTAAGTCATTGCTTAAGCTGATCTCCCCCTGCAGACGCGCCAGCGTTTTTCGCGAAGGAGACCCACGTCAGACTCTGTCCTGACGCCACCCTATGGTCCGGACGATAGTCTATCTAGCCGATGCAAATCGCCCGACCGAGAATAGGAGATACTATTTTTGGTCACTGGATTCTCCGCGAAGAACGGCCGCGAGCCTCACTGACGCCGGCCCTCAGGCCGTTGTGGAAAGTCCACCATTCGTCCCATTCCACCCAAGCCAAAGGAGACGTGTTGCAAGATTATCCGTCCCTGCCTTACGCGGCTCTCTGCGGGCATCAGCAAAAAATGCGGAATGTGACCTGTCCCCTTGCCGGGCTTGACGCGGGGACTGCTACCCAGCCGGGAGAATGGTGGTCCAGGAGTGGGCGCGGGCGCTAGGCAACGCTCAACCGAAGGCAGCGCTGCATTCCTTGGGGGAGTCCCAAGTGCCGACCGAGGTGGTTAAGGACGAATGCGCCTCCCCGAAGGGAAGATCCGAATCTGCTCGCTGAACGCAATGAGACCTTAGCTCAGAACGCCTTTTGGGAGCGACACCTCTTGGTGCGAGGGATCGAGTCAGGATGGCCGACCCTAAGCGGCTCGTTTCATGAGAGCCTGGTGAGGCGACAGTCGCGTGCGCAAACGGCGAGAACGCAAGACGTAAGCCCGTGGAAGGCGGACGTCCTCTCTGGCCACCGGCATCTCTGGCAAGAAATGTCGAGCCCCCCTCCGCAGTCCGGTCAGGGATACGGAATTGGGGCCCTCCAACCGCCGGCGCAGTGAGGCCCTCAGGCGGCGTGCGGCAGAGCAGCAAGGCCTTCGATCGCGCACAACACGGGCCCGGTCGGGGCTTGTAGTCCTTTTGCCGCGACCGAATCGCCCATATAGTCGCAAAATGGGCAGTTTTGCGATCAATACTGACCCAGATAGCGAAATTGGATAATTTGGCCGCACCAGCATTCTTAGCGGCTTTTACGCGCTTGGTGCACTTTTAAAGGGGATGCAGCGTGACATTTTACATGAACCTTCGCGTGCACCAGGAGGGTGCATCATGAGCGAGTTTTCGCAAACACCACAGTCGCGCGCAGATACCGATGAACCGATCGTCTTGATCGTCGACGACGACGCTTCGATGCGCAAGGCTCTTACAAATCTGTTTGAATCAGTAGGGCTTAAGGTCAAGGCTGTTGGCTCTGCCGCGGAGGTTTTGCAGGCGAACCCGCCCGAGGTACCGAGCTGCCTCGTTCTCGACATCCGCCTACCAGGATCGAGCGGCCTCGATCTGCAGTCCGAACTTGCTGAGGCCAACATCCACACGCCGATCATCTTTATCACAGGTTATGGCGATATTCCCATGACCGTCCAGGCTATGAAGAGCGGTGCGGTCGACTTCCTGACCAAGCCGGTACGCGAGCAGGATCTGCTCGATGCGGTGCGGGCCGCGATCGAACGAGATCGCAAGCGGCGCGATCTCGAAAAAAAAGTCTCTGACCTACGATCCCGGCTCGAAAGTCTGACCCCACGCGAGCGCGATGTTCTGGCCCTGGTCGCCTCCGGCCTGCTGAACAAGCAGGTGGCGGGCGAGCTCGGGCTGGCAGAGATTACCGTCAAAATCTATCGCGGCCAGGTCATGCGCAAAATGGGCGCGAAGTCGCTGGCTGAGCTCATAAGAATAAGTGAAGCTCTCGGGATTTCTCGACCAAAGGGGAACGTACAAACCTAAGTATGCTTTTCAATTCTGCTTCGAGCCCTCACTTTCCAACGCCGGCCGCAACCGCGGCGAGCAGTTTCCCGGATCTCGAGCAAACAGTTTGCCCAAGCATTCCGTCATTTCAGTCATCGACGACGATCCATCCGTTCGCGGCGCCACCAGCAACCTTCTGGCATCGTACGGATACTTGGTCCACGCCTTTGCCTCCGCGGAGGAGTTCCTGAGCGCTGCGGAATTGACAGAGACGTCCTGTGTGATTACCGACGTCCAAATGTCGTTGATGAGCGGAATTGACCTGCTGAGGCATATGCGAAGCCTCGGTTATCGCATGCCGTTCATCTTCATCACGGCCTTCCCAGACGATGCGGTCCGCGCTCGAGCAATCGAGGCTGGCGGGATTTGCTTTCTTGCTAAACCGTTTGCCACGGCTAGCTTGATCAAGTGTTTGACCATTGCGCTATCAAGGTCAGGCGGCACACCCGCGTGAGGGGCTTGGCCGCTCCCAGAGCAATCAGTCCTAAAACAGGCACGACTGCGAGATTCCAGCAAGTTGAGCAGCCATTTCGCGGTCACTTTGACGTGACAAGTAGGTTGATCGCGTCGACGGCGGTGCACTCATGAAAATCCATGACGTGCACCAAAGCTTCACCCGCCGCTCAAAGCGGATGTTCACTGTCGAGGCCTAAGCTTGAGCCAAAGACCTGGATGCAATCTCAGCCCAATTAGCCCGCGAGGCTTACATGCGATTCCATGCACTGTGAAGCGAAACCGCCAGATCATGTAAGCAAGAATCAATTGAAAATTGGAATTGACAGTCCAGATGCGGGGCAGATGGTGTCCTCCGCCGAAGGGCAGGTAGCATCGGGCGTCGTAGGTCGAGCGTTCATTAAACCTTTCCGGCAGAAACTCCCCAGGACGATTCCAATATTTTGCATTGCGATGCAGCGAGTATGCGCAAACCATGACTGCGCTGCCCTGAGGAATGTTCATCTCGGACACGATGTGATTCGTCCGTACGTGTCTGCCTTGCATCCACGCGGGACGATAGAGTCGCAAGCTTTCCGTCAAGGCCGTCCGGAGCTTGGAAGCTGATCCAAAATTCCGAAAATCGAACTCGGGTCCGACTGCCGCCGCTTCTTCAAACAGGGCCTCTTCGACACTGCTTCCCGAAATAAGCATCAAGGTCCAGGCTATGAAGGTCGCGGATGCGTGGAAAGCGTTTATCAGCGTACGGATCATCGCATACGCGACCAGGTCTCCCGGCAAAGCCATTTGGCCATCAAGATCAGCATCCAGCGTTTGATCTCATGTGAGATCTCGATCGTGCTTTGATCTGCCGTGCTTTGATCTGCGACGAATGGCGCAACACGCTCTTGAAAGCCAGCTGCGCTCTGACTTAGCTCAGCTAGAATTGTATCGCACGGCTTCACATGACCGGCGGAAATTGCTTTCAGGTTTAGCCGTGGGAACGCCGATGGAGCATATGCATTCACAATTTTTCTGTAGTGGTGCTCGCTTGTATCGTAACAGTCAGTGTCTTTATATAGGAGCGGCGAACCAATTCAGGAAAGTTGAAAACGACGATCTGACGGCCGCCTGTTTTGGGACCTGTACAGATCGGTGTGGCTTACTCCCAACATAAATGCAGCAAAGTCCACCTGATCGTGCATTGGGGCCTCCATTATATCGCAAAAAGCCCGTCAATTCCCATCCAACCCATTCATTCTAGGCGATGCAATGAGCAACTGCGGTTGCCAGCTCCTATAAATGGCCAAAGCAGCGACGCCTCCTCGCCCTGCCG
The DNA here is from genome assembly GCF_001593325.1 of Bradyrhizobium sp. DOA1. Classification (NCBI taxonomy): domain Bacteria; kingdom Pseudomonadati; phylum Pseudomonadota; class Alphaproteobacteria; order Hyphomicrobiales; family Nitrobacteraceae; genus Bradyrhizobium; species Bradyrhizobium sp. DOA1. Next base: position 5,809,384 of record NZ_JXJM01000001.1, read on the forward strand.
TCAAGGGGCAGGGCGAGGTCAGCGGTACCGCACTTTCGGCCCTGCATAACCGGGCAGTCGTGCGCCCGATTTCGTTAGCGCCCCTTAGCGGCTTTTGCTGCAGCTTTTGCATCCTGCGGCATAGCTCCAAAGCCGCCGCGGCTCGAAGAGCCACGAACTTCTTTCGTTTTGGTCTGCTCTTGACTTGGCATGGGCGCTTTCTCTCCGTAAGCCCAAGATCCTGTCGTGCTGCTCATGGTCAGCTCCTTCCTACTGGCCTCGATTGGTCTACGGTGAGAGGGAGCAAGGGTCGTGCCAGCGTCCCTCGCGAGCTGTCAGCGCCTTGTCGCGCTTCGCAAAGAAGCCGAGAAGGCGCGACAGCACGCAAGTGTTTTGGATCTCACACACTTGTGCCGCGCTGTCAGACGTCGAACAATGATCGAGCGGCTGACGCAGTCGGATCTGTACAGACAAGGACGAGAACTAGATTCGTTGCGGCCTGAATTTCGCTCCGACCGAACTCAGGCTAACGAGCTCAGTCAAGTTCAGACCAGACGCGGGCTCCGGCATGAGACGCAACCGCGTTTTGGAAGAGATGGGGTCCCGATCGCCTGACCAATCTGCCGCGGTCATTGCGATCGAGCAGCAATGGATGAATTCTATCCAACGAGAGGGGAAGCCTAGGAGCAGAAAAGAGGGCGACTGACGCACTATCGAGATTGAAGACCTTGGTTTGGTCGCCTTGAGCGGTCCTACTAACGACGAAATTGAATTATTGTTTCTGATCGATGTTAGCCTTGCATCTTTCGCCTTGTCTGCAATTTTCTTTGTCCGTCGCTTGGGCTCGTCGTCAACAGTCAGGTTCTCTGCGCAAAGCCAGGACGGACACTCTAGGGCTCCGCAGCATACAACCTAACGCCGCGGCCGATTCAACCCGTATGCGTGCCATCCTGGTGTGAGATAGTTGCAGTAGCTGCATGATCGGATTGTTTGCTAACTTCAAAGTCGCGTCACCTCCGCTCCCAAGGGTGACGCGGGGGCGGACTCGGCGTATTTCCGATCCAGTCGTCGGTGCCGCCCCTCACGCCACTCTTCTCGCGACCGGTCTTAAGAAGGTACTGCGAAACTGGGGTAGCTTGCATCTCTTTGCCTCCCGGTGGCGGATCTAGTTGCAATCGTAGGACGCGAAACGTATGCGTATACGATCATCATCGCCCCGCAGAGTAGATAAAGCGCGATTGAGCTTTGCGAGAGTGTTGGCGTTGAATCAGTTCCCTCGCGCGGCCGCTCGGCCGAGGTACGAAGCTTGGGGACGTGCCGATCCGCTTTTGCCGGGATTTGCACCAGGCTTCCGCTCCGCAATAGCGCGGTTTGTCTCATGTCGGTGATGCCTATGTTCGAACCCGCGCATTTCGTTCAGCTCCGAAGAGGCTGCCGCCGGCGGCTCGCCGCTTTCATCCAGCTGTTGTCAACTGCCAAAGTTAGCGATTGAGCAAGATAAATATGGCGCTTATTTCCGAGATCAGAATGAGGGGCATCAGCGAACCTGTTCACGCTCTCTCGCTGTTGCGGACATGGCGGTAACTCGACGAGAATCCGGTCCACTGAAGCAAGCCACGGCGAACTCCTGTTGCCAGCGCGTTCATCAGCGCTAGCGTTCGCTTCAGTCGGAGCCGGTATCCCAGCAGTCAATCAGATGAATGGCATTAGCGATGACGAAGAATCTCGAGGCACTAATCTCCGGCAGATTCTTCCAGGCCTAGATCATCCGTCGCGACATCGTGCAGACCTCGGCCGAGCAGTCACACTGCGCTCATTGCGCGCGGGCCAGTTAGCAACGCTAATGATTCAGATAGACACGCTTATGAGAGCTGATTTTTTGCTGGCAGCCCTTGCTCCCAAAAGAACCCCATCCTATTTCAGCTGCGCCTGCGTTAGCACTCGCGGGCACAGACTGCTAACAACGTTGAAATCCTCAACTCCTGCAAATGTTTTAGGAGGACTGCATGCACTTTCGTCCGCTTCATGATCGCGTCGTAGTCAAGCGCATCGACGCAGAAGAGAAGACCGCTGGCGGCATCATCATTCCCGATACGGCCAAGGAAAAGCCCTCCCAGGGCGAAGTGATTGCCGTTGGCCCCGGTGGCCGCGACGAGAGCGGCAAACTGATCGCGATCGATCTGGGCGTCGGTGATCGTGTGCTGTTCGGCAAGTGGTCAGGCACTGAGGTTAAGATCGACGGCCAGGAGCTCTTGATCATGAAGGAAAGCGACATCATGGGCGTTCTCACCGACGTGTCGGCCAAGAAGAAGGTCGCTTAATTCAACCCGCTCGCATCGCTCACCTCTGAGGAATGCCTGCCGGGCGCCAAGGGTGAGATGGAACAACTCAGGGAAACTAATATGTCATCCAAAGAAGTGAAATTCGGCGTCGACGCCCGCGACCGCATGCTGCGCGGCGTCGACGTCCTCGCCAATGCCGTGAACGTCACGCTCGGCCCGAAGGGTCGTAACGTCGTGCTCGACAAGTCGTTCGGCGCCCCCCGCATCACCAAGGACGGCGTCACCGTCGCCAAGGAGATCGAGCTCGACGACAAGTTCGAGAATATGGGCGCCCAGATGGTGCGCGAAGTCGCCTCCAAATCCGCTGATGCGGCCGGCGACGGCACCACCACCGCCACCGTGCTCGCGGCTGCGATCGTCCGTGAAGGCGCCAAAGCGGTTGCCGCCGGCATGAACCCGATGGATCTCAAACGCGGTATCGACCTCGCCGTCGACGCCGTCGTCGCGGACCTCCAGAAGAACTCCAAGAAGGTCACCTCGAACGAAGAGATCGCCCAGGTCGCCACGATTTCCGCCAACGGCGACGCGGAGATCGGCGAATTCCTTGCCGACGCCATGAAGAAGGTCGGCAACGAGGGTGTCATCACCGTCGAGGAAGCCAAGTCGCTCGAGACCGAGCTCGACGTCGTCGAGGGCATGCAGTTCGACCGCGGCTACATCTCGCCCTACTTCGTCACCAACGCGGAGAAGATGCGCGTTGAGATGGACGACGCCTACATCCTCATCAACGAGAAGAAGCTCTCCTCGCTGAACGAGCTGCTGCCGCTGCTGGAGGCCGTGGTGCAGAGCGGCAAGCCCCTGGTCATCGTCGCCGAGGACGTCGAGGGCGAAGCGCTCGCGACCCTGGTCGTGAACCGTCTGCGCGGCGGCCTGAAGGTCGCGGCAGTCAAGGCTCCCGGCTTCGGCGATCGCCGCAAGGCCATGCTGCAGGACATCGCGGTCCTGACCGGCGGCCAGGCGATCTCGGAAGATCTCGGCATCAAGCTCGAGAACGTCACGCTCAACATGCTCGGCCGCGCCAAGAAGGTGATAATCGATAAGGAGAACACCACGATCGTCAACGGCGCCGGCAAGAAGGCCGACATCGAAGCGCGCGTGGCCCAGATCAAGGCGCAGATCGAGGAAACCACCTCGGACTACGACCGTGAGAAGCTCCAGGAGCGTCTTGCCAAGCTCGCTGGCGGCGTCGCGGTGATTCGCGTCGGCGGCGCGACCGAGGTCGAGGTGAAGGAGCGCAAGGATCGCGTTGATGACGCGATGCATGCGACCCGCGCGGCTGTCGAGGAAGGCATCCTGCCGGGCGGCGGCGTCGCCCTGCTCCGCGCGACCGAGCAGCTTAAGAACCTTCGCACCAAGAACGACGACCAGAAGACCGGCGTCGAGATCGTGCGCAAGGCGCTGTCCTGGCCGGCCCGCCAGATCGTGATCAACGCCGGTGAAGACGGCTCGGTGATCGTCGGTAAGATCCTGGAGAAGGATCAGTACGCCTATGGCTTCGACTCCCAGGCCAACGAGTACGGCAACTTGGTCTCGAAGGGCATCATCGACCCGACCAAGGTGGTCCGCACCGCGATCCAGAACGCCTCCTCCGTGGCGGCGCTGCTGATCACCACCGAGGCCATGGTCGCCGAGCTGCCGAAGAAGGCCGCTGCCGGCCCCGCCATGCCCCCGGGCGGCGGCATGGGCGGCATGGACTTCTAAGTCCTACGCTTTCAACAGAAATACGAAACCCCGGCAGCAATGCCGGGGTTTTTGTTTTCAGCTCGCTTTTCCACTCCTCTCCGGGCGCACGAAACGCGATCTTGGAATGCCCCCTTTCTAGAAGTCCCTCATCTTAGCTTCTGTCAAAAATCGTTCCGTGCACGAGTCGTCCTCGTGCCCCATTGACCAAAATATGCGGCTGATGCGCCCGACGAGATTGTCCATAGGCAGGTATCATGTGACTATCCCAGTTGTCTCCAGTCACGAAAGCCTGGCTGACAGCCCGTAATAGTCTCGATACACCCATAGGTCTCGCAGCTGAGGCAACGGCTGGCTTGATCGATGCCTAAAGCGTGATGAGATGAGGATGAATCGTCATCGCGCTTTAGGTTGTTGTCTGCGCATGATCTTTTCCGGAAAACCGCTTCACACTTTGCGCTAACGCGGGCCTTCAGGTCCGGATCATGATTTAGCTTTGAGCGCAATCAGGCCGGCTCGGTGTTGCGGGAACGATCGGACAGGGCGATGGAGAGGACGTTATCAAGGGTGCTCTGCTTGTCGCGACGACGTTGTACCGAAGAGGGAATGCGCATGGCTTCGCGGTACTTAGCAACCGTGCGCCGGGCGATTTCAATACCGGACGCACGCAACCGTTCGACGATCGTGTCGTCGGACAGGGTTGCGGAAGGCTCCTCCGTATCGATCAGCTGCTTGATGTGGTGGCGGACGGCTTCGGCGGAATGCGCCTCGCCCCCATCGGCCGATGCAATCGGTGCGCTGAAGAAATATTTCAGCTCGAACGTGCCGCGATTCGTCGCGATGTATTTGTTGGCGCTGACGCGCGAGACAGTCGATTCATGCATCTCGATAGCCTCGGCTACCGCTTTCAGGTTGAGCGGCCTCAAGTGCGCGACACCATGGGTGAAGAAGCCGTCCTGCTGGCGCACGATCTCGGTCGCGACCTTCAGGATGGTGCGGGCGCGCTGATCGAGTGCGCGCACCAGCCAGGTCGCGTTCTGCAAGGCATCGGCGAAATAGCATTTGTCGCCGTCCTTGCCGATCCTCTTTGACAGCTCGGTGTAATAGGTCTGGTTCACGAGCACGCGCGGCAAGGTGTCGCTGTTGAGCTCGACATGCCAGCCGCCGTCGGGACCCGAACGAACATAGACGTCCGCCACCATGGTCTGCAGGCGCGCGGAGCCGAACTTCATGCCGGGCTTCGGATTAAGGCGGCGGATCTCGCCGATCATGTCGGCGATATCCTCGTCGTCGACGCCGCAGAGTTCGCGCAAGCTCGCGATGTCGCGCTTGGCGAGGAGATCGAGATGCTCGACGAGCGCCTGCATCGCGGGATCGTAGCGGTCAAGCTCGCGAAGCTGGATCGCCAGGCATTCGCTTAAGCTACGTGCGCAGACGCCGGGCGGGTCGAATTTCTGTAGCACGGCAAGAACGTCCTCGACGTCCTTTTGCGTTGCGCCAAGCCTTTCGGCAGCCCCGCCAAGATCGGGCGGCAGATAGCCGGCCTCGTCGACGAGATCGATCAGATACTGCCCGATCATGCGCTGCGCCGGCGCGACGAACGCGACCACGAGCTGCTCGGCGAGATGGTCGGAAAGTGTCGTCTCTGCCGCGACGAAGGCTTCGAGATTGTAGTCATCGTCACCGGAGGCGCCGCCGCCCCATTCAGGGTATACGCTCGTGGGTGCATCCTGGGTGTTGCGAACGCCCGCCTCGGCAGCTTCTTCAGAAACAACGTTGTGTTCGATCTCAATACGGCTGCCGATATCAGAGTTCGGCCATTCTTCCTGGCCGATCTCAAACGCTTCGGCGGTCACGCCCGAGGGCTCATGGTCCTCGCCTCCGCTTTCCTCGCGGTCCCTAAATAAGCTGGCTTCGTCAGAAACATCACTGGTTGCGCGCTCATTGTCGTCAGCGGGCTCGAGCAGCGGATTGCGTTCTAGCTCTTCCTCGACGAAGGTCGTGAGATCTAGATTAGACAATTGCAGCATCTTGATCGCCTGCATCAACTGCGGCGTTATCACCAGCGACTGCCGAAACTCAAATCTCTGCGTCAGACTCATAACGCAATCCTTTCAAAGCTGGTCCAATTCCTGCTTATCATAGAGCTGAAGTGCACGACAACAACTTCGGTACTGAGTCACGGCTCTCGAAGAACCATCATCACTCTCGGCGCAGCCACGCCCGCTCGCGGGCGCACCGTCGCCACATCAATGGGGTCCACCGACAATCGTGAGCAAGGATTCGGCGTCCGCGAGCTGTGTGAATCCCGGCTTGGATCCTGGGGTCGCCTAACAAACGCTGGTCGCTGCACTTTCGTCCGCGCCAGTTCGGCAATGGCTGGCACTTGCGCGCCTCAGATTGTCGAGAACCTCACCAAGGAATGTCTGGAAGCCGCCAGGACGCACGACACGTCGAATGGCATCGCAAGCCAGAAATCCATCGAGCCCGACAGTCGCACTGAGGTCTTTAGTGCAAGGTGGGCTTCATGGACTAGCGCTTCTTCATTCCCGACTTGTTATGCTGCCCATTGCCATTCCAATAAACACGAATTGCTTACGTACCATCGCGGCTTCCGTGTCGCCCGTTCGTCTAGAAACGTCCGAATCGGACAAGCGCCGCTATGTGTAGACGCTTAGTCAAAATTGGAACATAAGAGCTTACGGATGCATCCGCGATCCCGCAGGTTCTCTATCCATCAACGAAACCTCGCCATTTAACCGCCGAATGCTATGGCGACGTCTGCTTCCTGCCGAACGGAATGCCCGCCGCTTAACGAAACGTCCTCATTGAGGACATCTGTGCGGTCTCTCCGATGTCGATGGAGATCGTGCCCCCCTTGAAGAGCGTCTGCTCGACGCCGAAGCTACGCAGCCATTTGTCGTCGGTGGTCGACATGGCTTGGCCAACGACAAAGCCCGTGCCGATACCGGTGATTGTCACTTTGGCCGAGTGATGAATCTCATAGTTGCGCGTCCCTTGCCCGAGCATGCCGAGGAGCGGCATCTGACCCTTCTGGATCAGACCGCCTTCAATCTGCAATGCCGGCGAATAATCGCTCTGCAGCGGCACCGACTTGATGAGCGAAGTTGTGATCTTGCTACTCTGCTCGCCCGAATCAAAGCGCGGGTCCACCGCGGCTTTGTCCAAAAAGAGTCTGGGCCGGGGGCGGTGGCTGCAGCCCAGGCAACGCCAGAGGATTGCGGCACGTTGCCGCCATTAGCCGCTTTCTCCGCTAGCAAATCCCACGTCGTGGTGGGCTCGTGCGCCACAGTCAGGTCGTCTGATCCACGTGTCCCAAACGGAGAGATCGACCTTTTGACGGCGACTGCGGAGGCGCCGTTTGATTTCGTGCTGGACAACCAATTCAGACTGTCGCTAGCAGGCTCAGCTTGCGCAGCGTGTGGCTCGGCGACAAATGTAGACGCGAAAAGGAACGCGGCCGCCCAGAGCGTCGACTTGCGTCGGTCACCTCCTGTCGTGAATCCTACAATGTTGCCCGCCGAGCATTCCGCAAGACGTGGAGCGATTTGTAATATTCGAGTGGCCGTCGTTCTCGCATCTTGCTTACAACCTGACGCCACGTTCGATTCATCCTCTTTCGAATAGGGGCTTAAAATAGCGAGGACCAGAGATCCCCTATTGAGAGAAGGAACTCGCGACGTTGTTTAAGAGACACCCCGCGGAGCCCTCTTGGCTCAGCAGAGTTTGGTAGCTTGCTTGACAGCCGTCCCTTCGGGGTAGGTTAGAGTTTCGCCGCCTCCACCCAGACAGGCCAGCAAAGCGCTCAAAGAGAGAGGAGCAGGAAGCCTCGCCTAGGCGCGCGATGCAGACCGCAATCAGTGCGGCCAGGCAACTCTTCAGGTCTCAGTTAGAACGCTCGCGGCAGGGGTACCTGCGAGCGGGGTGAGACCGTAAGCCGTTTCGCACTCATATGCCGCTCGGAGAGTAACGCGCTCACCAGGCACACTATGGCAAGGCAGCCATTAAGAGCGCAGCAGAGACAGAAAATGATTCACTGAGGCGCCGCAATTTGCAGAGCCTCTCTTGCAGACAACGCGCGCAAGATCTTGAATTGACGCTGCATACGACTGACTATCTTCGGATCATTTCAAGTTCGATGCACCAGCAAGTTCTGGGGGTCTCAGTTCGGCATAGAGCTTGCTTGATGTGCAATACCATTACGGAGCCGTCGCCGTGATGTTGGGGCGGACCGCCGTGTCCGTCTAGATGACATAGAGTCCGCCCCATCCATTTCCACCTGACCAGGCCACATTTTGAGACCACTGCGATCGCGCTAGGCTCGTCATCATATCCTACCTATCGGTGAATCTTACTCCTGCACATGGGGTCATCACGATTGGCGAGTGCCTCTGACGCCAACTTACCTTGAACCCTCCAACGAGTGTATTCGATGAAGGTATCTCAACCGTTCGCAATGACCGGCCATCTCATCAATCGGCAAACGATCCTCACAATACGCAGACGTAGTTTCCGTATTCGGCTGTGCAGGCACTCTCACGACACGCGAGATTGTGGACTGCATCAAGATGCACCTATTCGCTTAGAACGACGGGCAGGTTTTGGCGCTGTTCGCTAATGGGCAGCTATTGATCGCATCGCAGTCCGACACGTTGTGAATCACTGATCTTCTGTGGCAGGCATCACTCGATCCATGATCTCGGATTGTGCGCGGACGTGGTCGCAGCGCAGATCTCAGCCTATCCCGCCCAGGCGTCATGAAGACTTGTCGGTCTATGCCGCCCAGAGTATCACGTTGGAAGCCACGTCGCAGCGGGCCCGTAGCTCAATGGTCAGAGCCGGCCGCTCATAACGGTCTGGTTGCAGGTTCGAGTCCTGCCGGGCCCACCAACGTCATCAACCATGTGCGGACACTTTGAAAACGACTCGATTTCCGCTTTAAGAACGACTCGATTTCGTTTTGAAAACGACTCGATCTCGGATCCTCCTGACAGCACTAACAAATTTCCATCGATTTTTTTCGTCAATTTTTGAGCTCGGAAAAAGTCAGGGGGGTCTAATTAGGCTCTCACCCTCGTCCGACATCTGAGCAATCGGGACAATCACCTATCGAGGAAGTCATGAAGCGCCTTTTTGCAGGCGGGGCGCGTCGTGGTGCAAATGCAGGATTCGAGCGATCGCGAGGCCAGCATCGATCTCATCGGGAAGGCATTCGCGCCGCCCTGCCTTTTCTGCGCAGAAGGTGGTTGGAAGCGCCGCGGGATTTTTTCAAGACCGCCCCGGCTAGGCCGTGTGACACGATACCGCGCAAAAGCCTCGAATGTTTCTCGGGCACCGTCACGCCGGCGACGTGCAGCTTCTGGCCATTCCATCACCGACAGTCGAGAAAGCATCTCCGGATGCATCGGGGCAAATGGCCCGGCACGCCCATCGACCAAGCCGGAGGCAATTCGTTCCTAATGCGCTGCGCGGTCGCCGGCGCAATCGGGCATGCCTAGCGAGCAGTTCAGAGCCGCGAACACCTCTCGCTCGGTCAGGTGGCCCTGGCGGAGAGAGTGGGACTCTCTCCCCCTGGGCCGCAATTGCGCGAATTCCGCCGCAAAACCAGGATTCCTAAATAGCCCGGCCGTGATTTGTGACCACCGCCGTGTACCACCCGCTCGGCGATTCGGGGCGTCAATCTCGGTCGATTTCGAGGAGCCTCGAGGCATTCGGGCCTAATGTTTTAGGGCGACGCCCGCTCATCGATCCCGCGCGACGGATAGTCCAGCCAGCAGAGAAGAGTGATTGGCAAGCCTCTTGGATAGGAATTCCGTGAAGAGCCGCACGCGCTTGGTCTTGCGCGTCTCGCCCTGGGTAAGAAGCCAGAGTGTTCCATACATGTGCAGGTCGATGCCCGGCACCCTGATCAACGAAGGATCGGCGTCTCCGACGAAGCACGGGAGTCTCGTCATCCCGATCCCTTGCCGTGCCGCGACAATCTGGGCTCCTGCGTCCGGGGTCTTGAACGGCGACCCAGTGGTGCGGACCGCTCCTTTGCGAACCCAACCTGGCAGCTCGTCGTCGTTCACGACGATCCACCGGAGCGGGTCTGTCGCGCCCTTTCGCCACGCGGCCAGTCGATCGCGGGACATGTAGACGCCGCCGTACATCTCCGGACCCTTGAGGCCGTGAAGATTGAGCGCCAGGTTCTTGCGGTCGCCGACGTTGCGGACCGCGACGTCGGCTTCCCTGTTGGTGAGGTTCGCCACCTCGCCGGTCGAAAGGACTTCCATCTCGATGTCGGGATGCAGGCGCGCGAACTCGGCGAAGTCCGGCATCAGAAGGTGCGTCGCGAGGAACGGTGGAAGCGTCACCCGCAACAGACCGCGCACGCCTTGGTCGCGGCCGAAGACGCGGGTCTCATTAGTCGAACGCGTCTGACATGGTCGATAAACGCCCGTTCTCGCCCATAGTTCGATCGCACTTGATGCCGCGAATCCGCGGTCGAATGTGAACCGGCGCGGCAAGGCGACCACCGCACGCTTAAAGCGCGCGGCGGCCAGGATCTCAGCGCAGAAGCATGATCAGAATGATAAGCGGGATCGGAATTCCAACGAGCCAAAGCAGAATGGGCATGGTTCTCTCTCCTCAGTTTCTTGCCAGCGATGATTGAGTGATTGCGTAGCGCTTCTTTCCCCATGTCCCGTCCCGAAGTCCGCCGCCTTCCATGGCGGCGAGGGTTGCGGAAAATGCACCGATGAACAGCGACAGCGTCAGCCAGATGGCCGTTTGCATCGCGGCCTTGCGAGCGGCCTCGAGGTCGGTCTTGGCTTGGATCACGACGTCGTTCACGCGCTTCTCGGCGTCGGCCTGGCTGAGGCCGGTGCGCGCGGCCACCACTTTGGCGATGTAGGCCTTATCGTTCGCGTTCACATTGCTTCCGGTACGGAAGTCGGTGGTCAGCAGGCGCACCATCTCTGGCCGCGGATCGGATTGCCCCTGTGCCTGTGCGGACGGATCGTTGGGACGCAGCAGCGTATCGACGTAACCCGCCATCGGCCCGGAGTTCGTCGCGCTTGCCGCGCCCTGGACGGCGCCGCCGAGAGCATTGCCGAGAAGCGTGCTGGCGGGCGAGGCCAGCAGCACGGCTCCGAGCACGGACGCGACCGCCCAGGCCAGGAAGCCGTGGGCGGTGTCCCTGAACAGGACCTCGGTCGTGTGGACGCCGACCCACTTCGTCCGGAGACGGCCGGCGAGATAGCCGCCGATCGCGGACGACAACATCGCCATCACGATGAAATAGAGACCGGTGCCGATCTTGAACGTCGTCGCCGACACCCCGGAATTGCCCCACGGCGACACGACCGCGAAGCCCATGCCGAAGGACAGCAGCACGAGGGTTATTGCGAGCGAAGCCGCAGCGCCCGCCAATACGGCCGCCCAGGACACGCCGGCGAGCGACGGTTCGACGGTCTCCTCTGCCGCCGTTTGTGCGAATCCTTCAGCCATGTCGTTTCCTTCCTTGAGAACTTGATGCCCAAGAAATGCGCTGTCCGGCGGTAAGTTCCTCGGATGAAACTTGGGAGACCACGCATCGAGCCATCCTTGCGGGCGATCTCGACGTCCCACTGCATGTGGTCGAGTCACCGACGATGCGTGAGGCGGGGGATGACGACGAGTCATCGAGGTGCGCTGCTGTGTCGGCTTGGCCGCCTCGTCTGAGCATGGCGTCGTGGTCTAATCCTGTCAGCTGTCAGGCTCTGACCGCATCAAGAAGTTGGCGGGGGACGAAGGGTTTCTGCAGGAAGGCCGTTCGCGGCGGCAGGCGATCGACCACGGTGCCGGATATTGCGATGATGTTGAGCCAAGGGTGGCGCCCTCGCGCGTATTGGGCCAAGTCCGCTCCCGTCATGTTGCCGGCTCGAAGCAACGATGAGCTCCGCCGCTTCGGCCGTCGCGCACTCGACAACTTCGAAACCTTCGTCCCGGAGCAGGTCGGACATGATCTCCCGCTGCAGCGGATCGTCTTCGACCAGCAAGGTTACGAAGTTGGATATTCCGGTTTTTCTCCTCGTGCATGCGTGTCAATCCGGAGTCGCCGATTTGGTTCGAGGCATCCGCCTGGGCCATCACAAGTCTTCGCGAAGGCCCTTGTAGAACGGGTGCCGGACCTTTCCTTCGGCTGACTTCGCCCGATACTCGATCTCGGCGAGCAGCTTCGGCTCGACCCAGACACCCTTGTGGGCGATCCGCTTCGCGTAGGGCTGGGTCTTCCGGACAAGCGGCTCCAGTCGCCGCCGGAGCTCGGCGGCCGAGGTCTTGTCGAAGCCGTGGTCGACCTTGCCGGCGTAGACCAGGTCGCTGCCCTTTCGGCGGCCAAGGTAGATGCCGTCCCACTTTCCCTCGTCGAGCGCGAAGCCCGCGATCGCCAGCGTCTCCCGCTGGGCACAGGTCTTCTTGACCCAGTTGTTGCCCCGGCCGCTGGCGTACGCGCTGTCGCGAACCTTCGAGACCACTCCCTCCAGTCCGATCTTGCAGGCGTGCGCGAACATCTCGCGGCCTTCAATCTCGAAGCTTTCGCTGAACTGGATTTCGGTGCCGCCGACGATCTTCTTGAGTTCGGCTTTGCGCTGGAAGAGCGGCAGCTTACGGAGGTCGCGGCCGTTCAGGTACAGGAGATCGAAGGCGACCAGTACGATGCTGGTCGACCTGCCTTTCAGTTCGTTCTGAAGGACCGAGAAGTCCGTGGTGCCGTCCGCAGCGGGGACCACGACTTCGCCGTCCACGATCGCCGACCCCGCCTTGATGTGCCAAGCGTCGTCGGCGACTTTCTTGATGCGGTTGGTCCAGTCGTGACCGCGGCGGGTGAAGACCTTCACGGCTTCGTTCGCCAAATGAACCTGGACGCGGTAGCCATCGAACTTGATTTCATGAATCCATCGCGCTCCGGACGGCACCCTCTCGATCGATGATGCCAACGCCGGTTCTACGAAGCCGGGAAACGGCGCCTTCACGCCAATCGCCGCCGGTTTACGCCGCTGAAACGCCACGCAACGAACTCCACCTCAACAACTGGCGGACTCAAAGCCCGAGCGGCAGGATTCGTTTCCGGAACCCGCGAATCCTTGCGGCGTTGCGTTCTTCATCAAAGTTCGCAAGAGGAGGAGCCGACGGCGGCAGCGAAGAAGAAGACCGCGCGTGGACGCAAGCAGGACCGGGCACGGGTCGCCAAGGGACAGGACTACGAGGTCCGCTACGAAGCGAAGAAGACCGGCCGCTCCGCATCGGCCGTGAAGAAGGCCGTCAAGAAGGTCGGCAACAGCCGCAAGCAAGTGGAGAAGCGTCTCGGCCGCTAGGCCGCCTCAGATCCGGCCGGAGAACCGTGTGAATGCGGTCAGCCTCTGCACGGTTGGCTCGACGTCCTGCATGTAGATCTGGGTCCTTAGAAACGCGATCTCGTCGTCGAGAGCGGTCTCGTCGACGTCGATGAACCAGGACTTGGGTCGGCCGTCGCTGCCGTCATTCCACCGATAGCCGCGCCGTTTCAGCGAATCCTTTAGCTCGAACGGGGTCTGCTCCGCCCAGACCCGCAGCGTCGGCTTGCGGGCGGTCTCCAGCAGCAGCGCCAGCGCCGGCGAGCCGGTCGTCGGCAATTCGAACGCGAGCACCTCCAGCAAAGCGTGGCAGTCGTCGACGGCGCGGTGCGCTCGGTGGAAGTAACCGGCTCCGTTCAGGAGATAGCCGAGCTGCGAGCCGGCGAAGCCATGTTTGCGCCAGTCGATCTCGCTCATGCTGCAGCCCCAGGCCTTGTGCTCGAACACGGGCCAGTAGCGTTCGGCGAACCTTCTGTCGAAACTGCTATTATGCGCGATCGTGATGACCCCGCTTTCGACGAAGGCCGTGATGGCGGCATCGTCAAATTTTTGGCCGGCGACGGTTTCGTTGGTAATGCCGGTGAGTGCCGTCACTTCCGCCGAGATCGGCGCACTCGGTTCGTTGAAGGCGGAGAACGTGTCTCTGACGCCGACGATCCGTCCCTCGGCGGTATAGTCAAACGCGACCATCCCGAGCTCGATAATCTCGTCCTTGGCGTGGTCGAGGCCGGTTGTCTCGGTGTCGAGAAGAATGCCCGTCCGGACCTCCTGGCCGGCGGCCGGCGTGTAGGGAGACCGGGGGATCAGGCGCCGAAGGACCCTGTAGTCGGCCGACTGAGCCAACGCGTCGGCCATTGCGGCCAGGTCCCCCGGGTCCAGAGTATGCCCGTCTCTGAGGGGCTGGGTCAGCGCGTCCATGGGTCCACAATACCGGCCAAAAGCTCCACGAGGTACCAGGAAAACAAGCGATTCACGACGTTTTCGGACGTTCCTGAGAGCGCCGCGGGCAGATGGCCGATTTTCCTGTTGGCGAGCCCGGAGGATGTCGGAACCGGCAGGCTCCGTTCGTCTTGAATCCAGCACCGTCCCTCCGGAGTACCGCGTTCATGGCCCCCCGCGCCAACTGGAAAGGCTTCCTGCGTCTGTCACTGGTGACCTGTCCGGTCGCGCTCTATCCGGCCACCTCCGAGTCGGAGAAGATCAGCTTCAACCAGCTCAACCGGCAGACGGGCCATCGCATCAAGTACCTGAAGGTCGACGCCGACACCGGCGACGAGGTGCCGAACGAGGAAATCGTCAAAGGCTACGAACTCGACAAAGGCCAGTACATCGAGGTCTCCAAGGAGGAGCTCGAGGAGATCGCGCTGGAGTCCACGCGGACCATCGAGATCGACGAGTTCGTCGACAGGACCGACATCGATCCGCGCTATCTGATCCGCCCCTACTACATCCGTCCCGACGGCAAGGTCGGGCATGACGCCTTCGCCGTGATCCGAGAGACCATCCGCGAGATGAACAAGGTCGCCATCGGTCGCGTGGTGCTGACCAACCGGGAGCACATCATCGCACTCGAGCCGATGGACAAGGGCTTGGTCGGCACGCTGTTGCGCTATCCCTATGAGGTGCGCAGCGAGCAGGAATATTTCGACGAGATACAGGACGTGAAGGTCACGAAAGACATGCTGGATCTCGCCAAGCACATCGTGAATCAGAAAGCAGGGCGGTTCGATCCGGACAAGTTCGAGGACCACTACGAAACCGCGCTGATCGACCTCATCAACCAGAAGCGCGCCGGCAAGCCGATCACGCCGAAGGAGCGCCCGGCATCGACCAACGTCGTCGATCTGATGGAGGCCCTGCGCCGATCCGTCGGCAAGGAGACCGCGCCGGCGAAGGCCTCAAAGCCCGCCAAGAAGCCGCGAAAGGCGGCGGCCGGCCAGAAGGAAATGCTGATGTCGATCGAGGGCAAGAAGCCCGCAAAGGAGACCGCTGCCAAGAAACCGGCGGCCGGGGCGCGGCGGAAGTCGGCGTGAAGCACCCGGTGACACCGGATGGCCGATACTTTGTCGTCCGCGGACGTCTTTGGCGAATGGCAAACCCAGCGCTGGACGAGGCCGAGCGGTCCGACCTCGTCCACCGATTGATGACTGCACGGCGCGCCGTCCGCGATGCGAAGCAAAGTGTCGACCGCCAGGCCGAAGCGGCCGCGCACAAGGCGGTCGACGAGGTCAAGCAGGCCCTCGGGGAGCGAGGCCCTGTCTGGTGGAGCGACGGCGCGCCGGATCTCAATCGGCACATGGCGAAGAGCACGCCGTACGCGAGCTGGTACGAACAGATCGGGCGGTCGCGCCCCGGAGGGACCTGATGCCCAAGGCAGCCATCTTCGACATTGACGGGACCCTGATAGATTCGGTCGATCTGCATGCGCTTGCCTGGCACGAAGCGATGGTCAAGTTCGGCCATGACGTGAGCTTCGAGCAGGCCCGGGGCCAGATTGGCAAAGGCGGCGACAAGCTGATTCCGCACTTCCTGAGCGAGGACGCGCAACGGGACCATGGCAAGGATCTGGAGGAATGGCGCGGCCGACGCTTCAAGAGCGCATATTTGCCGCTGGTGCGCCCGTTCACCGCAGTCCCGGATCTGCTCAAGCGCGTGCGCGACGTCGGCGTCCGGATCGCCGTCGGTTCGTCGGCCAAGAAGGACGAGGTCGCCGAGTACCTCGAGATCGCGCGCGTCGCCGATCTAGTCGAAGTCACCGCCGCCTCCGAAGACGCCGAGGAGTCCAAGCCGGCACCGGACATCTTCGAAGTCGTTCTAAGAAAACTTAAGCTCAAAGGAGCCGACGCCGTCACCATCGGAGACACGCCCTACGATGCGGAGGCGGCCGGGAAGGCCGGTATCCGCACGATCGGTGTTCTCTGCGGCGGGTTCACGGAGCAGTCGCTGCGGCAAGCAGGATGCGCCCAGGTGTACCCAGGCCCGGCATCTCTGTTCGCCCGCTTCGAGACTTCGCTGCTTGCGGAAGTGCAAGGATGAAAACTGCGCGATCTGAATGACCCAGCAGACTGATGGGCATCTGTTCGAACCGCGCAATCCGCTTCACACCCCACCCGCACGCCCTCAGGCGCATCATCTCCGCCACGTCATCCGGCGTCTTCATCACCTGCCCCCGTGGATCATTCCACGGCGAGCCTTCAGTGATTCGTTCCCGCTTCATTCACTCTCTCCTCAGCTATCCAAGGAGGGGGCAATTCCTCATGACGCTGAGGGGGCAGTTTTCCATGGCGCGCGACATCTGGCCGATCGAGGGACGATTACGACTGGCATCGTTGCCCTCCGAAGGCAAAGGTCACACGTTCGAATCGTGTCGGGTGCGCCAGTTTGGAAAGGCCAGAATTGAAGGCATTTCCAGCGATTTAGGCCCTCCTGCCCCAGCGCCCGAAAAACTCGCTGTCACCACCGTGTCACAGCGAGAAAACACATGGCCACAATCAGGCAACGAGGCAAGAAATGGCAGGTCCAAGTCAGGCGGGCAGGCTCTGGAGCCGTCTCCAAGTCCTTCCTGCGGAGGAAGGACGCGGACGCCTGGGCAAGGCAAATGGAGATTCAGGCCGACCGGTCTGAACTGCCTGCCGACAGCGGGGCACTCAAAACCCTAAAGCTGGCCGATCTTATCATCCGCTACCGCCAAGAGGTTAACCACGAGCGCCTGAAGGCGGCCCGATTGGCGCGTGAAGCCAAGTCGAAAGACTCCCGGGCATAATCGTCTCTCGATTCATAGCATCGAGAGCACGGCGATTCCGTTTTCGAGCTCTCCCAGGGTGATTACCGTGAATTAGGACACCCGCTCGATCTTCGGATGGAGCGGGTTTTGTTTGTCCTAATGCATGAGGAAGAAATCGGGAGAGCCGTCGCCCGAAGGCATCGCGCGCTCGAACCGCAAGCGATTGTTTGCTGAAGACGTGCCATAGGCGACCCAATAATTACCGAAGTGGACGATTGTTACCTAGCCCAAGCTGCTACTGCTGGGGAGGGCTTGGCTCCGGCAAGCCGAGCATCTTGGCTCGCTTCGCGGCCATCTTCCGGTAAGCCTTCGCTTGGCTCTCCATCGCCACTTTCAGCTTAGGGTCCGATTCTTCGGCCGCCATCCGTTCAAACTGGAGGGCGTGTTCGAGGTACTCGCCGAGCAGCTTCACATCCCACCCCTTCAGGCCAGCCAGCATTGATCAGTAGAAATTCATTTACTGCTTCGTGGTCTACCCTGAACAGCCGAGCGGAGCCAACCAGGCCAAGTGCTGGAACTGGTTTCGCTCTGGCGACCAACGGCGGGACCACGGCGAGCCTTCGCTGATCGCTGGCATCACCCGTCAGATCATGCGCGACTAAGGGACCACCTGAGGAGCCAGCAGCAAAGAATTTCAGAGTTGGTTGTTCATAGTGTTGCAGTAGAGCGAGATCCTTCTCTGGTCCGGTGGCTCGGGATCGCGAAGATCGAGGAGACCACATGTTCGGCTCACGCAGTGGGCCAATCGCGAGCTTTGTCGATGGCCGCATAGACTGAAGTTCCTGCTTTGGGCCGAGCCTTCTCGCACGAAAACGGAAGTCATAAAGGGTGGATGTTCGTCCGCTTGTCCTGATGAGGTCTAGGAATCCAGGGCCAACTGGTCTCCTCGCTGCTTCTGCAGCATCGCCTCACGAATTGCTTCCTGGACTCCCGCAGCAGCCGACCCAATGAGGAATCTGCTGGGCGACACTTGAACAATCCTCCCTATGAGCAAGAGCGCGACAGATCACCATCGCCATAGATCGACGCCTATTCCCGGTGGTTGGATGCCGATTCGATGGCCGACTGATCCTGGACTCGGAAAGGGCGCCGCGCCCGCAACCACAACGCGCCCTGTGGGGCTACGATCGCCCCCGGACTTTGCGCGAGCATTACGTCTGGACAGTCCTGTAAGCCTGTTCTCCAGCGCGATCCGGAGTGACCGCATGATCAACTCGCTGGCTTTTCAAACCCACTTCAGATAGGTGACTGAGGTTCACCGATGCTTGCAAAGTTCTCATTTGTCGGCCGGTTCCGGCTCGACGCAAACTAGCCCCAAAGTCAACGCTCTCGAGCGTTTTGGGGAGGAAACGTGCTTCTACAACGCCAACTGGCGTCCATTCAGGTTGCGGGCGACGAGCCCGGACCCTCGATGCGCCTGCGCCGCAAATCCTCGACATAGATGAATTTATTTCTCTCGGCCGGTCACCGCCGACGGCGTCCGTTCACGCAGGCGGCTGACTAACCAGGCCGGATCACGTGAGAAGCGCACCGAAGCCGGCTCTTCCGGACTCCGGACGCCCAAGAGGAGGAGGAAGGGATGAAGTTCAGGACGTTTCTCGGCGCGGCCGCAGTGCTGGCGCTGGCTGCAGGTTCGGCGCCGGCCGCGGACAAGGATGCCGCCGACGCAGCAGTGGAAGCCGCGAAGAAGTACGCGGGTACAACGATCAGCATCGTCTGGGAGGCCGGCCTGCAGTCGCTCGACCCGCTGAACTATTCGGGCCCGCAATGGGAGAAGCTCACCGGCATCAAGGTGAAGGTGGTCGAGGTGCCGACCGACCAGATGTTCACCAAGATCATGCAGGACTTCAAGTCCGGCGCCGGGGCTTATGACGCATTAAACGTGATTCCCTCCTGGATGCCTGATCTCGCGCGTGCCGGAGCGCTCGAACCTCTCGACAAGTACGTCGATAAATTCGGCTATCGCGACGAGTTGCAGGACATCGCTGCGGCCTATCGCGACAATCAGATGCAGTATGACGGGAAGATCTACGGCTTTCCGGACGATGGCGACGTGATGCTGCTCTATTACCGCAAGGACATCTTCGAGGATCCGAAGATGAAGGAGGAATTTAGGGCTAAGTTCGGCTACGAGCTCGCGCCGCCGAAGGACTGGAAGCAGTTCGATGAGATCGGCCAATTCATCACTGACAAGATGGCGCCCAAGGTTTACGGCGCCGGCTTCTTTCGCACCGCGCCCTATCCGCAATACATGTTCCAGGAGCGCTTCCGCATGGAGGGCGGCAAGTTCTTTAACGCAGACACCATGAAGGCGACGGTGAACAGCGACGTCGGCCTCAAGGTGTTCAAGGGAATGCTCGCGGAAAACAAGTTCATGCCGCCGGGCGTGGAGCAGTGGAACTTTGTCGACAATCTCGCGGCTTTCCTCCAGGGGACGACCGCGATGACAATTTCCTGGCCTCCCTATGGACGGTGGGCCGCGGGTTATGGCTCCGGCGAAGAAGCATTGAAATGGGTGCCGAAATCGCAGGTGGCCGGCAAGGTCGGCTATGCCCTCAACCCGCTCGGTCGACCGGAGCTCGGCGTTGGCTTCGATCTGTCGGTCTCGGCCACGAGCAAGAACAAGGAAGCTGCCTATCTCTTCATACAATGGCTGAACAGCGAGAAGACTAGCCTCGAGCGCGTCCAGCTCCCCTATACGCTGCGCGATCCGTTCCGCCTGTCGCACTACGCGAGCCAGAAGTATCGAGCGCTCTGGCCTGACGCTCCTGCCTATCTCGATACGATCAAGACCTCGGGCGAGAAGGGCCTGCTGGACCTCTCGCTGCTGCAACAGGATAAGTACGACGAGGCGATGACCAAGGCGATCTCGAGCCTGTGGGCTGGCGAAGATCCCAAAGCCATCCTCGATCGCCTGGCGCAGCAATTCGATGCCATCACCGAGAAGGTCGGTATCGATAACCAAAAAGCCGTCTACAAGGTGTGGGCGGCAAAGCCCGGCGCTTATCCGCAATAGCTGACCCGGACGCCGCACGGGAGCATTTTCCTCCCGTGCGGCGCGCCGTTTCCTGGACTGGTGATGACACTTTCCGCAAGTCTCAATGGTACCGAACGACGCCGCCCCAGCCGCCTCGGGCGCGTGCTTGAGGACCGCCTGCCCTATCTCGTCGTCGCACCGGCGATCCTGATCCTTCTCCTGGTCGGCCTGTTTCCCCTCATCTACTCGCTGGTCGTGAGCTTCCAGCGCATCACGATGACCGAAAACGACACCTCTTTCGTCGGCCTCATGAACTACGCGGAATTGTTCAGGGATACCCGTCTCTGGGCTTCCCTCGGTCACACCGCGATTATCACGGCAATCGCCCTGCCGCTGGAGCTGCTGATCGGCTTCCTGATGGCGCAGCTCTTCATCGACCGTATGCCCGGGCGCCAGGTCTTCGTCGCACTGCTGGTGCTTCCGACCGTGATCTCTCCGATCGTCGCTGGCGCGACCTGGCGCCTGTTATTCGACGTTCGCTTCGGTCCCATCGGTGAAATCCTGAGTTTCTTCGCGGGCGAGCCGGTGCGCATCTTGTGGACGGTCAATCCCGCTTACGTCTATCCGGCGATCATCATCTGCGAAGTCTGGCAGTGGTCGCCCTTCATGTTCCTGCTGCTGCTCGCCGCGATGTCCAATGTCGACCAATCTCAACTGGAGGCCGCGGAGATCGATGGGGCCTCGTACCTGCGCGTGCTTCGCGGAATCATTCTGCCGGCGATCGCGCCCGTTGTCGCCGTGGCCTGCCTGATCCGCGGTCTCGACCTCGTCCGCATCTTCGACATCATCTGGGCCCTCACCGAAGGCGGGCCGGGCTCGATGACCGAGACGATCTCGCTCTACACCTATGTGCAGGGCTTCTCGCAATTCGAAACCAGCTACACCGCCGCGATCTCCTTCCTGGTGATTGCGCTGCTCACGGCCGTCACCACGCTCGTCCTCAAGCGCATGGGGCTTGCGCGATGAGGTTAGGCAGGCTTCCGGGAAGAAAGGCCCGCATCCTGGCGCTTCGCTATCTCGGCGCCGGCGTCGTAACCGTGCTGTTTCTGTTTCCCG
>NZ_JXJM01000001.1:5831708-5854354 GCF_001593325.1 Bradyrhizobium sp. DOA1
TATCGCGATGGTCTTCCAGAACTACGCGCTCTACCCCTATCTTACGGTCAACGAGAACATCGCCTTCGGTTTGCGCGCCCGCAAGACACCCGAAATCGAGATCAGGAAGCGGGTTAGCGAAGCTGCGGAGATGCTCGGCATCGGCAACCTGCTCCAGCGTTATCCACGTCAGCTCTCCGGCGGACAGCGTCAGCGGGTCGCGATCGGCCGCGCCATCGTCCGCAAGGCGGACCTGTTCCTGTTCGACGAGCCGCTCTCCAATCTCGATGCCCAATTGAGGGACGAGATGCGGACCGAAATCAAGCGCCTGCATCACGAGATCACCACGACGATGATCTACGTCACTCACGATCAGGTGGAGGCGATGACGCTGGCCGACCGGATCGTGCTGCTGCGCGACGGACAAATCGAGCAGCAGGGAGCTCCGCTCGAGCTGTTCGAGCAGCCTCGCACGGGTTTCGTGGCCGGCTTCCTCGGCTCCCCCTCGATCAACCTCATCCCAGCGACCCTCAAGACGGACGGCAACGGCGCAGCAGTCGTGTTCCAGTCCGGCGACGCGCTGCGGCTTCCGAGCGCGAAGGCCGCATCATTGACCGGTGCGGCAGGACGAGAGGTTCTGGTCGGTATTCGCCCTCAGCATTTCAGCCTGGCTGGCGGAGGCCCCCTCCGCAACGGAGTGGTGTCCCATTCGGCGGTCGCCGATCTCATTCAGCCGACGGGGACCCGCACCTTCACGACCATCAAGATCGGCGGGGTGGATGCGGTTGCCGAGTTGCAGGCTCATGACGTCAGCAGCCATGGCGAGCGGATCGACCTCGCCATCGACCTCAATCGCGTGGTGCTGATTGATCCGGCCAACGGCCTGGTAATCGCCTAGCCAACACCAACAATCTGCAGAATGGAGGAATAAATGGCGTCTAGACTCTTTGCCACGGGGATCGGAGCGCCCGAAGGTCCGGTGTGCCTGCCGGATGGATCGATGTATGTCACGGAGATGTCCGCCTCGACCCTCTGCGTCACGCGGCTTGATTCTCGCGGCAATCGCAGGGTGGTCCGGACGACGGGCGGCCGTCCGAACGGACTGACGACCGACGGCCATGGGCGGATCTGGATTGCGGAAGCCGGTCTTCGGGCGCTGATTTGCATCGACGAAGGCGGAAATGAAGTCCGGCGCATGCGCGGCGAAGGTGCGGACCGCTTTCTGTTTCCGAACGACCTCTGTTTTGGTCCCAACGGCCTGCTCTACATGACCGATTCCGGCATGGCCGCGGAAGACTTCATCAATGGCCAGGCCTTCGTCGACGGCTATATCGACCTCGATTGGGACGGCCGTGTTTACGAGATCGATCCGGCAGCCATGAAGGTGCTCCGCGTGCTCGATCGCAAGATCCGCTTCACCAACGGCATTGCCTTCGGTCCCGATAACCACCTCTACGCCAACGCTTCCTTCACCGGCGAGATCTATCGATATGACGTGCTTGGCGAGGCAGCGCCGAAACGCGTCGTCTTCGGCAACGTGCTGCAGCCGGATGCCAATCCGGACTTCAAAGGGCCGGACGGGATGGCCTTCGGAATGGACGGTCGGCTCTATTGCACGGTCTACAACCAAAAGAACGTCACGGTGCTGGATCGCCAGGGTGAGGTCGCCGATCGCCTGATCCTAGATGGACCGCAGCCGACGAATTGCGCCTTCACCCTCGAGGGCAGGAAGCTGCGCGTCACCGAAGTCGGCAAGGGCCAGGTCGAGGAGATCGATATGCCTTGCGATGGTCTGCCGCTGCATCTGCCGAAATTCGCCTGACGCGGAGCCTCGCGGTTCATCCCGCGAGGCGTCCAGTCATCAAGTCAGAGGAAGCCGATTGACAGCCAGGGCACGGCCGCGACGATCAATGTGCCGATCAAGAGCGCGATCATGTAGCCCACGATGGGTTTCATGCCTTCGTCCGGGTTTATCCGGCTGATGGCGCAGGCCGCGTAGTAGCCGACGCCGAACGGTGGCGCGAACAGACCAATGCCCATCGCGAGAACGACCACCATCGCATAGTGGACATCGTGCACTCCGACCTGCCTCGCGATCGGGAACAGCAGCGGACCGAACAGGACGATGGCCGGGATCCCTTCCAGCACGCTGCCCAGGATCACGAAAGTCACGATCGTCACAGCCAGGAAGATGGGCACGCCGCCGGGAAGGCTGGTCATAAACTTGGCGAGAGAGGCGGAAAATCCCGACTGGGTCAGCGCCCATGCCATGCCGGTGGCCGCGCCGATGATGAGCAGGATAGCTCCCGACAGCGAGGCCGTCTCGACCAGCATCGGATAGATCCGGCGCCAGTCGAATTGACGGTAGATGAAGAGACCCGCACAGGCTGAGTACAGGATGCCGATGGTCGAGACCTCCGTTGCGGTCGCAACGCCTTCGACGACGGCGGTCCGGATCACGAACGGCAATGCGATAGCGGGTATTGCGATGACAAAGGCGCGGGCGATCTCCCGCCCCGCCGCCCTTTTGACGTGCGACAGGTCCTCGCGGCGGTATCGCCACCACACAACCGCCGCAAGCATGATCGCGAGCACCACGCCCGGAAGCAATCCGCCGGTGAACAGGGCTGAGATCGACACGCCGGTCACCGACCCGATCGTGATCAGAACCAGTGACGGGGGAATCGTCTCCGTCTGGGCACCCGTCGCGGCAAGGAGTGCTACGAGATCGCCTGGCTTTGCCCCCCTCTTCCGCATCTCGGGAAACAACACCGGAGCCACCGCAGCCATGTCTGCCGCCTTGGACCCGGAAATCCCCGAGACCAAGTACATCGCTCCGACCAGCACATAGTGGAGTCCGCCGCGCACGTGCCCCAGAAGGCTTGCCAGGAAGCCGACCATCGCGCGGGCCATACTGGTCATCTCGATCAGAAGGCCAAGAAAGACGAAGAGCGGCACGGCCAGCAGGATGAGATGGCTCATGCCCTCATCCATCCGCCCGATCATCACCACGTCGGGCGTGCTGGTCGTCAGGGCGAGATAGCCCACGGTAGCAAGGCCGAATGCAAACGCGATCGGCACCGCTGCAAAGACCATCGCCCCGACGACGAAGACGAAGAAGATCAAAAGGTTCAGATTGCCTAGCGGCTTCAAAACCGGGCCAAGGAGAACGAACGTTGCAATGATGCCTGCGACGATCGCCACGGAAGCGAGCAAGCTTCGCAACTTTGCGATGCGGATGAGCCGGAGGGCCGCGGCGATCAGCATCAAGCCAAGCCCGATCGGCAGCGCCGACGCACGCCAGCTGTTGACGATCTCAAGCGCGGGCGTGGTGACGAAAGCCTCGTCGGCGGCGAATTCATAGGCCGGCCAGACGACGAGCGCGAGGAATGCCAGCGATGCCGCGGCCGCCACGACATCAAGGAACGCGCGGACGTCCGCCCTGAGGATCCCGACGATCGCGGTCATCCGCATATGCTCACCGCGCTGGAACGCAATTACGGATCCAAACATGGCGAGCCAGAGGAAGAGGATGCCGGCAAGTTCATCCGACCAGACAATCGGCGAACGGAACACGTATCTGGCTACGATGCCTGCGGACAGCACTGCGATCTCGGCCAGTACGAGCAACGCCGCCGGTACCGCGACGACGTGCCCCAGCAGCGCATTCGCTTTCACTATCCAACTGCGCGAGCCTGCTTGAGACGCGCCGGCCACCCTAGCGGCATCTGCGTGCGGCGTGTGGCTCATGCTGGTCATGATAGCTGGCCCGCGGCCTTTTCGAGCTGGGACCACGCCTCCTCGCCAAACTTGCCCTTCCAGTCGGAGTAGAAGCTGGTCTTGGACAGGGCCTGACGGAAGGCGGCACGATCAACCTCGATGAACTTGAGGCCTTTGGCTGACAGATCCGTACGCAACGACTGGCTGAGCTTGGCGATGTCGGCGCGCTGATCGATGGCGGAGCGGTCGAACTCGCGCGTCACGATTTCCTGAACATCCTTCGGCAGGCGTTCGAAGGCGCGCTTGTTGCCGAGGATCCAGTAGCCGTCCCAGACGTGCCCGGTCAGGCTACACGTGCTTTGCACCTCGTAGAGACGCGCGGTCGCGATGATCGGCAGCGGATTCTCCTGCCCGTCGACAACCTTGGTCTGCAACGCGGAATAGACCTCGTTGAAGTTGATCGGCGTCGGACCGGCTCCGAGCGCCTTGAAGAGTGAGGTCAGCAGCGGCGCCGGCGGAACGCGGATCTGGAAATTCTTCAGGTCATCCGGCGTTCGCACCTCCCGGCCGGACGACGTCACCTGACGGAAGCCGTTGTCCCATGCCTTCGACACCGCCATGATCGGCGTCTTGGCTATCTGCGCCCGGATGTAGGTACCGAGATCGCCATCCATCGCCTTCCACACGCTGTCGTAGCCGGCGAATGCAAAGCCGGTGTTCACGATGCCGGCGCTTGGAACCAGAGTCGCAAGGATCGATGACGATTGATTGAAGAACTCGACGCCGCCGCTGCGAACCTGGGTCATGAGCTCGGTATCGGAGCCGAGCTGGTTGGCCGGAAACAATCTGATTTCCAACCGGCCGCTGGTCGCTTCCTTGATGCGGTCGATCGCTTCCTGCGCGCGGATGTTCACCGGATGGGTCGGATCCTGTCCGGTTGCGAACTTGTAGACAAACTCGGCGGCAGACGCCGGGCGGGTCAGAATCCCGCAGAGAGGTACGGCACTCGCCGCCATCAATAGCGAACGGCGGCTGATGCTTCCGGGCTTCGAGACAGTCATGTGTTCCTCCTGATCCTCTATTGGTTATGCTGCCCGCTGCATCAGCCACGCCGGCGTGCAGCTTTCCGGGCTTATCGTTCGCCGGTTCTCGACCGGCGGCATTTGGGCAAGAGACATCGCTCGCCGCCGTAACATGCGGCGGGCGGCTCTTCACCTGGACTTGGCTCGATTGGCGCTCAGCGCCTGCGCGCTATAGCCATTGCTTGACTTGTCTTGCGACCTCTGCGGTGGAAATCCCGTAGCGGTCGTGCAGCGTTGGGAGCGCGCCAGCGTCAAGAAACTCGTCGGGCAGTGCAATCTGGCGGAAAGCCGGATGGACGCCCGAGCGCATCAGAAGTGCGGCAACTGCCTCGCCAAGACCGCCGATCGTCGTGTGGTTTTCGGCAACCACGACAAGGCGGCCTGGCTTGCCGGCTTCATGCAAGATCGTTTGGGCATCGAGCGGCTTGATGGTCGGGACATGCAGGACCGCAACATCAACGCCATCGTCCTTCAAGGTTTGCGTGGCCTCGAGCGCACGCATGGTCATGATGCCGGACGAGATGACCAGGACGTCCTTCCCGTCACGGATCAGTTTGGCCTTGCCGAGCTCGAACTTGTAGTCATATTCGTCAAGCACGACAGGCACCTGGCCGCGCAGCAGGCGCATGTAAACCGGCCCCTGGTGCACCGCGATCGCAGGCACCAGCTGCTCGATTTCATGAGCATCGCAGGGATCGATGACCGTCATGTTCGGCATCGCGCGAAACAGCGCGAGATCCTCCGCGGCCTGATGGCTCGGGCCGTAGCCCGAAGTCAGCCCCGGTAGTGCGCAGACGATCTTCACGTTACGGTCTTCCTCCGCGATCGTCTGATGTATGAAATCGTAGGCCCGCCGCGATGCGAACACGGCGTAAGTGGTCGCGAACGGCATGAACCCTTCGGCGGCAAGGCCGGAGGCTGCGCCGAACAGAAGCTGCTCGGCCATGCCCATCTGATAATAGCGGTCCGGGAATTCCTTGGCGAAGATGTGCAGGTCGGTATATTTGCCGAGATCGGCCGTCATGCCGACCACTCGGAGCGGCTACGTGCGAGCGCGACGAGCGCGTGTCCAAAGGGCGCCGGTATCGTCTTCTGTCCCTCGGCAGCGATCGAGGCGATCATGGCTGAGGTGGTCAGGCGCGGCTTGCCCGGCTGTGGTGCTGATCTGACGGTCTTCATGCCTGCCTCCCGGCTTCCAGCGCGGCAAGCGCCAGCTGCCATTCGTGCTGCTCGACGCGGATAAAATGGTTTTTTTCGCGCTGCTCGAGGAAAGGTACTCCCTTCCCCATCAGCGTGTCGGCGACGATCATTCGCGGTTTTGGCTCGGGATGGGACTTGGCCGCGTCGAAGGCAGCAACGACCGCGTCGAGATCGTTGCCGTCGACGCGCTGCACGAACCAGCCGAAGGCCTGAAGCTTTCAACCAGCGGCTCGAAGGCCATCACCTGCGTGGAAGGCCCGTCCGCCTGCTGATTGTTGACATCGACGATGCCGACCAGATTGTCGAGCTTGTAGTGACCTGCCGACTGGATGGCTTCCCAGACGGAGCCCTCGTCAAGCTCGCCATCGGAAAACAACGTGTACACCCGAGCGTCGGACTTCTTGCGTTTGAGTCCCAGTCCCATCCCGACGGCGATGCTGAGCCCGAGCCCGAGCGAGCCGCCCGACATTTCCATCCCAGGCGTGTAGGAGGCCATGCCAGACATCGGAAGGCGGCTTTCGTCGCTGCCATAGCTTTCGAGCTCTTCCTCCGGCACGATCCCTGCCTCGATCAACGCCGCGTAAAGTGCGATGGCGTAGTGGCCGTTTGAGAGAAGGAAGCGGTCGCGTCCGTCCCAGGACGGATCCTCCGGCCGGTAGCGCATTGCGTGAAAGTAAGCCACGGCGAGCACGTCGGCGATGTCCAGCGCCTGAGCGATATAACCCTGGCCCTGAACCTCGCCCATGCGCAGCGCATTGCGGCGAACGCTGTAGGCCCGATCCGAGAGGCTCGGCGTGTTTGTCAACGTCGTTTTAGAGGTTTCCATCGATCTGGACCTTGTCTCGTCTCAGTGGATCAGCATGCCGCCGTTGACGTCGATCACGGCACCCGTGACATAAGCGGAGAGATCCGAGGCCAGGAAGGTGTAAATGCCAGCAACGTCTTCCGCTGCGCCTAGACGATTTAGCGGAATGCCTTCCAGGATCTTTGCTCGCATCTCGTCGGTGAGCTTGCCCGCAGTGATATCGGTGCCGATCAGGCCTGGCGTCACACAATTGACGCGGATGCCGTCCGGACCGAATTCACGGGCCATCGCCTTGGCGAGACCAAGCACACCAGCCTTCGCCGCCGAATAGTGCGGACCGCCAAATATTCTGCCGCCCCGCTGAGCCGAGACCGACGACATGCACGCGATCGATCCAGACTTCCGTGCGCGCATATGCGGGATCACGGCCTGGGAGAGGAACAGAACCCCTTTCAGATTGACGTCCTGGATGCGACCCCAGTCGGCCGCCGAAATCTCCAGAAATTTGACGGGCTGGGTGATGCCAGCATTGTTGACCAAGATGTCGATGCCGCCGAATGCTTCCATTACGCGCGCGACCGCCCGCTCGCATGATGACTTGTCGGCGACGTCGCACGACACTCCGACATGCTCTGTACCAAGAGTGGTCGCTGCACCCGCGGCAGCAGCGGCATCGATATCGAGAATGGCAACCCGCGCGCCCTCGGTAGCGAACCGGCGCGCCGTGGCAAGCCCGATGCCTCGCGGTGATGCCGCGCCCGAAATGATGGCCGTCTTACCGCTGAGCAGCATCAGTTCCTCCCGTAAATTGTTTTTCCTTGGCTGGCTAGGAATGCCTCGCGGTTGCGCAACAGACAAACGCACAGTTGTCACGGATCGATGAATCTGGTTCACTTATGGAATGCTGTCGAATGTCCCGATTTCGGCAATTCGCGCCTTTGAAGCCGCCGCCCGCACCGGATCGTTCCGCGATGCGGCGAATGAGCTTCACCTGACGCCTAGTGCGGTCAGTCATGCCATCCGCAAGCTGGAGGACACGCTCCGGACTGTTCTCTTCGAGCGCAGTGCCCGGTCAGTGCGGCTCACGCCGGCCGGCGAAAACCTGATGCGCCACACTGGAGCGGCGTTCGATCAGCTCCGTCGCGGTCTCGAGGAAGTTGCCGCGCGCGGGCCGCAATTGGTGCGCGTTCATTCCGCGCCAAGCTTTGCCGCGCAATGGCTGGCACCTCGGCTTGCACAGTTTCTCGCCACCTACCCGAAGCTCGAAGTCCGCCTGGCCGCGAGCACCGATTACGCGCGCTTCAGCAACGACGATTTCGATATCGACATCGTCTACGGTCCGCCGCGCGCGGAAGGAGTGGAGGTCGTTCCTCTGCCGGAAGAGACGGTCACGCCGCTCTGCTCCCCCGCGCTTGCAAAATCAATCAGGAAGGCTGCCGATCTCCTCGATCAAACGCTCATCCGTTCCGACGTGAAGCAGGTTCAGTGGCACCAATGGTTCACGGCGAACGGATTGGAAGCACCTGCGCTCCACGGCATGAGGTTCGATCGCAGCTTTCTGGCAATCGCAACGGCTGCGGAGGGATTGGGAGTAGCGCTGGAATCAACCCTTCTGGCTGAACGCGAGCTGGCGAGCGGACGATTAGTCGCGCCGCTGGCAGGACGCGCCAACGATATCCGCTACGTCGGCCATCGCCTGATCTATCCGAGGGCCAGCCGACAAAGATCTGCGGTCCGCGCCTTTGCAGATTGGGTCATGGCGCAGCTTGGACGCGAAGATATCCGATGAAGCGCTCGACAAGCTCCACCAAGACGAGAGCTCCCGCTCCGGGCCGGCGAAGCGGGCGTTCGATGACCGCTTTCATTGCGCGGCTCTGAAGCCAGGATAGATGATGAAAGAGAAGGCTCCCCACAACGATAGTCCGATTTCCGAGCCGTCCGAAGACCGCTTCGGAATCGAACCATTTTCAAAGACGCTCGCGAAGGGCATTCTGCAAATGACGGCACCGGAGGGAACGGTGATCGCGCTCAACGGTCCTTGGGGGTCCGGCAAAAGCAGCACGGTGAACCTGATTCGTCATCATCTTGCGACCGCGGTCGAAGCCGAAGAAATAACGGTCGTCGATTTCGCCTGCTGGTGGTTCAGGGGGGAAGAGGAGCTCGCCCTCGCCTTCTTCAGGGAGCTCTACGCCGGTCTCGGGCCGTCGCTAGGAAGCAAGTTCAAGAAGGTACTGCCGAAGCTCGGCGCTCGCAAGACGGCGGATATCGTCGGCCCGGCCGTCGATCTGGCAGGCGCATCCGGAGCCGGCACGATGGCCGCCGGGGCGATGAAATGGGCGTCGGGCCTGATCAAGCTCGATGACAGCGTTGAGAAGCTCTACGCTGAAATATCCAAGGCACTAAGCGATCAGGACCGGCGCTTTCTCATCGTAATCGACGACATAGACCGCCTCTCCCCCGACGAGGCGCTGCTGATCTTCAGGCTGGTGAAGTCCGTCGGCCGGCTGCCTAATGTCATCTACTTGCTTGTATTCGATCGTCCACTCGCCGAAGCGATCGTAAAGCAAAAATATCCGTCGGAAGGCCCCCAATTTCTCGAGAAGATAATTCAAGCGAGCTTCGACATTCCCGAGCCGCGCGTCGAGGACCTTCGCGAACAGCTACTCTCGAACATCGATAGGATCTGCGGCGCTTTGGACGATAGCGACGCGCTACACTTCATGAATGTCTTCTATGACGTCGTTGCGCCGGAAATCCGGACGCCCCGCGACGTGAACAGGCTGGCCAACAGCCTGGCCGTTACGTGGCCTGCGATCGGCCCAGAGGTGGACCGCGCCGACTTCATCGGGATCGAGGTGTTGCGGCTGCTGCAGCCGACGATCTACCGAGCTCTTCGATCCAATAAAGCACGGCTGACCGGGGGCGCCGACCGTGGGCTCGGGCGGCAATCGACCGATCAGAAGGCCGACTACGACAACGTACTGCTTGGCAGCGTCGAGGAAAAAGACCGCGAGCGATTTAAGCGAGCCCTCAAGCGCCTCTTTCCCAGGTTGGATTCCATCTGGGGCAATCTCTCGTACGGTTCGGACTCCGTATCGGGTTGGGAACGTCAACGGCGGGTCTGCGCCCCTTCCCGATTCGACGCCTATTTCAGGTTCTCCATCGGTGATGAATTACTGAAGAAAGAAGAGATCGACGCAATCATCGAACAGGCTGCAGATCGCCTATTCATCCAGGCGAAACTGAGGGAAGCGCTCGGCGTTCTGAGACGAAACGGCGGGACAAAGGCCGCGCTCATTCTCGACGAGCTTAATCTTCATGCGGAGTCGATCGAGAACGAAGCCGTGGAGCCACTACTGGCGGCGATATTCGAGATCGCGGACGAATTGGATACTTCCCGGGACGTCGCGAAAGCCTTCTCTATCGGTGACAACTTCCTGAGGATCCATTGGCTGCTACGGCGGCTACTTCTCGAACGTTTCGACCTCCAAACGAGGTCCTCCATGCTTCTGGCGGCCGCCAACGCGGCTCCGGTGGGCTGGCTGGTGGATCTCGCGGCTTCGGCGTTCGCCGCTCACCATCCGCGGGACGAAAAGCCACCCCAAACCGAAGAGAGGCACATCACGACTGAAGAAGACTGCACGAAGCTGCAGAAGCTCGCATTGAAGAGCGTTCGCGCAGAGTCCAAGTCGGGACATCTATGTTCACATTCCAGGTTACCGCAAATCCTCTTCAGATGGCATGACATGGCGAACGATGGCGGCAAGGAAGTTCGGCGCTGGACGAACTCGCAGTTGGGAAATGACAGCAGTGTGGTCGCGTTCGCCAAAGCCTTCACGTCTCATGGTTGGAGCCACGGGTCCGGAAACCGCGTCGCGCAGCGTACGACAACGGCCGGCCTCGACGGGATCGAGACGATCTTGAACGCGGAACAATTCCGGAAACGCGTGAGATCCGTCCTTTCAAATAAGTCATTGACCGAACAGGACCGAGCCGCTCTTTCGGAATTCGACGCGGCCTGGACCAGGCGCGAAACCGGCAAGCGGTTCTGAGGGCGCGAGGTTTGCCACATGCAGTGCGCAGCTCGCGCTGGTCGTAGCGGTGGATGATCCAGCGATGATCCACATCCGCGCGAGCACTTGAGGGCGAAGCCGGGAGCATGCATGGTCGGAAGCTATACCGAATGCAACCACTGTAGGGAGCTATCCGGCTCCCGACGAGGAAGTCGGATCGCGTTAGAACCGCTCGCGACGTATCGGCCCCAAGCGTCCATCAACTGTCGCCTCTTCTTCAACGCGTTGCCGCGCCGGTAGGCTTGCTCTGTCTCATCGCCCACCTTGTGCGCCAGTGCCATCTCCGCAATCTCGCGTTCGAAACCTGTTTCGTCACCCGCCCAATCGCGGAGGCTGGACCGGCACCCGTGCGTCGTCATCGCCGGATAAACTGCCTTGAGCGCGTGGAGCACGGCATTCATACCGAGCGGCTTCGTATGGTCCTTTGACCATTGCCCAGCAAACACGTAGGCGTCGCGCTCGGCCTCCTTCGGGATGACCGCTTTCAAGATCTCAATTGCGCGGTCGCAGAGTGGCACTTCGAAATCTTTGCCTTCTGGATGATCTTCTGTTTTCATCCGTTCCGCCGGGATGGTCCAAAGCCGCTCTGCGAAGTCCACCTCGCGGACGCGCATCAAGAGAGCCTCGCCGGTTCGCACCGCCGTCAAGATGATGTATTCAGCGGCGAGGTTGACGGTCGTGTCCGCGGCTTCGTGCTTAGCTTGAAGCGCCTGGACAATGCCGGGGATGTCCTTATAGGGCGCCGCCTTATGATGGCGCTTCGACCGTTTCGACTTCGGCAAGAGCGGCTTCAAGCTCTTCCACATCGCGGGGTTTTTCCCGAACCGAAGTCCTCTAGCCTCTGCGGCATCAAGCACGCGCTCTATCCGGCTTCGCGTTTCCCGGGCCGTGCGATTGATCGTCATCCAGATGGGCGACAAAATCCCCAACACGTCGTTCACGGTGATGTTGGCAAGGTCCATGCCTCGGATGGGTTTGCATCGCACCTTCAGGTCGCGCGTCCAGTCGGCGAGGGTATTCTTGCCTTTGAAGCCGGCCTTGATCGATGCCAAAAAGTCGTCCGCGAATTCTCCGAACTTCGTGGCCGCCGATATTTCTGCGCGCCGCTGCGCGGCTAAGTCCTTGCCCTCGGCCAGCCGCTTGCGCGCGTCAGCGGCCTTGAGCCGGGCGTCCGCGAGCGAGATGCCGTCCTTGCCTTTGCCCTTGGCAGGACCCAGCCCCATCTCTCTGCGCTTACTGGTGCCGCGCACCCGGTACAGGAATATCCATTGGCGCCGCGCATGCGCACCCGTCTCAATCGCGAGGTAAAGGCCGCCCCCGTCACTGTGCCGCCCAGGCTCAATGATGGTCTCCGCTTTCCGGGCCGAAAGCTTGTGCAACTGTCGTTTGGCCATGTCCGCCCCACCTATCCGCCCCACCATTGAACACGGATTGCAGCGGATTGCGGCGAACCTCCGTGAACAGCGGCGGATTTTCCATGAGGCGATTATAGCAGATGTTACAAAGTGTTAGAAGCCTTCAATGAACGACGGAGGACATGCGCGTAATTCCATCACGGACGCGGTGATGCCAGTCGCGCCTTACTTTTGTCTGGGCCTCACTTTGCGTCGGATGATCTGGCCTTCCCCGCCAACCACTCCCTCCCCTCGCCATAGAGCTTCTCGACCTCGGGGCCGATCAGGCCGGGCATATCGCGCTTGACCTTGTAGCCGATCAGCTCCTGCATATAGGCGAGGTGGCGGTAGCCTTCCGGGAGCGCTGCGAGCGCTTTCTGGTCGAGCCGAAGCGTCGCGGCGGGATCGACCGGGTCGATCCGGTCCTTCTCGTAGATCGGCTGGCGGCGGACGATGCCCCACTTTCCGATGCCTGATTGGTCTTGCCGCTTCTCCAGGAAATCATAGAAGCGCCCGGTGCAAACGACGTCGCAGAGCACGTCGTGCACCAGGGCGCGCTGCGAGATCGTCATCTTGGTCTGGGCGATGGCCCGCACGCCTTCGAGGTCGATGCTGGTGCCACCGAGGAAGTGCAGGATGCGCACGCCGTTGGCAAAGCCCTCCTGGCTGACCCGCATGAAATCCCGCGCCGGGCCCTGAAACCAGGTGGCCGACATCCAGCCCTCTTCGTGCCAGACGGTCGCAAAGCGCTCCCAGTCCCCGGCATCGCGCCACACCGCCCAGTTCTCGACGAGGTCGCGGATGGCAAGGCGATCGAGGATCTGCTGGTCCATGCGCGCGTCTCCGGCTGGGATCAATGCATGAGGTATGAGCGGCGAAGTCGATAGGCGTCAAGCGCGGATGCTGGCAAGAAAAATCCGGCGTGCCTTTCAGCACGCCGGATCAGATGCTTTCGCGAAATGCGTTTTCCTTTAAGCCGCCGGGGCCTTGGGGGCGCGGTTGCGCGAGTTGCGCTGGAAGAACAGGGCCTGGCTCGCGACCGCCGAAACCATTGCGGGCTGGAACGGTTTCGAGATCAGGAATGCCGGCTCGGGGCGCTCGCCGGTGAGGAAACGCTCGGGGTAGGCGGTGATGAACACCACCGGCACCTCGAAGGTGCGGAGCAACTCGTTGACGGCGTCGAGGCCCGACGAGCCGTCGGCGAGCTGGATGTCGGCAAGGATCAGGCCGGGACGCTTGTTCTTGGCCAGCGCCACCGCATCGGCATGGGTGCGCGCGACGCCGACGACGTTGTGGCCGAGATTCTTCACCAGGCTCTCGAGGTCCATGGCAATGAAGGTCTCGTCCTCGATGATCAGCACGTCGGTGGCAATTTCCGCCGCCATCTCGCGTCCGGCGGTATCGGCAAGCCGCCGCGTCTCAGCGACGTCGGTGCCGAGGATGAAACCGACTTCTTCCTCGGAAAACCCTTCGAGCGAGAGCAGCAGGAAGGCCTGCCGCGGCAGCGGCGTGATGTTTGACAGCCGCCGCTCCGGCGGCATCGGCAGGGTCGTCACCTCGGCATCGTCATTGACGGAGACCGAATTCCAGATCTGGGTGAACAGCCGGAACAAGCCGGCGCGCGGCCCATGGCTCTCGTCGAGCACCGACGGATCTCCCAGCATCGCTTCCAACATGGCTGCGACATAGGCGTCACCGGAGGCCTGGCTGCCCGTCAGGGCGCGCGCATACCGGCGCAACAATGGCAAGTGTTCAGCAACGAGCTGTGAACGGGACATCCCCACTCCATTCATCTTCGGGCCGGCCTCAATATCCAGGGCGTTTGACGCGGGGGGCCCGGGTTCCCCTGCTGGGCTGTTTACGCTTTACGCTAAGAAAAGTTCCGCACGGGGCGGAACTTTTTATCTCACGTCGCATTGTGCCTATCCAGGGAACGGCTCCCGGTTGAGAAAACTTCTCGATTTTACAGTCACTTAACTCGGGGAAACGTGGAACAGGTCATGAAAGATCTCAAGTCTCAAGCCAGCAAAAGCACGACCCCCGGCAAGGGAGGGCTCACTCCGGAGATTCAATCCCGGATCGGGCATCAGCTCCGCGCCATGTACGACGACGTCGTGCGGCAGGGGGTTCCGGATCGGTTCGCGGAGCTGATCAAAAAGCTTGATGCGCCAGGAGCGACGCCCCAAGTGGAAAATGGTGGGGGATCCAACGACAACAACAATGGGAGGGATTAATGCCTCTCACGGACTCCCTGCGTAACGACATCCTGGCAGCCGTGCCGAGCTTGCGCGCGTTCGCCATCTCGCTCAGCGGCAATGCGGACCGCGCCGACGACTTGGTGCAGGAGACGCTGCTTCGCGCGCTGGCCAACATCGACTCGTTCCAGCCCGGCTCCAACCTGCCGGCGTGGCTGTTCACGATCCTGCGCAACCTGTTCCGCTCCGACTATCGCAAGCGGCGGCGGGAGGTCGAGGATGCCGAAGGCAACTACGCCAAGACGCTGAAGACGCAACCGTCGCAAAACGCGCATCTCGAGTTCGAGGAGTTTCGCACGGCGCTCGACAAGCTTCCGCAGGACCAGCGTGAGGCGTTGATCCTGGTCGGCGCCTCCGGCTTCTCCTATGAGGACGCGGCGTCGATCTGCGGCTGTGCGGTCGGCACGATCAAGAGCCGCGTCAACCGCGCCCGCTCGAAGCTCGCCGCGCTGCTCTATGTCGAGGGCGCCGAGGACTTCGGGCCCGACGAGACCGTGCGCGCCGTGATCGGCGGCAGCGGCGGCTGACGGCCGGCATCGTCAGGTTCGAGACGACATCGAGGCGGCCGCTTGCGCGGCCGCCTTTGCGTGCCTGCGAGAATCACTCGTCCGCAAAGGTCACGGTGTCGGCGACATTGGCCCGCGAGGTGCGGTAGCTGTTGACCTTGTGCGCGTGGTCGGCATAGCCGAACGAGATGCCGCAGACGACGCGGCGATCCTCAGGCAGGTTGAAGTGGCGGCGGATCAGGCCGGAATGGCGCGCGAGCGCGGCCTGCGGAATCGTGCCAAGGCCGAGCGCCTGCGCCGCCAGCATGAAGTTGGAGACATAGGCGCCGCAATCGATCGCACCGTAGATGCCGAGCGGCTCGTTGGTGTGGATGATCGCGACATGCGGCGCGCCGAAGAAATTGTAGTTCTCCAGCGCCTGCTTGGCGTAAGCCATCTTGTCGCCGCGGGCGATGCCGAGCGTGTTGTAGAGCTGGAAGCCGCTCTCGCGCCGGCGTTCGAGATAGACCCCGACATATTCGCGCGGCGGCGTGAAATCGTAATCGTCACCGAGTCCCCCCGAGGCCTCCTTGTAGATGGCCAGGCGAAAGCGTTCCTTGGCCGCGCCACTGGCGATGACCACCTGCCAGGGCTGGCTGTTGCACCATGACGCCGTACGCTGTGCGGTCGTCAGCACATGCTCGATGGTGGCGCGGTCGACCTCCTTGGGGAGGAAGGCGCGGACCGAGTAGCGCTCGTTGAGGAGCTCTTCGAGCACCCCGATACGGTCGTTCTGATTGACTTTAGCGTCCATAAATCAACTCGCTTTCGTGCCCCGGTCGTCTATCTGCCCTTGGTCGGGATCTTGTTATACGGCACGTCCTTGTCGACACGAATATCGCCCGGCAGACCCAGCACCCGCTCGGCGATGATGTTGCGCAGGATCTCATCGGTGCCGCCGGCGATGCGCATCGAGGGCGAGGACAGCAGCATCTGCTGGAACTGGCCCTGCACCGTCTCCTCGTCATTGCCGGTCAGAACACCGGCTGCGCCCTGGAGGTCCATGGCGTAGGTCGCGATGTCCTGGAGCATCATGCCCGAGACCAGCTTGCCGATGGAATTCTCCGGGCCCGGCCGCTCGCCCTTGGACAGCGCCGAGATGGTGCGGTAGCTGGTGAATTTCAGCCCGTTCGACTTCGCCGCCCAGCTCGCGAGCTTCGAGCGCACCGCGGGATCGTCGATCGCGAGGCCGTCCTCCAGCATGAGACTGGAGCAGAACTCGAACATTTCGGGGACGCCGGTCGCGAGCCGCGCGCCGATCGACATGCGCTCGTTCATCAGCGTGGTCAGCGACACGCTCCAGCCGTCGCCGACGGCGCCGAGACGCTGGCTGTCGGGGATCACCACGTCGGTGAAATAGACCTCGTTGAACTCCTGCATGCCGTTGGCCTGCTTGATCGGACGCACTTCGACGCCCTCGCTCTTCATGTCCAGAAAGAACATGGTGAGGCCCTTGTGCTTGGGCACGTTGGGATCGGTGCGCGCGATCAGGAGCCCGTAGTCGGAATAATGCGCGCCCGAGGTCCAGATCTTCTGGCCGTTGACGACCCAATTGTCGCCCTTCTTCTCCGCGCGCGTGCGCAGGCCCGCAACGTCGGAGCCGGCCGACGGCTCGGAGAACAGTTGGCACCAGATCTCCTCGCCCGAGGCGAGCTTGGGCAGATAGCGGCGCTTGGCCTCCTCGCTGCCGAACGCCATCACGGTCGGGCCGCACATGCCCTCGCCGATCTGGAACGGCTGTGTCAGCTTGCCGTAGACGCCCTCTTCCTGCTGCCAGATCACCTTCTCGATCGGCGTCGCGCCGCGGCCGCCATACTCCTTCGGCCAGTGCAGGCAGGCCCAACCGCCTTCGGCCTTCTTCTTCTGCCAGGCCTTGCCGACATCGACGATATCGTGGTGAGCGAGCCGGATGCGGCCGAGCGAGGATTTCGACAGCTCGGCGTGCAACTCCTTCGGCGCATTGGCCTCGACCCATTTGCGCGCGGTCTCGCGGAATGCGGCTTCCTGCGGGGTGTCGTCGAAATTCATGGCGGACCTCTCAATCCTTGCGCGGTGCGTAGGGTGGGCAAAGCGAAGCGTGCCCACCACCTCCCCTCGATAGAATGCGTGGGCACGGCGCGTGCCGCGCCTTTGCCCACCCTACGATTCTAACCTCTTCCCTTCGTCGGGATCTTGTTGAACGGCACGTCCTTGTCGACCCTGATGTCGCCGGGCAGGCCCAGCACCCGCTCGGCGATGATGTTGCGCATGATCTCGTCGGTGCCGCCTTCGACGCGGGTGCCGGGCGCGCGCAGCAGCATGGCCTGGAAACGGCCGGCGAGTTCGGCATCCTCGCCGCTGATCACACCGCTTGCGCCCTGCAGGTCCAGCGCATAAGTCGCGACGTCCTGGATCATGGAGCCCGCCACCAGCTTACCGATGGAGTTTTCCGGCCCCGGCCGCTCGCCCTTCGACAGCGCCGAGATCGCGCGCATGCTGGTGTATTTCAGCCCGCTCGCCTTCACGGCCCAATTCGCCAGCTTCGAGCGCACCGCGGGGTCCTCGATCGCCGGGCCGTCGTCGAGCACGAGGCTGGAGCAATATTCGAACAGCTCCGGGAAACCGGTCGAGACGGCCGCGCCGATCGCGCTGCGCTCGTTCATCAGCGTGGTCAGCGAGACGTTCCAGCCGTCACCGACCTCACCGAGGCGCTGATGGTCGGGGATGCGGACATTGGTGAAATAGACCTCGTTGAAGTCGGAGGCGCCGCTGGCCTGCTTGATCGGCCGCACCTCGACGCCGGGGCTCTTCATGTCCAGGAAGAACATGGTGAGGCCCTTGTGCTTGGGCACGGTCGGATCGGTGCGCGTGAGCAGGATGCCGTAGTCGGAATAATGCGCGCCCGAGGTCCAGATCTTCTGGCCGTTGATCACCCAGTCGTCGCCGTCCTTCTCCGCGCGCGTGCGCAGGCCCGCGACGTCCGAGCCACCGGCCGGCTCGGAGAACAGTTGGCACCACACCTTCTCTCCCGAAGCCAGCGGCGGCAGATAGGTGCGCTTATGCTCCTCGCGGGCGAACGCCATCATGGTCGGCCCGCACATGCCGTGGCCGATGATGAACATACGAGAGAGCTGGCCGAAGGGACCCTCTTCCTGCTGCCAGATCACGCGCTCGATCGGCGATGAGCCGCGGCCGCCATACTCCTTCGGCCAGTGCAGACAGGCCCAGCCGGCATCGGCCTTCTTCTTCTGCCAGGCCTTTGCGACCTCGAGAATGTCGGCGTTCCTGAGCACGGTGCGGCCGAGCGAGGATTTGCGCAGCTCGTCCTCGTACTGCTTGGGCGCGTTCGCGTCGATCCAGGCGCGGGCGGTAGCGCGGAATTCGGCTTCCTGCGGGGTATCGTCGAAGTTCATGGCAACTCTCTCGTATTTCGTAGGGTGGGTTAGCCGAAGGCGTAACCCACCTCTTCGGTTTCCGCGTCGACAGAAGTGGTGGGTTACGCCGAGCGGACTGCGCTTCGCGCATCCGCAGGGCTAACCCACCCTACGCACCTGTCGCTATGCCGCATTCTTCTTCCGCATCCGGTCGATCAGCTGATCTTCCCAATACGACAGGCTGCCGAGCCCAAGGGCCATGGCGTTGGCGCGGCGGTAGTACATGTGGCAGTCGAACTCCCAGGTGAAACCCATGCCGCCATGAACCTGGATGTTGTTCTTGGCGCAGTGCTGGAACGCCTGCGTCGCGCTGATGCGTGCGGCGGCCGCGGCTTCCGGCAGCTCGGCTGCATTGGTCGAGAGCGCCCAGGCGCCGTAATAGCTGTTCGAGCGCGCCAGCGTCGCCGAGACATACATGTCGGCGAGCATGTGCTTGACCGCCTGGAACGAGCCGATCTGCCGGCCGAAAGCGATGCGGTCGAGCGCGTAGTCGCGGCCCATCTCCAGCGCGCGGTCGGACCCACCGACCTGCTCGAACGCGCAGAGCACCGCGGCGCGGTCTAGCACCTGCGTGAGGATGCTCCAGCCATCACCGGCAGCTCCCAGCGGCTCGGCCTTACAATCTTTGAAAGCGATTTCGGCCTGCCCGCGGGTCGGATCGAGATTGGTAAGGCTCTTCACTTCGGCGCCACCGGCTTTGAGGTCGACCAGGAACAGCGAGATGTCGCTATCGCGACCGCTCGAACCGGTGCGGGCGGCGACCACCGCGAAATCGGCAATGGCGCCGTCGGCGACCGGCTTCTTGACGCCGTTGAGCACGCCATTCGCGGCCGTCAGCTTGACGTTCTTCGGTGACGGATTGCCCTTGCCCTCGAACAGCGCCAGCGTGCCGATCGCCTCGCCCGAGGCGATCGCCGGCAACCATTTCTTCTTCTGCGCATCGCTGCCGGCGATCAGCAGCGCTTCGGCAGCAAGATAAACGGTCGAGGAGAACGGCACCGGCGCATTCGCCCGGCCCATCTCCTCCGCGATCACGCAGAGCTCGAGATGGCCCGCACCCGCGCCGCCAAATTCTTCAGGGATCGCGACGCCGAGAAAGCCCATCTCGGCGAGGCCCTTCCACAGCTCCTTGTCGTAAGGCGCCTTGCCGTCGAGCACGACGCGCACCGCCTTGGGCGAGCATTTTTCCGAGAGGAATTTGCGCGCCTGATCGCGGAGCTGTTTCTGGTCGTCGGAGAAATCGAAGTTCATGGTGGGCTATCCTCGTTCATTCGTTCCATTCATTGGGGAGTCATTCCGGGGCGCGCGCCCCTTGGCGCGAGCCCGGAATGACGAGGGATAAAGTTGCGCACTCATCGCAGCACGATCACATCCCCGTCCGGTTGATCCGCATAGAGCCGCTCCACCAGCGCGGCGCGGCGCTCGAGGCCGGCGCGCTGGTTGATGTAGCCCTTGTCGGTGAGTTCATTGCCGTCGATCGAAGGCGGCTCGACCATCAGCATCGCGCGGGCGATGATGCGACTGCTGGCTCCCTCGCATTCTTTATTGTGCGCTTCGAGCCCGCGCCTGAAACAGGCGATGACCTCCGGATGCTTCACCGCATCGGCAAAGCTCAGATCGGGATTGCCGACGAGCTGACGGCAGGCGTGCAAGTTCGGCCAGGCCAAGAGGCCAATGAAGGCGCGGTCCTGCCCCGCGACCAGCGCGTCATGCACGACCGGCGTGGCAGCCGCGATCGCATCGGTGCGGAGCGAGCCGACATGCACGAAGGTACCGGTGGTGAGCTTGAAGTCCTCCACGACGCGGCCTGCAAAGATGATGCCCTTTACCGGATCGGACTCGTCAACGAAGATGCCAGCATCGCCAATGCAGTAAAAGCCCTCCTCGTCGAACATCTTCTTCGTCAGCTCCGGCTGGCCGAAATAGCCGGGCGTGACGTTGACGCCGCGCAGGCGCAGCTCGTATTTCGAGCCGCACGGCACCATCTTCAACTCGACTCCGGGGAACGGCAGGCCAATCAGTCCGACGCGCTCGGTATCCCAATAGGTGCCGGTCGAGGTCGGCGCGGTCTCGGTCGAGCCCCAGCCGGTGTAGAACACGATGCGCTCGCCGGTGGTCTTCACCGCGAGCGCCTGCATGCGATCGTAGAGATCGTCGGGCAGCCGCGCACCGCCATAGGCCATGATCGACAGATTCTTGAAGAAGGAGCGACACAGCGCATCGTCCTTCTCCATGGCCGCCGCGAGCGCCGCATATCCGGCCGGCACGTTGGCGTAATAGGTCGGCGAGATCTCGCGTAGGTTTCGCAGCGTCTCCTCGAACTGGCCCGGCATCGGCCGGCCGTCGTCGATATAGAGCGTGCCGCCATCGACCAGGATCGGGTGAAACGCGGCATTGCCACCCATGGTGTGATTCCACGGCATCCAGTCCAGCATGGTGGAGATCGGGCCATCAGGCGAGCGCGGCCGCACCTGCATCATCATCGCCGCATTGGCGCACATCATCTCCTGCGTGTTGATGACGGCCTTTGGCATACCGGTCGAGCCTGAGGTGAACAGCAGCTTGCCGACGGTCTGCGGCGTGATCTGTGCGATCGACGCCTCGACATCGGCGGTCACAGGCGTTGCCGCCAGCTCGGCAAAACTGACGCTCTTGATGCCGTCGCAGGGGCGCGCGACGTGAACCACCGTAACGCCAGTGAGATCGAGCGCCTTCAGGGCCTTCTCGAAGGTCGGGCCATCCTGCACCATCACCACGGCCGGCCTGATCAGGTCGAACAGGTATTTCAGCTTGACGTGATCGTGGCTCATCAGCGAATAGGCCGGTGACACCGGAGCCGCCGGTGCGCGCGCCTGCATCGCCGCCTGCGTCATCAGCGCGTGCTCGATCGAATTGCCGGAGAGGATCGTGACCGGCCGTCCCTCGAGCTTGAGGTTGAGCAGCGCCTGCGTCAGCGCATCGACGGTGCGCTTGGCTTCGCCGTAGGAGACCTTGCGCCAATCGCGGTTGGGCCCGCCACGCTGCGCCAGCCAGATGCGCTCGGGCGCTTCCCTCGCCCATTTCGCGAGCGAGGCGGGGATGTGCTTCTCGTAAGCCTGCAGCGGAATGCGCGACTTCAGCACCACCGTGCCGTCGCCGCGGCGCTCGACGGCGATGTCGCGCGCGAGCCACTCGACCTTGCGAAAGGCGGGCTTCGTCATCACCGCCGCCGCGCTTCCACTCATTTTGCGTCTCCCGGAATTTCTTGTCCTTTGCGGATCTTCGTCGTTCAGCGCTTGATATAGACAGGCTTTCGCTTCTCAAGGAAGGCCCTGATGCCTTCCGAAAATTCCTCGGAGCGGCTGCACAGGACCTGGTTGCGATCCTCCATCGCGATCGCAGCTTCCAGCGAGCCGGCATCGACGCTCATGTTGAGACATTCCTTCGACAGCCGCAGCCCCACGGGCGAGGCCGTCATCATCGCGTCGACGTAGGGCGCGGCCGCGTCGTCGAGCTTGTCCTCGTCGACGACTTCGGAGACGAGACCGACCGCGAGCGCGCGCTCGGCGCCGATGAAGCGTCCGGTGAGGATCAGCTCGGACGCCACGGAGACGCCGACGAGCCGCGGCAGGAAATAGCTGGTGCCGATGTCGCAACCGCCGAGACCAAGCTTGATGAAAGCGCAGTTCATCCGCGCCGATTTCGTCGCGATGCGGATATCGGAAGCCAGCGCCAGCGCAAACCCGCCGCCGGCCGCCGCGCCCTGCACCAGCGAAATGATCGGCTGCGGGCAGCGCCGCATCAGCATCACGATGTCGGCGATGCGCCGCTGCGAGTCCAAGGACTCCGTGACGCCGGGCGGTTCCTGTTGCCCGGCGCGACGCGCCATCGCGGCCTTGAGATCGAGGCCGGCACAAAAATTCTTTCCGGCGCCTTTCAATACCACCACGCGGCTATCGCGGTTGCGTTGCAGGCTCTGGAAATAGTCGTTGAGCGCATCGATCAGCACCGGATCGAGGGCATTGAGGCTATCAGGCCGATTGAGCGTCAACCGGTCGACGCCGTCATCATGCTCGATCAGCAGCGGTTGGGACATGGGTGCCTCGTGCATCGGTCGTGAGCCAGGCTGCCACCCTCCCCTAGAGGGGGAGGGTCGATCGCGCGGAGCGCGAGCGGGG
The DNA here is from genome assembly GCF_001593325.1 of Bradyrhizobium sp. DOA1. Taxonomy (NCBI): domain Bacteria; kingdom Pseudomonadati; phylum Pseudomonadota; class Alphaproteobacteria; order Hyphomicrobiales; family Nitrobacteraceae; genus Bradyrhizobium; species Bradyrhizobium sp. DOA1. The sequence goes on from NZ_JXJM01000001.1 coordinate 5,854,332, forward strand.
TGGGGTGACGGTCTCTCCCCACT
>NZ_JXJM01000001.1:5854844-5872344 GCF_001593325.1 Bradyrhizobium sp. DOA1
TGACGGTCTCTCCCCACTGAACAGTGCCCGAGTGGAGAGATCACCCCACCCCGGCGCTTCGCGCCGACCCTCCCCTCCAGGGGAGGGTAAGAGATGCGTCGCCTACCGCGGCGCCATGCGGATGGCGCCGTCGAGGCGGATGGTCTCGCCGTTCAGCATCGGGTTCTCGACGATGTGCACGGCGAGCATGCCGTATTCATTGGCATCGCCAAGGCGCGAGGGATGCGGCACCTGGGCGCCGAGGCTCTTGCGCGCCTCTTCATTGAGGCCCATCAGCAGCGGCGTGAAGAACAGGCCGGGCGCGATGGTGTTGACGCGGATCTTCTGGCTGGCGAGGTCGCGCGCGGCCGGCAGCGTCAGGCCGACGACGCCGCCCTTCGACGCCGAATAGGCGATCTGGCCGATCTGGCCCTCGTAGGCGGCAACCGAGGCCGTGTTGATGATGACGCCGCGCTCTTCACCGACGGGCTCGATCGTGACCAGGCGCTCGGCGAACAGCCGCAGGCAATTGAAGGTGCCGATCAGGTTGACGTTGATGATGCGCGCGAACTTTTCGAGCGGGTAGACGCCGTCGCGGCCGACGATGCGCTGCGAGCCGCCGATGCCGGCGCAGTTCATCAGCACGCGGGCAACGCCATGCGCTGCTTCCGCCTTCGCGATCGCCGCCTTGATCTGCTCCTCGCTGGTGACGTCGGCATGGAGCGCGACACCTTTCACCTCGGCCGCAACCTTCTCGGCGTTTTCCTTGCTCTGGTCGATCACGCCGACCTTGGCGCCTTTGGCGGCCATGGCGCGAGCGGTCGCGGCGCCGAGGCCCGAGCCACCGCCGGTGATGAGAACGGCTACGTCTTTCAACTGCATCGCAAATACCTTTCCTTGGGCGTTTCTTCTCTAGACTTGAGAGTTTCGGCCGGGTTATCCGGCCGCGGCAGCTTCCTCGACTTGGGTGAGGATGCCGCCGCAGATCAGCGTTTCCATGTGCTTGATGTATTGCCGGCAGACTTCGTCGGTGACCGGGCCGACGCCGGTCGCGCGAGACATTGCGTGCCGGCCGAAGAACAGGTGATCGCAGGCGCCGATCAGGCTGGTGTAGAACAGCACCGGATCGGTGGCGCGGAATTCGCCGAGGCTGACGCCGTCGGCGAGCAGGCGACGGTGAAAGTCGAGCAGCGGCGCCACGAAGAATTTCGAGACTTCGTCGGCGGCAGCCGTGTTGGTCTCGTGCAAGAGATAGTGGATCAATCGGTTCATATAGGGGAACCGGTAATAGGCGCGGATGATGCCGCCGATATGCAGCTTCAGCTTCGCCGTCGGCGTGATCGGCTGCGCCAGCAGGTATTCGAGATTGGAGAGTTCGGTCGCGGCATTGCGCTCGAGCAGCGCCAGCAAGAGACCGTCCTTGTTGCCGAAATGATATTTCACCAGCGCGGCATTGGCGCCCGACTTCTGCGCGATGTCGGAAAGCGAGATCTCGATCGACGAGCGTTCGATCATCAGCTCGCTCGCGGCCACGAGCAATTTCTCTGCCGTGGAATTTTTGCCGCTGGGGAGCTTGGTCGGTACGCTGGTAGCCACGGAGATCCCTGAATGCCCTTCGAGAGGCGCGCAGATAAGCGCAAGCAGCGCCTCATCACAAGAGTTAATTGATCGATTGACTAAACGATCACGCACCCCTTAAATCCGCCCCCGACAACCGACCCAATCAAGAATTCAGGGAGAACCGACATGGCCGAGGCTTACATCGTCGCCGCTGCGCGCACCGCGGGCGGGCGCAAGGGGGGCCGCCTCGCCGGCTGGCATCCGGCCGATCTCGCCGCCAAGGTGCTGGACGAGCTGGTCGACCGCACCAAGGTCGATCCCGCCCTGGTCGAGGACGTGATCATGGGCTGCGTGATGCAGGTCGGCGAGCAGTCCAACAACGTCGCGCGCAACGCGGTGATGGCCTCGAAGCTGCCGGAGAGCGTGCCAGGCACCTCGATCGACCGCCAGTGCGGCTCGTCCCAGCAGGCGCTGCATTTCGCCGCGCAAGCGGTGATGTCGGGTGCGATGGACGTCGTGATCGCCGCCGGCGTGGAATCGATGACGCGCGTGCCGATGGGGCTGTCGTCGCAGCTGCCGGCCAAGAACGGGTTTGGCAATTACAAGAGCCCCGGCATCGAGCAGAAATATCCGAACATCGTGTTCAGCCAGTTTACCGGCGCGGAGATGATGGCCGAGAAGTACGGCCTCTCCAAGGACGAGCTCGACGAATACTCCTACAATAGCCATCAGCGCGCGATCGCGGCGACGCAAGCCGGCAACTTCAAGAAGGAGATCGTGCCGCTCGAGATCACCCGCGCCGACGGCAGCAAGGACACCCACCACATCGACGAGGGTATCCGCTTCGATGCCACCATCGAAGGCATCAGGGGCGTCAAGCTGATCGCCGAGAACGGCAAGCTCACCGCGGCGAGCGCCAGCCAGATCTGCGACGGCGCCTCCGGCGTCATGGTGGTGAACGAGCGCGGCCTCAAGCAGCTCGGCGTCAAGCCGCTCGCCCGCATCCACCACATGACCATGACGGGCGGCGATCCCGTGATCATGCTGGATGCGCCGCTGCACGCCACCAAGCGCGCGCTAGAGAAGGCCGGCATGAAGATCGACGACATCGACCTGTTCGAGGTCAACGAGGCCTTTGCCTCGGTGCCGACCGCGTGGCTCAAGACCACCGGCGCCGATCCGCAGCGTCTCAACGTCAACGGCGGCGCGATCGCGCTCGGCCACCCTCTCGGCGGCTCCGGCACCAAGCTGATGACGACGCTGGTCCACGCCTTACACCAGCGCGGCAAGCGCTATGGCCTGCAGACCATGTGCGAAGGCGGCGGCATGGCCAACGTGACGATCGTGGAACGGCTGTAAGAAGAGCAAAAGCGAGTAGTGAGTGGCGAGTAGCGAATGGTGAGTAGGCGAAGAGCAGTTTGCCCTTCTTCCCTATTCGCCATTCGCTACTCGCCATTCGCGTTTTGAGGAACGCCATGACCCATCCCTCCATCCACGCCAAGACCACGCCCGACAAGATCGCCTACCAGATGGCCGGCACCGGCAAGGCGATCACCTATCGCGAGCTCGACGAGCTCTCCAACCAGGGCGCGCATCTGTTCCGCTCGCTTGGCCTCAAGGCCGGCGACCACATCGCGCTGTTGATGGAGAACCGTCTCGCCTTCATGGAGCTGTGCTGGGCCGCGCAACGCAGCGGGCTCTATTACACCGCGATCAGCCGCTATCTGAAGCAGGACGAGATCGACTACATCATCAAGGATTGCGGCGCCAAAGTCGTCATCACCACGCCGAAATGCGCCGATCAGATCAAGGACCTCATCAAGGGCGCGTCGGGCGAGCCGATCTTCTACATGATGGACGAGCCACTGCCGGGCTTCCGTTCTTACGACAAGGAAGCCGCCGCTCAGCCGACGACGCCGATCGGAGACGAGGTCGCGGGCTATGACATGCTGTATTCGTCCGGCACGACCGGCCGGCCCAAGGGCATCAAGAAAGCGTTCGAGGGCAACAGGATCGACGTGCCGAACGCGTTCCTGCGCGTGCTCTGCGCCGACATGTGCGGCATGAATGCCGAGAGCACCTATCTGTCTCCGGCGCCGCTCTATCATGCCGCTCCCTTGCGCTTCAACATGATGGCCATCGTGCTCGGCGGCACCTCCATCATCATGGAGCATTTCGACGCAGAAGAGTTCTTGAAGCTGGTCGAGACATACAAGGTCACGCAGTCGCAGCTGGTGCCGACCATGTTCGTGCGCATGCTGAAGCTGCCGGACGAGGTCCGCACCAAGTACAACGTCTCGACGCTGAAGGGCGCGATCCACGCCGCCGCGCCCTGCCCCATCGACGTCAAGGCCAAGATGATCGAGTGGTGGGGACCGATCCTGATCGAGTACTACGCGGGCTCGGAAGGCAACGGCGTCACCGTCTGCAACTCGCAGCAATGGCTGGAGCATCGCGGCAGCGTCGGCCGCGCCGTGGTCGGCAAGATCAAGATTCTGGACGAGAACGACGAGGAGCAGCCGGTCGGCGAGATCGGCACGGTCTATTTCGCCGATGCGCCGGCCTTCACCTATCACAATGATCCCGAGAAGACGAAGAAGGCCTATAACGCAAAAGGCTGGTCGACGCTCGGCGATGTCGGCTATCTCGATAAGGACGGCTTTCTCTTTCTCACCGACCGCAAGTCCTACATGATCATCTCCGGCGGGGTGAACATCTACCCGCAGGAGACCGAGGACGTGCTGATCACGCATCCTGACGTCGCCGATGTCGCCGTGTTCGGCGTGCCGAACGAGGAGATGGGCGAGGAGGTGAAGGCGGTGGTGCAGCCGCACGACATGAGCCGTGCCGGCAAGGCGCTCGAAGCCGACCTGATCGCCTACTGCAAGACCCGCCTCTCCGCGATCAAATGCCCGCGCTCGGTCGATTTCGAAGCCGAGCTGCCGCGTACGCCCACGGGCAAGCTGGTGAAGCGGCATCTGCGCGACAAATATTGGCCGAAGACGGCCGCGAAGATTTAGGAGAGGTCTCGTGTCCCGGACGCGGTGCAGCGCGCAGCGGTGCGCCGCAGAGCCGGGACCCATGTGGCCGAGACGCTAGGCCCCGGCTCAGCAGTGCAGCACTTCGTGCCGCACTGCGTCCGGGGCATGAAACCTTGAGCGTCAGTCAAACAAACTCGGCGTGTGGTTCACCAGCGCGCCTTCGATCTCCAGCATCTTCAGCTTGGTCACCACGCCGCCATTCGCGGAGAAGCCGCCTGGCTTGTTGCCGGCCGCCAGCACGCGATGGCAGGGCACCACGATCGGGCACGGGTTGCGGCCGAGCGCCTGGCCGACATCGCGCGACAGCTGGACGCCGCCGAGCTGCTTGGCGATATCGCCATAGGTGATGGTCTTGCCCGGCGGAATGGTGCGGGCAATGTCGTAGACGCCGCGGTTGAATTCCGGCACGCCGTCGAGGTCGAGCGGGATGTCGGTGAGGTCGTCAGGCTCGCCCCCGAGCAGTTTGGTAATGCGGTCGATCGCCTCTCGCACCTCCGCGGTCGGCTCGGCTTCGGTCGCCTCGGGGTGGCGCTGGCTGATGCGGGTGCGGATCTTCTGCTCGCCGCCCATCGGCAGTTGCGTGCCGTTGATGCCGCGCGGACCCCAGGCGATGGCGCACAGGCCGATCCTTGTGTCGAAGAGGGCAAAATGCTGGTCGGTCATGACTTGGTTCCTGGCTTGCTTCTCGTGCAGGCCCCCCTCTTTGAACTCCCGCGAAATCTAGGCTTGGAAATAGTTGCGATCCACCCGGTTTCCGGGAATCTTGCACAGGAGTTCCAATCTCGCGAGCCCGGAATGCAAAGCCTTCACGTCAACGGTTACCACATGCCCTATCTCGACCTGGGCGAGGACAGAGGGCGCCCGCCGCTGGTCTGCGTGCACGGCTCGCTCAACGACTTCCGGGTCTGGGGCTGCGTGCTCGGTCCGCTGAGCCAGCGGCACCGGGTGCTCGCGGTCAGCCTGCGGCACTTCTTCCCGGCACGCTGGGACGGCCTCGGTGATACCTATTCGATCGCGCAGCATGTGCAAGACGTCATCGCCTTCATCGAGAAGCTCGACCTCGGCCCGGTCGACCTGATGGGCCATTCCCGGGGCGGGCACATCTGCTTTCGCGCGGCGCAAGCGCGGCCGGATCTGCTGCGGCGGCTGATCCTGGCCGAGCCCGGCGGCGAGCTCGATGCCAGCCTCGATCCCGAATACGTCGGCGGTCCGTCGCCGCTGCTGGCGCGCTTCACCGCCTCGGCCGAGAAGATCGCGGCCGGCGATGTCGACGGCGGCCTCGCCGTCTTCGTCGACACGCTGGAAGGTGCCGGCACCTGGCCGCGGCTGCCGGCGATGGTGAAGCAGAATCTGCGCGACAACGCCATGACGCTGATCGGTCAGGTCCGCGACAATCGCCCGCCCTTCTCCAAGGCGGATGCGCAGTCCATCAAGATGCCGACGCTGTTCATCCTGGGTGCGCGGACCAAAGGCCTGCTGCCCAAGGTGCTGCACGCGCTGGCCGCCCATGTGCCCTACTCCAAGACCGCGATCATCCCGAATGCGACGCATCCGATGTTCGAGCAGGCGCCGCAAAAATACTCCGAAATCGTCCTGGATTTTCTGGCGAGCTGACCATGCAATCATTCCGCGTCAACAACTACGACATGGCCTATCTCGAAGTCGGCGAGGGCCCGCCGCTGGTCTGCGTGCACGGCACGCTTGGAGACTTCCGCACCTGGTACTCCGTGCTCGGTCCGCTATCGAAGAACCATCGCGTGATCTCGGTCAGCCTGCGGCACTTCTTTCCCGAGCATTGGGACGCCGTCGGCGACGACTACAAGATGGCGCAGCATGTCGCCGACACCATCGCGTTCGTCGAGCAGGTCAAGCCTGGACCGGTGGACCTGATGGGCCATTCACGCGGCGGCCACATCGCCTTTCGCGTCGCACAGGCGCGGCCGGATCTGCTGCGCAAGCTGGTGCTGGCCGAGCCGGGCGGCGATCTCGACGCAAGCTTGCCGGTGCCTGACGGTACTCCCGCGTACCCATCACTGGCGACGCGCACAGTGCGGTCGGTCGAGATGATCCGCGCCGGTGACATCGAGGGCGCCCTGCAGAACTTCTACGAAGGCATCGAAGGCGACGGCTCCTGGCGGCGCGTGCCGGCCGCCGCGAAGCAGCAGCTGCGTGACAACGCGCTGACCTTCCTCGGTCAGATCAACGAGCAGCGGCGGCCTTATACGCTCAGCGACGCACAAGCGATCAGGACGCCGACGCTGCTGATCGGTGGCGGCGCGACCACCGGCAGCCTGTCGGTGATGTGGCGTGTGCTGGCCCAGCACATCGCGGGCAGCAGGACGGCGGTGATCCCGAACGCCGGCCACTGGATGTTCGAACAGGCCCCGCTGGAGTTCGGCAAGGTGGTGAACAGGTTTTTGGCGGAGTAGCCGCTCTCTTCCCTCTCCCCGCTTGCGAGGAGAGGGAGCTTGCGGGCGGTGCCCGTCTCACGCCACCTTCCACACACCGATCGGCATCTTGATCGTTGCATTGAGCCGGTTCCAGACGTTGATGGTCGCGATCGCCACGATCAGCGTTGCAAGCTCGCGCTCGTCGAAATGCTTGGCGGCTTCGTTCCAGATCGCATCCGGCACCGGGTCCTCACGATCGGCGAGGCGCGTGACGGCTTCGGTCAGCGCCAGCGCGGCGCGCTCGGCCTCGGTGAAGTAGGGCGCCTCGCGCCAGGCCGACACGGCGAACAGACGCTCGTCGGTCTCGCCCAGCTTGCGTGCGACCTTGGGATGCATGTCGACGCAGACGCTGCAGCCATTGATCTGGCTGGCGCGCAGGTGCACCAATTCCAGGAGCTTTTCCGGCAGGCCCTGCTTGCTCAGATTGCCGAGGGACTGAAGGACATTCATGGCCTCCGGCAGGACCATGACCGGGTGATTCATGCGGGCGTGCATCATTTTCGTCTCCATCTGTCGAATTTCGAAGGTTCCGGTCACATCGGCCGGATTGGCTTCGTCATGGGCATGACGGATCGCGTTGAGGGAATGTGACCGATGACCCAAGAAAATCCTGAAGAAAATTTTCTGACCCACCAGTTCGAGGCCAGCCGGGACCATTTACGTGCCGTGGCCTACCGGATGCTGGGGTCCCGCGCCGAGGTCGACGACGCCGTGCAGGAGGCCTGGCTGCGGGTCAGCCGCTACGACATGTCCGATGTTGCGAACCTGCGCGGCTGGCTCACGACCGTGGTCGCGCGCATCTGCCTCGACATGCTGCGCGCGCGGAAGTCACGCAAGGAGGAGCCGATGGGTCCGCATGTGCCGGAGCCGGCCGACGAGACGCGGGAGCGCGAGGCGGAAATGGCCGATTCCGTCGGCGCAGCACTGCTGGTCGTCTTGGAGACGTTGCAGCCGGCGGAGCGGCTCGCCTTCGTGCTGCACGACATGTTCGCCGTTCCCTTCGAGGAGATCGCGCCGATCGTCGGACGCTCGGTCGATGCTTCGCGGCAGCTGGCGAGCCGGGCGCGGCGCCGTGTGCAAGGCGCGCCGGTGCCGGAGACGGATCTGTCGCGTCAGCGCGGAATCGTCGATGCCTTTCTCAAGGCATCGCGCGAAGGCGATTTCGAGGGCCTGCTCGCCATGCTCGATCCCGACGTCGTGTTCCGCGCCGACGACGCCGCGGTGCGGCTCGGCACGCTGCCCGAGATCCGGGGCGCGGATGCGGTGGCGCAGCTCTACAAGGGGCGCGCCCGCGCAGCGCGGACCGCGCTGGTCGACGGCGAGATCGGCGTCGCCGTCATTCTCGGCGGACAGTTGCGCATCGCGCTCCGCGTCGCCTTCAAAGACGACCGCATCGCGGCGATCGATACCATCGCAGATGCCGAGCAGATCGCAGCGCTGAAGGTGGAGGTGCTCTAAACGCGTCAGTCGGCGTGGCATCGGGCCTCGCGCGATGCTAGGCTCAAGCCAATCGCGCGCAGTGCCGCCGCCGTTCAAGACGCGAAAGGATTCCTCATGACATTCCGCCTCACTCCGCTGTTCGCCCTGTCGATGCTCGGCCTCGCCACCGCTGCGACGGCCGCATTCGCTGCCTCCGACGAGAAGATCAAGGCGGCTGCCGAGCAGGAGAAGGCACCGCTGATCGAGACGCTGCGCGACATGGTGATGATCGAGAGCGGCAGCGGCGATGCCGAGGGCCTGAAGAAGATGGCCGATTTCACCGAAGCTCGGCTGAAGGCGCTGGGCGCCACCATCGAGCGGCGCAAGACCACCGCCGGCACGCGCGCCGACATGGTGATCGCCACCTTCCAGGGCAGCGGCACCCGCAAGCTGATGCTGATCGCGCATATGGATACGGTCTATCAACGCGGCGTGCTGGCGAGCGAGCCGTACCGCGTCGACGGCACGAAGATCTATGGGCCCGGCATCGCCGACGACAAGGGCGGTATCGCGGTGATCCTGCATGCGCTCAAGATCCTGAAGGATGCCGGCTGGCAGGACTATGCCAGGCTCACCGTGTCGCTCAATCCGGACGAGGAGGTCGGATCGATCGGCTCGGGCGAGATCATCTCGGAGCTCGCCGACCAGCACGACGTGGTGCTGTCCTGCGAGCCGACCGCGGCTTCGCCTCCGGCCAGGAACGACGCGCTGCTGCTGGGCGCGAGCGGCACGGCGACCGCGAAGATGGAGGTCAAGGGCCGCGCCTCGCATGCGGGTGCCGCGCCCGATCTCGGTCGCAACGCGCTGATCGAGCTCGCGCACCAATTGCTCCAGACCAAGGACGTCGCCAAGTCGATCCCGGGCACGCAGCTGAACTGGACCACTGCGCAGGCGGGCACGGTGCGCAACCAGATCCCGGAGAAGGCCGAGGCCGGCGCCGATATCCGCCTCACCATTCCAGACGGCATCGCCAAATTGCAGGCGGCGCTCGACGACAAAGCGAAACAGAAGCTCGTGCCCGACACCGAAACCAAGGTGACGATCACGCCGGGCCGTCCGCCCTTCGTCGCCAGCGATCGCGGCCGCGCGCTGGCGCAGGAAGGCCAGGCGATCTATGCCGAGATCGACCGCAAGCTCGACATCACCGAGATCACCGGCGGCGCCACCGACGCCGGCTACGCCAACCGCAGCGGCAAGGCCATCGTGGTCGAGAGCTTCGGCCTCGCCGGCTTCGGCTATCACGCCCGCGACGAGTTCATCGACACGGGCTCGATCGTGCCGCGGCTCTATCTGATGAGCCGGATGCTGATCGAGCAGGGCAAGAAGAAATAAGACGGCGAAAACAACCCCATGCACAGTAGGCGGCGCGAGCAATATCAATAGCTTAGCCGTCCCCTCACAACGAGCGGCACCGTCCTGCGGTACCGCTTGACGCCGGCTGCAACAGCGCGTATTTTTGAATACGGAATTCCGTATTCCCTACCTTCGGAGCTGCCGGCGTGATCCCCCTCGACCCGCTCCCAAACCTGATCGACCAGGTCTATGCCCGGATCCTGGAGGCGATCTCCGACCGGACGCTGCAGCCCGGCCAGCGCATCCGCCAGAACGAGCTTGCCGACAAGCTCGGCGTCTCGCGCCAGCCGGTGTCGCATGCGCTGCATCTGCTGCACCGGCAGGGCCTCGTCGCCGAGAGCGGCAGGCGCGGCTTCGAAGTGACTCAGCTCGATCCTTCACGGATACGCCAGCTCTACGAGGTGCGCGGCGCCATCGACGCGCTGGCTGCCCGGCTCGCCGCAGAGCGCGCAGGCACCGACGCTGCGGGTCGCGCGCGGCTGGAGGCGGCGCTCGTCGCGGGGCGCAGCATCGACCGCAACACTGCGCTCGCCGAGCTGATCGTACTCGACGTCGATTTCCACCGTGCGATCTATCAACTCGCTGGCAACCCCGTGATCGAGGAGACGATCGCGCCGCAATGGCCGCATATGCGCCGCTCGATGGCGACGGTGCTGTCCGAGCTCGACTATCGCGGCAGCGCCTGGGCGGAGCATGCCGGCATCGCCAGGCACATTCTCGCAGGCGATGCGAAGGCCGCCGAGCGCGCCGCGCTGGCGCATGCGCAGACCGCAGGACGGATGACGGAGGAGAGATTGCGCGCGACGGACGAGGTGGCGGCGTAACCGCCGTCATTCCGGGGCGATGCGCAGCATCGAGCCCGGAATCCATCAGGCGGCAAGCGCTGAGGATAAATGGATTCCGGGTTCACGCTTCGCGTGCCCCGGAATGACAACAACAAAACCACAGGAGGACGACCCATGAAACTGTCTCAGGAGCAATTGGAGTTCTTCCACCGCGAGGGCTGGCTGTTCCTGCCCGAGCTGTTCACCCAGGAGGAGGTCGACCTGCTCGCGCGCGAGGCGGTCGGCATCTATGACGCCAACCGGCCGGAGGTTTGGCGCGAGAAGAGCGGCGCGCCGCGCACCGCCTTTGCCGCGCATCTCTACAACGAAGCCTTCGGCATTCTTGGCGCGCATCCGCGCATGATCGAGCCGGTCGAGCAGCTGTTCGGCGAGCCGGTCTACATGCACCAGTTCAAGATCAACGCGAAATCCGCCTTCACCGGCGACGTCTGGCAATGGCACCAGGATTATGGCACCTGGAAGCGCGACGACGGCATGCCGGAGCCGCGGGCAATGAACATCGCGATCTTCCTCGACGAGGTGATGCCGATCAACGGCCCGCTGATGCTGGTGCCGCGCAGCCAGAATGCCGGCGATCTCGAAGCCTCGCACGATCTCGCCACCACGTCCTATCCGCTGTGGACGCTGGACGAGGACACGGTCACGCGTCTGGTCAAGCAGGGCGGCATCGTGGCGCCCACAGGGAAGCCCGGCGGCATGCTGATGTTCCACGGCAATCTCGTGCACGGCTCGGCCGGCAACATCACGCCCTATCCGCGCAAGATCGTGTACCTGACGCTGAACGCGGTCTCGAACTACATCCGCACCCCGACGCGGCCGGACTACATCGCGCATCGCGATTTCGCGCCGATCAAGACGGTGGAGGACGACGCGCTGCTGCGGCTCGCCCGTGCCCCGCGGCAGGCGGCAGAGTAAGATCGGTCTCGTGCCCCGGACGCGGCGCAGCACGTCAGTGATGCGCTGCTGAGCCGGGGCCCATGCCGCAAGGATGGTTTTTCTCTGGGTCCCGGCTCTGCGGAGCAGCGCTGAAGAAGCGCTGCACCGCGTCCGGGACACGATAGTCATACTGGACACCCCATGAACCTCTTCCGCCTCCTCCAGGCCCGCGCATCCGCCGGCAAGCCCGTTCGTGTCGCGCTGATCGGCGCCGGAAAGTTCGGCTCGATGTTTCTGGCGCAAGTGCCGCACACGCCGGGGCTGGAGGTGCCAATCATCGTCGATATCGACCGCGAGCGCGCGCGCGAGGCGTGCCGCACCGTCGGCTGGGACGCAGAGCGCATCGCGGCGACGACATTCACCGATGACGGCGTGCGTGCCATCGCCGGCGGCGCAGTGGACGTGGTGGTGGAGGCGACTGGCAATCCCGCCGTCGGCATCAAGCATGCGCGCGCTGCGATCGCGGCCGGCAAGCACATCGTGATGGTCAATGTCGAGGCCGACGTGCTGGCGGGCCCCCTGCTCGCGGAGGAAGCGCGCAAGGCGGGCGTGGTCTATTCGCTTGCCTATGGCGACCAGCCGGCGCTGACCGCGGAGATGGTCGACTGGGCCCGCGCCACCGGCTTTCGCGTGGTTGCCGCCGGCAAGGGCACGAAATATCTGCCGGCCTATCACGACGTGACGCCTGACGGTGTCTGGCAACATTACGGTCTCACTGCCGGTGAGGCGCAGTCGGCCGGCATGAATCCGCAGATGTTCAATTCCTTCCTCGATGGCACCAAATCGGCGATCGAGATGGCCGCGATCGCCAACGCCTGCGCCCTCGACGTGCCCGCGGACGGCCTGCTGTTTCCGCCCTGCGGCGTCGACGAACTGCCGCACGTCATGCGGCCGCGCTCGCGCGGCGGCGTGCTGGAGCGGGCGGGCGTGGTCGAGGTGGTCTCCTCGCTCGAGCGCGACGGACGGCCGGTGTTTCGCGATCTACGCTGGGGCGTCTATGTCGTGCTGGAGGCGCCGAACGACTATGCGGCCGACTGCTTCAGGCAATATGGCCTCAAAACGGACCACAGCGGACGCTACGCCGCTATGTACAAGCCCTATCATCTGATCGGGCTGGAGCTGAACATCTCGGTGCTGTCGGCCGCGCTGCGGGGCGAACCGACCGGACAGGCCACGGGCTTCCGCGGCGACGTGGCGGCGGTGGCCAAACGCAATTTGCGCGCCGGCGAGATGCTGGATGGCGAAGGCGGCTACACGGTGTGGGGCAAGCTGCTACCGGCGGCCGCGAGCCTGAAGATCGGCGCTTTGCCGATTGGCCTGGCACATCGTCTCAAGCTGAAGCACGACGTCGCGCATGGCCAGATTGTGCGCTGGAGCGACGTGGAATTCGATGCAAACAACGAGACGATCAGGGCAAGGAAGGCGATGGAGACGGCGTTCGCGTAGAGGGATAGAACGTCGCTGCGTCATGGCTTGGCTTGACCCGGCCATTCACGCCTTAGACGTTTGCTCCGTGGATGCCCGGGCCTTCGCCTCGCCGAAACGGCTTCGGCCGCGCAGGCGGGACAAGCCCGGGCAGGACGACCTTTGCGGAAGCACAGCGCGCTGCCTTGCCTCCGACGGTCCCTACGGCAACAGCCGCTCCTCCTTCGCCTGCCGAAACCACTTCCGGAACATGTCTTCCGTGTCCATCATCTCGGTAAAGCCGGCGCGGTTGATCTTCACCGTGGAGACGATCGATGGCGGGCCGGATTCGGTCTGGCCATAGCGCATGCTGTAGTCGGCATATTGGAACGACAGGCCGACGAACTCGGCGAGATCGGGCGATACCAGGTTGTGTTTGCGGCGCAAGGCGTCCCAAGGGGCGACCCAGCTCGGGAATTCCTTGGCGAGCGACATCGGGACCGGTTTGCCGGGCTTCATCTCCAGCGCGTCCGCCACAGCCGGCCAGATGTTTTCCCAGGTGAACACGTCGCCATTGGTGACGTTGAAGGCCTCGTTCTGCGCTGTCCTTGCCTCGCCCGACCAGGCGATCGCGCGGGCGAGGAGATCGACATCGACGGCTTGGCCCACGCGCGGGGCGCCACCAGGAAAATCGAGCGGCCTGCCCTGCTCGCGCGAGATGGCGGCGTAGACGCCGAGCGGGGGGATCAGATCCATGGCGCCACCCATGGCGAGGCCGACGATCAGAACGGGGCGCAGGATGCTCCAGTGCCAGGCCTTGCCTTTTTGAAGTTCTCGCAGAAAGTTTTCCTGGGCCCAATAGAAGTTGGGTTGCTCGTACATTTCGGAGCGGCCCTCGCGCGCGGGCACCGTGAGCGGGCGAACGTGGACGCCATAGGCCTTGGTGCCCTGCAGCAGGGCGACATGCCTGAGCTCGGGCGCCGCCGGCTCGAGCACGCCCATCAGATTGCGCAGCATCACGTCGTTGATCTTGATCTGCTGCTGATCGCGCCAGCCGTCGACGAGCTGCGGCGCCTCATAGAGCGCGGCATAGATCAGGTGCGTGGCGCCCCGCAGCTCGGGCGCGGCGCGGCTGCAATCGGTGACGCTGGTGAGGTCGATGGGCACGTGGCGGGCGCCATAGAGGTTGCGCGGCTTGCGCCGGGACAACGCCACGACGTCGCAAGGCTCCGATGTGCCGAAGTGCCGCAACGCGGCGTTGCCAACGAGGCCGGTCGCTCCGGCCACCACGACTTTCTTGCCCGTCATTGCGAGCCTCCCTTTGTTGTTGCCCAATCCTGTAGCAAATCGCTGACGCTCCCGACTTGTGTCTGGCGCGCATTCGCAGCCGCGAGATGGCGGACGGCTTGATCATCGCGGGGCGAACGGTCATCCTTGCTGACGGAACCGCAACGATCGGAATTCCAGCAAAAAGAGCCCATCAGGGCCGTTCGGAAACGCTAGCAAATCGCAAACAAAAGAACGTCGTTCCTCGACCAAGACAAGACGACAACAAGATCGTTCCCTGCTCGACGCATCGACGCAATGGAAGGGATACGCATGAAACGTCGTGATTTTCTCAAGGTGACAGGCGCGAGCCTGGCTGCAAGCACCGCTGTTGCCGCGCCCGCAATCGCGCAAGGCTCCCCCGAAATCAAGTGGCGCTATGCCACGAGTTGGCCGAAAGCGCTCGACACGCTCTATGGCGGCTGCGAATATTTCTGCAAGCAGGTCGCCGACCTCACGGACAACAAATTCCAGATCCAGCCGTTTGCGGCCGGAGAGATCGTTCCGGGCCTGCAGGTGCTCGACGCCGTCTCCAACGGTACGGTCGAGATGGGCAACACCGCGCTCTACTACTATTGGGGCAAGAATCCCGCGTTTACCTTCGCGACCGCGCTGCCGTTCGGCTTGAACACGCGGCAGCAGATTTCCTGGCTGCTGTGGGGCGGTGGGCAGGATCTCGTCAACGATCTGCTCAAAGAGCACAACGTTTACGGCATCCCCACGGGGTCGACCGGCGCGCAGATGGGCGGCTGGTTCAGGAAGGAGATCAAGTCCGTCGATGATCTGAAGGGCCTGAAGATGCGCATCGGCGGTTTCGCCGGCACGATCCTCTCCAAGCTCGGCAGCGTGCCGCAACAACTCGCCGCCGGCGACATCTATCCGGCGCTGGAGAAGGGCACCATCGACGCCGCCGAATGGGTCGGCCCCTATGACGACGAGAAGCTTGGCTTTGTGAAGGTGGCCAAATACTACTACTACCCCGGCTGGTGGGAAGGCACCAGCCAGGGCCACAACATCATGAACATCGAGAAGTGGAATGCGCTGCCCAAGCATTACAAGGCGGCGATCGATGCGGCATCGCGCGACACCTTCACCTGGATCACCGGGAAATACGATGCGGTGAATGCTCCCGCACTGAAGCGGCTGATCGTAAGCGGCGCACAGGTCAAGGGCTTCCCGCAGGAGGTGCTCGAGGCCTGCTACAATGCGGCCAACGAGATCTACGCAGATCTCTCCAAGTCCAATCCGCATTTCGGCAAGATGCATGCGAGCATGATGGCGTTCAAGAACGACTCGTTGCCTTGGACACAGGTTGCAGAGCTCAGCTACGACAGCTTCATGGCGCGGATGCGCGCCAAGACATGATGCGCTGAAATCTTCCCCGACGAAAGGCGAAGGAGCCCCGGAGGTTGAGCCGACTCCGGGGTTTTCGACGTCTTGCCGGCCGTTTCGCAACGAAATCGGCTGCCGAGCCTAGGCTTCGCAAGTGCGAGGGTGCGACGCCGCTTGATTATCGCGAGCCGACCCGTCATCCTGACGCCATACCGCGATGCGCGGATTTCAAAAAGAGCCCCAAGGGCCTTCGGAAACGCCAAAATCTTTAAAACACCACGTCGATTATCGGCGACGCCAAGACGACACCAAGATCGTTCCCTTGTCGAGGAATCGGCGCATTGGAGGGATACGCATGAAACGTCGTGAATTTCTGAAAGTGACAGGCGCCGGGCTTGCCGCGAGCACAGCCGTCGCTGCGCCGGCCATCGCGCAGTCATCACCCGAAGTGAGGTGGCGCCTTGCGGCGAGCTGGCCCAAGGCGCTCGATACGCTCTATGGCGGTTGCGAATATTTCTGCAAGCGCGTCGCCGAGGCCACCGACAACAAATTCCAGATCCAGCCGTTTGCCGCCGGCGAGATCGTCCCCGGCCTGCAGGTGCTTGACGCCGTGGCCAACGGCACCGTCGAGATGGGCAACACGGCGCTGTATTATTACTGGGGCAAGAACCCCGCCTTCACCTTCGGCACGTCGCTGCCGTTCGGACTGAACACACGCGCGCATATCGCCTGGCTGCATTTCGGCGGCGGCACGGAGATGCTCAACGACCTCCTGAAGGAATACAATTCTGTCGGCATTCCGACCGGCTCGACTGGCGCCCAGATGGGCGGCTGGTTCCGGAAGGAGATCAAGTCGATGGATGATTTCAGGGGATTGAAATTCCGCGTCGGTGGTTTCGCCGGCACGATCATTGCGAAGGTCGGCGGCGTGCCGCAGCAGATCGCGGGCGGCGACATCTATCCGGCGCTGGAGAAGGGCACGATCGATGCGGCCGAATGGGTCGGCCCTTACGACGACGAGAAGCTCGGCTTCGTGAAGGTCGCCAAATATTACTACTATCCGGGATGGTGGGAAGGCACCGGCCAGGGCCATAACATCATGAACCTCGCGAAGTGGAACGCACTGCCGAAGCAGTATCAGGCGGTGATCGAGACGGCGTCGCGCGATACCTTCACCTGGGTCACGGGCAAATACGACTACGTCAATCCGCCGGCGCTCAAGCGCCTGATGGTCGCCGGTGCGATCCTGAAACCGTTCCCGCAGGAAGTGCTCGAGGCCTGCTACAATGCCGCGGGCGAGATCTATGCCGACCTTGCCAAGAACAACCCGCACTTTGCCAAGATGTATTCGAGCCTCACCGCCTACCGCAACGAGACGCTCGCCTGGCAACAGGTGGCGGAGCTGAGCTTCGACAGCTTCATGATGCGGATGCGGACGCGGACGTAGCGCATCGCGCGACGAACGCAGAAACGACGAAAGCCTCGGAGATGTCTCCGGGGCTTTTGCGTTTGTCTGTCCGGCGCAATTCGCTCGTCGTGCTGGACAAACGAGCAGAGCGAGTGCCGACCCCGCTCTCGTAGGGTGGGCAAAGCGAAGCGTGCCCACCGAGCATCTACAGCGATCGGCGGCCGATGGTGGGCACGGCGCGTCACGCCTTTGCCCACCCTACGGAAGCGGACAAGATCTCAGTTCTCGTCGTCGCCGAGCGCGGCGGCCAGCTTGTCGTAATATCTGGCGATGAGATCGATATTACCCTTGTTCTCGATCTGCGGCGCCGGGGTCTTCAGCGCTTCG
>NZ_JXJM01000001.1:5879538-5965995 GCF_001593325.1 Bradyrhizobium sp. DOA1
GCCGGCCGCAGGGTCCGCCAAGCCCGGGCCGTTCGAGAAACTTTTCGATATTTGACGCCGTACTTGAGCCACAATCCCGCGGCGTTCTGATAAGAGACAAGCTTGAATCGCGGGTGATGCCAGTGGGGGCTGCCGGCGACTTTGATGGGGTCAGAGGAAGGCGATCTTGCAGATGACGCGGCCTTCTTCCGACATTCGAGAGACATCGAGAGACCTTTTTCCGTTTAGCTGTTCGTAATTCCGGCCGGCCCTTCGTTGGGGCCTTCTGACCGCGAGCGCCTATGCGGCGTGCCGTTTTCCTGCGATACGCCTCGAAGAGGGCGACCGGGGAAGCGGCTCGAAACCGGGCTTTTGGGTCGTTGAATCGGGGGACTTGGGTTGAACCAGAGGACGTCACGCGGCGCTTACGGGCGTGAGACCGGGATCATCGATCTCGGCCACGAGCCGCCGCTGTCCGTCGATGGTTCTGAGGCCGCCGTCATCGATCGGCGCCGCGTCTCGGTGCAATGGTTCAGCGGGACGATTCTGACCGGACTCTGCGGCGCGGCCCTGATCGGCGGCGCCGTTTTCGCGTCGCTCGACGGCGAGATGACCTTCGCCAGAGTGCCGGAGCGGGTCGAAGGCGCGTTACGCGGTGCCTTCGGCGCTGGCGATCGCGCCGCCACGCTGCACAAGAGCGACCGCCTGCCGCCGCCCAGCGAATCCACGGCTTCGCGCAACATCATGCGCGTCTCCACGGTCGCCCGCGTCGGCAACCGCGACGTGATGCGGGTGCGCCCCTTCGTCCGCATCGCCGGCAATCTGTCGATGACGACGAGCGATCTGTCGGCGAAGATCCCGCCGTTCAACGCGCAGCGCCTGCTCACCGACGTCGGCTCCGATCCAAAGACCGCCTCCGACGATCCCAACAATCCCGAGGCCGTCGAGCCCGACGCCGAAGTCTCCTTCGTCACCAAGGACCTGTCGCCGGTGCTGCCGAAGGCGAAGATTTCCGCCGTGGTGGCGCTCGACGACATCCTGATGCGGGTGCGCGATGCCGCCAATTGGCGCGGCAATGGCGGGGTGCGCTACGCCTCGCTCTCCAATGCCACCGCCGATGTGTCCGGCGCGACCGGCCCCTCCGACATCCGAAGCGCCTACGCTCCCGAATCCTCGTCGTCCGATCCCTATGCCGGCTTCGAGACGCGCGTGGTGCCCGAAAACGTCACGCTGCTGCCCAAGACCAAGGAGCAGATCACCGGCGGTAATCCCAACGGCGAACGCGTCCACATGGTCAAGAAAGGCGACAGCGTCGCCGGCGTGCTGCGCGATCTCGGCGCCACCGCCGAGGAGATCAAGGCGATCACCGTAACGCTCGGCCCCCGCGGCCGCGACGGCGGCCTGAAGGAAGGCGAGAAGCTCCGCATCCTGATGGCGCCTGCGAGCCCCGGCGCGCGCCTGCAGCCCTACCGCGTCGTCGTCGCCAACGACACCATGGTCGAGGCGATCGCGGCGCTGTCCGATCTCGGCAAATACGTCGCGGTCGATGTCTCCAGCATGAACACCGTCGCCGACGCGGCAGCCAACGCCAGCAGCGACGACGATGACGATGATGACGGCTCCGGCGTCCGGCTCTACCAGAGCATCTACGAGACCGCGATGCGCAACAAGGTGCCGATGCCGGTCATCGAGGATATGATCAAGATCTATTCCTACGACGTCGATTTCCAGCGCAAGGTGCAGCCGGGCGACTCGTTCGACGTGTTCTATGCCGGCGAAGACGAAGGCGTGACCGCGACCGAGAAGAACGAGGTGCTGTTCGCCTCGCTCACCGTCGGCGGCGAGACCAAGAAATACTACCGCTACCAGAGCCCCGACGACGGCGTCGTCGACTATTACGACGAGACCGGCAAGAGCGCGAAGAAGTTCCTGGTCAGGAAGCCCGTCAACAACGCCATCATGCGCTCCGGCTTCGGCGGCCGCCGCCACCCGATCCTCGGCTACGTGAAGATGCATACCGGCGTCGACTGGGCCACCTCCTACGGCACGCCGATCTTCGCCTCCGGCAACGGCATGATCGAGAAGGCCGGCCCCGAGGGCGGCTACGGCAAGTACATCCGCATCAAGCATTCCAACGGCTACGAGACCGCCTACGGCCATATGTCGGCCTTCGCCAAGGGCATGGAAGTCGGCAAGAAGGTGCGGCAGGGCCAGGTGATCGGCTTCGTCGGCTCATCGGGCCTGTCGACCGGCCCGCACGTCCACTACGAGATCCTGGTCAACGGCCGCTTCGTCGACCCGATGCGCGTGAAGCTGCCGCGCGGGCGCTCGCTGGAAGGTCCGATGCTGGCAAGCTTCGAGAAGGAGCGCGACCGGCTCGACGGCATGATGAGCGGCCGCGGCGGTGCCATCGCCCGCATGTCGGATGCAACCGGCGGACCGTTGCAGGTCAGCAACCGCTGATAGCGGCCGGCCTGTAGCGGCCGGGCATTTTCAAACAGGATTTCAAACGGGAGACGCTGCGGAGCGCAGGCCGCTTTGCGGCGTCACAACGTCAAGTTTCGTTTGCCAAAGCGGATTGACGGGCGAATACTTTCCAAAAAAAGGAGGTCTCGCCATGAAGAACAGGCTCGCCTGCGCAGCAGTCGTCGCTGCGCTTTTCTCCACCACGAGCGTCTCGGCCGAAACCTGGGAGGTCACCAAGCTGGTCCCGGGCTCGGCATTCCATGGCGTGCACGGGCTCGGCATCGACAAGGCCGGCCGTCTCTTTGCCGGCAGCGTCGCGGGCGCGGCGCTCTACGAAGTCGACATCGCGGGTGGTACCGCCAAGGTTGCAGTCCCCGCCCCGGTCGGAATGGCCGACGACATCGCGTTCGCGCCTGATGGCACCATGGCCTGGACCGGCTTCCTCGCCGGCGATCTCTATGTGCGCAAGGGCGATGGCCCGATCAAGAAGCTCGCCTCCGGGCTTCCCGGCATCAACTCGCTCGCCTTCCGCAAGGACGGCAGGCTCTACGCCACCACCGTCTTCCTCGGCGATGCGCTCTATGAAATCGACATCGAGGGCGTCAAGCCGCCGCGCCAGATCATGGAGAAGATGGGCGGCCTCAACGGCTTCGAATTCGGCCCCGACGACAAGCTCTACGGTCCGCTCTGGTTCAAGGGACAGGTCGCAAAGGTCGACGTCGACAAGGCCGAGCTCACCGTCGTCGCCGACGGCTTCAAGGTGCCGGCCGCGGTGAATTTCGACTCCAAGGGCAACCTCTTCGTGGTCGACACCGCGCTCGGCCAGCTCGTCAGGGTCGATCCCAAATCGGGCACCAAAACCATGATCGCACAATTGAAGCCGTCGCTGGACAATCTCGCGATCGATGGCCAGGACCGCATCTACGTCTCCAACATGGCCGACAACGGCATCCAGGAGATTGATCCCGCGACCGGGCAGGCCAAGCAGATCATCATCGGCAAGCTCGCTCTGCCCGGCGGCATCGGCGTCACCTCGGAGAACGGCAAGGATACGATCCACGTCGCCGACGTCTTCGCCTATCGCACCGTGGACGGGGCGACCGGCGATGTCACCGAGAAGGCGCGCATGCATGCCGCAGGCGTCACTCTCGAATATCCGATGAGTGCGACGGCGCGGGGCAACGACGTGATCCTGTCGAGCTGGTTCACCGGCACCGTGCAGGTGATCGACGGCAAGACCGGCGCAACGCGCGACATGCTGCACGGCTTCAAGGCGCCGCATGACGCGATCATGCTCGCCGACGGCAACATCCTGGTGGCCGAGCTCGGCACCAAGTCCCTGGTCAAGGTCGGCGGTGAGCACGGCAAGGATCGCACCACGCTGATCGGCGGCCTCGAGGGACCTGTGGGTCTCGTTCGCGGCAAGGCTGACGAGGTCTACGTCACCGAGGCTTTTGCAGGCACCGTGTCCCGGATCGATGCCAACGGCGAAAAGACCGTGGTCGCCAAGGAGCTGAAGCTGCCCGAAGGCATCGCGCGCACGGGCGACGGCAAGCTGGTCGTGGCGGAAGTCGGCACCAAGCGGCTGATCGAGATCGCGCCGGACACCGGCAAGATCACCGAGATCGTGGCTAATCTTCCGATCGGCCTCGTGGGCGCACCGGGCGGCCTGCCGACGCATGTTCCGACTGGAGTGGCGGTCGGCGCAAGCGGCGTGATCTACTTCTCGTCGGACGTGGAGAACGCGATCTACAAGGCAGTGAAGAAGTAGCATGCGCCGGAAGGCCGGGGCAGCGGAACCCGCACGCGGACCTGCCGGTTAGAGGTTGACGGAAGCCGACCAGCAGGAGGATCGCTCATGACGCGCCTCTCACGTGACGATGTCGTCAAGTCCGTGGACCGGGCCGACGACGTCACCATTGCCCAGATCATCGGAACCGGCGCGACCGTCGAGGAGCTTGCCGAAGCCCAGGCCTGGCTCGCCAATGACGAGCCGTTGATCAACGATCTCCGGCCGCTGGCGCAGGGACGTGTGCGCGAGCTGGTGGATATCTTGTCGGAGCTCGAAGGGGACGACGAGGAGGAAGGCCCGGCCGATCCGGGCTCCGCGTCTGCTGTCGGTTGACGAACCTACCGGCACGACAAAAACGCCCCGGAGAGATGCGCTCCCCGGGGCGGTTTATCGTCTCAGCGTCAAACGCCCACGCTCAATTCAGCTTCCGCTTCGCCACAGGCGCCTCGAACTGGGCGATCTCCGCGGTTTGCGGTGCCTTGCCGTTGAAGGTCAGCACGTTGCCTTCGGACGAGATCGCGACATTGTCGCCGTCCCTGACGTCGCCGCCGAGGATCATCTCGGCGAGAGGGTCCTGGAGATAGCGCTGGATCACGCGCTTCAGCGGCCTTGCGCCATAGGCAGGGTCCCAGCCCTTGGCGGCGAGCCAGTCGCGTCCGGCGGCATCGAGCGTCAGCACGATCTTGCGATCAGTGAGCAGCTTCTGCAGCCGCGCGAACTGGATCTCGACGATCCGGCCCATCTCACTCCGCTGCAGGCGGTGGAACAGGATGATCTCGTCGACGCGGTTGAGGAATTCGGGGCGGAAGTGCGCCCGCACCATGCCCATCACCTGCTCGCGCACGGCCGAGGTGTCCTCGCCCTCCGGCTGATTCACCAGATACTCCGAACCAAGGTTCGAGGTCATGATGATCAGCGTGTTGCGAAAATCGACGGTGCGGCCCTGGCCATCGGTGAGGCGGCCGTCGTCGAGCACCTGCAACAGGACGTTGAAAACGTCGGGATGCGCCTTCTCGATCTCGTCGAACAGCACCACCTGGTAAGGCCGGCGCCGCACCGCTTCGGTCAGCGCACCGCCCTCGTCATAGCCGACATAGCCGGGAGGCGCGCCGATCAGCCGCGAGACCGAGTGCTTCTCCATGTATTCGGACATGTCGAGGCGGACCATCGCGGTCTCGTCGTTGAACAGGTACTCCGCCAGGGCTTTCGTCAGCTCGGTCTTGCCGACGCCGGTGGGGCCTAAGAACATGAACGAGCCGGTCGGCCGGTTCGGGTCCTGCAAGCCCGCGCGCGAGCGGCGCACGGCGGTCGCGACCGCACGCACGGCCTCGGCCTGGCCGACGACACGCTTGCCGAGCTGCTCCTCCATCTTCAGGAGCTTCTCCTTCTCGCCTTCCAGCATCTTGTCGACGGGCACGCCGGTCCAGCGCGAGACCACCTGCGCGATGTGGTTGGCGGTCACCGCCTCCTCCATCATCTCGCCGGAGTTCTCTTTGGCTTCGATATCCGCGATCTTCTTCTCGAGCTCCGGGATCCGGCCATAGGCGAGCTCGCCGGCCTTTTGGAATTCGCCGCGCCGCTGCGCGTTGGCGAGCTCCACACGAAGACCGTCGAGTTCCGCCTTCAGCTTCTGGGCGTCGGAGAGCTTGTTCTTCTCCGCGCTCCAGCGCGCCGTCAGGGCAGCAGACTTCTCCTCGAGATCGGCAAGGTCCTTCTCCAGGGTCTGGAGCCGGGACTTGGAGCCGACATCGCTTTCCTTCTTGAGCGCCTCCTGCTCGATCTTGAGCCGGATGATCTCGCGATCGAGCGAGTCCAGCTCCTCCGGCTTGGAATCGACCTGCATCTTCAGCCGCGCCGCGGCCTCATCCATGAGGTCGATCGCCTTGTCCGGCAGGAAGCGGTCGGTGATGTAGCGGTTGGACAGGGTCGTCGCCGCCACCAGCGCGGAATCGGTGATCCGCACGCCATGGTGCTGCTCATACTTGTCCTTCAGCCCGCGCAGGATCGAGATGGTGTCCTCGACCGAGGGCTCGCTGACGAAGATCGGCTGGAAGCGCCGCGCCAGCGCGGCGTCCTTCTCGACGTGCTTTTGATACTCGTCGAGCGTGGTCGCGCCGATGCAGTGCAGCTCGCCGCGGGCAAGCGCCGGCTTGAGCAGGTTGGAGGCGTCCATCGCGCCGTCGCCCTTGCCGGCCCCGATCAGCGTGTGCATCTCGTCGATGAACAGGATGAAGGTGCCCTCGCTCCCGGTCACTTCCTGGAGCACGGCCTTCAGCCGCTCCTCGAACTCGCCGCGATATTTCGCGCCGGCGATCAGCGCGCCCAGGTCGAGCGACAGCAGCTTCTTGTCCTTCAGACTCTCGGGCACGTCGCCGTTGACGATGCGCAGCGCGAGGCCTTCCGCGATCGCGGTCTTGCCGACGCCGGGCTCGCCGATCAGCACGGGATTGTTCTTGGTCCGTCGCGAGAGCACTTGAATCGTGCGGCGGATCTCCTCGTCGCGGCCAATGACCGGATCGAGCTTGCCGTCACGCGCCGCCTGGGTCAGGTCGCGGGCATATTTCTTCAGCGCGTCGTAGGCGTTCTCGGCGGTGGCGGAGTCCGCAGTGCGGCCCTTGCGCAGGGCCTCGATCGCCGCGTTGAGGTTTTGCGGAGTGACACCGCCCTTGTTGAGGATGGTGCCAGCCTCGCTGGTCTTCTCCAGCGTCAGGCCGAGCAGCAGCCGCTCGACGGTGACGAAACTGTCGCCGGCCTTCTCGCCGGCCTTTTCGGCCGCGTCGAAAGTGCGGGCGAGCTCGGGCGCCAGATAGATCTGACCGGCGCCGCCGCCCGAGACCTTCGGCACCTTGCCGAGGGCGTCCTCGGTCGCCTTGAGAATTGCACGGGAGTTGCCGCCCGCACGGTCGATCAGACCGGCAGCGAGCCCTTCATTGTCGTCCAGCAGCACTTTCAGGACGTGCAGGGTGGAGAATTGCTGGTGCCCCTCGCGCATCGCAAGCGACTGCGCGGACTGGATGAAGCCCCTGGAGCGTTCGGTGTATTTGTCGATATTCATCTTTTCTGTCCCTCGGCCTGCCCTCAGGGCCCTCTAAGGCACCCCGAACGGCATCTTCATTGGGTTTCCGCCTGACGCGTTGACGTTCCTCAACACAGCAAGCGGTCGTTTATCAGCCGGCGCTGGCGCCGGACTGACCCAGATGTGGGAAGCGTGCCCTCGGATCGGTAGAGGCGAGTTCACAATTTCGTGCGCTGATCCGCCCGCTTGGCGCCGGCCGGTCGAATCCCCTAAGTAGCGGCATGACAGCCAGCCATACCGCCGAGATCACCGGCCTCTACCGCTACCCGATCAAGGGCCTGACGCCCGAGGCGCTGCCTCACGTGACCTTGCGGCGGGGAGAGACCCTGCCCGCCGACCGCCGCTACGCCATCGAGAACGGGCCGAGCGGCTTCGATCCCGAAGCGCCTAGCTGGAAGCCGAAGATCCAGTTTCTGATGCTGGCGCGCAATGAGCGGCTGGCGTCCCTCGACAGCCGGTTCGACGATGCGACGAGCCGCCTGACCATCCGCAAGGACGGCCAGATCGTCGCCACCGGCGATCTCGAGACCGCGGAGGGGCGCGCCGCCATCGAGCGCTATTTCAGCGAGAACTTTCAGCCGGAGCTGAAGGGCCCGCCAAAGGTGCTGTCCGGCCGCAACCACAGCTTCTCCGACGTCGCCCGCAAGGTCGTGTCCATCATCAATCTCGATAGCGTCCGCGCCATCGAGGCCATGCTGGGCGGCGCCGCGGTGCATCCCCTGCGCTTCCGGGCCAATCTCTACGTCAAGGGCTGGCCGGCCTGGTCGGAGCTCGACCTCGTCGACCAGACGCTCGCGATTGGTGAGGTCCGCCTGAAAGTGGTCAAGCGCATCGTCCGCTGCCCGGCCACCAATGTGGACCCTGTCACCGCCAAGCGCGATCTCGAGATACCGCCGACGCTCTCGCGTCATCTCGGCCACATGGATTGCGGTATCTATGCCGAGGTGATCGAAGGTGGCGAGATCGGCGTTGGAGACGCGGTGGCGGTGGAGCAGCCGAAACTGGTGTGAGCTAGCACCGCTGCCGTAGGGTGGGCAAAGCGAAGCGTGCCCACCAATTCGGTTCGCGAACGTTGACGCACCGCCGGTGGGCACGGCGCTTGCGCGCCTTTGCCCACCCTACGGCACCATCCCTTCCTCAATTCGGCATCACATACGCATAGATCCGGCCGCGCGAGACAGGGGCTTCGCGGACGCGATTGCCGCTGTTGCCGGAGATCATGATCGGATTCCCCTTGGCATCGATGCCGGTGATGATGCCGACATGGCCGCCTCGGCCGCCGCGCGACATCACCGCAATGGCGCCGACCTGCGGACCGGAGACACGGGTGCCGTACCGCGCGAAAGAACTCGCCATGTCGGAGCCTGTGCCCTGATGGCCGGTGTGCTGCAGCACCATGTTCATGAAGCGCGCGCACCACAGGCGGCCGCGCCCGGTCGGATTGCCGCCGAGATAGCGCCGCGCCTCGGACACGAGGCCCGATCCACCACCGAAGCTGCCGCTGCTTGCGGCGCTGTTGACCATTCCGTTGTTGGCCATGCCGCCATTTGCGTTCGGATCATAGCTCGCGAAGGTGTTACCGAATCCGTTCGCCTGCAATTGCGCCACGCTCCGCTCGAAGCGCGAGCTGCGGGCATGGTGGCGGTAGTGACGGCTGTGATGATGTCTGGCGTGATGCACGTAACCGTGCCGCTCTGCGCTATGACGATGATGCGGCCGCGCTGAGGCCGGAGAAACGAATACGGCGACCGCCGCGAAGAAGATCGCCAGCGCGATAAAACAACGCGACAGGCGAGACGCAAACAACTCCAACATTCTTCATCCTTCGTTGACACCCCCAATTTCCAGCCACTCGTGCGGTGGCCGACCTCCGTCTGGCCGTTAAGCCGCCCGATGTGGCGAGAAAAAGACGCCACGCGTCGGCGAATGGCTGCGATGATTTTGCGCCGGTGCTGATTTGATGCTGCCGCATTGCGGACAACAGCGTTAACTGCAATCCTCGAAAGGCGGCTTGAAGAGAGGGAAACAGTTAATGCCCCACGCCACGACCAGGGACGACGTCCGCATCTATTTCGAGGAGGCGGGCCAGGGATCGCCGATCATTTTTCTGCACGAGTTCGCGGCCGACTACACCAATTGGGAGCCGCAGATGCGCTACTTCTCGCGCGGCCACCGCTGCATCACTTATTCCGCGCGCGGCTACACGCCATCGGACGTGCCCGACGGCGAGGTCTACACCTACGAACACTTCTATACCGATGCGCTTGCGGTGCTCGATCATCTCAAGATCGAGCGCGCGCATCTCGTCGGACTGTCGATGGGCGCCTACTCATCGCTCCAGATCGGGCTCAACGCGCCGCAGCGCGCGCTGTCGATGACGCTGGCGGGCGTCGGCTCGGGCTCGGAGCTCGAGAATCTCGATGCCTGGCGCCAGCAGTGCCGCGCTAATGCCGAGCAGTTCGAGACGCTGGGCTCCGCCGAGGTTGCCAAGGTCACGCGCGAGGCGCCGAGCCGGATTCCCTTCCTGGTGAAGGACCCGCGCGGCCACGCCGACTTCTACGCCGCCCTTGCGCGTCATGACGCCAACGGTTCGGCGCGCACGATGCGCGGCTTCCAGGGCGGCCGTCCTTCGATCTACACGATGACGGATGCGATCAAGGGCGCTGCGACGCCGGCCCTGATCATCTGCGGCGACGAGGACGATCCGTGCGTCGGACCGAGCCTGTTCCTGAAGAAGCATCTGCCGGCGGCCGGACTCGCGATGTTTCCGAAATCGGGCCACGTGCTCAATCTCGAAGAGCCCGCGCTGTTCAACGCGAGCGTGGAGCGGTTCGTCACGCTGGTCGAGGCCGGACGATGGCCGGCGCGCGATCCGCGGTCGCTGGCGGCGCACTAGAACGAGCGCATTCCGGCACGCGCCGAAGGCGCAGGCCCGGTATCCATACTCACGATCGTGCTTATGGATGCCGGGCTCGATGCTTCGCATCACCCCGGAATGACGGAGAGACTATTTCCCTCCACCCCGGCTCAGCAGAAACACGCCCTGCTCGCCGAACATGTTCCACACCCACCACGGCAGGTTCAGCGGCACCGGACGGCCGTAGAGATCGAGCGCCACCGCGCGCTCCATCTTGACGTTGATCTCGTCGCAGAGCTCGACGAAATCCTTGATGGTGCAGAAATGGATGTTGGCGGTGTCGTACCAGGTCGCCGGCAAATTCTCCGTGCGCGGCATGTGGCCGCCGATCAGGAGCTGGAGCCGCATCTTCCAGAAGCCGAAATTCGGGAACGACACGATGGCGCGGCGGCCGATGCGCAGGAGGTTCTCCAGCACCACACGCGGCTGCCGCGTCGCCTGCAGCGTCTGCGACAGGATCACATAGTCGAACGTATCGTCGGGATAATTGACGAGGTCGGTGTCCGCATCGCCCTGCACCACGGCGAGCCCCTTGGCGACGCAGCGGTTGACGCCCTCGCGCGACAGCTCGATGCCACGGCCGTCGATGCCACGCATCTCCAGCAGCTGGAGCAGATCGCCCTCGCCGCAGCCGACGTCGAGCACTTTCGAGCCCGGCTTGACCATGTCGGCCACCAGACGATGATCGGCGCGATAATCACCGGACTGCCTGGTCGCAACGCCGTCCAGCGGCAACACTTCCTGCACGGACATCTTAGCTACCCTTCAGTCCGCGGGCCTTGCCTGCCGATTGCAGGAAGGCGCGGGAGATGTCGAAGAATTCGGGCACGTCGAGCAGGAAGGCGTCATGGCCGCGATCGGTCTCGATCTCGGCGAACGACACCCGCGCGCTCGACGCGTTCAACGCGTGCACCAGCGCGCGGGATTCCGAGGTCGGAAACAGCCAGTCGCTGGTGAAGGAGACCACGCAGAAGCGCGTCTTGATGCCGGCGAACGCCTTGGCGAGCACCCCGCCATGGTCGGCGGCGATGTCGAAATAGTCCATCGCGCGCGTTAGATAGAGATAGGAGTTGGCATCAAAACGCTCGACGAAGGACGAGCCTTGGTAGCGCAGATAGGACTCGACCTGGAAGTCGGCATCGAAGGAGAAGGTCGGCAGCTCGCGGTCCTGCATACGGCGGCCGAACTTGCGGTGCAGCGCGGCGTCGGAGAGATAGGTGATGTGCGCGGCCATGCGCGCCACCGCGAGGCCGCGATGCGGATGGATGCCGCGGTCGGCATAGCCGCCATTGTGCCAGTCGGGGTCGGCCATCACGGCCTGGCGGCCGAGTTCGTGGAAGGCGATGTTCTGCGCCGAATGCCGCGTGGAGCAGGCAATCGCCAACGCGGAGTAGACGCGGGCAGGATAGGCCGCGGTCCATTGCAGCACCTGCATGCCGCCCATCGAGCCGCCGACGACGGCAAACAGCGTATCGATGCCAAGCCGGTCGATCAGCATCGCCTGCGCGCGTACCATGTCGGGAATGGTGATGACGGGGAAGTCCAGACCCCACACCTTGCCCGTGGCTGGGTTGATCGAGGCCGGCCCGGTCGAACCCATGCAGCCGCCGATCACGTTGGAGCAGATGATGAAGTAGTGCTTGGGATCGATGGGTCGGCCGGGTCCGACCAGTGTCTCCCACCAGCCCGGCTTGCCGGTGACGGGATGGACATTGGCGACATGCTGATCACCGGTCAGCGCATGGCAGATCAGAATGGCATTGGAGCGGTCGGCGTTCAGCTCGCCATAGGTCTGATAGGCGATCTGGAACGGCGAGAGATCGACGCCGCAATCGAGCCGCAACGGCTGATCGGCGCCGAAATGCGCGACCTCCGAGCTCGGATGATCCACTTCATGCGACCGATCATCGGTGCTGATCGCGGGACTCGGAATCGACTTGACGCTGCCCATCTGACCATCGACCTCATGTGCGATCGGACTTCAGACCGCAGTGACATCAGGCCATGAAAAACCCGGCCTGAACGATAGGTTCGGCCGGGATCGAAAGCGTCCCCGGCCTGTTTAGCGAGTTTTTTAACGTGGCTGCAAGCCGGCCGGCTCAAATGACCACGGAACAGGCAAAAATCTACTGGCTTAGGCGGTTTTCGTCAAGTCGCGACCGGGATCGGCCAGATTTGCCTCCAGCCTGCGGGCCGAAAGGGCCTAATTTCCCTTTGCATTTCTCTTTGCTTTCGCCGCGCTGACTGCCTAATCAGGACATCGACCGCGGCGGTGACGGCACTGGCCGATCCGCATTGGAACGCCTTTCAACAACGCTCGTCAGACATGTCCCAACGTCCGCCCGCGCCACCATCGCTTCAGGAATTGCGCAAGGAGATCGATGCGATCGACGAGGGCATGCATCGCCTGCTGATGCAGCGCGGCGACATCATCGACCGCCTGATCCAGGTGAAGCAGACCCAGGAGGTCGGCTCGGCGTTCCGCCCCGCGCGCGAGGCTTCGATGATGCGCGAGATCGTGCAGCGCCATCGCGGCATCCTGCCGCTCGACACGGTCGAGAGCATCTGGCGCGTCATCATCTCGACCTTCACCTATGTCCAGGCGCCGTTCTCCGTGCATGCCGACATCTCGGTGAGCGAGCCGGCGATGCGCGACTCCGCGCGCTTCCATTTCGGCTTCACGGTGCCTTACGTCGCACATTTCAGCGCGCAGGCTGCGGTCGAAGCGGTGGCGAAATCCAAGGGCGATCTGGCGCTGGTCTCGGCGACGTCGAGCCGCACGCCGTGGTGGCTGGAGCTGGAAGCGGACGGCGCGCCGAAAATCATCGCGCGGATGCCTTTCGTCGAGCGCGCCGACCATCCGGCCGCGCTGCCGGTGTTCGCGATCTCGCGCGTCGCCGACAGCGCCCTGGTGACCGAGGTCGAGACCTTCAGCGTGCGCGTGTCGGGCTGGAACGCCGAGGTCGCGCGCGCCCTGTCGCCGCTGGCCGAGATCGTGGCGGTGCCCGACACCGCCTTCGACGGCGCGGCCCTGCTGGTCTCGGTCACGCATGCGACCAGCATCGACAAAATCAGGGCTGCCCTGATCGAGGCGGGGGCCTCGGTGCGCTCCACGGCCCTCGTCGGCAGCCACGCAACGCGCTATACGGTGCCCCCGACCGGGGCGAAATCGTAAGTCGCGAGCCGCCCAGCCTACCCGGAGTTGAAGATGTCCCGCCCCGTGCCGAATCCCGGCATTCTCGATATTGCGCCCTACACGCCCGGCAAGAGCCCGGTCGCCGAGCCGGGCCGCAAGGTGTTCAAGCTCTCGGCCAACGAGACGCCGTTCGGCCCCTCGCCGAAAGCGATCGAGGCGTTCAAGCGCGTCGCCGATCACCTGGAGGACTATCCGGAAGGCACCTCGCGGGTGCTGCGCGAGGCGATCGGCCGCTCCTTCGGGCTCGATCCCAACCGCATCATCTGCGGCGCCGGCTCCGACGAGATACTTAATCTGCTCGCGCACACCTATCTCGGTCAGGGCGACGAGGCGATCTCCACCACCCACGGCTTCCTGGTCTACCCGATTGCGACCATGGCCGTGGGCGCCAAGAACGTCATCGCGCAGGAGAAAAACCTCACCTGCGACGTCGACGCTATCCTTAACGCCGTGACGCCGAAGACAAAGCTGGTCTGGCTCGCCAACCCCAACAATCCGACCGGCACCTATGTGCCGTTCGACGAGGTCAAGCGGCTGCGCGCCGGGCTGCCGTCGCACGTGCTGCTGGTGCTGGACGCCGCCTATTGCGACTATGTCTCGCGCAACGACTACGAAATGGGGATCGAGCTCGTTGCCACCACCGAGAACACCGTGGTGACGCACACCTTCTCCAAGATCCACGGACTTGCCGCACTGCGCATCGGCTGGATGTTCGGGCCCGAGCACATCATCGACGCGGTCAACCGCATCCGCGGCCCCTTCAACGTGTCGACGCCGGCGATGTACGCCGCGGTCGCCGCGATCGAGGACACCGCGCACCAGGCGATGTCGAAGCAGTTCACCGAAACCTGGCGCAACTGGCTGACCGAGGAGATCGGCAAGCTCGACCTGAAGGTGACCCCGAGCGTCGCCAATTTCGTGCTGATCCACTTCCCGACCGAGGGCAAGACCGCGGATGCGGCCGACGCCTACCTGACTAGGCGGGGCTTGGTGCTGCGCGCGCTGAAGAATTACGGCCTGCCGCATGCGCTGCGCATGACCATCGGCACCGAGGAGGCGAACCGCCTCGTTGTCGAGGGCTTGCGCGACTTCATGGCCGGCAAATGAGCACGCAGGCGCATTTCCTGCGCGTGGCGCTGATCGGCTTCGGCCTGATCGGCGGCTCGATCGCGCGCGCCGCGAAGCTCCAGGGCCTGGCGGGCACGATCGTCACCACCGCGCGCTCGGAGAAGACACGCGCGCGCGTCGCCGAGCTCGGCATCGTCGACGAGGTGGTGGCGACCAACGCGGAGGCCGTGAAGGACGCCGATCTCGTCATCCTCTGCATTCCCGTCGGCGCCTGCGGGCCCGTGGCACAGGAGATCGCTGCTCATATCAAGCCGGGGGCGATTGTCTCCGACGTCGGCTCGGTCAAGGGTGCGGTGGTCCGGGACATGGCCCCGCATCTGCCGCAAGGCGTTCATTTCGTGCCGGCGCATCCCGTCGCGGGCACCGAGCATTCGGGGCCGGACTCAGGCTTCGCCGAGCTGTTCATCAACCGATGGTGCATCCTCACCCCGCCTGACGGCACTGACGCAGCGGCGACTGAGCACCTGCGTGCCTTCTGGGCAGCGATGGGCGCCAAGGTCGAGGTGATGACGCCGGATCATCATGATCTCGTGCTCGCCATCACCAGCCATCTGCCGCATCTGATCGCCTACACCATCGTCGGCACCGCCGACGAGCTGGCGCAGGTGACGGAATCCGAGGTGATCAAATTCTCCGCCGGCGGCTTTCGCGACTTCACCCGCATCGCGGCCTCCGATCCGACGATGTGGCGGGACGTCTTCCTCGCCAACAAGGAAGCGGTGCTGGAGATGCTCGGGACCTTCACCGAGGATCTCGCGAAGCTCACGCGTGCGATCCGCCGCGGCGACGGCGAGGCGCTGTTCGACCACTTCACCCGCACCCGCGCCATTCGCCGCGGCATCGTCGAGATCGGCCAGGATTCGGCCGCGCCCGATTTCGGCCGACCGCATGCGGCGCTGAAGAAGCCTTAGACCACGCGTCTCTCCTCGGTCATTGCGAGGAGCGAAGCGACGAAGCAATCCAGCCGTTTCCGTCGGAGAAAGTCTGGATTGCTTCGCTTCGCTCGCAATGACGGCGGATCAATACAGCGGCGGGATCTGCCCGACCTTGACCGGGCCGAGCAGCACGGCACCGTCGACGAATTTCAGCGGGAAGCTCCGCGCCTTCTTGCCTTCCAGCATGCTCTCGGTGCCGATCGAATTGATGCCGGCGGCAACGCCGGCATTGGCATTCTGCTTGATGACCTTGCCGAGGCCGGGAACGGCGCGGTCGAGCGCGCCGAACAGATTGTTGAGGTCCTGCGACTTCACCCCGGGCGCGAGGCGATCGAGCGTGGCTTGCGGCACGCCCTCCTCCAGCATCTTCTCGATGCCGAGTGCCGGGATCACGCGCTCGAGGCCGGTGACCGTCATCTGCAATTCGCCGTCGAGCCGGCCGTTGGGCGAAAGGCCGAGCGTGCCGGCCGCAACCGCGATCATCTCGCCCTGCTGGATGCGTGACTGCACGATCTCGATTTGGCCGCCGGCGGCCTGGATCTCGCGGAAGCGCTGCGGCCAGGGTTTTGGCGTGAGGTCTTTGAGGCCCGTGATCTTCGCGCGCGTGTCCGCCTCGAACGGCTCGGCGAGCAGCGGATGCACACCCTGGATGCTGCCCTGCGCGACGTGGAGCACGGTCTCGATCACCGGGCGATCGGACTTCGATCCGTCCGCGAGGCGGCCGTGCAGCTCGACCTGCTTGGCGCGCGCGAGCGGCACCTGCACGCTGCCGTCGAGACGGTTGAGGCTGGGATCGTCGAACACGAGCGAGGCACGGTCCGGCACCGCCGGCAGGCCGACCACGCTGCTGCGGCCCTTGCTCCAATTCACCACGAAGGTGTTTTGCGTGACGCCGTCGGTCAATGTCGCCGGCGCAGAGAACTCGGCGATGACGAGCTTGGGGTCATAGACCTGGGCGACGACCAGGATGTTGTCGAGCTTCGCCGTGAACGGCGTCTTGCTCGCGTTTTGCGAGACCAGGGCGACGCTGGCGCCCGAGCACTGCACCTCGAAGCGGAACGGGAAGCCCGCGATCGAGCGCTTGGCGCAGTCATAGATGCGGCCTGCCTTGGCCTCCTGCGCCCGCCAGGCGTCTGCGGCGATTTCGGCCTGCGAGGCGGCATAGAACCAGAAGCAGGTCCAGGCCACCGCGAGGACAAGGACGAAAATCGGAGCAATGAATAGGCCCCAACGGGAGCGGCGGCGGCCTGTGGCAACGGTCATATTGGACATGCGGCGACCCTTTGACCCCAGATTCAGGCAAATGTAAGCGAGGCCGGCCTGCGACGAAAGGCGCAGAAAGCGCTTCGCTTGGGGGCCTCATTCTGGTAGCCGTGCCCGAAATGTCGGAAATCACCCTCCCCTCCGTCACCACAGCCAAGGGCGACCTCTGGGTGTTCGGCTACGGCTCGCTGATGTGGCGGCCGGGTTTCGAATTCGAAGAACGTGTCCCGGCGCGGCTGGTCGGCGAGCACCGCGCGCTCTGCGTCTATTCCTTCGTGCACCGCGGCACGCCGGAGAAGCCGGGCCTGGTGCTCGGGCTCGACCGCGGCGGCGCCTGCCGCGGCATCGCCTTTCGCGTCGCCGAGAAGGATCGTGCCGATGTCGTCGCTTATCTGCGGGCGCGCGAGCAGGTCACCTCGGTCTATCGCGAGGTGATGCGCTCGGTGTGGCTGGAGAACGATGCGCGGCAGCGCGTCGCCGCGCTCGCCTATGTCGTCGACCGCGGCCATGTGCAATATGCCGGCCGGCTGTCGCTCGCCGAACAGCACCGCCATGTCCTCCAGGGACATGGCCAGTCCGGCGCCAATCGCGATTACGTGACAGCGACGGTGAAGGCGATCGAGGCCGAAGGCTTTCGCGACACGCAGCTGCACCAGCTCGCAGCGATGTTGCATGGTGATGCGCATTCCCTGCACACACCGGCCTCGACCGACGATCGCGAAAGCCGCTAACCGTCCGCCGGCGCATAGCTCGGCGCCGATCCGATCAGCTGCTCTTGCTCTTTCCGGCCCGCTTCGACGAGACGAGCGGTCGTGTCCTCGATTGCTGTCTGCACGCGCGCGAGGAACTCGTCCTTCGGCAGACCGGCCGGAAGCGGATCGAGGAATTCCACCACCAGGGTACCGGGATAGCGCATGAAGGTGCGGCGCGGCCAGAACAGGCCGGAGTTGAGCGCGACCGGAAGGCATTGCACGCCGCAGGACGAATAGATTTGGGCAAAGCCGGTCTTGTAATCGGGCGGCGCGCCCGGCGCGCGGCGCGTGCCTTCCGGAAAGATCACGAGCTGCTTCCCGCTGCGCACCGCCTCGCGCGCCCGTCGTGTCATGTCGAGCAGCGCCTTCACGCCGGCATTGCGGTCGATCGCGATCATCCCGGTCTTGCCCAGGAATTGACCGAACACCGGAATCTGCATCAGCTGACGCTTGAGGATGAAGATCGGACGATCGAAGAAGCCCGGCAGCACGAACGTCTCCCAGAACGACTGGTGCTTGGCCACGATCAACAAGGGTCCTTGCGGGATCTTCTCGACACCGCGAAACTCCACCTTGATGTTGCAGACGAGGCGCATCAGGACCAGCGTCGCCTTCGCCCACCATTGCGCGACCGTCAGCATCGCGCGCGGCGGCAATGCGAAAGTCGGCAGCGCCACGATCGCGAGGCACACCAGCACGGCGTAGAACAGCACGTTGAACACGAGCGAGCGCAGGAAAATCAGGAACATCGACGATCCGATTGATTTGCCGATTAATTTGCCGACCAGGTTGCCGATCAATTAGCCTGTGCAGTGTTGGGGCGCTTCGGCTGCACGCCTGCAGGCTGCTCCAATATCTCGGGCGAAAGGTCAATCCCGAAATTCTCCAGCCGGACCCTGAGCTCAGCTGCGACGTACTTGACATATTCCGACAACAGCAGCCGCAACGTCGACGGCGAAGTCCACCACGGCTCCTCACGCCATTTCTCGCCGACCACCGCGAACGGGATCAGCGTCGCCTGCGGCATCGCATGGGAGAATTCCACCAGCGCGCGCGGCATGTGATAGTTCGATGTGACCACGATCAGGGATTTGAACCGCCGCCCGTCGGCCCAGCGCCGCGCCTCCGCGGCATTGCCGCGGGTCGAGAGCGCGGTGCGGTCGAGGTCGACGCAACAAGTCATGAAGGACTGGTTCTCCGGCAGGGTCCGGGAGATGTCGCTCGCGGTCGAGGTCGGATGCACCCCCGAGATCAGAAGCCTGCGACCGTAACCGGCAGCGAGCAGCTCCATTGCGTCAGAAACCCGCGAGGAACCGCCGGTGAGCACCACGATGCCGTCCGCCCTGCGGTCCGGCACCAACTCCGCGCCGCGCAATTGCGACAGGAACGCGATGAAGCCCGCCGCCGCGCCGACGAAGGCAAGCGCGATCGTCGACACGATTGTCGCACGCAGCCAGCCGCGCGGCAGTTTCGGTGATCGATCGTCGGTCGGCGAGGTCATGCGATGTCGGTGATCCCTTCCCTGCGGTGATTTTAAGAGGTTTTGAGGCGAAGTGGAGTCTGGTTTAACGGAGTTAATCGACGTCATTCAACGTCGCGAACAGCGTCTGGCGGGAGGCCACCGCGGTGATGGCGCCGATCAGCACCGCCTGCGCGGCGAGCACGATGTAGCCGGATGGCCGGAGCGAGAAGGTGCCGAGCAGCGCTGCGAACTGGTCGCCCACGGGGGTGCCGGAAAACCAGCCTGCGATCGACTCCGAGAAGCCGAACAGCAGCATGGCCGCGCCGCCGCCGATCACGCCGCCCTCGAGGCCCAGGCGAAGGAAGTGGCGCAGGAAATGGTTGGCGATGTAACGGTCACCGGCGCCGACGAAATGCAGGACCTCGACGATCGGGCGGTTCGCCGCCATGGCGCCACGGGTCGCAAACGAGACCGAGATGATGGTGGCGATGATGACCAGCGCGAGAATGCCGAGCCCGGCGAGGACGGTGGCGTTGGTCATTGAGCGCATGCGCTCGATCCAGGCACGATGATCGTCGACGCTCGCGCTCGGCGCCACCTGGGTGACGCGCGCGCGCAGGACGCCGAGATCGAGCAGCGTGCCCGGCTGCACGCGGGCGATGATCATGCGCGGCACCGGCAGATCGTCCATCGACAGTCCGGTGCCGAGCCAGGGCTCGAGCAGCTTGCCGCTCTCGTCCTTGGTGAACGGCTTGACCTCGACGATGCCGGCTTGCGTGCGCATGGCTTCCGTCACCGCTGCGGTGTCGCGCTCGAGATCGCGCCCCGCCTGCGGACGGATCTGGATGGTGATCTCGCTCGCGACGTCCGACTGCCATTCCGCGGCGGAGGCGCTGACCAACAGCACCGTGCCTGTGGTCATCGACGCCAGGAAGGTCATGATGGCGACGACGGCGACCAGCGCGCGGCCGTGAATCGAGGCGCGCGGCACGATCGGCGACATGTTGCGGGCCTTGGCCGGAAGCTGCGGACGCTCCTGCCCGAGATCAACCAGCACGCCGCGCTCGTCGGTCCTACTCATAGACGTGCAGCCGTCCCTGATGCAGTACGAGGCGCAGCGCTTCGTACTGGTCCATCAGCCCGATGTCGTGGGTTGCGATGATGACGGCCGTGCCCGATTTGTTGAGCTCGATGAAGAGCCGCAGCAGGCGGCGGCCGAGCGTCGGATCGACGCTGCCGGTCGGCTCGTCCGCGAGCAGCAGCTGCGGGCGCGAGATCACGGCGCGCGCGATCGCCGCGCGCTGCTTCTCGCCGCCGGACAGGATCGGCGGCAACGCGTCCATGCGGTCGCCGAGGCCGACCCAGCGCAAGAGATCGATGACCTCCTTGCGATAGCTCGACTCGCTGCGGCCCATGACGCGGAACGGCAGCGCGACGTTCTCATAGGTCGTCATGTGGTCGAGCAGCCGGAAATCCTGGAGCACGATGCCGATGCGCTTGCGCAGATCGGCGATCTCGTCCTTGCCGAGTCGTGAGATGTCGTGTCCGAACAGGTTGACGAGGCCCCGCGTCGGCCGATGCGACAAGAACAACAGGCGCAGCAGCGACGTCTTGCCGGCGCCGGAGGGGCCGGTCAAAAACTGAAAGGAATGCGCCGGAATCTGAAAACTGAGGTCGCGCAGAATCTCCGGCCCCAGACCGTAACGCAATCCGACATTTTCGAACCGAACCAAGCTCAGCTCCGTTCGAGAGGGGGCGCGGGCTGCACAGCTGTGCCCCGCCGTAGACGATTGACGTTTTTTGCGACCGTTA
The DNA here is from genome assembly GCF_001593325.1 of Bradyrhizobium sp. DOA1. NCBI lineage: Bacteria > Pseudomonadati > Pseudomonadota > Alphaproteobacteria > Hyphomicrobiales > Nitrobacteraceae > Bradyrhizobium > Bradyrhizobium sp. DOA1. The sequence continues at coordinate 5,900,317 of NZ_JXJM01000001.1, forward strand.
TGGTTTCCGGTTCGTTAACGCTCGCCCGGTACCATAAGGGCCGCCCGGTCCTCCGCGACCGCGGCATCGTCAAGTCCGGTCCAAGTTCCCGTCCAAGTCCTCGCTCATGCATCAAGGCTCGTCCATGCATATCGTCTGCCCCCATTGTACGACATCCTACGCGATCAAGCTTGCGAGCCTGGGGGCGAACGGCCGGACGGTACGCTGCTCCCGTTGCAAGGAGACCTGGGTCGCCCATGCCGAGGACGCGATCGAGGAGGCCTCGATCCCGGCCATGGCCGCAGCCAGCCAGGCCGAGGAGGACCAGTCCGACCTCGCCGAGCAGTGGAACTCCTATGCCAAGGACGACGGCACCGCCGACACCCCGGTCGTCGACAGCCCCTCGATCGCCAGCGACTGGCCAGCCGAGGAGACCAAGGATATCGAGGACGAGTGGTCCGCGGCGGCCCGGGCCGCCGAGGAGGAGATCGCCGGCGCGCAGCACCAGTCCTGGTTTAGCAGCCTGTTCCGCCGCCGCGGCGCGCGGGTCAGCCGGCCGGTCGCCCCCGCCCCGCAGCGAAAATCCCATTTCGGCCTCCCGACCGCCTGCGCTGCCATGGGCGCGCTGGTCCTCGCGCTCGTGATCTGGCGCGGCGACATGGTGCGGTTGCTGCCGCAGACGGCGGCGTTCTACAAGATGGTCGGGCTGGAGGTGAATCTGAGAGGGCTGGCCTTCAAGGACGTCAAGCTGTCCAGCGAGACCGTAGACGGTAAGCAGGTGCTGGTGATCGAGGGCGTGATCGTCGGCGAAGGCAAGAAAGCGCTCGACATCCCCCGCCTGCGCTTCGCCGTGCGCGACGCCCAGGGCGCCGAGATCTACGCCTGGAACACGGTGCTGGAGCAGACCGTGCTACGACCCGGCGAGCGCGCCTTCTTCCGCTCGCGCCTGGCCTCACCACCCCCGGAGGGCCGCAACATCGACGTTCGCTTCTTCAACCGGCGCGACATCGCCGGCGGCAGCGTATAATCAGCCTCGAAAGGTCCGCGCGGGAGCCGGTCGCAAGGTTCGTCTCATGCCGAAGATCCTGATTGCCGATGACGAGGATTCGATGCGCACGCTGGTGGCGCGCGCGATCGCCATGGACGGCCACGAGACCGTCACCGCGCAGGACGGCGCCGAGGCACTCGAGATCCTGACCCGCGAGGACGGCGCATTCGATCTCCTGCTCACCGACATCCAGATGCCCGTGATGGACGGCATCGCGCTGGCCCTCTCCGCCGCGCGCGACTTCCCCGACTTGACCATCCTGCTGATGACCGGCTTTGCCGATCAGCGCGAGCGCGCCTCCAACCTCAACGCACTGGTGCATGACGTCGTGACCAAGCCTTTCTCGGTCGCCGACATCCGCACTGCCGTTGCGGATGCTCTGGCGGCGAAGAAGGGGTGACACGAAGCTGCCGCCCGACACTTTGCTGTCATGCCCCGGCTTGACCGGGGCATCCAGTACGCCGTGACGGATGCGGTGAGAGCGAGCTCTTCAATGCAGGCCTCTGGGATACTGGATCGCCCGGCCAAGCCGGACGATGACAATGAGCCAAAGGTGAGTCCGTCTCAAAAATCCTTCAGCAGCCGCTCGATATAGTCGAGCTCGAGCTGCGGACGCGAGGGATCGCCGAGACGGCGGCGGAGCTCTTCGAGGATGCGGCGGACGCGCTGGGCGTCGATCTCGCCGGGGATCTTGACGGTGTAGTCGTCGCTGAGATCGCGGCCGTGAAGCGGGCGGCCGAGCGGATCGGTCTGATTGCCGCCGCTCTGCTGACGGCCGGCGCGATTGCCGGGACCATCTCCCTGCCCCTCGCCATCGCCCTGCTGCATCGCCTCGGCCATCTTCTGCGCGCCCTTGCGCAAGGCATCGAGCGCCTTGCCTTGCGCATCCGTCGCGCCGTCGGCATTGCCCTCGCCGAGCTTCGAGCCGGCATCGCCCATGGCACCGTCGGCGTCATCGAGACTGCCGTCGTCGTCGCCCTGGTCGCCGTCCTGATCGCCGGACTGACCTTGCTCGCCCTGCTGGCCCTTCTGCCCTTGCTGCCCTTGCTGCTTCTGACCCTTTTGTCCCTTCTGCGCGAGGCCGCGCTTGGCGAGCTGGTCCTGCAGCTTCTTCAGGCGCTCGCGCAGCGCCTCCTGATCTTGCTGCAGGTCCGACATCGACTGGTCGCCCTGCTGCTTGCCGCGCGAACGGTCGCGCCGGGAGTCCTGGCCCTGCTTGAACGTCTTGTCGCGCAATTGCTGCTGCTTGCGGATCATGTCGCTCAGCTCGTTGAGCGCCTGCTCCATCTCGCTTTCGCCGGATTGCCCGCGCTGCGCCATTTGGAGGTTTTCCATGATCTGCGCCAGCTGCTCGAGCATGCGCTGCGCCGCTTCGCGATTGCCTTCGCGCGCCGCTTTCTCGATCTGCCGGAGCAGGTCGTCCAGATCACGTTGCGTGATGACGGACCGATCGCGATTGGACGATTGGCTTCGCTCGGTCGCGCGCTTGTATTCTTCGAGCTTCTGGATGGCGTCGGATTGGTTGTTCAGGCTCTTGCCGGACTCCTTCTGCCGGAGGCTGTCGCCGGAGTCCTGCATCGCCTTTTCCGCGCTGTCGAGCAACGCGTCGGGATCCTGGTCCTGCTGGGCGACCGCAGGCGACAAGCCTCCGAGCAGGAAGGCGAGGCAGGCGATTGAGATCGCCCTCAAGACTGGTAGGCGCGCTAGTTTCCGCATTTCCGGTCCCGCGTAAACTGATTGGCCCCCTCGTTGCCCGCCTTGGCGCGGCTGTTCGCCGACTGCCGATAGGCTTGAAGCTGTTGACGCAACGCATCCTGCTGCTGCGCCAGCTCCGCAAGCTGCTCAGGCGTCGCATGCTGGGTCTTCTGTCGCAGCTCGACGGCCTTGTCGAGGATGAGCTGGACCTCCGCCGGGAACGGCTGCCGGGGTCCGAGCGGATTTTGCTCGGCGCGCCGGGCGAGGTCGCGCACCTTGCCGGCCATGGCCTCGCGGAGCTTTTGCGTCAGCACCCTGATCTCGTCCTCGCTGGCGCCGCGGTCGAGCGCCGCCTTGAGCGCGTCCTGCGCCGCGCGCAGCGCTGCGTTGACGCTGCCGGCGACGCCGTCGTCCTCGATGGTGACCGCGAAGGCCCACATGCTCGCTACCACCTCGCGCAATGCGTCGTCGGTACGGGCCGCCTCGAGCTGGGATGCGAGGCTGCGGAGGCCGAGATAGCAGCCCGCATCCGGCGTGAACAATTCGGGCGCGATCATCAGAGCGTCGAGCGCGGTGTAGACCTCGGAATTCCTGTTGGCATCGAGCGCAAGGATGCGGCGCTGCTCGATCAGCGCCCGTGCGAGCGAGTTCGTGAAGAGGCGCTCGGGCAGCCGCATGCTGAAGGGCTCGCTTTTCGCCTCATTGCCGGCCTCGTCCTTGGCGGTCAGCGTCAGCGTGACGTCGGCGCCGGCATAGGGATCCTCGCTGAGGTCCTTCACCGTCTGGCCGACACCGTTACGGGTGCGCGCGTTTGGCAGAACGAGTGGGAATTTCGGTGGCTGGAATAGCGGCCGCGCCGGGCCCTTGGCCTCGGCATCGCTGCCCTTCATGTTATCCTTGGGATTGTCCTTGGCGTCGACGGGACGCAGCGCAATCTGCGCCTCCGCGCCGGTGACGCCGTAATCGTCCTCGATCTTGTAGGAGAGCTGGAGCGCACCGCGCGCCTGGCGCTCGGGATCCTTGGCGAGCGCGATCGTCGGCGTACGGTCTGGCGTTGCCGCGAACGCCCATTGCGGCTGGCCGGAGGGCGCTCGGACTTGCGCCGTGCCGTCGGCTGTGATGGTGAAATGCTTCTCGTTGGTGCCCTTGGGTGCGGCTTCCGTGGGCGCGACCTCCTTGAGGCCGCCGGAAACCGCGACGTCGAGATTGCCGCCGGAGGAGCGCACGATCAGGATCGAGCCGGCGGGAACGGCGAGCGGGCCGCTGGCGGGCAGCGCCGCCGCCTCCTTGTTGGCGGCCGACAGGATGATCGGCGGCTTGCCGGTGTAGAGCGGCGGCGTCACCCAGGCGTCGACGCGGATATTGGCCGGGGCCAGCACGCCGTTCCAGTTGAAGGCGGCCCCGAGCCGCAGCGCGCGTTCGTCGCCGGCGGCAAAGAAGGTCGCAACCAACATCACCATGACGAGGGCGCGCAACGCCCAGGGGTCGTGCAGCGCCAGCCGCGGATGCGGCAGGCCGGCGCGGATGCGCTTGAGCGAGGCCAGCGTTCGCTCGCGCTGCGCCTGCCACAGCGCCCGGGCAACCGGGTCCTGCGAGGTCAGCGTGTCGGTGAGCGTGGTCGCCGGACGGTGGCGGATGCCGGAGCCGCGATCGAGCCGGCTCAGAGCTTCCTCGCGGCTGGGCCAGCGAAAGCGAATCAGAGGGAACAAGGCGGCAAGCGCAACGCCGGCGAAAATGACGAGACCGAGGGCGCGCGCGACGAAGGGCAAGGCAAGCCACAGGCCCGCCCAGGACACCACCAGGAACAGGCCGACGACGGTCAGAAGCCGCGCCAGGTTTGGCCAGGCACGCTCCCACGCGATGGCATAAACGGCCCGGTCGAGGGCCTGCGCCAGCTTCAGCCGCGACAGAGCGTCGCCATCGCGGTTCGGGTCTGACGGGTCGGGGATGACGCCGTTCAATCAGCTCTCCAGGTTGCCCGGTAGAGTGAAGCCTATCACAACGGCAGCACTGAGGCATCCGTTCCTGCACGGGAGAGGGCCCTTTTCCCGCATAACACGAGGACGTGACTGGCCCGGCCCGACCCCTTAATTTCCGCGGCGCCATTCCCGAGGAGAACGAAGGAAACGCCATGGACAAGAAGATGCACGACAAGGGCCTGGAAGTCCGCAAAGCGGTGCTGGGCGAGGCCTATGTCAACAACGCCCTGAAGAACGTCGACGACTTCAACCGCCCGTTCCAGGAGATGCTCAACGAATATTGCTGGGGCACGGTCTGGGGCCGCGAGGAGCTGCCGCGCAAGACCCGCAGCATGCTCAACATCGCGATGATCGCGATCCTCAACCGCCAGCACGAGTTTCGCGCGCATCTCAAGGGCGCACTGACCAATGGCGTGACCCGCGAGGAGATCCGCGAGATCCTGATGCAGGTCGCGATCTACGGCGGCATGCCCGCCGCCGTCGACAGTTTTCGCATCGCGCGCGAGGTATTCGCGGAGATCGATGGGAAGGCGTGAGGGCTGCAATCTCCGCTGTCGCCCCGGGCGCGCGGAGCGCGAGCCCGGGACCCATAACCACAGGAAGACGTGGTTTACGGGAACTCGGAGTGACCGCTTTCGCACGACGATTCCTCCCTGGGGGTATGGGTCCCGGGCTCATCGCTTCGCGATGCCCCGGGACGACGAGCAGAGAGTGATCGCCGCTTTCACATCCAACAGCAACGAAACCCAAACAAGGAAACACCATGGACATCGGATTCATCGGGCTCGGAAACATGGGCTTCCCGATGGCGCGGCGGCTGATCGAGGCGGGACACAGGCTCGTCGTGTTCGACACACGCAAGGACGTGGTCGAGAAGCTGGTGGCGCGCGGCGCCCTGGCTGCGACATCGCCGAAGGATGTCGCCGACCAGGTCGAGACGGTGATGGCGAGCCTGCCTTCGCTGCAGGCCTCGCTCGACGTCGCCACCGGCGCCAATGGCGTGGTCGAAGGGAGCCGCGCGAAGCGCTTCGTCGATCTCTCCACCGTCGGCTCGGCGATGGCGGCTAGGATTCACGGCCTGCTCGCCAAGCGCAACATCGTGCAGATCGACTGTCCCGTGTCGGGCGGGGTCGGCGGCGCCGAGAAAGGCACGCTGGCCGTGATGGTGTCGGGGCCGAAGGCGGAGTTCGAGCTGCTGAAGCCTGCGCTCGACGTGATCGGAAAGGTGTTCTTCATCGGCGAGAAGCCGGGCGCAGCGCAGACCATGAAGCTCGCCAACAATTTCCTGTCGGCGACCGCGATCGTGGCGACGTCGGAAGCGGTGGTGATGGGCGTCAAGGCCGGGCTCGATCCCGCCGTGATGATCGACGTCATCAATGCCGGCTCCGGCATGAACACCGCGAGCCGCGACAAGTTTCCGCGCGCGGTGCTGCCGCGCACCTTCGACTTCGGCTTTGCCACGGGATTGATGGTGAAGGACGTGCGGCTGGCGCTGGAGGAGATGAAGCAGCTCGGCCTGTCGATGGAGGTCGCTGACGCCGTGGGACGTTTGTGGGAGACCGTGATCAGCGCGGAGGGTGCCGAGTCCGATTTCACCGCGGCGATCAAGCCGATCGAGAAGAAGGCGGGGGTGGTAGTTGGCGGCAAGGGCGGATTGGCGGGGAAGTAGCGCCAGCAACCGCTGTCGTCCCCGGGGCGCGCGGAGCGCGAGCCCCGGGACCCATAACCACAGGCGGATGTGATTACGAGGACTCGGAGTTAGAGCTTCGTCAGGCAACTACGCCCTGTGGTTATGGATCCCCGCCTTCGCGGGGATGACACCGCGGCCGTTGAGCCGGCGTTGCCAACTCACAACCACGGCGCCGGCGTGTCCATCGCGATCAGTTGCTCGACCTCGATGCGCGGGCGCACGACGGCGTATTGATCGCCTTTCACCAGCACTTCGGGCACCAGCGGCCGCGTGTTGTAGGTGCCGGCCTGCACCGCGCCATAGGCGCCTGCGGTCATGATGGCGAGCAGATCGCCCGGCTTCGGCGTCGGCAGGGTGCGGTCGAGCGCGAGGTAGTCGCCGGTCTCGCAGACCGGGCCGACGACGTCGGCCGTGATGATGGCCGCGCCCTTCGCAGCCTGCGTCACCGGCAGGATGTCGTGATGCGCCTCGTACAGGGTCGGGCGGATCAGATCGTTCATGGCGGCGTCGATGATGACGAAATTCTTGCCGTCGCCGTGCTTCACGTAGATGACCTTCGCGACCAGGATGCCGGCATTGCCGACGATCATGCGGCCCGGCTCGAACATCAGCGTGCAGCCGAGATTGTGGCTGACGCGCTTGACCATGGCGGCATAGGCGTCGGGCGCCGGCGGCGCCTCGCGGTCCATGTAATAGGGAATGCCGAGACCGCCGCCGAAATCGACGTGACTGATGTTGTGACCGTCAGCGCGCAGCGTCTGCACGAATTCTGAGAGGATGCGGAACGCGGTCTCCATCTTGGAGAGGTCGGTGATCTGGCTGCCGATATGCACGTCGGTGCCGGTCACCTCGATGCCCGGCAGTCTCGCCGCGCGGGCGTAGACCTCGCGCGCATGGGCGATCGGGATGCCGAACTTGTTCTCGGATTTGCCGGTGGAGATCTTGGCATGCGTGCCGGCATCGACGTCGGGGTTGACGCGCACGGAGATGCGCGCGGTCTTGCCCGTCTCGGTCGCAAGCCGCGACAACAGCTCGAGCTCGGGCTCGGATTCGACGTTGAGGCAGAGGATGTCGGCGGCAAGCGCGGCGCGCAGCTCGGCCTCGGTCTTGCCGACGCCGGAGAACAGGATCTTGCTGGCGGGAATGCCGGCGGCCAGTGCCCGCTTCAGCTCACCGCCCGAGACGACGTCGGCACCGGCGCCGAGCTTGGCCAGCGTGCGCAGCACCGACTGGTTGGAGTTCGCCTTCATGGCGTAGCAGACCAGCACCTTCTCGCCGGCGAAGGCATCTGCGAAGACGCGGTAGTGCCGCTCCAGCGTCGCGGTCGAATAGCAATAGAACGGCGTGCCGACGGTCGCAGCCAGCTCGGACAGGTTCACCGCCTCGGCGTGCAGCACGCCGTTGCGATAGTCGAAATGGTTCATGGCGCAGGCTCGGTTGTCCCGGCTTATTTCCGGGCGGGAGGTTCGTCCAGGAGCGGATCGAGAATAAACGGCTTCTTGCGGCCCTTCGCCGCCGCAGGCGCAGGATCCGCACTATAGGTGGGGCTGAGCGTGCCCGGCGCCCTCGGGGCTTCGGTCTCGGCGTCGGCCGGCGCGGCGCCCGTGGTCGCGGACGCGGTCGGCGGCAGATCCAGCGGGCCTTTGCGGCCGCAGCCGGCGAGCGCCAGCGCCGTCACGCTAAGGACAATGATGGCCCACCCCGAGCCGGCCGGGCGAAACTTTGACGTCACGACGAAATCCCCACTACGCGGCGCGCACCATACAGAGATTGGCGCGCTGTGGCGAGAGCCGGATGACCATGAAAGATAAGCGAAATTTTTGCCCTCAGCCCGATTTTCGCTCTTTTTCCAGCCGCTTCGCCCAGCTCTTCGCCTGCGACGCCACGTTCTTCGGCGCGGTGCCGCCGAAGCTGGTCCGGCTCTTCACCGACGATTCGACCGAGAGCACGCCGAGCACGTCCTTGGTGATCTTCGGCTCGATCGCCTGCATCTCCGTCAGCGGCAGCTCGTGCAGCGCCACGTCGCCCTCGGCGGCCTTGGCGACGATGCGACCGGTGACGTGGTGGGCCTCGCGGAACGGCATCTTCAGCGTCCGCACCAACCAGTCGGCAAGATCGGTCGCCGTGGCATAGCCCTCGCCGGCTGCCGCCTTCATCCTGGCCTCATCGGGCACGAGGTCGCGGACCATGCCGGTCATGGCGCGGATCGCCAGCGACAGCGCGGCAAAGCCCTCCATGGCGCCCTGCTTGTCCTCCTGCATGTCCTTTTGATAGGCGAGCGGCAGGCCCTTCATGACGATCAGAAGCCCGTTGAGCGCGCCGATGACGCGGCCGGTCTTGGCACGCACCAGCTCGGCGGCATCCGGATTGCGCTTCTGCGGCATGATCGAGGAGCCCGTGGTGAACTTGTCGCTGAGCCTGACAAGGCCAACCAGCGGCGAGGTCCAGATCACGATCTCCTCGGCAAAGCGCGACATGTGCACGGCGCAGATTGCAGCCGCCGACAGCGTCTCCAGCACGAAGTCGCGGTCGGACACCGCATCGAGCGAGTTCGCCATCGGGCGGTCGAACAGCAGCGCCTTCGCGGTGGCATGGCGGTCGATCGGGAACGAGGTGCCGGCGAGCGCGGCCGCGCCCAGCGGGGATTCGTTCAGCCGCTTGCGCGCGTCCTGGAAGCGGCCGCGGTCGCGCGCCGCCATCTCGACATAGGCCAGCAAGTGGTGACCGAAGGTGACGGGCTGCGCGGTCTGCAGATGCGTGAAGCCGGGCATCACGGTTGCGGCGTGTTCCAGCGCGCGCTCTACCAGCGCCTGCTGGAACGCGGCGAGCGCAGCATCGGTCTCGTCGATGACGTCGCGGACGAACAGGCGGAAATCGGTCGCGACCTGGTCGTTGCGCGAACGCGCCGTGTGCAGGCGGCCGGCGGCGGGCCCGATCAGCTCGGACAGGCGGCTCTCGACGTTCATATGGATGTCTTCGAGCGCGCGCTTAAACGTGAAGCCGCCCTTGCCGATCTCTGACAAGATCGTGTCTAGACCCTTGCCGATATTTTTCGCATCAGAGGCCGTGATGATGCCCTGGCTGGCCAGCATCGCGGCGTGGGCCTTGGACGCGGCAATGTCCTGCGCGAAGAGGTGACGATCGACGTCGATGGAGACGTTGATCTCTTCCATGATCTCATCGGGACGTTCCGAGAACCGGCCGCCCCACATCTTGTTGCTCATGATCTCCTGCTCACGCCTTGCTGTCGCCGCACGTTTGCCGACTGCTGCCAGCCGTATTAAGAGGCCCCTGATAGCCATATCTGCGACCGGATGACAAACGATATGCTCGACAAGACGCCCTCCGCAAAGCGCCGGATCCCCCTCGTCATCGCCGCCGTGGCGGTCGTGGGCCTGGCCGGCTTCGCCGCGCTGTACGGGCTGGGCCTGAGTCGCGCGCCCTCAGGCGATCCGACCTGCAAGCCGGCGGTCGCGACGGCGCAGAAAATCGCCCCGCTTGCCCACGGCGAGGTCGCGGCGCTGACCATGGCCAGCGCCCCGCTGAAGCTGCCCGACCTCACCTTCGAGGATGCCGACGGCAAGCCGAAGAAGCTGTCCGATTTCCGCGGCAAGACGCTGCTGGTGAACCTCTGGGCCACCTGGTGCGTGCCCTGCCGCAAGGAGATGCCGGCGCTGGACGAGCTCCAGGGCAAGCTGTCCGGCCCGAATTTCGAGGTGGTGGCGATCAATATCGACACCCGCGATCCCGAGAAGCCCAAGACCTTCCTGAAAGAGGCCAATCTTGTCAGGCTCAGCTATTTCAGCGACCAGAAAGCCAAGGTTTTCCAGGATCTTAAGGCGATAGGCCGGGCGCTGGGGATGCCGACTTCGGTGCTGGTCGACCCGCAAGGGTGCGAGATCGCGACGATTGCGGGCCCCGCGGAATGGGCCAGCGAGGACGCGCTCAAGCTGATCCGGGCCGCGACCGGCAAGGCCGCCGCGTCGCTTTAGGTATCTTCAGGCGGTGACGTTGAGATTGCCGCCGACGCCGGGGCCGACATTGGCAAGCGAGGGCTGGCCGGCGCCGAGCAGCGTCAGGACGGTGGATTTCTCCATATCCGCGTTCTGCTTGGTCAGCGTCGCCGCAATATTCGACTGCAGCGCGCCTTGCTGAGCGGCCAGCATGGTGCTGACCATCGCCATCATGTCCATTACGCGAACCCTCGTACTGGACGTAACCTAGGCGCGAGAGGTTAACGGGAGGTGAGCGGAAGCGGGTCTCGTGTCCCGGACAAGGTGCGGCACGAAGTGACGCGACGCAGAGCCGGGACCCATGCTTCAGCGTGCACGCGGCTTCTGAGCCCCGGCTCGACAGCGCTCCGCGCTGCGTCCGGGGACGGCTCCCTTACCGCGTCGGAACCGGCTTGGCGCCGCGGTAGTCGTAGAAGCCGCGCTGCGTCTTGCGGCCGAGCCAGCCGGCCTCGACGTATTTCACCAGCAGCGGGCACGGACGGTACTTGGAGTCGGCCAGCCCCTCATGCAGCACCTGCATGATGGAGAGACAGGTGTCTAGGCCGATGAAATCGGCGAGCTCCAGCGGGCCCATCGGATGGTGCGCGCCGAGCTTCATCGCGGCGTCGATCGCCTCAACATTGCCGACGCCTTCGTACAGCGTGTAGATCGCCTCATTGATCATCGGCAGCAGGATGCGGTTGACGATGAAGGCCGGGAAATCCTCGGAGACCGCGACCTGCTTGCCGAGCTTGCCTACGAATTCCTTGGCTGTCTCGAAGGTGGTATCGTCGGTGGCGATGCCGCGGATCAGTTCGACCAGCTCCATCAGCGGCACCGGATTCATGAAGTGAATGCCGATGAAGCGTTCCGGCCGGTCCGTGGCGGCGGCGAGCCGCGTGATCGAGATCGAGGACGTATCGGAGGCGACGATCGCCTCCGGCTTCAACACGGCGCAGAGCTCGTGGAAAATCCTGCGCTTGACCTCTTCCTTCTCGACCGCGGTCTCGATCACGAGATCGCAGTCGGCGAGGTCGTCCAGCTTCTCGGCCAGCGAGATGCGCGCCATCGCCTTGGCCTTGTCGTCCTCGGAGACGGCCTTCTTGGAGACTTGCCGCGCCAGATTGCCGTTGATGGTGGCCATGCCCGACTTGAGGCGGTCGGCCGAAACGTCGTTGAGCACCACGTCGAAGCCGGCCAGCGCCGCAACATGCGCGATGCCATTGCCCATCTGACCCGCGCCGATCACGCCGACCTTCTTGATCACTGCCGCCATCTTGTCATCCACCGGAACGGCGCGCATGTCGCGCCTGCCTATCCCCCGAGCCGGGAGGTCCGATTTAATCAGAACCTTGGCTCGAAACCTAGATTGGATCGCTTCGAAGGCGTGCCCCACGCCAAAGAAAACGCCTCAAAAAGCAACACCGGCCGGAGTTTTTAGCTCCGGCCGGTGTTTTTGGCTCGTTTTACTTGCCGAGCTTGCCGAGTTCGGCCGTGAGCTCCGGAACCGCCTGGTAGAGGTCGGCGACCAGGCCGTAATCGGCGACCTGGAAGATCGGCGCGTCCTCGTCCTTGTTGATCGCGACGATCACCTTGGAGTCCTTCATGCCGGCCAGATGCTGGATCGCGCCGGAAATGCCGACGGCGACGTAAAGCTCGGGGGCCACGACCTTGCCGGTCTGGCCGACCTGCCAGTCGTTCGGCGCATAGCCGGCGTCCACCGCGGCGCGCGAGGCACCGACGCCGGCGCCGAGCTTGTCCGCAAGCGGCTCGATGTACTTGGCGAAGTTCTCGCGGCTCTGCATGGCGCGGCCACCGGAGACGATGATCTTCGCCGAAGTCAGCTCGGGACGGTCGCTCTTGGCGACTTCCTCACCAACGAACGACGACAGGCCGGGATCGGCCGCCGCCGCGACGTTCTCGACCGCCGCGCTGCCACCTTCGCCAGCTGCGGCGAAGGTCGAGGTCCGCACCGTGATGACCTTCTTGGCGTCCTTGGACTTTACTGTCTGGATGGCGTTGCCGGCATAGATCGGACGCTCGAAGGTATCGGGGGCGACCACCTTGATGATCTCCGAGACCTGCATGACATCGAGCAGGGCGGCGATGCGCGGCATCACGTTCTTGAAGCGCGAGGTCGCGGGCGCGACGATCGCGTCATAGCCGGAGGCCAGCGACACCACCAGCGCGGCCAGCGGCTCGGCGAGATCGTGCGCATAGAGGTCGCCGTCGGCGAGCAGCACCTTCTTCACGCCGGCAAGCTTGGCTGCGGCATCCGCCGCGGCCTTGGCGTTCTGGCCGGCCACCAGCACCTCGACGTCGGCGCCGAGCGCGGCAGCCGCGGTGAGAGCCTTGTTGGTCGCATCCTTCAACAACGCGTTGTCGTGTTCGGCAATCAGCAGCGTCGTCATCAGAGCACTCCGGCTTCGTTCTTGAGTTTGGACACCAGCTCGGCGACGTCCTTGACCTTGACGCCCGCCTTGCGGCCCGCTGGCTCCGTCGTCTTGAGAACCTCGAGGCGCGCGGTGACGTCGACGCCGTAATCGGCGACGGTCTTCTCCGCGATCGGCTTCTTCTTGGCCTTCATGATGTTGGGCAGCGAAGCATAGCGCGGCTCGTTGAGACGCAGGTCGGTGGTGACGATCGCCGGTCCCTTCAGCTTCACGGTCTGCAGACCGCCGTCGACTTCGCGGGTGACCTTGAAGTCGGATCCTTCGACCTCGAGCTTGGAGGCGAAGGTCGCCTGCGACCAGCCGAGCAGCGCGGCCAGCATCTGGCCGGTCTGGTTGCTGTCATCATCGATCGCCTGCTTGCCGAGGATGATCAGGCCCGGCTGCTCTTCTTCGGCGACCTTCTTCAGGATCTTGGCAACCGCGAGCGGTTCGACATTGCCCTCGGCCTTCACTAGGATGCCGCGGTCGGCGCCCATGGCTAGGCCGGTGCGGATCGTCTCCGAGGCCTGCGCGGGTCCGATCGAGACCACCACGACCTCGGACGCCTTGCCGCCTTCCTTCAGGCGCAACGCTTCCTCGACCGCGATCTCGTCGAACGGATTCATGGACATTTTGACGTTGGCGAGTTCAACGCCCGATCCATCGCCCTTGACGCGGACCTTGACGTTGTAATCGACCACCCGCTTTACCGGCACCAAGACCTTCATCGATCCTCTTTCACAATTTGGGAGGGGGGTTATCAACTGGCGCGGAACCTAAAGGCCTGATCAGGCCCGGTCAACGCGCCAAGGGGCCAAATTTTAGACCTTAGAAATACAGCGCCCAGATGGGTCAGCGGTTCTGGCCCGGAACCCAGAGTACGTCGCCGGCACCATTGCCGTTGGCGGCGCGGCTGGCCACGAACAGGAAGTCCGACAAGCGGTTCATATATTGGATGCCAGCCGCGCCCACCTGCTCGTTGGGCTTGGCCGCCAGTTCCACGATCACGCGTTCCGCACGGCGGCATATTGTACGCGCGACGTGGAGATGAGCTGCGGCCGGCGTTCCGCCGGGCAGCACGAAGGAGGTCAGCGGCGCAAGCTTGTCGTTGAGCGCGTCGATGTCGCGCTCCAGCCGCTCGACCTGGCTCGCCACCACCCGCAGCCGCTCCGCTTTGCCTTCGCGCTCGGGCACTGCGAGGTCGGCACCGAGATCGAACAGATCATTCTGGATGCGGCCGAGCATCGCGTCGAACTCGGGAAGATCATGCGTGTAGATCCGCACCACGCCGATCGCGGCATTGGTCTCGTCTACGGTGCCATAGGCCTCGATGCGCAGATCGTATTTCGGACGCCGCTCGCCCGAGCCGAGCGCCGTCGTGCCGTCGTCACCAGTCTTCGTGTATATGCGGTTCAATACGACCATGTCAGCGTCCCATCGCCCAGACCGCGGCCATCGCGATGATGATCGCCAGGAACTGCAGCGCCACGCGCCAGCGCATCAGCTTCTGCGAGGTGTTGGGCGAGCCGCCGCGCATCATGTTGACGAGGCCGAGCAGCAGCACCAACGCCACGGCGCCGACCGCGATCGGCAGGATGAAAGTACTCAGGATAGATGCCATTGAGGGGTGATAACACCGTGCGCGCCGGTCCGCCATGGTGCTGCGACAGCCTCTGGCGTCATCCCGGGGCGATGCGCGGCGCGCGTCCCGGAATGACGGCGGCGCTTCGCAAACTGGCTTTTGGGCCAGGAATATCAGATGGTAGCGCGATGATTTTCGGTTTGCGCCCATTGCTTGTGCTCCTGACCTCTCCCTACGTGCAGGGGGAGAGAGCAGCAGTGTAGGTGCCACGTGAAAGCCATCCGCTACATTTACTGCGTCCTGGAGGATGCCTTCTACACATTCCTGGCCGATGACGGCTGGGCGATCGCCAGCCACATCGCGCTGTCGACGCTGATGGCGCTGTTCCCGTTCCTGATTGTGCTGACCTCGCTCGCCGGGTTCTTCGGCTCCAAGGAACTCGCGGACCAGGCCGCCAGCCTGATGCTGCAGGTCTGGCCCAAGCAGGTCGCCGACTCCATCTCGGGCGAGGTTCACGACGTGCTGACCACGACGCGCACTGGCCTTCTGACCATCGGCGCAGCGCTGTCGGTCTATTTCGCCTCCAACGGCGTCGAGGCGCTCCGCGTCGCGCTCAACCGCGCCTATGCGGTGGTGGAGATGCGGCGCTGGTACTGGCTGCGGCTGGAATCGATCCTTTACACGCTGATTGCTGCTTTCACCGCGCTCGCCATGGCGTTCCTGATCGTGCTCGGCCCGCTCCTGATCGAAGCGGCGCGACGCCATATCCCGCTGTTCGTCGAGTCGAACGAAAGTATCCTCACCTGGCTGCGCTACGGCATCACCATCAGCGCGCTGGTGGTGGCGCTGATCATCCTGCACGTCTGGCTGCCGGCGGGACGGCGCGGCTTCCTCCAGATCCTGCCCGGCATCGTCTTCACCATCGTGGCGTCGCTGATATCAGGCATCGTGTTCGGACAATATCTGGCGCGGTTCGCCAACAATTACGTGACGATGTATGCGGGGCTCGCCTCGGTGATCATCGCACTGGTGTTCCTGTATTTCATCGCCGCGATCTTCGTTTACGGCGGCGAGCTCAACGCCGCGATCATCAAGTCGCGGCTTCCTCGCGGCGTGTCGCTTCAAGCAGCGCAGTCGCTAGCGCCCGCGGAGACACAGGCTTGACCAGGAAGGCGTCGGCACCGGCCTCGCGCGCGGCCGCCTCGTCTTCGCCGCGGCCGGAGACGCCAATGATGGGGATCCGGGCCAGCGGCGTCGGCATCGTGCGAATCCGCCTGATGGCTTCGACCCCGTCGATGCCCGGCAGCACCATGTCCATCAGCACCGCGTCGAACGCGCCCTGGGCGAGACGGTCAATGGCGTCCTCGCCGCGCCCGATGAACTCGGCAAAATGGCCGAGTTCGGTCAAGATGGTGTTGAGCACCACGCGGCCGAACGGATTGTCCTCGACGCTGAGCACGCGGAGAGTGGCCACCGTCTCGGGCTCGCTCCCCTCCTTCGTCTTGCGCGATTGGCCCGATCCCGACACATCCAGCGACACCGTCAGGGTGAACGTCGCGCCGCCGCCACGGCGCGGCGCAACGGTGATGTCACCGCCCATGGCGCGCGCCAACTGCTTCACCGAGGATAAGCCCAGACCGGCGCCCCCGAAACGCGAGGCGATGGTGACATTGGCTTGGGTGAACGGACGGAACAGCCGCTTGATCTCGGCCATGGTGAGGCCAATGCCGCTGTCGGACACCGCGAAGGCGATGCCGACCTTGCCTTTGCCCCTTGCCTTGCCTTTGCGCTCGCCCTTGGCGGCACGCCAGGGCTCGACCGCAAGCGCCACGCCGCCCTGATCGGTGAATTTCACGGCATTGTCGATCAGGTTCTCGAGCGCGGCGCGCAGACGGACGGAATCGCCGACCACCAATCCCGGCAGCTTCTCTGAGATATCGACCTCGGCCTGAAGACCCTTGGCGGCGGCACGGCCGGCCAGCGAATCGCCGGCGCTGCGGGCGAGCGCCCGCAGGTCGAACAGATCCTGCCGGAGCGTGCTTCCCCCTTTCCCCGCCCCCTTCCCCGTCCTGGCAGCGTCCACGAACAGCGTGGCAAGGCTCGCCAGGTGTTCGGCGCCAGCCTTGATGGTATCGGCCCAGCGGCGCTCCCGCTCGCCGAGATCGGAGGTCGCGAGCAGGTCGCTGATCGCCAGAATCCCGGTCAGGGGGGTGCGGACCTCGTGGGCAAAGGCGGCGAGTGCGGCCTGGACCACGTCAGGCGTGACCGCCTTGCTGCTGCGCCCGCGCACCCGGCCGGCCGCCCCGGACCGCTTCCGAGGCGGTCGCCTGGACGTCCGCGTGGTGCGCGCTGGGCGCTTTTTCGCCGCCATAGATCCCCTTCGAACCCGGGCTATCGCGCAAGCATGGCACGGCGAAACACCCGGAGTCACGGCGGCGTTGAGCTAACCCCCAGAGAAACTTAACCTAATCCCACCAGCTGGCGGATCCCGGCCGGCGTGACGCCGGCCGCGCGCAATTCGCGCAGTCCGGTCGACCGGCTCGATTTCGACAGCTTCCGCCCGTCCCCGTCGCGCATCAGGCGGTGGTGGCGGTAGGCGGGTTCCGGCAGGCCGAGCAGGGTTTGGAGCAAGCGGTGGACCGCGGTGGCGTGAAACAGGTCCTGCCCCCGCACGATCTCGCCGACGCCCTGGAGCGCGTCGTCGAGGACCACGGACAAATGGTAGCTGGTCGGCGTCTCCTTCCGGGCCAGGATGACGTCGCCCCAGGCCTCCGGCCGCGCGGGGACGGCGCCGTGCTCGCCATCGGGCCCCTCGCCCAGCTCGTTCCAGGTCAGCCCGGCGGCGCGGCGGCAGGCGGCGGCGATGTCGAGCCGCAGCGCGTAAGGCGCGCCGGATGCGATCAACCGCGACCGCTCGTCGGCCGACAGTGACTTGGCGGCACCGGGATAGTTCGGTGCTCCGTCGGGATCGCGCGGCCACGGCCCATCGGCCTCACGCGCGGCCACCAGCTTGGCGATCTCGGCGCGGCTTTCGAAGGCGGGATAGACGAGGCCGAGCGCTGAAAGCTCATCCAGCGCGGCGCGATAGTCGGCCAGATGCTCCGACTGCCGCCGCACCGGCGTCTCCCAGGCGATGCCGAGCCAGGCGAGATCCTCATAGATCGCCCCCTCGTATTCCGGCCGGCAGCGCGTCACGTCGATATCCTCGATCCGCAGCAACAGCCGCCCGCCGCTCTCACGCGCACGCTCGAAGTTGAGCAGCGCGGAATAAGCGTGACCGAGATGCAGGAAGCCGTTCGGGCTCGGGGCGAATCGGAAAACGGGTGGCATCGGCTCTCGCAAGACTTGTCATTGCCGGGCTTGACCCGGCAATCCCTCTTCCAGGAGTCTGTTACGATAGGAGATGGATGCGCGGGTCAAGCCCGCGCATGACACCGGAGAGACTTGTCGATCACCATGACCATCCACCTCGAAACCCAGTCCGATCTCGAAGAAGCCGTCCACGCGCTGATCAAGCGCGATCCGCGCCTCAAGCCGGTGCTGGAGATCGCCGGCATGCCGGCCTTGCGGCGGCGCGAGCCGGGGTTTACGGGGCTTGCACACATCGTCTGCGGCCAACAGCTCTCGACGGCAAGCGCGGCGGCGATTTGGGGACGGCTGTCGGCTGCGTTCGATCCGTTCGACCATGACGCCGTGCGCCGCGCGCGCACCGATCGGCTGGGGCGGCTCGGCCTGTCCGCCGCCAAGATCAAGACACTGAAACATCTGGCGCGTGAGATCACTGCGCAGCGGCTGAACCTCGACGTGCTCGCGGAGGAGGACGCCGACGCCGCGCATCACACGTTGATCTCGCTGCCCGGCATCGGCCCCTGGACCGCCGACGTGTACTTGCTGTTCTGCCTCGGCCATGGCGATGCCTGGCCGGCCGGCGACCTCGCCGTGCAGGAGGGCATCCGCATCGGGCTCGGCCTGAAGGCGCGGCCGACGGAGAAGCAGATGACGCCGCTCGCCGAACCCTGGCGTCCACTGCGCGGCGCGGCAGCACATCTGTGGTGGAGCTATTATCGCGCGGTGAAGAAACGCGAGGGCGTGCTCGCGGCGTCAAGCTAACCCCGCAGCCGCTCGCGATCGACGCGCGCGCATTGCGCCACGAAGTCGATCACGGCCCGCACCGCGGGCAGTTCGACCAGGTCGGGATGGGCGAGCAGCCAGAGATCGGCGATGCTGACGAGCTTCTGCGGCGCGACGCGCACGAGATCCGGATAGCTCTCCGCGACGAAGCAGGACAGCGCGGAGATTCCGATCCCGGCGCGCACCGCCGCCAGCATGTCGCCCTGCGAGGAGCAGCGCATCACGACGGTGCCCTGGCGCGTGATCGTATCGCTCCAGCGGGCCAGCTGTGCATTGGAATCCTGATCGGCAAAGCCGATCACGCTGTGCCCCTTCCACTCGGCGCTGCGCTCCGGCAACGACCTGCCCGCGGCATAGTCGCGCGACGCATAGAAACCGGTGCCGAGACGGCCGATCTTGCGGCCGACCAGGTTTTCCTCGCCGCTGTCGACCGGGCGCAGCACCACGTCGGCCTCCCTGCGCCGCACGCTGGCCGGAAACGGATGAGTGATGATCTCGAGCCGGATGTGATCATGCGCGCCGAGGAAGGATCGCAGCCGCGGCATCAGCCAGTGCGACGCCAGCGTCGCTCCGATCGACAGCTTGACCGTGCCGCGCGCCTTGCGCCCGCCGGCGCCGACCGCTGCTTCGGCTCGGAGCGCAGCGGCGGCCATCGCCTCCGCGTGCTCGCGCAGGGCGCGCCCATCAACCGTGAGCACGAAACCATCGGCCGAGCGCGCCAGCAGCTTGGTGCCGAGTTGCGCCTCCAGCGCCGCGATCTTGCGGCTGACCGTTGGATGACTGGCATGCAGCCGGCGCGCCGCGGCGGTGAAGCTGCCGGTGTCGGCGACCGCGACGAAGGTCTTGCAGAGATCCCAATCCATCGCCGCTCCCGTTCAAATCCGTATATGCATATGTTCAATATTGAACGATCCTCCGCCCGCGGTCCAACCCTATACTGGGCTCAAACCGCCAGGCGCCACGCCGCCGGCGCGACAATCGATATGGAAGCGCTCATCCATCGGCCGAAGAGGCCGGCCATGCGCGCTCGGGAGGATCCGATGGCACTGCCTGCTCTGCTCAAGAACAATCTGGAACTGCCCGTCGTCGGCTCGCCGCTGTTCATCGTGTCCGGACCGGAGCTGGTGATCGCCCAGTGCAAGGCGGGCGTCGTCGGATCGTTTCCCGCGCTCAACGCCCGCCCCGTCGAGAAGCTCGACGAATGGCTGAGCCGGATCGAGCATGAGCTCGGCGAGTACAAATCGCGCAATCCCGGCAAGAAGGTCGCGCCCTATGCCGTCAACCAGATCTGCCATGCCTCCAACGACCGGCTGATGAAGGACATGGAGACCTGCGTGAAGCACAAGGCGCCCATCATCATCACCTCGCTGCGGCCGCCGGCCGAGATCGTCGAGGCCGCGCATTCCTATGGCGGGCTGGTGTTCCACGACGTCATCAACGTCAAGCACGCCCGCAAGGCCGCCGAGCAGGGCGTCGACGGCCTGATCCTGGTCTGCGCCGGCGCAGGCGGGCATGCCGGCACGCTGTCGCCCTTCGCGCTGGTCCGCGAGGTCAAGCAATGGTTCGGCGGCGCGATCCTGCTGTCAGGTGCGATCAGCGACGGCTTCGGCATCGCCTCCGCGCTGACGCTGGGCGCCGACCTCGCCTATATGGGCACGCGCTTCATCGCGACACGGGAAGCCAATGCCGACGAAGCCTACAAGTCAGCGCTGACGCAGCATGCCGCGCACGACATCGTCTACACCAACCTGTTCACCGGCGTGCACGGCAATTATCTCGGTCCCTCCATCGCCGCCGCAGGATTGGACCCGGACAATCTCCCGATCGCCGACAAATCGAAGATGAATTTCGGCTCCGGCGGCAACATGAAATCGAAAGCGTGGCGCGACATCTGGGGTTCAGGCCAGGGCATCGGCCAGATCGTGGATGCTCCGCCGGTCGCCGAGCTCGTGGACCGGATGAAGGGCGAATTCGACCAGGCCCGGCAGGATTTCCTGATGCGCGCCAGCGCCTGATCTGAACAAAAGAAGTATCAAGGGAGGACATCATGAAGCTCGCAGCCGCAATGATCGGCATGTCCCTGCTGGCGCTTGCTAGCGGCAGCGCTCACGCCGAAGGCAACGGTGAGATCCGCATCGGTCAGACCCTGCCGTATAGCGGCCCGGCCTCCGGCTTCGGCGCGATCGGACGGACGCAGGAGGCCTTCTTCGAGAAGATCAACGCCGAAGGCGGCATCAATGGCCGCAAGGTCAAGTTCATCACGCTGGACGATGCCTATTCGCCGCCGAAGACGGTGGAGCAGACCCGCAAGCTGGTGGAGCAGGACGAGGTGCTGATGATGTTCGGCTCGCTCGGCACCGCCACCAACAGCGCCGTGCAGCGCTACCTCAACGGCAAGAAGGTGCCGCAGCTGTTCGTGCTCTCGGGCGCAACGAAATGGGCCGATCCGCAGAAATACTCCTGGACCATGCCCGGCATGGCTGCCTACGAATCCGAGGGCGTGGTCTATGCCAAGCACGTGCTGCGCACCAAGCCCGGCGCCAAGATTGCCATCCTGTCCCAGAACGACGATTTCGGCCGCGACTATGTCGCCGGTTTCAAGCGCGCGCTCGGCGACAAGGCCGCCAGCATGATCATCGCCGAGCAGACCTACGAGACCAGCGCGCCGACGATCAGCTCGCAGCTCTCGACCCTGAAGGCATCGGGCGCCGACGTACTGTTCGGCGTCGTGCTCGGCAAGTTCACCTCGCAGATGATCAAGGGCGTGGCCGAGATCGGCTGGAAGCCCGAGCTGTTCTTCGTGCCGACCTCGGCCTCCTCGATCTCGTTCCTGGAGCCTGCGGGACTGGACAACGCGGTCGGCCTGATCTCGTCGAGCAACCAGAAGGACACGATGGACCCGCAATGGGCCGACGATCCCGGCGTGAAGGAGTATTTCGCCTTCATGAAGCAGTACATGCCGAATGCGGACCTCTCCAATTCCAACTACGCGGCCGGCTATCACTACGCGACGCTGCTGATGACCGTGCTGAAGGCATGCAAGGATGATGTCAGCCGTGACAACATCATGCGCCAGTCGGCCTCGCTGAAGGAGGTGAAGCTGCCGCTGCTGTTGCCAGGCATAAGTGTGAGCACCGGCCCCGACGATTATCTGCCGTTCCAGCAGCTTCAGCTCCGGCGCTTCAACGGCAAGAGCTGGGTGGGATTCGGCGACGTGCTGGACGACCGCTAAGCTCGCACAGGTTAGGAACACGCCATGATCATCAGCGGCGAACGCCGGATCGGCTATGACGAGATCCAGGCCCGCATCAGGCGGGCGGCGGGCGGGCTGCGCGCCCTAGGGCTCGCCGAGGGCGCTCCGGTCGCCATGATGCTGCGCAACGACTTTGCGCTGTTCGAGGTGGTTGCGGCGTCCGCTGCACTTGGCAGCCCGGTCGTGCCGATCAACTGGCATCTCAAGGCCGAGGAGGTCCGCTACATCCTGACCGACAGCGGCGCGAAGATCCTGGTCTGCCACGCCGACCTGCTGCCGCAGATTCAGGGCGGCGTGCCGGCGGATGTCCGGCTCCTCGTCGTCGCGACGCCGCCCGAGCTCGCGGCGACGTTCGCCATTCCCCAGGAGCTGACGGCGGTCCCGTCCGGACAGACCGATTGGGACCACTGGCGCGACGAGCATCCGGAAACCCGGGAGCCGCCGCGCCGCGCCGCGGCGATGATCTACACCTCGGGGACCACGGGCATGCCGAAGGGCGTGCGCCGCATGCCGATGCAGCCCGAACAGGCCGCGGCCTCCGAACGCGTCGGGGCGATCGCCTATGGCATCAAGCCGCGCGACAACCAGGTCGTGCTGATCAACGGACCGATGTATCACTCGGCGCCGCATTCCTACGGCATGATGGCGTTCCGCCACGGCTGCACCATCGTCCTCCAGGCGCGCTTCGACGCCGAGGAGCTGCTGGCGCTGATCGAACGCCATCGCGTCACGCACATTCACATGGTGCCGACCATGTTCGTCCGGCTGCTGCGCCTGCCAGAGGCTGCGAGACAACGTTACGACCTCTCATCGCTGCGTTTCGTCGTGCACGGGGCCGCGCCCTGCCCGCCCGAGGTCAAGCGGGCGATGATCGATTGGTGGGGACCAGTCATCAACGAATATTTCGGCTCGACCGAGACCGGCATCCCGGTCTGGCATTCGGCCGAGGAGGCGCTGAGAAAGCCGGGCACGGTCGGCCGCGCCATCGAAGGCGGCATCGTCAAGATCTTCCGCGACGACGGCAATCTCTGCGGCTCCAACGAGGTCGGCGAGATCTACATGCGCCAGACGGCGGTGCCCGATTTTGACTATCACGGCAAGGCCCAGGCGCGGGCCGAGGCGGGGCGCGACGGTCTCGTCAGCGTCGGCGACGTCGGCTATCTCGACGAGGACGGTTATCTCTTCCTCTGCGACCGCAAGCGCGACATGGTGATCTCCGGCGGCGTCAACATCTATCCGGCCGAGATCGAGGGCGTGCTGATCGCCATGCCAGGGGTGCGCGATTGCGCCGTGTTCGGCATTCCCGACGCGGAATATGGCGAACGGCTGTGCGCCTGCATCGAGCCGGAAGGGGACGCGCAGCTCTCCGCCGCCGCAGTGCAGGCTTTCCTGCGCGAGCGGCTGGCCAATTTCAAGGTGCCGAAGGAGGTTCAATTCCAGGACGCGCTGCCCCGCGAGGCGACCGGAAAGATCTTCAAGCGCAAGCTGCGCGACCCCTATTGGGCAGACCGGAGGCCGGGCGGCCCTTAATCGCCCGCCGCCGAGCCGGGCCAAGCATCGCCGGCATATTCCGTCCGAGCAGGGCCATATGCCGGTATTGCTCGGGTCATCGGCTTTTGGCCGCCCGCGAAACTGTGTAGCCTCGACCAGAGGAAACGCCGCGAAGACGGCCACGAGGTCGCATGCTGGACAGGACGAAAGATATTTCCGTCGCCGCGCAAGTCTGGCTCGATGCGTTCGAGCGCAGGCTGGACCAGCCCGATCCAGCCTCGCTGGACGACCTCTTCCTCGCCGATAGTTTTTGGCGCGATGTGCTGGCGCTGAACTGGAACCTGCAGACGGTCGCCGGCCGCGATACGATCGCGCGGGGGCTGACCACGCTCGGGCCCAAGGCGAGGCCGACTGGTTTCAGGGTCGCCCCCAACCGCGCCCCGCCGCGCTGGGTGACGCGCGCCGGCACCAATACTATCGAAGCGATCTTCAATTTCGAGACTGCGATCGGCCGCGGCAGCGGCATTGTCCGGCTCATTCCCGATGGCCCCGACGACCGCCTGAAAGCGTGGACATTGCTGACCGCCCTCGACGAGCTCAAGGGATTCGAGGAACAGCTCGGCACGTCGCGGCCGCGCGGCCAGGCCTATTCGCGCGATTTCCGCGGGCCGAACTGGCTCGATTTGCGCAACGTCTCACGCGACTACGGTGATCGCGACCCGACCGTGCTGGTGGTCGGCGGCGGCCAGGCCGGTCTTGCGATCGCGGCGCGACTGAAGCAGCTGCAAATCGACACCCTGATCGTCGACCGCGAGGCACGCATCGGCGACAATTGGCGCAAGCGCTACCATGCGCTGACGCTGCACAATCAGGTTCAGGTCAATCACCTGCCCTACATGCCGTTTCCGCCGAACTGGCCGACCTATATCCCCAAGGACAAGCTCGCCAACTGGTTCGAAGCCTATGTCGAGGCGATGGAGCTGAATTTCTGGACGGGCACCGAGTTCGAAGGCGGCGCTTATGACGAGGCCAACGGCCACTGGACGGTCACGCTGCGGCGCGCCGACGGCAGCACGCGTGCCATGCATCCGCGCCATGTGGTGATGGCAACCGGCGTCAGCGGCATCCCGAACATCCCGGACATTCCGACGCTCGGCAATTTCAAGGGCACGCTGGTGCATTCCAGCCGCTACGAGGACGGCGAGAACTGGACCGGCAAGTGCGCCATCGTGATCGGCACCGGCAACAGCGGTCATGACATCGCGCAGGACCTGCATTCCAGCGGCGCCGAGGTGACGCTGGTGCAGCGCTCGCCGACACTGGTCACCAACATCGAGCCATCGGCCCAGCTTGCCTATGCGACCTACAATGAGGGCACGCTCGAGGACAACGATCTGATCGCTGCCTCGATGCCGACCCCGCTGGCGAAGAAGACGCATGTGATGCTGACCGAGCAGTCCAAGGCGCTCGACAGGGAGCTGCTCGACGGCCTCTCCCGCGTCGGCTTCAAGCTCGATTTCGGCGAGGCCGGCACCGGCTGGCAATTCAAATATCTCACCCGTGGCGGCGGCTATTATTTCAACGTCGGCTGCTCCAATCTCATCGTCGAAGGCGCGATCAAGCTGAAGCAATTCTCCGAGATCGAGAGCTTCACCGCGAACGGCGCGCAGATGAGGGACGGCACGACCATTGCGGCCGACCTGATCGTGCTCTCCACCGGCTACAAGCCGCAAGAATATCTCGTGCGAAAACTGTTTGGCGACGCCGTCGCCGACCGCGTCGGACCGATCTGGGGCTTTGGCGACGGTTTCGAGCTGCGCAACATGTATGCACGCACGGAGCAGCCCGGCCTGTGGTTCATCGCCGGCAGCCTCGCGCAGTGTCGCATCAACTCGAAATATCTCGCGCTGCAGATCAAGGCGATCGAGGAAGGGATTTTGGAGCGAGAGGTAGACACACCTTAGTCCACGTCATTGCGAGCGCAGCGAAGCAATCCAGGCTGCCTCCACGGAAAGGTTCTGGATTGCTTCGCTGCGCTCGCAATGACGATGCGGATGCAAGTCGAGCACGACAGAGACAGCGAGAGGAAGGACCACCCATGCCAGCCATTCTCGGCACCGGCGAGCACCGCTACCGCGTCGTCGAAAACTTCGCCAAGCTGCCGGACGGCTGGCAGCTCACCGACGTCGCCTCGGTTGCGGTCGACAGCAAGGACCGGATCTACGTCTTCAACCGCGGCGTCCATCCGATGGTGGTGCTCGACCGCGACGGCAATTTCCTGCGCAGCTGGGGCGAAGGCCTGTTCTCGCGTGCGCATGGTCTGCATATCGACGCGGACGACAATCTCTATTGCACCGATGACGGCGACCACACCGTGCGCAAATGCACCGCCGACGGCAAGGTGCTGCTGACCATCGGCATCCCCGAGAAGCCGGCGCCGTTCATGAGCGGCGATCCCTTCCACCGCTGCACCCACACCGCGCTCTCGCCGAAGGGTGAGATCTACGTCTCCGACGGCTATGGCAATGCGCGCGTGCACAAGTTCACGCCCGACGGCAAGCTGTTAAAGAGCTGGGGCGAGCCCGGCACCGATCCCGGCCAGTTCAACATCGTGCACAATATTGCCGCCGATGCCGACGGCTGGGTCTATGTCGCCGATCGCGAGAACCACCGCGTGCAGGTGTTCAATGGCGAGGGCAGATACGAGACGCAGTGGAACAACCTTCATCGCCCCTGCGCGCTGTGCTGCTGCGGTGGGGCCAAGAGCCCGACCTTCGTGATCGGCGAGCTCGGGCCCGGCTTGGCCGTTAACCGCAAGGTGCCCAATCTCGGGCCGCGGCTGTCCATCGTGGACGCGCAAGGCAAGCGCATCGCGCGGCTCGGCGGCGAGGACGGGCCCGGCATTGCCAGCGGAAAGTTCCTGGCGCCGCACGGCATCGCCCTGGATTCGAAGGGCGACATCTATGTCGGCGAGGTCGGCGTCACCGACTGGAAGACGAGCTTTCCGGACGAGGAAATGCCGGCCGCGGTGCGCGCGACGCGATGCTTGCAGAAGCTGGAGCGGGTGCGGGAGTAGGTCGCGGCACGTCCTGGGATTCTCCCCCACGACAGCGGAGGAACCCTCCCGGGATCGCGGCTTTTTGAGCGTTTTGCCACCCCGCCGCCGCATTGCGCGAGCCTGAATAAGTCGCTCAACGGGCTTCACAATCCCGTCACGCTGCATGTAGTATGTCAGTACATGCTGCTTCGCAGCGTATATTGGAGGCCGGGAGCGTTACTTGAACGCACATGTCTCGCAAGGCAGTTGGCCGGTGTTGGTGCTGAATGCGGACTTCCGGCCGCTGAGTTACTACCCACTGTCGTTGTGGTCGTGGCAAGACGCGATCAAGGCGGTGTTCCTCGACCGCGTCAATATCGTCGCGCATTACGACCAGGCGGTTCGAAGTCCGACCTTGGAGATGCAGTTACCGAGCGTCGTGTCGCTCAAATCCTTCGTCAAGCCCACCACCCATCCCGCCTTCACTCGTTTCAACGTCTTCCTGCGCGATCGTTTCGCCTGCCAATATTGCGGCTCGCCTGAAGACCTCACTTTCGATCACATCATCCCGCGCAGCAAAGGCGGCCAGACCACTTGGGAGAACGTGGTCGCGGCGTGCTCGCCCTGTAACTTGCGCAAGGGGAATCTCACGCCGGCGCAAGCAAAGATGTTTCCGCGCCAGAGCGCCTTCGCGCCGACCGTGCACCAGCTCCATCGCAACGGCCGCCTGTTTCCGCCGAACTATCTGCACGACAGCTGGCTGGACTATCTGTACTGGGATACAGAGCTGGATCCGTAAGCTTCGGCATGCCGACAAGCGTCGGGCTTCTCCGCGACGTTCGCCAACTACCGTTCGCGCAGCGAGACACAGCGATCGCTATCTCTGCGCCTGCGCCATATCGATCTGATAGACGGAAATCCGGTCGATCTCGAATGCGATGCTCGAGGGCGTTTCCGCATCGACCTGACTGACGCCGGGAAAGAATTTCGATCCGATCGCGAGGTTGACGATCATGTACATGGGATCATCGAAGCCGATCGGCACCTTGATGTCGGAGACCGGCCTGCGATCGATGAAATAGACCAGGCGATCCTCATCCCACAACACACCGTAATTGTGGAATGCATGCGAGGCGTCACCGACGGTGAAATCGAAGCCGCAGGACTGGATCTTCTGGGTTGAGGGAATCCGCCAATGCGTCGTCATCACGACATCGCCGGGCCGCTCGCCGCGGCCTTCCAGCACGTCGACCTCCGGCGGCCAGCCCCCGTCATCCGCGAGCATCCAGAATGCCGGCCACACCGCATGGCCGACTGGGACCTTGGCGCGGATCTCGAAATAGCCGTGCTTCTGCGCGAACGTGCCCTGCGTCGTCAGAATTCCGGAGATGTACTCATTGTTGAACAGCACCGGCTTCAATTCCAGCGGCGTGCGGCTGGCGACGATCGAGAGCACGCCATCCCTGATCTTGAATGGGTCAAGGCCGAGCGGCGTTGCGGCGCGGCCCGCGTAGCGCGGATCGACATAGATCTGCTGCTCGCCATTGGCGCTGGTCTTGCGCCTTGAGTCGGAGCCATCGCCGCCCCAATAGCGCGCTTCGGGCCACGCTGCGCCACCGGCATAGTGCGGCACCCAGCGTCCGGTCGCGAGCGGATGCTCGTCGAAGTTGTCGTTGAAGGTCAGGCGCAAAGACCGGAACGAGAGCGAGGTCGGGCCGACCGTCTCCAGCCTGCGGCAGGCGATCGAGGCAGGATCGGTCGTCACCTGAAGCGACATCGTGCCGGGCGCAGCATCGAGATCGTCCTGGGCTATAGCCGGAGCTCGCCCGGCGCAGAGACCAATCGCAATCAGAGCGCCCTTCGTCCAACGGCCGACCATCACCGCACATCGAAGATTCCAGGAATGCGCCGAGGTTAACGTCCCCGCACGCTGGCGGGCAAGCCGAGTTGCTTGACGCGGCCGGGCGATTTTGAAAGCGCCTGCGGGGCGCGTGCCGGAACCGTCCAAGATCGGGGTCATCAAGACCGCCGGCATGGGCTTTGGCCCGCCTTCTGCGGCCTCTTGGCCTGAATCCTGCGGCAGTCGTTACCGTCCCTTAAACCTCTGGTGGCAGTTTGGCCGGGATCGGCGGAACCGCGTGCCAAGCCGCGATCTTTCAGGGTTCGAGGTCGTCGCCGATGTTTGCCGAGACGCTAGAAGCGGTTCAATCCTCACCGTCGAAGCGGACGATCTATGTCCGCTTCGTGCTCGCGACGCTCGCGGTGATGGTGCTGTTCAAGACTTACAGGTTCGGCCGCTGGAGCGCCTGGCAAGTTCGCGAGCTCTCGGATTTCGATGCCTTCTACATCGTCGCGCAGCAGATCTGGCGCGGTCAGCTCGATCTCGTCTACCGGTTCGAGACGCTGGCCAAGCTTCAGCAGGCATTCACCGGTTCAATGAGCTTCATGCCTTGGACCTATCCTCCCCAATTCGACCTGCTGGTGGCCCCCTTCGCGCTGCTGCCGGCCGGCATCGCTTATCTGCTGTTCATCACCGCGACGCTCACTGCCTACCTCCTGACGCTTCGAGCGATTGCCGGCAACAATTTCGCACTCGTCCTCGTCGTGCTGTTTCCTACGCTGGCGATCACGGTCGGCTGTGGGCAGAATGGCTTTCTCACCGGCGTGCTGATCGGCATCATTTGCCTCAACGTAGAGCGGCGCCAGATCGTCGCCGGTCTTGCGCTGGGTGCAATGGTGATCAAGCCGCATCTGGCCATCGCCGCCGGCGTCTACATGCTTGCGACCCGCCGCTGGGCGGCACTCGCGACCGCCGGGGCCGTCGTGCTCGCGAGTTCGTTCCTCTGTACGCTGGTGTTCGGATGGCAGATTTGGGCCGCGTGGCTTGGTGCCATCAGGGAATCGGCGATCTTCCTGGAGCGCGGCTTCTATCCATTGTTCCGCATGATCTCGACCTATGCCGCGCTCGGTCGAGCCGGCGTGCCGCCGAGCATCGCTTTCTGGGCGCAGGCGGCTGCGGCGTGCCTCGCTTTGTCCGCGATCGGGCTTGCCCTTCGGCTTGGAGCGGCGCGCAAGACCTCGCCCGCCTTCGCGCTCGGCGTCGTCGCCATGGTCTCGGTGATGATCAGCCCGTACGCTTATGATTATGACCTCCCGATCGTCGGGATCGGCCTGGCGTTGATGCTCCCCGGCCTCGCACAAGTGGCGAATGCGCGCGAACGCAGTGCCATCTACGGACTGATCTTGCTTGCCGGAGCCTACGGCATGCTGCAATCGGCGCGGCTCGCGGCGCAGTTCGGTAATGAAGTCGACCTTACAGGAATGGACGACAAGTTCGCGCCTTCGATCGGTGGCTTCGCCATGATGGCGATGCTGGCCTTGCTCCTGAAGCTGCTGTGGCGCGCAACCAGGCCTGCGCCGGCCCTGGCGCAGGCCGCGGAATAACCAGCTGTATGCTCTAGGCCCGTTGCAATGCCAGCGTGACGCCGCCGAGCGTGAGCGCCATCGCCGCCCATTCGCGATAGCCCAGCGGCTCCCCCAGAATGATCGCGGCGGAGACCACGCCGATCACGGGAACGATCAACATGCCGGTCGAAGCCGAGGTCGGCGGCAGGCGGCGCAGCGTCTCGAACCAGGTGACGTAGCAAAGGCCCATCGGCACCAGCGTCATGTAGACGAAGCAGCCGAACCCCAGCGGCGTGATCGCGGTGTAGTTCGGCTGCTCGAACAGCACGCCCAGGATCAGCATCGTGGCGCAGCCGAGCCCGACCTGCCAGGCCACGACGACCAGGGGCGGCATCGGCAGCGGCTTGCGGTTGAGCACGTTGCCCAGCGCGAACAGGATCGCACAGAGCAGCGCCAGCGCAATGCCGAGAAGCTTGTCAGCGCCGAACGCGAAGCCGTTTCCGCTCAAAAGCAGCGCGACGCCGGCAATGCCGAGAACGAGCCCGAGGACATCCCGCAGGGTCGGCCGGGTGTTCAGAACAGGCCAGGCAAACAACATGGCCCAGATTGGCATGGTGTAAGCAAGCAGGGCTCCTTCGCTCACGGTCACGTATTTCATCGCGACCGTGCCGAGGCCCATCCAGGCCAAGACGTTGGTGAGTGTCGCAAACAGCAGCCGCGGAATCGCCTCGCGCGGAACGGCGAACGATTCTCTCCGGCTGAGCACCAGCGTGCCGAGAATGAGCGAGGCGCAGACGCCGGCAAGTCCACGCGCGAACAGAGGCGGCCATTGCTGCAGCAAAAGCTTCATCAGCGGCCAGTTCAACGCCCAGCCGAACGCCGTCACGCAGAGGCAGAGGGAGCCGATCGTCCTGTCGCGCTGCGCCAAATCCATGAGTTGCGCTTAGCAGGCGGACGCTGTCCGCTCCACCTCTCCTGGCGCATGCGCCCCATCGCCCAGAACGGAACCTGAGCGCCTGGCGCTCGTTCAGTTGGGACCGCAATGGCGACGCGTACCGCGGCGCAACGAGGGAGGCCCACCATGCCCACAGCCGAACACGATCACGTCTACAAGATCCTGGACCTGGTCGGATCGTCCGAGACGTCGATCGAGGATGCGATCAAGAACGCGATCGACCGCGCCGCCAAGACCATTCGCGAGATGAAGTGGTTCGAGGTGGTTCAGACGCGCGGCCACATCGAGAACGGCGCGGTTCGCCACTATCAGGTGACGTTGCGCGTCGGCTTCACTTTGGAAGAATGAGGCTGCGCCGTGGAACCGCCCTTCTCGAGGGGAACACGACGGGTGTCGGTCAAGATATCCACACTTCTCTCCGGTCGAGTACGGGCCCGCGCAATCATCACAAATATTGCAACAGGCCGTTAAGGCCAAAATGAGAGGTTTGCTCCAATTTGGAGCAAGCCTGATGGTGACGAGCCGCGAACTTGGCAAGACGCGCCTTCCGCTCTGGGCGGCGGGCTTCGTTGCGCTCATTTGCGTTACAATCCTCGGCTTGAGCGCCTGGCGCGAATGGGAAGCGCGCAAGGCCGACCTCCGGAACGCCGAGATCGATGTCGCCAATCTCGCGCATTCCCTGATCCAACACGCCGACGACACGTTCGAGATCGCCGATACGATTCTGATCGGGCTTGTGCATCGGCTCGAGATCGACGGAACTGAGCCGGCCACGATCGCGAGGCTCCAGGCCTATCTGCCGACGCGGAAGTCATCGGAGCGCATCCGCGGCATTTTCATCTATGACGCGACCGGCCGGTGGCTTGCGACGACCGAGCGCATCGACTTCTCCAAGCTCAACAACAGCGACCGCGACTATTTCCGGCGCCACCGCGACTCGGCGGAGTCAGGCACGCTGATCGGACCGCCGGTCAAGAGCCGCTCCGGCGGCCAATGGATCATCACCGCATCGCGCCGGATCAACGATATCGACGGCGGCTTCGCCGGCGTTGCCCTGCTCACGATCGACGTCAGCTATTTCGTCAAGTTCTACGAGCGGTTCGACATCGGGGCGAACGGCTCGACATCGCTGCTCAACACTAACGGCATCATGCTGGCGCGCAGCCGCGACGAGAGCGGCGCCTTCGTCGGACGCGACCTGTCCAACGCGCCCCTGTTCAAGGGCTGGGATAGCCGCCCGGCCGCGGCGGTCTACTATTTCAAGTCGCCGCTCGATGGCGTGCAGCGGCTGAGCTACTACCAGCGCAGCAGCCGCTATCCCCTGATGGTGCTGGCGAGCAAGTCGCAGGACGACGTGCTGGCCCCCTGGTGGCGCGCGGCAACCACGCGCATGATTTTCGTCGTCGGGCTCGTCCTGCTGATCGCAATGATCGGCTCCTATCTCGTCCGGCAGCTCGTGCAGCGGCAGCGCACGGCGCAGGCTCTCGTCACCACGGAGGCCAATTTCCGCCTGCTCGCCGAGCAATCCAGCGACATGGTGACCCGCATCAGTCTTGATAACCGGCTGCTCTACGTTTCGCCCTCCTGCGCACGCATCACCGGCTGGTCGGCCGAGGAACTGCTGGGCACCTCGGCGCTGGCCGGCATTCATGCCGATGACATGGAACGCGTCGAGCAAGCCATCGCCGCCCTGAAGAACGGCGAGGCCGAGGAGGCGCGGTTCATCTATCGTCAGCGCCATCGAGACAAAGGTGAGATCTGGGCCGAGGCTGCGCTGCACGTGACCCTGGCATCGGACAGCGGCACGATCGACGGCGTGGTCGCGGTCGTGCGCGACATGACCGAGCAGAAAGATCTCCAGGACAGGCTTGCCTCGCTGGCAACGACCGACGGCCTCACGGGTCTTGCCAACCGCCGCGCCTTCGACGAGCGCCTCGCCGACGAATGGGCGCGTGCCCGGCGCGACGGCACGCAGCTCTCGCTGCTGCTGATCGACGTCGATCATTTCAAGAAGTTCAACGACCAATACGGACATCTGGCAGGCGATGCCTGCCTGCGCGCGCTCGGCCGGATCCTGTCCGCCCAGGCCAGGCGCCCGGCCGATCTTGCCGCGCGCTATGGCGGCGAGGAATTCGCCGTCTTGCTGCCGAACACCGGCCCGGATGGCTGCGCCGAGGTCGGCGAGGGTATTCGCCAGGCGCTGCAAGACCTTGCCATGCTACACGCGCAAAATCCGCCCACCCGGCTGGTCACCGCGAGCCTCGGCGGCGCGGCGGCTCTTCCGTCCCAAGCCATGGCGGACTGCAGCACGCTGGTCGCCACCGCCGACCGCGCCCTCTATGCCGCCAAGGACGCCGGGCGAGACCAGCTGGTGATGTCGGGCCAAGTCATACCGTGGCCCGCAAAGAGCGCGTGACGGAATCGGTCCTGTTGCTCAGGGCGCAGCTCCAGAGGCCCGACGCGCTTCGCGTCAGGCGAGATGGCACGCCACGAAATGCCCGCCTGCTCCTTCCCTGAGCACAGGCGCGCTCTCCGCGCAGCGCGGCTGGGCGATCGGGCAGCGGGTGTGGAAGTGGCAGCCCGACGGCGGCTTCATCGGGCTTGGCACGTCGCCCTTGAGGCGAATGCGTTCGCGCTTGAGCTTGGGATCGGGCACCGGCACCGCCGAGAGCAGCGCCCTGGTGTAGGGATGCTGCGGGTTGCGGTAGAGATCGCTGGCCTTGGCGAGCTCGACGATGCGGCCGAGATACATCACCGCGACACGGTCGGAGATGTGCTCGACCACCGAGAGATCGTGGGCGACGAAGAGATAAGTGAGGTTCAGCTCGGCCTGGAGATCTTCCAGCAGGTTGATCACCTGCGCCTGGATCGACACGTCGAGCGCGGAGACCGGCTCGTCGCAGACGATCAGCTTCGGTTCGACCGCGAGCGCGCGCGCGATCACGATGCGCTGGCGCTGGCCGCCGGAAAATTCGTGCGGAT
The DNA here is from genome assembly GCF_001593325.1 of Bradyrhizobium sp. DOA1. NCBI lineage: Bacteria > Pseudomonadati > Pseudomonadota > Alphaproteobacteria > Hyphomicrobiales > Nitrobacteraceae > Bradyrhizobium > Bradyrhizobium sp. DOA1. Next base: position 5,933,968 of record NZ_JXJM01000001.1, read on the forward strand.
AGCGCCGCATGTGCTCGGCCTTGAGCCCGACCTTGACCAGAAGGCCGGCGACGCGCTCCTCGCGCTCCTTCGGGGAGGAGGCGAGATTGTGGATGGTGAAGGCCTCGCCGAGGATCGCACCGACCGTCATGCGCGGATTGAGCGAGGCGAACGGATCCTGGAACACCAGCTGCATGTTCCGCCGCATCGCCCGCAGATCGTTGCCGCCGAGCTTGCGCACGTCCTGGCCGTCGAAGGTGACCTCGCCGTCGGTCGGCTCGATCAGGCGCAGCACGCAGCGACCGGTCGTCGACTTGCCGCAGCCGGACTCACCGACGAGCCCCAGCGTCTCGCCGCGGTTGACCGAGAACGACACGCCGTCGACCGCGTAGACGGTGCCGACCTGGCGCGACAGCAGGCCGCCTAGCACGGGAAAATGTTTCTTCAGGCCGCTGACGCGCAGCAACGGTTCGCTCATGCCGCGCCTCCGAGGCTAGTATCTCCCAAGTGACAGGCCATGCGATGGCCGGGCGCGATCTCCCGCAGCAGCGGCTCCTTCTCGGCGCAGACGTTCATGGCGAACTTGCAGCGCGGAGCGAAGCGGCAGCCGACCGGTGGGTTGATCAGGATCGGCACCGAGCCGCCGATCGCCTCCAGCCGCGTCTTGTGCTCGCTGTCGAGATCGATGCGCGGGATGGAGCGGATCAGGCCTTGCGTATAGGGATGGCGAGGATTGCCGAACAGCTCGTCGACGGGCGCTTCCTCGACCACCTTGCCGGCATACATCACGACGACGCGCTGCGCGGTCTCGGCGACGACACCCATGGCATGGGTGATCAGCATCACCGCCATGCCGAAACGGTCCTTCATGTCCTGCAAGAGGTCGAGGATCTGCGCCTGGATGGTGACGTCGAGCGCGGTGGTCGGCTCGTCGGCGATGATCAGCTTCGGCTTGCAGGCGAGCGCCATTGCGATCATGACGCGCTGGCGCATGCCGCCGGAGAACTGGTGCGGATAATTGTGCACGCGGCCTTCGGCGTTCGGGATCTGCACCAGCTTCAGCATCTCGATGGTGCGATCGAGCGCCTGCTTCTTGGTCAGCCCTTCGTGCCGACGCAGGCTCTCGGCGATCTGCTCGCCGATGGTGAGCACCGGATTGAGCGAGGTCATCGGCTCCTGGAAGATGAAGCCGATCTCCTTGGCGCGGATCTCGTCGAGCTGATTGCTCGTCAGCGGCACGAGATCGCGTCCCTCGAAGATGATCTGGCCCGCCGCGATCCGGCCCGGCGGCATCGCGATCAGCTTCAGGATCGACATCGCGGTGACGGTCTTGCCGCAGCCGGACTCGCCGACGACGCAGAGCGTCTCGCCCTTGTTGATGGAGATGTCCACGCCGTCGACGGCCTGGAGGATGCCGTCGTCGGTGGAGAAGTGGGTTTTCAGGCCCTTGATCTCGAGCAGCGGCGCCATCAGATCACCCGTCGCGCATCGAGCGCGTCGCGCAGGCCGTCGCCGATGAAGTTGATGGCGACCACCGCGATGAAGATCGCGCCCCCCCGGAAACAGCGCCCAGTGCGGCCCGATGTCGAGAAAATCCTTGGCATCATAAAGCAGCCGGCCCCAGGTCGGGGTATCTGGCGGGAAGCCGAGGCCGAGGAAGGACAGCGTCGATTCCGCGATGATCGCGGCGGCGACGTCGATGGTGCCGGCGATGATCACCGGACCGACCGCATTGGGCAGGATGTGCCGCACCACCTGCCGCACCGGACTGGCGCCGAGCGCACGCGCCGCTTCGACGAACTCCTTTTCGCGGATCGATAGGAACTGGGCGCGCACCAGGCGCGCCACCGGCATCCAGCGCAGGCCCCCGATCACCAGCACGATCAGGATGAAGATGCCGCCCTCGGGCCCGAACATCTGCTTCAGCCCGTCGCGGAACAGATAGATGAGCAGCAGGAGCAGCGGCAGCTGCGGCAGTGACAGGAACAAATCGGTGAGCCACATCAGGGCGTGTCCGAGCGCACCGCGCGACATGCCGGCAAGCGCGCCGATCAGCACGCCGATGAAGACCGAAACCAGCATCGCGGCAAGGCCGACGGCAAGCGAGATGCGCCCGCCATAAATCATGCGAGCGAGGATATCCTGCCCGAGATCGTCGGTGCCGAAGGGATGCGCCAGCGACGGACCCTGCATGCCGGCGACGATATCGATCTCGTCGATCTTGACCCGCCAGACGAAGGGTCCGAGCACCACCGCCAAGACCAGAATGAGAAGGAGGAACGCGCTGACCACAGCAAGCTTGTGGCGGCTATAGCGCCGCCACGTCTCGCGCCAGGGCGAGTAGACCCGCCGCTCAGCGGAGGGAGATGCGAGGGTCAAGCCAGCCATAAAGCACGTCCGCGATGAGATTGAACAGCACAACGAGGCACGCGAAGACGAAGGTGACGGCCATCACCACCGGCGTGTCGTTGGAGAGAATGGAGGAGATCAACAGCGAGCCGATGCCGGGGATGCGGAAGATCTGCTCGGTGACGATGGCGCCGCCGAACACCGCGGGCATCTGCAACGCGATCAGCGTCACGACCGGGATCATGGCGTTGCGCATGACATGCTTGACGATGACCTTGGCTTGGCCGAGGCCCTTGGCCCGCGCCGTCGTGACGTAGTCGAGCCGGATGACGTCGAGCATTGCCGAGCGTACGAAGCGAGTCATCGACGCCGCCTGGAACAGGCCGAGCACCGCCACCGGCATGATCGCCTGCCTGATCATCTCCAGAACCCAGCGGATGCCAGTTGCCTTGATTTCGGTGGTATAGACGAAAGGCAGCCAGTCCAGCGTGACCGAGAAGATCAGGATGAACAGGATGCCGGTGAAGAAGGTCGGCAGCGAGAATCCGACGAAGGCGAGCGTATTCGCAATCTGGTCGAACAACGAATAAGGCCGGGTCGCGGCGTAGACGCCGACGGGGATCGCGATCATGAGCGCCAGGAGCTGCGCCGATCCGATCACGTAGAGCGTCGCCGGCAGGCGCTGGAGGATCAGCGTGTCGACGTCCATCCGGCTGACGAAGGAGAAGCCCCAGTCGCCATGCAGCATGGCGTTGAGCCAGTGCAAATAGCGAAGATAGATCGGATCGTCGAGGCCGAACTTGGCCCGAAGTGCGGCCTGCACTTCGGGTGGCACGTTCGGATTGGTCGCCAGCTCGGAGAATGGATCGCCGGGCGCAAGCGCGAGCACGACGAACAGCACGACCGAGATTCCGAGCAGGCTCGGAATCGCGATCATCAGGCGACGCAGGACGTATTGGCTCATGAGGGAAGGGCCCCGTCTAGTTTTGGGGGATCATTCCTCGCGGTACCAGTCGAACAGATTGTCGGTTTCGTTGGCCCAACCTGAAATCACCGGACGCAAATTGTTCGCGGCCGCCTCGACCTTGAGACGATGCATCACGGGGATGAACACGGTGTCCTGCCACATCAGGTCGTTGGCCTTGATGTAGTGCGCGGCGCGCTTGACCGGGTCCATCTCCATGTCGGCCGCGTTGATTGCGTCGTCATAGTCCTTGTTGACCCAGCGCGGGAAGTTGGTGCCCTGCCACTTGTTCTCCTTGGTGGCGACGCTGGTGGACAGGTAGCGGCGCATGTGCTGCGACGGATCCGGCTGGCTGAGCGGGATCTGGAACATCTCGATGTCGGCGTAGAACTTCGGATAGGTGTCCGGATTGGCGACGTCGGAGGAGAAAAACACCGAGGCGACGACCGACTTCAACTCGACCTCAATGCCGGCCTTCTGACAGGCCTGCTTGACGATGGCCTGGGTCTTCTGGCGCGGACCGTTGATCGAGGTCTGGTACAGGATCTTCAGCTTCTTGCCGTCCTTCTCGCGGATGCCGTCGGCGCCGGGCTTCCAGCCGGCGTCGTCCAGCATCTTGGCAGCCTTCTCGATGTTGAATTCCCAGTTCGTGTTCTTGGATACGAACTTTTCGGGGCCGTTGAGGAAGTTCGCGGTGGTGCGGCCGGCACGGCCGTAGATCGCCTTCTTGACGGATTCTCGGTCGACCAGCAGGGACAGCGCCTTGCGCACGACGGGATCCGAGAACAGCGGATGCTTGGTCTTCATCGACGAACGTTCGCCGTCGACCTCGACGTTCGGATCGGTGAAATTGAGCGCGATAAACTCGGTGTCGCCGCCAACGGCATAAACCGTCTTGCCTTTGCCGCCCTTCTCCAGGCGCAGCAGCACGTCGTCCTCGACCTGGATGTTCCAGCCGAAATCATATTCGCCGGTCTGAATCACGGCACGCGCGGCCGAGACCGCGTCACCGCCGCCCTTCATCTCGATCGTATCGAAGTAGGGCCGGTTGACCATATGATAGTCGGGATTGATCACGCCGCGGATGAGATCGCCCGGCTTGAACTCGACGAATTTGTAGGGACCGGTCCCGACCGGAGAAAGGTTGGTCGGCGCTTCCCGTGACTTGCTGCCCGTATAGTCGGCAAACAGGTGCTTGGGGAGAATGGTGTTCGGGGCTCCAACGAAGGCGTCCGCCCAGAACGGTGTCGGCTTCGGGAAAGTGATCTTGACCGTGAGATCGTCGATTTTCTCGACATTAAGGTCGCGGTAGCTTGCGATGGTCACGGCCGCAGTGGCCGGATCCTTGATGTACTGCCACGTGAATACGACATCGTCGGCCGTGAACGGCTTGCCGTCGTGCCATTTCACGCCGGGCTTCAGCTTCCACGTCACCGACTTGCCGTCGACGGCCAGCAGGCCATTCTGGGTCGAGGGAATCTCGGACGCCAGAACCAGCTTCATGTTGCCGTCCGGGTCCCAGCAGGCGAGCGGCTCGTAGAACAGGCGCGAGCCGTCCTGGTCCTTGGTGCCGGTGGCGAAATGCGGATTGAGCAGGGTCGGACCCTGCCACCACAACAGCTTCAATGCACCGCCACCGCCGCGCTTGGTCGGCTTATAGGTGGACGTGCCCTGGGCCATGGCAACACCGCCGAGCGCGAGGACCTGGTTGGCCAAGGGTGCGGTGAGACCGACGGCAGCCATGTGCTTGATGAAGGCACGGCGATCCATACGCCCGTCCTTCACCTGACCGATCATCGAACGCAGTTCTTTATCCAGCATGGTTGTCCCCCGTCTGGTTCCCATATGATGAAGGCGGCCGTGACGCGCGGCTGCCCATTTGGCTGGCAGTAGATGGCACACTGAATGGGGTGCACGTCAACTGGGACCGTGTGTGTGCAAACGGTCTTGTGGCTGTCTGTTGGGCAAAACGGCGTTCCGGCAGCCCATCCGTTCGGCAATCCAGCATCAAAACATGCTGGATTGCGCGCTGCACTGCGGAAAATTTGTTCGCCGGATCAGACGAAGTATCGAGGCGAATTCTACGCCACGGACATGTCGAGCGGCGGCACGACGTGATCCGGCAACGGACAGACGTAAGGCGTCTTCGCCGTCCGCTTTTGAAGATCCGCCTTGGCGGCCCTGATCAGCTCCGAATCCGTCAGCGCCTTGATGCCGAGACCGGCCATCGCCTTGGCCGCCTGCACCATCGCCTTGTGCGCATGGGCACTCTTGCCCTGGGCCACCACCTGCCAGGTGTGGAACGGCGTGCCGATCGCAACCGTCGGTGCGTGAACCTGCACGGTCGGCACCACCCAGCTGACGTCGCCGACATCGGTGGACCCCACCAGCGGGTTGCGCTTGGCATCCAGCGGCACCAGGAAGTCGGCCAGCGGCCGATCGGTCGGCTCCATCCCGATCGCGTAATTGACCGAGGAGATGTCCTTGTCGCTCAGCGTCGCACGGATCTGGCTGGCAAAGCCCTTGTCCGCTTCGTCGAAATGCGGTGGCCCGAGCTCTTCCATCACCCGGTGCAGCGCCTGTTCCAGCGGTCCGTTCGGCAAGATGTTGGAGACCGCGGAGATGATCTTCATCTCCATCTTGGTCTCGGTCATCAGAGCTGCGCCCTGCGCGATCTTGGACACGCGCTCGACCAGCTCGTTCATGCCGGGAAGATCGCGGGCGCGGATCGAATAGCGCACGCGCGCATGGGCCTGCACGACGTTGGGCGCGATGCCGCCGGTGTCGAGCAGCGCATAATGCACGCGCGCGTCGCTCGGCATGTGCTCGCGCATGTAGTTCACGCCGACATTCATCAGCTCGACGGCATCGAGCGCGGAGCGCCCCAGATGCGGCGAGGCGGCCGCATGCGAGGTGCGGCCGGTGAAGATGAAGTCCGCCCGCGTGTTGGCGAGCGAGGGCGTCACCGCGACTTCCCAGAAGCTGTGCGGATGCCAGGTGATGGCGATGTCGGCATCTTCGAACGCGCCGGAGCGCACCATGAAAGCCTTGGCCGCGCCACCCTCTTCTGCAGGGCAGCCGTAATAGCGCACGCGTCCCGGCACTTTGTTCTCGGCCAGCCAGTCCTTCACCGCGGTCGCGGCGAGCAACGCCGCGGAACCGAGCAGATTATGTCCGCAGCCATGACCATGGCCACCAGCCTCGATCGGACGATGCTCGGCGACACCCGCCTCCTGGCTCAATCCCGGCAGCGCGTCATATTCACCCATGAAGGCAATGACAGGACCGCCCTCGCCCCATTCGCCCATCACCGCCGTCGGAATGCCGGCAACATTCTCGGTGATGCGGAAACCCTGATGACGCAGTTCGGCGAGATGCTCGGCGGCGGACCGCGCCTCGGTGTAGCACACTTCGGGCATGCCCCAGACCCTGTCGCTGAGGTCGATGAAACGTGCCTTGATCGTGTCGACGCCACGCCAGATGTCGCTGCGGTTATCCATGCTTCGGTCCGTGATCCCAAGTTCAACGAAGCGGCAATGGTTAGCAGCTTCGTTGCACGGCGCCTAGCACCTCGCCGGACAGCAGCCATGCGGCGGCGGCCGAATCGTATGACGTCCCCTGTGCCCGAGGTGTTTTCGTGCCTTTCGAAGATTTCACACGGCGATCTCTCGAATAGTTGCTGACCGAGGCTTTCAAGACGGCCTGCTCCGGCCTAAATTATGCGTGCTTCGCGCTTCGTTCCGCGGATTACGGCGGAGCGATGCTCTCAGCCAGGAGAACTCCATGCCCGCACTGACTGAATGGAGAGTGCCGCCGGCGAACCAGCCGCGTGCGAGCGACTATGGTTTCGATCTCGACAGCGCGCTCGGCTCCGTCGTCGGCCTGCACGCCATCATCCCGCCGGACGCTTTTAGCGCCGAGACGCTGGGCACCGAACGCGCCGGCAACGGCGTTGTGATCGACGACGGTCTGGTGCTCACCATCGGCTACCTCATCACCGAGGCAGAATCCGTCTGGCTGCATCTCGGCGACGGGCGCGTGGTCGAAGGGCATGCGCTCGGCTTCGATTCCGTCACCGGCTTCGGCCTCGTGCAGGCGCTCGGCCACCTCGACATCGAGCCCTTGCGGCTCGGCAATTCGGCGGAAACCCGGATCGGCGACCGCGTCGTGGTCGGCGGCGCCGGCGGCCGCACGCGTTCGGTCGCGAGCCAGATCGTGGCCAAGCAGGAATTCGCCGGCTACTGGGAGTATCTGCTGGATGAGGCCGTCTTCACCTATCCCGCACATCCGAACTGGGGCGGGACGGCGCTGCTCAATGAACGTGGCGAGTTGATCGGGATCGGCTCGCTTCAGCTCGAACGCGAACGCGACGGCAAGGCCGAGCACGTCAACATGATCGTGCCGATCGACCTCCTGAAGCCGATCCTCGACGACCTGCGCAAATTCGGCCGCGTCAACAAGCCGGCACGGCCCTGGCTCGGTCTCTACTCGACCGAGATCGACAACCGCGTGGTGGTGATCGGGATCTCCGCCAATGGTCCGGCCGCCCGTGCCGAGCTCAAGACCGGCGACGTCATCCTAGCCGTGAACGGCGACAAGATCACGAGCCAGACCGCGTTCTACAAGAAGATGTGGGCACTCGGCGCCGCCGGTGTCGACGTGCCGCTCACCGTGCATCACGAAGGCGTCACCTTCGACGTCACGGTGACGTCGACCGACCGCTTCAAATTGTTGAAGGCGCCGAAGCTGCATTGAACCCAACCGAGGAAGCCGCGATGACAGAGGCCGTGGTGGACGACATCGTGGCCGTGCTGCCGCCGCTGCTCAATGCGCTGGAAGCGTTGGGCTTCTTCCAGCGGCACCTGCATCCGCCCGCCTTTGCTTCTGTGATGAACGCGATCGGTGCGCCGGACGAGGTGCTGCAAACGGCGCGCGCGGAGATCGGCGCGTGGCCGGAGCAGTTCGCCGGACTGCGCGGCCAGCTCGATCGTGCCTGCGACGAGACGCTCGCCGCTTTTGCCGGTATTCGCGACGTCGAGCGCGGCAATGGGGATCTGGTCGCGGTGTTCCGCGCGCTACGCCATGTGCCGCGCGCACAGGAGGCGCTTTATCCGCTGGCGGCGCAGTTTCCTCCCGTGAGCAGCTTCTTCCTCAACGCCGCCAATCGCGAGAATGCCGATTTGCTGGCTCGGCTGGAGACCAGTGCGAGCGAGCACACCGGCATCTTTCACGACCACAACGAGCCCGGCAGCCGCGGCGGCTTCTCGGTCTATGTGCCCGAATATTACAGGTCCGACCGGTCGATGCCGCTGGTGATGGCGCTGCATGGTGGCAGCGGCAACGGTCGCGGCTTCCTGTGGAGCTGGCTGCGCGACGCGCGCAGTCTCGGTGCAATCCTGGTAACCCCGACTGCGACCGGTCCGACCTGGGCGCTTATGGGCGAAGACGCCGACACGCCCAACCTCATGCGCATCCTCGAGATCGTGCGCAGCCGCTGGGCTATCGATACCTCACGCATGCTGCTGACCGGCATGAGTGATGGCGGCACGTTTTGCTACGTTACCGGTCTCGAAGGCGCTTCGCCTTTCACCCATCTCGCGCCGGTGTCGGCGACCTTCCATCCGCTGATGGCAGAGATGGCGGACGCCGGGCGCCTGCAGGGCCTGCCCGTCTTCATCACGCACGGCAAGCTCGACTGGATGTTTCCGGTGCAGACCGCGCGCCAGACGCAGTCGGCGCTCTCGGCCGCCGGCGCCGATGTGACCTATCGCGAGATCGACGACCTCAGCCACACCTATCCGCGCGAGATCAACGCGGAGCTGCTGGAATGGCTGAATGGGACGTGAACGACTCGTCCTTACCCGCGCCGTACTGTCGCGGAACCATCACTCCGGGCCGACGTTATCGCCGGTCACCGGAGGGTTCACCATGCAGACTTTTTTTGGAATGATCCTGGGCGCGCTGCTGCTTGCGGGCGGCGTCTACGTCTATGATTCCATGCAGACATCATCGGTCGCCAGGGGCGAGGTAGCTTCCACCAACCGCACCATCGTGAACTGGGACGTCGCCAAGGCTGACTTCGACGCGCTGCGCGACCGCGCGCACAAGGACTGGGTCCGGATCTCGTCGAAGTAACGACGCTTCACCATGAAACAAGGCGCCGTCGCGAACTCCGCGGCGGCGCCTTTGTGTTGCGCGATGGACCGCGCGGCTCAGTTCATCTTGGCCTTGCGTGCGTCGGCAATGACCTGCTCGAACTCGTTCATGCTGAGCACACCCGGGACGCGGTACTTGCCGACGATGAAGGACGGCGTGCCGCGGAAGCCGAAGGCTTCGGCTTGATCGTTGTTGCGCTTGAGCAGCGCGTCGATGTCGCTGCCCCGGTCGGTGAGATCGCGTTTCAGGCGGTCCATGTCGACGCCGGCACCGGCAAGGAGCTCGTTGATGCGCGGCTCGGTCAGGCGCGAGCTGACGCCGATCAGGGCGTCGTGGGCCGGATGATACTTGTCCTGGAATTTGGCGGCGAGCGCACTCCGCGCCGCCGTGACCGAGACCGGCCCGAGGATCGGCCAGTCCTTCATCACCAGCCTCACCTTGCCGTCGTCCTGGACCACCTGGCGCAGCTCGGGCTCGAGCTTGCGGCAATAGGGACAATTGTAATCGGACCATTCGACGATGGTGATATTGCCCTCGGGATTGCCGGCAACCGGCGTGTCGGGATCGCGCAGCACCTTGGCTTCGGTCAGCACCTCGTCGTCATCGCCGGCGGCCCAAGCCGAGGTGATGCCGCCCGCCGCCAAAGCACCCGCGCCGATCAGCGTCAGCGCCGCGCGCCGCGTCATGAGACGGCCCTTGTTCCCAAATCCAGCCATATCTCGTCCCGTTTCGGGCCCATCGCCGCAGATACGGTTCGGGACCAGGAATTGTTACGGCCGGTATAGAGCCTTGCAGGCACAATGTCATCGCCAGGCTACGCGCGGTTCGCGGCCGGCGCTTGCGAAGCCTCAGGCGCGCGGCAGCATCGCCATCAACGTCCCCGTCATGGTCGCGATCAGCGTCGTCTTGCCCTCGTGCTCGGCAAAGGCCCTGGCTTCGCAGAAGGTCAGCGTGCGGCCGGGCTTGACGACCTCGGCCTTGAAGACGAAACGCGTGCCGCGCGCAGGCGCAAGCAACGTCGTCTTGAATTCGACCGTGAGGATGTCCGCGTCGCGCGGCATCAGCGTGAAGGCGGCGACGCCGCAGGCGTTGTCGAGGCCTGCGGTAATGATACCGGCATGGACAAAACCATTCTGTTGCGTGAAGGCGGCCGAATACGGCATCGCCAGCTCCACTTCGCCCGGCGCAAGGCGTACGATCACGATGCCGAGCGTCTGCATCGCAGGCTGGCCATTGAACATGGCGATGGGGCCGCCCGATAGCCCGGGTCCTTTGGTTCGAACGCGGCCATGGCTTACACCTCGACCGGCTCGGCGAGATGACGCGACGCAGTTTCGCGGATGACATCGGCGAACGGCGTGGACTTGCGCTGGCTGCGATCCATGTGCACGCCCGTGATCTCGCACGTCGCGGCGATCTCGCCGGTCTCGGCGTTTCTCATCTCGTGCCGAAAGCGGATCGACTTGTCTTTGAGCTCGAGCAGGTGGCTACGGATCTCGACGATGTCGCCGGCGAGCAGCTCGCGCTTGTAGGTGATGCTCTGCTGTACCGCGGCCATGCCGCGGCCGGAGTTGCGCAAGTAACTCGGCGTCAGGCCGAGCCGGGCGAACAGATTCCAGTTGGCCTCGTCGAATTTGCCGACATACCACATGATGTTCATGTGGCCGACGTGATCGCATTGCCACGGATAGACCGTGCCGCGATAGGTCGCCTCCTGCTCCATCGCCATTGCTCCCTGTTCATCCTTTATCGTTGATACGGTAGCGTATCAGAGCTCTGCCGCGCTAGCAATACGGCACCGTATCGAGAATCGGCGAGGCTTCCTTATGAGCGACGGCAAGGGCGATGTCTGGGTCGAGGCAGGTTTTGCCGAGCTCGCCCGCTCCGGGGTCGAGGGCGTGCGGGTCGAGGTGCTCGCCAAGAATCTCGGCGTCACCAAGGGCGGCTTCTATCGCCGCTTTGCCGACCGGGCCGCCCTGCTCGAAACCATGCTGGAGCGCTGGCGCGAGGGGCGCACGGCGGCGATCGCGCAGCAGACGAGTCTCGACGGACAAGAGCCACGCGAGCGCTTGAAGGCGGTGATCCAGCTCTATTCCGAGCGGCTGAACCCGGCAGCCATGGCGATCGAGCTCGCGATCCGGCAATGGGCCCGTTCCGACGAGGGCGCGGCGGCGGCGGCGGCGAGCGTGGACGCAGCGCGGCTCGCGCATGTCACCGAGCTTTATCGCGCAACCGGGCTCGAGGCCGAAGAGGCCGAGGCACAGGCCTTCCTGTTCTACTGCTTCATCTTCGGCCAGAGTCTCTTGTTCGTCGAGCGCGGCCCACGCAAGCGCTCGCAGCTGGTGGCGAAATCGGCCGAGAAGCTGTTGGATTAAAGAGCAATGGCCGGAGCTCGGCTCCGGCCATCGCAATGTCGCGTCGTCTCGAAGCTCAGGCGGCGCCCTTCAGCTTCTTGGTGCATTCGCTGTAATAGCCGCCGCCCTTCTGGATCCATTTCAAGCCGCCATTGCCGTTGGTCGTCTTGTTGGCATTGTACTGGTCGACGCAGGTGTGCAGGCGTGCCTTGCCGGGAGTCTCCTTGGCATATTTTGGATCGACCGCGTTCGGATAGATCGCAGGTCCTGCCGGCAGCGCCGGTGCGGCGGCGGGTGTGGCCTCCTTCTTCGCCTGCTTCGGCTCGGCGGGAGCTGCGGGGGCGGCCGGCGCCGCCGCGGTCGGCGCAGCGGCAGGCGTTGCGTCGGCACCGCACTGGGCCTTGCGGAAGTCATTCCACTTCATGGTGCCGAGCGAGCCGTCCTTCTTGGCCGCCTGATATTTCGCGCTGCATTCCTGCGAGGTCAGCGCCTGCGCCGGCGCGCTCGCCACCAATGCCGCGACACCCGACGCTGCAATCACGCACAACAATTTCGTTTGAATGGTCATCCCTTGGGTCTCCTCCTTGGTCTTCCTCGACGGAAGTGAAACGAACATTGCTATCCTAGCGTGCCGGCCGCTTGCGACAAGGATGCGATGAGTTGCGCCGGCAAAATATAGTGATCCCGTCGGCACTCATCATTCATGTCGCGTTCAGCAACGCAGGCCGACGGTCCCGTTCCTTCGCAATTCTCGCAAGAAGAGTGCACCACATGACCGTCACGTCCCGCCTCGCCGCCATCGCCCTCGCCTCCCTGCTCGTCGCCGGCACCGCCTTCGCGCAAACCGCCGCGCCGGCGGCCAAGACCGACGCTGCCGCCGTCACCGCCGACAAGAAGGCGACGAAGGAGCGGTCAGCGGAATCGCTGGAATGCTCCAGGCAGGCGGACGCCAAGGGATTGAAGGGCAAGGAGCGCAAGAAATTCCGCCGCGAGTGCAAGAAGGAAGCGAGGGCCGGCGCTACAACCCCCGCAGCGCCCGCCGCACCCGCAGCCGACAAAAAGTAAGTCCGTCGCGATTCCCTGCGAGCATCAGCGAGAGGTGCGCGCATTGCGGCATGACGAGCCTGCAATTGTGCGCCTCGCGCTGATTTGCGATAAGGCGGCGTGAAACAGATCGTCGCCTCCCTGCCGTCCGAATGGCCGACACGTGCCAGTATCATGAGCACGGTGGAAACGCTCGTCATCGGCACCGCGGGTGGGCTCGTATTCCTGTTCGCCGGCCTTCCCGGCGGGCTGATCTCGGGCTCGATGATCGCGGTCGCGATCGCCGCGATCGCCGGCCGTCAGTTGACGCTGCCGCTGATCCTGACCCAGACCGTGCTGGTGCTGCTCGGCATCTCGCTGGGCTCGGTCGTCTCGCGCCATCTGCTCCAGCAGGTCAGCGCCTATCCCGTCACCATCGGCCTGCTCGCGCTCGCGACCTTCTGCTCGACCTTCGGCTCGAGCTATTACCTCCAGCGCATCCATGGCTGGGACCGCACCTCGGCCTTCCTCGCCGGCAGCCCGGGCGCGCTGTCACAGATCACGATTTTGGCGGTCGAGCGCGGGGCCAACCTGCCGGGCATCGCGGTGGTGCAGACCCTGCGTGTCATCATCCTCACCGCGGCGCTGCCGATGGTGCTGGCGATTGCAGGGGTCGCGCCATCTGTCGCGCCGTCGCTGACGACGACGATCGCCTCGCCGCTCGACCTGGTGGAGCTGGCCGTAGCCTCGCTGGCCGTGGCGCTGGTCCTGCGGCTGATCAGATTTCCGGCGAGCTGGATGTTCGGCGCGATGATCGCCTCCAGCGCGCTGCATGGCGCAGGCTGGGTCGAGGGCGGCCTGCCGGACTGGATGCGCGGCATGGCGCTGGTCGGCATCGGCGCCCTGATCGGCAGCCGCTTTGCGCGGATGCGGATCAAGACCCTCGCAGGCCATATCAATGCAGCGCTGGGCTCGTTTACGGTAGCCATCGCCGTCTCCGCCATCTTCGTCGGCATCGTCGCGCTAACGACGCAGGTGAAATTCTCCGACGTCGTTGTCGCCTTCGCGCCGGGCGCGATGGACGCCATGCTGGCGCTGGCCCTGACGCTGCACATCGACCCGATCTTCGTCGGCGCCCACCATTTGTCGCGCTTCGTCTTCGTGACGATCGCAACGCCCGGCATCGTGCACCTGTTCGGGCGCACGCAGGACGACGTGGATGATTGAGCGTTAGCGCTGCGCCGTCCGCACGAATCCCCAGGCCGCGATCGCGGCCATCAGCAGCGAGATCAGCACGTTGTAGCCGGCGAGCGACAGGCCGAGGAAACGCCACTGCACCTCGTCGCAGCGGACCACCTTCACGGTGTCGAGCCGCGAGAACAGATCGCCGGCATTGCCGAGATTGACGACGGGACCGGAGCAATCGGTCGGCCCCTTCCAAAATCCCCATTCGACGCCGGAGTGATAGGCGCCGAGACCGGCATTGGCGAGCGTCGCCAACGCGAGGATCGCCAGCCCAGCCAGCAGCAACGGTCGCGGCGCGCCGGCTCTTGCCGCGAGGCCGGTCAAGAGGCCGAGCGGGATCGCGAGATAATAGGCGTAACGCTGCTCCAGGCAGAGCGGACAGGGCAAGATCTCCAGCACGAGCTGGAAGAACCAGGCGCCCGCGATCGTGGCCGCGGCAATCAAGGTGACGAGCAGCGAGGCGGTCAGCGCCGGACCGGGGCCGGCCGGCTTGAATGCTGGTATCGCGGCACTCTGGATCGTCACGGCAGCCTCTCTCCGATCAGTAGCACCTCTTAGCTAACTCCGCCCCATGCGGCTGTCGAGAACGGCCGGCATCACTTTGGCGCGGGTTGACCCCGTCCTGTCCATGGCTATAGTCCGCCGGCTTCGCGACGCCCTCCTCCGAGCGGCCGACCGAGGGCCCCTGTGGCGGAACTGGTAGACGCGCTCGACTCAAAATCGAGTTCCGCAAGGAGTGCTGGTTCGATTCCGGCCAGGGGCACCAGCTCTCTTTTCATCGCTTGATCTCTTTGCCTTTTTTGGTCGTTTTGTCCCGCTGGGACTCAACTGTCCCGGACAACGGGACAATTCCGTTCATCTTTAGTGCTGCCGCGATGCGACTTCCGGCTTCGTGAGCCAGCTTCTTTTGGTTGGCACCGCGCGTGTATGTCGATACCTGCCGCCGGCTGCGCCATCCAAACAGCGCCATCAACTGTTCGTCGCTTGCGCCTAGATCGGCTGCGATTGTCGCGCCGGCCTTGCGCAGGCCATGCGCACTGCAATGAGGGAGACCGGCTTCGTCGCAGCGATCGCGAAACCAATTGCCGATGCCGGCGTCGCTGAAGGGCTTCCCAAACGCGGTGACCAGATAAGTAAGATGGCCGATCTCGCTCGCATCGATCACCGCTTGGAGCGGCGGCAGAACGGGAATGGATCCACTCTCGCCATTCTTCCCGCGCCGCAAGCGCATCGATCCATCCTTCACATGCTGCGGTCCCATCTTGATCACGTCGCCGCGCCGCTGCCCGGTGAACAGTAGCAACGCCAACGCCAGGACGGCTTTCGATCCCAAGCCGTGATGCTCTACAAAGCGCGCGACTTCATCAATGGTCCAGATATGGAAGCCATCCGTTTTGATCGCGTTGTACTTCACAAGCTTAGCGGGGTTCGCCTCGAGCTCGTCGACGCTGACTAGGTAGTCGAGCACGGCACGCATGCTCTTGAGAAACTCGTTTGCCGCAGCTGGAGTTTTCGCCCGGCGATCCATTCCCTTCTGAATGGTGCCTTTTGTAATGTCCCTGACAAGTTCTTGCCCGGCAGTTTCGGCGATCTTGTTCAGGATCAGGCGGCGTGACCTCTTACGGCTTTCGCCCAAAGCTTCGTACTTGGAGCAGGTGTAGTAACCGAGAATGGCGCGGCCGAGAGAATGAGGAGCAAAGTTTGTTGGCACGGGCCTGCTAACCACTGCCTTGTCGCCCCCTATCGCGCGGCGATAGGCTTCCATGAACTCTTCTGAGCCGGGCTCCCCGTAGATGCGCACTTTCGGCTGACCAGGCAAACGCACGTAGTAGCGTGTGATGTTCTCGCTCGTATCTACCGTCAACCTGCGCAGCTTAATCTGCGTCACAGAACGATTTCCTTATCCGTGTTCGGGCTTTCGTCATCAGAAGCTTCCTTCGCGATCGGCTCGAAGGAAGTGGAGCCGTCAGGCAAAATTCTGGTGCGGACTTTGATGCCTTCATTGCGGTATGCGCGGAGGACCCGTGCGATGTCCGCTTGACTGATGATTGCTGCGCGGCGAGACATCAGAACACGCCCTCCCGAGCCCAAACAGGCAGTCCCAAAGCGACCCGCACCCTCATATCAATCCGATTTATGTTCACAACGATGTTGCTGCTGGCCGAAGGGGCCATCGAAAGCGTCGGCAGCAGCCTCCAGCTTGTCTCCGCAGTGGCATTAACCAGGCTGCACAAGTGAGAGCCGGCAACTATTAGAACGGTGTAATTTTTCTCGAATAGTTCACCGGCACGCCGCGTCTGCATATCGTTCTCTTGGTCCGTAAACTCAGCTGCCATCCATGCTGCGTCGCTTGGCCCGATCCCGAAATTGTTCAACTCAGCCACGATTGCGAGCTGCATCACGCGTCGCAGGGTAAAACGGAATGAAGTTCGCTCCCCAATCTGAACACGCTCATTCGGCGCGATGAAAACGGCCGGCTCTTTCCGGCTGATCCAGTTCTTGAGGGTTGCGGCATCAATGCCCGCGGCCTCGCACGCAAGATCGGAAGGAAACTGAGGGAAGTTAACGTCGTCTGAGTATGCCATGGGCAATGGTGTCGCATAACACCAGATTGGTATCAAGTCACACCGAGGCTTTTTTTGGGGATACCCGCCGGCCGGTGATAAGCCGGCGGGCTTGTGCGTCAGTGAGCCCGGCGCCGGGCCTCCCGCCTAACCGCCGCTACTAATTCGGCAGGCGCGGTCCGCATTGGCCAGCGGATGCCGTCGCCGTCAACCGTCTCGACATCCAGCAACTCGCCCTCGATGTAGACCCAGCGGAAGCGCCGGCCGTCGCGGGAGAGCGTTTCGCCGGCCCACATGTCCCGTTCAGAGCTGAGAACCATCGAAGTCGTGATCATCAGGGTCATGCTGTCACGCCTTCGTCGTGACATTCGAGGTCGCGGTGCCCGCCCCAAACACCGTCGATAGTCCAGCCTAATCTAATGACCATTCATCGTCCTGGTCTTCCTCGAGCTCGTCCCAGTCGCAGGGCTGGTCGTCGACCTGCTCTTCCAGCTCAGTGGCGACGTAGGCGTCGGAGGCGTCCAAAAACGCAATCAGCCTGTCGATCTCGGCGGAGGCCTCCTCCCTGAGCTGGGAGAGCGTCTTGAGGGCTTTTCGGCGCCTCCGCTGCTGCCGAGCCAGGCCGGTGGGGAAGGACGCACCAGCGGGCCGCGCTGACGCAACTGTGCTACTCTCAGAATCAACCTGAGCCATGAATTACCTCATAGTTTGGGCCAGGCCTGTCGCAGGTGTTACAGCACTCGCGGCGGGCCGCTTGTTTTTCAAGCCAAATTAGCGTAGTACAAGTATTATGGCGCAGTCAACGAAAAACGTAGTACGTAAACGTCCCGGTCGTCCTGCCACCGGCCAAGACCCTGTGACTGCTATCCGGCTACCGCCCCAGTTGCGTGAGAGCGTTGACGCTTGGGCGGCAAGACAACCTGACGCGCCCCGCCGCTCGGAAGCCATCCGCCGCCTTGTGGAGCTAGGGCTGAAGGCAAAGGCAAAGTAATGGAGACCGAGGCGGAGCGAATTGCGCGACAGAATGCAGAGCGTGAGGACGAGCTCAGGCGCGTTCCCCTGCAGACAATCGACAAAAGCCGATGGCCTAAGGAGGTTAGACCAATCGCTTGGAAGGAAACTGACGGGCTCGGCATCGATAATGACGGCCGTCTCTACTGGAATGGGAAACCCGTCGAAATCATCGGTCGACGGCTTGACCTAACTTGGGGGCAATTCTGGATTGCGCTGGTAGTCGCAATCTTCACTGTTATAGGCGGGGTTGGGGCCGCAGCTCAGGGGTGGGCGGCCTACCACGACTGGGCTTGCCGAAACAAGCAAGCCGCGCTGATGGCATGCCCCACGCCTGAGAAGTCATCCCCCGGCTTGTAGAGCTTGGGCTGAAGGCGGAACGCCAAATGAGCCAAGAGGGTTGAGTAAAACGCCTCGATGGCACTTTCGCTGGCCCACAAGCCACGGTAGGTTTGCTCAGATATCCACCACCTGGGAGGGGCAGATGGCGGTTGAAGATCTCGTCGACGACTTTTGGCGCGATGCCTTGCGCTCCAAGGTCGGCGGCCCTGAAGGCCAGGCGAAGTGGAATGCGTTCATTAACGGGCTCAAAGACCGCGTAGCCAATTTCCCCCAAGAAGCTCAAGACGAGGTGTTCATGCGAGCGGCCAAGCACAACGCCGCCCGTATTGCGCTCGCCCGAAAGAGCCTCGATGCACTGAGGGTAGAGCTTGGTCTCCCAGCCGAGAACATTCCGCTGGTGGAGGCTGCTGCAGACACCCTGGTCCGGGCGACCGTTTGGCATGGGGTAGGCGCGCTTTTTCGATGGATCCGGTGAGTTGGATACGCTTTACGAGATAGCTAAGGCGATCGGCGCAATATCTGGCTTGCTGGCCATCACCATTTTGCTTTGGGACCGTTACGTTAAACATTTCCCCGTGGCTGTGATCGTAGCTCGGCCGCTCATGCCGGGCAGCCGCCAGATAGTCCCGTTCCTACTCGTTAAGAACTCTAGTGATCGACCCATTCTGGTCTCATGGAAAGATGGTGATCGCAGCAAGATGCGCGTTGCCAAGGGGCAGTCCGTGGAGGGTGTACTGCAAACGATGTTTGATGGTGAAACCACCATTTCGTTGGGCGCAAGTGGAGAGGCCGTACTGCCAGTCTTCAGGCCCGGCAACTACGATTGCATAGATCCTGAAAACCAAATGGAGCTTCGTCTCCATTGGAAATTCGCGCAACCTCGCATATGGAAAACCGACCGTTCGATCGTGGTGTCGATCAAAAAACGCGACCTCGATCGACTTCTCGGGGGCTACCTGGAGCAGGGAGATGAATGATAGCGCGCCCCCCGCGTGGCAGATCGCTCTGATTGACCGCGCCACTTATTGCCGCGGCCGGATTATCACAAGCTTCGCACAGTGCGAGTTTCTGCTGGCTGACCTTGCCGAAAAGGTTGATGGCCGTTTTATCTACCTTCTCAGGGACCGAGTTAAGGCCGCGAAAGCGCTGACTGAAAAATCCGGGCCGTTCAACCAATACGCTGCCGATCTCGTGCCCATGGCCGAGAAGCTGCTTGAATGGGATGATGTCAGAAATTTTTTGGTCCACGGCTTTGTGATGCTCACGACGGACAAGGCCATGAACCACATGTTCGAGTACCGCCGCTATAACCGAGTTTCGAAAGAAGAGTATGAGCTGCGGCAGTGGTTCGTAAGCATCGAGGACCTTGAACGCGCAAAAGACCACATTAACGCGCTCGCGATCGTCATGGTGGACACCATGAAACGCATTTACGTAGATCAGAACTTGGAGAAGGAAGTCCAGGAACTTTTCTAGTTACCAACCCGAAAACATTGTAGCGATCTGAATGCCCGTCCCCTCAATCTTTAACCGGCAAGAAAGGAGCTTCGAATGAAGTTGGAAATTCCAGGGGTCGCAATGGCTTTCGACGAAGTGGCGGTCGGAGGATTTTTCAGGTTCGATCGCAAGAAGCCAGAGTTTGGTATCTGCGTGACAGACGGCACCAAGCGAGCCGCCATCATCCTGTCGACACCGGAGAGGCCAAACGGCCACATGCCATGGCTTGCAATCGGTGGGCTGCCTAACGATGCAGTTGTGTCATTCCCCAACGCAATTCTAAGAGCGAACCACGCTGATATCAGCGACGACACGGCCACATATGGTCATCTCCTAAGTGCAGCCGGTAGCATTTACATGCGGGTGCGAGACTCGATGGGCGGATACCGCACGTTTAATCTCGCGACCGGCCAATTGGAGCAACTACCAACAGCGCAGATGATGATGGCTTACTCAAAATGGACTGCGGGAATTATTGTCGACGAACGGTTCGAACCTCTTTTTTCGTTTCCAGCCGCAGAACACGCATGATGTCCTTGCCGTCAGATTTGACACCACTCTTGCACGACGACGCTACCAGGGACAGGGAGGCGGTTGTCCCCACCACCCGGTGCGAACCGCGCGCATTTCCACAATACAAGTCTCGAGCTGCCCAGACCGGCTGAAATTGTACAGCAGCCCATAGCTTTCACCCGTGACCGAAACATAGCGATCTTGTGGATTAAGTTTCAGTCTGTCCGGTCGCACGGTGAAGCCGCTGTGCGCCAACATCTGAACAAGCTCTGCTACTGAAACATCGGTTTCCTTGAGAACCGGATACGTACCTTTCTGGCTGCGATAATCCTCCAGAACGCCCATCAACGCTAGCTCACGCACTGGCGTCGCGAAGGCGTTCGGCTTGAACCACCAAACGTAAGCGAACCAGCCGGCGAGGATTGCGACGCCTACAGCCATTATTTTCAGAAGCTCTCGCATCGCCTACTCTATCATTGACCACGGCAGCAATTCTAGGGCTCCGAGCTACGGCACTTCGTAGGTCAGCGTTCCGACCACAGTATAACCACTGGCCCAGAACGTCGTCGCATCAGCCTGGAGCAATCTGGCGCGATCGACGGCGGAACTGATCATCACCATGCTTCCTGATCTGCCTGTCACCGCTTGCTCATAAGCCGTGCCGACATAGGTCGAAGCCCTGCCGTTGATCGGTAGGGTTGCTGTGATGGACCCTGTCGCCGTGCCCTTGTCTGTAATCACGATCGTGACTTCCACGATCACAGTTTTGCCGATCCTCTTCCACCGGCCGCTCGCTGACACAGTCGTCGGAGTGCCGCCTTGGGAAGTAATTGTCGGTGTGTACGTCGCCCAAGCGGTTGCGATGTCGATGCTGTCCACCTGCACGGAGTTTCCGTTGGCGGTGTTAATGGTCTTATTGCGCAGTGAGACCGCAGAATTGTCAAAGGCGCCCGTGATCCCTGTATCGCTAGGGTTGATGACGGAAGTACCAATTCCGCTATCGACGAAGGCGGTAAGTAGTTGGCAGTTCTCGAAACGAGTGCCATTGGCTGTCGCGACGACCGTTGTGGTCTGAAGCATACAGTTAGTGAAGACATTTCGATTCCCGGCGATGTATTGACCGCCGGGGGTCTGAGCGCCCGCGCAACTGATAAATCGATTGTCGTCACCCAGAATGCTAAAATCGGCCGCGCCGACGGTGATCAAACCGTTCGCCTCGTTGTGAAGGTTGATGAACGTGTTGCGGTTGCAGCCCGGACCGATGTAGAGACCTGTCGACAGGTTGGATTCGAATGTGCCTCCAAGGATCAAGTTACCGTTTGAGTTTGTGAACTGAACGGCTGGCTGAGCATTCGACCCGCACTGCTCGACTGTTGGCCGAATGAACGTGGACGCATAGCACATATCCATCCGGATCCCGATGTCCGGCTTAACTGCGAAGACGACACCATCATTGCCTTGGCGAATATCAATGTCGAAAAGCGATTCGACGCATGCACCCTGGCCAGCTCCTGAGTTCGCGCCATAAACGATATACTGCGCATCACGGCCCGAGATCTTCATCTCGGACCAATGCCAGTTATTGACGTAAACCAACCCTGTCGTTCCGCCGGCCGGGTTGCCGTGCAGGCGGATCCGGTTCGGACCGCCGAACACATTTGCAAAGACGCCCTCGGTTAGCGATCCCGTTGCCAGCCCATTGAAGGAATGTGCAACCCCCGTCCCGGTATGCTTGAAAATCACATTCGCGCCGGTTGCGATCACCCGAAATCGCGGATACGCCCACTGGATGGTCGAGGCGTGGCAATAGGTGCCGTCACTGATCGCAAGTGTCAGATCGTTGGCGACGCAATAGTCGATCGCGGCGACGATCGCCGCATAGTCGTTTGTGACGCCGTCGCCGGCCGCTCCAAATGACCGGAGATCGCGGACTTGGGGATCAATCCCGAGTTCGACCGTCCTAAAGAGATCTCGAATATCAGCCTTATCAGGACGGTGCGTGCCCGAGGAAGGAACGCCATCTATCGCCCATTCGCGGAAAACCTGCGCTGCAATCGCCGTGATAGCACCCATCTTTTGAAACCTTTCATCAGTGAATTTTTCGGACCATCCGGGCCTCGTGGGCTGCGGTTAGGTCACAGATCGCGCCATAATCAGTCTTCGGCAGCGCGGCCGCCCAGGCCTTTTCTCCCGCGCGACGTTCATCAGCAGCGGCCTGGTACTTCTCACGCCTTTCTGCCCGCTTCCGGGGGCTCCGTCGGCCATGCTTCAGGGCGTTGAAGTTCCCGGGTTGACCGCCTCGCTTCCTTTTCTCTTGAAGCATTCGTTTGTACCCCACCCTCAAAACTTGCAGCATTGCGCGTGAGACTTGGGCGCCGGTCGCCGCCTGGAATCCGCTGAACTTTCAACGGCCCCCAGGGGGCCTTTAGGCGGCCAAAGCGGTGTCAAAATCCCCGTAGACCAGAGCGTTGGGGTTCTTGACACCAAATGCCAAACGCTCTTCCGCGAGGACAGTGACGAGGTTTTTGATGAAGTCGTCTTCATTCTCAGTCGCGATTTCGACGCGCGCTTCCCACCGATCGTAGATGGTGGCTGCGACCCGGAACTGCGAAACCAAGAACTTCCGCGCAGTCATTGCCGGCGTGGCAACTAGCGGAAGGCCGAAGATGACCGGCGTAACGTCGACGTTCGGCGGTCCGAAGATGTAGTCACCTTGGGAATTCTTCATCAGGCGCATTGACCACCAATCAGATGGATTGACGATCGCGGCATCCGGTTCAAAGAACGCATTCGACACCTGGAGCGCAGCTAAGCCGATCACGTCCGCCATGTTCAGGTCCCCGATGGTGACAGGGGCGGCATATGCTGTCGCCTGCGGAATCATCCCGTAGAGGTTCTGGCCAGTGCCGTCGCCCGTCAGCAACTGCTGCTCTTCCTTCAAGCCGAGGCCGTCCAAGAGCTCGGTGTTGATCAGCCCTTGCAGTTGCGGTGCATCCGAGAGGATCTGGCGCGACGCTTTCATCCAGTGCGCAATGACCCGGGGCGTTGCGGTCTTCATTTCGAGCTGCATATCGGAGGCCGGCTTGGCCGCGCCTTCCGCAACCATGGCCGCGCCTTCCGTTCGGCCCTTCATGCTGGGCCACTCGACAAGGCCGGTGGTGATATTCACTTTGGGCAAGAGACTGCGAACGCGTAGGCGGCGCCGCGGCGTGATCACAGGGGCATCGCGATATGCTTGCCCACCGGCCGCGCCAACGGATCCCGCGGCATCAGCAGTGGAGCTGGTAAGCGTCGCCTTGATCTTGAGGTCAACGCGGCCGTGACGGGGCGCATCGGCAAGCCAAGCTTTGACTTTTTGGTCACTGACGAACATTTCCCCCGGCGTCTTCTCCGCTGCGGGGCCATCTCCACCATTCGTCCTGCCCTCGAGGACACGCTGTTCCACGCTGGCGAGCCGTTCAGAAATAGCCGAGATGGACTTGCCGGCCGCTTCCATAGCCTCGATGGTGGTGTTGTGCTGCTTGCCGAGCATTTCGGCGAGCTCTTCCGACGTGATCTGCTTGGTCATTTGAAAAGCTCCTTCAGCTTCTTCATCTCGACCGTGGATTGCTTCACCAGGTCGGCGAGGGGTTGATAGTCAGGCTCGGTAGTCTCGGTTTGGGTGATCGCCGGCCACGCTTTGCGGGCCACGAACTCGGCCTCGCGGCGGGATACCCCGACGCTCTGCAGGAAGTCGGCGAACTTGCCGAGGTCGGCAAAATCTTTGAGGACGATCCGCGCGCTTTCGTTCGCCGGGACGGCGACGACACTGACCTCGAGCAGCTTGATTTCGGTGAGATAGGTGGTTTTGCCCACCCGCGTGGCGCCGCCTTCAGGCACCAGATAGCCGATTGAAAGTCCGCTCAGATCACCCTTGCGCACCAGCGCGAGCGCCTCGCGCCCCTTCTCCACGTCGGTATTGATCGCACCGCGGACATACAGCCCGATGCTGTCTTCGCGCAGTTCGGACCAGCTGCCGATAACCTCGTCCTGGTTGTGCGCCCACAGCATGGGAAGCGGCCGCCCCGCCGTCTTGAGCGCGTCCAGCGACTTGCGGTAGGCTCCTGCCGCGACGACGTCGTCAACAAGATCGCGCTCCCCGAAAACGCTGGCGTAGCCTTCAATTTCCGAGCCATTGCCCGCAAACTTGAAGCTCGCTGCCGGAAGATATCTGGATTTCATCGTCATCGATCACCGCGCGCAATTGCGAGTCCCCGCAGGGACGTTTCAGCTTCGCATTGAGCCGCATTCGCGGTGTCGGTGGCCACATTCGTGGATGACGACGAATCCCGAATATGCCTGGTTGCCGAATCCGTCAATGGCGCACGCCAGAACGCTGTGCGTTCTCCCCGGTAACCTGTGCAAAAGCTCCCGCGCCGATCTTCTCCGCGATCATGTGCAAGTTGCGCGCAGTGATCTCGGAGCCGTCGACAGCAACCATCTGCGCCACGCCGTAGGTCACCAGGCGGTCGACGATCATGCCGAGCGGCGCGCCGGCCGCTTCCATGCCCTCGGCCGCAACCTCGACCATCTTGTCGCAAAAGCTTTTCATCTCGGTATCGCTCATTGTCCTGTTTCCCTTTGAAAAAAGTGCCTGTGGCACAGCGCTAACTTGAAAAACTGCGATGCCCCCCTCTTGGTTTTTGATTTCGTTGCGTATGGAGGTTGAGCGCCGGTCGCTGGAGCGAGGCCGCTGAACATCTCGCATGCCCCCCGCAGGGGTTTCACGTGAAAGAGCCGCACTCATGCTGCCGCACCCGCAAGCTGAGCGGTCACGAAACGAACGGCCTTGATGCTGGGCACCAGCGCTGAGCAGCAAGCCAGAGCGTCGAGCTCGAAATCCTGCCGAACGCGATCTGTGATGAACTTGGTCGGCAGCTCAATTGTCAGCGTTTCACCGACAACGTCGACGACGCTGGCCCTGCCGAACCAGCTGCGCGCCACATCAGGGCCTAGCCTGCGCTCCAGCGACGCGCCGAGCGAGCCGAGCGCTTCAGCGATCGCCGCCTCGCGCACGCGCGTAGGGATTAAACAAGGGATTAAACAAGGGATATTGTGCGAATGGCGGTTCGCCTTTTCGGTTCTAGCCGTTCGCCTTTTGAGTGCTGGCCGTTCGCCTTTTCCGCGCGCAAAAGGCGAAGCTACGTTCGCCCTTTCATTATCTAAAGGCGCACCTGAGTTCGCCTTTTCTTCTTCAAAAGGCGAAGCCACGTTCGCCTTTTCAAGTAGCAGACGGTGGGCGTTGACGTGCCCTTTGCCAGGCGTGAACTCGATCTCGATATGGCCCAGGGACCGGAGGCGATCGGCAGCAAGTTGGATTGCGCGCCGGGTTACTCCCAATGCCTCGGCCGCGGTGGCCTGCTTAAAGATTGCCTTCCCGGTCGCTCTGTCGGTGGTGCTGGCGATGT
Organism: Bradyrhizobium sp. DOA1; assembly: GCF_001593325.1. Classification (NCBI taxonomy): domain Bacteria; kingdom Pseudomonadati; phylum Pseudomonadota; class Alphaproteobacteria; order Hyphomicrobiales; family Nitrobacteraceae; genus Bradyrhizobium; species Bradyrhizobium sp. DOA1. The sequence continues at coordinate 5,959,412 of NZ_JXJM01000001.1, forward strand.
AATAGGCGAGCCTGAAATCGAGATGCGTCGCGCGCTTGTCTCGCATGATCTGGTCAAGGCACCAGAGCTTTCGAGCGGTGTGCTGATCCTTCACGGCCGCACCTCTACGCCGAGGAAGGCCGCCAGGACCGCAGCAGCAGCCTCCGCATGCGCCCGATCCGTGAAGCGCTGAGGTGAAAGCCAGCGCACCCCAGCGCCGCCCGCAGCGTTGTAGGACGGGCTGTAGGACTCACTCCCGTCCGCCGGGTCTCGGCAAACAACAACGGAAACTTTCCCGCCGGCTGCCTTCGCTGCGATCTGATGAGCCAGGAGGGTCATCGCGTCGCTCTCGAATGGACGACCTCAACGTTTTCCAAGGACCGCAAGGCTACGTTGGCAGGCGGGACAGGCGCTGAAAAATCCCTTTTCCGTTCAATAGAGCATCGGCGGGACAATCTCAGGAATAAGCCGTTGAATTTTCCGAATTGATCGAGCCCGGCCAGGGGCACCAGCCTTCGCTGCTTCGCAGCTACGGCTTGGCAAGCCAAGCGCCACTCCATCTGGGCGAAGCGGCGAAGGCTGTCGCGCCGGAGCCTTGGCGAAGGCGGACTGGTTCAACAACACCCGCTCCCCCTCCCCTAGCCATCCCCACATCCCCGCTGTATGAACCGGTAGCTTCTTCCATCATCCGAAGGAGCTCACATGAACGACCTGCACCATTGGCTTTCGCAGCAGCATCACGGCCTGCGGACCTTCCGGACATTCCAGCAAAAGCTCGAGACGCTCGGCCGGGACGATCCCGCCCAGCGCGGTCTGTGCTGCCTGCTCAGCGGTCTCGTCGGCGATTATGTCGAGGCGTTCGACGAGGCGCCGCTGCCGGTCGAGATCGCCGACGGCGCCCATCGGCGCCTGCTGGCGCTGGTTGGCAGCCTCGATCTCTATGGCGACGCCGCAAGGCGGCTCGCCGACATCAATCGCGTCGCGAGTTGCAGGTTGTGGCGCTGATCGGCGGGACGCGCGCGCTGAAAGCAGACGTTGTCCGCTGTGTTCAAGCTGCCGCCGATCCGAGCGCTGCCGCGAGCACATCGGCCAGGCCGCGCCCGGCGCTGCCGTCTTCATCCAGGCGCGGATTGTAGATGGTGATCTCGAGGCCGACGGCCTTGCCACTCGCCAGGGCAGCCCAAAGCGCGGTCGACAACTCGTCCCACGACAATCCGCCGGGCACGCGAAAGTCGACGGCCGGCATGATGGCGTCGTCGAGACAGTCGGCATCGACATGGATGAAGAAGCCGTCCAGTTCGGCGCGCGTCAGGTGATCGACCGCTTCGCGTGCAGCGGCCTCGATGCCCATCGCGCGCACAGCGGGGAGGTCAAGCGCCTTGAGTTCGTCGGGAATCGGCTGGCTTCCGTACTCCTCCTGATCCCCGTGATCGCGATAGGCGAACGCGACAACGTCTTCAGGGCGGACCAGGGGGCCGCAGCCTTCGATGTCGGTCAGGAGCGGCGGACCAAAGCCGGAGACGAAGGCAAGGTCCATCGAAGCACCCTCACCATTGGGCTCCGCCTCGGGCTGGAAGAAATCGGCGTTGCCATCGATGAAGAACAGGCCGTAGCGGCCGCGCCGCCGAAACGCGAGCATCGAACCCAGCAGGATCGTGCAATCGCCGCCCAGCACCACCGGAAACTCGCCCGCGTCGAGCACGGCTTCCACTGCGTCGGCGAGCTTGGGCGACCAGGCCGCAATGGCCCTGGCATTCAACGTGCCGGTCTCGGGATCGGGCGTCGGATCCTTCGGGGGCGCCAGCAGCCGCCCGGCACGGCGCGCACCGATGCGCTCCGCAAGACCAAGGTTCAGGAGTTGCTCGGGCAAGCGCTCCACGCCGTCGGTCGCAAGACCCAGCGTGGAAGGCGCTTCGATGATTGCATAGGGAATGGTCGGCATGGCCGCCTCCCGTTCGCGGCTATTTGGCCGAGTAGGTCACCGCCTCGATCTTGTGACCGTCGGGATCGCGGACGAACGCCCCGTAGTAATTGGGGTCGTAATTCGGCCGCAGCCCTGGCGCGCCGTCATCGCTGCCACCATGCTCTAATGCTGCTGCGTGAAAACGATCGACCATCGAACGGTTCTCGACGGCAAAGGCGATATGGCTGCCATTGCCCACGGTCGCGGGTTGTCCATCAATGGGAACCTGAATGCTGAAGTGAAACGTGCCGCTTCCGTAGCCCAGTCCGCCCTCGTCCTCGGCCATCGGCAGAATACCGACGATGGGCAAGACGGCATCGTAGAAGCGCTTCGCGCGTTGAACATCATTCGTCCCGACCGAGACGTGGTGGATCACGACGACCTCCCGTTCCGATGTTGTTTCGTAACGGGCGCTCGCGGTCGTTGTTCCCTCGGATCCGGCCGCCGCCCAGCCACCGCGGAGATGCAGATGCCGGGAACGCCACGCCAAAGTGGCGCTTTACCTACAAAGGAGCCGAGGCATGGACACACGCGTCAGACATCGCAGGGTTCAGGTCGGACCGGTGGACACGTTCTACCGGGAAGCAGGACCAGAAGACGCACCCGTCGTTCTCCTGCCGCACGGCTACCCCTGTTCATCCTACGAATTCCGCAATCTGATGCCGAGACTGGCCGACAAATGGCGGCTGATTGCGCCTGACTATCCCGCCTTCGGCTATAGCGGGACGCCTGATGACTTCGAATATAGCTTCGACGGCTATGCCGAGTGGCTCGACCAGTTCGTGACGCAGCTGAAGATCGAGCGCTTCGTGATCTATCTTCATGATTTCGGCTCACCGATCGGAGCAAGGCTCGCGATCATGCGTCCCGAGCGGGTGGTGGCCCAGATCATTCAGAACGGCGACATACCTTACGAAGATGCGCTTGGCCCGAAATACGCCGACATCGAGAAGACCTGGTCGCTGCCCGACCGACAGATGCGTGCTGCGATGAGGGACGCTGTCACCGAAGACAATTTCCGCGACGAGTTCCTGAACGACGTGCGTGCGGATTTGGCTGGCCTCATCGCGCCGGACCTTTGGCAATTGCACTGGTCGCTGATGACCGAGCGGCGGAAGGATGCCATCGCCGACGTTCTGTTCGACCTCAAGGCTAACCGCCAATGGTTTCCCGAGCACCGCCGCTATCTCCGACAGCACAAGCCGCCGACATTGATCGTGTGGGGACCGCAAGATCACTACATGCCCGAAGCGTCGGCGCGCGCCTATCTCCGCGACCTGCCGGATGCCGAACTGCATCTCCTGGATGGCGGACATTGGCTGCTTGAAACCAACCTCGATGAGGTGGTTTCGCTGATGCGATCGTTTCTCGAACGGATCGAAGCCTGACGGACAACGACAGCCACGCCACTCGTCGCCGCACTCGCGGAAGCTTCCTTAGCCCCGCGGGGCGTTCGACTTCGCCCGGATATTCCCTATATCGTGCGGCAATGATTGTTGACGCAGCGGGACAGCTTCGATGGCCAGGAGACGCACGACGGATACGAATGCCGACGACCTGCCGCGTTATTTCGTCTGGGTCCGCGGCCTCGAAGGGCCCGAGCCGCAGAAATGGATGACGATGGATTTCGGCGTCGGCGACTGGAAGCGGCCGCTGGTGCTAGCCTATCTGGAGCTGCCGGTGGACGAACGACATTTGCCTCTATCGGCGCTGGCACGGCGCTATCCGCCGCCGCGGGCTGATCTTTCGTAGACGGCGCGCGTCGCCGCCCCCATGATTATGGGTGTCACGGCATCCGCGCTCCAGCTAGACTTGCCTCGCGCCGCGGGGGACACGCGGGTCGCGGGACGATGATCATGAGCGAACAGGGCGAGACGGGTGAGGCCATTACCATCCTCCTCGTCGAGGACGACGCGCCGACCTGCTGGCGGCTCCAGGATGCGCTGGTCAAGGCCGGCTACGAGGTGCGCAGCGCCGGCACGCTCGCGGAAGCCCGCGCCGCGCTCGGCGAGCGGGCGCCGCGCGTGCTGCTGACCGATCTCAGGCTTCCCGACGGCCACGGCGTCGAACTGATCCGCGAAACCCGCCAGCGCTTTCCCGAGACCGAGATCATGGTGATCTCCGCGCTCGGCGACGAGGAAAGCGTGATCTCGGCGATCACCGTCGGCGCCACCGGCTATCTGCTCAAGGACGCCTTCCCGACCGACATCGCCACCACGGTGCGCGACCTGGTTGCGGGCCATTCGCCGATCTCGGCCTCGATCGCCCGTTTCATCGTGCGCAGAACACAAGGTGCCGCGCAGAATTCGGCGGAGCCGGCGCCGGGCCCCGTGCTCAACACGGCCAGACTGACCCCGCGGGAGATCGACATTCTCTGGGGCATCGCAAAGGGCTTCAGCTATGCCGAGATCGCGAGCCATCTCGGCCTGTCCAGGCAGACCGTGCCCGGCCACATCAAGAACATCTATCGCAAGCTCGAGGTGCACACCCGCAGCGAGGCGGTGTTCGAAGCCGTGCAGCAGGGCTTGATCAAGCTGTGAGCGAGATCGCGGTGAAGGCACCGAGGCGCACAAGGCGCCGGCTGATCGTGTCGCGCCTCGTGCCCTATCTGCTGCTCCAGGCCCTGATCGTGATCTGCACCATCCTCGGGCTCAGGCTGCTCCAGCCCAGCGACCCCGAAGACTTCGCCGTGAATGTGTTTTCGGCGCGCGAGGCCGGCGCGACGCGCGCAGTGACGCTGCCGCATTTCACCGCATCGCGCTATTCGCTGGCCGATCCGCCGCTCTACACCGGCACTTTCGCGTTCCGCGGCGAAGATGCGGGATCGGGATGGTCGGTGTACCTGCCGCGGTTCAGCAACGCCGTGGAGGTCGCCGTCAATGGCGTCGTGGTGCTGGATTCCCGGCGCGATGCCAACGCCAATCGGCCGGACCGCAACACGCCGCAGATCGCGGCGATTCCGTCCTCGCTGCTGCGCGACGGCAGCAACGAGATCACGGTGCGGCTGTTCGTATGGGGGCCGCTCAAGGGCTTTCTCGACACCGTCTATGTCGGCCCCGACAAGAGCCTGCGGCCGGCCTATGAGACGCGCACGCTACTGTTCGTCACGCTGCAGGTGGTGTTCTCTGCCTGGCAGGCGATCCTCGCCGTCATCCTCGCGATCATGTGGCTGATGCGGCGGCACGAGCCGGTTTACGGCGTGCTGGCGGTGGCCATGGTGCTCGGCGTCATCCAGGCATTCCTGCCGCCGCCGGTGCCGCCGGCAATGACGTCGCGGATCGCCGCCGTGCTGCTCGCCTCCGCGCCGATCGAGAGCGCACTGATCGTCGTTTTCGGCGTGCTGTTCTTCGGCTGGCGCTGGCCGCGCTATGCCACACTGGTGTTCGCGCCGGGGCTGATCATCTTCGGCGTGGGACTGATCGCAGGTCCGCCGATGCCGCGCATCCTGTTTCTGGTGCTCGGCATCCCGACCGTCGGTCTCTGCCTATTCCTGATGGCCTGCGTCACCGCGACGGCGGTGATCCGGCGGCAGGACGCGGCGAGCTTCACGATCGGCTGCGCGGTGACCATCGTTCTGACCTGCTGGGTCCACGACATGCTGTCGGTGTTCGACATCATGCCCAACGAGCGCATCTTCGTCTCACGCCTGTCCTATTCGGCCATGCTGGTGGCGATCGGCGCCGGGCTGACCTGGCGCTTTGCGCGCGCGCTGAACCAGGTCGACAGCTTTGCCGGCCAGCTCGTCGCACGCGTGCGCGAGGCCGAGGAGCGGCTGAAGGCGAGTTTTGTCCGCGAGGAGGAACGCGCCCGCGCCGCAGTGCTCGCCAACGAGCGCACGCGCCTAATGCGGGACCTGCATGACGGTCTCGGCGGCCAGCTCGTCAGCATCGTCGCGCTGTCCGAGCGCGGCCATGAGGGGGCGACCATCACGGACGCCGCCCGTGCCGCACTGAAGGACCTGCGGCTCGTCATCGACTCCATGGACGACATCGGCGGCGACCTCATGCTCGCGCTGGGCTCATGGCGCGAGCGCGCGACGGCGCAATTGCGGCCGCACGACATCGCGCTCGACTGGCGCGTGGCAACGCCGCAGGGCCTGCCGCTGCATCCCGAGCTGCGGCCCTGGCACGTCATCCAGATCGTGCGCATTCTCGACGAAGCCGTGACCAACGCGGTGAAGCACGCCGAGGCGCGTCACATCGCGGTCTGCATCGAGACACTCGACGATGGTCAGGGTCCCTGTGGCGTGATGAGCGTGACGGACGACGGCAAGGGGTTTGCGCTCGCCGGCAATGGCGCTACCGCCGGCCAGAGGGGCCTGCGCAACATGAGGAGCCGCGCCACACGTTGCGGGGCGGTGCTCGATCTCAGCTCGGATGGCTCGGGCACGCGCGTGCGGCTGCAATTGCCGCGGCGTTTCCCCGACAGCGATGCAGCTGCGGGCTAAAAACCCTCTCCCCGGACGTGTGGGGCGCACGGAGAGAGGGACGGGCCGGCGATTTGCCCTGCGGAGGACGGGGGTGTTCGTCCGCAGGTTGGCCCGAAGCAATGCAATCAAATCAACCGAACGATATCAGCGCACGCCGACGCGATTGACCGGGCCGCCACGATTCATTGGCGTACCGGCGCGCACGCCGACGCC
>NZ_JXJM01000001.1:5966589-6004816 GCF_001593325.1 Bradyrhizobium sp. DOA1
CACGCAGCCCTTGGGCACGCCGACGGTCTTGCAATAGACCACAGCCTGCGCCGGGCTCGTGCCCAGCGACACCATCGCCGCACCCGCCAGCGCCATGATCGTCAGCCCAGCGCTCAGCGCTCCCGCTCTTTTCGACATCTTGCTCTCCTGCTTCCCGTTCGGCGTCCCGGTGCAATTCCGGATTTCGCGGCCGACGTGCAGCCTGAATGGCAAAAGACCGTGTGCGGATACATGCCATGAAGATGGGGGTGCGGCGGCCGGGAGGACGCACCCGGTGCCATGAACATGGCATGGACCTGCGCGCCACCTTTGCGGGATCGTGCGGCCGCTTGATCCCAGGCGGGACCAACGACAATTCCAAAGAGGTGTTTTATGAAGATTTCGGTTCTTGCAGCACTGCTTCTCGCTGCCACCGCATTGTCCGCCGCTGCGCAATCGGGCCCGACGCTGCAGGAGCAGATGGCCTGCCGCGGCGATGCCAGCAAATTCTGCGCCGAGCATGTCGGCAAGCCGCCGCAGATGAATGCCTGCCTGCGTGAGAACAAGAGCAAGCTTTCGGACGGCTGCCGCAAGGTCGTGGAGTCTCGCGGAGGCTGAGCCGGCCTCGCTCCGGGTGCGCTTCCAGCGGAGCGAACCCGGCTTCCATTTCGCCGAGCTCGGCGGGTGTCAGTCGTCGTCCCCAAACAGCCTGATCTGCGGGAAGCCGCCGCGCGAACGGCCTGCATAGTCGCGCGCATCCGAATCCTCGCGGATGTTGCGCGCGACGTCGTCCCAATCGGTGCGGTCGCGCATGCCGCGCGGCTCGCGAGCCTCGTAGTAATGGCGGCGCTCGGCCCGTCGCTCGATCCGGCGTCGCTCGGACGCGGCGCGCTTCACGTCGGAATCCCTGGCTTTGGCGTAGGCGTTGTCAACCGAAACGGCCGGGTCGGCCGATGCCTGCTGCTCGGCCGGATTGACTGCTCTCGGTGACGATGCGATTGCCGGCTTGGACTGTTCCCTGACCTGCCCTTTGGCCTGTTCCTTGGGCGGCTCGACTCCAGCGGCCTGCGAAGGCGGCGGTGTCGGCGCAACATTTGCCTGAGCGGGTTGAGGGTCAGCCTTTACAGCTTCAGGCTTGGCTTCGGCCTGCGCCGGCGTGGCGATCATCGCCCCGAAGGCTTGCGAGCCGGTGAGATAATTCACGCGTTCCGATGGCGTGTTGGTCGCCGCCGGCGTGCCCGCGGATTCGGCGCGTTGCGCCATCTTGCTGGTGTCCGGGCCCTGCTTGGACGAAACCGGATTCATGATGTTGCCGGCGACGATGCCGCCGCCGAGACCAATGGCGATGGCCGCGATGATGGTTCCGGCACCGACGAAATAGGCTGTCGAGGCGCGCATTGATCCACTCCCTCTTTGGAGCGAGCAACGCACGTTGATTGCCAGATGTTCCTGGTACGAAAGCAGTTCCGAAAGGAACTTGCGCGTCAGATCTGCTGCGCGACCTTCTCCAGCCCGATGATGCGGGCGAGCTTGCGTACTTCCTCTTTCTGGTCGTCACGCAGCTGGAACAACAGCGGCATCGCCGCCGATTTCAACTGCTGGACCTCGTCGCAATTCGGATCGATCGGCACGCCAGGCGCATTCGGGTTGGAGAGCTTGTTGGCAGAGATCTTGCGGACGACGTTGCGGAGCGCGGTCTCGACCGACGGCCAATAATATTCCTGCGACGACGACAGCTTCAGGCGATCCCTGATGCCCGCGATCTGCGCGTCGGACAGCAGCGTGTAGTTCTTCTGCGGCTGCGGCTTGGCCACGACCTTCGGCTTGGCGGCGGGGACTTCGACGGCGGGTACCTCCGCCGCGGCGGGCGCCTCGTTCACGCTCGGCTTCGGCATCGGAAAGTCGGAGGGCGTAGCGGCGGCAAAAGCCTGCCGCAGCGGCTCTGTCAGCGCCGGGGCCTGGGCCAGCTTGTCGGCAGCGACCTGGACCGGCTCGAAGGCGGCCGAGGCCAGCGCCAGGGTGGGAACCAGACGATCGGCCTTGGCGGCGCGGTTGGCGGCGAGCGGCTTGGCCGGAGGCGTCTGCGAGATCATCTCCGCACTGACACTGGGCACGCTGTCACGGCCGAGAATGGCGGTCGTGGCGGCGCCGAGGACGAGAAAACAGGTCAGCACGGTGATGGTGATGGCTTTGGACAAACGTCCCTCCGGGAGCAGGCACTTCACGAGTTTGTTAACGTTGCCGAGGAAAAAGGCACGAAATAAGGCTTGAGTGTGCCTTCGTTGCGACAATCGCTATGCCGACCGCGACACGCTCCGAAAAAGCGAACTAAATCAGGCAGCTGCGCGAAGGTCGTAGGCGTTCTGGATGTCGGCGACGATCTCGGAGGCCTCCCAGACCGCGCGGGGCTCGACCGATTGCAGCGTCACCGTCCAATTGCCGCCCCGGCGGGTGCGGGGAACGCTGACGATGTCGAAGCGGACGTTGCGGCAGAGCGGGTGACGGGCCAGCGCGTGGGCCACGCGAACGCGGATTTCATCCAGCGTCGCGGCTGTCTTGCTGTTGAGATAGTCGAAATCCATCGCCTGTCCCTCTCGTCCTGATTGGCGGCCATGAGGGGATTCTTGGCGGGCGATGGTTAATCTGCCGTTAAATGGACGGGGCGGGAGAGCGCTGGATTAACCGTGGGCGGGGGTCGCGCCTCGTCTCCCGCACGGCCTACCGCCCGGCCGCATCGCGATATTCGGCAACCGTCCGGGCGACGAGATCGCCGGCGGCGAGCACCTCAGTGACACCGGAGGTCGAGTGCCCGCCGCTCCAGATGTCCCGCCAGCGCTTCGGCCGGCTTTCGCGCGCGGCAACGTCGATATCCTTGGCGATGTCGATCGCTCCATGCGCCGGCAGGTCGTCGGGATCGAGGCCTGCGGCCAGGATCGACGGCCTCAGCATGCTGGTCTGAAGACCCGTGAATGCGGTGGTGAGCAGGATGTCGTCGGCGCTGCTCTCGACCAGCATCCGCTTGTAGCGGTCGTCCGCCATGCTCTCGCGCGTCGCGATGAACTTGGTGCCCATATAACCGAGATCGCAGCCGAGCACTTCGGCAGCATGCAGCGCGCGGCCGTCGCTGATGCCGCCCGCGAGCACGATGATGCCGTCATAGAATGCGCGGACCGCGCGGACGAAGGCGAATGGATTGAGCCAGCCGGTCTGGCCGCCAGCGCCGGCCGTCAGCAGCACCAGCCCGTCGGCGCCTGCTTCGGCCGCGCGTTCGGCGTGGCGGATCGACGCGACATCGGCCAGCACCAATGCGCCGGCATCGTGCAGCGGCTTCAACACGGGCGCGGGCGAGCCGACCGAGGTGATGACGATCTCCGGCTTGTGCCGCAGCAGCACGGCGAGATCCTGCGCGAGCCGCGCGTTGGAGCGATGCACGATCAGATTGGGGCAGAGCGGCGCGGCCCTGCGTCCGGTTTGCTCCTCGTGCTGCCGCAGCCGAATCTCGATCGTGGTGAGCCAGTCATCGAGCTGTTCCGTGCCACGGCAATTCGCGGTGGGAAAGCTGCCGATCACGCCGCTCCGGCAGGCCGCGACCATCAGCTCGACGCCCGAGACCAGGAACATCGGCGCCGCGATCAGCGGCAGCGCGAGACGATCGCCGAAACGTTGCAGTCGATCCGATGGCAAGCTCGCCTCCCTGCGCGGGCTTTCATCCCGCATTCGCTGTGCTAGCGTCATCGTAACATTGGCACGTCAGAAGCCGGTGACAAAGCAACGAGGAAACATATGCCTGATCCGCTCCACGCATCGTCCCCGGCTTGTGCGCAGACGCTACGGGCGCTGTCGCGCTATCCCGATCGCACCGCCTTCGCCTGGCCCGGCGGAACGCTGAGCTATCAGGGCACTATCGACCTGATCGGACGTATCCAGGGCGTGTTCATGCGGCTCGGCCTGCAGCCCGGCGCGCGCGTCGCCTTCCTCACCGCAAACCGCGCCGACACCTGGTGCGCCGGTGTCGCGGCGCAATTGGCCCGGCTCTGCATCACCTGGCTGCATCCGCTGGGGTCGCTCGAGGACCAGCTGTTTCAGCTCGAGGATTCCGAAGCCGAGATGCTGGTGGTCGATGCCGCCGCCTTCCGCGATCGCGGCGGCGAGCTCGCTGCGAAAGCCGGGCGGCTGAAGGCCGTCTTCACCATGGGCCCGGCCGCCTACGGCGTCGACCTGTTGGCGGCGATCGAGAATGGGGGACATGCTAGCGCGCAGTGCCTCGCCGGCCCCGACGATCTCGCCACGCTGAACTACACCGGCGGTACGACCGGCAAATCCAAGGGCGCGCTGCGCTATCATCGCGAAAATGCCGGCGCCGCCGGCGCGATCCTCGCCGATTTCGAGATTCCCGAGGCCGCGCGCTATCTCACGGTCGCGCCGATCAGTCACGTCGCGGGCACGAAGGTGCTGCCGACATTGATGCGTGGCGGCACCGTGCACATGCTGAAGGGTTTCGATCCCGAAGCCGTGCTGGCCACGATCGCGCGCGAGCGCATCAACTTCACGCTGTTCGTGCCGACCATGGTCTACGTGCTGCTGGATCAGCCTGCGCTAGACAAGACGGATCTCTCCTCGCTCGAGCTGGTGCTCTATGGCGCCTCCGCGATGTCGCCGAGCCGGCTGGTCGAAGGAATCGAACGCATCGGGCCGGTGTTCTCGCAGCTCTATGGCCAGACCGAATGTTATCCCGTCTCGGTGCTGCGCAAGGCGGACCACGATCCCAGCAGGCCCGAGCTGTTCCTGTCCTGCGGCTTTCCGATCGCGGCCTGCGAGGTCAGGATCCTCGATGACGACGACCAGGAGGTGAAGACGGGCGAGGCCGGCGAGATCTGCGTGCGTGCGCCACACGTGATGGCGGAGTACTGGAAGCGGCCCGACATCACCGCCGCGACGCTGAAGAACGGCTGGGTCCACACCGGCGACATCGCGCGCAGGGACGAGCGTGGCTACATGTTCATCCTCGACCGCAAGAAGGACATGATCGTTTCCGGCGGCTTCAACATCTTCCCGCGCGAGGTCGAGGACGTGCTGTCGCAGCACGCCGACGTCGCGATGGTCGCCGTCGTCGGCATTCCCGACGAGAAATGGGGCGAGGCGGTCACGGCCGTCGTCGTGCCGCGCGAGGGCGCACGGCCAGATCCCGACGAGCTGATCAACCTCGTAAAGACGCGAAAGGGCTCGGCGCATGCACCAAAGCAGATCCAGTTCGTCAAGCAGCTGCCGATGACCGGCGTCGGCAAGGTCGACAAGAAGGTACTGCGTGCGGGCTTCTGGAGTGGGCGGGACCGAATGGTAGGGTAGAACCCCGGAATTCTACGGTGTTGTTGTGGCCGGGACACCACAATGTGCCGCGGAGTACGCGCCGACGACGCCCGCACGATTGCTCGCGAATCCGGGAATCAACTAGACCGCTGACGGGGCTGGGAAGCGGAGAGTAAAATGAGAGTCGCTTCCCTGGAAAGTGCAGTCGCCGCGATCACGTTGATCACGGCTATCATCGTGATGCTGTGGGGGATCAAGATCTTCTACGGCATGTGAACTGGCAGGATGCCGGCGTCGAACACGACTAAGCATCCCTTCCGCGGCGGCGGAAGCCTGCCGTTCAATCGGCTGAGGGCTTGCGGGGCAGCCGTTACGCTCACCGCTTCTCGATCACGAGACTCTGCACCGCCCGGCCGAAATAGCCCTGCCGGTCCGCCAGCCGCGACATCGCAAGGCCGGCGCCGTCGGGACCGATCCAGGATTCACCGTCGAGCAATATCCACTCGCCGACCGGCTGGCGCGAAAAGCTCACGGTGAGATCGGCGTTGATGTAGGTCCAGGCGCGGAAGTCGAGCGAGGAGGCGGTGCCGTTGGAGAAGTCGGCGGCGACCACGGCACGCATCGCCTGCGAGATGGTCTCGCCCTCGATGAGCGGATGGTCGACGCGAAACCAGATCGCGCCCGCGCCGGCCTGGCCGAAGCGGCCGCGCGCGGCGCGCATCGAGACCGATCGCACGAACGGGCTGGTGGCGGCGTGACCGTCCTCGACCAGCGAGTCCTCCGGTGACGGCAACGTCACCGGGAGCTCTTTGACGTTAGCGGGCAGCGTCTGCGCCTGCGCCTTGATCTTGAGCACGGTGGCACCGACCACCTGCACGCCGTCCGCCAGCAGCTTGATCTCGCAGAGCTGGATCTTGCGGCCCTCGCGCAGGATTTCGGTCGCGATCGTGAGCGGCGCGACGGGCACCGGACGCATCAGGTCGATGGTCACGCGCGCGATGTTCATCGGCACCGGTGTCGGGATGCGTTCGGCCGCCCACGTCACCAGCGACGCCGGCGCCGAACCATGCTGCATGCGCCGGTCCCAGGGACCGGCTGCGTCCGGGCTGGTGACGACGTTGTTGCCGTCGACGCGATAGATGGCGGACATGGGTTCAATCAGTCTCAGTTGACGTTCCCCGGACGCTGTGCAGCGCCTAGCGGTGCGCTGCTGATCCGGGGTCCATACGTTAGCGCGATGGGTCCCGGCTCTGCGCAGCAGCGTTGCACGCTGCAGCGCGTCCGGGACACGAGAGGGTCACAACGGCGGATCGACCGCTTCCTCGTATTCCTTCTTGAAGCGCGCGATCAGGTCGGCGGCGGGTAGGATGCCGTCGACGCTGCCGATGCCCTGGCCGCTTCCCCAGATCTCCTTCCAGGCCTTCGGCTTGGCGCGCTCGCCGGAGGCGTCGGTGCCGAAATTCATCTTGGAGGGATCGGAGGTCGGCAGGTTTTCCGGATCCATGCCGGCGGCGAGGATCGAGGGCTTCAGATAATTGCCGTGCACGCCGGTGAAGAGGTTGGAATAGACGATGTCGTCGGCGGTCGAGCCGGCGATCATCTCCTTGTAGCGCTCGACCGCGTTGGCTTCCTTGGTCGCGATGAAGGCCGAGCCGATATAGGCGAAGTCGGCGCCGAGGATGCGCGCGGCGCGGATCGCCTTGCCGTTGCCGATCGCGCCCGACAGCGCGATCGGACCGTCGAACCATTTTCGCGTCTCGGCGACGAAGGCGAGCGGTGAGATGGTGCCGGCATGGCCGCCGGCGCCGGCCGCGACCAGGATCAGGCCGTCGGCGCCCTTCTCGATCGCCTTGTGCGCGAATTTCTGGTTGATGACGTCGTGGAAGACGATGCCGCCCCAGCCGTGCACGGCCTGGTTCAGCTCCTCGCGTGCCCCGAGCGAGGAGATGATCATCGGCACCTTGTACTTGGCGCAGAGCTGCATGTCGTGGTCGAGACGGTTGTTCGACTTGTGCACGATCTGGTTGACCGCAAACGGCGCCGACGGCCTGTCCGGATGGGCACGGTCATAGGCCGCGAGCTCTTCGGTGATCCGCGCCAGCCACTCGTCGAGCAGCTCCGGCGGCCGCGCGTTCAGTGCCGGAAACGAGCCGACCACGCCCGCCTTGCACTGCGCAATCACGAGGTCGGGCACCGAGATGATGAAGAGCGGCGAACCGATCACCGGGATCGACAGGCGTCCCCTAAACAAGACAGGCATGGACATTGCGGAACGATCCTCTCTTGGCGCTCAAAATTGAAGATTGGAATGATACCAACAAGGCAATCTTTCCACTGTCAAGTATTGCGTTATGACGTCGTGCGCGGACGGGGCTGCGGCAATTCCAAATGGCGGAATTCCTACCCGTCCGCTTTCTCCGTCATTGCGAACGAAGCGAAGCAATCCAGACTGTTTCCGCGGAGGCAGCCTGGATTGCTTCGTCGCAAGAGCTCCTCGCAATGACGCCGCGAGAGCTGCTTACAATCAACCGCTACCCGATCAAATCCGGATTGATCAGCCGCTCGAACGAGAACATCTCGTCCCATCTCTCCTGCGTCAGCAGCTTACGTTCGACCACGACGATCTGGTGCAGCGACTTGCCGCTCTTGTAGCCCTCGCGCGCGATCTCGGCGCATTGCTTGTAGCCGAGCAGCGGCTTCAGCACGGTGACGATGCCGAGCGAGTTCAGCACCATGTTGCGGGTATGCTCCTCGTTGGCGGTGATGCCCACGACGCAATTCTCGCGCAGGCTGTTGACGGCACGCTCCATGGTTCGGATCGAGAAGAACAGCGCAAACGAGATCACCGGCTCCATCACGTTGAGCTGGAGCTGGCCGGCGGAGGCCGCCAGCGTCACCGTGGTGTCGAGGCCGATGACGAGGAAGCTGGTCTGGTTGACCACTTCGGGGATCACCGGATTGACCTTGCCGGGCATGATCGAGGAGCCCGGCTGAAGCTGCGGGAGGTTGATCTCGTTGAAGCCGGCGCGCGGGCCCGAGGCAAGCAGGCGAATGTCGTTGCAGATCTTGGTCAGCTTGCTGGCGGTGCGCTTGAGGACGCCGGAGAGCTGCACATAGGCGCCGGTGTCGGAGGTCGCCTCGACGAGATCACCGGCGAGGATGAAGTCGACGCCGGTGAGCGCACTGAGATGCCGGACCGCGAGCTTGGGATAGCCGACGGCCGCGGTCACGGAGGTGCCGATCGCGGTGGCGCCGAGATTGATCTCGCGCAGCAAGGCGCGCGCTTCCGAGATGCGATCGACCTCCTCGCCGATCGTGGTGCCCCAGCCCCGGAATTCGGCGCCGAGCGACATCGGCACCGCGTCCTGAAGATGCGTCCGCCCCATCTTCAGCACGCGATCGAATTCGCGGCCCTTGGCGAAGAAAGCCTCCTGAAGCTGGCGCAGGGCCGTCATGTAGCTCTCGAGCCGCAGGATCAGGGCGAGACGAAATGCGGTCGGATAGGTGTCGTTGGTAGATTGGCCGTAATTGACGTGATCGTTGGGGCTGACATGCTGATAGTCGCCCTTGCCGAAGCCGAGCGATTCCAGCGCGAGGTTGGCGATCACCTCGTTGGCGTTCATGTTGGTCGACGTGCCGGCGCCGCCCTGGATGAAGTCTGTGACGAACTGGTCCATCATGTCGCCGGAGATGACGCGGTCGCAGCCCAGGATGATCGCGTCCGCGACTTTGGCGTCGATCGCGCCGAGATCGCGATTGGCCATGGCAGCGGCCTTCTTGACGTAGCCAAGCGCCTTCACGAAGTAAGGCTCCTGGTTCATCGGAATGCCGGTGATGTGGAAGTTCTCCTTACCCCGGATGGTCTGAACGCCGTAATAGATGTCGTCGGCGATCTCACGCTGTCCGAGGAAATCCTGCTCCGTACGGCTCATGGGCGCTCCTTGATGCATGCGCGCGAGTCGCTCAGTTCTGGCACAGCGCGCTGGTCACGAAAGTATCGGCGCGGCAATCGTCCGGCTTGCGCTGCCGGCCCGGGATCAGGACCTTGGCCGAGCATTTCTCGGCGGAATCGGCATTCAGGCTCTTGCCTTCCTTATAGCCCTTGCTCTGACAGAGCTGGTCAGCGGCCTGCTTGCAGTCGGGCGCGCCGTTCGATGAGGCCGGACAGGCCACGCGCCCCGACACCATGGTGGACGGCTTCGCCAGCCGCGACAGATCGTTCATGGTCTCGCTCGGGCTTTTGATCGGCGGCAGGATCGAGGGCAGCTTGTCGAACAGCTTCCCCATCTCGTTGATCAGCCCGGGATTTTCCTCACGCGGAGGCGATGGCGCGGGCGTCGACGGCGCGGCCTGCGTCCCCGGCTGCTGGAGGCCTAGCGTCGGCGGCGCAGATTGCGTCCATCCGACCCCGCCGGGGCAGAGCAGGATCAGCGCCACTACTGAAATCAGCGTTTCGAACCGCACGGCCGGATTGCCGGATCGACCCATCATCGTGGCAACGTAGCCGATGCCGGCGCCGCGGCAAAGCGGCACGGTGCTCTCGCGTGAGCATGATCTTCGCGACCGCGGCCTGTGCTCGTCGACGCGAGAGGGCTGCTTCACGCTTCGCGCTGACGCAGCCATCCCGGCTCGGATGACGCTAGATCAACTTGATCGCAATCACAAAGCCGAGCACCAGCACAATGGCGCCGAGCGCGACCCACAATCCGAGATGCCGCTCGATCCTGACCCGGATCCAATCGCCATAGCGGTTGAGCAGGATCGCAACGACGAAGAAGCGTCCGCCGCGCGCGACGATCGAGCACAGGATGAACAGGAGGATGTTGTAGCCGGCAAAGCCCGAGGTGATGGTGACGAGCTTGTAGGGGATCGGAGTCAAACCCTTGAGCAGGATGATGACCGCACCCCACTCCGCATAGGAGGCGCGGAAGGCGTCGACCTTGTCGGCGAGGCCGTAGACCTGGATCAGCCATTGGCCGACCGAGTCGAACAGCAGCGCGCCGATGGCGTAGCCGACCACGCCGCCGAGCACCGAGGTGACGGTGCAGACCGCGGCATAGAACCAGGCGCGTTCCGGGCGCGCCAGCGACATCGGAATCAGCATCACGTCCGGTGGGACCGGAAAGAAGGAGCTTTCGGCAAAAGACACAATGCCCATGATCCAGAGCGCATAGGGCTTGTGGGCGGCGTCGATGCACCAGTCGTAGATACGTTTCAGCATGGCGCCGCGATGAAGCACCATGGGACGGATTTGTCCATGCCGAGATTGAGACGAATTATGACGTTTCTAGAGCATGATCGGGAAACGTGCGCAGCGCCTTTCCGAAAAGAGCATGCTCAAACAAAAGGCTAAGGCGCGATGGCTCATTCATCCTGATCTGATCGCGCCTTAATGGCGCTTGCGTGCCCCGCGTCCTTCGAGCGCGACAATTGGCCGCCTGGCGGCAACGCGCGGTGACGCGACTTTGGGCAGCTTCATCGGTGATTTCGGCAGCTTCTCGGCAATGCCGAGCATGTCTTCACGCCGGGTCATCTCCTGCCAGACGTCCTCGGGGCGTACCCCGGCCGAGGCCCACAGCACCGTGAGATTGTAGAGCAGATCGGCGCTTTCCCGGATCACGGCCTCGCTGTCGCCATTGACCGCATCGATCACGACTTCGATGGCCTCTTCGGCCAGCTTCTTCGCCATTTTGGAAGGACCGCGCTGAAACAGCCGGGCCGTACGCGATGTTGCCGGATCAAGGTCTCTGGCCGCGAGCACAGCCAGATATAGCCGCTCAAGCGAATCACTCATGTACTCAAAACTACTCTAAACAAATGGCGAGCGCGTTAACGCGCGACAATAAAAGCAGAAAACGGGCCGCCGCCAAGCGCGACGGCCCGTCATAGTCAACCCTTCGCTGCGGGCTAGTAGCAATTCTGGTAGTAGCCCTGGCCGCAATACTCGGACGGAGCGGTGCCGCCATAGCGCTGATACTGGAAGTTCGGGCCCGGACCATAATAGGGGCCGTAGGCAGGCGCGCTGTAATAGGCCGGGCCGCCGTAATAGCCGTAGCCCGGACCGTAATCATAAGCATAGGCATCGCGGCTGGCGGCGATGGCGAGACCCGTGCCGATGGCAGCGAAAGCCGCAGCTGCGGCTACGCCGCCTCCACCACGATGCCAGTGGCGGCCGCCCGCATATGATGCGGTCGGGGCAATCGAGGTCAGCGCCAGCACCGCGGCGGTAGCAAGAACGGCCTTTCGGCCCGCAAACTTGGAGAATCGCTCGAACATGTCTTGGGCCCTCCTTTGGGACCTGGAATGGACGCCTGCGGACAGGCTCATGACCTACAAACCCGCATGACCTAAGTTGGGTTCCCCAACCCCAACGCAAGCTGAACAGGGTTGCGTAACGATGCCGCAACGCCGCTCATGCTCCGTTCATGTTGACGCGGACAGACTGACTGCCGGCCGGCGCTGCAAGCGTCACGAAATCATAACAATGCGGGACCGGCGCCACCGATGTCGGAATTCAGGACGATCGCGCTTCGTTGCCTGCTGGCCTTCTCGATCTCGCTTGCGGCGCTGATTGCACGCGATGTCGGCGCGGCCGAGACCGCCGCGCCCTCCGTCGCGATTCACTTCACCTTCGACCGTCCGCTGGACGCGAGCATGGCGCCGTTCTTCCTGGCCGCAAAGGATGGCAGCTTCGGCGCCGAGCATCTCAGCGTGTCCTTCAACACCGTCGCCGGATCGCCGGAAGCGCTCGCGCGCGTCGCCAAGGGCGACAGCGAACTCGCGCTCGTCGACATCAACGAGTTGATCCGCTTTCGCGACAAGGACCATGCGCCGCCGGTCAAGGCCGTGTTCGTGCTGTTCAACCGCGCACCCTACGCGATCGTCGCGCGCAAGAGTCGCGGCATCCAGTTGCTGCCCGACCTCGACGGCAAGACCGTCGGCGTTGCCGACAGCGATCTGTCGATGCGGTTATGGCCGGCGCTGGCGCAGCAGAACGGAATCAATGCATCGCGCGTCAAATTCCACAAGATCAGCGCGGCGGTGCGCGAGCCGATTCTCTCCGCGGGTCAGGTCGATGCGGTCGCGGGCTTAAGCTATCTCTCGGCGGTGAACCTGCGCGACCGCGGCGTGCCTGGAGCCGATCTCGTCGTGCTCCGCTATGCGGACTATGGCTGCGAAGCCTATGGCTTTGCCGTGGTGGTCAATCCCGCCTTCGCCGCAGCAAGGCCGGATGCCGTGAAGGGTTTCGTCCGCGCCTTGATCGCGGGCATCAACGCCACCGTCAGGGAGCCCGCCCGCGCGGCGGAGGAGGCCGCGAGCCGCATCGATGACGGCGACCGCAACCTGGAGCTGGAACGCCTGCGCACCGTCCTCGCCGACAACATCGTGACCGACGAGGTCAGGAACAGCGGTCTCGGCGGCGTCGACCCGGCGCGATTCGAGCGATCGGTCGGGCAGATCGCGCAGGAGTTCAAATTCCGGAAACGTCCGGCAGCGGGCGAGATCTTCGACGACCAATTCCTGCCGCCGGTGGTGGGGCGGCTGATCAACTGAGCAAAACCGCAAGCTTCCGCTGTATCTCGCGGGCGATTGCTGCTTAGAATATGGGCTCCATCTTCGCCGAGTCCTTCGCCCGCATGTCTATCTTCCGTCTCTACACCCGCGTTATCGAGCTGCTCGGCAAGGAGGCGCGGCTGGGCTGGCTGCTCGCGGTCGCCAATCTCCTGTTGGCGGCTTCGCAATTCGCCGAGCCCGTGCTGTTCGGCCGGATCGTCGACGTGCTCTCGGGCAAGACCGTCGCCGGCTCCAACTCGGCCTGGCCGTTCCTGACCGCCTGGGTCGCGTTCGGGCTGTTCACCATCATCTGCAGCGCGCTCGTAGCCCTGCAGGCCGACCGGCTCTCGCACCGCCAGCGCCAGGCGGTGCTCACCGATTATTTCGAGCACATCCTGCAACTGCCGCTGACCTTCCATTCCGGCACCCATTCGGGCCGGCTGATGAAGGTCATGCTCAACGGCACGGATGCTTTGTGGCGGCTCTGGCTCGGCTTCTTCCGCGAGCATTTCGCCGCGATCCTCTCGGTCGTGGTGCTGCTGCCGCTGTCGCTGTACCTGAACTGGCGTCTGGCGATCCTGCTGTTCGTGCTCTGCATCGTCTTCACCGCGCTGACGACCTTCGTGGTGCGCAAGACCTTCGGCATGCAGATGGAGGTCGAGGAGCATTACAGCGAACTGTCCGCGCGCGCCTCCGATGCGCTCGGCAACGTCGCGCTGGTGCAGAGCTTCGTCCGCGTCGAATCCGAGGTGAAGGGCCTGCGCTCCGTCGCGGACGAGCTGCTGGCCGCGCAGATGCCGGTGCTGTCCTGGTGGGCGCTCGTCACCGTCATCACCCGCGCCTCCACCACCATCACGGTGCTCGCGATCTTCACGCTCGGCATCGCGCTGCACGACCAGGGTCTGACGTCGGTCGGCGAGATCGTGATGTTCGTGAGCTTCGCGACGATGCTGATCCAGAAGCTCGAGCAGGTCGTCAGCTTCATCAACAACGTGTTCATGGAGGCTCCGCGCCTGCGCGAGTTCTTCAATGTGCTCGACGCCGTACCCGCGGTGCACGACCGGCCAGATGCGATCGATGCCGGCAGACTGTCGGGCCTCGTCGAGTTCAACGACGTCACTTTCTCCTATGACGGCAAACGCCCGGCGATCGAGGACCTCACCTTCACGGCGCTGCCCGGGCAGACCATCGCGCTGGTCGGTCCGACCGGCGCCGGCAAGTCGACGGCGATTGCGCTGCTGCACCGCGCCTTCGATCCGCAGTCCGGCTTCATCAAGATCGACGGCATGGACGTGCGCGGCGTGACGCTGACCTCGCTGCGACGGAACATCGGCGTCGTGTTCCAGGAGGCGCTGCTGTTCAACCGTTCGATCGCGGACAATTTGCGCGTCGGTAAGCCGGATGCGACCGAGGCCGAGATGCGCAAGGCGGCCGAGCGGGCGCAGGCGCTCGACTTCATCGAACGCAGCGGCGGCTTCGAGACCAATGCCGGCGAACGCGGCCGCATGCTGTCCGGCGGCGAGCGGCAGCGGCTGTCAATCGCCCGCGCGCTGCTGAAGGATCCCCCGATCCTGATCCTGGACGAGGCAACCAGTGCGCTCGACGCCGTCACCGAGACCAAGGTGAATGCCGCTCTCGACGAAGTGATGAGGGGCCGCACCACTTTCGTGATCGCCCACCGCCTCTCCACCATCCGCAACGCGACGCGGATCTTGGTGTTCGAGAACGGCCGGGTGATCGAAAGTGGAACTTTCGATGAACTCGTGGCCAAAGGCGGCCATTTCGCCGAGCTCGCCAGGGCCCAATTCATGGTTCAGGAACACGCACGGGCCAGCGTGACGGCGGCCGAGACTGCGGCGACGGCAGCCAAGTCCCCGTAACAAGTCCCGATAGCATCGTCGAAATTCGGCCTATTTCATTGCGGAATACCCCATCGGCCCCCCTATTCTCGACGCATCAGCCGGTATAGGTTTGCGACGCCGCAAGCGGCGGCGCTGGATTTCAAAACCGAACATCAGATCACGAGAACCGACCGTATCCGGCGGATCTCCAAGGACCGGAATCGGATAGTGCACGCCCTTCGCCCGCTGCTTCGCAAATCGCTGTTCAACCTGTTCGCCGCTGGCCTCGCATGCGCCGCATTGCTCGGGCCACGCGCGGCGAACGCCGAAGCGCTGCTGCTGATCGAGGCCGACAGCGGCAAGGTGTTGCAGGCGGAGAACGCGACCATTCCCTGGTACCCCGCTTCCGTCAC
This sequence comes from Bradyrhizobium sp. DOA1, assembly GCF_001593325.1. NCBI lineage: Bacteria > Pseudomonadati > Pseudomonadota > Alphaproteobacteria > Hyphomicrobiales > Nitrobacteraceae > Bradyrhizobium > Bradyrhizobium sp. DOA1. The sequence goes on from NZ_JXJM01000001.1 coordinate 5,981,684, forward strand.
CAAGATCATGACGACCTATGTGACGCTGAGGGCGGTCAAGGACGGCAGGCTGACACTGGACTCGCTGCTCACGGTGTCGCCGACGGCAGCCTCGCAATCGCCGTCGAAGATGGGTTTCCCGCCGGGAACGCAAGTCACCGTCGACAACGCGCTGAAGATGATGATGGTCAAGTCGGCGAACGACATGGCCGTGGTGCTCGCCGAGGGCGTCGGCGGCTCAGTCGACGGTTTCTCCGCGATCATGAACGACACCGCGAGGAAGCTCGGCATGACGCAGACAAGCTACGTCAATCCGAACGGCCTGCCCGCCGACGGCCAGGTCACCTCCGCGCGCGATCTCGGAATCCTGGCGCGCGCCTTCCTGCGCGACCTGCCGGAATACGAGTACTTCGTGCACATCCCGGCGATCCGCTTCGGCAAGCGCGTCACCGGCAATTTCAACAAGCTGATCGGCCGCTATCCCGGCGCCGACGGTTTCAAGACCGGATTCATCTGTGCCTCCGGCTACAACCTCGTGGCCTCCGCGACGCGCAACGGCCGCCGGCTGATCGCGGTGGTGCTGGGCGCCAATTCCGGCACCGCGCGCGCGGTGAAGGCGGCGCAGCTGCTCGAGCGCGGTTTTGCTCAAGACAATCTCACCTGGCTGCGTCCTTCGCTCGGCGCCGTCGACAATCTCGTGCCGGTCGACGCCTCGCCGCCGAACCTGCGCGACGAGATGTGCGGGCCTCACCGCAAGCGCCCCGCCAGCGATGACGACGGTGCACTGATTGCGGTCAATGGCGGCGCCGCGTCCGGATCGGCCTCGGCCACGGGCGGCGAAGCCCAGATTTCTTTCTTCACCGCCGGGCTCCAGCCGCCGATGATGAAGGCCTCCGAGCTGATGGCCTCGGCGCCGGCTGCGACCGAGCCCGTGCTGGTCTATACCGGCCCGACCCGCACCGGCACCGCCTTGATCGCCGCGGTCGCGGCCGACGCCGACCAGCAGACCGCGTCCAAGCCGCGTGGCAAGAAGTCGCGCGTTGCCAAGAAGCCGGACGCCGCCGACAAGCCGGCAGAGAAGCCCAAGGATACCAAGACGGCAGCGGCGAAGCCCGACGCCAAGCCGGCTGATGCCAAGAGCGACGGTAAGACCGCCGCCAAACCGGCCGCGGCCAAGCCGGCCGGACCCAAGCATGCCGCGGCCAAGCCCGATGCGGCGGCGAAACCTGCCGCGAAGCCCGCGGCAACCGGCGATCAGGCTGCCAAGCCCGCCAAGCCGAAGGCAGCGACGAACCCCGCCGCGACTAAGCCCGCCGCCGCCAAGCCGGCCAACAACGGCTAACGTCCCCTCGCCTCCGGAGCCGCCCGCACTTCGCACTGCGGCAGCGCGGTTTGCGATGATTCCAGTGGCTACTCTCCGACCTTTGCCCTAAGCCTCAACCGCTTGCCACCCGTTCCGGCAAGCTCGATACTGGCGGCAATGAGGCAAGCCCGAGACACAACGGGCTCAGTGAGATGAGGGGAGTTTCCATGGAGCGCATCTGGCTCAAGCAATATCCGCCCGGCGTACCCGCTGATATCGAGCCGACGCAATACGCATCGCTGGTCGACCTGCTGGAGGAGAGCTTCACAAAGTTCGCCGACCGCAAGGCGTTCATTTGCATGGACAAGTCGATCAGCTATCGCGACCTCGACCAGATGTCGGTCGCGCTCGCCGCCTATTTGCAGGGCCGTGGACTGCAGCGCGGCGCGCGCGTCGCCCTCATGATGCCGAACGTGCTGCAATATCCGGTCGCAACCGCGGCCGTGCTGCGCGCCGGCTACGCGGTGGTCAACGTCAATCCGCTCTATACCCCGCGCGAGCTCGAGCATCAGCTCAAGGACTCCGGCGCCGAGGCCATCATCGTGCTGGAGAACTTCGCGCATACCGTCGAGCAGGTGATCGCGAAGACGGGCGTGAAGCATGTTGTCGTCGCCAGTATGGGCGATTTGCTCGGCTTCAAGGGCGTGATCGTCAATCTCGTGGTTCGCCGCGTCAAGAAGATGGTGCCGGCCTGGTCGTTGCCGGGCGCGGTGTCCTTCAACGACGCGCTCTCGGCCGGCCGCGGCATGGCCTTCAACAAGCCGAAGCTGTCGCCCGGCGACGTCGCCTTCCTGCAATATACCGGCGGCACCACCGGCCTCTCCAAGGGCGCCACGCTGCTCCACCGCAACATCGTCGCCAACGTGCTGCAGAACGACGCCTGGCTCCAGCCGGCGCTCGCCGCGCCGCCGCATGTCGATCAGCTCATGATCGTCTGCGCGCTGCCGCTCTATCACATCTTCGCGCTGACGGCCTGCTACCTGCTCGCGGTGCGCGCCGGCGGCTGCAATCTGTTGATCCCCAACCCGCGCGACATCGCAGGCTTCGTCAAGGAGCTGGCGAAATACCAGGTCAACAGCTTCCCGGCCGTGAACACGCTCTACAACGGGCTGATGCATCATCCGGATTTCAAGAAGCTCGACTTCTCCAAGCTGAAGATTTCCAACGGCGGCGGCATGGCGGTGCAGCGCCCCGTGGCCGACCAATGGAAGGCGATCACCGGCTGCTTCATCGCCGAAGGTTACGGCCTGTCGGAGACCTCGCCGACGCTGACCTGCAATCCCGCGACCGCGACCGAGTTCACCGGCTCGATCGGCATTCCCGTACCCTCGACTTACATCTCCATCCGCGACGACGACGGCAATGAAGTCCCGCTGGGCCAGGCCGGCGAGATCTGCGCCAAGGGCCCGCAGGTGATGTCGGGCTACTGGAACAAGCCGGAAGAGACCGCGAAGGTGATGACCGCGGACGGCTATTTCCGCACCGGCGACATCGGCATCATGGACGAGAAGGGCTACACCAAGATCGTCGACCGCAAGAAGGACATGATCCTGGTCTCCGGCTTCAACGTCTACCCGAACGAGATCGAGGAAGTGATCGCGAGCCATCCGGGCGTGCTCGAATGCGCCGTGATCGGCATTCCCGATTCCAAATCGGGCGAAGCGGTGAAGGCCTTCATCGTGAAGAAGGACCCGAACCTCACGGCGGAAGCCGTGATCAAGTTCTGCCAGGAGCAGCTCACCGGCTACAAAGTGCCCAAGCACATCGAATTCCGCAACGACCTGCCGAAGACCAATGTCGGCAAGATCCTGCGCCGGCAGCTGCGCGACGAGAAGAAGGCGGAGGCGGCGTAAGGCCGCCATCCATTCATGCTGGAGGCCGGCGACATCACGCCATCGGGCATTCTCGCCTTCTGGCGCGAGGCCGGCCGCGCGCGCTGGTACAAGCGCAATGACGCGTTCGACGCGGAGATCAGGCGCCGCTTTCTCGCTTTGTGGCAGAAGGCGGCCGCCGGCGAGCTTGCCTCATGGGAGACGAGCGACGAGGGCGCGCTCGCGCTCGTCATCGTGCTCGACCAGTTTCCCCGCAACATGTTTCGCGGCACGCCGCAGGCTTTTGCCAGCGATGCGCTGGCGCGTGCGGTCGCCCGCCGCGCCATTGCGCGCGGCGTCGATCGCAGGGTCGATCCCATCCTGTTCGAATTCTTCTATCTGCCCTTCATGCATTCCGAGCACCTAGCCGACCAGCTGCACTGCGTCGCGTTGTTTGAGAACACCGACAATGCCGAGAACCTGAAATACGCGCGCGAGCACGCCGACATCATCGAGCGCTTCGGCCGTTTCCCCCACCGCAACAATGTCCTCGGCCGCGACAGCACCGAGGCGGAGCAGGCCTTCCTCGACGGCGGCGGGTTTGCCGGCTGATGACATCGGGGTGAACGGGCCGCCACTCCCGCGCCGCTTCTGCCGCCGGCAATATTGTGCAGGCCCGCGCCACGGTCTAAAAAGCGGGACCGAAATTCAGGGAGACTGACGATGGCGATCCAGACTGGCGACAAGCTGCCCGAGGCGAAATTCCGCGTGATGACGGCGGAAGGCCCGCAGGTGAAGACCACCGACGATATCTTCAAAGGCAAGAAGGTGGCGCTGTTCGCGGTGCCCGGCGCCTATACCGGCACCTGCCACAAGATGCATCTGCCGAGCATCTTCCTCAACGCCTACGCCATGAAGGACAAGGGCGTCGACACCATCGCCATCGTCTCCGTCAACGACGCCTTCGTCATGAACGCCTGGAAGCGCGACACCGACCAGCGCGACGAGGCCATCTTCCTCGCCGACGGCAATGCCGAATTCGCCAAGGCGATCGGCATGGAGCTGGACGCCTCCGCCAACGGCCTCGGCATCCGCTCCAAGCGCTATTCGATGCTGGTCGAGGACGGCGTGGTGAAGAAGCTGAACCTCGAGGCGATGCCCGGCAAGGTCGAGGTCTCCGGCGGCGATACACTGCTCGGGCAGCTGTAAGCCGGCGCTCGCGCCGCTTGCGCAACTGTCATCGCCCGCGAAGGCGGGCGATCCAGTACGCCGAGATTTCTCGGCTTGATCACAAGCATCTCTGGAATACTGGATCGCCCGGTCAAGCCGGGCGATGACAGTTGAGTTTGTGGCGATTGCCAGTTCGCCCTACTCCCCCACCCGCTGCTGCAGCCTTGCCTTCACGATCCCGTCGCGCGCCAGCTGATCGGCGCGCTCGTTCTCGGGGTGACCGGCATGGCCCTTGACCCAATGCCAGCGGACCTCGTGCTGCTTCAGCGCCGCATCGAGGCGTTGCCATAGCTCGACGTTCTTCACCGGCTTCTTGTCGGCGGTGCGCCAGCCGTTGCGCTTCCAGCCGAAGATCCAGCCGGTGATGCCCTGCCGGACATACTGGCTGTCGGTGTAGAGATCGACGGTGCACGGCCTCTTCAGGGCTTCGAGCGCGGAGATCGCCGCCATCAATTCCATCTGGTTGTTGGTGGTGTGCGGCTGCCCGCCGTTCAGCTCCTTCTCCTTGTCGCCGAACTTCAGGATCGCGCCCCAGCCGCCGGGCCCGGGATTTCCCGAGCAGGCGCCGTCGGTATAGATCGCGACGTTGGGAAGCTCGCTCACGCCACCAGTCCTGACGGCATCAGCCCGTAATCGCGTGCGCTCGTCACGCTCTGGTGGAAGCGCAGCTTGCGGACATATTCCAGGGGATCCTTCGGCTTCACCAGCGCGCCGGGCGGAACGTTGAGCCAGTCCACCAGCCGCGTCAGCAGGAAACGGATCGCCGCGCCGCGTGCGAGCAGCGGCAGCGCCGCCTCTTCCGCCGTCGTCAGCTTTCGCACCCGGCCATAGGCGTTGAGGAAGGCGCGCGCCTTGGTGACGTTGAAGGAATGATCCGGCTCGAAGCACCAGGCGTTGAGGCAGATCGCGACGTCATAGGCCAGCATATCGTTGCAGGCGAAGGTGAAGTCGATGATGCCCGAGAGCCGGTCGCCGAGAAAGAAGACGTTGTCGTTGAAGAGATCGGCGTGGATCACGCCCTCCGGCAGATCGGTGGGCCAGACGCCGCTCGAGAGATGATCGAGCTCGGCGGAAAGAAAGGCTCGCAGGCCCGGCTGCACCTCGTCGGCACGGCTTGCAGCCGCATCGAACAGCGGCCGCCAGCCGGAGACGGAGAGCGCATTGGCGCGCTTGATCGTAAAGTTGGCGCCGGCCAGGTGCATCTTCGCCAGCGCCTCGCCGACCCCGGCGCAATGGCTCACGTTCGGCTTGCGCGGCCACATGCCTTCGAGAAAGGTGATGATCGCGGCCGGACGGCCCGACAGCTCGCGCAGCGCCTCGCCGTCCCTCGCCTTCACCGGCAGGGGACAGTTGATGCCATGCTCGGCGAGATGCGTCATCAGCGCGAGGAAGAACGGCAGGTCGTTCTTCGCCACGCGCTTCTCATAGAGCGTGAGGATGAACGAGCCCGCACTCGTGTGCAGCAGGAAGTTGGAATTCTCGACGCCCTCGGCGATGCCCTTGTAGGAGAGCAATTCGCCGAGATCGTATTGCTTCAAAAAATCCGCAAGCTCGTCGGCGGCAACGTCGGTGTAGACCGCCATAAAGGTCTACTCGGCGGCGGCTTCGGGGCGCACCTGACGGGGCAGCGGGAAGAACTCGTTCTCTTCCGCGGCCGAGACCGTCTCCACATGCAGGGTGTAGCGCTCGGCGAACGCGTCCATGATCTCCTCGACGATCACTTCGGGCGCGGACGCGCCCGCGGTGATGCCGAGGCTGGTGATGTTGCCGAACTTGTCCCAGTCGATGTCGGTGGCGCGCTGCGCCAGCACCGCGATCTTGCAGCCTTCGCGCTCGGCGACCTCGCGTAGGCGCTGCGAGTTCGACGAGTTGGGAGCACCAACCACGATCAAGGCGTCCACCACCGGTGCCACCTTCTTCACCGCGAGCTGGCGGTTGGTGGTGGCGTAGCAGATGTCTTCCTTGTGCGGACCGTTGATGTTCGGGAAGCGCTCCTTGAGCAACGCCACGATCTCCGCGGTGTCGTCGATCGACAGCGTAGTCTGAGTCACGAAGGCGAGGTTGTCGGGGTTCTTCGGCGTGATGGTCTTGGCGTCCTCGGCGGTCTCGATCAGGGTCACGGCGCCGACCGGAAGCTGGCCGAGCGTGCCGACCACTTCGGGGTGGTGCGAATGACCGATCAGGAAGATCTCGCGACCGCGCTTGAAGTGGATCGCGGCCTCGCGGTGCACCTTGGTCACCAGCGGGCAGGTCGCATCCAGCGAGAACAGATTGCGCGACTGGGCATCGGACGGAACCGATTTCGGCACGCCGTGGGCCGAGAACACCACGGGCGCGGTGGTGTTTTCGGGGATTTCGGCCAGCTCTTCGACGAAAATCGCGCCCTTCTTCTTCAACCCGTCGACGACGTATTTGTTGTGCACAATCTCGTGGCGAACATAGACGGGGGCGCCGTATTTATCGAGCGCCCGTTCCACGGTGTCGATCGCCCGGACCACGCCGGCACAGAAGCCGCGGGGAGAACAAAGCACGATCTTGAGGTCTGGTTTGGCTGACATTGAGCGATCTCGGGACCGAATCACCCGTTTCGCCTTCTGGCGGGGGGCGGTCGATGGATGGAATTGGCTTGAAAGGGTCGGCTCGAACCGTACGGCGGTTCAAAGGAATTGGGCCCCCCTTTCGGGCGCTGTCAAGGCACTATCTATAGCAGAACCATTGCGTGTCCACCCCCTCCGGGCTTATATAGCGCGAATTCCCTGTCATCGCTGATGACCACCGGTTTCGCCTCCAGAGGGGTGGGCGAAGCACAAAGGAGATTTGCCATGAGCAACGCACCTCTGATGCCCAAGGCGACCGCCGTTTGGCTGCTCGACAACACCGCGCTGACCTTCGACCAGGTCGCCGATTTCACCAAGATGCATCCCCTCGAGGTGCGCGCGATCGCCGACGGCGACGCCGCCCAGGGCATCAAGGGCATGGATCCCCTCTCCAACGGCCAGCTGACCCGCGAGGAGATCGAAAAGGGCGAGAACAACCCGGATTACCGCCTCCGCCTCCAGGAGAGCAAGGTGGTGCTGCCGCCCCAGCCCAAGCGCAAGGGCCCGCGCTATACCCCCGTCTCGCGCCGCCACGAGCGCCCGAGCGCCATCCTCTGGCTGCTGCGCAACCATGCCGAGCTCAAGGACGCCCAGATCATGCGCCTGGTCGGCACCACCAAGAGCACGATCGCCAGCGTGCGCGACCGCACCCATTGGAACACGTCGTCCCTAACCCCGATCGACCCCGTCACCCTCGGCCTGTGCTCGCAGATCGAGCTCGATTTCGAGGTGCAACGCGCGGCCAAGGAAAAGCCGATCGACGCAGCCTATGGCGGCGCCACCCTGCTGCCGGCCTCGGAGACCACCCGCAAGGACGAGTACGAGCCCGCGGAGAAATCCAGCGACGACCTCAATGTCGATGCCGTGTTCGCCAAGCTGAAGACGCTCGGCGGCAAGAAGCAGGAGGACGAGGAGGAGTAGTCTTCCTTCCTGCACGGACATCCGGTTCGAACGCGGCGGAGCGATCCGCCGCGTTTTTTGTTTGCGAGCGCAGCTTTTGCGATGCCGCGAGCAGGAACGATGTAGCCGAGCCTGCATTGTTTTCAGCGCGGAGGATCAGCGATGCAGCACGACGAAGACCATTTTGCTCCGATGCTGGGACGCGCCGTTCTGGCAGCGTGGGGCGACATGCCCCGAGATATCCAGGAAGCCTTGTTCGAAATCGCGGTCAAGGACCGCCCCGGCGATCGTGACGCCCTGGCGAAGCTGCTGCATGAGCGGCATCCGCGGACGGTGCACGCGAGCTAGTCTGCGCCCTCCTTCAACCAACTCTTCTCGCAAAGAAAACGCGATCACGGGCCAGCGCTGCGGCACGATAGTGCCGAACTGCACATCACGGCCGCACGGGATTGTTCAGCATGTATTCGCCGAGATCGCGCTGACGACGGTCGGCGCGGGCGATGGCGGCATTGCGCTGGACGTCGCGGTCCTTGCGGCAGGCCGCGTATTCCGGCGAGCCCTGCGCGTAGCCGCGGCTCTGGCACACCGCGTCGTCGTCGTCGCCGCCCGCCGCAACCGGCGTCTGGTACCGCGAGGAGCAGGCGGAGAGAGCGATGGCGAGCAGCGAGATGGCGCCGTACCGCACGAGGTTGGCTGACATTGATCGGTCCTGTCTCATTCGTCATTGCCGGGCTTGACCCGGCAATCCATCGAAATCAAGGCATTTGATTGCTCATTGATGGATGCCGGGATCAAGCCCGGGACGTGACGGAAGAGCAAACCTCACACCCGCCCCTTCAGCGCCTCGCCGATCTCGTCCAGCGCCTTGGGATCCTCGATCGTCGCCGGCATGGTCCAGGCTTCGCCATCGGCGATCTTCTTGATGGTACCGCGCAGGATCTTTCCGGAGCGCGTCTTGGGCAGGCGACCGACGGTGATCGCGAGCTTGAAGGCCGCGACCGGGCCGAGCTTGTCGCGCACCAGCGCGACGATCTCCTTCTCGATCTCCGCAGGCGCACGCATCACGCCCGCTTTCAGCACCAGGAATCCGCAGGGCACCTCGCCCTTGATGGCGTCCTTGACGCCGAGCACGGCGCATTCGGCGACATCCGGATGTGAGGCCAAAATCTCCTCCATGCCGCCGGTGGAAAGACGATGGCCGGCGACGTTGATGATGTCGTCGGTACGCCCCATGACGAAGACATAGCCGTCCTCGTCCTTGTAGCCGGCGTCGGAGGTTTTGTAATAGCCGGGGAATTCGGTCAAATACGCTTCCCTGAAGCGCGCGTCCTGATTCCACAGGGTCGGCAGGCAGCCCGGCGGCATCGGCAGCTTGATGACGATCGAGCCCATGGTGTTGGGACCGACCGGCTTTGCCGCCTCGTCGACGACGTCGACCTGATAGCCCGGCATCGGCACCGTCGGCGAGCCGTGCTTCACCGGCAGCATGCCGAGCCCGACCGGATTGCCGGCGATGCACCAGCCGGTCTCGGTCTGCCACCAATGATCGATCACCGGCACCTTCAGCTGCTGCTCCGCCCATTCCACCGTCGGCGGATCGGCGCGCTCGCCGGCGAGGAACAGCGTGCGGAATTTGGAGAGGTCGTATTGCCGGATGAATTTCCCTTCCGGGTCCTCCTTGCGGATCGCGCGGAACGCGGTCGGCGCTGTGAAGAAAGCCACCGCCTTGTGCTCGCTGATGACGCGCCAGAACGCGCCGGCATCGGGCGTGCCGATCGGCTTGCCCTCGTACATGATCGAGGTCGCCCCATGCAGCAGCGGGCCGTAGACGATGTAGCTGTGGCCGACCACCCAGCCGATGTCGGAGCCGCACCACCACACCTCGCCCGGCTTGACGCCATAAAGGTTGAACATCGACCATTTCACCGCGACGAGGTGCCCGCCATTGTCGCGCACCACGCCCTTGGGAATGCCCGTGGTGCCCGACGTGTAGAGGATGTAGAGCGGATCGGTGGCGGCGACGGGCACACAAAGAGCCATCTTGCCCTCATTCAGCGCCTTGCGGCGCAGGCTCGCCCAATCGTAATCGCGCCCCGGCGTCAGGTCGCAGGTGTGCTGCGGACGCTGCAGCACGATGCAGGCCTTCGGCTTCGTGCCCGCGAGCCTGATCGCCTCGTCGAGCAACGGCTTGTACTGCACGATGCGGCCGGGCTCGATACCGCAGCTCGCGGAGAGAATGAGCTTCGGCTCAGCGTCATCGATACGGGTGGCGAGCTCCTTGGCGGCGAAGCCGCCGAACACCACGGAATGCACCGCGCCGATGCGCGCACAGGCGAGCATCGCGACCACGGCCTCGGGCACCATCGGCATATAGAGGATGACGCGTTCGCCCTTGGCGACGCCGAAATCCTGCATGATGGCGGCGAGCGCCTGCACTTCCCTCAGGAGTTCGGCGTAGGTGAATCTGGTGACGCTGCTGGTCAGCGGAGAATCATGAATCAGCGCGACCTGGTCGCCGCGGCCACGTTCGACATGGCGATCGAGCGCATTGTAGCAGGTGTTGACCACACCGCCGGCGAACCAGCGGCCATAGGTTCCTCGGCTGGCATCGAAGATGGACTTCGGCGGCTCGATCCAGTCGATGTCCTTGGCCGCCTCGGCCCAGAATCCTTCCGGATCCGCCAGCGAGCGCGCGTGAACCTCGTGATAGCTGCTTTTGCCCTGGACGTTCATGCCCGCGCTCCCGTTCCCTTTGTGCGCCTGGCCCTGACCTGACGACAGGACGAGCGTCCCGCCATGACCAGGATCAATCGCCGGCCTTGTTTGGAGGGTATTTTCCCGGGAACGGGCCGCGGTTCAAGCTGAAAAGAACAGGTCTTCTCTCCCTGTCCCCGTCCTTACGGGACGAGGGAGAAGAACCGGCCTTCAGCTCTCCATCGCGTTCAGCCGCTGCAAGCGGTCCTGCATGATCTTCTTCAGATCGTAGCCGGGGCGGCGGAAGCTCGCATTGCGCGTCGTGAGGAACTCGCGCTGGGTCTTGCGCAGGTCGCTGGCGGAACGTCCTTTCGAAGTCCTCAGCACGCGCTCATAGGTCTCGGCGATCTGGCGGTCGAGCACGCCGAGCTGCGCATCGGCGCAGATCACCTTCTCGACCTCGCGCTTGGCGGTGGCGCAGCTGAAGGACGGGCCGTGACCCGCCTCCGCATTCAGGGCACGCGGCGGCTCGGCGCCGAACTTCGCGATCTCGGCGATCACGACACGGCGGCCGTTCGTGGCATTCTCGTTACCGGGGTCGAGCTTCAGCGCCGTCTCGTAATCGGCCAGCGCCTTCTTGCGCTCGCCCATCTTCTTGTAGAGCACGGCGCGGTTGTTGTAGGTCTTCGCGAAGTTCGGATCGAGCTTCAGCGCGGCCTCGTAGTCGCTCAGCGCCGCCCCAAGCTCGCCCTTGAACTGATAGGAATCGCCGCGGTTGGTCAGGAAGTTGGCGCGCTGCTCGCGCCGGATCGCCTGGTCATAATCGGCAATCGCCTTGTCGTACTCGCCCATGGCGGCATAGGTCAGGCCGCGATTGTCGTAATATTCGGGGACTTTCGGATCGAGCCTGATGGCCTCGCCGTCGTCGGCGACCGCCTTGTCGAGCTGGCCGAGCTTCTTGTACGCCGCACCGCGATTGGTATAGGTGCGCGCGCGGTTGGGATCGAGCCGCAGCGCCTCGTCGAAATTCTTGACCGCCTTCTCGTTGTCGCCGCCGAGATAATAGGCCACGCCGCGATCGGACCAGGCCTGTGCATCGTCCGGCTTCAGCTTTATCGCCTGGTCGTAATCGGCGAGCGCGCGGTCGAGCCGGCGCTGATTGGTGTAGACGACGCCGCGCAGCTCGTAAGCTTCCGCATCCTTTGGGTCGAGCTCGATCGCCTTGGTCAGATCCGCCGCGGCACGATTGAGGTCGCCGCCGGCCTCGCGCAGGAGATCGCCGCGTACCCGCCAAGCCTTTGCGTTTCGGCCGTCGAGCGCGATGGCGCGGTCGAGATCGCGCAACGCCTGCGATAGGCCTCCGGAGATCCGCGCATTGGCTTCAGCGCGGGCAACGAGTGCCAGGGAGCGTTCGGACGCGGAATTCGCCGTCTGGTCGATGATGGCGCTGCACGCGGAGATCAGGTCCGCGGGAGCAGCCTTGCTGTTCAGGACGCAATCGGCTTCGGCGAAAGCCGGGCCTATGAGGGCCAGGCTCATGGCTGCGCCGAGGAAGAAGGCGCGAAGCGAGATTTTGGCAAACGCGGGCATTTGCGCGGAAGAATGCGTGCCGCACATGGCATAGGGCTCCGTGACGTCGGGTTCTCACCATTGTCGCGGCTGGCAAGAGATGGGTTCAAATCGGCGGGGCAGGGACGCACCGCCGTATCACTCCCTCGCCCCGCTTGCAGGGAGAGGCGAAGCGCCTCAATAGCCGTCCACCCCGTTCAGCCGCTTCAGCCGGTCCTGCATCGCCTTGTTGAGATCGTAGCCCGGCCGCCCGAATTCTGCATTGCGGCGGGCAATGAAATCGTCCTGCTCGCGCTGGAGCGCCTTCGCTTCGCCCGGATTGCGCGCCTCGCGGATCACGCGGGCATTCGCTGCAAAGATCTCCCGGTCGAGATCGGCGAGCTCGCGATTGCCGCAGATCGCCCTTTCCACCGTCTTGCGCGCTCTCGCGCAATTGAAGCTGGGCTTGCCGGCCAGCGCCATCTGCGCGCCGATCCGCTCGAGCTCGCGCGCCATGGCCTTGTGATTGGCCTTGGCCTTTTCGTGATTCGGATCGATCTTGAGCGCCGCGGCGAAATCCTGCACCGCCTTGGGCTTGTCGCCCTTCTTCAGCCACAGCTCGCCGCGTGCGTTGAAGAGATCGGCGAGGCCGGGATCGAGCAGAAGTGCGCGGCTGTCGTCGGCGATCGCGCGGTCGATCTGGCCGCGCCGCGCATAGAGCGCGCCGCGCGCGATCAGCGCCTTGATCAGATCTTCCTTCGCCGTCTTATCGTTTTCGATCACCGCCGCGCAGGCCGTCACCGCCTTGTCCATGTCGTCGGCCGCGGCTGCCGCAAGGCATGGCGCGAGGTCGATCTGCGGTACCGCGACCGGCTCGCCGCCCGTCGTGGCATGGGCCGCGGCGAGCGAGAGCACGCAAATGAGTCCGGCACCTGAGAGTCCAATGAGAAAGGAACGCATGTTGCAGTCGGAGATCTTGGCCTTCAGCGTTGTCGTCGGGCTTTCGTGAGTCTCGCCTTCAACCTTGCTTTGCGGCCGCATGTTCGATCAATACGGCCTGATTGGTGCTAGCTTGTGGCGCCGCTCACATCGGTTTCGGGGATCATCGTGTCGACATTCGAATGGATCATCGTGCTTCTGCTCGGCGCCGTTGGCTTATCGGCGCTGGCGAGGCGGATCAAGGTCCCCTACCCGACCTTCCTCGCCATCGGCGGCGCACTGATCGCCTTCGTGCCGTCGAGCCCGTCCTGGACGCTGGAGCCGGACCTGGCATTGGCGCTTTTTGTCGCACCGGTGCTGCTCGACGCCGCCTTCGACACCTCGCTGCGGGACCTGCGCAACAATTGGGTGCCGGTCTCCACCCTGGTCGTCGCCGCGGTCGGGTTGACCACGGCCGGCGTCGCCTTCGTCGCACACCGGCTGATGCCCGACATGCCCTGGGCCGCTGCAATTGCGCTCGGCGCCATCGTGGCGCCGCCGGATGCAGCGGCGGCGGTCGCGATCCTGAGCCAGGTGAAGCTGCCCCATCGCATGGTCAAGGTCCTGGAGGGCGAGAGCTTGCTCAACGACGCCACCGCTCTGCTGATCTATCGCATCGCGGTCGGTGCGGTCGCCACCGAGCACCTGACATGGAGCCAGGTTGCACCGACGATGGCCCTCGCGCTGGTCGGCAGCGTCGTCGCAGGACTTGCTGCAGGCCGCATCATCCCATTGTTCATGGAGCGGGTGAAGGAAGCGCCAAGCGCCATCATCTTGCAGTTCGCCACCACCTTCATGGTCTGGATCGCTGCCGAGCATCTCGGCCTCTCCGGCATCCTCACCATCGTGGTCTATGGCATCACGGTTGCTCGCACAGCGCCCGCGCGCATCCCGGCACGGCTGCGTGTGCCGTCCTATGCGGTGTGGGAGACGATGGTGTTCGTGCTCAACGTGCTCGCCTTCATGCTGATCGGCATGCAGATGCGGCCGATCTGGACGCGGCTCGATGCCGAAGTGCGCTGGGAATATTGCGTCGCCGCCGCCTGGATCCTGCTCACCGTGGTCCTGGTCCGCCTGCTCTGGGTGACGTTCTACCGCACGACGCTGCGGGCGCTGGTGGCCCAAGGCATCTATCATCCGAAGGATCCGAAGCAGGTCGCCTCCGCCAAGGGCGGCCTCATCATCTCCTGGTGCGGCATGCGCGGCCTCGTCACGCTCGCGGCCGCCTTTGCCCTGCCGGAGAATTTTCCCTATCGCGACTTCATCGTCTTCATCGCCTTTGCGGTGGTGCTGGGATCGCTGGTAATCCAGGGCCTGACGCTGCGGCCGCTGATCCTGGCCTTCCGCCTCGAGGACGACGATCCGGTTGGCACCGAAGTCGCGCGCGGTCGCGCCGTCGCCTATCGCGCCGCGCTCGACGCCATCGAGAGCGATCCGTCGGAGGAAGCGGAAATCCTGCGGCTCGAATATCGCGCCATCCTGATGCAGACCGAGAACGATCCGAATGGCGGCATCGCCAATGGCGAGCTGCCCGCCGATCCCCTGCGGCGCCGCGCCATCGAGGCCGCCCGCAAATCCATCTTCGATCTCCGCGCCACCGAGGTGATCGGCGACGACGCGTTTCATCGGCTCGAGGAGGAGCTCGATCGCGCAGAATTGAGCGCGGGGGGATGATGTGAGCGCCGCTTCAAAGTCGACGGGGTGGCTTGAACCAAACCGCTCCTCCCCAGACACACTCCAGATGACGACTCTGATCGACGACCGTCGTGTTCGCGCGCGTGATGCGTCGCCTGCACGATATTTTTATCTCCACATGTCGCTGGCCTGCGCTGCCACGGCTTTCCTCGGTTTCGCACCGACCTATTGGATCCCCCTCGCCAACCGGACGCTCTCGGCCAGCCCGGTGGTTCATTTTCACGGACTGTTGTTCTTCACCTGGTCGCTCTATTTCGTGCTCCAGAGCTGGCTCGCCGCCTCGGGCCGCGTGGTCAATCATCGTTCACTCGGCATCGCCGGCGTCTCGCTGGCCACCGCGATGACGATCTTCGGATTCCTCACCTCCGTGCATGTGATGAAGCATGCCGCCGCGCTCGGGCAGAAGGAAGCGGGCATCACCTTCTCGATCGTGCCGATGAGCGGAATCGCGTTCTTCGCGGTCGTGTTCGCGCTCGCGATCGTGAACACGCGCAAACCCGAGATTCACAAGCGCCTGATGCTGCTAGCCGCAGTCTCGATTCTCGACGCCGCGATCGCGCGCTGGTTTCTCACCTTCCTCGCGCCTCCAGGACCTCCGGGTCCACCGCCGGTGCCGGTCACCATCGCTCCCGCCGTGGTCGCCTCCCTGCTGCTCGTCGTCGCCATGGTACGCGACTGGCGCAGCGAAGGCCGCGTGCATCCGGTCTACATCTACGGCACGCTCGCGCTGCTGGCAGTGAAGGTGTTGAACTGGCCGATCAGCGAGACGGCGGCGTGGCATGCGTTTGCCGGTGGGATATTGACTCTGGCACAGTAACTCTCGGTGTCGTCCGGGTTCGCGCTTTGCGCGCCCCGGGACGACGGGGAGAACGAGGCGATGCCTACGCCCCCGCCTTGCAGGTGATCCCGCCGTCGACCACCAGTTCGATCCCCGTCACATATTTCGACTCGTCCGAGGCCAGGAACAGCGCGGCGTTGGCGACGTCGAAGGCATCGCCCATATGGCCCATCGGCACCTGCGCGTCGCGGGCGCGCCACATCGCTTCGACATCGCCCTTGGCGTAGCTGTTGGCCAGCCCTGCCGAATGCTCGACCATCGGCGTCTTCATCAGGCCGGGCAGGATGGCATTCACCCGGACATGGCTCTTCGCGAACTCGATCGCGGTGGAGCGCGTCAACTGGTTCATCGCCGCCTTGCTGGCGTTGTAGCTGACATAGGAAATCCCGACATGGCGGATCGAGGCGATCGAGGAGATGTTGATGATCGAGCCGCCGCCCTGCTTCACCATCACGGGAATGACGTGCTTCATGGCGAGATAAGCGCTCTTGAGGTTGACGGTGAAGACGCGGTCCCAGCTCTCCTCGGCGACATCGACCACGCTGCCCATCTCGGCGATGCCGACATTGTTGTCGAGCACGTCGATGCGGCCATGGGCCTTCAGGCACGCCGCCACCATCGCTTCGATCTCGGCCGATCGGGAGACGTCGGCGGTGAAAGAGCTCGCCTTGCCGCCTTCGTCGGTGATGATCTTCGCGGTCTCCTCAGCCGCCGCGCCGTTGCGATCGACGCAAAACACCTGCGCTCCCTCGCGCGCGAAGGTCACCGCGGTCGCCTTGCCGTTGCCCCACCCGGGACCGATCGAGCCGGCCCCCACCACCATCGCAACCTTGCCCTTGAGCCGATCCATCGTGATCTCCCTTATTTCTCTTGTTGTTTGCAGACGCTCATCGTGGTCACGTTAGCACCGATGGGAAGACCAACAATGTCCGAGAGCGTCCGGCACTGTCCATCATGGCACAACCGCCACTCCCCCGCCGCGCCCGAATTGCCGAGCACGACCTCCGGCATCGGCGCGCGGTTCGGTTGCCACTGAAACCAGCCGTCGACCAGCCGCGCTTCGGGCGGCGGCTCCATGCCGGGGCCGGTGCCCTTGACGCGGGCCTGCACCAGCTCGAGGCCGGCGGGCGTGACACGCCAGTCCTCCTGCCACTCGACTTTCGCGATCGAATGGGTCCAGGCGAGTGTGAAGGCCGATAGCGCCAGCGCCTTCACAGCGCCTGCCGTTGCGAAGCAGAGGCTCACACCGCCTCGACCGTTACAGGCGGACGCTGCCGCCATTGCCAGAGCGCGAGCGCCGCGGCGAGCACGAAACCTGCGGTGTCGCTGAACGGGAATTCGCCGAGCAGGCAGAGCGCGGCGCCGAACGCGATCAGGCGCTCGATCACCGTCAGGCGCGTGAACAGGAAGCCGATCGCGACCATTCCGAACAGCGCAATTGCCACCAACGCCTTGAAGCTCGCCAGCGCGACGGCGCCGTAGAAGCCGAGCGTGGCCGCCATGGGATCACCGGGCTGCAGCATCAACGCCGGTGAGAAGACGAAGATAAAGGGAATTACATAGCCGGCGAGCGCGATGCGCATCGCTTCCCATCCGATCTTGTCCGGATTCTCCTTGGCGATCGGCGCGGCCGCAAGCGCGGCCAGTGCGACCGGCGGCGAGAGGTCGGCCATGATGCCGTAGTAGAACGCGAACATGTGGCTCGCGATCAAGGGCACGCCGAGCTTCGCGAGCGCGGGCGCGGCGAGCGCGGCGGTGATGATGTAGGTCGGGATAGTCGGAATGCCGGTGCCGAGCAGGATCGACAGCAGCATGGTCATGATTAGAGCCAGGAAAATGCTCTTCTCCCCGAGCCCGATCACCCAGCCGCCGAAGATGGTGCCGACGCCGGTTTGCGACATCATGCCGATGATGACGCCGACGATGGCGCAGGCCATGCCGACGGTGATGGCGGATTTCGCGCTCTCGGCCAACGCGTCGCGGCAGGCGCGCAGCGCCGCAAAGCCGCCGCGCACGAACGCCGTGATCACGATCAGGCCGACCACGACGGTCGCGACCGGCGCGATCTGCAGGCCGTCGCGCGACAGGGCGGCGACTACGAGCGCGAGCCCGATCCAGAAGATGTAGCGGATGAGCGTCGACGGGGCGCCCGTCGTGATCGCGGTGCCGAGGATCAGCGTGACCGTGAGCGCAAGACCCATGCTGCCGGCATAGAGCGGCGTAAAGCCTTCGAATAGCATGTAGACGAGCGCGGCGAGCGGCAGCACGAGGTACCAGCGCGTCACCAGCGCCTTCCACGCGCTCGGGATTTCCGAGCGCTTCATGCCGACGAGGCCGTGCTTGCTGGCCTCCAGATGCACCATCCAGAACGCGGACGCGAAATAGAGGATCGCGGGGATCGCGGCGGCCTTGACGATCTCCGAATATTGGACGCCGAGCGTCTCCGCCATGATGAAGGCGACCGCGCCCATCACCGGCGGCATGATCTGGCCCCCCATCGAGGCGGTGGCCTCGACGCCCGCCGCGAACGCGCGGCGATAGCCGAACCTGATCATCAGGGGAATCGTGAACTGGCCGACGGTGACGACATTGGCGACACCCGAGCCAGAGATCGTGCCCATCATGCCCGAGGCGAACACCGCGACCTTGGCCGGGCCACCGCGGGTGCGACCGAACAGGCCCAGCGAGACGTCGGTGAAGAGCTGGATCATGCCGGCACGTTCCAGGAACGAGCCGAACAGGATGAACAGGAAGATGTAAGTCGCCGAGACGTAGATCGGCACGCCGTAGAAGCCCTCGGTGCCGAACGACAGATGCGTGACGATCTGGTCGAAGTCGTAGCCGCGATGGTTGAGCGGCGACGGCAGGTACTGACCGAAGAACCAGTAGACCAGACACGCGCCGCACATCAGCGGCAGCGCCGCACCCATCAGCCGCCGCGTGCCCTCGAAGATCAGCACCGCGAGCAGCGTGCCGACCACGAGATCGAGCCGGGTCGGATCGCCGTCGCGAGCGATCAGGTCGGCGTAGAAGATCCACTGGTAGAGCCCGCAGAAGAAACCGGCGCCGCCGATCACCCAGCCGAGCGCGCGACCGGCAGCGCTCTTGGCCGTGAAATTGGCGATCAAGCCGAAGGTGAGCAGGACGAGGAAGCCGACATGGACCCCGCGCACCACCTGGCTCGGCAGATAATTGAAGGCGGCGACATAGAGCTGGAAGGTCGCGAACGCGATGCCGATCCAGTAGGCAAGCTGCCCCCACCAGCCGGGACCGAAGCCTTCGGGAAAGCCGTGCTCGAAATTGTCGAACTCGACCTTGACGGGCGCAGCTTGTGTGCCCTCTGCCTTTTCCAGCATCTCAATTCGTCCCCAACCGTCCAGCGCGATATCATTTGGCATAGCGTTTTCAGACCGTCATGCCCGGGCTTGTCCCGGGCATCCACGATCTTTCTCGCCCAGCCCAGAACGTGGATGGCCGGGACAAGCCCGGCCATGACGTCCGGCAACAGCGCCGATCCTACTTGATCAGCCCCTTTTCCTTGTAATAGCGGATCGCGCCGGGGTGCAGCGGGACCGGGCTGCCGGTAGCAGCGGTCTCGAGCTTGATCTCCTTGCCGGCCGCGTGCGCATTCTGCAATTCCGGCAGCGACTCGAACACCAGCTTGGTCATCTGATAGGCGAGATCGTCCGAAACTGCCGAGCTGGTTACGAGGTAGTTGATCACCGCCGCGGTCGGCACGTCCTTGTCTTGCCCGGTATAGGTATTGGCCGGAATGATCGCGGAGACGAAGGGCGGGCCGATCTTGTCCACCGTCTCCTTCGGCACCGACACCACCGTGATCGGGCTCGAGGTCGACAGATCCTTCAGCGAGGCGACGCCGAGCCCGGCCGATTGCAGCGTCGCATTGAGCTGACGGTTCTTCATGAGGTCGACGGATTCGGCGAAGGGCAGATATTCGACCTTGCCGAGGTCCTTGTAGCTCATGCCGGCGGCGGCCAGGATCGCGCGGGAATTCAGCTCCGTGCCCGACTTCGGCGCGCCGACCGACAGGCTCTTGCCCTTGAGGTCGGCCAGCGTCTTGATGCCGCTCTCGGCGGTCGCGACGATCTGGATGTAGTTCGGATAGATCGCGCCGATCGTGCGCAGCTTGTCGAGCTTGGTCTTGAAGCCCGCCTCCTCCTCGCCGTCCCAGGCCGCTTTCAGCGAGTCACCCAACGTGAACGCCAGCTCGCCGCGACCCTGCTGCAGCAGGATCAGGTTCTCGACCGACGCCTTGGTGGCCTGCACCTGCGTCTTCACGTTCGGAATTTTGTCGCCGTAGATCTTTCCGATCGCGACCCCGAGCGGATAGTAGACGCCGGAGGTGCCGCCGGTCAGCACGTTGATAAAGGATTGCGCATGTGCGCAAGGCGCCGACGCCGCCAGAGCAAGAGCCGCGGCCACGCCGAAGAACGTCCGTTTCATGGTTGTTGTACTCCCCAAACCGGCGGGGAAATTGGCCGGATGCGGGGACCGGGTCAACCCATCCAAAAGGCAAAACAGGACTGCGGTAAATGGCCGTTCCGGCTCGACTTTTGGGAACCGGACGGTGCGGCGAGATGGCGCGGTGGGCGCCCCCTCACTGGAAGGTCATGTCCAGGCACTTGGAGATGTCGGAGCCGAGGCCCGAGGAGATGATGATGCAGCCGCGCACCTTCTGCGCGCCCACGTCGGCGGCCCAGACTGAATAGCCGCCGGGGCCGAAGAACGAGTTGGTGTTCGGCGGCTCGGTCTCGGTGGCGTCGAAATCATATTTGCCGTCGGTCTCGAAGATACGCGGCTTCTTGGTGCAACCGCCGTCGGTCTGGACGTTGATGACTTCCTTGTTGTCGCGGGTCAGCGCCAGCGAGACCTGGCAGCGGAAATATTCCGAGGTCTTGGTGTTGAAAAGATAGGTGTAGGACTTGCAGGTCGCGGTGTTCAGCTTGCCCGGAGCAAGGCCGCGGCTGCACGAGATGCGTTGGTTGTGACTGAGCTGGTAATCATCGGCACGCGCGGCCGGCGCCAGCGCCGTCAGCGACAAGGCAGCAGCCCAGCAGAGTTTAATCACGTGGCGCATCCGAATCATCCCTACCCCAAATTTTGTCGAGTTGCGTTCTAGACGGAAAGCGGAACATAGTCGCGAGGGGACGAAGGGAAAATCACAAACTGCTGGGCAAGGTGTGATGCGCTGCGGCGCTTTCGCGAATTGACCTTCGAATGCCGTTCGTGATTTGTTCAAGCCTGGATGTCCCGACCTTGGGAGGATGGGAATGACGGCATTTTCAACCAAATCATTTGCAATCGCAGCCGCGCTCAGCACCTTTGCCGCGCCCGCATTGGCGCAAGCCCCGGCAACGCCGTGGGAGCTCAAATCCGACATGGGCTATGCCTATGACAAGGAGGGTAAGACCTACTCCTACAAGATGGGCACCAGCAATGCCGGCGAGTTGCTCAAGGGGGCCAAGAAAGTGCCGAAGGGCACGCTGTTCTTCATCGGCCACAACGGCCAGCTCTATATGCGCACCGGCCCCTATCTCGAAGGCGACGGCAAGTTCAAGTTCGGGCCCGATCAGTAGCCGGTAGGGGCGAGCGTCGGCGCCGCCACTTACTCGGTGTCATCGTCCGCGGAGGCGGACGATGCAGTATTCCAGAGGCCGCAGTGATGAATCGAGAGCGCGCGGCGTACTGGATGCCCCGCTTTCGGGGGGCATGACAGCGGAAGATGCGGCAAGCGAGCGATCTTAGAACGCCCCCGCCAGCTCCTTCGCGCCGGGCTTGCCGCTGTTGACGTCCATCCGCTCATCCGTCACGGCGAGCAGCTTCGCCACCGTGTTGTGGCGGATCGCGACCGGGTTGCGCTCATAGCCGCCGCGCTGGAAGAAATTCGAGGTCGGCACCCGCTCGCGCATCGCCTGCGGCATCGTCACCATGTCGAGGCCGGTGCCGTCGCCCGTGAGGTTCATCATCTCGAGCTCGGCCGCAGAGAGCGGGCGCGAGTATCCCTTGGCCCGCGCGAACAGCACCGAGGTCAGGAGCTTGTGGGTCTGCAGCATCGGGCCGATGTCGACGTCGAGCACCATCGCATGCATGGCCCAACCCTGCGGAGTGACGCCCATTTTCTCGTGATCCGACCAGGTGTCCGGCACCGACTTGGCGTGCGCCACCATCTTCTTCAGGACCGTGAGCTTGTGCTCGAGCGCATGCCGCGCGGGCCCCGACGTTCGCGCCACCTTCTCCGACAGGGCACGAATCAGTTCATGGCCCTGTTCGGCGAGCAGCTCGACGCTGTTGGTGGTCAGCAGCTGGTTGTAACCCATCGCGGTCGAGATCGCGCGCTTACCGCCGTGCTCGATTCCCGCTTGGACGTCGTATGTGCCGGTGCCGCCGGTCTCGAACGAATAAACCCGCACCGCCTGCTCGCGCGTCAGGCCGTGGGCGAGCGCATAGCGCGCATAGGCGCGCTTGAACTCGAGCTCGCTGGAAGGCCGTTGCGGCGTGAACTGGTAGAGCTCCTGCGCCGCGCGCAGGAAATCGGAGACGACGGGGATTGGCTTCCTCGCGGGACGGTCCGGCGTTTCCTCCGGCTCCGGGTTCACCGGTCGCTTCGGCCCGTTGTAGAGCGGCGGATGCTCCAGCACGTAGTCGTCGAGGGTGATCTGCTGCCCGCTGCGGCGCTTGGCGTTGCGGCCGCGACGCTTCTCGGAGATCTGGCTCCAATAGGCGCCGGCCTCGGCGTCGAAGGCCGCGCGCGCCGCCTGATATTCCGCCAGCTTGCGGCGATATTCGAGCACGGCAGGCGAGGCTCCGCCTTGCGCGAAGAACTGCGACAGCAGCTGGGCATTGGCATTGCGGACGGCCGGCGGCAGCGCGTCGGCCTCACGGCCCCGCGCGGCGGGCGCGAGCAGGACGAGCGCGAGTGGAACCAGCGCAAGGCGATGTCGAATCGAACGATGCATGATGCCGTCTTAGCAGGCATCCGGTAACCGTCACGTTAACGCGCCGTTTACCATGTCATTTCCAGGCGAAAACCGGCTGTTCCAGCTCGGTCACGCGGGTGTGCCGGCCCGCTAGCACCTCGCGGAACTGGTAGATCAAGGCCGCCGTCGGCGCGTGGATCAGGCTCATCTGGTGATGGAAGCGGATCACGCGTCGCGCGCTTTCGGGGATCGCGATGAAGTCGAACGCGTCCTCGCGCTCGATCGTGGTGAGCGCGATGCGATGGACGGAGGCGACCTCGTCCGGGTTCGGCCTGATCGCGGCGCTGTCGGCGGCCCAGACCACGACGGGTGTGATCAGATAGCCGGAGCGGGTCGGATAATCGTCGAGCGTGCCGAGCACGTCCGCGCTGGTGAGGCGAAGACCGAGCTCCTCGTCGAGCTCGCGCAGCGCGGCCTCGATCGGCGCCTCGCCGGCATCGCAGCGTCCGCCCGGCAAGGCCCATTGGCCGCGATGGGCGCGCAAATGCGACGCGCGCAGCGT
>NZ_JXJM01000001.1:6004959-6007286 GCF_001593325.1 Bradyrhizobium sp. DOA1
AATGGCGACGGCGCATCCTGCTCAGGCAAGCGCGCGAAGGCGGCGCACGCATCAGCGATATTCCGCCGTGTGGCATCGTCGAACGGTCTCATGATGCTTGACTACACCACGTCCGGCCTCGATGAAATGAGTACGCAAGCAGGAATGGACGACGAGATGACGAGCAAGACCGCCGCAAGGCTGAAATCAGACGGCTGGAGCATCCTGGAGACCACGGGCTTCCTGCACCTGATCGGTCCCTTGTGGGAACGCAAGGTCGACGGCCATGTCGAATTCGCGCTTGCCACCGAAGAGAAGCACCACAATCGCCGCGGCATGGTCCAGGGCGGCGTGATGATGACCTTCGCCGATCGTACCTGCGGCATGTCCGCCCGCTACGTCTCCGGCAAGGAGTACTTGGCGACGGTGCAGCTCGACACCCATTTCGTCGAGGCCGGACAGATCGGCGACATCCTGATCTCCCGCCCGCGCGTGGTCCGCTCGACCCGCAGCCTGATCTTCATGAGCACCGAAGTGACGGTGGACGACCGCTGCATTGTGATGGCGAATGGCGTGTTCAAGATCCTGAAGGGGCCGGGATAGGCGCTCTGCTTGGCTGCCGCTGCAGCCAACCACACCCACCGCTGTCATTCCCCGCGTAGGCGGGGAATCCAGTACGCCGCAGCCTCTCGGCTCTATCACGACCGCCTCGGAGTACTGGATCGCCCGCCTTCGCGGGCGATGACGCCGAGGCGCGCGCCCCTACCCTCACCGTCATTGCGAGCGCAGCGAAGCAATCCAGCATCTTTCCGCGGACGCATCTCTGGATTGCTTTGCTGCGCTCGCAATGACTGAGTGAGACAGCTATGCTGTTGTCAGCAGAAGCAGCAAGGACAGCCCATGCAATACCGCCAGCTCGGCCGCAGCGGCCTGAAAGTGTCGCCGATTTGTCTGGGCACCATGATGTTCGGCGGGCCGACCGACGAAGCCGCGTCCAATCGGATTATCGCGAAGGCACGCGATGCCGGCATCAATTTCATCGATACGGCGGATGCCTATTCAAAGGGTGCCTCCGAAGAGGTCGTCGGCCGCGCCATTGCCAGCAACCGTGACGCCTGGGTGCTCGCGACAAAACTCGCCAATCCCATGGGTGACGATCCCAATCGCGGCGGGCTGTCGCGGCGCTGGGTGTTGCAGGCCGCGGACGAGAGCCTGACGCGGCTCGGCACCGACCACATCGACGTCTACTATCTGCACAAGGAGGATCATGCGACGCCGCTGGAGGAGACGGTGCGCGCGATGGGCGATTTGATCCGCGCCGGCAAGGTGCGCTATTTCGGCGTCTCGAACTACCGCGCATGGCGCGTCGCCGAGATCTGCAACATCTGCGACCGGCTCGGCATCGACCGGCCCGCGGTGAGCCAGCCTTATTACAACGCGATGAACCGCATGCCCGAGGTCGAGCATTTTCCGGCCTGCTCTTACTATGGTCTCGGTATCGTGCCCTACAGCCCGCTGGCGCGCGGCGTGCTCACCGGCAAGTATAAGCCTGACGCCGCGCCGGACAAGGACACGCGCGCGGGTCGCAACGACACTCGCATGATGCAGACCGAATGGCGGCCGGAATCGCTTCAGCTCGCGCAGGAGATCAAAGCCCACGCCGAGAAGAGAGGCATCACCGCCGGCCAGTTCGCGGTCGCCTGGGTGCTGAACTCCGCGTTCGTGACCTCCATCATCGCCGGACCCCGGACGGAAGAGCAGTGGGACGACTACATCCGCGCGCTCGACTACCGCTTCACTGCGGATGACGAAGCAATCATCGATCGCCTGGTCGTGCCGGGCCATCCGTCGACGCCGGGTTATAACGACCCGGCCTACCCGATCGAAGGACGCCGCGCGCGGACGGCGTGAACCGAGGAAACGGCCATGCCGCTCGAAGATCGTTTGGGACTGCCGCTCTCCACCTCGTCGCACGAGGCAGCATTCAGCTATCGTGACGGCGTCGATCTCATGCTCGCGGGGTGGACCGGCACGGCGGAGGCGCTGGAGCGGGCGATTGCAATCGATCCGGATTTCGCGCTGGCCCATATCGCCCGCGCCCGCGTGCACGCCTTCTACCAGCAGGGCGATCTCGCACGGCAGAAGGCGGCGGTGGCACGTGAGCTCGTGACCAGGCGCGGCACCGAGCGCGAGCGCTCGCATGTCGAGACGCTGGCGCTGGCGATCGAGGGACGGCTGCCGGAGGCGATTGCGGCGATGCGCCAGCATGTCGAGGCATGGCCGCGCGATGCGGTGGTGCTGTCGCTGCCGCTCGGCGCCTTCGGCCTGTTCGCATTCTCCGGCATGGC
>NZ_JXJM01000001.1:6007343-6124130 GCF_001593325.1 Bradyrhizobium sp. DOA1
GATCACGACCGCGCCCGGCACGAGCTGTGCGAGCGCGTCGCGCAGCACTATGGCGAGGATTGGTGGTTCCTCACCATGTATGGCTGGGCGATGACGGAGAACGGCGACGTCGCGCGCGGCCGTGGCGTCACCGAGCGCGGCTTCGATTTGCGCCGCGCCAATGCCCATGCCGCGCATGCCGTGCTGCATGCGATGTTCGAGGACGGCTCGATCGAGGCGGCCGATCGCCTCGTCGACGACTGGATCCCCGGTTACGACCGCGCCGGAATCTTGCACGGCCATATCCGCTGGCACCAGGCCCTCGGCGCGCTCGAACAGGACGATGCGGCGCGGGCGCTTTCGATCTATGCCGACGTGCTCCAGCCGTCGGCTACGCAGGCGCCGCCGCTCAATGTGGTCACCGACGGCGCCTCGCTGCTGTGGCGCCTGTCGGCCTACGGCCACACCGTGCCAGATGCGCTCTGGCGCGATGCCGACGCCGCTGCGCAAAAACTATTCCCGAAATCCGGCCTACCGTTCGCCGACGTCCACATGGCGCTGTTTGCTGCCGCAACACAGAACCACGAGGCCCTAGCCGCGCGCCTCGCCGTGATCGAACAGCGGCTGGCGGACGGCAAGCTGCCGGCCGGGGAGGTGGTGCCTGCGATCTGCCGCGCGCTTCTGGCCTTCGCGGATGAGGATTACGCGGCCTGCGTGCAGATGCTCGCACCGGTTCTCACCGACGTCGTGCGCATCGGCGGCAGTCACGCCCAGCGCGAGCTGATCGAGGACACCTACATCGTCGCCCTCATGCGCAGCGGCGAGCTGCCTCTAGCCCGCGGCCTGCTGGAGGCCCGCTTGCATCGCCGGCCCTCCCTGCGGGATAGGCGCTGGCAGGCCGCGATGGGCTAGTCTAGGCTCTGCCACGAAAAAAACATCGGCCTGACGGCATGTGCGGGCCAGGACGATTGAGGCGGTCGCGAATCGCCAGCGGGTGACGCGGTGGTATTTCGGTCTGGGTTGGCAAAACAAACGGGATCGCAACGAATTTGCGGTTCGATGGCTATCGGGCGGAACTTTCCCGTGTCCGTCGCCCCCTGGCACGCGAGCCTGACGATGCGCCTCCGCCGACCGGTTCTGGCCGCAACCCTCATCGCCTTCGCAAGCCCTTGTTTTGCCGAGCCTTCTGCTCCGATTCCCGTCAACAATCCTCCGGCGCAGCAGAACGGCTTCATCGATCTGCTGGCGCTGATGTCCGGCCATTGCAAGACGCTCAAGGTCGCCGGGCGCACCTATGCCTGCAAGACGGTGGCCTACGCCCATGGCGACAAGGGCCGGGTCAATTTCGCAGTCGCGGTCGACAATCCCGCCGACGCCAACCACGTCGTGTCGTTCTCCGGCGAGAACGGCAAGCGCGCCGACGACAATTCCTATGAGCTGCCGATCGACCGGATGCTGCTCAACTCCAAGGACCGACCCAAGGTCGACGGCCTGCCGGTGCCGGCGGAGCAGACCTCGACCGGTGTCTGCCGCCAGACCGGCAATTTCGCCGCCAGGAAGGTGAACGACGTCGCCTGCTCGGCAACCGACAGCGAGGGCCGCAAATACGAGCTCTTGTTCGTCTCCGACGGCACCCCGGTCAGCGTGCGCCGCATCCGCCAATCGCTGCCGTCGATCCAGGATCCGTTCAAGTAGCCGCCTTCCGCGCCTCGGAGAGCGCGCGCATCCATCCGTTGAAACTCCAGGTCGGCCTAGTATGCTCTCGCGTGCATCCTCACTGAGGAGCCCGATTGCAAGCGGAGGCGGGGCCAGGAAGTATGCGCATCCTCAGCGGCCTCACACGCATCCTCATCGTCTGCCTGTTCGTCAATCTCTCGCATCAATGCATAGCGGCCGACGGGCCGCGGCAACGCTCGATTCTCGTGCTCGAAGAAGCCGATTTTCGCTCGCCGTTCTATCTGGAGATCTTTACCGGCATCAGCGCTGCAGCGAAGCAGAACGGCAAGTTCCCCACCGTGATCTACGGCGAGAGCCTCGATCTCGCCCGCTTTCCAGGACCGGACTACGAAGAAAGCCTCGTCGGTCACCTCAAGTCCAAATATGCGCAGCGTCAGATCGACGTCATCGTTTCGATCGGCGTTGCATCGGCGAAATTCCTTCAGACGCGGAAGCAGGAGATTTGGCCCACTGCTCCTGTCGTCTACGGATTCGTGCCTGATCTGCCCGAGACGCGCGCGCTGTTTCTGCCGGACACGACGGCCATCTTCGCCAGAGTGAGGCCAACACATCTCCTGACTGCGGCGCGCGCGATCGTTCCCGACTTGACCCACGTCGTCCTCGTCGGTGGCGCCTGGAAGAATCCGCTGGTCTACGGACAATGGAAGCAGGATTTCGCGGCCGCAATGCCCGGTCTCGAAGTCACCGATCTGTCCGATGCGCCGTTGCGCGAGGTTCGCAAGCAAGTCGCCAGCCTGCCCGCCCGCTCTGCGATCCTGACTTCGGCGATGTATTCCGACGGCGAAGGCACCTATTATTCTCCGGCTGCGGCACTCGCACGCGTCGCCGAAAGCGCGAACCGCCCGATCGTCATCACCTCCGATACCTTTCTCGGGCGCTCGGGAGTGGGAGGATTCCTGCTGCTACCCGACAGCATCGGACGGGAAGCTGGCGAAGTAGCGATGCGCGTTCTCGACGGCGAAGCGCCCTCGAGCATCCCGCCCTTCAATGGGGACAACGTGAAGCCGATCTTCGATTGGCGTCAACTGAAGCGCTGGAACGTCGACGAAGCTAATCTGCCCGCTGGCAGCCAGGTGCGCTTCCGCGAGCTGAGCTTCTGGGAGCGCTATTACTGGCACACCACAATCGCGGGCAGCGTGATGCTCGTGCAGGCGCTGATGATCGCCACTCTGTTGCGCGAGCGCAGGCTGCGCTTCCTGGCGCAGGTCGAGGCAGGCCAGCGCATGTCGGAGCTCGCCCACATGAACCGCCGCGCGACTGCGGGGCAGATGTCGGCCTCGATCGCACACGAGCTGAGCCAGCCGCTCGCCGCGATAATGATCAATGCCGAGGCCGGCGCACAGGCGCTCCAGCATCCATCTCCCGACCTAGGCGAGCTCAGGGACATACTGGACCATATTCGCCGCGATGATCAGCGAGCGAGCGAGGTCATCAATTGGCTGCGTTCATTCCTGAAGAAGGAGCGGACCGAGCCGCGCGAGCTCGACTTCAATGTGACGGTCCGGGAGGTGTTCCAATTCCTCTCCGTGCAGGCCGTAGCCCGTAAGGTCGAACTCGCGACCGAGGCTTCCTCCTCGGACATCCGCGTCAAAGGCGACAAGGTACAGCTGCAACAGGCCATCCTGAATCTCGTCGCAAATGGCATGGATGCTGTGGCCCATCTTCCGCCCGATCGACGCCGCGTCCTCGGCCGCACCAGCCTCGTCGAGGGCAATCGAGCCCATCTCTCCATCGCCGACGCCGGCGATGGTATCCTGGCGGAGAAGACGACTGAGATATTCAAGCCGTTCTTCACGACCAAGGCGCAAGGCATGGGCATAGGCCTTTCGATCGCACGCACCATCATCGAAACACATGGGGGGCGCATCTGGGCTGAGAACGTGCCGTCCGGGGGCGCCGTCTTCCACGTCAGCCTGCCGCTGGCAGCGCAGCGATAGCTGCGGAGCGCGGTTGCCCGCGACGTCGCCTCGGCGAGCCCAGGGTCAGGCAAGCGCTTTTTCCAGCGTCGCGAAGATCCCGACAAACGGTTTGTCGCCGCCTCATTCGGGGCGAACTCATGGCGACGACGCAGCAGCGCTCCGCGAGGGGAACCATTGTAAACTATCGTTAATGCATCACTCACACTACCTTAGTGCTGCGTCGTTTCGACGCCCGCACTGGCCGGAACGCGCGGGATGCTCATCTGTTGTCACACAACATTCAACTGGAGTGATGACATGAAGTATCTTTTTGTCGCGATGGCCGTCGGTGCTGCGGCGCTTGCCGGTGGCTCTGCGGCGAACGCGGCCGGTGGTTCCAGCGCGAAGCAAACCGCGCAGGAAAGCCAGACCACAGACATCAGCGCGCACCGTAGGCATCATCATTGGCGTGGTCACCGCCATCACTGGCGGCACCATCACAGCCACTACCGGCCCTATTATCGGAGCTATGGTTATTACCCGCGCCACCACGGCTATTACGGCGGTGGTCCGTACGGATATTACGGCGGTGGTCCCGGCGTGACCTTCAGCTTCGGCGGCGGACGCTGGTAAGCCAGACGCAGTCCACAGACAGGAGGCCCGCAGAGATGCGGGCCTTTTTTCTCATCGCCTCAGAATTAGCTCCGCCGTCGCGAGGCCGCTCGCCAGCGCCGCTTCAACCGTGCCCATGTCACGGCCGCGATAGAGCGCCTCTCCGGAAAACAGAACCATCCCGTCGGCGCGCGATAGCGTCGCCTGCGCCTGCCGCGTACGTGGTGTTGCCCAGGAATAGGCGCCGCGGGCGAAGGGATCGTGCATCCAATTGATTGCCGCCGACGCCATGAGGTCACGTGCAATGACCTCGCGCGGTAGCTTGAAGATGGCGGCGACCGAATCGAGCCCGGCCGCGATCAGTCCTTGCGGATCGAGACGCGACAGCTCCGCCGTCCGTGGGCCGCCGAACCATCCGGTGAGCAGCGGATGCTGGTCCGGATATCGCGTCCACCACACTGGAATCGTCTCCTCCGAGAGCAGGAAGGTCATGTCGGCGAGATCTTCGCCGTGATCGCGCCACCATGGTCGCGTGAAGCGGAGCAGGATCTTGATGACGTTGCCGAAGCCGATGTCGTCGGCTGCAATGAGCTTCGCGCGCGCATCTGCCGGCAGCGCGATCTCACGCAGCAGCGGCAGTGGCACGGTCAAGACGACGCGGCCGCACGGATGCGCATCGCCGCCTGCGCAGCGAACGACCACGGCTCCGCCTTCCTCCTCGATCGCCGACACTGTGCAACCGAGCCGGATCGCAACGCCGAGGCCGTGGCACTCGCCCGCCAGAAAATCGATCAGCGCGCCATAGCCGCCCTCGATGCGGGCCTGCGGCGCGTGACCGCCGTCCATCCACTCCTCGCGCAGCGCCAGCGTCGAGGCGTGCTCGGGGTCTGCAGCATCATAGCCCTCGACCATGCGCTCGATCGAATACCGTAGCTGCGCATACTCCACGCCGGCAAAATGGCGGCGCAGGAAATCGGCGACGGCGAGATCGTCCTTCAAGTCCCGAAGCACGGCGCGCAGCGCTGCCTCATGCGGGTCGTGCCGGTTTGCATGCGACAGGCCTGCGCCGTCAAAGCTCCACTGTGTGCCTTCGATCTCCTGAAGAGGCAGCCCGGCCTCGCGCAGCAAGGCTCGCGTGACCGGCGCCTCGCCATGGACGAACTCGGCGCCGCCGTCGGCGGGGTAGCCGAACTGCGAGGCCGGCAGCGGATGGATGCGCCCGCCGCAGCGCTCGCGCGCCTCCAGGATGGTCACGCGGCGGCCCGCACGCGCCAGCTCCCGTGCCGCCATCAGCCCGGCGGCTCCGGCGCCGACAATGACGATGTGCTCCGATTGTTGCGACATGCCGGCGCTCAACTGGCCCCGGCTTGCGGCTCGTTCTGGATCAGATAGCGCAGCAAGAGGACACCGCCGCCGAGCTGACGCGTGCTCTCCAGCGTCATCGCCGTGAGCGGCGCACGCTTGTCGCTGTCCGCCTCCGTCGAGTCGAACACGAAGGGTGCACCCTTCGCGCCGTCAATGGCCGGGCTGAGGATCAGATTGAATTCATCGATGAGGCCGGCGCGCAGGAACGCGCCATTGGCAACGCCGCCGCCCTCCACCAGCAGGCGCTTCACGCCGAGCTCGCGGCTGAGGATGTCCAGCGTGAGCGCCAGATCGATCTCGGACTTGCCGGCGAAAATGTAGGACACGCCTTCGCCGCGGAGCCCCGCGAGATGCGAATCTGGCACGCTTTCGGTGAGCACGACGACGATCGGATCGCCGCCGATGTCGGAGCGGCCCCAGCCGATCTTGCCCTGCGCATCGAGCACGATGCCATAGGTCTTCGCACCACGTCGCGCCAGCCAATTTTCACGCGGAAACTTTTGAGGCGTTTCCGTCGGGTACGGCTTGCCCTTGGCGAATTCCGAGCCGGTGACGCGGCCGATCACCCAGGCATCGCCGCCGAGTTCGTCATGGATCTTCTCGAACCAGTCCGTGCCCGCACCCTTCGGACGCCAGCGGCTGGGATGGGTGCGGCCGTCCAGGCTCGAATGCATGAGACAAACGACGTAAGGCTTCATGTGCTTCTCCGAATCTCAAGCCCCCGACCCACCGGCCTTGGCGCGATCGTTCACGATCACCGCCAGCGGATTGAGCTTTGGCGGTGCGACCAGCTCGAGCGTGTTGGTGTCGCGGTGATTGAACGGCGCGCCGCGCACGAACAACTCGGTCTGGATCAGATAGGTCCAGCTGCCGTCGTCGTTGAAGCTGATGTCGCAGCGATAGGAATCGGTGCGGAAAGCCTGCTCCAGGAAATCGGTCGAGCAGATCCCGTAAGCGGTGTCGCCGCGCTTCGCACTAACGGAGATCGTCCTGTCGTCCGGCCCGGCCTTGCCGGAGGCGAGCAGCACCTGCCCCCGCGGGATCGCCAGCGTCTGCATGATCAGACCGGTCGCCGGCTCCCACAGCCAATAGCCGACCTGATCGTGGAAGGTGATGTCCTCTTCGGGTGTGTTGATGTGGATGTGATAGCGCAGCCCGTAGAACAGCTGCGGCCCGTTGGCCTGCGGATCGATCGGGTCCATACGGATGCGCTCGATGAAGGTGCGCCGCTCCGGTCCCTCCGCCTTCGTATTGACGTCGATACCCTTGTTTGCCTGCCAGCTGCCGGCCAGACCGCGAAGCGGGCCGAGATTGGCAAGGCCGTCGGGCGAGACGTCCTCGGGCTCGGTGAAGATGTCGGCAGGAAGGGGAAGCATGGGTGTCCTCGCGCAAGATTTGCGAGGAGCAGCCATAGCACGGAGGCGCGTCTGCGACTCGCGCGCAAGTCTCACAATTGCGAATGGACCCCGGCGCGACGTAGCGCGTCCAGCGACCAGGACCGTCTTAGGCCGCTTCCGACATCGATCTCGCGCGCTGCTCGAGCACGCCGATCGTCGACACCAGATTGTCGCGTCGCGCGCGAAGGTTCAGCGCGAGCAACGGATAAGTCGGTTGACTGGCGTCGAACACCCCGGCTTTGGCTTCCTCTTCGAGAATGTCGGTGTTGATGAGCCGAACGCGCCACCAAAGATCGGCGATCAACGCATCGAGCCGGAGCTCGCCGGCAGTACCAGAACGGGACATGTCTTGCATCGCTTGCCTCAACCTGAAACGGGCCTCTCCGCCGAGGCCGGATTTGGTCGAGACTGAGCAAGCCGGATGCCAAACCGGATCGCTATGCCGACAGACGATCTGGACGCCCAACAATGCGGGTTCCGCAGTGATCCAGCGCCCCGCCCCGGTCGTTGTCAGTCCGAGAGGTCGCTTGTCGAGGCGCTATGATCGCTGCTATCCGGGCTTTGAAGATGCCAATCCGAGCCGAGGCCGGTTTGCCCCGGAGGGTGACGACGCGGCTGTCGATTGGTGCGAGCAAAGGGCCGAAAGCAACGGTGGACTGGGCTGATTTGATCGGACGCGTCGCCTCTGACGGTGACCGGGAGGCTTTCAAGCGACTGTTTGAGCATTTCGCGCCCCGCATCAAGGGCCTGATGCTCAAAGCAGATTGCAACGCCGAGGAGGCGGAAGAGATCGCCCAAAGCACCATGATCGCCGTGTGGCGGAAGGCGCACCAGTTCGATCCGGCGACAGCCGGCGCGGCGGCCTGGATCTTCACGATCGCGCGCAATCTGCGGATCGACTTGTTCCGCCGCAGGATGCGGGCGGATCGGCTGGAAACCGGCCTCGAACTGCCCGATGCGCCGGATCAAGCCGAGCCGGCCGACATCCTGATTTCACGCGGGCAGGATGCGGCGCGGATCGCGTCGGCCATTCAGCAACTCTCGGCAGAGCAATCCTTGGTGGTGAGGCTGTCGTTCATCGAGGAAAGGCCACACCCGGAAATCGCGCGCGCACTGGGAATTCCGCTAGGAACGGTCAAGTCAAGGATCAGGTTGGCGATGAACCGGTTGCGAGACATTTTGGACGAAGAAGCATGACGATCAGCCATCATCCGCCGGAAGATCTTCTGGCCGATTTCGCGGCCGGCAAGCTTGAAGAGGCCCATCAGCTGGTCGTGGGGGTGCATGTCGCCGGCTGCCCGCGCTGCACCCGCTTCGTGCAGGCCATCGAGCAGCTCGCAGGCGCCGCGCTGGAGGATGTCGCACCGGTGCCGATGGCAACAGATGCGTTCGACCGTGTGTTGTCACGCATTCACGAAGCCCCGAAGGAGGCAGTCGCGCCTGCCCTGGCGTCCAACACCGATGACGATGTTCCGCCGGCCTTGCGAAAGTATCGCATCGGCAAGCGCCGGCGGGTCGCGCCCGGTCTCAGCCTGCGACCAATCGAGCTATCTGGTCAGGGCCAAGCGCGTGCCTTCCTGCTTCGGTCGGCGCCGGGCTCGCGCATGCTCGAGCACACTCACACCGGCACCGAGCTGACGCTCGTGCTCGAGGGCAGCTTCAGCCATGAGGGCGGGCACTTTGGTCCCGGTGATTTCGACTATGGCGACGACGAGGTCGAACATCGCCCCATCGTCGGCAACGAAGGTCCTTGCCTCTGCCTGGTCGCGATGACGGGCGACCTGCGCATGAACGGCTTCCTCGGCCGGTTGATCGGGCCCTTCGTGCGACTCTGATCCTGCTTGGTCTTTCTCCCTTTGGGTGATCCGGGCCTGCGTCCGGAGCGTTTCGTAAGCGAACGCATGGGAGACAGGACATGGCCTGTTCGAGCCCGGTCAATCAGGCGCGGATCCAGATGCTGCCCGAACTGCTGGCACGCGTTTCCGCTGGCGAGGCACGCGCCTTCGCAGAGCTTCACGCTCTGACACGCGGCAGGCTGCGCCGGATTGCGCTGGCGGTCGGCGCCGCGCCGCACGACGTCGATGATATCCTGCAGGACAGCTTCCTGAAGATCTGGCGCAACGCCGCTCGGTTCGATTGCGGTCGGGCATCGGCCATGACCTGGATGTCCGCAATCGTCCGGAACACGGCGATCGATCATCTGCGGACCAGGCGGCAGCCCAGCGTCGAATTCGACGAAGCGCGTTTGACGGAGGCAGCAGACGAGCCGTCACCGGCCGAAGATTTCGACTACGCCAGCGCCGAACCCATCGTCCAGGGCGCGTTGGCCCGCTTGCCGGAAGATCGCCGCAGGCTGGTCGCCTTGGCCTATCTCGAAGGCGAGAGCCGCGCGAGCCTGTCGCGGCGCTTCGGTGTGCCGGTCGGCACCATCAAGACCTGGCTGCACCGGACCATTTTGGCGGTGCGCAAGGATTGCCTCAGCGCAGCGGCCGCAGCCTGATCCCGGCGAGACCCCGTGCATGGACGCAGAGATTATTGAATTTCCCGAACAAGGTCGCGACAACAGGCTCGCTTCCGCGATCGCGAGGCTCGAGACGATTTTGCGAGAGGTCGAACGCGTCGCAGCCGACGAGCCGATAGCCGGCATTGATCGGCTCCTCGCCCTCATGGAACGCATGGGCGATCAACTGGTCGGTCTCGCATGCAATCTGCTCCAGGAAGAGCCGAAGCTGCAGGCCCAACGCGCCTTCATCTCCTTATCCGACAAGATCGCGGAAACGAGAAAGGCGTTGGACCAACTCGAAGGCCGGAAGCAAACCTGAGCCGACACGCATGCGGGTGCGAGGTCGCCCCGGATGACGCAGCCGCGCGCCGGCTCAATGCGACAGCTTTTGGGCGACGAGGAATCCGATCCAGGCACTGACGCCGGCAAGACACGATCCCCAGCAGACGTCCGCCACGGTCAACCCGGTCGACCAGTTTCGCAGCGTCGCCTGATTGGTGAGATCGTAGGTCGTATAGGTGAAGCAGCCGAGCAGCAAGCCGGAGGTGAATGCGCGCAACGCGCCGCCATCTTGCTGCGCCGGCAGCACGGCAAACCAGATCAAGCCGAGAGGATACAACAGGTAGAATACGGCTGCGGCCGGCAGGTAGGGCTGGGCCCGCAACATATCGCCGAGCACCGGCCGATACAGCTTGTCGACCATGATCGTCAGCCAGACCATGTCGACGGCAACGAAGGTCACGGCTACAGCAAGGTAGGTCAAGAAGAGATTCATGCCGGTGTGTCTCGTTGCTCTGCATTCGGGTCATCGGCCGCCCGTCAGATTAACGCTTCACGAACCGCAACGGATCACTTCGGGCCCCTTTACGAGATCCGAGCCCGCGGCTGCCGATGCGCCTCCCGCGCCGTCATCTGCTATCGCGGAGCCTGCCGCGCCGGCCATGGGAAGAAGACGCTGGTGCGCGCCTGATATGCACGATAGCGCTCGCCGCGCGATCGCAGCATCTGCTGCTCAAGCGGGGGGATTCCCGTCACGTGGACCAGGATCCAGTACATGATCACCGGGGCCGCCAGGCTGGCCCAACCCCAGGCATAACCTGATGACAGCGCGATGATCGGGTAAGCCAGCCACCCCAGCCATTCGAAGAAATAATTGGGATGACGCGACCAGCGCCACAGACCGACATCGCAGACCTGTCCCTTGCGTGACGGGTCGCGTTTGAAGCGCCGCAGCTGCCAGTCCGCCAAGCCCTCGCCGGCGACGGCAATCAGGATGATAACGATCCCGATGTAGTCCTGCAGCCGCAGCTCTGGCGCCGGCGTGTGCGCCGCGAGGAACACCGCAAAGGGGAGCGGCAGCGAGACCAGCGCCTGTGATTGCAGGAAGAAGAACATTCGGCGCGGGGCATCCGCTCCCCATTCGCGCGCATAGTTCGCATATCTGGGATCGTCGACCCCGGCTGCAGAGCGACGCGCAATGTGCGTGCCGAGCCTCACCGACCAGAGCAGCACAAGCCCTGCAACGAGCGCCTGGCGAGCCGGCAGGGCGCCGTCGAGAGGCCACAAGGCAGCGGCTGCGCCGACCAGACCGCTTGAATAGGACCAGATCGCGTCGACCCAGCCGGAATTACCGGTGCGCTGCTGGACGACCCAGGCCAGTCCCATCAAGAGACAGAGGGTCAGCGCCATGCAGCCGATCGCCTGAATGTACGGAAGGATCATGCCCTCACCCCAATTGAGCTTGTCTATACGTCATGCCCCGGGCTGCGGTTTCGCCCCGGCGCTGTGCTCGCGCGAGGTGATCCGCGCCCTCTTGCCGGACGTTTCCTGATCGTTGCTTCGAGGGCCGTACTAGCGGTACCGTAGTGGGGGCGAAAAGCATGCGTTTGGCCGTGATCGGGACGGGAATTGCCGGCAATGCCGCGGCGTGGCTCCTGTCGAAACGTTACGCAGTGACCGTTTACGAGCGTGAGCTGCAGCCGGGGGGGCATAGCCACACCGTTCGCATCGACTATGACGGCGAGCCCATTGAGGTCGATGTCGGCTTCATCGTGTTCAACGAGACCAACTACCCGCAATTGACGTCGCTGTTCGCGCATCTCGGTGTGAAGACCGTCGAGACCTGCATGAGTTTCGCCCTGTCCGCAGATCACGGCCGGTTCGAATGGCGCGGTAGCGGCGATAGCGCCCTGCAAACGGTCTGCGGCCTGTTCGCGCAATTCCGCAACCTCGCATCCCCGTCATATTTCCGCATGCTGGCGGAGGTTGCGCGGTTCAACAAGCAGAGCGTGGCGGATCTGCGCGCCGGCCGGCTGCACGGCCTTACCCTCGGCGAGTACCTGCGCCGGCAATCATTCGGCCCGCGCCTGTTCTCCGACTATCTCGGCCCGATGGGGGCGGCGATCTGGTCGTCCTCATCCAACGACATCCTGTCGTTTCCGGCCGAAAACTTCGTCGCCTTTTTCGACAACCACCGGCTCCTGCATCTCGACCGGCCGCGCTGGCGCACCGTGGGGGGTGGCAGCCGACACTATGTCGACAAGCTAACCGCTTCGTTCAAGCACAACATTCGGCTAGGCTGTGCGGTGACTTCGATCGACCGAACGGGACATGGCGTGACTGTGCGCGACAGCCGCGGCGGGGTGGAGAGTTACGATGCCGTGGTGATGGCTTGTCACAGCGATCAGGCCTTGGCGGCGTTGTCGGATGCCGACGCCCAGGAGCGTTCCATTCTCGAGGCGATCAGATATGCCCCGAACACCATTTATCTGCACCGTGATCCCAGTCTCATGCCGCGGCGACGTCGGGCCTGGGCCTCCTGGAACTTCCTGCGCTGGCCGCGGCAGACGCCTGCCCTGAACGACGTCGCGGTCACTTATTGGATGAACCGGCTGCAGGGCATCGACGAGCGCAAGCCGCTGTTCGTCAGCCTCAACCCTCCGTTCGAGCCGGCGGCCGATCTGACATTCGGGAAATTCACCTTCGCCCATCCGCAATACGATTTGGCCGCATTCGCGGCGCAGCGGCGGCTGCCCGCGATTCAAGGCCGTCGCCGCACCTGGTTCTGCGGCGCCTGGACCGGCTATGGCTTTCACGAGGACGGGCTGCAGGCCGGCATCGCCGTAGCCGAGGCCCTCGGCGCCGACCTTCCCTGGCGTCAACGGGATCCGGCACTGGCCGAGGCTGCCGAGTAAGGCGATGCTCCGAACCAAGACAGCCGAAGTGAAGGATGCGACAGCGCCCGCCGCGCTCTATCGGGGAAAGGTGATGCACGCGCGATGGCGCCCCGTGCAGCACAGATTCACCTACCGCGTGATGAGCCTGCTGATCGACCTCGACCGGATGAAGGAAGCCGATCGCCAGTCGTGGCTGTTCGGCATCAACCGCGCGGCGCCCTTCAGCTTTCACGAAGGCGATCACGGCGACGGCAAAGGGACGAACCTCAGCCAACACGCCCGACGACTCGCGGCGGAACGCGGTATCGACCTGTCAGGAGGCCGCGTTCTCCTGCTCTGTTATCCCAGGGTCTTCGGTTACGCGTTCAATCCACTCTCGATCTACTTTTGCTATGGCGCTTCCGGCAATCTCGCGTTGCTGATCTACGAGGTCCGCAACACCTTCGGTGAGATGCATTCCTACATCCTGCCGGTGCAAGAGGGCAGCGCAGGCTCCATCGTCCGCCAAAGCCAATCGAAGACATTCTACGTTTCACCCTTCATGGAGATGGATACGCATTACCGCTTCAGCGTTTCTCCACCGCAGCAGGACGTGAGCGTGCGGATCGTGCAGAGCGGCACGCAGGGCGCGATGTTTGCGGCGGCATTCCGCGGACGACGCCGCGCTCTGACGAACCGCTCTCTGCTGGGGGCACTCTTTGGTCTGCCCTTCCTGACTTTGAAGGTCATCGCAGCCATTCACTGGGAAGCAATGCGGCTGTGGCTGAAAGGTGTTCCGTACGTGCCTCGTTTGAAACAACGCGAGATCTGAACCATGGACCTGGCAGCCACCCATCCCGCCGTTCGATTCGACGGCGTCCCGTTCTTCGCCCGCCTGGCTCTGCGCCTTGCATCTCAACTTCGGTGCGGCACCCTCCATGTGCATCTACCCGACCAGAGAATGGTGACGTTGCGCGGCCAGCATGCGGGGCCGTCGGCCTCAATCGAACTGAAGAATTACAGGTTCGCGCGCAGCCTCGTCATCGGCGGCGATATCGGCATGGCCGAGGCTTATATTCGAGGCGACTGGGCCACGCCCGATCTGGCCCAGCTTCTCTACGTGCTCTGTCTCAACGAGGACCTGGTGGACAACGCCTTCGCTGGGAACATGCTGGTTCGCCTATGCCGGCGGGCGGTTCATCGCCTGCGCCGCAACAGCAAGGAGGGATCGCGACACAATATCCATGCGCATTACGATCTCGGAAACGAGTTCTTTGCAGCGTGGCTCGATTCCAGCATGACCTATTCGTCGGCTCTGTTCTCGGCCGAGACGGCCGACCTTCCCGCCGCGCAACAGCACAAATACGAGCAGTTGGCGAAGGCGATCGAATTGCAGCCCGGTCAGCGCGTGCTCGAGATCGGATGCGGTTGGGGCGGCTTCGCCGAATTCGCCGCCAAGACTTACGGCGCCAACGTCGTCGCCCTCACCATCAGCAAAGAGCAGCATGATTTTGCTCGTCGCCGGATCCACAAGGCCGGTCTTGCCGAGAAGGTCGAGGTCCGATTGCAGGACTACCGCGACCAGGACGGCCATTTCGACCGCATCGCCTCCATCGAGATGATCGAGGCCGTCGGCGAGCAATTCTGGCCGGCCTATTTCATTCAGCTGAAGCAGAGGCTCAAGCCCGGCGGCCTCGCCGGCATCCAGGCCATCACCGTTCACGACGAGCTCTTCGGCAGCTATCGGCAGCGCGTCGACTTCATCCAGAGATATATCTTCCCGGGCGGGATGCTGCCCTCCGCCAACATCCTGCGCTCCTTCGGCGAACGCTTCGAGATGCCCGTCATTCGCGAGCGCATGTTCGGGCAGGACTACGCAAAGACCATTTCGGTGTGGCGTGACGGTTTCAGCCGGGCCTGGATCGACCTGACCTCGCTCGGATTCGACGAGCCGTTCCGTCGGATGTGGGAATACTATCTGTGCTACTGCGAGGCGGGCTTTCGGGCCGGAAAGATCGACGTCGGGCACTTCGTGTTTGCGCGGCAGGGATGAGCGGGAATAGTGCGCGCTCGCTGGGCTGCAAATTGCCGATTGAAGCGGACGTGACCTGGGCGGTCCTCGAACCCCGCCGTGGCGGGCTGGTCGAGGTTGAGCCGGACCCAGCCGGTCAGGAAGCGTCCGTCGAGGGTGGCTGCGCTACGGTACCGAAGCATGGTGCCCAGGGGCGGACTGGACATGCATCCATTATAGATCAGCAAAACAACAACTTACCGCGCAGGTCGATTTGCTCTTTGTACCACTCAAATGTGCTGCTGTCGATCAGGGGCCGACAGCTCCAACCGTCGTAGATCGGCACCAATCGCTATGCACCGACGAACGACTGGCTTGTCCCGATGTCCGCTAAAGCGCCAAGAGCGGCGGCAAAGCGGACGTGTCTCGAGGTCGCTGAAGGGGCCAGAAGCGGTCGTCACGTCCGGTCAATTTATTAGCCACCATAAGTACATGGGCGCGAGCGGTTCCATCTAAACAATAATGGATTGTCTCTACGTCTCTAGATAGTCTCGGCTGGTGATTGGAGGGCGGCAACCATGCTCCCAGCAGACTACTTCTTTGGCTTCGCTATCGCCGGTAGTCGGGCTAAATCTTTATCTTGGCCCGCGTATCGTAAGTGAGCGCGTTGCTATGCAATGGGGTTTGAGCGGAGAGCCAACTTGGTATGCCCCTAAATGGCTCGCTATGTGGGGGATGATTGCTTTCATGGCGGCCGTCCGGCTCTTCATCTGGCTCGCTTCGACATATGCGCCGCAGCATGTGCACGGTGCTGACTTGGGGATAGTAATCTTCTCGCTTATAGCCGCCGGTTCTCATCTGTTCGTTCTGATCAAGGCGAGAGCGACCTCCTGAAAGCTCGCGCGAGTCGGCTGTGGGGTCAAGAGCGGCGGTCAGTCCGCCAATCGGCCAACGTCTGGATCCCCATAGCGGAAGTCGCGGCGGCTCTTCGGGTGTACAGCAGCTTCGGGCCACGAGCAGACTCATGCGCGGCAGCGGAATGGCCTATCTATTCGATGACATGGTCGGCGCGAACGAGCAACGAGGGCGGCACGGTGAGGCCGAGCGCCTTTGCCGTCTTCAAGTTGATCACCAGCGCGAATTTGGTCGGCTGTTCTACCGGCAGATCAGTGGGCTTGGTGCCTCTGAGGATTTTATCGACATAGCCGGTTGCACGGCGGTACAGATCGGCAAAATCAGGGCCGTAGACGATCAACCCCCCAAGGTCGGCGCATCGTCGGAACAAATAGCTTGTCGGTAGATGATACTTCGCAGCGAGCGCGACCAGTCGGGGAGCTTGGAAAAAGGTCAGACTATCGCCCATATCCAACACGGCGTCGACATGTTGGGCGGCGGCCGACGCAAATGCAACGTCAAGTTCGTCGGGCGTCGTCGCCTCAACCGTGAGCAAAATCACTCCAAGCCTCTCGGCGGTGCGAGCCAAAAACTCCCCGAAGTTAAGCCTGTGCATCGGGTTGTTCGGGTTGATTAAGATAGCGATTTTCAAGACATTGGGGACGAGCTCGCGGAGTATTTCGAGGCGTTTCGCACCGAAGTCATCAGGAACCATGGTCGCAACACCTGTGATGTTGCCGCCTGGTCGCGCAAGGCTTTGCACGAGCCCCAGCCCCAGGGGATCGGCGACAGCCACAAAAACGATCGGAATGGTGGAGGTTGATGATTTCAGGACTTGCACTGCCCGCGGTCCAGGAGCGACGAGCACATCAGGTGTTAAGCCGACCAGCTCGACGGCTAAAGCTGGCAAACGATCCGGGGCGTATCGATATTCGACAACCAGGTTTTTGCCCTCGATCCAACCCTTCTCTCGCAACCCGCTGAGCCATGCAGCGTGAATGGGGTCGCGTGTCGGATCATCCGCCCAAACGCCAAGGAAACCCATCCGCCGAGGCTTCTCTTGCGCGTGTAGATGCCTGGGCTGAACGAGCAGCGCCGCAGTGCCAGCTAGGAACTCCCGCCGCTTCATTCGATCCTCATCGCAGATTGAGGACGAGGGAGGCAGAGTATCACGTCTCGATGATTGTTGCACTTGCAGTGCACCGATAAGGCGTATGGGCGTAGGACCGCAACGGGTCAAAAGCGGTCAACGGCACAATCCGCTCAGAAGGTCAGCTACGGGGCCAATACCGGAAGCAGTTTTCTTCGATATTGACGCGCGAAGCGCGGTTCTTGACGAAGAACCAACGGCCAAATCCGCAACAGCTGACTTTTGCGACATAATCGGCCAGAAGCGGAAGTCAGGGTGGGCTGAAATGAAGCCGCCGCCGACTGAGACGGGGCTTTTGCACTTCGTGGCGGCTTTCCTCGCCGGCGATTAAAGCAATTCATGTTGCGTGCGGACCAGAACCCCCGCGATATTGTTGCACGCAACTCAAAGCCATTCTAAGCGAGAATCTCGACTTGCTTGCCACAACTGGCGTGCTCTTTTGGACCAGATCGGGAATGCGCTGCCGAGCAATGGCGGAAGTTTGCCGAGCAGTACCGAGCGCGTAGTGCATCGCTGAAACGGCATCACCACGCCAAAAGGCCGATGAGCAAGTCTCTCCCATGTCCGAGAAGTCCGACCGTCCGGCAAATTAGGCGAAATCCTACTGGCCGAATCTCCGCAGTTTGCTTCAGCGTAAAAGAGGTGTGAAGCTCCCTTTAGCTGCCCTCTAGAACACCCTGTACCCTTCGCGCAAGGTCGCTTTGAGTAAACGGCTTTTGTATCAAAGAAACTCCGCGATCGAGTCTGCCCTGATGAACGATGGCGTCGCGGGAATATCCGGTCATATAAAGCACCTTCAGTCCTGGCCGTCGACGCTGTGCTTCTTCAGTAAGAGCGCGTCCGTTCATGCCCGGCATCACCACGTCGGTCAGGAGTAGGTCTACTTGATGTGTCGCAAGTGCGCTAAGTGCGGCATCGCCATCTTTGGCTTGCATGACTTCATAGCCGAGTTCGATCAAAGTTTCTGAAACAAACTTCCGCACTCCCTCATCGTCTTCTGTTACCAGCACACGTTGCCCTCGCCCGTGGGCAGCACTTTCGATGACATTGTCTTTCGCCGTTGGTTTGCCAACATCCATATGTCTCGGGAGATAGATAGTGACGGTCGTGCCTGCACCCTGTTTTGATTTAATTTTAACGTCACCGTCGCTCTGTTTCACGAAGCCATAGACCTGACTCAGCCCGAGCCCAGTTCCCATACCGGGCGGTTTGGTTGTGAAGAACGGCTCGAATGCTTTGTCTGCCACCTCCAGCGACATACCCGCTCCGGTGTCGCTTACCGAAACAGACACGTATTGTGTGGAGTTCACTCGATCAGCTGTTACTAAGAAATTCTCGTCAAGAAAAGCGTTTGCGGTCTCCAATGTAAGCGCGCCTCCATTCGGCATCGCGTCTCGGGCGTTGAGTGCCAAATTCAACACAGCAGATTCAAGCTCAGTTATGTCAGCCTGCGTCTCCCACAGATCGGATGCTAGGATCTTCTCGATCCGGATGGTCTCGCCGAGCGTGCGAGCCAGCATGTCCGTCAGATTGTTGACAAGCCTATTTAGATCGACAGGTCCTGGATTGAGTGCTTGCTTCCGAGAGAATGCCAAAAGAGCTTAGTGAGCTCGGCTGCCCTCAACGCTCCCCTTTGCGCATTTTCCAGCATGGCTTTCGGCTTCTCGTCGGGGACCCTACGGATCGCCATCTGCAGGTTGCCGATGATAATCGTGAGCAAATTGTTGAAGTCGTGTGCGATGCCGCCGGTGAGCTGCCCGATAGCCTCAATCCGCTGCGTGCGGCGCATTTCCTGCTCCAGAATTTCTCGACGCTCTGCCTCCGCATAAAAGGCCCCAGTGCTGCGAGCGGTGAGAAAAATGAAGAAGCAGACCAGAGCGAGGGCGGGTGCGCCGATAGCCAGATACCCGCCAACTTGCCGAAGCCACGCTCTTCTTATTTCCGACGTTTCCATGCTGGAAGAAACATACAGCGGCAGTCCCGCCAGCTTTCTAACTGCAAAACGCCGCTCTAGTCCGTCTACGTTCGACACCGTCGTGTATCGTCCTCCTTCTGGACTCCCTTTGATCAGCTGACCAAAGCCACTCGACTGATCCAACAAGATCCCAGGACGGGCTGCGACAGGGTGACGAGCGAGGACAGCACCGTCCTCTCTAATCAGAGCAAAGCTAGCGCTCGACCTACCGCGCAGGGTTGCATAGAGAGTTTCAAATGAGGTGGGTAAGACAGAGATTAGCGTGTACCCGCTGAAAGTACCTGAGCTATCGTGCCGTCGTTTGCTAACCGGAAATAGGATCGCACCCGTCAGAGAGATACTGACCACGCCTCCAATGTAAGCTTCGTTGCCTTGCGCTAACTCTGCCTTCAGGTGAGATCGCTCTGGTGCGTTGAAAGCAGCGGGCACCGGGAAGAATAGAGACGACAGTAATGCATCGCCCTTGCGGTCGAGCACCCAAATTGAACTAATGTCTGGAAACGTATGCGCGAGCTGCTTCAGGCGCTCGCTCAGCTCGGCGCCGGAGTCTTTGATTGTCAGGTCAGTTCTACCGCGAGTGATCTGATCAATACTATCGAGAGTAACGTTGATTGAACGAAAGACTCGGAGTGCCTGTTCCGCTGACACCTCCAAACTGCGTTCGATTCGCTCGTCTGCCAGTTCAAAGGCATCGCAGTAAGCATCGTAAGCCGCATATGCGAACACAAGCGCCGGAGCGATGATTGAGGCCGCCAGCGAAAACCACAGCCATCGAAGGGCTGCATCCTTCCGCCGTTTCATCGTTCGATCTGCCCCCCA
Organism: Bradyrhizobium sp. DOA1; assembly: GCF_001593325.1. NCBI lineage: Bacteria > Pseudomonadati > Pseudomonadota > Alphaproteobacteria > Hyphomicrobiales > Nitrobacteraceae > Bradyrhizobium > Bradyrhizobium sp. DOA1. The sequence goes on from NZ_JXJM01000001.1 coordinate 6,026,839, forward strand.
CAGTGATCTCGAATGCTCTTTTTCAGATCATTAGATAGCTTTTACTGCCCATGCCAGCCAGTTCTTCGTCCCAGCCGCGGCAACCTTGCGGGTGGCTTAGGAGAACTCTGAGCGCGCATTCATTCCACGTCGTCTCTTGCCTCCTACAACTTCAATCGTGTGATGCGCACCACGGACGCCAGCCTCTGAAGCAAGGACTGGCTCACGCTTTTGTTGACTTTGGCCTTTTAAGAGCCTGCACGCAGTATCTAATGATACATCCCCGTAATTTCCCGGATAGATCTGCCTATACAGCCATCCTCATCCCGACATGCCCTGCGGCGGCTCACAAATTTATAACCGGCCGATGCGAGTTGAGAGATTCGCGGAAGCAGGGGTTTTGAGGGCGCTTCCAGTACTCTGCGGATTGGCTAGCATGCCGCGAGTAGGCTGCCTTAACCTTCTGACAATCTCAATACCGTATGGGACTAATAGGAGGGGCCCAGCATGCTGTTCAGGCTTATCTACGAAAGCCGCAATCTGCTTAGAAGGCCAAACGGCAGCAACGAACTCTTAAAAATCATTCGCTCGGCAGAGCGTAACAACCTGGCCCTTGCGCTTACTGGCGCTCTTCTCTTTGACAAAGGTCGGTTCTTCCAGGTTCTGGAAGGCGAGCGGAGTCGGGTAACGAACCTATTTGTCCGAATTGCTCAGGACCCGCGCCACAAAGACATTTGCCTTATCGAGGCAAAGTCTATGCCTGAACGGCGCTTTCCGAATTGGTCGATGGCTCTGATCGAGAGACCTCTTGCATTGTTTGAGCCTGATTCCCTCTCGGGAGATGATTTACTGAACTTTATGTGCGATCAACTCGCCGAATCGAGCGGCCCCATCAAGGTATCTGTACCTGTGTGGTGAGTTGACCGTCTGCGCAGATCGCTCCGGCCGCCCCGAGAACCGTCGGGGGCTAGATGCATGGATAGAAAAACGACCCACCCCCGGTTCGCGGCCGCATCTGCGGCGACGATAGCTAGGGTTGCGGTCAGTCCAAACGGCGCACCCTCGCATACGACACAATTCATCGTCTGGGCCATGTCGTTGGCCCGCTCTCGGCGTCTTATTGCCTCGTGGCCTGGGCCTCGCGCTAGCTGCCCTTACGGCGGCGTTGCCGCGTCGATGCCAGCGTAGTCGTCGCGCCGCAGAAGCGCGCCGGTGCCGGGCACCTTCAACAGCCCGGCGGCGACCAAAGCATCTGCGTTATTCGTTCTATCGCTCGAGCCGCTGCCCGCTGCATCCGGAACAGCGTGGATTTGCCAGGTGGCTTCCACAGTCCATCCCCTTGTGATGAGCGATAGAAGCCACCAAAATCAAGGGATTGCCTATTGGAGATTTCAGAATGCCCCTTGTTACTGATCCATCTCGCGACTCCGAGCTCCGGCTTTGCGAAGGGATTGCGTTTTCGATGTTTGACCGCGAACACCGCGTCCTTTGCTTCGTCACCTGGGCTGCTTTGCTCGATCGCGCCGCTAAGGATGGGACCCGTCAAACGGACGTCAGAGGCACGTTCGAACGGTACCGCTGGAAGATTGAACTGATCGCGAGCGGGAACTACGACCAAGGGGAAACCAAGCCCGTGGTCCGCACCGACCAGCTCACCCCTGGCCGGTAAGCTGCCGGGTGACCAGCATCAGGCGGGAAGCACTTGCAATAGTAGACTATGCCAGCGCCAGGAATCGTTCCGCGCACCAACTCGGTTGTTCGGCGTCTAATCGCTGGCCTGCGCATAGCACGATCGGCACAGAGCTAGGGCTTCGGCCCAGAGACCTGCCGGTCCGCGCTGGCGGGCCTAGCTCATCGTAAGAACCCTGGTTTGCGGCGCGAACCGATCTGAGAATGTTGCGGCCTTTGCATCCCGGGCTGCGGAAACCGCGGCGGAAATAAACGCCGAACATCCGATTGTTGCCAGCGCCAAGAGAGCCGCGCCAAAAATCAGTCTACTCATCTGAGCCTCCGTATACCTGTCGCTCCAGCATCGGATTGAAGTGTTTCAACTTCGCTTCGCGTGCTGCCCCGAGTGGTTTCGTGCACGCGGGCGTGAATGCGCTCCGCATGCAGATTAGATGAGCGAGCCGAACGACCGCAGACTATACGCCGAGGCTAGTGCCGCAGCTTCAGGGTCACACAACTGCTCCACTCCTCAAGTTGAACGCGAGGCTCGAAAACAGGCCGCGGCAGGCTGAGCACTGAAACCGCGGTCCGCCTAGCTGGCATGAGCGTCATGCCACACGTTTCATGACGCAACGCAAAACGACCTCAAGCAGCTCCGGGAGATCGCTCGGACGCTGAGCGATCGGCCTGATCACTGCGCTGGTCAGGGCGCCGCGCGAAGTTTTTGGGGAGATCTGCCGCCGCACTACAAGGAAACGCGTCCGGCGGAGACTGACGCTCCGCAATACCTGCCACCGAAATCACCTAGCTTAGTGCGACGTCAGTTCCCCCGCCGCGGCCTAAACTTCTTACTATCGCTAGCCGCTGAGCGGGCCACTTTGTGGGCTTTAAAACGAAGCACTGCCTCGACTGCCTCTTCTAGCGTTGCGAGCTGGCTATTATTGATGTTGCCAGGCGTATGCTCGCCTGTCAGCAAGAATGAACTCGTCAATCGCGCCGGCGGTAGCACGACATAGCTCATGACCTCGCGATTGTCCTCGTCCATCCGCGCGACCACGACAAGATCGGCGCGTTGGTCGATGCGACGCCTGATACCCCACCGCGGAAATCTTCCGCGATCATGGTTTGCTCGCGCCACCGCGATCATGACCTTGACCGCGCGATCGATCGTGATCAGACCTGTCTTCTGATCGAAAGCGAGAGAATGCCCAAACGCAACGAGTTCGTCGGCAAACTCCTCCCGAAGTTCGACTAAGGTAGCGATAACAGCGCGACGCCCGTCATGGAATTTCAGGCTGTCTGGATAATAGCCGATGGCGGCATACGCCTTCCTGAGACTGCCGAACCTCTTGATATACGCGCCGTTGCCAGGAAGATCGAACGAGGCATCGATGATCGGGGCACTCAGTTTACCCTTCTCGACTAGCAGGGCCTTCAATCGTTCCAGCATGTCCCGATCCGACAGCAGCAGCCGCCGCCGGCTGGAAATCTTCTGAGCTTTCCAGAACAGCGCCGGCTTCACGATTGGAGAAAACGACGCTTCGGAGCGTATCCAAACGTCTGGCGGATTGGGTTGGCGTTTCTGGCCCAGCTTCCAGTTGCTGCGGTTATAGACGTTTCTTCCTATATAATGTTCGTTCTTGAGCAGATAACGGAGCGTCCAGCTCGTCCAACGCCGACCAAACTGGTTCAAAATGCCCTCGCCGTTCAGTTCCTTGGCGATCGCCGATGGGCACTTTCGCTCTTCGACGAACGATCGGAAAATACGCCGAACGACCTCCCGGGCGCAGCAGTACCCGGTCCTCCTGCAAGGCCTTGCGTTGGCCGTTCGCAAGAAAGCCCTTGGATCGGCCAGCCCTGTCGACAAGCTCACGACGTAATCCGTAGCCGGCCGGACCGCCCTGGCGGAATCCAAGGGTGACTAAGCGGCATTGCGCGGCAAACACCTTCTTAGATAGGTCGAGGCTATACTGTCCCGCTCCAATGCGCTTCAGCTGCTTTGCGATGTTCGACATGAAGCTACCGTCGTTGTCGAATTGCTCGGCACAATACTGCACCGAAACGCCCGCGCTTTTGCAGATGAACTCGTAGTAAGCGCTTTCGTCGGCGTCCTGGAAGCGGCCCCAGCGGCTGACATCGAAGACCAAGATAACCTTATAATCTGCCTGAGCAGTTTTCACGTCATGGAGCAGTTGCTGCAGAGCGCTGCGACCCTTGATCGTCAACCCGCTTCTCGCTTTGTCGATATAGCTTTGCACAATCTCGAGGTCGTGCTCTATGGCGTAAGCTGCGATCGCAAGCGCCTGGTTTGCGGTCGAATATCTCTGCTGCTCGCTGGACATCCGGATGTATTGCGCGGCCCGCACGCGCTTTTCGCTCTGTTGGGCAACTCCTAGTAGCTGCGCCATGGCCCTCTGCCTTCGCCGATGCTACGGTTATGCCACAGCCTTGGACAGTAGTTCGGCAATGCTCGCCGATGGTTGGCACCCTCTCAACCGATCGGAGAAAGTTAAAGTATCTTTTTCGGAAACGTTGCAGTGCGCGTTAGCTCTGCGCTCAGCCAGAACGCAGCACCAGTTCGCTTCAGCGATCACCAAAACAATGAAAACAGATGGCGGCTCAGCCATCCCAGCGCAGCGGAACAAACGAGAGAAAACAAGCCCGACCAAAGCCATGAACGGCCTCGGGCGGCGCTAATCGACCGCAGGTACAGGAATGCGCCCAGCATCGTTCCGTAGTTCCTCCTAAAATCCCCGTTGAGCTTGGCGATCTTTGAAAGCTCGGATGAGCCCTCGGTTCCTTCGGACATATGCGCTGATCCTCATATTCGAGCCAGCGTCTTATGAACCACTGTTTTGCCCGACGGAGCAACAAGAATTTCGGTAAAACAAAAATAACTGCTGCTGCCCACCTCGCTGCTATTGACCTATTGGTTGCGGTCCAATTGGCATAGCCCCCAATCCCCAGCGGCTAGTTCTGAGAGCCGAGTTGCCTCTAATCTAGTGCGATGACTCAAGTAAACGAATCCCATGGCGAACCCCAGCCTATGCAAGGCACGGCAATGCGAACTCTGAGTTAGGGACGCCAGATGTCCGCAGCTCGTATCATAAAGCCCCCTCCGATGTCAGGAGGAGACCGTAAGCATTATGCTAGGGAGCTTCACAAGGCCGAGGTAAGTTTCGCGCACCTTCTTGAGGATGCTGCGGCGGCTCACGCTGCTGCAGACGCGGCGCGCGCTAAGGCCTACGCACTCGATTGCCTGGCTTGGAACACCGGTCTGTTCATCGGAGAAGTCGACCAGCAGTCGCCCACGATCAAGGCCGCAATTGTTGGTGGGTATTCGCTCCTCGAGGTGCGCTGCGACCATTGCAAACACACCGAAATCATCGACTTGTCGCTCGTGGTGCAGCCTCGTGACAGACAAATCTCACTGATGCGGAACTTTCTTTATTGTAGCCCTTGCCAGAGAACCCTCGGCAAGAAGCGCCGGCCCGATCTGATCGGCTTACGTCCCGTTGGTGATCCGCAGCCTGCGGGGCCATCCCGCCGGACGAAGAAAGCCTCCTAACAATGTGCAATCTCTATTCCATCACGACCAACCAGGCCGCGATCAGCGCCCTATTTCGCGTGGTCAATCGATACGTCGGCAATCTCGCGCCAATGCCCGGCGTTTTCCCTGACTACAGGGCGCCGATCGTCCGGACTGGCGCCGCCAGCCGCGAACTTGCCCTTGCTCGATGGGGGATGCCGTCATCTTCCAAAGCGCTAATGGAGGCGACCAAAAAGCGAGCCGAGAAGCTGCAGGCCAAAGGCAAGACTGTTGACTTCAAGGAACTGCTTCGGATGGAGCCGGACAGCGGCACTACCAACATTCGCAATGTGAAGAGCAAGCATTGGACGAGATGGCTTGGCATCGAGAACCGGTGCCTGGTGCCGTTTAATTCCTTCAGCGAATTTAATAAGGCCGAGGGCGGCGACATCTGGTTTGCGCTCGATGAAGCCCGGCCACTCGCGTGCTTCGCCGGCATTTGGACTAACTGGACATCGGTCCGGAAAGTCAAAGAAGGCGAGACCATCAACGACCTCTACGCTTTCCTGACAACTGAGCCAAACGCTGAGGTTGGCGCCATACATCCGAAGGCAATGCCGGTGATTCTGACAACGCCTGACGAGGTCGAGACTTGGATGACCGCGCCAGTCATGGAAGCTTTGAAGCTGCAGCGGCCGCTCCCCGATGGCGCGCTGCGCATTGTTGCGCGCGGGGCGAAGGAAGATTCGGCGCCCAACGCGACCTGACATTCTGTAGCAGTCTAGTGCAACCCGCCGGGACTAGCGGTTATCACAGAGAAAAAGGCACCGCCCGTCCCGCCTCTTGACAATCCGAGGAAGATGCGAACAAAAATAGAACAAGAATTGCAATACCCCGAAGGTCCGTTTGGCCAAGCTCCCTCAACTGCCCGCATACTATTATCTCGACCACTTCGTCGAAATGCTCGGATTCGTGCAGCGGACGTACAAGCCCGTTCTGGGTCCTGATCATTCCGCATTCATAACGCGCTTCGAGCACCTCTCGAGAGATGCCCGATGTCTGTTGGTCCGGATGATCAACCGACGTGGTTCAATATTCAAACGCTCCCTGTTCAGCTACCCCGAGATCGATGACGTCGAGCGGGCAATCCGCGATTTGATAGCGGCCAGCCACGCGCGCGCGCTCTGCGAGGCCGACTATGCGGCCTTCGTCTCCTGCCTGCCGAAGGACGTCCTCATCACCGGAGCGCAAGCTGCGGGTCGAGGAGACGTCCGCAAGTCATGGTCGAAGCCGAAGTTCATCGACTACTATCTAGAGAGCATCCCCTTTTCAGTTGCCGCGCAGCACTGTGGCGCCCGTAATTTCATCGCGTTGGATGGGACGCGGCCAATCGAGTTCCTGCTCTACCTGTATTTCGGAAAGACCCAGGTTAGTCTCAAGAATTTCGCGCTGCGCGACTTGGGGATTCTCCGCACCAACCGCGAGACCTCGTTCGGAGCGCGCTTTACCGATGCCGAGGAAGCGCTTGCCTCGTTCCACTACAGCCAAGTTCTCGACAGCTTGGAAGAGGGATCAGAGCTCGCCCATAGACGAGCTGCCATCGATGTACTCTCCGGGCCCGCCTGCACAACCCAGTACGCCGGCGACCTGCGCAATCAAGCTGCGCATCAGACGGGACTTTTCTTCGAGAGAGCGGGTGAAAGCGATCTTGCCCGTCAGCTCTACCGTGCGGGGTCATCGCCCGACTGTAACGAGCGTTTGGTTCGCCTGCTCTACAACGAGGGCGACAAAGCCGAGGCCGAAACGCTGCTGCAGCGGATGATCGATGATCCCGCCAGCGATGGCGAACACCTCTTCGCCACCGATTTTTACGCCCGAAAGTTCGGCGGACGGCGTACAGGTCTTTACACGGAACTCTTGCGGTCCGGCCGCACGATCACCGTCGATGACACCTATCGCGGCAATCCCGAGGCGGGCGTGGCGGGCGTGCTTCGGCGTGAGGGCACGGAGGTTTTCTTCACTGAGAATGTGCTCTGGCACACTCTCTTCGGCCTGCTCTTTTGGGACGAGCTGTTCGAAAGCACCCGGATGCCTAGCGCATTCGATTGGCTACCCCACTGCCTCAAGGACCGCAGCTTCCGGAGGTTGTTCGCCGCGACGATCGACGAGAAGCTGACAGCCATCGCCTCCGGAGCTTCCCTCCCGCTGATTCTCCGCACTGTCGCAGCCAGATGGGGGCGTCCGAACGGGATCTTCAGCTGGGATCACGTGCAAGTTGAGGCGCTGCGAGCACTGCTCGAAGGATCCAATCCGGCCGGCATCGCCAACATCATCGGCAGTATGTGCGACGATTTCCGGGGGATGCGGGACGGTTTCCCCGACCTAATGTTGGTGCAGGGTGGCAAAGTTTCTTTCATGGAGGTCAAGGCCGAGGGGGACGTGATCCGTCGTAATCAGCTGACCCGTCTCCGCCAGCTAGATTCAGCCGGTATCATGGCTGAGATCGGTCGGGTGGATTATCGTTTCGACCCTGAGCAGGATTACGTGGTGGTCGACATCGAGACGACCGGTTCATGGTCGAATGGCGATCGCATCACCGAGATCGGTGCGGTGAAGGTACGCAATCACAGCGTTGTCGACGAATGGCATTCTCTCATCAATCCGCAGCGCTCCATACCGGCAAAGATCGTTCAGCTGACCGGCATCACGAATGAGATGGTTCGCAAGGCGCCTTTGTTCGCGGAAGTCGCGGATGCATTCATGGAGTTCATGGCAGACGGTATTTTCGTCGCTCACAACGTCAGCTTCGACTACGGCTTCATAGCCTACGAGTTCGAGCGGATCGGCCGGCGGTTCAGATTCCCGAAACTGTGCACGTGCGCCGGAATGCGGCGGCGCTATCCGGGCCACAAGTCCTACGGACTTGGGAAACTTTGCGAGACCTACGGCATAGAACTCAAGAACCACCACAGGGCTCTATGCGATGCGCGGGCCTCGGCGCACCTGCTGAACTTGATAAACGAAAAGCGCGTTGGTGAAGCGCTACCGAGCGCGGCCGCTGCTTAGGATCTTCAAGGCCCTAAGAACTCTGGTGCTCCGCAACTTTTCAGTTTTTCCACCACTGCGGCGCTGTCCACGACCTTACCGTCCCGGCTAAGCGGCACGTAAGCCGCCTTTCGCCCTTCGGCATCGGTTACTTCGATGACTTGAGGCATCGTATCGGGATATTCGCCGGCATGCTCTTTCGTGTCGACATGGTATCCTTCAAAGCGCATGTCGCTGCCATCCATGCCGGGATCTTGAGGCCTCCGCTCCGGCGGCATGGGGGGCAGGTCGGGCTCTACCAAATTTCTGGGCGAAGAACTCGAGGAGGAAAGTCCTTGATCGAGAAGGCGGCGGAGATCGGCAACGGCTTCGCCGCGCCGCTCAAGCTCCTCGACTGCAACGACAACCTGATCTCGATCGAGGACGTCCAGAAGTGCGTTGATCGTCCGCTCGCAGTCGCGCGCACCCGGTTCCAGGTAGTTCGCCAAAATGGCTTGGGCTCGCGCAACGGCTTCCAGTACCTGCTTCTGGGCAGACATCGTCAACTACTCCACGCTACTTAATTCGCCGACTCAATCAGGTCCTGAGCACCTTGTTCCTAGCAAGCGGCGCAGGGGAACAATGATGATAGACGACAGCGGCCGCCCGAAAGGCCGACCAAAGGGGCGCAGGCACATAAGTTATTTCTTGGACAAACCTTTGAAGGAACTTGCGCGCAGCAATCCTTCGGACGTGATGTCGCGATATTCAATGTCGGCGTAGAACTTCGGCTCCACCCAGGTGGCCTTCGGTTTCTTAATGGGTTTAGTGAGCTTCTGCTTTGGGCTGACGACCGTATCAAGAGCGTCCCTGATCTTGCGTGATGTGGTTCGGCTCCAGCCAGTGCCGACCTTGCCCATATAGACGAGATCCTTCCCCTTCTTCTTGCCGAGGTAGAGAGCGGCGACACCTGTGGGATCCTTGATGAACCCTACGACGGGGAATTTCCCCTTTTGGACGACCTTTACCTTCTGCCAAGCCTCAACACGCTCTGATCGATAAGGAGCGTCAACACGCTTCGAAACGATACCTTCATAATTGAGCTTACTCGCGGCTTCGAACAGCGCCTGCCCGTCCCCTTCGTGGTGTTCGCTGTAGAAGATCGGCTCGTCTAGCTCGTTGCTCTCAATCAGATCCTTCAGCAGCCTCTTGCGCTCAATCTGCTGATCTTTCCGAAGGTCGTTACCATTGAGCCACAGGAGGTCGAAGGCGAAGAAGAGCAAGCGGTCCTGGTCGCCTCTTGCTAGGTCTGCCTGAAGTTCGGAGAAGTTGGTGCGGTCCTCGTGGATAACCACCACCTCACCGTCAACAATGGCCTGCCCTTCGATGTCGAACGCGCCGGCAATGACAGAAAACTTGTGCGTCCAGTCGAGACCGTTGCGGGTGAAGACCTTGCGACGATCACCGTCGACGTGGAGCTGGATGCGATAACCGTCGTATTTGACTTCGTGAATCCACAGGGGCCCCGAAGGTGCGTTCATCTTCAGGGTCGCAAGCTGGGGCGCAATAAACCCCGGCATCGGAGCAGCTACCGGCTTTCTGGCCGATGCCTTGGTACGCTTTGCCACTTACGCAACTTACAAAAAGCCCGCCGCCGGTGAGCCGACGGCGGGCAGGAAACCTACCTTCTTCACGGGTCCAGCAACGTCGATGGCCGCAAGGAGTTCCAACGCCCTCGCTGGTTCGTTGGTAGTCGAGATTGCGCCAAGCTGCAGCGGGTGCCAAAGGGCAGTTACAGTCCTCCACGGAGGTATCGAACTCCCAGCGAGAGCCGGCGTTTACTGACATCATGTCAGATGCATTCGATTACTTCCGGGCCTACGCTATCCGAGCTCTCTGCAAAGCGAGATCCATGCCGCGGGGCAGGATGAAGCATCTGCAGCTAGTGGCCGGCCGGATCTACAATCTCCTCAAGAAGGAGGCTGCCTACGGCCCCAATATCCAGCACCTTGAGGATTTTCGCGCAGCCCAGAAGCTCGAGCGCTCGCTCGACCGCCGGGCAAGTGACCGCTCCAGCGATCGCGTTGCTCCGGCTGCGCCGCAAGGCGCGGACCAGGAGGCCCGCTAAATGCCTTCGCTCGACACTCGCGGTGTGGCAACTCTCCTGCGAGAATATGCGCAGCGTAGCGCCTTGCGGGGCGGCAATCCTTACCGGGCAAAGGCTTACTCTCGGGCCGCGGACAGCCTGGCGGCTCTTGCCTTCCCGCTGGACGTCCTCATCGCCGAAGATCGTCTTACGGAAATCCCGGGCGTCGGCGAGGCGATAGCCGAGATCATCACCAAGCTCCACAAAACGGGCACTCACCCGAGCCTCGAAAAACTCCGGAAGGAGGTTCCCGAGGGCGTGCTCGAGATGCTCTCCGTGCCCGGTCTGCGCCCTGAGAAGGTGCTGCATCTCTACAAGAATCTCGGCGTCGGCTCCCTGGCCGAATTGGAGGCTGCCGCGAAGGACGACCGCATCAAGAAGGCCAAGGGGCTCGGTGCCGCGCTGCAGACCAAGATTTTGCAGAGCTTGGCCATCGCAAAGAGCGGCGAAGGGCGGATGCATCTGCACCGTGCAGCCGCCTTGGTGGAACATGCGAAGGATTCACTCCGCAAGTCCAAGCCCGAGCTGAAGCGGGTCACGATCGCCGGCGACTTTCGCCGGGGCTGCGAACTGGTGGGCGATCTCTCGATCGTTGCCGAGGCGCCCAAGACCGGCAAAGCGGCGAAGCCCTCGCGGACGGACGGACTGCAGATCCGTCTGTCGGATGGCAAGCACTTCGGCGCCGCGCTTTTGTTCGCGACCGGCTCCGCCGCCCACATCGAGCAGCTCCGGATGCTGGCCGCCGAAAAGGAGATGCGGTTGGAAGCCGACGGCTTGCACAAGGGGCGCACCCTGATCGCCGGCGAGGAGGCCGAGATCTACCGCGCCCTTGGTTTGCCCTTCATCGACCCTGAGCTCCGGGAGGGGCGCGGCGAGATCGTGGCGGCTCTGAAAGGCAAGCTGCCAAAGCTCGTCACCGACCAGGACCTGCGCGGCATCCTTCACTGCCACACCGATGCCTCCGACGGCACCGAGACCCTGGAAGCCATGGCCAAGGCCACGCGCCAGCGAGGCTTCGAGTATTTCGGCGTGGCCGATCATTCCAAGTCCGCCCACTACGCCGGCGGTCTCTCCGTCGACGAGATCGCGCAGCAGCACCGGGAGGCCGACGGCCTGAACAAGCGCTTCGGCAAGGACTTCCGCATCCTCAAAGGCATTGAGTCGGACATCCTGGCGGACGGCTCGCTCGACTATCCGGCTGGCGTGCTGGAGCGCTTCGATTTTGTAGTCGCCAGCATCCACGGCCGCTTCAAGCTGGACCGCAAGGCGCAGACGCAGCGCTTGCTTCGCGCCATCTCCGATCCTCATACCACCATCATCGGCCACATGACTGGGAGGCAGCTTCAGCGGCGGCCCGGCTACGAGATCGACGTTGAGAAGGTGCTGCGGGCTTGCGCCAAGCACGACGTCGTCGTCGAGATCAATGCCCACCCGTGGCGCCTGGACCTGGACTGGCGCTGGCACCAGGCTGCGCTCGAGTTCGGCTGCATGCTCAGCATCAATCCGGACGCGCACTCGATCCCCGAACTCGACCACATGCACTGGGGCGTCCTGATGGCCCGAAAGGGCGGCGTCCCTGCCGATCGGGTCCTGAACGCGATGAAGCTTCCCGAGATCACGCGCTACTTCCGCCAGAAGCGGCGTTCGCTCGCCCGCGCCGCTTGATGCCGCAGGCGCACGATCTATCGCTTGAGGGGAAGGTGGCGGCGGTCGCCGCCGACCCTGGGCACCACTTCAGCAAGCCGGTCCAGGATCGCATCGTTCTGGTCGAGGGCCACGGCGTTCAAGGCGACGCCCATGCCGGCGCTTTCGTCCGGCATCGCTATCTCGCCCGCCGCCGACCACGCCGACCCAATCTCCGGCAGGTCCACCTGATCCCGGCCGAGCTCTTTGCATCCCTCGCGGAAGCCGGCTTCGAGGTCGCAGCGGGGGACATGGGTGAGAATATCACGACGACTGGCCTCGACTTGGAGCGGATGCCGCTTGGCACCCTCATCGAGCTGGGTCCTACGGCCATCGTCGAGCTAACCGGTCTGCGGACACCCTGTGTCCTGATCGACCGCTTCCGGTCCGGCCTGAAGCGACAGGTGCTCTCATCGGGGGATACCGGCCCTCCATTCAAATCCGGAGTGCTGGGCGTGGTACGGGCCGGCGGGATGGTCGCGGCCGGCGATATCGTGCGGGCTCGCCTTCCGTCCTCGTTTCGGCCTCTGCCGGCCCTGTAGAGACCCTGCCATGGCCCGAAAATCTACCCTGCCTTATCGCCTGCAGCCCATGCTGGCCACGCTGACGGATGCGCCGTTTGACGATCCTGATTGGGTCTTTGAAGACAAATTCGATGGTTTCCGCATGGTCGCGGAAATTTGGCGTGGTCGGGTCGCGCTCTATAGTCGTAACGGGAAAATCATCAGCCAGTCCTATGTCGAGGTCGCGAAGGCACTTGAGGGCGTTAAGGCGGACGCCGTGATCGATGGCGAGCTGGTCGCGATCGGAAAGGACGGCGTATCTCATTGTCAGTTGCTCCAGAACGCCCTGCGTCATGAGGCCAAGCTCTTGTACTGCGCGTTCGACATCATGTTCGCGGACGGCGAGGACCTGCGCGCGCTGCCGCTCCTCGAGCGCAAGAAGCGGCTGAAGGCCATCCTGCCGCGCCACAAGCTGATCGCGTTCAGCAATCACCGCAAAGGCAAGGGAACGAAGTTCTTCGCAGAAGCCGAGCGGAGACACCTCGAAGGCATCATGGCCAAGCGCGCTGACAGCTCGTATGCGTCCGGACGCCGGACCGGCGATTGGCTGAAGGTGAAGACTGCGCAGCGGCAGGAAGTCGTGATCGCCGGGTTCACGGCGCCAAGGCGGACCCGGCCTTTCTTCGGCGCCCTCGTGCTGGCGGTACGCGAAGGAAATGCATGGCGGTACATCGGCCACGTCGGCACGGGCTTCAGCCACCAGGTCCTCGAAGAGCTTCACGGCAAGCTGGTGAGGCTCCAGACAGGGAGGTCGCCGTTCTCCGCCAAGGTAAAGGACGAGCGGGTCACCACCTGGGTGCGTCCTTCGTTGGTTGCGGAAGTGAAGTTCGCTGAGTGGACCAGCAAGGGAGAGCTGCGCCAGCCCGTCTATCTCGGCCTGCGGTCCGACAAGAAGGCCAAGGACGTCGTTCGCGAAAAGAGTTGGTCGAAAGTAGGGTAGCTGATGCGGAGCAAAGGACCTGCGTTCAGCCGGCCTCGCGCTCGGATGCCGAAGGCCACGGCGGCAGGGGCGGCAACCCGAGAGCCTTGCGTACAGGTCCGAACGACCTCCGGTGAGCTGCGCATGCACCAAGCCTGGCAAGCGCTTCGTAATGAGCCGGCACCGGGTAGCCCTTGTGATCCGCAAAGCCGTAGCCGGCGTGACGCACGTCGAGCGTCCGCATTACCGTGTCGCGCTCGACTTTCGCCAGGATAGACGCAGCAGCAATGCTCGCGGACTTGGCATCGCCCTTGATGATGGCCTGCTGGGGGACGTCGATTTCTTTCAACCGCTTCGCATCGATCAGCAAGTGCTGCGGCGTCAATCCTAGTCCCCTGACCGCGCGCTGCATGGCCTGGATGCCCGCCCAATAGATGTTGATCGTGTCGATCTCCTCGACCTCTACAAACGCCACGTACCAACTCTCTGCCTTTGCCTTGATCTCCTTCGCGAGTTCCTCACGGGCCGCAGCGTCGAGTTTCTTTGAGTCGTCGATCCCGACTATCCGGGTGCCCGGCTTTAGGATCACGGCGCCAGCGGAGACCGGCCCGGCGAGCGGGCTCATTCCGGCCTCGTCCACGCCCGCCACGGCATGAACGCCGCTCTCCCACAGAGAGGTTTCAAAACTGAGCATCTTGCGGAGGCGCTGCCCTTCGGACCTGTTTTGAAAACGCCGTTTGTCGATCGAAGCCAGGATGGCGCGGACTCCAGCGCGGGTGTCGACCCGCAAGATCTGCTCGACGCTAACCTCGAGCGGTCTTTTTTCGACGACATAGCGCTGACGCAGCACATCGAGCGAATATTGGAACATGGAGGCCTTCGTGGAGCTAACTGTGGGGAGCGTCTCGGTGAACTTTGTGGCGATTGTCTGAAGCTAAGCTACGCCGAGCGACTTGCAGCGCCTTTTCCCAAGGTAACGGCCCTGCCTTCACCTGAGATGGATTGCATCCACCGATCTCAGAACGGAACTAACTGGTGTCTTTATCCCTTTAGGAGAAGTGAAGCCTCGATCCCAGGGTGCTTCCGAGGGACAGGCCCATGCTCCGAGAGACTGGCAACGACGAACAGGTTCTGGACCGCACCGCCGAGGTTGCGGCCAGCATCGCGGAAGAAGGGCTGCGGTACGTCACCGACTCTGCGCCGGGTTACACGCGAAAGCGGACTGGGACCACCTTCAGCTACTACGACAAGGACGGCAATCGCATCACCGATTCCGCGGTCATCCGGCGCATCAAGTCAATCGGCATCCCGCCCGCTTACGAATCCGTTTGGATTTGCCCCTCGGCCAACGGCCACATCCAGGCGACCGGGCTGGATGCGCGGGGTCGCAAGCAGTATCGCTATCATCCGAAGTGGCGGGAGCTTCGCGACCAGAACAAGTATGAGCATATCATCCAGTTCGCTGCCGCACTGCCTGCAATACGGGAGCGGGCCGCCCTCGACATGAAAAGAGACGGCCTACCGCGCGAGAAGGTGCTGGCCACAATAGTCAGTCTTCTGGAGAAGACATTGATCCGGGTCGGTAACGCCGAGTACGCCGAGAAAAACAAGTCCTACGGGCTCACTACCATGCGTCGCAAGCACGTCGCGGTCGGCCGCGGCGTCCTTCGGTTCGACTTCACGGGCAAGTCCGGCAAGCAATGGAAACTTCGCGTGGAGGATAAGCGGATAGCCGCCATCGTGAAGCGCTGCGCGGAGATCCCGGGACATGAGCTCTTCAAGTACCTGGACGACGATGGGCAGCCGCGCACCGTCGATTCCGGTGACGTCAACGCCTACATCAAGGACATCACGGGCGAGGACTTCAGCGCCAAGGATTTCCGCACCTGGGCGGGAACAGTTCTGGCGGCGTTGGCCTTGGGCGAATTCAAAAAGTACGATAGCCAGGCCGAGGCGAAGCGCAACATCGTCGCCGCGGTCGAAAGCGTCTCGAAGCAACTCGGCAACACGCCCGCAATCTGCCGCAAGTGCTATGTGCACCCGGAAGTCCTGAATGCCTACATGTCCGGTGACCTCGTGAAGATGATCGAAGCCAAAATCGCGCAGAAGTTCAAGCGTCAGTACGCCAAGCTCACGTCCGACGAGATCATGGTGTTGGCATTTCTGCGCAAGCGTCTCGATTCTCTGAAGGCCGCCGCCTAGCCTCCAGTAGCAGTCTCGGAAGGTCTGCGTCCTCCTCTATACTTCGGGACATTCAAACGCAGCTGCTCTCGTCGGCACAAACAAAGTAACGCGCGTTACGCTTTGGGGTGGGGCTGGGGAAATAATCGAGGGTCCGGGACAATTTAAGCCGTCGCGCTCGGCTAGGCTTTTTCCTCAGCCGGGAGTTCACCTCAAGAGGCGTTCACCCTCGCTCGTTCGCGCGCCTCGCGACGACGCTCGCGGCGTTCGCGCCGCCTCTTGGCACGGTCTGCGGCCTGAGGCAGCGGAGGAACTGGCTCTGTTTCGGATACCGCTTTAGCCTTATCGACGGGGGCCTGCTGGGCTGGCTCGGCGGCTGGGGGAGCTTCCATCTTATGGAGCACTTCCCGCCCGCGGGCCGTGATCTTCCAGCCCCCGTTGATGCGTTCGACAAGCCCTTGGCAAAAGATGTCAAGGTCCGGTACTCGCGCTGCCAAGCGCCTGGTCCGATCCGCCCAGTCGCGGCCGCTGGTCGCCAGAATAGCCATGTCCCGTTTGAGGTCCTCCATCGGGGCAAACCCGTCCGGATACGCCACCAAGATCTTCAGGACTGTGACTTGGAAGTTCACGCCAGCCCCGCGATCAGCGCCACATCGTAGGTGCGTAGAGGGCGTCGCGGCCAATCTGCCTGAGCACCTCGGGCGAAACTTCGCCTCGGGTAGCCGCTTCCAAAATCTTCGATGCGACGTGGGTACGTGCCCCGATCTCGCGCTGAGAGACGCTTTCGCAGACTTCGTCGAGGACCGCGCGCAATAGCGCGGTAGTTGTCGTATCGAACATGAGATGCCCCATCAGGAAATATCCGAGTTTAAACCCTTTCACAAATTTGTGGATTTAGGCATGTTAAGACTGGGTCATGTGCGGTGCACCATTTTGACGAGCAGAGCGCCGTCGGCCCAGACTGGTGGTGAGCTCGATCAGCCGCCGCGTCGTCGACTGAACTGAAAGTTGGAGCGAGCGTCTTGTCCGCTGCAATGACGGCTATGCCGTTCGACTATTTCGCCACGGCTCGACGGGGAGCCCCAACGAACCAGGAACAATGTCCAGGCGATCAGATTGGATTGAACGTCCGACCGGGATCACTTCCAGGAAGGCGTCTTTGCAGGAAAGAGCCACCAATGGATGCCGAACGAAAATCATCAAAAGCAGGGGACCGAGCCGCCGAAGGCTTGCGTGAAGCAACTTCCAAGGATGAAGCGAAAACCGAGCGCCAGATGGGGCACGATCTAGCGAAGGGGGCTGATCGTTTCGAAGAGCGCTCGAAGAGCTCCGATGGAAGAAGCGCGGAAGATAAACGAAAGGGGTGAACCAAACAGCAGACCCGTCGTGGCCTGTCCGCGAGGCCGCAGGTGTCACGTGTGATGTATCGGATCGCTCAGCGGGATCGACCTCTCCGCGCCTGGGCCGGCTCCGATCGTGGATGAAACAGGGCCTGCGCTGTTAGATTAGAACGATCAGAAGACCGAATTGCTCGCTCCGTCGGCCCTCCAAAGTCTGCATTGCAGCCTTTGACCCTTGCGGAGAAGCTCATAGGCTTCGCATATTCATCGTTATGGAAAAAGCCGACCAGCGGCCGACGTCCGGTTTGATCGACTTAGCGGACTCGCAAACATTCAGAGCGTAAGTCAGCAATGGGCCACAATGAGACATCAATCCCAATTCTAAGTATGGCTTCATGCTCGGATTAACTCGCCTCTACCAATATCTCGGTTGAGAGGGCCTGAAATGCTGGAATGGCTGGAACTAAGCGGACTGGGGCCACACTTGGCTCGCTTCCGCCGTTGGCTGGACAAGATGCCGAACCGCGAGTTCTCTCAACTTAGCACTTGGGGTAAGTTTGGCCGCCTCATGCTGGTGCTAGTGGTCCTCGGCTTGGTTTCCGCACCAGCCGTCTGGTTGCTCGTCAAATAGCAAACGGGCGGCGCTTGACGCTCCGGCCACATCGATGGCTAAGACGAGGGCGTCTTGCTTTGGGTCAAAAGCCGCCGTCGGCCCCTAGCCCGGAACGGCTCAAGGGCCACAAGCGGAAGTCAGGGCATAGTCAAAGGAGGCCGCGAACTGAGGCGGCTTACTTCGGCCCCGGGAGATCGTCCTTCTTCGGCGGACGTAGGCCGGGCGAGTTAAGCCAATCGTCCATGTGAGCGGCTGCCTCTGCTTGCCTTGCTCTTTTTAATGCCGCGTCTCGCACTGGTCCGTGTGGCAGCAACCTAGCCTCCTCCAAGAGCTTGTGAGCCTCTTCAAGGAGCCGTTCTTTAAGTGACTTAGTTTGTTTGAAACGACGCCGACGAATGATCGTCATAACGCGCTCCTTTCCAATTGGAGGAAGGCGGGAGCGCAATCGCGTTCTCGTCACGGATAAAAGCCAAGGTCCGGTCCGTGATGAAGGGGATAATGACACAGCCCCGGGTCTGGTCTCTATCTTTTGATACGCAGCGGGAAGTAATTATTCTTTGAGTAACTTACTCAAACTGAGCCATTCCCATATTGAAGGCAGCGACCTTCGGCAGTTAGGTCCGCGGCTCCTGCTCACCCGGCACAATGAATTGGATCTCGTCGGCTGTTTCACCGTCGATATTGCGCGGGGGCTCTTGCGTCTTGCGACCGAGAAAGGTGTCCGGCAGTGACTGCGCGAGCAGCTCGCACGACCTCGAGCGTTTGCTCAGCTCGCTCTTGAACATTAGCGGTAGGACGATAAACCGGCATAGGCCGTGCTCCCTTATCACGCAGGCGGGAGCGCAATGATCTCTCAGCCACCGACGCCTACGGGCAAGCCTTGGCCGGTGATGGCAGGTAACTAACACAGGTTGATTGGGTTCCGAAGGAGATAGGACGGTTGCTCCTTATTTCAGCTTCCAGACAATGATCGCCTTGGCGGTAAAGCTGGGTCTGGAGCCAACAAAGCTTTCTTTATCGGCCTCGATGGTGATTTCAATTCCCAATTCCCGGGCTTCTTCAACAGCCTGGTTGAGGGAGCGTATCGCCTCCGTCACCCGATCTAATGCGGCTTGCTCATCTTTATTCGGCAGGGCTACCGACGTTAGTCATACGTGCGGGGGCCGTCCACTCCCCTCAAGGCAGTGCCTTCAGGGCAGCTGAGGGTCAGTAGCGGGCGTCGCGGTTATTGCGAAGGTCAGCTACGGGCCACGAGCGGAGGAGCAAACGCCGGCGGCCGAATATGAAGGCCCCCAACCGAGGCGGCCTCACTTTTAGCCAACAACTCGGAGGCGCGGGCTCAACAATCTTTCAGGAGGGACGCGAACTGGCGTCAGCCTAGTGTCGCGCCGCTGAGCGCTCTTGCAATTAGGGCAAATGAAGAGGTGAGCGATCATGGGCTCGGCGTCGTCTTGCACCAACTCGGATCGAAACCATCTCATTCCGACGTTGCAACTGGAGCAGGCAGGGGCATCAAGTTGCCCCAGCGAATCTTTTGGCCGCTCCATTGCCCGTCCCTCTGTTCGGGAAATAGTAGCAGTATTGCTTCGCCACAAAGGTGTAAAAGTATACACAAGGGCTGCCAGGCCACCGCATTTCACAGACGATAAACCCGCGTCTTGGAACGTTAGATAGAAGACTTGCTTTTTCGCTGCGCAACACGACTGCTGCTGCTCTCGTAGCAGGCGGGTCCGGATGGGATGGCTGCTGGCGCCACCACGGCTTCTTGATGAAGGATTATTGTGCGGGTCGTCCCGCATCTGCGCGCCTGCCATCGCCGATGCGTGTTGCGCCCCCGTCGTTAAACGGAAGAGAACTCACGCGTGAGCACCTTTGATGGCTTCGCGCAGCAGAAGCGCGAGCACCAAGGCCGATGCACCAGTTCGGAGCTGCAGAGCAACACAGGCCCCAGCTCCGGAGGGCTGGGGAAAGAGCTGGGGCCCGACAGCGCTACCCAATTGGGGATGGCGCCGGGAAAACCTAGCAACCGGCTAAGCGTTCCAAGCTCGACAAAGACTTAGCGGCCGATATCGGTCTTGCCATTGGGGCTGCCGTCGCCGCCGCCGTTGCCCTTGCCATTGTTGCCGCGCGGGCCGGCCGGTCCACCGCCAGACTTCGCAATTGCATCGGACGTGAGGGATGTCGAGAGCAGCAGCGTCATCGTCGGAGGTGTCACGGCGGCGAACCGTCCGCATGTTTTTAGGAATTCCCGACGATCATCTTTCTGAGCTGGCATGCGACGTCCTCCAAGAAAACCAGATTAAATCACGTTAAACGAATTTAATCAATTAACCTTCGTTCCCAGGACACCTGTGACTTTCGCCCTAGGGCGCCAGCCGAGCGGGGTACAAAAATCACACTGGCGAAGAGACTTAGCTGGCTACCCCGGCCAACTCTCTGGTTTGGCTTCGAGGTGCCGAATGTCCTTTGATCCGGTGGCCGCTGCGAATCGATTGGTTCGACGCTTACCGTGCTTGGCATTGCGTCGGCGCCTCGGCGGTCCCGGGCGACCCGGTCCAGTGCCGGGGGCGCCCGGGATCATTTCGCGGTGGAACGTTCGCGCTTTTGCCGAGTTTTCCCGATGCCCTTCCCCAAGGGTACCCCAAGTGAAATGGCCCCAGCTCCGCCCGCCCCCTGCGAGCTGGGGCCATTCTTGGCCACCGAGATCCTGCGCTGCGGACAGGCGTTGCAACATTGTCATGGATCAAACCGCACTGTTTGATGAGCTGAGGCGGATCGAGCGCGATGTCGTCGAAGGAGAACGACGGCTCGCTGAGCAGGAGGCCGTGGTTCTTGATTTGAAGCGCAACGGTCAAGACACGACCAAAGCCGAAGCCGAACTTGAACGGATGCGCCAAGATCAGCGAAGTCGCGACCAAGACCGACAACGACTCCTCTCGCGGCTCCAACCCTGATCGTTCTGCGACTCAGAGAAATGTTGCCGTTGTGCTTCTCCGAGACTCTACATCGACGAAATTTGCCGATGTCCGCAACGGGGTCACACGCTGACAATTCAGCAGGCGCCGCTGTGTGTCAGCTTCGGGCCGAGTGCCGACTGGCCCATTCACTCCGTTCAGCTCAGTCCTCTCCGGCTCCCCGGCGATAGCCTTCGCTGTCTAGTTTCGAAATTCGGAAGTGATTTACGCCATAGTAGATCATCAGTCCAACAATCCATCCGATCAGGATGCCCATGCCGGTCGTGTGGCCGAACAGCTTCTGCTCAATCCAATCAAACACCCAGATTGAGACGAGCATTGAGATTAGCGTCCATAGAGTATCAGTCGTCACTTTTGGCTTTGAAAGCACTTCTCTTCACCCGCCAGATATCGCTATCAGCGAACCCTGTTCCGACCCTTGGTCGGGCTCACAATTCAAATGGTTCATACACGAAGTCGGTGAGCTTCCGGTTTAGGTCAGTGGCTGCCCTCGCTGCTCCGGGAAGCCAATTCCGCTCAGCTCTTGTGAGCGGACGGTGCGGAGCAAATAGTCGATGTCCGCCACGGGCGGGCGTCGCGGGTACTGCGGTGAAGGTCAGCTACGGGCGAGAAGCAAACCATTCAGTCCACTCCCCTGGTGCCGAGCGGTCCGGTTTTTTTTGCACTCGCGCAGCCATTCCCGGTCTAATCGTCCCAAATGACTCTAGCGCAGTTCGGGCACTGGTAGACTCGCGCAGGTGGGCGGCCAGCCTCCAGGCGCGAAACCGTCGTTTTGAATATCGCCGGCAGGCGGCAGTCGTCACACGGGGGCGACGGCGCTCGGATGGACTCGCTCGGTGATGTTCGGATCAGCATCCGCAGAACAATGCCATTGACCGAGATGAACGGCCACCTCTTACGTTAAGTTAGAAATCGCGCGCGCACCCGTTCAGGGTCGTCACTTCTTCGGCCGGCCGATTTCCCGGATCGTTAACTCGGCCAAGGCGACAGCGTTGGTGACCCCGCCGTCATAAAGCTCGATCATCCTACTCGCGACCAGATCGCAGATCGGATCGTTTCGACCGGCAAGGTCGAGCTTGCGCAAAGCGTGGTTAAAAGCCAATTCGAGAAGGTGTTGCTGTTCGGGGGTGAAGTGAGTATTCGCGATCATACGCGAGATCGGCATAGTCGTGGCTCCTCAATGTTCGAGTAGACGGGAGCACAACTGGTCTCTCAGTCACCGAACAATGCACGACACGCGCGATGATGTAAGTACCTTTCTACTTTCACGATTGGCAGTCAATAGATGCGGAGTGCCATTTCGCGGGTCTAATTGGGCTTCTGAGGGCTACTTACCGATGTCGGCGAGATGCTGCTACACATCAACGCCAACTTGTCCGCCTGCAACGCCTCAACCGCGGCTTCAATCATTACACGGGGTAGCGACTCCAATCCGGGGGAGATGAGAATACGGAGTTGCCGAATCCTTGCGTCGATCTGATCGCACTTCTCGCACATAGTTTCCCGCTCGCTTCTGGCGGGAGCGCGACTGTCGCTCGCATCACCGATAGATGCCTCGGACCGTGCGGTGATCGGGTGCGGATAGCAGATTGAAGGTCGGGGTACTCCAACAAATGTTAAAAGCAGACCCGTCAAGTTCGCTCCCCTCAGGGCCGGGGACGCAGGCGGCGCGGGTTGGGTGATGTCGCGTGCGATACGGGCTTGCGGCGGGCGCGTCGCTCCGCTTCCTCGACCTGGACTCGGAGATCTTCCAATTCTGAGAGCTGAGCAGCGAGTTCGTTTAACCGTTTAGCAGAAGGGATTTCCGGAAAATCGCGCATGAAGTCCCCAAAACAAAAGCATACTAAAATATCACTTCGAATTAGCGAGAGCCCGGCCGGAGCCGCATTAAAGCAAGTGAATCTCGCTAAACTTATGAACCGGCGCACATTTCCGTTCGCTCCCTTCAAGGGGGCTCAGCCAGCCTGAGAGTCCGCTTAGGGTCGCAATCGGTGGTCCAGACCGCTGCAATCAGTTTCCGCTCTACACCCGAGAGCCGACGCCCTACCGAGCATTCCGCTGGGCAGCGATGGGCCAATGGCGGACGTCGGCGCAACCTCCATCCAGCCAGTTGCCACGCATCATCAGCTTGGCAGCGATCTGTGACCTTGAGGGCAGCAATCAATACGAAAAGGCGGGGAGCTAGAGCCAATAACTCTTTTTTTGAGGCGACTGGGCTTTGACGTTATAATTCAGACCGACACGGGCAACGTGGAAACGCGTGTCGATGGTTCTGCGCCTGCAACGACGAACCGGGAACGGCGTTCGGACGTTGTAGGCTCTGCGGTCACCATCGCACTCTGCCTCGAGCTCTAGGTGGCCACATTTAGCAAGTTCTACTAGGCAGGCGGGCGCCGAAGTCTAAGCGACCTGCACCAGAACGCCCGATGCGCCGTTCAGCAGCCGCTTCAGGTGAAAGCCTGCGAGCCTGTCGTCGGCGTGCGCGCCCACCAGGGCCGCGAAAGCGGCCATAGCCGACTCATCTTTCGCCTCAAGCTTCGCGAAAGCCTTCCGATATCGTTCTGCCGACGGCGCCTCGAACGCCGGCGTATCCAGCGACTCGAAAGCTCGAAGCGGCTCGCTGCGGCCGCGAAGCAGCAGATCGCCTACCGGCCTACCCTTGAAGTCGGCCGCCGCTCGGGCGACGGGATCGCTGACACAAATGCGGGTACCCAGCGTTTTGTTGGCAGCCTCGAGCCTTGCCGCGGTGTTCACGGTGTCCCCATACGCTGTGTAGTCGAAGAAGCGGTTGCCGCCGAAATTGCCGACCAGCGCCGGGCCGGCGTGGACGCCGATGCGCGTGGCGCCGAACTCAATGCCCTTCGCCAACCAGTCGGCCCGGAATCCTTCCGCCCAGACGTCGATGGCGTGCGCGCAGGCAACCGCCCGGGTTGCGTAGTCAGGCTGGTCGCCTGGCGCGTTGAACAGCACCTGAATGGCGTCCCCGATAATCTTAGCCACCGTTCCCTCGTGCGAGAACACGACGTCCGTGATTCCGCCGACGTATTCTCCGAGCAAAACCCCGAGCAGGTCGGGAGCCGTGTTCTCCACCAGAGAGGTGAAGCCAGTGATGTCGGTGAAGATGACCGCGACGTCCCTGCGGTGCACCTCCATGCCGGCGCCATTGTTCGCGAGGCGACTTGCGATCTGCGGCGAGAAATATCTCGATAGCGACGCATGAGCGCGCTCAGCCTCCGCCTGTCGTCGCCGTGCTTCGCGCAAGGTCTCGATGTGTCGGATGGTCTTGTTGATCGTGGATTCCAGGTCGGCGAAATCGATGGGCTTGGTCAGAAAGTCGAAAGCGCCACGATTCATTGCGGTCCGTATGTTGATCATATCGCCGTACGCCGAAACGACAATTGCCGCCTTTTTGTCCTCTCGCTCCTGCATTTTCGCCAACAGGGAAAGGCCATCCATGCGCGGCATGTTGATGTCCAACACCATGAGATCGACATCCGGACGCAATTCGATCGATTGCAGCGCTTCAAGACCGTCGCGAGCGAACAAAAACCTTATGCGCCGCTCGCGGATTTGCCGGCGAAACGTCCGGAGGACCAGCGCCTCCAGATCAGGTTCATCATCGACGACAAGAACAGTCGAGGTCATGCGGCATGTTCCAGTCTCGCCTCGATCGCTCGGCGGACCTGTCCTAAGTCGATCGGCTTGGTCAACAGGGCCTGCGCGCCCCGCTCAAGGGCCGTCTTACGCGTTTCGGCGTCTCCGTACGCTGTGATCATGATCACGGGAACGTCGGGCCGCCGAGAGCGAAGCTCCGGCAGCATATCCAGCCCGCTCATCCCGGGCATGTTGATGTCGGAGAGGATGAGAATCAGCGTTCGCTCGCCGGTATCGGAAATGCGGTCCAGGGCCTGCGCTGCCGAACCGGCGAAGTCCATTACAAAGCGTTGGGCGCGAAGCTCGCGCCGAAATTGCTGGCGGAAGAGCACCTCCAGATCGGGTTCGTCATCCACCACGAGCACTGTTACGGTCATGGTCAGCCTGCGATACTGTCCGAAAGGGGGGTGTTGCGCGGCAGCAAGATGGTGAACTCGGTGAATTCGCCGGGCTCTGTTTCGACATCGATCCTGCCGCCATGTAGCTTCACGATGATGTCGTGACTCATCGATAGTCCGAGGCCCGTTCCTTCTCCGGGCGGCTTAGTCGTGAAGAACGGATTGAACATTTTCTCCTTCACCTCGGGCGGAATGCCAACGCCATTGTCACGAATTCGGATTTCAACGTGATCACCGCGATCATGCGTGCTGACGCAGAGTTTCGGCTCAAATCCGGGATCACCGTTGTTGCAGCGCTTGGCCACGGCATAGAAGCCATTTGATATGACGTTCAGCAGCACTCGCGTGATCTCCTGCGGGAATACATCGGCAATGCCGCTGTCCGGATCGAACTCGCGGACGAGGGTCACGTTGAATTGTGGTCTTTCGGTGCGCGCGCCATGGTAGGCGAGATTGAGGCTCTCCTCGACCAGCGCGTTGACGTCGGCAGCGCGATGTTCGCCGCCGCCACCACGCGAATGCAGGAGCATGTTCTTGACGATTGAGTCGGCGCGCTTACCATGCTGCACGATTTTCTGAAGATTGTCTGTTAGCAGCCCGCTCAGTTCATGGACTTCCTCGCGGATGTCATTTGGCAGCATGAGCGGGACGAGAACCTCGTTCAACTCCCCGGTCAGCTCGACTGAGAGCGCGGCAAAATTGTTGACGAAATTGAGCGGGTTCTTGATCTCGTGCGCAATGCCAGCGGTGAGCTGACCGAGTGAAATGAGCTTTTCTGTCTGTACTAGTCGATCCTGGGCCGCGCGTAGATCGTCGAGGGATCCGGCAAGTTCCTTCGTGCGTGCCTCTAGCTCTTCGAACAAGCGCGCGTTCTCGATCGCGATCACGGCCTGATCGGCGAACGTCTTGAGAAGGTTGATCTGGCTGTCCGTGAAGGTTCCCGGTTCGACGCGCGAAACGCCGATCGTACCGATCGCCACACCTTTTCGGAGCATGGGCACGACCACGATGCTTCGATATCCCCTCGCGCGCGCCATGCTCTTGATCGCCGGATGGACACCCGGGTCGGTCTCGATGTCGGAGCGAAATGCGATCGTCGACGTGAGTGCGACGCGGCTGTGGATCCCGGAGGACGTGAGCGGTGCGGGGAATGAAACTCGGATCTCCTCATCACCGGCCACACTTCCTGCCGTGCATGCCGCCAGATGAAGCATGTCGCCGACGACACGTGTCACGAGCGCCGTTTGGCCGGCAAGCAATCGCCTCGCGCTTTCGGAGATGACGTCGAATACCGGCTGCACGTCAGTTGGCGAACTGGCGATGACATTGAGTATTCCTGCCGTGACGGTCTGCCGCTCCAGCGCGATAGCGAGTTCGCTCTGCAAGCGGGCGTTCTCGGCTACTCTGCTTTGCAGTCGATGTTCGAGCTCATCGGCCCTCTGCCTAAGGTCGGCATCCGTTGTGGTGATCATCACGTTCCCCACTCAGCGCCCACACCGCGATCGCGACTAGGCCAACCCCAGGCCGCCGTCGATTGCAACTACCTGCCCCGTCATCCATTCCGAGCCCGAGCCCGCAAGCCGGACAATCCATTCTGCGACATCGTCCGGGATCCCTCGCCGTCCGAGCGGAATGCGCACGCGCTCCTGTTCTTTCACCGCGGCGGCTTGTTCCTGGGTCAGCCCCATCATGCCGGTGAGGGCGCCGGATTCCGTTGGCCCAGCGGCGACGGCGTTCACCCGTATGCCGAAGGGCGCAAGCTCCAGCGCCCAGCAACGGGTCAGATGCTCCAGCGCCGCCTTGCTCGCTGCATAATGAGACAGTCCGGCTGCGGGCCGGTGACCAAAGGTGCTCGACACGTTGATGATCGTGCCGCGCCCCGCCTTCAGGTGCGGAAGCGCAGCGGAGGCAAGCAGGCTAGGACCGAGCACGTTGACCGAGAAGATATCCATGATGTGATCGGCCGAGGTATCCGCCAATGGAAGGATTGCGCCGGCGCCGGCGTTGTTGACCAAGGCGTCTATTCTGCCCCAGAGATCCACCGCCTTGGCGATTGTGCGCCTGGCATCATCGGTCGAGGCCGCGTCCGCAACTATCCCCTCGATGTTCGGATGCTCGGCGATCGTTTCGTCCAACGGACCCGCCCGGCGGCCCGTCACGAGCACCTTGTCGCCCTGATTGGCGAGCCGGATTGCCGCCGCTCGCCCGATTCCTGAAGTGCCGCCGGTCACGATGATGACCTTCTCTTTGCTACGCATGTTGATCGTGCTCCTCTGCGGTCACTGGGCCGTCCAGCCGCCATCGACCGAGATCGACGTTCCGGTGACCTGGTCGGCGGCGGACGAACATAGAAAGGCGACAGTTCCGCCAAGCTGCGCCGGAGAAACAAATTCGAGGGACGGCTGCTTCTCCGCGAGGAGTGTCCTGGCGGCTTCCGTCCGGCTAATCCCTCTTTGCGCAGCGATGTCGTCGATCTGCTTGTCGACCAGGGGCGTTCGCACCCAACCCGGACAGACCGCATTGCACGTGACCCCGCTCCCCGCGGTCTCCAGGCCGACCACTTTGGTCAGGCCGACCAGGCCGTGCTTGGCCGCGACGTAGGCTGCCTTATGCGTCGAGGCGACGAGGCCGTGCGCGGAGGCGATGTTGACGATCCGGCCCCAGCACTGCTTCTTCATCTGGGGGACCGCCGCCGCAATGCCGTGGAACGCGGCCGACAGATTGATCGCCAGAATCGCGTTCCACCTGTTGGCTGGGAATTCTTCGACCGGCGCAGTGAACTGGATGCCGGCATTGTTGACGAGGATGTCGAGCCGGCCGAATTTCTCGACCGTCGCTGCGATCAATCCGCGCACGGCCTCCTCCTTCGACATATCGGCGCCATCGTAAACGGCGCGTACACCATGCTCGCGTTCGATCCCGCCGCGGAGCGCCTCTATTCCGCTGGCATCGCCAAAGCCATTCAAAACGATGTCAGCCCGGAGCTTGGCCAGCTCACGGGCGATACCGAGCCCGATACCGCTGGTCGATCCGGTGACGACGGCTACCCTGCCCTTCAACATGGGACTTCCTTTCGATGCTATGATGTGAGATTTGCCGCGAGATCAGTCGCGGCGGTGGATATCGTGCGTGACAATGCCGAGCTCGGGAGCGGGCGGGTCTAGCCGCCGCGGATCGGCCAACGTACGGCGGATATCCTCCAAACCGCTCTGCCAATGCGCGCGCATCGCGTTCAACCCGAATTCGTAGTCCTTTGAATGGCGCTCGTAGGTCTTGGACTGATAGATCAGATGGATGATGTTGCAGGAGCGATGGCGAGCCATGTCCGCGATGTCGCGGATTTCCGGATCCTGCTTCGCGCCATCCGGCAGCAGTTCAAGCATTCGCTGCAGCGCTCGACGCATATTCTGCATCCGCAGCGCCTGGTCCGTGATGGCGCGTGTGCGGCTGGAATACTGAATATCCTTCTGGCGGCTCGACACCTCCATCAGGTCATTCGGCACACGGCCCCGCGCCGACCAAAGGTCGACCTGGAAGGTCAGCGTGTCGCGCGGCTCGCTCGACAGCACTCGGGATAGAGGCGTGTTCGAAACGACGCCGCCGTCCCAATAGTGCTCGCCGTCGACCTCGACCGCAGGGAAGCCCGGCGGCAGGGCACCGGATGCCATGAAATGCTGCGGTCCGAGCCGGCGTTCAGCCGTGTCGAAGTAGGTCAGGTTGCCCGTACGGACGTTGACCGCGCCAACGCTGACGCGCACCTCCCCCGCGTTCAGCCGATCAAAGTCGACAAGCTGCTCCAACGTCTGCTGCAATGGTGAGGTATCGTAGAAACTCGTCGCTGCGTTGCCCGAGAAGGGCGACAAGAACGGTGGCGGGAAACGTGGCTTGAAAAACCCGGGTTGCCCCTGGAGGAGGGCCCTGAGCGCCGCCAGGGCATTGTGCGCTGAGCGGAGATCGAAGGCGAACGGCATCGCATGGGCAAGCCCTTCGCCGACCGGCCATTCCACCGCCGCCGCGCAGATGCTCTCCCAGAACTTGCGCAGCCGTTCGATCCGTTCGGCCTCGGGCGAGCCGGCAATAATGGCGGCGTTCAGCGCACCGATCGAAATGCCAGCCAACCAGTTCGGGCGTATGCCGGCTTCGTGCAGGCCTTCGTATACCCCGGCTTGATAGGCACCGAGCGCGCCGCCACCCTGCAGCACCAGGGCCACGACATCATATGGCAATGGCCTGGCCGGTTGCGGCGCCTGATCAATTTTCCCACGCATAACGTTCAGCATTTTCTGAAGCTCCGGATATAGGGCTGATCTCGGTCAGCCGGCATTTGCTTCGATCGAGACGTCAGAGACCGAGCCGCGGCGCGGAGTTGCCGGGTCGGCGGCAAGATAGTCATGGACCACGCCGCCGAGCCCGAGCGTCAGGTCCACGATGAGGTGCTTGGCCGACACGACCTGCAGTACCGGCAACTCGGCGACGGGTGCCAGCGCGTGCGAGTACAGATCCAGGGCGGCGGGCCCGGTCCAAGCACCTTTCACGGTGATGTCCTCGAGGTGGAAGCGCACCAGCTCGCAGATGCGCGGCGAACCGTCGACATGCGGAATGATCTTGAGAAGGAAGTTAGGGGCAGCGAGCTTCCTGGCTTCCGCCGCGGTATCAAGCGTGCGGTGCTTGTAGCCCATGGTGCCGGTCGCAATACGGACCGAACCGTAGTCCAATGTACCGACCAGCGTGTCGATTTCGACCTCCAGCTTCGGTTGCGCCAATTTTTTGGGAAATCCCCACAATTCGCGCCCGCCCGCAATCGGCGGATGGTCGTTCAGGAACATCTGATGGGTGAAGCCGCCCAATTGGCCCTTGTAGGATACTGGAATGACCTGGCCGCTCTCGGTGTAGTCGCCGAAACCAGTGGAATCCGGCATGCGGATGAACTCGTAGTTCACGACCGAGTCGGTGACCTCCAGCGGTTCCGGCACCACGCGGCGCAGCGCGTCGGGATCGGTGCGGTATTGGATGATGAAATACTCGCGGTCGACGAAGCGGTAAGGACCGGGAGGAAAGGCCGGGCTGCTCAGCGGCATTGCAAACGAGGATGCGCGGACGTTCTCGTATTTCATGTGGCGAACTCCATGTTCGACATTGGCGGGCGCATCGCGTCTGCGAGCACCCGCCACTGGTTCGGATTCGACTCGACTGGCGGTCAGTAGTCCCAGAAGACCGGGACCCAACGGAACGCGTCGCCGGCGACCGCGACATGGCCGACCGACGGGAACGGCATGTGCGTGGCCACCAGCAGCTCGCCGCTCTGCGCGAGCTCCCGCAGTAGCCGGATGCGAACGCGCGCCGCCTCCTCAGGGTCGTGCTCGAAGCCGTTGTGCCATTCGGGCTGGTCGAACCCGACGGCGAACACGGCGTCCCCGGCGAATGTCAGCGCTTCGCCGCCGGAGGCCACGCGGACCACGCTGTGTCCGGGAGTGTGACCGCCGGTGCGGCGGACGACGACCCCGGGCGCAACCTCGTGCTGCTCGTCGAACTTGCGGATCTGACTGCCGTACATCTTCATGAACTGCTTGGCAGCGGCGCGAAGCGCATCGGGAAACCCCTGGGGCATGTTAGTGTGGGTGAAATCCGGAGACTCCCAGAACTCGACTTCCGCGGCGGCGACGTGGATCTGCAGGTCGTTGCGCAACCGCTCCTTCACGCCCTCCACCAGCAAGCCGCCTACGTGATCCATATGCATGTGGGTCAATACTAGATCGGTCACGGACGAGAGGTCGATCCCGGCGGCCTCAAGCCGCTTGACCAACTGTCCAGCTCGCGGCAGATGCAAGTCCGGGTCGGACCCCAGTCCGGCGTCGATGAGGATCGTCTTGTCAGCGCTGCGTACCATCACCGCATTCAGGGCCCAGTCGAACGCATCTTGAGGCAGGAACATCTCGTTCAGCCAGTTGGCCCGTGCGGCCGGGTCAGCGTTGTGCGCCAGCATAGTGCTCGGCAGCGGCAGCACCCCGTCGCTGACCACCAGGACGTCGATGTCGCCTATGCGCACCGCATAGCGCGAGGGCACGAGCTCTTCGGGTTTCGCGGCAATGGAGGCGTTGTGCAGATTCATCTTGATTCTCCTTTTCGAGGTTGGGGGTAGTTGCTAGAGCGCGGTGACGCGCTCGGGATCAGCGGACGCGAGCGCTGCGGCACGCTCGGCCTTGGGCGGATAGATCCAGACTGTGTTGATCTCTCGCTTGGTCTTCTTTGCCGCGTCGCCGACCATCTCGACCGTGCGGTCCCAGCCGCGGGTGAACAGCGCGCCGGCTTCGCCGAGGTCGAGACAGGTGACGTAGGCCTTCTGGTGATACTGTCTGGTCCGAACGCCGAGCAGCTCGGCCGCGGCGTTGTTGCCGGCGAAGGCGCCCATTCGGGTCGCGTGCTGACATGACATCAGCGCGTAATTCCCGACATCGTCACACGCGGCTCGTGCCGCATCGCCCGTGGCGAAGACCCCGCTTACCGACGGCACGCGCAGATCGCGGTCGACGAGCAGCCGGCCAAACTTGTCCCGTTCGGCGGGGATCTGCGCCGTCAACGGCGCCGCGCGCATGCCGGCGGCCCAGATCACTGTCTCGCATTCGATCCGGTCGCCGCTGGAAAGCGAGACGCCGGACTTGTCGAGGGAGGTCACGCCGACACCAAGCTTGGTTTCGACGCCCAGCTTGCGCAGCGCCGCTTCGATGACTGGGCGAGGGCCGGCACCCATGTCAGGGGCGATCCCCTCGTTGCGGTCGACGATCACCACGCGCAGCTTCGCGTCTTCACCAAGGATCTTGCGCAGGCGCGAAGGCACCTCGGTCGCCGCCTCAATGCCCGTGAATCCGCCGCCTGCGACGACAACGGTATTGCGCGCCTCCGAGGCTGGGCGGCTTGACAGCCCGTGCAAGTGGCGATCGAGCGCAACGGCATCCTCGAGCTGGTCGACGCTGAAACCGTGCTCCGCAAGGCCGGGGACTTGGGGGCGAAACAGCTGGCTCCCCGTCGCGACCACCAGCCTGTCGTAGGACAGCTTGTTCCGCGTGCCCTGCGCTGCGGCGACCTCGACCACCTTGGAGGTGGTATCGATCGCCTCGGCTTGACCCTTGACATAAACGACGTCGATCGCCTTGAAGACGTCCAGCAACGGGGCCGCCAGGGTCTCGGGCTTCGGTTCGTAGAGCCGCGGGCGAACCACGAGCGTCGGTTCGGGCGCGATGACCGCGATCTCGAGCTTGTCCGGCGGCGCGCCGTGGATGTCGCGCAGGCGGGCGGCTGAGAGGGCGGCATACATGCCGGCGAAGCCGGCGCCTATGATGACGATGCGCATGTTGAATTGTCCTTGATTGATGCGATTGCGAATGAGGGGCGGCTAAGTCGTCACGAATCTGAGCAAGTCGGCATTGACGATCTCTGGATGCGTTGTGCACAGGCCGTGCGGCAGCAGGTCGTAGATCTTCAGTGTGCTGTGCTTGAGCAGGCGAGCCGCGAGCTCAGCCGAGTCGGCGACCGGAACGATCTGGTCGTCGCTGCCGTGCAGCACCAGCGTCGGGGCCGCGATGCTCTTCAGGTCTTCGCTGAAGTCGGTTTCGGAGAACGCCTTTATGCCGTCGTAATGCGCCTTGCTGCTGCCCGTCATGGCTTGACGCCACCAATTCCAGATGACTGCCTGAGAAGGCGCGGCGCCTGGACGATTGTAGTTGTAGAAGGGACCGCTTGCGAATTCGAAGTAGAATTGAGACCTGTTGGCGGCGAGCCGCTGGCGTAGGCCGTCGAATTCTTCAAGCGGCAGTCCGCCAGGATTGGCCTCGGTCTTGAGCATCAGCGGCGGCACCGCGCCGATGAGCACCAGCTTGGCCACCCGATCCCGGCCATGACGCGCGACGTAGCGCGTGGCCTCGCCGCCGCCGGTGGAATGGCCGATATGAACGGCGTTGCGAAGATCGAGATGCTCGACGAGTGCGGCGACGTCGGCGGCATAGTGATCCATGTCGTGGCCGCCGCTGACCTGGCTCGAGCGGCCATGACCGCGGCGATCATGCGCGATCACGCGAAAACCCTTGCCGAGGAAGAACAGCATCTGGGGGTCCCAGTCATCGGCACTGAGCGGCCAGCCATGATGAAAGACGATCGGCTGTGCAGATTTCGGTCCCCAGTCCTTGTAGAAGATCTGGACGCCGTCGCTGGTGGTGACGAAGCTTGCATCATCTTTCGTCCCGGCAGAGAGGACGGCGGGCCCGGCGTCGCGGCCGACGGCCGAGGTGGAGCGGACGGTCAACGAAGCCGTATACAGAAGAGCCGTTGCGAGGATGTTGCGGCGCGAGGTGCTCGCGAGCCGACAGAGAGAGGTTTTCAAGGGCATTTGCTGCTCCATTGCAGGTGTAGGTCACAATGGATGTCTAGCGGGCTGGATTTGCCAGCGCCCCAGCGCGATTGCGGTGATTGCAGCGAGATTGCTGCTAACGCACGCGCCGTCGCCAATCGCTCGGCGTTTCCCCGGTCAGCTTTCGAAACGCTGCGGCGAATGCGGTCTGAGAGGAGTAGCCCAGCGTGACGGCGATCGAGACGACGGACTCGTCGGTATCGCGCAGCATGTTCATGGCTTGCTCGAGCCGGTGCTGACGCAGCCAGGCATGCGGCGAAAGCCCGGTGCTGTCTTTGAACGCGCGGCAGAAGTGAAATCGCGACAAGCCAGCTTCGGCGGCAAGCGAGGCGAGCGAAACGTCGGCATCTCTTTCGGAGCGCAAGCGCTCGATCGCCCGAAGCAATGTTCTCGGCGCCAACCCGCCCCTGGCTGGCGCTATCGTGCTTGGTGAGCCGGTGTGCGCGGCGAGAAGACGCGTTGCAAGCAAATCCATGAATTGCTGTCTGAACAGCGTATCGAGAGCCTCGTTTCCTTCCAGCACATCCGCGGCGCTCAGGAGCAATCGGGACGTGACGGGGTCGGGATGCCCGGTTCGCTCGAGAAGTTCGGACGGTGCGCCAACTTCCGCTTCGTCGGCAACGCGATTAAGCGTAGTTTGCGGAAGGTAGAGTTGAACGACGTCGACGGGCTTGGGAATGTCCCACCGGGAGCTCGATCCCTCGGGAATGATCGTCACGACTCCCGGGCGAAAGGTCCCGATTGCGACGGATTGCCCGGACCGCCGCTCCATGCGTTGCACCGCGCTGTTGTAAGCCATGACGACGTGATGGCTCATGGGCGCGACCACATCGTGCAACGGTTCGTGCTTCCAGTGCGCAATCCCGGCGCCCGAGGAATCCAGGGCCATGCGGAAAGGTACCGTGCCGAGCACGCGCGCCATCTCCAAATCGGCGGGGAGGCGGTCGCCCGCCGGGTCGCGCCGCACCTCCGACGCGGCGGGGGCATTGGTCGAGGACTCGCGCAAGACAATTTTGCTCATGGCTTTACTGGTGCAGCGGCGCGTCACTGCCGCGCGCCAAATTGATTCAGCCGCCATCGTAGGGGGGCCAGTCTGGTGATCTTTGCTCAACGGCTTCATCGGCCCGAAGGCGCGCCATCCAGGTCCCAAAGCCGTTGATTTGCGGGCTTTTAGGAGGGGCGAAAATTTGCGTCTTTCCTGATTTTGCCATCTCTTGCCTGATTCTGCTGCGCGAATGCCTGGCGCGCGCCAATCGCGTGCGTTTGTGAAAAGTCGTGATGTCGACGCAGCAGCTAGTCGCCCGCCTGCTGTCGGAGCGGGGTCGGTCGGTCTCAAACGTGTGACAATTTGGGGGGAATCTACAGGGGCGGGTGCGACTTCGTCGGGCTTGGAAATAGCGGGTAGTTACCGATATAGGAACTTGGAAGGAGTGGGTTGTAGTGTGGCCTACTTCACCACGGCACAGACGAGACATCCGATGAGCAGGACAGGCGCGTACGGTGAACGACTCGGAGCATTCCTCCGCCTGGAGGAAGCGCCGCCCATGCTGATGACCCGGTCGCTGCGCAATGCCGAGATCGCAGTCACGGAAACGCGACACGACAACCCTGAACTAGGCCTTTCTGGTTCGTTCGCTGCGGAAGATGCCTATCTCATCAGCCTGAAATTGCGAGACTACCCGGATTGCGAGATTTGGGAACAGGGTCGTCACCTCACGAAGGCGGATGTCCGTGCCGGAACGACGTATCTGTACGATCTAAAAGCCGACCCCCGCTACGTGATCGACAAGCCGTTCCACTCGATGTTTTTCTATGTGCCGCGTTCGGCGCTCGATGGTCTCGCCGATCAGTCGGGAGCGCGCCGCGTCGATACGCTCGACTGCAGGCCCATCGGGCACGACGATGCCATCGTCCGTCACATCGGTGCTTCCTTGCGCGAGGGACTGAGAAGGCCGGACGAGGTCAACCAGCTCTTCATCGATCACATGATGCTGGCGCTCATCGCCCATGTGGCGGAGACCTATGGTGGTTTCAGGCCGGAGCCGGAGCCCGACCGCGGTGCGCTTGCGCAATGGCAACTTGTTCGCGCATGTGACAAACTCGAAGCGAATCTCGGCGGCAAGCTGCCTTTGCAGGCGATCGCCGCGGAACTCGGTCTGTCCGTCAGCCATTTCTCGCGCGCGTTCCGCGTTGCGACCGGTTTGCCGCCTCATCGTTGGCTTCTGCATCATCGCGTGAGAACCGCGAAGCGTCTGATGAGCGAGGGAGGGTCATCATTGTCCGAGATAGCCATCTCGGCCGGCTTTGCTAACCAGAGCCACTTCACGCGAGTGTTCTCTGCGATCGTCGGCGTCAGCCCGGGGGCATGGCGGCGCAATGCGTTGAACAGCGCAAGCCGTGGCCGGTGATGCAACGCTTGTAATATCTTATTGAAGGACCTAATGCGGTAGCGGCTTGCGGCCATGCCATCGGCTGAGCTGTTACGAGTTCAAAACAGGTCCCAATTGGCATCGATAAACCGAAGGGATCGATTTGGTGAGGCGCCCGTAACTCATTCAAAGTCACAGCTTTCCGGTTAGCCCTCTCGGGAAGCCGGCGTATTCCTCGATAACTTTGCAAGCCTAGTCCATCCGCGTCCCGTCGTTTATTGCCGCGTTGTTACAACGCAAACGCCCCAGTCTGCATCAAATGCGTCAGAGCCGCGATTGGTCCGCTAAGGGTCAAAAGCTGACCATCCGCAAGCGGTGGAACAAGGTCCGCCATGGGCTAACAGCTGACGTTGGGTCAAGGGCCTCCAACGTCAGCTTTCGGCGAGAAACACTACGAACCTTTTCTAATGACGGACGGATCCGAAGCGACTCTCGGTCGTGAGGCTAGGGGCAAATCGGAAGCCAAGGCGCTTTTACTTGAGCGGAGCTATGTCGAACAGCTTGTGGCTCACCAGTACGCCATTCTTGAAGGCGCGCTACGGCAATTGGGTCGCCAAAGCTAACGCGCGCTGCGCAGTGTTGCCTAAGTTGGCTCAGGCGGCGTCTTATGCTTCGTCCGTCCGAGCAGTATACCGTTCGCTTCCACGGGCATCGTGAACGTGAACCTGGTCTCCTCCGGATTGGAAGTTGCGACCAGTTCGCCGCTGTGTGCCCTGGCAATTTGGGACGCGATGTAGAGACCGAGACCCAATCCTTGCCTGCTCGCACGGGCCTTGCCGCGGAAGAAGGGCTCAAACAGCTTGTCCATGGCCTCCGGCGGAATGGGCTCTCCGGCGTTGCTGACGGACAGTTCAAAGGTCCCGTCGCGCGTCTCCGCGCGAACTATGACGGGCTTGCTGGCCGAGCCGTGTGTCAGGGCATTTCCCAGGAGGTTCGACAGCATCTGGCCGATGCGCGAGCTGTCGCAGTCGACTGGCCTGTCCACGTGCAGATCGATCAGGATCTCGCGGCCCGGAGACGCGAGTCTCAATTCGTCCACGACGTGGATGAGTACGGCCTCCAGCGGTTTGCCGGCCTTGTGCTCGACGGCAATGCCGCCGCCGAGACGGCCACGCGCCAAGTCAAGGACATCATCGATCAGGGCAGCCATTCGGGTGATCGTGGTCTGCATCATAGTGATGATCTTCCGCTCCTTCTCGCTCTGCGCCGTTCGGTCGAGAATCCGGGCGCCAGCGCTGAGAGCAGCGAGAGGGTTTCGCAGATCGTGGCCGAGCACGGCGATGAACTGCTCGCGGAGCTCGGCCATCTGATGTTCGCGCTGCAGCTTCTCCTCAGTCGCCTCGGAGGCGGCCCTGGCCATCTCCCGCGACCTCAACAGCTCCTGTTCGTACCGGCGCCGATCCGTGGCCTTGACGAACGCGATCCGGACCGCGGTTGGTGTACCCTGTGTGTCTCGCCGTTCTTTGGCGTTGGCGATCGTGTGCAGCGGCTCGCCGTTGCCCTTCAGAAGGTCTAAGGCTACTTCGGAGAAGGAGCCCTGCATCCGGAGCAGCGGCGCGAGGTGGGTTTCGTAGTAGATCCGTCCGGGCACCGTCAGAAATTCCAGCAGCGGCCTTCCCGTCATCTCGCCCGCCGTACGCCCGCTCCATTCCAAGAGTGTATTGTTCACATATTCGACGTGACCGGTGGGCAGCAGGGACACGTAGCCGAACGGCCCATTCTCCACCATGTCTTCGAAGTCCTGACCCGAACTGCTCTCCACGCGGTTCACACGAAGGTCCGCATGGCGGCTATAACTTCGGCCGGTGCGCTGAGGTTCGGGCAGTGCCCGGTGGCCTTGAGAACGATCATGCGGCTGTTCGGAATATTGCGGTTCACGAAATCGCCGACCACTTGAGACGCGATGATATCCTCGCTGCACTGTAGGATGAGGGTCGGGGCGGTCACGCCGGCAAGATCCTTTCGGTTGTCGGAGGTGAAGGTCACCCGGGCGAAAGCCTTCGCGATTTCAGGATCCGTCCGACAGAAGCTGTTCGTCAGCTCTTCCGCAAGTTCGGGCCGGTCCGGATTGCCCATGATCAGTGGGGCCATCTGGGCAGACCAGCCCATGTGGTTGGCCTCCAGGAACTCCAGAAGCTCTTCGATCTGCTTGGCGCTGAAGCCGCCCACGTAGCCGTCATCGTCGATGTATCGGGCCGACGGTCCAATCAAGATGAGCTTGCTGAACATGCCCGGTGCCTTCTGCGAGGCGAGGATACCGATCATCGCGCTGACCGAATGGCCTACAAAAACTGCATCCTGCAGAGCCAGGCCTCGACCGATCTCCACGACGTCATCCGCGTAGGCGCTCAGACTGGAATACTTGCGCTTGTCGTAAGCACTCAGGTCGGATCCCCCCGCCCCGACGTGATCGAACAGCACGGTGTTGAAATCCGGTTCGAAGGCCGGGGCGACGAACCGCCACATGTTCTGGTCGCAGCCGTACCCGTGTGCGAACATCATCGGCTGCTCGCCGGCTCCGCGGACCTTCACGTTATTTCGTTCGAGCACTCCCGGCATGGCATTTCCCTTCTGGGCGGCTTGGGCGGATGCAGCATAGCGCGCCGCTAGTCGCCGTACTGTTACTTTGGGAGGGTGGCGGATGTGGGACTGTACGGAGCGCTTGCTGCGCGTCCGCTGCTTGTGAATTTGTATCATGTTCTCGGCCCAAGTCGCACGGGAAATCGCCTGGCCGTCCGTTCGCTTGATCCTGCGGAGAATCAGGAGCTTAGTGTCCCGGCCTGCCACTCTCGTTTTCCGTCTGGGTTTGGAACCAATCCCCATCCTTGTTGTGAGGGTTTTATTGACGAAGCTGGGAGCCGTCCCTCCAATTGAGCGGCTTCGAGGGAGTGAAGATGTCTAGTGAGGCCGACCGATCGGTTTTCGCCTTGAGGCCAAAATCCTGTCGCGTCCGGCGGTCCGCACCAACGGTGCTTTCGGCGATCCTTGCCGGCTCGCCCGACGCGATTGGTGCTGGCGCACGGACGGCACTATCACTCATTGGAATTCCGCGGCAGAACGCCTGCTACGCGGAAAACGACGGAGTCGCGCCCGATCTTCCGAAGCCATTCAGCATAGGCGACCTGTCTTCGAAACTGTCCAGCCTGTCGAGCGGCGGATGAGTCGATGTCTAGAAGTCGATTTTTGCGGCCGCGCATCAGTTGAAGGCTTCGAGACGCGTTTCCCGACGAAGCTTAACATGACTGAATCCACAAGCCGACAAAACCAGCTAGAATGGCGTTTTCCCGTCTGGGGGCACCTCATGTTCGACACGGCAACCACCGCGCTTTTGCGCGCGGTCCTCGACGAAGTCTGCCAAAGCGTCTCAGACCAGGAGCTCGGCGCGCGTACCCACGTCGCATCCAAGATCCTGGAAGCTGTTGCGAGAGGCGAAGTCTCGCCCGAGGGCCTTAGGCAAATTGGCCGCGACGCTCTTTCCCGTGCGCCTACGATGTGGCGTTGATTGCGCGAGGCTTGGCGTGAACTTCCAGGTGACGGTCCTGAAAATCCTGGCGGCGTATCCAGACGGGTTTGCCCTGATGGAGGACCTCAAGCGTGACATGGCTATCCTGGCGACTAGCGGACGCGACTGGGCGGACCGGACCAGACGGCTTGCGGCCAGGGCGCCCGGCCTCGATATATGGTCACAAGGACTTGAACGTCTAAGTGGAGGATGAAAGATCACAGCCAAAGGGCGGGCCGTGCTCGAGGTCATGGAGGCCCGCCCGGCGGCGTCAGAGACGGCTCATATGACTGCGATTGAAAGCCCCAGTCGGTCCCTCCCGGAGAGCGTTCCTCCGCTGCAGCAGCCCGCCGATCGTGCCAAGCGGCGCCGCGAACGCCGGGAACGTCGCCGTGAGGCCCGTGAACGAGCGAGGGCGAATGCCTCCTGAGGGAGGTCGAGCCGAGGAAAAAAGCCGCCAGCGGAGCTGGGCGGCTTGATAGTCCCGGACCGTCGGTTGCACGGGGCAGTCTACCGAGCCGGCAAGGGCGGGATGAGAATGGAAGTGACCCGGGGGCTACAGCAAGCCGCGCTCCTTCCCGCCCGACCACGCCCAGCACTCAATTCGAAGGCAAGGACGCGTTTCTTTCCGACGGGACCCGTGCCGTTAAGGCCGGCTTGCAACCGATCGCGGAGAGCGCCGTCTAAGACTTGTCGCGGACCTAGGGCGTGTAGTTGTAAATCGAACATCGTCCAGCACGGCTAGGTTCGCGGCTCATCAAGAGCAGACATCGACGGTGCCCAAATGAACGTTCGCTAGGGCCAAAAGCGGGCCTCCACGTGACACCGAAAGCCGCCGGTTTCGGTCTACCGAGCGCGCCGGATTTGAGAAATCTGGAGGTGTAGCTTCGCGGTGTGTGCGATTCTCTCAATCGTTCAGGCTGAACCCTGTTGCTTGCACGATCCCTTTCCACCGTGTCGATTCCGATGCGAGTAGCTGCGCAAACTTGTCCATTGTGATCGACTCGATCTCGACCGATAACTTTGCGAGCCCCGCCGCTACCCCGCTTGTTTGCAGGGCACTCTGAATAGCTCCACTAAGGCTTTCAACGATATCGCGGGGTGTCTTCGCCGGAACGAAGAAGCCAAACCATGTGACGTCCTCGAGCAAGGGATAGCCGACTTCCACCATCGTCGGCACATCGGGAAGAAACTGGCTGCGCGCCGAACCGGTGGTCGCAAGCGCGCGCAGCTCGCCAGATTGAACGAGACCCAAGGAACTGTCGATTGGCATGATGGCCGATGCGATCTCTCCCTTGAGGAGGTCTTGGATTGCCGCCCTGCCTTGATATGGGACGTGAAGAAACTCGAAGCCGGCCGCACGTCCCAACGCTGCGCCGATCAAGTGCATGCTGGTGCCAACTCCTGGCGTGCCATAACTCGCTTCCTTCGCGTTTGCACGGCACCACGAGACGAAATCGGCAAGCGTCCTTGCCTCTCCTGGCACTCGCGGCC
Organism: Bradyrhizobium sp. DOA1; assembly: GCF_001593325.1. Taxonomy (NCBI): domain Bacteria; kingdom Pseudomonadati; phylum Pseudomonadota; class Alphaproteobacteria; order Hyphomicrobiales; family Nitrobacteraceae; genus Bradyrhizobium; species Bradyrhizobium sp. DOA1. Next base: position 6,067,337 of record NZ_JXJM01000001.1, read on the forward strand.
CCACCGTCAAAGCTCCAGCGAACGACGCTACGGTGGATACTGGTGTAAAGTCCTGCGGCGAATATCCCAGCGACTTGTGAGTGTGAGGAAAGAGGGTGAGAAAACCGGTCGGCGCAAATAGAATGACCGATCCATCCGCGGGAGCGGCTTTTACGGCCTCCACGGCGACCCGACCGCTCGCGCCTGGTCGAGGTTCGACGACGATAGACGCCGCATAGGTCTTTATCTGATCCGCAACGAGCCTCGCGACCGCATCAGGCAGTCCGGCTGTAAAGCCTGTTAAGATATGGGCCGTTTTCATACGCGGCTGGGCAACGACTTGCAGCGCGGGTCCAACGGCGGAGAAAGCGACACCGGCAGCGGACACTGCCAGAAAGTCACGACGCGTAGCCATAAGCTGCCTCCGTGCTTCACGCCTAATTCGTTGTTCTCGGCCATAGAAGCCGGCATTCGAGTTCTGACACCTCACCAACCAAAGCGTGCACATGCAGACATAACTGTCCAATTCTGGTATGTGATGGTTCGATAACCAATTTGACAGGTTCGTCACATGCAGTGGACCGATCGCATTGGACGCCGCCTGAAGCTGCGCGACCTCCATATTCTGTTGACGGTCGTGGAGCGCGGTAGCATGGCAAAAGCTGCCGCAGAGCTGGCGATCTCGCAGCCCGCCGTATCGAAGGCTGTCACCGACTTGGAGCACACGTTCGGCCTTCGTTTGCTCGATCGCAGCCGGGGCGGGATCGAGCCGACGGCGTATGGGCGCGCTCTGGTGGCGCGGGGCCGAGTGATCTTCGATGAGCTCAAGCAGGGTGTCGACGAAATCGCAGTTCTCGCCGACCCGTCGGTGGGAGAGTTGCACATCGGTAGTACTGAGAGCATCGCGGCCGGTCTCTTGCCGGCAGTCATTGAGCGCTTCTCACGCGAGCAGCCCCGGATTCATCTGGACGTTGCGCAGGCTGTCATTAGCAAACTGCATTATCGCGAGTTGCGTGAGCGCAGCATCGATCTCATGCTCGGCCGCATTCCGACACCGTTCAAGGAAACCGATCTAAGAGCAGAACTCGTTTATGACGATCAGGTCGTCGTGGTGGCGGGCCGTAACAGCAAATGGGCGCGAATGCGCAAACTCACGCTTGCCGATCTCACCGGCGAGCGCTGGATCTTGCCTCCTGCGGAGACCATGCACGGTTCACTGACCGCTGAGTTGTTCCGGGCGAGTAGCGCAGACTTGCCACGCGCGCCCATTACGACGCTCTCGATGCATCTGTGCTGCCGGCTGACTGCCAGCGCACAGTTCGTGACAATGCTTCCGACGTCAATCCTTCGCTTTGGCAATCATGATGGGTCTCTCAAAGTACTTCCAATTCGGCTTCCCCCGCAGCCGCGGCCGGTCGCAATTGTGACGGTCAAAAGCCGCGCACTCAGCCCAGCCGCAAAGCTCTTTATAGAGTGCGTGCGTCGAACTGCGAGACCTGGATAGCAAGGGTGCAATGTCCTGTGTGCGATCCGGATATCATTCGAAAGTCACAAGCGCCATTTTGGTTCTGCCGTGTGGCTCGTGGTCTAGGAAATTTCGGCACACCGCTCGGCCATGTCGAGATCTTCGTTCATGAACACTGCCTCTACGCTTCCGCTAGAGCCGACAGACAGTTAGAAATGCCCAACCTTGATCTGCCTGTCGAGAGCTTTATCATCGAGCGTCTGGTCGAGGGTGGCTGGCGGGTTAGTGAGCGTCGCCGTTATCCCAAGCTCCGTCCCGCCATCTCAAAGCACGTTCCTTGGAATAAGTGCAAGATAGTCGGCGCAAAGCCGCCGCTCCGTCCAAAGCACGTGTGGTCAATCCGAACCAAGCTCCAGGTCGCAGGCCGAACACGCGACCTAGCAATGTTTAACGTCGCCATCGATAGCAAGCTGCGCGGCTGAGACGTCGTGGCCTTGAAAGTTGAAGACCTTGCGCCGGGCAGGTATGCGGCCGACCGCGCGATTGTCCGACAGAAGAAGACCGGCCGGCCGGTCAAATTTGAACTGACAGAATCGACCCGGCAGGCAATCGACGACTACCTGCGGCTTACCGGCAAGAAGTTAGGAGAATATCTGTTCACTGGCCGACGCCTGAGTGGACCTATGACGACCCGCCAGTATGCTCGCCTGCTATCCCGGTGGCTCGTCGACATCGGATTAGATCCGCATCTGTTTGGGACGCATTCCCTTCGCCGCACCAAAGCGACCTTGATCTATCGCCGAACCGGCAACCTGCGAGCCGTGCAGCTCCTTCTGGGGCATACTAAGATCGAGAGCACCGTTCGATATCTCGGCATCGAGGTCGACGACGCGCTCGCGATAGCAGAACAAGTCGACGTCTGACTTCGGGGGCAGAGCAGATGGGCTCTGCGCTGCCCTCACAGGCGGCTCCGGGCCAATAGGCGACATGCACTTCCCCAAAGAGGAGCGTCCGATAAATGGGCTGGCTTTAGGATGCAAGTTATTCGCGCGCAGAACCGATACAAAGAGCCGATGACGACCAGATAAAGATTCAGCAGAATTCCCACACAAATAAGACAGGATCGCTGTGGTAAGAAATGCAGTCGGGACCAAGGGGCAGCTTTCGGTGTTGCCCTGTCTCGTACCAATCTTGGAGTCGGAAGCTGCTCACATGGAATAGCAAAATGCAGAAAAGGCAGGAATAGGCGGATAACGACCAGCTTCTTCATCGTGCGGATGTGGCACCGGATTCAAATCCGAGTAAATGCGGCTAAGGGGAAGTATAGGCATCAACCGCTAAATCTCTGGGGCAGGCTGGGCCCCTCGCATGCGGGAACGTAATGTGAAAATAATGCTGACATGCGCCAGCTTTCGAAGGTCATCAGCTACGGCACCGAGCGTTATTCCGCGAAGGTCGCGCGCGGGCTCCGGGTTCTCAACGCCGCAAGTTTGGGCGGCGCTGTCTTTAGTCTCTGGTTCGCTCTCTACGATGCCGCCGCGGGGTTGTGGACGCTCGTCACCATCAATGTGCTGTATGCCCTTTTCCTGGTCATGATGCCTCTATGGCATCGGGTGGGTCCCCTGGCGGCACCGCTGGCCTATGTCGCCGGGACATACACGACAATCTTCGTCATTTGCTCCATGCTCGGCACCGACTGCGGCATGCAGGTACAATATCTGGCGGTTGCGGCCGGCACCGTACTGGTTATTGGAACGGAGCGCCTCACCCTCCTCGCCATCGTCGGCAGCGTCGCGGTGTCACTCGTCATTGCCCTGGAAATCCTCGTTCCCGGCGACACGGGGCTCTTGACCAAGAGGCAGATGCTGGAAAATTTTTTCGGCTGCATCGTCGGAACGTCTCTCGTCCTCTTCGCAATCGTGTTCTATGCCGTCCGCGAAACCGCTCGCGCCGAAGCGGTTGCCGAGCGCGAATTCAAACGCTCGGAAAGACTATTGGTCAACATCCTGCCCGAAGCGGTCGCCACCCGCCTCAAATCCTCGACCCAAACCATCGCAGACAGGTATGATGACGCGTCCGTTCTGTTCGCCGACATGGCCGGTTTCACGGCGAGGGCAAGTCAAGCGTCTCCCATGCAGGTGGTACAGCTGCTCGATAATGTGTTCACGGCCTTCGACCAGTTGGTCGACGAACACCGGCTAGAGAAGATCAAGACGACTGGCGACGGGTACATGGTCGTCAGCGGCGTTCCTGTCGAACGCGCGGACCACGCGCATGCATTGGCGCGCTTTGCACTCGACATGCTCGCCGTCGCAGCGGGCCTTCGCGACCAGCACGGAGATGCGGTGCCGATCCGAATTGGGATAGCGAGCGGCCCGCTCGTGGCAGGCGTGGTGGGTAGGCGCAAGTTCTTTTATGACGTCTGGGGGGACGTGGTGAACCTCGCGTCGCGAATGGAGTCGACCGGGGTAGCTGGGCGCATCCAGGTATCGAAGGAGGTTTTCGAGCTCCTGAAGGAGGATTTCGTTCTTGAACCGCGAGGCGCTGGAGAGGTGAAGGGAAAAGGAGTGATCTTTACTTGGTTCTTGCTGGGACGCAGGGACGAGTAAACGCCAGCACCATCACCTGATCTGAAGAGTGTGACGGGTCCTCGTGAGCGGTCACCGGCCTGGCTACTATTCGATCCAAAACTCGTGGCGTCACTGCCAGTCAAATCGCTTGGATTCGGTGCTCGGATCGCTGCCGATGATGGCGAACCAGAATTTGGGATACGCACTAGACGGGAACACCTAGTTGCCCGTGACTCATCAGGGCCAACATCGCAAGGCCCTGCGGTACATCCGCTAGGGGTCACATGCGGACTTGCGACCAAGCATCGACGGGCGTCAGCTACGGGCCAGAAGTCGACATCGTTCGAATAGGCATTTTGGCTGGCCTGTCGTATAATTGGGGGTCCGAGGCGAGTACTATGGTACAAAATCGAGCCACCCCGATGGAGCGCAGGTTGGCAGCGATATTGGTTGCCGACGTGGCCGGCTATTCGCGGCTTATGCACAATGACGAAGAGGCTACGCACGCGAGGGTAACAGCGCTCCTAGCGGATGTTGTCTTTCCAGCGATTGCCGAACACGGCGGACGTATCGTGAAGAACACCGGCGATGGGTTCTTGGCGGAGTTTACAAGCTCAGTTGAGGCGGTTCGAGCTGCTGTGCAGTTCCAGACGCGCGTCAACCAACTTGCAATGAACGAGGAGGAACACAAACGTATTGCCTTCCGCGTAGGCGTCAACATTGGCGACGTAATTGTCGAGCCCCATGACATCTTTGGGGATGGCGTTAACATCGCCGCTCGGCTTCAGGGCATCGCCGATTCAGGCAGTATCTGCATATCCTCCGCGGCCCACGATCAAATCAGAGGTAAGGTCGGCGTTGAGTTCGTCGATCTTGGCGAACTGATCCTCAAAAACATCGCTCGGCCCGTCCGAGCCTTCACCGCGGCCCGGAATGGACATGCGTTCGGACCGGCTGAGCGGGCAAGGCAGGACTCGCCTTTGCCACGTCGTCTTTCGATCGTTGTACTTCCTTTCGCTAATCTCAGCGGTGATCCCGCGCAAGACTACTTCGTCGATGGCGTTACCGAGAGTCTAACCACAGACCTCTCGCGTATCAGCGGCTCGTTCGTTATTGGCCGGCACACCGCGTTCACTTACAAGGGCAAGTCAATCGATCTCAATCAGATCGGTCGCGAACTTAACGTCCGCTACGTGCTCCAGGGGTCGGTCCAGCGTGGTGGAAGCCGCCTCCGGGTCAATGTGCAGCTGACCAACACAGAAAATGGCAGCTATTTGTGGGCAGAGCGTTTCGACAAACCCATCGCTGACCTGCTGGAGATGCAAGACGAAATTGTCGCCAGGCTTGCCCGGACTCTCGACGTCCAACTCGTTGCCGCAGAGTCGCGTCGTGCGGCAACAAGGTTGAATCCCGATGCGGCCGATCTCTACTTCCAGGGCCGCTATTCCCTCAACAAAGGACTGACACCTGAATATCTGGCAGAAGCTCGCAATTTTTTTGAACAGGCCCTGGCGATTGATCCCGATCATATCGATGCCTTGAGCAGGACGGCGACGGTCGAGGCCGCACTTGCAGTCTTGTTCCTAACCGATCATCCCCGTGAATATCTGGCAGCAGCAGAGACAAAAGTTCTGAGGGCGCTATGCCTTGCGCCCGATCATGCCTGGGCTCATCTCACCTTGGCCATCGTTCTCATCTGCACCAATCGCGTAGGGCAAGGCATGGCTGAGTGCGAACGAGCCCTGGCGCTGGACCCCAACTTGGCTGACGCTTACGAGATGCTGGGTGTTGCGAAAAACTATATGGGTCGTGCTACAGAGACCGAGGCCCACATCTATGCGGCCCTGCGGCTCTCTCCGCGCGATACCTCCGCGTTCCGGTGGATGAATACGGCGGGCTTTTCTAAGCTGGTGATCGCTGCCGATGCTGAAGCAGCCGTCTGGTTTGCTCGAGGAATCGAGGCCAACCGAAATTATCCGCTCCTGCATTTCGGGTACGCAGCAGCGCTCGCGCTCCTCGGGAGGTTGGATGAGGCGCAACTCGCGGCGAAAGCGGGACTTGCGCTAGATCCAGGGTTTACCATCCGTCGCGTCAAAGAGGGTCCAATGATCGGCGAACCGGCGTTCGCCACAGGCATCAAGCGCTTTGTTAAAGGAATGCACATCGCCGGGGTACCGAAAGGATGATAGAGCGATCGGCCAACTTCCAAGTTGGCAAAGCGCGACGTCCGCTTTGGGTCAAAATCGGTGGTCCAGACCGCTGCAATCAGTTTCCGCTCTACACCCGAGAGCCGACGCCCCACCGAGCAGTCCGCTGGGCAGCGATGGGGCAACAGCGGAAGTCGACGTGGATCGGAATGAGGGCCTTACTGGTTCAGGTGCGGCGCGGTACCCAATCGACGCAAACTGAGCAACGATTCGATGGTCAGTGAGAAGAGACGACTGCGGCCAAGCCGAACGCTACGATGCAAGCAGCGGCCAAAGACCAAAGCGTTATTGTGATTTCCCTCGGCATGAGAACTTAACTACTTATCAGAGCTTCGAGTTCCATCTGCAGGGAGGAGAGCTGAGCCGGTTTTCTGAAGGACTCGGAGCCGGCAGCCCGTAATCTTTGGCACGCTTCGCAGCCAGTTCGCGATACGACTTTGCCTGTTTCAACAGTTGCATTCTGAAAGCCGGTTCAGGTTCGCTTGCTCCCAAGCTTTCCAGCTGAATTGCCCGTTCAAGATATTCGGCCAACAATCTCACAACGCGTCCTTCAAGGTTAGAAGCGCCATTCGCGGTCTAATTGGGGGCCTGTTTTCGCAGTGACCTGATTTGCTTTTACAGGTGAACTTTCGCCGAAGTTAGTCCTCATAAGGAAATGGACCATGATTGGGAAAAAGTGGCACTTTGTGCGCGACTGGACCTGTGCCGGGAGCTAATAAAGGAATTCCCTGAAGGTCTCACCGCCGATCACTTACGGGTTTTCGAAGCGGCGCTTGTGGCTGATCTGAGGGCGCTAGGCTGCGTCGATTGCCGCGACGTGTCTGGGAAGATCAAAGAGAAGGCTAACTGAGGTGTATAGAATTATGCAATCCGACGCTCAAGCCTGAGCGTCAGCGTTTTTCGCTTTCCTTTAGCTGTGCGGCTTAGCCAATAAAAGACGCCGCGAACTGAGGCGGCCTTAATTGGGTCCTGGGAGATCGTCCTTCTTCGACGGCTGTAGGCCGGGCGAGTTAAGCCAATCGTGCATGTGAGCGGCCGTCTCTGCTTGCCTCGCTTTTTCTAGTGCCGCTTCGCGCACCGGTCCGTGTGGCAGCAACCTAGCCTCCTCCAAGAGTTTGTGAGCCTCTTCGAGAAGCCGTTCTTTAAGTGATTTAGTTTGTTTGAAACGACGCCGACGAATGATCGTCATGATGCGTCCCTTTCCGTTGGAGAAGGCGGGAGCGCAACCGGCGTTCTCGTCACGGATAAAAGCCCAGGTCCGATCCGTGATGAAGGGACAATGACGCAGCTCCCGGTTTGGTTCTGTATCTTTTGATACGTAACGAGTGATTTTTGTTTGAGTAACTTACTCAAACTGAGCACTTCCAAATTCAACGCGGGCTACTGACGATCGCCTAAGTCCGCTGAGGGTCAAAGGCTAGCCTTGGTGTCTCCACGATGCCTTTCCGCTCAGCCCTCAGAAGCGGACGGTGCGAGGCCAAGAGCGAAAGTCCGACCTGCGGACTACACTGCTGCCCAGCGACAGAAGTGAAGGCCACGTGGCCTTCATCGAGTTAGTCATCCGGGATAGCTCGATTTGCAAAGCGCCTGGCGCGCCACGATTGCTAGTGTGAACGGGTTCACAACGACGTGGTGACGCAAATGCTATGCTTGCACAAGTTCAATTGCTGGCTGATTTTTCAACAGGGCTTCTTGTTTCGAACGACCTCCGAGGAGGTTCCATGTTCAAGCGATTTCTTTTGCTCGCAGTCATAGCCTTCCTAACGTTAGCGGCTTCCTCTCAAGCCCATTGTCGTGATGAGTCGGAGCCCGCCGCGCCCACCGGTTCGCCTTCGGCTCCGTTGCGTGCCGACGCAACGCGAGTTGCGGAAGACTTGTTGGATGAAATTGTGACTTGGCTCGCTTCGAATTTTGATCTGCCGACCATCGCGGAACGTCCAGCCATCGAATTTGCGTCGAAGTTGAAACTCGCGACGATGCGGTTCGGAGATGGTGCCCTTTCGGAGAGTTTCACTGAGAACGACGCATTCGATGAACTGGCTCAGCGTCAGGTCGTCGCCGTCTATAACAACAGGTCAAAAACGATTTTGCTCCCTGCTGACTGGACTGGGACTTCACCGGCCGATCAATCGATCCTGGTCCACGAAATGGTCCATCACCTCCAGAACCTGGCCAAGCTCACGTCCGAATGCCCGAGGGCGCGAGAGAAGTTGGCTTATTTGGCTCAAGACAAGTGGCTTGGGCGGTTCGGAATGAGCTTAGAGCACGAGTTTGACGTCGACATGTTCACGGTTCTGATTTCCTCAACGTGCATGTTTTGACCGTGAGTTGAACATTGCTTTTCTAAACATGTCCAAAGCCCAGGTCTCGTCCGTATGAACACAATTCCAGCAGGTCTGAATTTGATGGTCAGACTCTTGGCGATCGTTGCAATCATATTGGCGCTCTTGGCGATGGTACGGGGCCAGCAGCATCGGTTTGTGCCGCTGCCAACCGGACCAATGCCGACGGCGCTTGTCCCCTAAGTTTGCCGAAGCAACCAACGACTCGAGACGCTGCGACCCAATGTCCGTCGGGGTCAGAAGCTGATGGTCGGGGGACAGAGTGCCAAGGCCGGCTGTGGGCCAATTGGCGACATCTCCTCTTTGGCCGTGGTATATCGAGACGGCCCCAACTAAATGGAACACGGAATAGCGGATTAGATCATGCCAAGTTGGCTTTTGCCTCTGCTTGCCCTCTTCGCGATTGTGGGATTTATCGCCTTTGCTTTTCGACAGGGTACCAAGGTGAGGCCCGACAAGAATAACACCGATAACTGGGACCGATTTGGTGGTCCTCCCCATAGTCATACGGGGTCTGGAACGTAGTTTCAGGGCTTGGCCTAAAGTCCGGATCGGTCATAAGCGGTCCTTACCGGGCGACACCCGAGAGGGCAGCTGCGGGCCAAAAGGCGACGTTCACTCGCCTTCACTCCCCTGAGGCCTGCCCAGCCCGCACCTCACAAGGATCGACTTCGTTTTGACCGTCGATGACATCGACCTTCTCTAGTGCGTCAATCCTATCCAGAGCGTTGCTCAGGTGATTGCCCATCACCACCAGCGGCCCAGTAGAGTTGTTGTGTTTCCCCCGTGAGGCAGCCTCGATTGCTCGCTTGATTTCCGCTCTCATCGCCATCGGTCGTCCTCTCGCGGAGGCCGGTCCACTCCTATGAGCCGACCACCCGTGACGCTGTCTAGACTTCGCATTCGGGCCACAGAAGTCGGAGCGGCTACGTTTGTCACAGCGAGGGATTCCGATGGAGATAGATGGGGTCGAATTGACCCAGCTCCTCGAGCCTGACCTTTTCAAGCAGATGGTAGTTTTTTCGCTCGGTGGCGACGAGACCCTCATACCTGAGCTGCTGGAGGGTTCGGTTAACATGGACGATCGACAGCCCTAGGCAATCCGCAAGATCGACCTGTGTGATCGGTAGCTCGAATGTGCCGTTTTCCGCCTGGCCGATCAGTTCGAGTCTCGAATAGGTCTTTGCAAGCAGGTGCGCCATGCGAGGAAGATTGCTCCATCGATCAAGGTCTCGCGCCAGAGCGCCGCCGCTACGTTTGGCCGCTGCCGGATCAGTTCGCGGAGTGCATCGTGCTGGATGAAGCCCAGGGTGCAATCCGAGAGAGTCGTTAAGTCATGATCCATGACGTGCAAGTAGAGACTCTGAAGGTCAGGAATGCCTCCGGGAATATCTATCGCAAAAATTTGCCGGGTTCCGTCTGGCGTGAGCTTGGACCGGAATGCAAACCCTTCCATGATCAAGCAGGATTCCGAGGGCCGCCCCCCCCCCCGCGCGCGAAATAATTATGAGCTGCAAGGCGCTTGGTTTTGATAGGCAGTTGCTGGATTGCAAGAACGTCCTCTTGATCCAGCCGATTGTTCGATTTGAGTTTTAGAACGAGCGAAGCCGACAAAGTACCAGGCATCACACAATCCCGTGCTTGGAAGCCTGAGTTGCATGGGAATCACCGCTCCTGATGGTCTCGGGACCTTCCAGCCCTGAGAAGCTCAAGGCGAAAAAGGTCCGGCCTTCGCCCATTGCTGGATTGTCGGAGACGAATAGTTTCCAGGTCTTGCCATTCCATATCCCGGCGGGGTCCACTCGCGAAGGATGCTACCAGCCAATTCGACGGCTGCGGCGTTGGCACCATCAATATGGCCAAACTCGGTTCCGTCCTGGTGAGGGATCGAGATTTCGTCTTCGAGGTGGAAATGATAGCGCGTCACAAGCGATCTCCCTTTGGGCGGGAGCGCGGCCGCGTCTCTCAGTCGTCGGTCGCCAAATTCGGTCCGAGGATGGTCGACAATAGCAGAGATTGCTCAGCGTTCCTACTTTATTCAAAGCTAGGCCACTCCCTAAATCGGACCACTGAGGTTGGAAATAGGCCAGCGCCTCCGTCTATATGGAAAAGCGGTGACGCCGGCACACCTTGAGGATGGCGAGCAGGCCGGCTTTGGGTCACAAGCGGCAGCCGAGGCGAAGCCGCCCCGTTCCGGTTTACCGCCAACAGCCGACGAGACAATGGGCATCTCGTTGTCCGGCTAGGAGCCACTACCGGTGATCCCCACGATCCGTCCCTTGGCGGTGCTGGCTCACCGCGGGAAACCAACCGGCGCGGGTCCATCCACGGACCCCGAATCTGATGTATAAGGAAGCTGGAGGTCAGCGCCATGGCTGCGTTGGGGCAGGACCGCATCGAACGCCGGCTTGCTGCCATACTGGCGGCCGATGTGGCTGGCTACAGCCTACTGACCGGGGTTGACGAAGAGGGCACTCATATCCAGCTCCAAGACCATCTGCGTGCTCTTGTCGATCCCAAGGTTGCCGAACACCGTGGTCGGGTCGTTAAGAACACCGGAGACGGAATGTTGGCGGAGTTCGGTAGCGTGGTCGACGCGATGCGCTGCGCCCTCGATGTCCAGCGCGGGATGGTCGAGCGCAATCGCGGGGTTTCAGACGAGAAGCGCATCGAGTTTCGCATCGGCATCAATGTCGGCGACATCATCATCGACCGAGGTGACATCTTCGGGGACGGGGTGAATGTCGCGGCCCGCCTGGAGGGATTGGCGAAGCCAGGCGGCGTTTGTATCTCGGATGACGCGCATCGACAGGTTCAGGGTAAGTTCGATGTTGATTTCGAAGATGTAGGCGAACAGCAACTCAAGAACATCGTGCGGCCAGTGCGTGTTTTCCAGGCTGTCCTCGACGAGCCAATTCGGCCCCGCAAGCCGAGGGGACAGCCGCACAATACACCGGCGACTGAGCGTCGCGACCAGTGGAATACGCGGCTAATGACAGCTTGCGCCGCCGTCGTACTGATTGCCGGCGCAGCTGGCGCACCATTTTACTTCAGTCTCGTCCGCGCGCCTCACACGTCAGAGACGCCGGACAAGCACGTAAACGAGCGCTTCTCCATGGTCGTACTGCCCTTTGCCAACCTGTCCGGCGATGCGAGCCAAGATTATCTAGCGGACGTGATCAGCGACGAATTGATCACCGGGCTCTCGCGTTTTCGGAATGCCTTCGTCATCTCCCGGTCAACCGCGCTTACCTACAAAGGTAAGCCAATCAACTGCGGCACGTCGGCAAGGATCTCGGTGTGCGCTATGCTCTAGAAGGCAGCGTTCAGCCGAGTGGCGACCTGGTGCGGGTACGCGCCAAGCTTGTGGAAACGCAGAGTGATGCGCATCTATGGGTTGACCAATTTGATGAGAACCGCACCGACCTGCTTGAGATGCAAGATGCCATTGTCATGCGTATTGGGCTCGCAATTGGACTCAAGATAACTGACGAGAAAGCCCGCGGGGCAAGAGCTCGCGCTGCAAATCCAAATGCGGAAGACCTCGCTTGGCGCTGCACAGCTGCACTCATGCAACGTTGGCCGGAACGCGACTTTGGTTTTCGCCTGTGCGAGCAAGCGCTCGCTATCGATCCGAACAACGTTCGCGCGCTGTCGCTCCTGACATTTAAGTTCACTACAAGCAATGCTGGGGTGCCCAACCTAGCTGATGTTCGCCGCGCTGACGAACTGGCCTCCTTAGCCGTAAAGATCGACCCGGATTACCACATCGCTCACACTGCCAAAGGCGAGGCACTACTCGTGGCGGGGCGCTCTCGGGAGGCGATAGATTCCTATCGGCGGGCCCTGACGTTAGCTCCGGGCACTATTCAGTATGGATTGGCCTTAGCTTACGCGTTTGTTGCCGAGTCAGAAAGGGCTATTGCCTATGCCGACAAGGCGATGCAGCTAAGTCCGCAGGCTCCCTTCCAAGAGCCAGTACTGTACTTCGCCAAGGCGATCGCATTCGGTCAGTTGCAAGATTATGAACAGGCGCTTGTGTGGATTGAGCGGGCTCAAGCTTCTGCCCCCGAATTTCTCCTCGCGGGGCTGGTGCGTTGTGTGTTGCTGGCGCTGGCCGGTCGAGAGGACGAGGCGCACGCAACTATGCAGAGGTATTTGGCGAACGAAAAAGCTCCCTTCCGGTCCATGTCCGAATGGCGCGCTCGATGGGCCGGCACCCCATTGCAGGCCTGGAGTCCGCGCTATCTTATTTGGGGGAAGAATTTTAGAGATGTCCTTCAGAAAGCTGGGCTGCCGGAGTAAGAAAGGGCGTTGCCCCAAGGGCGACGAGCTTATCGCACCTAGATGGCTGCGTGTCTCTTATGCGTCAATCGCGTCAGTTTGGGCCGATCTAAGTCGGGTCCGGTCTACCTCCCAGAACCGACATATCCTTGGCCGTGTCATGGGGCTGCGATGGGCCGAAACGTTTCGTCCTATGCGGGTTCGGCAGATTCCCGATCACGTTGCAAAGTGGTGTGCCTCAAGTGTCGAAGCCCTGGGAACAAATGATGTCGGACGACCTCACCGTGGTGCAGAGGCATGTCGGGATCACGAAAGTGGTGCACTAAAGCTTCCCGGAGGCTGAATCCCCGCCCGATCAACGCCGCACGGTCGTGACCCCTTGTTCCGATTTCGACGCTGCGAGTTTTTCCGAAATTGCATAGTCAGAGCGTCGCAACTTCGATAGACCTACTGACGTGGCATCTCCCGCCACGTCCAAGCGAAGGGAATAAGCCATGACAAATCCAAAAATTCTTGGCGTTGTGGTGATTGCGGCATCCGCTCTGTGCAGCCGCAGCCCGGCACTCGCCCAATGGTACATTTCTAATCCGGCCGCCTCTGAAGATGAATTCGGTAACACCATTGGAAGTCCCTCCGCCGGTCCGCGCACCGGGGGCTATTATCAGCGGCGAACGGCCTATCGGCAGCCCGCGCGCGTTGCCGCGGGAGCGACGGGCGCTGCCGCAGTCGCGGCAACGTCGCCTTCGGGAGTGGGTGGCCCATATTACGGAGGTGCACGCTACTACGGTGGCGGCCCTACAGCGGGTTACGTAGGTGGTCCGTACTATGGGGCCAGGGTGAGGGCAGCGAGCGCGGCCTTCCCATCGGCGTCTTGCGCTACAGGTCAGGGTTGTGTTGGTCAGTCTGCCAACTGGAATTTGGTGACGGCCTACCGTACGGGCGGCCCCTTTTACGGCTATAGCGGATGGGCTGACTACAAGGCCCGCAACGGCATTGGTTGCGACCCCGGGTCCCCTGGCTGCCAATAACCAATGAGAATCCGTAAGACGCAGGAGGCGGCTCAAGAGCCGCCTCCTGCGGGCATCGCCCGATCAGCTTCCAAGCATGACGTCGATCACCGCTTGCGCAGGCTTGCGGCGCTTCCTGCGGCACCGCTGCATCCAGCGCTGCTCAAAGCGAACTGCGGCGATCTCACTTTCAGAGCGGACTTTTGCCAGTGCGAGCGGCAGGTCTGTGTTAGGTCATAAACGGACGTCGAACTACCGACAACGGTCCGCACATGAACACATGGCCGGATGCCGGAATGACGCCGTTCCGCAGCGAGAAAAATACCAACTGGGAAGGCGCATACTGGGTGCCGGCGATCCTGCGGTGGCCCAACAAGATCAAACCGGGCCAGGTATCAAACGAGATGATCGCTCACCACGATGTGTTGCCGACGATGCTTGCCGTTGCGGGTGACAGCGATGTGTCCAGCAAACTTCGGACCGTTATAAGGTTGGTGATATGATCTACAGGGTCTACTTGGATGGCTACAACCTTGTGCCGTACTTGACTGGGCAAGCTGGCAAATCCCCACGCGAGTCGTTCTTCTATATCAACGATGACCAACAGGTGGTCTGCCTGCGCTATGACAACTGGAAGATCGTGTTCATGGAGCAGCGCGCGAACGGGCAGCTCTTGCTGTGGGCCAACCCATTCACGAACCTACGAGTTCCGAATCTTCAACCTGCGCACCGATCCTTATGAGCGCGCGGATATCACCTCGAATACCTACTATGACTGGATCTTCGATCATGTCTTCCTGCTGGTACCTGCGCAGGACTACGTGGCCCAGTTCCTGGCGACCTTCCGTGAATACCCACAACGCCAGAAAGCGGCTAGCTTCAATCTGGACGAAGTCATGGCGAAACTGAAAGAGACGCACTAATTCGACGCTTCGGTTTCTGCGGTCCGATGCACATTGTCGTCGGACCGCAATCCGTGTGTCTTCCCGACGGCAGACGATAGCAGAGAGTGGCTCGCTGGTAGCGCAAAGCCCGGCAGCAGACGAGCAAGTTCAGTCTGAATCAACCAAAGACCGCAAAGGCGCTCGGCGCCACCGTGCTCCACCTTGGTGCCTCTCGCAAACGAACGATGTGCGGGACTGCCGACCCGAGCTTCGTTTGTTGCGAACTATACCGTCCTGCTCACACCCGAACCCTCAAAGATGCATTGTTCGTGCTAAGCGGGGAACCGGATACGAGTAAAAAAGCGCAGAAGTGCGATGAGCTTTCGTCTCACGTTGACCGTGTGCATTATGGCGATGATCGGCCTGTTGGCCGCGCTATTGATCTTTGTGCAAATCAAGACGCTCGACCGGGTAACGGAAGAAGCCGCAACCTCGACAATGGATGCGGCAAGCCGAACCACGGTATCACATCTACAACTTGAGATTGACATGCTCTCGCGTATGGCCAAGGCCCTGGCGTTTAGTCCGGCCATCCTGGAGTCCCCCAGCCCCAGCGATTCCAGCCCTACGGCGGGACTACTCAAAGGTAATCTTGCGCAGTGGCCCGCATTGGACAGCATCTATGTCGGGTACGATAATGGCCATTGGCTGCAAGTCCAGCGGCTGGACGGGCTCAGGGGAAGCCAGCGCGACCGGGTAGGCGGACCGCCTGAGGCGACATTCGCCATCACAACAACCCGGTGGCTTGACGGCCGGGAATTGCCGACGCGCCGCGTATTTCACGACAAGGCCGGCAACCAGATTGGACAACTCGAAATCCCGCCGCGCGGTTACGATGCACGACAGCGCAGCTGGTATGTCGATGCGCGCAAGATTGACCAACTGGTTACCTCTGCGCCATATTTGTCGTTCAATCTAAATGTGCCGATGATCACCTTTAGTGCGCCGGTCAATGGCTCGGCGCAAGGGGCCATCGGTCTCGATCTCAAGCTCGACAGTTACAGCAGGTCGGCGCCGACCATGAGATTTGGCGAGAGCGGCTATCTGGTGATGTTCGACAGCCAGAACGTGTTGATCGCTCATCCCAACTACGGGTCGATGTTCCAACGAACTTCAGCCGATCCGATGGCTCCCCGTCTTCCAAATACCTATGATCTCCAGGACACGGTCGAGGCTGCCTTTATCAAGGATTGGGACAAGACTGGTCCTTACCGGCGTAAACAGAGCTGGAGAGGAAACGACTATTTCGCTCGCATTGAAACCATTGCTCTCAGTCCGACGGTGACAGCAAATGTTCTGCTTGTTGCGCCTGAGAACCAATTCGCGCAGGAAATTCGAGTTCTCAATCGGCAAGCACGGATACTGGCGTTGATTGCTGGCCTTATCTTCATTCCGGCCGCCTGGATTTTTGGTACGCAAATGTCCAAGACGATTGGGGCGATTACGGCCGAAGCAGATCGATTGCAAACGATGGCACCGCCACCAAGGAAGGCGATTACATCGTTTATTGCCGAACTAGGTACGTTGGGCGAGACAATTCACAGGGCGCAACGAGCGATATGGTCGTTCTCCCGGCTCGCGCCACGTGAGATCGTTCGCGGAGTGCTCGACAACACCATTTCCACCGAGCTTGGGGGCACTAGGCAGGAGATCACCGCGTTCTTTACGGATGTGCGAGGGTTCACCACCATCGCTGAGACTGCCGATCCCGATGCATTGATGCAGCAAACGTCACGTTATTTCACCGCCCTGACAGACGTCATCCTGTCGCAGGGCGGTACCGTAGACAAGTTTATCGGAGATGCGGTGATGGCATTTTGGAATGCGCCCAATCCGCAAAGTGATCATTGTGAACGGGCATGCCGCGCCGCGCTGCTGGCAAAATCAGCTAACGAAGCGATCAATCGTCAGTTTGCGGCGGAGGGGTTGCCCACGTTTTACACTCGATTTGGAATTCATGTCGGCGAAGCAGTCGTTGGTAATCTGGGATCCTCGGAGCGCATGAACTATACGGCACTCGGGAATGTGGTGAATCTTGCCGCCCGCCTGGAAGGAATGAACAAGCAATACGGCATTCAAATCCTGGTAAGCGAGGCAGTCTATTTGAGAGTCAAACACACCTTCAAGTGTCGGTTTGTCGACACGGTAGTTGCCAAGGGAATGATCACAGAAACACGAGTTTACGAACTCAGGGATGAGCTGCGGAATGTTGCAGATGGGGATGGCGCCAAGTGAATCGAATGGGCGACTACAACGTCTCTGCTCCCTGCGTCCATTGCCGTGGACAGTGTTCAGAGAGGACGCAAAGCGTTCACTTACGATGCTGTGCACGGCTCCTCCACCGGCACGAGAGTGCCAAGGAATGGGCGCCGTTTTGAGGCTCTCACGATTCGGAGGAGCAGCCTATGCGGTAATTTCGACGATCGGTCTCGATATTCCAAAGTCGGTTTTTCAAGTGCATGGTGTTGATGCAGCCGGCCAGGTGGTCGCACGCCGTCAGTTGAGGCGCCGCCACGTCGTGGCGTCTTCCAGAAATTGCCGCCATGCCTGGTGGGGATCGAGGCTTGCTCATCATCGCACTATTGGTCGCGCGAGCTGCAGGCGTTGGGACACACGGTTCGATTATGCGCTCCGACCTATGTGAAGCCCCACGTCAAGCGGCAGAAGAACGACGCGTTGGGAGCGGAAGCGATCTGTGAAGCAGTCACGCGACCGTGCCCTCAGCAACGCTGCATCAAAGACTACAAACCCCGATTATGCCTTCAGACGCGACGATGATGCGACAGCGCGGCGCACGCGCCTTTCATGACCGACTGGCGCTGATCTCACTCGCGCCGAAGTAGAGGCTTCGGAAAACTGAGGCGCTCTTTGTGAGAATTGACCTGCATCGTGGCGCGATCAGTCCAATCGGCCGAAACTGCATAGCGCATCAGTATCGGTTCGGACGATCCTGCAGCCGGCAACGCATCCGACCGATTGGGGATCGCGATCCGAGCGGATCGGCGACGTCAATTGCGTCGGCAGGTGGGGTTGGGCGAAGGTTGCGGCCCGCGCCTCGGCAGCCAAAATTGAGGGAAGCGGCCATGAGATTGTTGAGATCACTCTGTGGCGCTCTTATCGCGTCATGCGCCACCACGACAATGGCGTGCGTTCCTGCCTCCGCCCAGCAAGGACAGAAGCCTAACATTTTGTTCATAATGGGGGACGACATCGGCTGGATGCAGCCAAGCATCTATCACCGCGGCCTGATGGTGGGTGAGACGCCGAACATCGACCGCATCGGCAACGAAGGCGCGATGTTTACGCACTATTACGCCGAGCAGAGCTGCACGGCGGGCCGGACGGCCTTCATCACCGGCATGCAGCCGGTCCGCGTCGGCATGACCTTGCCTGAAATTCCGGGCAGCCCGTCGTATTTGCGGGCCGGTACACCGCATCTTGCCAAGTTCCTGCTCGATCTAGGCTACAATACGGGCGAATTTGGGAAGAACCACATGGGCGACACCACCGAGTCGCTGCCGACCGCTCACGGTTTCCAGGAATTCTGGGGCTACCTTTATCACCTCGATGCGATGCAAGGCGTGAGCTTCCCTGACCTCAACAAGTCTCCCACGCAACAAAGCCTCGCGCCGCCATGCAAGAACACGCCGATTCCGGGCCTGCCCGAGGTGCCCGGCGCGGTAGATCCCAAGACCACGGTTTGTCTGACGCCGCCGCGCAACATGATGGCGTGCAAGTCGTCAGACGGCTCGCCAGGAAAACAGTCGTGTCAGGACCAAGGTCCATTGACATTAGAGCGCTCGAAGACCGTTGACGAGGAAATCTCGGCCAAGGTAGTCGACTTCCTCGACCGCAATGATCCCAAGAAGACCAACAAGCCGTTCTTCGCCTGGTACAATCCAGCGCGCATGCACATCACCACCGTGCTCTCCGACAAGTACCTGGCGATGGTGGGCGAACCCGGCGGCAAAGACTGGGGTGTCAATGAAGCCGGCATGAAGCAGATGGACGACAACATCGGCGTTGTGTTGAAGAAGCTCGAAGACATTGGCCAACTCGACAACACGATCGTCGTCTTCACCACAGATAACGGCGCCGAGACCATCACCTTCCCCGACGGTGGCGTCACGCCCTTCAAGGGAGGCAAGCTGAGCACCTGGGAGGGCGGCATGCGAGCCCCGATGGTGATCCGCTGGCCGGGCGTCATCAAGCCGGGCACGGTCAAGAACGACATGTTCGCTGCTCTTGACTGGCTGCCCACGCTTGTCGAGATCGCCGGCGGGCCCAAAGGCGACGCATTGAAGCAGCGGATCGAAGCCGGACAGTATCCCGGCATCGTCAAGACCACCCTCGACGGTATCAACCAGATCGATTACCTGAGCGGTAAGTCGGAGAAGTCGGCGCGTGATCACTTCTTGTACTACTCCAGCACGACGCCGTCGGCCGTTCGCTACAAGAACTGGAAGATGTACTTCGCAATGGTGTCCGATGACCCGGCGGGCTTTGTCAGCGGAGTGCGGCCTTATTCCTGGACCCAGGTTGTCAACATCAAGCGCGATCCCTTCGAAACCTCCGTCGGTTCGCAGCAGAAGACGCTGTTTGGCATGGGAGGAGCGATCTCCTCTCCATCGACGGCGTATGTTTATGACTGGAACATGCTGCCTCTCGGCCAGCAGCTCTGGCTGATGCATCTTGAGTCCTACATCAAGTTCCCGCCGCTGCAGGACCCGGCCAGCTACAACCTCGAGCAGGTCATGCAGCAGGTCAAGAACATGAGGACCGCTGGTCGGAGCGATTAGTCGCGCGATACTTGCCTGATGTGATCGGCGTGGACGCTTCACGGGGCGTCCACCCCGCGACCACGGACGCGACGAGTTCGCACACTATGGATTCGGCGCACGAACTGACACATTGCCCAGGCGATGAATGCAAGGAGCTGCCCCATATGACCAGAGGTAGATTTGCTCACACGATCGCTGCTCTCCTGCTCTTCGGCGCAACGTCGGCGCTGGCACAATCCACGCCTCCGGCTCCGGACCATGTACCGCTGCAGAAGACCATAGGCCAGGCCGGCTCGGCTATCGTTCCATCGTTGATCGTCATGAACGCTCGCGGTGCCAGCCTCCAAGGCGGCAAGCTGACCCTCGTCGGAGTCGCACCTAACTCAATCGTCTTCGCAGACCGCCCGACGCGAGCGGCAGGTCACACTCTGACGACGCATCTGCTCAAGGAGTGGGCGCCGGATAATCAGAGCGCTGACAGCTTCACCAAGGAGCCACCGAATGCAACCATATCGGTGTTCAGCACCGATGGAGCGAAGATCCGCGACACCGTCGTGGTCCTGAAGACGGCCAAGCTGGATGGCGACAAGCTGATCTTCGACGTTGACGTGCTCGAGGGCGAACTCACGGGCGGTGATGGGCCGGCGGCCCTCTTTATCGACCGCTTTGGCTTCGCCGGCGGATTTCACGCCGGTGGCTTCCACGCCGGCGCAGGTGGCATCAGTGGCTTTCATGCCGGCGGCTTCCGCGCGGGTGGCGTCGGCGGCGTCGGGTACCACCCCTACGTCGCGCGCGGCGCGTGGTATCGCGGCGCACCCGTTGCCGCTGCCGCCGTCGGCGGTGCCGCGGTAGGAGCGGCCGTAGGCGCTGCGGCAGCATACCCCTATGCCTACCCGACCGCGTACTGCGGCTATTACCCTTACGGGCCTTGTTACTGAGTCAGGCAGAAACGGGCTGCGGGACGCGCTGCCATTGAGCCCTGCCGCGGCGAGACCGAATTTACCACGGTCCAAGGACAGATCATGACTGGTTTGAGGACTGCGTTTCTCGAGCTGTTCTCGGCGCTTGCGACGACAATGGCCATCTGTGCGCCGGCTTCGGCGCAACAGGCGCAGAAGCTCAACATCCTGGTCATCATGGGCGACGATTTCGGCTACTGGAATATCAGCCCCTACAACCGAGGGCAGATGGGCTATCGCACGCCCAAGATCAATTGGGTCGCCAATGAGGGCGCGGTCTTCACCAACTATCATGGCCAGCAGTCCTGCACGGAGGGTCGCGCCGCCTTCATCACCGTGCAAATTCTGCTGCGCATGGGGCCTTTGAAAGTTGTGCCGGCCGCCAAGGAGGAACTGTCGGGCAAAGACCCAAAGATCGCCGAGCTGAATCCTCAGAGTTATGTGACCGGACAATTCGGCAGGAACCGTCTCGGCGACCGCAACGAATTCCTGCCGACCGCCCACGGCTTCGACGTGTTCTTCGGCGACCTCTATCACCTGAACGCCGAAGAGGAGCCTGAACGGAAAACCTTTTTCGCATGGCACATCTGGACGCATATCAAGTTGTCCCCTCGGGACGGGACTCGCCTTGGCATCTATCCCGATGGCATGGTCGAACACGATGGACAAGTCGGCCAGCTGTTGAAAAAGCTCGACGAACTCGGCAAAGCCAGCAACACGATCGTCATCTACACCACGGACAACGGCGCCGAGACATTCTCTTACTCCACCGGTGGAATGACTCCGTTCCGCAGTGAGAAGACCACCAATTGGGACGGCAGCTTTCGAGTGCCAGCCATCGTGCGATGGCCTGGGCTTATTCCCTCCCGCAGCGAGATCAACGATATTTTCTCCGCGGTAGAATGGACAGCCACGCTGGTCGCCGCAGCCGGCGAGCCCGACGTCAAGAACAAACTGCTGCAGGGTTATAACGCTGCAGGCGAGAGCTTCAAGGTCCACCTCGATCGCTACGATCAGCGCGACTTGCTCGCGTGCAAGGGCTTAGGTGATCGCCGCGAGTTCTTCTCCTGGACCGACGTTGGAAACCTGGCTGGCCTGCGCTACCGGCAGTTGAAGGCTGCGTTCATAGAGCAGAGATCGGATGGACTGAATCTCAGGGCCGAACCACTAAGACAGTTGCGCTTGCCTGCATTTTCAATCTTCCCTCTGATCCGTTCGAGAGCGCCCCGCACGAATCCGGCGACTACGTGCACTGGTTCATCCACCACGCTTTCGTGCTTGTGCCGGCGCAGGCCGTCGGGGCCCAGCAAATCGAACCCTTTGCGAGTTCCGGCCCCGCCAGCGCCCCGACACCTTCTCGGCCGAGCAAGACTTGGAGAAGCTACTCGCCATCTTCGAATTAGGAGTTGACATGCATCATATCAACAGACGCGCGTTGGTTTCAGCGCTGACCGTTCTGCCTGCCTTGTCTAGCCCGCTTCTGACAGCGGCGCCGGCAATGGCCCAGGCTTCGCCCGGCATGCCGTTGCCCTCGTGGAACGACGGGCCCGCCAAGCAGGCGATCCTCGACTTCGTACGGGCAACGACCGACGCCGGCAGCCCAAATCACGTGGCAGCAGCGGATCGGATCGCCGTTTTCGATCAGGATGGCACGCTCTGGGTCGAGCATCCGATGTACACACAGGTGATCTACTGTTTGGAGCAGGTCCCGGCACTCGTCGAGAAAAAGCCGGAGCTGAAGAACGTCGCTCCCTTCAAGACGGTGCTCTCGGGCGACCGCGAGGCGATCGCGAAGCTTCCATTGTCCGAATTGGAGGAGGTCCTGGCTGCGACGCTGAGCGGAATGTCGGTGGACGAATTCAACGGCGCGGTAAAGAAATGGATCGAGAGCGCGCGGCATCCGCGCTGGAAGCGTTCCTATATCGAGCTCACCTATCAGCCCATGCTCGAAGTCCTGGAGTTTTTCCGAGACAACGGCTTCAAGACCTACATTGTGACCGGCGGCGGGCAGGATTTCGTCCGCGTCTACGCCCAGCAGGCCTACGGCATCCCGCCCGAGCAGGTGGTCGGGACCGCAGGCGCGACGAAATTTGGCTATGACAAGAACGGGAAGCCGTTCTTGACCAAGGAGCCGAAGCTGCTGTTGAACGACGACCACGCCGGCAAGCCCGAAGGGATCCATCTCATGATTGGGAGGCGACCGCATGCTGCCTTCGGCAACTCGGTGGGCGATCGCGAAATGCTGGAGTACACCAACGCGGGCACGGGCACACGTCTCAAGGTGCTTCTGCTTCACGACGATGCCGTCCGCGAATACGCCTATGGTCCGGCGCAAGGCCTGCCGGATAGCAAGGTCGGGACCTTCACATCGGCCCTCTATGACGAGGCAAAGAAAAGCGGCTGGACGGTGATCAGCATGAAGAACGATTGGAAGAGGGTCTTCTCCTTCGAGTCGTAGCGCCGACGCCGGGTTTGCAAGCCCGCACCGGCTCGTTTGGTCGAGCCGCGCCGTGTCGCTACGTGACGCCGGCGAGCTTATCGCGTCCATAACCTGCTCGGAGGCGCTTGGGGCTCATGCGGCAAGAGCCGATCACGGTCACTTGGTGCGACGGTCATATCACACGCTGTCGCTGCTGGTGTTCGCGGTTTGCCTGGCCACCTTCAAGAGCGGTTTCTCCCTGTCCGTGCTCGTGATCCAGACCGTGGAGATCGCGATTTTCGTTCAATTCCCAGGACAGATGTTCGGATATTCACCTGCCGTACGCCACACGATCTGGTCGCCTACCCTGCCGCAGGTGGCCGCGACGCTGGCAGCCACGCTCGTTGCCTACGATACACCCGATCCCGCCGATCACCGCCTGGTCGAAGAGCGACTGCTCAATGCGGTGCTGATGCTCGCTACCGCCATCGCGGGACCGGTCCTGACCGAGCGCCTCTCGACTGGAATGCTCAAGGATGGGGTACCGCCCAGCGCATCCGGCCGCATCCCGGAGGCAGCAATCGCGGTGGTCGCTCCTGCGCAGGACTCTATCGGGCGCGAGTCCCTCGTCCGGGTAAATCGGAGGTTGGTGCAATCCCAATGCTTAATCGCGATCTTGCCGAATCTGCATAGCGGGGATGAGGCGCTTTTCTAGGATTTCGCTTCCTGCCTGGAGCGGACATCAATTCGTGGCGCGTCACAAGAACAGAGATCGGCGTAACCAGACGCCGTCGCAGGAAGCGCCCTCGACCGGCTCCGCCGGCTCTTCGGCGGACACTCCGTCGGACAACGGCGTCCGGCGCTTCCAATGGTTGAGGGCGCGACCGCGCCTGCTCGTCTGCGCGGTGCTGGCGGCCATCATCGCCGCCGGAGGATCGGCCATCGCCTATACCACCGCTAGCAATTCCTTCTTGCTCGCTGTTCTTGGGCAGAATGAGCCGCGCGCGCTCTCCTTCGTCGGCAGCGATGCCTGCGCCGGCTGTCACCACGCCGAATCGACGCTGTGGCAGGGATCGCAGCACAAACATGCCATGCAACACGCGACTGCCGCAACCGTCCTCGGTGACTTCGACGACGCCGCCTTCGACTATTTTAGCGTGCACTCACGCTTCTTCAAGAAGGACGGCAAATTCTTTGTCGAAACCGACGGCCCGGATGGCAAGCTTGGGACCTTCGATGTCAAATACACATTCGGCATCGAGCCGTTGCAGCAATATCTGATCGAATTCCCGGATGGCCGCATACAGGCGCTCTCCATCGCCTGGGACACGCGGCCAAAGGATCGCGGCGGGCAGCGCTGGTTTCACCTATATCCCGATGAGGAGGTCAAGCACAACGACGTGCTGCACTGGACCAAGCTCAATCAAAACTGGAATTTCATGTGCGCCGAATGTCATTCAACCGGCGTGCGCAAGAACTACGACGCGACGAATGACCGTTTTAGCACGACCTGGACGGAAATCAGCGTCGGCTGCGAGGGATGCCACGGCAAGGGCTCCCGCCACCTAGATTGGGCGCGCAATCAGCGGAGCTGGTTTCGAACGGACGATGATCCGAAAAAGGGGCTGATCGCGCTATTGGACGAGCGCAAAGATATCAGTTGGCACGCCGATCCGAAGACCGGCAATCCGAAACGCAGCATACCACCGGCCCTCATGCGCAAGGAAGTCGAGACCTGTGGTTTCTGCCATGGGCGACGTGGCGAATTTTCCGAAGACTGGGGGCCGGGACAACCCTTGTCGGACACGCACGCCGTCGCGCTTCTTGCTCGCGGGCTCTATCACGCGGACGGGCAGATGCGAGACGAGGTGTACAATTATGGACCGTTCAAGCAGAGCAAGATGTTCGCCGCCGGCGTCACCTGCAGCGATTGTCACGAGCCCCACTCCGCGAAACTTCGCGCGTCTACCGACGGCGTTTGCTTGCAATGCCACGCGCCGGAAAAATTTGAAACAGCCTCGCACAGCGGCCATGGCGACGTCAGCCCCGCGGTGACCTGCGCCTCATGCCACATGCCTGTCAGCACCTATATGGGAGTCGACAGACGGCACGACCACAGCCTTCGAATTCCGCGGCCGGATATCTCCGTAAAGCTCGGGACGCCGAACGCGTGCAACAATTGTCACGGTCAAAAGTCCGCAGAATGGGCAGCGGAAGCTATCGAACGATGGCATGGGCCGCTTCGAAAAGGCTTTCAACATTACGCCGATGCGCTCCAGGCATCCTGGACCGACGGTCCGCAGGCTGCCCAATTGCTAGCGGTCGTGGCAGCCAGTCCGACCGCCCCGGCGATCGCGCGCGCAAGCGCCCTGAGCGAGTTGCATTCGAGGGTGACGCCTGCGAATATCGAGCTTGCGCGCAAGGGAGTGGCCGACCCCGATCCCATCGTGCGGATCGCAACGCTTGACATGCTCGATGGTCTTTCCGGCGAAAGGATGTGGCCACTGGTCTCCCCGCTCCTGTCCGACCCGAGCCGCGGCGTTCGGATCAGGGCGGTATCTGTCCTGGCCTCGGTGCCCGACGCTAACCAGCCCGCTTCGGAACGGGCAGCGTTCGATCGCGCCAGGGCGGAATTCGTCGCTGCACAGCGCCTCAATGCGGACCGGCCGGAAGCGCGCGCAACGCTCGGAAGCTTCTACGCCAAGCGCGGCCAGACAGCTGATGCGGAAAGCGAGTACAAGGCGGCGGTGCGGCTCAGCCCCCAATACACCCCGGCCGCAATCAACCTTGCGGATCTCTATCGGCAGCTCGGACGGGATGCAGACGGTGAGAGCGTCCTGAGGACGGCACTCAAGGCCTCGCCGGAAGACGGCGGCTTGCACCATGCTCTCGGACTCACCCTCACTCGGCTGAAGCGGGCGAGCGACGCGCTCAACGAATTCCGCAGGGCAGTTGAGCTCGAGCCTGGTCGGTCGCGTTATGCGTACGTGTACGCCGTGGCGCTGCATTCGTCAGGCCGCACCGATGAGGCGATCGATGTCTTGAAGGAAGCTTTGTCGCGACACCCGGATGACCGCGACACTCTGCTCGCTCTCATCACCTTCAGCCGAGATGCCGGAAATAAAGGTGCGGCTCTCGAATACGCCGAGCGGCTTTCTCGGATCACACCTAATAATCAAGAGCTGACCCGTCTCAGGGACGGCCTTCGCACCCAGGTGAAAAGAACGGACGAGAAGCGCGCAGCTCCGTAGTTGCCGAGAAGCACGACCGGCTTGCCGCGCCTCCTTAGCCCGAGGTTGGAGGCGAGTTGCTGGGATCCACGATGGGAACGCCATTCCGGGCGAACTCGGAATAGAGGGTTCCGATGAGGAAGGGTGCTCTTGCCGCTATGGTCGACCTGCTTGCGAGCCAATTGAGCGTTGCTATGCTTACCGGGGACATTGCAATCAAGGCTCCGCTGCTTCCGTGACCGACTACAATTGGAATGGATTTTACGTTGGCGGCAATTTCGGTGCGTGGACCCATGGCAGTCTCAACATTCTAGGCAACAATCCGGCCGCGCAATCGAACGGGTCACTGGCGATCAGGCCCGGCAATCGCGAGCCAGCTTCGCTCTGCTCTTCCTGGAGAGTTAACAGGGCGGCCGATGCCCCGTGCACGCTCAGGATCCACCAGCGCGCAAAGCATCGGGTCGCCGGCCAGTATCGACGCGTAACTGTGACTTCCGTAACACAGACGTCGGCTAAACCAACCTGGACCCAGCTCGCTGCCGATTCTGCATAGATTAGCCCCTCCGCCATTCGTTTACTTGCAAGACGTATCTGGAAAGGGAGCCGGAGATGCCGTGCTTACGTACGACAGTCGCACGAGCAGTTTTATTGCGACGCCCGCTACAGGTTATGGCCTTCGCGCTGCTGGCTTCGTCAACGCAAACCGCCCGGGCCGACGAGGGCGGCATCAGCGTCTGGGTGCCGGGGCTGTACGGCAGCCTCGCTGCAGTTCCTCAACAAACACCGGGGTGGTCGGTAAGCACCATCTACTATCATACCTCAGTATCCGCTGCCGGCGACGTCGCGGTGGCCCGCCAAGCCACCATCGGGAATATTCCGGCAAATGTGACGGCGACCGCGAACGCGAGCGTTAATGCGAACGCGAATATCGGCTTTTTAGTCGCCAATTACACCTTCGAGACCCCGATACTGGGTGGTCGGGCCTCCGCCGGATTTCTTGGTGCTTATGGTTCGAACAGCACGTCCCTTGCAGGAACACTCACTGGGGTGGCCTCCACGCCGTTTGGCGATCTCCCGTTCTCGCGTACTGACAGCATCAGTAGTTCTGTTATTGGTTTCGGCGACCTTTACCCCCAATTCTCCCTGAAGTGGAACGCGGGCGTGCACAACTACATGGCCTACGTGACTGGAGACGTCCCGGTCGGGGCCTACAATTCGAGCCGTCTCGCGAACATCGGAATCGGGCATTGGGCCATCGACGCGGGCGGCGGCTACACCTATTTCGATCCGAGCACAGGGCGTGAAGCGTCGGCGGTGCTTGGATTCACCTACAACTTCATTAATCCGGCGACCCAATATCAGAACGGCGTCGACATGCACCTCGACTGGGGTGCATCGCAGTTCCTGACCAAGCAGTGGCAGGTCGGTCTCGTGGGCTATCTCTATCAGGAGCTCGGCTGCGACAGCGGCACCGGTGATCGCGTGGGCTGCTTCCGATCGCGGGTGCTTGGTGCGGGCCCACAGCTTGGCTACATCTTTCCGGTAGGAGACATGCAGGGGTATGTCAATCTGAAGGCCTACGGCGAGTTCGCCAATGAACATCGGCCGGCCGGCTGGAATCTCTGGCTTACGTTCAACCTGCAACCGGCGGCGGCGCCGCCGACCGCACCCGCACGGCCGAGGTTCACGAAATAGGAGCGTTGATGCTGCGCGGCTGCTTCGAGGGTGCGCAATGCGGATTTAGCTCGAGATCTTGGTTGAGCAAAGTGTAAACATCGACTTCGCCACCGCATCGTCAGGGAAGTCTTGGAAAATGTTCGGGTACTCGGCGCTGTCCAAGTCTCCGCGCTCGAGATGAGCGGATGCTTTCTTCGTTTTCACAGAGCAGGACTTCGGGATGGATCTCCCGCGACTGCGAGTTGGGGCTCGATGTGATTGCAGAACGGACGCCTTCGTGGACCTGGATTTGGCCGACAACCGGCGCGGCCGTCATTCTGATCAAGCAATTCGTCTCAAGCGGCGGCTCTGTCACCACAATCGCAGCGATAACGCTGATTGGAGCGGTTTTTGCAGCTGTCTATCACGCGGAGGTGTTAGCCCACCGCATCGGCGAGCCATTTGGCACGCTCGTTCTAGCGCTGGCCGTCACGACCATCGAGACTGCCCTGATCGTGTCAATGATGCTGGCGGCTCCAGCCGAGCAGGCCGCACTCGCACGAGATACTGTGTTCGCGGCTGTCATGATCGTTTGCAATGGCACCGTAGGTGCATGTCTGCTAGCGGGCGGCACCCGGTTTGGCGAGCAAGGATTCCAACTTCAGGGCGCCAGCGCAGCCCTGGCGGTGCTGGCGGCTCTCACGAGCATGACCCTGATCTTCCCGAACTTCACTGGCGGTGATCCATATTACAGTTCATCCCAGCTTGCTTTTGCTGCTCTCGTCTCGCTGGTACTCTACGGCTCCTTCATTTTCATTCAGACGGTCCGTCACCGCGACTATTTTCTTCTCGAAGAAACGAAAGACGAGCATATCGCAATTTCGACCAAGACCGCCGCAGCGAGTGCCGCTCTTCTCTTCGTCTCACTGGTGGTCATCGTCGCCTTGGCAAAAGTTCTCACGCCGGCGGTGGAAGCCGGCGTGACTTATCTCAACTCTCCGAAAGCCGTGGTCGGGATCGTTATCGCCGCCCTTGTCCTGCTGCCGGAATCCTTGGCTGCCGTCAGGGCGGCTCGGAAGAATCAATTGCAAACGAGCCTGAACCTGGCTCTGGGATCGGCTCTTGCGACCATTGGCCTAACGATCCCGGCGGTAGCCACGGTGTCGCTTCTGACCAATCAGCCACTCGAACTAGGCCTGGAGCTCAAGGACCGGGACATGCTGGGGCTGACAATCATTCTCAGCGTAATTACCTTGGGCACTGGTCGAACAACCCTGCTGCAAGGGGTTGTGCACCTGGTCCTCTTCGCGGCCTTCCTGTTCTTTGCCTTTGTGCCCTAGCGTGGCCGCCTGATATCTGTGAGCGAGTGATACCGAGACACCAATCTTCCAGGGTCTTAGAAAGTAAAGTGCTCAAACGAGTGAGCCGTGCCACTTCCTTCGAGGCAAAGCTTGTAGTGAAAATATCCAACAACGCACTCCTCGTCGCAATTCAAACTGCATCTTTGTTGTTGCTGCTAAATCGGGGAGTTAATGCTCCACTTTCGCGGTCTTGATGGAACGCTCATACTCATCAGTCAAGGATACGCTCAGGTTGATCAGCTTTGATTGAGCGGTCGGACTGACATCGCGGATGAGCTGTCCTTTGCAGGAGAACTGCTGTGCGGCGATCCCCGTCCCGGCTTATACGTTGACCAAAAGGCTGCAGCCAGCCAATGGTCCTTAACATACGTCCGCTCCATTTCATGGAACGGAACCATTCGCAGCGTCCGGGCCGGACCTCTCCTTTGACTGCATCAAGGCAATTTGCGTGCGGGGATGATTGGGCGTCGCGGATGAGATCGTTTCATCACCTTACCCTCTTGCCGAGCGGCTAGGCCGCGCTTGAATATCCAACCCGGCGCTATTGTAGGCTGATAGCCGTCTCTGAAAGGTATGACGGCGGCTTCAGGTCGGCGGGACTGTGCTCCGCCGATCGACGCAACGTAGCCGAGGGAGACTCGCCAAACAGCGTTCTGTAGGCGACGGCAAACCGGCCGAGCTCCCAAAAACCGTGATCTGTAACCACGCGAGTGACATTGACTTTCGATGGCTCGCTACACAAAAGTACCCGCCTGGCGAGGTGCATTCGTCGTAGCGTGAGATAGCGAATGGGCCCCATTCCGAAATACTCTTCGCAGGATGCGCGCAGAGTTCGCTCTGGTA
Organism: Bradyrhizobium sp. DOA1; assembly: GCF_001593325.1. Classification (NCBI taxonomy): domain Bacteria; kingdom Pseudomonadati; phylum Pseudomonadota; class Alphaproteobacteria; order Hyphomicrobiales; family Nitrobacteraceae; genus Bradyrhizobium; species Bradyrhizobium sp. DOA1. The sequence continues at coordinate 6,097,384 of NZ_JXJM01000001.1, forward strand.
CCCCAACGGCCGCACAGACCTCGGCCAAGTATAGCGGCCGGTTTGCGTTCAATTCCACGAAGTTTTCAAAGCGGCGCATGATCACGCTGTGGCGTGCGTCACCGGCATTATTCCTTGTAACAGAATTGTCGGTCAGGCATTGCACCATCGCGTGCACTATCTTTTCCTGCAGGCCCCGTCGCACTTCCGCTCGACTAAGAAGATCCGGCTTATCCTGTGCGATTCGGCCGATGGTTCTGTGCAAGTTCTGGAGACGCGCCATCGCAGCTAGCGTAGGCCTGATCACCCGTCCCTTCGGAGGCTGCGAGAAGTCTTCGCCGACAATCGTCGCGTAGATTTTTGCGAGATCCTCATCTGCAAGTGACAGTGATCCAAACCGCAAGCTCCTCGTGGACCGGTGATGAGCCACATCGTGGTCGAATATGACTATCTCGTCTGGACGCATTGGATTTCCACGGTGTTTCAACTCAGCATCGGCATTGTCCGTCAAGAATCCGATTGCCGTTCTTCCGGGCTTCACTCCTATGGTGCTGACCTGGGGCAAGGTGACATGAAATCGCTGCATCCATGCTGTATCCATGCCGATTTGCGTGATGCACGTATGGAAATGGCCCTTCGAGGTCGGCAATATGTTGACCTCTGCTCCCTGAATTGCCTTTTGGCAGAGAAATGGATCGGAAAATTCCAGGACTCGGTTCCAAGGCACGACGACCCCCTAATCGCACTGCGACTGCGATGATTGCATGATTGAAATACAACCTGTACTGCACATAGAGGCAGGTGCGCGCATGCGCTCAGACGCGTGTCGCTCGCCGAAGGGTCTCCTCAAGAAGGGCCACGTCAAACGGCTTGCGCAAAAATCCCGCGCATCCGACATCATGAGCTCGTTGACATGTAATCTGGTCATCGAGCCCCGTTATGAATACGACCGGCAGCGTCGGATACGGCCCCTTGAGTTCACGCCGCAGATCGATTCCTGACATCGATCCGAGCTGGATATCGAGAAGGAGACAATCGATAGTGCGCGCCCGGTCGCTTCTCAGCAACTCCTCAGCGGAGGAAAATAGGACGACTTCGAATTCCAGCGCCGCAAGCAGAACCCCAATCGAATTGAGCGCGCTCGGATCATCATCCAGCACTCCGATGATCTTCTTGTTTGCTGAGCGATGCATCCAACCCGGAGTATCACGGCGGTCTACGCTCTCCATTGTGGCAGGCTTGCGCGCGAACAGAACCTGCCTCTAGGGGAAGGATGGCAGGACACCGGCGGGCTCATTCGCTAGACAGCAGCCCCAGCCGCTCTGCGATCGCCGCGAGCTCTGCGAGCGATCGGACGTGTAGCTTCCGAACGACCTCATGCCGGTGAAGCTTGACGGTCCGGTCCGAGATGCCCAGCAGATGAGATATCTGCTTGTGCGGCAGGCCTCGAACAAGCAGATCAAATACTTGACGCTCCCGAGGCGTTAACGTCTCCAGACGCGCGGTCAAAATCGCTTTCTGGGCCCGGAGGCCCCGTATCCCTTCCACCCGAGCAAGGGCGCGATCGATTGCGCCCAGCAAATGTGTCTGCGAAATCGGTTTGGTCAGAAAGTCTTCAGCACCAGCCCTCATCGTTTGAACCGTGGTGGGGATATCGCCGTGGCCACTTATGAAGACGATGGGGAGGTGACAGCCACGGCTGGCGAGAGCCTGCTGCAGTTGAACGCCGCTCGAATCAGGTAATTGCAGATCTAGCAAGATGCACCCCATCTCGTCTTGGAGAGGGTGATCAATCAGTTGCTGAGCGGTCTCGCACATGATTACACGATATCCGCAAACGACGAGGAGCTCGCCGAGCGCCGCGCGAACTGATGGGTCGTCGTCGACGACATATATAGCTGGGCGGCATTCCATGTCTCAACGCTTTTCGGAGAGTGGCAGTTTGAAACGGAATTCAGCGCCTCCGCCGGGATGGTTCTCGGCCCAGATCCTGCCTCCACAACTCTCGACGATTGTCCGCGCGACAGTTAAGCCAAGTCCGGTACCCTGTCGTTTCGTTGTATAGAAGGTCTCGAAAATCTTGCTCAGTTTTTCGGCTGGGATACCCAGCCCTGAATCGACGACTGACAATTCAGCCGCGTCGGCAGTACTGCTTCTGGCCGTCGAGATCGATATCTCTTTGCGATTCACTGGACTCTCACGCACCGCATCGATTGCGTTCAATGCCAGGTTAATTATCGCTTGCTGAACCTGGATTCGATCTGCGCGCACCGGTAGCCTGGAGATTGAGAGGACCATTCGGAGCTTTATTCCCGACTTCGTTGATTCCGGCCTGACGATCTCGCCAACATTCTTTACAGCTTCATTCAGATCAAATTCTTCGACTTCGCTACTGCTCCTGCCTTTCACAAGTTCGCGAATATGGCGGATGATGTCCGCTGCACGCTCATCGTCATTAATGATGTGCTCGACTATTTGTTTGATCTTCTGGAGGTCCGGTGGATCGACTTTCAGATGAAGAGCAGCGGCCTCCGCGTAGCTGCGGATGGCCGCTAACGGCTGGTTAAGTTCGTGCGCGACAGAAGTCGACAGTGCGCCGGCGGCAGCCGTTCGGTTTAAATGGATCACCTGCAGCAGGCTTTGACGCAATTCACATTCGGCTGCCACGCGACGCCGACGCTCAATGATCAGCCAAGTGATAGCGCCGGTTTGAAGCAGGATAATTGCTAAGGTTCCTAATACAATCCATCGATATTTCTCCCAGAAATTGGATTCCCGGAAGCTTACCTCCGAGTTTGGCGGCAGAGCCGACGCATTGAGGGCCCAACGCTTCAGCTGTCTTGCATCGATCCTATGTCGGTGCTGAGCGGAATTTAGACGCGGAATCTCGATGACATCCCGTCCGGCAAGCAATTGTAACGCGATGTCTGCTGCTGCTTCTCCTTGCGCTCCCCAGTCATCCGCGTAACCTCCGACAATTCCCGTTCCGAGCGTGCCGGGCACCGGTGAGTAGACCGGCGCACCGGAAGCCCGTGCTAACTCCACAGCGACATCTGGCGTGGTATGGGACCGCCCCGAGCTGTCCGTAAGAAAGATTGACAGAATAACTATTGTCTCTCTGTCTAACTTTGCCACCGCCTCCCGCAATCCCTCATAGCTGATATCGGAGACAAATCGAGCAGTCAGGCCACCACCAAGGCTGGGCTCAAGTTGGAGGCGCGCATCTTCTAACCATTGCCGATCGTAGTCGCTTGCACCTCCGATCACCAACACGTTCTTCGCGCCTGGTTGAAGCTGTTGGGCCAGCGTAAGGGTATTCACAAAGTCATAGCGCGATGCGACATATATAAAAGGTTTCGTCTGATCCATGTCAGGTATGACTGCCGCCGGTATGTTTGCCACGATCACTGGTGTATTCGAACCGATCACACCTTGATTCTTCTGCAGGAACGGCACAGCGGCGCGTCCCAGCGTCAACAGAACATCGGGCGGCGTTGCCGAATACTTCCGTGTCAAATATCGAACGAGGGCGTCATACTGCTCCGGCGCGGGCAGGCGAGATAGCTCCAGATAGTCGATGAATATATCAACGTGCTCGGGTGCACCTTGGCGCACCTTCCGCACAAATGCATCGATCGTCTGGCGTGTCGCGGGAAGCCAGGGCGATTGAGTTTCAACGATGAAAATCTTTCGACTGGGGGCTGCATCGCAAGCAATGGGTACGAAGGTCGCCAGCAAGGCAGCGATAGATTTTATAGCAGTTCTCGCAACCATTCAATGACCAGCAATTCAATGACGACGCTTGGCTAGCCAGATGTCTCGCGTTGAAAAGAGCGTGCGCGATGGTCCCACTGGACAAGATCCGTCGAGGCATAAACAATCTAGTACCTTGGCCCATCTTGCACCAACTTCGGCCAAGCGCGAGAGCGGGATAATCAGTCACCCGCATCACACCTTATCCGATTGATCTAGATCAAGATTAAACTGACGTCAGCCGATACAATTATTAAAATCTTCAACGAATTCAATACAAAGAGCCGCACCGCACGACTTCCATAGGGAGTGACCGGTGTCGTTCGGACAAGCGTAAATCCTCTGTTGCGAACGATATGCCGCGTGATGGTCTTTCGGACTTCTTGCTCGTGTCACATCGGTTTCATCACGCGCCTCGGCAGGTGGGACGACCCTCGCCGTTCGCTCACCTTGCCGAAACCGCATAGCTTAGCGCCAATCTTCGGTGTGGTGTAACGCACCATGAGAAGAGCGGAAAGGTTTACCGACGTGATCAACTCTAACTTCGGCTCGAGCGCACAACCAGTGGAGCCCGCCATGAAGCCCTGCAGATTATTGCTGCTCGCGCTGTGCATCGCAGGAGTTGCTCCTGCACAGGCGGTGGATCTTACCGGTGGCTGGGTGATCGACTTCGCAAATTGCAACAAGGTGTTCTCTAAGGAAAACGGAAAACTTGCGTTTAAGCCAGATGCTGACCTCTATGCGGGAGGCCTGATCGTGGATGGAAGACGAATTACCGGCACATTCCAAAAATGTAATGTCAGATCGGTCCGAGACGACGGGGAGAATATGCAGGTTGTCGCTGCCTGCTCCGATGGTATCGTAGTTTCGGACGTGACGTTCGACCTGACAATGTCAGGCGACAACAAGCTCACCCTCAGTTCCAAACAGCCGACGCCTGTCGAAATGCGTTATAGTCGGTGCCCCCTTTAAACCTTCACCGGCATGAACCTAAACGCGCTGCAATCCGCAACGGTGAAAGGCTCAGCGACATCGTGATTTCACAACCCTGAAATCATTGGCCAATGCATCAAACCTTCGGACATCCTCTTTACTGATTTCCTGGATCGGCAAGATCTTTTCGGCTTGCCGGGCTCTGCGACCGCGGGCGCCGGCCTCCCTTTTCCGGACAACTTGAGGCCGACGCATTTACCAGAGAGCAGCACGCTGGAATGACGCCTGCACAGATCGTCCAGTGATGAAGAAGGGAAATGCTCGCACGAAGAATGAGGAGCGCCAAAGGGCAATACCCTGCGGCAGCTCTCCTCATCTGCACCGCGCCGACAGAGGTCGATCATGGGCCTTGGCATCCGCGATGCGGACATTCTCGGGGGTCTGGAGTTCGCCTGCAAGCTCGCTGGCGCGAAGCTCGTGCTGGTTATGGGGCACACTGCGTGCGACGCCATTAGAGGGCGCTCGACAACGCAGAGCTCCGAATCTCACCGGCCTGCTCACTAAGATCAGCGGCTGGAATCGACGAAATACACCGGAGTGCGCACGTCCACTTTCGCATTTGTGGATGCCGTCGCTCGGACCAACGCCGATAGCTTGTATCAAGAGGAACAGCACTGTGCTGGCGGAGCTGTAATCCGCTGGCGAGATCGGGATTCCGGGCGGTATGTACAATCTCGAGAGCGGTGTGCTCGAATTCTTTGACTGACCGCTAACGATTGCCTTTTTCTTTGGGGACTTTTAGTCGCACTTTCGTCGAGCTTGCCGATAGAACAGTGCCGCCGGTTGTGAACCGGCGGCTCGAATATGGTCAATTGCCGGTGGGCATTGGGACAGTAACACCCTGCTTGTCGAGGGCCTCTCTTACCGACTGGAATCGTTCGTAGTTCGATAGCGTGATCGGGCCGGTGTAGCCATAGCTTTGCACTTTGCGCGGCGGGTACTTGACGTACGTCGCCATAATCTTCTTGAGCTCTTGCTCCATCACAACGCCCATCCAGGTTCGCTCAGTGAAGTTATTCATGAAGATGTCGTAGCGCTCCTGCGGATCTTGCCAGAGGTCAAACACTTGCGGAACTGTTGCAACGTACTTTTCCGGTCCTTTCCAGCCAAGGTTGGTGTCGACCGCTAAGCCGCCGGTCGAGACGCCGTCATCACCGCGGATGTTGAACAAGAACTTATAGTTATTCACCCGCACGGCGCCTGGCGAGAGTTCGTTCTCGGTGAAGTAGAACCAAGATTTTCGCTCCGACTTTCCGGTCCCGAACAGAACAGGTGACATGTCATAGCTATCAAAAATGATCGGCTTCCCCTCCCGGTCGTTTTCTGGCAATTTTACGCCGGCGAGCGAAGCAAAGGTGGCCATGAAATCTAGACCGCCTAGGATGTCGGAATTTTTCGATCCAGCTTTGATACGGGGTCCCCATGCCATGGCCGGGACACGATTTCCGCCCTCGCGAAGCGTACCCTTAGTGCCGCGGTATGGCGTGTAACCAGCATCAGGATACACGTCCTGCCACGCACCGTTGTCTGTCGTCCAGAACACATACGTATTCTTGTCAAGTCCAAGAGCACGCAGCTTCTCCAGGATCCGCCCGATCCGCGTGTCATTCTCTACGACGGAGTCGGCATATTTGCTCTTCGACAGCGACTTATGCTCAAATTCGGGCGCCGGCATGTTCGGCTGATGAACCTTCATGAAGTTGATGCTCATGAAGAACGGCTGCGTCGAACGTCCATTGCGATCGAGATAATCGAGCGAGGCCTTCTCGATATAGCTATCGAAGAATGGAATTCCCACAACGCCCTCCCTGCCGTTCACGACAGGCGTATCGACATACTGCCCGTTTATCTTGAATTCCTCTTTCGGCAATTGTCCTGCATCACCTGACAGCGCGCCTTTCGTCACTCGCTGGAATAAGGCACGAAGATCCGCTGGCATATCGGGGAACCAGGTCGGATCGGCATAGGTATAAGCGTTGAGGTGGTAGAGGCCGGCGTATTTCATCTCATCGTAGCCCTGCGCGCTAGGAAGCGCATAATCGGCTTCGCCCAGATGCCATTTACCCGTGAAGAATGTCTTGTAGCCGCCAGTCTTGAGGACCGAAGCCAATGTCCACTCGGCCGCCGGGAGGCCTCCTCCCTGACCCTGGAACGCCACAGTCGTCATGCCGCTGCGATTAGGAATGCGCCCTGTCTGGATGGCGGCCCGCCCGGGGGTGCAGCTCGGCTGGGCGTAGAACGAAAGAAAGTGCATGCCTTCTGAGGCGAGGCGATCAAGTGCGGGTGTTGGCATGCCGCGATTCTCACCGCCGCCGTAGGGACCGGAGTCTCCGTAGCCGAAGTCGTCCGATACGATCAGAACGATGTTTGGCTTTCGCTCTTGTGCAGAAGCGGGAAGACTTTCGATCGCGAGGCAAACACATAGTGAAGCAAGAGATATAAAAATCTCTCTAACTGCGATCATGTTCAGTTTCCTCTGTAACATTAGCCATTGTTTCTTTTGCGATCTGCTGGCCCCGCAATAGGTTTGCAGATCAGCTGAGGCTCGCACGGAGTCCACGCACGCGGCTATGCGAATTCGGCAAACTTCGCGGGTGCTAGCCGAAGCTGGCGCCTGATACGCTGGATTTGAAACTGCATCAGTTGCCTCGCGCGTAGAGAATGCGGGCGGCTGCGGGCTGCGGAGCTACCCGTCGATATAGCGCAGGGACTAGCCGACCGGCACAAGCGCTTCGAAAAAATCGGCGGCCTTCGCGGCGGCGAGAACTCCAATCATGCTGATACCGAAATGTTCAACGAACATCCCCTTGCCCGTGCAGAGATCCTCGCAGATCTCGACGACATCAGCTGCATATCCCACAGGCAAATGCCAGGTGTGAACCCAGGATACTGAGATGGGCCGCACCGTTGAGCAATTCTGCGACAACCAGCGTAGTTGCCGTCTTCCGGCGCAGCGGAAGGCATCCTCCCAAGGAGTGCCGGTCTCGAACCCCGCTGAATGCGCGCGACGACCCGATCGACATGACCGGGGTGATGGACGTTCTTCCAGCTGCAGCCCTCCATCTCCTGTAGGGTGGCACCCGTCTAGTCATGCCAGCGCTTATTGTATCAGTGGATCCAGCCGCAGGCGTCGGTGTCCGGGCGAACTGGCTGATGCGTTCCGCGCATAAGCGCAAGTCGCTCCCTCGCAGCGCTGCGCCGCCCGCTTCCCTTCTGTGACCTCCTCGGTGGCCACCTTGACTCCGGTGATGCATCCCAAGGTTTGCGCAGCGAATGCCAATAGGTGACCTACAACCGTCTTCCGTCCGGTTGGCCCGCGGGCTCGCCACCTTGATCCCCACGGGCTCGCCGGTCGTCGTGACCGACCTCACGATGGCTTCGACTGCGTCCGGCAACGTCGGCACGCAGTCGCGGACGGTCCGACCGAGATGCCCTTCGAGTTAGATCGCAGATCTCGGTTAGACGTTGGTTGATCTGCAAATAGCGACAGTCAGAAGACAGGGCGGTCAGGCCGATGGGGCGCCGTGCAATAAACGAGCTGCAGCGCCGCGGCTTCGGTGAGCGGGCGGACATCGTTGCGGCGGCGGCTTGGCTCCGGGATGCCATGGAATCCTCCGCTCGCACGTCACTCTCACAAGACCTTGGGCGCTCCAGGTATCTGCCGCAGGGCCATCGTCGCGAACCAACTCAACACAACGGTGAGCACGAACCCGATCGGTGCTTTCGCGGTCGCTGGCATGTCGTAGTCGAAGAGCAAATACTGCAGCCAGAGCGCGATCGGGTAGTGAACCAGAAACATGCCGTAGGCATCGGCCTGCATGAGATCCAGCACGCTCCTGCCCGAGTGGGAAAACCTCAGGAAATAGGCCAGGATCAGAAACAGTATCGAGACGCTGAAGACCGTGAAACAAAAGGCGTAGGTCGCCTCATACCAGTTCGGCAGCGGCGACGGATTTCCGAGGTTTTCGCGCTTGATCCCGATCAGCACCCACATGAGGTAGTAGGGCACGATGGTCAGGACCAACCAGTCCCAGCTCACCTTGGACATGCGACCGTCTGGCGCCAGCAAGCCCTTGTCCATGTTCGCGACACCGATGCCAGCCCCGAAGAAGAAGTAGGTGGCGTAGAGCATCACCCGTCCGTGCTGCACGGAGAACGGGCCGAACTCGAACCAGCTCGACGGCCCGTAGTACATCAGCCCGGGCACGTAGAAGGCGGCCGTGACCGCGAGCATGACCGCGAAGAACGCGGCGGGCCGTCGGCGGCCGTACAGCGACAGACGGTTGATGGGATCGAGCATGTTCGGCGAGAGCCGATGAAGCATGCATGCCACCACATCGAACATGAAAAGCACCCAGAGAAACCAGATCGGCCCGCTCGGCCACGGGCCTTTCGTGATCATCGTCCACCAGAACTCGGGAAAGCCGATCTGCGGATGTTGCCGCAGCGAGATGGCGTAATAGGCAAGCGGAATTACCGTGAAGGCGCAGATGACGAACGGCAGACCCAGCCGAAGCAGACGGTCCGCCAGATACTTCGCCGCGCCTTTCCGTGCGATTCCGGGCCATACGAAGAGACCCGACAGGAAGAAGAACATCGCCATGAAGAAGCTGTCGGTGGCGAGCACGATCATGTCGAACCCGAAGAACTCCTTTGGATCCGTGTGACCGTAGAAAGTGTATGGAATCACGGCGTGATGCAGGATGACGATCAACGTCAGGAACGTGCGGGCGCGATCGAGCGACAAGTTGCGTGTCTTGACCTTCGACGCCACACGGCCGGTCTCCGAGCCGGCCGCAAATGAAATGTTGGTCATGCTCGCCCCCCCCTCACGCCACTCAATACTTTCTGACGATGGGCTTCGTCGCGGGCTGCTCAGGAGCCTCCGGCGAGATCTGGAAGGTCACCCAACTGCTCCAGCCGTTCGGCCGGTTCTGAGTTTGCAGATCCTTGTAGGCCTTGAGGTTCAGATAGCCCTGATAGCCTTCGAAGAGCTTCGGGATGAGGAATCCGACTTGGGGGCCGATACCGACCGACATGCCTCGGAAGCCGCCGAGGACCGCGCCAGGTCCGGTGTCATCGGTGATCTGCTGAAAGTAATACCCGGCGACACCGACCTGCACCGTCTTGGTCAGGAACTTCGACGCCGCCCAGTCGAGGTGGAAGTCGATGCCGTTCTGATATTGCAGATCGCGGTTAGGCAGGCTGTAGGTGAGGCCCGCTACGACGGAGAACTCGTTACCGGCCTTGGGATCGAAGTAGGTGTAGCCGCCGCCCACGTCGAAGGCGACGAAGCCGAAGCTGAGATTCGCGAGCCGGCCAGAGTCGTAGGTTCCGCTCGGAATGTTGCCGGTGATGTAGACCATTTCGTTGTGAACGCCCTGGTTCCACTTCAGGGTGCCCTGATAGAAGATGTCCGCGAAGGTCGTTCGGCTGTCCGTACGCGTTCCGGATACGGTGTTGCCGAGCGGCCCCGTGACCGTTCCGCTGATGCCCACCCCGACGTTGCCAGGCGCGCCGAGTACAGTGAAGGCCGCTTGGCCGCCGAGAACCGGCAAGGCCGAGGTGTAGGTGATTCCTTGCACGAGGGCGTCGGCGTGATCGGTGAGACCGACCGCGACGGCGCCGCGCCCGCCGCCGGGAAGGACGAAGTTGGCGCCCCGCCCGCCGGTCGCCGCTAGATGCAGATAAATCGAGGCGTAGGACCATCCCGGAACCGCGGGAACGGCGGCCAGGCTGCCAAAGGTGCCGGGCAGCCAAAAGCTTAGACCGCCTGCATCTGCCAGCGCCGTGTCTACCATCCCGATCGTGGCCATCATGGCCAAAGCTGCTGTTCCCGTTTTCATCGTTCCGTCTCCCCGTTCAGCGCCCGAATCCGGACGTTCGCTTCACCTAGTCGGCCTTACTATTTCCGGCCATTTTCCGGCGAGCAGTCCCTCGGCAACACAATTTCCGGAAGTGTGCTTCCGAAGCATCTTTCAGGGTTCTACGATCACCTTCAGGGCGCCCGTTTCTGCGGCGCGCGAGAAGATGTCGTGGGCTTCCATGATCTGATCGAGGCTGAACCGGTGCGTGATCAACCGCTTCGGCTCGATGCGCTTCGAGACGACCGTCTTCATCAGCATCGGCGTGGAAACGGTATCGACCAGACGGGTCGTGATCGAGATGTTCCGCGACCAGAGCAGTTCCAGGTGAACGTCGACCTTGACGCCATGTACGCCGTCGCGACGATACCGCCCGGCGCGATGATCTCCGTACAGAGCTCGAAATTCGCGGGAACTCCGACGGCTTCGACGGCCGTGTCGACCCCGGCTTCGCCGGTCAACTTCATCACTCGATCGACCGCCTTGCCGTCCCCGCTGTTGACTGTCTGCGTCGCGCCGAACTGCCGCGCGATGGCAAGACGCTTGTCGTCCAGATCGATCATGATGATCTCGGCCGGCGAATAGAACTGCGCGGTCAACAGCGCCGCCAGCCCAACCGGCCCTGCGCCCACGATGGCGACGGTCGAACCTGGGGCGATCTTGCCGTTGAGCACACCGCATTCGAAGCCGGTCGGCAGGATGTCGCTGAGCATGACGAGAGCTTCTTCGTCCACGCCTTCCGGAACGTGGTAGAGACTGGTGTCCGCGTGAGGCGTGCGGACGTACTCGGCCTGGGTGCCGTCGATCGTGTTGCCGAAAATCCAGCCGCCGGTCCGGCACTGCGAATACATCCCGCGCCGGCAGAAGTCGCACTTTCCGCAGGACGAGATGCAGGAGATGAGCACCTTGTCGCCTGGCTTGAAGGAGGTGACGCCGGCGCCGATCTCCTCGACGACCCCGATCCCTTCGTGGCCGAGGATGCGTCCCGGCGTGCAGGTCGGCACGTCGCCCTTGAGGATGTGCAGATCCGTGCCGCAGATCGTGGTCTTCACGATCTTCACCACCGCATCGCCGGGCTGCTTGATCGAGGGTTTTGGGCGCTCCTGCAGCGACTTCTCGCCTTTCCCGGAATAGACCAATGCCTTCATGCGCGGCTCCTTCAGAACGGATTGACGTAGTTGAGGATCGCCACCTGCCGCAGCAGGACGCGTCGGATGACATGGCTGACCTTGACATGGTCGGTGAAGATGGCGGCCGTTCCGGTCGCGCCTGCGGGAAGTCGCTTCGCAAAGACGTCATCGTCGAGCTTCACGCGCACGACGAAGGGCGCGGACTCGATGCCCTTCGGCGCGACGGCCGCTCCTGACGTCTGGGCCTGCCCGCTTGCGATCGCCTGCAGAACGCTTTCGACCACCCCGGTGTAGACGCGGCCCGGCACGAACTTGAACGCGACCTCCACCTCCTGGCCCGGCTGGACGTAGCGCGCGTCGATCTGATCAATCTCGACGCCGATCAGCGTGTTCGAGGTGTCTATGAACGCCATCACCGGCGACAGGGGCAGGTTTGCCACGCGTGCGCCTTTGCGCAGCGCGACGTTCGTCACGTACCCGTCCGCCGGTGCGCGGACCACGGTCTTGTCGAGATTCCACTGCGCGCTTTCGAGCTGGCCGGAAAGCTGATCCACTTCGGACTGCCGCTGCTCCACGTCGAAACCGCGCCCGGCGTCGCGTTCGTAGAGTTGCGTCATCTGCCCCAATCGGGTCTTGGCGAGCTTGTACTGGGCGTCGATGGACTTGACCTGCGCCGAATATGGCGTCGGGTCGATCTTGAACAGCACGTCGCCGGCCTTCAGCGGGGTGTTGGCCGAAACGGGAACGTCCGTCACCTCGCCCGCGACGTCGGGCACGATGGAAACCGCGTTTCGGACCACGATGGCGGGTCCCTGCGGCGCGCCCCATCCCATCGGAATGAACAGGCCAATGTTCAGCAACAGCAGAACAATCAAGGGCGAGGCCTTCCAGAATGCGTTGAAGCGGATGATGCCGAGCCAGACCAGGCTGAACAGGAGCGCCACGTACAGCGCCATCAATGCGATCATCATGGCCGCGTCTCCTGGCTCCGGCGCGCCGGCACGTCGACGTAGGCCCAAATCATCGCGATCGGCCAAAGCGCGAAGCCAAAGACCAACGTGATCCATCCGGCGACGGTGACGGCTTCAGCCCAGGGGTGACCGCGTCGCCGAGCCACGTGACCGGGCGTCGATCCCAACAGCCAGACGACCAGCACGGCCACTGCGATCAGGATGCACAAGACGATCCAGGCGAAGATGTCGTAGCCGCTCATGTCGTCGCTACCGCTTCTCTACGTTCGGCAGTTTGTAGCTGCCTCGAAGCACTGCTTCCGTGGGCACGTAGGCCCGCACGATCAGCGCAAATTGCCCGTCCGGCGCGGGAAGCCAGTTAGCGCGCGCCGTCGCATCCGCCGGCTGTTCGCGGGCCAGCGTGATCGTTAGCGATCCGTCGTCGCCGAATTTAAGCTCGTTGGCGTCGAGGCTGACGGTGCCAATGTTGGTGCGGCCGTTCGGAGAGTTTGGCAGCATGAAGTAGTCCTTGTCGTACATCGTCAGCGACCAGAAGCCGCCGCGCGTGCGGTCCATGGGAGGCAAGGCGTCCTTGAGAAATGTCATCGTGTATGTGTGACGGCCATCGAGCAGAGCGCCCTTGGCATCCGTCCCGCGCACGAAATACGTCGCCTCCCGGGAGTCGTTGACGTAGATGTAGATCACGGTGGCCTGGGCTCGGCTGAACCAGTCGGTGCCCCATAGCCCCGCCCCCTCCTGCCTCTGCCAACCGTTCCCGGCATCCACTCCCACCTGCACGTAGGTGCTACTAGCGTGCAGAGCCGCATCCGCCGCCAGCGCGCCCCGGTCGAGCAGGGTCTTGTATTCGGGGCTGGACTTGCGCAGCGCTATCAGCGTCCTGGCCTGGCTGGCCATCGCCATATCGTCGTGACCGACCGTGGGATTCGCCGCCAGCATCTTTTCGGCGTCGTCCCAGAACGTCTTGGGATTGACCCATTGCGGCCGGCTGGCGTCCGGATCCTCCTTGATTATCTGCGCGGTGACCCCCGGCGGATAGACGGAGTTCGCAGCGACGGCCTTACAGTCCTTCGTCTGTTGTCCCGGCGCGTTCTTGCTGAGCGGATACATGCCGATCTGGTCGAGCACCGCGAGCGCCCTGGCCTTCGCTTCGGGCGTGCGGGCCGCGAAGCTGCGCGGAAAGACACCGGCTATGTTGGTCGGCATGCGCAGTATATCGATGTAGCCATCCGGCTTCTGTCCCTTCCAGTCCGGGCCGACCAGCAGGAACTTGCCGCCGGGGGTCTTGGAGGCGGAGCCGAGCTGATGGACCACGTTGGTGAAGACATCGACGATCTGCACCGTCCAGTAGTGGCCTTGCGGGGCGTCCGTAGGCGTTTGAATGACCGCGGGCTCCACCCCGAGATTGGCGAAGCCGGCTCCGTAGAATGTGTCGTTGTTGGGGGTGACGACCCAGCGCTGCGAAGGCGACATGTAGTCGGACAGGCAGCTCGTCGTATTCATCGGAGCACCCGGAAGAAGACCCAGCATGGCGCCTGGGCCGTCCTTCATCATCTGCCACATGTTCGTGCGGCCGAAAGTATCAACGGCTGGATAGGCCCAATGGTAGACGATGCGAGCGAGCGCTTCGACGTACTCCTCGTTGGCCAGTTGCGCCGGCACGCCGGCCGAACGGGGCAGGTCCGCGTGCGCGGGCGATAGCGCCCGCGCTGCATATGGAATCTGATCCAAGGTTTGCGCGCTCGCGGCGAGCGGGACCAGAACGGCGAAGGCAAACAGAGCGCTCTTTTCGTTCATGGGATTCCTCCCTGTGCCGGTTATTGTGCCGCCGCCTTTTCGACGTTCGGCAACTTCCACGTCTTCTCGAAAAAGGCTTTGGTGGGGCCGTAGAGCCGAAACATCAGCTCAAACTTCCGGGCAGGATCGGTCGGGATCCAGTTCGACTCCTTGCCAGCGGGTGCCTTCGGGCCCAGATACAGGTCCACCGAGCCGTCCGCATTCTTCTGCAGCTCGGAAACATTCGAAGCACGGCTGGCGCGATCGACATTCCTGATGAGCGCGTGGGTCTGGCGGTCGTAGGCCGTCAGCGACCAGTATTGCTCGATCGGCACGTTCGGAGGGACAGTCAGCCGGTAGTTCTTTCCACCTTCATAACCATGACCGTCTTTGTCCTTGATGTTAATGAGGTAGAACTGGCCGCCCCCTAGTCGCTTGATGCCGATGTACGCATAGGTGTAGGCGAGACCGCGCGAATCGATGGGATAGGAATTCGGCTCCTCGAAGTCGGCCGCCGCGGCCTGGATCAGCTCGGGAGGGGCCGGGAAGGTCCAGTGCGTCCCCTCGAAGAAGGGGGTGAGACCGGCGTCGAATTTTGCCGCCAAAAACATTTGTGCTTCCCGTATTCCGCTTGCGAGCGCCTGCTTCGTGGCGGCACTGGGAGCGAAGGGCTTGCCCTTCTCGATGCCGAGGGACTTCACCTGATCGATCATGACGCGGTCACGTTCGAGCCACGGTTCGCTCTGCACGATACGGTTGAGCCCCTCGAAGAAGCTTTCGTCGTACTTGATGGTGGAGTCGAAGACGGTGTCCTTGACGTCGGTGAACACGACCGCTGGCGGAGCGGAAGCCTGAGAGAGCGGATAGATCTGGACGCGCTTGCCGTACGCCAACGACTTCGCAACGTCCGCTTCGCTGTGGCTGATGAGATTGGATCGGAACAGGGCATAGCTGCCGAACGTACCGGGCTGCAGCGCGACATAGCCGTCCGGAATCTTTGCCGAATAACCGGGAGGAAGGAGCAGCAACTTCACTCCGGCCCCCTTGTCGACCCCCAACTGGCCGGCGTCCTCGAGTGGGCGTTGGAAGACGTTGACGATGTTGGCGTTGAGAGAGCCGTCGGGACCGGCCGGCGGCACGTCGATGACGATGGGGCCGACGTCCTTGGTGTTGAAGAACGCCATGAAGTAGAGCGTGTCCGGATTAGGCGTCAGGGTTTGGTTGCGCCAATCGAGCGGGCGGCCCCAGTAGATCATCTCGTTCACTTTGCCCGGAGTCTTGCTCAACATTTCCTGAAGCATCAGATCGTAATTGACCGCCGGCATGCCCCAGATCACCGCTTCAACCGCGCGGCGCTGGGTGTCGCGGGCTGCGAGGTCTTCTTTGGGAATGTTCTGTGACTGTGACTGTGACTGTGCCTGAGTAATGGTGCAGCTCAGCACGAGGGCAAACAATAGTTTTTTCATGTCTCGTTTCTCCTGCTGGATCGTCCACTATTGTTCGTTTCGTAGCGGACGAACGAAGAAGCTTTTAGCTTGCGGCAAATGCTGACGGATCATCTGAGAACCTTTCTGATGCTAGAAAGCCAGCGAGGGCGCCGGGGCGATGTGGCGGGGGCGGCCTTTGGCGCCGGCGCGAACGCCTCCGTCGAAAGAGCCGCGGCAGCAACGATGGAGGACGTTCCGAGGAGATGGTTGCGGCGGTCGATCGGCTTGCTTCGGTAATTGACGTCGCTGCTCATTCGGACTCCCTGCGTGTCGTGCTACGCCATCAAAGAAAAGCTTGCTAAGATGCCATAACAGCTCATGGCGCGGTCGCTCCTTGGTGAACGTCAGTGCGCCTCCGAAATAGCGGCCTTGAACTCCTGGAGCGCGCTCACCCTCACCGCGTAGGTGAGTTTCGCATTGTTGAGATGGGTGCATCCGTGCCGGAGTTCGATTCTTCAAGCTTCTCCTCGTTCTCCGCGATCGC
The DNA here is from genome assembly GCF_001593325.1 of Bradyrhizobium sp. DOA1. Lineage (NCBI taxonomy): Bacteria > Pseudomonadati > Pseudomonadota > Alphaproteobacteria > Hyphomicrobiales > Nitrobacteraceae > Bradyrhizobium > Bradyrhizobium sp. DOA1. The sequence continues at coordinate 6,113,818 of NZ_JXJM01000001.1, forward strand.
ACGGTCGAGCCGTTCCAGAATCAGGTCCACTGTCATCATGGCTTCGCCTCCTCTGATCTTTCTGGGAAGATCGTCTTCCAGTCCTGCTTCATGTCAACTACGGTCCAGCCCCGCAGCCGGGCCTCGTCGAGCGCCTTGTCGAGCTTTCCGATCTTGGACCGGCGGTCATAGGCGTACTCGCGCTCGCCGTCTGTGTGGTGCACGATGCCGGCAAAGCGCGGTCCGCTTCCGGCCGCGGTCCACTGCAGCATCTGCAGATCTCCGTCGGAGTTGCCGAACGCGAAGATCGGACGACGGCCGATGAACCGATTGATGCCCGATGGCTTGCCCGGGCCGTCATCGATGAACTCGACCTTCGTGAGCTTCATCAGCACCGGCTTGCCGTCGGCGCCCATCGTGAACTGCGTGGCACCGGAAGAACCAACCACCTGCTCCGGCGGAATCCCGTATGCTTTCTCGGCCCAGACCCGCATGAACTCCACGCCCCCGCCTGAAACGATGAAGGTCTTGAAACCGTTGGTGCGGAGGTAGTCGAGCAGCTCGACCATCGGCTGGTAGATCAGCGTGTTATACGGCCGGTTGAACCGCGGATGCTTGGCCTCACTGAGCCACTCCGCCACAAAAGTCGCGAACGCGTTGGTCGTCATGCCCCCGTGCGAGACCGCAAGCAATCCGAGCGCGCCCTTCTCGCCCTGGGCGGCCAGCTCCGCATTGTCGCCGGAAAGAAAGGCCTTGAAGGGCTGCTGCTTCTTTCCATTCGGGATGCTCCGGCGCGAGGTCTTGACCCGGTCGAGCGCGAAGACAGCCTGGAAGTACAGCGGCTGCTCGCACCACAGCGTCCCGTCGTTATCGAACGTCGCGATGCGGGCGGCCGCCGGCACGAAGTCGGGCCCTCCGTCTCTTGTGACCCGGGCAATGAATTCGACGATGGCGCTCTTCGCCGCACCTTCGTTCCAGGACGGCAGGGGACTGCTCTGCGCGCGGGCGGCAGCGACGCCGAGCACGTAGAGTGTCACCAGCGTGAAGATGACCATGCCCCTTGGCTGCATCCGCCGCGCGGATCGTGCATCGTAATGCCTCGTCATCTCGCCACCTTCTGCATGCTTGGGGCTGCCGATCTAGCTACCGTTGGATTGATCTGCTGCGGGAGAACCGGCGCCTGGTCCCTGCTGGCGCGCCGCCTCAGTCGGGTGCGCGCCGACCCGGCATGCCTGATGAGCCTGCGTAGCGAGCAAGCGCCTTCCGAGCGAGCCGGCGCGAACAGATCGTTCCGCAGCGCCGCGATCTGTCGCGAGAGCTCGGGATCATTCGCCGCCACGGCGAGACCGTCGAGCGTGCTCGCCGTGCCCGACGGACCGAACCGCTGCTGCCATTCCAGCAGGCGGAAGTAAACCGCCGCAGGTCCACATCGACGGGCCCTCCGCAACTGTCGGAACGACCAGGATTCTGAAGCCAGGTACGCCGCCCGACGACGACGGGTCCACGCCGCCAACCGCCGAACCGCCGGTGGGGCAACCCACGCAATTCCGGCAAGAGCTGCAACGACGACCAACCCGAGCACCCAATGGTCGGCGGCCGCCTCCAGCAGACTTCGCAAGTCCCAACGATTTTCTACGTAGGAGCCTCCCGATGACTCGCCCGGTATCGTAAAGTCGACTGCATCGACTTGTGCGCGGTCGATCTTGCCCTCGTTCATGTTCCACCAGTCGATCTCGACGGCCGGCAGCGAGTATCGGCCGGGCCGCTCGATCATGTAGGTCGCCGAGTCCATGCGCGTTGCGGTTCTGACCGGCGGCCTTCCTGTGCTGCCGTCCTCCAGAACGGGCTGCGCCGGGTACGCTTTGAGTCCATCCAACGAGGCAAACGTCTGCGGCGGCAGCAGCATCGCCGGCGTTCCTTCGGCGGTGATGGTTATCGTCCGCGTGATTGCATCGCCGACCTTGAGCTGGTCCGACGATCGCTTGATCGACTGATCGACAGTCAGCTTGCTCGCGGACACGAAGGGGTGCAGTTCGCTCGCGCCTTTCGGCAGGAAGGCCTCGAATGCGATCTCGGGCAATCCGATTTCCACTTGGCGCGTAGCCGGCGGCTCGGCCGCGTATCTGATCCTGACGCTCCGCCCGGAGATGGCGTAGGTGCCGGGCGCCTGCGGATACAGCGCGTACTCGAAGCGAACTCCGGCATAGGTCAGGCCGTCCCGCACGTCGTTGATGTTGACGGTCGAGAGCTGATGCGTCACCACGTTGCGCAGCTCGAGGCCCGGCAGTTCGGGCGGCGCGGTCATGTAGTTCGGTGCCAAAACCGATATCTGAAGCGTCGCCTGCTGCCCCACCACGACCCGCTGCGGGGTGATCGTCAACCGAACGAGCGGCTCGGGCGCCCCCTGCGCGTGCACCTGCTGCAGCAGGAGGGCGGCCACTGCCGAGACGAGCAAATAGGGCGCGGCGCGATTCATGGTCTGCTCCCGGTTTGCGAGGTGCCGGCCTGGATGGCGAACTTCCGTTTGAGGAAGTCCGCCGGCGTCGTCTGGACCTGTCGCATCCAGGCTTCCGCGGCACCCGGAGTCGTGACGTCCTCGGCAGTCACCTTGATGGTCTTGCCGCCCTTTTGATCGGGATCGACCCGCGTCTCGTCCGCCTTCTCGTCCGGAGGCGTCGGATCGTCTTGCTCCTGCTTGCGCCGCTTCGCCTCGCGGGCATCCAGCGCGGCCTGCACGATGGCCTGGTTGGTCTTGGCCGGAACGTTGCCTGGCTGGGCGGCGAGCACCTCGTCGTAGGCCTTCAGAGCCTTCTCGAACGCGTGGTTCTGCGCCTGCGCGTTGCCGAGGGCGAACTTGCCGTCGAGACCGTCCACGCCCGCGAACGCCTCGGCGGCGGCGAGGAAGTCGTAGGCGCGGTAGGCGGCGATCCCGCGCCACATCGGATCGGCGAACAGTTTGGCCGCGGCCGCATAGTCTCCGCGATCGAAGGCCAGCCGCCCTTGCTGGTCGGGCGTCAGCCACAGGTTCAGGAAGCGCGACGATCCCTCGGCCCGCGCCTGCCCAACCTGCAGCGCGACCACCAGGATGGTAGCCCAGGCGACAGTGGTGCCCTTCCGGAACCAAAGCAGGGTGAGCAGAGCAAGCGGCGCCAGCAGCCAGAAGCCCTCGTCCCGCCATCGGGCGCCGAAGGTATCTCCCTGAGCCGCCTGGAAATGCGTCTCAATCCGGCGCTCCAGGCGCTGAATGTCGGCCCCGTCAACGCTGACGGAAACCACCTCGCCAGCCTTCCACGTCGGCGGAAACGGGGTTAGGGCGAGCGCGGCGAGCGTGTTGCGCCCCGCAGCCTCTACCGACGCCGCAGACCCGTTTTTGTCGACCGCGTCGGCGACCAGCAGAATGGTCCCGGCGACCGGCTCGTCCGCGAGGGCCTGAGAAGCGACACGAACGGCACCAGGCACGTTATCGCCGTCGCTTGGCATCAGCGTCGGAGACAACGCCGCAAGAAACGGCTCGATGACGGCTCGGTCGTCGGTCAAGGGCATAACCAGGTGCGCCGTTCCGGCATAGGCGACGAGGCCGGTTCGGGCGCCGGCGCGGGCGGCGAGCAGGTCCCGAATTTTCTGCTTGGCCCGCTCAAGCCGCGAAGGCGCGACGTCGGTCCTATTCATCGACGACCCGACCGCCAGCGCGATCATCAGGGGCGCCTTGTCCTCCACGAAGGGAGGCAACTCGCGCCGCCAGGTCGGCCCCGACAAGGCGACGACGCCGAGCACCATGCCGGCCGCAACCAGATAGAGCGGGTCGACACTGCGACCGTTGTCGGGGCTGACGATGAGATGTCCCAGAAGATGAGGTGCGATAACCCCGCCCCATTGCGCCCGCACGTTGCGCCTCCGTAGCAAAATCGCGAACACACTAACTATTGGAGGCAGCGCCAGAAGCCAGAGAGGGCGCAGCAGATGAAACGAGAGGAGCGCGTCACGCATGACGGACCTCACGCAGATTTCGCCGTTCGCTTCCCAACAGCAACGCCAACCACAAGAGCAGACCCAGGACCACGGCTGCGCCGAGCGGCCACTGGAACAGCGGTAGCTTTGGCCGCCATGACAGCGTCTGCAGCCTGCCTGGGACCAACCTGTCGATGTCGGCATAGATCGCTCGAAGCTGCGCTCCGTCCTCGGCGCGGAAGAAGTGTCCGCCCGTGGTGTTCGCGATGCCCTGCAGCACCGACAGGTCGACGCGGTTCTCTCCGGACGCTGCAGGATCGCCGACGCCGATTGTGTAGACGGCGACCTCGTTCTGACGGGAGATGTCGGCCGCATGTTCCGGAGGCACGCGGCTTGCCGTGTCGTTGCCATCGGTCAGAAGAACCAGGAGCTTCTGCTTCGCCGCGCTTGCCGCGAAAGTCTTGATGGCGAGCCCGATCGTGTCGCCTATCGCGGTCTGCGGGCCGGCCATCCCGACCGAGGTCTGCTCGAGCAGAAGCTGCGCCGTCCGCAAATCCTGAGTGAAGGGCACCTGGACGAAGGCCTTGGTCCCGAACAGGATCAGCGCCACGCGGTCGCCTTTCCGCCGAGCGATGAACTCCTTCACGACCTCCTTTACGCCGTCGAGCCTCGTCAGAACTTCGCCTTCCGCCGCCTTGAAGTCGTGCTGATCCATCGATCCGGAGATGTCGATGGCGAGGATCAGGTCGCGTGCGGAGACCTCGCGCGTCACGGGCTCGCCGACCCATTGCGGCCGCGCCAGCGCGGCCACCAGCAACACCCATATGGCGCTGGCCGCGATCATCTGCACGGCCCGGCGTTCGATCACGACCGCGCCCTGCTGCGGGGTCTGGCCTGTGGCGGCCGCGAGCCGATCGAAAAATGGCACCTGGATGGACGCCTGACGACCACGATACGGGGGCGCCGCCCACCAAACCAGCAACGGGAGCGGCAGCAACAGAAAAGCCCACGGCCAAGCGAACTCAAGCATGGTGTCCCCTGATCCAGCGGCGGACGAGAGCAACGAGTGCTTCCACTTCCTCCTGCGTCGGCGGCACCCGCTGATAAGGACCGTTCGCCAGCAGGCGCCCGACCCCTTCCGAAAAGTCCTTGCCTCCGTAGCTCCGGTCCAGAAAGGCCAGCCAGGCTGGACCAAACAGCGGCGCGACCTCTTCGCGCGGAAAAGCGGTGAGCGCCGTCCTCCTGACCAATATCGCAAGGTCGGCGAGCAGGTCCACTTGCGCGTGCTCTTTCATCCGGCTCAACTCGGAGAGGGCGCGCCGCCGGTACCGGTTGACGCGGCGCAGGTAAGCCCACCGCCAAACGCCGGCGATCACGGCGACCAGCAGGAGCACCGACGAGAGCCGCGCCTCCCAGGTCTGCGGCCAGAAGCCGACTGCTCGCGGCAACGGGATATCGATGAGGCCCGCCACCGGATCCGGCGTTATGGTCCGTGGCTCAGCCAAGGTTCGCCTCCGTCCGCCCATAAGAGGCACCGCGTCCAGTTCGACCAGGCAGGCCGCCAAGCAGACGGCGCAGTTGCCTGGCTGTGTCTTCCGCCGCGCTGAGCGGCAGCACCGGCACGCCGAGTTCGTGCGTCCAGGCCAGGACGCCGCCGACGCGTTCGTGCGTTGCCCGTTCGATGTCCCTCCTGACGTTGTCGCGGCCGACTTCTAGGTGGATCTGCAGCGTACCGTCGGTCACCGTCATGCTGGCCGAAGGCGGCAGGTCGCTCTGAAGAGGATCGTGCACTAAGAGCGCCACCACGTCGTTGTGCCGGGCGATCTCCCCGATCACTCGGCGCGTAACCAGGTCCGCGCCGTCGAAGTCGCTGACGACGATGACTGCGGCGTCGTGCGGAGCGCGCCGCCGGGCGCGATCGAGCGCCCTGTTGAGCATAGCGGGCGAAGATGCCAAGCCGAGCCCGACGCCAAGAGCCTTGTTCTGATCGACGACGGAAGAAAGTATCTGCAGCGCCGTGGCGCGGCTTCGCCGCGGTTTGATGTCGACGAGTTCTCGATCGTTGAAGACGACGGCTCCGATGCGGTCGCCGGCACCGAGAACGCGCCACGTGGCGAGAGCCGCCGCCTCCGCAGCGGTCACGGATTTCATGGCGCGTCTGCTGCCGAAGAACATCGAAAGACGCTGGTCGACGACGAGGATTGCCTGCCGGTCCCGCTCCTCGTCGAAGACGCGGATATGGGCTTTTTGCAGCCGCGCCGTCACTTTCCAATCGATCGATCGGACATCGTCGCCGGCGCGGTAGTCCCGGATCTCCTCGAAGTTCAAGCCACGTCCCCGCATCCGAGAGGCGAAACGTCCGGACAAGAGGCTATGCACCGGCTGTCGCGGGAGGAACGAGACGTTGCGCCCGCGATATTCCAGCGCGATCAGGTCATCGAGATCGACGTATACGCCAGAACTTTTCGAGGGCTGCTGTTGCATGGGAGGCCTCAAGCAGGTGCGACGAGTTCGGCGATCTTGTCGATCACCTCGTCCGCCGAAATCTGTTGGGACACCGCTTCGTAGCTCAGCATCAGGCGGTGACGAAGGCAATCATGCATAACCGCGCGGATGTGGTCCGGCGTCATGAATTCACACCCATCGAGCCAAGCCCGGGTGCGGGCGCAGCGATCGAGCGCGAGACTGCCGCGAGGACTGGCCCCGATCTGGATCCACTTGCCGAGCGCCTCGCCATAGCGGCCGGGAAAGCGGGTCGCGTAGATGACATCGACGATGTACTTCTGCGCAAGATCTGACACGAAGATGCCGTCGATCTCGCGGCGGGCATCGAAGATCGCCTGCTGCGAGAGGGGCGCAGGCTCGGCGACGCGATCCTTCGGCACGTGCGCGTTCTCCGCCCGGTTGAGCTTGATGATCTCGCCCTCCGTGGCCTCATCGGGATAGGTGATGACAACGTGCATCAGGAAGCGATCGAGCTGGGCTTCCGGCAGCGGATAGGTGCCCTCCTGCTCGATCGGATTCTCCGTCGCCAGCACCATGAACAGTTCCGGCATCCTGTAGGTCTTGCCCGCGACGGTGACCTGACGCTCTTCCATCGCCTCCAGCAGAGCCGACTGAACCTTTGCCGGGGCGCGGTTGATCTCGTCCGCCAGCACCAGGTTGGCGAAGATCGGCCCCTTCTGAAACTGAAACTCACCGCCCTTCTCAGTTTGAACGTAAATCTCCGCTCCCGTCACGTCCGATGGCAGTAGATCGGGCGTGAACTGCACGCGCGACAGATTGGCGGCAAGGTGTTTGGCGAGTGTCTTGACGGCGCGGGTCTTTGCCAGCCCCGGGAGGCTTTCAAGCAGCAGATTGCCGTTGGCGAGCAGGCCGATCAGCATGCTCTCGATCAGTCTTTCCTGGCCGAGCACCGACAACCCGATCCGTCTCTTGAGTTCGAGTACGGACTCGCGCGCAGACGAAGTTTGCCTCGTCCCGGCGGCTCCGATGATCGTGCTGGCTCCTGCCATCGTGGCTCTCAACCCAAGGTACACTTCGTTGACAAGCACCAACCGTCCTCCGCTCCAGGCGACGTGGGCTTCCGCCGCGGGCCGAAATGCATCCGGACCGCGGCATCGAGTTCGTTAGCAGCCCACCGGGCATGGCGAGCCGCTCTACCTTCCCGCATCCTTGGCGAAGTTCGCTTTGATCTTGGCATCGACCTCGCGCGCGACCTGGTCGATCGAGAACGTCGCCGGCTCCTGACTGGGCGGATACTCGACGAACGTCTGCAGGAAGACCGCCGCGTGCGCGGTGATCTGCGCGACGATGGGAGCGTTCCTCGCCAACCAGTCGTAGTATTGATCGGACACGATGTCGGCCTGCTCGAACGGGTCCATGCGCAAATGATAGATTTTCGGAATCCTGAGCGTCGTGAACGGCTCCTGCCAGACCTGGAAGCCGCCGGGATGCTTCATCTCCGTGAAGACCGCCTTGTAGTCGCCCAGACGATAGGCGACGAGAACGCTGTCGTCGTTGAAGTAGGCGAACTCGTTGCGCGCGCTCTTGGGCTGTTGGCCCGTGAGGAAGGGAAGCTGATTGTATCCATCGAGATGCACCTTGAACGTTTTAGGTCCGACGGGCGTCCCCTTGAGCAGACGATCCTTGATGTCGGTGTCGCCCGCGGCCGCCAGCAGAGTGGGGAACCAGTCGAGACCTGAGAACATTTCGTTCGTGACCTCGCCGGCCTTGATGCGCCCGGGCCATCGGATCATGGCCGGCACTCGGAAGGCGCCTTCGAAGTTCGAATCTTTCTCGTTGCGGAACGGCGACGTCGCGGCATCCGGCCACGACCACCGATTGGGACCGTTGTCGGTCGTGTAGATGACGATGGTATTCTCGGCGATTCCGAGGTCGTCCAGAGTCTTCAGGAGCTTTCCGACGTCTTCGTCGTGCTCGATCATGCCGTCCGCATAGAAGTTGCCAGGCATTCCGCTCTGGCCGACCATCGAGGGACGCACGTGGGTGAAAAGATGCATCCGCGTGAAGTTCATCCAGCAGAAGAACGGCTTGTTCGCCTTCGCCTGTCGCTGGATGAAATCGACGGCGGCATCGCTGGTTTCGTCGTCGATCGTCTCCATCCTCTTGCGGTTGAGCGGCCCCGTGTCCTCGATCTTTCCGTCCGCGGAGGCCTTCAGCACGCCGCGCGGAATCTGTTTGAACAGGGGATCGTTCTTGGGATAGCTGGGATACTCCGGCTCTTCCTCGGCGTTCAGATGATAGAGGTTGCCGAAAAACTCGTCGAACCCGTGATTATGCGGCAGGTATTCGTCGCGGTCGCCCAGATGGTTCTTGCCGAACTGTCCAGTCGCGTAGCCGAGCGGCTTCAGCGCCTGGGCGATCGTAACGTCGCGATCCTGCAGTCCCGCCGGCGCGCCGGCCACGCCGACCTTGGAAAGCCCGGTGCGCTTGCAGGACTGCCCCGTGATGAACGTGGACCGTCCGGCCGTACAACTGTTTTCCGCGTAGTAGTCGGTGAACATCACGCCTTCCTTGGCGATGCGGTCGATGTTCGGCGTCTTGAAGCCCATCACGCCGAACGAATAGCAACTCAGGTTCGTCTGCCCGACGTCGTCGCCGAAGATGACGAGGATGTTCGGCTTTTTGCCGGACGAATTCGGTGTCGGAGACGTCGCCGGCGCGGCTTTCTGCGCCTGAGCGCTGGCTCCGGAGGTCATCGCTGCCGCGGCGATCAGCGATGACGTGCCGAGGAGCAGATTGCGTCGGTCCATCGTTTTCTTGTTCTCGTTCTCGGTGTTCTTGACGTCGTCGCTCATTCGACACTCCCTACGTTGCAGAACGCTCTGGTGAAGCTCGGAAGACAGATGTACGGACGACGCACCTGAAGCCCACGTGGCTGGCCGACGTATCGATCGCCTCGGCGTGCCGCGCGGCAGGGCGGTACCTACGGCAGTAGTTCGGCGCGCAGAGATGCGACCCACCCTTCAGCACCTTGCGCCCGATCCGGATGTCCGGCTGGTTCGGATCGAGGCTCGCCTCCTCGCGCCCGCCGCGCGGGTTCTTCGGGATGCAGCACGAATTCGCCGCATCGGCCGGGTGCCCCGCCGACCACCAGTCGGACGTCCACTCCCAGACGTTGCCGATCATGTCGTGAACGCCGTAGGCGTTCGGCGGAAAGGTCCGGACCGGCGAGGTACGCTCGAAGCCATCGTCGGCGAGGTTCTGGATCGGAAAGGTGCCCTGCCAAGTGTTCGCCATATGCCGCCCCTGGGGCGTCAGCTCCTCGCCCCAGGCGAATTCCGCTCCTTCGAGCCCGCCGCGGGCCGCGAACTCCCACTCGGCTTCGGTCGGAAGATCCTTGCCGGCCCAGCGGGCGTAGGCGAGCGCGTCGTCGTAAGACACGTGTACGACGGGATGGTCGTCGAGACCCTTGATGTTGGTCTTGGGGCCGTAGGGCCGCCGCCAGCACGCGCCCTTCATGAAGCTCCACCACTGGCCGCAATCGCCGAGATCCGTCACGCGGCGCGGCGGCGAGAACACCAGCGAGCCGGCGTAAAGCATCTTCACCAGCGCGCCCGGATAATCCTTCGGGTCCGGCACCTTTTCGGCCGTCGTGACGTAGCCGGTCGTGTTGACGAAATCCTTGAACTGCCGGTTCGTCACCGGCGTCTCGTCGATCCGGAACGCATCGACCTGCACGCGATGCGCCGGCGCCTCCTCCGGATAGTGGTGGTCCGAACCCATCCGGAAGAGGCCGCCTTCGATCAGGATCATGCCGTCTTCGATCGGGCGCTCCTGATGCCTATTGGTTTGCATCTGCAACATGGCCCGCGTCACCGGCAGTAGTCCCAAAACCCCTGCCTGCGTGACGGGTCGGTGTA
>NZ_JXJM01000001.1:6124751-6154268 GCF_001593325.1 Bradyrhizobium sp. DOA1
CGACCGCACCGCCGCGGTGGACGACCGCTCCGCCCCGGGGGCCGACGACAGCGCCTCGGCGTCCGCCCGCGAAACGTACCGGCTCCAGTACCGGTGAGACGTTGTCTGGCGTGAGGCGCGCCGGTGTCATCGGAACCGAGCGCGCCGGCGCGCTCAGCATCAGGGTCGTCGCGAGCGCTGCGGCGCAGACAGTCGGGCTTGGCAGGGTCTTGGCGAAAGAGATCATCGTTGCATCCTCCCTGGCGTACGCATCGGCCGTTCGCTGGAGGTGTCGCGAAGACCTTTGCATTTTCGTTCGTCAGATTGCAGAGTGATGGGCGAACCGTCGATTAGGGCAAACCCTAAAAGGTTCTGGACGATGCCCTGAAAGCTTGCGTCGGCGCGCTCCATCGCCGTTACGGCGTCGTGCAGCTCCGCAGCGAATGTCTCTGTGCGGGATCCCGACGGGCGTAAGTTCCATGTGGGGGCTTCCAGTTTGCGAAGCGCTGCGCTTCAGAGATCGATCAGCTTCTCTTTGATGGCGTAGCGCACGACGGCCGCGGTGGTCGTCAAGTTCAGCTTCTTCATCGCGGCCGAGCGCTGCGCCTCGACGGTCTTGATGCTGACGTTGAGGATGTCGCTCATCTCCTTGTTGGTGCGCCCCTCCGCGATGAGCTGCACGACCAGCCGTTCGCGTGGGCTGAGCAGAGGCTTATCCCGTCCTCTTCCAGGATTGAGAAATGCGTTCAGTAGCCTTTCGGAGCTATGGCCCGTGAAGAAGGGCTTGTGCTGCGCCAAAGATTCGATGGCCGAAAGCAGAAACTGTGAGGCTTCGGATTTTAGGAGATAGGCCCGGGCGCCTGCCTCCAGCGCGCGTTCTACGATGCTGTCGTCGTCCCTCATGGTGAACATCAGCACCTCGGTGTCGGGACACCGCGCGCGGATCTGCCTCGTCAGTTCGATGCCGTTGATCGTAGGTAGGCCGTAGTCGAGGATTGCGATGTTGGGCTTGGTTGACAGCACGGCGGTCAGCGCGTCCTTGCCGTCGGCCGCCTCGCCAACGACCTCCCAATCCGCACGTGTCGATAGGATCGTCCGCAGGCCGGAGCGGACGACCTCATGGTCATCGGCGATGACGATTCTGATCATCCTGCGCAACGACCTCCTTACGCGCGTCCGGACCGCGTCTCCTCCAGATTAGTCGGGCCGCCGCTGCTGGGAATCAGGGTTTGCCCTCGAAATTGGACGGCCCCTCCCTAATTCCAGTAGCTCGGCCGGCGAGGGCTTCGGCTGTGCGGGGCCCGTCCGGGTCGCGCCCATCCTCGTCCGTCGTGCCCGCAACGGAATACGCAACAGAACCTCGGTACCCGAGGCATTCGACGTCACACGCAAATCGCCCCCGAAACGATGAGCTCGGGCCTCCATGCCGGATATGCCGACGCCGGCGCTGTCGGGCTTCGTTGCGAAGCCCCTGCCGTCGTCGCGGACGGCCAGAAAAAACATGTTTTCGGCGAGCGTGGCGCGGACATCAGCCCTGGTCGCGCCCGCGTGGCGCTGCACGTTCGTGAGGGCCTCCTGGACGATCCGGAGCGCTGCCCGTTGGAGGATCGAAGGAAGCGTATCGACCTCCTTCGGTACGTCGGCGTTGATCTCGATGCCGGTACGTTCCGAGAAGCCCGATGCGAAGCGTCTCAGAGTCGCGCAGAGCCCGTCGCGGTCCAGGGTTCGAGGATGCAGAAGGTAGCTGATCGAACGTATCTCACGGAGCGCTTCGGCGATCGAGTTTCCGATGTCCGCGATCGCGCTTTCCACGTCGACAGAGCCATGCTTCGCCTTTTCCTTGAGGGCCATCAGGTTCAGCGATGCCGCCGTCAGATGCTGTGCCGTCGAGTCGTGGAGCTCTTCCGCGTAGCGGGCACGCTCTCTCTCCTGGACCTCCACCAGCCGGGCAGCCAGACAGGCGAGATCCAGCCGAGATTCGTGGACATCCGTGACGTCTTGGCGGCTGACGACGATCTGGTCGCTTCCGCCGCCGCAGACGCGTACCGCATGAAGCCGGAATTGCCGCTTGCCAATGCCTGTGCCGACGCGCAGGGTCATATTGACTTCGCGCTTGGAGCCCGCGAGCAATGCAATCATTCCGCTCCGATATTCCGGAAGATCGGCTGCGCTTGGTCGAAGAAACGGAACAGAGAGATATAGCCGGCCGACGCATCCGCCCCCAAGTTCGGGACCGTGATCTGCCACGTAACGGTACCAGGCCGCATTTCCAAGGATGATGCGACCGTCGCCATCGAGCACGACGACTTCAATCTCGTCCCGCGTGTCGAGAGAGGCGGCCGTCAGCGGTTTCGACCAGGCTTGCGGGAGCGTTCCGCTCGACGATGATGCAGCCGTAGCGAGTGCGCCATTGACGCCGAACGAGGCGAGGGTAGCCCGGAGACTGGCGACTTGCTCGAGCAAATCGACTGCCTGCGCTCTGACCTGAGAAGAACCGGACCGCAAGGTCTGCGAGCGAAGCCTGTACTCGGCGATCGCGTCCTGGGCCCGCAGCAGAAGACAATTCTGCGGATCATGCCCCGGAGGGTTCTCCGCGACAGCGAACGGACGTTGTTGCGACATCAGGTTACCCCTGTCTTTTCTGATCGCCCGCGTCCTTTAGGAGCGCACGTCGAGTTTGCACGTTTTAGCGGAAGAGTGAACCGCCGAGATACCTACGGTTCGCACACCGTTCCGGCGGGTAGCGCCGGCATCTAGTATCGCGAAAAAGGATCTCCATCCAACGTATCGAACGAGTGCGCACCTCTCTAAAGATGCCGGGCGCTCGCTAGTGCCGCCGGGCATCTTTGTGTTGGCGGCTCTACGAAAGCCGCGGGGGGCATCGCCTAGTGGAAGGCTGTGATCTTCGCCTTCGACAACCTGGAGGTTATGGCCCACCTAAGATGATGGCAAGAAGAATCAGCGGCATGAATGTCGCGGACAATTCGAGAAAACAGGGGATTTTGCTAAAATGCGAGGCCGCGACTTCGCGAGCGTCCCGTTCCCAATCCTTTCGGCCCTACCCGTCCACTTCTCTAGCGAGCGGAGCGACAGGCGCTCCCGCGTGCCGGAGATGGTGACAGGCGACGAGATCGTCGGGATAGGCGAGCGCGAACTTCTGCAAGGCCTTCAGGCCCGAGTCCTCCGAGGTACCGGGCTTTCGAAAGAGCACTGCGTGCCAGTCTCCGACGAGTTCGCGTTGCCCGGGTGTTGATTCCTTTCGGGTGCAGATCAGTTCGTAGATCCGAAACTTCGCGGCGAATCCTTTTGGGCTGATGCAGTCGATCCCGCGAAACAGGAATTCGTCTTCGCAGCGCGTCTTGACGGCCTCGCTCACCAGCACCGTCGTCCCGTATTCCTTGTTCAGTCCTTCCAGGCGGGCCGCGAGATTCACGGCAGCACCGAGCGCCGTGTAGTTCATGCGATCGCGGGAGCCGATGTTTCCGACCACGACGTCCCCGACGTGAAGGCCGAACCTGGTCCTGAAGGGCGGAAGGCCCTCCGCGGCGAACTCCGCGTTCAGTCTGCTGTTGGCTTCGACGCAGGCCAGCACCGCGTGGCAGGCGTTGAAGACGTGCCGCTCGTCTTCGCTCGGCGCGTTCCAGAACGCCATGACCGCGTCGCCGATGAACTTGTCGACAGTGCCATGCCGGGCCATGATCTCTTCGGAAAGCACCGAGAAGTAGCGCGAGGTCATCCGCATCACGCTGGTGGGTTCGGCGCCTTCCGTGAGCGACGTGAAGTTCTCGACGTCCGTGAACATCACGGTCAGCTCCTTGCGCTCTCCGCCGAGCTCGATGGGCACTTCGCTTTCGACAAGCTTCCGGACGAGCCGCTTCGGGATGAAGCTCGAGAAGGTCCGGACCAGGTTCTTCATGGCCGAGACCGAGCGGCCCAGATCGTCGATCTCCCGCACCACGGACCGGATGCGCGGCGTGTCGGCGATGTCGAAGTGCCGGATGCCGTCGGTCTCGGCGGCGAGCGCCCTCATCCGCTTCGACATCATCGCTCCCATCCAGAGCACGATCGGCAGCACGGCGAGGACGAAACCGATGGCCGTTAGGAACAATCGGCGCCGTTCGCCTTCGATCTGGGAGTAGAACTCGTCGATCGGCGCCGATACGGCGAGCCACAAATTAGCCGGTCCTGCGGAGGCGATGGTGCGGAATGCCGCCGCATGGATCCGCCCGTCGGCGTCTTCGAATATCTGTTGGGAGCCGCCGGTCTTCTTCCAGGCCTCGATTGCTCTGGCGATGCCGATGCGGTCGACGTCCGCGAGCTTGGGCAGTTCGACGGTCGTACTTTCCTTGGGCGCGAGTAGCTCCGACATCTGCGGGTGGGCAAGCACCCGGTTCTGGTCGTCGAACAGGACGACCATGCCCGAGCGACCGAGCTGCTGCCTGCGCAGCAGCGCTTCGGCTTCCCGGTGAGGATGTCGCCGGCGACGACGCCGCGGGGAGAGCCCGGAATGGGCATCCGGAGTGTGTAGCCCGGCTGGCCGATGGCAAAAAAGATGTAGGGCTCCGTCAGCGGCCGCAGGTCCTTTTCGAACGCGCCGGCGTACCAGGGCCGCCGGCGCGGATCGTAGTCCGTAGACCCCGGCCGCCGCTCGACCGAACTCAGATCGTCTCGCAGGAAATCGATTGTGGAATCGGCGCGCGCTGGGCCTGAGATCACGACCAAGCGGAACTTCGCCGCTTCGGGCGCCTCGCTGCGCAAGCGCGCAGCGTCGCCGCCCCGCTCCAGGTAGTCCATCTGCACGAATTTGCCGTCGTCGTAGCCGGCGTAGAGGCTATAGAGTTGCCGGTTGTTGCGGAGCATCGACGCCAGCAGCGCGTAAAGGCGCGGATTGTCGCGGACAGCGGCCGATCGCACCGACGGCAGATCCTGCAGGATGTCCAGTCCGTCGCGGACCGCCATGAACTGCGCGTCGATGCGGTCGGCCGATAGCTGGGCGACGGTGTCGAGGAAGGATGCCGCCGCGGTCCGGGTGATGGCGCCGACCCGCTCGAAGCTGAGGTACACCAGCGACAGCCCGACGAACAGAACGGTTCCGACGAAGATCGCGATGATCGACGTCCTGAATCCAATTCTCAGGCTGCGATCGGGCATGTTTTTACCGCCGATGGGTTTCTGCCAGCGATCCATCTTGCGCCTTATTCGTCCCGGCGGCAAATGCGCGGAACTCCCCAAATTCATCGAATGAGCGGGAAGCGTTCCAAAGACGCGGCCGGTCTTGCGACCGCGCCGCCAATCAGGAGAGACGCCGTTTCCTAGGAAACTTCCGCTCAGCAAGACGTTTGAAGCGTGCTGCACCGCCCCACATGGAAGGAGACTTTCCAATGCTCGAACGACGCATTCTTATCGCCGGCATCGTCGCGACGATGGCCGCGCCGGCTCTCGCTCAAACCGCCGGCAAAGAAAGGACGAACGATGCCTCCAAGGACTCGTCGATGTCTCAAACCGCTGGCGCAGGAACCGGCACGATGGGGGATGCGGAGCAGAAGCACATGACGGACACGCTGGCGGTTGGTTCGATGTCGCTGCTCGCCTCGCGGGTCGCGGTCAAGAAGGTCCGCGACGACGACATCAAGCAGTTTGCCGAATTCGAGGTCGCCGAGCAGGAGACCATCGCCGACGTGCTGATGTCGATGATGGACCCGAGCAAGGCGACAGGTAAACCTAATCCGCCATCCGAGTCCGAGGCTCGCAAGCACGTCCCGCAGGACGAGCAGCCCACGCTGCAGAAGATGGAGCAGATGGAGGGCAAGGAGTTCGAGATGGCCTATGTCCGCGCGCAGACCGAAGGCCATCAGAAGCTGTTGCGCATTCAGGAGACCTATCTGGCGAGCGGTAAGGATCCTGCGCACATCAATGTAGCCAAGCTCGCACGTGGGCAGATCAAGGAACATCTGCAATTGCTGGCGGATCTGCGCGACGACGATGACAAGAACGCCACAACCGGCCGTTCGTCCCGGATGAAGAAGTAAACTGCTGCCGCGCAGTGCGATGCGGCTGGGGACGCGCCCGACGACAGGCGCGTCCAAAAGCGGGAGTCTGCCTGCCTCAGCATGCAGGTGACGGGCGACGGGTCGGCGGCACGGCATGCCGTGGGATCGGCATGCCGACCGCGTTCACGTTCCGGATGCAGCCGTTCCAGCCCGAGACAGTGCTCGCGGCTGAAGGACATTTCGGGTAAGACGTCGTCGCTTTCACCTCGAGAGCCGACCTACTCCACGAACCTTTGAGGACCCCCAGCTACGATGTTCCTGCGCCGAGTCTGGGCCCTTTGACATAAATCAATAGATGCCTGGGACCGGTCTGGGAGAACTGCCACCTTGGACCTCATCTAGGAAGCAAATCGGCACTCCGCCGCTGGGTCGCCGCGGTCCCGACAATTCGCCGTGACCGATGCCGAACAATGGCCGCCGGATACGGACTGCGTCCGGCACCTAGAAGCGCAGCACTCCAAAGATGAAAAGCAGCGCGACGGTGGCGAGGACGGAGACCGGCAGCGAACCAAGGCAGCCCAGTCTGTTCGAAAAGAAAAAGAACTGACGCTTCTAGGTAGCCTCAGTCATCGATTAGCGTGCCGATCAAAGCCAATAGAGCCTGGTGTTCTGGACCCTTGCCGCCTGCTCGAAGAAACTGTTCGATCTCGGTCAGGGATGTTCGTCCGCCCGAGCTGAGGTTCGGCTCATGCTCGACCATAGCCGCGCCTGATCGCGGATCGCGCACCAGCCGCCAGACGTCGCCGTTGGCGCTTTCGTAGAGAGTTCGTCCGGTCATGCCGGTCAACCGCGACTTGGAGATGACGGTTCCAACCTGAACTCAAACCCACTTACACCTACTTCCCCTCGCTAACACGAGATTCGCTCGTTCTTGCCGTCCTCGCATTTGAGACTTCACACGTTTGCTGAAACTTGCAATCATGATCTCGGAGAAAGTGGAAGCCGCATGAGGCCGGACAAACTGGACAAAGCTGTTGACGTGTTCATTTGGAACATCATCGAGATTCACTCCCAGTTGGAGGATATTCACTCCAGTTGGGCGAAGCTGCTGGGAGTTACAGAACCGCAGTGGTTGATGCTGATGGGCATAACAGAATTGGACATTGGGAAAGGCGTCTCAGGAACTGATTTGGCCAAAAAGCTGCGAGTGCATCCTTCTTTTGTGACCGGCCAAGCAAAAATTCTAGAAAAGCAAAAGCTTATATTGCGGCAGCCGCGATCGGACGATGCCCGCTTTGTGTTGATGTCGCTCTCGCCTAAGGCAAAGATAGATTTCGAAAAAATCTCCGAAAAAATGATCGCGTTGAATTTGACGCTGCTCAAAGATTTGAATGAAGAGGTGTTTGTCGACTTGAACACCACGCTCGCAGCGATTTCCAAGAATGCCAGACTAGGATCCCAATTATTGGCAATTGATATCGACACGACATCAAAGTGATCGCCTCACAGCCTCTTGATGGTGCTTAGATCCGTGCTAACCGGCACTGGAGCGAGAGCTCGCTTAGACTAGCTCCGAATTTACCGGTATCGCTCGCAATAAGGGCACGATCGTCACGTGCCTAACGGAGGCTCGGGAAATGCGTGTGTAAATTGTCCAAATCAATTCCGCACAGTGTACAGACCTCCAAAGCTTTTCGGGTCGCTTTAAACAGCGCCGAGCGGCCAAATCGGGCGGCCGGCGCGTCCAATCTAAAAGTTCCGCCGCTCCCCACATACCCAATTAGTAGCTCTAAAAAACCATGATTATGAAGCGCAATTATGAGATTCCTTGCTACGCCAGAGTCTACCCCGGCATCATTTGTACGTATTCGCGATAGCGAGATTCTGGTCCACATGAACGGACTGCTTGGCTGGAGAGAAACCAGCCCCTCCCGTACTACCGCGCCAAGGAAACACTCCACTTCGGGTTTCAAAGTGGAGGGCTCCCGTCGTCTAACGATGTTCTGATGTCCTTTAATCTCAGACCATAGGATCCTCACGACGTCGTGGGATTGTTGAGAAAGCGCGCCACAAGAGAGATCGGCCATCGGCACTCGCTTTTGTTTCGATTGGCGCGGAAAACACTTAGCGCCTCCAGATCGGCCGATCAAAAAGCGCAACCGATTTTGAACGCTGGAGTAGCTGCGCTGCATCATGGATGCGAGCTCGCTCGCAGATTTACCCTCACGGGCCAACTCGAGAAGTCGGACATCATCGGCGCTAGTCCATCGTTTTCCGCCACGAGTTCTGTCAGGAGCTGATAGATTCATACGGGTCAGAAGTCCGAGAAAGTATCCCAGAGAGATTCGCTGCAAGTTCGGCAAAGCAGCCTCTTCACAAGGGGCAGCCGGCGCGCAAATACTGGGTCAATGTAGTCATCTCAACTGCGAACAAGCTAGAGCCTCGAGACTAGGATGTCGGAGAAACCAAAAAAGATCTCGGCCTGTCCGAGTTGGCTTACCCTCAGTGCGGATCGCCAAAGCTTCGTATTTTTGCCCGAGAGAGCCGAGGTCGTTCGCAGGATATACGAGCTAGCAATCGGTGGAATGGGAAGTTACGCCATCGCCAACTATCTCGACGAGAAGAAGGTCGGCACTTTTGGGCGCTCCCCGTCTTGGGACAGCACCACCATCGACAACATGCTCCGGAGTAGAGCGACGTTGGGTGAGTATCAGCCGAAAAGCTACGCGGGCGGTCGTAGCAAGGGATCACCAATCGGTCCACCAATTCCCAACTACTATCCGCAAGTCATCGATCAAGCCACATTCGATGCAGCTCAACTCGCGCGGCGCCATAACCTTACGTTCCGGCGAGGGAGAAAAGGAAAACACCTGGTCAACCTGTTTGCTGGTTTGGGCAGGTGCGCGTATTGCAGCAGCGAGATCAAATATCACAGAGATGGCGGCGGCAAAGCGATGATTTGCTCGCAGGACCTCACTGAGCGCGGCTGCACGCGGACGGCTTGGTCATATGAAGACTTCGAAAAGGCAGTCGTCACCTTCCTTATCCATCCGACACTGGGAATGTTGGCTAACAGCGAGCGCAGATCTGAGCTGGAGCGTCTCCACAATCTCGCTTTGCAGCAATCGATTGACCAAAGCCACGCCTACAGCAATCGCGTCGCAATTGCGGTCATTCTCAAGGGAATTATCACTGACCTCTCCGTCGCGTGCGCGGGCAAAAACGCGATGCCAAGGCTATCAGACGCGCGAGTAGGACGTGACCTCCCAGGCAGGTACTTCGACATCTGTCTTTGGGATGGCCCTGCGCTCAGAGGGATTTCGGTAGGCTGAACGATCCTCGGCAGCCAGGCACCAACTCTGCGCCTAGCTCGATTCGAGCGGCAGTAGGCTGCTCTCCTTCTCCTAAAAGCCCTGAACGAAAAAGCCCCGGCGGTTTCCCGCCGAGGCTCTCTGTCAGGTCGTTAGACCGAACTTACCAGTTGCGCTGAGCGCGGAGCAGCAGGGTGATGCTGTCCTGATCCTTCAGCTCGTAGGTCGCGGCCGGCTTGGCGACCGGGAAGTTGTTGCCAGCCGCGATGACACCCGAATACTTCTGGTCGACATGGGTCCAGTTCAGGTCGGCCGAGAACGTGAGGTTCTTGACCGGAGTCCAGCGGGTGATCAAGCCAACCTGACCGATGTTGAAGTCAGGATTGCACGAAGTTACGCCCGCAACCGAAGAGAAGACGCCGCCAGCTCCGCAGAGGAAGGCTTTGGCGCCACTGCCAAACTGAGCTTGGGCGTACGCACCGTAGATCGCAGTGTTCCAGTAGGGATCCCAGTTGTGGGTGTAAGCACCACGGAAGCCCCAGGTCTTGACAGTTTCCTGCTGGCCACCGTTGATGAAGACCGTGTCCGGAGCAGCAACCGCAGCGACGCTCTGGTAGGCGATGCCCGAGCTGCCGTACATGAGGAACGAGCTACCCGCCAGGTTCTGGAAGTTGTAGCGGGTCGCACCGTCCGTGTAGACGCCCTGGATGTTGATCACGTCACCCGCACCGGTCGGGATGTTCTTGATCGACAGAGCGAGCTGAGCTGCCCAACCCCACTTGTCGTCGGGGTGGCCAGTCGGCTCGGTCGCGCCGTAATAGGCAACGTGGTTGTCATGCGCAGCGACCGACGCCTGGAACAGACCCCAAGCCTGGTCGACACGAACCATAGCGACGAGATTCGGAGAGCGCGAACCGCCGATGGAATTGGCGCCCAGCGCACCAGTGGTCAAACCGGCAATGGCCGCAGCACCTGACGCAGCTGCAGCGCTAAGGTTCAAGTTGCCGGCCTGGTAATAGGCCGTTGCATCTTCGGCCGAGAACGACGCCGTGATGCCCTGACCGAAGTCAGCGGTGTAGGTGAACTGGTTCACACCAGTGACCGTGCCGCTGCCGCCGACGAGACCGTCGAAGTTGTTGCCGGGATAGTTGGTCCAGGGCGCATCGAACTGCGACACGGCCTTACCCATCGTGAAGCCAGCGAACTGGATGAAGGCATAGTACACGCCGAGCGAACCGCCCGAGGTACCGCCGTCGGTCGGGTTGATCGACGAACCGACCAGCGCAGGCGACGCACCAGCCGTGTTGAGGCCCAGCGTGCTGGTATAGGCAGTGCCGCCGAAAGCAGAACCCGTGCCCTGATAGCCGCCCGTAGTCCAGGAGAAGACGCCATCGAAGAAGGTACGGACGACGCCGTACTCGGTCGCGGTGCGCGTGTCGATGTTGAGATCCTGACGAGCGCGAGCGGTGTAGTAGTTGCTCAGCCGATTGTGCGCGCCGGCCGGGGAGCCGTTCGCCGCACCATAGACGCTATTCGTGCCCAGCGCGACTTCAGCGCGCAGATAACCACCCAGCTTGATGCAGGTATCGGTGCCTGGGATGTAATAGAAACCCGCACCGTATAGGGAGCAGATCTTCACGTATTCGACCGCCTTGGCCTTCACGGGCAGATCGGCTGCCTGCACTCCGCCCACGGCGATCAGACCCGCCGCTGAGCCGAGCAAAAGGCTCTTAACCAACTTCATGTTAAACCTCCAAGTTGCTCTTCAGGGAAGGTCACTGACCCGGACGGCCAATTCCCCAACCCCCTCTAAATCACCGCTTTCGGCTCCTTCGCGTCTTCGGACACACCCGCATGAACGCGAGGGACTTAAGCGAATGACCTAAACGGGACGACCTTGGGATGCCCCCCTCCGTCGCGCACTGATAGAAACCGAAGAGTCCCGATCAATCAATGGAGGACCGCTCGAATTCGCTCATGAACCGAGCGTTTTCGGAGGATTGTTGCACAAATATCACGCAGCCGTGAAGTGGCGATTGCCACGTAAGTAGTTGTTTTTCCGGATACATTTTGGACGCGGAGGCGGAAGCTTAGCGGACCCGCGGTACCGCCCCATTCGACGAAGCAAGCGGCGGACTTTGTGCAACAGCAACGATTCTGTACCGCAGCGAATCTCTCCCGGCTCGCAGCGGTATGTGCAAACGCCCGGCTAGATTCCAGCGCCCCGCAGAAGCAGGGCTCGTCACCTCGGCCCCGAGGCGGGCCGGCCGGCGCATGCCAGCGAACGCTTTGCCGAAGACGCTCACGTCATGGTGGGCATGGCCGTCACTGATGGTTGCCTCTGGACGCGATGGGTTACTGGACCTAATTTCAGCGCTGGCCCGCGCTGGAACGAGTCGCCGGTGCTGCATTTGCTGGGGCCGCGATCGAGATCTAGCAGCGAGAGCTTTTGAAGCCAGTTCAACGACGTGGCGCAGCTCTCTCGCTGGGCATGCTTGCGGCGCTTGCGCTCGGCCTTAAGTCTTTGAATCGTGCACGGATGAGATGCGGCCAATGTGAAATCGCCAAATCTGGCAACTGATCTACTCAAGCGCGAATTCTCCAACAATCATGGCTCGCACCTCGAGACGCTTAGGGCCGAAGTCGACCGCGAAGTCGAGGCACAGACGACGGTCTAGGACGACTTCACTTCGAACCGACGTGCCCCAATGCTGGTGAAAGCGGCCACCTTGTCGCACGTGAACCTTTTCACTTCAGGTAATTTGCCGGGGATGTTCAGCGGGGCTTGCAGGGCGCCGTGCCGCTCTGCCGCTCTTTCGCTTCCGCCTGCATCGCCCGGGCGCATCGGCCCGGTCAATCCGACCGCTTCTGGCAGCATCAAACGCTGCGTTTTTTCTGGATCCCCACCTTCTGCGAATTTGCCGAAGGTCGTCTTAGGACGAACGACAGTAGTCCTGCCTTTTTCCTGCACAAGCCGGACGGCAAATTTGGCTGTAATACGGAACGCGGCAAATTTGCCGACTTATCACCGACGGGTCATTCGTCATCGTCGGTGCACAACCATGAAAAAGCCCCCGCTCGAATATGTTCATGCCTAGGTTTAATTGTGAACTATGTGCGTGTACCAGCCGGGTTCTCCGGCGACCAGCAAGGGCCGTCAGCGGGTTTGGTGATGCATCCGGCTGACGGCCTTTCCCGATCCCGAACTACGCCCGTCCGCTTCGCATGTGCACAATGATAGGAAGCTTCTGCTCGACCGCCTTCGCCACGACTGTGCCTGTCGTCCGGCCTAATTCTTCGGCGATATCCTTGATGTTCTTCGTCCCCGCCAGCGACTTGAGCTTTTCAAGGTCTGCTTCGCTCCAAGGCATATTCCAGCGCGCCATCTGTGTTCCATTGATCTGACGCCCCCATTAGTAGTCCGGCACACATTGTGGTTGAAAAACGTGGAAGATGCATTGTTCCCAGCGTGCCACTCGTGGCACGGGGTGTTCAGCCAGCGTAACAGCCTTAGGCACAAACTGCACCGTCCTTTAGGCAGAAACGTGCTTCGCTCTCCTCGCGCACTTACTCGCAGTTCAATTTCCCCTCAGCCCAGCCGGGAGGCGTCCGGCCCGGCGACCTCCTCCGCAGCTTCGGCGGGGCTGTGATTTAAGCAAGGCTAACCATGGACGCGGATCACGACCGTCAGCGTGGACTGGAATTGGGGCGTCGCTGGGCAGAGCATGCCAGCGCCCACGAGCTTGCCACCATGGTCGCCGGATCATTCGACGAACTAGCGCTCATATTACCGGCGGATGCCTCCGATCACTTCATTGGCGGATTTCGCCAAGGGGTGCTGCACGTCTGGCGCGGCACCTAGAAGTTAAATTGTGTGCGCTGGGGGAACGTTGTTTAGATTGCACGCTTGAATCCGCTCAACCAACACCGCGCGGTGTTGATCACCGCGCTTTGGGAGCGTGGCAATGATCGCAAAAGCATCAATGTTGGCTGTGGGTATTGTTTCGTCGCTGGCAATGCTGTTGCCGCAAACCGTAGACGCCCGACCGCGTGGGGGGATGCGAGCAGGCGGCATGCATTTCCACGGCGGCGGAATGGTCCGCCCCGGCTGGCATGGGGGTGGGACACAATGGCACGCACGCGTTCGTCCTGGTTGGCACGGTGGCGGCACCCGTTGGGCTGGTGGCCGCTACTATCGCGGCGGCTATTACGGGGGTGGTTGGGGCTGGGGCTGGCCCGCTGCAGCCGCTGCCGGTATCGCAACCGGCGCAGCGTTAGGCGCTTCGGCTGCCTACGGATCGACTTGCTATCAACGGCAGCAGGTTTGGAATGGTTACGGCTACGTCTCGCAGACTGTGAACGTTTGCTGAGAGGGGCCAACTTCGACGCCGATCCGTCCTACCTCCTTCGAATGCACAAGGTGAGATCGGCGCCAAGCGAGCGGTCCTGTTGCGTCCCCTAAGCGCGGCGGGGCCGCATCGCTTCCCGCAGCGCGACCGAATGCGGACGGCCGCAAAGACCTCACCAACGAGCCGGGTAGCGGCGAGCTATTCCTTATCGCAGTTCGCGTATATAGGGGCAGCACGCCAGCCATCTTTTCGGAGCGTGGCTACACTGACCTCTCCATCGCCGCCGTAGTGCTCACCGAACTGCGCTGCGCCGCGCGCGAACCGATTAGCGCGACGGAAAGATAGCCAAGAAATTCCAACGAGGGATAGTTCTGAGCCAGGATCGCTACGGAGCAATTGCAATTTGCGGATTCAAGCTACAACCCGAAGCCCATCCACTCGATGAGAGCGAGTTTACGCATGTCACGGATTCCTCGTATGCGAGGAAACTTGCATTGCGGGAGTGGGAATAGCTTATGAAACATTGGTTCGCGAGGACTTGCGCACGAGGCGCCCGCGCAGAGTCTTGCCGCGAACCTACCGAAGAAACTGGTCTTTTCCTTTACTTCAGCCGCATGCCTCGGAGGCGCCTAAACTTCTCGCCTTCATTGATCTGGCACGTAAGGTCCTGCGCACCAGCAGACCGACGGACCGCAGCGACAGCACTCGCCTCCCCAGCTCCGGGCCGAATTCGTGGATCATGTTTGCGTATTCGGACCGGCGAGGCTCGCAATCTGCTGAGTCTCAGACGCTACATCCGTTCGCCATTATCCGCTGAAACTACGCAATCATGGTGGTCGACCTTGCCGGCAAAGACCAGGTCGATGCGCTTTCGGCAGCCGAGATAGATGCCGTCCCACTTCCCCTCGTCGAGCGCAAAGCCGACGATCGCCGGCGCCTCCCGCTGGACGCAGGTCTTCTTGCCGCGGCAGCGGCGAAGAAGTCGGCAGCGAAGCCGCAACGAAAGTCAGGTAGGGGGCATCGCGCATGACGTGCGAACGTTTGCGACACGGCTGCGACTGCGCATCGACCTTCTCCACAAGATCACGAGCGAGAGCGCGCCTCTACAGACATACCCGGGCCACTCGGCGTACAAAACCCAGCCTCTGACCGCTGCTGGATGACACTTGACCGGCAGGTCAAGCGCGATCATTAAAGTTCGGTCGCGCCCGCACCTCTCCTTAACCTCTCACGCGCGCGGCGCTCGTCTCCGACGCTCAGCCCGGAGAACGCGGGATTTGCCTTAGAATACACTTTCTTCACATGCTCAACGCTGAGATCGCTTTCCTTTGCGACTTCATTGAATATTTCATCTTGGGTCTTCGTTCCACCCAAATAATCTTCCATTTTGCGGTCAATGAGCTGGAGCAGTTCTTGACGGTCCTTAACAGCCTTATAACGCTCGAACATGCTGTACCCCCCTTGGTCATTGAGAGTACCGAGCGCAACATCGGCCACATCAGCTCGCCCACCCTTTCTGTCGACCAGGTCGAGCAGCCCATCGCAAACTCCGAATAGGAATTGCCGTATCACTTTGGGCAGTATCAGATCATGTGTGAGACAAACTCTCGCTGCTTCCCACAGGAACAAAACATTCCTCGTCTTGCGGTAGTCGCTGAGCATTTTATTGACTTTATTTGTAAGGTCAGCCGGGAATCCAGGCTCTATTGGCTCGACCTCGTCCGCTTTTGGCAGGTACTCGGCTTTTTTTGTCATATGTGAGCCCTCAGATTTGCTTTGGCGTTTCGCAGAACGAGCGAACGTTCACCGTGTAAACTCAGCTCACTGAGCACTCGAGACCGGCATAGCGCCATTTTGCAACATTCCTATATCTCAACAATTTTGGGGCTATCTTGCAAGGATTCGAAATTGAAGCACCTAGTATCTAGCCTAGTAACCAAATGATATAATTGTTCTTTTTCTCACGACGTGCGCGCCTGACTAGGAACTGGATCGCGAGTTCGGGCCAACCACCATCCTCGCCAAGACCGTTGCCGATCTTTTGCGAGTTTCCGACGCTTGGCCTCACAGGCGCTCAATTCCTCCGTCATTCGAGCTTGGGTGAAAGCATTCTGATCTGAAAACACTCGCTCAATTTGCGAACTAACCTCGATTCTGTCTTTTCTCTCGAGGACGCGATCACGAAACTCCTTTAGCTCCCATCCACTATCCGCCGCGTCCCAAGCGCAATCATCGACAGCAGAAAGGAACGGCATATTCTCAGCTTGCGCAAGCTTAAGGCTCGTAGGCCCCAGCGAATAAGATTGCCCCCGTTGCTTTTTTCTTTTCTTATGCGCCAGCGGCGCTTGCCAAGCCAACGGAATGCCAAGCAAAGTCACGACGGGGACGAGCGCACCCGTGTCATCTATCACTGCAACTTGAGGATCTAGTCCTCGGATGAGAGATCGCACAGCTCGCCAATGAAATTCAATAGCACGCTCATGCGCGTTTCGAGTGCGCCAACGTACGTCGCTGGCCGTCAACTTACGACCCCTTCTAAGAAAGCAACTATGAACCCAGTCGCGTGCAGCTGGGATAAATGAGTCATTGATTGACATCACCATTCGAACAGAGAAGCCGTTCTCGAGACCTTCGAGTTGCCACATCCAATGAAAATGAACATCGGAGCGATGCGACCACTCTTTCAGACGCATGTGGAGCTGCCTCGTCAACTCCGAAGTTTCTGCCACGACGGCATCGGAGTTCTCGCCGTACATCACCAGCCTCGCATTGAAGAGCGATCCATAGTGCTGCATCATAAAGGAAGCAGTATTCCAGGCGGCTCGAGCGTTTTGGAAGCTCAAATAGCCTCTTGCATTTTGGCTATTGTAGAAGGTTTTGCGTGCCTTGCGCGGCGGCTTCACAGTGGGATCCGCTGCCGCAGCGCCTGCGGCTAACATGCTGTTGAGCTTTAGCACGATGGCCGCCAGTTTCGTATCAGACGTATCTGTCGAATTAGTCACACATTCCAATACCCCTTGCCAAACGTCACTTGCGGAAATCGACAGACGCTCTGAGCTTTGCAAAATGCGATGACAAAGCTTGGACGTCACCTCCGAATCAAGTCCTCGTAGTACTGGATCCACTCTACGCATTCTTAAAAAGGATTCGTAATACACGTGGCCCAAATAGCGGTCGATGAACTCGAGCTTGCGAGCAGGCTGTTCTTTCCATTGCTCCAGCGATTCAAACTGTCTTGGAATATTGCCCTCCAAAATAGCCGCGAAAACGCTGTCGAGGTGTCCAACGATGTCTAGGTTGAGTTCCTCTTTGACCGACTTCTCTGTGACACGACCGTTCGCTACGACCTTTTCTAGTGTTCGAAGCAACAGCCGGGGGGCGCCCGGAACGGCAGCGATCAACAAAGACAACGCCTCCGGCTCAAATACCAAGTTTTCTCGATCGCAGATTTGAGTTATGAATCTCTTCGCGCTTAAGCTGTCCAGTAGCTCGGTTTCGATGTGCTTCATGCGAGATTGAAGCGAGATCGGAATCTTATGAATCTGCGACGTCAGAAGGATGAATGTCAGCAGTGAAGGTGGTCGCTCTGTTATGGCCAACAGCGCGTCCATTGCGCGGGAGGAAGCATTTTGTAGCTCATCTAAAATGACTACCCTCCTCGGAGAGGTGTTTGGCGCCACACGTGCTAACGTAAGGAGGTTCTGGAAATCGACGATTGTCGATCGCTCACCGCACTCCAGGATGGTCACATCCGAAGCAAGGCCGCGCCTATCGAAATCAACGCAATGTACACACTTACCGCAGCCACAGTCAGCGCTCCGCCCCGCGCACATTATTCCCTTTCCATAGATATACGCGAGGCTGGTCTTACCCGTCCCTACGGGGCCGGAGAGGAGCACTGATCGTCCGTCCCCGGTGCTCAACTGATCCTTGATGAATGCGACAGCTTTACGTTGACCGATTACCTCGCTCAGACGTGTCGGGCGATATTTCTTTGCTAAGTCAAGCACTTGCGTATTCCTGGCCAAAAGCAACCCGTAGCTCTGCCACTACGGCCTGAAAAGGGGCTCTGCCACCTCGGTACGGCCCCCTGCTCTCCTAATCTGGCTGGGATTAGGTGCTCACCCTGCCATTCTGGAGATGAGTATGCCTACTTCGAACTTTTCGATGACCTCCGAAACACCGGAGGCTAAGAGTTCACAGCTAGAACTCCCGCTCTGGCCCGCGAGAGATCCAAATCTGTATGCCATTGGAATTTACGAGTTTTCTTTGGACGGTGCACGGCTTGAACAGCTCGTTAAATCCGTCTCGATCCCCAGACTCGAACCGTCGCAGCTGATTTTTGAGCTGTCGGATAAGTTTTTGGTTGTCCACGCCGAGACCAAAGATGGAGCGCTGCACGTATCCGCACGCGCTCCTCTTGCCAATCCTTGTGGCATGGGACGAGCAACGATCTGCTTCGGCATCGCGATCGAAACAGCCTACAAAGCCGCTAAGGCGCTTCGGGGTCCGCTAAGCCTTCGCTTTATCGAGAAGGACTCCATCCTCTCGGTCCAAACGAAAGACAATACCACCATCCCGATAATTGCTAAATTGCATACGTTAGCCATCCTGGAAGGTAACCGGACGATACTAGCCGAAGCACCTGCATATGTGCTTCGAAAAGGTATACAGGCCGCCGGTCTTTATAACGCTCGTAAAGATCCATTCACAGGTCTCAAGCCAGATTTGCGCATTCAAAGCGGAGATGCCTGGCATGGTTATCTATATGCGGCAGCCCGCTTTTCATCCACGCAGTTGCCCTTCATCCTTTCTATACCAGGGTCACACATTCTCAACCTGAGCGCCGTGCTTTCCCGGTGCAGCGGCCGCATCAGCATTGGAGAAACGGCTGACCGCTGGTCTTTGGAATCCCCAGAAGGGATTACTGCCCATTGGCCTAGAATCTCTGCAACGTCCGTCGCACCCCCTTGTTTTGACGCCGCTCCTTCATTTTCGGTGACCGTAGCGACGGACTGGTTGCAAAAAAGCATTCCACTTTTTGCATCGCTTGTTGATCTGGTAGAATTTACACCCCGCTCTGACGGGCAAGGCCAATCAATCGTGATGTCAAGTGCTTTTGGAGGCAACACGATCAAGTCATGGCATCGGCTATCCGAACCGACCGCAGACTTTGACTGCACTGTGCGAGCGCACGACTTGATGCTCGCCTGCTTCCTGTTCGAAACGGTACAGCTGAAACTGACGTTCAGCGAGAGATGCTTGAAGGTTTGCGGTGTAGGCAGTGACTTGAATGCGGCTGTTCTTCTTTACAACATCGCGCGGTAGGGCATGGCTCGATCATTGCGCAATGTCCTTGATGATCTAGGATGCTCATTCGAGTTCGCGATATACGCGTCGACCTTGTTGCGGCAGCTAAAGAAAATGGCAAATGCCGCAGGCGAGTAGTTAGAGGTCGGCCCCCCAATGAAACGCTCTACCCGTGGCCTCAAAAAACTGCCGGACTGGCTGGTTGATGCTTGGTGAAACA
Organism: Bradyrhizobium sp. DOA1; assembly: GCF_001593325.1. Classification (NCBI taxonomy): domain Bacteria; kingdom Pseudomonadati; phylum Pseudomonadota; class Alphaproteobacteria; order Hyphomicrobiales; family Nitrobacteraceae; genus Bradyrhizobium; species Bradyrhizobium sp. DOA1. The sequence goes on from NZ_JXJM01000001.1 coordinate 6,143,911, forward strand.
AACATATTATTTACCCCTTAGCCGCCGGCATAGCCGGCGCTACCTTCTACCTTCCCTCCCTCCCTCCCTACCCTCCCTACCTTCCCTACCCTCCCTTTCTCTCCTTGCTGCCCAGACGCTTAGCTCTGGCAACTCCATCTCGGCACCCGACTGAGAATCGACATCCTCGCAAAACGGGCCTTGTAGTCGTCAGCCTTGAACGAAGGCTTTTTGTTAAGCGGTTCGCGCTCGCAACTTGGCACATCAGCCTTCGAATCTCTGTGGGCAACGGCCACTAAGAGGTTCTCATGCGAACTACAAACCTAGCCGACATCACACCAATCGCTCGCGTCCCGCTCATCCCAGAGCACATCGTTCGGCGGCATAACGTTCATTTTGAAATCGATACACGCTTCCGCCGCGCAGCCCGCTTGCTGCAGTACCTCTGGCTAACTGATCAAGGAATTCCGACCGGCATCCATGTTCAAGGAATGGGGGAAGACGCCATTACCATGGACATCGGCTCCTGCCTGAGTGCCGAAGCCGCCGAAGCCGGCAAAAACTTCCTGTCGCCGGCCATTCATGGACTGGTACGCCACGAACTGATCATGCGCGAGGAAGGAGCGATGATCGATGAGGACCGCCTTTTCAGAAATGCGTTGAGCTCAATGCCATTGGTCTTCAATCTGTTTGGCCCAATGGTCGTCGACCTTCGCGTCGCAACCGCTGTCTTCCGTGCTCTTCTGCCGGACTTCGTCAATACGGTCGAAGGCATCCGTTTTGAGCACTCGCCTGGCCGCCATGAAGAGAGGTTTCTCTCGGATGGGACAGCGGTTGACGTTGCCATGTCCGTCCTCACTCCTGACGGGCAAGAAGCCACTATCTTCGTCGAAGTGAAATATTCGGAAGACATGACCGGCCCGGCGGCGCGGTTACGGCCCCGTTACGATGAAGCATCGAGACAGGTCGGCCTCTTCAAAGATCCTGACAGCCAATTGCTGCGGTCCTTGGCGCTTGAACAGCTTTGGCGCGAACATATGATCGCTCAACTCGCGGTCAATCATGGCATCACGTCGAGAGCCATGTTCATTACCATCGCTCCAAGGCTCAATCGCCGCGCGAATGCGGCCTTTCGTGTCTATCAAAGCGAACTGATGGATGCGGAGGAGGGTCGTAACGATCAGGTAGGCTTTCGATCGCTCGATCTGGAAGCCGTGATCAAAGCAATGGGCCAGTCCAACGCCACAGAGATGGCGAATAAGCTATGGGCCCGATACTGCGACTTCGAGCGGGTCTATCGTCTCGCCCTGAACGAATTCCCGGATACCGCCAGTCTTAGCGTCGACACTGGCAAACTAATTCCGGCCGCCAAGGTATCGGCCAGCCGTCAACGTCACCCTTCGAAGGCGAGCGGCCCTTCATCAAGCACAAACAGGTGAGGAGCGGCTTGATGTCCAACATCGATCTCCTCACGGTGGCAGATCGCGTCCAACTCCTGGTTAACGCAATTAGCGGCGGCGATCACCTACCGGTGGTAAAATTGTTCACACCAGACGCTCAGGCAACGTGGCTCATCACTGAAGTTGATCCAGACGACCCCGATCGCATCTTCGGACTGTGTGACCTAGGTCTTGGCTTCCCGGAGCTCGGTTACGTTTCGCTTGCCGAACTGACCGAGCTCCGCGGCCCCCTTGGGCTACCCGTCGAACGGGATGCTCGTTTCGTTCCTGAGAAGCCGTTGTCCGCGTATGCCGAAGACGCGCGAGCCAGAGGCAAAGTCGTCGCATAGTCGCGCTCATGGCCTGCGAAGGTCGCTTGCGCATGGTCGAGGCGCTGGGCCCCCTTGATGCCCCAGCGCCTCCGGGCGTAATCGCGCCGTGCCAAGGTTCGGCCGCCACTCTACGCTCCCTCGCGCCGAAAACGCTATGAACCACGGTCTGAGCTTTCTGCGAGCTGATCCGCGGAGTAAGGTTCATAGCCAGCCCCTACGGGCACTGGTCCTTGACATTAGCCAGACGACTCAGGGGTAGCCGGTCACCTTGCCGAATGGCATCGGCACAAGCGCATTTTTTTGCAGCAGCAGTGGGCTCAGGGACGCCCCGACCCACAGATGACGATCTCGCTGATTGATTGGGCGAGATTCTCCATCCGCGTCAGGAGAGAAGCAGCGCATAAAGGCCGACCGACTGACCCCGGCCTCCCCGTCCCAGGGTTGCGTTCATCAAACAGCTTACCGACGGCGTGGCTCCGAGGTTCGGATTCATCAGGCAAGAAGGCTTCGCCGTAGAAGGCGAAGCCTTGTCCTTCGGCCAAGGAACAGCCCCCTCAAGCGTTCACCAAGGTTCGAATAATCGCTCTGGACCTCTCAATCCCGAGAGGTCCCCTTGCATGGTGCCGAATTCAGCAATCACCCAGCACAGAGCATCGTAAGTCCATCCAAACATCCGACTAGATGATCCTGCGACACCTGTGACGCTCGCTCAGTTTAGCTTCCCGCAACTTAAACGCCGCCAGGCTGAATAGTGTGTCGAAAGACTAGGGTGTTCACGCATGATTTTCACGGCTGTCTTTCTGTATCTCAAGGAAGCAATCTCGAAGAGGCTGGCAGAACATTCAATCGCCACCGGCAATCTAAAGACAGGCCTGGTTAGAGGAACGATTGCCGCCGTTCTGACTTTGGTTCTGTTCGCCGGCTACGCGCTTATCCGATGTGGAGTTCAATTCACACCTGGCGATATGCCTCAATGCGATAGTACCTTCACTCGCCACCTCCTAACGAAGGTAGTCAACGAGTCGATTGCCGGGCAGCAAGACGTCAAGCTGCTCCAGGTCGATGAGGTCGCGGACTTCGCCGCCCGGGCACCCGCAACAGCCGGCGACTCGCACGCTGAGTTCAGAAACTGCAGCGCTTTCGTCCGCACCAACGCGGGCAAGGCCATTATATTTTTCCAACTGACCTAGGGAAGTCGCAAAAAGGATGACGTTTGGCTCGAAATCACGCAATCGTCTCTATAGTTCGGAGACTTTTGTTGTTCAGTGGCGCTTCGACGTTACCGCGGGATCCAAGTTGACGCCCTGCCTGAAAGTTGGCCGTGCGCTACACACTCGACTCGCAGGCTTTGACCTGCCATCAACTTCGACAACGCTTCCTCCCTAGCTAAACAATAAGGACGAATCGGCTGGTTGAGGGCTTGTCGTTCAAGTATATTATCTACTCCCTTCCGTGCCGAACGGCACGGCATCCACCACCTACTCTCCCTACTCTCCCTACTCCCCTACTCTCCCTACTTCTACCTACCTTACCTCCCCGAACCGCTGGGGCGATTTCTCCCGTCTTCTCCGAGAAACTCTCTACAACTGACTTCGTCGGCTGAATCTCTTGCGCCACCATAACGTAAGGGTCTCCGATGAATTCTCGGTTCCCAGTTCTATACCGCTCTGTCCTCCCGCGGCGCGGCTTATTCCGGACGAAATCGTCCGGCGCAACAACGATTCTTCGAAATTGACCACGCGCTTCCACCGCGCTGCCCGCCTCTACTTCAATGGTTGTGGCAGTAGCATTGCAGCCCTTTGAAACCCTAATTGGCTTCATTAGCAAAACGTGGGAAAATGGACTGGTTTACGCGCATCACCGGCTTCAATGAAAGCACGTACGCCGCTACCCGCGCGCAGCTTGAGGTGCACGGCAGTACTCTCCGCTCCAGGGCCAACGGCCGCAGCTATGGAATCGGCCAGTTCGAGCTGGCATCGCTCGACGACCTGCGCGCCCGAGTAGCCGGTGGCACCGGCGCCGAAGGCCAGGCTCGCGTGCGGATCGTTACCGGCGACGTGCGCAAGATGCACCAGGTGCCCGAGTATGCAGGTGCGTTGTTCCAAGTTGCCAGCCAGTTCAATTCTCTGGAGATGATCGGCCCCAGCGTCACGCCCGAGGATGGCGTCACGCGCTACGAGCACGACCACACGCAGGGCCCGGCGTGCGCCATGGCAGCGGGCGCGGCGACGATCTACCGCAACTACTTTGCGCCCGTGGCCGGAAAGTTTGGCCAGACGGTGCATCGCCAACTTGATGGCCTAAAAGATGTTGGCGCTGAGTTAAGCGCCCGATTGAGCCGCCCCGTGACCGACCTGTGGGACTGGCGCAATGGGTATGCTCTGTGCACGCGCCAGGGTCTGGACCTGATCGCAGACCACCTGCGAGCGATCGGCCCCAAGCAGGCCGACGCGCTGGCGGGTAAGCTTCGCATCGGCATACATCGCAACGTGGAGGTGACGAATGCGCCGACCGCACCAGGGCCTGTTGTGAGTCAAGCCTTCTGCTCAGCGCTACCCGTAGCGTACGGCAGTGCGCCGCAACTGCGCTGGGCTCCATTCGCGCAGTTGGTGCTCGATGCTGCATATGAGGCAACGGTGCTTGAAGGGATCATCAACTCCCGTCGCGGGGCATCGAACATTGTGTTGCTCACTTCCCTTGGCGGCGGGGCTTTCGGCAACGCTCCCGAGTGGATTCAAACCGCCATCAAGCGCGCGATCAAGAAGGTTCAGCGCTTCGATCTGGATGTGCGGCTCGTGGGCTATGGACAGCCGCCGATTCAGACACGCGAGTTGGTAAAGGAACTGGCTCAGTGTGTTCGCAAGTATCCGTTATAGGTTCGATCGAGTGGTGGAGAGGGATGCACTCCTCGTTCGATTTTCGTCCATCCGCAGTAACCTCGAAAGGCAACGCGAGATGGCGAGTTGCGGACCACGCGGTGGATTACTGAAGCATTTAACGCCGAAGGAACGCCTGGTCGCCTGCAGGCTAGTCGACTTGCCAACCTGAAACGTTACGAATTGCCGCATCGCCTGCCACCTCAATGAGGTCGGCTCAAGCGACCACCCCCTCGCGGAGCAGCAAAGGCGACTGCTGTACAGACTCAACGAACTGCACCGCCTGTTCGCACGGAGTTTGAAGGCCTCCGCGCCTCGGTGGGCATTTTGCCTCTCCCCTGTTGGGTGGCCTTACACCGCAATCTCTTGTGCTGAGAGCTATCATGTCGCATCTTCTAGTTTTAGTGGGGGAGATTTCTATGAAGCTTGTAATCTCATTGTGCTGCCTCATGCTTTTCATGACAGCAGAGGCTCTTGCTGCTAAACAAAAGGGGTCCAGGGCCCGGCAGTCACAGACAATCAACCGTACCGATCCTTATAGATGCTTCACCAGTCAGCCCAATTGTGCCGGTTCGGCAACTTGGAGCGGCGGACCACGAAGTTTTCGGATCCTCTGGGCTGCGGGAGGAAATTCGAACTTCGTCCTCTACTATGCGGATGATCGAGCGACCTATTCGGTCCGCTACGGAGACAAATGGTGTGCTTCGCCAGGCACCGCTGGCGTGGTTGACTGTAGGCCTGATTACATCGGGGTAGATTAAAACTATCCGGGTCTCGCCTGTTGATTGCCTAGTCAGAGAAATTCGATGAAATACGTGATTGTAGCTATCGTGGCTTGGCTGTTTGCAGGCTGTGTGGCGAGCGCACAACCTCTTGCCGGACGCTTTGCTGTGTCTCCTTATCAAGTTCAGGGGAGCTTTCCGCCCCAGAAGCGTCCTCAGCCAATCCGATTTGCCTGTCCACGGGGTAGTTTCATCCTGGGATATACGATTGGATTTCCACAGCAACCCCCTCCGGGATATAGGCCTGGTTACAGCCCCATGCGTATGTCGCGGAGCATGAATCAGAATACGATCTCATTCTGGAATTTAGGGCCGAGGGAGCTTGGCCCATACCCCGTGGACGCATCATTTTTTTGCGCGAAGGAAAACCCTCCGGCGGGCGTGGCCGCTTATGAATTAGTCCGGCACGCAATCTCCGAGCGGTTCAGCCGGACCAGCCCAAACGCGCGCGACTTTCTGCTGGTCTGCAATCCTGGCGAGTCATTTTTTGGCTTCTTTACCCAATTTCTCGATGCTCCTCCTCCCGGATTTGACCCAAATCACACACCGTTCTTGCTGGTGCAAAGCGATACGGCAGCAAGCTCTGCGAAAATCGCGGTAGAGAACATGGCCGACCCGGGACTTCCTCCATACCATCTTCAAGGAGGCTACTATTGCGGGCGGAGGCTTAACTGAACACCATCGCCTTCGCCCAAGAGAAGCTTCTCGATTATTTCAATTCACGATGAAGCTTGCGCAAAGCGACCGTACAAATTTCCAAGACAACTTCATTGGCTTGCGCGTTGATATGGTCGACACGAACTGCCTTGAAATGCACGTGGTTTTCGGAAAAGCTGTACTGATAGGCACATAAGGGTTCGGCTTGAAATCCTGAACGCGTGACGCCGAGCACGAAGCTGTTTGTACCCGTTTCCTTCGTTTCGGCTCCTCCGTAGAACATCGAGCCCTGCGTTTGGAAGCAGATCTCAACTCCTTGTTCAGCGCGCCTCAAAGGTTGGATACCAAGCGGTGTAATCTTCAGGCGGTCCAGGTCGTTGCCAATTTCCCAGTAGTCTCCCAATTTCACCTTTTTGACAGCCATGAAAATGCTGTCGTGATCCAGCTCAAAGCGATCTGAGTATTTCGGCAACGCTAGTTTGGGTGTTGGAGGTACCTCAGGCTCCGACTTCTGCAACGGCTCCTTGGGAGGCTCGACCGGTGCAGTTGTCGCAGGCTTATCTTCCCGCGAGGATCGCCCAATCTTAAACGCAGCATAAATCGATACCGGCACAGCAACGACTGGCCACCAAGCTACGAGTCCTTCATGTTGAGAAATCTTCTCCCAATTTGCGAGCAGGGCCACGATTAGCGAGCCTACGGTCCCGGCTGTGGCAATGCGCTGGCCATGATTGGTGAACCAGTTATTGTCCGACACGTCGTCCCCCGTTTGCCCGTTCCCGCGGGCGCAAACGTCGATGCTTGTCCAGCCCACCGGAGGAACACATTGCCCATCTTATGCACCTTGTTCTAGCCCTCATCGTTCGCATATCGCTTTGCGATGAACCCAGCAGCTTTGTCGATCTCGGGAAACAGTGAGCTTGCGTGCACGCCAAGGCGCTCAAGCTGAGTCCGAATTGCCGCCTTCTTTTCGGCCGGAACCAATACGCGGGATAGACGCAAGTCGGTGTCAACCTCCCTGCTTGAGAGTCGCCTGGCTCCATAAATCAGGAAGGCACCTGATTGAGCAATGATTCGGCGATTGCTCATCTTAGGCTTAACAAAAACCGGCTGCTTGAGATGGTCCGGGTTTATCTTCGCTTCGAAGTGAGGCTTTTCTATTCGAACGAACCAAACTAAGCGTTTAACCACCGGTTCTTCATTGAAGTCGTCTTGATCTAGACTGTAAGCTCGAGCCATCTCCTTTTTTTCATCCACGGTCAGATTGGCCAGATTTGCCATACAACTTACCCTATCACTGTCATAGTAGCGCTGACGCTCCTCAGGCAGGAAGAGGGCCTGGACTTTACCGTCTTGAAGTTCGCCGTTCTCTTTGTGGTCTGCGGTCGCAAAATAGAGCGCAACGAGCGGATTTACGGTTACATCTAAAAGTCGCGTGGGTAGCTCGAAGTGTTGCATTCGAACAAGACGGTCGAACATAGTCTCGTCGTCACGAAATTCTTGAGGGTGAACGGAGACAAGGTCACGCACGGCATTCTTCTCATGCTCATACATTGCCACGTCTGGGCGAAAAACCTTCGGTTGAGTTTGCCAACCCTTGAACCGCTCACCACGGAAGGCAACTGGACGCTGACCACTACGCGTCCAATCCATCACGTATTCGACAAAATCAGAGACCGACTGCACCCTATGCGCCGGTCTTGAAATCCGCACCACCAATCTACTCTCCCTTGTCTACATATAAAGTAACTAGCAGCCTGACCATAACAGCTAGCTCAAGGTCTTCTCCAACCTTGACTTTCTATCCTCCCAGTCCGGCATCACAGCAGTGAGTAGTGCGCGCCACTCCTTTCCGTGATCTGGGTAAAACGCGTGGGAAGACTCGAACTTCCGACCTACGGTTTGGGAAACCCCTGGTCCACGCCCCTCTCCATTTCGAGTGCTGGTATCTTGCAAAGCTCGCGAAAAAGCGCCTCCACCGGAAATTCGCCGTAGGAGTCCGCAACCGATTTTGAGCCGTGCCCGGTGATTGCATTCAGAATGTCTTGAGCAAGCGCATGCTTGCGACCCAGTGTCTTAATCCTGTGTCGCCAGGAATGGCTCGGAGATAGCCGCGGGTCTTTCAGTCCAAGCTGACGCACAAACCGACCGATCATCTTGGTGCCATTGCCGCCACGCTTACCGAATTTGTCCGGCGAGAGCTCGGCAAATAAAGGGCCCGACCTAATTTGAGCGACGAAGTTTAGAAACCCGCTCTCAACCAGCGCGGGATGGACGGGCACAATACGCTCTGACCCGGAGGTTTTCAGCGAGCCGGCTTCAGGCGCAAACTTTATGCACCAGACGTCGTCGATTTTCAGAACGTCCTCGTATCGCAACTGGCATATCTCTGAGAGTCGAGCTCCAGTGTAGGCACCAATCCAAGGAACCCACCTCTTTACGGAGTCCTTCTCTAAGAGGGCGGCCCGCAGGACGATTTTCGCTTCCTCATCCGTGAAGCTTCGCTTGCGCTCTCCCTGTTTGGCTTTGACGTCCAGAGATATCCCTTCAGCGGCATTCGATCCAATCAGCTTATTCTGAACGCCCCATTGCAGGATCGCCCGAACGGGCGAGAGCTTCGAGCCTTGGATAGTTTTCCCGCGCAATCCGGCTGAGACCATCACTCCTTTCCAATCAATGAGGTTCTCCGGGCTTAGGCGATGGGCGTCGGTATGCCCGAGATGTTTCTCCAATTCCCGAAAGACACGCGTCCATTCGTAGACCGTCTTTGCGACGGGCCGGCGCTCGGCCGCCCAACCATTTAAAAGATCCTGGAAGGTGACCGCCCGCCGTGGTGCGCTGGATGTGGCGGGCGGCGGCGATACAGCTGTGTGCGAGAAAGGAGAGTTCTGAATGCCCTCTCCTCTCGCCAACCTCGCCAGAGTCACACTCGCGCGCTGTATGGCTATACCGAGGGCACGGGCCATGGTTCGTCGGTTCTGATCATCGACAAAGATCCCGTTGGCAGAGAGATAGTCGTTCGCTGCCTCCAAGCAGGCCTGCTCCATTCTAAGTATCTTGCTTTCTGGCGTGTCTAGAACGGAAAAGTCCGATAGCCGCTCAACCTCGGCGGTGATTTCTTTAAAGGTTTTGGACACACCGAAGAGCCGACCCCCAAGCTCCACATCCCAGCTGTTCTGCTGACTCGGATTGTCCCTGTATTGCTCTAGCCATCGGTCGTGGGCGACAATAGCCAGTTGATGCGCGTCACGCTCCGTCAGCGGTTTCGGACCAGCCCGAAGATTGGCCCAGCGAGCTTCGAGCTCCGCGAGCGCCTTCGCGTGCCGCCACTTGGCCTCTGCTGGATCGCGGGTCTGGAGACTTACCTTCTCCTCGCGTTTGCCCACTAGTCTGCGTAGATCGTCCGGGACCGCTTTCCGGAGTTGGTAAATTCCTGTTTTCGGATGCTTCCAAGGACGCGACATGGCTAACGGCATTGTACCACCCTTCTGTACCACTGAGGAGCGGGTAAGCCGTTGAGTTTGCTGAAATGCTTTGGATATCAGGCTCTTAGATGAGCCGTGGTGCCCAGGGGCGGAATCGAACCACCGACACTGCGATTTTCAGTCGCATGCTCTACCAACTGAGCTACCTGGGCGTGCTCCAAGAGAGGGGCCAAAGCCCATCGAGCGGGCGGTTTATAGTGGGCTCGGGGCGGCCTGTCCACCCGGCTTCGCCAAGAGGCTTCGCCGGGCGCGGCCCGGCTGTGCACAAGGTCGGGCGGGGTTTTCGCGGCTCGCGGACGGAGAGGCGCTCGCCAAGACAAAATATTGAAATTATTCATCTATTCCACGTCGCCGGTTTCATCGTCGCGGCCGGGGATGACGTAGGAGCCTTTCAGCCAGCGGTTCAGGTCGACGTCGCGGCAGCGCGAGGAGCAAAACGGACGGGCGGCCTCTGACTGCGGCTTGCCGCAGATCGGGCAGGTTTTGAGCGGGGCGGCGGGCGGCTTGACGTGATCGTTCATGGTCGTTGCAGCTTACATCAGTAGGGCGATTCAAGCGTCTGCCGGCAAACGGGTTCCACGGGCGCCGGCATGCGGTGGCGCCAGGTGCATGGGGTTGTTTTCGCGAACTTCGCCGCAGCGGCTTGCCGGCTCACACCGCGGTGGTGGCGTTGAGCCAGCCGAAGCGGATCGGAAAGCCCTCGCCGCCGAGCAGCGTCGTGGTCTCGTAGAGCGGCAGGCCGACCACGTTGGTGTAGGAGCCCACCATCTTCACCACGAAGGACCCGGCGATGCCCTGCACGGCGTAG
>NZ_JXJM01000001.1:6154708-6245915 GCF_001593325.1 Bradyrhizobium sp. DOA1
GCTTTGCCGCGCCATTCGCCGGAGCCGATATAGGCCTGGATGTCGTCCTCCGACAGGCGCTTGAAGCGGACGCGAGTCTCGACCAGACGCTGGCGGAAGGCCTCGCGCGGCGTGACCAGGCAGATCGCGGTGTAGACGCGGTGGTTGCGGCCCGACAGCAGCCGCAGGCACTGCGCGGCTTCGTCGACGAGGTTCGCCTTGGGCAGGATGCGGCGGCCGACCGCGACCACGGTGTCGGCGGAGAGGATGAAGGCGCCGCGGAGCTCGTCATCCAGCTGCACCGATTTGAGCGCCGCATCGGCCTTGGCCCGGGCGAGCCGATTGGCGCAGGCACGCGGCAGCTCGCCCCGCCTCGGCGTCTCGTCGACGTCGGCCGGCCGGAGCGCGTCCGGCTCGATGCCGGCCTGGTTGAGCAGCGACAGCCGACGCGGCGAACCGGAGGCAAGTACGAATTTGGGGCGGCCGAGCATCAGGTGATTTGGGGGATGAAGCGGGGTGGATTGCGCGCGGAACCTATCGGAAGGGGGCTGATTTCACAACCCGGGAACCGGAGGTGATTCAGTTGCCACCACGCGTGTGCCCTCAGTCTGTGACGCAGGTGTTACGGCAGGTCTCGTCTCCCGGACGCGTCGCGGCATTGAAATGCCGCGACGCTGAGCCGGGACCCATGGCCTTGCGCATGTGGTGAGATGGGCCCCGGCCTGCAGCGCATCGCGAAGACACAGCTGCGCTGCGTCCGGGGCTCGATCAGCCCGACGCCGCGCCCACCTTCGCGAATCGCCGGCGGATACGCATCAACAGCTGATCGCAGACCTCGCGATAGGCGGCGAGCTTCTGGTCGCGACTGCCTTCGATGGTGGTGGGATCCATGGTCGGCCAATATTCGACATCGGCCGCGAGGGTCCGCGTCAGCTCCAGGGCCTTGTGGTGCGCCTCAGGCGACAGCGTGATGATGAGGTCGAAGTTCAGCCCCTCCCAGTCCTCTAGCTCCTCGAAGGTCTGCGGCTTGTGCGCGGAGATGTCCTGCCCGAGCTCGGCCATCACGGACACCGCAAACGGATCGAGCTCGCCCTTTCTGGTCCCGGCCGATTTGACGTAGAGCCCTTGCGGAAACATGCGCTGCAACAGGCTCTCGGCCATCGGCGAGCGCACACTGTTCATCGCGCAGGCGAATAGCACGGACTGGGGATTGCTTGCGCGTGGGGGCGCAGCCATCGCTTACGCTCTTTTGTTTTTGCGCATGATCCGATCCGAAAACCGGTTCCCACTTTTCGGGATCATGCGCGCTCACCCCTTCCAATGCAGGACGGTGATGAGCGTGAACAGCCGGCGCGAGGTCTCGAAATCGACCCGCACCTTGCCCTTCAGACGCTCCTGCAGCGTGCGCGATCCCTCGTCATGGATGCCGCGGCGGCCCATGTCGATGGCCTCGATCTTGTCCGGCGTTGCGGTGCGGATCGCCTGATAGTAGCTGTCACAGATCATGAAATAGTCCTTCACGATCCGCCGGAACGGCGTCAGCGACAACAGATGCGCGACCACGGGCGTGCCGTCCTCGCGGCGAATGTCGAACATCAGGCGGTTACCGGTGATGCCGATATGCAGCGTGAACGGGCCCTGCCCTTCGGCGCCGTCGGGCGCGAACAGGTTCTGCTCGATCAAATCGTAGATCGCGATCGCGCGCTCATGCTCGATGTCGGGCCCGGAACGGCCGATCGAGTCCTCGTCGAGCGTGACGCCGACGATGCGATTGGTCGAGTCGTCCTGTTCGGGCGGCTTTGTCATGACAGATTGAGGCGCAATCCAATCGAGCGCGAATGGGCATCTAACCCCTCCGCTTGTCCGAGCGTCATCGCGGCAGGTCCCAGCGCGCGCAGCTGGTCCGGGCCGCATTTCAGGATCGAGGTGCGCTTCATGAAATCGGCGACCCCCAGCCCTGAGGAGAATCGCGCCGAACGCGCGGTCGGCAGCACGTGGTTGGAGCCGCCGACATAGTCGCCGATGGCCTCCGGCGTGTGCGCCCCGAGGAACACCGCGCCGGCGTTGCGGATCTTTGCAGCGAGCTCCTCGGGATCGACAGTCATGATCTCGAGATGCTCGGCGGCGATGGCGTCCGCGAGCGGGATGGCATCGGTGAGATTTTTCACCATGATGATCGCGCCGAAATCATTCCACGAGGCGCCTGCGATCGCGGCGCGCGGCAGTGCCTTCAGCTGCGCTGCGACGGCCTTTTCGACGTCGGCGGCAAGCCGCGCGGAATCGGTGATCAGGATCGACTGCGCGCTCGCGTCATGCTCGGCCTGCGCCAGCAAGTCTGCCGCGATCCAGTCGGCATTACCGGTGTCGTCGGCGATGACGAGCACCTCGGAGGGGCCGGCGATCATGTCGATGCCGACCTTGCCGAACACCAGCCGCTTGGCGGCGGCGACATAGGCGTTGCCGGGACCGACGATCTTGGCGACCGGTGCGATCGTCGCGGTGCCGTGCGCTAGCGCGGCCACGGCCTGCGCACCGCCGACGCGATAGATCTCGGTGACGCCGCCGAGATGGGCGGCCGCCAGCACCAGCGGGTTGAGCTTGCCGTCGGGCGAGGGCACCACCATGACCAGGCGCGCGACGCCGGCGACCTTGGCGGGCACCGCGTTCATCAGCACCGAGGACGGATAGGCCGCGGTGCCGCCGGGCACATAGAGGCCGGCGGATTCGATCGCGGTGTAGCGCCAGCCGAGCTCGACGCCGAGGGGATCGGTGAAGCGCTCGTCCGCCGGGAGCTGACGGCGGTGATAAGTCTCGATGCGGTCGCGCGCGAGCTCGAGCGCATCCAGCGTCGCGGCATCGCAGGCCTTTGTCGCGGCCTCGATCTCGGCGGCAGTGACGCGCATGGAGGTTGCGTCCAGCGTCAGCCGGTCGAATTTCTGCGTGGCCTCGAGCAGAGCCGCATCGCCGCGCCTGGCGACGTCATCGACGATCGCGCGCGCGGCGGCCTCGACGTCGGCCGAGACCTCGCGCTTGGCGGCGAGAAAGGCCGCGAATCGCTGGTCAAAATCGGCGCTGCTGCGGTCGAGACGAACGGGCATTTTAGGATGGTCTTTTGGCTGGTCTTTTGGAGCGGGCTGGCTCACCCGACCCCTGCTCAATGGCGCGGCGGCCCCCCGCCGTCAACCCTTCCACTGGTGCCGCCCGGGCGCTGGGGACCACCTCACCCCTCCCCCTCGACCCCCGCGCCCGTTCCCAGCGCGTCCGCCCCGAGGTCGGTCAGCTCGCATTCCAGGCATTCGACGTCGAGGCGGATGGCGCCGCCCTGGGCGAACAAGAGCAGGGCACTGCCACCAGGCTCCTCGTTGCGGCCGTCCCGGGGGTGAAATTCGATTCCGATGAGGTCCAAAACCTTGTCCGGCGCGGCGAGGTCGATATTGCGCGACTTGCAGGCGAGCACGCGGTCGAAGCGGAGCGCGGCGACCAGTCGGCGCGGCTCGGTCTCGCCCTCCAGCGTCTGCTCCCAGTCCAGCCGGCTCATGCCGACCACCAGCCGCTTCTCGTTCTGCCGCCAGATGATGTCGGAGGCCTGGACACGGGCGTCCTGGACATGGGTCGAGATGACCGCGAGATCATCGGCGTCCAGTGCAATCAGTTTGAGCTGGGGAGACATCGCCGGCGCTCCTCCTTCAGGATGGGGGGACTCAACGCGCGCGGGCGCCGAAATTTCCGCGACAAGCTAACGAGGCAGCGACCTAGAGGCTATTGATATCCTCCATCTCCAGCACTTTCCGCTCATATCCCTCCCGGGCGACGCGGATCATGCCGCGGCCGATCTGCTCGGTCGAAGTGACGAGCGACGGCGAGATTCGGCGCAGCACCGACCAGAGTGGCCAGGTTGCGGTGTAAACGGCCTGCACCCAGGCGGTCTTGGACCGGGCGCCGTGCAGGGGCTGGATGGCGCCGGGACGGAACATGTAGGCGGCTTTGAACGGCAGCTTGAACAGATCGTTCTCGGTCTTGCCCTTGATCCGCGCCCACATCCGCGATCCCTGCTCGGTGGAATCGGTGCCGGCACCGGTGACATAGACGAATGTCATCTGCGGATTGAGCTTCGCCAGCGCCGTCGCAGCGGCAAGCGTGAGATCATAGGTCAGGTGACGGTAGCGCTGCTCGCTCATGCCGATCGAGGACACGCCGAGGCAAAAAAAGCAGGCATCGAAGCCCGTGAGCTGCGCCTCGATCGCCGAATAGTCCGTGAAATCGTCGTGGATGATCTCGGCGAGCTTGTCGTTGCGCACGCCGGTTGGGCTGCGTCCGACCACGAGCACGCGGTCGATGCCGCGATCAACCAGGCATTCGCGCAAGACGCCCTGCCCGACCATGCCCGTCGCGCCGAAGACGATGACTTTCATCGGAACGGTCCCATCGGGCTCGCAGCTCCAACCGCGAGCCCCATCTTCTGAAGCTTTACGCCTTGAAAAAAGCTAGCAGGTCCGCGTTGATCGTCTCGGCGTGCGTGGTCGGCATGCCGTGCGGGAAACCCTTGTAGGTCTTCAGCGTGCCGTTCTTCAGCAGCTTGGCCGACAGCGGCGCGGAATCGGCGTAAGGAACGATCTGGTCGTCGTCGCCGTGCATCACCAGCACGGGCACGTTGATCTTCTTCAGATCCTCGGTGAAGTCGGTCTGCGAGAACGCGACGATACCGTCGTAATGCGCCTTGGCGCCGCCCATCATGCCCTGGCGCCACCAGTTCTGGATCACGGCTTCCGACGGTTTTGCGCCGGGACGGTTGTAGCCGTAGAACGGGCCGGCCGGGAGGTCGCGGTAAAATTGCGTGCGGCTGGCGGCGAGCTGCTTCTGGAGATCGTCGAACACGCTCTTCGGCAGGCCGCCGGGATTGGCCGCGGTCTGCACCATCAGCGGCGGCACCGCCGAGAGGATCGCGGCCTTCGCCACCCGGCTGTCGCCGTGGCGCGCGATGTAGTGCACGACCTCGCCGCCGCCGGTGGAGTGGCCGACGTGAATGGCATTCTTGAGATCGAGATGCGCGGTGAGCGCGGCGAGGTCGTCGGCATAATGGTCCATGTCGTGACCATCGGCGACCTGCGCCGAGCGGCCATGGCCGCGGCGGTCATGGGCGATGACGCGATAGCCGCGCGCGACGAAATACAGCATCTGCGCGTCCCAATCGTCCGACGACAGCGGCCAGCCATGGCTGAACACGATCGGCTGGCCCGAGCCCCAATCCTTGTAGAAGATCTCGACGCCGTCTTTGGTGGTGATGGTGGGCATTGTGGGCTCCTATGAGTAGAGACGTCATTCCGGGGCGCGCACCAGCGCGAACCCGGAATCTGGAGATTGCTGATCGAGATTTCGGGCTCATCGCTGCGCGATGCCCGGAATGACGAGAGATTGGTGATCAGGCGAACGCCATCGGCCTGAAGCGGCGCCAGGCACCGATGGTGAGCACGACGAAGAACACCAGCACGATGCCCTGCACCACGGCGAAGACCGGACCCGACGGCGGCGCCGGCGGCACGGCGGGCGCGAGCGCGGCGAGCGCCGGTACCTTCAGGAACGACTGGATCACCAGCACGAAGACGTTGAAATAGAGCGAGATCATCGCGGTCACGATGTACACCGGACGCCAGACACCTTTGAGCTTCATGCTGTAGAGCGCGAAGCAGGCGATGGCGAGCAGCACCAGGGAGATGATGCCGATGACGTGCGATGGCAACAGCTCCTTGAACGGAAACAGGAAGCCGGTGGCGCTGGTGAGAATGGTGAACAGCAGGAAGGTCGCGGTGAGGGCCGGCATCGGCTTCGAGCCTAGCAGGCCGAACATCACCACGAGGCCAGCAGCGATGGCGATCAGGCTGATGATGACATGGATCAGCGTTAGGGCTTGCAGGCTCAATCCAAGCATCATGGCATCTCTCCTACTCTCAGCATTGAGATGATGAGAGTAGTATTACGGTCCTCATCGGATTGCCACATGCGCTATCGCCGCATATGCGAAGCAAGCCATGCGCCGCCGTGCAAATTGACAACGCCTGCCCGGATTTCTTGCAGTGCTGCAACGTGCGACGGCAGGCTTTCGACGAAAGTTGAATCGAACGCCTCAACATCGGCCCGCGACCGGCGAGCCGATGTTGTTTATTTTGAGCGTCAAACTTCCTTGGTGTCGAAGATCAGCAGATCGGCGCCGCCGCTGGCGAATTTCGGCACATCGGCGCCGGTCGCCTTGCCTTCCGGGCTGCCGAATGCCGCCTGGACGTCGGCCACGCTGTCGAAGGTGAGGACGGCGACGAGATGGATTCCGGATGGTCCAGCGGGAGACGCGACCGGTCCCTTGCTCACGGCGTATTTCTTCAGGCCGGGAAGTTTCTTGGCGAGGGGAATGTGGGTCTCGGCATAGTATTTGTCGAAGGCGGCAGCATCTTTGGGCGTCTTGTAGAGCACGACGACTTCAGCCATTTGGTCCTCCCGTTGTGAATATTGTTCTTCGAAGCGCAATCGGCCTCGCGACGAAGCGATAGTCCGCAGGATGCGGCGCGATGGCAAGCCGGATTCCGCTTGCCATTCGCTTGTCTTGTCCTTGACTTATATTTTTGAGCACGATCTTGCCGGCAAACCGCTTCACACTTTGCCGGACCGTGCTCAAAGCGCCGGTTTGGCGGCGTCGCCGAGATAGCCGTGCAGGGACGCCACGACCTGGGCGCCTTCGCCGATCGCGCCGCCGACGCGCTTGACCGAGCCGGAGCGGACGTCGCCGACGGCGTAGACGCCGGGCACGGAGGTCTCCAGCGGCGCCACGAGCCGCCCCTGGTTCTGCTCGGACTGCGCGCCCGTCACGACGAAGCCGCCGCGATCGAGCGTGACGCCGCAGCCGTCGAGCCAGGAGGTGGCGGGATCGGCGCCGACGAACAGGAAGAGGTTGCGGATGTCGGCGGCGTCCTCATCCGACGACAGCCGGCTCTTCCACCGGATGCGCCGCAGCAGCGCGGCCTCGTCGCCTTCGAGCGCCGTGATCTCGGTGTTGAACATCAATTCGATGTTCGGCGTCGCTTCGATGCGCTCGATGAGATAGCGCGACATGCTGGCGCCCAAGCCGCCGCCGCGGATAATCATCAGCACTTTTTTGGCATGGCCCGAGAGGAACACGGCCGCCTGCCCGGCCGAATTGCCGGCACCGACCAGAGCCACCTCCTCGCCGGCGCAGAGCCGTGCCTCGACCGGCGAGGCCCAGTACCAGACGCCGCGTCCCTCGAACTTGTCGAGGTTCTCGATCTCAGGCCGGCGATAACGCGCGCCGCTCGCGACCACCACCGCGCGCGAGCGCAAGGGATCGCAGCCGTCGAGCGCCACCGAAAATGCGCCGTCCTTGCGCGTGCAGTCGAGCGACTTCACCGTGACGGGGATCATGATGTCGGCGCCGAACTTCTGCGCCTGGGTGAAGGCGCGTGCAGTCAGGGCCTGACCGGAAATGCCGGTCGGAAAGCCCAGATAGTTCTCGATTCGCGCACTGGCGCCGGCCTGGCCGCCGAAGGCGCGGATGTCGAGCACGGCGACGGACAGCCCTTCGGACGCCGCATACACGGCGGTGGCGAGTCCGGCCGGACCGCAGCCGACGACCGCAACGTCGTAAATGCGGTCGCCCTTCGCCCCGCCGATCATGCCGATGGCGCGCGCAAGCGCGGTCTCGTTGGGATTGCGCAGCACCGTGCCGTCAGCGGCGACGACGAGCGGCCAGTCTTCGGGCTTCGGCGAATAGCGCGCGATCAATTCGGCGGCGTCGGTGTCATGCTCGGGATCGAGCAGATGATGCGGCTGGCCGTTGCGGGTGAGAAAGCCTTGCAGGCGCACGACGCCGGTCGAATGCGACGGGCCGATCAGCACCGGGCCGCCGACGCCGCCCTGGATCAGATTGACCCGGCGCAGGATCAGCGCGCGCATGATGCGCTCGCCGAGCTCGGCCTCGGCCACCAGCAGCGCGCGCAGTCGGTCCGGCGGCAGCAGCAGCGTCTCGACATCGCCCTCGGCGCGGCCGTCGACCAGCGCCGGCTGTCCCGAGAGCTGGCTGAGCTCGGCCAAAAATTGTCCCGGCCCCTGGTCGATCACCGGGGTAACATGACCGAGCCCGTCGCGCTGAGTGATGGCGACATGGCCTTTCAGCACGACGAACATGCCGGGACCGGGCTTGCCGGTCTCGAATAGGAACTCGCCGTCTTGGTAGCTGCGGACCTCGCCGAAATGCCTGATGCGCTCGATCTCGGCGGGCGTCAGCGCCGGAAAGGTCTGCTCGGGGCGGGTGAACCGCGCCATCTGCGCGTCGCGGTCGGTTCGTTGCTGTTTGTCCTGCCCCATGGCCACTGTCATGCACTCCAAAATAATTCGAGTCGGCCTGCAACGGCCGGTCTTCACTTGCCGGACTTCAATTCCCGGTCTTGTCGGCGGCCCCCTCATCGAGGGAACCATGGTCGTCCTGCGAGGGGTCGGCGATTGCGGCGCGTTCACGCGCCTGCACCTTCCGCCGCTTCAGGTTTTCGCGCAGGGCCGATTTCAGCCGGTCCTGCCGCCCGTCCCGGCCGCGCGCTGCTTTATCGGTCTCGTCGGTCATACCTGGGCTCTTCAAGAGGGCTGCTAGCATGCCCAAGGAATACGACAGCTCAAGAGGCGAGCGCGAACCGATCGCGCGAACTTCAAAGTGGGCCGAATCCGCCGGCACGGCCAACTGGCCAGTTGGCTGGGACATCAGCGGGACCAAAATCGTTCAAAATCGGTCATTTCGGGGCAAACGGGCCGATTCCGGCCGGCAACGGCGCCGATTTTCTCAATTTGACGGGGCCGCCAAGCTTGCACATGAGGGGGCCTTGTGGCATCCATCGCCCCGCTTGGCGGGCCCGGTCGCGGCCCGATTCTGTGCCAGCATTTGCTGCCGTAGCTCAGTGGTAGAGCACTCCCTTGGTAAGGGAGAGGTCGACAGTTCAATCCTGTCCGGCAGCACCAGCTTTCCCCATTGAAGCGTGCGCAACACCGTACGGATGCCATCGTGATCAAACGTTCCCTGCCCTATGAAGGACTGCTCCACGAGATCGTCGAGCACAACGGCGTGCTCTATCTCGGAGGCATCGTTCCCGAGGATACCGCCCTCGACATGGCGGGCCAGGCAGACGACGTGCTTCGCCAGTTGAAGACGCTGCTCGAAGGGGCCGGCTCCGATCTTTCCTGTGTTCTCCAGGTGACGATCTTCGTGACTGATCTCGCCGACAAGGCCGCGCTCAACCAGGTGTGGAAGCGCTATTTCACCGCGGAGCATCTGCCGGCGCGCGCCGCGCTGGGCGTTGCGGACCTCGGCCCGGGCGTCAAGCTGGAGCTGACGGCAATTGCAGCGCGTCGCTGAGACAGGCCCATTGCATAGGACATCTTGTAGGGCTGAGCGCGGGCCTCGTCCTTCGAGACGACCGCTTCGCGGTCTCCTCAGGATGAGGCTCAGCAGCATCGATGCGTTGAACGGACAGCCACGCACTAGGTCCTCATCCTGAGGGCCCGCCAACGGCGGGCGTCTCGAAGGATGGCCGCGGGGGGAAGTCGATCCATATGCACCGGCGAGGCGCGACCGTTCGGTCATTCTGATGTCCACACATGACGCAGCGTTCTCGCGGCTGGAAGCGCCCGAGTTTTGCCCGTTTCCTTGACCCTCTTCCTTGAAGAGGGCGCAGGGAAGGCCGGGTGCCGACAGGCACCCGCGGTCCGCTGCGCGAAATGCACACGCAGGAAGAACCGCACAGCAGCATACAGGTGGTGCCGATCACTCGGCCTTCCCTGCGCGATGGTCGGACGGCTTATGCCGTGCTCTCCCGGGAGCCGAGTTCTTTCTGGCCTCCCTCGCCCCGCGAATTGATGCAGTCTGCCCGGTTGGGCTCGCTCGCATCTCCGCGAAAGGCTTGACCGTAGCAACGACGGCCAGGACCACACGGTTTTGCCGTACGCGCATTCGTCGGCGCCACAGGGTTCGACGGCATTGTGCACATCGCCATCGAAATGTCGGCGCGACGAACTGAACAGCGCCGCTCGTCCGCACGCGGGTGTCGGGCTCACAGGGACTACCCGCCCTGCCCGCCCCATCTCGTGCCGACGCTGCCGCGTCCACCGCAAGCCCGGCTCGCGATCAAGACGACCTCGAGATCGCCCCTCTTGGTGAGCCGGGATGAAGCGACACATACGCCAAAACCGAATTTCGGCAAAGTGGAATATTTTTGCGCCGGGGACTTGACGGGGCTTAGGTGCTTTGCCCGACGGGTCGCGATCGGCCGCGCAGGTAAGGTTAATCCTTCCTTTCGATTGTCGGTAAAATTTTATCCATTATCGTCTTTGTCATTCATGACGAACCAGGGGGCTCCGATAGTGCTTGCATTTTGCCTGATCGTGATTGGGACCGCGTTGCTTCTTTCCGGCATTGTTGCCTTCGGCTTCCATCGGAACTCGCTGCATTCGATGGCGTTGCTGTAGCCGCATCGAGGCGCCGGCGCGCAGGACGGGTGCGAGCCTTATGCGCCGTAGCGCGCAGCTCGTAGGATGGGTAGAGCGCAGCGAAACCCATCACGTCCTTGCAGCGCGGGCCAAAAACGATGGGTTTTCGCAAGCGCTCTACCCATCCTGCGCATCTACGCATCGTCATTGTCTTCACGCACCTGACGCGCGGTAAACCGCTCATCCGCCCGGCGCAGCCGCCGGCATAGCTCGCGGTTGATGTTCTGCAGGACGATCACATAGGCGTGGATGTCGGCCTTGTAGCAGGCGTAGAGATTCTTCGCGGTCAGCTCAAACAGCACCGTCGGCACCTCTGCGACCACCGTGGCGGAGCGGCTTTGCATTTCGATCAGCGTCATCTCGCCGAAGAAGTCGCCTCGCTCCAGAACGGAGATCGGGATGATGCTGCCCGAACTCGTCCGCTTGCTCACCGCGAGCCGACCGGATTCGACGATGAACATCGAGCGTCCCGGCTCGCCTTCGGCCACGACGGTCGCGCCGGCATCGAAGCGGCGCTCGACCAGCATCGAGATAAGGAGATCGAGCCCGGCCTCCGAAAGACCGCCGAAGAACGGCGTCGCGAGCAGGAACGTTTTCAGGTCGGGAGCGCTGACAGCCATGACCATCCTCCGCGCTGCGGAGCTATCTGGGCCTGCGCCCCTTGATCGCGTGTGCGCGCGCACTGCAGGTGATGCGGCCGTCGGCATCCGCCGGCAGGTTCGCACGGACGCGCGAGATGAGCATCTCGAGGTCGCCAGGCTTCATCGCGGCGATGGTAGGCCGAAGCGCCGGTGACTTCAGACCTGTGGTCCAGAAATCATCGAAATCTGCGAAAGTCCGGTGCACGGTGATCTCTCGCGTTTGCACCTCCTCCAGACCTGCTCCGATCCACAGGTCTTGCAACGCTTGCATTCGAGACGCGTCCATCCGCGGCGGACGGGTCGCCTCAAGACCCATGGCCTTTATCTGCTCGTAGATCGGATCAAGCGGAAAGCCGCCGCCCAACATGTCCCACATATACGTCGCGACGACGCCGCCGGGAGCAACGACTCGCACCATTTCGCTGATGCCCTTGGCGGGATCCGGAACGAACACGAGAACCAGCGCCATCACAGCCGCATCGAAGCTGCCATCGGCGAAAGGGAGTGCCATGGCATCGCCCTGGCGAAACTTTGCCACGCGCGCTCCAGGCCGAGTCCGTGCAAAAGCGAGTTGCTCTGCGGAGGGATCGATGCCCTGGACTTCGGCGGGGCTGCATCGCGCGACTAACAGCTCAGTGAAGGCCCCGTTGCCGCAACCGATGTCGATCCACCGCAAACCCGCGGGTGGTGCCATCCAGTCGAGGAATATTTCGCCGGCGAAGCGGCTCCAAATTCCCATCATCTGCTCGTAGGCGGCACCGTCGTCAAAGCGAATGGTCTGCTCTGCCATGTTGAGATCCTCCCGGCCCGATGACGATCCTTGGCGGGCGCATTCTGCGCACAAAGGTTGGGATCGGGAAAGTGTCTGGTGGACCCTGGCCCGCGTTGGCCTACTGCCGTGCGACACTCTCACCGCGCAGCGTCCGCCTCCGCCAAAGATCGGCTATCACCTTTGCGGCCGCCACAAGCACCAGCACGCACAGTGCCGCTTTCGAGATCGTCTCCATCGTCCCCTCGATCAAGAGGCAATGGACCACGCTGCCGACGACGATGACGATGGCGAGCGGGATATGGATGATGCGCCAGGTTCGCAGGCGCAGGCCCAATCGCCGGCGCAGCAGCGCCAGAAGCGCGACGATGAAGATGGCCCACATCGCGGTGACGCCGAAGGGGGAGAACGGGGTCGGCGACGCATAGGTCAGGGCGTCGATCATGTCGGGCGGGCTGGTGATCCAGAGGCCGGCGACGTGGATCACCACAGCCAGCACCAGTGTGCCGCCGATCCAATGATGGGCACGCCGCCCGCGATAGGCCGACAGGCCCGGCAGGTATCCGCCGATCAGCAGCGGCTGCACCAGCACGAGACCGAGGGCGATGATCCCGGCGAAGCCGGCGAGGATATAGACCGGACCGCGCCATGCGAGCTGCTCGCTGGTCTCGGCCAGCGCGACCGGCACGCCGATGGCCAGGGCAAGGGCGACCCAGATCAGGATCGCCCGCGCCGATCTCCACTCCGTCATTCGCTAGCCCGATCAGGCCGGCTGCAGCACGAAGTGCGCCTCGAGGCTGGTTTCCTTTGCGCTACGCATGATCGGCCGCAGAAAGACTGTCTTGAACTCGCCGCTGTCATAGGCGAGGTGGCCGTGCGGCTGGCCGAAGATGGGAATGATCTGCGGCATCTCGAGCCGGAACTTGCCGTCCTTGTCAGTGAGCGTGGCGCCGTGGCTCTGCGGCTCGTGCTCCTGCCCTTCCACCGTGTGCGCCCAGATCTGGATGCGCTGCCCGGAAAGCGGCGCGCCGTCGCCGGCGCGGCGGACGGTGCCGCTCATCCAGAAGCCGCCCTTGCCGATGCGGTCCACGATCGCCGCGCCCTTGCGGTAATTGTTCGCCCCGCCCGACATGGTTTCGGTCGGCGCGAGGCCTGCCGCACGGGCGGGCAACAGGAGGCCGGGAACGGCGGATGCCAAGACCCCGGTTGCGAGGACGGAGCCGCCCGCGACGAGCAGGCTTCGGCGGTTGAATACCGTGGTCATGTCGGTTCCTCCTGGCACCCCTGCGGCTGCCTCCGCAGGCTACAACAACAGGCGCAAAACGCCCAGTTGCGACGAAGGGCGCCAGAGGCCGCAATAACAGTGTTGTGAACGGGGACGGGGGCTGTCCGAACCTTCAAGCGAGAGTGTCTTCCTGACACTACATGTGTCCTTACGCGGCTCGCCGCGCAGATCCCCTCACGTCAGGTTTCCCACATGATACCCTTTTCCGTGCTCGACCTCGCGCCGATCCGCCAGGGCGGCGACGCGTCGCAGGCGTTTCGCAATTCGCTCGATCTCGCCCAGCATGCGGAGAAATGAGGCTACAAGCGGTTCTGGCTGGCCGAGCACCACAACATGACGGGCATCGCGAGCGCGGCGACATCCGTGGTGATCGGGCATGTCGCGGGCGGGACCAGGACGATCCGGGTCGGCTCCGGCGGAATCATGCTGCCGAACCATTCACCGCTGGTCATCGCCGAGCAGTTCGGCACGCTGGAATCGCTCTATCCCGGGCGGATCGATCTCGGGCTCGGCCGCGCGCCGGGCACCGACCAGTTTACGGCGCGGGCGCTGCGGCGCGACCTCGCCACCACGTCAGAGAATTTTCCGCATGACGTGCTGGAGTTGCAGGCACTGCTCGGCGATGTGCAGCCGAACCAGGCGATCCGCGCCGTGCCTGGGATGGGCACCAAGGTGCCGCTGTGGATCCTGGGATCGAGCACCTTTGGCGCACAGCTTGCGGCGATGCTCGGGCTGCCCTTCGCCTTCGCCTCGCATTTCGCGCCTCAGATGATGATGCCGGCGCTGCGCGAATATCGCGCCCGCTTCGAGCCATCGGCGCAGCTCGACAAGCCCTATGCGATGATCGGCGTCAACGTGTTCGCGGCCGACAGCGACGCCGAGGCCCGGCGGATGTTCTCATCGCTGCAGCAGCAGTTCATCAATTTGCGCCGCGGCACGCCCGGCCCGCTGCCGCCCCCGGTCGACGACATGGACGCGCTGTGGTCGCCGGCGGAGAAGGCCGGTGTCGGCCAGTCCCTATCCTGCTCGGCGGTGGGCTCGCCGGCCATGGTGGAAGAGAGGCTGAAGACGCTGATCCTCGAGACCGGCGCGGACGAGCTGATGACGACGGGGCAGATCTACGACCATTCCGCGCGGCTGCGCTCGTTCGAGATCGCGGCTGAGGTGCGGGAGAGGTTGGCGAAGCAGCCGGTGGTGTGAGCGGGATCGTGCTCGTCATTGCGAGCGAAGCGAAGCAATCCAGCCTGCCTCCGCAGAAACAGTCTGGATTGCTTCGTCGCTTCGCTCCTCGCAATGACGGCGGGGCTGTCTAATCCGTAAACCCGAACAGCCTGGCCGGATTGTGCACCAGGATCTTCTCCAGCTCGGCCTGGTCGCGCGCGTAGCGGTACATCAGCTCGAGCAGATCGGCGTCGTTCGGCGGCTGCTTGACCGAGACCGGATGCGGCCAGTCGCTGGCCCAGACGCAGCGGTCGGGGGCAGCCTCGATATAGGCGCGCGCGATCGGAATGACGTCATCATAGGGAGCGCCGGCCTTCGAGGTCTTCTCGCCGAGCGACAGCATGACCCAGAAATTGCCCTTGGCAAGGAGCTCCAGCATCTTGCGCAGGTTCGGATCGTTCCTGCCGGCTTCGGGATCGGGGCGCGCCATGTGATCGATCAGCACGGGCACGTCGAGATTCTCATACTTGGCGACGGAGGAAACGATGCCGTCCTTCTCCGGCTGGATCTTGGCGTACCAGCCGAGCTCGCGGATGCGCGCGATGGCGCGGGCGAAATCGGCGTCGGACAACACGGCGCCGAGCTCCTGGCGGAAGCTGAAGCGGGCGCCGCGCACGCCTGCGTCATGCAGCCTGGCGAGATAGGCATCGTTCGCCTCGGCGAACACCAGCGCATTGGCGCAGCCGCGATAGTTCGGGCCCATCGCTTTGAGCCCGTCGAGCACGACGGCATGGTCGGCGCCATAGGTCGTGGTCTGCACAATGATGCCGCGCTCGATGCCGAGCTGCTTGTGCATGCGCAGCGCCGCTTCCCAGGTCGCGGTCGGCATCCGATAGGCCGCACCGGGCCGCTCCGGATATTTCTCGATCGGGCCCAGCACGTGAAACTGGCTGTCGATGGTCTTCGGCGGCGGCGCCTTGACCGGGCGGCGCGGATTGGGATCGAACGGCAGATAGGTCGGCATGCAGGCGCTCCTTCAGTCGATCACGGCGGTGAAGTCGCACTGCACCAGCGCGCCGCCGTCCATGTTGTCCATCGGCAGCGCGTGGCGCGCGGGCCGAGAATGCTCGTCCGGAAACATCTTCAGCCACTCGACATTGACGGGGCCGCGTTGCGAGCGGTCCTTCAACCACACCGTCATCTTGATGATGTCGTCCGTGGTGCCGCCCGCGGCTTCCACCGTCGCCTTCATATGCGCGAACATGTTGGCGCATTGCGCGTCGAGGCTCTCGGGCATCGCATTGGTCGCGGGATCGCGGCCGAGGATGACGCCTGACATGACGAGATTACCGATGCGGCAGGCGTTCGGAATCGGATTGACGTGCTTGAAGCCGCCGATGTGAATGCTTCTGCGCCGCGATTGGCTCGTCATGGTGCGCTCCCTGCTTGTTGTTGCTTCAGACGAACTGGCACGACACCGAGCCGAACGCGCCGTAGTCGGCATGGAAGGTGTCGCCGCGGCGGATGTCGACCGGACGCGTGAACGACCCCGCCAGCACCACCTCGCCGGCGGCGAGATGCTCGTCGTGCGGCGCGAGGCGATTGGCGAGCCAGGCGATGCCGTTGGCGGGATGATTGAGCACGCCCGCGGCAAGCCCGGTTTCCTCGACTTCGCCGTTGCGGAACAAGAGCGCGCCGATCCAGCGCAAATCCGCATCCAGGGGACGGAAGGGCCGGCCGCCGAGCACCAGCGCGGCATTCGCCGCGTTGTCCGAGATCGTGTCCATCACCTTGCGGGTCCTGCCGGTCTCGGGGTCGACGCGGTGCATGCGCGTCTCCAGGATCTCCAGAGCGGGGGTGACGTAGTCGGTGGCGTTGAGCACGTCGAAGATGGTGCAGTCGGGCCCGCGCAGCGGCGCCTTCAGCACGAAGGCGAGCTCGACCTCGATCCGCGGCGCGTGAAAGCGGCCGAACGGGATCGGCGTCGCATCGGCGTAGAACATGTCGGCGAACAGCACGCCGTAATCGGGCTCGTTGATGCCCACCGCGTTCTGCATCGCCTTGGAGGTCAGGCCGATCTTGTGTCCCTTGATGACACGTCCGCGGCCGAGCTGGAGCTTGGTCCAGGCACGCTGGACGGCGTAGGCATCCTCGATGCTGAAATCGGGATATTCCTTCGTGAACATCGGGATCAGCGATTTCGTGCGCTCGGCCGCGTCAAGGCGCGCGGCAAGCCGTTCGATCGTGGCGGCATCCAGCATCGTCTATTGCTCCGCGGCAACGGTGTTGCGCAGCACGCCGATGCGGCTCGACTCGACCTCGACGACGTCACCCGCCTTGAGCCAGCGCGGCGGATCGAAGCGAGCGCCCGCCCCGGTCGGCGTGCCCGTCACGATCATGTCGCCGGGCTTCAGCGTCGCGAAGGTCGAGAGATAAGAGATGAGGAAATCGAACGGGAACATCAGCCGCTCGGTGGTGTCCTGCTGCCGCACCTCGCCGTTGACGCGCGTGACGATGTCGTGCGGACCGCGCGGATCGAGCTCGTCCGACGTGACGATCCACGGGCCGATGCTGCCGGAGCGGTCGAAATTCTTGCCCTGCGTGACGTTGAACTTGCCGTGGCGCAGCCAGTCGCGGATCGTGCCCTCGTTGCACAGCGTCATGCCGAAGATGTGCGACCACGCTTGCTCACGCGGGATGTGGCGGCCGCCCTGCCCGATCACGATGACGAGCTCGCCTTCATAGTCGAGCTGATCGGAAACCTTGGGCTTCTCGAGCGGCTGGCCCGAGCCGGTCATCGAGGACATGCTGCGCACGAACAGGCTGGGATATTTGGGCAGGTCCGAATTGTCTTTGTATTCTGCATTGCGCTCGGCGTAGTTGACGCCGATGCACCAGAGCTTTTCCGGCGCCAGCACCGGCGGCAGCAGGACGAGCTTGTCCAGTGCGTGGTCCGGCTTCTGCCCGGCCACCGCTTCCTGCACATAGGCAAGCGCGTTGGCCGCAATCAATGCCTTCACATCCGAATAGTCGCGGCCGATGCGCCTGGTCAGATCGACCACGCCGCCGTCGACGGCGGCGCCGTAGCGCGGCGCTCCGTCCAGGAGATAGCTCAGCAGTCGCATAGTCATTTCCTCCGATGATCTCGAGGCGGCTGGGCGGGATGACCGGCCCGCGCACTCAATCTTTCGATTTGGGAGTCTGGAACACGGTGTTGAGTGTCACGATCTCGCCGAGCCGGGCGTAGCGCGGGCCGCCGATGCGCGCGATCGGGTCGAGCGCTTTGGTCTCGACCTTGCCGTCATTCACGAGGCGGTCGCGCAGATGGAACATAACGACCTCGCCGACGATGAGCCGGCTCTTGGCATCGCCGAATTCGAGGCACTGCCGAAAACGGCATTCCATCGCAACGGGTGCTGCGGCGAGCCTGGGCACCTTGATGCGCTCGCAGGGCAGCGTCTCCAGACCGAGATGCTCGACCTCGCTGATTTCAGGCGGATGCTCGATCGATGAGTCGTGCACCGCATTCATCAGCGGCGTATCGGCGATGTGGATTACATATTCCTCGGTATCGAGGATGTTGTGCGCGGTGTCCTTGTAGTCGGCGCCCTTGCGGCCGACGCTGATGGCGAGCATCGGCGGCTTCTGCGAGACGAAGGTGAAGGCGCTGAACGGCGCGAGGTTGAGCACGCCGCTGCGCGACAGGCTGGTGACCCACGCGATCGGGCGCGGCACCACGATGCCGGTCATCAGCCGGTAGATGCGCTCCGCGCCGAGCTCGGTGGGATCGATCCGCATCGATCAATCAGCCCTGATATTGGCCTTGCGCACGACCGGAATCCACTTGGCGTCCTCGCGCACGAGGTAGGCCTTGAACTCGTCGGGCGTCATCGCGGTCGCCTCGCCGCCGAGCTTCTCGAACTTGTCGGCAATGGCCGGGTCCTTGAGGATCGCGACCAGCGTCGTGTGCAGCTTGTCGACAATTGGTGCCGGCGTACCCGCGGGCGCGAACAGGCCGGTGAAAGTCTGGCCGTCGAAATCCTTGTAGCCGAGCTCGGCGAAGGTCGGCACGTCGGGCAGTGATTTCAGGCGATGCGGGCTGGTGACCGCGAGCGGACGGAACAGGCCGGCCTTGATGTGCTGGAGGCTGACCGTGAGCTGGTCGAATGCGAACTGCACCTGGCCGCCGAGCAGATCGTTGATCGCCGGCGCGTTGCCGCGGTAATGCGCGGTGACCCATTGCAACCCGAGATTCGACTGCATCAGCTCGCTGAGCAGATGGTTGGTGGTGCCGGGACCGGGCGAGGCCATGGTCAGCTTGCCGGGCTCGCGCTTGGCGAGGTCGATGAATTCCTTGAAGCTCGTCGCCTGTACCGAGGGATGCACCTCGAGCACCAGCGGCGTCATCGAGATCGTCGAGATCGGCAGGAAATCCTTCTTCCAATTATAGGCTTCGCGCTTGTTGATCTCGGTCGCGAACAGCACCGGGCCGTTGGCGCCGACGAACAGCGTGTAGCCGTCGGGCGCGGATTTCGCGAAGGCCTCGCCCGCGATCATGCCGCCGGCGCCGGCCTTGTTCTCGATGACGAAGGGCTGGCCGAGCTTTTCCTGGAGCTTGTCGGCGATGATGCGCGCCGCGCTGTCGACATTGCCGCCGGCCGGATAGGGCACGATCAGCTTGACGTTGCGCGCCGGCCATTCCTGGCCAGAGGCGGGCCCCGCCAGCATCGCCGCCACGGCGGCAATGCCAATCCAGATTAATCTCATGTTAACCTCCCAGCAGCGCTTCCAAATTCCTTCGGTGCCCTGACGTCGTGCGGGGCAATCCAACCTCGGCGCAATCTTCAAATGCGTGCTTGTTCTGTCGAGAGAATTGTGGCGTTCTTGTCCATATTATGGACAGAACGGCACTCGCTCGCAATGCAACAGAACCGCGCGAGGGCGCGCAGGCGATCCGCCGCGCGCTCGCCGTGCTGCGCATTTTGGCCGCAGGGCGCGAGGACGGCGTTCCCCTGGCCGAAGTGGTCCGGGCCACCGGCCTCACCCGCCCGACCGTGCATCGCATCGTCCACGTGCTGATCGAGGAAGGCATCGTCGAGCGGCACGAGCGGACCGGCCGCTATGCGATCGGCAACCAGGTGCCGGAGCTGGCGCTCGCGCGTCCGCGGCCGTCGCGGCTGTTGGTTGCCGCCAATCCATCGCTGCGGCGCGCCTCCTCCGAGATCGGCGACACGCTGTTCCTGACGGTGCGCACCGGCAACGACACGCTGTGCGTCGACCGCAGGATCGGGGTCTATCCGATCCAGGTGCTGTCGATCGAGGTCGGCGCGCGCCGGCCGCTCGGCGTCTCCAGCGCGGGTGTTGCGATCCTCGCCGCGATGCCGGCACAGGACGCGCGCAAGATCGTCGCGGCGAACGAGAAGAGGTTCGAGGCCTACCGGACCGATGTGGCGACGGTGATGGGCGAGGTGACGGCCGCAAGACGGCTGGGCTACGGCAAGCGGGAGATCGGCCTCGTGCAGGGCACGAAATCGATCTCGACCTGGATCAAGACGGCGGACGGCCAGCCGGCGGCGGCGATGACGGTCTCCGCCGTTCGCACGAGGCTCGGCCCGCGCCGCGAGCAGGAGGTCGCCGAGATATTACTGCGCGAGGCGCGGATCATCGAGCAGGCGATCGGCGGTTAGGCGGCGCTGTCAATGGGCTGACGCCGCGTGCAATTTTGTGGCACAAGAACCACCTCCACCGATCGACCAACGAGGCCACGCATGCCCGCGCCGAAACCGCCTGCCTTCGAGACCCTGAGCCTGCATGCGGGCCAGCATCCGGATCCCGCAACCGGCGCCCGCGCGGTGCCGATCTACCAGACCACCTCCTACGTGTTCCAGGATTCCGATCACGCCGCCGCGCTGTTCAATTTGGAGCGTGCCGGACACATCTATACGCGCATCTCCAATCCGACCACTGGTGTGCTGGAGGAGCGGCTTGCGGCTCTGGAGGGCGGCGTCGGCGCGATCTGCACCGCCAGCGGCATGGCCGCGCTGCATCTGGCCATCGCGACGCTGCTCAATGCCGGCGACCACATCGTGGCGTCGAGCTCGCTCTATGGCGGCACCATCAACCTCTTGGCGCACACGCTGCCGCGCTTCGGCATCACCACGACCTTCGTCAAGCCGCGCGACCTCGACGCGTTCCGCGCCGCGATCAAGCCGAACACCAGGCTCGTGATCGGCGAGACCATCGGCAATCCCGGGCTGGAAGTGCTCGACATTCCCAAGGTCGCGGCGATCGCGCATGAGGCGAAGATTCCGCTGCTGATCGACAACACCTTCGCCACGCCCTATCTCAGCCGCCCGATCGAGCTCGGGGCCGACATCGTCATGCATTCGGCGACCAAGTGGATCGGCGGCCACGGCATCGCGATCGGCGGCGCCATCATTGATGGCGGCCGGTTCGACTGGCGCGGGTCCGGCAAATTCGGCGTGCTGACCGAGCCCTATGGCGGCTATCACGGCATCGTTTTCGACGAGCAGTTCGGCACCGCCGCCTTCATCATGCGGGCGCGCACCGAAGGCTTGCGCGATTTCGGCGCCTGCCTGTCGCCGACCAACGCGTTCCAGCTGCTCCAGGGCGTCGAGACGCTCGGCGTGCGCATGGACCGACACATGCAGAACACGCACCTCGTGCTGGAGGCGTTGAAAGCCAACAAGGCCGTCGACTGGGTGTTGCATCCGTCGCTGGAGGATCACACCGACTATCAGCTCGCCAAGCAATTGCTGCCGCGCGGCGCGGGCTCGATCGTCTCGTTCGGCATCAAGGGCGGCCGGCCCGCGGGCCGCAAATTCATCGAGCAGCTGCGCATGATCAGCCATCTCGCCAATGTCGGCGACGCCAAGACGCTGGTGATCCATCCCGCTTCGACCACGCATCAGCAGATGAATGCAGAGCAGCTCAAGGCCGCCGGCATCGGCGAGGAGCTGGTGCGGCTCTCGGTCGGCATCGAGACGGCAAGCGACATCATCGACGATCTCGCTCAGGCGCTCCGCATCTCGCAGAAGGTTTAAGCCATGAAGCTCTCCGTCAACGGCACCGAGGTGTTCGCCGCAACCGGCGGCCGCGACTTCGACAAGTCGCTGCCCACGGTCGTCTTCATCCACGGCGCCGGCTTCGATCATTCGACCTGGGCGCTGCACACGCGCTGGTTCGCCCATCACGGCTTTGGCGTACTGGCGCCTGATCTGCCCGGCCATGGCCGCTCGGCGGGACCGTCGCTGTCTGATATCGCCGAGATGGCCGACTGGACCGCCGCGCTGCTGGATGCGGCGGGAAGCGCAAAGGCGCACCTGATCGGCCATTCCATGGGATCGCTGATCTCGCTGGAGACGGCGGCCCGCCATCCGGACAAGGTCTCGGCGCTGAGCTTGATCGGCACTGCTGCCACGATGACGGTCGGCCCGGATCTGTTGAAGGCGGCCGAGGCCAACTCGCAGGATGCCAACGACATGGTCTCGATCTGGGGCCTCGGCTTCAACGCCGAACTCGGCGGCAGCCTCGCGCCGGGCCTGTGGATGCATGGTGGCGCGCAGGCCGTGCTGAAGGCTTGCGGGCCGGGCGTGCTCTTTAGGGATCTGTCCGCCTGCAACGCCTATGCGAATGCGCTGCAAGCCGCCGCGAGCGTAAAGGTCCCGACGACGCTCATTCTTGGAGAACGGGACATGATGACGCCAGCCAAGGCGGGCAAGGCCCTCGCGGCCGCAATCCCGCATGCCAAGACCGTCGTGGTATCAGGCGCCGGCCACATGATCATGGCCGAGCGTCCGGATGAGTTACTGGCAGCGCTGAGGAACTGAGCGGATCGATCCTGTGCCTTGCGCGTTGCGGTCAGATATCCCTCTCAACTCGAAGAAGGGGAACTCGACCCATGCCAAGACAAGAGATCATCCGCAAAGCCAAACAGGACAAGCGCGCCGGCAAATCGGCGAGCACGCAGGCCGGCGAATTCGTCAAGGACCAGATTGACAAGATCAGGAAAGGCAAACACGGCGCGCGCTCGACCAAACAGGCCATTGCCATCGGCCTCTCCGAAGCGCGCCGTGCCGGCGTCGATCTGCCGCCGCCGCGCAAGGGAAAGACCAAGAAGTCGACACGCCGCAGCGCCAAATATGCCTATGAGGTCGGGCAGGGCAAACGCACCCCCAAACGACGGCCTCGCGTATCACGTGCCGTGGAGAGCGTTCTGAAGAAGGAGCCGCGCTCGACCGCGTCCCGCAGCGCGCTGTCAAAGCAGGCCAAGAGCGCCGCAAGCCGCCGGTCGGCCGCATCGCGATCGGCCGCGGCGCGGAAAGCCAGCCACACCAAGGGCGCCAAAGTCCGCTCCGCCGCCGCCAAGAAGGCGGCACGCACCAGAGCGCGCCGCAAGGGCTGATCAGCTCAGACGCCGGCCCCGCTCCGCGAACACCGCACGGGCGGCGCGCTCAGCTTCGCGCGCCGAACGGAACTGTCGGCCTTCGAGGCTGTCGAACAGGCGCTCGGAGGAGAAGAAGCGGAAACCGCGCTCTTCTCTCGTGATGATGCCAGCGGCTCGGTCGTGAATCTCGATGATGTAGGCATTCGATTGCGCGTGGGACATGGCTGCTCATTCGCCGAAGTCTCGGCGTTCCTGGCTTGGATTGTACGATGCTGGGAGGCTGCTAGGAGGCGGTCAGCAACAACAACAGGCGCCGGTTGCCGCCGAGAAACAGCGCCGCACCATGCAGGCATGCATGTCGTTCTGATTGCGCTGGTGATCGGTTCTCATATCGCGGCTTGGGGGCTCGAGGAGCAGTTTCGATGCCGCGAATATCGTGCGATCGGCCTGGTTGGTCAATGAAATGGCTGTCCATATTTGCCCTGACGGCGCTGGAGCGCTTCTCCTGCGGCGAGCACCGGCAGCCGGATTCATCTCGCGATGAGTTCAACCCCGGACCGCAGCCGGCATGATAGGATTCCAGCGGCCACAGAACTGAAGAACCGGGAGGTCCAGCGATGACGCATGATCTGAAGGGACGCACCGCGCTCGTGACCGGCGGCTCGCGCGGGATTGGCGCAGCCGTCTGTCGCGCGCTGGCGACATCAGGCGCTGCGGTGGCGATCAACTGCCGCGAACAGATCGGCCAAGCCGAGCAGCTTGCGGGCGAAATCGTCCAGCATGGCGGCCGCGCCATCGTCGTCGCCGCCGACGTCTCACAAGCCGAGGCCGTGGCCGGCATGATCGAACGCGTGGCGGGCGGGCTCGGGCCGATCGACATCCTCGTCAACAATGCCGGCATCGCCATCACGCGCGGCGTCGAGGATCTCACCGAGGACGATTTTGACCGCACCATCCTGGTCAATCTGAAATCCGCCTTCCTGTGCACGCAACGAGTTCTGCCCTCGATGCGCGCGCGGAAATGGGGTCGCATCGTCAACATTTCTTCCGGAGCCGCGCGCGGCGCGGGGTCTATCGGCCCGCACTACAACGCATCCAAGGCCGGGCTGGAGGGCCTCACGCGAGGCTATGCGGCGCGGCTGGTGAAGGACGGCATCACGGTCAACGCGGTGGCGCCGTCGCTGATCGAGACCGACATGATGAGCGGACAGACACAGCTCGTAAGCCGCATCCCGCTCGGCCGCTTCGGCACGGCGGACGAGGTGGCGAAGGCCGTGATGCTGCTCATCGACAATGCCTACATGACCGGGCAGACCGTCGCGCTGAGCGGCGGGATGGCGTTTAATTAGAGGTTACACCGTCATGGCCGGGCTTGTCCCGGCCATCCACGCCTTTCAGGTGGTGCGAAGAACGTGGATGCCCGGGACAAGCCCGGGCATGACCGATCAGTTGCAGATCGAGAGCGCTAACACTCACCACATCGTCGCGGCCGCTCGCTCCGGCCAGATCCGATCATACTCCGCGCCGCCGACCTTGTTGTCGCTCATCTCGGCAAGGATCTGGCCCGGCGTCGGCAGCGTCTTCGGATCGACGCGCTTGTCCGGATTCCAGAGATCGGAGCGGACGATGGCGCGGGCGCATTGGAAGTAAATCTCGTCCACACGCATCACCATGACGCTGCGCGGCGCCTTGCCTTGGACCTTGAACGAGGCCAGCAGATCGGAGTCGATCGACAGATGCGCGCGGCCGTTGGCGCGGACGGCGTTGCCGGAGCCGGGAATCAGGAACATCAGCGACACCCTGGGATCGCGCACAATGTTGCGCAAGGAATCGACGCGGTTGTTGCCGCGGCGGTCCGGCAGCATCAATGTCTTGGGATCGTGGATGCGGACGAAGCCGGGCAGATCGCCACGCGGCGAGCAATCGATGCCTTCAGGACCGATGGTGGCAAGCGCAGCAAATGGCGCCTTCTCGATGAAGACGCGGTAGAGCGGCGTGACATGATCGGCGACTTTCACGGTCGACGCGTCATTGGTGGCACCGTAAATGGCTTCCAGCTGCTCGACCGTTTCGATCACCGACATTCCATTCTCCTGGTTGCGCCGGCTATTCCTGCCAGCCTTCGTTCCTGATCACGCGCAGGAGCTGGCGGCCGTGATACTCCGCGCTGCCCGCATTGAGGATGGTGATATCGGCATGCGCCGAGGCGTCGTCGATGCTCCGGGTGAGACGCTCGGCAATGTCGCCGTCGCTGTTGCGCCTCCGCGCGGCAAGCCGCGCCGCCAGCACGTCAGGCGGCGCCGTGATCGCGACTACGACGACGTTGGCATAGGCCTGGCGCAGGGCACCAAGCACGGTGCGCGAAACGTTGACCACGACCGTGCGTCCGGCGCGGATATCGTCGTTGATCTGGGCCGGCAAGGCGTAGGAATGCCCGTGTGCTTCCCAATGCATGGCGAAATCGCCGTGCTCCCGCGCGCGGCGGAATTCTTGGGGCGCCACCGCGACGTTGTCCTCGTCGGCGGAGGCTTCGCGCGTGACGATCCGGCGCGGAAAGACGATGTCGTGGTCGTCGACGCACGCCGCCCGTGCCAACCGCAGCAGCGTGTCCTTGCCGGCACCGCTGGGGCCGACCACGAGCACGAGCCGGCCGGAACCGATCCCGCCTGCTGCATCCTGCGCCGTGGCGGCGGTCTCGCTCATGCGACGCGGTGTCCTTCCCGCCAGACGCTGCGGACCACGGGAACGCTGCCGGCGACATGCACGCGGATCAGATCGGCGCGCTTGCCCATCGCGATCTCGCCGCGGTCGGTGAGGCCGACGGCATCGGCGGGCGCCTTCGTCACGGTGCGGATCGCGGCGGGAAGGCTGATCGCCGGCACGTGCTCGGGCAGCTGCAGCGCCCCCATCAGCAGGCTCGACGGGATGTAGTCAGACGACAGGATGTCGAGCAGGCCTTCGCGGGCGAGATCGACCGCGGCGATGTTGCCGGAGTGCGAACCGCCGCGCACGACGTTGGGCGCGCCCATCAGGATGTCGATGCCGGCCTGATGCAGGCCGCGCGCGGCTTCCAGCGTGGTCGGGAATTCCGCCACCGCGACGCCGTCGCGCACGGCGTCCGCGACGTTCTCCTCGGTGGTGTCGTCGTGGCTGGCAAGCGGGATCTTGTACGCCTGCGCCAGCGCCACGATCTCGCGCATGTTGGCTGCGGCATATTGCTTCTGATACTCGAAGCGCTTGGCGAACAGCTCGTCGAGCTCGGCGTCGGTCTTGCCGCCGCCCTTGCCGCGGTAATAGTCGCGCAACTTCACCTCGTCGCGGAACTGGCGCTGGCCGGGGGTGTGATCCATCAGCGACATCAGCTTGACGTCGGGTCGGTCGATCAGCTCCTTGGCTTCCTCGACCACGCTCGGCATCGGGATCTCGCAGCGCAGATGCAGGAAGTGATCGGCGCGCAACAAATTGGCATCGCGCGCGGTCGTGATCGCGGCGGCAAGCACGCCCGAACGACCATCGACCTCCTCGGCGCCGTCCTCGCGCCAGACCCGGAGCGAATCGAACACCGTGGTGATGCCCGATGTGGCGAGCTGGCCGTCATAGGAGATGACGGCCGCGACCGGATTCCAGAACACCTTCGGACGCGGCACATAGTGCGCTTCGAGATGATCGGTGTGGAGCTCGATCAGGCCCGGCATGACCAGATCGCCGCCGGCATCCTCGGCGCCGGCGGGCGCCCTACCCTCGCCGATCTCGGCGATGCGGCCACCGACGAGCGCGAGCCAGCCCTGCTCGATCACCCGGTCGGCGAGCACGACCCTGGCATTTGCGATGACAATGTCCTTGGCGTTCATGTCCATTTTCCTCAGGCCGCGGCGGCGAAGCTGGTGACGTCGACGATGCGGTCCGCAATCAGATGACGGATTTCGTCGTCATGGACAATGGCAACCATGGCGACACCCTGACGTTTCTTTTCGGCGACCAGCTCGACCACGACGGCGCGGTTGGCGGCGTCGAGCGAAGCGGTCGGCTCGTCCAGCAGCAGGATCGGCAGGTCCGAGATGAAGCCGCGCGCGATGTTGACGCGCTGCTGCTCGCCGCCCGAGAAGGTCGCGGGCGGCAGTTGCCAGAGGCGCTCGGGGATGTTGAGACGATGAAGCAGGTTGCCGGCGCGGGCCTGCGCATCGGCCCGCGACATGCCATTCACGATCAAGGGCTCGGCCACGACGTCGATCGTGGCTACCCGCGGCACGGCGCGCAAGAACTGGCTGACATAGCCGATGGTAGAGCGGCGGACGTTGAGCACCTGCCGCGGCTCGGCACTGGCGAGGTCGATCACCGCGCCGCGATGGCGGATGCCGATGCGCCCCGAGTCACAGCGGTAATTGCCGAAGATCATCTTCAGGATCGACGATTTGCCGGCGCCCGAAGGGCCCGACAGAACGACGCATTCACCTGGATTGACGTGAAAGGTCACGCCGCTGACGACGGGCAGCTCGATGCCACCCTGCAGGTGCATCGTGAAGGTCTTTCGGGCATCAGTGACGTCGATCATGGCAGTCATCGGAACACTCATCTGGGAAAGTTCATGGCGGCAGGATCGAGGAGACGAGGAGCTGGGTATAGGGCTCGCGAGGATCGTCGAGCACCTGATCGGTGAGGCCGGTCTCGATGACGCGGCCGCCCTTCATCACCATCACACGGTGCGACAACAGACGCGCGACCGCGAGGTCGTGCGTGACGATGATGACGGCGAGGTGCAGCTCCGCGACCAGGCCGCGCAGGAGGTCGAGCAGGCGGGCCTGAACCGAGACATCGAGCCCGCCCGTCGGCTCGTCCATGAACACCAACCGTGGCTCCGTGACGAGATTACGCGCGATCTGGAGGCGCTGGCGCATGCCGCCGGAATATGTCCGCGGCGCATCGTCGATGCGCGCGACGTCGATCTCGACGCGGGTTAGCCAGTCCGACGCGGTGTCGCGGATGCGGCCGTAGTGGTTCCACCCCACGGCCATCAGCCGCTCGCCGACATTGGCGCCGGCGGAGACCGCCATGCGCAGGCCCTGTGCAGGATCCTGGTGCACATAGCCCCAATCGGTGCGGAACAGGAAGCGCCGCTCGGCCTCGCCCAGCGTCGTGAGATCGCGGGTGATGCCATCGCGCATCCGGTAGGAGACGTGACCTGCGCTCGGGGCGAGCTGGCCCGACAGCATTTGCAGCAGCGTCGACTTACCCGAGCCGGACTCGCCGACGATCGCGAGCACCTCGCCGGGATAGAGCGAGAACGACACGTCGCGACAGGCTGCGATGCGTCCGAACGACTTGCTGAGCTTGTCCGCGATCAGAAGCGGCTGATCATTCTCAAGCGCATCAACCATGGGAGCCCGCCTTCTCCTTGTACGGCGCGGCGCTGAGGCTGCCGTGATGGCCGGCGGCCTGGCGGCCCTCGCAATAATCAGTGTCGGAGCACACGAACATGCGGCCGCCCTTGTCGTCGGTGACGATCTCGTCGAGATAGGAGTTCTCCGCCGCGCACAGCGCGCAAGGCGCGTTGAAGCGGTAGGGCTCGAACGGGTGGTCCTCGAAATCGAGCGACACCACCTGCGTGTAAGGCGGGATCGCATAGATGCGCTTCTCGCGGCCGGCGCCGAACAGCTGCAGCGCCGCGCAATTGTCCATCTTGGGATTGTCGAATTTCGGCGTCGGCGACGGGTCCATCACGTAACGTGCGTTCACCTTGACAGGATAGGCATAGGCGGTCGCGATATGACCGAACCGCGCGATATCCTCATAGAGCTTCACATGCATCAGCCCGTATTCGGCCAGCGCATGCATGCGCCGCGTCTCGGTCTCGCGCGGCTCGAGAAAGCGCAAGGGCTCGGGGATCGGCACCTGATAGACCAACACCTGATTCGCGTTCAGCTCCGCCTCGGGAATGCGGTGGCGGGTCTGGATCACGGTCGCATCATTCGTCGCCGTGGTCGTGGCAACGCCCGCAGTCTTGGCAAAGAACTTGCGGATCGAGATCGCGTTGGTCGTGTCGTCGGAGCCCTGGTCGATCACTTTCAGCACATCGTCAGGACCGAGGATCGCGGCCGTGACCTGCACGCCACCGGTGCCCCAGCCATAGGGCATCGGCATTTCGCGGCTGGCGAATGGCACCTGATAGCCGGGGATCGCGATCGCTTTCAGGATCGCGCGGCGGATCATCCGCTTGGTCTGCTCGTCGAGATAGGCGAAATTATAGGCAGGCGCGTTCATTCCGCGGCCTCCTTCATGGCATCGGGCGCATTGGCTTCGGCAAATTCCTTCCGCAACTTGCGAAGCAGGCCGAGCTCAGACTGGAAGTCGACATAGTGCGGCAGCTTGAGATGCTCGACGAAGCCGGTCGCCTGCACGTTGTCCGAATGCGACATCACGAATTCTTCGTCTTGCGCCGGGGCGAGTGCCTCTTCACCGAGCTCGCGGGCACGCAGCGCGCGGTCGACCAGCGCCATCGACATGGTCTTGCGCTCGCTCTGGCCGAAGGCGAGGCCATAGCCGCGGGTGAAGCACGGCGCTTCCGTCACCGAGCCCTTGAACTGGTTGACCATCTGGCACTCGGTCAGCTCGATTGAGCCAAGCGGCACGGCGAAGCCGACGTCTTCGGCGAAGAATTCGACCTCGACCTCGCCGAACCGGATCTCACCGGCGAAGGGATGGTTGCGGCCATAGCCGCGCTGGGTGGAATAGCCCATCGCCAGCAGAAATCCTTCGTCGCCGCGCGCCAGATTTTGCAGGCGCAGGTCGCGATCCGCCGGAAA
Organism: Bradyrhizobium sp. DOA1; assembly: GCF_001593325.1. Taxonomy (NCBI): domain Bacteria; kingdom Pseudomonadati; phylum Pseudomonadota; class Alphaproteobacteria; order Hyphomicrobiales; family Nitrobacteraceae; genus Bradyrhizobium; species Bradyrhizobium sp. DOA1. Next base: position 6,184,284 of record NZ_JXJM01000001.1, read on the forward strand.
GTTGAGCGGCTCGCGGGTGAGATCGCCGACGCTGGAGCCCTCCTCGGCCTGCGGCGAGGATTCGATCAGCCCGTCGCGACCGAGTATATCCGTCACGCGCGGCGTCGCCGCGGTGGAGGCTTCGGCCGTCGCCGGCGCCTCCGGCACGAAGCCTTCGGCGAGCGAGGGATCGAGCAGGCGATGGGTATAGTCGAAGGTCGGCCCGAGGATCTGGCCGCCGGGGATATCCTTGAATGTCGAGGACACCCGCCGCTGCACCCGCATCGCGCCGGTGTCGACCGGCTCGCTGGCGCCGAAGCGCGGCAGCGTGGCGCGGAACGCGCGGACCAGAAAGATCGCCTCGATCAGATCGCCGCGCGCCTGCTTGATGGCGAGAGCGCCGAGCTCGCGGTCATAGAGCGAGCCTTCGCTCATGACGCGGTCGACGGCAAGGCCAAGCTGCTCCGAGATTTGGTCAAGCGTGACTTCGGGAACACTGGGGTCTCCCCGCCGGGCGTTTGCAAGCAGGCGATGGGCGTTCTCGATGGCGCGTTCGCCGCCTTTGACTGCGACATACATGCTTTCAGCTTCCCTTGCTCACGACGCGCGTGGTGCGGGGGATCGCGACCACGGCATCATCGGCGACCAGCACCACGTCGATGCCGCGTGGAAACAGCGCCTCGTTCATGCTCAGGCGCTCGAACAGATCGAACGGCTTGATCGACGCCTGCAACGTCGCAACACCGTCGATGCCAGGGCCACGCAGCTCGAAGCTGCGGCCGGAATCCAGACCGTCAACCTGCAGGATCAAGGTGGTCGAGCGATCGGGATATTCGCTGGTGCCGAGCGCGAAACGCTCGAGCGGGGGCAGCGCCGCGCCGTCACTCATCAAGGCGAAGCTCGCGATCGAGGTGTCATGCACCACCGGCGCACCGGTGTGGAACTTGAGCCATTTCACAACGTCGGAGCTTTCCGCCATGCGCGCATCGAGCCAGAGCGGCGTGTCGTGATCGAACAGCGTCAGCGCGATCGCGGCCGTACCGCGCATCATCGCCGCGGGCGCTCCCGCCATCGGCACGATGCGCTGGACCGAACCCGGCCGCGCCATCGCGTCCATCACCGAACGAAAGGTCGACTGCGCCGACAACACCTTGTCGGCGAAACCTGGCGGCAGTTCCGCAATCGTGGTCATGATCTCAGCCCTCACCGCGCACCATGGTGTAGAAATCAACCTTCGTCGCGGCGGTCTCGGCCGCGGCCTGTTCGCGGCGAATCATAAGCTGCTCGCGCAACGGGGCGATAACGGCGCGCTCGACAGCCGAGCCGAAATCACCGGATTGCACCAGCGCATCGCACAGCGCGATCAGCCGCGCCTTTTCACCGTCGCGGCCGAGCGTGTAGCCGAAGCCGACCTCGCCGCTGGCGAGCCGCACCGCAGCGCGCGACACGGTGGCTTCGCCGAGGTTGAACGGCGCACCGTCGCCGCCGATTCGGCCGCGCAGCATGACGAGACCGTTTTCCGGTGCGCGCAGATCCTGATGCTCCGGCAGGGCCAAGTTGCGGAGGCGGGCGGCGATCTCGCCCGCCTCCGCGTGCGCCAGCACGGCCATCGCGGCCTTGCGCTGGGCTTGCTGGTTGTTGTGCTGGGTCACCGCCTCACCGATCTTGCCGCCATGAAGTTGTCTATGATACTAGACAACTTCATACGGGAGCGCCATGACTGTTTCGTGACAAAGCCGTGATTTTCGGGCTAGGCTGACCAGCGATATGAGCATGCAAGACACTGCATCGTCGGGCGTTGCGTTGTGGCGCCTCGTTGCCGACGGCATCGAGCGCGGCATCGCCGATGGCCGCTTTGCCGCCGGCGACAAGCTGCCGGGCGAAGTGGAGATCGCGGAAACCTATCGCGTGAACCGCCACACAGTGCGGCGCGCGCTGGCGGCGCTTGCCGAGCGCGGCCTGGTGCGGGCCGAACGCGGCAGCGGGACCTATGTCGAGGCGCAGAAGCTCGCCTATCCGCTGCGCTCGCGCACGCGCTTTTCCGAGATCGTCGGCGCCGAGGGACGCGAGCCGCATGGCCGGCTGATCGAGACGACCGGCGACGTCGCCACCCGCGAACTCGCGCGGGAACTCGGATTGAAGACCGGCGCGCCGCTGGTGCGGATCGAGGCGATCCGCCTCGCCGACCGCACGCCGATCTGCGTCTCCACCACATGGCTGTCAGCGGAGCGGTTTCCGGACGCCGGCACGGTGTTTGCGGCGAGGCGCTCCATGACCAAGCTGCTGGAGCACTTCGGCATTCGCGACTACCGCCGCGGCGCGACGCGGATCACGGCCGGCATCGTCGACGCGACCGACGCCGCACGGCTGGATCTCGCGCTGGGCCGTCCGATCCTGGTGGTCGATGCGACCGACCACGATCTCGACGGCAAGCCGCTGGTGACCAAGCATTCGCGCTTCGCGGCGGAGCGGGTGGAGTTTCTGGTGGAGTCGTAGGGGATTCTATCCACGACACGGGAGCCGTAGGGTGGGCAAAGGCGCGACAGCGCCGTGCCCACGATCATTCTCGATCGCAAAAGCGGTGGGCACGCTGCGCTTTGCCCACCCTACGGCACCGTCGATCACGCCACCGCGCGCTTTCCGATGATCGCGAAGCGCAGCTTGCTCGAGATGAAATCGATCGCGGCGACCGCGACCAGAATCATCAGGATCAGGAACGACACCTTCTGCCATTCGAGCACGCGGATCTGCTCGGCGAGCTGGAGGCCGATGCCGCCCGCGCCGACGATGCCGATGATGGTGGCCGAGCGGGTGTTGGATTCGATGAAATAGAGCACCTGGCCTGCGATCACCGGCAGAACCTGCGGCAACAGGCCGAAGCGGATCTCGTGCAGTGCGCTGCCGCCGGAGGCCCGGATGCCTTCGACCTGCTTCTGGTCGGCGCCTTCGATCGCCTCCGAGAACAGCTTGCCGAATGCGCCGAAATCCGCGACCGCAATGGCGAGCACGCCGGCGAACGGGCCGAGCCCGACCACGTTGATCCAGACCAGCGCCCAGATCAGCGTGTCGACGCCGCGGATCGAATCGAGGACACGGCGGACGGGGAAACGCAGGATTTTCGACGCCACCACGTTACGCGCGGCGAGCAGACTGACGGGGAGCGCGAAGATGGCGGCGAGCGTGGTGCCGAGCAGCGCGATCGACAGCGTCTCGCCCAGCGCCTTCAGGTAGACCGGCAGCGAGGAGCCGGGATCCGGCGGGATCATCATCAGGCCGATCCAGCCGAGCTGGCTGAGGCCGGCGACGAAGCGTGACGGCGAGAAGTCGAGATCGACCAGGCCATAGACGAGGATCGCGAACGCCGCCACGATCATCGCCGGCATCGCCAGCCGCGCCGAGGCGGGCCGGTCGAACACATCAGGGTAGCGCGCACGCATCTCTCGCGTGTCGACCTCCTGCTTCGTCACGCCCGCGCCTCCTTGCCGAACAGGCGGCCGCGCAGCCAGCCGGTGGTGATGTCGATGACGAAGACCGTGACGATGATGGTGAGCAGGATCGCGCTGACGTCGGAGTAGTAGAATTTGCGGATGGCGACGACGAGCTCCTGGCCGATGCCGCCGGCACCGACGAAGCCCATCACCGAGGCCTCGCGGACGTTGATCTCGAAGCGCAGCAGCGCATAGCTGGCATAGCCCGCGGTCACCTGCGGCACCACGGCGAAGCGCATGCAGGCGAGCCAGCTCGCGCCGGTGGAGCGGATGCCCTCGACCGGCTTCATGTCGGCATTCTCGACGATCTCGGAGAACAGCTTGCCGAGCGCACCGGTGGAGTGGATGGCGATCGCGAGCACGCCGGCCATCGGACCGAGCCCGAAGGCGATGACGAAGACGAGCGCGAACACGATGCCGGGAACGGTGCGGGCGAATTCGAGCAGACGCCGCACTACGAAGCGCAGCCAGGGCGCCGGCGAGGTGTTCTCGGCCGCGAAGAAGTTCAGGATGAAGGCGAAGGTCGCGCCGATCAGCGTGCCGACATAGGAGATTAGTAGCGTCTCGGCCAGCATCTTCAGCCATTTGCGCCAGCCCCACAGCCACTCGCCGACATCGGTCCAGACCCGCTGGCCGCTGTCGAGCGTGAGGATGCGGTCGAAATAGCTGACGAAGTTGCCGAAATAAGTGAACAGCGTGCGCAGATTCACTTCGGCGCCGACTGCGGCGAGGAGGAGCGCGGCGGCAAAGACCACGGTTCCAAGCAGGATACGCCACCGCCTGCGCGCGACCGCTTGCCGGTAGGCCGCGTTGAGCACGCCGAGCTGCTGCTCGGGAAGGATCGAAACCGCGACGGTCATCTTGTCAGGAATTGGCTCGCAAAAAAGAGAAAGAGCCGGGCCCATCGACCCGGCTCCAGTTGCATCGTCCTGAGATCAGGACGCCTTCTTCTTGCGCAGCGCGTCGACGAACTTGATCAGCTCGATCGTGCCGTCCCAATCCTTGGTCGTGGCGGCATGGAAGCCCTTCTTCTGGCCGTCGGAGAGACGGTCGAACGCGGCCTTGTCCTTGGTCGGCGCATCGAAGAAGGCTTTGGCGATGGCGGCCTTGGCGTCATCGGGCAGATCGGAATTATAGGCATAGGGTCCGTTGATGATCGGCGCCGATTTGTGGACGATGCGGAAATCGTCCTTCTTCATCGGCGAGCCGTCGGCATTCTTCAGCATGCCCTTGGTCAGCATCTGCGCCAGCGTGGAATCGTTGTCGCTGGTCCACTGGTTGGCGGCGACGTCGACCGTGCCCTGCGCCAGGGCCAGCATCGCGTTCTCGTGGCTGCCGGTGAAGACGACCTTGCTGAAATAGGTGTCGGCGTCGTGGATGCCCAATTTGTCGAGCTCGAAGCGCGGCACGTTGTTGCCGGAGGTTGAGTTGGGGTCGACGAGGCCGAGGTTCTTGCCCTTGAGGTCGTCGATCTTCTTGTAGGCGCTGCCTGCCTTGACGAAGAACACCGAGTAATAGCCGGTCGAGCCGTCGGCGTTAATGTCGTTGGCGAAGGCGTCGGTCTTGACGCCGGTCAGGCGGGCGCGGGCGAACGAGGCCGAGCCGTAGCTCGCGATCTGGATGTTGCCGGCGCGCTGGCCTTCGATGACGGCGGCGTAGTCGTTGGCAATGCGCAGCGTGACCTTCACGCCCAGTTCCTTTGAGAGATAGCTGACGAACGGCGCCCAGCGCTCCGTCACGCCGGAGGCGTTCTCGGCCGGGACGACCGCGAAGGTCAGCTCGGGATATTTGGCCTTCCAGTCGCTTGCCGAGGCGGAGGCCGTGAAAGCGAGCGCAGCGGCGCCGGCGAGGACTAATCTACGAGTGAACATGGTACCCTCTTCATCATCAGTTGGGGTCGGTTGACGCAAAAACTTGCAACGCAACACGGCTCAGGCAGCCGCAGCCGTTCCGAGTGCCGGAACGCCCTCGGGCGCCGGGACAGGCGCGCCGCCCATGACGTCGGCGGCTTCGAGATCGTACAGCTCGCGCGCCACGCGGTCGGTCAGCGCGGACGGTGCGCCGTCGAACACCACGCGGCCCGCGGCCATGCCGATCAGGCGGTCGCAATAGCCGCGGGCGAGATCGAGCGAATGCAGGTTGCAGAGCACCGTGATGCCGAAATGCTTGTTGATGCGCAGCAGCGCATCCATCACGATCTTGGTGTTGCGCGGATCGAGCGAGGCGATCGGCTCGTCGGCGAGGATGATGTCGGGCTGCTGCACCAGGGCTCGGGCGATCGCGACGCGCTGCTGCTGACCGCCGGAGAGCTGGTCGGCGCGCTGTGCGGCGAGCGTCGCGATGTCGAACTGCTCCAGCGCGGACATCGCCAGCGCCTTGTCCTGCTCAGGCCAGATCTGCGAGAGCGAGCGCCAGGCCGGCATCGTGGCGAGGCGCCCCATCAGGACGTTGGTCAGGACATCGAGCCGGCCGACCAGGTTGAATTGCTGGAAGATCATCGCCGAACGCGCCCGCCACTGACGCAGCTCCTTGCCGCGCAGCGCGGTGACGTCGAGACCGTCGAACAGGATCTTGCCCTGTGTCGGGGTCACCAGGCGGTTGACGGCCCGGAGCAGCGTCGATTTGCCGGCACCGGAACGTCCGATCACACCGACGAAACCGCCGGGAGAGATTTGAAACGAAGCGTCGTCCACCGCGGCTTTTGCGCCGAAGCGGCACGTCAGACCTTCAACCACCAGCATGCAGGGCTCCAGAGTAGCTGGGGCCCACCGCTAACGCCGGCGCTTGACACTTGTGTGACATCAGCGTTGCGGTGCGGCGATCCTACACAGCTCATCCCCTGTCATCGCTACGTCATGATATCGTCATCAAACCGCTCGAAGAGGAACGCTCCGCCCACGCCTTGGATACGATATGGCCGCCAAAGCTCTTTCGATTCAGCCGACCATCGACCCTTCGGCCACACTGCACGAGACGAGGCTCGGCGCCTATACCGAGGTCGGCGCGCGCACCATCCTGCATGAAGTGGCGATGGGTGATTACTCCTATGTCGTCAACGATGCTCAGATCACCTACGCCACCATCGGAAAGTTCTGCTCGATCGCGGCGATGACGCGCATCAACCCCGGCAATCATCCGATGCACCGCGCGACGCAGGCGCATTTCACCTACCGATCCAGCGCCTATTTCGAGGGCGAGAGCGACGACGCCGAATTCTTCGCCTGGCGGCGCCAGCATCACGTCCATATCGGCCATGACGTCTGGATCGGCCATGGCGCGATCGTGCTGCCGGGCCGCAACATCGGCACCGGTGCGGTGATCGCGGCCGGCGCCATCGTCACCAAGGACGTACCGGCCTACACCATCGTCGCCGGCAATCCCGCCCGTATCGTGCGGCGGCGGTTCTCGGAGGAGATTTCCGGACGGCTCGCGAAGCTGGCCTGGTGGGACTGGGATCACGACAAATTGCGCAAAGCGCTGCCTGATTTCCGCAAGCTCGGGATTGAAGATTTCCTGGCGACATACGAAGCACAGGCGAGCTCCTTCCCCGGTTCTCCCAACAAACGAAGCGCGGTCGCGTGACAGAGATATTCCTTGAAGGCGGCCGGGCCCTGATCGGCGCCGAGCTCGTCGAAACCTCCCTCCTCGTGTCCGGAGCGGACATTGCAGAGATCGATGGCTCCCGCGGCCGTTCGCGGCTGGCGATCGATGCGCGCAACCTGCTCGTGCTCCCCGGCATCGTCGATCTGCATGGCGATGCCTTCGAGCGCCAGATGATGCCGCGCGCCGGCGTCCACTTTCCGATTGACGTCGCGCTCGCCGACAGTGACCGCCAGGCGATCAGCAACGGCATCACCACCGTGTTTCACGCCACGACCTGCTCGTGGGAACCGGGCCTGCGCAGCGCCGACAATGCGCGCGGCCTGATGGAGGCGATCGAGCGACAGCGCCCGCAATTCGCCGCCGACACCCGCTTCCACCTGCGCCACGAGACCTACAATCTCGACGCCGAAGCCGAGATCAGCCAGTGGCTCGCCGAAGGCCGCGTCGACCTGTTCGCCTTCAACGACCACATGGACGGCACCGTCGCCGACATGGCCAAGCCCCGCAAGCGCAACCGCATGGTCGAGCGCACCGGCCTTTCGAGCGAGGATTTCGACCGGCTCGTCGGGCGCGTGGTCGCGCGGGCTGGCGACGTGCCGGCCTCGGTAGCGCGACTGGCCGCGACGGCTCGCGCGACGGGGGTGCGGATGCTCTCGCACGACGATGCGACGCCGGCGATGCGTCAGGAGTTTCGCGAGCTCGGCGCATTGATCGCCGAGTTTCCGATCAATGAGAAGACGGCGCGAGCAGCCGCAAGCCACGGCGATGCCATCGTCTACGGCGCGCCGAACGTCGTGCGCGGCGGCAGCCACACCGGCTGGACCAAGGCGTCGGACATGATCGCCAAGGGTCTCTGCTCGGCGCTGGCGTCGGACTATTATTATCCTGCACAGCTGCTCGCCGCATTCCGCCTCGCCGCCGACGGCGTGCTGCCGCTGACGGAAGCGTGGGACTTGGTCTCCGCCGGCCCCGCGCGCGCGGCCGGCCTCACCGATCGCGGCGTGCTCGCCGAGGGACGCCGCGCCGACATCCTGCTCGTCGACGACAGCGTGGCGCTGCGACCGCGGCTCGTCGCGGTGATCTCGGGTGGCAAGCTCGTGCACCTCACCGATGCGACGCGGCTGCTCGCAGCGGTGGCAACGCCGCGCGAGGCTGTCGCCGCGGCCTAAATTGGCTATGCTGAGGTGATGACAGGTTTTCCCCGCTACGCGATCTATTTTGCCGCCGGCTCTGACAGCGCCCTCTCCCGCTTCGGAGCCGAGCTGCTCGGATATGATGCCTACACCGGCGACGAGCTGCCGTTTCCGCGTCAGGCACTGGATATCGCGCCGGATTGGCGCGACGTCACCGCCGACCCCCGCAAATACGGCTTCCACGCTACATTGAAAGCGCCAATGGCGCTCGCGCCTGGCCGGACCGAAGCCGAGCTCGCGGCCGCCTGCGCGGCCTTCGCCGGCACGCCGCGGCCGATCCCGACGATCCGGCCGATCGTCGATTCCATCAGCGGCTTCATCGCCGTCATTCCGGCCGAACCGCTCGATGCGCTGCAAGGGCTCGCCGCCGATTGCGTCCGCGCGTTCGATTCGTTCCGCGCCGCGCTCACGGCGGAGGACCGCGCGCGGCGCAAGCCCGATAAGCTGAGCGAACAGCAGCGCGACCATCTCGACCGCTGGGGCTATCCTTATGTGATGGAAGAATTCTGCTTCCACATGACGCTGACCGGGCGGCTGGACGCCGCGCGACGCGGGCCGATATTGGAAATGCTGCGGCGACGGTTTGCAGCGCTGGGGCTTGATGCACTTGAGATCGACCGGCTCGCGCTGTTCAAGCAGGACGATGCCAAGGCTCGCTTCCGCATCATCGGTGAGTGGGCGTTGACGCGGTAGACTTCGCCGTCAACTCGCAAGATTGAAGGCGAGCGCCAGCGCGCCGACCAGAATGAGGCTGGTCGCCCAGACGGCATCCAGATTGAACCAGCTTCGCGAGACGAATTTCAAACCCAGATAGCGGTAAACCAACCACGCCAGACATCCGCCGGCGCTGACCATGGCGACGACGTGCACCAGGGACACCAGCATCGTCATGGCGAGACTCGCCTTCATCAGCGCGCCCGCCGCCTGGTGGCCGGCATCCAGCTTGTAGGCCTGGCAGAGCCCGAGATAGATCGGCACGAGCATCAAGGCGGCGCCGTGGGCAATGGCGACGGCAAACGACCAGAGCGCCAATTGCGTCGGCGGAATCCGTGCCAGCGCGCGAGGATGCCTCCGGGCGAACAAACGATAGGCGCCGAAGCCGATGACGACAAGGCTTGCGACGAGCTGGATCGGGCGCTGCCACTCGGCCAGCACGAGCAGAAATGCGAATGGCAGCAGCACGAGAAGCGTTGCCAGGAGATGGCCGGCCGACAGGGCCCACAACGCGCGGAAGAGCGCGCGTGGACTCTTGTCCATGAGCCCGGCCGAAACGGCGAGCGGCCATCCCATCCCCGGATTGATGCCGTGGTAGAGACCGCTCGCAACAAGCGCCAGCCAGAGCCAGCCAATCGCCGGGCTCGCCTGCCCCCAATCTAGACCGACGGGTAGCAAAAGGAGTCCGTCGAACAATCGCCGCCCTCCAGCCTGATCTGGTGCGCACGATATCCGTCGGGGAAGCTCACGAAGTAATCCTTGTCGAGTTCGAGACCGCCGTTGCGACCGGCATTGGCCATGACCTCAACGCCCGGAACGCCGTCGGGATAGAACTGGTCGTCCCAGGTGGAATAGAGCGAGTTGGTCCAGTACACGCGCCGGCCGTCGCGGCTGACCTCGACCATCTGCGGCCCGGCCGCAAAGGCCTTGCCATTTGGATGCGGGGTGCGGCGCGCGATGCCGCCGATATGGACCGAGCCCGCGAGCTTCGGCTTTCTGGGATCGCTGACGTCGTACTGACGCATTTCACCCGTGCCCCAGCACGAGACATAGAGGAACCGGTCATCCATCGACAGGTCGATGTCGGTCACCAGCGGCGGCACCGCGCCAAAGCCCTGCAGCAGCGGCGGGAGCTTCTCCTTTGGCGCGGGCTCGGGCGGGATCGTCGCCGTCTTCTCGGCATGGAATTTTCCGCCTTCGCGCCACCACGTCCAGATCGACGCCTCGAGGTTGGTGGTGTCGACCACGACACCAACGAAGCCGTATTCGCGAACCGGGTCGTGCGCCGGTCGTACCTCCAGCGCCATTTGATGATTGGCGCCGAGGTCGATGGTCTGGACGTTGCGGCGGGCGCGAAGATCCCAGAAGTGGAGACGGTGGCCGTATTTGTTCGCGAGCAGATCCTCCGGGACGATCCCGTTTTCGAACTGCGGCGGCAACGCCCACTCGCTCGTCACCATGTAGTCGCGCGGCAGGTTCCACCAGAAGTCATAATGCAGCGTCTGCGGACCGCGGTCGATCTCCCATCGTCCAAGAACCTCAAACGTCTCGCAATCCATGATGAAAACGCCTGGAGGTCCGCTGGTGCCGTCCTTGCCGCCGCCGCCCAGCGTGCTGACGTAAATGCCGTCGGGCCCGCAATGGATCGTGTGCGGCCGCGAGTAGCCGGTCTTCTTGAAGACTTCATCGGGCTCGATGATCTTGTGAATCTTGGCTTGGGTCGGATCGGGCTTGGTGTCGATGATATAGATCCGCGACGAGCGCAGCCCGGGGATGATGAGATAGCGCCGCTCGACAAAGGCGTGGCCGGTGAGCGGCGACAGAGCGGAGGAGCAGGCATTCCAGCCGAAGTGATGAAACTCGTCGCCCTTGTTGGGCATCGTCACGGTGTGGACGATCTGGCTGTAGGTCGGCGATCCCGGCTTGACGTCGATGACCGCGAGAGCATCGGGCTTCGAGAAATCCGGGCTGAGCAGCAAAGTGTAGGCAAAGTTTTCCGCAGGTGCTTCCATCGCAAGCCTGGGCGATGCGTGGAAGGTGGGATCCGGCCTCATCGTCATGGCACTGCCTCCCTTTGTCGGTTCGGGCCAACCTGGCTCGAAATAACGGCATAATGAAGAGGTGTTGGGCGATGTCTTGAGACTGCTCCGCGGCTTGGTTGGCGAGCTTACGATACTTGATCGCCGGGCCGGGGGAAACTGGCTGAATCGCGCCGGCTCGACGCTTCAGCCCAAATCGGCGCCGTCGCCGTCTCGCTTGCCGGGACGACGTTGTGGAGGGAGATCGGCTCAACTAGTTCCGTCATTGCGAGCGAAGCGAAGCAATCCAGGCCTTCTCCTCCGAGACAGTCTGGATTGCTTCGTCGCTTCGCTCCTCGCAATGACGTTGGAGAGACCTACTTCCCCCACCGAAGCGCGAGCGCATCACGCTCCTTGGCCAGCTCCAGCAACCCTGCGCGGGTCGCCGGATGCAGCGGCTGCAGCGGGTGGCGCACCGCATCGGACTCGATCACGCCACCGGCCTGCATCATGACCTTGCAGGCGATCAGGCCGCATTGACGGTTCTCGTAATTGATCAGCGGCAGCCAGCGCTCATAGGCGGCCTTCGCTTCCTCGCGCTTGCCGGCAAAATAGGGATCGATGATCTGGCGGATGCCGTCGGGATAGCCGCCGCCGGTCATCGCGCCGGTGGCGCCCGCATCGAGATCGGCCAAGAGCGTGATCGCCTCCTCGCCGTCCCAGGGGCCTTCGATGTCCTTGCCGCCGGCCTCGATCAGGCTGCGCAGCTTCGAAGCCGCGCCTGGCACCTCGATCTTGAAATAGCGGATGTTGGCGAAGTCGCGCGACAGCCGCGCCAGCAGCTCGACCGAGAGCGGCGTGCCGGCAACCGGCGCGTCCTGGATCATGATGGGAATGTCGATCGCACCCGACAGTACCTTGAAGAACTCGACGATGCCCTTCTCGGGCACGCGGAAGGTCGCGCCGTGATAGGGCGGCATCACCATCACCATGGCGGCACCGGCCGCCTCGGCCTGCTTGCTGCGCGCGGCGCAGACGGCCGAGCTGAAATGCGTGGTGGTGACGATCACGGGAACCCGGCCGGCGACGTGTTCCAGCACCGCATGCATCACGGTCTCGCGCTCGGCGTCGGTGAGCACGAACTGCTCGGAGAAGTTGGCGAGGATGCAGAGGCCGTTCGAGCCGGCATCGATCATGAAATCGATGCAGCGGCGCTGGCCCTCGAGGTCGAGCTCGCCGCGCTCGTCGAAGATGGTGGGCGCGACCGGGAACACACCGCGATAGGGGCGCTGGGCCTTGTGTTGTGGCGTGACCGGCATCGAACTCTCCATCCCTGATATCTTGCGTCTGTTGCCGCCTCCGTGACGCGGCGCCACAGATGTACCCGCCGCGCGAACTCGCGGCAATGCCGAACGCAGGGCGTCAGGATGGGAATGAGGCGAGACTACGCGGTCTTCACCGCGCCCAGGAAGCCCTCGACCGCAACGCGGAGACGATCGGCGTCGGCCGACATCTTCCTGACGGAGTCCGAGAGCACCGTGCCGGCGTTGCCGGTCTCCTGATTGAGGCTGGCAACGCTGCCGATGGTGTCGGTGACCTCGCGGGTGCCCTGGGCCGCCTGCTGGAAGTTGCGCGAGATCTCGGTGGTGGCCGCGCGCTGCTCCTCGACGGCGGCGGCAATCGCCGTCATCTTCTCGTCGATGCCGCTGATGGCGCCGCCGATCGAGCGGATGGCGGCGACGGCCTGGCCGGTGGCGCCCTGGATCTCCGCGACCTGGCGCGAGATCTCTTCCGTCGCGGTCGCGGTCTGCGCCGCGAGGCTCTTCACCTCGCCGGCGACCACGGCGAAGCCGCGGCCGGCCTCGCCCGCGCGCGCCGCCTCGATCGTGGCATTCAGGGCCAGAAGGTTGGTCTGGGCAGCGATGGCGTTGATCATCTTCACGACCTCGCCGATGCGGCTTGCGGTCTGGTCGAGGATCTCGACGGTCGCATTGGTCTGCGCGGCCTGCGCGACGGCCTCGCGGGCCTCGCGCGCGCTCGACTGCACCTGCGCGGAGATCTCGCCGACGGATGCGGAGAGCTCCTCGGTTGCGGCTGCGATGGTCTCGAGATTGTTGGTGGCCTGCTCGGCCGCGGAGGAGACTGCCGCGGTCTGGCTGCTGGATTCCGAGACCAGCGAGCGCACGTTGGTCGCGGTGGCATCGAGCTCCCGCGTCGACGCCGCGACGCTGTGGATGACGGCCTGCACGGTATCGTCGAAGCTGCGGCAGGCCGCATCGACCGTGCCGGACCGGGCGAGCTGCAGCGCCTGCTGCGATTCGCGTTCCAGGCCCAGGCGTTCCGCGGTCGCCGCGCTCTCGCGCAGGCTTTCCAGCGCAGCAGCCATGGTGCCGAACTCGTCGGGATGACGGGATTGCGGCACCGGCGTCGCATAGTCTCGCGCACTGATGCGGGCGATGGCATCGAGGATGGCGCGCACCGGGCGCATGAGGCGGTTGCGCACCACGAACACACCGGCCAGGGTCACGGCCAGCGCGAGCAGGAACGCGAACGATTGCACGATGAGATTGGTGAGGGCTTTCGCCTGAACCGCCTCCGCGCGCGCGATCGACAGGTCGAGCGCCTTGTGTGCGACCGCGACGATGGACGCAAACGGCGATTGGCACAGCGCGTTCCATTCCGAGGCCGGCATCGCCGGCCGGCCGCTACCGTCGAGATTTTTGGTGATATCACCGATCTGCTTGACGACGCCGTCGGTCTTGGCGCGTGCCTCCTTGGCCGTGTTGACGAGGTCCGGCGTCACGTCGGGCGCGGCCAGCAGCTCCTCCATACCGGTCCAGCCGGCGGTGACGATGCCGTTCCAGCCCGCGACGGTCTGCTTTTGGGCGTCGTCGAGCGGCTTGGAGCTGTTGACGTTCGAGCGCAATGTCGAGCACTGGATGCCGTAGCGATCACGCACCTGCCAGGCGAGGCGGCGCGCCTGAATCATGCGGGCGATGTAGGGATCGTTCATCCAGGCACGGTTCGACACCGCGGTGGACGCGAGATTGGCAGTCTCGATCACCTTGGTGACGGCGTCGTACCAGGGCGCGGTGCGCTCCACCTTGCGCTCGGCGCGCGGCAGCTTGGCTTCGTCGTAGAACAGCTGGAATTTCGGCGCGGCCTCGCTCCAGCGCTGCTTCAGCGTGCTTGCGAGCTCGTCGCGGCGGGCGAATTCGACGGTGGCGAGTGCGGCCGTGATGGCGTCGAAGCCGGCCTGCTCGGACTGCTCGGCGGTGCCGAGCTTGGCGCGCGGATCGTCCTCGCCGAGCAGCGCGCTCTGGGCATCGCCGCGATTGTTGCGCAAGGACAGCACGCCCTGGAAGATCGCCTTGTCGGCGTTCGCCAGGCGCTCGGTCTCCAGGCTGTCGCTGTAGCGGCCGAACGCCCCGAACATCTGGATCGCCGTGCTGGTCAGCGCGCCCACCGCCAGCAGGGCCATCAGGACCAGGAGAAGCGTGCTTACCGATTTCTTAAACATTGCCATGGGCGAGAGGCCTACTCTTCACAAGGAGGCCACCCTGCACCGCGACATGCCAAGGTTTGGTTAAGACTTTAATCAAATACCTGCGGTTGCGCCGCTGTGCCCTCCCTCAGGCTGTGTTCCCTCACGCAACCCTGGTGAAATCCGGCGGACGGCGCTCGGCAAAGGCAGTGAACGCCTCACGTGCCTCCGCGGTGCGCAGGCGCTGCGCGAACTGCTCGCCTTCGGCCTGCATCTGCGCGACCAGCACCTCGCCGTTTCGCATCAGCTTCTTGGTGGCCGTGAGCGCACCGGCCGGCTGGCGGGCAAGTCGCTGCGCGAGCGCCAGCGCCTCGGCGTCGAGCTTGTCGAGCGGCACCACGCGGTTGGCGAGGCCCCATTCCAGTGCGGATTTGGCGGGAACGGTCTCGCCGAGCGCGAACATCTCATAGGCGCGGGCATAGCCGATGCGCGCCGGCATCAACAGGCTGGACGCCGCTTCCGGCACCAGCGCGAGGCTGACGAACGGCGTCGACAATTGCGCGTTATCCGCGAGCACGACGAGGTCGCAATGCAGCAGCATCGTGGTGCCGACGCCGACGGCGCGGCCCTGCACCGCCGCAACCAGCGGCCGGATGCAGCGCGCCAGCGACTGGATGAAGCGCACCACGTTGCGGCTGCCTTCCGATTTTCCGGCTGCGACGGCCGCGAATTCACCGACGTCGTTGCCCGCGGTGAACATGTCGCCCTCGCCGCGGATCAAGATCACGCGGGTCGATGGATCGAACTCGGCGGATTCGATTGCGTCGGCGAGCTTGCCGTACATCGCATCCGTGAGGGCGTTCTTCTTGTCGGGGCGCGCCAGCGTGAGGGTGAGAATTCCACCGTTGTTCTCGATCCGGACGTGCTCGGTCATTGCTCTGCTCCTCTTGGAAACTTGTCCTGAATGCTCGTCAGCCAGCGCGCGACGATGTCGATCTCCGCGGCCGTAAATCCTTCCGTCAGCGCCGCATTGACCTCTGCCGCGCCGGCCTTCGCCTGAGCCAGCGCGGTGCGTCCCTTCGGCGTCAGCCAGATCCGCCAGGCGCGTCCGTCCTCACGGTCGGCCCGCCGCTCTATCAGCTTCGCCGCCTCGGTGCGATCGACCAGGCCGGAAATGCCGGCCGGCCCCAGATCGAGCGCCGCGCCCGCCTCGCCCATCAGCACGCCATCCTGCTTGCCGAGGATGAACAATAGCCCGGCCTGCGCCGGCGTCACCTCGCTCTCGGGCCGCGTCGCCATCCAGCGCTGCAGCCGGCGGTGCGCGACGCTCAGCAGGTAGATCAGCCGACGGTGCCGCGCGCCGGCGTTATTATTTCGCATGCGAAATATCTAGCTGAGCGCGCGGCGGTTGTCAAACGAGCGGTTCGTCTACGGCGCGCAGGTAAAGCTCGAAGCCTCCGTCACCGAACCACTCTTGTAGTGCGGCCAGGACGGCCAGCGGCACAGCGGCAGCGCACGCGTCACTGCAAAGGACGGCGCCTCCACCTTCTGCTCGGTGACTTCGAGGTCGCCCGGCGCCTTGCCCTTCTCGACCCAGTCGACCAGCACGCTCAGCATGTCGACATTGGCCGGCGCGCCGGAGCCGACATGGTCGACGCCGGGCGCGGTGTAGAGGCGGGCGAACTCGGCGGTCTCGGCCTTGCCGAGCTTGCGCTCCACGCTCTCGAAATAGCGGATGCCGGCATAGGGGCTCTGCGCGTAATCGGCCATGTGCTCGAGCATGATCAGCCGGCCGCCGCGGGCCCGGAAGCGGCTGAGATCGGGATCGGTCGAATCCATCAACCTGGAGACTTCGAGCAGCCGCGCTTTGTGCTCCTCCACCTTGTAGGTGGTGACGTCGAGCTTGGGATCGCGTGCGAACACATATTGAATGCCGCCGGCGCCGTAGATCCAGGCGATGCCGTTGTTGGGTGTCGGCGGCTGCGCGGGCGGCGCGGTGCCGAGCCACCAGGCGACCCAGCCGCCGGTCGGGCCAACGGCTGGTATATCCTCGCCCGAGATGCCCCAGCCCGGATAGTCGTCGAGACCATTGGCGAGCGGGAACGGGAATTTGTAGGTCCCGTGCAGCGTGTTGACGGCCTTGATCTGCGCCGCCGTCAGGCACTGATCGCCGCTTTGCCCCGCCGCGCAGCGCAGCGTCTCGACCTTGAACGCCGCCTTGCAGGACACGGGATCCTGCACCAGCGCATCGTCAGAGCCATCGGCCTTGTCGCAAGCCGAGCGCACCGCATCGCCCACGAGCTTGACCTGCGCCGGATTGATCCAGCCCTCGCCCATGGTCACGAGCCCCGCGCGCGTGCCGGCATGCTGCAGGCCGACCCAATTGATCACGGGCACGCGGGCGAAAATTCCGTCGAAATCGTCGGGATAGCGCTGCGCCATGGTGAGGCCCTCGCGGCCGCCCTCGGACGAGCCCATGAAATACATCTTCTCAGGCATCTTGCCGTAAGCGCGCTGCATCAGCGCGACGGCGGCATCGCGCACCTTCTTGTAGGAGCGATGAGCAAAGTTCTCGAACGCTTCGTCGTTGAGTGCGAAAACCTGCGGCGGCTCGCCCTGCTTGGTCTCGTGACCGGAATCGGTGCCGTAGGTGACGAAGCCACGCGCGAGCGGCGACGGCTTGTCGAACGGATAGGCCGGCGGCAACGCCAGGCCGGTGATCAGCACGCCGTTGAAACCGCCGCCGCCATATTGCAGCGAGCGGCCGTTCCACTCGACCGGAAGATTGACCTGGAATTTGATCGGCGGCGCCTTGGGATCGGTGGGATCGATATGCCCGAGCACCTTGCAGAAGGCGGGATTGGCCGGCGTGACGCGTCCCGACGGAGTCGGCCCGCGCTCGGCGACGGTGAGCGGCGACGGCGCCTGCAACGTCGCGGCATCGATCTTCACGATGTCCGCGACGCCAACGAGACCCTTGCAGACGGCCTTGGCATCTTCCGCCAGCGTCGCCGCCGAGGCGCAGTTTGCAGCCAGCAAGGCCGCCGCGCCGACGGGCAATGCACAGAGCTTCGCACGCAGTTGCGCCATCGTTTCCCCCGTTTCTATTGTTGTTCGATCAGGAGGCCGCATTGAAGTCGACCGACGGCCGGCCGTCAATGACGCTCTAGTGCTCGAACACCAGCCGCGCCCCGACCGTGCCTTCGAGGCTGCGGATCTGATCGAGCAGCGCCGCTGAATCCTGGCCCGCGAGATCGGCATCGAGCACGACATAGCCGAGGTCGCCGGCGGTCTCGAGATATTGCGCGGCAATGTTGATATCGCGCTGCAGGAAGACCTCGTTCAGGCGCCGCAACATGCCCGGCACGTTGCGATGGACGTGACTGAAGCGCGCGCCGGAGGGGCGAAGATGCAGCTGCACCTCCGGGAAGTTCACCGCGCCCATGGTCGATCCCGTGATGAAATAGTCGACCAGCTTGCGTGCGACTTCCCCGCCGATGCGCTCCTGCGCCTCCTCGGTCGAGCCGCCGATATGCGGCGTGAGGATGACGTTCTCCAGGCCCTGCACCGGGCTGTTGAAGCGATCGGAATTCGAGGACGGCTCGACCGGAAACACGTCGACGGCCGCGCCGGCGAGATGACCGTCGCGCAGCGCGCGAGCGAGCGCATCCAGATCAACCACGGTGCCGCGGCTATTGTTGATCAGGAACGAGCCGGGCTTCATCGCCCGCAGCTCCTTCTCGCCGATCATGCCGGCGGTTTCCGGCGTCTCGGGCACGTGCAGGCTGACGACGTCGCTCTGCGCCAGCAGGTCTTCCAGCCGCTCGACCGGCTCGGTGTTGCCGTGGCGAAGCTTGTCGGTGCGATCGAAATAGATCACGCGCATGCCCATAGCTTCGGCCAGCGTCGAAAGCTGCGAGCCGATATTGCCGTAGCCGACGATGCCGAGCGTGCGGCCGCGCACCTCGCGGCTCCCCGTGGCCGACTTGTCCCAGCCGCCGTCATGCGCCGACACCGACCGCGGAAAGATCCGCCGCAGCAGCATCACGATCTCGCCGATCACGAGCTCGGCGACGCTGCGCGTGTTCGAGAACGGCGCGTTGAACACGGGAATGCCGCGCTTGCGCGCCGCCAGGAGATCGACCTGGTTGGTGCCGACGCTGAAGCAGCCGATGGCGAGCAACCCATCGGCTGCTTCCAGCACGTCATCCGTGATCTGGGTGCGCGAGCGGATGCCGAGCAGGGACACGCCCTTGAGCGCCCGCCGCAAATCCTCGCCGTCCAGCGCCTTGGTTAGCCGCTCGACATTGGTGAAGCCAGCGCCCTTGAAAAGATCGACAGCGCTATCATTGACGCCTTCGAGCAGCAGTGCCTTCGCAGTCCGCTCGGGGCTTTGGCCTGGGGCTGGCATGGTGTCTCCGTAAGTAGCAGCTTTGCCGCAGCTCTTAGACCGCGGACGGTGCGCGGCACAATAGGGCGTGGATACGGGGAGAAGATGGCGGGCGGCAGGGACGGGCTACCAAACGGCATCGCCTTTGCGCGGAGTTGACGGACGACAGAATCAAATCACGTAGAATCCGTGCGTGCCGTCGAGCCGGAGCTGTTCGACCAGCCCATACTCCCAATCGAGATAAGCCTGCATTGCGGCTTCGGCGACGTCGGTACCTTCATAGGGCCGGCGATAACGATGTGCCGGGTCCGGCTTAGGCAGCACCAATGGCGGGCCGATTTCGAGCGCACCGTCATAGCCGCCTTCGAGCACATAGACCTCCCAGCCCATCTGGGCGAGCCATGATGCCGTCATGTCGGCACGGACACCCTTGTCGTCAGTCAGGAGAATGCGTGCGCCGCGCACCGGCGCCGCCATGTCGGTCTCCTGAACGAGCTGGCCGCCAGGATAGTGATGGAAGCCCGGCAGATGGCCGGCGGCATATTCCTCGGCGTCGCGCACGTCGAAGCGATAGAGCGTGCGATCAGTTTGCGCGAGCAGCGCGGCCATCTCGCTCGCACCGATATGCCGAACGCCGGCGCGGTAAGCGACGTCGCGGGCATTGGCCGGACCGCCCTCGAACGGTCCGATCGCGCCGCGCCTGTCGGCACCGTGGTCGAGTGTGTGTCGCGCCAGCGTCCAGCCGATGGTGCCGTTACGCAGCGCCCGCACCTTGTTGGGCACACCGGCATTGATCAGCGACTGCGTGCCGATGATCGAGCGCGTGCGGCCGGCGCAATTGACGATGATGGTGGTTTCAGGATCGGGCGCGGCCTGTCCCGCCCGCAGCACCAGCTCAGCGCCGGGCACACTGACCGAGCCGGGAATGTTCATGGTCGCGTATTCGTCGAAGCGGCGGACGTCGAGGATGGCGATGTTGGCCTTGTCCGCGATCAGCTTCGCCACTTCGTCGGCGCTGAACGAGGGCGTGTGGCGGCGCGACTCGACGAGCTCGCCGAAGGCCTTGGAATAGGAATTGACGTCCTCGAAGACCTGATAGTCCGCCGCGCGCCAGGCCTTCAGTCCACCGTCCAGCGCGCTGACGTTGGTGTAGCCCAGCGCCGCAAGCCGCTCCGCACCCACTGCGACGAGGCCTTCACCGTCATCATAAAGCACGATCGGAACGTCCTTGCGCGGCAGCCGGACCTCGGCCTCGACGCCGATCCGGTCCGCGGCCATGTTGGCGGCAAACAGTGGATGGCCGGTCGCAAACGCCGCCTCATATCTGAGATCGAGCAGCGCGATCTCCTCGCGCAACAGCAGCGCGCGCCGGATCTCGGCGGGGGTGACGGTGGAAAGCTTCATGGCGTGAACCTTGACGAGAACAGGCCATGGGCTTTTGAACGATTGTCGCGCGCTTGGCTAGCCTTCGTGTCCGCTCACTCGCCCGGAACGAGGCGGCCGAGCGGCGGCTGCGCCGGACGCCGCAGCTTGCGGCGCGACAGATAGAGCAGGATGCCGGTGACCGAGAACAACGGCATCAGCGCCGCCGCGATCATGAAGGCGAGCTTGCCCGCCCAGCCCAGGATGGCACCGCGATGGATGTCGAGCATGTTGGCGATGATCTTCTCGCCAAGAGTCTTGTCGGCGTACCGCTCCGCGGAAACCAATTGTCCCGAGACGGCATCGATGCGGAATTCGTCGCGCGTGGTGTCGAGCGTCGTCTCCTTCGCCCACGACCGGATCCGGATCACCGTGTCGGGACCCGCCGGCAGCGTCAGCAACGCCTTCGAGAAGTGGCCGCCCTCCTCGCGCTGGAACGTCATCCACGCACGATCGAAACCGATCGGCTGGGCCGGCTCGGGACGGTCAGTGCCCCGTGACGGCTTTGCAGACATCTTGGGCTGCATCTTGGCCGCGGCGACATGCGGCCGCGACAGCAGCCAGACCACGCCATCCTTGTACCAGTCGAACGAGTACCAGAGCCCGGTGAGCGTCATTATCAGATAGACCGGAAGCACCCAGGTGCCGATAACGGCATGCAGCGAGCGGTGCAGGGCGCGGCCGCCGAGCGAGAGATTCGGCTTCAGCCACATCTTCACGCTGCCGGCGCGGCGCGGCCAGCGCAGCACGAGGCCGGAGATCAGCATCACGATCAGGCCGAGCGCGGCGACGCCCGTGACCTGGCGCCCCCACCCCTTGGCATCGCCAGGGATCAGCAGCCAGCGATGCAGCCTGCGCACGGTCGCGAAGAACTCCTCGCCGCGCGGCGAGCCCAGCACGCTTGCGTCATAGGGGTCGACATAAAGCGAAGCCGGCCTCGCGCCCTGCTCGTCGCGGCCGAAGCGAACCCGCACAGCTGCGGACGGATCGCTCGACAGCATGACGGCGGAGACTTTGCCGACATCCTGCGTCGCCTTCAGCCGCGCGACCAGCTCGTCGGGCATCAGCGTCGGCGCTGCCCGCGGCGCGACGTGCATGATACCGGCGTTGAGATGATCGACGATTTCGTCCTCGAAACTCATGATCGCGCCGGTCAGCGCGATCAGGGCGAGCAGCAGCGCGAGCACGAGGCCCGCGATGGAATGGATCTGGAGGAGCGCCGCCTTGATTGTGTGGCCCGCTCTACTCATCGAAGCCGACCTTCTTGATCAGGACGATCGCGGCCTGCTGATGCGCGGCGATTTCATCGATCGGTACCGCATCCGCGGTGAACGTGCCGATATCAGCGACGATCGGGGCCTGCCTTGCCGAGGGCAGTACGGGGTATTCGAGCTCGGCGGCAGCGAAAATCCGCTGCGCCGCCGGCGTGACGAGGAACTCGACGAACTTCTGCGCAGCCTCCGGATGTGGCGCATGCTTCGCGAGCGCGGCGCCGGTGAGGTTCACATGCGCGCCGCCGCCTTTGAAGGCCGTCGGGACGGCCTTGACCGTCTCGGCCCAGGCGCGCCAATCGGGCCCTTCGCGCCCGTCGCGCAACTGCGCGAGCGCAACAGTGTTGCCGATACCGATCTCGCACCTGCCCTCCGCGATCTCGCGGATCACGTCATTGTCCTTGCCCTCGGGCCTATGGGCGAGATTTGCCTTCAGCCCCGCGAGCCAGGCCTCCGTCGCGGCGTCACCGTGATGGACGTGAAAGGCCGCAACCAGCGCGACATTGTTTTGATGCAGCGCCGAGCGCATGCAGAGCTTGCCGCGCCATCGGGGATCGGCAAGATCTTCATAATCGATCGAAGCGAGCGCGCTGCCGTTGCGCACGAATGCGACGCGCGGGCGGACGGCGAGCGCGAACCATTGTGCGGTGCTGCCGCGCAAATGCGCCGGAACCGCTTGTTCGACAGGTGCGGATGCCAAGGCCCGGGTCAGGCCGCGCTCCGCAAGCTGGGTGGTCTTATCGAACCCGATGGTCAACAGGACATCGGCGGGTGACCTTTCTCCTTCCGAGACGAGACGCTTGACCAGACTGTCCTCGACGAAGACGATTTTTACACCCACGCCAATGGCTTCCGTGAAAGCCGCAACAACCGGCGCGACCAGAGCGGCCTCCCTGGTCGAATAGAGCGTCATCTCTTCGGCGCGGCTCGCGGCCGTCGCGCAGGCAGACGACATCGCGACCAGAACCGCGATGGCTTTGCGCCGCGCCGACATCGCTAGAACTTCACCGTTGCCGACAACGACACCCGTCTGGCATCGCCGACGGCGACGTTCAGATTGTTGACCGCGGATGGATAGTAGACCTTGTCGAACAGGTTCTTGACGTTGAATTGATAGATCACCGGGAATTGCTCGTACCTGGTCTCGTAAGTCGCGAAGATGTCGGCGACCACGTAGGACGGCAAGAAGAAAGTGTTGATGGCATCACCGGGGCGGTCGCCGACATAACGCGCGCCGCCACCGAGGCGGAGCCGGCCCGGCAATGCGGTCCCGAAATCGTGGACCAGATAGAGCGAGGCCGTGTTCAGGGCGACGTTCTGCAGCTTCTTGCCGAGCAGCGTCAGATCCTCGGACGCCGTGACGCGCGCATCGGTATAGCCGTAACTGCCGATCAGCGCCCAACTGTCCGTGAGCCTGCCGGTGACGTCGACCTCGACGCCGCGCGAGCGCGCACGACCGACGGTGTGAAGCTCGACGATACCCGCGCTGTTGGTCTTCGTCGTCTGCACGTTCTTCTTGTCGAGGTCGTACAGCGCGACGGTGCCGGAAATGCGCTGGTTAAGATCGAACTTGAGGCCGGTCTCGTAGGACACGCCCTCTTCCGGCGCGACACGGGAATCGATCACGACGCCGATCGGCGCGATGGTCGAGTTCGGCTTCAGCGATTCTGTATAGCTCGCATACAGCGAGATCTGGTCGGTGAGCTTGAAGATGGCGCCGCCGAGCGGAAGCACCTTGTCCTGGGACACGTTGGTGTTGGTGACGAAGGGCTTTCCGCGCCCTGCGATCTGATCATAGTCCATGTAACGCACGCCGCCGACCAGCGCGAACCGTTCGGTCAGATGCAGCGTGTCCTGGACAAACAGCGACCACTGGCCGAGCTTGTCGGTCTGGGCGCTATCCGTGTTTGACACGGTCGTGCCCGGGCCGATCAGCCCGTAGACGGGATTGTAGATGTTGATGGCGGGCGTCGCCTGCCGGATCAGATTGTCGCGGTAGATGGTGCGATACTGTCCGTCACCCCCGAACAGCACCTCGTTGCGCATGTTGCCGAGCCAGAAGCCGCCTGAGACGTAGGACGTTCCATAGCTGACATTGCTGAGCGAGCCCTGCGTACCGTCATTGCTGCGCGTCTCGTTGCCAGTCGTGAAGTTGATGCCGGTGATGCGGAGCTGGTTGGCGCTGAAGGTTTCGGTGTTGTAGCTGTAACCAGCGTAGAGCTTCCAATCCTGGTTGAAGCGGTGCTCGACCGACGCCTGGATCAGGTCGGACGTGCCCCAGGTGTTGTTGAAGGGCTCATCGAGCCGGCGCGTGGCGGGCACGGCGAGCGGCGCCTTCGTCACCGGATTGAACGCCGTGCCGCGGTCGAACGGATAGATGAACTCACGGTGCTCGTAGTTGAGCTGCACCGTGGTGTCCTGGCCGTACCAGGCCAGTGACGGCGCCACCAGCATCTCGCGGTGGCGGCCGAAATTGCGCCAATAGTCCTCACTGACGCCGTAGCCGATGAAGCGATAGGCGAGGCCTTGGTCGCCGATCGGACCGGTGACGTCGAGCAGGCCGTCGGCTCCGGTTTTCGAGGCGCTGTAGGCCGAACCGAGCAGCGTGACCGAGCCGTGCTGATAGAGTTCGGGGCGCTTGCTGATGGTGTTGACGATGCCACCGGGATCCATGATGCCGTAGAGCAGCGAGGCCGGGCCTTTGAGCACCTCGACGCTTTCGACGGCGGGATTGAAGCTGCGGCCCTGCACCAGCGGCATGCCGTTGCGCATGATCGAGCCGTCGCGGTTGTCGCCGAAGCCGCGTCGGATCACGGCGTCCTGGCTGCCGGCCAGCGTGTTGGTCTGGGTGATGCCGGAGACGTTGATGAGCGCATCGTCGATGTTGCGTGGCAACTGGTCCTTCAACACCTGCTCGGGCACGACGTTGACCGCCTGCGAGGTGTTCAGGGGCGAAGCGCCGCTGCGCAGCGTGGTTGCGCTTGGCATCGCGCGATAGCCGAGCTTTGCGGCCTGTTGCGCGGCGGCTTCCGCGGCGGCGCGCTCCGAGAGCGTCGGTACAGCGGGCGCCGGATTGGAATTGCGACTGCGCTGGCGCATGGCGGTTTGCGCGCGGCGCGGCGATTGTTCGGATGCGCGCGCCGGCCGCGGCCGTTGCACCGGGGCTTCCACCGACACCGGCGGCAGCGAAGATTGCGCCCGCGCAATCGTCGTGTTGGAGGAGAATTCAGCGAGCAGCACGGCCGCGCCAATGAGAAGACTTGCACGGCTCTTGCCGGCACGAGTTCGACGGCCATCGACAGGTTGGCCGTCCAGATGAGCAGGCACGATTCACTTCCAGGTCAGACGCAGCATTGAAGCTGGCGCGTCTAACAGTCGCAGCGCGTCAAGAGAACCGTAGGTCGGCTTGAATCGCTCTAGTATTGAATCGTTCTAAGGACGAAGCGCATTGTGTCGCGATCAGCAATTTGCGACGGCGTCTACCGCGGCACGCAGCGCGCGAATTTGCTGCGGGATCACGCAATGGCAGGTGCCATCAACTCGTCGAGCTGTCGCTTGAACGCGGCACCGTCGGACAACGCACGCAGCGGCGGACGCACACGCAGCCAGCCCCCATCGCCGGTCTGCGCCGCCAGGATCGCCTTCAGCGTCGGGAGGAACGACGGCGTCTTCAATACGACGTCAATCGCAGCTTGCATGCGCGTCTCGATATCCTTGCCGTCGAGCATGCCCTTGACCAGCTCGGGTACGATGTTGGCCATGCCGCAGATGGTGCCGGCGCCGCCGGCGGCGACCGCACGGGCGATATCGGCCTCGTTGCCGACGGTGATGGCGAGCTCGGGCGCGGCCGCACGGAACGCCTGAAACTGCTTGAAGTCGCCGCTGGAGTCTTTCAGGCCTGCAACGATCTTGCCGTAGCGTTTGCGCAGGTTGGCTGCGACGCCGGTCGAGATCGCAACACCCGAGACCTGCGGGATGTGATAGAGATAGGCGCGCAGGCGATCGTCGGCGACGCCGTCGATGATCGCGGCGAAGGCATCCTCAACGCCCTCAGGCGTGACGCCGCGGTCGAAGTAAGGCGGCAGCACCAGCACGTGGCGCAGACCGAGGCCGAGCACCGCGCGCGAAAGTGCGATGCTGTCGGCAATGGCGGGGAAGCCGCCGCCGATGCCCATGCGCTCCGGTGCGATGCCCGCCTTGAGCAAGGCTTCGATGGTCGCAACGCGCTCGGCGACGTTGAACGAGGTCCCCTCGCCGGTGGTGCCGAACAGCACGACACCGTCGACGCCCTTGCCGAAGAGCTGCTTGGCATGAGCCGCGAGCTTGACGGCATCCACGCTGCCATTCGTTGCCAGCGGCGTCGCCGACGCCACCCAGAACCCGCGAATTGCCTCCGTCATCCCATCGCCTTCTTGCTGCGAGCTCGGACCCAAGCCTTTGATCCGGAATGATCTTAGGCTGTGTTCTGAGTCATTGTTTTTACTTTACTTTTGACCTTGTACCTTACATACAAGACAGGTGCAAATCCTTTCCACCCTCGCGGCGCGCATGAGGCGCAGCTGATTTTAGCGGAGGTCTCGCATGGACATGGCAACTCCCCTTGGGCGTGCTGACCAACTGCTCGGCGCACTGCGTGACAAGCTCGGCGCGGCGGCGGTGCTGACCGGCAGCGAAGTGCCCGCACGCAATTGCAACGATTGGAGCGCGAGCCTGCCGCAGACGCCGCTGGCGGTGATCCGTCCACTCGACGCGCAAGGCGTCGCCGATGCGATTGCGACCTGCCGAGAGGCCCGGCTGCCGTTCGTGCCGCAGGGCGGCTTGACCGGGCTGTGCCGCGGCGCCTCGCCTGAAGCGGGCTGGGTCGCGATCTCGCTGGAGCGCATGACCGGGATCGAGGAGATCGATCCCGCATCGGCGACGATGACGGTGAAATCAGGCACGCCGCTGGAGACGATCCAGAAGGCCGCGGACGAGGCCGGCTTCTTCTTCCCGCTCGATCTCGGCTCGCGCGGCTCCTGTGCGATCGGCGGCAATCTCTCCACCAATGCCGGCGGCAACCGCGTGATCCGCTACGGCATGACGCGCGAGCTGGTGCTCGGTCTCGAAGTGGTGCTGCCTGACGGCACCATCATCACCAGCCTCAACAAGCTGATGAAGAACAATTCCGGCTATGATCTGAAGCATCTCTTCATCGGCTCCGAAGGCACGCTCGGCATCATCACCCGCGTGGTGCTGAAACTGTTTCCAAAGCCGCGCTCGACCATGGCCGCACTTTGCGCGTTGAAGGACTATGCTGCGGTGGTCGCGTTGCTCGGCGCCGCGCGCAGCGGGCTCGGTCCGCTGCTGTCGGCCTTCGAGGTGATGTGGCCGGACTATTGGGACGTGATCACCAATCGTGCCGGCGTGAAGCCGCCGGTCGCGGCGGGTCACGGCCTCTACGTGCTGGTCGAAGCGCAAGGCACCGACGAAAGCGTCGATGGGCCGCGCTTCCAGGCCTGGCTCGAAGAGCTGATGGAGCGCGGTCTGCTGGCGGATGCCGCCGTGGCGCAATCGCTGGCGCAAACGCAAAGCTTCTGGCGCGTGCGCGACATCTGCGCCGAGTTCGGCCAGGTGCTGGGCCCGCACATCTCCTACGACATCGGCCTTGCGGTCAACCGGATGGATGAATTCGCCACGCGCTGCAAGGCCGCGCTCGCCGCCGGCATCGAGGGCTGCGAGAGCGTCTATTACGGCCATATCGGCGACGGCAATCTGCATCTGGTCTCCTGGGTCACCGGCCTTCCCGTCGAGCAGCAGCCGAAGGAGGAGATGGACGCGATCATCTACGGTCTCGTGCGCGAGCTCGGCGGCAGCGTTTCCGCCGAGCACGGCATCGGCACGCTGAAGAAGCAGTGGCTGGGCCATGCCCGCAGCGAGCCCGAGATCGCGCTGATGCGGACGCTGAAGGCCGCGCTCGACCCGGACCATCTGCTCAATCCCGGCAAGGTGATCTGAGGGCAGATGCGCTCGCTCAAGCTCGATACGCCGAAATCGCTGTCGCAGCGCGTGATGCAGCGGCTGCGCCAGGCCATCATCGACGGCGAGTTCGCGTTAGGTGCCGCCATCTCCGAGGAGATGGTGGCCAATTCCTTCGGCGTCAGCCGCACGCCGGTGCGCGAGGCGATGGGCCTGTTGCAGGCGCAGGGGCTGGTGGTGATCCGGCCGCAGGTCGGCAGTTTTGTCTTTACCCCGAGCGCGGAAGACATCAATGCGCTCTGCACCTTCCGGATCGCACTCGAACCCAGGGCGGCCGAGCTCGCGTTTCGCCATGATCGCGACGGCGCCATTGCGGTGATGAACGATGCGATCGCGGCGATGGAGCCGGCGATCGCCGCCAAGGACAACATCGCCTATGGCCGCGCCGATACCGCCTTCCACGAGGCGCTGTTCAGCCATTGCGGCAACCGCTATCTCGCCGAATCCTATCAGCTCGCATCGAGCCGCGTCGCCGCGCTGCGCACCAATCTGACCTCGCCAATCGACGTGCGCACCCGCACGTCCTTCGACGAGCATCGTAAGCTGCTCGAACTGTTCGCGCGCGGCGACTTCGCCGCCTTCGAAGCGGCGATGACGACGCACATCAGCAATTCGGGCGTCGTCTATGCCAGGGCCTTGAAGGTGGAAGCGGTGGACGCGGACTGAAGGCGCTTACTGCGCGTCCTTCGATCCCGGCCTGTCCAGGAAATCCAGCGCAGTGTTGATCTGTTCGAGCTGATGCTCGATCTTGTCGCGGTCCTCGACCGACGGCACCCTCTCGAGCTGTTCCACGAGCTTCTGCTTCCGCAACAGCAAGTTCTCAATGACTGTACTCACAGGTCCCCCATCGCCAGAGGCGACGCCGCGAACGCCGAGACGATGGAGGCGCGCGCAACCCGGGCCCGCACGGACCCTTGATCAGAATGTTTGCAGCCGCGGATGGTTCCTGCGCTTGAACCAGGACTCGTTCAAATGGAACTATCGGCGTAAGCTGGCCCAGACGCCGCCGAGGATCAGCAGCCCTCCGACGAGATGGATCGGCTTTGGAGGTTCGCCAAGGATCGCGAAAGACAATAGGGCGCTTGCAACCGGTCCGAGGTAGAGGACGAGCGAGGTTCGCACCGAACCGAATTTGGCACCGAGCTAGGCAAAGCCGGCATACGCAAGCAGGCCAGGAACGATCCCGGCGAAGACATAGGCTGATAGCGCCTTGGTGCTGAAGATTTGGGCCGGCATGGCCCACAAGGCGCCGGCGGCCGAGAACAGGCTGATGCGTGCGAGCAGCGACGCCTTCGGTGCGGCGCGCGATTGCAGCAGCGTATAGCCGGACCAGCCCAGCATCGCGAGCACGACCAGGCCGTCGCCCGACGCCGTCTCCAGTTCGAACAACGCCGCCGGATGGCCGCCGGAAATGATCAGCAGCGCCCCCGATAGCGCGAGTGCAGTACCGAGCCATTGCAGCGGGCCGACATGCTCGATCTTAAGAGCCGCAGAGATCATCAGCACCGTGATCGGCGAGAGCGCCATGATCAGCGCGATGTGGATCGCCGTCGTCGACACGCCCGCGGCATAGACCGGACCGCCGCACAGAAACATGCCCATGAAGCCGGCGGCAAGGATCGGCCAGATGTTTTTGCCGAGCGGCACGCGGCCTTCGCGGATCTCCTTGAGCGCGATCGGCGCGAGCCCGATGGCTACAATGCTCCAACGGAAGAAGGCGAGTGCGAAGGACGGGACCGAGCCCGCGAGCCCGCGAGCGAGAATCTGATTGGACGCCTGCGCGGTCGCCACCAGAATGAAGCCAATCAGCGCAATCGCGCCGAGCCAGGCGCCTGCGGATAGTGCAGTGCTCGCGACCGCGTCGCTGCCGCTGCCTGATGTTCCCTTGCCCATGGAGCGACCGAATACTCCATGGCCGCTGCGGTGAGAACCCGGATCGCCGCATGCGACGATTGCAGCGATCAAAGCCGATCGGCTCACCGGGCATGGATGCGGTGGTTAACGCGTACACGGGCGGATACAGGAGGCGGAACCGCAATCTTCACGCGCCCGTCGGTTGAATTCGCGGGCCTGGAGTCCTATGCGTAAGCGCATGGATACCCAGATTATCGCCGCCGAAAAGCCCCTGATGGCCCAGGCCCGCCCGCGCAAGCCGGCGCCGTTCCTCCCCATGAGCCGCGCCGAGATGGACGCTCTGGGCTGGGACGCCTGCGACATCGTGCTGGTGACCGGGGATGCCTATGTCGATCATCCGAGCTTCGGCATGGCCATCATCGGCCGACTGCTGGAGGCGCAAGGCTTCCGCGTCGGCATCATCGCGCAGCCGGACTGGCACTCGGCCGAGCCGTTCAGGGCCTTGGGCAAGCCGCGCGTGTTCTTCGGTGTCACCGGCGGCAACATGGATTCCATGGTGAACCGCTACACCGCCGACCGTCGCATCCGCAGCGACGATGCCTATACCGCCGGCGGCGAAGGCGGCAAGCGGCCGGACCGCTGCACCATCGTCTACGCCCAGCGCTGCCGCGAGGCGTTCAAAGATGTCCCGATCGTGCTCGGCGGCATCGAGGCCTCGCTGCGCCGGATCGCGCATTACGATTACTGGTCCGACAAGGTGCGCCGCTCGGTGCTCGCGGACGCCAAGGCGGACTTGCTGCTCTACGGCAATGCCGAGCGCGCCGTGGTCGAGGTGGCGCAGCGGCTTGCCGCCGGCGAAGCGCCGCGCGAGCTCGACGACATCAGGGGCGTCGCACTGTTTCGCCGCGTGCCGGAAGGTTACACCGAGCTGCACGCCGACGATCTCGATTCCGCGGACGAGGGTGCAACGCGCCAGAAGGGCGCGATCGTGATCCGCCTGCCGGCGCTGGAGCAGGTCGAGCAGGACAAGGAAGCTTACGCCCGTGCCTCGCGCGTGCTGCACCGGGAGAGCAATCCCGGTAATGCGCGTCCGCTGGTGCAGCGTCATGGCGATCGCGATCTCTGGCTCAACCCGCCGCCGATCCCGCTGACCAGCGAGGAGATGGACGCGGTCTACGATTTGCCTTACGCGCGCGCGCCGCATCCCTCCTATGGCGAGGCAAAGATCCCGGCGTGGGACATGATCAAGTTCTCGGTGACGATCATGCGCGGCTGCTTCGGCGGCTGCACCTTCTGCTCGATCACGGAGCACGAGGGCCGCATCATCCAGAACCGCTCCGAGGGGTCGATCCTGCGCGAGATCGAGAAGATCCGCGACAAGACGCCGGGCTTCACCGGCGTCATCTCCGACATCGGCGGCCCCACCGCCAACATGTACCGGATGGCGTGCAAGGATCCGAAGGTCGAGGCGGCGTGCCGGCGGCCGTCCTGCGTCTTCCCCGAGATCTGCCCGAACCTCAACACCTCGCATGACGACCTGATCCGGCTCTATCGCAAGGTGCGCGAGACCAAGGGCATCAAGAAGGTGATGGTCGCCTCCGGCGTGCGCTATGACCTTGCGGTGGAGAGCCCCGAATACATCAAGGAGCTGGTCACCCATCACGTCGGCGGCTATCTCAAGATCGCGCCTGAACATACCGAGCGCGGCCCGCTGGACAAGATGATGAAGCCGGGCATCGGCGCTTACAACAAGTTCAAGCGGATGTTCGATGAAGCGGCCGAGCGGGCCGGCAAGAAATATTACCTGATCCCCTATTTCATCGCGGCGCATCCGGGCACGACCGACGAGGACATGATGAACCTCGCGCTGTGGCTCAAGAAGAACCGCTATCGCGCCGACCAGGTGCAGACCTTCCTACCCTCGCCGATGGCGACCGCGACCGCGATGTATCACACCGGCGTCAATCCCCTGCGGGGCGTGCGGCACGGCGGCAGCGACAAGGTGGAGGCGATCAAGGGCCTGCGCCAGCGCCGCCTGCACAAGGCGTTCCTGCGCTATCACGACCCCGACAATTGGCCGGTGCTGCGCGAGGCCCTGATCGAGATGGGCCGCCGCGATCTGATCGGCTCGCAGCCTCACCAACTCGTGCCTGCGCACCAGCCGCCCGGCACCGGCAAGGCCGCCGGCACCAAGCGCCCCGTTCGCCCCGGCGGCAAGACGCAGAAGTTCACGACCAAGGGTCTGCGGGTGATGAAGTAGCGGGCGCTACGCGCCTGCTACAGCGCGAGCACGACCTCGCCCGAGACCGCATCCGTCACGCCGCGTCCATTGCCCTGGTCCTCGAGCACCGACCTGAAACTGTCGAGCGTCTTGATCATCGCCGCGCGCGCCGCGATCAGCGCATCCTGGCTCGCCCATGTGCCGATGAGGCAGAAGGTCTGATCGCCGGTCTTGATGATGACGCCGTGCTCCAGGCCCGGCCATTTGGCCTTGCCGTTCCCGTGCGCGTCGAGGAAGGCGGCTTCCTCGCCCGGCTTCACCTTGAACTTGACCACATTGTAAACCTGCATGATGCGCCTCCGGAAAAAATGAACGGATGAAAACGGGCGCCACGCGAGATCAGTGACGAAAGCCACGTGGTCGCCTAGCCGATTGTTGCCCTCACACGCGGCGCCGTCACCGTGACAAATCGGCGTGGCGATCTCGGTGTTTTCGGTCCACGAAAACAAAGTGCGAAAACAACCCCATGCACAGTAGACGGCATGAGCGGGATCAATGACTTAGCCGGATCGCTGAAACGCTGACGCGTCGGGCAGAGAGGCGTTGCGCCGTCGGGCAAAACAGGGGCAGGATGGCATGATCGGGCGCGCATGTGTGGCGTCCACTTGGCGCTGTTCTGGCAGCGCTGCATCTCCCGAAAATCTCACGACTTCTCCATGCTCTGCAGCCTGCGCCTGGCGTGGCGTGGCGTGGCGTGGCGTAGCCAGTCGTTGACTTTGGCTCAGCTATGCAACATATGAAGTTACATGAGACGCGATTCCCGATTGTCCGGCGTGCTCCACGTGCTGCTGCACATGGCGCAACAGCCCGGCCCGTTCACGTCCGAGACGCTGGCGAAGGCGATGGACACCAACCCGGTGGTGATCCGCCGCATCATGGCCGGCCTGCGCGAGCTCGGTTACGTCCGCTCCGAGAAGGGGCATGGCGGCGGCTGGCGGCTTGCATGTGACCTCTCGAAGGTGACGCTGCGCGACGTCTACGCCGCGCTCGGCAGCCCGGCGCTGCTGGCCATGGGCAACAGGACGGAGTCGCCGGGCTGTCTCGTCGAACAGGCCGTCAATGCCACCCTCGATCAGGCCTTTCACGAGGCGGAAGCGTTGCTGCTGTCGCGCCTCGGCGAGGTGACGCTGGCGATGCTCAGCGAGGATTTTCGCAAGCGCCTCGGCTCCCGGAAGCATCAGGGCCTGCGCGCCCACGGCGCGTGACTGCCGCATTCAGCAAGGACGACGCCATGACCAACATTCAAGACATGTTCTCCGATCCGCAGGCCGTGGCGCGATACACGGAAGGGCCGCCACGCTTCGTGCCCGGCTACAATGCCATGCTGTCGATGGCGGCGATCCTGCTGGCCGAGCGTGCGCATGACGATGCGCGGATCCTCGTCCTCGGTGCCGGCGGCGGCCTGGAGTTGAGGACATTTGCGCAGGCGCAGCCAGGCTGGCGCTTCGACGGCGTGGACCCGTCCGCTGCGATGCTGGGGCTCGCGAAACAGACCCTGGGGCCGCTGGCGCCGCGCGCGCATCTTCACCAGGGCTATATCGACGATGCTCCGGAAGGACCGTTCGACGGTGCCAGCTGCCTTTTGACGCTGCACTTCGTCGATGTCGCGGAGCGGCGCCGCATCGCCTCCGAGATCCGCCGCCGGCTGAAGCCGGACGCGGCTTTCGTGGTCGCGCATTTGAGTGCGCCCAGTGGCGAGGAGGAGCGCCCGCTATGGCTGTCGCGGTACTCCGCATTCCTGGCCGCCTCCGGCGTTGAGCCCGCCCAGGCGACAGCCGCGCGGAACGCCGTCACGAACCACCTGGAGATCCTCACGCCCGCGCAGGACGAGACGATCCTACGCGAGGCTGGCTTCTCCGAGCCGACCCTGTTCTACACCGGCTTCACCTTTCGCGGCTGGGCAGCTTACGCGTGAGGCGTGGCCGTTTCTTCATGCGGCTGGATCACCATGGGTATTCTCATCTCTACGGCCCCATGATTTTTCTCATCGTTGCTCTTTGCATTGACCGAGCGTCAGGCGGTTCGAGAAGGCGGCGCGTCTTGTTCGCCAGGCCCGCGACGTCTCCCTGCTAATCGCCATCAGCTTGCGGGATTGCTCGCCGTGACGATCCACGTCGCGCTGTCGATCATCAGCGACCGCTCGCCGGGGCGGCCTGCGAAGGCGGCGCGAACGGCGGCCGAGGCGCGGGCACGGATGTCGTCGGGCTGGTCAGCGAGCGCGCGCGACAGCGGGCCGACCTCGAACGTCATCTTTACTGCGTCGTCGATCGCCGCGTCCCGCGTCGCGCCTTCGCCAAACGAAACGGAAGCATCGAAGGGCGTGATCGCGATATCGGTGAAGCCGGCCGCCGTCAGGATTCGAGCCACCCGGCCCGGGTCGCCGAACGAGAATGGACCGGGCGCTTCGGGACCGGGCGGCGCCATCGGGACGATGCCCTTGATCGCGCCCATCGGCAGGCGCATCCAATCGTTCTCGGCCGTGCCGCGCCAGCAGACGAAAGCGACCCGGCCGCCCGGCTTCAGCGCACGGCGCATATGCGCGAACGCCTTTGTCGGATCGTCGAAGAACATCACGCCGAAACGCGAGAACAGGATGTCGAACGCGCCCTCGGGCAGCTCGGCGCTGCTGGCGTCGGCCACCCGGAACAGGGCCGGCGTATCCTGTGGCGCACGCGCGCGCGCTCGGGCGATCAGCGGTTCGGAGATGTCCACGCCCAGCACTTGGCCCCCCGCGCCGACGCGCGCGGCCAGAGCCAGAGTAGACGCGCCCGCGCCGCAGCCGACGTCCAGCACGCGCTCGCCCGTTGCGGGCGCGGCGGCTTCGATCGCGGCCTGGCCGAACATCTCCAGCCTGGCATCGAGCCGGGCCTCGTGGACGACCCAGCGCTCCCCGCTTTGGCCATTCCAGTCGGCGACCTGATCGGCATTGTGCTGTGCCATGACATATCCTTGTCTGATGGCGGCATCCCACGAATGATCTGCGTTAGCTCACGATTGGTCCAGCCGCAGCTTCATCCAAACCGGCACGAGCTTGGATGGCGAGGCTTCGCTCTGCAGCCTGCGAGTCGAAGTATTCCTCAATCGAATGAACCTTGCCCCATCGCAACTTGAAGACGTGGACGCCCCTGTTCACGTACGAGCTGTAGCCGTCAAGTAGTCTCGCGTTGGCCCGCCACTTGACGAACACTGTGGTGTTCGATGGCCAACCCGTCACCTCGATCTGCTCGATATCTATGTGGAGCTTCGGGAAAACACGGCCCATGCGCTCGAACCACTGCTTTACCGATTGCTTTCCATGTCGCTCACCTCCCAACGCATGATCTCCGGCAACCCAGTGATACGCGTTTGGTGTTAGGCCCTTTGCAGCATCATCCCAACGCTGGTTGTTGACATGATCGAAGCTCCTGCGGATCTCTTTTTTGACAATTAGACTGTAGACCATTGATGCCACCTGTTGTTGGATAGCCGACGGCTCTGCAAGACGGATGGATACTTTCCAGATACTGAAGCTGGTCCGGGTAACGACGGCGATCTGTTGGGAAAGCTGGCTGACGGGCGGCCCCGCAGGCGGCAGCGGCGGAATAGTCAGAGCCAGCGGCGAACCTCGGCCTTGTAGCGGCGGTAGTCGTCGCCGAACTTCGCTTCGAGATAGCGCTCCTCGCGAGCGATCACCTGCGTCTGGATCGCGACCAGCACCAACGGGAGCAAGGCGAAGGCGATCGGCCCGTCGAAGCCGATCGCAAGGCTGGCATAGATAAGCGCCATGCCGAGATACATGGGATTGCGGGTCCACCGATAAGGGCCGGTCGTTGCGATGAGGGTCGTTGGCTGCGACGGCGGAACGTTGGTGCCCAGCCGCCGGAACAGCCCCGCCGCCGCAAGCATCATCGCCGCGCCGGCAACAAACAGCGGCGCGCCCGCCGCGACCAGCAACCGCCCGTCCATGCCGAAAGAGCGCAGGGTGACGAACCGCTCCGCCGCCAACCCCAACAGCAGCACTCCCAGATAGACGAAGGGCGGAGGGAAGCGCACACCCGCGCTGTCTCGTTCGACGGCCATGCTCATCCTGCATGTGTGCTCTCAAACCAGCATCGACTGCTGGGCGAAGATACCCGCCATCGCGCCGTGCGATGATGCCAGGGTGACCGATGGCGGCGTGATCGGGTTGGCGAGGTCGCCGGCGGCGTAGATGCCGGGCATGCTGGTTTGGCGGCGCTCGTCGACCTTGAGGATGATGCCGAGGGGCGTATCGATCGTGGCGAGGCCCAGCGGTTCATGCAGGCTTGCGGACGGCTTGTTGCGCGGATGCGCGAACAGGATGTCGACCGCGACATCCGGGCCGCTATCGAGCTTGACGGTGGCGTTATGGCCCCCGTGACGAGCGATCGCGGTGATCCGGCCATCGACGACAGGTGTGTTGCGGCGCGCCAGATCGGCCCGGATATCGGGCGCAATGTCATGACCATTGGCGAACAGCGTCAACTTGTCGGTCCAATCGCGGAACAGCCTGACCTGATTGTGCGACTGCGGGCCGGACCAGACGAGGCCCCAATGCTGGCCAGCGACTTCAAAGCCGTCGCAATAGGGGCACGGCACGATGGACGTACCCCAGCTTTCGGCAAAGCCCGGAACATCAGGCATCTGGTCGACGATGCCATAGCTCAGGATCAGGCGGCGCGCCCCGAGGTTTTCGCCATCGCCAGTGAGGACGGAGAAATTGTCGATGGCGCCGGAGATACTGTCGGCCCGGGCATTGACCAGCCTGACCGTGGGATAGCGCGCCAGCTGCTGTCGCGCCTCGGCCAGGATGTCCAGCGGCGGCTTGTGATCGTGGCCGAGCAGGCCATGCGAGAAGCCGGCGAAGCGGTTGCGTGGCAGGCCGGTGTCGAGAACGATGACCTTGCGGCGGGCACGGCCGAGCTGCAGGGCGCCGGCGAGACCGGCAAAGCTGCCGCCGATGATGATGACGTCTTCCATGGTGATGGACTCCGTTGGAGGACAGGTTGCGACCTACCCGGCTTGCACATTTCAGATACTTCATGGTATCGTAATTCAAGAATTAGAATACTGTCAAGTACTGGAATTGTCGTGACCGAAAACAGCCAGGGCCGGCGCGGTCGGCCCGCCAACGAGGCGCTTGGCCAAACGATCGTCGACGCCGCGCGCGAACTCTTTTTGGAATTGGGTTTTCAGGCGACGACCTTGGACAAGGTCGCCCAGCGAGCGAAGATATCCAAGCTCAGCATCTACAGGCACTTCGAGAACAAGGAGGCGCTGTTCGGCGCGGCCATGGCGGCCGGCTGCCAACAGTTGTTTGCACCACAGGCCCTGCTTGAAGGCGTCGACGGTTCGGTCGAAGACCAGCTCATGGCGGTGGGATCATTACTGCTTCGCACGCTGTTGAGATCGGACGTCCGCAGCATCGAAGCCATGGTCATGGCCGACAAAACGAATCAAAACTCGCTAAGCAAGCTCCATTTCGAAGCCGGCCCTGCCCATGTCATCGCCCAGATCGAGGCTCTGTTGCGTCAGTTGCACGAGAAGGCGGTTCTGAACGTGCCCGATCCTCTCCGGTCCGCCCGCTTGTTTGCGGCGCTTTTCAAAGGATCCGATCTCCTGATGATCGCACGCTTCGATCAGGCGAAAGCAGAGGACGACAACGAAATCGAATCCTATTGCCGGTCGGCCGTCGCCATGTTCATCGCCGCGCACGGTCGCAACGAGCACGCGGGCGGATATTTGCCTGCCCCAAGATCAAAAAACAAAATCTGAGTCGTGCGTGACCGTTGTCGGCCAGCAGGTCAAGGCAGGCGGCCGATCATGAGAGTTGACGAGTCGGCCGTACGATCCGACCAACGTCCCCAGGGCTTTCTTCCCGACCGAGAGGTCGATGACGCTGAAATACGCCCGGCCCTCACTTTGCCTGAGAAGACGAGCAGAGCCCAGGTTGGTTTCGCGAGCGCAGCCACCAGACGTGCAAAGCGGGTGTCTACGCTGATGATCAGATCAAATTCGGCTTGCTGATGCATGCGAGGGGACCAATACCGGCCGCTGCTTCTGCGGTTGGCCCCGTGAGAGATAATTTCCAAGCCGATGCGTCGCATAGATCGTCGCAAACGCGATGCCCACGCCGGCAATGACGTCGACGAAGAAGTGTCCACCGCCAATCGGCGTCGCCGCCAACACGACGGCATTCCACAAGGTCCCTGCGACTCTCAGCCAAGGGATCGGCCCCAGGGCCCATGCGTAAAGGACGGCCGTGATGGCGTGGAAGCTCGGAAATGTCAGAAGGGGACCCAGGCTGAACGCGTCCAACACCCTGGTGGTACCATCACGCACAAGAGGAAGCTCGCGCAGGGTGTCATAGTAGACGGAAGGCTCGATGTTCGGATGATCCGCCGGCAGCAGGCCCAAGGCATGATAAACGCCCGTGACAGGAACCAGTGTTGAAATGACCGTGGTGATGATCAGCGTCAGCGCGAAGCAGAGAACGAATTCTGCAGCCCGTCGATAGAAACCGCACAAGGGCAGGAGAACGACCAGCACGGCAAGCTGCACGAATATGGAATTGTAGGTGGGGGCAAGCGCACGGATCAATCCCGGCCGGTCGTTCACAAACGACAGATATGCTCGAAAATCCAACCCCAGCGCTCGATCGAATGCAAGCAGTCTGGCTTCCTGCATTGGGAGAGCCGCCGACGCCGCGATATATCCCAGCGATGTGACGAGTATGAGGACCAGGATGATCTGCGCTAAGGTGAACAGGGTCGCATAGACCCGCGGATTGCCGCGCCCGGAGCTCGCGTTGCGATGTCCGATGTATCCGTAAAGCCCGGTCATTCCCATTATGGTGATGTAGCCTTTTGGTTCCACCCGGAAGCTGGTCAGCAGAACGCTGAGTGCGAGCAAGACCAGGACCACGCCGATGATGATCCAGTTCAGCTGGAATAGCCTGAGGGAAAGCTCCACATCTCCCTTGAGGTTCGAGAGCATCCCGGCTGAGTCGAAACGTCGTCCACCCTTTGTGGTTGTCATTTGACATTCCTGCATTCCAGGGGAATGTTTCTGCCAATACAACCATTAATAAACGTACAACACAGGCGTGCATCATTGGTTGGGAACAACTTGCAACAGGAGATGCCAAGTTTTCCCGGGCTTGGTCCGGAAAGGCGCCAGTGCACGTGGCGAAGCGGTCATTTCTTGCCCGCTGTTCGCAATGGGTTAACCTCACGCATCGCGTGGCCGGATTGAGCCGTCAATCCCAGCGCGGTTCAGCAACCAACCGCAACATTTGATTACCTTTCCCCTCTAGGTTGCAACGACCTGGGAGGAGGTTCCATCATGACCACCGTCGAATTGCCCGCGAATGCGCCGGCACAGACATCCGCTGCGCCCCATGTCCGCATTCTTTGCATCCTCTTCTTCTTCTCCGGCTTTCCGGCGCTGATCTATCAACTGACCTGGCAACGAAGCCTGTTCCGCATCTTCGGCGTCAATTCGGAATCGGTGACAATTATCGTGACCGCGTTCATGCTCGGACTCGGACTCGGCAGCTTGTGTGGCGGCTGGATATCCCGGCGCACCAACGTCAGACCGCTGCTGCTGCTTGGCGTGATCGAGTTCGCTACCGCCGCGTTCGGATTAGCCTCACTCCAAATCTTCGAAAAGGTGGGCGCTCTGGTGGCTGACCTGCCGTTGCCCGCCCTTGCCGCCATCAACCTTGTCCTGGTGCTGGTGCCAACCCTTCTGATGGGCGCAACGCTACCGATCCTGGTCGCCTATCTGGCACGACTTTCCGGACAGATCGGCGACGCCGTCGGCACTCTCTATTTCGTCAACACGCTCGGCGCCGGTGCCGCGTGCCTCGTATGCGCCATCCTGATTTTCCCCTTCCTCGGCATGCATGCGGCGATCACGATCGCGGCTGGAATCAATATTGCGGTCGGCGCCGGCGCAATTGCGGCGCACGCCCTGCCTGGCCGCAGCACGACGAATGATTCGCCGACCTCGGCCAACGCATCAGACACACCGCCAATTCTCGGCACGGGCCTTGTCGTGCTGCTCGCAATGGCGGGGGGATTCATCTCGCTGTCCTACGAGATCTACCTGTTCCGCGTGATGTCGTTCGCATCGGGATCGAGTTCGCTGGCTTTTGCGATCACGCTATATGCTTTTCTCACCGGGATCGCGGTCGGCGCCCGACAGGCCGGGCAGTCCTGCAGGACACTCGCGCCGCAAGCTGCGCTCCGCAAAGCCGCGAGCGATCTCATCTGGGCCAACTTGTTCGGTGCGCTGTTTCTTCCCTTGATGACGCAATTGGCATGGACCGGCGCCGGCGCAATCAGCGTTGCGGTGGTGATTACCTACCTGATAGCGCGGCAATGGGGCGCACTGCTCCCCTATCTCTCGCAATTTGGCATCGCTGCGGACGAACAGATTGGTCAGCGGACGGCGCTCCTGTATTTCGCCAACATCGTAGGCTGCGCCAGCGGGGCTATCCTCACCGGCTTCGTGCTGACGGACTACTTCGGACTTCGGCAAATCTCGGCAATCTTGCTTGTTGGTGGCACGATGTCCGCATTTGCATTGATTGCGGTCAGCGAAGCAACCCGGCAGGAGCGGTATCTTCTTGGCCGTCTTGCCGTTGCGGTTCTCGTGTTCGGCCTCGGCGCTAACTTCTTGTTGAGCCAGCGGCTATTGGAGAATCTGCAGGCGAAGACGCTCACTGACCGCGACTTCCTCCATGTTGTCGAGAACCATAGCGGCATCATCACCGTCGACAACGAGGGTACCGTCTTCGGCAACGGCATGTATGACGGCCGCTTCAACACAGACCTGAAGTCCGATCGCAACGGCATCGTCCGCCCCTACGCGCTGAGCCTCTTCCACCCTGCACCACGACAGGTGCTGATGATCGGTCTCTCCTCCGGTTCGTGGGCCCAAGTCATAGCCAACAATCCGGACGTGGAATCGCTCACGATCGTCGAGATCAATCGCGGATATGTCGAGTTGATCGCCAAACACGACAACGTCAAATCGATCCTGAACAATCCCAAGATCAGGATTATCGAGGATGACGGACGCCGTTGGCTGCGCCATCATCCCGACGCTCAGTTCGATGCGGTCGTCTCCAACACGACGTGGCATTTTCGGGCCAACGCCGCCAATTTGCTCTCGTCGGAATTCCTGGGCCTCGTGCAGCAACACCTGAAGCCCGGTGGAGTCTACTTCTACAACACCACCAATTCGCGGCGGGCGCAGCGCACAGGCTGCACTGCATTCTCCTATGGCGCCCGGTTCTTGAACCATATGGTGCTGTCGCAGACGCCGATCGCTTGGGATCATGCTCGCTGGCGGCGAACGCTGGAAACCTACAGCATTGACGGAAAACCTGAGTTTGCTTCCGATGAGGCTGACCGCGCTCGGCTGGACGCGCTGATGGCCGACTTCCGTCAGGATGGCCCCACGATTGAGCCATGCCCGCAGCTGCTGGAGGCTACTGCCGGCCAGCAACTCATTACGGACGACAATATGGGTACGGAGTGGCGCTACTTTCTCGGCTTGGAGTGACTTAGCCTCCCGATACCAGTATCCGGCAACGAAAGCCGCTAGATCGAGCCCCTCTGTGCCTCAGCACAGGGCAAAATCTGCGACAGCTTCCGCAAACGAGCTCCTACAAGCCTGTGGCTCTGGATCTGCATCCGTCGGAGGATCCGTCATTTGAGCCGCCGAGTTTGGTGCTCGTTTGCATGCCGACAAGCTTGGCTGACCGATATCGACTTTGCAGTGCGACGGCCGGCCGCGCGCCGCACGTTCACGGGGCCGTCGCCCCTGAGAAGGTTCTCTGCTCCAACATTACGGATTTATGACCGCGGCACTGAGGCGACCTTTATTTCGGGCGTTCTTCCTGCACCAACTCGGTCGCTAGTGCGCAAAGCACGTTTTCAGAAACGCGACAGGGGAAATATCTTTCCTGCCGCATGTGTGCCGTTTCACATCTTTTACGTGAAACAACGCTACGATCCAATCGAACGCCCTTTTACCAATGTCAGTGTTTTTCAGCAGTTGCAGCTATTGGGGCTCCTAATGAGTAGTGGTCGGATTTGCGACCGTATGGTCATTTTGAACCAACGGGTCGGGTTTCTCAACGCTCAACTTGCAGAACTCCGGAACCTCCGCGCGCGGGTATCGAGCACCGTCGACAGAAGCAGCCGGAAACGATCGGAAGTCCGAGGTATTTGGGCCAAGCGGCGCAGGCGACCGCTCTAACAAAGTTCTTGTTGTGTAGTGTCCCGTTAGGGACAATGACGACCCGCCGTCCCGTCACGGATTCTTCAGCAAGCGCCGATGGAGCGTTGCCGCATTGGGCTGCCTGGCAACCCACTCCAGGTTACGTTCGCCATCGATCTTCACTCAGAACGTACGGGTCGGCGCACCGACGTTAACCTTGTCGGCAAATGATTCCGCAGCCGCCGACAGATTGCCTCATTGGCGCGGAGAATTTTCAGCAGCACGAACCTCTATCAGAGGGGCATTATGCTGAGAATGGCGTTGTTGGGCCTCCTCATCCTGTTGAGTGCAGGAGTGCTGTCGGCGATGGAACTGAGCGCGCCACCGCGTCGCGCGGCTGCAATCGTGCAACCGCCTGCCGGGCAAGATGCGGGCATGTCTGATTCACACGACGCCTTGGCGAAGGCTGATCGCCTCGACCTTGCCGCTGTGAGCAGCGCGATGCCGGCACAGACTGCCCCGGTCGAAAGCAGCGTGGCTCCGGCGGAAGAGACCCATGCCGGCTCGTCCGGACCGGAGCCTGCCGTTCGTCCTCGGCATACTCCGAAGAAGATCGCGGCCGCAGAACGTCCCAAGCCCAATCCAAAGCCGAAGCCGAAGCCGAGGCCGAAGGCAACCGTTGTCAAGCAAACCGCCGACGTCCGGCGCTCAAAGACCGCAGGAAATGCCGAGCCCTGCCGGCTGAAGGCGTTTGGCGGCTTGCTCAAGGCATTGAATTTCAACGGTTGCGAAATCTGAGCACGCGCCCGCGCGGCAGATCGAAGCCGAACGATCTGAGTTCGTGCTCAGCGGCGGAAGCATCAGCGGTCCAGCTGTGACTCATCTTCCTTCCCCGAGGGGCGCTTACGGGTGCACGCCCGTGTCGCCATCTTTCCTCCGATCGACGCCTCGCAAACTCTTCTGATCATCCATATGTTGCCCTCATGAAAAAGATCGGATTCCTTTCCTTTGGGCACTGGACCCCCTCGCCGCAATCGCAGACCCGCTCTGCCAGCGACACACTGCTGCAATCGATCGAGCTTGCGGTTGCCGCAGAACAGTTAGGGGCCG
Organism: Bradyrhizobium sp. DOA1; assembly: GCF_001593325.1. Classification (NCBI taxonomy): domain Bacteria; kingdom Pseudomonadati; phylum Pseudomonadota; class Alphaproteobacteria; order Hyphomicrobiales; family Nitrobacteraceae; genus Bradyrhizobium; species Bradyrhizobium sp. DOA1. Next base: position 6,227,336 of record NZ_JXJM01000001.1, read on the forward strand.
ACGGCGCCTATTTCCGCGTGCATCACTTTGCGCGCCAGCTCGCCTCGCCGTTTCCGCTGCTCGCCGCCGTCGGCGCGAAGACCGACAAGATCGAGATCGGTACGGCCGTGATCGACATGCGCTACGAGAACCCGCTCTACATGGTGGAGGACGCGGGCAGCGCCGACCTCATCGCCGGCGGCCGGCTGCAGCTCGGCATCAGCCGCGGCTCGCCCGAGCAGGTGATCGACGGCTGGCGCTATTTCGGCTATCGGCCGGCCGAGGACCAGAGCGATGCCGACATGGGGCGACGCCACGCCGAGGTCTTCCTCGACCTGCTTCGCGGCGAAGGCTTTGCCGAGCCCAATCCGCAGCCGATGTTTCCCAATCCGCCCGGACTGTTGCGGCTGGAGCCGCACGCGCAAGGCTTGCGCGAACGGATCTGGTGGGGCGCCGGCTCGAATGCGACGGCGGTGTGGGCGGCCAAGCTCGGCATGAATCTGCAGAGCTCGACGCTGAAGAACGACGAGACCGGCGAAGCCTTTCACGTGCAGCAGGCCGCGCAGATCCGTAGCTATCGCGCGGCATGGAAAGAGGCGGGACACAGCCGCGAGCCGCGCGTCTCCGTCAGCCGCAGCATCTTCGCGCTGATGGACGATCGCGACCGCGCCTATTTCGGCAGAGGTGGCGAAGGCGAAGACCAGATCGGCTTCATCGACCCGCGCACGCGGGCGATCTTCGGGCGCTCTTATGCGGGGGAGCCGGACGCGCTGATCGAGCAGTTGCGGCAGGACGAGGCGATCGCGGAAGCCGATACGCTGCTGCTGACGATCCCCAACCAGCTCGGCGTCGATTACTGCGCGCATGCGATCGAGGCGATCCTGACGCATGTGGCGCCGGCGCTGGGGTGGCGATAGCGCTGTCCAAGCGACGGAATAGCAGAGAGCCCCGGTTTCCGCGTCGCCGAGAAACCGAGGCCCTTCGCATCAATGCATGTGGCCGATGAGATAGATGCCACCACCGACGACCAGGATCGCCGGCACGGCCCAAAGAATCAAAACAGGCATTTTTCCTCTCCTCCAATTCTGCCCCGTCAAATAACGGGAAAAAATGGCAAACGTTCCGCCGCATGCCGGAACGGTCGCGCCAATGGCGAGTTCATCGCTGCGCCGCATGACGCGGCCAAGGAGAATACGATGAAGAAGTTCATGCTGATGTCAGCCGCCGCCCTGCTTGTCTCGACGAGCGCGATGGCACAGTCCACTGTCGTCACCACGACCGGCGCGGGCCATGGCGCGACCGTGCAGATCGAGCCGGAGTATCGCACCAGGATCCGGTCCTACGTCACCGAGCAAAAGATTCGTCCGGTCGAGACGCGCGAGAAGATCGTCGTCGGCTCGCCGGTGCCGCGCGATGTCGAGCTCGTGGCCGTTCCGAGCGACTGGGGCCCTTCGCTCACCAAGTATCGCTACGTCTATTCGGGCAGCCGCGTGATGCTGGTCGATCCCGAGACCCGCATGGTCGTCCAAGCGGTGGACTAGCTGCGCCGCCTGGCGGGCCGTCACACGGCGGCCCGCCCAATCGCCCTTGGTTCATTTCGCGGTAGCGCCTGATGCCCATCATTCGATATTTCCTCTTTGCAGGCGCATTCGTCGTGGCGCTGTTGTTCTTGCTCGATCGCAATCTGGCGCCGATGGCGACAGCATCCGCGGTGCCTGACGTCGACCGGACGGCCATTCGCATCCGCTCTGCCCGCGCTTTGCCAGAGAAGATCATACTGGATACGTCCACAGGGATTGTTGCCGCGGCTTCGTCACCCCTGATCGCCGCCGAGGCCCCAAGCCACGCTGCGAGCGATGCATTGGCGATGGCCGACTCGCCGAAGCCGGAGACGAAAATCATCCCCGCACCTCGACGCAACGCGACGCGGGCAACCGACCTTCGCCCAAATCGCACGGCGCGATCGGCGCCCTCGCGCCGGCTCTACGATCGCCAAGTGGTCGATCGCCAAGTGATCGATAGCCAAGTGATGGATCGCCAAGTGATGGTCGGCGCATTCTGAACACCGCTGGCGTCGCGTGATTGCGAAGCAACAGACGCATGGCCAGAACAATCGACTTGGATGAACGGTGGATGAATGAACGGGCGTCGCGCATTCTGGAACTGCATGACGCAGCGATCATCGCGTCAATGTTCTCGAGATGAGGAACGTTTGCGCGATTGCCAATTTATCCCGAGCCTGATTTGGCGATTTGTTTTTTGGAAACCCACTGGAGGAAAACGGACATGAGGATCCTGAAGCTTTCTGCGGCTGCGGCCGCGCTGTTGGCGGGCACGGCGCTCGCCGTTGCGCAATCGAGCTCGACGGTCGGCACCGGCGGTTCGTCGGCCGGCGGCGGCACCAGCAACTCGACCGTCGGCACCGGCGGCTCTTCAGCTGGCGGCAGCGGCTCCGGCTCGGCCTCGACGCTCGGCACCGGCGGCTCCTCGGCGGGTGGCGGCACCAGCAGCTCGACCGTCGGCACCGGCGGCTCCGCGGCGGGTAGCGGCTCCGGCAGCGGCTCGGCTTCGACGCTCGGTACCGGTGGCTCATCGGCCGGCGGCGGCAAGAGCTCGTCCAGCGTCGGCACCGGCGGCTCCGCCGCAGGCTCCGGATCGAACTCCGCGTCGACGGTCGGCACTGGCGGTTCGTCAGCCGGTGACGGCAAGAGCGGCTCGACTGTCGGCGCCGCAGGCTCCTCTGCCGGTCATGCCAGCGACAAGGGCATGGAGAAGGGCAAGGGCCACAACAAGGACGAGTGGAAGAAGGACAAGAACTAGTCCGATCCCGGGAGCGGCTTCGTGCCGCTCCCTTTGTCCATGTTGAGGAGGACACGCAATGAACAGATCAATCGTTGCGATTACAGCAATGGCTCTGATGAGCAGCGCTGCATTGGCAGAAACCATGGAAAAGACTGGAAAGACGGCATCCGGCCAAACCTGCAAGGTCACGGTCGAAAAACATGCCGACGGCAGCATCACTGCAGCCGGCTCGTCGCGTTCAGGCACGACAGGATCGACCTCGTCGAGCGGCTCGCTGTCGAGCTCGAGTTCGGCCGGCGGATCATCGGTGAACGTGCAGGCCGGCGGCGGCAGCGTTTCGAGCTCGTCGTCGACGGCGGGCGGGCCTGGCTCCACCAGCGCCAGCACCATCACCGTCAACGGCTGCACGATCTCGACCTCGTCACCCTGAAATTCATAGAGGATGGAAACATGAGAACGCTCCTGACGACTTCGGCAGTCGCAATTGTGCTTGCTGCCGCGACACCAGTTCTTGCACAGACCAGCATGACGGGCGGAACGGGCGGCTCGGCCGCAGCGGGCGGCACCTCCGCCTCCACCGTCGGCACGGGTGGCACCTCAACCTCTGCGACCGGCCGCACCGGCTCGTCGATCGCGGCCGGCGGAAGCGCCGCCGCGGTGGACGGCAAGGCCAAGACCGGCGTCAGCATGAACAAGGGCAACGGTCCGGTGATGAACTCCAACGCGCGGGCGCAGGCCCATGAGGGTGGCACGTTCAGCCGCTCGCATACGCGCACCAAGGTCAAGGCCGGCGAACAGGTCGGCTCCACCACCAAGACCATGTCGCATGTGCCGGGCTCGAAGCCGACGATGTCGCGGACGACAACGACTGCGCGCTAGACGCAATTCGTGCACTCATTCCGCAACTGCTGCCCGACTTGTTCGGGCAGCTTTTTGTTTGTGACCTGTCAGCCGCCGTGCAGGCTGTGGCTGATCCGGGTCACCACGGCGTCCCAGCGCCGCTTCTCGGCGGCGGGATAATTGATCAGGACGCAGTGCACATAGCCCCGGGTGAAGTTACAGCGGTTGTACCAGATCTTGTCACGCTTGATGCTGGAGACCACGAAGAAGTTCGACGTGACCCGTTTGTAGGTGATTCCGGACGGCGGATTCTTCCGTGCCAGGAATTCAGCCGGCGATGCCCCTTGCTGATTCAAGACGGCCTGAACGGTGAGGTCTGCGCTGCCGTCGGCGCTGCGGAAATGCTGGCCGTATCCGTCGGGCCTTCCGGCCGGCTCCGTGAAGATCGAGGCGGGGATGTCGACCGAAGTTCCCGATTCCGGGATGCGGTAGGTGGTCCAGCCGTTCGCGCAGGCGACAGATGATGTCGCACAGAGCGCGACGATCGCAGCAGCAAGTTGCTTCATGTCGGCCTCATCAATTGCGGGGCGCCAGTTGCAGCTCCATCAAGGCGATCCGCTGGAGCGCAGCGGGATTGCGTTCACCGGAGCCGGCGGTGCGCAGGATGGATTCGGCGAGCGCATTGACATGCGAGGACTGCACGGGCTCCGGCAGGGTGGCGACCGCAGCTTCCAGCGCGGCGGTCATCAGCTCGATCACCTCTGGGGAAAATTCGGCGTTGGAAAAGTTCTTCATCGTCCGGACCGGCCGCTTGTGGGGGCCGATGTTCAACGCCGGGAAAAAATGGAAGTTCCTGGCAGGCTCGCGCGATGCGAGATCTACGCTCTCACAGCATGGCTGCCTTCAAGGCCTGTCGGTAGATCATCGCGGCCGCGAAGGAGAGCAGCGCCGCCGCTCCCGCGAAGACCATGAGAATCTTCAGGGTTCCGGCGTCGATGTCGGTTCTCATCGCGCGGGATATTGCCCTTGCCAATGCGGCCATCATCGCCAGCTCCGAGCCAGGCCGCGCGGAGCGCGGTCCGGTTCGTGTAGCGCCATCGTGCGCACTTGCGTGTGAAGCAGATTACAGCTGAACTCGCGTGCTGCGCCTGGAATGGGCGAACGAGATTCTGGCGCGTGAAACGGCAAAGCGAAGCACCGGGTTATTGAGGCCAGCGAGTCTGGCCCGTGTTCCAGACGCCGCAGGGGAGTCCATCATGCCGACCAAACCGACCATCGCCCGCATCTGGCGCGGCCGCACCCGCCGCGATCGCGCCGACGCCTACCAGGCCTATCTGCAGGCGGAAGGCATTCCGCCGCTGCGAAAGACCGCGCTCGGCGTGCAGCAATTGCGCGAGGACCGCGACGATGAGACGTGGTTCACGACCATCTCCTATTGGGCGGACATCGCGGCCATGACGTCCTTCACCAAGGGCGAGCCGACCAAGGTCCATCATCTCGCGCGCGATGCGGAATTCCTGATCGAGCTGCCCGAGCGCATCGAAATCCATCGCATTCTGATCGATGAACAGGGCCTGCGGTGACGAGGAAGCGTGCATGCATGACACTCTGCTCGCGGCTGTGCGGTTTCGCCGCAATGTTTCCAGCGGGCTAAATCGCTATAGTCAGTGCGTCATGGCATATGTCGTCGACATAGACGCGCGCACCGCGCGTTTCGCTCTGCACGCCGGCCGCCTCCAAGCAGGCGGTTAGCCGGACGGCTGCGCGCCGTCCGGGCTCTTTTCCAGCTTTCGTGACCTCCACCGAGATGTCGTATTGAAGCAGAAGGAGTGCGCCGTGGTGCCTCTTCCAAAAATCATGCTTAGCGCAGCGGACTATCCGCGGCTCGAACAGATTGCCCGTCTTGCCGCACAGAAAGGCGATCTGGACGCGATCTTCCTCACAGGTGAAATCAACCGCGCCGAGATCGTGCCGGATGCGTGCGACGACGATCTAAGCTCAGTGGTAACCATGGGATCATGGGTCACGTATTGCACAAATTGGGGCGTCCCGCGTCGCACCGTGCAATTGGTCTGGCCCGAGGCGTGCTGGAATGCGGACAGCATTTCGGTCCTGACACCTTTGGGGGCGGCATTGATCGGACTGCGGGTCGGCGACCAGATGCCATATTTCGTGGCGGGCTGTCTGAACGTCGTCAGGGTTCAAAGCATCACCCAATCTCGCTCGAACGTCGTCCCATTCTCCCGCCGGCATCGTCAAAGCAAGCCGTTCGACGACGATCCCGGACCAACTGCCGCGTAGGAGACATCATGCGCAAGCTCGAAGCAGAGATTCAGCAAGGACCGCCGGCGTTGCCGCCGATCAAGATCGCAGAAGGTGAATGCCGGCGCCTCAGCTCACTGGCGAATTCGACCATGGACCTGTTTCCTCGCGTCGCCCAGTTTCTGGCCCGGGAAGTGGAACGCGCAACCGTCGCGCAAGAGGACGATTTGCGCGGCGTGGTCAGGATGGGTTCCAAAGTGACCTATCGCGATGACCGGTCCGGCGCGAGCCGGGAGATCGTGCTCGTCTATCCGCACGAAGCAAACATCGAGCTCAACCGGATCTCGATCCTGACGCCCGTCGGAGCGGCCCTGATCGGCCTTTCGGAGGGACAGCGCATCGAATTCGAGACGCCCGACAAGCGGACAAGAGGGCTGACCGTCCTCGCCGTCTCCGAGTGATGTTGTACGGCAATCATTGCAGACAGGAGCGCGCCCGTCAGGCGCGTTCCGCCTGCAGCTCGAACGAGCCACGAAGCTAAGCCTCGTAACAGGAACGCCTCCGCGCTCTCCACAATTGAGTCTCGTCAGGCACAACAACGGGAACCGCCATGAAGAACATCAGTGCCGGTCAGATTGCCCTGTTGGTCGCTCTCGGAGCCATGCTGATCCTCACGGGCGTTTGGGGATTCTCGGTCTGGGGAGCCAGCAGCGGGGTTGAGATGGGCAAGCATGGCTGGATCGCGCTTGGCCTTGGAGCTTTCTTCTCCCTGCTCATCGGCTGCGGGCTGATGGCCCTGATGTTCTTCAGCAACCGCAGCGGTCACGACGATGTCGCCGACCCCTTCCGGCGGCGGGATGGCGAAGATACTTAGCCGCGGGTCGCGCTTGCGCGCGACGCCTTCCCGTCCCGCGTGAAGCGCCCTGCTCGGCCACCATGTTACGAACGGTTCATTTTCTGCGGCGGTGTGACGCTCGCCTGCCGTTGGAGGAACGGAGCGGGCAACCCGACGTTGCTCCGGCATCCTCACCAACATGGAGCCAGACATGACAATGCGTAGAACTTTCGTCGTCCTCGCGGCCGCTGGAGCGATGCTCTCGACCGCCGCCTCGCCGGTCCTCGCGGCACCGCTGCCGATCGGCAATCCCGGTCCGGACTCAGGCGTGCAGCAGGTGCAGTACCGACACTGGCACGGACATGGGCATCGGCATGGCTATTACGGCCACAGGCACCACCACGGCTACGGCACCGGCGCAGCCGTCCTCGGCGGCCTCGCGGCAGGCGCGATCATCGGCGGCGCCATCGCCAACAGCCAGGCTCAAAGCAACGCCGCCTCCTACTGCGCGCAGCGTTTCCGCTCCTACGATCCCGGCTCCGGCACTTATCTCGGCCGCGACGGTCTCCGTCACCCCTGCCCGTGACGTAGCTGTGAAGCTGCGGCAGCCTTCTCGTTCCGCGAGAGGCTGCCGCTATGCGGCCTGCGCGCCAGGCGGCAAGCCTGTCTTGATTCCGCGCTCCGCGGCGCTATACGTTCACGCATGATGTTCATCTCCACATTCTTTCCGCTGATCTGAACGGCAGAACGTCGTTCGGCGCGCCTGCGCCAATCAGATCAAACGGCGGCGCGCGATGCGCTGGCCGAACGGAGAAATGTGCAATGCCCAAGACCAAACAAGCTGGCCTGACGCCTCGTCAGGTCCAGAGCTTCATCGACGACGGTTTCGTCAAACTCGAGAACGCCTTCAGCGCCGACGTTGCCAATCAATGCAGGAACGAGCTGTGGGCAGATATCGGCCTGTCGCCGGACCAGCCCGAAAACTGGACCCAGCCCGTTATCCGGGTAGGCGCCAAAGCTTCGCCTCCCTTCATTGAAGCGGCGAACACACAGCTTTTGCACAAGGCCTATGATCAACTCGTCGGCGAAGGGCGCTGGCTTGCACCCACGGGCCTCGGAACCTTTCCGATCCGCTTTCCATCATCGCAATCGCCAGGCGACGATGGCTGGCATGTCGACATGAGCTTTGGCACCGCCAATGCCGACTTCATGGAATGGCGCGCCAATGTGACGAGCAGCGGGCGTGCGCTGCTGATGCTCTTCCTGTTCTCGGATGTCGGCACCGACGATGCCCCCACGCGGGTCCGGAAAGGCTCGCATGCGACCATCGCGCGCGAGCTGCTGCCCTATGGCGAAGCGGGCGCGACGCTGCGGCAGCTCGCTGCCGAGGCTTGGGCGTCGACGAAGGATTGCGAAGTTGAACTTGCGACCGGCGCGGCAGGCAGCGTCTATCTATGCCACCCATTCCTGGTTCATGCCGCGCAACCCCACCGGGGGAAACGGCCGCGCTTCATGGCACAGCCGCCGCTGCTGCCGAAGGGCGAGTTCGATCCGGCACTGCCGCCTTCGCCGGTTCAGATCGCGATCCGGCGGGCTTGCGGGTTGATGTAGTCGGACGACATCCGGGGCGGCTGGGCGGTCCGGAAATCGATGGACTTGCCGCCGCCGAACGCGACAGCCACCAGAACGTTTGCTTTGGATACGAAGCAAACGTTCGGGTTGGGGCGATCAGATGCATATGGCGTATTATGCCATATGGCATGGCAGGCCTTCGCACGCTTCACGTGGCGCGGCACGGACCTTCGGCGCCACGTCCGCCCGACAGGACGAAGGCACAGAGTAGCCAAACCCGCCGTTACAGTTTCCCATAGACGCGCCCGGCGACCGCCTTCAGGCGCTCGACCGAGCCGGACTCCGGATGCGGCTTCACCGGGGCGAACACGATCGAAGCCTGCTTGCCGTTCTTCCAGACATAGATGGTGACGGCGTTGCCGTTGCCCTTGGTGCAGGAATGCTCGCCGAACGCTTCGCTGCCGAGCTCGGGGATCGTCACATGCTTGCACGGGCCTGCGAGCTTCATCATCTGGACGGCGGTGTCGCGCGAGGTCGCGATCACCGCGGTGATCATCGTGTTGGCCTCGCGATCGAACATCATGCAGCTGCCCGCGCCGGTGCGTTGGACCGTGAGCGTGCTCGTGTCGAGAAAACCGTCGGCATCCGCAGCCGCGAGCCACTCGCAATTGCCGAACCGCTCGCTGCTCCTGCTCACGTTGGCGACGGCAACGCGTGCGGCTTCGGTGAGCGGTCCGAGCAGGGCATCATCGGCACGCCGGCCGGTCGGATAGACGGTGATCTGCAGAATGTAATCGCCGGACAGAGCGACGACCGAGGCTTCCTGGCGCTCCGCGCCGGCGGCGCTCGTTCCGCGTTGGCCCTCCTCGCCGATCCCCGCCACCGCGCTCAGCGGCATGCGCTCGGCGAGCGTCTTGACGAAGGTCGCGTACAATTCCCTGGCGCGGTCCTTGTCGGGATTGCGGAACACGGTCAGCATCATCGTATCGCCGCGCCCGGCCTGATAGATGCAGCCGCGGCCGTCCTGATTTGAGATCAGCGACCATTTCAGCGCCGGCATCGCGCGGGCGAGCTCCTGGGCGCTGATGAACGGGCAGGTTTCGGCCGCACGCGCGGGAAGCGCCGGCGCGGCTGCGATTGCGAAGAAAAGAGCGAGGACGAAGAGCAGACGATCGATGGTACGCATGGGGACGTACTTACTACCGAAATGGCGCGCCCGGAACGAGGCGCCCTTCGTCACGCGAACATATTGTTTTCACTCAGATTTTCGGCGTCCCGCCAGAGGCATTGATACCACTTCAGTGTACCAGCGCAAGCGCGTTGTTGCGCAAGGGTTGCGAACGGAGCTGCCGCTCAAGCTCGGCAAAGCGCTCATCATTGAGCAGACCGCGCCGATATTTGAGCCGACTTTTAACATGCGCGAATGCCGAAATCCGAAACCGGGGCGAAGGTCGTACTTTCTCCTGCTCTCTAAGTCACTGCAGGAACGATAGATTGCACAGGCGCTTAACCGACGTGTCTCGACTGGCGAGGTGGGGAAGTGAACACAGGCATGATGCTTCGTACTGTCAGCTCACCGGATACGAAACACCCCGTCCTTGTCGTTGATGACGAGCCCATGATCAGGATGATGATGGCAGACGAGCTTCGCGCCTTGGGTCTGAAGGTTATCGAATGCGGAACTGCCGACGAGGCTCTTGATGTCCTCAGCAGCGGAACATCGGTCTCGCTCGTGTTCACAGATGTCCGAATGCCGGGGACGTTGGACGGGATTGGTCTCGCCCATGCGGTGAAGCGTGGTTTTCCAGAGTTAAAGGTGATCCTTACTTCCGCGCAGCAGATACCCCCAGGCACCGGTTGTGATGGCTTTTTTGCCAAACCGTGGGACATGCCTCATGTGATGCGCCACCTCAAGGCGATCCTAAGCGCGTAGGAACGATCCATCCGGCGTTCGGTTGGCTTACATGGAGACACAGAAACTCGCCAAATATACGCGGACGATCCTCCTTGCCGAGGATGACGTTCTCCTTCGTATGTCGATAGCTGATTACCTACGAGGTTGCGGCTATAAGGTTCTGGAAGCCGTCTCAGCGCACGAAGCGATTGAGTTCTTGCAGGATCAGGACATCCACATTGATTTGGTCCTTAGCAATGTTGAACTGGCAGGTGACGGCTTCGGCATCGCCAAGTGGATCAAAGATCATCGCGCTAATCTTGAGCTTCGTCTAACAGACACGGTAAAACGGGCGGTCGATGCGGCGGCGTCTCTGTGTGAGGACGGTCCGCTGCCTGCCCCTTACAACTCGCAAATCCTGCACAGCAGAGTGACGCGGTTGTTGGCGACGCGCAGACCCCCTCCTACCCGAGAGGGACGACGAATTTCCCTGAAGCGCACCTGATTGACGCAATGGTGGTTAGGTCCCGGGGATATCCTTGTTGAGGAGCTGGGAAATCGCTGTAACGGCCTGCGCAGGCGCGAACGGCTTCGAGAGCAAGATGCTGTTGGGGACACCTTCCACAGCCCATTCGTCTGCGTTGGCGCCAGTCATGTAGATCACGGGGAACGTGGGGTCTTCGTGACGTGCAATCTTGGCGACCTCCCACCCGTTGATGCCGCCACCGAGGTTGATGTCTGTTAGCAGCGCCCTGTAGTTCTTCTGGGCTCTGAGCAGCACCGCCGCTTCTTCGCCGGAAGACACGAAAGCGGTTTCAAAACCGGCATCTTTGAGCGCGTCTTCGAGAGGCGCGATCAATAGGTACTCGTCTTCTACGACAAGAACGGCAGGTCCCTCGGGCATCCCATAGTCCCCCGCCGCCGGTCCGCACGATAGCGCACCCGGTCCGCAAGACTACGAGCAGAGCAGCGGCTTGTTCCATTGCAATGTACAAAAGGATACACACCAAAGACAGCTCTACGCCGCACCTGAGCCTTTTAGGACCCGGGGCGCGAAGGCCCTCAAGCATCGAAAAAGCGTGACCCCTCAGGCGCTTGACAGGGATTGCAGGTTAGTTCGGGACATAACCCGACAAAGCACGCTCTGCCTTAACCATAACAACGGCCTTTAAACCCGATTTTTGAAACTCTCTTTGGGCGAAAGCGCCAAATGCGGCTGCGAGGGAGGGACCCATTGCTCCAACGGCCAGCATTGTGACTGAGAGATTGGGATCATTCTTTCCTCCACCATCGGCCAGCAGCACCACAGAGGCTTTACCGGCTTCTCAAAAGCCTCTTGCCTCTCTCGTCGCTCAAATGGGACCCGGGCAACATGGGACCCGCAAAGACTATGCCGCGCCGTCAAAGCAGCAAGAGAAGCCACAGAACCGCGCTTCACTCAGATGGAGGCATCTTCATGCACGTGGCCAGCAAGGTCGGCTGGATTAGCTTCAGATAGCGTCACCCATCGAGTGACGTCTCACTTGGTCTTTGGAGGCTTCTTTGGCTTCGACGGAGCCGAGGGCGCTGCTTTGCTCATCAAGGTCTCGCAGGAAAGAATGAGCTGCCTACCGTAAGACTTGGCTGCCTCAGCGACTACCGACCGGTTCACGCCAACCCCGATGTAAATGGCGTGCAGAACGGCGACAACCAATACGACGATGACGCGACCTTCGACATGGCTGATGTCCTGAAACGGCACTGAGCCATGATACAGGACCCCTGCACTAATCAGGACGACCAGAAGATTGAGCGCAAGCGCTGACCATTTCGTTCCCAGCAGGTTGCGTCGAAAACCGTAAGTGACGTTTTCATTGAAGAGGATATTGAACTTCTTGGTGTTGCGCGTGTTCTCGCGAAGCCAGTCGCCGCAGCGGGCGTAGAAGGCGTCAGCGGCGGCCGGATCGCTCGTTTCCTGCGCCTCGGTTGGCGGAGCCTCGTTGATCTTGCTGCCAAGGAAGGCGACGTACCGGGCCTTCGAAATGCCGTCCAATGTCTTATCCATGTGCCGCAGCATTGTGATTGACGGCGGGCCACCGAGCTGGGCGAAGAGCTGAGGTTGAATTTTCTTACCCTGCCGCCGCGCGATGTCGGCAAGAGCGAACAAGAGCGCCACCAGCCCGACCGTGGCGATGGTGTTAGAGAGAGAGAACTGTGTCCAAGAGATCAAAAGCGCTACGGCCGCGAATGCTGGCGCCGCGGCGATGATCGCGGGCGACAGCCGGGCGCGAAGCGTGTACGGGTCGAGGTACTTGAACATCAGTCCTCTTCCACGTCGTACGAAAAGCGCTCGGCATTCAGGTCCGTTCCGCGGGTGGTGAACCCGTAGTTTTGCCTAATCCATCCGGTCCGCCCGACATAAACCGGGTATCCACGACGGATGAAGGCATTTTTCACTTTCTTCCGCGGATGCTCCGTTTTTTTCGCGCCCACTGAGACCATCGCGTGACCGCGTGTGGACGTGCCGCCATTCGCCACTCCCAGCCATGCGTCGAGAACATCGGGCCTCACGTTGCGTCGGCTGCCTTGGTGCGGGATCTGGACCAGGTCGGGGGCGCTCAGGAAGCCTCGTTGATAAGCGTAGTTTGCTGCTTCAGCGAGACCTTCAGGGCCGACGTCGGCAGTAAGCAGGATTTTCTTGTTGTCGTACATCGCCAACTGCACGACGCTCGTTTCGTTGGAAGCAGACGTCGCAGGCGGATTTTTGTCCAGCGTCTCGATCTGCAAGGTCTCCTTAACGGCATCGAGCACGTTGCGCGCTGTTTGCAAGAACGACTTTGGCGCAGCATCGCTGCGGTACGGCGGGGGCGTCTTGTCGAGATCAGGGATCAGAGAGACGTAGCGAGCTTTGGATGGCGCGAGAACGTGGGAGCAGCCGATTTGAGCGCCCTGAAACACGGCGTTCGGCTCCATGCGGCGCGACCGCGCAAGGTCCTCAAGCTCGACGAGATATTCGTGGTTTGAGCGGACATGATCTATCCAGCCCTGCATCGTCCAGTTTCCGTGGAACTGGTCTATGACCTCGCTTGCGTAGAGCCAAGGGCGGTTCATCCACAATGCGCCGACCTTGAAGTGCTTGAACACCGGGATCAGACCGGCGGCATGGTCATTATCGGCGTGCGACACCACCATATCGTGGATCGTGATCCCTTTGCCGTAGGTCTTCTCGATGTGCTCAATGACTTGCTCGCCGACAGAGGCATAACCGCCGTCCACGACCGTCATCCAATAGCTCTCTTCGGTTCCATATTGGACGATGATGGCATCACCGTCGCTGTCACCAACCGGCAAAAACTCAACTGCAATGGCCATTCTGACCGTCCGTATTTAGTGAGCCTCCGCATTCTGCATGCCACATCTGGGGTTCCAATGAGTTCCGTGCAACCCCCGGTTACTCCGGTGCTGCCCCATCGAGGTTTGACGCGAGCGAGCCCAGTCTGGCGGCGGCAGCAGCCTTTACTCCGAGTTTTTTGAAATCGCCGTCGGAAGTCGCGGAGAAAGGGGCCCACCGCCCGATATGGGACCCGTTCGAAGCACGACAGCCTCCTTGCATACTGTTCGTAGTTCGGCCATTCTTCGAACAGTCACTAATCGCGCGTGCAGGAAATCATGGCGAAATCGCATCTCAAGCTCGTCAAGCCGTCCACCGTAAATCGAACAGTCACGCCGAAGCGCCTTCCCAATGCCGAGTTGCGGACCCGCGAGTATCTGACCGAGGCCGAGGTCGAGCGGCTGCTTGAGGCCACCAAGGGCAACCGATGGGGTCACCGCGATGGCGCCATGATCCTCGTGGCCTACCGCCATGGTCTGCGGGCGGCTGAACTGGCGGACCTTCGGTGGGATCAGATCGACTTCGCAACGGCCACCCTGCACGTCCGCAGGGTCAAGCAGGGCAGCCCGAGCACACACCCGATCCTTGGGGACGAACTGAGGCGGCTACGGCGGCTCCAGCGTGAGCAAGACCCCAAGTCGCCCTTTGTGTTCACCTCGGAGCGTGGGACGCCCTTCACCACGGCGGGCTTTGCGCGCATGGTTGAGCGTGCAGGGGCGCAGGCGGACCTCGGGTTCAAAGCCCACCCGCACATGCTGCGGCACGCCTGCGGGTTTGCGTTGGCCTCCAAGGGGCACGACACCCGCGCCCTTCAGGCCTACCTTGGGCACAAGAACATTCAGCACACCGTGCGCTACACCGAGCTGTCGCCGTCGCGGTTCCGCAGTTTCTGGCGGGACTGAGCGCCCGAATAAGTTCATAGCAAGATAACAATGTAACAAAGCGGGCCGGAAACGGGCCTCCGGGGAGGAAATCCCGGCCTCCGAGCGATGGACCCGAGACCGCTGCGCCTCACGCTTCCGGTGAAACCCGTCATCGGGCGCTGCTTCAGTTTATGTCTATGCTCCAGCGCGAGCGCATCAGAGAGAACGTAGAGTTCCCGACGATTGAGGTTTGCGTTCACACGGTGAGCTGACTATCTGGGTCACAGCCATCCCCAAGCGCAGCACGCAGGTTCACCTTGGCCCCACCTGGGCTGAAGAGGCCAATCTGCCATCAACAAAGCGATGCGCCGACATACGGCAGCACGGAGAGTTCCTTGGACGTGAAATCAGAGCTACAAGCCCAGCCCCTGAAACCCGCGAGCCCCGAAGCCGACCAGAACGAGCAACAGAGCCTGAGCGCTCTCAAGCGCGACTTGCCCCTGCAAGGGTCAGACGAGTTTTACGAGCGTTGCGAGCGGGCCATGGAGGCCGTCTGTCGGAAATACGCCTACACGGCTCAGCACGGCGGAATTGTTCTGCGGCGCAATCCGCTGAAGCTGGCTCCGCTCACCGACCATGTGTTCCACCGGATCAACAAGGCCGAACACGGCTTCCGTTACCGGGACAGCGGAGGCCGCGTGAAGGTCTGGTTTCCCACCTTGGAGAAGGTGTTATCGCAGTACTTCGAGCCTGAGTATCACGAGGAGGCATACGACGGCACGTTCGTGATTGCTGAGCGGGTGGAGTTCATGCCCGGCGAGCCCGAAATCGCCCACGACGACGACGGCTGCCGCGTGTTGAACCTGTGGAGACCTGCCCCATGGGTCGCACAAGAGGACGCCGAGGACCCCAAGGTCTTTCTGGAGCACTTGTCCTATCTGTTCGATAACGATGAGGCTGCGATCAATCACGTCCTCAATTTTCTGGCTCACCTCGTGCAGAAGCCGCATGAGCGCATTGGGCACGCCCTATTGTTGACCAGCGAGGCCAAGGGCATCGGCAAGTCCACCTTAGGCACGGTGGTGCGGCGTCTGGTTGGTGAGCAGAACAGCCGGGTGGCCCAGACCAAGGACCTCAAAGGCTCGTTCGACGGATGGCTCGTGGGTAAACTCGTGGTCCAAGTGGACGAGGTCTACGAGGCGGGCAACTGGGACTTGGCCAACAAGCTGAAGCCTCTGATTACCGAGCCTACAGTGAGCGCGAACATCAAGTACGGGCCACAGATCGAAATCGACAACTACGCCCGTTTCATCATGTTCTCAAATCACAGCGCGCCCCTGAACATCGAGGAGGGTGACCGCCGCTACTTCGTATTCAACAGCAAGGCCCAGCCCCGCGAGGACGACTACTACGACCGCCTCTATCGCTACATCGGCACTGACGAGGCGATGAACGACATCTTTACGTTTCTGAAGAACCGAGACCTCTCGGGGTTCAATCCGTTCCGTCGCCCGCCGATGACCGAGGCCAAACAGCAGGTCATTGCTGAGAGCGAGCACCCATTGCGCACCTACATCATCGAGGCGGTGAAGAGCGGCCATCTGCACGACAATCTCGGGGACGAGTTCACTTATGACGCGCTCCAGCGGCTGTTGGGAAAGGACGGCTACGGAGCGCAGGCGAAGAACACCAAGGAAGTTGGCTCCGCACTTGCAGCCGCTGGGGTTACTCACACCCGCAAGTCAGTTGGCGACGGCAAAAAGGCGCGGCGCTATACCCTGCCGCCAAGGCCCCAAGGAGCCCAAAAGGACCCTTGGTCGCTCTGATGCCAGTAGAAGTTCGCCCGGCCACCCGGCCTACCCGGCACCCACGCGGAATACCTATATTTCTTGAGGTATCCGATGGACCGGGGTCATGAAGATACCCGGTCTCTCAGGGGTGCATCCCGGCCATCATTGATCTGGATCAGTTCCCGAGCAGCCTCGGCACCGCAGGTTGGGCCATGAAGCTACGCTGGGACACGCTGGTCTTTATCGTGTGGTACTCGTGGGTCGTCTCGCTCGTCTGCGGGGCGGCCTATTTTCTCTTCGGGTGACCTCACCCGCCCACCGAACCTGCGAAAGGTCAAGGCCCGGGTAGCGGACCTTCTCGACGGCTTCGGAAAGCCTCTGGAAGCCAAACCGGCGAGCCATTTCCTTCCATCCGTAGTCCCGAGCTACCGTGTTGTTGCCGGTGTGCCCTGTGAGCGCATCGTTGATGTCCTCGTTCACACCTGCCGACCGTAAGGCGTCCTTGAAGCCATGCCGGAATGAGTGAAACACGCTGTCCGGGTTCGTGATGCCGAGCTGCCGCTTGTAGCGACCAAACCATTTTGAGAAGGCTTCACCGAAGAGCCCCTTGGAGCCGGGTGTGAGCTGTGGAAACAGCCGGGCTGATTGACCTCCCTGAGCCCTGACGTGCTCCACGAACTCCAAGAAGCCGATGCCGACCAGTTCGGAATGGACAGGGATGGCGCGCACGGACCGATCGGTCTTCACGCTTCTACCTTCTTCCTCCGCCTCGATCACGGCGAGGAAACGGACACCTGTAGCATCATCGGTCTTTACATCCTCCACGCACATGGGCGCGAGTTCGTTCAGGCGAGCACCGCTGAAAACACCGAGCAATGGCAGCCAGAACGCCGCTTCACCCTTTCCGCCTGTGGGCCGCTCTCCTGAGACGTAAACTGGTGAGGCGAAGAGGGTCTTCAGCTCCTGTGGCTCCCAAGGCTGTCGTGTGGATCGGGTCTCCCGCAGCCTCATTCCTTTGACCGGATCAGACCACGGCATGTCGTCGGGGATGATGCCGTTGTTTCGCGCCCAGTTGAGCACCGCGCCCAAGCAGTTCAGCCATTTGTTGATGGTTGCCGCCTTGATCCGAGGAAGTTCGGGATGCTTGCGCGAGTAAGCGGCAAGCTCGGGCAGAGGAGCCTTCAAGAGCTTCCCCGACCGCTTCGCTGGCACGAGCTGCGCAGCGTCACGAAACTGACGGACATGACCTCGGTTGATCTTGGTTACGTCAAGGTCACCATGCAGCTCAATGAAGCGCTCGATGCCGCGTTCGAACTCCATGCTGGTGCTCTTCCTGCGAGGTGTGACCTTGAGCCAACCTTCGTAAGCAGCACGAAGCCCTGAGCCTGACGAGGAGACGTTGAGGACGCCGCTGGGTTCGACTAACTTCGGGCTCTCAATAGGCTCACCACGGTGTCGCGCTTGAACCGCCTCCAAGGCGCGGACCTCCGCCCTCATGACGGCGAGTGCCAGCTTGCGAAAGTCAGGACTATCGGGGTCGAGATTGATGCGGAAGACCTGAAGCAGTTCGTTCACCTCATAGCGGATGAAATCGACCTTGCCGCGTGCCAAGGCTTCCTTGAGAGCGGGAAGCACGGTCGAGGTGTCTTCCTCGATTTTGTGCATCATGCGGTCGGAGAGACCGGAAGCTGTCTGCGGCACCTCAAACGGAGTTACGAACTCGACACCGGCTTCGGTGAGTTGGCGGTGAACATCTGCAAACACCTCGTCGGACCCGATGCCCTCCTCGCGAAGCTCTTCGTCCGCGCCCAGCTCATGCGCATAGAAATAGTCGCTGATGGTTTTGATTTCGGCTTCGGTCAGAGAAGTGCGCAGGGGCTGATCGACAAGCAGAGCCTCGGCTTGCGCGAGGACACGGTCGAACTCCATCATGACCGGCTTCGCAAGCACCTTGGCGCGCTTCTCGTCCTTGGTCCGCAATGAACGCTTGAGCCATGGTCTCCGCGCTTTGGTGGAGCCCTCAACTCTCGCCACCGCCTCTTGAAGACGCTTCGGCACCGCGCGGCGCACCTGATAGACGCCGTGCTCATTCTTGATCAGACCCATTCCAATACGCACCATTGATCCCACCGCTTGATACCAGTGCGGCAGGACGAAGCTATTGATTTGGCTAAATCTTCTCGGAAAACAAGTGCTTCGCGAGATGGTGGCGCGCCCGGAACGATTCGAACGTCCGACCCTCAGATTCGTAGTCTGATGCTCTATCCAGCTGAGCTACGGGCGCGTTTTTCGCAAACAGCGCGGGCTTGAGCCCGCACGCAGCCCCCGGCGGGGCCGGAGGGGGTGCGAAAGAGCGCTCTGACTAACCGCTCT
>NZ_JXJM01000001.1:6246615-6252342 GCF_001593325.1 Bradyrhizobium sp. DOA1
AACCGCTCTTGCCCCGGTTGGCAAGCGTCGGGATGGGGAGATTTTCGCGTATTTGCACCCTCTCGCCGTCATTCCGGGCGCGCCGAAGGCGCGGGCTCAGGTGCGCAATTGCGCACCTGAGAATCCATACCACCAGCCGGGATTATGGATTCCGGGCCCGGCCCTTTGGGCCGCCCCGGAATGACGGCAGAGGGGTTGGCCTTTGGCCGACTACGCCCGCTGCCGCTCATTGCGGATGGAGAGCAGTTCCACGGGGCGGTCGGGGATGACGATGCGGAAGGTGGCGCCGATGGTGCCTTCGACGAGGTGGATGTCGCCGCCATGCGCGCGGACGAGCTCGGCGGCGATGGCAAGGCCAAGGCCGCTGCCGCCGGGGCGACCGGAGGTCTGGAACGCCTCGAACAGGTGCTCCCGGGTCTTCTGGGGGACGCCGGGGCCGGTGTCGGAGACCTCGAGGATCGCGACCGCGCCCTCGCGTTTTCCGGTGATCCGGATCTGCTGCACGCCGCCATCGCCGGACGAGGCATGGGTTTCCAGCGCCTGGGCGGCGTTGCGGACGAGATTGAGCAGCACGCGGAACAGCTGGTCGGGATCGGCATCGACGGCGAGCCCGCGCTCGATCGCGGCAACCCAGGCGATCGAGACGTCCGAGGCGAGGCCCGCGGTCTCGCGCACCTCCAGCACGACCGGCTCGATCAGGATCATGCGGCGGTCGGGCGCGGCCTCCTGGGCACGGCCGTAGGACAGCGTCGACTGGCAGAAGGCAATGGCACGCTCGAGCGAGCGCACCAGCTTTGGCGCGAAGCGCTGTACCCGCGGATCCGGCACGCTGGCGAGCTGGTCCGACAGAAGCTGGGCCGAGGCGAGCAGATTGCGCAGATCGTGGTTGATCTTGGAGACCGCCAGCCCCAAGGCGGCGAGGCGGCTCTTCTGGTTCAGCATCGACATCAGGTCGCGCTGCATGTCCGACAATTCGCGTTCGGCAACCCCGATCTCGTCGCTGCGCTGGCTCGGCACGATGATGCCGGCCGAGCTTTCGGGATTCTCGTGGAAGCCGACCAGGCTCGCGGTCAGCCGCCGCATCGGGCGCACGAAGAGATAATGGAGCGCGAGATAGACGAGGCCCGCGGTCAGCACCGCGATGATCAGCGCGACCACGACGAGATTGCGGGAGAAGCGGTACATCTGCTTCCGCAGCGGCAATTCGTCGGTGACGATCTCGATGAACTGGGCATTGCCGACGCCGGGGCCGACGATGCGGATGGCCTGGTTGCCGGTCTCCAGCATCATCCGGAACGAGCCGGTGATCGCCTCCCAGGCCGTCATGTCGCGCAGGTCGATGTCGTGCTCGATCGCGGCCGGAATGTTGTCGCTGGCAAGCAGCCGGCGCTGCTGGCCCATCTTGATGGCGACGGCGCGGGCATTGATGCTCTTCAGGATCTGCCGCGACAGCGAATCGGGGACCATGCCGAGCGGCGCCGCATCCAGCACCAGCGCCGCGGTGTTGGCCGCCGCTACGCGATCATTCAGCCGGTTGACCCAGAAATTCGCGATGGCCGGCACGTAGAGCAGCACCGCGGCGATCATCACCAAGGGAATGGTGAGCAGCAGCAGCTTGCCGGACAACCCAAGCCCGCGCGATCCACGCGGCCGTATCGCCGGCTGGTCCGGCTGATCCGTATCCTGGATCGGCTGGCGATCGGTGGCTGCCACGAGATTCGCCCCTGTTGGCTTGGCGGATGCAAGATGCGACCCGCCTGGGATGCGGTCAAATTACGGATCGCTAATCTGCCGAGGTGGGATGTAGGCGCTAATAGCGCGAGTCGCCACCTCAAGGGTTAAAAACCCCGCGCAAACAGCGATATTCACGAAAATCGCGCGCTTGTGCGGCGTTGACGAAAACAAGGCGCTCCCTTATAAGCCGCGCGAATTGTCCGCGATGACCCGGTGTGACGCCGGGAGCGGCTCTCTTGGGGCCGAAAAGGGCCCGTTTTGGGCAGCATCTTCCGGACTTTACCATCAATTCTACAGGCAAATTGCCCGGTCAGCGGAGAAAAACCCGTGAAGCGGACTTATCAACCCAGCAAACTGGTGCGCAAGCGCCGTCACGGCTTCCGTGCCCGTCTCGCCACTGCCGGCGGCCGCAAGGTTCTCGCCGCCCGCCGCGCCCGCGGCCGCAAGCGTCTGAGCGCCTGAGCCGGACCCCCTTTTCCGGGATTTCATCATGGATCGGCTGAGGCAGCGGGCGGATTTCCTCGCCGTTGCCAATGGCGCGCGGGCGAATAGTCCCGCGTTCGTCCTGCAAAGCCTTGACCGAAAAAGCCTTGGCCGGGACGATTCCGGCCCGATCCGAATCGGCTTCACCGTCACCAAGAAGAACGGCAACGCCCCCGAGCGCAATCGTATCCGGCGCCGGCTTCGCGAACTGGTGAAGCGGCTCGATCCGGTGTCGATGCAACCCCATCATGATTACGTGCTGGTCGGCCGAAGGGACGCGCTCTCGCGCGACTTCGCGACCATGCTCGACGATCTGCGCATAGCATTCACGAAGCCCGCGCGGCATACGGCCAAAGCACCCGTCAAGGCGCGCGGCCAGAGGCCAGGTCACGCCACGGCGACCAGCCGCAAACCGGATTGATGACGAGACAATATCGATGACCGACAACCGCAATACGATCCTCGCCATCATTCTGTCCGGCCTCGTGCTGATCGCCTGGCAGTATTTCTACAATGTGCCGCAGATGGAGAAGCAGCGCGCCCAGCAGCAGGCGGCCGAGCTCCAGAAATCCAGCACGCCACAGCCGACCGCGTCCGCGACCCCGGGCACCGCGCCGCAACCCGGCGCGGCTCAGCCGTCGACGCCGGCCGCGAATCAAGCCCAGCCGACCCTTTCCCGCGAGGCCGCCCTTGCCGCGAGCCCGCGCGTGAAGATCGACACGCCGCGGATCGCCGGCAGCATCGCGCTGAAGGGCGGCCGCATCGACGACATCGCGCTGGTGCAATTCCGCGAAACCGTCGATCCGAAATCGCCGCCGATCATCCTCTATTCTCCCTCCGGCACCGTGGAGCCCTATTACGCCGAATTCGGCTGGGTGGCGGCAACCGGCGTGACCGCGAAGATGCCCGATGCCCAGACCGTCTGGCAGCAGGAAGGCAGCGGCAGCCTGACGCCGAAGTCGCCGGTGGTGCTGAAATGGGACAATGGCGACGGCCTCACCTTCCGCCGCACCATTGCGGTCGACGACCATTATCTCTTCACCATCAAGGACGAGGTGAGCAACGTCGGCAATGCGCCTGTCACGCTCTATCCGTTCGCGCTGATCTCGCGCCACGGCGCGCCGCAAGTCTCGGGCTACTACATCCTGCATGAAGGCCTGATCGGCTATCTCGGCGACCAGAAGCTGCAGGAATATTCCTACAAGCAGATCGACGAAGCCAAGCAGGTGAACTTCAAGATTACGAACGGCTGGCTCGGCATCACCGACAAATACTGGGCCTCCGCATTGCTGCCGGACACCGACGCGCAGCTGCAGGCGCGCTTCTCGTCCAATCCCGTCGGCAAGGTCCATACCTACCAGACCGACTATCTGCTCGATCCCGTCACCGTCGCGATCGGCGGCACCGCGACCGCCAACGCGCGGCTGTTCGCGGGCGCCAAGGAAGCCGGCGTCGTCGGCGTGTTCCCGTTTGCCGGTCTCGGCGGCTACAACAAGGAGCTCGGCCTCAATCATTTCGATCTGTTGATCGACTGGGGCTGGTTCTATTTCCTCACCAAGCCGATGTTCCTCGGCCTCGACTTCTTCTTCCGCTTCTTCGGCAATTTCGGCATCTCGATCCTGCTCGTGACCGTGATCGTAAAGCTGCTGTTCTTCCCCCTGGCGAACAAGTCCTACGCCTCGATGGCGAAGATGAAGTCGATCCAGCCGCAGCTGATGGCGCTGAAGGAGCGCTATCCCGACGACAAGGTGAAGCAGCAGCAGGAGATGATGGAGATCTATCGCAAGGAGAAGATCAATCCGGTCGCCGGCTGTCTTCCCGTGCTGATCCAGATCCCGGTGTTCTTCTCGCTCTACAAGGTGCTGTTCGTCACCATCGAGATGCGGCATGCGCCGTTCTACGGCTGGATCAAGGACCTCTCGGCGCACGATCCGACCAATCTGTTCAACCTGTTCGGGCTGCTCCCGTTCGATCCGACCACGATTCCGGTGTTCGGCCATTACCTCGCGCTCGGCATCTGGCCGATCATCATGGGCATCACGATGTGGTTCCAGATGAAGCTGAACCCGACGCCGCCGGATCCGACGCAGCAGCTCATCTTCAACTGGATGCCGCTGATCTTCACCTTCATGCTGGCCGGCTTCCCGGCGGGTCTCGTGATCTACTGGGCCTGGAACAATTTGCTGTCGGTGATCCAGCAGAGCTACATCATGCGCCGCAACGGCGTGAAGGTGGAGCTGTTCGACAATCTCAAGGCGACCTTCGCAAGGAAGGCGACGTAAGCGCCGTCACTACGGGCCGTCATTGCGAGGAGCGAAGCGACGAAGCAATCCAGAATCCCTCCGCGGATGCATTTCTGGATTGCTTCGCTTCGCTCGCAATGACGTGGGGAAACAGCGAGCTTCGCATGACCGACGACAAAGATGCGAGGCTGATCGAAGCCGGGCGAAAGCTGTTCGCCCGCGACTGGCAGTTCATCTGGGCCTCGCCGTCGATCGCGACGCTGCCGCCGATGGCCGGGCTGGAGATCGCCTTTGCCGGCCGCTCCAATGTCGGCAAGTCGAGCCTCATCAACGCGCTCACGGGGCGCAACGCGCTGGCGCGCACCTCGCATACGCCGGGGCGCACCCAGGAGCTGATCTTCTTCGAGGTCCCCGGGAAAGGTGACCTGCGGCTCGTCGACATGCCGGGCTACGGCTATGCCAAGGCGCCCAAGAGCCAGGTCGCGTCCTGGACCGAGCTGATCCACAAATTCCTGCTGGGGCGCGCCTCGCTCGCCCGCGTCTATGTGCTGATCGACGCGCGGCATGGGATCAGGGACGTCGATCTCGAAGTGCTGAAGACGCTCGACCGTTCCGCCGTCAGCTATCAGATCGTGCTGACCAAGGCCGACCAGGTCAAGGCCGCCGAGTTGCAGGCGCGCATCGCCGAGACCGAGGCTGCGCTTGCCAAGCATCCCGCCGCGTTCCCGAACGTGCTCGCGACCTCCTCGCGCAGCTCCACCGGCATGGAGAGCTTGCGCGCCGCGATGGCGAAGCTGCTGGAAGAGCGGACCTCATGATGGCGGCGCAACGCGTGCTGATCGGGCTTGCCGGCCTGATGGGCGCTGCCGGCGTCGCGCTGGCGGCGGCCTCCGCACATGGCGGCGATGCGAGCCGGCTGGCATCGGCCAGCGCCATGCTGCTGTTTCATGCAACTGCCATACTCACGACCGTGGCATTGCTTGCGCGCGGCCTTCTGCACGGCGGAATTGGCCTTGCGGCCGCGTGCGGCCTCGCGGTAGGCGCCTTGCTGTTCGCGGGCGACCTCACCTTGCGGCAATATGCCGGGCACGCGCTGTTTCCGATGGCGGCGCCGACAGGCGGCATGGTGCTGATCGCGAGCTGGCTGGCGGTGACGTTGGCGGCGGTGGTGGCGAGGAAGTGACGCTCTTTTCCTTCTCCCCTTGTGGGAGAAGGTGGCGCGAAGCGCCGGATGAGGGGGTCTCTCCACAGACGCGCTCGCGGACAG
>NZ_JXJM01000001.1:6252362-6253639 GCF_001593325.1 Bradyrhizobium sp. DOA1
GTCTCTCCACAGACGCGCTCGCGGACAGAACCCCTCACCCGTCTCGCCGCTACGCGGCGAGCCACCCTCTCCCACAAGGGGAGAGAGGAAGAACGCACACTTTGCGCCACGCCCGCCAATCGGATAGAACGCGCACCGACCGACCCGCCAGCGAGACCGTGACATGACCGACATCTCCCCGCTCGACCAGGCCCGCATCCTGTCGGAAGCGCTGCCGCACATGCAGCAGTATGACGAGGAAACCATCGTCATCAAATATGGCGGCCATGCCATGGGCGACGAGGAGACCGCGAAGAACTTCGCCCGCGACATCGTGCTGCTTGAGCAAACCGCGATCAATCCTGTCGTGGTGCATGGCGGCGGGCCGCAGATCGCGACCATGCTCAAGCGGCTCGGCATCGTCTCGGAATTCGCCGCCGGCTTGCGCATCACCGACGCCGCGACGATCGAGATCGTCGAGATGGTGCTGGCCGGCTCGGTCAACAAGCAGATCGTGGGCTACATCAACGAAGCCGGCGGCAAGGCCGTGGGCCTGTCCGGCAAGGACGGCAACATGGTGAAGGCGTCGAAGACGACGCGGACCATCATCGATCCGGACTCGCATATCGAGAAGGCGGTCGATCTCGGCTTCGTCGGTGACCCCGAGAAGGTCGACCTCACGTTGCTCAACCAGTTGATCGGCTACGAGCTGATCCCGGTGCTGGCGCCGCTCGCAACGTCCAAGGACGGCCAGACGCTGAACATCAACGCGGACACCTTTGCCGGTGCAGTGGCCGGCGCGCTCAAGGCCAAGCGCCTCTTGCTGCTCACCGACGTGCCCGGCGTGCTCGACAAGTCGAAGAAGCTGATCCCGCAATTGTCCGTCAAGGACGCGCGAAAGCTGATCGCCGACGGCACCATCTCCGGCGGCATGATCCCGAAGGTCGAGACCTGCATCTACGCGCTCGAGCAGGGCGTCGAGGGCGTCGTCATCATCGACGGCAAGATGCAGCACGCGGTGCTGCTGGAGCTCTTCACCAACCAGGGCACGGGCACGCTGATCCACAAGTGAGAGACGAACGCGAGGAGCGGATGAAGGTCGTCATGCCCGGGCTTGCCCCGGGCATCCACGGCTCTCCGCGCGCGCTGTCGCACGTGGATGGCCGGGTCAAGCCCGGCCATGACGAACTGCGAATGCGGCGCCCCCACCGCTCTCCCCTCACTCGCTTCCTGATGACGCTGCCGGCAGCCGTCGTCTCGCTCTTCTTCTCCTCTGCGCCTGCGCACGCCGACCTCAA
>NZ_JXJM01000001.1:6253835-6281563 GCF_001593325.1 Bradyrhizobium sp. DOA1
GATCGGCATCGACGACAAGGCGGCGACCGCGACGCGCGGCTGGTTCAGGATCGATCCTGCGACCTGCCGCGTGGTGGTGCAGGGCACGCTGACGGCCGACCGCATCCTGCTCAATGCCCGCGCGCTCGGCGTCTATGGCGCCTCCCCGATTCCGCAGAACGGCCGCGACATGCTGTGCGTGGCGCAGGACAATTTCGTCATCGCGGCGGCACGGCAGTGCCGCAGCGGTCAGACGCAAGTCGCCTTCACGCAGGTGACGCCGACGCAAGCCGCGGACGGCAACCTCATTGCCTATCTCGCCGAGGATTCCGAATATGACGACGAGCAGGCGCGCCTCGCCGGCATCCAGCGGCTGCTGGTGATCGCGGGCTACGACGTCGGCGCGATCGACGGTGTCGACGGGCCGAAGACGCAAGCCGCGCTCACCGGCTTTCTCAAGAGCCGTGGACTCGCGTCCGACACCGTGTCGTCGCAAAGCTTCTTCAAGACCATGGTCGATGCGGTGCAGACGCCGTCCACGAGCGGCCTCACCTGGTGCAACGACACGCCGCACAAGGTGATGGCGGCGGTCGCGACAGACGACGGCAAGTCGGTGACGAGCCGCGGCTGGTATCGCATCGATCCGAAGACGTGCCTGCACCCTGATGTGTCAGGCCAGCCCAAACAGATCTTCAGCTTCGCCGAAGCGGTCGACGCCGACAACCGGGTCGTCAGGCTGAAGGACCGGCCGCTGAACTGGGGCGGTGACAAGCAGCTCTGCACGCGCGAGACCAAGTTCGAGACCAGCGAGCAGACCGATTGCGCCGCCCGGGGCTTCGCCGCCACGGGTTTTGGTGCGGTGGATATGTCGAGCGGCGGCAAGACGCTGCGGTTTGCGCTGCCGTGATCGAGAGGAGTCGATGAACTTGCCCCGCACTTTCGACCATGTGGACACCTGGGTGTTCGATCTCGACAACACGCTCTATCCGCATCACGTCAATCTGTGGCAGCAGGTCGATGCGCGGATCGGGGAGTTCGTCTGCAACTGGCTGAATGTCGGCCCGGAGGAAGCGCGCAAGATCCAGAAGGATTATTATCTGCGCTTCGGCACCACCATGCGCGGCATGATGACCCTGCACGGCGTCTCCGCCGACGACTACCTCGCCTATGTCCACAAGATCGACCACTCGCCGCTGGAGCCGAACCCGCAGCTCGGCGAAGCCATCGCAAAGCTGCCGGGACGAAAGCTGATCCTCACCAACGGCTCGGTCGACCATGTCGATGCCGTGCTGGCGCGGCTCGGCTTCGCCGGCCATTTCGACGGCGTGTTCGACATCATCGCCGCCGAGTTCGAGCCGAAGCCGGCGGAGCAGACCTACCGGAAATTCCTCGCGGACCATTCGGTCGATCCGACCCGCGCCGCCATGTTCGAGGATCTTGCGCGCAACCTCACCGTGCCCCACGCACTCGGCATGACCACGGTGCTGGTGGTGCCCGACGGCACCAAGGAGGTGGTGCGCGAGGACTGGGAACTGGAGGGCCGGGATGCCGCCCATGTCGACCACGTCACGGATGATCTGACGGGGTTTTTGGGCAAGCTGTCGCCACGATAACAGCTGTCGTCCCGGGGCACGAAGCGAGCCCGGGACCCATAACCACAGGAAGCGCTTGTGGCGCGAGATCGATAACTCCGAGTCCTCGCCAAACACCTGCCTGTGGCTATGGGTCCCGGGCTCGCGCTTCGCGCGCCCCGGGACGACGACCGAGTATGCCTTGACTCCGCCCGCTCAAATCCCGAAAAAGCGCCCAATCCTTCGAAATTCCCGCTTCCTAGAGGAAATCCCGATGTCCCTGTCCGCCCTCGAATCCACCATCAACAGCGCCTTCGATGCGCGTGACGGCATCTCGATTTCGACCAAGGGCGAGGTGCGCGAGGCCGTGGAGCAGGTGCTGGAGACCTTGGACAAGGGCGAGGCGCGCGTGGCCGAGCGCGGCACTGATGGCAAGTGGAAGGTCAATCAATGGCTGAAGAAGGCGGTGCTGCTGTCGTTCCGCCTCAACGACATGGACGTCATTCCCGGCGGCCCCGGCAAGGCGAGCTGGTGGGACAAGGTGCCCTCGAAGTTCGAAGGCTGGGGCGAGAACCGCTTTCGCGACGCCGGTTTTCGCGCCGTGCCGGGCGCGGTGGTCCGCCGCTCGGCCTTCATCGCCAAGAACGTCGTGCTGATGCCGTCCTTCGTCAATCTCGGCGCTTATGTCGATGAGAGCACCATGGTCGACACCTGGGCCACCGTCGGCTCCTGCGCCCAGATCGGCAAGCGCGTGCACATCTCCGGCGGCGCCGGCATCGGCGGCGTGCTCGAGCCGCTCCAGGCCGAGCCCGTGATCATCGAGGACGATTGCTTCATCGGCGCGCGCAGCGAGGTCGCCGAGGGCGTGATCGTGCGCAAGGGCGCGGTGCTGGCGATGGGCGTGTTCCTGGGGGCCTCGACCAAGATCGTCGACCGCGAGACCGGCGAGGTCTTCATGGGCGAAGTCCCCGAGTATTCGGTGGTGGTTCCGGGCGCGCTGCCCGGCAAGCCGATGAAGAACGGTCAGATCGGCCCGAGCACCGCCTGCGCCGTCATCGTCAAGCGCGTCGACGAGCGCACGCGCTCCAAGACCAGCATCAACGAGCTGCTGCGGGATTGATGTCAGGCGAATGGCGAATGGCCAGTGGCGAATGGGGCCTGGGCCCTGCTCGCCATTCGCTATTCACCATTCGCCTCATCGAACCCGCTCTCCCTCCATCGCGACCAATTCTCCGGGCGGCGCCTCCCGCCCGGAGCCTCTCGCATGGACTGGACCTGGTACCTCTTCCGCTTCGACGGCCGGATTGGCCGCGCCGGGTTCTGGTGCAGCCTGATCCTTGTCTTTTGCGGCATGATCCTGCTGCTCTGCCTTTGCCTGGGCATCATGAACGCGTTGGGCAGCGAGGTCAGATCCTTCAATCTGAACGCTGACGACGTCTTTAGGATCGTCGATCCCACGGCCTATCGATGGGCGCTGCTGGACAATCTGCCGCTGCTGCTGCTCAAGCTGGCTGCGACCGCACTGACGCTCTGGATCTCCCTCGCGATCACAGTGAAGCGCCTGCATGATCGCGACAAGTCCGCCTGGTGGCTGCTTGCGTATTTCATGCTGCCGGGCCTCACCAAGCAGTTCGAGGACCGCCTTCCGGACACCTATTTGATGCTGCCGATTGCGCTGGCGAGCTTCATCCTTTCCCTCGCCGCTGTTGTCGAGACCGGCTTCCTGCGCGGCACCGCAGGGCCCAATCGGTTCGGTCCCGCCCCGGAAGCCCGGGACGATTCCGCGCCCTCCGCAAAAGTATGGGACCAGAGCCGCGAGATCGAATTTGTTCCGCCCCGTGCTAGCCCACCCGGCGGCATGCATGTTAAGCGGGGCGCATGACCGATGCTCTCTCCATTGCCCGCGACCTGATCCGCTGCCCCTCGGTAACCCCGGCCGATGCCGGTGCGCTCGGGGTGCTCGAAAACATCCTCACCGCCGCCGGCTTCGTTTGCCACCGCGTGACGTTCAGCGAGGAAGGCACCGCCGACGTCGACAATCTCTATGCGCGGATCGGCAGCGAGGGCCCGCACATCACCTTTGCCGGACACACCGACGTTGTGCCGCCGGGTGACGAGAGCGCCTGGAGCGTCGGCGCGTTCTCCGGTGAGGTGAAGGACGGCGTGCTGCATGGCCGCGGCGCGGTCGACATGAAGGGCGGCATCGCCTGCTCGGTCGCCGCGGTGCTGCAGCATCTCGCTGCCAATGACGGCAAGCCGCGCACCGACGGAAAGGGCTCGATCTCGTTCCTGATCACCGGCGACGAGGAAGACGTCTCCATCAACGGCACCATCAAGCTGTTGAAATGGGCGGCTGGGCGCGGCGAAAAGTTCGACCATTGCGTGCTGGGCGAGCCCTCCAATGTCGAGACGCTGGGCGACACCATCAAGGTCGGCCGCCGCGGCTCGCAATCGGGCACGCTCTATGTCGACGGCGTGCAAGGCCATGTCGCCTATCCGCATCGCGCCTCCAACCCGGTGCCCGACATCTCCAGGCTGATCGTCGCGATCTCCGACGAGCCGCTCGACCATGGCAGCGCGCAATTCCAGGCTTCCAACCTCGAATTCACCTCGGTCGACGTCGGCAACAAGGCGAGCAACGTCATTCCCGGCGAGGCCCGCGCGAAATTCAACATCCGTTACAACGACAACCACACGCAAGCGAGCTTGCGCGAGCTGGTCGAGACGCGCCTCGCAAAAGCCTGCGGCAACCGCATCAAGGCCCGCATCGTCTGGGAGCCCTCGAACTCCAACGTGTTCGTGACCAAGCCCGGCCCGTTCACCGATCTCGCAGTGGCCGCAATCGAGGAGGTGACCGGCCGCAAGCCGGAGCTGTCGACCTCGGGCGGCACCTCGGACGCGCGCTTCATTTCCAGCTACTGCCCGGTGATCGAGTTCGGCCTGGTCGGCCAGACCATGCACCAGATCGACGAGCGCGTGCCGGTGGCTGATCTGGAGAAGCTGACCAAGGTGTATCGGGGGATTTTGGCGCGGTATTTTGCCTAAGCGCTCAGCGCCACCACGGGTTGCGCTGTCATCGCCCGCGAAGGGGGGCGATCCAGTATTCCAGAGGCAGCAGTGATTGAGCCGAGGGGCCGCGGCGTACTGGATGCCCCGCCTTCGCGGGGCATGACAGCGAGGGTGTGGTGAGATCGCACGCGATCTCTGCGCCCTCGCTAATAATCCACCTTCACCAGATACAGGCCCTCCGGCGGGGCGACGATGCCGCAGGCGGCGCGGTTGCGGGCGGCGAGAGCGGCGGAGAGATCGTCGGCGCTCCAGCGTCCTTCGCCGACCCAGACCAGCGAGCCCACCATCGAGCGCACCTGGCTGTGCAGGAACGAGCGCGCCGAGGTGATGATCGTGATCTCGCGGCCGTCGCGCAGCACGTCGAGCTGGTCGAGCGTCTTCTCCGGCGATTTGGCCTGGCACTCGGTGTCGCGGAACGTGGTGAAATCGTGCTTGCCGAGCAGGCGCTGCGCGGCCGCATGCATCGCGTCGCTGTCGAGCCGTCGCGGCACGCGCCAGGCGTGACCGATGTCGAGGGCGAGATTGGCGCGGGTGTTGACGATGCGATAGCGGTAGTGGCGCTTGATGGCCGAGAAGCGCGCCTCGAAGGTCTCGGGGACGATCTCGGCCTCGAGCACCGCGACCGGATGCGGCCGCAGATGCGCGTTCAGCCCGTCGCGAAACCGGCCCGGCGGAAATGGCTTCTCGACGTCGACATGCGCGACCTGGCCGCGCGCATGCACACCGGCGTCGGTGCGGCCGGCGCCGTGCACGCGCAGATCGGCGCCGGTCATCGCCTTGACGGCGGCTTCCAAGGCGCCCTGCACCGAGGGCAGCGACTCCTGCACCTGCCAGCCGCAGAAGGGCGCGCCGTCATATTCAATCGTGAGCTTGTAGCGGGGCATTGTATCCAGTTTCGCTGTCATTGCCCGCGAAGGCGGGCAATCCAGTAGTCCGCAGCCCATCCGGTTGCCGAGAAGCCTCGGCGTACTGGATACCCCGCCTTCGCGGGGTATGACAGCGTCAGTGGAATTTAGCTCCCGCCTTCAGCGGCACGCCACGCAAAAAATCCGCGGCCTGCATGCGGGCCTTGCCTTCGCGCTGCAGCTCGATGATGCGGATGGCGCCCTCGCCGCAGGCGATGGTGAGGTGGTCGTCGAGCACTTCGCCCGGCGCGCCCGCGCCTTTCGCGGGCTCGCAGCGCAGGATTTTGACGCGCGCATTGTCAAGCTCCGCCCAGGCGCCGGGGAACGGCGACAAGCCGTGGATGTGGCGCAGCACGGCGCGCGCGGGCTTGCTCCAGTCGATCCGCGCCTCGGCCTTGTCGATCTTGGCGGCATAGGTGACTCCGTCCTGGCTCTGCTTTTTGAGTTGGAGCCCGCCGCGTCCGAGCGCGGCCATCGCGCGCACCGTGAGATCGGCCCCCAACCGGGAGAGACGGTCGTGCAGGTCAGCCGCGGTCATGGTGTCCGTGATCGCAAGACGCTCGGCCATGGCGACGTCGCCGGTATCCAAGCCGACGTCCATCTTCATCACCATCACGCCGCTCTCGGCATCGCCGGCCATGATGGCGCGGTTGATGGGCGCGGCACCGCGCCAGCGCGGCAAGAGCGAGGCATGCAGATTGTAGCAGCCGAGCTTGGGCGCATCGAGGATCGCCTGCGGCAGGATCATGCCGTAGGCGACGACGACGGCCGCATCGGCATCGAACGCACGAAACTCATCGAGCGCTTCCGGCGTCTTCAACGTCTTCGGCGTCAGCACGGGAACACCGAGCTTTCGCGCGGCGTCCTCGACCGGCGTCGGCTGCAATTGCAGGCCGCGGCGGCCACCGGGCTTCGGCGCGCGGGTGTAGACGGCTACGATCTCGTGGCCATGCGCGACCAGCTCGAGCAGCGTCGGCACGGAGAAATCGGGCGTGCCCATGAAGATCAGGCGGAGGGGCATCGGGGCTGCATTCGGTGAGAGTTCTGATTCTCCGTCATGCCCGGGCTTGTCCCGGGCATCCACGGACTTGGCGACAAAGCAAGCAAGGCGTGGATGGCCGGGTCAAGCCCGGCCATGACGAGTTGAGAGAGCCGGGCCCTACTCGCCCGCGCGCTTAGCGGCCTTCTCAAACTTCTTCATCACGCGGTCGCGCTTAAGCTTCGACAGATAGTCGACGAACAGGACGCCGTTGAGATGGTCGATCTCGTGCTGGATGCAGGTGGCGTAGAGGCCTTCGGCGTCCTCCTCGTGCACCTTGCCGTCGAGGTCGAGGAAACGCACGCGCACCTTCGCGGGACGCTCGACCTCCTCGTAATATTCGGGAATCGACAGGCAGCCTTCCTCGTAAGTGGACAGCTCCTCGGAGGAGGCGATGATCTCCGGATTGATGAAGACGCGGGGCTGGTGCCTGGTCTCGCCGTCCTCGTCGCGCTTGGCGAGGTCCATGGTGATCAGCCGCAGCGGCTGCGCGACCTGGATCGCAGCAAGGCCGATGCCGGGCGCGTCGTACATGGTCTCGAACATGTCGTCGGCAAGCTTGCGGATCTCCGGCGTGACCTTCTCGATCGGCTTGGAGACCAGGCGCAGCTGCTTGTCGGGCAGGATGATGATTTCTCTGAGGGCCATGGCCGCGATTTAAGCTGCGCGCCGGATGCGGTCAATCCAGCGAGGAACTCCGTTAACCCTCCGCTAACCATAAATCTTCGGGCTCCATTAACCATAAAAATTAGTGCCTCGTTAACCGTCATCGTTCCCTCTTCGTTCGCGTTCGCGTGCGAATCGGCTAGAAGGGCAGGCATGAACGAGATCATTTTCACGGCTGGCGACTGGCCGGTGCGCACGATCGACGCGCTGATCGGCTTCGGTGCCCTGGTCCTCATCCTGCTGGTAGTCATCGCCGTGGTGATCGCGCGCTCCGGGCGGCGCGGCGCGGAACTCGCCATGGCGCACGCGATCCGGGCCGACGAGCTCGAGGAACGGCTCAGCGAAGTGCTGCGAGCCCAGAGCGAATCCTCGGGCCGGGTCGATGCCATGACACAAGCGCTGGCGGGGCGTCAGGCCGAGATGGCGCGGGGGCTCAACGAGCGGCTGGACTCGGTGACGCACCGCGTCGGCCAATCCATGGAGCACTCCACCCGCAACACCATGGAGAGCCTGCGCGCGCTGCACGAGCGGCTCGGCATCATCGACAGCGCGCACAAGAACCTCACCGACCTCACCACGCAGGTGACGACCTTGCGCGACGTGCTCGCCAACAAGCAGTCGCGCGGCGCCTTCGGCCAGGCGCGGATGGAGGCGATCGTGCAGGACGGACTGCCGAAAGGCTCCTACGAGTTCCAGTTCACGCTTTCGACCGGAAAGCGGCCGGACTGCGTCGTGTTCCTGCCGGACCAGCGCCCGCTCTGCATCGACGCGAAATTTCCGCTGGAGGCGATGACGGCGCTGCACGACGCCCGCACCGACGAGGAGAAGCGCATCGCCACGCAGCGGCTGCGCGGCGACGTGATGAAGCACGTCAGCGACATTGCCGAGAAATATCTCGTCGCCGGCGAGACCCAGGAGATGGCGCTGATGTTCGTGCCGTCGGAATCGGTCTACGCCGAGATCCATGACGGTTTCGACGACGTGATCCAGAAGGCCTATCGCGCCCGCGTCGTGCTGGTATCGCCCTCTCTGCTGATGCTCGCGATCCAGGTGATGCAGCAGATCATGAAGGACGCGCGCATGCGCGATGCCGCCGACCAGATTCGCACCGAGGTGATCAAGCTCGGCGACGACCTCGGCCGCCTGCGCGACCGCGTACTGAAGCTGCAGAAGCATTTTTCCGACGTCAACGAGGACGTCCGCCAGGTGCTGATCTCCGCCGACAAGATCGAGAAGCGCGCAGGACGGATAGAAGAACTCGATTTCAGCAAGAGCGATGCGGAAGGCCCGCGTCTGGTGGCGACGGGGGCGGCGGAGCTGTTTCCAAGGAAGCTCCAGGCCGGGGAGTGAAATTAGGGCACACCGTCATGCCCCATGACTGTCATGCCCCGCGAAGGCGGGGCATCCAGTATTCCGCAGCCCGTGTGATTGAGTCGAGACGCCGCGGAGTACTGAATCGTCCGCCTTCGCGGACGATGACATCGAGAGGGTGGAGAGAGCATCCGCCCCACTGAGCTCGCAACAGTCTTTTCCGCCAGAATCTGCTAACACCCCCTCATGACCGCACCCGACGCGACCTCCTCCGCCGCGGCTTCCGCGCCTGCGCCCTCCTGGCGCGACAGCCTTGCCGTTTACCTGCAGCCGCGGGTGCTAATCGTGCTGTTCCTCGGCTTCTCCTCGGGGCTGCCGCTGGCGCTGTCGGGATCGACGCTGCTGGTCTGGATGGCCGAGGCCGGGGTCGATCTCGGAACGATCGGGCTGTTCGCGCTGGTTGGAACGCCGTACACGCTCAAATTCCTGTGGGCGCCGCTGGTCGATGCGCTGCATGTCCCGCTCTTCACCCGTGCCTTCGGACGTCGCCGTGGCTGGCTGGTGTTTTCGCAGCTGCTGCTGATCGGCGCTATTCTGCTGTTGGCCCTGACCGATCCGGCGCGCTCGCCGCTGTTCGTCGCGCTTGGCGCACTCCTGGTCGCGACCATGTCCTCGACCCAGGACATCGTCGTCGACGCCTTCCGCGTCGAGAGCCTGCCCGAGAGCGAGCAGGCCGCCGGCATGGCCGCCTATGTCGCGGCTTACCGCATCGGCATGTTGGTATCGACTGCGGGCGCCTTGTTCATCGTCACCGGTTTCGAGGCGGTCGTCCCGCGTGGCGCCGCCTGGATGTGGGGCTATGTGGTGATGGCGGCCATGGTGCTGATCGGCACGGTGACTGCACTGGCCGCCACCGAGCCGGCACAATCGCAGCGCGCCGAGGCCGTCACGCGGGACGATGGCGCCCTCACGCGGGTGTTCCATGCCGCGCTGGGCGCGTTCTCAGAGTTCTTGCAGCGAAAGGAGGCATGGACCGCGCTTGCCTTTGTCGTGCTGTTCAAATTCACCGACGCGTTTTCCGGCAACATGACCGTGCCGTTCGTG
The DNA here is from genome assembly GCF_001593325.1 of Bradyrhizobium sp. DOA1. Classification (NCBI taxonomy): domain Bacteria; kingdom Pseudomonadati; phylum Pseudomonadota; class Alphaproteobacteria; order Hyphomicrobiales; family Nitrobacteraceae; genus Bradyrhizobium; species Bradyrhizobium sp. DOA1. Next base: position 6,263,480 of record NZ_JXJM01000001.1, read on the forward strand.
ATCGATATCGGCTTCACGCGCAACGACTACGCCGTGATCGTCAAGGGAGTCGGTATCATCGCGACATTGGCGGGCGGTTTTGCCGGCGGCTTCGTGGCCCGGCGCTATTCGCTCGCAACCAGCCTGTGGATCGGCGGCATCGTGCAGGCGATGTCCAATTTGTCGTTTTCGTGGCTTGCGCTTGTCGGCGTCAACGAATGGGCGCTAACCCTGGCCATCACCTCCGACAATTTCTGCAACGCCATCGGCACCGTGATCTTCGTCGCCTATCTCTCGGCGCTGTGCCAGAACCCGCTGCATACCGCGACCCAATATGCGCTGCTGACCGCGCTCGCCGCTGTGGGACGCACCTATTTGTCGTCAGGCGCGGGGTACCTCGCGAAAGAGACGGGCTGGCCGATGTTCTTCGCGATCTCCGTCCTCGTCGCCATCCCGAGCTTGATGCTGCTGGCGTATTTGCAGAAGCGCGGGCATTTCGAAGCGCTGGGGCCGGTGCGGGTGTAGCCCACACTTGCTGTCATGCCGCGCCACCGGGTCTCGCCTACGGCGAGCCCGATGACAGGCTCCGGCGGGGCATCCAGTATTCCGAGACAGTTGTGATTGACCGTGAAGCTGCGGCGTACTGGATCGCCCGCCTTCGCGGGCGATGACACCGGAGTCGGAGAGAGCGCCCCCTACTGCTTCTTGATCAGGCTCCACTTCGTGATCACGGCCTCGCTCATCTGGCCGGCGTCGCTGGCGCAGGCGATCTCGTCGACCTTGACCGAGATCTCCTTGCCGACGAAGGATTTCAGCTGCGTGGCCTGCGCGTCGCTGGAGGTGACGAGCTGGAAGGTCTCGGGGCCGGTCTCGAGATTGCACAGCCCGTTCGGCGGCGGCAGCCGGCGCGGCTCGGACGTGATCTGATAGGTGGCGACGCGCTTGCCGTTCTTGACGTCGCGCACCTTCATCGCGTTCAGCTCGCCCGACAGGACGTCGCCGGTGTTGATCGGCTTGCCGGGCTTGGACGGCGGCGTCTCATCGCCCTGCTGCGCGGAAATGGCCGGGGTCACCAGAATCATCATCGTCGCGACCAAAGCCGAGCGTGTGGCGAAAAGTTTCGTCATGTCGTCCGTTCCGTAAAGTCTGGATGGGAATTCTTGCTTTGACGCGTTTTCTTCACACGAACCGGTATCCACTTCGCTCGAAAACGCTCTAGAACAGGGTGCGCTGCCGCATCGCAGCCGATAGCGTACCTTCATCGAGATAATCAAGCTCGCCGCCGACGGGAACCCCGTGGGCGAGGCGCGTCACCTTCACGTTGGCGTCCTGAAGCAAGTCGGTGATGTAGTGCGCCGTAGTCTGGCCGTCCACCGTCGCATTGAGGGCCAGGATGATCTCATGCACCTGCTGGTCATGGGCACGCGCCACCAGCGCGTCGATCGTGAGGTCCTGCGGGCCGACGCCGTCGAGCGGCGACAATGTCGCGCCCAGCACATGATAGCGCCCCTGGGTGGCATTGGCGCGCTCCAGCGCCCAGAGGTCGGCGACGTCGGCGACGACGACGATGATGGAGGGATCGCGCTTCGGATCGGTGCAGACGGTGCAGGGGTTTTGCGTGTCGATGTTGCCGCAGGTCTTGCAGACCTCGACCTTGTCGAGCGCAACCTGGAGCGCCGACGACAGCGGCATCATCAGCGCTTCGCGCTTCTTGATCAGGTGCAGCGCCGCGCGCCGCGCCGAACGGGGACCAAGGCCCGGCAGCCGCGCGAGCAGCTGGACCAGCCGCTCGATTTCAGGACCTGCAACCGCGCCCATCTTACTGGCCGAACAACCCCGGCGGCAGGCCGAGCCCGCCCGTGAGCGACTGCATCTTCTCCTGCACCGCCGTTTCCGCCTTGCGGCGGGCATCCGCAAGCGCGGTAACGAGCAGGTCTTCCAGCACCTCGCGCTCTTCAGCCTTCATCAGCGAGGGATCGATATTGATGCTCTTGACGTCCATCTTGGCGGTCATGCGCACGGCGACGAGGCCGCCGCCGGAAATGCCCTCGACCTCGACGCTCGAGAGCTGGTCCTGCATCTCCTGCATCCTGGATTGCAGCTGCGCCGCCTGCTTCATCATGCCGAGAAAATCAGCCATAGCTCGATGTCCTTGAAAGAGGCTCAGAGATCGTCGTCGCCGTCGAAACCGGCCGGTGGATCGTCACTGCCATAGTCGGCGTTAATATTGGTTTCCGGCGTCTCGGGGGCAAGCCTGCGGACCTCGACGACTTTCGCGCCGGGGAAACGCGACAGCACCTCCTGCACGCGCGGATCGGCCTCGGCGGTGCGGGCATGCTCCTGCTTCGCCGCCTGGTTCACCGAGCGCAGCGTCGGCTGGCCTTGTTCGTTGGAGACGATCACGGTCCAGCGGCGGCCGGTCCACAGCTCGAATTTCCTCGCAAGCTCCGAGATCATGGTCTTGGAGGCGTTGGGCTCGAGCGCGACTTCCAGCCGGCCCTCCTCGAAACGGACCAGGCGCATGTCGCCTTCGAGCGCGCTCTTGGTCATGATGTCGCGCTTCTGGCCTGCGAGCGCGACGAGCTGGGTGAAACTCGTGATGCGCAGCTGCGGCGTGGCGCCTTGCGGGGCCGGCGCGGGGGCAGCCATCTGCGGCCGTGCGCCACCACCGAAGGAAGACGGCGATGACGTCGGCATACGAACGGGCGCAGACGTGACCGGCGGCGCAGAAGCCATCGGCGCACCCGGCGCGCTGCGCGCAGCTCCCCCGCCGTTCACGACCTGCGAGCCGCCGCCGTTCTGTTCCAGCATCCTGATGGCTTCGTCCGGCGTCGGCAGATCGGCCACGTAGGCGATACGCACCAAAACCATCTCGGCCGCGGCGGCGGGGCGCGTTGCGGCCTGTACCTCGGTGATGCCCTTGAGCAGCATCTGCCACATCCGCGACAGCACCCGCATGGAGATCTTCGAGGCGAAGTCCCGCGCGCGAACCCGCTCGGTCTCGCCATAGGCGACGTTGTCGGCAACCGCCGGAATGACCTTCACCCGGGTGACGAAATTGACGAATTCGGCGAGGTCCGAGAGCACCACGACCGGATCGGCGCCCACGTCGTACTGGTCGCGGAACTCCTTGAAGGCGGCGGCGATGTCGCCGCGCGCCAGCGACTCGAAGAGGTCGATGACGCGGGTGCGGTCGGCAAGGCCCAGCATCTGCCTGACCGCGTCGGCCTTCACCTGGCCCGCCGCATGCGCAATCGCCTGGTCGAGCAGCGACAGCGAATCGCGCACCGAGCCTTCGGCGGCACGCGCGATGATGCCGAGCGCCTCCGGTTCGATCTCGACGCTTTCCTTGGCCGCGATGTTGGCGAGGTGTTTCATCAGCACATCGGCCTCGACACGGCGCAGGTCGAAGCGCTGGCAGCGCGACAGCACGGTGACGGGAACCTTGCGGATCTCGGTGGTGGCGAACACGAATTTGGCGTGCTCCGGCGGCTCCTCCAGCGTCTTCAGGAAGGCGTTGAACGCCGCTGTCGACAGCATGTGGACTTCGTCGATGATGTAGACCTTGTAGCGGGCGCTGGCGGGGGCATAGCGCACGCTGTCATTGATCTGGCGGACGTCGTCGACGCCGGTGTGTGACGCCGCGTCCATCTCCAGCACGTCCATGTGCCGGCTTTCCATGATCGCCTGGCAGTGCACGCCGAGCGAGGGCATGTGGATGGTCGGCCCCTTCACCGAGCCCTCAGGCATCTCATAGTTGAGTGCACGAGCCAGAATGCGCGCGGTGGTGGTCTTGCCGACGCCGCGGACGCCGGTGAGGATCCAGGCCTGCGGGATGCGCCCGGTCTCGAACGCGTTGGAGACGGTGCGGACCACGGCCTCCTGGCCGATCAGGTCGTCGAATGAGGAAGGACGGTATTTGCGCGCCAGCACCCGGTAGGGCGTGTTGCCGGCTTGGCCGGCGCTGTCAGGATTGGGAGGGGCGCCAGCGTCGGTCATCGGTCGATCCGCAATGAAATCTCTCTCGGCCGGCTTTTGCGGAAAGGAGCGCGCTGGCGGGAAGCCCGCCGGCGCTGGTTCGCTCGAAAAAAACAGGTAGGAGACTGACGAGCGACCCGATCCGGACCTCGTTAGGGCTGCTTCCTTCCGGACCTGACCCGGTTGGCGAGTGGCTCGTCCACCGCCAATCTCCCGGTCCCTATTTGGGGCCAAAGGGAGCGGAAAGCAAGCGGGTATCCTGAGGTCCCCCGCACACCCGGCGGATGGCCCGTCAGCCCGCTCTGACCTCAACGTCGGCGATCTGGAACCTCCGTGATTCGTGCAAACCGCTTGCGGTATTCGGCCGGCGTCACGCCGACGTGACGATGGAAGGCGCGGCGCAGCGTATCGGCATCGGCGAACCCACAATGCAGCGCCACCTGCTTCGGTGGTTCGTTGCCGAACTCGAGCAGCCTTCTTGCCGCATTGACCCGGGCTTCTTCGACCCAGGTCGCAGGCGTGACCCCGACCTCGGCGCGGAAGAGCCGGGCAAAGTGCCTTGGGCTGAGCTCCATGCGCTCCGCGAGGTTTGCAACGCTGTGATCGAGCGAGGGGTTGGCGGCGACCCAGCGCTGCAACTCCTGCAGCGCGGCGCGGCCGGCGGGAACGGCCTCGCCCTTGCGGGTGAACTGCATCTGCCCACCCGGACGCTTGAAGAACATCACGAGCTGGCTTGCGACCTTCATGGCCGTATCGCGCCCGAGATCTTCCTCAACCAGCGCCAGTGCCAGATCCAGCCCGGCGGTGACGCCCGCGGCCGTACGGAGCTTGCCGTCGGTGACGTAGATGGCATCCTTGTCCACCGTGACCGACGGGAATTTCCTGGCCAGCATGTCCGCGACCGCCCAATGCGTCGTGACCCGCCTTCCATCGAGCAGACCGGCGGCGGCAAGGAAGAACGCCCCGCTGCACACCGAGCCGAACCTGCGGGTTCGCGAAGCCCGCCGCCGCAGCCAGTCGACGACACCTCCATCCGCCGGGACTTCCGCTGCGTTCGGGCATCCCGCGACCAGCAGGGTGTCGACCGGTTCCTGGAAGTCACGGTCGACGATCCGGTCGGGCATCAGCCGGACACCCGAGGAGCTGCGGATCGGCCCCGGCTCCGCACCCGCCACGAACAAGGCATAGGCGTCATAGCCGGCCTGCACGTTGGCCTCGGCAAACACGTCGAGCGGTCCGGCAACGTCGAGCAGCTGCACGCCCGGCAGCGCCACGATCACAACTGTCCTCGTTTTCGGCTTCGCGCCCATGGCCGCCTCGATCCGGATTTGTCCGTTCTAGACGTATTACGTCGATTCAAGACAATCCAGCCCGGAACTAACATGCAGGCGACCCACATTCAAGGAGCTGATCATGTCAGACATCACCAAGGCCGCTGTCATTCCCGACAGCAAGCTCGCTCGCGCCATCACCGAATATATTCGCGATACCGAAACCGACCTGCTCTTCAATCATTCCAGCCGCGTCTACCAGTTCGGCGCGATGGCCGGAGTTCGCCGCGGGCTGACATTCGACCGCGAACTGCTCTACGCCGGCGCCATGTTTCACGACATCGGCCTGATGCCGGGCCACGGCAGCAAGCACGAGCGGTTCGAGGTCGACGGCGCGCATGCCGCACGCGACTTCCTGCGCAGCCACGGAATATCCGAGGCGGACGCCTACACGGTCTGGACCGCGATCGCCCTGCACACGACGCCGGGCATCCCTCAGCACATGCACCCGGTCGTCGCGCTGGTGACCGCGGGCGTCGAGATGGATGTCCTCGGACTGACCTACGATGAATATTCCGACACGGAGCGCGAAGCGGTCGTGAAGGCGTTTCCGCGCACGCCGCATTTCAAGGAAGACATCATCCAGGCCTTCTACGACGGCATCAAGTATCGGCCGGACACGACGTTCGGCAACGTCAAGGCCGATGTCATCGCCGACAAGGAACCGCATTTCCATCGCGGCAATTTCTGCAGCGTCATCCGCAATTCCCATTGGCACGGCTGACCGCGCGGCGCCGATACCCACCTCCATCATCGACCAGGACTTACGCCATGAGCGACAAACGCCCCCATCTCACGCACGCCACGGGAGCCCCCGTCAGCGACAATCTCAACATTATGACCGCCGGCCGCCGCGGCCCCGCATTGCTGCAGGACGTCTGGCTGATCGAGAAGCTCGCCCATTTCGATCGCGAGGTGATTCCCGAGCGGCGCATGCACGCCAAGGGATCCGGCGCCTTCGGAACCTTCACGGTCACCCATGACATCTCAGGCTACACCAAGGCGAAGATCTTCTCGGAGATCGGCAAGGTGACGCCGATGTTCGCGCGCTTCTCGACGGTGGCCGGCGAGCGCGGCGCGGCCGACGCCGAACGCGACATTCGCGGCTTTGCACTGAAGTTCTACACCGAGGAAGGCAATTGGGACATGGTGGGCAACAATACGCCCGTGTTCTTCTTCCGCGATCCCTTGCGCTTTCCCGACCTCAATCATGCGATCAAGCGCGATCCGCGCACCGGAATGCGCAGCGCCGACAACAATTGGGACTTCTGGACGCTGCTGCCGGAGGCCCTGCACCAGGTCACCATCGTGATGAGCGAACGTGGCATTCCCAAGAGCTTCCGGCACATGCACGGGTTCGGCAGCCACACCTACAGCTTCATCAACGCCGCCAATGAGCGCACCTGGGTGAAGTTTCACTTCCGGACCCAGCAGGGGATCGAAAACCTGACGGACGCCGAGGCTGAAGCCCTCATCGGCAAGGACCGCGAGACTCACCAGCGCGACCTGTTCGAGAGCATCGAACGCGGCGATTTCCCGCGCTGGACGATGTTCGTGCAGGTCATGACCGACGGTCAAGCCAAAGCGTTCGCCTTTAACCCGTTCGACCTGACCAAGATCTGGCCGAAGGCGGACTTCCCGCTGATCGAGGTCGGCTATTTCGAGTTGAACCGCAACCCGGAAAACGTCTTCGCCGAAGTCGAGCAGGCCTCCTTCTCTCCGGCCCATATCGTCCCCGGCATCGGCTTCTCACCCGACAAGATGCTGCAGGCACGGCTGTTCTCCTATGGTGACGCGGCGCGCTATCGCCTCGGCGTCAACCATCATCTGATCCCGGTCAACGCGCCGAAATGCCCGTATCACAGTTACCATCGCGATGGCGCGATGCGAACCGACGGCAATCTCGGGCGCACGCCGACCTATTTCCCGAACAGCCGCGGCGAGTGGGCGGACCAGCCCGACCTCAACGAGCCGCCGCTCGAGATCGACGGCGCGGCGGCGCATTGGGATCACCGCATCGACGACGATCATTACCGGCAACCCGGCGACCTCTTCCGCAAGATGAACGCTGCGCAGCGGCAAGCCTTGTTCGACAACACGGCTCGTTCTGTCGGGGTGGCGGCCGTGCCGATCCAGGAGCGGCACATCGCCAACTGCACCAAGGCCGATCCCGCCTACGGTGCAGGCGTCCGCGACGCACTGGCGCGGCTCGTGACTCTTCGCATCGAAGCCGCCGAATAGGATCAGCCGATCCATACCAACCTTCGGCGAACGGCACCGACAGGGTGCTGTTCGCCTGACGCGCCGGCGGCGGCCGCCTTCCCTCGGACAAACGCCCGCTTTCTTAATGCGAGCCACAGGATATTCTCAATTTAGTCGCCGAATACCGCGCACTGCCCCGCTCTCCCAGCCTCATCCGGCGGCGCGCCTGCCGCAACACGCGGACGCGCTTACGCGCCTCCGAAAGCATCACGGCCGATAGGCACCATGCCTATCTTCGAGGCCGCGCACATGCTTGATGCAATCCAGTCTTGACAGGGCCCGCCCGCCAGCGCCTTTCTATGAAATCCTGCCTGAACCAAAACAAAGGGTGCGCGAGAATTGGATCCGGAGCATTTTTCAGCCGGCTGACGCCGATTGAAGGCTGAATTTTTCGCGCGGGAGCCATCACACCTTCATCCAGCCAGAAAAGCGATTCTCAAATGGTTACACGTCGTGATGTCGCATCGATTGTCGGACTTGGCGCAATGGCTGCGGCCACGCTGGCTGCCCCGGCGGTGGCGCAGACGGCCGATCCGAACGAATCGACCTTCGCCCGCATCCGCCGGACCAAGAAGATGCGGATCGGCGCCGTCGGCGGCGGCGCGCCCTATTACATGAAGGACCTCACCTCCGGGCAGTGGAAGGGCTTCTACATCGACATCGCCAAGGGGCTCGCCGACGACATGGAGGCCGAGCTCGAGATCACCGAGACCACCTGGGGCAATTCGGTGCTCGACCTCCAGGCCAACAAAATCGACATCTTCTTCGGCCTCAACCCGACCCCGAAGCGTGCGCTGGTGGTCGACTTCTCGGTGCCGGTCTTCAACAACGCCTTCGCCATCCTCTGCAAGAAGGACTTCAAGCCGAAGACCTGGGCCGAGCTGAACTCGCCCGACATCAAGATCGCCGTCGACCAGGGCTCCTCGCACGACCAGGTCGTCAGCCGCCTGACACCGAAGGCGCAGATCACGCGGCTGAAGACCGCCGACGAGGCCACCGCCGCGCTGCAGACCGGCCGCGTCGATGCGCAATGCCTGATCACCATGCTGTCGCTGACCGTGCTGAAGAAGAACCCGTCGCTCGGCCAGCTCGTGCTGCCGACGCCGATCTTCGCCACCACGTCGAATGCCGGCTTCCGCCGCGAGGCCGACAAGACCTGGCGCGACTACGTCAACACCTGGATCGACTTCAACAAGGGCCTCGGCTTCATCCGCAACGCGATCATCACCAACATGGAGCTGGTGGGCGTGACGGAAGCGGACATTCCGCCGGGCGTGTCGTTGTAAGATGTATTGAGCGCCTGAAGCATCCGCACCGTCATGGCCGGGCTTGTCCCGGCCATCCACGTCTTCCCCGCGGCACAGAGAACGTGGATGCCCGGGACAAGCCCGGGCATGACGGCGAGTTTCTGAGCTGACATCGGGTACGAGTTAATACGCATGTATCAGTGGGACTTCGGCATCCTCTGGAGCTATCGCTGGCTCTTTCTCAACGGGCTCGGCGTCACCGTCGGCTTCACCGTGGTCATCGTGGTGTGCGGGCTGCTGTTCGGCCTGCTGGGTGCGTTCGGCAGTCTGTCGCGCTTTCGGGCGCTGCGCATCGCCGCGCTCGCCTTCATCGAGGCGTTCCGCTGCACGCCGATCCTGGTGCAGCTGATCTGGTTCTATTACGCGCTGCCGATCCTCGCCGGCGTCGAGATGACGCCGATCACGGCTTCCGCGCTGGCGCTTTCGCTCTATGGCGGCTCGTTCTATTCCGAGATCATCCGCGGCGGCATCATCTCGATCGACCGCGGCCAGTCCGAAGCCGGCGCCGCGCTCGGCATGACGCCGATCCAGACCATGCGGCGCATCGTGCTGCCGCAGGCGATCAAGCGCATGATCCCGGCGCTGATGAACCAGTCGATCATCCAGTTCAAGAACACCTCGCTGGTCTCGGTGCTGGCGGTGCCCGACCTCGTCTACCAGAGCCAGGTCGCCGCCCATGACAGCTACCGGCCGCTGGAAACCTACACCGCGGTCGCGGTTGCCTATGCGGCGATCCTGATCCCGCTCACCATCCTCGTCCGGCGCGGCGAGAAGCGACTGGCGGTGAGCGAATGAGTGAGACGCCGAAAATCGAGATCCGCAGCCTTCGCAAGAGCTTCGGCAGCAACGAGGTACTCAAGAACATCAATCTCGACGTCGCCAAGGGCGGCGTCGTCGCGCTGATCGGCCCGTCAGGCTCGGGCAAGTCCACCCTGCTCCGCTGCATCAACCTGCTGGTCGTCCCCGACGGCGGCAGCGTCCGCGTCGGCGACACGCGCTTTGCCTTCGGTGAAGGTACCAAGCTCCCCGATGTGAAGACTCTCGCAAAATTCCGCGCCACCACTGGCATGGTGTTCCAGCACTTCAACCTGTTCCCGCACATGACGACGCTGCAGAACGTCATGGAAGGACCGGTCACGGTGCGCCGCATGGCGAAGGCGGATGCCGAGAAGCTCGCGCGCGCGCAGCTTGCCAAGGTCGGCCTTGCGGAAAAAGCGGACCAATATCCGGCAACGCTCTCCGGCGGCCAGAAGCAGCGCGTCGCGATCGCGCGGGCGCTCGCGATGGAGCCTGACGTCATGCTGTTCGACGAGGCGACGTCCGCGCTCGATCCTGAATTGGTCGGCGAAGTCCTGAACGTGATCCAGCAACTGGCCTCCGAAGGCATGACCATGGTGATCGTGACCCACGAGATCGCGTTCGCCCGCGAGGTCGCCGACCGCCTCATCTTCATGCGCGACGGCGTCGTCGTCGAGGAAGGCCCGGCGCGGCAGGTGATCGACAATCCCAAGGAAGCGGCGACGCGCACTTTCCTCAGCCATTTCCATCGCACCGGCGCGCTACCGCCGGCTACAACGGCATTGAGATGAGCCAAGTACTTCTTCCCGCAAGAGGCCAAACTGTTATCGATCGCGTCTATCTCGTGACGGGCGCCGCCAGCGGCATCGGTCGCGCCACAGCGAGACTGCTAGCAGCACCTGGTGTAGGTCTCTTGCTGCACACGCGGTCGAACTGGGCGGGCCTGGATGACGCAATGGAAGAAGCGGAGGAACGCGGCGCCACCGTCGGGCAATGCCGCGGCGACTTCGCCGAGGAAGCCGCCGTCACCGACGCGATCGCCGCCGTGCAATCGGCCTTCGGCCGGCTCGACGGATTGATCCTGGTCGGCGGCCATGCCCGCCGCGGCAGCGCGATCGGCACACCGGCGGACCAATTCCGGCAGGCGATGGATGAGTCCGCGCTGGCTTTCTCGCGAATGGTCGAGGCCGCGCTGCCGCTGCTGCGTGCGGGGCAGGATTCGCGAATCGTCGCGGTATCGTCCTTCGTCGCGCACGCAATCCGGCCCGAATTCGCGCCCTTCGCGGCAACGGCTGCGAGCCGCTCCGCGCTGGAAGCACTGGTACGGCTGACCGCGATCGAGCTCGCCAGCGACGGCATCACCGTCAATGCGGTGTCGCCGGGCCTCATCGTCAAGGACAAGCCGAGCGAGAGCCGGCTATCGCCCGAGCAGATTGCGGCGACCGAAGCGCTGATCCCGATGCGCCGCCGCGGCCGACCCGAGGAAGTCGCCGAGATCATCGCCTTCCTGGCATCCCCAAAAGCATCCTACGTCACCGGCCAGGTCTGGCACGTCAATGGAGGCCTGACATGAGCGAAGCGACCATCGAACGTCTCAGGCTGTTCCTGATCGAGAGCCCAATCAAGATGGCGCGCCTGCAGGGCGTCGGCAACGTCAAGGGCACGGTCAAGCGCGTGCTGATCGAGCTCACGTCCAGTGACGGCGTGATCGGCTGGGGCGAGGCCGCGCCGTGGGAAGTGTTCACGGGAACGCCGGAGGCGGCGTTCTCGGCACTGGACATCTACTTGCGTCCCATCGTGCTCGGCAAGCCGGTGCGCCGCATCCGCGCGCTGATGGCCGAGCTCGACCGCGCGCTGGTCGGCCATGCCGAAGCGAAAGTCGCGATCGAGATGGCGCTGCTCGACATCGTCGGCAAGTCATCGGGGCTCTCGGTCGCCGATCTCCTCGGCGGCCGGGTGCGCGACACCATCCCCCTCTCCTTCTCGATCGCCGATCCCGACTTCGCCGCCGATCTCGAGCGCATGCGGCAGATGGTTCCAGACGGCAACGTGATCTACAAGGTCAAGACGGGCGTGAAGGCGCATCGCGAGGACCTCGCGCATCTCGAAGCGATCCGGGAGGAATTCGGCGACAAGGTGGACCTGCGCGTCGACTACAACCAGGCGCTGGCGCCGTTCGGCGCCATCAAGATCCTGCGCGATATCGAAGAGTTTTCGCCGACCTTCATCGAGCAGCCGGTGCCGCGCAAATATCTCGACGTGATGGCGCAGCTCACCGCGGCGCTGGAGACACCTGTTCTCGCCGACGAAAGCTGCTTCGACCGCCGCGACATGATGGAGGTGGTGCGCCGCGAGGCGGCCGATGCCGTCTCGATCAAATTGATGAAGGCCGGCGGCCTGTTCGAGGCGCAGGCGATCATGGCGATTGCCGACATCGCCGGCCTGCCCGGCTATGGCGGCACGCTGTGGGAGGGCGGCATCGGCCTTGCCGCCGGCACACAGCTGATCGCGGCAACATCAGGCATCTCGCTCGGCTGCGAATTCTACATGCCGCATCATGTGTTGACCGAGGACGTGCTGGAAGAGCGCGTCGCCAATCGCGGAGGTCATGTCGTGGTGCCCGACGGGCCGGGCCTCGGCATTCGTGTGAGCGAAGCCTCGATCCGCGCCAATGCGCGGGTGATTGCGGAGGGGTAGTTTCCGTCATTCCGGGGCGCGCGCAGCGCGAGCCCGGAATCCATAGCCACAGACAGAGGTTGTTGCGCGAGCTGGCAACCACGAGTCTTGGCCACACTTCTCCCTGTGGTTATGGGTCCGGGATCGGCGCTCCGCTTCGCTCCGCTTGTCCGGGACGACGACCGTATATGCGGTGACAGCGGGGCCCAATCCTTCCCCTATCGGAATCGGTATCGTATGGTCGGGCCCAACACGCCCGTCCCATCGGGCCATCCGGAAACACCTATGCCCGAACCCGCCTGGTCGCTGCATTCCCGCCTGAAGGAGGACACCATCGACATCGGCGATCTGCCGCTGTCGAAGGTGCTGGTCATCAAGGACGCACATTATCCCTGGCTGCTGCTGGTGCCGCGGCGGCCTGATGCGGTCGAGATCATCGATCTCGACGAGGTGCAGCAAGCGCAGCTGATGACCGAGATCTCCCGCGTCTCGCGCGCGCTGAAGGAGATCACCAAATGCGACAAGCTCAATGTCGCAGCCCTCGGCAATTTGGTGCCGCAGCTTCACGTTCACATCATCGCACGCCGCACCAGCGACGCGGCCTGGCCGCGGCCGGTGTGGGGCGTGATGCCGCCGCTGGCGCATGACGCCAACGAAGTGCAGAATTTCATCAGCGCGCTCCGCCGCAAGATCTGGTTGGGTTGAAAGAACAAAGATGTCAGCATTCGACGCGTTTCCGCTGGGGCAGCCGGCCTTCGTCACCAATGTCCTCGACCGCGCCGCGCATCTGCGCCGCGACGACGAGAAGCTGTTTGCGATGGAGCAGAAACCCTCCTCGCGCGCCTATGTGATCTATCGCGACTCGCTGCTGGTGAAGCACGAGGGCGAGAAGGTGCGCGCGCTGCTCTCGATTGACGAAGCGCTGAAATGCGGCGCCAATCCCGGCACGGTGTTCCTCGGCCTTCGCGACGGGGCGGCCGTGTTCGGCATGGGCCTATCGCAGGCTGCCGCCGAGAAGCTGGTCGGCGGCGCCGACTACACCGTGACCGAGCTGCGCGGCATGGCGATGCAGGGCGCGATCCCGCCCGAAGAGCTCTCGGCCGTGGCAATGGCGAAGTCGATGGTGACCTGGCATCAGCGCCACGGCTATTGCGCCAATTGCGGCACGCGCACCGCGATGAAGGAAGGCGGCTGGAAGCGGGACTGCCCGAGCTGCAAGGCCGAGCATTTTCCGCGCACCGACCCGGTCGTGATCATGCTGGTCGCCTCCGGTGACAAATGCCTGCTCGGTCGCCAGAAGCACTTTCCGCCGGGCATGTATTCCTGCCTCGCCGGCTTCGTCGAGGCGGCCGAGACCATCGAGGACGCGGTGCGCCGCGAAATCTTCGAGGAGTCCGGCATCCGCTGCACCGACGTGCAGTATTATATGACCCAGCCCTGGCCCTATCCGTCTTCGCTGATGATCGGCTGCAGCGCGCGGGCCGTCAGCGAGGACGTTGTGGTCGATCACTCCGAGCTGGAGGATGCACGCTGGTTCACGCGCGAGGAGGCCGCAAAGATGCTGACGCGGACCCATCCCGACGGGCTCGCCGGCCCGCATCCCTTCGCCATCGCTCATCATCTGCTCGGCCGCTGGGTGCACGACAAGAGCTGACCGCAGATGGTGCCATCCGGGATTCCGCCGCGCATCCTCTGCATCGGCATTCCCGTGCGCGACCTGACCTTTCGGGTCGAGGCCGTGCCCACGCGCGGCAGCAAGTCGAACGCCAGCCATCTCGCCGAGATCTGCGGCGGCAACGCGCTCAATGCGGCGATCGCCATCGCGCGGCTCGGCGGCCGCGTCGCGTTCGCGGGGCCGATGGGCGATGCGCGGGAGACCTCGAGCGGCTTCATCCTCGAGCGGATGGCGGCTGAAGGCATCGACACCGCGCATATCGTGCGCATGCCTGATGTGACCACGCCGGTCTCGGCGATCATGATCGAGCCCTCAGGGGAGCGGACGCTGACGATCTATCGCGATCCCGCCCTGTGGTCCGTGAAGCTGCCCGAACCCGGCGAACTGCTCGCCAATTCCCACGCGGTGCTCGTCGAAAGCCGCTGCAGCGCGTTCGCGACGTCGCTCTGCACTGAGGCGCGCCGGCGCGGCATTCCCGTCATCGTCGGCGTCGATCGCGCGATGGCGTTGCAGGACGGCCTGCTCACGACCGCCTCGCATCTGCTGTTCGCCAGCGAACAGGCGCAGGAGACCGCCGGCATTGCCGACGATGGCGCGGCGTTGAAGCGCCTGGCCGCGCTGACGCCGGCCTTCCTCGCCGCCACGCGCGGCCCGCGCGGTACGATCTGGCTGAACGACGTGGGCGAGCTGGAAGAGACGGCGGCTTTCCCGGTTCGGGCGGTCGACACGCTCGGCGCCGGCGACGTTTTCCACGGCGCCTTCGCCCTTGGCCTCGCCGAGGGTAAGGGGCTGCGGGAGGCGCTGCGATTCGCCGCGGCCGCGGCAGCGCTGAAATGCGCAGGCCATGGCGGCGGCCTGGCTGCCCCGCAACGCGTTGAAGTTGAAGACCTTTTGCAAGGCCGGCTCTAGAGCGATTCCACTGTTACGCCGAGATTATGGGCTTGCTGGGGAATGATTTTCTCTATATCAGGGGAATCAGCCCTCGAAATGGAACAAAGTTCTTCAAATGACTGACCTTGCCGTCCAGATTCCCGAGACCAACCGCCGCCTCGATGCCATCGACCGCAAGATCCTGATGGTACTCCAGGAAGATGCCTCCCTTTCCGTCGCCGAGATCGGCGACCGCGTCGGCCTGTCCTCGACCCCCTGCTGGAAGCGCATCCAGCGGCTGGAGGCCGACGGCGTGATCATCAAGCGCGTCGCCCTCGTCGACCAGAACAAGATCGGGCTCGGCATCTCCGTGTTCGTGTCGGTCGAGAGCTCCGACCATTCCGACGCCTGGCTGAAGCGGTTCGCCGAAGCCGTCAGCGCCATGCCGGAGGTGATGGAGTTCTACCGCATGGCCGGCGACGTCGACTACATGCTGCGCGTCGTGGTCGCGGACATGCAGGCCTACGACGTGTTCTACAAGAAGCTGATCAGCGCCGTGCCGCTGAAGAACGTCACCTCGCGCTTCGCCATGGAGAAGATCAAGTCGGTCACCTCGCTGCCGATCCCGGCGGTGGTGGCGGCTTAGGTCGCGCCACATGGAAGCTGTCATCGCCCGGCTTTACCGGGCGATCCAGTATTCCAGAGACGGCGATGATTAAGCCGAGAGGCCTCGGCGTACTGGATGCCCCGGTCAAGCCGGGGCATGACAGCGGAGAGAGCCTCCGCCTCAAATCTTCTGATTGTACTCGCCGACTTCGGGATGCGTGCGCAGCACGCTGTTCACCATCTCGAACATGTCGTGCATGCGCTGCTCGGAAACCGGGCTCTCGACCACGACGACGAGCTCGGGCTTGTTGGAGGAGGCGCGCACCAGGCCCCAGCTGCCGTCTTCCACCGTGACGCGCACACCGTTGACAGTGACGAGATCGCGGATCGCCTGATCGCCGATCTTGACACCCTTCGCCTGCAAACCTTCGAAGTGCTTCACCACCTTGTCGATGACGCCGTATTTGGTCTCGTCGGCGCAGTGCGGCGACATGGTCGGCGACGACCAGGTCTTCGGCAGCGCATTCTTCAGGTCGGCCATCGACTTGCCCGGCGCGCGGTCGAGCATGTCGCAGATCGCGATCGCCGAAACCAGGCCGTCGTCATAGCCGCGGCCATACGGCTTGTTGAAAAAGAAATGGCCGGACTTCTCGAAGCCCGCGAGCGCGCCCGTCTCGTTGGTGCGGCGCTTCATGTAGGAGTGGCCGGTCTTCCAATAGGCGGTCTTGGCGCCCTGCTTCTGCAGCACCGGATCGGTGACGAACAGGCCGGTCGACTTCACGTCGACGATGAACTGCGCGTCCTTGTGGATCGCCGACATATCGCGCGCCAGCATCACGCCGACCTTGTCGGCAAAGATCTCCTCGCCGGTGTTGTCGACGACGCCGCAGCGGTCGCCGTCGCCGTCGAAGCCGAGGCCGACATCGGCCTTGTGATGCAGCACCGCATCGCGGATCGCGTGCAGCATCTCCATGTCCTCGGGGTTGGGATTGTATTTCGGGAAGGTGTGGTCGAGCTCGGTGTCGAGCGGGATCACCTCGCAGCCGATCGCCTCCAGCACCTGCGGCGCGAACGCGCCGGCGGTACCGTTGCCGCAGGCCGCGACCACTTTGAGCTTGCGCGTCAGCTTGGGACGATTGGTGAGATCGGCGATGTAGCGCGCCGGATAATTCTCGTGGAACTGGTAAGAGCCGCCCGCCTTGTTCTTGAACTCCGCGTTCAGAACGATCTGCTTCAGCCGCGTCATCTCGTCGGGACCGAAGGTCAGCGGGCGGTTGGCGCCCATCTTCACGCCGGTCCAGCCATTGTCGTTGTGCGAGGCCGTGACCATGGCGACGCAGGGCACGTCGAGGTCGAACTGCGCGAAATAGGCCATCGGCGTCACCGCAAGGCCGATGTCGTGCACCTTGCATCCCGCCGCCATCAGGCCGGAGATCAGCGCATATTTGATCGAGGCCGAATAGCCGCGGAAATCATGGCCGGTAACGATCTCCTGCTTGACGCCAAGCTCGGCGATCAGCGCGCCCAGCCCCATGCCGAGCGCCTGCACACCCATCAGGTTGATTTCCTTCTGGAACAACCAGCGCGCGTCATACTCGCGAAAGCCCGTCGGCTTCACCATCGGCTCGGATTCGAAGGCGTAGGTGTTGGGCAACAATACGGATTTCGGCTTCGGGAACATTGAGGCGGTCTCGTGAAAAGGGGGCAGGATTTGTTGCAGCCTTAGCGAAAGCCAGGCCGCAACGAAAGGCGGGAATGAAGGCTTATGGCCGATAATTGCGGCAGTTTGGTAACGAAGAAACGTTGCCGCGGAGGCGGTCAGGGCGAAGAGATTATCTTTGAAAATGACAGTCGGACGAACATGCGGGCCGCGCCTACTGCTCCAGCACCATCTGGCCGTTGGCGTATTCGAAGCGCTTCAGGCGAGACAGGAAGGAGAGGCCGAGCAGGTTCTCCGAGAGCGCTGTGTCCGGCAGCACCATGGCGTCGACGTCGCGCACGATGAGGCCGCCGACCTCGAGCATGGCGATGCGGGTGCGCGCGGCCTTGATGGTGCCGTTGGCGGTGGAGACGGTGGCGGTGTAGTCGCTGCGCGAGGGGCGCAGGCCGAAGCGTGCGGCGGAGGTCTCGTTCAGCGCAACGACGGACGCGCCGGTATCGACCATGAAGCCGATGCGCTGGCCCTCGATCCGTCCCTCGGCCTGGAAATGCCCGCGGACGTCGCGAGAGAGGACCAGGTTGCGGCCGCCGGCCGGCGCGGTGGAGGCGACGGCCACCGTCGTGCGCGGCACCGAGGTGGCGGAGGCGGAGCTCATCTTGTCCGCCATCTGGGCCATGAAAGTGCCGAGGCCGATCATGACGGCTGCGAAGATCACTATGTTACGCATCACACCACTTCCGAGCCGAAAGCCCGATTTCACCACGCGGCACGCCCCTCCGCGAGCGAAGGCGCGCCGCCGTACGTGCCATTTTGACGAAAAGGATGAGCGGACGGTTAATGCGGCCGGGAGTTCTCACGTCCCGCGCGGCTTCGCCCGCCTTGTCGGCAGCGCGTTGGCGGGATCGTCCGGCCAGGGATGGCGCGGATAGCGGCCGCGCAGGT
>NZ_JXJM01000001.1:6282217-6288744 GCF_001593325.1 Bradyrhizobium sp. DOA1
GCACGGCGGCGTAACTGCCGCGCCAGAAGCCGGGGAGATCGCGCGTCACCTGCACCGGACGCTGCGCCGGCGACAGCAATTCCAGCACCAGCGGCACCTTGCCCGCGGCAATCGAGGGGTGGGTGTTGAGGCCGAACAGTTCCTGCAGCCGCACCGCGATGGTCGGCCCCTGCTCGGCCTCGTAGTCGATCGCGAGCACGCTTCCGGTCGGCGCCTCGAAATGCGTCGGTGCTTCGCGGTCGAGCCGCGCGCGCATCTCCCAGGGCAACAGCGCCATCAGGGCGTCGGAGAGATCGCCGGCGGAGACGTCCTTGAGCGCGACCTTGTCGTAGAGCGCCGGCACCAGCCAGTCGTCGCGGCGTGCGATCAATCCGTCGTCTGACAGGTCGGGCCAGCTGTCGCCTTCGGCCTTGCGCAGGAACATCACGCGGTCGCGCCATTGCTTGGCGGCTTTCGACCAGGGCAGCCGGTCGAGACCGGCAGCAATCAGCCCGTCGGCGAAGATGCGCGCGGTGTCCTCCGAAGGCGAGACGGCGAGTGTCGCCTCGGACAGCGTGATGGCGTGCAGCACGCGCTTGCGCCGCGCCCGCAGCGCCATCGCGCCGCGATCGAACGAGACGTCTTCCGTGCTCTCGATATGCTCGGCGAAATGGCTCTCGATCTCGTCCTGGGTGATCTGCGCGGCGAGCAGGATGCGTCCGCTCGCCGCCGTCCCCGTCATCTCGCCGATCGCGATATAGGGCGCGCGGGCGAGCGAGGAGCTCTGCTCGACGGACGCGCCGCGGCCATTGGCCAGCACGAAGCTGCCATTGCCCCGGTTGCGCGCGACGCGGTCTGGAAAGGCATAAGCGAGCATCAGGCCGGTGGTGAGATCCTCCTGCGGCCCAGCCTTCTCCGAAGCCGCGACCTGCGCGGCCCAGCGCCGCGCCAGATCGCGCGCACTCGAAGCGCGCGGCGAGCGGTCGCGGCGAAACTGGTCGCGCCGGTACTCGAGATCGACGCTGTCGCCACCGAGCCCGCGCTCGGTGATGATCGCCGCGATCTCCGCCGCGGCTTCGCCGCAGCCGGCACGATGCGAATCCACGATCATGCGCGCCAGCCGCGGCGGCAGCGCCAGTGCCCGCAGGCTCTTGCCTTCGGCCGTGATACGGCCGTCGCCATCGAGCGCGTTGAGCTCGGCGAGCAGGCTTTTCGCTTCCTTCCAGGCCGGCTGCGGCGGCGGATCGAGGAACGACAGCGCGGCAGGATCGGCGACGCCCCATTGCGCGAGATCGAGCCCCAGGGAGGACAGATCGGCGCTGAGGATTTCCGGCTGGGTGTAGGGCGCGAGCGAGGCCGTCTGCGGCTCGTCCCAGAGCCGGTAGCAGACCCCGGGCTCGGTGCGGCCGGCACGGCCGCGACGCTGATCCACCGCCGCGCGCGAGGCGCGCACGGTCTCGAGCCGGGTCAGGCCGATGTCGGGCTCATAGCGCGGCACGCGGGCGAGACCGGAATCGACGACGATGCGAACGCCTTCGATGGTGAGCGAGGTCTCTGCAATCGATGTCGCCAGCACCACCTTGCGTGTGCCCTTCGGCGCCGGCGCGATGGCGCGGTCCTGCACCGCGGCATCGAGCGCCCCGAACAGCGGCACGATCTCGATGCTGGCGTCCTGCACGCGTTCGCCGAGGAAATTCTGGGTGCGGCGGATTTCGGCGGCGCCCGGCAGGAACGCCAGCACCGAGCCGCTGTCGGCGCGCAGCGCGGACGCAATCGCATCCGCCATCTGCCGCTCGATCGGCGCGTCCGCCTTGCGGCCGAGATAGCGCGTCTCGATTGGAAAGGCGCGGCCTTCGCTCTCGACGACGGGGGCATCGCCGAGCAGCTTTGCCACGCGCGCGCCGTCGAGCGTCGCCGACATCACGAGGATGCGCAGGTCCTCACGCAAGCCGGTTTGCGCATCGCGCGCCAGTGCGAGACCCATGTCGGCGTCGAGTGATCGCTCGTGGAATTCGTCGAACAGGATGGCAGCGACGCCTGACAACTCGGGATCGTCGAGGATCTGGCGGGTGAAGATGCCTTCGGTCACGACTTCAATGCGCGTCGCGCGCGATATTTTCGAACCGAAGCGGACGCGGTAGCCGACGGTCTCGCCGGCACGCTCACCAAGCGATTTGGCCATGCGGTCGGCGCTGGCGCGTGCGGCGATGCGGCGCGGCTCCAGCACGATGATCTTCTTGCCCTTGGCCCAGGGCGCATCCAGCAGCGCCAGCGGCACCCGCGTGGTCTTGCCGGCGCCCGGCGGCGCCACCAGCACCGCGGCGTTGCTGGCCTCCAGCGTGCGCGAGAGGTCGTCGAGCACGGCATCGATCGGGAGAGGCGTGTCGAAGCTGCGGGGCAAAATCTCGCATCCGTCATCATCCGCTTAGTGCGCAATTGCGCACTGCGACGGTTGATCCAGTAAACTCAGATCCCAATCATCACGAAGATCGGGGTTACTGGATACCCCGCCTTCGCGGGGTATGACAATCATGTGTCGTTGTCAGCCCTGCACCGCCGGACGGCCGACGCTCTCATAGACGAAGCCAGCGGCCTCCATCTCCTCGGGGCGATAGATGTTGCGCAAGTCGACGACGACGGGCTGCGCCATGGTCGCCTTCAGCCGGTCGAGATCGAGCGCGCGGAACTGGACCCATTCGGTGACGATGACGAGAGCATCGGCACCTTGGGCGCAGGAATAGGCATCCTCGCAATAGGTGATGCTGGGCAGCTCACTTTTGGCCTGCTCCATGCCGACGGGATCGAATGCCTTCACGGTTGCACCCATGTCGATCAGACCCGTCACCAGCGGGATCGACGGCGCATCACGCATATCGTCCGTGTCGGGCTTGAAGGTAAGGCCGAGCACCGCGATGGTCTTGCCGCGCAGCGAACCGCCGAGCGCCTGGCTCACCTTGCGCGCCATCGCGCGCTTGCGGTTCTCATTGACGGCGAGCACGGATTCGACGATGCGCAAGTTCACGTCGTAATCCTGCGCGATCTTGATCAGCGCCTTGGTATCCTTTGGGAAGCACGAGCCGCCGAAGCCGGGGCCGGCATGCAGGAACTTGGTGCCGATGCGGTTGTCGAGGCCGATGCCGCGCGCGACCTCCTGGACGTTGGCGCCAGCTTTTTCCGAGAGGTCGGCGATCTCGTTGATGAAGGTGATCTTGGTCGCGAGGAACGCGTTCGCCGCGTATTTGATCATCTCGGCGGTGCGGCGCGCTGTGAACATCAGCGGCGCCTGGTTCAGGGACAGCGGGCGGTAGATGTCGCCCATCACCTTGCGGCCGCGCTCGTCCGAGGTGCCGACCACGACACGATCGGGGAACTTGAAGTCGCGGATCGCCGCGCCCTCGCGCAGGAATTCGGGGTTGGAGGCCACAACGACATCGGCCTTGGGATTGGCTTCGCGGATGATGCGCTCGACCTCGTCGCCGGTGCCGACCGGCACGGTCGACTTCGTCACGACGACGGTGAAGCCTTGAAGCGACTGCGCGATTTCTTTCGCCGCAGCGTAGACATAGGACAGGTCGGCATGGCCATCGCCGCGGCGTGACGGCGTGCCGACCGCGATGAACACGGCATCGGCATCCGCGACCGGCTTGGACAGGTCGGTGGTGAATTCGAGCCGCTTGGCTCTCACATTGTTCGCGACCAGCTCTTCGAGCCCGGGCTCGTAGATCGGGATCTCGCCGCGATGGAGCGCCGCGATCTTCTTCTCGTCCTTGTCGACGCAGGTGACGTCGTGGCCGAAATCCGCGAAGCAGGCCCCGGACACCAGTCCCACATAGCCTGTGCCGATCATCGCAATGCGCATGAAAAATCCCGTTCCAGCATGGTTAACGAAAGCCCAATTCAGCTCAATTCGGTGCGGTGTAGCATTTTCCGGCGGTCATGGAACAGTCCGCATGCAAAAACCGGCCCGCGATTTGTACCGGTAAAGAAGTCGGAAACTCCTAAGGCCCAAACTGCCCCGCGGCCACACAGGGAGGGGCGGAAGGCGCCTCGAAAAGGAACATCATGGCACGATCGGGCACAATCGCCGGCGGCGGGCTCAAGGCCCCTACTGCCGCGCGTATCGACTGGGTCGATTACGCCAAAGGCATCTGTATCGTCATGGTCGTGATGATGCATTCGGTGCTGGGGGTCGAGCTTGCCGCCGGTCAGACCGGCTTCATGCATGTCGCCGTGGCCTTTGCAAAGCCGTTCCGGATGCCGGACTTCTTCCTGATCTCGGGCCTGTTCCTGTCGCTGGTGATCGATCGGGACTGGCGCACCTATCTCGACCGCAAGGTGGTCCATTTCGCCTATTTCTATGTTGTCTGGGTGACAATCCAATTCGGCTTCAAGGCGCCGGCCTTCGCGGCGGAGACGAGCTGGCATCACGTTGGCTTGCTATATCTGGAATCCTTCGTCGAGCCGTTCGGCACGCTGTGGTTCATCTATCTGCTGCCGATCTTCTTCGTCGTCACAAAACTGACACGCAAAGCTCCGCCGCTCGCGATCTGGCTCGTCGCCGCCGCACTGGAGACCGCGCGCATCACTACCGGCTGGACGGTCATCGACGAGTTCTGCTCGCGCTTCGTCTATTTCTATTCGGGCTATCTGTTCGCGCCCTATGTGTTCGCGCTGTCGGATCGCGCGCGTAACCACCCGGCGCTTGCGCTTGCAGCGCTCGCGACCTGGGCGCTGGTCAATGCCGGCCTCGTCGCCTGGGGCGCCAGCGAGTGGGCGATCGTCTCTCTCGTGCTCGGCTTCGCCGGCGCCTGCGCCATCATCACCACCGGCACGCTGCTCGCGCGCGCGCAATGGCTGAACTTCCTCCGTTTCTGCGGCGAGCATTCGATCGTGATCTATCTCGCCTTCTTCCTGCCGATGGCGGCAACACGCACGCTGCTGCTGCGCACCGGCATCATTCCCGACATCGGCACGGTCTCGCTGCTCGTCACCATCGCCGGCGTGCTCGGTGCACTGGCGATCTGGCAGGTGGCGCTGCGCCTCAATGCACGCTTCCTGTTCGAACGGCCTGATGCGTTCTGGATCGCGCCGAGGAAGAGCGGACCGGTATTGCAGGCGGCGGAGTAGTTCCTTGTCGTCGCCCGGCTTGACCCGGCGACCCAGTACGCCGAGACGTCAGTGATGGAGCCGGGAAGCCGCGGCGTACTGGATTCCCCGCTTTCGCGGGGAATGACAGTGGGGATAGTCGCGTAACCAGCCCAAAATTGGCGCCTCGAAGGCTGTCAAAGCCCGCAAAAATTCATACATTGCGGCCATGCCCAAAACCTCCCCGAAGACCACCGCCAAAGCTGACACCAAGGCCGCGCCCAATGCGGCCGCCGACACCAAGCCCGCGGTCAAATCCGCTGCGACAGCTGCTGCCAAACCTGTGGCCGCGAAGGCGGCCGGCAAGGGTGACCATGTGTTCCTGGTCGACGGTTCCTCCTACATCTTCCGCGCCTATCACGCGCTGCCGCCGCTGAACCGCAAGTCCGACGGCCTCCAGGTCAATGCCGTGCTCGGCTTCTGCAACATGCTGTGGAAGCTGCTCCGCGACATGCCCGAGGACAACCGGCCCACGCATCTCGCCATCATCTTCGACAAGTCGGAGATCACCTTCCGCAACAAGATCTATCCCGACTACAAGGCGCACCGGCCGCCGGCGCCCGATGACCTCATCCCGCAATTCGCGCTGATCCGCGAGGCGGTCCGCGCCTTCGACCTGCCCTGCCTGGAACAAGTCGGGTTCGAGGCCGATGATCTCATTGCGACCTATGTGCGGCAGGCCTGCGAACGCGGCGCCAGCGCGACCATCGTGTCTTCCGACAAGGATTTGATGCAGCTCGTCACCGATTGCGTCACCATGTACGACACCATGAAGGACCGGCGCATCGGTATCCCCGAGGTGATCGAAAAGTTCGGCGTGCCGCCGGAGAAGGTGGTCGAGGTGCAGGCGCTCGCGGGCGACTCCACCGACAACGTGCCTGGCGTACCCGGCATCGGCATCAAGACCGCGGCGCAGCTGATCACCGAATATGGCGACCTCGACCAATTGCTGTTCCGCGCCGGCGAGATCAAGCAGCCGAAGCGGCGCGAGGCGCTGCTCGAGAATGCGGAGAAGGCACGGATCTCGCGGCAGCTCGTACTGCTCGACGACAAGGTGGACCTCGAGGTACCGCTGGACGACCTCGCGGTGCACGAGCCCGATGCGCGCAAGCTGATCGCCTTCCTGAAGGCCATGGAGTTCACGACGTTGACGCGGCGCGTCGCCGAGTATGCGCAGATCGATCCCGCCAATGTCGATGCCGACCCCGGCTATGCCAGCGGCGCCAGCGTGTTCTCGCCGCTGCCGCCCTCGGACGTCGTGCCCACGCCGGGCGACGGAACGCCGGCACCGGCCCGCCCGAACCAGCCCAACACATCGGCGAGCAAGGAGGACAAGTCCGCGAGCCCGAAAGGCGCGCCGGTCTCGCTCGCGGCTGCGCGCGAAGAGGCGTTGCGCAAGCTTC
>NZ_JXJM01000001.1:6289350-6292064 GCF_001593325.1 Bradyrhizobium sp. DOA1
AAGTACCAGGCGATCGAGACGCTGAAGGAGCTCAACGCCTTTATCGCGCGCATCCATGATGCCGGCCATGTCGCGATCGAGGCGCGAGCGAACTCGATCGATCCGATGCAGTCCGACCTTTGCGGCATCGCGCTGGCGCTGGCGCCCAACGATGCCTGCTATGTGCCGCTGGCGCACAAGCAGTCCGGCGGCGGCGCCGGCCTGTTCGATGCGGGCCTCGCGCCCGATCAGGTCAAGCATGCGGATGCGATCGAAGCGCTGCGGCCGGTGCTGGAATCGACAGGCATTCTCAAGATCGGCTTCGACGTCAAGTTCACCGCCGTGATGCTGGCGCAGCACGGCATCACCCTGCGCAACATCGACGATGCGCTGCTGATCTCCTACGTGCTCGATGCAGGCCGCGGCTCGCATGCGATCGAGCAGCTGTCCGAGCGCTGGTTCGGCCATGCCATGCTGAAGGAGAGCGAGCTGCTCGGCAGCGGCAAAGGCAAGATCACCTTCGACCAGGTGCCAATCGACAAGGCCGCGCCGCTGTCGGCGGAAGCCGCCGACATAGCCTTGCGCATCTGGCGCGTGCTGAAGCCGCGCCTCGTCGCCGAGCACATGACCACCGCCTACGAGACGCTGGAGCGACCGCTGGTGTCGGTGCTCGCGCGCATGGAGCGCCGCGGCATCTCGATCGACCGCCAGGTGCTGTCGCGCCTCTCCGGCGATTTCGCCCAGACCGCAGCGCGCGTCGAGGCTGAAATCCAGGAGATCGCCGGCGAGCCCGTCAATGTCGGCAGCCCCAAGCAGATCGGCGACATCCTGTTCGGCAAGATGGGGCTTCCCGGCGGCACCAAGACGAAGACCGGCGCCTGGTCGACCACCGCCCAGGTGCTCGATGAACTCGCCGAGCAGGGCCACGACTTCCCCAGGAAGATTTTGGAGTGGCGCCAGGTCTCGAAGCTGAAATCGACCTACACCGACGCGCTGCCGACCTACGTCAATCCGCAGACCCATCGCGTCCATACGACCTACGCGCTGGCCGCGACCACCACGGGGCGGCTGTCGTCGAACGAGCCGAACTTGCAGAACATCCCGGTGCGCACCGAGGACGGCCGCAAGATCCGCCGCGCCTTCATCGCGACACCAGGGCACAAGCTGGTGTCGGCCGACTATTCTCAGATCGAGTTGCGGCTGCTCGCCGAGATCGCCGATATCCCCGTGCTGAAGCAGGCGTTCCGCGACGGGCTCGACATTCACGCCATGACGGCGTCGGAAATGTTCGGCGTGCCGATCAAGGGCATGCCGAGCGAGATCCGCCGCCGCGCCAAGGCGATCAATTTCGGCATCATCTACGGCATCTCCGCGTTTGGCCTCGCCAACCAGCTCGGCATCGCGCGCGAGGAGGCCTCGGCCTACATCAAAAAATATTTCGAGCGCTTCCCCGGCATCCGCGCCTATATGGACGAGACGCGCGACTTCTGCCGCAACCACGGCTACGTCACCACGCTGTTTGGCCGCAAATGTCACTACCCCGACATCAAGGCCTCCAACGCCTCGGTGCGCGCCTTCAACGAGCGCGCCGCGATCAACGCCCGGCTCCAGGGCACCGCCGCCGACATCATCCGCCGCGCCATGACGCGCGTCGAGGACGCACTCGCCGAGAAGAAGCTGTCGGCGCAGATGCTGCTGCAAGTGCATGACGAGCTGATCTTCGAGGTGCCGGACGCGGAGGTTGAGGCGACGCTGCCCGTGGTGCAGAAGGTGATGCAGGATGCACCATTCCCGGCCGTGCTGCTGTCGGTGCCGCTGCATGTCGACGCGCGGGCGGCGAACAATTGGGACGAGGCGCATTGATTTTTCACCTCCCCCCGTAAGAACGGGGCGAGGGAGCGCACCGAATGCGCCGCCCGACTCAATTGCTCTCCGAGCAATTGCGCGATGGTCCTGCGATCCCGCGCATATTAGAACCGTGCCGTCCCCCGCACCGGTTCGCCCATGCCCCATACCCCCGCCCTGCTCGGCTTCGCCCTCGTCTGCCTCGGCCTCGTGCTCACGCCCGGGCCGAACATGATCTACCTGATCTCGCGCTCAATCACGCAAGGGCCTGCGGCCGGCATTGTCTCGCTCGGCGGCGTGGCGCTCGGCTTCGTGTTCTACATGCTGTGCGCGGCATTCGGCATCACGGCGCTGCTGCTCGCCATTCCCTTTGCCTATGACGCGCTGCGCTTTGCCGGCGCCTTCTATCTGCTCTGGCTCGCCTGGCAGGCGGTGAAGCCGGGCGGGCGCTCCCCGTTCCAGGTGAGAAAGCTCGCGGTCGACAGCCCGCGCAAATTGTTCGCGATGGGCTTCGTCACCAACCTGCTCAACCCGAAGATCGCGATGTTGTATCTGGCACTGCTGCCGCAGTTCATCGATCCCACAGCCGGCAGCGTGCTGACGCAGTCGGTTGTACTGGGCGCGATCCAGATCGCGATCAGCGTCAGCGTCAATGCCATGATCGCGCTCGCAGCCGGATCGATCGCGCTATTCCTGGCGAGGCGGCCAAGCTGGATGCTGGTGCAGCGCTGGCTGATGGGCACGGTGCTGGCCGGCCTCGCCGTGCGGATGGCAGTGGAAGCGAAGAAGGTGTGAGCTTCTTTCTTCCTTCTCCCCTTGTGGGAGAAGGTGGCGCGAAGCGCCGGATGAGGGGTTCTCTTTGCGCGCAAGACTGTCCGAGAGGATGGAGA
>NZ_JXJM01000001.1:6292262-6325189 GCF_001593325.1 Bradyrhizobium sp. DOA1
TCTCGCCGCTTCGCGGCGAGCCACCCTCTCCCACAGGGGGAGAGGGTAAGAAGCCCCCTCAATCCAGCTTCGCCTCCATCCCCCGCTTCACCGCCGGGCGCGCCATCAGCGCCTCGTACCAGCGCTTGACGTTGGGGAAATCGGCGAGGTCCACCTTGTGGCGGGGGTGGCGCCAGGCCCAGCCGAGAATGGCGAAATCGGCGACCGAGAGCTCGCCGGCGACGAAGTCGCGGCCCTCCAGCCGGCGGTCGAGCACGCCATAGAGCCGGCGCGTCTCGGCCATGTAGCGCTTCAGGCCATAGGCGCGGTCCTGCTCGTTCTCGAGGGCGATAAAATGGTGCACCTGGCCCGGCATCGGGCCGAAGCCGCCCATCTGCCACATCAGCCATTCGTAGACGGGAATGCGCTCCGACAGCGATTTCGGCAGGAACTTGCCGGTCTTCTCGCCGAGATAGAGCAGGATCGCGCCGGATTCAAAGATGCTGACCGGCTTGCCGCCGGGCCCGTCGGGGTCGAGGATGGCGGGGATCTTGTTGTTGGGGGAGAGCTTGAGGAAATCGGGGGCCATCTGCTCGCCCTTGGTGATGTTCACCGGGATCACCTTGTAGGGCAGCCCCATCTCCTCTAGCGCGACCGAGATCTTGCGGCCGTTCGGCGTGTTCCAGGTGTGCAGTTCGATGGTCATGCCTTGTTTCCTTGCCCCTGACAGGTTCGTCCTTCACCTACTCCAGAAGGTTGCAGCCCCACAACCGCCGGGCCGGGATGGCCGATCCCTGTTGACGGGAGTTGCCCCCTCTGGAATGTCGCGTCCGTCGCGGATAAATTCCGCCTCCTCCAAAAACGCTGTTCGAGGGACCGCCGTGTCGAAATCAGCCTCCCGCGCCCGCCTGTTCGAAATCATCCGCCGGCGCTCCTTCGGTCGCGGCGAGGTGACGCTCGCGTCCGGCCGCAAGAGCGATTTCTACTTCAACCTCAAGCCGACCATGCTCGACCCCGAGGGTGCGACCCTGCTCGCCGAGCTCACCTATGAGGCGCTGAAGGACGACCAGCTGGATTTCATCGGCGGGCTCGAGATGGGCGCGGTGCCGCTGGCCGGTGCGCTGGCGCAGATCTCCTGGATCAAGGGCCATCCGATCGCGGCCTTTTTCGTGCGCAAGAAGCCGAAGGAGCACGGCGCCAAGCTCGCGATCGAGGGCCTGCCCAAGGGCGAGACGCTGGCCGGCAAGCGCGTCGTGATCGTCGAAGACGTCACCACCACCGGCGGCTCGGCGATGAAGGCGGTGGAATCCGTGCGTGAGATTGGCGCCGAAGTAGTGCTGGTGCTGACCATGGTCGACCGCGAGGAAGGCGCCACCGACACGTTCGGTGCGGCCGGCCTGCCGTTCCGCTCGCTGTACAAGGCCTCGGAGTTCTTGAAGGCCTGAGGTGGCAAAACTCCTCCGCCGTCTTGCCGGGTGTAGCCCTGAAGCAACCATCCGTCGAAAGCTGCGCCGGCCTTAAAGAGGTCACCGCCTCGACTTGAAACCGCCTCCGCGCAACGGCTCATTTACCATCCCACTTTATCGTGAATCATGTGCTGAGACCCGGGTGGTCCCAGCCGGTTCAGTAGCGTCGGGTGGAGTGAGCATTGCGTAACATGTCGTCCCATGCGCGGCGTCGCGCGAAACTTGTGGCCGCCACCCTTGCAGCTCCACTGCTTGCGGCGCCGGCCCCAGTTTCGGCTGAAGGCTTGTTCGACTTTCTCTTCGGCGGGATGCAGCAGCAGCGTCCGCAGCGCGAGGTGCCGCAGCAGTCGAACTCCTATGTCGATCCCTTCACCGGGCAGCAGAATGCCGCAACGCCGCAATATGTGCCGCCGACCCGGGCGGCGGCAGCGGGCGGCTCCGGCCCGGCCTTCTGCGTGCGCAGCTGCGACGGCAAGTATTTTCCATTGATGCGCGGCCTCGTCTCGCCGGCGCAGATGTGCCAGGCCTTCTGTCCTGCCAGCGCGACCAAGGTCTATTTCGGTTCCTCGATCGAGGGCGCCTATTCGCAGACCGGCGAGCGCTATACTGAAAGCGAGAACGCCTTCTCCTATCGCAAGGCGCTGCGCGCGGACTGCACCTGCAACGGCCGCGAGCCGGTCGGCCTCGCCCCCGTCGACCTCGCACTGGATTCCTCGCTGAAAGCCGGCGATGTGATCGCCACCAGCGACGGCCTCGTCGCCTACACCGGCATTCGCGTCGGCAACGACCAGGCTGCGGATTTCACTCCGGTTGCCTCCTATCCAGGCCTCACCGCACAGGTCCGTGCGCGGCTCGGCGAGATGAAGGTGGCGCCGGTGCGCGCCGAGACGGTCTCCGCGGATGCCCCCGCCGCGGCCGAGATCGTGCGCGAGCCGCTGCCTGACGTGACGGTGCCGAAGACCAATGCGCAGAAGCCGGCGAAGCGGGCCGGGTTGGAATGATATGATGTCCCGGACGCGCAGCAGCGTGCACGCTGCTGCGCGGAGCCGGGACCCGGTATGCCGCGAGATGGGCCCCGGTTCAGCAGCACATTACTGACGTGCTGCGCGGCGCCCGGAGCACACAGCGCGCTACCTTCCGATGATCACACCGATGACGTTCGGTGCCGCCAGATATTTCTCCTCGATCGCCGCGCGCGCGGCAGCGCGGTTCTCCGGCGTCAGCAGGCCGCGCTTCTCGGCCAAAATCATCCAGCAGAAGCCCCACCAATCGGTCAGCATGCCGGTCTCGTCGACGAGGTCATAGCCCTGCTCGGCCGCGAAGATGCGCGCATGCGCCTCGTCCAGCGTGTCGAGAAACAGATGATCGTCAGTCGAGAACAGCTCATCGCTGACGTCGTCGATGGTGTAGCCCCAGATCGACTGGCACACCGCGTTGAACTCGCGGTCGAATTGGTCGTCGTCGATTCGCTGCCGCCGCGCCGCCCGATGCAGACGCGACAGCGACCGGGCGAAATCGGCGATCCGGGTGAGGGCAAACTGATCAAAGGCAATGGTGGACATGTAGTCCTCGCAGAGTCTGACGGACGCTAGATCTTGTGTCGGCGCAATACCGAATCACTATGATATATCAAAGACTTGCTAAAGTGTTCTTAATTTGTTCTGAGGCGAAAACGCCCTGAGCCAGACCGAGCGCCGATGATGGAGGCTTGCCGCCCTCACCTCGCTGCCGACATCAGCTTGTCCCCGCACGCACTCGCGTAGAACTTGCCGCCACATTGGCGCTTGATGGCCGCGCAGCGGGATGCGGGAGATGCGCTCTGCGGGATGGTGAAGCCGCAGCTGAGACCGTCGGCGCTGCGACCGGGCTTGCCGGCGGCAAGAGCTGCGCTGGAGGCGCCGATGCAGACGACGAGCAGGGTCGCAGTGGCGATTTCGAGCAGCAGTCTCATCAGAGGTCTCATGGCGGTTCCTCCACAGTGATGGCTGAATTGTCCGCCATTCTAGCAGCAAATCAGCGTTTCTCCGTGCTCACCCGGGTTCCCAAACCGGCCCGGTCCTTGCATAAATTTGCGCCAGTGCCGGGCCGCGCCCGTGACGGTTCGGATGCAGGGAGCCAGGCGCGTAGGGTTCAGTGTTCAGTCGACCAGGAAGTGAAGGCCTTGCAAGATCAATCTTTCCAGCCAAATTTTCCCGCCCCGGGCCAGCCCATCGACGAGCTCGCGCTGGCTGAGATCAAGGGCGCGATCCTGGCGAAGCTGCGCCTTGCCATCGGCAAGGACGCGGGCATGGCGACCAAGCACGACTGGTACCAGGCCGCGGCGCTGGCGCTGCGCGACCGCATCGTGCATCGCTGGCTCACCGCCGAGAAGCACAGCTACGACGCGGGTCGCAAGCGCGTCTATTATCTCTCACTCGAATTTTTGATCGGCCGCCTCTTCACCGACGCGCTCAACAACATGGGGCTGCTCAAGATCTTCGAGGTCGCGCTCGGCGATCTCGGCGTGTCGCTGCCCGAACTGCGCAAATGCGAGCCCGACGCAGCCCTCGGCAATGGCGGCCTCGGCCGCCTCGCGGCCTGCTTCATGGAGAGCATGGCAACGCTGTCGATCCCCGCGATCGGCTACGGCATCCGCTACGATTACGGCCTGTTTCGCCAGATCATCAATCAGGGCTGGCAGCAGGAATATCCCGACGAATGGCTGAGCTTCGGCAACCCCTGGGAATTGCAGCGGCCGGAGGTGATCTATCACGTCCATTTCGGCGGCAGCGTCGAGCATGTCGACGACAAGGGCCGCGACCGCGCGATCTGGCATCCCGACGAGACCGTGCAGGCGATCGCCTATGACACGCCGATCGTCGGCTGGCGCGGCCAGCACGTCAACGCGCTCCGCCTGTGGTCGGCGCGCTCGCCCGATCCGTTGAAGCTCGACGCCTTCAACAAGGGCGATTACGTCAGCGCCAGCGCGGAGCAGTCACGCGCGGAAGCGATCTGCAAATTCCTCTATCCGAACGACGAGAGCCCGGCGGGCCGCGAGCTGCGGCTGCGCCAGGAATACTTCTTCGTCTCCGCCTCGCTCCAGGACCTCGTCAACCGCCACCTCAGCTCCGACGGCCAGCTCCGCAGCCTCGCGATGAAGGTCGCGGTGCAGCTCAACGACACCCATCCGAGCCTCGCCGTCACCGAGCTGATGCGGATCCTCGTCGACCTCCACAATTTCCGCTGGGACGAGGCCTGGAAGATCACGGTCGCCACGCTCTCCTACACCAACCACACGCTGCTGCCGGAAGCGCTGGAGACCTGGCCGGTCGAGCTGTTCGAGCGGCTGCTGCCGCGGCACCTCGAGATCATCTACCGCATCAACGTGCAGCATCTGGCGCTCGCGGAGGCGCGCTGCCCCGGCGACATCGACTTCCGTGCCTCGGTCTCGTTGATCGACGAGAAGAGCGGCCGCCGCGTGCGCATGGGCCAGCTCGCCTTCGTCGGCTCGCACCGCATCAACGGCGTCTCGGCGATGCATTCCGACCTGATGCGCGAAACCGTGTTCCACGATCTCAACCATCTCTATCCCGGGCGCATCACCAACAAGACCAACGGCATCACCTTTCGCCGCTGGCTGATGCTGGCGAACCCGAAGCTGACCGACCTCTTGCGCGAGACCTGCGGCGAGGCCGTGCTCGACGATCCCACCCAGCTCAGCCTGATCGAGGCGCGCGCCAGCGACGTCGAATTCCAGAAGAAATTCCGCGCCGTCAAGCACGCCAACAAGGCGGCGCTGGCGCGGCTGATCGGCGAGCGGCTCGGCATCAAGGTCGACCCGAGCGCGCTGTTCGACGTGCAGATCAAGCGCATCCACGAATACAAGCGCCAGCTGCTCAACGTCATCGAGACGGTCGCGCTGTACCAAGCGATCAAGGACGATCCCAACGGCAATTGGGTGCCGCGGGTGAAGATCTTCGCCGGCAAGGCGGCGGCGAGCTATCGCTATGCCAAGCTGATCATCAAGCTGATCAACGACGTCGCCGACATCGTCAACAACGACCCCGCGGTCGACGGCAAGCTGAAGGTCGCCTTCCTGCCCGACTACAATGTCAGCCTCGCCGAAGTGATCATTCCCGCGGCCGACCTGTCCGAGCAGATCTCGACAGCCGGCATGGAAGCCTCCGGCACCGGCAACATGAAGCTGGCCCTGAACGGCGCCATCACCATCGGCACGCTCGACGGCGCCAATATCGAGATCCGCGACCATGTCGGGCCTGAGAACATCGCGATCTTCGGCCTGGAGGCCGGCGACGTCATGATCCGGCGCAAGCAGGGACTGGATGCCTCCGACATCATCCGGAATTCGCCAAAGCTCCAGCGCGCCATCAACGCGATCGGGACCGGCGAATTCTCGCCCGGCGATCCCGGCCGTTTCGAGTCCATCGCGCACGCTTTGCGCCATCTCGACCATTACATGGTCAGCGCCGATTTCGATTCCTATTACGAGGTGCAGCGCGCGGTCGACGCGCGCTGGCTGGTCTCGCCGGCCTGGACGCGCGCCTCCATCCTCAACGTCGCGCGCATGGCGTGGTTCTCCTCGGACCGCACCATCCGCGAATACGCTGAGGAGATCTGGAACGTGCCGGTCAATCCGACCACGCCGCTGCTGCCGAACCTGCGCGACGCCGCGGGCTGATTTTCCGCGGCGTGAAATCGGCGTTACCTGCGAGGTTATTGCATCAGGCGGGAATGATGATGATATGATCATCATCATTCCCAGACCGGCGCCTGCGATGCGGACGCCCTAACCTCAACCGCCGTCATTGCGAGCGCAGCGAAGCAATCCAGAATCTTCCCGCGGAGACAGCCTGATGCTTCGTCGCAAGGGCTCCTCGCAATGACGGCCGGAGGCATCGAGGACCACCAATGCATGCCAAGCTCCCCCATCCCTTCGACGACGCCACCCGCATTACCGCGGGCGACTCCAGCTGGCAGGGGCACACCAGCGACGATTACTGGGCCTTCGTCGGTCCGTTCGGCGGCGCCACCGCCGCGACAATTCTGCGCGCGCTGATCGACCATCCCGAACGCGCCGGCGATCCGCTCGCGCTCACCGTCAATTATTGCGCGCCGATCGCCAAGGGTCCGTTCGATCTCGACCTGCGCCTGGTGAAGGCCAACCGCTCCAGCCAGCACTGGAGCGTCGAGCTCAGCCAGGGCGGCGGCGAGGTCGCAACGCTCGCCACCGCCGTGTTCGCCGAGCGCCGGCCGTCCTGGGAGCACAGGGTGGCGAAATGCCCGGACGCCAAGCCATTTGAGCAGACGCTGCCGTTCCCGAATATCTCGGCATCCTGGGCCAATCAGTACGAATTCCGCTTCGTCGAGGGCGAGATGCGGATCGGCCCGCCGCAGGCCGAGCCCGCCAGCACCTATTCCAAGATCTGGATCGGCGACCGCACGCCGCGCAAGCTCGACATGCTGTCGCTGATGTCGATGTCGGATGCCTTCTTCGGTCGCATCTTCCACGCCCGGCGCGAGCTGGTGCCGTTCGGCACGGTGTCGCTGACGACCTATTTCCACACGACCGGCGAGGAGCTCGCAACTGAAGACATCACGCGCGTGCTGGCGACGGCGGACGCGAAGATCTTCCACAGGAGCTATGGCGACCAGAACGGCGAGCTGTGGTCCCCGAACGGGCGACTGCTCGCGACCACGACGCAGATCGCGTATTTCAAGGCATAGGTGCCCCTCTCCCCTTGTGGGAGAGGGTGGATCGTCGCGCAGCGACGAGACGGGTGAGGGGTTCTCTCCGCGGGCTCATCTCTCGCACTTGAGTTTGCAGAGAGAACCCCTCATCCGGCGCTACGCGCCACCTTCTCCCACAAGGGGAGAAGGAAAAACAAAAAGGGCGGCCTCGCGGCCGCCCTTTTGCGATGAAGAGAGAGAGAGAGCGACTATTCCGCGGCGAGCTTCACGTCCGGTGCAGCCGCGCGAACCTCTGCATCCACCTGCGCTTCGAACTTGGCGAAGTTCTTCTGGAACATGCCGACCAGCGCGCGGGCGGTCTTGTCGAACTCGTCCTTGTCCTTCCAGGTATTGACCGGGTTGAGGATCTCGTGAGGCACGCCCGGCAGCGCGGTCGGGACCGCGAAGCCGAAATATTTGTCGGTGCGGAATTCGACGTTGCGCAAGCTGCCGTCGAGCGCGGCGGTGAGCAGCGCGCGCGTCACCTTGATCGGCATGCGGTTGCCTGTGCCGTACTTGCCGCCGGTCCAGCCGGTGTTGACCAGCCAGCAATCGACATTGTGCTGGGCGATGAGGTCGCGCAGCATGTTGCCGTAAACGCTGGGATCGAGCGGCAGGAAGGGCGAGCCGAAGCAGGTCGAGAATTCCGGCTGCGGCTCGTTGCCGAGACCGCGCTCGGTACCGGCGACCTTGGCGGTGTAGCCGGAGAGGAAGTGATACATCGCCTGCGCCGGCGTGAGCTTTGCGATCGGCGGCAGCACGCCGAAGGCGTCGGCCGCGAGCATCACGACGTTCTTCGGCTGCGGCGCGCGGCCGGTGCGCGAGGCGTTCGGGATGAAGTCGAGCGGATAGGCCGAGCGCGTGTTCTCGGTCTTGGAGCCGTCGTCGAAATCGACCACGCGGGTGTCTTCGTCGAGCACGCAGTTCTCGAGCACCGCGCCGAAGCGGGTCGAGGCCGCATAGATTTCGGGCTCGGCTTCCTGTGACAGCTTGATGCACTTGGCATAGCAGCCGCCTTCGAAATTGAAGACGCCGTTCGGGCCCCAGCCATGCTCGTCGTCGCCGATCAGCGTGCGGTTGGGGTCGGCCGACAGCGTGGTCTTGCCGGTGCCCGACAGCCCGAAGAAGATGGCGGTGTCACCCTTGGCGCCGACATTGGCCGAGCAGTGCATCGGCATCACGCCACGCTCGGGCAGGTAATAGTTCAGCGTGGTGAAGACCGACTTCTTCATCTCGCCGGCATAATAAGACCCGCCGATCAGGACGATCTTGCGGGCGAAGTCGATCGCGACGACGTTCTCCGAGCGGCAGCCGTGACGTTTAGGATCGGCGCGGAAGCTCGGCATGTCGATGATGGTGAGCTCTGGCACGAAGGTCGCCAGCTCGATCGCCTCGGGGCGGATCAGCAGCGTGCGGATGAACAGCGAGTGCCAGGCGAGCTCGGTGAAGACGCGCGTCTTGATCCGGTAGGCCGGATCGGCGCCGCCATAGAGGTCCTGCGCGAACAGGCGCTTGCCTTCGGCGTGCTTGAGGAAATCCTGGTAGAGCGTCTCGAACTGCTCTGCGGTGATCGACTGGTTGCCGGCCCACCACATCTTCTTGTCGGTGGTGGCGTCGCGCACCGTGAACTTGTCCTTCGGGCTGCGACCGGTGAATTCGCCGGTGTCGGCGCAGAGCGCGCCATCGGCGGACAGCACCGCCTCACCCGCCGAGAGCGAGTATTGATAGAGTTGCGGCGCACCGAGGTTCCAGTGAACCTGCTTGAGATTCTTTAAGCCGAATTTGTCGGCGCCGAAGGCACCGTTGCGCACGCCCGTCTCTTGCACGAAAAAATCCTCCTAGAACCCGCGACACCCAGCGCGACCAAGTTTGGACGCCATCGCGGTCACCGTTAATAATAGGCCGTTCCGGCCTCGGCTGGAACGACCTAATACTGATGAACGCTGGCGTTGCCAAGCTGATCCCGTAGGATTTGGTTTATTCAAAGACCGCGCCAAACGTCGCGCATGTCAGCTCTGAGCAGGCGCATCAAAAAAGCACGAATGGTCGCGCAACCAAACGCGCATTGACGCGTTACTTCCGGTTATTGCGACGCACAATACCCGCTTGGCGTCTTATCTTACCTCACCTTCACCGACGAGAGCGAACGCCCCCCACATCGCGGGATAGGCGTTACGCGGTGACGAGGCGTCGTCGAGATAGGTCAACATCGCGCGGCGCAAGGCTTCGGCGCGACCGATCTTCGGCTCGTTCTTGAGCAGATCGAATGTCGACGTGGTCAGGCGCGTGGCAGCTTCCGAATCCACCGCCCAATGCGAGACCAGCAGTGCACGGGCACCGGCATAGAAGAACGAGCGCGCCAATCCCGACAGGGCCTCGGCGCCGGGCTTGTCGCCCGCAATGGTGTTGCAGGCCGACAGCACCACCCAATCCGCATTGAGTTTGAGCTGGGCGACTTCGCTCGCGGTGAGAAGGCCGTCGTCGAGCTCCGATGGCCGGTCGGGAATGGAGAGCGCAAGCGATGGCTCGCCCAATCCCTTGATGTCGCCGGCGACGAGGCCGTGGGTGGCAAAGTAGATGATGCCGTATTGAGCAAGCGCTGCACGCTTGAGCGTCGTTTCGCTGGCATCGCGGCCGAGATGGATGTCGGCCTCGGAAGCGCCGACATCCCTGGCCACCGCGGTCAGCTCGTCCGCAGTATCCGGCAGTTGCGGCAGCGCCTGCGCCAACCTTGCGCGATCGACGCCCGCGCCGCGCCAAAAATCGGTATAGGCGGCGGTCGCAATGCTGCGCGCCGCGAGCTTGCCGCTTGCCGCGCGACGCTCGGCCGGCCCTTCGGCTGCAGGGTTGAACACGGGATCGCCGAAACCCGTCATCGGCTTGACGCCGTGATCCCTGCGCGCAAAAGCACGCAGCGATTTCAGGCTGATCACCGAGGGCAGCACGGAGACGGCCTGACGCCGCAACAGCCAGGCGGCACTACGATAACCTTCGAGCCTGTCCGGAATCGCAGCCTGCGGCTTCTCCGTGACCAGCAGATGAAACGGCAACGCGGTCAGCGCCGCCGACGGCACCACCAGCAGATTGCGCTTGTCCTTCGTCAGTGTCTCGACCGGACCGAGCAGCGCGACATAGAGCTCGTTCGCGAGACCGAGGTCGAACAATCCGGCCTTGCCGGACGCGTCACGCGCCTTGCCGACATCGAGCCCCTTGCGGAATGCAGCAACCTTCTGTGTCACCGCATCCGCGCCGAGCGGTATCTCCTTCCAGTCGACGCCCTCGCGCGTGATCGCGATGACGTAACTCTGCTTGTCGACGACGGCATAGACCACCATCGCCTCGTCGGCCGACAGCAAGGCCTGAATGTCCCTGGCCGCCAGCGGCAGCGGGTTGGAGAGCGAGGCATAGTCGGGAAATTCCACTGCGAGCGTCTTCTGCAATCCGCTGCGCTCGTTCGCGATCGCTGCGATCCGCGCGCGGCTGCGCTGCTCGGCGCTCAGATCGCGCTGGGCAGACGGTTTCGACACCGCGGCGATGATCGCCTTGTCGAGCGCTTCGGACTCGGATGCGAGATCCTGATCCCTGCGCACGAGCTCGGCGAGCCGGTCGCTGCCGGCTGCGAGCCGCACCGCGAGCTTGTTCACGGCGGAGGCCGCGGAGGATTGCGTGCCGCGCTGGATCGCCGCCAGCGCCTCGTCCAGCGCCTTGTCGTCAGGCAGGAGACGCTGCTGCCGCGCGGAAAACAGGACCGGTAGCACGACGCGCAGCTGCGCACGATTGTTGGCGAGCGTCTTCGCTGCGAGCGGCAAGGCCTCGGCGGTCCGCCCGGATACCTGGAGGAAATAGGCGAAATTGCTGGTCGAGATCGCAACGTCGGGGTGATCGGCGCCGAAGGCGCGTTCGCGGATCGCCAGGGAGCGTCGATACAGCGGCTCGGCCTCGGCATAGCGCTGCTGGTGCTGATAGAGCCCCGCAAGGTTGTTCAGCGAGCGGGCGACGTCCGGGTGGTCCGGCCCCAACACTTTCTCGCGGATCGCGAGCGAGCGCTTGATCGGCGCTTCAGCCTCGGCATGGCGATTGAGGTCGCGATCGACTTGACCAATGTTGTTCAGGACGGTCGCAACCGCGGGATGCTCGGGACCTGCAGCCTTCTGGTAGATCGCAAGCGCCCGCCGGAACAGCGGCTCGGCTTCGGCGAAATGCTCATGCTTGACGTAGAGCGTGGCCAGATTGTTGAGGGACTGACCGACGTCGGGATGTTCGCGCGACAGGCTCTTTTCGCGCACGGCGAGCGCGCGCTGGAATAGCGGCTCAGCCTCGGCGAAACGGCCTTGTCGCTGATAGAGTGCGGCAAGATTGGTGAGGACGGGCGCGATCAGGACGGTGTCGAGACCGAGAGACTTTTCCATCAGCGCGATCGCACGCTTGTAGATCGGCTCGGCCAAATCGTCGCGGCCCTGTCCGGCATGGACTTGGCCGAGATTATTGAGCGCAGCGGCGAGATCGCGGCCATTGCCGCTCTTCTCGAGGCTCGCCACCATCGCCTGCGCGAGCGGCAGCGCTTCCGAATATCGGCTGGCCTTGCTGAGTTCGTTGATCCGCGCGCCCTGCGCCGCAAGGCTGCCCTGCTGGGCAAACGCGGCCGTCGGCATGGAGGCATTCGCGGCGAGTGCGAGCGCTGCGACCAGCGCCAGTCGATTCCATCTTGCCATGAACACTCTCGCTGCCGCCGCCGGATCGATCACGGACTTGGGTCGCCGCGACCGGCGGCAGCGTTCAATGCCTTGCGCCCTGGTCCATCTTGTTGCGCGCTTCACCAGCAAGGCGGACCAGCATCTTGCGCAGCGACGTGCCGTCCGTCACCCGCTCGGGAAAATCGAGCCGTAGCGCGGCCTGATCGAGCTGCATGTCGAGGCCTTCCGGATCGCAGCCGGTGCAGCGCCAGTCGCCCGCGGCCGCGCCAAGCAGCCGCGTCGCATAGAGGTTCATGGCGTCGCGGTGGTCGGCATTCATGTGCTCCACGGCCCCCTCCTCTGCCGCCAGCAGGTCCTCTGCGCCGGTGAGGTCCGTGAGGAACTGCTCGGGCTTGAGATCGACGATCCGGCCGAAGCCGGCGACCAGATGGGTTCCCGTGGGCCGGATCCGGAAGAAGGAGAAATCCTTAAATGACACAAAGCCTTCCGCCGACGGATGGGCATTGAGATACCGCCGCTGCAGCAGGTCCTTGTCCGCCTCGGCCTGCTCCGCCCGGCCGGACAGCATGATCCGCGCCCCTTCCAGGGGATCGCCGGCAGCCCGCTCGTCCAGCATCAGGGAGACCCGGCTGTCCGCCAGGATGTTCCTGGTGTGCACGGCAAGGCCCGAGATCAGCAGGATCGGCGAGCCGTCCGGATGGCTGGCCAGATTGACCAGGGAACAATAGGGATCACCGCTGCCGACCATCAGGGTGGCCAAGGCCCCCTGCCGCGAGCGCCTCAGCAGCGATTTGGCGAGCTTTCCGGGGTCGAAATCGGCGGTCGGTTGCATCGGCTTTCTCAGGTCAGGTGGTTGCAAGGGGGGCCTTTTTTCGGGTAAACGGGGACCAGATTATGGGTCGAGACGCGGCGAATCTGCCGTGTCTCGTGGAACTTGGTCACACTTCAGCCCAGCTTGCATTGCTCGGTAACCAAGTTTGAACGCCACTTCGGCACCCATTGTATGCGGCGCATCACTGGATTGCTCGCCGTTTCAAGCCACGACCCAAACGGAAAGCAGAAAGCAGAGGCTCATGCCCACAATCGCTTTGGTCGACGACGACCGCAACATTCTCACATCCGTCTCGATCGCGCTGGAAGCCGAAGGCTACCGCATCATGACCTACACCGACGGCGCCTCCGCGCTTGACGGTTTCCGCACCACCCAACCCGACCTCGCCATCCTCGACATCAAGATGCCGCGCATGGACGGCATGGAGACGCTGCGCCGCCTCCGGCAGAAGTCCGACCTGCCGGTGATCTTCCTGACCTCCAAGGACGAGGAGATCGACGAGCTGTTCGGCCTCAAGATGGGCGCCGACGACTTCATCCGCAAACCGTTCTCGCAACGCCTGCTGGTCGAGCGCGTCAAGGCCGTGCTGCGCCGCTCGGCACCGAAGGACCCGACGGTCGCACCGAAGGAGAACGACGCCAAGGCACTCGACCGCGGCCTTCTGCGCATGGATCCGGAACGGCATACCTGCACCTGGAAGAACGAGCCGGTGACGCTCACCGTCACCGAATTCCTGATCCTGCAGGCGCTGGCGACCCGGCCCGGCGTGGTGAAGAGCCGCAACGCGCTGATGGACGCCGCCTATGACGATCAGGTCTATGTCGACGACCGCACCATCGACAGCCACATCAAGCGGCTGCGCAAGAAGTTCAAGGTGGTCGACAACGAGTTCGAGATGATCGAGACGCTCTACGGCGTCGGCTACCGTTTCAAGGAAGCCTGAGGCGGCAGGCAGCTTCACGAACGACTGAGAGCATCGCCGGTTCTGATTCCATCGGGACCGGGGTCGCTCTAGGATGTGGGGACCTTCTCAACGCCGTCCTAACGCGGGCGTAAGCATTGCTCGACCGAACGCAGCCCGATCCGAACCAGAGCGCCGGGGATTTCGCATCCGACGGCGTTCAGGAGCCAATTGCCGAAGGCAAGCCGCAAGGCTTCCGGCCGCTGAACTGGCTGACGCGCGCCGGGCAGTTCTTCTTCGCGCTGTCCTTCTCGAGCCTGACCCGCCGCATCGTCTCGCTCAACCTCGCCGGCCTCGTCGCGCTGGTCGCGAGCATCCTTTACCTCTCGCAGTTCCGCGCCGGCCTGATCGACGCGCGGGCACAGAGCCTTTTGGTGCAGGCCGAGATCATCGCCGGCGCGATCGCGGCCTCTGCCACCGTGCAGACCAACGCCATCACCATCGATCCCGACCGGCTGCTCGACCTCAAGCCGGGCGAGACTTATGGCGGCTCGGACGAATATTCGCCGCTCGACTTTCCGATCAATCCGGAGCGCGTGGCGCCGGTGCTGCGCACGCTGATCTCGCCGACGAAGACCCGCGCCCGCATCTACGATCCGAACGGCAGCCTGCTGGTCGACAGCCGCAATCTCGAGAACGTGCTGCGCTACAATTTGCCGCCGCCTGCAGAGAAGCCCGGCATCGTCGAGCGCGGCATGGTCGCGGTGCGCACTTGGCTGAACCGCGGTGACCTGCCGCTCTATCGCGAGCTCGGGCCCGAGAACGGCAATGGTTATGCGGAGGTTAGCGACTCCCTCCAGGGCCAGAAGCGCTCGATGGTGCGGGTCAATGCCCGCGGCGAGGTAATCGTCTCGGTGGCCGTCCCCGTGCTGCGCTCGCGCGCCATCCACGGCGCCCTGATGCTGTCGACGCAAGGCGACGACATCGACCAGATGGTCACTGCCGAGCGCCTCGCCATCCTCAAGGTTGGCGGCGTCGCAGCGGCCGTGATGATCATGCTGTCGCTTTTGCTAGCCAGCACGATCGCAGGTCCCGTGCGCCGGCTCGCCGACAGCGCCGAGCGCGTCCGCCGCCGCATCAAGGCCCGCATCGAAATCCCCGATTTCACCCGCCGCCGCGACGAGATCGGCCACCTCTCGGGCGCGCTGCGCGACATGACCAGCGCGCTCTACAGCCGTATCGAGGCGATCGAGATGTTCGCCGCCGATGTCGCCCACGAGCTGAAGAACCCGCTGACCTCGCTTCGCTCCGCGGTCGAGACGTTGCCGCTGGCGCGCAACGAGACCAGCCGCGCACGCCTGCTCGAGGTGATCGAGCACGACGTCAAGCGGCTCGACCGTCTCATCTCCGACATCTCCGACGCCAGCCGCCTCGATGCCGAATTGCAGCGTCAGGACGCGATCCCGGTCGACCTGCGCCGCCTGCTGACGACGCTGGTGTCCGTTGCCAACGAGACCAAGCTCGGCCATGACGTCGCGGTCGAGACCCGCTTCGAGGGCCGCGGCCCGACCGATACCTTCGCCGTGAGCGGCCACGATTCTCGGCTCGGACAGGTCGTCTCCAACCTGCTCTCCAACGCGCAATCGTTTTCCGAGCGCGGCAGCAAGGTGCGCCTCAGCTGCCGCCGCGTGCGCGGCGAGATCGAGATCGTGGTCGATGACGACGGTCCCGGCATTCGCGACGACGCGCTGGAGCGCATCTTCGAGCGCTTCTACACCGACCGTCCGCATCAAGGCTTCGGCCAGAACTCCGGCC
Source organism: Bradyrhizobium sp. DOA1 (assembly GCF_001593325.1). Classification (NCBI taxonomy): domain Bacteria; kingdom Pseudomonadati; phylum Pseudomonadota; class Alphaproteobacteria; order Hyphomicrobiales; family Nitrobacteraceae; genus Bradyrhizobium; species Bradyrhizobium sp. DOA1. The sequence goes on from NZ_JXJM01000001.1 coordinate 6,307,677, forward strand.
TCGGCCTGTCGATATCCAAGCAGATCGTCGATGCGCATGGCGGACGCATCTGGGCTGAGAACCGTGTTGGCCCGCCGGACCATGAGGGCGTGCCGACGGTGGCGGGCGCACGCTTCGTTGTGAGGCTGCCGGCGCTATGAGTGACGGCGGCCCCAGCGTGCACGCCTCCGCGGTCAGGGTCGGACAAAGAGCGGTGCTGATCCGCGGTCCCTCGGGCTCCGGCAAGTCGCGCCTTGCCTTCGATCTGATCATGGCAGGGCGATCAGGCGTGGTTGAAAGAGCCGTTCTGGTCGGCGACGACCGTGTCCATCTGGCGACACTCGGCAATGAAATTGAGGTCCGGCCCGCCCCTCGCCTGGCTGGCCTGATCGAGATCCGGGGCTTGGGAATCCGCCGGTGCGAGTTCGTGGAGCATGCCACCGTCGGCCTCCTGGTCGATCTGGACGCAACGGACGCGGAACGGCTGCCTGCGGCAGAAGCGCTAAAAACCAGCATTTTAGGTGTCGAGTTACCGCGTATTCCGATCAGCCGCGACTATTCGCCCCTCCCGCTGGTTGTCGCGGCCTTGACCACTACCAAGAGTTAACCTTCTGCTAAGCCCTCAGGCGATTGTTTGAAGGGAAATGGTAACCATATGAACCCCACTATCGCGACCGAATAGACCGGCGCAGCTCCCCTTATCCTTCCGTCTAGATTCAGGGAGATACGCAACATCCCCCCTTGCGCGGGGGCTCTGGATGGTCAAAGTGGCGCGTTCGTGCGGTGCACCAAAAGCGCCCGCGAGGAGTTTTCCGATGATTGGTCTAGTACTTGTGACCCACGGGCGCCTTGCCGACGAATTCAAGGCAGCGCTTGAGCATGTCATGGGCCCACAAAAGCAAATCGAAGCGATCACGATCGGCGCCGAGGATGATTCCGATCTCTGCCGTAGCGACATCATCGAGGCGGTTAACCGCGTCGATTCCGGCGACGGCGTTGCGATCCTCACCGACATGTTCGGCGGCACGCCGTCGAACCTCGCAATATCCTGCATGAGCCGGCCCAAGGTCGAAGTGCTCGCGGGCATCAACCTGCCCATGCTGGTGAAGCTCGCCAAGGTGCGCGAGGAGCGTCCGCTGCCGGACGCGATCGCGATGGCGCAGGAAGCCGGCCGCAAATACGTCACCATTGCCAGCCGCGTGCTCGCCGGCAAATGAGCGACGACGCGCCACAAGCGGGGACAGGCGTGCCCGCGGGCGCGATCTCCAAGGAGCTTCTGATCATCAACAAGCGCGGCCTGCATGCGCGCGCCTCGGCGAAGTTCGTCCAGGCCGTCGAGCGCTTCAACGCGCAAGTGTGGGTGACGCGCGGCGGCGAGACCGTCGGCGGCACCTCGATCATGGGCCTGATGATGCTCGCGGCCGGTCCCGGCACCACGATCACGGTCGCGGCCGCCGGCGAAGAAGCGGAAGCCGCGCTCGCGGCGATCACCGAACTCGTTGAAAGCAAGTTCAACGAGGAAGGGGTTTAGGTTCTCTCTCGCAAGATGGTGGGCACGGCGCTTCGCGCCTTTGCCCACCCTACCGCACCCTTCTACTTCGCCGGCCCTGCGATGTAGACGTTCCAGGTCATCGCCGGACCGGCCTTGCCGTGGGTGAAGCGGCGCGTGGTCATCACGATGCGCTCGGCATTCGGCGCGATCTCCGACACCCATTTCTCGAAGGCGGGCAGGCGGCCGTCGGTCGGATCGAACACGCCGATGAAGCCGTATCTCTTGACGTCCTCGAGCGAGGTCAGCCCGGAATTCCAGGGCTCGAGCGGCAAGAACGCGGCGGGATGATCCGGGCTGTAGAACACCATCGGCTGGATCGATTCCATGGTGCCGGCGACGATGGCCCAGCGCGAGGCAAAGCGGGTGTGCCAGGCCTGCGTCAGCTCGCGCGCCAGCTCCGAGCGCGCGCCGTAGGTCGCGGTGTTGCTCGTGTTGGCCGCCATCTCGCGCGCGGCGATCCAGGGCGAGGCGGCGAGCGTCGCGGCGCTGATCACGAGCCAGATCGCGGCGATGTTGAACAGCACGGCGCTCTGCACCCGCAGAGTGGGGATTGCGACCAGCGCCAGGGGCACCAGGAAGAACAGCGAGATGCCCCAATCGGTCTTCATGTAGATGCTGAACAGCAGCGCGCCGAGCGGGGGACCGACCGCGACGATGACCTGGATGATCCAGACGTTCAGCGCCTGCGAGAGGTTGACGCCCGGATTGCCTCCGCGCGCCCAGGCCCGCGTGACGATGCGCAGCGGCGCGCGCAGCAGCAGGGTGAACCAATGCGGCACCAGCGCCATGGCCAGCGCGGCGAGCGCCACCGGCAGCGCCAGCAGCGCGACATTGTGCAGGACATAGCCGGCGACGAGCCGATGCATTAGGCCCGCGTCCTGCAGGCTGTAGGTGTCGCCGGCATAGGTCAGCGGCGCGAAATGCGCGTCCGCCAGCCAGACGATGTGCGGGATCATCGCGACCACCATGGCCGCGATTGCGACCCATGGCGCCGGCGACGACAGGAAACGCAATCGTTCCGGATGGATCAGCGCGGCAAGGCCGACGGCGCCGATCATGGTCAGCACCCAATATTTCGTCATCAGCGCCAGCGCGCCGGCGAGCCCTAGCAAAAGGCCGGATTGCCAGCTCCGCTTCTCGAACGCGTTGAGATAAGCGAGCACGAGCAGCGGCAAGGTGACGAGCTGGAGCAGATCCGGGTTGTACTTGAAGCCCTTGAAATTGAAGATCGGGTAGAGCGCGATCATCACGACGACGAGGAACGCGCGCCGCGCATCGACCACGCGCAAGGCGACCAGCCAGCAGATCACCATGCCCAGACTCACCGTCGCCATGGCCAGCGCATAGGTCGCCCAATCCGCCGCCGGGAACATCTTGAACCAGACGCCGGCGATCCAGCCCGACAGCGGCGGATGCTTGCCATAGCCCCAGAGGAATTTCTGGCCCCAGCCATAGGCCTCTGCGACGTCCATATGAACGTCCTGCGCTGCCTTGAGATTGATCAGGATGAAGGTCCAGAGCACGCCATGCAGGATGGCGAGCTGGATCACCAGCCACAATCTCGCCTCGGGCCGGGTCGCACAGGCGACCAGCCAGGCCCGGAAGCGGGCATAGCTCAACCGGGTCTTCGCGCGCGTTCTGGCGGAGGGGATCGAAGTCGTCGACATGGCAGGTTGCCTAGCGCGTTTTGGCCCGTCATGGAATCAGCTTGGCGTGAACAAAGCCCCTGAAAATACAGCAATATGGTTGCCGCACGGGGATGTGAGTGGTATCCCGCGCCCATGACGACCGTCCCCATTTCCAACATCCGCAATTTCTCCATCGTCGCCCATATCGACCATGGCAAATCGACGCTGGCCGACCGCCTGATCCAGATGACCGGCGGCCTCTCCGACCGCGAGATGGCGGGCAAGGAGCAGGTGCTCGATTCCATGGACATCGAGCGCGAGCGCGGCATCACCATCAAGGCGCAGACGGTGCGTCTTTCGTACCGCGCCAAGGACGGCAAGGACTACGTCTTCAACCTCATGGACACGCCCGGCCATGTCGACTTCGCCTACGAAGTCTCGCGGTCTCTGGCGGCGTGCGAGGGTTCCCTGTTGGTGGTCGACGCCAGCCAGGGCGTCGAAGCGCAGACGCTCGCCAACGTCTATCAGGCGCTCGACAACAATCACGAGATCGTCCCGGTCCTGAACAAGGTCGACCTTCCCGCGGCCGAGCCCGAGAAGATCAAGCAGCAGATCGAGGACGTGATCGGCATCGACGCCTCCGACGCGGTGATGATCTCGGCCAAGACCGGCCTCGGCGTGCCCGACGTGCTGGAAGCCATCGTCACCCGCCTGCCGCCGCCGAAGGGCGATCGCGACGCGACGCTGAAGGCGCTGCTGGTCGACAGCTGGTACGACGTCTATCTCGGCGTCGTCGTCCTCATTCGCGTCGTCGACGGCGTCATGAAGAAGGGCAGCCGCGTGCGCATGATGGGCACGGGCGCGGCCTATGACGTCGAGCGCGTCGGCTTCTTCACGCCGAAGATGCAGCAGGTCGACGAGCTCGGCCCCGGTGAGATCGGCTTCATCACCGCCGCGATCAAGGAAGTCGCCGACACCCGCGTCGGCGACACCATCACCGATGACAGGAAGCCGGTCGCGGACATGCTGCCGGGCTTCAAGCCGGCGATCCCCGTGGTGTTCTGCGGCCTGTTCCCGGTCGATGCCGACGACTTCGAGACGCTGCGCGCCGCGATGGGCAAGCTGCGTCTCAACGACGCCAGCTTCTCCTTCGAGATGGAAACCTCCGCCGCGCTCGGCTTCGGCTTCCGCTGCGGCTTCCTCGGCCTGCTCCATCTCGAGATCATCCAGGAGCGGCTTTCGCGCGAGTTCGACCTCAACCTGATCGCGACCGCGCCGAGCGTCATCTACAAGATGAAGCTCACCGACGGCACCGAGCTCGAGATCCACAATCCCGTCGACATGCCCGACGTGGTCAAGATCGCCGAGATCGACGAGCCCTGGATCGAAGCCACGATCCTCACCCCCGACGAATATCTCGGCAGCGTGCTCAAGCTGTGCCAGGACCGCCGCGGCGCGCAGAAGGAGCTCACCTATGTGGGCTCGCGCGCGATGGTGAAATACGACCTGCCACTGAACGAAGTGGTGTTCGACTTCTACGACCGCCTGAAATCGGTCTCCAAGGGCTACGCCTCGTTCGATTATCATCTCACCGACTACAAGCCGGCCGACCTCGTCAAGATGCAGATCCTGGTCAATGCCGAGCCGGTCGACGCGCTCTCGATGCTGGTGCATCGCACCCGCGCGGAAGGGCGCGGCCGTGCCATGGTCGAGAAGATGAAGGAGCTGATCCCGCCGCACATGTTCCAGATCCCGATCCAGGCGGCGATCGGCGGCAAGGTGATCGCGCGCGAGACGGTGCGCGCGCTGCGCAAGGACGTTACCGCAAAATGCTACGGCGGCGACATCACGCGTAAACGAAAACTTCTGGAGAAGCAGAAGGAAGGCAAGAAGAAGATGCGGCAGTTCGGCAAGGTCGACATCCCGCAGGAAGCTTTCATCGCCGCGCTGAAGGTGGATAGCTGAGCGGATCAGAGCCGCTACCGAATATCTCGTCCCTCCTGCGCGGCCGAAGCCGCCGCTTCGGCGAGGCGAAGGCCCGGGCATTCGCATTCCTGCTGCCGCCACGAAAACCGGTCTGACGACCAACGTCTCGAAACAACCCCATGCACAGTAGCCATGGTCTTGTTTGCATTCGATATTTTTGAATTACCGAAATTGGCTTGACCGCCGGGCAAAACAGTGGCATGATGTCACCATCGCAGCCCTCGGGAATCTCTGAGAACCGTACGAATTGCACGACCTGAGCGCGTGCCTCGTCCTTCGAGACGACCGCGCACTCGATCCTCATCTTGAGGTGCGCGGAAGTCAGATCCGACTGGCCTTCCCCCGAATGGCCATCGACCGTTTCAGGACCTGCTCGGCATCGGCATAGCGGCCTTGATACTTGTAGAGACCGGCGAGGTTTTCCAGAACGCCGGCGAGATCCGGATGGTTGGGGCCGAGGGTTTTCTCGAAAGTGGCCGCCGACCGCTTGAACAGCCGCTCGGCCTCCGCGTTACGGCCCTGACGCCCGTAGAGCGCAGCCAGATTGTTCTGTGCCTGCGCGATGTCGGGATGATCCGGGCCGAACGCCTTCTCAGTCACCGCCATCGACCGCCTCAGCAGGCGCTCGGCATCGGCATAGCGATGGCGATTGATATAGGCGTCGGCCAAATTGTTCATCAACACCGTGGCTTCGGGATCGTCGGGACCGAGCGCCTTCTGCAGCACGGCGAGGCCTCGCTTGAATAGCGGTATGGCCTGATCGTACCGGCCCTGATGGCTGTAGACCGCGCCGAGGTTGCTCAACGCCATCACGATCGACGCATCATTGGGGCCGACCGTCTTCTCGCTGATGGCGATCGAGCGCTTGAGGAGCGGCTCCGCTTCTGCGTAACGCTCTTCCGCGCGATAGAGATCGCCGAGGTTGTTCAGCACCATGGCGACTTCCGGATGGTCCGGGCCGAGCGTCCTCTCCCGGATCGCCAGCGCGCGCTTGTAGAGCGGCTCGGCCACCGCGTATTGGCCGAGATTGTAGTGGATCGTGCCGAGGTCGTTCAGCGGCATCGCGAGGGCCTCATCGTCAGCGCCGACCTCCTTCTCGCGCAGAGCCAGCGATTTCTGAGCCAATGGCAGCGCTTCGGTGTATTTGCCGGCCCGATAAAGCTGCTTCATCTGCAGCATGAGGGCATCTGCCTCGTCATGTGCGGCATGGGACGGCGCGCCGAACGAAAAGCTCAAGGCAAGCGCGGTGACCACGACGCAAATCGATGCTTTCAGGGCCTTCATCACGCGTTCCTTCGTCGCGGTCCTCACCGACACACGCGACGTTGGTACATCTGGAAGACGGTCTGGTTCAAAGCACTCACCCGCGCCGCCCCCCCGGGCAGGGGACGATAAAGATCGAGGTATTGCCCGCAGCCAAGTCCCTGATCCAGGCGTGCTGCCGGCGACGGCTCGCTCGGTATCTGGCCGTGATCCACGTGGGATGGCTTAGGAGCACGTGCTATAGTCTGACTATCGCACGGCAGGTTCGAGCGAGGTCAGATGAGACGGCGCGCATTCATCGGGCTGGTGGCGGACGCAATCGGCTGGCCGCTCATCGCACGCGCCCAGCAGTCCTCCGCAACGCCGCGCGTCGTCCAGTTGGGACCGGTCGAAATCCCCGCGCAGATCGCTGCAACCAAGCGGCTGCTTGCCGAGCATGGTTACGCCCAAGGGCAGATTCGACTCGAGTTTCGTCACGCGGCCGGAGATGCCGACGCGCTGCCGGCGCTCGCGCAGGAGATCGTGCGGGATGGACGGGTTGACGTGATCATCGCCATCAGCACACCCGCCGCCCTCGCGGCCTACAAGGCAACGCGAACCATTCCGATCGTCACCCTTGCTGCCGTCGACCCTGTCGCGTCCGGATTGGCCGACAGCCTCGCCCGCCCAGGCCGCAACGTGACCGGCATCGCGGTTTTCTCGGAGGAAACCACTGTAAAGCGGGTCGAGCTCATGCGGGAGATCCTGCCCCAGGCCGTCCGCCTCGGGACTGTCACGACAAAGGTGTCGAGCGGTGCACAGAGTCTCACGCCGGTTCTGGAGGCCGGCCGCAAGCTCGGCTTCGAGGTCGAAGCAATCAACATCGATGATCCCGCCAGCATCGGGACAATCCTGAGCCCGGACAACCTCGCCCGATTTGACGGTCTCGTTTTCGTTCCTGATGTCGTGCTCAGCGCCCACCTGGGCGAGGTCGTCAGGCTGGTGAATCTGAGCAGGAAGCCTGCGATCTTTGCTTCACCGGACTGGGTCGCGAACGGCGCTTTCATGTCGTTCGGCCCCGACTTTGCAGACGCAGGGCGCCGCTTGATTGCGCAGGTTGATCGCGTTCTACGGGGCGCAAAGCCGGGCGATCTGCCTTTCGAACGACCCACCAAGTTCGACCTCAGGATCAATCTCCGCATCGCCAAGGCCCTGGGCCTCGACCTGCCTGCAACCGTCGTCGCCCGTGCCGACGAAGTGATTGAATAGCGTGCAGGTTTGCCCGCTCGACCGCCTTTGCCGTCCGGTAAAGCACCATCCCTGCTGCGCACCATCAACAAAACAACAAGCGCGAAGAAACGCATGAAAGGGATCGGGCGTGAGTCAGCACGCCCAATCCCTGATCGATCAGGACCTCTGCTTCGCCTCGACGTAACGCGCGAAATTGTCGAGGATCGCCTGCCAGCCGGCTTGCTGCTGCTCCACCGAGTGCGTCGTTTCGCCATCGAAGGCGACGCGGACGACGACGCCATTCGCGCCGGGCACGAACTCGACCTCGGCTTTTCGATCGCCGAACGCGTATTCGATCCGCTTGCGTTCGATGATCTTGGTGTAGGTGCCGGCGAAGTCGAAGCCCATGCTGCCGTCCTTGGCTTCCATCCGCGACGAGAAGGCGCCGCCTTCGCGCAGGTCGACCGTCGCCTTGGTCGTATGCCAGTCGTCAGACGCCGCATTCCACTTCACGATGTCGGCAGGCGTCGTATAGGCCTGCCAGACCCGATCGATGGGGGCTGCGACGCTGGTTTCGACGGTGATCCTCATGGGCATTGCTCCAGTTCAATTCTTGCGGTCGAGGCGACGAGATTGCTTCCCGTGTGCCGGGCCATCCGCGGCGGTTCCGGGATTGTAAGCCAAGGACGATCGAACTCCGTCCGCGCCGACATGGTCGCCGTGAATATCTGTGAATCAAGCCGCCGTCAGCTCGTCATTGCCCGAGTTGTTGAAGCACGGCGGACCACAATGCGAGCGGCTCCCTCAGGCTTCCCGGTTCAAACGGCTTTTGGCGAACGGCGGTGTGCACCATGACGAGCTTGGAGGCTGGATCGACCAGGATGACCTGACCGCGAATGCCGAGCAGGGCAAATCTGCGCTGCTCGCCCGGAAGGATCCACACCTGATAGCCGTAACCGAAATAGGGTGTGGCGACGCGCGGGGCGAGATGACCATCGGCCGGCCTGACGGTGGTGGCATCCAACAGCCATTGCCGGGGGATCAACTGACGGCCTTCCCAGACCCCGTCGTTTGCGAGCAAGCGGGCCAGGCGCGCATAGTCGCGCAAGGTCGCGTTGAAGCAGCAAAAGGCAATCTCTTGCCCGCTACCGTCTATCGCCCACGAGGCATCCGCTTCGGTGCCGATGGCGCCCCAGATCCGGTCGTGGAGATAGTCGGTAAGTGGAATGGCCGTGGCCGAACGCAGCACCAGGCCGAGTATCTCGGTTTCGACGCTTGCATAGTGCCACCTGGTCCCCGCTGGTGCGGTTCTGTTGTTGAATTGCGCGACGATGGCCGCGGGGTCTTTCGCCTCGCCACCGAACAGCGCCCGCCCGAGCCGGGCGATGTCGTCCTTCCCGTCATAGACTTCCGAGAATTCGACGCCCGAGGACATGTTCAGCAAGGCGCGGATGGATGTGCTTCCATATTCCGTTCCTGCAAGGCCGGGGACGTAGGTCGAGACGACATCGTCGATCGACTTGATCTGCCCTTCCGAGACCGCGATCCCGACCAGCATGGCCACCAGCGTCTTCGCCATGGATTGCGAGAGAAAGCGGTCGCGGTCGGTCCGCGCATATTGATAGTGCTCGTACAGGATGGTGTCGTCCCTGGCGATCAGGAGTCCCGTCACCGGGTTGCGCTTGAGGTAGTCCGCGATGCTCAGCCGTTCGTTGTTGAAACTGTAGGCGATCGATGGCTCTGGTGCGCGCTTGAACTGCCAGGGCGCCGCCGCACGGCGAACCGTGCGCGAGGGGTAGATGTCGCCGAAATGGCTGTAGACCCCGACGAGCTTGTCGAGCTGGGTGGCCGTGCCCCGCGTGCCGACCGGATATCCCTCAGCCGCGCCGTAGAGTTCGGCATCGGGACCACTCTCCGAAAAGACCGGGCCCGGCTCGCGCGGTGAGCTTTGGCCGTCCTGTGCGTAGGCCAGGGATGCCGAGACCGCGGCGGCGAAAATGACGGGAAGGAAAAGGCTGCGGCGATTGAGCGGCCTGCAGAGCGCGTCCCACTTCATTGACTTTGCCTCCTCACACATTGCTGTGTGTGCGCGCATGAGAACAACCTCGCAGGCCGGGGACCGAAGGCATGCTATCACCGCGGGCAGGCAATGTCAGCGTGCCGTTGCAGCCCGCCTTGCCCTCTCGCAGAAGTTAGGCCACCATCTCTGCTGCGCAGCATCAACAAAACCAAAAGCGCGAGGAAACGCATGAGCAAGCCGTCAGGCTTCGACTATGGCTGGGTTGTTGTCGCCGCGGGCGCGCTGATGACCTGTGTCGGGTTCGGCACGATGCTGTCCCTTGCGGTGTTCCTGCAGCCGATCTCGGAAGCGATGGGCTGGTCGCGCGCCGGCGTGTCCGCCGCGGCGACGCTGGATTTCCTCTGCATGGGCGTGGCCGCGTTCCTCTGGGGCGCACTGTCGGACCGTTTCGGCACGCGCATCGTGGTGCTCGCGGGAAGCCTGCTGCTGGGGCTTGGTCTGGTCACCGCCAGCCAGGCCGCAACCCTGTGGCAATTCCAGCTTTGCTTCGGCGTGCTGATCGGCATCGCCGCCGGCAGCTTCTACGCCCCGATGATGGCGCTCGCGAGCGCCTGGATCGAGAAGAACCGCAGCCTTGCGGTGGCGCTGGTCTCCGCCGGGATGGGCGTCTCGCCGGTGACGGTCGCGCCGACCGCCAGCTGGCTGATTACGGCCTATGACTGGCGCACCGCGATGCTGGTGATCGGCGTCGCGTCATGGGCGCTGCTGATCCCCGCCTGTTTCCTGGTGCGCCCGGCGCCGGCAGCCGCCGGCCCGTCCACCGCGAACGCCTCGCCCGAGGTCGAGCTGACCGCGGCGCAGGCACTGCGCACGCCGCAATTCATCGCGCTCGCGGCGGCGCATTTCGCGTGCTGCGCCGCGCATTCCGGCCCGATCTTCCACATGGTGTCCTATGCGATGGTCTGCGGCATCGCCCCGCTCACGGCAGTGACGGTCTATAGTGTCGCCGGCGTCTCCGGCCTTGGCGGCCGCTTGCTGCTGGGCGCGCTGGCCGATCGCATCGGTGCAAAGCCCGTGCTGGTCGGCGGGCTCCTCGTGCAGGCGATGTGCATCGCGACTTATCTTGCGGTCGCGCAGCTCGGCGAGTTCTACGCGCTCTCGGTGGTGTTCGGTCTCGCCTATGGCGGGGTGATGCCGCTCTATGCGGTGCTGGTCCGCGAATTCTTCGGCGCGCGCATCATGGGTACCGTGTTCGGTGCGGTCTCAGCCTTTGCCAGCCTCGGCATGGCGCTCGGGCCGTGGGCCGGCGGCCTCGTGTTCGACAGCTTCCAGCAATACACATGGCTGCATGTCGGCTCCTTTGCGATCGGGCTTGCGGCGGTCGCGGTGGCGCTGAGCTTTCCGACGAAGCGCAGGCAACCGCTCGATCTTGGTCGCGCTGTGGCGTGACGGGGCAACCTTCGCAGCGGATCGCAATGCGACGCGAAGCCCCGATCGTCGAGACGCGATCGATGCTAGAATTGGCCGGGTTGCGACCGATGGATCCTTTCGGGGTGCGATGAAATCGAATTGAGGCAACATCGCGCTCTTGGTTTTCGTTTTCGCACGATCTTTTCAGAAGACTGCTTCGCGCTTCTCCGGAACTTGCCTTAGCTTGTTTTCCTGCTCGTCATCAAAACGTCGGCACATGGCCGGCACGCTTGGACGCCTAGGCAACGCCTGCGTCCGATTGCAGCAAGCGGAAAGTGACCGGAATCATGCATGGTGGGCAGACAAGAGGGGCCTTCAATCCGTCCAGGCCGGCGATGCAACCCGGGACCAGACAAGTCCCAATGCGCACGCCGCTCGTGCTTCTGCTGATATCCCTGAGCGTCATCGCCTCGGTATGGATCTGGCTGGGGACGCCTGTCCATCTGGTGCGCGCGCCGATCGATCCCAACGACAAGCTGCAATGCATTTCGTACGCCCCGTTCCGCAGCCATCAGACGTCGCTTTTGTCGACGACGCAGGTGACGCGAGAACAGATCTCGGAAGACCTCGCCCAGCTCGCGAAAGTGTCCGATTGCATCCGGACCTATGCGACCGATCTCGGCCTCGACCAGATCCCCGGCCTTGCGGCCGAGGCGGGGCTGAAGGTCATCCAGGGTATCTTCCTCGACAAGGACCAGGCGAAGAACCGGCTGCAGATAGCGACCGCGATCCGCCTCTCCCGGGAATATCCCAACACCATCATCGCGCTCGTGGTCGGCAACGAGACGCTGCTGCGGAAGGACATCACAGTCACCGACCTGATCGCCACGCTTCGCGCGGTCAAGACACAGGCCTCTGTCCCCGTCACCTATGCCGATGTCTGGGAGTTCTGGCTCAGCAATAGCGAACTTCGTGACGCCGTCGATTTCGTCACGATTCACATCCTGCCCTATTGGGAGAACGAGCCGGTCCGGGCGGAGCTTGCCGCCGCTCACGTCGGTGAGATTCGCCGCCGGGTGGCAGCGGCCTTTCCGGGCAAGGAAATCCTGATCGGGGAAATCGGCTGGCCGAGCGAGGGACGGATGCGCGAGGTGGCGCTTCCCTCCCGCGTCAACCAAGCTCGGGTTGTCTCGGAGATCCTCGACCTTGCGCGGCGCGAGAAGTTTCGCGTCAATGTGTTCGAGGCCTATGATGAGTCGTGGAAGCGTGAAATCGAGGGCACCGTCGGTGGATCCTGGGGCCTGTTCGACTCGGTTCAGCGCACTCTTAAATATCCGGCCGGCATTCCGATCAGCAATTTCCCGTCGTGGAGATTGCAGATGGGCTGCGGACTGGCGCTGGCCATGCTGGTGTTCGGCGCGGCGTGGCTCACCTGGCGGCGCAGGCCCGACGATGCCGGACTGGCCGCGTGGATGGCCGTCGGACTATCCGCAACCACGGCCGGGCTCCTGCTTGGCGTGACAGCCCAAAGACTGGTCGAGGAAAGTTACGGCGTGGGCCTTTGGCTGTTGTGGGGCTCACTCCTGGCGGCGGCAACGGCTTCGCCGGTGTTCGGCGCGATCGCCCTGATGTCGGGGCGTCCCTCTCCCGGTTTCCTGGAATTGCTGGGGCCTGAGGGTTACCGGACAGACTCTCCGCTGACGACCGCGTACGGGCTGGTCTGGATCGTAATCGTCGTGATCGGCACCGCGACCGCGCTCGGCCTCGTGTTCGACCCGCGATTCATCGATTTTCCTTTTGCGCCTCTCACCATGGCGGCCATTCCCTTTGCAGCAACGACGCTGCTCAATCCCAACGGCAAGAACATCCACCCCCTGGCGGAATCGATATTTGCCGGAGTTTTCTCCATGGCCGCCATTTACGTGGCAATCAACGAAGGCCCGGCCAACTGGCAATCGCTGTGGACCTGTGCCGCCTATCTCCTGCTCGCGTTCACATTGTGGCGTGTGCGGGTCTGAGACTGCGCCGAGCGGCATTTCGTGTTGCTCTCGATCGGAGGATGGACCACCATCGCGTCTCTCACTGCTCACGATAGAATGAGCGAGGGACCGCAGATGATCGAGCCTTCCGGATCTGATCTCGCCGAACGCGCACGCGCCATCGCGCCGCTGATCGCGCGCGAGGCCGACGAGATCGAGCGGACGCGGCGGCTGACGCCTGATGTCGTCGATGCGCTGATCGTGAACGGGCTCTATCGCGCCCTCCTCCCGCAGAGGCTCGGCGGCGCTGAAGCCCCCATTGAAGTCTTCATGCACATGCTGGAGGAGATCGCGAAGGCGGATGCGTCCACGGCATGGTGCCTCGGCCAGTGCAGCGTCTGCGCGATGATCGCGGCTTCGCTCGATCCCGACACGGCCCGGGAGATCTTCAACACGCCGCCCGGCATTCTTTCTTGGGGCGCGATCGCGCATGAGGCGCACGCGGTCGCAGGCGGTTATCGCGTCACGGCGCGCTGGGATTTTGCCTCGGGATCGCGGCAGGCGAGCTGGCTCGGGGCGCATGTGCGGATCATCGGGGCGGACGGCGCGCCACGGAAGAATGCCGACGGGTCGCCGGAGGTGCGCACCATCCTGTTTCCAGTCGCGAGCGCGACATTGCACGACGTCTGGCAGGCGATCGGGCTCGCCGGCACCGGCACGGATTCGTATGAAGTGCGCGATCTCTTCATCCCGGAGCGCTTCACGGCGTTTCGCGACGTGGCGTCGGCGCTGCGCGAGACGGGGCCGCTCTACAGGATCGGCACCGGCGCGACCTTCTCCCTCGGCTTTGCCGCAGTGTCTCTGGGCGTGGCGCGTGCCACGCTGGACGCCGCGATCGCGCTGGCGCGTGGAAAACACCAATCGCTGGCAACCAGCGCGATGCGCGACAACACGGCGGTGCAGGGACTGATCGGCCGCACCGAGGGCGACCTTCGCGCGGCCCGCGCCTATCTCTATGCGACCGCGCATGCGATGTGGCGCGATCTCTGCGCTACCGGCGAATTCAGCGCGGCACATCGCAGCGCGGTGCGCCTGGCGGCGACCTGGACCATCCATCAATCGGTGCGCGTGGTCGACACGGCCTATCACATGGCGGGCGCGACGGCGGTGTTTCGCAGCAACCCGTTCGAGCGGCGGTTTCGCGACATGCACGCCATCGCCCAGCAGATCCAGGCGCGGGACTCGCATTATGAGGATGTGGGGAAGAGTATTTTGGCGGGGTTGATCGCCAACCACGCTAACGGTGCGCTCCCTCGCCCGCCTACGCCGGGAGATCCCGTATGTGAGCTACTTCGCCTGCGGACATCCTTCGAGACGCCCGCCGTTGGCGGGCCCTCAGGATGAGGATCGAGTGCGCGGCGCTAGTTTGAACGAGAATCAGTGCTGCTTAGCCTCATGCTGAGGAGACCGCCCAGCGGTCGTCTCGAAGGACGAGGCGCGCGCTCAGGTCGCACAAAGCGGCGTCTGCGATTGCCGTGCTGCCGCTCACGCCACCAGCGCGGTGGCCTCGCCATCGATGCCGCGCTGCGCCGCCAGCAGGGCAACGATCTCCGCATTCGGCCGGGCCTTGCTGAACAGGAAGCCCTGGCCTTCGTCGCAGCCTTCGGTGCGGAGGCAGCTGAGCTCGGCTTCGGTCTCGACGCCTTCGGCCGTGATGGTGACGCCGAGGCCCTTGCCGAGGCTGACGATGGAGCGGATGATCGCCTGCGCCTCGCGGTTGGCGCCGAGATCGCGCACGAAGGACTGGTCGATCTTGATCTTGTCGAACGGAAAGCTGCGCAGATAGCTGAGGCTGGAATAGCCGGTGCCGAAATCGTCCATGGAGATGCGCACGCCCAGCGCGCGTAACGCATGCAGCGTCGCCAGCACCTGCGCGCTCTTCTCGAGCAGCAGCGTCTCGGTGATCTCGAGCTCGAGCCGACGCGGCGACAGGCCGGAATGCTTCAGCGCGTCCGTGACCATCGAGAGCAGATTGCCGCTGCGGAACTGAAGCGGCGAGAGATTGACGGCGACGCGGACGTCGTCCGGCCAGGACGCGGCGTCGAGGCACGCCCGGCGCAGCATCAAGCCGCCGAGCGGGTTGATCAGGCCGGTGTCCTCGGCGACCGGGATGAACTCGGCCGGCGAGACCATGCCGCGCTCGGCATGCGGCCAGCGCACCAGCGCCTCGAAGCCGGTGATGCGGCCGCTCTGGAGGTCGATCAGCGGCTGGTAATAGGGACGCAGCACGTCGTTCTGAATCGCGTCGCGCAGCTCGACCTCGATCTTGCGGCGGCTCTGCGCTTTCGCATCCAGCGCGGCCTCGAAGAAGGCGAAGCTGCCGCGCGCGTCCGCTTTCGCGCGCGACAGCGCCATGCCGGCGCTCTTGAGCAGCTTCTCGGACTCGTCGCCGTCGCCCGGCGCCATGGCGATGCCGATCGAGGCGCCGATCACCACGGAATGGCCGTCGAGCAGATAGGGATCGGCGATGGCTTCGAGCAACCGCTTGGCGAGCATCACCGCGTCCTCCGGGCGCGTCAGCCCGCTCTGCAGAACCGCGAACTCGTCGGAATTGAGCCGCGCCAGCGCGTCTTCCTCGCGCAAGGTGGAGCGTAGCCGCTTGGCGACGCCGCGCAGCAGCTTGTCGCCGACGGCGTGTCCGAGCGTGTCGTTGACCGACTTGAAATTGTCGAGCCCGAGGATCAGCAGCGCGACCTTGTCGGTGCTGCGCCGCGTATGCAGCAGCATCTCGTCCATCTGCTGGCGCAGCAGATTGCGGTTCGGCAGGCCGGTCAGGACGTCGTGCTGGGCCATGAAGGCCAGCCGCGCCTCGGCGCGCTTGCGCTCGGTGATGTCCATCAGCGCGAGCAGCACCGCGGGCCGCTCGGCATAGGTCAATTCGCGCGAATAGATCGCAAGGTCGATCAGCACGCCGTCGGCCTTGACGTGCTTCCAGGTGCGCCCGGCCTGCTCCTCGCCGGCGGAGCCGGCGGCCCAGGGCGGCTCGCTGTCGAAGGCCTGGAGGCTGCGGATCGTCAGCTTCTCGAACTCGGCACGGCTATAGCCGTAATGCGCGATCGCAGCGTCGTTGACGCCGAGGATACGCTGGTCGTCCAGCGCGCAGACGATCATGGGAACGGGATTGCCGTCGAACAGCAGGCGGAACGAGGCCTCGCGCTGCTTCAGCTCGGTGATGTCGACACGCAGGCCGACGACGCCGCCATCGTCGGTCAGCCGCTCGTCGATCAGGATGACGCGGCCGTCGGCCAGCTTCTGCTCGTGGCGGGCGCCGGGCTGGTAGAGCTTTTGCAGCCGCTCGGCGATCCATTCGTCCTCGTTGCCGATGGCTTCGGGATAATCACCGCGGGCGACGCCGATGCGGAGCGTGTCTTCGAGGCGTGCGCCCTCCTCGAACAGATCGGCGGTCTTGCTGTAGATCTCGGCGTATTTCTTGTTCCAGAGCACATAGCGGCCGTCGGCATCGAGAAACACGATGCCCTGCGGCAGGATGTCGATGGCCTGGCGCAGCCGCTCATGGGATTTGCGGGCCTCGGCGATCGCAGCCTCCGCCTCGGCGCGGCTGCGCAGAAGTTCATCGCGGTCGGCAGGCGGATGCGGCGCGCGTGCGAGCCGCGGCTTGCGCGGCTGTCGGCCGGCGCGAGCAAGCACGTTACGCTTTCGCTTTCCTGTCTTTCGAGACCCCAAGCTCAAATTCACTCGTCCCAGTCGCGCCCGGCGGCCGCAAGCTTTGGGGCAAGTGTCTGAAAAAACGGTAATCCTGCCCGGTCGCGACCCGCGCGTAGTGGTCCCTTGCTGCCCGTTTGCGAGGCGCGGGTACCTCGACCGATTCCGACAATCTCATCCCGGCGCCGCCGAACGGGAACCATCTGCCGCAAAATTGCGCGCGCGCTTGAATCATTTCCGCGCGATGCGCGCGATTGCATGCGGACGGCGACTATTCCGCACGTTGCGCATGAATTTTAGTCAATACAGAAGAGGGTTATCGCGCCGTTAAATGACGGCCGCAGCGTACGAGTGTGGAATGAGCCATAGCTTGGCACCCGCATCGCAAGGCTAATCCTTAACCCTGAGGCGGTGTTGGGCTATAAGATTCGGGCATGAGTCCCCGCCGCTTCGCCCCTCTCCTGCTTTTTGTGACACTCCTGACCGCCGGCGGTGCGCTGGCCCAGGACAAGGGCAGCGTCACCCCGAAGGCTTTGCCCCCGCTCGCCAATCCCAACGATCCCGGTCTCGGCGCCAAGGAGCTGTTCGCGCGAAAACTGCTGCCCTCGAAGGGCCCGGCGCATGTGGTCGGCTCCTACACCAGGGGATGCCTCGGCGGCGCCGCGCAGATGCCCGTGAACGGCGACAATTGGCAGGTGATGCGGCTGTCGCGCAATCGCAGCTACGGCCATCCCGACATGATCGCGCTGATCAAGCGGCTCGCG
>NZ_JXJM01000001.1:6325757-6357445 GCF_001593325.1 Bradyrhizobium sp. DOA1
CCCAGCCGCGCGGCGGGCCGGCGCTGTCGGGCCATGCCAGTCACCAGATCGGCCTCGACGCCGACATCTGGCTGACGCCGATGCCGGACCGCCGGCTCTCGCGCGAGGAGCGCGAGGAGATGAGCGCGGTGATGATGGTGCGGCCCGACCGGCTCGACGTCGATCCGAACGTGTTCACATCAGGCCATGTGCTGGTGCTGCGCGATGCGGCGCGTGAACCCGCCGTGCAGCGCATCTTCGTCAACGCGGCGATCAAGAAGGCGCTGTGCCGCGAGGCCAAGGGCGACCGCGCCTGGCTGTCGAAGATCCGCCCGTGGTGGGGCCACGACTATCACTTCCACATCCGCATGCATTGCCCGGCGGGCGCCGGGGACTGCGAGGGCCAACCGTCGCAATCCGAGGACGAAGGCTGCAAGCCGTCCGATCTCGCCTATTGGTTCTCGGACGCCGTGCTGCACCCGAAACCGCCGCCGGAGCCGCCGAAGCCGAAGCCGCCGATGACGCTGGCGCAGATGCCGGCGGCCTGCAAGGCGGTGCTGCATGCGGCGGATGTGAAGCCGTAAGCATCCCCAGGCGCGAAGCGAGCCCGGGATGACGAACTCGTTGGTTGGCTCGCGCCACTGACATGCGCTAGGATCGTGCCGCCGCCGTGCCGTAAGCCCGCGGCATTCCGGGACGCGCATCCCGCTCCGACCAATCCCACATCCGTACGCGCGGCAACATCGCCGTACGCCGGCTACCGTGAGAGATCCATGCGCATCAGTGCACGTAACCAGATCAAGGGCAGTGTCGTCGAGGTCACCAAGGGTGCCACGACCTCCCACATCCGCGTCGATATCGGCAACGGCACGATCGTGACGTCCTCGATCACCAACGAGGCTGTCGACGATCTCGGCATCAAGATCGGCGGCAACGTCATCGTCGTTATCAAGGCCTCCGACGTCATGATTGCCGTGGATTGAGCATGAAAACCTGCTTCCTCGTGGCGCTGCTGCTGATCGGGGCAACTCCCGTTCTCGCCGCAGACGAGCCCAGCGGCTGCGACAAGTTCAAATGGCCGATCGAGCGCGAGCGCGCAGCGCTCACGGCGTCGGATCGTGCCAAGCTGGCATCGGGAAGCGAACAGACGACGCTACCGTCATCCGCCATCACGCTGGGGCTGGTCGTCCCAGGTGAAGCCAGGCTGCCGACGCCGCCGGAGCGGGCGCCCAAGGACGGCACCTTTGCCGGCTTCACCAGCATCAAGGCGCCGAAGGCCGGGCTTTACACGATCAGCCTGTCCGCAGGGGCCTGGGTCGACGTGGTGCAGGACGGGCATTTCCTCAAGCCGGTGGCCTTCAGCGGCGCGACCGATTGCGCCGGCATCCGCAAGACCATCAAATACGAGCTGTCGGGACAGCCCTTCGTGCTGCAGGTCAGCGGCGCCTAGGACAACTCGCTCTCGATTGCGATCCTGCCGGCGCAATAGGCCAAACAGCCGCCTTTGACCTGGCGGCCCAGCCTGCTATCTTCGCAGGTGCGATATCCCCGCCGGCCGTAAGCCGTTGCCGGGACACGCGGACAGCGCTTCCGCCCGTCGCAACCTGACTTGAACCCAACGCCAGATTTGCGCGTGCATTTGCACGCGCGGGCTCGCACGGAGCGCTAACTCATGATTCGTATTGCCGGACTTTTCGCCGCCTTCGTCATCCTCGCCGGCGCGAGCTTTTCGCCTGCCAGCGCGCAAGACACGACCATCACCGTGTTCGCCGCCGCCTCGATGAAGAACGCGCTCGACGAGATCGATGCCGCCTACACCGCCAGGACCGGCGTCAAGATCGTCGCGAGCTACGCCGCGAGCTCGGCACTGGCCAAGCAGATCGAGCAAGGCGCACCGGCCGACGTGTTCGTCTCCGCCGACACCGACTGGATGGACTACGCAGTCTCCAAGAAAGCCATCAACGAGCCTTCCAGAGTCAATTTGCTCGGCAATGGCATCGTGCTGATCGCGCCGAAGGATTCCAGGATCGACAACGTCAACGTCGCGCAGGGCTTCGACCTCGCAAAACTTGTCGGCGACGGCAGGATCGTGACCGGCGACGTCAAGTCGGTACCGGTCGGAAAATACGCCAAGGCTGCGCTGGAGAAGCTGGGCGCGTGGCAGGCGGCCGAGCCGAAATTCGCCATGGCCGAGAGCGTGCGCGCCGCGCTGACGCTGGTCGCCCGCGGCGAGGCCGCGCTCGGCATCGTCTATGCGACCGACGCCAAGGTCGAGCCTGGCGTGAAGATCGTCGGCAGCTTCCCGGCGGATTCGCATCCCGCGATCATCTATCCGGTCGCGGCGACCACCACCGCGAAGAGCGAGACCAGCGATTATCTCGCCTTCCTGCGCTCGTCGGCGGCCAAGACCATCCTGGAAAAGTACGGCTTCAAATTCCTGGTGAGCCCCAGCACCTGATCTTCGTCGCTTGATGCTCGACATCTCTCCCGCTGAATGGACGGCGATCCTGCTCTCGCTCAGGGTCGCCATCATTGCGACCCTGGTGGCAACGCCGTTCGGCATCGCGCTGGCATGGCTGCTCGCCCGCCATGACTTTTGGGGCAAGTCGTTTCTCGACGCCGTGGTGCATCTGCCGCTGGTGCTGCCGCCGGTCGTCACCGGCTATCTGCTGCTTCTGACCTTCGGCCGCAAAGGCCTCGTTGGCGGCTTCCTCGCCGACCATCTCGGCATCGTCTTCTCGTTCCGCTGGACCGGCGCGGCACTCGCCTGCGGCGTGATGGCGTTTCCGCTGCTGGTGCGGCCGATGCGGCTGTCGATCGAGGCGATCGACCGCCGGCTCGAGCAGGCCGCCGAGACGCTCGGCGCGGCGCCATGGAAAGTGTTCTTCACGGTGACGCTGCCGCTGGCACTGCCCGGCGTGCTCGCCGGCATGGTGCTCGGCTTTGCCAAGGCGATCGGCGAGTTCGGCGCCACCATCACCTTCGTCTCCAACATTCCCGGCGAGACCCAGACGATCTCGTCCGCGATCTATTCGCTGATCCAGACACCTGACGGCGATGCCGCCGCCGGCCGGCTCGTCATCGTCTCGGTCGTGCTCGCGATCGGCGCGCTGATCGCGGCCGAATGGTTCGCCCGCCGCGCCACCGCGCGGCTGCACGGGAACTGACCATGCTGCGCGTCGATGTCGAAAAGAAGCTCGGCGAATTCTCGCTCTCCGCGTCCTTCACCAGCGAAGGCCGCGTCATCGGCCTGTTCGGTGCGTCGGGTGCCGGCAAGACATCGCTGGTCAACATGATCGCAGGGCTGCTGCGGCCCGACCGCGGCACCATCGTGATCGATGGCGAAACCGTCGACGATACCGCCGCCGGCCTCCACGTGCCGACTTATCGCCGCCGCATTGGCTATGTCTTCCAGGATGCCCGACTGTTTCCGCACCTCAGCGTCGCGCAGAACCTGGATTACGGACGGCGGATGAACGGCCTTGCGCCGGATCGCGCGCAGCACAAGCGCATCATCGATCTGCTCGACATCGGTGCGCTGCAGGATCGCCGCCCCGGAAAACTCTCCGGCGGTGAGCGCCAGCGCGTCGCGCTCGGCCGCGCGCTGCTGGCGCGGCCGCGCCTCCTCTTGCTCGACGAGCCGCTCGGCGCGCTCGACGAGGGCCGCAAGCTCGAGATCCTGCCCTATCTGACGCGGCTGCGCGATGAAGCCAACGTGCCGATGGTCTATGTCAGCCACGACGTCGCCGAGCTGCGCCAGCTCGCGACGCAGATCGTGATGCTGAAGCAGGGGCGGGTGACGAGTCTTGGCGGGGTGAAGGTGCTGGCGTAACGGGGGCGTTTCGTAGCCCGGATGGAGCGAAGCGCAATCCGGGACGGTGCCACGGGAGAAGCATCCCGGATTACGCTTCGCTCCATCCGGGCTACGCGTCCGGCTGCAAGGCGCGCCTAACCCCCCGCCACCGAGGCCCAGACATCGGCGAGCTTCTTCCGCAGCGTTTGCGCGCGCGTCAGCGCCGGCGGGGTCTCGTCCTCTTCCGGCAGGCGCAGACCGACGACGTTGACGCGGCCGCCGGAGATCGAACGTGCGACCAGCACGATCTCGTCCAGCGGCAGCTCGGCACCCTCCTTCGGCGCGTGGTCGAGATGGACGTCGAAATAATCGGCCATCGTCAGCTTGCCATCGTCCTCGCCGACCTTCACGCCGTAGATCTCGGCGAGCTCGGCGAGCGTGTGCTCGCCGGAGACCATGAAGTCGCCGAGCAGATGCGGATCTGGCGCCGAGCTCGGCTGCATGTCGACGAAGAAGCGGTCGAGCGCCTCGGCCTTTTCCGGCGGCGCCAAGAGGTAGATGTAGTCGCCGGGCGCGATCGGCTCGGCCTCCATCGGCGTCAGGATGTTCTCGTTGCGGATCACCAGCGTCGGCTTGGACCACGACGGGATCAGGCCACGGCGGAAATACAGGCTCTTCGGCCGCACCGGATAGCCGACCAGCTGCTGCTCGAGCTGGCCGGGCAGATCGAGCTCGACGCGGCGCGGGCCGCGCTCGGCGCGCGGCAGCGCCACGTGGAGCTTGCGCGCCGCCGGTGCCAGCGTCCAGCCTTGCAGCAACAGCGAGATGATGACGACGACGAAGGCGACGTCGAAATAGAGATAGGCCTTGGGCAGGCCGACCAGCATCGGGATCGACGCCAGGAAGATCGCGACCGCGCCGCGCAGGCCGGTCCAGGCGATGAAGATCTTTTCGCGCCAATTGAAGCGGAACGGGCCAAGGCACGCGAACACCGCGATCGGTCGGGCGACCAGCATCAGGACCAGCGCGACGGCGATCGCCGGCAAAAGACTGGCACCGAGCCGGTTCGGCGAGACCAGCAGGCCGAGCAGCACGAACATCACGATCTGTGCCAGCCAGGTCGCGGCGTCCAGGAAGGCCACCACGGAATTGTGCGCGCGCGTCGGCCGGTTGCCGATGATGATGCCGGCGAGATAGACGGCGAGGAAGCCGGAGGCGTGCATGATCTGCGAGCCGCCGAAGATGACGAGCGCAGCGGTCGTCACGAATGGCGCATGCAGGCCCTGCGGCAGCGCCACCTGGTTCAGCGCGATGACGACGAGGCGTCCGCCGATGACGCCGACGACGGCACCCAGCACCGCCTCCTGGATGAACTCCACCAGCACATGGCCGGGCGAGCTCGTTCCGAGCGAGATGTATTCGACCAGCATCAAGGTGAGGAAGATCGCGAAGGGGTCGTTGGTGCCGGATTCCGCCTCCAGCGTCGCGCCGACACGCGGGCGCAGGCGCAGGCCCTGGGTGTGCACCAGCAGGAACACCGCGGCGGCGTCGGTCGAGGCCACGACGGCGCCGACCAGCAGCGATTCCGACCAGTTGAGGTCGAGGGCGTATTTCGCGAACGGGGCCGTTATCAGCGCCGTCAGCAGCACGCCGATCGTCGCCAGCACTACGGAGGGTGCGAGCACGGTGCGGATGCTGGCAAAGCGTGTCCTGAGGCCGCCGTCGAACAGGATCAAAGCGAGTGCGACCGATCCGACTAGATAGGTGGTGCGGACGTCGTCGAACTGGAGCTGGCCGGGACCGGAATCGCCGGCGAGCATGCCGATGGCAAGGAAGACGAGCAGCAACGGCGCGCCGAAGCGCAGCGCCAGCAGGCTGGAGAGAATGCCGGCCATGACGAGGACGGCGCCGAGCAATATGGCGAGACTGACGGAGTCGAGAGAGGCCATCCACCTTCCGAGTACAAATCGCTGGAATATCCATCCTTATCGTCGGCACACTCCTGCGCCAACCCATTTTCGCCCGCTCGCGGCAATGTGCCCGCATTTTGCGGCCTTAACGCGCTTCACTTCACGGTGTATCGATGGCTCGGCCGTACCCTTTGTGGGATTCTGCGGCTCCCTCGAATCAATTGCGCCCGCCTGCTTCCCGACGAGACCGATGGACATGGACCTCAAAGACTTCATGGAGTTCGTGCAGACCACTGCACGCAGCGTCGGGGCGGAAATCTCGTCACCCTGGTTCTACCTGCAATTCGGCCTCATTCTGGCCGCGGCCGGCATCGCCTATGCCGCTGAGGCCGGCATTCGCAGCCGGGTCGACATGACGTCACTGGCGATGCGCTGGCCGCTGCCGCTCCGGCATTTCGCACGGGTGATGGTCGCGAGCGCCTCGACGGCGGTGTTCACGCTGCTCGTGATCGTCTCGCGCGTGGTGATGTACCACGCGACCTGGCCGAGCCGCAGCTATCTCCTGATGGTCGCTGCCAAGATGGGGCTGGCCTGGCTCGTGATCCGGTTGGTGACGTCGGTCCTGCGCAACGCGTTCATCGTCAAGCTGGTGTCGATCACGGCCTGGTTCGTCGCCGCGCTTTCCATCATCGGGCAGCTGGAAACGACGGTGGAGCTGCTCGATTCGTTCGCCATCGTGCTCGGCGGCCTCAGGCTGACCCCGCTGTTGGCGATCAAGGCCGGCGCGCTGCTGCTGATCGCGCTCTGGCTGACCAATATCGCGAGCAATTTCGCTGAGAGCCGGATCAACGCGACCACAGACCTGACGCCGTCGGTGCAGGTGCTGCTGGTGAAGATCATCCGCATCGGGCTTCTTGCCGTCGCAATCGTCATTGCGCTCGGCGCGGTCGGCATCGATCTGTCGGCGCTTGCCGTATTCTCCGGCGCGGTCGGCGTCGGCATCGGTATCGGCCTGCAGAAGATCGTCGCCAATTTCATCTCCGGCATCATCCTGCTCGCAGACAAATCGGTGAAGCCCGGCGACCTCGTCACCATCGGCGACAACACCGGACGCATCAGCGCGATGAAGACGCGCTATATTTCCGTCGCAGCCGGCGACGGACGCGAATTCCTGGTGCCGAACGAGGATCTGGTGACGCAGAAGGTCGTCAACTGGACCTATACCGACAAGAACACGCTGGTGAAGATCGCCTTCGGCACCAATTACGACGCCGACCCCCGGCTCGTCTGCAAGCTCGCGGCCGAGACCGCCGCCGCCCACCCCCGCGCCCAGAAGGGCAAGCCGCCGAACTGCATTCTGACCGAGTTTGCGGAGGCAGGGATGAAGTTCTCGTTGACCCTGTGGCTCGCCGACCCCGACGGCATGGACACCGTCAAAAGCGACGTGATGCTGGCGCTGTGGGACGCCTTCAAGCAGGAGGGCATCCGGGTTCCCTACCCGGTCCGCGAAATCCGCATCCGCGGCGGCGCCCTGCCGGTCGAAACCACCGTAGAAGTCCCGAATTAGGCCGGCTTTCGGGCGCAAAGAGTACGCTTGGCTTGCATGAAGGCTCGCAATCATTAGATTAGGGCCTGAAATCAAGCCTTTCCGCCGATATCCAGATCAGACCGAGCCCGGAAGACAGTTCTCGCATGAGCTACGTCGAAGCCACCGATACCTCCCTGCGCAAGACCGGACAGATCAAGCTGCATGGGCCGGCCGCCTTTGCCGGCATGCGCAAGGCCGGCGCGCTGGTGGCGCAGTGCCTCGACGAACTCACCGACATCGTCGCTCCGGGCGTGCCGACCTCGACCATCGACGAATTCGTCCGCGACTTCGCCTTCAGCAACGGCGCCTATCCGGCGACGCTGATGTATCGCGGCTACCGCTACTCGACCTGCACCTCGCTCAACCACGTCGTCTGCCACGGCATGCCCGGCGACCGTCCGCTGAAGGAGGGCGACATCGTCAACATCGACGTCACCTTCATCGTCGACGGCTGGTATGGCGATTCCAGCCGGATGTATGCGGTCGGCCCGATCGCGCGCAAGGCCGAGCGGCTGATCGAAGTCACCTATGAAGCGATGATGCGCGGCATCGCCGCCGTGAAGCCCGGCGCCACCACCGGCGACATCGGCCACGCCATTCAGAGCTTCGTCGAGCCGCAGGGCATGAGCGTCGTGCGCGATTTCTGCGGCCATGGCCTCGGGCGCATGTTCCACGACGAGCCGAACATCATCCATATCGGCCGTCCCGGCGAGGGCGTGCAGCTCAAGCCCGGCATGTTCTTCACCATCGAGCCGATGATCAATCTCGGCAAGCCGCATGTGAAGATCCTCTCCGACGGCTGGACCGCGGTGACCCGCGACCGCTCGCTGTCGGCGCAGTTCGAGCATTCGGTCGGCGTCACCGCGACCGGTGTCGAGATTTTCACGCTGTCGAAGCGGCACGGCGAGAAGCCGATCGGGTGAGCTTGGTGCCAGCCGATCCGGCATAGCTTAGTTTGCCAGCGCAATTGACGGTTGCAAAAACGCGGCTCCCCGGCGATGCTTGGGCGCAATGCCCGTCAAGCCGGACCCCGACACGAGCAAGCCTGAGGACGCGCCGCATTATCACGGCCATCGCGAGCGGCTGCGCGAGCGCTTCTACAGTGCGGGCGCGGATGCGCTGAGCGATTACGAGCTGTTGGAGATGGCGCTGTTTCCGGCGCTGCCCCGGCGCGACACCAAGCCGCTGGCGAAGACGCTGATCAAGACCTTCGGCTCGTTCGCGGAGGTCGTGCACGCGCCGGTGGCGCGGCTGCGCGAGGTCGACGGGGTCGGCGAGGCCGCAATCAACCAGCTCAAGCTGATCGCCGCTGCGGCGCACCGCGTCGCCAAGGGCGAGGTCAACAGCCGCAACGCGCTGTCGTCCTGGAACGAGGTGATCGCCTATTGCCGCACCAGCATGGCCTTCGCCGACAAGGAACAGTTTCGCCTGCTCTTCCTCGACAAGCGCAACCAGCTCATCGCCGACGAGGTGCAGCAGACCGGCACCGTCGACCACACCCCGGTCTATCCACGCGAGGTGATCAAGCGCGCGCTCGAGCTATCGGCGACCGCGCTGATCCTGGTGCACAACCATCCCTCCGGCGATCCCTCGCCCTCGCAGGCCGACATCCAGATGACGAAAGCGATCATCGACATCGCCAAGCCGCTGGGGATTGCCGTGCACGACCACATCATCGTGGGCAAGAGTGGGCACGCCAGCCTGCGCGGGATGCGGTTGATCTAGAGCCTCAAATCGGATGACAAGGAAACGATGAGCGACTGGCTGCACAATCTGCCGGTGCCTTTGATGGCGCTGGTGATCGTCGGATTCACCTATCTTGTGGCCGCGGCGATCTTCGCAGGCATCGCGCTTGTCGCGACGGGGGAGCGTGCAAAATCGCTCAAAGCGATCTCGCCGGGCATGCTGCCCGTGCTCGGCATCATCTTCGGCCTGTTCGTCGCCTTCACCGCAGCGCAGGTCTGGGGCGACAGCGATCGCGCCAGTGCCGCGGTAAGCCGCGAGGCCAGCGCGCTGCGCAGCGCCGTGCTGCTGGCCGGCGGCCTGCCGGCGGAGCAGGAGACGAAGCTGCGCGGCCTGGTGCGCGACTATGTCGGGCAGGCCGTCGCGGTGGAATGGCCGATGATGGCGCATCAGGAGGCATCGCTGAAGGTGACGCCGCCGGCGCTCGCCGATGCCCTCCAACTCGTCATCACGATGACGCCGCAAGGCACGGGGCAGGCGAATGTGCAGCGCGAGCTCATCGCCGCGCTGGAGCAGGCGCTGGATGCGCGGCGGCAGCGGATCATCGTCAGCCTCGCCGCGGTCAATCCAGTCAAATGGTGGTGCCTGTACCTCCAGGCCGCCTGCGCATTGCTGGTGATCGGCCTCGTTCATTGCGACAACCGGCTGGGATCGGCGATCGCGATGGGCCTGTTCGCAACGGGGGTGGCCACCTCGGTCCTGCTGATCGCCGCGCACGACCGGCCGTTCGCCGGCCAGATCTCGATTCAGCCAGAGCCGCTGCTCCAGATCATGCCGGAGGCGGCGGCAAAGACCTAGAGCGGGCACGCCAGCCTGCGCGGGATGCGGTTGATCTCAGCTAGATCAGAACATCTGGTTCTTGGCGGCTTTCAAGTAGTCTTCCGCGGCTGAGATGCCGGCGAATGCCTTGAGCGTCAGGGCAGTCGGTTGCGGCTTCCATGCAGCGACCAGCCTTTCTGCATTCGCGAGTTCCGGCTTGGACAGCATTCCGGCCATCTCGTTCACGTTCTTGGCCGGCGCCACCTTCGAGAGCTTGAAATAGGCATACGACAGGGACAGATCCCTCGGCGTGCCCTTCCCGGCGGAATACGCACGGGACAGGCTGAAGAGCGCGGCGGGAAGCCCCTGATCGCCTGCCAGCTTCCACCATTTCAGCGCTTCTTCTGAGTTGCCTTGCCGGTCGTACATGAGCGCGACATCGTGCTGGGCTCTCGCATAGCCGGCCTTGGCCGAAACGAGCTTGTATTTCAACGCTTGATCCGAGTCGGTTGCGACGACGCCTGCGCCTTGGCCGTCGTAATAACAACCGAGCTTGTAGGCCCCCAGCGGGTGGTTGGCCGCGGCCGATTTCTGAAACCACTCGAAGGCCTGGCTGCGATCCGGCGGCGTGCCGATGCCGTTATTGTGCATCATGCCGACATGGTATTGCGCCTCGGCATCCCCGCGATCGGCCAGCGTCACCATCGCATTGAAGGTGCGGGTGTCATTTGCCTCGGCGGGCATCGAGAGGCCGAGAATGCAAGCGAAGGCAACGGCAACCAATCTCATATCCAAGCCCGATCCGGTCTGACCATTATGCCTTGGTCACCGGAACGGAGGAAAAGTTCAAATCTGGCAGCAATTCAGAAACCGGCGAACTTGGCCGCGGCCGCCGCAAAGCCGACAGCGTTGATTGCGTCAACGAAATGACGCACGCAATCTTGACGAGCGAGTGCCGTCAGCTCACGGCTCGATCCAGCGCTGCACGGCTTCGGCGGTATCGGCCGGCGTGGTGTTGAAGCAGATCGCAGCATCGGGCGCGAGGCGATGGACGAGGTTGAGCACCCTCTCGAACAACAGCAATCGCTCCTTCTGCTCGCGCAGGCCGGCGCCGATCACGATGCAGTCGAAGCGCTCGTCGCGCAGCGCCGCCGTGACGGCGGCCTCGGCGGTCGCATCGAGATCGATCAGGCAGCTCGTGACCTCGAAACCGAGCCCGCGCAAACGCAGCAGCTGGGCCTCGATGTAGCTACGGACATTTTCGGGCGTGAGCTGCGGGAATGCGCTGTAATCCGCATTACCAGGCTCGATGCCGATCGCGAGAACGCGCTTGGCCATGCCGGATCTCCCAACGGAATCGCCTGTTCTATCAACGGATGCCGTACTGCTCCGGTTCCCTGGAGGCAGGACATCGCATGTGTGAACGATGTTCCCTGTCGCCATCCTTCGAGACGCCCGCCGTTGGCGGGCCCTCAGGATGAGGATCGTTTGCGCGGCTGCCGTTTCAACGCGCACCGATGCTGCTTAGCCTCATCCTGAGGAGACCGCAAAGCGGTCGTCTCGAAGGACGAGGCGCGCGCGCAGGTCGCGCAGGGACGGCGGCGGGCACCTACTGCCGCAGCATGATCAGGGGATCGGCGGTGTCGGGGACGCGCCGCCATTGCGCGTTGTCGTCGGCCTCGAACTGCCAGGCATCGCCCGATTTCGACATCAGGATGATCTGGCCGCGCTCGAGCCGCCATTGCGTCGGGTTGAACTGCGCGATCGACGCGTCGCATCTCGGCTTGAGGAAGACCTGGAAATTGTCCGGCCCCGCCTCGGTGTTGGTCAGCGTCAGCCCGCACACCGGCTGGCCGTTGCCGCGCACCATCGACCAATCGCCGATCATCTGGTCCATCGACTTGGCCATGGCGCGCGCGGCGGCGAGGTCCTGCAGGATGTAGACGCCCTCGCCCTGGCGCAGGCCCTCGAAGATGCCGGCCTCGACCTCGGTGAAGTCGATCACGGCTTCACCCGTTGCGTCCTGCAAGCGGACGATGTCCAGCCCCCTGACGCTCCAGGCGACGATGTCCTTGGTGAAGGGCAGCGCGGCCTTGCAGGCCGGCTCGAGCTCGAGCTTGAAGCCCTGGCCTGCGGCGTCGCCCTTGAGGGTGACCACGCAGGTCTTGCTGCGCTCGGTGGTCGAGAGCTCCCACTGTCCGGGCATCTGCTTCTTCAGGGCCGCCGCATCCTGCGCATGCGCGATGCCGATCGCGGCCAGGCAGGCCACGACGGCGCCGATCGCGGAGAAAGAGGCCGCGACGGCGGATGCAACGACCCGAAGAGCTCTCATCATCGACCCTTGAAGGGTGTTTCCGCAACCGGGGTCAGCGGCGCCTTGCCGCCGAACCAGGCCTTGAGGTTGTCGACCACGAGCTGGTCCATGGCGTTGCGCGTCACCACCGAGGCGGAGCCGATATGCGGCAGCAGCACGACGTTCTGCATGGTCTTAAGCTCGTCCGGCACGTTCGGCTCGGCCGCGAACACGTCGAGGCCGGCGGCGAGGATGGTGCCTGATTTCAGCGCCTGAACCAGCGCCGGCTCGTCCACCACCGAGCCGCGCGCGACGTTGATCAACACGCCGCGCGGACCGAGCGCCTTGAGCACCTCGGCATTGATCATCTTGTTCGTGCTGGCGCCGCCGGGGACGATCACCATCAGCGTGTCCACCGCCTTGGCCATCTCGATCAAGTCAGGATAGTGCTTGTAGGAGACGTCCTTGGACGGATTGCGCGAGTGATAGACCACCGGCACCAGCGAGGCATCGAGCCGGCGCGCGATGGCCTGGCCGATCCGGCCCATGCCGACGATGCCGACCTTGCGGTCGCGCAACGAGCCGACGCTGAGCGGGTAGTTCTGCGTCTGCCAGAGCCCGGAGCGGACATAGCGGTCGGCCTTGATGAATTCGCGCAAGGTCGAGATCAACAGGCCCATCGCGACGTCGGCGACCTCCTCGGTCAGCACATCAGGCGTGTTGGTGACGATGATCTTGTGCTCGGCCGCATATTTGACATCGACGTGGTCGTAGCCGACGCCGAAGCTCGCCACCATCTCGATCTTGGGCAATTGCGACAGCGAGTCCTTGTCGGCACGCACGGTGTGATAGGTCACGGCGACGCCGCGGATCTTCTCGCGGATCGCCGGCGTCAGCCGCTCGAGGTCACCACGCGTCTCGGCCTTGTGCACGACGAAATGGTCGGAAAATCCGTTGTCGAGGATCGGCCGCACCGGTCCATAAATCAAAAGATCGATCTTTTCGGACGAAATCGAACCGGTAGACATCAGCTTTCCTTTCCAAGCGCGCTCTCGTGCCAGCGCCGTAAAACGAGGTGGGAAACTAGCGCCAGCACCCCATAGATGACAATCCCGGCCAGCGACAACAAAAGCAGCGCCGCGAACATGCGGGGTATGTTCAATCGATAGCCTGACTCGGCGATCCTGTAGGCGAGGCCGGAGCCGGCACCGGCCGTTCCCGCCGCGATCTCGGCCACGACCGCGCCGATCAGCGACAGGCCGCCGGCGATCCGCAAGCCCCCGAGGATGTAGGGCAGCGCCGCAGGCAGCTTGAGAAAGCGCAGGGTCTGCGGCTTTGATGCGCCATAGAGCTGGAACAGGCCGGCGAGATTGCGGTCGACCGAATTGAGCCCGAGTGTGGTGTTGGACAGCACCGGGAAGAACGCGACGATGAAGGCGCAGATCACGACCGCGGTCTGCTGCTCCAGATAGATCAGCAGCAGCGGCGCAATCGCGATGACCGGCGTCACCTGGAGCACGATGGCATAGGGGAACAGCGAATATTCCACCCATTTCGACTGGTTGAACAGCAGCGCCAGCGCAATGCCGCCGATGCTGGCCGCGATGAAGCCTTCGAGCGTGGTCAGGAGCGTGGTCGCGAGCGATTGTGACAGCACCGCCCAGTCCTTGATCAACGTCAGGACGATGACGGAGGGCGCCGGCAGCACGTAGGGCGGAATCGCCTTGATTCGGACGACCGCTTCCCACGCAAGGAGGCCGGCCGCGAACACGATGACGGGCAGCACGATGCGCATCGCGCGTTGCGCAGCTCGCGGTTTTGCAGTGACGGCAGCTTGAGCGCTCATAGCGTCGACTGCCCCGAATATGACGGCGCCAGCGCGGCCGACACGCGTCGGCAATAATCGGAATAGGCGGTCGAGGTGCGAAACTCCTCGCCGCGCGGCTCGACCGTCTCGATGCGAAGGTCGGCCTGGATGCGGCCGGGCCGCGCCGTCATCACCACGACGCGCTGCGACAGGTAGACGGATTCGAACACCGAATGGGTGACGAAGATGACGGTCTTGCCGAGGCTGCGCCACAGCGCGAGCAGATCGTTGTTGAGGCGGAAGCGCGTGATCTCGTCGAGCGCGGCAAACGGCTCGTCCATCAGCAGAATATCGGGATCGGTGACGAGTGCACGCGCCAGCGACACCCGCATCTTCATGCCGCCGGACAGTTCGCGCGGATAGGCCTCGGCGAAATCGGCGAGCCCGACGCTGGCGAGCGCCGCATCGGCACGTTCGCACGCTTCCGCCTTCGGAACGCGGCCGAGCCGCAGGGGCAGCCGCACATTCTCGCGCACGCTGGTCCAGGGCATCAGGGTCGGCTCCTGGAATACGAAGCCGATGCCGTGGCCCGGCTGCGCCACGCCGTCGTGACGCGCTACCCGCACGGTACCTGACGACGGTGCCATGAGGCTTGCGATGATCCGCAGCGCCGTCGACTTGCCGCAGCCGGACGGGCCCAGCAGCGAGATGAACTCGCCCTTGCGCACGGCAAGGTCGAGCGGGCCGAGCGCCATCACGCCGTTGTCATAGGCTTTCGTCACGCCGCGCAGGCTGACGGCGAGCGCCGTCAGGCTCGCTTCGACGGCGGACGAGGTTGGGGCAGCGGACATCGACCGCGCGTTACGGCTTGTTCGGGCGCAGCTCGACGCCTACGCCCTTGTTGACGAAGCGCAGCGTGTAGGATTTGCGGAAATCGAGATCCGCCTTGACGACGCCGGCCTTGACCATCTTGTTGAAGAAGGAGGCGTAGCGCTCGTCGCTCATGGCGCCGATGCCGTTCTTCAAGCTATCTCCGGAATCGACGATGCCGTGCTCCTTCATCTTCGCGACGGAATAGGCGAGCAGATCGTCGGTCATCTCCGGATTGAGCTTCTTGATCAGGGCATTGCCGGCGGAATTGTCGCGATAGATGTAATTGTACCAGCCGATCATGGAGGCATCGACGAAGCGCTGGACGAGATCGGGCTTCTTCTCGACGATGTCGCGGCGGGTCTCGATCAGGGTCGAATAGGTGTTGAAGCCGTAATCGGCGAGCAGCAGCACGTTGGGCTTGAAGCCGGCCGCCTTCTCCACCGCGAAGGGCTCTGACGTCACGTAGCCCTGCATGGCGCTCTTGGGATTGGCGATGAAGGGCTGCGGATTGAAATTATAGGGGCGGACGTTCTTCTCGCTGAAGCCATATTCGGATTTCAGCCATTGGAAGTAGCTGGTCATGCCTTCCTTGGAGACGAACAGCGTCAGCGGCTTCAATTCCTCGATCTTGGTGACCTTGGCGTCGGGCTGCGTCAGCATCACCTGCGGATCCTTCTGGAAGATCGCGGCGATGGTGATGACGGGCACGTTGTTAGCGACCGCATCGAACGACATCAGTGTGTTCGCGGCCATGAAGAAATCGATCTTGCCGGCGATCAGCAGCATCCGGTTGTTCTCGTTGGGACCGCCGGGGATGATGGTGACGTCGAGGCCGTATTTCTTGTAGGTGCCGTCGGCGACGGCCTGGAAGAAGCCGCCATGCTCGGCCTCGGCAACCCAATTGGTGCCGAAGGTGACCTTGTCCAGCGTCTCGGCCTGCGCCGGCAGGATCGAGACGAAAGCGGCGATCAGGCCTGCAATTAACGCTCGCCGCAGATGAGAGGGGCTCATGAGTGCACTCCGTCGATCACTTCTAGCCGATACCAAGCCAACGCGATAAAACCGCATGGGGACGCGAGCCGGTCGGGCCCGCGTCCCCTCATAACCCCAAATTACGTGACAAATTCGGGCAAAGAAACCTTGATGACGCCGTCCCGCGACTGGAACGAAATTCGCTGGGCCGATGCCGCCGCCGCGGACCCGTCGCGCTGGATCGCCGTGCTGCCGCTGGCCGCGACCGAGCAGCACGGCCCGCATCTGCCTGTGACGACCGACGTGCTGATTGCGGAGGCTTACCTGGCGCGCGTGCGCAAGCTGCTGCCCGAGAGCATTCCCGCCAGCTTCCTGCCCGTCGAACGGATCGGGATTTCCACCGAGCATATCGACTATCCGGGCACGCAGACGCTGCCGACCGAAACTGCGCTGAAGAAATGGACCGCCATCGGCGAGGACGTCGCGCGGCGCGGCGTCAGGAAGCTCGTCATCATCACCAGCCACGGCGGCAACAGCGCGGCGATGATGCTGATCGCGCAGGATCTGCGCGCGCACCAAAACCTGTTCGTGGTGACGACGTCGTGGTCGCGGCTATCGGGCGCGGATAAACTGTTCCCGGCCGAGGAAGTGCGCCACGGCATTCACGGCGGCGCGGTCGAGACCTCGATCATGCTGTCTCGCTATCCCGAGCAGGTGCGCGTGGATGCGATCGCGGACTTTCCCGCGAGCAGCATCGCGCTGGAGCGGCAATATCGCTGGCTGTCGACGCAGCGGCCCGCTCCGTTCGCCTGGCAGGCGCAGGATCTCAACCCCAGCGGCGCGGTCGGCAACGCTACATTGGCCGTTGCTGAGAAAGGCGAGCAGCTGATCGATCAGGGCGCGGCGGCGTTTTGCGAGCTGCTGAACGAAGTCGATAACTTCGACGTGAACAGGCTCGCCAAGGGGCCCCTCGGTTAGCTGTCATCCCACTGGAATCATTCGGGAAAGATCGACGCTCCGGAACTGACTCCGCGGCGTTCGAACCGGACGCGGAGAGCCTCCGTCCAACTGGGCACGCGGGCCACAACGGACCGCCTCAACCCGGATGGAGTTTCACATGTCGATCAAGTCCAAGATTGCCGCCGTCGCTCTCGCGACCCTCGCCGTTACCGGCAGCATCGTGTCCACCACCTCCTCGGCCGAAGCCAAGCAGCCCGGTTGGGTCTGGGGTGTGGGCGCCGGCATCGCCACTGCCGCCGTCGTCGGCTCCGCGATCGCCGCCACCAACGACCCCTATTACCACGGCTATCGCCGCTGCGGCTGGGTCGCCCAGTACAACGCCTTCGGCCAGTACGTCGGCCGCGTTCGCACCTGCTACTGATCTAGGTACCTGAGGCCGATCTAACGTGGATCCTGCGTCCGACACGGGCGCCTCATCCACCCCGTGTCGTGCCCCCCGACCCCGCCCGGCTGTCCCCGCCGGGCGGGGTCATCCTTTTATCGGCAGAATAGCCGGGCAACGGCTTGGCTCACTGCCCTTCCGATCGCACGCTTCACGTGTCAGGATGCGAACCGGTAGCTGGAGGGCGAGCGTGAGTTGGCGAATCTGCGTTGGATCGATCCTGATCGCGATTCTGACATCCACTCCAGCATGTTCCGAGACAGGATCCCCGGGCGACAGCCGGCCCGCCGTGGACGTCGAGCTGGTCATCGCGGTTGATATTTCCTACTCGATGGAAATGGAGGACTTGGTAGCTCAACGCGAAGGCTTTGCCACGGCCATCGTCTCGCAGGAGTTTCTTGAGGCCTTACGGGCCGGTCCGATGGGCAAGATCGCGCTGACTTATATCGAATGGTCGGCCGCGAACGACCAGAAGATCGTCGTTCCTTGGCGGCAGATCGACGGACCGGAAGCGGCCAACGCGGTCGCCACCGAGCTCATGCAGGCACCGATCCTCCGCGGTTCGCGCACGTCGATTTCAGGCGCGATCAAGTTCGCCGTACCGTTGTTCAAGCAGAGCCCATACCGTGGCGCGCGCCAGATCATCGACGTTTCGGGTGACGGTCCCAACAACGTTGGCGATCCCGTCACCACGGCGCGAGACGCAGCGTTGCAGAGCGGCATCATCATCACCGGCCTGCCGGTCTTGATCAATGCGACGCCGAGTGGAACGACGGATATCAACCATATCGACCATATCGACTGGTACTACGAAGATTGCGTCATTGGCGGGCCCGGTTCTTTTGTGGTGCCGATCACCGATCGCCAGAATTTCAAGGAGGCAATCCGGACCAAGCTGGCGCTCGAGGTTGCGGGTCTGACGCCCAGGCAATCGCCGGCTCCGGCGGTAGAGGAGAAGCCGCGGGTCCTCTGCTCGATCGGCGAAAAGCTCTGGCAGCAGCGGTGGGGTACGGTTGGTCCGGCGATCACGGCTACGAAGAGTCCGGCCTTGAATGCAAGCAGTCCCCCCAACAAGGAGGACGTGTTGCTGAATATGAAGATCAAGGGCATCTGCCGCGGCTGCTAGGGTGCCAGCGTCCGCCGGCGGGAGCACCGCATTCGGCGACATCATTGCATTTCAGCATCCGCCGACCCGGGTCGGCCTATTCGTCTCCCATCCGTCGTTGTTGCAGTCCCGTCACACAGTGGTGCGAACCATTCCAGGAGGTGGCGAGCGTCAGTTGCTATTGCGAATTATTCGCAATAAGGTTCGCAGCAGACTTAAGGACTTGGGCGAAATCGCATCGGATCTGGATCATCCGAAGCAATCGGGGGCCAACCAAGACTTGATGACAAGATCGCCGCGAATCGGCAGGGATGCCGGTTGCGGCGAATGGGACATAGTCGCGTTGTGGGGGCGTGCGTTTGACGTTGAGAGATCACCGACACTGGTGCTTGCGAACGGCCGCGGCGATCGCCACGGGCGTGCTGGCTCTTCCCGCTGCCGGCCACGCGGCCGATCTGCCGCTGAAGGCGCCGATGCTGAGGTCCGTCTACGACTGGACCGGGTTCTATATTGGTGCGCATGCCGGCTACAGCCGCGGTTCGTCGCATTTCGCGCTGAACGACGGCACTGCACTCAACGACAGCGGCGTCTTCAGTGGCATGATCGGGGGCGTCCAGGCCGGCTACAATTACCGCCTCAACTCCGGCTGGCTGGTCGGCGTCGAAGGCGATTTCACGTTTCCCAACTATATCACCTCGAACTCGATCGTCTCCTTCCTGGCGACGCCCGCCAACACCGTCACCCAGCAATGGGACTATACCGCGAGTGTCCGCGGCCGTGTCGGCTACACCAGCGGTCCGTGGCTGGTCTACGCCACCGGCGGCTTTGCATGGATGGGCGAGCGCTATTTCGACACGCCCGCCTCCGGCGCCGAAATCCCGAAAATCCTGAACACACGGCCCGGCTGGATCGCGGGCGCCGGCATCGAATACGGCTTCGCGCCGCATTGGAGCGCGCGACTCGAATATCTCTACAGCCGCTTCGACGGCGCCAATGTCGCCTTCTCCACGGGGGCACAATACGCGTCCTCGTCGCTCGACTTCCAGCAGGTCAGGCTCGGCCTCAACCGCAAGATCGATTGGCCGGGCATGCCGAATTACGATCCGAAGAGCTCTCTGATCGACACGGAATCGGATCGCTGGGAGATCCACGGCCAGAGCACCTATCTGCCGCAGGGCTATCCATCGTTCCCCGCGCTCTATAGCGGACCGAACTCGCTCTCACCGTCCCGGCAGGCCAAGGCGACCTGGAGCAACAGTCTGTTCCTGAACGCACGGCTCTGGGACGGCGGCGAGGTCTATTACAATCCCGAGCTGCTCCAGGGATTTGGATTGAACGACACCGTCGGCGCTGCAGGCTTCCCGAACGGCGAAGCGCAGAAGTCGAACTTCCCCTATCCGCACTACAACACCTCGCGCCTGTTCGTGCGTCAGACATTTGGATTTGGCGGCGAGCAGGAAGAGCTTGCGAGCGGACAACTTCAGCTCGGTCAGAAAGTCGACGTCTCGCGCCTCACGATTCAGGCCGGCAAATTCGCGGTGGTCGACGTGTTCGACGGCAACGCCTACGCCAAGGACACCCGCAGGGACTTCATGAATTGGTCGATCTGGGCGCCGGGCGCCTTCGACTATTCCGCCGACAAGGTCGGCCTCACCTACGGTATCACCGCCGAGCTCAACCAGAAGCAATGGGCGCTGCGCGGCGGCTATTTCCTCATGGTCTCCGAATCCAACTCGAACCATTTCGACACCAAGGTCGGGGAGCGCGGCCAGTACGTGCTCGAGCTCGAGACGCGCTTCTCGCTGCTCGGCCAGCCCGGCAAGCTCCGGACCATGGGCTGGGTCGACAGCGCCAACATGGGCAGCTTCCGCGAGACGCTGGACAATCCCGCGCTCAATCTCGACATCACGCAGACCCGGCGCGGACGCGTGAAATATGGCTATGTCCTCAACCTCGAACAGGCGATCACGGACGATGTCGGGCTGTTCGGCCGCTGGAGCTGGAACGACGGCCGTTTCGAAACGCTGGCCTTCACCGACATCAACCGCAGCCTGTCCGGCGGTCTTTCCATCAAAGGCACCAAATGGGGCCGGCCCGACGACGTGATCGGCATCGGTGGCGCGATCAACGCGATTTCCAAGGACTATCGCGACTTCCTCGCTGCCGGCGGCCTCGGCGTCCTCGTCGGCGACGGCGCGCTCAACTATCGCAAGGAGCGTATCCTCGAAACCTATTACGCCTACGCGCTGAACAAGAATCTCACCCTCACCGGCGACTACCAGCTGATCGTGAATCCCGCTTACAACGCCGATCGCGGACCGGTGTCGGTCTTCTCAGGGCGGCTGCACGGGGAATTCTGAATAGCGCGCGAGCTGCAAGTCTGCTTGGCGACAAAATGCGCGCGCCTCGTTCTTCGAGACGCCCGCTACGCGGGCTCCTCAGGATGAGACTAAGCGGCAGTGGTGCTCGCTGGAATTGCTGCCTCACTCTTCGTCCTCATCCTGAGGGTCCGCCGTAGGCGGGCGTCTCGAAGGATGGGCTTCGAGGTACGCCGCCTTCGGCAGGAAGCTCTACGCCGCGCGGATCGCGTCCAGGAATTTGCCGACCTCGACCTTGAGGCGGCTGCTCTCGCCGGACAGCGATCTCGCCGAGGTCAGGACATTGGCGGATGCCGATCCGGTCTGGCTGGCACCGCGCTGCACGTCGACGATGCTGGCGGAGACCTGCTGGGTGCCGCGGGCGGCCTGCTGCACGTTGCGGGAGATCTCGCGCGTCGCCGCGCCCTGCTCCTCGACCGCCGCGGCGATGGCGGAGGCAATCTCCGACATGCGGGAGATGGTGTCGCTGATCGACTTGATGGCGCCGACCGAATCCTCGGTCGCGGTCTGGATGCCCGCAATCTGCTGGCTGATCTCGCCGGTGGCCTTGGCGGTCTGTTCGGCGAGCGCCTTGACCTCGGAAGCGACGACGGCGAAGCCGCGACCGGCCTCGCCGGCGCGCGCCGCCTCGATGGTGGCATTGAGGGCCAGAAGATTGGTCTGGCCCGCGATCTGGCTGATGAGCTCGACGACGTCGCCGATCCGGCCCGCCGCCTTGGCGAGCTCGCCGACATGGTCATTGGTGCGGCCGGCCTGCTGCACGGCTTCGCCGGCGATGCGCGCGGAATCCTGGACCTGGCGGCTGATCTCGTCGACCGACGAAGCCATCTCCTCCGCAGCGGCCGCAACGGTCTGCACGTTGGTGGAGGCCTGCTCGGAGGCGGCAGCGACGGTCGCGGTGACCCTCTCGGATTGGTCGGCCGTGCTCGTCAGCGTTCCCGCCGAGGCTTCCAGCTCCGACGATGCCGACGACACGGTATTGATCACGTCGCCGATCATGGCTTCGAACTCGCGCGCGATCTGGTCCATGCGCTGGCTGCGGCGGAGCTTCGCCTCGGCTTCGACCGCGGCGGCCTCGTCGGCCGCCGTCTTGGCGGCAAGCGAATCCTTGAAGTGGCGGAGCGAGCCGGCGACCTGGCCGATCTCGTCGTCGCGGCCCGTCGCGGGAATCTCGACCTCGTGCTGTCCGGCGGCGAGCGTTCCGATCACGTCGGCGATCTTCGCCAGCGGCGTCACCACGCGGCTGCGCAGCATCATGGTCACACCGGCGAGCGTGCCGAGCAGTGCCAGCACCACCACACCCGCGAGGGCGAGCATCGCCAGCGCACCATCGCGCGCAGCCGAAGCGCGCTCGGCTGCTTCCGCCAGTGCGGCGTCGCGGACACCGTAGAACATCTGGATCGCGGGCACGATCACCTTCGCGAGCTCGTCTGCGGTGGCACTGTACTTGCCGTCACTCCGGGCTGCGGGAATTTCCTTGTCCACGGCAACCGCTGCCGATCCGAAATAGGATTCATTTGCCGCCTTCAGCGCGGTCGCGATGCGGGAGGGGTTTCCGAGCTGCGCGATGCCGGCCTCGATGCGCTCGCGGTTGGCCTCGACGCGGCCCTGCATGCGATCCATCAGCGACAATTCGGCCGCAGTGAGCGGGCGGCGTGCGGACAGCGCCGGCGAGAGCGTGGCGGCCCGACTGCCGGCGGACACGCGCAGATCCTGCGCTGTCCGCGCCAGGCTGAGCAGCGCCGCAAGCGAGGAATCGGCATTGATCACCTTCGCTTCGAGCCGGTTCATGACCGGCTCGAGAGCGGCGAGGACCTCGGCAACACCGGGCAGGAAGCCCTTGGTTGCGGCGCTGTCGCGCGCAGCCAGAGCGACGCCCATCGCGCGATCGGCCGCCGTGGTGATGTCCTTCAGCCGCCGCGCGGCACGGTCGAGATTTTCGCTGATCGCTGCCCCGTCATCCAGCACCATGACGGCGCGCCTTGCGGCCTCGAAGCCCGCCTCGGCGGCTTTCGTCGCCTTCGCGGCGGCTTCGAGTTGAGCCTGGCTCGCGGCCGCTTCCTGGAAGATCGGTCCGATATAGGGGGCGCGCAGGCTGGCGACGTGCTGGCTGGCCATCAGCGTCGCACCAAAGGCGTCGACGGTCTTGATCGCATCGGAGCGGTTCGCGAAGATCCGCGTCTGGGGGATGAGCACCTCAGCGCCGAGGATGATTGCAAACACCGTCACCGTCAGCATCGACAGCCCGAAAAGCTTTCCGATCCGCATCCTGGTCCCCGAATACATCCTGCAAATGTCGGGAACCTAGCCCGCCCCCACTAAGAGCCCGTTAAGCAAACGCCCGTAGTTCCGCGGGGACGCCATCTCGTCGCAGGTTTGATCGAACCGCGCCCGCCGCTCGCTTCCTACGGAGCGCGGAACGCGACACAATGACCGGGATTTTCTCACCGGAATACCTATATCGAGACCAGTGCCGCCGATCGGCCACCCTCGCCTACCCCTGGAACATCAATGCTCTCGGTCGAACTCGTCATCGTCGTCGTCCTGATCGTCATCAACGGCTTGCTCTCCATGTCCGAGCTCGCCGTGGTGTCGTCCCGTCCGGCGCGGCTGTCGCTGCTCGCGGCGAAGGGCGTCCGCGGCGCCGAGCGAGCGCTGACGCTGGCGGCCGATCCCGGCAAGTTCCTCTCGACGGTGCAGATCGGCATCACGCTGGTCGGCGTGCTCTCCGGCGCATTCTCGGGCGCGACGCTCGGGCAGCGGCTGACGCAATGGCTGCTCGAGCTCGGCCTCTCCAAAGGCATCGCCGACATCGTGGGCGTCGGCCTCGTCGTCACGCTGATCACCTACGCGACGCTGATCGTCGGCGAGCTGGTGCCGAAACAGGTGGCACTGCGCGATCCCGAAAGCATCGCGGTCAGGGTCGCGCCCGCGATGCATTTGCTGGCGCGAATCTCGCTGCCGCTGGTGTTCCTGCTCGACGTCTCCGGCAGGCTGATCCTGACGCTGCTCGGTCGCGGCGGCAGCGCCGAGGAAAAGGTCTCGGAGGATGAGATCCATCACCTCGTCAAGGAGGCTGAGACGGCGGGCGTGCTCGAGCCCGGCGAGAAGGAGATGATCGCCGGCGTGATGCGGCTCGGCGATCGTCCCGTGGGCGCGGTCATGACGCCGCGCACCGAGGTCGACGAGATCGACCTGAGCGACGACGCAGAGACCATTCGCGACATCATCGCAAAGAGCCCGCATTCGCGCTTTCCCGTCTCGGACGGTGATCGCGACAAGCCGATCGGCGTGCTCCAGGCCAAGGACCTGCTGGTCGCCCATATGCACGAGCGCACGCCGGATCTGCGCGCCCTCGTGCGCGAGGCGCCCGGCATCCCGGCATCGGCAGACGCGCGCGACGTGCTGGCCATCCTGAAAGCCGCGCCGGTCCATGTCGGCCTGGTCTACGACGAATACGGCGCCTTCGAAGGCATGGTAACCGCGGCCGATATCCTCGAATCGATCGTCGGCGCCTTCCATTCCGAGGAAGGACCGCCCGAGCCGGCCTATATCAGGCGCGACGACGACTCGCTCCTGATCTCCGGCTGGATGCCGGTCGACGAGTTTGGCGAGCTGCTCGGCATCGAATTGCCGCCGCACCGCTACAACACGGTGGCGGGCCTCGTGCTGCAGCAGTTCAGCGTGCTGCCCAATGTCGGCGACGCCTTCGATTTCGCCGGCTGGCACATGGAGGTGGTCGATCTCGACGGACGTCGGATCGACAAGATTTTGGCGAGCAGGTTGGGCGAGCAGGCGGCGGCGTGAGACGTGAGCCCGTTGAACTCTCCACATCGAAATTGTAGGGCGCGCCCAGGCCTAAACTCCTCGCCTCACCCGAACTTCACGCCGATCCGCTTTTCCTTGCGCCAGACCACGGTGCAGGCCCGATGCGCGCCGTCGGCCTGGACGAACAGGGTGAAACGGTCGGGAATGCCGACGGGGCTCGTGACGTCGAGGGCGGCGCCCGTGTCGGAGAGGTTGCGGACGGTGCAGTCGATCGCACCGCCGCCGAACTCGATCGTTCCGGCCTTCAGCACGCGATGTCTGGCTTTTTCGCGCCGCTCGTCCATGGGCATAACATA
Source organism: Bradyrhizobium sp. DOA1 (assembly GCF_001593325.1). Taxonomy (NCBI): domain Bacteria; kingdom Pseudomonadati; phylum Pseudomonadota; class Alphaproteobacteria; order Hyphomicrobiales; family Nitrobacteraceae; genus Bradyrhizobium; species Bradyrhizobium sp. DOA1. The sequence goes on from NZ_JXJM01000001.1 coordinate 6,350,484, forward strand.
CACCCAAAGTTGAACCAAAGCTTAATCACCAACCCTGCTCGCGATGAATTTACGCAAGGGCCGGACCGAAGGCGCAGCGCGAGTCGCTTACAGCGCGGGCTGAAACGTCTCGGCCCGCGCCATCCGCCAGGCATCGCGGAACCGCGGATCCTCGGTGCCTTCGAGCAACTCGCCCGGGCGTAGTGCCGGATAGAGCTGCGCGAAGGAGCGCACGTCCGTGGTCGAGGTGCGCTGGGTGAAATGGATCGGGCGCAGCTGCTGCGGATGTTCGAGGCCGGCGGCGGCGATCAGCTCGGTCAGCGAATGCAGCGTCGCATGGTGATAATTGTGCACGCGGTCGATCTTGAGCGGCACGTAGAGCGCGCGCGCCCGCGTCGGGTCCTGCGTCGCAACGCCGGTCGGGCAGCGGTCGGTGTGGCAGCTCAGCGACTGGATGCAGCCCAGCGAGAACATGAAGCCGCGCGCCGAGTTGCAATAGTCGGCGCCGATCGCCATCGCGCGCGCCATGTCGAAGGCGGTCGCGATCTTGCCGGAGGCGCCGATCTTGATGCGGTCGCGCGCATTGATCCCGACCAGCGCATTGTGGACGAAATTGACGCCCTCGCGCATCGGCATGCCCAGATGGTCCATGAATTCCAGCGGCGCCGCACCAGTGCCGCCCTCATTGCCGTCGACGACGATGAAATCCGGATAGATGCCGGTCTCCATCATCGCCTTGCAGATCGCCAGGAATTCCCAGGGATGGCCGATGCACAGCTTGAATCCGGCCGGCTTGCCGCCGGACAGCCGGCGCATCTCGCCGATGAACTGCATCATCCCCACCGGGGTGGAGAAGGCGCGGTGCGATGCCGGCGAGATGCAATCCTCGCCCATCGCGACGCCGCGGATCTTGGAAATCTCCTCGGAGACCTTCGCGGCCGGCAGCACGCCGCCATGGCCGGGCTTGGCGCCCTGGCTCACCTTGAGCTCGACCATCTTGATCTGCTCGTCGCCGGCGACGCGCGCAAACGCCTCCGGATCGAAGGTGCCGTCGAGATGACGGCAGCCGAAATAGCCGGAGCCGATCTCCCAGATGATGTCGCCGCCCATCTCGCGGTGATAGGGACTGACGCCGCCCTCGCCGGTGTCATGCGCGAAGCCGCCCTTCCTGGCGCCGGCATTGAGCGCCCGCACGGCGTTCGGGCTGAGCGCGCCGAAGCTCATCGCGGAGATGTTGAAGACGGAAGCCGAATAGGGCTTTGCGCAATCCGGCCCGCCGATCAGGACACGGAATTTCTCCTTGGCGTGCGCCTTCGGCGAGACCGAGTGATGCATCCACTCGTAGCCCTGGCGGTAGACATCCTCCTGGGTGCCGAACGGCCGCTTGTCGAGCTCCATCTTGGCGCGCTGATAGACCAACGAGCGGGTGTCGCGCGAGAACGGCATGCCGTCCTTCTCGCTCTCGAAAAAGTATTGCCGCATCTCCGGGCGGATCTCTTCGAGCAGGAAGCGGATATGCGCCGAGATCGGATAGTTGCGCAGCACCGCGTGGCTCTTCTGCAGGAGATCGCGCACCCCCAGCAGCGTCAGCGCGCCGAAGATCAGGATCGGCACCAGCATGATGTCGAAGATCTTGCGGTCCGCGAGACCGATGCCGATCAACAGCGCGGTGACGACCGCGCAGATCGTCAGCACGATGAAGCGGGGCGAGAACGGAAGCAGCAGGGTTTCCATGATCCCCTCCTCCGCCAGCGGCAGGCGTTTCGGAGCTTGCTGCGTCTTGTTGTCCTCGGCCACGATTCCCAATCCTCCCGCCAGCATGAGGCGGTACGATACGCCTGTGCCTGTCATACGGATATGACGCGGCCCTTGTTTCAGGCTAGCGAATTCGGCCGGGACAAATCAATCAGCCGGATGGACGGGTTTTGCGGTGCAGCAGGGGGATGGATAGACGGGGCGGCCGAAAAGGGCTTTCCGCCGGGGCTGAAGCAGGCCCTTTCCGGCTGCCCACGCCAATAGAGCTGCCGCGGCGACGGGCCGGACGCGGCTCGTCGCTCGCGCATCAGCGACGAATCCGGAGATGGCGCAGCCTTCGGGCGGCCGTCAGAGAAAGGCCATAACATCAGCCTTCAACTCGTCGGCCGCTTCAAGGCTTCCACGACAGGAGAACTTCTCATGACCAAGCGCGATGCTGTTTTCCCCGCCGGCCGGCATGACCTCTATAGGTCGCACACCTATTCCGCAGCGATCAGGTCGGGTGATCTCCTGTTCGTCTCCGGCCAGGTCGGCAGCCGCAGCGATGGCTCACCCGAGCCGGATTTCGAGGCTCAGGTCCGTCTGGCATTTTGCGAATCTCGAGGCGACCCTGAAAGCAGGTGGATGCGGGCTTGACGATATCGTCGACGTGACGACCTTTCACACCGATCCCGAAAATCAGTTCGCGACGATCATGACCGTCAAGAGCGAGGTGTTTGCAGAGGAGCCTTATCCGAATTGGACGGCGATCGGCGTCAATTGGCTCGCGGGGTTCGACTTCGAGATCAAGGTCATTGCTCGCATCCCGGGCTGAATTCAGCGCGCCCGGTCGCCAGTGATCTCATAAGGGAGCCTGTCGTGCACCATCTGGAACGGAACAAGGCGAATGTGATCGCCTTCTACGAGTTGATGTTCAACGCGTGCCGGCCTGCCGAGGCCATCGCGCGCTTCGTTGGCAACGAGTACATCCAGCACAATCCGCATGTTGAAACCGGAAAGAAGGGCTTCATCGATTATTTCGAGCGCATGGCTCGCGAGTGGCCGGGCAAGCGAGTCGAGATAAAGCGGGTCGTGGCGGAGAACGAGTACGTCGTTCTCCATTGCTTCCAGCACTGGCCGGGAGACCACGATTACGCGGGAATCGATATTTTCCGGCTCGACGACGAGGGAAAGATCGTTGAACATTGGGATGTGCTGCAGGTCGTGCCCGAGCATGCAGCCAATCCGAACGGTATGTTCTGAGCTGCCCCCATACTGACGGCGGCCAGCCTTCACCAAACTTCATTCGGTGGGATGGGTCCTGGTCCCCGTGCGCAATTGCGCCGAAGGCCAGGACGACACCATGGGGACGGCGGCGCTTACCGCTCGACGAACGCCTTCTCGATCACGAAATGACCGGGCTTGTTGCCGCTGCCCTCGACGAAGTCGCGGCCTTCGAACATCTGCTTCAGCTCTTCGAGCATCGCCGGGCTGCCGCACATCATGATGCGGTCGGTTGCGATGTCGAGCGGGCCTTGGCCGATATCGTTGAAGATCTGCTCGGAGCTGATGAGGTCGGTAATGCGGCCGCGGTTCTTGAACGGCTCGCGCGTCACGGTCGGATAGTAGATCAGCTTGTCCGCGAGCAGCTCGCCGAACAGCTCGTCTTCGCGCAAGGAAGCGACCAGCTTCTCGCCATAAGCGAGCTCGGAGACCTGGCGGCAGCCATGCACCAGCACGATCGTGTCGAACTGGTCGTAGACCTCGGGGTCCTTGATCAGGCTCGCGAACGGCGCAAGGCCCGTGCCGGTCGAGAGCAGCAGCAGCCGCTTGCCCGGGATGAGGTTGTCGGTGATCAGCGTGCCGGTCGCCTTGCGGCCGACCAGGATGGTGTCGCCTTCCTTGATCTTCTGCAGGCGCGAGGTCAGCGGACCGTCCTGGACCTTGATCGAGAAGAATTCGAGCTGTTCCTCGTGGTTCGCGCTCGCCATGCTGTAGGCGCGCAGCAAGGGACGGCCGTCGACCTCGAGGCCGATCATGGCGAACTGGCCGTTCTGGAACCGGAAGCCGGTGTCGCGCGTGGCGCGGAAGCTGAACAGCGTATCGGTCCAGTGGTGGACGGAAAGAACCTTCTCTCGGTAAAACGCGCTCATGATTTTCGATATTCCGAATATTTGCGGTTTTCGGCAACAGCGTTGCCCGGCCCTGACTGCGGGGCGAGCACCATTTGCCATGGCGGAGGATTTTGCGTGTGTGATCTACGCCATTGAGACCAATAATCAACCTCGTTTCGGATGCAATTGACGCTGATCAAACCTGCATTTGGACTGAAATGGGCGCATCATTAACGAATTTGCTGCCGAGCGCGCGCGGCGGGCAATTTCTTTTCCCGGCGGGGCTCGACGGCAGCACTTAATTTCCATCGCGCTCGCAAGAATTTCATTAAGAATAGCTCTGATCTTCACCCGGTTTGGCGCCATTTCCCGCATTTTTGCGGCTTTCGGCGACAGGAACGACGGCAATCACCATGGCAGGCGGCGAGCGGATCTTCGTCCAGGCGATCAGGCGCTATTGCGCAGAGCACGGCATCACCGTCGACGTCCGCGCCGACGGATGGTTGATCGCGATGCGCCGGGGCGAGATGCGCCGCTTCGCCTTCGGCTACGACATCGGCCTCAACAGCGCCATTGCCCACCGCCTCGCCAATGATAAATCGGCCACCGCCGAGGCACTGGCGCTCGAGGGCGTGCCTTGCATTGCCCATCATCTCTTCCTCAACCCGAAGCTGGGCACGCAAATCGCCGGCACCGATTGGCGCGAGAGGATGCTGTCGCTGCTCGCGCAGAATCCGCAAGGCGTGGTGGTGAAGCCGAACGAGGGGACGTCGGGGCGCGCCGTGTTCAAGGTGAAGACGGAGGCGGAGCTCGACCACGCGGTTGGAGAGGTTTTTTCCATGAGCGCCGGCCTCGTGATCTCGCCCTATGTCGCGATCGAGGACGAGGTCCGCGTGGTGCTGCTCGATGATGCGCCCATCGTGGTCTACAGCAAGCAGCGCGGCAAAGATTGGCGGCACAATCTCGATGCCGGCGCAAAGCCGGTGTTGCTGGAGGAGGACGATGTTCGCGCGACCTGCGTGAAGCTCGCGATCGATGCAGCGCATGCCATCGGCATCGCTTTCGCCTCGATCGACGTTGTCCGCGTGGATGGCAGGTGGAGCGTGCTCGAGATCAATTCCGGTGTGATGATGGAAGCGCTGGGCAAGCTGCATCCGGAACTGGTGCAGGCGACATATGACGCGGCGCTGGATCGCGTGTTTGCGGGAAATAGCGACCGCGGCACTGGTGCGACCCTCCCCTGAAGGAGCCGGAGCGGGGCGCAGATACCACGATGACGCAAACGCTTTGCGTGTGTTGGCGTTGGCCGGATGTTCCCGTTGTGAAATGGAACGCAGCGCTTTAGCCTTCATGCACAACACATGCGGCTTGCACGCTCTCGCGGCTGCGGATGCATCAAGAACCATTAAAAAATTCGAAGAGGGAAACGCCATGAGCGGCAACATCAATCGCCAGATCCTTCTGGTGGAGAAGCCCAGCGGCAAGCTCGGCCCCGAGCATTTCAAGATGGTGGAGAGCGCGCCGCCGGAGCCAAAGGACGGCGAGGCCTTGCTGCGCGTGCGATACATCTCGCTTGACGCCGCCAACCGCGCCTGGATGCACGGCGCGACCTATCGCTCCGCCGTCGAAGCCAACAGCGTGATGGCCGGCGGCGCCATCGCCGAGGTCGTCAGCTCGAAGGCGCCGGGCCTTGCGCCTGGCGACATCGTGTTCGGCGACACCGGCTGGCAGGAATTTGCCGCCGTCCCGGCCAAGCATCTCACCAAGATGCCGAAGCTCGAGCCGATGACGCATCTGCTCAGCGTGTTCGGCATCGCCGGCCTCACCGCCTATTTCGGCCTGCTGGAGATCGGCAAGCCGAAGGAAGGCGAGACGGTCGTGGTCTCCGCGGCCGCAGGCTCGGTCGGTTCGATCGTCGGCCAGATCGCCAAGATCAGGGGATGCCGCGTGATCGGCATCGCGGGCGGCACTGAGAAGTGCAACTGGCTCACCTCCGAGCTCGGCTTCGATGCCGCCGTCGACTACAAGGACGGCGCGGTATTCAAGGCGTTGCGTGCGGCTGCGCCGAAGGGCATCGACGTCTATTTCGACAATGTCGGCGGCGACATTCTCGAAGCCTGCCTGCCGCAGATGAACCATTACGGCCGCATCGCCTGCTGCGGCGCGATCTCGCAATATGACGGCACGCCTTCTGCCCACGGCCCACGCGGCGTGCCTGGCTTGATCGTGGTGAAACGCCTCGTGATGCAGGGTTTCATCGTGATGGACTACATGAAGGAGAGCCAGCGCGCGCTCGCCGACCTCCAGGCCTGGGTCAAATCCGGCAGACTGAAAGTGCAGGAGGACATCATCGATGGCCTCGAAAACACGCCGGATGCGTTGATCGGATTGCTCGCGGGCAAAAACCGCGGCAAGCGCATGGTGAAGCTCTGACGGCGCGGTTACGGCGCCGACATAATTGACTTGCGGGTGACGCCAAAGCGGCGAATGATGTCGCTTGCGAGGGCGTCACTCGCGATGATTGCGATTGCATTACATTTTAAACGTCGTCGGCGTGGCCGGCAGGGCAGGACATCACATGTTCAACACATTGAAACAGGCATCGACGAAACAGGCATCGACGCGCAAGGCGTTGCTGACGGCAGCATTCTTCGCAACTGCAACAGGGGCGGTGGCGCAAGCGCCGACGGAGGCGCAGAAGAGCGCCATCCGCTCCGCATGCCGCTCGGATTTCATAGCACACTGCTCGAACGTCACGCCCGGCGGCGTGGAAGCGGTTCAATGCCTGGCAAAGAACATGTCCAGCCTGTCACCGGGATGCCAGACCGCGGTTCGCGCCGTCGAGCCCGCGAAGACCGAAGCCGCGCCCAAGGCAGAAACGGCGCCAGCCGCGCCAAAGGCTGATGCCGCCCCAGCAGCGAAGCCCGCTGCCGCACCGACGCCGCAGGCCGCTGCCGCCAAGCAGCCGAGCAGCGCGCAGGTGGCGGCGGTCAAGAGCGCGTGCCGTGGCGATTATCCCAAGGTGTGCGCCAGCGTGCCGCCGGGCGGCGCGCCCGCGCTCGAATGCCTGGAGAAGAACAAGGCCAAGGTCTCGCCCGCTTGCGAGAAGGCCGTGAGCGCCGCAGCCGGCGGCGG
>NZ_JXJM01000001.1:6358164-6389403 GCF_001593325.1 Bradyrhizobium sp. DOA1
CATCCGTACGCTCTGCGCGGGCGTCGCGCCCGGAGGCGGCCGCATCATTCAATGCATTTCCAACAGGGCTGCCTCGCTGTCGCCCGCGTGCAAGGACGTGCTCGCGCCGTTCGCGGCGAGATGAGCTCTCGTACGCCCAAGGGACGACATGATTGATCACGTGCGTGAATGAATTCACTCGCGGGCGCGACGACAAATCTATTGCAAGTATCCGATTTCGATCACGACAAGCCCGGGAGGACCACATGCGTTCGTTGCTGCTCGTCGCTTCTGCACTGCTTGCCTTCGCGGCCACCATGACCTTCGAAGCCACCGACGCCAATGCGGTGGTCTGCGCCCGTGGCGTCTATCGCGCCGGTTGCGCCGGGCCGAACGCGGCCGTCGTGGTCCGGAAGCCGGTTCCCGCCGTGCGCTGCACCAGGGTCCTGGTGAACGGGGTTTACGTGAAGCGCTGCGTCTGAGGCGCGAATAGCCAAGCCGGCGCGGTTTGGCTATGATTCGGACCTGACGGTTCGGACGCCCGCAAAACGTGCGGTCCGAAGATGAGCTTTGGCGTGTCCGCGCTTGCCGATAATTCTGCTGGCGCCGGACGCCGGAGCCCATTAGTCTACCCTTAGATAGTAAGTATACTGTCAATTAGGGAGGCAGACGTTGCGGATCGCCGTGATTGGCGGGGGGCCCGGTGGGCTCTACTTTGCCTATCTCTGGAAGAAGCGTCACCCCGAGGATCAGGTCGACCTGTTCGAACAGAACCCGGCCGACGCGACCTGGGGTTTTGGCGTCGTGTTCTCGGACCAGGCCCTGGAATTCCTGCGCGCCGACGATCCCGAGACGGTCGACGCGATCGCGCCGCATATGGAGAGCTGGGAGAACATCACGCTGAACCTGCACGGCGACAGCGTCGCCATCGACGGGGTCGGCTTCTCCTCGATCGGACGGCTCGACCTGCTCAGATTCCTGCAGCAGCGCGCGCTCGACGTTGGCGTCACGCCGCGCTTCGACACCCAGATCCACGCCATCGACCAACTCAACGGCCATGACCTGATCGTCGCCGCCGACGGGCTGAACTCGCTGGTGCGGCGCGCCTATGAAGGCGATTTCGGCACCTCGCTGTCCTACTCCTCCAACAAGTTCGTCTGGTACGGCACATCGAAACGCTTCGACACGCTGTCGCAGACCTTCGTGAAGACGGACCGCGGCGCCTTCAATGCCCATCACTACCGCTACTCGCCGGCCATGAGCACCTTTCTCGTCGAATGCGACCATGCGACGTGGCAGGCCTATGGCTTCGCCTACAAGGACGTCGAGCAGTCCAAGGGCGTCTGCGAAGAGGTCTTTGCGGACACGCTCGGCGGCCATTGCTTGGTCTCCAACAAGTCAGTGTGGCGCAACTTTCCCTGGGTCTGGAACGAGCACTGGTCGTTCAAGAACATGGTGCTGCTCGGCGATGCCCTGCACTCGGCGCATTTCTCGATCGGCTCGGGCACGCGCCTTGCGATCGAGGACGCCATCGCGCTGGTCAAGGCGCTGGAATCCGACGCGCATCTGACGACCGCATTGCATCGCTATCAGGCAGCGCGCAAGCCGGTGGTGCAGAAGCTCGTCAACGCCGCGCGGACCAGCGCCTTCTGGTACGAGCACTTCGCCCAGCACATGCAGCTCGACCTGATGGATTTCGCCTACAGCTACATCACCCGCTCCGGCCGGATCGACGACGCCCGCCTGCGCCACATGTCGCCGGCCTTCATGGCACGTTACGAGGCCGCCAAGAATACTGGAGATGCGGCATGAGCAACCAGATACGCGACCAGGTGCCTGCGGACAGCGCGGGGGCACGCGAGATCGGCTTTGCCGTTCCGCAAGTCTACAACGCCAGCCGCGTGCTGTTCGACAATCTCGGCAAGGGCCGCGGCGACAAGCGCGCGCTCATCGGTCCGGCCGGCACGCGGACCTATGCCGAGCTCTGCGCGGAAGCCTGCCGCTGGGGCAATGGCTTCGCCTCGCTCGGCCTCAAGCGCGGCGACCGCGTGCTGTTGTTCCTCGACGACACGCCGGCCTATCCTGCCGCGTTCTTCGGCGCGGTGCGCGCCGGCTTCGTGCCGCTCCTGATCAACACGCTGACGCCGCCGGATCTGTTGCAATTCTATCTCGCCGATTCCGGCGCGGCCGTTGCGGTGGCGGATGCCGAGTTCTGCGCGCGATTCAATGCGGAGGCCTGCACGGCGACCGGCCTGCGCACACTGATCATCGTCAATGGCGAGGTCGGCGATCATGCCGCGCCCGAGGCATTCGCAGCGGCAGGCTGGCTTGCACAATTTCCGGCGGAGTTGGCGGAAGCCCCGACGCACCGCGACGAGATGGCGTTCTGGATGTACTCCTCCGGCTCCACCGGCCGGCCCAAGGGAATCGTGCATCTCCAGCACGACATGGCCTACAGTGAGGCCTCCTTCGCGAGAAGCGTGCTGAAGCTGACGCCTGAGGACATCTGCTTCTCGGTGCCGAAGATCTTCTTCGCCTATGGCTTCGGCAACTCCGTCACCTTCCCGTTCTCGGCAGGCGCGGCAACGCTGCTGCTGCCGGGACAGCCGAAGCCAGCATCGATCTTTGCGGCGATTGAACAGTACGAGCCGACGGTCTTCTTCGGCCTGCCGACGCTCTACACCTCGCTGACCAAGGCCGAGGGCGCGGACAAGACGAACTTCTCGTCCCTGCGGATGGCGCTCTCCGCAGCCGAGGTGCTCTCGGCCGAAGTCTTCAACGGCTGGAAGACGCTCACCGGCCTCGAGATCGTCGAAGGCCTCGGCTCGACCGAGGTGCTGCACATCTATCTCTCCAACCGTCCCGAGCAGAAGAAGCTCGGCGCCGCCGGCCTGCGCGTGCCCGGCTACGAGGTCGCACTGCGCGACAAGGACGGAGGCGACGTCGCCGACGGCGAGGAAGGCATTCTGTGGGTGCGCGGCGATTCCAACACGCCGCTGTACTGGAACCGGCCGGACAAATCCGCCGAGACCATCCGCGAGGGCGGCTGGATCTACACCGGTGATCGCTTCGTTCGCGATGACGAGGGCTTCCACTTCTTCCGCGGCCGCGCCGACGATCTCATCAAGATCTCTGGCCAGTGGGTCTATCCGCTCGAGGTCGAGCTGTGCCTCGCCGATCACCCCGATATCCGCGAATGCGCCGTGTTCGCCGCCGAGCTGCCGGACCGGCGCATGACGCTGAAGGCCGTTGTCGTGATGAACAACCGCGCCGCCAACGAGAACGAGGCGACGCGGCGGCTCCAGGACTACGTCAAGGGCAAGCTGCTGCCCTACAAATATCCGCGCGAGGTGATCTTCACCGACGAGCTGCCGAAGACCGGCACGGGGAAGATCGACCGGCAGGCGCTGCTGCGGATGTAGCCACCGGTGTCATCGCCCGGCTTGACCGGGCGATCCAGTATCCCAGAGGCAGTTGTGATTGAGCGAGAGGCCGCGGCGTCTGGATTCCCCGCCTTCGCGGGGAATGACAGCGGAGATAAAGGCGACTGCATCGCCATATACTCCCTCACCCACCCTTCCCCAGATGCTCCAGCGCGTCCTCGGCGCGCAGCGGCACGCGGGAGGCTTCGTTGTTGAGGTCGACGAGTTGCACCAGGAGCCCCAGCAGCGCCTTGCGGTCGGCGGGCTTGAGCGGCTCCAGCATGCGCGCCTGGGCGCGCTCGACGGCGGGGATGATCTCGCGCAGGATCGCGGCGCCGGATTTGGTCAGATGCAGCAGCTTGATGCGCTTATCCTCGCGCGCCGGCCTGCGCTCGATATAGTCCTTGACCTGGAGCCGCTCGATGACGCTGCCGAGCGTGGAGCGGTCGAAGGCGATCACCGCCGACAGCCGCGTGGCGTCGATGCCGGGATGGGTGTGGATCGCGATCAGCGCGGCATATTGCACCGGCGTGAGATCGAACGCCTTGCACTCCTCCATGAAGATCGAGACCGCGATCTGCTGCATGCGCCGGAACAGATAACCCGGCGCGGCATAGACCGCGTCCATCGTGATCGGAGGAGAAGGCTTACTCGGCATCGGGCTGCTTCTCCGGCGCGGCATTGGCGAAGGCGGGGAGCGCCTTGGCGGCGGCTTCCGCCTGGAGCAGGCGCGGATAGGCCGAGACATCGACGCCGAAACGGCGCGCATTGGCGAGCTGCGGCACCAGACAGAGATCGGCCAGCGTCGGCATGTCGCCGAAGCAGAACGGTCCCGGCTCGCCCCTGATCAGCGTCTCGCAGGCCGACAGCCCTTCGCGATTGACCCAGGCGGCCCAGTCCTGGACTTTCTCCTCGGGCAAGCCCAGCTCGCGCAGTCGCGCCAGCACCTTCAGATTCTGCACCGGATGGGTGTCGCACGCGATCGCCAGCGCGAAGGCGCGCACCTTGGCGCGCCGCAGTGGTTCCTTCGGCAGCAGCGGCGGATTGGGGTGAGTTTCGTCGAGCCATTCGATGATGGCGACCGATTGGGTCAGCACTGCACCCGTGTCGTTTTCCAGCGTCGGCACCAGGCCCTGCGGGTTGATGGCGAGATAGGCGGGCGCGCATTGCTCGCCCTTGCGCAAATGATGCGGCAGATGCTCGGCCCCAAGGCCCTTGAGATTCAGCGCGATCCGCACGCGATAGGCGGCGCTGGAGCGGAAATAGCCGTGCAGCTTCATCGAAACCCTCCCTGTTTTTTGTCGTTACGGGGCTCGCGGAGCGAGAACCCGGAACCTCGCGATTCCGGGTTCGATGCTGTCGCATCGCACCCCGGAATGACGACCATTGTTACAGCTAACCGTCACGTTGACGCTACCTAGATCGTCAGTATACTGTCAATCAACAAACGACCGGGAGCCGCCACCATGGAAGCCGTGACCAAGACGCCGGAACGCGAGGCGTTCTACAAAAAGATCGACGGCGAGAACCTCACCGCGCTGTGGACGGTGATGAGCGACCTGATCACGCCGGAGCCGAGAAGCGCGTGCCGTCCGCATTTGTGGAAATTCGACGTCATCCGCGACTACATGACGGAAGCCGGCAAGCTGATCACCGCCAAGGAAGCCGAGCGGCGCGTGCTGGTGCTGGAGAACCCGGGCCTGCGCGGGCAGTCCAAGATCACGACCTCGCTCTATGCCGGCGTGCAGATGGTGGTGCCCGGCGATGTCGCGCCCGCGCACCGGCATAGCCAGTCCGCGCTTCGCTTCGTGCTCGAAGGCAAGGGCGCCCACACCGCCGTCGATGGCGAGCGCACCGCGATGGAGCCGGGCGACTTCATCATCACGCCGTCGATGACCTGGCACGATCATTCCAACGAAACCGATGAGCCCATGTTCTGGCTCGACGGCCTCGACATCCCGCTGGTGCAGTTCTTCGATTGCTCCTTTGCGGAAGGCTCGAAAGAAGACCAGCAGAAGATCACGAGGCCTGCCGGCGACAGCTTCGCGCGCTACGGACACAATCTCCTGCCCGTCGACGTCAAGCGCAGCTCGAAGACCTCGCCGATCTTCAGCTATCCCTACGCCTACACCCGCGAAGCCCTGGAGAAGGCGCGCGCCAGCCAGGAGTGGGACGCCTGCCACGGCCTGAAGCTCAAGTTCAGCAATCCAGAGACCGGCGATTTCGCCATGCCAACCATCGGCACCTTCATCCAGCTGCTGCCGAAGGGTTTTGAGACTGCACGTTATCGCGCGACCGATGCGACGGTGTTCTGTCCGATCGAGGGCAAAGGACGCAGCCGCATCGGCGATGCAGTCTTCGAATGGGGCCCGCGCGATCTCTTCGTCGTGCCAAGCTGGCACTGGGTGACGCACGAAGCGGACGACGACGCGGTGCTGTTCAGCTTCTCGGATCGCCCGGTGCAGCAGAAGCTGGATCTGTTTCGGGAAGATCGCGGCAACGCGTGAGGGTGCAGGTCTTGTAGGGAGGGCAAAGGCGCCCTTGCGCCGTGCCCACCATGCTTTTGCGAGTTGAAAGATGTGGGCACGCTCCGCTTTGCCCACCCTACGGCAGCGGCGATTGCAGCTACCGCCAGTGTAACAGCCGCATCTCCAGCCAGCCGATCACCTTGCCAACGGCCAACCCGAACACCGACAGGATCACCACGCCCGCGAGCAGCTGATCGGTCTGCATCAGATTGCCGGCCTGCAGCACGAAGGCGCCGATGCCGTATTGGGCGCCGATCATCTCGGCGCTGACGACGAGGAGCAGCGCGACCGAGGCCGTGATGCGGAAGCCGGCGAGGATCGCGGGCAGCGCGCCGGGCCAGATCACCTTGCGCACGATGGTGGCGAAGGGAACGTTGAAGCTCTGCGCCATGCGGATGAGGTTGCGCGGCACCGCGTCGACGCCGCTATAGACCGAGATCGCGGTTGAAAAGAACACCCCAAGCGCGATGGTCGCGATCTTCGGCTCTTCGCCGATGCCGAGCCAGAGGATCAGGAGCGGCAGCAGCGCGATCTTCGGGATCGGGAACAGCGCCGAAATGAAGGTGATGCCGACGCTGCGCGCGAGCCTGGACAGGCCGATGGCGAAGCCGACGGCGACACCGGCCGCGGTGCCGAGCAGCCAGCCGACGCCGATGCGCAGCAGCGAGGCCGACAGATGCTGCCAGAGCGCGCCCGAGATCGCGAGCTGGTAGATCGCCCGCGCGATCGCCGACGGTGCCGGCAGGAACAACGGATTGGCGAGACCGGCGCTGCCGGCGACCTGCCAGATCGCGATGACGAGGGCGAGCGCGATCCAGCCGCCGAAGCGGCTCGACGCAGGCACGAAGCCGGCGCCGCGGAAACGGACGCGGCGGGGCGCCTGATCCGTCGAGGTCGCATCCGCCGGCGCACGATCAAGCATGCTGGACCTCGCGCTCGGCATCGATGGCTTCGTTCCGGATCAGCGACCAGATCTGGTTCTGCAGCGCCAGCAGCTTCTCGCGCGCCGCGGTTTCGCCGCGTTCAGTGCGCGTCATCGGCACGGTCACGACCTCGCGGATGCGGCCCGGCCGCCGCGACAGCACCACGATGCGGTCAGCGAGCCGCGCCGCCTCTTCGAGATTGTGGGTGACATAGACCGCGCCCATGCCGCCGTCGGCGAGCAGGCGGACGAAATCCTCCATCAGCAGTTCGCGCGTCTGCGAATCCAGCGCCGAGAGCGGCTCATCCATCAGGAGGATCGCTGGCTTCACGGCGAGCGCGCGCGAAATGCCGACGCGCTGGCGCATGCCGCCGGAGAGCTGCTTTGGATAGGCTTGGCGGAAATCGGTCAGCCCGGTGCGGCGCAGGGCATCGTCGACCAGCGCGCGCCGCTGCGCGGCCGAGAGTTGCGTGTGCAGCAGCGGGAATTCGACGTTCTCTTCCACGGTGGCCCAGGGTAACAGTGCAAAATCCTGGAATACGAAGGTGAGCGGATTGAGACTGTTCGCAGGCGGCGCGCCGCGCAGCTCGGGCGCGCCGGAGGTCGGTTGCAGGAGGCCGCCCAGGATCGACAGCAGCGTGCTCTTGCCGCAGCCGGACGGACCAACGATGGCGACCACCTCGCCGGCACTGACCGTGAAGGAGACGTCGTCGAGCACAGCGAGATCGCCGAAGCGGTGGCAGATGTGGTTGGCGATCAGGTCCATGCGATGCGCCCGCTTTCTTCACCGGTCGGTTCGCATTGAGCGAAGCGAAATGCGAACCGGGGTGGGGTGACAGTCCATCCACGACGGCGCTGACAACGATTGCCGATGAAATGCCCCCCGACGACTAACGCGAACGGCGGAGAGACTGCCGCCGTGGCTCACCCCACCCCGCTCGCTCCGGACGATGCTGCGCATCGCCGGTGCGATCGACCCTCCCCCTCCAGGGGAGGGTGGCAGATCGCCTTCGGTGAGAGTCAGCATCGCCAGCATCAATCCGCCTTCACATAGTCCTTCGCAATGATCGCATCCGCATCAAAGCCCTTGTCGACGAAGCCCTGCTCCTGGAGCCATTTGATCTGGTTGTCGACGTTCTTGACGTCGAGCTTGCCGTCGGGATCGATATAGGCGCAATTGCCAACCACCTGCTCGACCGGCAGGTTGGTGTACTTCGCAATGATCTCCAGCAGCGGCCTGGTCTTGTCGTTGATGGGGGCGACGCCGTCCTTCATCGCGGCGAGTATGACGTCGTGATATTCGCGATCCGCCTTCGCCAGCGCGCCGAGCAGCTTCGCCACAAGCAACTTGTTGGTCAGCGTCTTCGGCGAGGCGAACACCGCGCCCAATTGCCAGGGCGTCTCGTCGCCGACCCAGCCCAAAAACTTCGCGCCGCCCTCGTCCATCAGCTTTCGCGCGGTCGAGATCGGCAGCAGCGCCGCATCGACGGTCTCGCCCTTGAGCGCGGCTGCCGCATTCGACAGCGATTGCAGCGGCACGATCTTCACCTCAGAGAGCTTGAAGCCGTATTTGTCGGCGAGCAGGCCGAGCGAATAGTGAAAGCTCGATCCGACCTGTGTCATCGCCACGCGCTTGCCGGCGAGATCCTTTGGCGTCTTCAACCCGGCCGCGTAGGCGTTGTTGCTGGCGAAATAGCCGATCAGGGGATAGCCGGCTTTCTCGCGGCTCATGCCGCCGATCACCTTCAGCGTACCCTTGCCGGCGAGATTGTAGAGACCGGCGGTGAAGGCAGTGATGCCGAAATCGACGTCGCCCGAGGTGGTGGCGACGGCGATCGGCTGCGCCGCATCGAAGAATTTCAGCTCGACCTCGAGGCCAGCCTCGCGAAAATAGCCCTTGTCCTGCGCGATGAATACGGGCGCGGAGGACGACAGGCGAAGCACGCCGATCTTGGCCTTGAGCGCGCCTTCGGCGCTCGCCGTGCCCATCGCCATGATCGCCAAAAGGCCAGCTGCCGCGAGCCGCGCAATCCCGATCATCCCGTTTCCTCCCGTTCTCTCTGCAGTCCGTTACAGGCCCTCGGGGACGGGCTGGTCCAGCCCGATGAAGGCGCCCTGTTGTTTCAACGTTTCCTGCAATTTTTCAACGGGGATGTCACGCGGGATCCGGTTTCCGGACAGCGCCAGCGCGGCGGCGGAACCGGCGGCCTCGCCCATCACGAAACAGGCACCGGAGACCCGCGCCGCCGACTGGCCCTCATGGGTCATCGAGGCACAGCGGCCGGCCACCAGGAGATTGTCGACGCCTTCGGGCACCAGCATCCGATAAGGCAGCTCGTTGTAGCCGCGCGATTCCGGGATCGGCGGGAAGGTGAACACGACGTCGCCGGGCACATGGGCCTCGATCGGCCAGCCATTGACGCCGATGGAATCCGCGAACGAGGCGCAGCCGAGCACATCCTCGCCGCTGAGCTGGTAGCCGCCCTTGATACGGCGGGTCTCGCGGATGCCGAGCTGCGGCGGCAGATCGACGATGTAGGACTTTTCAAAGCCCGGGACAGTGCTGCGCAAAAACTCGTACGCGGCAAGCGCCTGCTTGCGGCCCTCGATCTCGCCGCGGGTGAGATCGTCGGGCTCGACGCCGTTGATGGCGTGGCCGTCTGCGCGCGCGACTTGCGTAAAGTTCACCCGCCATTCGATGCCGGATTTCTGCGGCCGCACGATCGCGCTTTTCCGCGGAAATTTATGCGTTCCGGCGGCGAGCGCCTTCTCCATCAATTGCGGAATGGTGCGCCAGGCCTCGCCCGCCTTGGCGGGATCGATGCCGTTGAGGCGCAGCATCATCGAGGGATAGAGCGGATGGCCGTGCTCGTCGCCGATCTCAAACGGCGCGCCGGCCCAGACCGCGAGGTCGCCATCGCCCGAGCAGTCGATGAAGATCTCGGCTCGCACCGCCTGCCTGCCGGCTTTGGTCTCGACCATCAGCGCGTCGATGCTGCGGTCATCGCCCATCACCACACCAGCGCCGAGCGCGTGGAAGAGGATGTTCACCTTGTGGCTCGCCAGCAATTCGTCGGCCGCGATCTTGTATGCGGCGGTGTCGTAAGCCTGCGCATAGACCTTGCCGAGGATCAGATGCGGCGTGTTGAGGCCGTTCAGATGATCGATCCGCGCCAGCAACTCCGACGCCAGGCCCTGCACCAGCCGGCGGTGCTCGCCATGGACATTGCCGTGCAGGCCGCAGAAATTGGTGACGCCGGCCGCGGTGCCCATGCCGCCGAGAAAGCCGTAGCGTTCGATCAGAAGCGTTTTCCGCCCGGCGCGCGCGGCGGAGGCGGCAGCGACAATGCCGGCGGGTCCGCCGCCGAGCACGACGACTTCGTATTCGCCATAGAGCGGCACCTGACGTGCCGGTTCGTCGATCATTGTGGCCCGCATGACGCGCCCGCTCCCGAAATCTCTTGCTTGGGGCCGACTATGAATTAACGCGTACGGCGCTACAATCCACCAAAATAGGCGATCAGCTTTCGCGAATCGAGAAAGGCGGACATGGACATCCTGGTGAACCTGCAGGCCTTCCTCGCCACCGCGGATGCCGCCGGCTTCTCCGCCGCCGCGCGAAAGCTCGATGTCTCGACCTCGGTGGTCGCCAAGCGCGTCACGCAGTTGGAGGCGCGGATCGGCACGCCGCTGTTTCACCGCTCGACCCGGCAGCTGCGGCTCACCGAGGCCGGCCAGCGCTACGTGCATCGCGCGCGCAGCGTCGTCGCCGATGCCGCCGACCTGCTCTCGCGCATGGGCGAGAAGGGCCACGATCTCGTCGATCATCTTCGCATCAAGGCGCCGACGTCGCTGACGGTGGCACGGCTCGCCGATGCGTTCAGCGCGTTCCAGACCCAGAACCCGCGGCTCAAGCTCGAGATCGTGCTGATCGACCGCCCGGTCGATCCTGTTGCCGAAGGCTTCGATATCGCCATCGGCGCCTTTCCGCATTCGTTCGGCGGCGTGATCGACGAGCCGCTATGTCCGCTGAAGCGATTGCTCTGCGCCTCGCCCGCTTACCTGAAGAAACACGGCACGCCAAAACATCCGCGCGACCTCGTCGAGCATCGCTGCCTCAGCTTCATGCCGACCGGCCCCGAATGGATATTCGACGGACCGCGCGGCCGCATCAGCATCCAGGTCAGCCCGCTGCTCTCCTCCAACGAGGGCCACGTGCTGGCGCGCAGCGCCATCGCCGGCAACGGCATCGCGCTGATCTCGCATTATCTCGTGGCGGGCGCGTTGCGTGACGGCAAGCTCAAGCCGGTGCTGCGCGAGTTTCCGATTCCGGAATTGTGGGTGAAAGCGGCGATTCCGGAGCGGCGGCGCAATGCGGCGGCGGTGCAGGCGCTGCTGACGTTGCTGAAAGCGTCGCTGGCGCAGTCGCTTTAGGCGGGGCTGCGTCATTGCAACAAGATCGCGGTTGCTCTCTGACCATGGAACTGAGAGAAGGACCATTAAATACCGCTGTCATCGCCCGCGAAAGCGGGCGATCCAGTATTCCAGAGACGTCCAACGTATACGGAGAGGCCGCGGCGTACTTGGTCGCCCGGTCAAGCCGGGCGACGACAAGCAACCTGGTTCAACGCATGGATTCGACGCTTTTGAAATTCGCCCTGCCCGCTTTTGTCGTTTTCGCGATCTCCGCCACGCCCGCCTCGGCCGTGGAGCAAAACTGCCGCTTCATCCAGTCCAAGCTCGACCGCGAAGCCTGTTACAAGCGCCAGGAGGAGGAGCTCGCAGCCAAGCGTAGGCCTGCGCCGGCGACTGATGAGAGCAAGACTCTCGAAACACTGCGCCAGATGCGGCAGGACGACGACGCGGTCTATCGCAGCATCAACAACATCTGCCGCGGTTGCTGACGTTCAGCCTTTCCCACCACCCCAATTCGCCGCCCGCTTTTCGGCGAACGAGGCCAGCCCCTCCGCCGCCTCGGCGCTCTGGCGCTTGAGCGAGTGCAGCTGCACGAGCCGCTTGTAGGCGGCATCGTCCACCGGTATGCCGCCGAACGAGCTTTCCAGCGCGAGGCGCTTGGTCTCGGCCATGGCCTCGGGCCCGTTGGCGAGCAGCTGCTCGACCACCTTGGCACCTGCGGTTTCGAGATCGGCGAGCGGCACGACCTCGTGGACGAGACCGATGCGGCGGGCGTCCTCGGCGCCGAAGCGTTCGCCGGTGAGCGCGTAGCGGCGGACCTGCCGTACGCCAATGGCGTCGCAGAGCTGCGGGATGATGATGGCCGCGGTCAGGCCCCAACGCACCTCGGTGATCGAGAACAACGCATTGTCCGCCGCGATCACGACGTCGCAGGCCGCGATCACGCCGGTGCCGCCGCCAAAGCAGCCGCCCTGCACCAGCGCGATGGTCGGTATCGGCAGCGTGTTGAGCCGCTGCACGGCCTCGAAGGTCGCGCGCGAGGCCGCTTCGTTGGCTTCAGCCGATTGCGGCCGGACGCCGTTGATCCATTTGAGGTCGGCACCGGCCTGGAAATGCTTGCCGTTGCCCCTGAGCATGACGACACGCAGGCTCGGCCTCTGTCCGAGGTCGTCCATGGCCGCGAGCACGCCCGCGATCAAGTCGCCGTCATAGGCGTTGTTGACCTCCGGCCGGTTCAGCGTGACGGTCGCGACGCCGCGCTCATCGAGCGTCCACAGAACGGGGTTGGCGGTCATCGGCGATCCCTCCGCTTCGTTTGCTGCGCACTATGACCGAGGCTGTGCGTCCTGATCCATATCTTTCCGGCGTGGGGCGGCCGCGCCCATCGCATGGCGGCTTGTGTCATGCTGATCTGGGGCGGCACCGAGATCAAGGACGGGACATCACATGCGCATCTGCATTTTCGGCGCGGGCGCCGTCGGCAGCCATCTTGCGGTCCGGTTGGCGCGCGCCGGCCATGAGGTCTCTTGCGTGATGCGGGGGGCGCATCTGGAGGCGGCGCGTGCGGGCGGCCTCAAGCTGCGCGTCGGCGATTCCGAGGTCGGTGCCAAGGTGAACGCGTCGGGCGATCCAGCCCAGCTAGGTCCGCAAGATGTCGTGATCTCGACGCTGAAGGCCACCGCGCTGACTGGCCTCGTCTCCAGCATCAAGCCGCTGCTCAAGGACGACACCGCGATCGTGTTCGCACAGAACGGCATTCCCTGGTGGTACGGCATCGGCCTGCCGCCGCGACACCCGACACCGCCGGACATTTCCTTCCTCGATCCCGGCGGCCGCCTGCGCGCCTGCATCCCGAAGGAGCGAATTGTCGGCGGCGTCGTCTTTTCCTCCAACGAGGTGATCGCGCCGGGCGTGGTGCAGAACCTGACGCCGGATCGCAACCGGCTCCTGATCGGCGAATGCGACGACCGCAATTGCGAGCGCATCACGAAGCTGCGCGGCGTCTTTAACGATGCCCGGCTGGAATCGCCGCCGGTCGCCGAGATCCGCGAGGCGATCTGGTCAAAGCTGCTGACCAACATGTCGCTGTCGGTGCTGTGCCTGCTCACCGGCCAGACCGCGCGCGGCGTACGCGACGATCCCGCCTTCACCGACGTCATCCCGCGCATGCTGAACGAGGCCAACGACATCGCGCAGCACTTCATCCCCGAGGTGAAGCGTGTGACACGAAGCGGCCCCGCCCCGAACCACAAGCCGTCGCTGCTGCAGGATTACGAGCTCGGCCGCGCCATGGAGATCGACGTGCTGGTGAGGGCGCCCGCCGCCTTCGCTCGCACCGCGGGCCTGTCGACGCCGACGCTCGACCTGATCGCCGCGCTGGCGATCCAGAAGGCGCGTGACAAGGGGCTCTATTCGGCGTGACGTTCAGTCGAGCGCGTCGATCCAGGCGGCGAGCGTGTCGAGCACTTCCGTCAGCGCCTCGTCATTCGTTCGACCGGACTTTTTCAGCACCGCGAAAGAATGGTCGCCACCTTCGATCTCATGCAGCGTCGCCTTCGGCCCGAGTGTTTCAATTACGGGCTTGAGATAGCTGAGGTCGGCAAGTCCGTCGCGCGTGCCTTGAAGGAACAGCATCGGGATAGCGATGGCGGCGAGGTGCTCGGCGCGCTCGGTCGACGGCTTCTTGTCGGCATGGAGGGGAAAGCCGAGGAAGGCGAGCCCTTTGACACCGGGCAGCGCAGACTTCGACTGCGCCTGCGAGGTCATGCGCCCGCCGAAGGACTTGCCGCCGGCGACGAGCTTCAAGCCCGGGCAGAGCCGCGCCGCCTCCGCGACTGCCGCGCGGATGGCGGCGTGCGCGACCGCCGGCTGGTCGGGACGCCCCTTCTTCTCCTCCATGTAAGGGAAATTGAAACGGAACGTCGCGATGCCGCGGCTCGCGAGACCTTCTGCGACCTTCTCCATGAAGGAATGCCGCATATCGGCCCCGGCGCCGTGCGCCAGCACGTAACAGGCGCGCGTCGCGGCCGGCTGCGTCAGGATCGCCGAGACCGTGCCGACACGCTCGATGTCGAGCTTGAGCTCGCGCCTCTCAATCAAGACTGAACGTTCCCAATGAAGCCCCGGCCGATGGTACCTGCGCGACGGTGACCTGGAAACATCAAATGCGCGCGGGAACTTCAGCTGACCCGCCGTTCCCGCCCCTCCCAGAACGGCCTGCGCAGCTCGCGCTTCAGCACCTTGCCGGCGCCGGACAGCGGCAGCGGCGTCTCGGTG
The DNA here is from genome assembly GCF_001593325.1 of Bradyrhizobium sp. DOA1. Lineage (NCBI taxonomy): Bacteria > Pseudomonadati > Pseudomonadota > Alphaproteobacteria > Hyphomicrobiales > Nitrobacteraceae > Bradyrhizobium > Bradyrhizobium sp. DOA1. Next base: position 6,372,708 of record NZ_JXJM01000001.1, read on the forward strand.
ATCTCGATGCTGCGCGGGCATTTGTAGCCGGCGATCAACGCTTTCGTGAACTCGATCAGCTCGCCGGTCGAAACCTCCACGCCGCTGCGCTTGACCACGACGGCATGGACCTGCTCGCCCCATTGCTCATTGGGAATTCCGATCACGGCGCATTGCAGCACCGACGGATGCTGCGCCAGCGCGTTCTCGACCTCGACCGAGTACACATTCTCGCCGCCCGAAATAATCATGTCCTTGACGCGGTCGACGACATAGATGAACCCGTCCTCGTCCATGTAGCCGCCATCGCCCGTGTGCATCCAGCCGTCGACGACGGCGCGCGCGGTCTCCTCCGGCCGCTCCCAATAGCCCATCATCACGGTGTCGCCGCGCACCACGATCTCGCCGACGGCGCCCGCCGGCAATGGCTGATCGTTCTCGTCGACGATCCGCACCTCGCAGCCGAGGGTGGCGCGGCCGGCACCGCGGTGACGTCCCTTCCTGCGTCCCTCTCCGACATGCTGATCGGGATGCAGCAGCGTCGCGATCGGCGACAATTCGGTCATGCCGTAGGCCTGCGTGAAACGCACATGCGGCAGTGCGCGCGCGGCGCGGTCGAGCACTGCCTCGCTGATCGGAGAGGCCCCGTAGATGATGTTCTTCAGGGACGACAGCTCATAGTTTCCGATCGCGGGGTGATCGACGAACATCTGGATCATCGTGGGCACCAGCAGCACGTCGGTGACGCGCTCGTTCTGCATCGCAGCCATCACGCCTTCGGGCGTGAAGCCCTGAACGATCACGTTGGATCCGCCGGAGAGCAGCAGCGAGTACATCGCCGCCCCGTTGGCGAGGTGAAACATCGGCGCCGCATGCAGATAGATCGCGCTTCCCGGAAACAGTCCTTCGCCGAGTGCATTGAGCGCATTGGCCATCAGATTGTGGTGACTGAGCATCACGCCCTTGGACCGGCCGGTGGTGCCGCCGGTGTAGAAGATGCCGGCGAGATCGTCGCCCTTGCGCATGGCATCGGCAACCGGCGCGCTGCCGGCGACCAGATCCTCATAGCTCTCCATCCCGGCCGGCACCTCGCCGTCGTCGGCATAGATCAGCTTCAGCCCCGGAATGGCGCCGGCGAGCTGGGCGCCGACCTGCGCGAAGGCCTTGTCGACCAGCAAAACCGAAGCACGGCAGTCGCGCAGCGCATCCTCGTTCTCCAGGGCGCTCCAACGGATGTTGAGCGGCACGATCACGCCGCCCGCCCAGCCGGTCGCCAGATAAAGCTCGAGATAGCGGTCGGAATTGAAGGATAGCACGGCGACTCGGTCACCATCCCCGACGCCGCGTGTGCGCAGGCCGCCGGCCAACCTGGTAACGCGCTCGCCGAGCTCGCCCCAGCTGCGCCGCCGCTGGCCATAGACCGTCGCCAAACCGTTCGGATTGATCTGCAGCGCGCGCCGCAATCCATGCGTGATGTTCATCCTCTTCCTCCTCCCGTGCGTTTCTTCCCAGTCGTCTTGCGTCCTGAGTTGCGCCGTTGCGGCGCTCTCGGCGTCTTCTTTGTCATTTCCAACCGGCCCGCGGCGGCCAGGCCATCCGTCAGCCGGACCGTGAACTCGTCGGCGATCGCGGTCGGCGACAGCTCGCCGTCGCGGCGATACCAATGGCCGATCCAGTTGAGCGAGCCCGCGATCGCGAAGGCTGCAAGCTTGGGATCGCAGGGCCTGATCGAACGGTCGTCGATACCCCCGGCGATATACTGCCGGAACGTGGCGTCGATCCGCCTCTTGGCGGCACGTGCGACACCGGCGTTGCGCTCGGCGAGGTCGCGCAGATCGAAGCGCACCAGGCTCGCGCCGAAATCGGTCGCCATCAGACCGGCATAGGCGTGCACCAGCTTGCGCAGCTTGGCGAGGCCCGAACCACCGCCGGCGTTGATCTCCGTGATTACGCTGTCGACAAGCTCGGCGCCCATCGACCAGCACTCGAACAGGATCTCGTCCTTGCCCCGGAAGTAATTGTAGAGCGCAGGCTTGGTGATGTTCAGCCGGTCGGCCACCTCGTTCAGCGTCACGCGATGATAGCCCTGCTCCAGGAACAGCTGAACGGCGGCGCGCAGCACCGCCTCGCGCTTCTCGTCGCGGGCGCGGCGCCGGCTCTCGAAAGGCAGCCAGGGTGACGACGGTGGAACGGGCGGCGCTGAATCCATGGTGCTCGGTTGACTCCGGTCGACATCGAGCGATATGTTACCCATGGGTAATAAAAAGTCCAATGGGTAATTTATTGGGAGGAAGCGATGTCTGGCGTCGTCGTCGCAGGGGTCGGCATGATCCCGTTCGCCAAGCCGGGCGCCAGCGCGCCCTATCACGAGATGGGGACGGACGCGGTCAGGCTCGCGCTCGCCGACGCCGGCCTCGGCTACGACAAGATCGAGCAGGCCTATGTCGGATACGTCTACGGCGATTCCACCTGCGGGCAGCGCGCGCTCTACCCTGTCGGGATGACCGGCATCCCCATCGTCAACGTCAACAACAATTGCTCGACCGGCTCCACCGCGCTGTTCATGGCGCGGCAGATGATCGCAAGCGGCGCGCTGGATTGCGTGCTGGCGGTCGGCTTCGAGCAGATGAAGCCCGGCGCGCTCGGCAGCGTCTACACCGATCGCCCGAGCGCATTCGAGGACTTCGACGCCGCCGCGGACCAGCTGATCGACGCCCCCGGCGTTCCGCTGGCGCTACGCTATTTCGGCGGCGCCGGGCTCAGCCACATGAAGAAATACGGCACCCCGCTCGACGCCTTCGCCAAGGTGCGCGCCAAGGCGAGCCGTCATGCCAAGAACAATCCGCTCGCGCTGTTCCGCAAGGAAGTCACGGCGGACGACGTGATGAACGACCAGGTGATCTGGCCGGGCGTGATGACGCGTTTGATGGCGTGCCCGCCGACCTGTGGCGGCGCCGCCGCCGTGCTGGTGTCCGAGCGGTTTGCGGACAAGCACGGCATCGGCAAACAGGTGCGCATCGCGGCGCAGGCCATGACCACCGATACGCCCTCGACCTTCAAGGCCGGCGACATGATGCAACTGGTGGGCTACGACATGGCAAAACAGGCGGCCAGCCGGGTTTATGAGAGTGCCGGCGTCGGGCCCCGTGATCTCGACGTCGTCGAGCTGCACGACTGCTTCGCCCACAACGAGCTCATCACCTATGAGGCACTCGGTCTCTGCGGCGAGGGCGAGGCCGGCAAGTTCATCAATGACGGCGACAACACCTATGGCGGCCGGATCGTGACCAATCCATCCGGCGGATTGCTGTCCAAGGGACATCCGCTCGGCGCCACCGGGCTTGCGCAGTGCTATGAGCTGACGCGACAATTGCGCGGCACGGCAGGCTCCACGCAGGTCGAGGGTGCCAAGGTCGCGCTCCAGCATAATCTGGGCCTCGGCGGCGCCTGCGTCGTCACGCTCTACAAGCGGCATTGATCTCCGCCATGGTCGATCAGTCCGCCGTAGGGCGCAGCTTCACGCCCGTCACCGCGCGCGTGGAGCCCGGCCGTCTCCGCTACTTCCTCAACACGCTGAATGAAGAGAATCCAGTCTACCGCAACGCGGATGCTGCGCTGGCGGCCGGATTCGCCGGCACCCCCGTGCCGCCGACCTATCTGTTCTGCCTGGAGATGATGGACGTCGACGATCCCTTCGAGATGTTCACCGCACTCGACATTGATCTCGCCCGCGTGCTGCACGGCGAGCAGAGCTTCGTCTATCACGCGCCGGTTCTGGTCGGCGACACCCTGACGTTTCGGCCGCGCGTGACCAGCGTCGCGGACAAGAAGGGTGGCGCGATGACGCTGATCGGCATCCGCTGCGAGGTGACCAACCAGGACGGCGTGCACGTCGCCGATACCGCGCGCACCATCGTCGTCCGCAACGAGGTGGCGCCATGACGGCATCCGGAGACATCAAGGCTGGCGACCGCATCGTCCACAAGGTCTTTCCGCCGATCACCCGCCACACGCTCGCGCTCTATTGCGGCGCATCGGGCGACCATAATCCGATCCACGTCGATATCGACTTTGCCAAGGCGGCCGGTTTTACTGATGTGTTCGCCCACGGCATGCTGGTGATGGCCTGCCTCGGGCAGGCGCTCACCGACGTGGTACCGCCGTCGAGGCTTCGCAGCTTTGCGACGAGGTTCGTCGCCATCACCCAGCTCGGCGCCAGGCTGACATGCCAAGGCACCGTGACGGAGGTCTTCGCCGAGAATGGCGAGCGCCGCGCACGGCTCGCGCTCACCACCACCGATGATCGCGGCGAGGTCAAGCTCGAAGGCAGCGCCGTCGTCGCGCTGCAATAGCAAGAGGACTCAGTCACATGACAAAACTGCAGGGAAAGGTCGCGCTCGTGACCGGCTCGGGCCGCGGCATCGGGCGGGCGATCGCACTGAAGCTGGCGCGCGAAGGCGCCAGGGTCGTCGTCAACGACCTCGATACCGAGCCCGGCAATGCCGTGGTCGCGGAGATCGAGACGCTAGGCGGCGGCGCCGTCGCGGTGAACGGCAGCGTCGCGGAGGCCGGTTTCGCCGACCGCTTCGTCGGCACCGCGCTGGACAGGTTCGGCGGGCTCGACATCATCGTCAACAATGCCGGCTACACCTGGGACTCCACCATCCAGAAGATGACGGACGAGCAGTTCCAGGCCATGCTCGACGTCCATCTCGTCGCACCGTTCCGTCTGCTGCGCGCGGCCGCCGAGCCGATCCGCGTCTTCGCCAGGAAGGAAGCCGAGGAAGGGCGTGAGGTGTTCCGCAAGGTCGTGAACATCTCCTCCATCGCAGGCCTCTACGGCAATGCCGGCCAGGCCAGCTATTCCTCGGCCAAGGCTTCGCTCATCGGGCTGACCCGAACCATGTGCAAGGAGTGGGGCCGCTACAAGGTGAACGTGAATTGCGTCGCCTTCGGCCTCATCAACACCCGCCTCACCCAGCCGATCGAGGCGCAGCAGAAGACCATCGACGTCGCTGGCCGCGACATCAAGGTCGGCGTGCAGCCGCACATGCTCGACGCCATGTCGCGCATGATCCCGCTCGGCCGCGGCGGCACGCCGGAGGAGGCGGCCGACGCCGTCTATCTGTTCTGCAGTCCGGAATCCAATTATATCAGCGGTCAGGTGGTCGTCGCCGGCGGCGGCCTGATTGTCTGAGAGCGAGGCGCTGATGCATTATCGATCGTCCTGGATGACCGAAGAGCTGGACACGTTCCGCGACCAGTTCCGCAAATATCTCGCCAAGGATCTGGCGCCGCATGCCGAGAAATGGCGCGAGCAGAAGATGGTCGACCGCTTTGCCTGGCGCGGGCTCGGCGAGATGGGCGCGCTGCTCGCCAGCGTGCCGGAGGAATATGGCGGGCTGGGCGCGACCTTCGCCTATGACGCCGCCGTGCTGGACGATCTCGAAAGCACCGTGCCGGAGCTGACCACCGGCGTCTCCGTGCACAGCGCCATCGTCGCGCATTATATCCTCAACTACGGCTCGGAGGAGCAGAAGAAGCGCTGGCTGCCGAAGATGGCGTCTGGCGAGATGGTCGGCGCCATCGCCATGACCGAACCCGGCACCGGCTCGGACCTGCAGGCCGTGAAGACCACGGCGAAGAAGCAGGGCAATTCCTACGTCATCAACGGCCAGAAGACCTTCATCACCAACGGCCAGGCCGCCGACCTCGTCATCGTGGTCGCGCGCACCGGCGAGCAAGGCGCCAAGGGCATTTCGCTGATCGTGGTCGAGACGGCGGGCGCGGACGGCTACAAGCGCGGGCGCAATCTCGACAAGATCGGGCTGCACGCCTCCGATACGTCGGAGCTGTTCTTCGACAATGTCACGGTGCCGCCGGACAACCTGCTCGGCAAGGAGGAAGGCCAGGGTTTCGTCCAGCTGATGCAGCAGCTGCCGCAGGAGCGCCTGGCCCTCGCGGTCGGCGCCGTCGCTTCGATGGAGCGCGCGGTCAAGCTCACCACCGACTACACCAAGGAGCGGAAAGCCTTCGGCAAGCCGCTGATGGATTTCCAGAACACCGCCTTCACGCTCGCCGAGCGTAAGACCGAGGCGATGATCGCGCGCGTCTTCGTCGACTGGTGCATCGAGCGCCTGGTCGCCGGGGATCTCGACACCGTCACGGCGTCGATGGCGAAATATTGGTGCTCGGAGAAGCAGGTCGAGACCGCCGACGAATGCCTCCAGCTGTTCGGCGGCTACGGCTATATGCAGGAATATCCGATCTCGCGCATCTTCATCGATTCCCGCATCCAGAAGATCTATGGCGGCACAAATGAGATCATGAAGCTGCTGATCGCCAGATCACTGTAATCAGGTCGCTGCAATCGAGCCGCTGTGAGCTGCTACCTCATCCGCTTGTCGGCGGCGATGAAGTCGATGAAGGTCCGCACCTTCGCGGACAGGTATTTGCGGCTCGGATAGACCGCGAACAGCTTTCCGACGAAGACGACCTGCTCGGACATTAGGTGCTCGAGACGCCCGCTGGCGATGTCCTCGGCGACCAACCATTTCGGCAGGAAGGCGAGCCCCATGCCTTCCAGCGCAGCCATGTGCAGCAGCGTTTCGTTGCCGCTGCGAAGCACCGGATTGAGCTTGACGGTCTCGGGGCCGTGCTCGCCCTGGAAGGAGAAGCTCTCGCCGGGATAAAGCGCATAGTGCAGCAAGGCCCGGCCGGAGAGATCGGCAAAGGACACCGGGCGGCCAGCACGTTTGAGATAGGCCGGAGCAGCAACCAGATAGAACGGAACGTTGGTGATGGGCCGCGCGATCAGCGCCTCATCTGGCGCGCCGGTCGCGCGCAAAGCGAGATCGAATCCCTCCTCGACCAGATTGACCAGCCGCCCGCTGAGATCGACGTCGAGACGCACGTCCGGATGGCGGGCCTGATAGTCCGCCAGCACGCCCGCGAAGATCGAGTTCGCCATCCACACCGGTGCGGTCAGCCGCAGCGTGCCGTGCGGCACCACCGTCGCGTTGCTGACGGCGGCCTCGACCTCGTCGAGCGAGTCCAGCATCTGCCGGGCCTGCTCGAAATAGAGCGTGCCGCTTTCGCTCAGGCTGACGCGCCGGCTGGTCCGGTTGAGCAGCCTCGTGCCCAGCCGCTTCTCGATCTGCATCACGTGCTTGCTCGCCATGGCGGGCGACATGCGTAGGCGCTGCGCCGCGGCCGCAAAGCTCTTGAGCTCGGCGACCAGGCAAAACACCCTCATACTGACCAGAGTATCCATTGGATCATCAACATCCAGGAAACGAACCCATCCCGTAACCGATAGTGATCAATAATCAGGAAATCATCAAATGGTGGCAACCCTCACATTCCTGGAGCAACACCATGTCCACCACGACCCTCGAGACCGCCGCCCCCGGGCGGGCCCTCCGCATCGGCCTCTGGGCTGCGCAGGTCGTCCTCGCCTTCGTCGTTGTCTCGGCGGGATTCGTCAAGCTCACCACCCCGATTCCCCAGCTGGCCGCGATGATGCCCTGGGCCGGGCAGTATTCCGAGACGTTTGTCCGCTCGATCGCGCTGGTCGATCTCGCCGGTGGGATCGGCATCCTGCTGCCGGCCCTGACACGGATCCTGCCCCGGCTGACGGTGCTGGCCGCGCTCGGCTGCGCGGTGCTGCAGGTGATCGCACTCGTCTTCCACCTCTCGCGCGGCGAGGCTGACGTGGCACCGCTCAACATCGCGCTGCTTGCGCTTAGCCTGTTCGTATTGTGGGGCCGCGGCAGCAAGGCGCCGATCGCGCCGCGTCAGTTCTGACCGGCAGCAACGTCATGATCTCAGCAACGGCATGGTCCCGGAGAGGCCTGCTCGCGGGCACCGCAATCCTCACAGCCGGCGGTGCCGCGGCCAAGGAGGATCGTCTCACCCAGGGCGTCGTGATCCTGATCGACAGCAACGAGCCTTACGTCATGGGGCACGCAATCAGCTACTCGGCCAATCTCTCCAAGCACTTTGCCGAGAGGGGCGCGAGATTGCTGATCGAGGTCGTCGCCAACGGCAAGGGCATCGACGTCTTCCGCGCGGACAAGACCCCACTGGGCGAGCCGCTCGCGACGCTGCGGCAATCGCAGCCGAACCTCACGTACAGCATGTGCGCCTCATCCAAGGTGATTGCGGAAGCCAAGGAGCAGATATCCATCCCGCTGATCGCAGGCGCGACCCTCGTCCCGTTCGGAATCGGCCGCGTCGTCGACCTGCAATTGAAGGGCTGGGCCTATATCCATGCCTGATGAGCGGCACGAAAGGGGACCAGTGATGTCGCGGCGATCGATCCTGATCGCCGCGCCGATGCTGGCCGTGTCCGTGCAGGCAAGCCGCGCGCAGGAGAGCTGGCCGCCGGTGTTCGAGGCCGACCGCAGCCAGTTCACGATGGTGCGGCCGCGCGCAATGATGCCGCAGCTCAGGCTTCAGCATATCGGCGGTCGGGACGCCGTGATCACAGCAAAGCCGGGCCGCATCACTCTGGTGAATTTCTGGGCCACCTGGTGCGCGGCCTGCAAGCTCGACCTGCCCGTGCTGGCAAGCCTTGCAGCATCACGAGCCGAAGCGCTCGACATCGTCGCGATCTGCACCGACACCAAAGACCTGCGCAAGATCCGCAAATATCTTGACAGCCTCGCCGTGCAGAACCTCGCCTGCTATGCCGATGCCTATGGCGTAGCGGCCGAAGCATCCAGCGCGATGTTCACGATCATCGGCATGCCCATCACCTATCTGGTGGGTATGGGCGGCCGCGTCGAGGGCTACATCACGGGCGCGCCCGACTGGCTCTCGCCGGCAGGCAGCCGCCTGCTGCAATTCTATCGCGAGCAGAGCTAACGCCGCTCAATTCGGATGCCACCAGCGGCCGCCGATGACGACCCCCTCGGAAACGATCTTGCGGTCGCCGATCAGGTGCTCGCCGACGACGTCCTCATAATCGAACTGGCCTTGCTTCACCGTAACAAGCGTGGCGTCGCCGACGCTGCCGGGCTTGAGGCTGCCGAGTTCGGGGCGGCGCAGCGCCATGGCTGCATTCACCGTCGACGCCGCGACCACGTCGGACAACTCCATGCCCATGCACAAGAACTTCGACATGGTCGTAACCTGGTCGTAGGCGGGACCATCGATACACAGCACGTGGATGTCGGACGAGATCGTGTCCGGATAGAAGCCGTTGGCGAGCATCGCGCGCGCGGTCTTGAACGCGAACGAGCCCTTGCCGTGGCCGATGTCGAACAGCACGCCGCGCTCGCGCGCATCCAGCACCGCCTTCTTCACCGTGCCCTGCGCGGTCGCCGGCGTGTTGGGGAAGGGGCGGAACGCGTGGGTCAGCACGTCGCCGGGCCGCAGGCGCGCCAGCACCTCTTCGTAGCTCGGCGGCGGATGGTCGATATGCGCCATCAGGGGCATGCCGACCTCGTCGGCCACCTGGAGCGCGATGTCGAGCGGCACCGCCCCCGACGTGCCCGAGGAATGCAGGCCGACGCGCACCTTGATACCGACGATGAGGTCGCGGTTGGCATCGGCCACCTTGGCCGCTTCTATTGGATTCATCAGCCGCAGCTCCTCGCTTTCGCCGACCATGATCCGGTGCGAGAAGCCGAAGATGCCGGCATGCGAGACGTGCAGATAAGCGAGGATGCGAACCTGGCTCGGCTCGATCACGTGCTTGCGGAAGCCGGCGAAATTGCCGGGCCCGGCGCTGCCGGTATCGATGGCGGTAGTGACGCCGGAGAGGCGGCAGAACTCCTCGGCATCGATGCCGAGCGAGGTGCCGCCCCAATAGACATGGGTGTGCAGATCGATCAGCCCCGGCATCACGATGTATTTCGAGACGTCGCGCACGTCCGTGCCCGGATCGGCCTTGAGTTCGCTGCCGACCGCGGCAACCTTGCCGCCGGCGAAGGCGACATCGGTTACGGCGTCGAGCTTCTGGGAGGGGTCGATCACACGGCCGCCGCGCAGGATCAGGTCGAAAGGCATCATGGTCTCCGGATGGGGGATAGGGATAGTGAGATGCGGCGGGCACACGGGCCGGGCCAGCAAGGAAGCAAGCCATTCACCTCAAGCCATTCACCTGTAGCAATTTTTGCGCCGACCAGCGTGGCGAACCGTAAGCGCGGCCCACGAAAAATGGCGATCCCGGGAAGACTCGAACTTCCGACCTACGGTTTAGGAAACCGTCGCTCTATCCGGCTGAGCTACGGGACCGCGGAACCCGAAGTTGCAGGTTCGGCCTCCTCATAGCAGAGCAGGACGAGGTTCGCCAGCCGCTAGACTGGCCACCTCAACCGAGCAAGGAGCTATACAATAACCTCCAAATCCATTCTGTGGAGCAGCACACATGATCGACTGCATCAGCGCCATCACGCTCGGCACCCATGACATGGCGCGAGCCGTGAACTTCTACCGATCGCTGGGGTTCGAGCTCCTATATGGCGGCGAATCTGCGGCGTTCACGAGTTTTCGCGCCGGCACCGGATATCTCAACCTGACGGCACAGCCCGAGGAGAAGCAGTGGTCCTGGTGGGGCCGGGTCATCTTCTATGTCGACGACGTTGATGCGACCTATGATCAGGCCCGCGCCGTCGGATGGCAGCCGTCCACCACGCCGCGCGATGCGGAATGGGGCGAGCGCTACTTCCATCTCGCCGATCCCGACGGCCATGAGCTCAGCTTCGCACGGCCTCGCAAGGCCTGAGCCTCGACGTTCTGCCGCGGCCACCCGACCGAGACGCGCCTCGGGCGCCGGTCGATTGCGACGGGTAGGACGCGGTCCGCGAAACGCTGCATGTCGCCGGCAGCCAGCTGTCAGCTGGCAAGCCTCCCCAGGCGGCTGCGGGACCCTGGCGGCCTTTCCAACCGACTTCACCGGCAGAACGAGGCTTGCTTTGCGCAACCTCCGAAGGCATGCTTGGCCTCTGTCGTGCCGGAGATCGAAACCTCTCAGAGGTCAGTCGTGCATCTTCCGCAAGAGCCAGATCTCGTAGTCGAGAAGGATGCGCGCGGCGCCATCCGGGAGTTGCGACACCTGCAAACGCCGGCGCAGGCCGAAGCTGGCCAATCGGCGAAATGGGCGGCACTCGAGTATCTAAGGCTGGGAATGGACAGGAGATTGCTGCCCCTCTCGGAGCAAGATTGGAAGCATCTCAGGGACACCATTGACTCCGATGAACCGGAGCGGTCTGACGAATCGAGTTTTCGCTGGGTCCATCCCCGTGAACTCACGCGAAGCGGGATGGTCGAGACCACGATCGTCTGGTGCCAGCAGATGACGCCGACCGAGAACAAGGGGTTTGTCCCTGATGTTCAGGGCAGCAGCATACGCTTGGTCGTGCACCATGGGTGGAAGATTGACCAGCTCCGGATTACCAGCGCTCGGCTGACCACGATCGAGCGCGCCAAACTCACAATCGCATCGGAGCACCTCAAGCGCGCGTTTGACCGGCTCGATCCGACGTGGGCTGACGATTTTCCTGCAGAGCAGGTCTTGCGCCGGCTGAGCCCCGTGATGGGTCTTTCGGCTTCGGAGGCCGACGTGGCGGAGGCGAAGCTCGTTGCCTATCATCGGCAGGGTTTCAGCACGATCTATGACGATGGCCCTTTGGGTCTGGCGATCAGTGCGACGATTTTCATGGCGGCGGCGAGCGGCGACTCCATCGCACATCGCGTCATCTTCGATCCTGTGGAGAAAAAGCTTGTTCGCAAATCCGCGATCGCCTCGGCCTGCGCCGGACTTGCCTTCCAGAGCGACCCCAACAGCAAGACAGGCAAGTTTGATTTCCGCCCCGACAACGACGCGGCAAAACTCGACCTGCTGCGTGATCCCGTGGTCCTGCATGATCTCGAGCATGCCGGGGGCGGGCGGCGCAGGCTGTCCGGGCCACGGGTCAAGCTGCGCCAGCCAGCTGCCTTGGGAGCCGATTACGAACCACCGGTCCAGTTACCGCCGTTCAGCTTTTCGGCGAGGAGCAATGAATTCGCCGCGGTGAGCGCCTACTGCCATTGCGACTCGATGATGCGATTGGTCGAGGAGTTTGGCTTCGACCGGACAGACCACTTCCGCGACATTTCATTGCCCTTGACCGTGGACCACCGCGCCAAACTCCTGTCCGGGCCCGGTGCGCGCGATGGCCGCGGCATCAACGCGTATGTGACCCCGTTCCGGGGCAAAACCGCGCAACGCCCCTGGAACGTGATGATGTTGTTCGGGCTCGCGGATCTTGCGGATACCTGGAAACACCCGCTCGGGCTCGCCGCCGACGTGCGCTTCGTATGGCACGAGTTCTGCCACGTCCTTATTCTCGCTGCGACCGGGTCCACCGAATTCGGCTTCGCTCATAGCGCCGGAGACGCGCTCGGCGCCATCATGTGCGATCCGGCTTCGAAGCTCCGGGGCAGACGGCGCGGTGTGACGTATCCCTATGTCCAGCTGCCGTTCAGACGCCACGACCGCGCTGTCAGGAGAGGTTGGGGTTGGAACGGAGCGCTGTATGAGCGACCTTCCCCCACTTACGGGCTCCGCGACCCCGTCGGCTACAATTCCGAGCAGATCCTCTCGAGCACGCTTTTTCGTCTCTATCGAGCCGCCGGCGGCGATGCGGTGAGACGCGATGCGGCAGGGGCTTGGGAACCGGATCTGGAGCGCAGAAGGGCGGCCGCGCACTACGCCGCATACCTTATCGTTCGTGCAATCGCCTCGCTCGGCGCAGTTGAGACGGAGCCGACCAACGAGGCGAGCCAGTTTGCCACCGCCCTCATGGAAGCAGACGTCGGTACGCCATATTTCGACTATGAGGAATCGAAACGGCTAGGCGGAATGCTGCACAAGGTCGTCCGCTGGGCCTTCGAGCGCCATGGCCTTTATCAGGTGGCCGCGTCGCCCCAGGACGCACCGGGCAGTCCACCCGCGGTCGATATCTACGTCGATGATGGACGTCACGGAGGCTATTATTACCGGCGGGAGTGGTGGGCCCTCCCGACCGTTCTCTGGGTCCGGCACCACGAGGATGACGGCGCACCGCATGAGATGCCTCGCCCCGGCGAGACCAACTACGTCTACGTCGTTCTCCGCAACCGCGGCAGCGCGGCAGCCATCGGCGCGACGGTCGACGTGTTCGCGGCCGCGGGCGACGACGCCTCGACCTGGGATGTTGCAGCGGGTTATTGGCAACGGCTGCAAGGCAATAAAACGACGCTGGATGTCCCGGGTGGAGGCAGAACCAAATTCGGTCCCTTCAAATGGACCCCACAGGCTGCCAGCAGGAACGCCTTGCTCGTCCGCGCCACGGTTGCTGGCGATCACAGCAATATCGATGCGGGATCAACCCTGCCATGCGCAAACGGCCCCGCGGCGGTGCCCGACCTTGTACGGGCCGACAATAATCTCGGCTACCGGGAATGGACCCTGCCGTAGCGCTTGCCCACTTTGCTGGATCAGCTCCACTCCTTGGCTGCATCTGAAAACAATTGTTTGATGCCCGGACAAGTGGACGTCGTGATCTTTTTCTCGCACTTTTCGGCAATGAACCTTCCGCATACGGAATCGCTCCGGTAATGAACGCCTGCTCTTTCGCGATTGAGCGCGACTCTTTCAGCGAGCCAATAAAGCTCTTTCTTGTAGGAAGGCGCCACGTTTTCCAGAAACAGAGATATCAGCCAGCTCTGGAGCGAATGACCGCTTGGAAATGATGCGTGCGCCGGCGGCCCGAAGGCCGGCAGCAGGCCGGGACACACGTATGAAGGCCGTGTCCGCTTGTAATGATCCTTGTAATACGCCGCAACGATCTGACCAATCCGAACCGCAAGGTTGATGACGACCAACGTGTTGTGATGTTGGGGAGCGTTGATGGCCATCAGGTTAACCCAATAGCCAGGCGCATTGTCATGCTGCGCCACGATTTCAGCCATATAGCGCTCGCGATCGGTCTGCATCAGCAGCTCCAGCTGAGCGATCTCGCGGCTGATGAAGGCCTGGTAGTTCGGATTGTTGCTCGGTCGCCAATGGAGCATTTTGAGTGTGGTGTCCGCTTCAATATCGTTCTTGATCATGTGCCAATCGGTTTTCTTGATGAACTCCGCGAGATGGAGCAGTGAGAGCACATCAGGATCCCACGGGCCGACCCTGTCCTTCCCGGACGGGTTAGGCGGCAGCAGCGTATTCGGAAAGCTCGGAGCGGTGTTCGGGCCGAGCTCGTACTGCAGGGTCAAGGGTCGGAAGCCGAGCTCAGGGGGCGTGGCGCTGAAGGCCATTCCCATGCCCATGCCCATGCCCATGCCCATGCCCATTCCCATCCCCATCCCCATGCCCATTCCCATGCCCATACCCATGCCATTCTCCTCCAGAGCTGTGCTGCGCTAAAACCTGCTCGTGCCTGGACGGCTACCGACCGCTGAACCGAATTCAGTCAGCGAGGCAGCCCAGCTTCAATCAATCGTTTGCCAAAGAGAGCGCGTCTGTCCGGTTGCTTTATGGGATACCAGCTACAAAATTTTTCGACGGAGAATGATGGATCGACCCGCAGGAGCGCGGCTCCAACCTCGCGTGCCTGGTTGACAGAGTCTGCCGCCACAAGGCTTGCTGCAAGAAGCCGCAAATTCGCGACAAACCGCGGAGCTGCCGCCATCACCTTCGTCCCCCAGTAGACAGCCTCGTCGAAGGTCCCGTTCGTGTAGTGCGCGTTGGTGAGCGCGGACTGATAGAAATAGGCGTAGGGATCGAGCGGCGACAGCGACATCCCATATGATGCTCGCGCCACCGCACGGGGCCCGTCACCGAGGTAGCAATATGTCGACGCGCTCAAGCTCCATGCGATTGCGGAATTCGGCGTTCCTCCGATCGCGCGATCGAAAGCGTCTATCGCACGATCATACGCGGCGAACAGAAAGGAGTTGATGTGCCCGAAAATCGCGAGTGCCATAGGGTCCGATTGCTCGAACTCCAACGCCCGCGACGCAAGCCGCAGCGCCTCTTCCGAATCGGCCTTGAAGTCGGTGGAGTGCCCCTCACCGATGTGCAGGATGTACCACTTGGCCATTAGCGCATAGGCCGCCGCATAGTGCGGATCGTGCTCCAAGGCCCGCTCGAACAGTGTCCGTGCCGCAATCATGTCGTCGTCGCCAAGACGATACAGGCGATACATCCCCTGCAGAACCAGATCGTAAGCGTTCATGCTCTGGGGGATCTTGCGCTCGGCATGCCTCAGCTCCGAGATGTGAATATGCGGAAGCAGTGCGTAAGCGATGCTGGTCGCTATCTTCTCCTGCACGTCGAAGAGCTGCCAGATCGGCGACTCATACTGATTGGTCCACAGCATGGAGCGCGTATCGACGTCGATCAACTGCACGCGCATCCGCAACAGCTCACCGTGGCGGGTCAATGTTCCGGTGACCAGGTATCGCACCCCGAGGCGGTGGCAGATGGCGGCGGGATCGATCGTAGGATCGCTGAATCCGAGCGTGGATGTGCTGGACACCACAAACAATTCGCGAATACCCGCCAGCGAAGCGACTATGTCATGAACAATTCCCTGCGCGAGATAAGCGTCCTTCGCTTCAAGCCCAAGCATCTGGAGCGGCAATACTGCGACTGACGGCTTGAGCGCGTGAGCAACGGAGATTGTCGGAGGACGCAACTCTTGATGCGCGATCTTGAATGCGCGGATGCGTCGCTCGATATTCTTGAGCGTGAGGAAGCCGAGATCGGCGGCGTGGTAGCGCAGATCGTCCTTGACTCGATCATGGATGGACCCGGAGATCACAATGCCGCCCGGGCCGGCGAATTCTTGCAATCGGGCTGCAATATTGACTCCATCGCCATAGATATCGTCGCGTTCGGCGATGACGTCGCCGACATTTGCCGACATCCTCAATTGCAGCGCGTCGCTTCCGCCAGGCGGGATCTCGGCGAGGTACAATTGGGTCACCAGTGCGAAGCCGATCGCGTCCGCGGGCTGCTCGAATTGCAGAAGCAGACCGTCCCCGGTGCTCTTGATCACCTCACCGCGGAATGAAGCGACACGCGGCTCGACAACGTCGGCTCGCAACGACATCCATCGCTTGTGCGTGCCTTCCTCATCAGCGCCCATCAGTCGTGAGTAGCCGACGACATCAATGAATACCGTGGCAGCAGTATACCGTTTCGGCCGACCCCGATCCGAGCCACTTTCCGAGGACGTGTTGTCGACTCTGATCATCACAGCGCCACAACTCTTTGGCGGGGCACAACCACCGCGCGGAATAGTAGCAAACAGCTATCGGCCGGCAAATGCAAGGTCTGCCGTTACCGAGCAACGCCCCCTGGTTGAGAGCTGCTTTTCGCGGAGTACCCCGCAATGGCGTCTATACCTAGAGTCGCAGACCGAGCGTCTGCAATTCACCAAGACGGGCACACTGACTCGTCGCAACAGATCAGGGCGAGCTGCACGCCCCCCTATCCCTGCAGCGCTTCATCCGCCTGCGGATGAGAGCCAGCGGGCCCTCACGCCCTGATATTGTTGTCCTTCACCACCTTGCCCCCAATAGGCAACCTGCTTGTCGAAGAAGGTCTTGAAGGCGGCGCCGTCCTGGAGCAACAACGTCATGTGCTGGGTCTCCTTGAGCTGGGCGGCGGTCGCGGGCTCGCTCAGGACCTCCTTGGAGGCTGTCGCCATGGCCGCGACCACATCCGGAGGCGTACCCGTGGGCG
>NZ_JXJM01000001.1:6389817-6404125 GCF_001593325.1 Bradyrhizobium sp. DOA1
CCCCACCAGGCCAGCGTCTCGAAATCCGGAAAGCCGGCCTCGATCGCGGTTTGTGTCTCCGGCAAAGCCGGCAGCCGCTCGCGGCCGAGCTGCAGGATCGGCCGCAGCATGTTGGTGCCGAGTTGGGCCGCCACCAGCGCCGCCGATCCCGCGATCAGATCGACATGGCCGCCGAGCACGTCGTTCATCGCCGGACCGCCGCCGCGATAGGGCACGTGCATGATCTCGACGCCCGCCTTGCTGCCGAGCACCGTCATGGCGAGATGGCCGAGCGTGCCGATGCCGACGGAGGCGTATTTCACCGCGCCGGGCGTCGCCTTGCACGCGGCGACCACGTCGGCGAAGCTCTTGTAGGGCCGGCCGGCGCCGGCGGCGATCACGTAAGGCGCTGTGCCGATCAGCAGGACCGGCATCAGCTCGCGTTCGACATCGACCGGCGGCTTGTCGAGGATGGACGGGATCACCGCATGGGAATCGAACGTCACCAGGAAGTTCGAGCCGTCCGCTGGGCCCTTGGCGACCTGCGCCGCGCCGAGCGCACCGGCAGCGCCCGACTTGTTCTCGACCACGACGATGCGATTGAGCTTTGTCTGGAGGCTGGCCTGCAACAGCCGCGCCATCGCATCAGTCGAGCCGCCCGGCGGGAACGGCACGACGAGCGTAATCTTGCCGGCCTGGGCCATCGCCGGCGTCAATGCGAGAATGGCCGGTGCGGCCAGCAGCGTGCGTCGTGTGATCGTCACAGTCCCCTCCCTTTTGTGATGCGCCCGGCTTTTGCTCTTTGGCGCCAAAGCATGCGGAAAAGTGTGCAGCGGTTTTCCGCAAGGATCATGCTCAAAAACATAGCCTAAGCGCGAAGCGCTTAGGTCGTACCGAAACCCGACCCTGCTTTCTTGTATTCTGGCCGTGGTGGACTGAAAATGTCCAGCACCCGCGCCCCGTCGGGGCCGGCGCGCATGGTGTGCGGCACATTGCCCGGCGTTCGCCAGAAATCGCCTTTTTTCACCGCGATTTCCTCGCCGCCCTGGACGCGGATGGCGGAGCCGTCGAGCAGCACGCCCCATTGCTCCTCGGGATGATGGTGCAGCGTGCCCTGTGCATGCGGCGCCAGCGTCACCACCGACAGCATCGCCTGCTCGCCGGAGAAGATGCGCGTGGTCACACCCGCGGCAAGCTCCCGGAAGAGGCCGTCGTCGGGATTGTCGATGTTGTGGAATTCTTCCTTCTGGCTCACGTCATCCTCTCCTTCGTTTCTCTGATCAGGACTTGCCGTAAGCGCCCTGGTAACGGCCCTCGCGGATCGCCTTCAGCGTCTCCTCCTCGCGCGCGACCTGGACGCGGACCGCCTCCAACAGCGCGGCGGCACCGGCGGCGGGAAACGACACCACACCGTCCTCGTCGCCGACGACGATGTCGCCGGGCGAGATCACGCTGCCGCCGATCGTCACCGGCACATTGATCTCGCCCGGACCGTTCTTGTAGGGGCCGCGGTGGATCACGGCGCGGGCGTAGCAGGGAAAGTCGTCGGCAGCGAATGCCGCGACATCGCGAATGGCGCCATCGATGACGTAGCCTTCGGCCTTGCGCCATTGCGCGATGTTCTTCATGATCTCGCCGATCAGCGCGCGCGTCTCGTCGCCGCCGCCGTCGACGACAATGACGTCACCGGGACCGACCAGCTCGAGCGCGCGATGAATGGCGAGATTGTCGCCGGGACGGGTGCGCACGGTGAAGGCCGTCCCCACCAGCGCGCCGCCGCGGTGATAGGGTTTGAGCCCCACTGCACCAGGCAGGCGCGCGAGATTGTCCGAGATGACCGAGGTCGGCGCGCCGCGAAAGCCCGCGATGATGTCGGCCGGCGGCTTCGGCACGCTGTTGGTTGCGATGGTGATCGTCATGTCCAAGGAATCCTTTCGTGACTTTTCTTATTCAGCGTGCGCCCGCGCCTTCGACGGCAAAATCCGGAAGGCGCGCCCCTCCTTCATCCATGTCGCGCGCTCGTCGCGCAACAGGGTGCGGCGGACCTTACCGGAATCATCGCGCGGCGGGGCGCCGACGATCTCGAAACTCTCGGGGTGCTTGTAGCGGCTGAGCCTGTCCTTCAAGAACTCCGCCATGCCGTCGGCGATGACCTGGCCGTCCGCATCCGGCTCCGGCTCGATGATGGCGTGCACGCGCTGGCCCAATTCCGGATCGGGCAATCCCACCACGACGCAGGAGCGCACGCCGGGAGCCTCGGACACCGCGGCCTCGACCTCGGCCGGATAGATGTTGGCGCCGCCACGCAGCACCATGTCGGCGAGGCGGTCGCCGAGATAGAGATAGCCTTCGGCGTCCAGCCGGCCGATATCGCCGAGCGATTCCCAGCCATCACTGCGGCGCTTCGGATCGGCACCGAGATAATGATAGGTCGCGTCCTTGCCGTCATTGTTGAGGAAATAGATCTCGCCGGTCTCGCCAGGCGCGACGTCGTTGCCGTCCTCGCCGATGATGCGAAGCTTCGCCATGTCGCCGATCTTGCCGACCGAGCCCTTATGCGTCAGCCATTCCGTGCCTGAGATGATGCAGGCGCCCTGGCGCTCGGTGCCGCCATAGAGCTCCCAGATCCGCTCAGGCCCGAGCCAGGCGATCCAGTTCTCCTTGAGCCAGGGCGGCATCGGAGCCGCCATGTGGAAGACCGTCTGCAGGCTCGACAAATCGTAGCCATTGCGCACGCGCTCCGGCAGCGCCCAGATCCGGTGCATCATGGTCGGCACGAAATTGACCCATTGCACGCGCTCGCGCTCGATCTGCCGCAGCGTCTCCTCGGCGTCGAACTTGGTGAGGCCGGTGAGCTGGCCGCCGACAAAGAGCGCGTAGTGCGACACGATGAACGGCGCGTTGTGGTAGAGCGGACCGGGATTGAGCAGCGAGACGCCGACGGGAATGTTGAGCGGCGGCACGGCCGCCGTATCGGTCACCGCCGGGTGATGGTCGAGGATCACCTTGGGCCGGCCGGTCGAGCCGCCCGAGGTCATGGCCTTCCAATAGCGCGCCACCGGCGGATCGAGCGGTTCATCCGAGAATCCCTCCGGCACGAAATCGGCGGGCAAGCGGTTCGGCGCGTTCCAGTCGGCCTCGCCGCCGACCACCAGCGCCGGCTTGAGGATGTCGAGCACGGCGGCGGCTTCGCCGCGCGGCAAGCGCCATGACAGCGAGGTCGGCGTCGCCCCGCACTTCCACACTGCAAAGGAGGTCTCGAAAAACGCGTTGCCGTTGGGCAATCCGATCGCGACGAAGTCGCCGGGCTTGACGCCCTTGGCCATGAACGCCCGCGCGCGCCGGTTGGCACCACGCTCGAGCTCGTCCCATGTCAGCGTGTCCTGCCCGTGACGGACGGCGATCGTGCCATGTGGTTTGCGTTGAGCGTACCAGCGCGGCACGTCGGACAGGGGCAGCAGCATCAGGCGTTTCCACTTCGTCTTCTTGGCGCCGCCTCACGATGAGGCGTCTCGCGGGACGAACTGTAACAGGCGGAGCCAGCCCTTCAAGAGATTGCCTCAAGAGACGCGCATCAGCGCTCCGCGCCGCAGCCCGGACTGTCGAACAGCGCGGCTAACCCGCAGGCCGAGGTCAGCATCTTGTCGCCGTCATGGCCGACGCCTGCGACGTCCCAGACCCTGTGATGGGGCGTGCCGTGGTTGCGCTTGGCCATCACATCCGCATAGGCGTGGCCGCGGGCGTAACGCGTAGCGCCTTGCGCCTCGGCCATGCAGCTCTTGTCGAGCGCGGGATGCTTCGGATTGGTGTCCAGGGTGCCGAGCAGATAGACCACCTCGCGCTCGACATAGCGCTGCTCGAGCGTATCAGGCGCGACGTTCGCAACATAGGGCGGCCGCTCGTCCATGCCGTATTTCCAATTGTTGTAGCCCGGACAGGATTTGGCGATCGCGGGCAGCGGACGCTCGGCAGTGAAATAGGCGTAGGACGAAGGATTGGCGACGACGTAACGGACATCGATGTGCTGGCGCGACAGCGCCATCTCGCCCTTGCCGGCGATGGCGTAGCGCTGCGCGACCTGGCCGCCACCTGAATGACCGGCGACCACGACCTGCTTCAGGTTCGGGAAGATGCGCCGGTCGGAGAGCTTTGCCAGGATCGCATCGAGCGCCTCGAACGAGGAGACCGGATTGGGCCCGAGCGCGGCCTCGCCGCCCTCCCAGCCCTCTAGAGACCAGCGCAGCATGTCGGCCGGCAGCTTGTGCGCCTCGATGTCGATCTCTGCCAAGAATTGCGGCACGATCATGAGTGCGTGCTTGCCATCGTCGCCCGCGGCGACCTGCGCGGTGTGGGCCGAGAGATAATAATCGTCGGCATTGCGCAGCCGTCCGTGCAGCACGATGATCGCGCGCGAGATCGCCGGCAGCGGCAGCGACCAGTCGCTGGAAAGATACAGCGGCAGAATGCCCTGGCCGCCGACGGAGAGCCGCGTATCGGCAATCGCCCTCACCGGCTTGTGGTTGGGTGCAGCTTCGTCCGCCGCGAGGGCATCGCCGCAGATCAGCATCAGCGCGATTGCGACGAGGCCGGCGAGCGCACGCATGAGAGACATTCCCCTTCGAATTTAAATCGATAAAAGTCTAAGCGCACTCTCGTCGCGCGGCTGTGACTCCTGCGCCACGTCAAGCAAAAAATGTCAGCATTCCAGCCATGAAATTCCCGAGTTCCACGGGTGACAAGCCGGCAATAAAGGGGCAAAAATCAGACTCGACTCAGGGCGGGTTGAGTCTCGTAAGGAATGCTCTCGTAAATGTCGGTTATAGTTGCATCGCGTCGTGCGGCGCCACTTCTCGTTGCTGCGGCAGGATTTTTTCTGCTGACGGTGCCGCATGCCCAGGCGCAATGGTGGAAGCGCGCCCCTGTCGACTTCGAATCCTGCGCCGACGCCGCTGAAAGATCCCCGAGCAAGGCCGAGAAGACCGCGGCGCTTGCCGATTGCAACGCCAAGTTCGCCGGGCGCCGCAAGCCGGGCGGCGGCTATTCCTATTACGATTTCCTCCAGGATCGCAGCTTCGACATCGCCGGGCCGAACCCGACGCCGGAGGAGCAGAAGAAGATCGACGAAGCCTACACCGCCTACCTCGCCCGAGAGCGGCGCAACAACGAAGCCGCGCAAGCCACCGCGCGCCAGCAGCGCGAGCAGCAGGAACGACAGGCACAGCAACTCCAGCAGCTCCAGCAGGTCGCGCTACGGACCGACGTCGCGCGCGTGCCACTCCCGGTCGAGCGGCCGAAGGTGCAGCAGACCGTGGCCCAGCGGAAAGGCGCGCCCTGCACCAAGGGCGCCTTCTCCTGCGAATGGCCGCGCCTGTCGGAAAGCCTGAACGATCTGAAGAAGCTGTTCAGCCCGACGCCGAGCAAGCCGGCGAAGAAGGGCTGAGCTGCTGAGCTGTGTTTTGCTCCGCTGACGCTGCACACTCCGCGGTCGTCCCGGCTAAGAAGAGTGGGTTTCAGTTCGCCCGCTTCTTCTTGCTGTGCGTCGGCTTGACCACCGTCGCTGGCGCCGTCGGCATCGCGCCCAGCTGCGACCTGCTCTCCTGCAATCGCCTGTCATAGCCGGGCGAGTTCATCACCGTCGGCGGCCTAGCGTAAGCGAGCGTCGATGCGGCGCAGACAGCGATCAGCGCAAGACCGGTCATCAGGCTACGTTTCATCGCGCTTCTCCATCGAAAGTGCTAGCCGCGAATTTGCTGCGGCGTCAGACCGGGCGGACCCTTGCCGGCGACCTCGGCTTCCTTGATCAGCGCAACAATGCGGCGCATCAGCGGCACATCGACATTGTTCTGCTCGGCCAGGCCGATGACCGCGCCCTGGAGATAGTCGATCTCGGTCCTGCGGCCCTGCTTCAGATCCTGCCACATCGAGGAGCGCGCCTCCGGATCAATCTTCATCGTGCGTCCCAGGATCGCATTGAAGATCGTGTCCGGCAGCCGCAGCAGGGCCGGCGTCCAGCCCATTGGAATCGGCGTTGCCGAGATCGGGGCGATGCCGGCGGCCTTCAGCGCGGCCAGCCCCTCCGCCATCTGGTCGGCGAACAGCCTTCGCCAGTCGCGGCTCGCCAGCTGCGCGGCGAGCGGCATGTCGGACAGCGCGCTGAGTGCATTGTTCAGATTGATGATCAGCTTGCCCCATTGCACGCCGATGATGTCGCGGCTCGCACGCATCGCAAGGCCCGGCGCCGACAGCGCGAGCGCCGTGCTTGCCTCGTCCTCACCAATATGGATGTCACCGGAGGTCGAGCGGTGGAAACGGCCCTCGCCCATCGCGATCACGTTGAAGGGCACCATGCCGGCGAGCACGCGGCGGCCGTCGAGGCGCTCGCGCAGCACCGCGACATTGCCGACGCCGTTTTGCAGGGACACGATGACGGCATCCCGTGGCGCATGCTGCGCGATCTGGTCCGCGACATCTGCGGTATCGGCACTCTTCACCGTCACCAGCACGATGCCGGCGCTGTGGAAGATCGAAGTATCCTCCGACAATGCGACTTGGCCCGCGCCGAGCCTCGTCTCCGAGCCGTTGAAATCGGTCAGCCGCAGGCCGAACCGCTCGATCTCGATCTTCACCCGCGGCCGCACCAGCAGCGCGACGCGGCGGCCCGAGGCCGCCAGCATGCCGCCGACGAAACAGCCGATGGCGCCGGCGCCGGCCACCACGATCGGTCGATCCGTAGACACTAACATTGCTCCCTGAACGTTCAGTCATCGATAGCAGAGGTCGGTTCGACTGCCCACCGGTTGCGATGCATCCGCCTTGTAACCGTCATGGGAGCCCCATATGTTTTCGCCCGGGGGGCAGACAGCGGCGAGCGCTCGCCGAACGAGACGCCAAAGGAGAGCACCATGGGTCTACTCGACGTCCTCAACGGCATGCAGAACGGACCGCGTGGTCCTAGCACGCCCAGCTCCGAGAAAACTTCCGGCGGCATGTCGCCGATGACCATGGCACTGCTCGGCCTGCTCGCCTGGAAGGCATTCAAGCATTTGACGGGGGGCCAGCCCGGCGCGGCGCCTGCCCCGCAGCAAAGGTCGCCACTGCCGCCTCCAACCCAGGCGAATGCAGGCGGCCCCGGCGGCGGTCTCAGCGATCTGCTCAAGGGCGGCCTCGGCGGCCTGCTCGCGGGCGGCGCGGCCGGTACCGTACTTAGCGGCGGGCTCGGCGATCTCCTCAATCAGCTCCAGCAGGGCGGCCAGGGCGAGACCGCGAATTCCTGGGTGGGCAAGGGCGAGAACAAGCCGATTGAACCCGGCGATCTCGCCAGCGCGCTCGGCGCCGACCAGATCGAGAGCCTGTCCGCGCAGAGCGGCCTGTCGCGCGACGAGCTGCTGTCCGGCCTCAGCCAGTATCTGCCGCAAGTGGTCGACCATCTGACGCCGGACGGACGGCTGCCGACCGACAACGAGCTCTCGGGCCGCATTTAAGTCTCGTCAAAAGGAGGGGAGCACTGTCATGAGCATGGGCGGCCTGTTGTGGATTATCGTCGTCGGCTTCATTGCCGGCCTCATCGCGCGCTGGCTCGCGCCGGGGCCGAACAATCCGAGCGGCTTCATCCTCACCACCATCCTCGGCATCGCCGGCGCGTTTCTGGCGACCTTCGTCGGCCAGTCCATCGGACATTACAGCCCCGACCAAGGCGCCGGCTTCATCACCGCCACCATCGGTGCCGTGGTGGTGCTGTTCATCTGGCACCGCCTGGTCGCGAGTGGGGTGATAAAAGGCTAGTGCTAGATCGCTAACGGATTGAGGCGCATTGCCTCCGCGTCGTCATGCCCGGGCTTGACCCGGGCATCCACGTCTTTCTATCGGCGCGACAACACGTCGATGGCCGGGTCAAGCCCGGCCATGACGTGGAGAGAGCGCGACGCCAAATCACGTGATCAAATGCATCCCCGCATCCATGCGCACGACCTCGCCGGTCATGTTGCTGGAGGCCGGCATCGCCAGGAAGCAGACGAGCTGGGCGATGTCTTCCGCAGATGAGGCGACCTTGAGCGGCACCTTCGCCACCACGCTGTCGCGCACCTGCTTGGCGCCGGCTTCGCCGCGGCCCTTGGTGAACCAGGGCGTATCGATGTAGCCGGGGCACACCGTGTTGACGCGGATCAGCGGCGCCAGCGCGCGCGACAGCGACAGGGTCATGGTGTTGAGCGCGCCCTTGCTCGCGGCATAGGCGATCGACGAGCCGACACCGCTGATGCCGGCGACCGAGGACACGTTGACGACGGCGGAGGGCCGCTCCGAAGCTTTCGCGCCGGCTTCGAGCAGGCTGCGCGCCGCGCGCACCATCTGGAACGGGCCGATGGTGTTGACGCCATATACGCGCTGGAAATCCTCCGCCGACAATCCGTCGAGATCGGCGTGCGCGACGTGCTTCGTGGTGCCGGCATTGTTGACGAGGACGTCGAGCCGGCCCCAGCCGCTGGCCGCCGCGACGATCTTGCGGCAATCGTCATCCTTGGAGACGTCGCCCTGCGCGACCAGGACTTCCGCGGCGCCTGCCTTGCGGCAGAGCTCCGCCGTGGCCTCGGCTTCCTTCTGGCTCGACGAATAGTTGATGACGAGCCGAGCCCCGCTCCGCGCGAGAATTTCCGCGGTCGCAGCACCGAGGCCAGACGCCGACCCCGTCACGATTGCGCACAGACTATCCTTGGCCATCCCAAATCCTTCCCCTGTCTCTTTGATCTCGGCGTCCTGTTTAGCGAGTTTGCCGCGCGCTGCAAATCGAGCAAACTCCGCTAAGCGGAATTAGCTGATCCCCCATGCCCGCGCCGCAGGTTGACCTGCGATCAACGCTTGTCAGGGCCATGGCTTTTTCCGATCATCGGGCGCAAGAAGAGCTTGCGCGCCAGCTCACGGAGCGGGGTGCGCCAATGGCAAAACACGGGGAACGCTGTGGCGGAGAGTGACAATATCATCGTCGAGACCGCGGAGAAGATCTTCGCCGATCTCGCCGATCCGCAGACCATCAACAACGACAGGAAGGATTCCTGGCAGGCGCCGCTGTGGCAAGCGCTGAGCGAATCCGGCCTGACGCTGTCCTGGGTGCCGGATGATCTCGGCGGCTCCGGCGCCAGCCTTGCCGACGGCTTTGCCCTTCTGAACGCGGCGGGCCGCTTTGCGGTTGCGGTCCCCCTGGCCGAGACCATGCTGGCGGGCTGGTTGCTGGCGCAGGCGAAGATCACATCGCCCGAAGGCGAGATGACCGTGCTGCCGGCTTCGCCGCGGGATCGCATCACGCTCGATGCCGAGGGCGCGCTCTCCGGCCGCGCACGCGGCGTGCCCTTTGCCAAGGCGGCGAAGCATTTTGCGGTGCTGGCGCACGGCAAGGACGGCGTTTCCATCGCGCTGGTCGATGCGAGCAAGGGCCGGATCGAAGCTGGGCTGAATGTCGGCTACGACCACAGCGACACTGTCACGCTCGACAAGGTGCAGCCCGTGGCGATCAAGCCGGCACCTGAGGGCTTCGACCAGACCAATTTGATGCTGATGGGCGGCGTCGCCCGCAGCCTCCAGATCGCCGGTGCGCTGGAATCCATGCTTGGCATCTCCGTGCGCTATTCCAACGAACGCGTCGCCTTCGAGAAGAAGATCTCGAAATTCCAGGCCGTGCAGCACAATCTCGCGCGCCTCGCCGGCGAATCCGCCGCAGCACTGGCGGCCGCAACGTCCGCGGCCGATGCGATCGCGAACGCAAAATCCTTCAACGACGAGGTCTATCTCGAAGCCGCCGCCGCAAAGATCCGCTGCGCGGAAGCGGCGGAAAAAGGCGGTGCCATCGCGCACCAGGTCCATGGCGCGATCGGCTTCACCATGGAGCACATCCTGCACCGCTATTCACTGCGGGCGCTTGCCTGGCGCGACGATTTCGGCTCGGAAAGCCACTGGGCTGTCGAGCTCGGCAAGCTCGTGGCAAATCGCGGCGCCGATGAATTGTGGCCGCTCGTGGCGTCGCGCTGATCCGGGAGAGAAACAATGACCGCTGCCCTCCGTTTCGATCCGATCCGTCTGCCCGAGAAGTGCGAGCAATTGCGCAAGGAAGTGCGTGCCTTCCTCGCCGAGGAGATCGCCGCCGGCACTTTCGATCCGCACAAGCCCAACCGCGAAGACATTGACGCGCCGGAATTTTCCCGGCGGGTCGGCGCCAAGGGCTGGCTCGGCATGACCTGGCCGAAAAAATACGGCGGCCAGGAGCGCTCCTTCCTCGAGCGCTACGTGGTGACCGAGGAGATGCGCGTCGCCAACGCGCCGACGCGGCGCTTCTTTGTCGCCGACCGCCAGAGCGGGCCGGTGCTGCTGAAATACGCGCCTGAAAACATCAAGATGGACATCCTGCCGCGCATCTGCCGCGGCGAGATCTGCTTTGCCATCGGCATGAGCGAGCCGAACTCCGGCTCCGACTTGTTCGCGGCGAAAACGCGCGCGACTAAAACCGACGGCGGCTATCTCATCAACGGCACCAAGATCTGGACCTCGTCGGCGCACATCGCCGACTACATGATCGCGATCTTCCGGACCTCGCCGCCGACCAAGGAAAACCGCCGGCACGGCCTCACCCAGTTCCTGGTCAAGATGAAGCAGCCGGGCATCCAGGTGAACCCGATCGGCCAGATCACGGGCCAGTACGAGTTCAACGAGGTCGTGTTCACTGACTTCTTCGTGCCCGACGACCACGTACTCGGCGAGGTCGACGGCGCCTGGAAGCAGGCGACGAGCGAGCTTGCCTATGAGCGCTCCGGTCCCGAACGCTTCCTCGAAACCTATTACGTGCTGACCGAGCTGGTCCGCGCGGTCGGCCCCAATCCGGATACGCGCAGCGCCGAGGGCATCGGGCGCCTCGTCGCGCAGCTCCACACCATGCGGCGCATGTCGGTCTCGGTCGCCGGCATGCTGGAGGCCGGCAAGGAGCCGGTGGTGGAGGCGTCCATCGTCAAGGACATCGGCACGGTCTGGGAGCAGCAGCTGCCGCATCGCGTGCGCGATCTCGCCGCCTTCGTCGAGGAGACCGCGACCAACCGCGAGACTTTGGAGCGGCAGCTCGACTTCGCCATCAAGACCGCGCCGAAACTCACCATCCAGGGCGGCACCACCGAAGTGCTGCGCGGCATCATCGCCCGCGGCTTGGGCCTGCGCTAATCAATCGAGGATCATCATGAGCACTTACAAAGATATCGGCGTGGAAAAGGTCGGGCATGTCGGCACCATCGAGATCCGCCGTCCGCCGCTGAACTTCTTCGACATCTCGCTGATCAATCAGATCGCAGATGCGCTCGACGAGTTCGACCGCGACATCGAGATCCGCGCTTCCGTGCTGTCGGCACAGGGCAAGGCGTTCTGCGCCGGCGCCAATTTCGGCGATCCGGCACGGCAGGAGCAGGAGGCGCGCGAGGCCGAGAAGAAGGGCGACCCGGCCGACAGTCTCGGCCCGATCAACCATCTCTACATCCAGGCCGTGCGCATCTTCCGCGCCAAGAAGCCCATCGTCGCGGCCGTGCAGGGCGCGGCCATCGGCGGCGGCCTCGGCCTTGCGGTATCCGCCGATTTCCGCGTCACCTGCCCCGAGGCGCGCTTCTCCGCGAACTTCACCAAGCTCGGCTTCCATCCCGGCTTCGGGCTGACCGTGACGCTGCCCGAGCTGATCGGCAAGAACAATGCCGAGCTGATGTTCTACACCAGCCGCCGCGTCACGGGCGAGGAAGCCTACAAATGGGGCCTCGCCAATGAGCTGGTGCCGCAGGACCAGGTCAAGGCGGCCGCCATGAAACTCGCCGGCGAGATCGCCGAATGCTCCCCGCTCGGCCTGCTCTCGACCCGCGCCACGATGCGCGCCAGCCTCGCCGACCGCGTCATGGCCGCGACCAATCACGAGCTCGCCGAGCAGACCCGCCTGCGCGCGACGGAAGATTTCAAGGAAGGCGTCAAGGCGACCGAAGAA
This sequence comes from Bradyrhizobium sp. DOA1, assembly GCF_001593325.1. Classification (NCBI taxonomy): domain Bacteria; kingdom Pseudomonadati; phylum Pseudomonadota; class Alphaproteobacteria; order Hyphomicrobiales; family Nitrobacteraceae; genus Bradyrhizobium; species Bradyrhizobium sp. DOA1. The sequence continues at coordinate 6,401,789 of NZ_JXJM01000001.1, forward strand.
CGGCGCGTGGCGAATTTTAAGGGGCGTTGATCTTTTCCTTCCTTCTCCCCTTGTGGGAGAAGGTGGCGCGAAGCGCCGGATGAGGGGTTCTCTCCGCGCGCACTATGAAGAAGCGAATCGCGGAGGCAGACCCCTCACCCGTCTCGCCGCTTTGCGGCGAGCCACCCTCTCCCACAAGGGGAGAGGGTGCAGCGCAATCAGCTCACCCGGAACGTCACCCCGCCCAGCAAGAACTCATTCCCCGCGACCGCATGCCCTTTCGCCCGCGCGGCATGCAGCACGCGTGCGGCATCGCTCACCCGAAAATCCAGCGCGCTCATGATCTCGCTCGCACCGCTCACGAAGCGGAAGGTTGCGTTGGGCAGCTTCAATTCGGCGTCGCGCGCTGCAACACCGAGGATCCTGCCCCAATGCTCCGCAAGACCTTGCGGATCCGGGCTCTGCATCTCCACCGCCGTCAGCGCTCGCGTCACGTCCTTGCGGATGAATTTTTGCCAATCCGGTCCCGCCGGCGGATAGGCGCCGAGAATGTCGTCGCTGCCTTCGGTGTGATTGAACTCGATGAAGGCGGCGCGGCAGTCGCGAGGGTGGAGCTGCACGCCGTGATAGGGCGCGTGGTCGATAACATTGGCGGTGCGCACGCCGAGCGCATTGGCGTTGCGGCCGCGCTCGTCCGGATCGTTGCAGCAGAAGATCGCCATATAGCCGCCGCGGCCGCCGGTCTTCTCAATGAAGCGGCCGGCCGTGGTGCCGTCCTTGAACGGCGCGACGACCTCCAGCAGGATGGTGTCGACCGGGAGCAGCGCGTTCTCCAGGCCGTATTTAGCGACATTGCCATCGCGGTAGCAGACGGAAAGGCCCATGATCTCCGCGATGTCGGAGATGACGGGCTCGAGCTGCGGCGCGACCAGGCAGATCTGCCGCAGGCGCATGTAGGGCGCCATCGTCATGCGCCCTTGAAGGTCGGCTTGCGCTTCTCGACGAAAGCTTTCGCGGCCTCCTTGTGGTCCTCGGTGTCGCCGCAGCGGGTGTGATGGATCGCCTCGCCGTCGAAGCAATCCTCCAGCGCCAGATGCTCGGCATTGTTGATGTTGCGCTTGATGAAGCCGAGCGCGATCGACGGGCCCTGCGCCAGCGACAGCGCGAGCTCGTGGGCGGCGGTGTCGATCTCGGCGTCGGGCACGACCTTGGTCACCATGCCGATCGCATGCGCTTCTTTCGCGGTGAGCACCGGCGACATCAGGTAGAGCTCACGCGCCCGCGCGCTGCCGAGCAGCTGCGTCAGGAAGTAAGTGCCGCCGTAATCGCCGGAGAAGCCGACTTTTGCGAAAGCGGTCGTGATCTTGCAGGATTCGCTGGCGATGCGCAGATCGCAGGACAGCGCCATCGACAGACCGGCGCCGGCGGCTGCGCCATCGAGCTGCGCCACCACGGGCTTCGGCATCTGGTGCAGGATGCGCGAGACCTCCATGCCGCGGCGGAGATTTGCAAGCTTCTGCTCGAACGGCAGCGGTGCCCGTCCCTCCGCCATCGACTTGACGTCACCGCCGACGCAGAAGGAACCGCCGGCGCCCTTGAACAGCACCGCCCTCACCTCCGGATCGTCAGCCGCGCGCCGCGCCGCCTCGACCAGCCCGCGCACCATGTCCGGGTTGAGCGCATTCTTGCGCTCGGGCCGGTTCATCGTGATGGTGAGCAGCCCGCCTTCGAGCTTTTGCAGGACCATGTCGTTCATGGGGCGTCTCCCTTGTTGTTGTTTTGCTCCGTCATTCCGGAGCGCGACGAAGTCGCGAACCCGGAATCCATGTCTCAACCGTCACTGCCGCCCGATGGATCCCGGGTTCGCGCTCACGCGCGCCCCGGGATGACGCTTCGCGTCACTTCTTCACCAGCGAGCAGCGCGACTGCTCCAGCGGCTGGAACGCTTCGCTGCCGGGCACGGTGGCGAGCAGCTTGTAAGCGTCCCAACGGCCCTTGGATTCCGCCGGCTTCTTCACCTCGAACAGGTACATGTCGTGGATCATGCGGCCATCCTCGCGGATCTTGCCACCCTTGGCGAAGAAATCGTTGATCGGCGTCTCCTTCATCACCTTGATCACGGTCGCCGCATCCGTCGTGCCCGCCGCCTTCACGGCTTTCAGGTAATGGGTGATGGAGGAATAGACGCCCGCCTGCGCCGAGGTCGGCGGCCGCTTCATGCGTTCGGTGAAGCGCTTGGAGAAGGCGCGCGTGTCGTCATTGAGGTCCCAGTAGAACGCTTCGGCCAGCAGCAGACCCTGCGCGGTCTCCAGGCCGATCGAGTCGATGTCGGTGACGAAGGCGAGCAGCGGCGAGACC
>NZ_JXJM01000001.1:6404505-6419873 GCF_001593325.1 Bradyrhizobium sp. DOA1
GGCGAGCAGCGGCGAGACCTTCTGGCCGCCCTTGGTGATGCCGAACTCGGCCGCCTGCTTGATGGCGTTGACGGTGTCGCCGCCGGCGTTGGCGAGCCCGATGACCTTGGCCTTGGACGCCTGCGCCTGAAGCAGAAACGACGAGAAGTCCGACGTGTTGAGCGGATGGCGCACGCTGCCGAGCACCGTGCCGCCGGTCTTGGTCACGACGGCGCTGGTGTCCTTTTCCAGATCCTGCCCGAAGGCGTAATCGGCGGTGAGGAAGAACCAGGAATCGAGGCCCGACTTCACGGTTGCGAGGCCGGTCGAGTTGGCCTGACCGTAGGTGTCGAACACGTAGTGGATGGTGTAGGGGCCGCAGGCCTCGTTGGTGAGACGGATCGAGCCCGGACCGTTGAACATGATGATCTTGTTGCGCGCTTTGGCGATCTCGCCGGCGGCGAGCGCAGTCGCGGACGCCGCGACGTCGTAGATCATCTCGACGCCCTGATTGTCGAGCATGTCGCGGGCGATGTTGGCGGACAGATCCGCCTTGTTTTGATGGTCGGCCGCCAGCACCTGGATCTTGCGGCCGAGCACCTCTCCGCCAAAATCCTCCACCGCCATCTTGGCCGCGGTCTCGCTGCCGGGGCCGGTGATGTCGGCATACAGGCTCGACATGTCGAGGATGCCGCCGATCTTCAGCGGCGGCTTGTCCTGGGCCTGCACTGCACTCGCACTGAGGGCAAGCGACGCAGCAAAAATGCCCGACAGAATATGCTTCATCGAAAAAGATCTCCCTTATCGCACCGTGCTCTGGTGGCGGCTTGGTTATTGCTCTTGGCTTGTCGCAATTGCCGCAATCATGCCGTATGCGCAAGAGCGCAGCAAGCATGAGTGCTGAGAGCGCGCGATTGCCGCGCGTGTTTTCCGCAAAGCGGAATGGTGAGATACGGAGAACTCTACCCCCGTCATTGCGAGCGCAGCGACTTGTCCGCCGAAGCCTCGGGCGAAGGCGGAAGCAATCCAGAATCTTTCTGCCGAGGGAGTCTGGATTGCTTCGTCGCAAGTGCTCCTCGCAATGACGGAGTGTGACGAAGCCTCTTCGCGCCCAACCCCGCATGAGTTAAGGTAAGCGCGCAACGCAACCTCTCCGGGTCACGTGACGCGACGGCTTCATCTCATCGTCTTGTTCGTTCTGATCGCGTCGAACCACGCGTTCGCCGCGCCGTGTCAGTTCGAGTCGCAAGGCGAGTCCCGCGTCGCCGCGATCGTCGATGGCCGCAGCGTGCGTCTCGATGACGGCCGCGAGATCCGCCTCGCCGGCATCGAGCCGGCAGCGACAGCCAAGCAGGCGTTGACGTCGCTGATCCTCGGCCGCGACGTCATCCTCCGCAGCACGGACGACACGCCCGACCGTTATGGCCGCCAGGGCGCGCTGGTCTTCGTCGGTGAAAACGACACCTCGGTGCAGGCCATGCTGCTGGCCCAAGGCGACGCGCTCGTGTCCGCGGAGATCACCGACAAGGATTGCGCGACCGCCCTGATGGCGTCGGAGGCCGAGGCGCGGCGCCAAAAAATGGGCAGCTGGGCTGACCCGTCGGCCATAAAAAACGCGGAAAGTCCGGACGATATTTTGGCGGGGATCGGGCGCTTTGTGGTGGTCGAGGGCAAAGTCCTGTCCGTCCGGCAAGCTGGGGCAACAACCTACCTCAACTTCGGACGGAACTGGACACGCGGCTTTGCGGCGACTATTTCAAGGCGCACGTTACCGGCGTTCGAGAGCGCCGGAATAGCCCTCAAGTCCTTGGAGAATAAGCGTATTCGAGTCCGGGGCTGGATCGTGGGGAATACGGGGCCGCGGATTGATCTGCGTCTCGTAGGACAGGTCGAGTTGCTGGGTGCAAGCGAGCCGACAGGGGTAAGGCCCTAAACGGGCCAGGCACGGGTTAAGCGACGTGAATGGGGTGCTAGAACAGCACGTACGAGGTGATGGCCGCCGCCTGCGGGCTGCGCCGGCCGTGCTTTGCCTTGTCCTGGGCACGGCGCTGGCGGGCTGCGGCGACATGGGCCGGTTTCAGACCGCTGCCGCGCCGCCGGCCGTGGCAATGCCCAAGCCCAAGCCCGCCGTCGCGCAAACCCCGGCGACCGAGAAGGAGCATGAGCGCATCCTGGCGAGCTATGGCGGGACCTATGACGATCCCAGACTCGAGGCGCTGGTCAGCAAGACCGTCGACCGGCTGGTCGCGGCCTCCGACCGGCCCGACCAGGGCTACAAGGTCACCATCCTCAATTCCGGCGCGGTGAACGCGTTCGCGCTGCCGAACGGCCAGCTCTATGTCACGCGGGGGCTGCTTGCGCTTGCCAGCGATACGTCGGAATTGTCCTCGGTGCTCAGCCACGAAATGGCGCATGTGCTGTCTAAGCACGCCGCGATGCGCGAGGACCAGGCCCGCCAGGCCGCGATCGTCACCCGCGTCGTCACCGACATGAGCAACGATCCCGATCTCACCGCGCTCGCGCTCGCCAAGACCAAGCTCACCATGGCGAGCTTCTCGCGCAAGCAGGAGATCGAAGCCGACGGCATCGGCGTCGGCATCTCCGCCAAGGCGCATTTCGATCCTTACGGCGCGGCGCGCTTCCTCTCGGCGATGGAGCGCAATGCCGAGCTCAAGGCCGGCAAGAACTCGCTCGATCCGCGCGCGCAGGATTTCACCTCCTCGCATCCGGCAACGCCGGAGCGCGTGCAGAACGCGCAGGCGATTGCGCGGCAATATGCGGCCCCTGAGGGCGCCGAGCGCGACCGCGAGAGCTATCTCGCCGCGATCGACAACCTCGTCTATGGCGAGGACCCCAGCGAAGGTTTCGTGCGCGGCCGCAGATTCCTGCATCCCAAGCTCGGCTTCACCTTCCAGGCACCAGACAATTTCACGCTCGACAACACCGCGCAGGCCGTGATCGGCGTGCGCGAGGGCGGCTCGCAGGCGATGCGCTTCGACGTCGTGCGGGTGCCGGCCGAGCAGTCGCTCGGCGATTACCTGAATTCCGGTTGGATGGAAGGCGTCGAAAAGGCGTCGACCGAGGATATCACGGTCAACGGTTTCCCGGCCGCGTCCGCCACCGCCAAGGGCGACCAGTGGCAGTTCAAGGTCTACGCGCTGCGCTTCGGCAGCGACGTCTACCGCTTCATCTTCGCGACACGGCAGAAATCGACCGAGAGCGAGCGCAATGCACGCGAGACCGTCAATTCATTCCGCCGCCTGACCCTCGAGGAAATCCAGGCCGCGCGCCCCTTGCGCATCAAGGTCATCACCGTGCAGCCCGGCGATACCGTGGAATCGCTCTCCCACCGCATGTCCGGCGTCGACCATCCCGCCGAACGCTTCCGCGTGCTGAACGGCCTCGATCGCACCGCGCAGGTGAAGGTGAGGGATCGCGTGAAGATCGTGGCGGATTGACGAGCACCGCTGCCGGAGGGTGGGCAAAGCGAAGCGTGCCCACCGCTTCTCTATCGCGATCGTCGCAAGATGGTGGGCACGGCGCTACGCGCCTTTGCCCACCCTACACGCTCCGTGCTGATCAGCGCCCCGCATCCATATCCCCCGCTTCGCGCTGGCCGCTGAGCCAGAGTGCGAGCAGGGTCCAGAACGCGCCTGACAACAGATACGCGCCCGAGGCGATGACGCCGAGATTGGTGGCGAGCAGCAGCGCCACCAGCGGCGCGAAGCCGGCCCCGAACAGCCAGGCCATGTCGGAGGTCAGGGCTGACGCCGTGTAGCGATACGTCTGCCTGAAGTTCGAGGCGATCGCGCCGGAGGACTGGCCGAAGGACAGGCCGAGCAGGATGAAGCCGATCACCATGTAGATGGTCTCCCCGAACGCGCCGGCGTCGAGCAGCTGCGGGGCAAAGCCGCTGTAGATCGCGATCGCGATCGCCGATCCCATCAGCAGCGATTTGCGCCCCACGCGGTCGGCGATGATGCCGGAGAGCACGATCGCAACGACACCGAACACGGCGGCGACGATCTCGATGATCAGGAAGCGCACCGGGCTCTCGCGGGTGAACAGGAACACCCAGGACAGCGGAAATACCGTGACCATGTGGAACAGCGCGAAGCTCGCGAGCGGCGCGAAGGCGCCGAGCATGATGTTCTGGCCTTCGCGCGCGACCGTCTCGGAGATGCGCGCGGGCTGCAATTCGCGGGTCTCGAACAACGAGGCGTATTCTTCCGTGGTCACCATGCGCAGGCGCGCGAACAGCGCCACGACGTTGATGGCGAAGGCGACGAAGAACGGATAGCGCCAGCCCCAGTCGAAGAAATCTTCGGCCGAGAGGAGACCGGCAAAATAGGCGAACAGCGCGCTCGCCACGATCAGCCCGAGCGGCGCCCCGAGCTGCGGCACCATCGCGTACCAGCCGCGCTGGGAGGGCGGCGCGTTCAGCGCCAGCAGCGAGGCCATGCCGTCCCACGCGCCGCCCCAGGCCAGGCCCTGCGCGATGCGCGCCAGCGCCAGCAGCCAGATCGCCGCGACGCCGATCTCGTGATAGCCGGGCAGGAACGCCAGCGCGACGGTGGCGGTGCCGAGCAGGAACAGCGCCGAGATCAGCTTGGCCGTCTTGCCGTAGGCACGGTCGACGGTCATGAAAATGACGGTGCCGATCGGCCGGGCCATGAAGGCCAGCGCGAAGATCATGAAGGAATAGAGGGTACCGGTCAGCTCGCTCGCGAACGGGAATACGAGGCGAGGGAATACGATCACCGAAGCGATCGCGAAGACGAAGAAGTCGAAGAATTCCGAGGTTCGGCCGATGATGACGCCGATGGCGATCTCGCCGGGACTGGCCTGGTCGTGGCCATGCTCGCCGGTGGCGAGATCTGTCATTGCGGGGGTCCGTGCCGTCGCCATTCGCGCACCCTTAACGTCCTGAAAACCAAAGCCTGCCGCCCGGCAAGAGGCCAGGCAGCTGCCTCTGTCTGATCCAACATTCCGCACTGCAACATTGGACAAATTGTCCAATGTCCGGATTGTTGCGCCGCAGCTACCCGTTGACCCCACAAAGGAAACTCATTCTCATAAGGCTCGGCCCGTGTCTCGTCTCAAGATTCTGGCGCTACTACCCCTGGCTGCTGCACTGAGTGGCTGCGACTACGTCGTGCTGGCGCCGGCCGGCGACATCGCCGCGCAACAGCGCGACCTCGTCATCATCTCCACCGTCCTGATGCTCCTGATCGTTGTGCCCGTGATGGCGCTGACGGTGCTGTTCGCCTGGCGCTACCGCCAGTCCAACACCGAGGCCCGCTACGAGCCGGACTGGGACCACTCCACCAAGCTCGAGCTGGTGATCTGGTCGGCGCCGCTTCTGATCATCGTCTGCCTGGGCGCGCTGACCTGGATGGGCACACACCTGCTCGATCCCTACCGCAAGCTCGGCCGCATCCATGCCGAGCGCACTGTGGACCAATCCAAGGCCCCGCTCGAGGTCGATGTCGTCGCGCTCGATTGGAAGTGGCTCTTCATCTATCCGGACTACGGCATCGCCACCGTCAACGAGCTCGCAGCTCCGGTCGATCGCCCGATTACCTTCCGCATCACGGCGTCCTCGGTGATGAACTCGTTCTACATCCCCGCGCTCGCCGGCCAGATCTATGCGATGCCGGGCATGGAGACCAAGCTCCACGCCGTCGTGAACCACGCCGGCACCTACAAGGGCTTCTCGGCAAATTACAGCGGCGCCGGCTTCTCCGGCATGCACTTCAAATTCCAGGGCCTCGACGAGAAGGGCTTTGACGCCTGGATCGCCAGCGCCAAATCGGCCGGCGGCTCGCTCGGCCGCGCCGAATATCTCCAGCTCGAAAAGCCCAGTCAGAACGAGCCGGTGCGCCGCTGGGGCACCGTCGATGCCGATCTCTACCGCCTGATTCTCAACATGTGCGTCGAGACCGGCAAGATGTGCCAGAGCGAGATGATGGCGATCGACGCCAAGGGCGGCGCCGGCCATCAGGGCCTGAACAACACGCTTCCGCTGGCCTACGACAAGTACGCCCGCCGCGGCACCGTGCTCGGACCGGAGCCGAGCTTCGTCGCCGGCGCCTGCACGCCGGATGCGCCGCAGGGCAGGACCACCGCCTCCATCGCGGCGCCCACCGACACGACGCCGCTGCTCGGCGCCGGTCTGAAGCGGCCGTCGTTCACGCCGCTGAAGTCCTCGTTTTTCTTCCTCGGACAGCGTCCGAAATCAGACTCCTAACGAGATCCCGCATGTCTCCTGATCTTCTCAAGCTCATCTTCGGCCGGCTCGGCTTCGAATCGCTGCCACTGCACGAGCCGATCGTCGTCGGTACCTTCGTGGTGGTCGCGCTCGGCGGCGCCGCGCTGCTCGGAGCGCTCACCTATTTCCGCCTCTGGGGCTATCTCTGGCGTGAATGGTTCACCACCGTGGACCACAAGCGCATCGGCATCATGTATATGATCCTCGGCATCGTGATGCTGCTGCGCGGCTTCGCCGACGCGCTGATGATGCGCGGCCAGCAGATGCTCGCCTTTGGCGGCTCGGAAGGCTATCTCAACGCTCATCATTACGACCAGGTCTTCACCGCCCACGGCGTGATCATGATCTTCTTCGTGGCGATGCCGCTGGTCACGGGCCTGATGAACTACGTCGTGCCGCTGCAGATCGGCGCGCGCGACGTGTCGTTCCCGTTCCTGAACAATTTCAGCTTCTGGATGACGGTCGGCGGCGCGGTGCTGGTGATGGCCTCGCTCTTCATCGGCGAATTCGCCCGCACCGGCTGGCTGGCTTATCCGCCGCTGTCGAACATCGGCTACAGTCCCGACGTCGGCGTCGACTATTACATCTGGGCGCTACAGATCGCCGGCGTCGGCACGACCTTATCCGGCATCAACCTGATCTGCACCATCGTCAAGCTACGGTGCCCCGGCATGACCATGATGAAGATGCCGGTGTTCACCTGGACCTCGCTCTGCACCAACATCCTGATCGTCGCCTCGTTCCCCGTTCTGACCGTCGTGCTCGCGCTGCTGTCGCTCGACCGCTATGTCGGCACCAACTTCTTCACGAACGATTTCGGCGGCAGCCCGATGATGTACGTGAACCTGATCTGGATCTGGGGCCACCCCGAAGTCTACATCCTGGTTCTCCCGGCATTCGGCATCTTCTCGGAGGTCACCTCGACCTTCTCAGGCAAGCGGCTGTTCGGCTACACCTCGATGGTCTACGCCACGGTGGTCATCACCATCCTGTCGTACCTGGTCTGGCTGCACCACTTCTTCACGATGGGTTCGGGTGCCAGCGTCAACTCGTTCTTCGGCATCACCACGATGATCATCTCGATCCCGACGGGCGCGAAGATGTTCAACTGGCTGTTCACGATGTATCGCGGCCGCATCCGCTACGAACTGCCGATGATGTGGACCATCGCCTTCATGCTGACCTTTGTGCTCGGCGGCATGACCGGCGTGCTGCTCGCGGTGCCGCCGGCCGATTTCGTGCTGCACAACAGCCTGTTCCTGATCGCGCACTTCCACAACGTGATCATCGGCGGCGTGGTGTTCGGCGCGTTCGCCGGCATCAATTACTGGTTCCCGAAGGCATTCGGCTTCAAGCTCGATCCGTTCTGGGGCAAGATGTCGTTCTGGTTCTGGGTGACCGGCTTCTACCTGGCCTTCATGCCACTCTACGTGCTCGGCCTGATGGGCGTGACCCGCCGGCTGCGCGTGTTCGACGATCCGTCCTTGCAGATCTGGTTCGTCATCGCCGCGATCGGTGCCGTCTTCGTCCTCATCGGCATCCTCTCGATGCTGATGCAGTTCGCGGTCAGCCTGCTCAGGCGCGAGCAACTCAAGGACGTCACCGGCGATCCCTGGGATGGCCGCACGCTGGAATGGGCGACCTCCTCGCCGCCGCCGGACTACAATTTCGCTTTCACGCCCGTCGTTCACGACAATGACGCGTGGTGGGACATGAAGCGCCGGGGCTACCAGCGTCCGCTCACCGGGTTCAAGCCGATCCACATGCCCAGCAGCACCGGCACCGGAATCATCCTCGCCGGCCTTGCCACCGCGTTGGGCTTCGGACTGATCTGGTACATCTGGTGGCTGGCGGCCGTGAGCTTCATCGCGATGCTCGCCGTCGGCATCGGTCACACCTTCAACTATCACCGCGACTTCGACATCCCGGCTGAAGACGTCATCCGGACCGAGGACGCGCGCACCAAGCTGCTCGCCGGAGCCAAGTAAATGACTGTCGCTGTTCATCCCTCGCAGACCGGCGAGCCGGTCTTCTACCTCGCCGACGAGCATCCCCATCCGGAAGGCTGGAGCACCTCGCTCGGCTTCTGGATCTACCTGATGAGCGACTGTCTCATCTTCGCGATCCTGTTCGCCACCTATGGCGTGCTCGGCGGCAACTATGCCGCCGGCCCCGCGCCGAAGGACCTGTTCGACCTGAACCTGGTCGCGTTGAACACCTCGATGCTGCTGCTGTCGTCGATCACCTACGGCTTCGCCATGCTGACGATGCAGCAGAACAAGCTCGCGCAGACGCAGATGTGGCTGGCGATCACCGGTCTGTTCGGCCTCGCCTTCATCGGCATCGAGCTCACCGAGTTCGCCCACATGATCCATGAGGGTGCGACGCCCCAGCGCAGCGCCTTCCTGTCGGCGTTCTTCGCGCTGGTCGGCACCCACGGCCTGCACGTCTCCTGCGGCCTGATCTGGCTGGTGACGCTGATGGTGCAGGTCCAGAAGTTCGGCCTGATCGAGGCCAACCGCCGCCGCCTGATGTGCCTGTCGATGTTCTGGCACTTCCTCGACGTGGTCTGGATCGGCGTTTTCACCTTCGTCTATCTCTTGGGAGTTCTGCGATGAACACCGATACTCACGCCGCCCATGCCGACGACCATCATCACGGTGACGGCCACGCCCACGGCACGTTCTCGACCTATATGCTCGGCTTCGTGCTCTCGGTCGTGCTCACCGCGATCCCGTTCTGGCTGGTGATGAGCGGCGCCCTGCCCAGCAAGCAGATCACCGCGCTGGTCATCATGGCCTTCGCGGTCGTGCAGATCGTCGTGCACATGATATACTTCCTGCACATGAACACGACGTCCGAGAACGGCTGGAGCATGATGGCGCTGATCTTCACCGTGGTCATGGTGGTGATCGCGCTGTCCGGTTCGCTGTGGGTGATGCACCACCTCAACAGCAACATGATGCCCATGCACCAGATGAGCGGAATGAAGTGAGCGAAATCAGGGCTGTGACGGGCAGGGCCGAAGGGACGCGGGACAGAGTCGCGCCGACGCCGCCCGTCTGGCTCACGGTCCTGTCGCTCGCGGCCTTTGTCGTCTTGATCGCGCTCGGCGTCTGGCAGATCGAGCGCCGCGCCTGGAAGCTGGCGCTGATTGACCGCGTCGAGCAGCGCGTTCATGCCCCTGCGGTGCCGATCCCCTCGCCGGCTTCATGGCCTGCGGTCGCCGCCGCGAACGACGAATACAGGCATGTCAACGTCGCCGGCCGCTTCCTGCATGACCGCGAGACGCTGGTTCAGGCCGTCACCGAGGAAGGCCCCGGCTATTGGGTGCTGACGCCGCTTCAGCGCGACGACGGCACGCAGGTTCTGATCAACCGCGGCTTCGTGCCGTCCGAGCGCCGCGACGCATCGACGCGCAAGGACGGCAATCCGGAAGGCCCGGTCGAGATCACCGGCCTGCTTCGCATTACCGAGCCGAAGGGCGGATTCCTCCGGACCAACGTGCCGCAGCACAACCGCTGGTACTCGCGCGACGTCGCGGCGATCGCGGCGGCGCGCGGCCTCTACGAGGTCGCGCCCTTCTTCGTGGATGCCGACGCCAGATCACAAATTGCGGGCGGCCCGATCGGCGGATTGACCGTGATCCGCTTTCCAAATAACCACCTGATCTACGCGCTGACGTGGTTTGCCCTGGCTTTCATGCTGGCCGGCCGGCTTTTCGTCACATTCGGCGGCGGGCTGTTCCGTCGCAGGCGTGTCGTCCAAGACCCGGATGGCGGCCCCGATGCCGCTCGCCGCAGGACGGGATCAGATGCTGGAACGATCGTCGAGCAGAACTGACGGCGGGAAGACACTTCTCCGAACGCTTGCGCGTGACGCGCTCGCCGTCACCCGACAGCCGCAGGCGGACGCGCGCGGCGAGCTGATTGGTGCAGCTCCCACCGATGACGAGACCAACCGCAAGAACATGGCGCTGCTGATCCAGCTGCGCTGGATCGCGGTGGTCGGCCAGATCGTCACCATCGGTGCCGTGCATTTCGGGCTCGACATACCCCTGCCGCTGGAACGGATGGGCGTGGTGATCGGCGCGCTGGTGCTGCTCAACGTCTCCAGCCTGGTCTGGGTGCGCCATCGCTCAGCGATCACCAACAACGAGCTCCTGGTCGCCTTGATGCTGGATGTCGCCGCGCTGACCGCGCAGCTTTACCTCTCCGGGGGCGCCACCAATCCTTTCACCTCGCTATTCCTGCTCCAGGTGACGCTCGGGGCGGTTCTGCTCGACGCCCGCTCGACCTGGTCGCTCGTGGCGCTGACCTGCGCGAGCTTCGTCTGGCTGACGCTCGCCTACCGTCCGCTCGATCTGCCGCCGAACCCGTTCAGCGAGACCTATACGCTCACCGTCATCGGCATGCTCGTAGGCTTCGTCCTCAATGCCGTGCTGCTGGTGGTGTTCGTGACCCGCATCAACAGGAATCTGCGCCAGCGCGATGCGCACCTGGCGGCGCTGCGCCAGCATGCGGCCGAGCAGGATTACATCGTGCGCATGGGTCTACTCGCCTCCGGCGCGGCACATGAGCTCGGCACGCCGCTCGCCTCGCTCTCGGTGATCCTCAGCGACTGGCGCCGCATGCCGGATCTTGCCGCCGATCAGGAGCTCGCCGAAGACCTCGCGGAAATGGAAACTTCCCTCCAGCGCTGCAAGTCGATCGTGACGGGAATCCTGGTGTCGGCGGGCGAAGCGCGCGGAGAAGGCTCCTCGCCGACGACGGTGACGGCCTTCGTCACCGCGCTGGTGGAGGAATGGCGCGACGCGCGCTCGGCCCGCACGCTCTACTTCGTCAACACCTTCGGCGAGGACGTCGCGATCGCTTCCGATGTCGCGCTGAAGCAGGTGATCTTCAATGTGCTCGACAACGCCTATGAGGTCTCGCGCGACTGGGTCGAACTCGTCGCCGAACGCGAGGCCGACAACCTCGTGCTGTCGATCAGCGACCGCGGCCCCGGCTTCGCGCCGGAGATGCTGGCCCAGCTTGGAAAGCCCTATCAGTCGAGCAAGGGCCGCGCCGGCGGCGGACTGGGCCTGTTCCTGGTGGTGAACGTCCTGCGCAAATTGGGCGGCACCGTCACCGCCGAAAATCACAGGAAGCGCGGCGCCACCGTGCGCCTCACGCTACCGCTGGCAACGCTCGCGATCGGAGGGAATTTTGACGCCTGACCGCTCGCTCATCGTCGTCGAGGACGATTCGGGCTTCGCCCGCACGCTGAAGCGCTCGTTCGAGCGCCGCGGCTACGAGGTCGTGCTGGCCGCCTCGATCGATGAGGTGCGCAAGGTGCTCGAAGAGCGCTCCTTTGGCCACGCCGTGGTCGACCTCAAGCTCGGCGGCGCCTCCGGGCTCGCCTGCGTCGAGCTGTTGCATACCCATGACCCCGACATGCTGATCGTGGTGCTGACGGGCTTTGCCAGCATCTCCACCGCCGTCGAGGCCATCAAGCTCGGCGCCTGCCATTATCTGGCCAAGCCGTCGAACACCGACGACATCGAAGCCGCCTTCCAAAAGGCTGAAGGCAACGCCGAGGTCGCGCTCGATGCGCGCCCCACCTCGATCAAGACGCTGGAATGGGAGCGAATCCACCAGACCCTGATCGAGACGGATTTCAACATCTCGGAAGCCGCACGGCGGCTGGGGATGCACCGGCGCACGCTGGCACGAAAGCTCGAGAAGCGGCCGGTGAAGTAGGCCGTCTTCACAAGGCGGATTCGCCGCCGGCAATCCGGCGGCCGGCCATGCGAATGCGGAAACGCAATCCGCCACGCGCGAAGGATTCGAACTGCGGCCTACGCTTCCGCGCTCGCTGTCCGAGCGTCGGCAGACGACATCGCCAACATGACGACGATCGGCAATGGCTCCGCTATTGCGCCGCCATGTTTCCGGCGGCGTCGCGGTCGTTCTTCGGATTGTAGCCGGAGTCGTGGAGATTCTGCAGGTACATGGCGTGATCGCTACTGGTCGGCCCGCCCGTCCATCCCATTGGAGACGGAGATGCAGGAGTAGCAGCTGGGTTCAGTGCGTGGTGATGACGGTGATGCGCTGCCGAGGCGGCAGAAGCCGAGAGAGTCACGATCGCGATAGCAACGAGCAGTTTTCCTGTCATGGGTAGCTCCTCCTAGGTTTTGGCCCGCCAGATTTAGCCCCTGTAGCGTTACAGCCTATAGCACAACCTAAGCGTTCGCGGTACTCGCAGCGGTTCTCCGTCACCACAAAGTGAAATGTTGCTCGACCTCAGCGATCAGCGGATTTGGCCCGCACGCGAGCCATGGCATTACGATGTCTGGTGCGATGGGCGTCAGCACGAATGCGAACTGGGTGAGAGCAGCCCTTCTGCTTTTCCGACGGAGACGAAGAAGGAGGCAGTAGGCTCCACTTTCGCCGACCTTGCGAAAACGGCATCATCGAACAAAAAGCCCGGCCGAGCGGCCGGGCTTTTGAATTGTTGCGATCGACGCGCGGACGCTTACGCGGCCTCGTCGGCGACGGTGGTGTCGTCGCCATCGCTATCGTCAGCATCGCCCTCGGCATCCGCGTCGCCCTCGCCCTCGGCGGCCTCCGCCTTGGCGTTGCGGCGCGGGCTCTTGGCAAGCTGGGCCTCGATCTCCTTGACCGCTTCGGTCTCGGTCGAGTGCTGCACCACCGCGATCTCGCGGGACAGGCGGTCCAGCGCCGCTTCATAGAGCTGACGTTCGCTGTAGGACTGCTCCGGCTGCGACTCCGAGCGGTAGAGGTCGCGCACGACTTCCGCGATCGCGACGATGTCGCCCGAATTGATCTTCGCTTCGTATTCCTGAGCGCGGCGCGACCACATGGTGCGCTTGACGCGGGCGCGGCCCTTGAGCGTCTCCAGCGCCTTCTTGACCAGCGCCGGATCGGACAGCTTGCGCATGCCGACATTGGCGACCTTGGCGGTCGGAACGCGCAGCGTCATCTTGTCCTTGATGAAGTTGATGACGAACAGCTCGAGCTTGGCACCGGCGATCTCCTGCTCCTCGATGGCCAGTATCTGGCCGACGCCGTGAGCGGGATAGACGACGAATTCGTTGGCCTTGAAGCCCTGACGCTGGGTCACGACCTTCTTTTCCTCGACCTTCGGCGCAGCAGCGGGCTTGGCGGCCGGCTTGGCAACGACGGGAGCCTTGGCAGGCGCAGCAGCAACGGGAGCCTTCGGCGCGACGGGCTTGACAGCGTGAGCCTTCGCAGGAGCGGCCTTGGCAGCAGCAGGCTTGGCAACGGTCGCTTTCGCGGCCGGTTTGGCAGACTTGTTAGGCATTGCGCTTCTTTTGTTCTTCGAGGACTTTGCAGCCGGCGCCTTCGTCGCGGTCCGACCCTTGGATGCGCTACGGCTGGCCGCGGCGACTTTTTTGGCCTCCTTATGGGAAGCCCTCGCTGAAGTACTCTTTTTACGCGTTTTCTGTGACACAGCCTGCGCGCGGAAACTGCCACGCCCCTGTTCGACATTTGGTTTCACGGGAACCCAGAGGGGCCTACGGGGCTGACGGGGTTCGGCTTAATGTGCCTAATATAGCACATTTCCCGCAAAAATCAATGATTTAGGGGTCTTGAGGGCTGGTTTTCGGCAGAAGCGACGCTATTAGGGTTAAGTTTGGGCCTGTATCAGTCTCCAGAGCCGGGGTTCGGAGAAAAATATTTCTCGAACTTGCCTTCCATGCCGTCGAATTCCTTGGCGTCGGCAGGTGATTCTTTCTTCTGGGTGATGTTCGGCCAGCTCTTGGCGTAGTCGGCGTTGACCCCGAGCCACTTCTCCAGGCCCGGTTCCGTGTCCGGCTTGATGGCGTCGGCGGGGCATTCCGGCTCGCACACACCGCAATCGATGCACTCGTCGGGGTGGATGACGAGCATGTTGTCACCCTCGTAGAAGCAGTCGACCGGGCAGACCTCGACGCAGTCGGTGTACTTGCACTTGATGCAGTTTTCAGTGACGACGTAAGTCATCCAACGCTCCGAAAAGCTCTTTTAAAAGTCGCGGCTTGCGTAGCGCGGATGGCCCGGCGCTGCAAGGTCGGGAAGGCCCGATCATGACACTTGTGCGCGTTTGAGCGGCCAAGAAATGAATGCGACGCGCAATTAATTGCGGTTTGCATCTCCGAGCTCTTCATAGAGCACGCGCGCCGAGGCGGCATCGCCGCGGCGCTCGATGAAGGCGGTGACCTTCAAGACGCGCACGGTGCGATCGAGCGCAACGGTGAGGACGTCGCCAAGCTTGATCGCATGTCCCGGCGAGGTCTCGCGCACGCCGTTGACGCGGACATGGCCGGTGACGACGAGCTCGGCCGCCGAGGTGCGCGCCTTCACCAGGCGCGCGTGCCACAGCCATTTGTCGATGCGCTGCCGCTCGGTCGTCGCCTTATTCCTTTTGACGCGTTTTCTTCACGCGAACCGCTCCGCACTTCGCTTGAAAACGCTATGTTACTCCTTGCGCCCCGAGAGCTGCTCCTTCAGCGCGGCGAGCTTGGCGAAGGGCGAGTTCGGATCGGCGGGACGATCGCGCTCGCGCGGGTTCGCGCTCGAGGCGTAGGGACGCAGCGAGGGCCCGGACTCACGATCGCGACGATCACGGCCCTTGTCGCGGTCGCGGCCACCGCGGTGCTCGCGACCCTTGTCGCGATCGCCGCCGAACTTGCCCTTGTTGTCGCGGTTGCGATCGCGATCCTTGTCGCGGTCCTTGCCTTCGAACCGGCGATTCCTGTCGTCGCGCCCTTCGGGACGCGGCGCGCCCTCGCCGCCACCTTCGCGGCCCTTGCGGAAGTCCTTGCGATGGCCGCCATGACGATGGCGCTCCCCGCGCTTCTCGCCATCTGCGGCTTCGCCGGGCGCGGCGCTCGCCGCAGCACCAGCTTCTGCTCCGGCCTGCGGACGCTGATGGTTGTGATGACGCTGATGGCGATGGCGCTCGTGGCGCGGCTTACGGTCCTCGTGACGGCCGCCGGGACGCCAGACCTCGACCAGCTCCGGCTCTGCCGGCGTTGCCGCAGCCTCCGTCGCCACAGCTTCCGGCGCGGCCGCGTCGGGCGATGCGGCGGCTTCAACGGCCGCGGTCTCGG
>NZ_JXJM01000001.1:6420276-6541784 GCF_001593325.1 Bradyrhizobium sp. DOA1
CTTCGGAGGCGTGGCAGGCTCAGCAGATGCAGCAGCCTCTTGGGCAGGCGGCGCGATGCCGGGGGCATCTTCGGGCGTGACCGGAGCTTCAGAGGAAGCCTCCACTACCGGCTCCGAGGGCGCGGCTTCGTCCTGCGGCTCCATGCCGGGCGCGTCTTCGACGGTGACGGCTTCCGCGGCCGCCTCGGTGGCTGCCTCGTCCGGCAGGCCGGCAACGGCCTCGGCCGCAGCTTCGGTTGACGTCTCGCTCGACGCCTCCGCGCTGCCTTCGGCCGGCGGCGTCTCTGCCGCGACGGTCTCGGTCACGACCTGCTCAGCCATGACAGGCTTCGGCGGCAGCGGCGGACGCTTCTCCATGCGATAGCCGAGCGCGCGCAGGACGGAGGCGAAGTCTTCGCCGGCCGAACCCGTGAGCGAGGTCATCGCCTGCGTCACCACGAAGCTGCGGCCGTCGAACGCGCCGGCAGGCTTTTCGCCGGGCGAGTTGTCGCGCCAGGCCAGCGCCGGGCGGATCAGATCGGCCAGGCGCTCCAGAATGTCGACGCGCACGGCGCGCTCGCCGGCCTGCTTGTAGCCGAGCACGCGATAGGCATCGCGCGGCAGGGCCTTGTCGACCGGGAACGAGGTGCGGCCCGACGATGCCAGATGCTGCGCGCCCGAGAGCGAGGACAGATCGACATTGTCCTGCTTCAGCGCCCAGAGCAGTGCGGCGAGCGCACGCGCGGCGGGCTTCAAGAGGCCGGGGAAATAGATGTGATAGGCGCCGAAGCGGACGCCGTATTTGCGCAGCACCGCGCGCGAGGGCTGGTCGAGATCCTTCAGCTCGTTGGCGATCTTCGGGCGCTCGAGCACGCCGAGCGCCTCGACCAGCTGATAGGCGATGCCGCGGGCGATGCCGGTGACATCCTCGGCCTTCGACAGCTCGAACATCGGCCCGAGCAGCTTCTCGATATGCGTCTTGAGCCAGAGCTCGAGCCGCGCCTGCACTTTGTCACGCGGGGCGCCGGTCAGCCGCTCGTCGGAGATGATGCGGATGCGCGGATGCAGCGCCTCCTCCGCGGCAGACAGCCGCGCCACGGCATCGCCGGTCCAGCGGATGATGCCTTCCGAGGTCAGCACGAACTGCTCGTCCGGCGCATTGCCGAGCTTCTCGGCCCGCGCGTTGATCTCGCCGGCGAGCACCGCTTGCGCTGCAGCCTGCAAGGCTTTCGCATCGGAGCCGGCCTCCGCCGTGTCCGGTGCAAAGGTGAAGCCGTCGAGGCGGCCGATGACATGGCCTTCGACGATGACTTCGCCGGTCTTGCCGATTTCAGTATTCAAGCTCGTGTTCTCCCGCAGGCGGCGCATCAATACACTGGTCCGGCGATCAACGAAACGCTCAGTCAAGCGTTCATGGAGCGCATCCGATAATTTATTTTCGACCTCCCGCGCGATCCCCTGCCAGCGTTCGGGGCCTTTCAGCCAGTCCGGGCGGTTGGCGACGAAGGTCCACGTGCGGATCTGCGCGATCCGGGCCGACAGCGTGTCGATGTCGCCGTCGATGCGGTCGGCCTGGGTGATCTGGGCCTCGAACCAGGAATCGGGGATGCATCCCTTCCGCATCAGGAAGCCGTAGAGCGTCGTGACCAGCTCGGCATGGGCGGCCGGCGACAGCTTCCGGTAATCGGGGACCTGGCAGGCCTCCCACAGCCGCTCCACCGCCTCTTTGCCATGCGCGATATCGCGCACCTCGCCGTCGCGGGCGGCGTGGTCGAGCACGCGCATGTCCTCGGCGATGGGCGCGCGCGTCAGCGCCTCGTGGCCGGGAGCGAGGTTCAGCGAGACCTGGAGCGCGCCGAGCGAGGCGAAATCCAGCTTCGAGTTGCGCCATTGCAAAACCTTCACGGGATCGAAGGTGTGGTTCTGCAGCGCGTTGACGAGCTCGGGCTCGAACGGCGCGCAGCGGCCGGTGGTGCCGAAGGTGCCGTTGCGGGTGGCGCGGCCGGCGCGGCCGGCGATCTGCGCGAATTCGGACGGGGTGAGACGGCGGAACTGATAGCCGTCGAACTTGCGGTCGGAGGCGAAGGCGACGTGATCGACGTCGAGATTGAGGCCCATGCCGACGGCGTCGGTGGCGACGAGATAATCGACGTCGCCATTCTGGAACATCGCGACCTGCGCATTGCGTGTGCGAGGGCTGAGCGAGCCCAGCACCACGGCGGCGCCGCCATGCTGGCGGCGGATCAGCTCGGCGATGGCGTAGACTTCATCGGCGGAGAACGCGACGATGGCGGTGCGGCGCGGCTGGCGCGTGATCTTGCGATCGCCGGCGAATTCCAGCTGCGACAGGCGCGGCCGCGTGATCATGGACACGCCCGGCAACAGCCGCTCGATGATCGGGCGCATGGTGGCGGCCCCGAGCAGCAGCGTCTCGTCGCGGCCGCGGCGATTGAGGATGCGGTCGGTGAAGACGTGACCACGTTCGAGATCGCTGGCGATCTGGACCTCATCGACGGCGAGGAAGGAGACGTCGAGGTCCCTAGGCATCGCCTCGACGGTCGAGACCCAATAGCGTGGATTCTTCGGCTTGATCTTCTCCTCGCCGGTGACGAGCGCGACGCTCTCCGCGCCCGCGCGATCGGCGATCTTGTTGTAGACCTCGCGCGCGAGCAGGCGCAGCGGCAGGCCGATCATGCCGGAGGGATGCGCGAGCATCCGCTCGATGGCGAGATGGGTCTTGCCGGTGTTGGTCGGCCCGAGCACCGCAGTGACGCCGGCGCCAGGCACTCGATCGTGAAGGGCGCGCTCGGAAGCGAAGGGGGAGGGAGAGAAAGCCATGTCTGGGGGATTAGGTAGTGGCGATTTGGGCGAATGTCAGTGCTGTTTTGGGGCGATGGGGTGCACGGCGCCGCCCATGCGCACCGCTGTCATCGCCCGGCTCGACCGGGCGATCCAGTATTCCAGAGACGGCAGTGATTGAGCCGAGAAGCCGCGGCGTACTGGATGCCCCGGTCAAGCCGGGGCATGACGGCGGAGAGGGTGGCACCCCTCCCCAAACCTCGCGCAACTGTCTCACTTTGCGACGCTTTTCCCGTTCGGCTTAAGCTTCGGAACGACTCCGGAACGAATCGCGGCCGAATCGCTGACTCCCCTCGGAGTCCCGTTCCGTTCACGCAACATGTCGCGGGACTCGTCTTGGTTGCGCACTAGATGGAGGTTTGGGCTGCCGTACAAGCGGCTCGATCCGTTAAAGCTGGGGACGGCGCGGAGTCGAATCAGAATCGGGGAGGAGTCAAATGGATTCCTGGCCGGCCGCTTGCTCAGCCGTCATGCCCGGGCTTGTCCCGGGCATCCACGTTCTTGGTGCCGCACGAAGACCGTGGATGGCCGGGACAAGCCCGGCCATGACGGAAAGCCGACAACACGTGCGAAAACAACCCCATGCACAGTAGGGAACCCATTGATTTTGCTTGATGTCTTTTACCCGCACCGAGGGACCCTCCGGGGAGGGTAAATCACTGCGTCTTGGCGACGCGCGGGGGCTGGGGGGAGGTGACGAAGCTGGTCGCTTCCAGCATGGCCGGGCCGAGCGGGGTCGGCACTTTCAGCCAGAACGGGACCAGGATGCGCGTGCCGGCGATCGGCGCGAACGCGATCTCCATGTTGCGCTGGGCGGCGAGGTATTTGATCACGGGGCGATCGGGGATGTAGCCCGCGACCGGCACGAAATAGATCGAACACACCACGACCGGGCCCTTATAGCCCTTCTCCGCCTTCACGCTCTCCATGCGCTTGAAATCGAGCTTGAGCTCGTAGCGCATGCGGCCGTCGAACACGGGCGCGGAGTTGTGGCAGGCGTCGGGCGTAACGGGGTCGCCGGTGCCGGGCACGCGCAGCAGCGAGGCCGTCATGGGGTCCCAGACGCCGCGGCGATGCGCATCGGTGACAACGATGCGATCGGGATCGACCGGCGGCTCGGGCAGGATCGAGAACTCCTTCACATTGCCCTTGTCGAGCGTGATGCGGATCTCTTCGGTCTTTTTCTGCGTGGTGGTGGAGGCCTGGTAGCCGGTCGCAACCAGCGCGCCGTTGACGACGCGCCCCTGGCTCGCGCCGGTGCCGGACCCGCCCGTGAACGATTTCAGCAGCCCCGACGTGCCGCCGGAGGCCGCGGCCGCGAACACATCGTCCTGGATGTCGATATTCCAGGCGCCCTTGCCGACGGGAATGCCGGCGAGCGAGGCCTCATATTGCGCCTCGAGCTTGCCCTGCGCCGCTGCCGGCGCCGCGCCCCACGCCAAGGCCAGCCCAAACAGGGCGGCGAAGGCCAGCTGGCCGGCCGAGCGCCGGGGCGAGGAAGGGAAAAGAATGGGCACAAAACTTTCCAATCGGGGCGCCAATGGCAGTTACTTAAGCCGAATCCAGCGGCTGGCAATGCGTCCGGGCGCGCGGCCTACGGAACTCCACCGGATTCTTCCGGTGCGATTACGCCCTTTATGTGATGGTAAGACGTTCCGATCATTGCCGTTTTGGTGATCGGCGGCGGGTCAGGGGCGCTTGTGTCCCTCCTCGATCTCCACTGTCATGCCCCGCGAAGGCGGGGCATCCAGTACGTCGCGGCCGCTCTGGTCAATCACAACCGTCTCGGCGTACTGGATCGTCCGCCTGCGCGGGCGATGACACCTGCTTTGGAGCACGAAACTCGCCCCAAATCCTTGACTACCCGCCCCTTCCCCCCTATACGTCCGCCCGCTCCCTGCAAGGACAGAGAATTTGCCCCCGTGGCGCCCCGAATGGCGGCCGCAACTCGTTGGGGGTTCAGGATAAGGATTTTGCCATGTCTCGCCGCTGCGAACTGACGGCCAAGGGCCCCCTCGTCGGCCACAAGGTCAGCCACTCCAACATCAAGACCAAGCGCCGCTTCCTGCCGAACCTCGTCAACGTGACGTTCCAGTCGGAAGCCCTGGAGCGCAACGTGCGCCTGCGCGTCTCCACCAACGCGGTGAAAAGCGTTGACCACAATGGCGGCCTGGACGCCTACCTGCTCAAGGCCAACGCCGACGCCCTCTCCCCGCGCGCCCTCGAGCTGAAGCGCGCCATCCAGAAGAAGGTCGGCCCGACCACCGCGCCGGAAAAGAAGGCGAGCTGAGATTTAAAGAATTGGGCGGGGGCTAAGTTGCGTCGCGTGGCGTAGGCTTAGCCAGTAGAGTTTGAGTAGCGGCCGGATCGGGAGATCCGGCCGTTTTTGTTTTTGGGGAAGACCGAAGATGTGAAGCGCGACCCAAATCTGCCTATTTAGAATTTCGCGAGTTGCTCCAAGGCCTGTGCCTCCTTGGAAGTCAGGCGAACAAGAACTTGCGGTGGGTGGAAGCCCGCGCGAGCTTTTCTCAATTCCCCGAGAGTTATAGGCTGCACCCGTTTTACAGCCGCCAGCAGAATTGCAACGGCTTCCGTTGCTCCGGCGAAGTACTCCGTGAAAGAGGCATAATCTACGCCGGTCCCGCTTCGATGCTTTTGCCAAATCGTCCGCGGATGAGCGCGGCTAACACCTGCGATGGTTGCAACGCCAATAACCGCAGCCGTCGGACGTGTCGCGTAAATCCATAAACGAGTGCCTTGGCATAGCGACGGTATGCGGCGCCTTAGTTCGATAGTTTTCGTCCCGTCAAGGATCGCAGTCGCATATTCGGGATGGATCGAAATGATTGCGTCACTTGCATCAGTCACTTGACCATCCAAGATCCAAAATCTTCCCTAGCAGGATGCTCGGCAAGGCCGTCGTAGTTTGCAAATTGGACGCGCCCTCAGCACCGACGGCCCGAAGAGCTTCGAGTGTTACAAGATTCGGGAATCTTATCAAATTGTCGAAGGAGGTCGCCAAAACCTCGGACGAGGCAGTTAGAGCACCCAAATCTTCTACGACTGCTCGTCGAGAGAGTTCGCCTGAAACTTGCTCTTTAGGTAAGATCGTCGCGTCTACTATGCGAGCGGCCGCTACGATTGCGGCACGCCCGCCGGTTCGCTTGGACTCATAGAACAGAATTGGCGATCCTGGGCGCATGAGGTGCGACGTTCTCGGGCTATTGAAATACATACGAAGCCCGAGGAATGCTGCCGCTGGCCTGCCGAATAAAGCAAGCTGATCGGCCGTACCCAATAAATCGTCGGCAAACGATTTTGCGATTGGCACAATCACCGCATCTCGACCCGGCCACGCGATTATCGTAGGGCTTAGGGCCGCTTCGAGCGCAGGCATCTTCACCGACAAGAAGGCGCCATCTGGGGCTTGGATCTTTACAGCTGTTGTCTCGTGCGGGAGATTGTCTGGAAGTGATAGCCCCGTCCTACGCCTCATCTGACGCGCAAGCGCCGACCATGTGTTAGCCGTGAGCGGACGACCTAGCGCCACCTTGATTACAGCATCAGGATCGGAGGCCGGCAGAAATCCCCTCAGTTTTGCAGCCTGATTTACTACCGTTTGTCCGGCAATCCTTCGGAGCTCTATCGTTACTGGCCCGGCGTGGCTCGCTTCTCGTATCGCCTCATCCAGCAAGTGTTCGGCAAATGTCTCGGACGAAATATGATCCGTCCGGACATGCACCAGCATCTTGGCGGCGGCGTCGATAGTAGTAGGAGCCAAATAGAGGCTCACTCCTACGATCTCGTCACCTTCAAGTACCGCACGAACTCTAACTTTCCGAGCAGTCGACTTCGTTGGCAGAAATTTCTCGACAAGGCTCGTGTCTAACGATTGAGAGATTAGATATGCTCGAGCGTCAGAAGCTGTTGCCGACTTTGTCTCGCATTGCGTTCCCCGAAAAACTCCTTCCTCAAGCTTGATATCCTCTACCGGCATCAACTCGACGAGTTCGTCTAAGCTAGCAACGTCGAGACCGGTAAGCTCAAGCAGCGTCTCTCGTGCGTTGAGAAGATAGGTATCGCTGGTAATGTAACCCGACGCTCGTGCCAACGCGGCCTCTGCCAAATGACGAGCATCACTTAGCGCCTGCTTAGAATTCGCTTGCGCGAGGCCTGCTTCTTCGAAAACCGCCTTGTGAATGATCGCAGCAAGTCGATCTACTTCGGGCTTTGGCGCGGATGGGATTCGAGGTAGTTGCCGGGCAAGCTGGAGGGTACTGTCTACGGACTCTCCATGAGAGGTCCGCTCTAATTCCACAATAAACTCGGGAGCCACAGCAAGCCGTACGCGATGCGCCAACGCAGCACCAAACAGGCGGTTGGCGACAGCAGAACGAGTGCGTTGTCTTATAAGATCGAATAGAACATTGAGGTCAATCGCATACAACGGGGCTTCAAAAGCGCCGGGCGACCGAAGCTTCAGATACGCGGCTAGTTCGTCACCGGCAGTTGGCGGAGCCATCAACGAAAACAAGCTCGCTGTATCCAACTCTTTCGACCGCAGCACTATAGTACGCTGCCGTGCGGCACCTCCATCCCGAACTCGTCTAGCGACAAATCCCTTCATCTCGTAAAACGCTTGTGCTTCGTCCAAGTCAGAAGCAACTGCAGCGGTAACGTTCAAATACCCGCGGCTCTCAAGATGAGAGACGAGCGCGTTAACAAGCGCCGATGCAATCCCATTGCGCCTATGAGACGGCGCAACTGCAACCTGCTGCACCCGCGCATTAGGAAACACGCCGCTGAATAAGATGAAACCCGCAATCTCGACTGAATCCGCCCGCCTAGCGAACATTGCGAACAGCCGCCGCTGCGCAATCGCATCTCGGTAGGCGGCCTCCGGCAAGAAACCTAGCGCCTCCTTCTCCCGATCAGCCAGAGAACGGATGCTAGACACATGCTCCAACAAGAGCGAAGGATTAGTTTCTATTCGAAGTGAGGTGCCACGCATCAAGAATCGCGCTTAATTATATGAGGTCTTGAACAGCAAATGGTTTGGCTAGATTTCCTAACTTACTTAACAGGATCAGCGACCAACATTCCACGTTCGTCTAATGCGTGCTCTATATTACAATTGCAACTAGACTAGATCGGAAGCACCACCAGCATGCGGATCCCGTGGAGCACTCACCGAAACGGGAACGGAACATCTCCAACCTCCTGATCGCTGCCTCCGCTCGACCGACAAGCCACAGCAGCAAATAGTACCCTGCGATCCCCCGCGGCCACCAACGTGCCCCCACCCGTAAACACCCCCGTTCCCCGTTAACCGTCCATTAACCAACGCAGCCTAGCCTGCGGTAATCGTCCAGCCATCATTAGCTCGAAATGCCTTCCCGGTTCGCTCCAGGAGAAGCGCCGATGTGCGTTGAGTTGTTGACGTATGCCGATCTGGGTGCCCGCCTCAATGTCTCGCGCGAGGCCGCGCGGGCGCTGGCGCGGCGTCGGCGGTTGCCGCGCTCGCGGTCGGCTGGCGGCAAGGCCGTGGTGAGCGTCGATCTCACCACACTCCGCTACACGCCCCGCCCGCGACGCGCCCGGCGGACAGACCCGATCGATGCCTCCCTGGCACGGATCGAGGCGGTCAAGATCGAGGTCTTCAAGGCGGAGATCGCGCGGCTCGAGGAGGTCGCAACCGCCTATAGAGTGGTGTTCGAGCGCGAGCGGGAGCGCGCCGATCGTCTCGCCATCGAGCTGACGCAGGCGGCCGCCGAGACGACGGCCGCCAATGCCTGGGCGACACGACTGGAAGACGAAGTGGCGGTTCTGCGCAGCGGTCGCCGCCCCGGCGGCGGGATCGCGGGACAGGCGGCGCTTCGCTTGGGACATCTGGCCGCTGCGATCGTTCGATCAGACCGCGCGGCCCGCAGGTAGCACGCGAGACTTTCTCCATCCCCGGCTTGCCGGAGCAATCACGAGGGAATCATGGCTGGCAATATCGACATCCACGAAATGAAGGCCCGCATCGTCGTGTTCGGCGTCGGCGGCGCCGGCGGCAACGCGGTCAACAACATGATCACGGCCGGGCTGCAAGGCGTCGAGTTCGTCGTCGCCAATACCGACGCGCAGGCGCTGGCGATGTCGAGGGCAACGCGCCTGATCCAGCTCGGCACGAAAGTGACCGCGGGCCTCGGCGCCGGCTCGCAGCCCGAACTCGGACGCGCCGCGGCCGAAGAGGCGATCGATACGATCCGCGAACAATTGACCGGTGCGCACATGGTGTTCGTAACGGCAGGCATGGGCGGCGGCACCGGCACCGGGGCGGCCCCCGTCGTCGCGAGGTGCGCGCGCGAGCTCGGCATCCTCACCATCGGCGTGGTCACCAAGCCGTTCTATTTCGAGGGCCAGCGCCGGATGCGCTTTGCCGAAGCCGGCATCGAGGAATTGCTGAAGACCGTCGACACTCTCCTGATCATCCCGAACCAGAATTTGTTCCGGGTGGCCAGCGCGAAGACCACGTTCGCCGATGCCTTTGCCCTCGCCGACCAGGTGCTGTATTCGGGCGTCGCCTGCATCAGCGACCTCATCGTCAAGGAAGGCCTGATCAACCTCGATTTTGCCGACGTCCTCTCCGTCATGAAGGAGAAGGGCAAGGCCATGATGGGACGGGGCGAGGCGTCCGGCGAGAAGCGCGTGCTCGCGGCCGCGGTCGCCGCCATCTCCAATCCGCTGATCGAGAACCCCTCGATCAAGCGCGCCAGCGGCCTCATCATCTCCATCACCGGCGGCAGGGATCTCATGCTGTACGAGGTCGACGAAGCCGCGACCCGGATTCGCGACGAGGCCGACCCGGACGCCAACATCATCGTCGGCGCGTCCTTCGACGAAAGCCTCGAAGGCATCGTGCGCGTCTCCGTGGTGGCGACCGGCATCGACAATGTCGACCCGGCGCTCCAGGCGCAGCCGGTGGAAACCGCGCTCACGCAGCTCGCCGGCCGCTTACGCAACGACGGCCGCCGCATCGCCGATCGCATCGAGCGCAGTGCACCCCTTGCGCAAGCGGAAAGCCCGCCGCTCCGCGCCGAGGCCGGTCAGCCCGCGGGGGAGCCGGCAAGGCCGATCTATGCGCGGCCCGTGGCCGATCGGCCGCTCGATGCCTACGGCCGAGCCATTCCGCGCAACATGGCCGACGAAGACCTGCTCGATATCCCCGCCTTCCTGCGCCGCGCGGCAAGCTGAGCGGGCGCGAGCCGTCTGACTCGAGATGTCGCCGGCAAAAGCCGGCGTGCCTGGTCGAAGTCGTGATGCCCGGCCTTGTGCCGGGCATCAACGTCTTCGCTATGGCAACAGGAAAGACGTGGATGGCCGGGTCAAGCCCGGCCATGACGAAAAATCTCCAGGCTAAGCAGCGCTGCTTACGCCGCCGTGCTGTGCGGCTTGTCCGCAGCTTCCTTCTTGTCCGTCTCCTTGTCGCGAGACAGCCATGCGGGGAAGCGGAGCATGCGATCGTTGGCCTCTTTCGGCGGCTCGATGGGCGGCTCAATGGCCTGGCTCGGAAGGTCCAGCATGGCGTGTCCGATCCGCACCGCATCGGCGCGCTGATCCAGTTCGCGCAACAGGGGCCCGAGCACGGTATCGATCTCGGTCGCCACCGACACCAGGAAGCTGTTGAGCTCGCGCGCCTCGGGCACGACGGCCGAGGCCTGCTCGACCGCCTTGGAGAGACCATCGACGACAGGTGCAAACGCGCCAGCGGCATGCTTGATTCGCGTCTTGATCGCTTCGATTTCGTTCAGGACGCGATCGCGCTCCCGCCTGCTCTTCTCCTCCGCAAGGCGGGCTTCGATTTCGGCGATCTGCGCCGCCAGCGTCGTGGCTTCGGACGCGAGTGCATCGCGTCTGAGCCGTGCGCGATCGAGATCGCGGCTGAGATTGTCCACTAAATCGTCCTTCCCGAACATTGCTTTGCTCCGTAGGACAGCCGTGACGCTGACAGCCACCCCGTTCAGCGAACGAAAGGCGGCCGGCCGAAGTTTCGGTCGCGTCACATGGGCCGACATGGTGACCCCCAGTCGCTCCCATTAGGCGACGGCATGGTTAACAGGTGGTTAATGTCAACAGGCGATACGCAAATGAGGCACCATGCCGCCAGGGCCGACTTCGTCTCCTCGCCGCCGTCAGGTTCCGCTATACTCGCCCGGGTAGCATCACCCGGAGGCGCATCCCATGGAGACCGCAGCCACCACCGACCGCAAGCCCGAGCCGAAACACCTCGTCGTCTGCTGTGACGGCACCGGCAACGAGATCTCGGAGAACATATCCAACGTCCTGAAGCTGTATCGCTGCCTGCGCAAGACGGACAGGACGCAGCCGCGGCAGATGGTGTTCTACGATCCCGGGGTCGGCACGGTGACGGAGCCGTCGACGTGGCACCGCTGGAAGGCGAACATCAACATGGTGCTGGGGCTCGCCACCGGCTATGGGCTCGATGACAACGTGCTGTCGGCCTATTGCTTCCTGGTTCAGCATTACGCGCGCGGCGACAAGATCTACCTGTTCGGCTTCTCGCGCGGGGCCTACACGGTGCGGGTGCTGGCGGGGCTGATCCACAAGATCGGGCTGATCTCGCCGGAGCAGGCCAACCTCGCCGGCTCGGGCCTGATCGCCTACAAGCAATATTCCGGCACCGGGCGCGGCAACGATGCCGAGGACCTGCAGAACGTCGCATTCGACGAGCAGGGGCCGCTGCCGAAGGACGAATACGACCTTGCCGCGCAGTTCGCGCGCATCACCTCGACGCGCTGGCCGACCATCCATTTCGTCGGCGTGTGGGACACGGTGGCGAGCGTGATCGTGCCGCGCGCCGACCGGGGCTTCCTGCCGAGCCTGGAGGAGCTCGCCTTCACGCTGCGCAACCCCAGCATCAAAATCTTCCGGCAGGCGATCGCGATCGACGAGCGGCGCTGCATGTTCCGCCTGAAGGCGTATGAAGAGCCGCAAGAGTTCTGGAGCAACCGCTATGTGCCCGATGAGAAGAAGGTGCCGCAGGACATCCAACAGGTGTGGTTCGCCGGCGTGCACAGCGACGTCGGCGGCGGCTATCCGGAGGCGGAGAGCGGGCAATCAAAATATCCGCTGCTGTGGATGATCGCGGAGGCGCAAGAGGCCGGGCTGAATTTCAACCCGGCGACGGTGAAGCAGCTGGCCTGGGGCATCCAGCGCAAGAACTCGCCGTTCCGCTATGTCGAGCCCGCCTATACCGGCAAGACGGGCACGCTGCACGATTCCATGACGGCGGCCTGGCGGCTCTTGGAGTTCTTGCCGAAGAAGGCCAAGTACCGGGAATGGCCGGCGCGGAAGGTTCATTTCGGCTTCTACATTCCCGATTCCGAGCCGCGCCTCATCCCCGACGGCGCGCATGTGCATGAGAGCGTGGTGAAGCGGATGGCGGTGGAGCCGGATTATCGGCCGGTGAACATGCCGAAGGAGTATGTGACCGTGCCGATGCCGGTGGGACCGGATACGGGCACCGGCAGCGAGGCGGAGCGGATGACGCTGGGTGAGGTTTGAGCGCACGCCTCGTCCTTCGAGACGCCCGCTTTGCGGGCTCCTCAGGATGAGGCTACTCGGCGCCAGCGCCTTAAACTGCGGCCGCGCATTCCGACCTCATCCTGAGGGCCCGCCGCAGGCGGGCGTCTCGAAGGATGTGCCGCGAAGACAGCAGCTTGCCCCGCGCAACACCGCGACAATCTGTCCCGCAGAATATCGACCCGCACGCCCGGAGATTGTGATCCGGATCATGCACATCCGCGCCGCTTCTTCCTATCGTCTGCCGCGAGCCCTTGGAGGGCGGCATCGATCAGGGAGATTTTTCCAATGACGAAGTCCTTTTTTCACGTTGCATCTTTTCCTTCGTTCCGTTCGACCATGATCCGCGCGAGCCTCGCGCTCGGCGTCGCGACCGCCGCGCTGTGGTCGGCGGCGGGCGAGGCGGCCAACAACAAGCATTACGGCGTGGTGTGCCTGCGCAACGACACCCGCGCCAACATCACCTATTCGCGCAAAGTCGGTGACGGCGGCTGGGAGACGCGCTTCCTCGCGCCGGGCAATCTGTGGAAGATCGCGCACCGCTACGACCACGCCAACGAGAACTCCTCGCCGAAGGTCCATGTGCGATATGACGCCGACGCCACCGGCCGGAAGTTCTCACAGACACGCGACCTGGAGCGCCGCGCCGCGGTCGGCGACACCTGCCAGGAAGCCAACGTCTACGCGTTCCAGTATGAAGCCAGCAACCGCAGCTTCATCTCGCTGGAGCGGGTGAGATAGGGCGCAGCGGCGCGGGGGGCGTGAGGCGGACTCCGCTCTCGCCGCCCGTCATTGCGAGCGAAGCGAAGCAATCCAGGCTGCCTCCGAGGAGGCACTCTGGATTGCGTCGCTGCGCTGCTCGCAATGACGGTAGGAGATAGATGCGCGCAAAAACAGCACCCCACTACCACCGCTTTCCGTATTCGCCGACACTTTTCATTAAAATTCACCGCCCCGCCTTAGCCGTATCGCATCATCTCCCGTTCCATCATCGCCTCCAAACTCGCGAAACGTTGGAGGAGACGTGCCGCACTATCCGCGCAGATTTGCCCGCGTGAAGCCCGCCGGGCTGGTGTCGCGCCAGGCCAAGATCATCACGGACCCGCGCGCGCCCGTCATCAACTGCACGCTGATCGACTATTCCCCCGGCGGCGCCTGCGTCGATCTCGGCGGCCAGGTGAACATCCCCGACCGGTTCGAGCTCTTGCACGTCAACACCAAGAAGCGCTGCCGCATCGCCTGGAAGCGCGGCACGCGCGTGGGCGTGGTGTTTTAGAGAGGAAACGGTCTTGCTAACTTTCCCTCTCCCCTTGTGGGAGAGGGTGGCTCGCCGCATAGCGGCGAGACGAGTGAGGGGTTTGTCTCCGCAGTCTCATCTTTCACAGCTGAATTCGCGGAAGCAAACCCCTCATCCGGCGCTTCGCGCCACCTTCTCCCACAAGGGGAGAAGGAAGAGACAGTCACTTCCGCATCCGCGCCTTGGCGCCGGCGACGATCTGCATGGCGACGCCGGCGATCCAGCCGAGCAGAGCGAGCCAGGTCCAGCCGATGTGCGGATCGAGGCGGAGCACGATGACGGCGACCGAGACGAGCGCGGTGAGCGTGGCGAACAGCGTGCCGGCCGAGCTCAGGAATTCCGCGGCGTCGATCTGGCTGTGCGCGTCGTCGAAGGGCAGCTGCGGCGTGTCGATGCCGAGATAGAAGCCGACCGCGCCAAGCACCATCATCGCCAGCAGGAAGCCTTGCGTGGTGAGCGGGGCGATCGCCGAGCCGACATAGGCGCCGACGAACAGCCCGCACGCCGCCCCCGCCATCGCAAGGCCGACACGCTCGAACACATGGGCAGTCTTGCGAACACCAAAACGCATGCCGGCCTCCGTGACGCCTCGAGGGAACGGAGGTTAGGCCAGTTTTGCGAAGGGCGGAAGGCGAGGAGTTTTACGGATACGTGAGCGCAGTGGGGGCGCAATGCGTGGCTCGCCACGAACACGGTGTCCCCGGCCTGGTGCGCAATTGCGCACGGGGGCCCGGGAAGAGACCGTTTATTTAGCGCAGACATCGCGCCGCAACCGCACACGTACCGCTACCGCGCCCCGAACGTGGTCTTGCCGAACAGCGCCTTTTGCGCCTGTGGCTGCGAGCGCCAATATTGCGGCGGCGCCTCGACCTCGCCGCCGAGCTCGGCGGCAGCGTGCCAGGCCCAGCGCGGGTCGTAGAGCATGCCGCGGGCGAGCGCGACCATGTCGGCCTTGCCAGATGCGACGATCTCCTCGGCGTGCTTGCCTTCGGTGATGAGGCCGACGGCGATGGTGGGCAGGCCGGTCTCGCGCTTGATGGCGTCTGCGAACTGCACCTGATAGCCGGGGCCGAGCGCGATCTTCTGCAACGGCGAGACGCCGCCGGAGGAGGCATCGATCCAGTCGACGCCGCGCGCCTTCAACGCGCGCGCGAATTCTATTGTTTGCGCCAGATCCCAGCCACCCTCGACCCAGTCGGTCGACGACACCCGCATGCCGACCGGCTTGTCGTCGGGGAAGGCGCTGCGCACCGCGTCGAACACTTCGAGCGGGAAGCGCATGCGGTTTTCGAGCGAGCCGCCATATTCGTCGGTGCGTCGGTTCGAGATCGGCGACAGGAATTGATGCAGGAGATAGCCGTGCGCGCCATGAACCTCGATGGCGTCGATGCCGAGCCGCGCGGCGCGCTTGGCGCTATCGACGAAGGCCTCGCGGATGCGCTTCAGGCCCGCGGCATCGAGCGCGAGCGGGGCGGCCTCGCCCTCCTTGTGCGGCACCGCCGACGGGCCGACCGTCTGCCAGCCGCCCTGCCCTTCCGGGATCAGCTGCCCGCCGTCCCAGGGCCGCGCGCTCGACGCTTTGCGGCCGGCATGGGCGAGCTGCATCGCGATCGCCGTGGAGGAATGCTTGCGCACCGAATGCAGGATCGGCTTCAGCGCGGCCTCGCAGGCATCGCTGTAGAGCCCGAGGCAGCCCGGCGTGATGCGGCCGATCGCCTCGACATGCGTCGCCTCGATGCAGAACATCGCCGCGCCCGACAGGCTGAGATTGTTGATGTGGCTGAAGTGCCAATCGGTGGCGACGCCGTCATCGGCCGAATATTGGCACATCGGCGACACCACGAGGCGGTTCTGTAGCGTCAGGCCGCGCAGCTTGATCGGGGAAAACAAGACGGACATGCGGGGAGTTCCGGAAGGTGGAAGGAATGGAAGCAGTTGCATGAAGTGTAGTCGCCGGGCAGCGGATTGCTAGCTGCGCGGCGGGAATGGGGGACCGCGGGGCCATGCATTGCCGCAGGCGTCTGGGGAGCGCCCCCCTACTCTACCAACGTGAATTGCAGCAGCAGCGTCCGCTGCAGCATCGAGAAATTGTCGTCGGAGATCAGCGTCAGCACGGTCTCGCCGTCGGCCGTGACGTGGGCGTCGATGCCTTCCATGTTGTCGATCTCGTGGCCGAGATCGGCGGCGAACAGCGTCAGGCCGTCGACGACGGCGCCTGGCCCGATCGACTTCAAGGGGATAGCGCGGATGCGGATGTTGACGCCGGTGAACCAGGAGAATTTGCGTTCGAGGATGAGGAGGTCGCCCGAGGGCAGCAGCACGGCGTCGCTGATGTCGAAATTCTCCGAGCGCCGCACGCTGAACTGGCCGGGCGTCGCGCCGCCGATCAGGAAGGCGAGCAGGTTGCCGTCGGCATCGAGACCGCGCTCGGAGAAGGCGATCAGCGTGCCCGCGAGCGGCTGGCTCTTTCCCGGTCCCTGCCCCTTGGGCACGATGACCATTGCCTCCAGCCCCTTGTTGTAGGGCAGCTTGCGCAAGGCCGGCGGGACGGCGATCAGTTCGCCGCGGGCGCCGGTCCCGCCCTTGGCGAAATCATAGCGCAGGATCTGGTTGACGCGTTCGAGCCCGACATAGACGAGGTTGCCGTCGCGCGCGAGCGACTCGGTGTCGTACCAGAGCCGCTTCTCCGTGATCGGCCGCCCGTCCGCGCCCAGCACCGGCGCGGCCTCGACGTCGGCGAGGCCGACCATCTCGCGGCCGGAATAGCGGATGGTGCCGGTGAACCAGCCGCCCTGGTCGGAGATGGCGAGGAAACGCTCGCCCTTGCCGTCGAGGAAGCGGAGGCCGGACAGGCCGCCGAAGCCGCGATAGGGCGAGGTCAGCACCAGGCCGCTGCGAAAATCCAGCGAGCCGAAACGCGTGCGCGAACGGTCACGCGGCTCGAAATTGGCAATGGTCCGCGCGTTGACCTCGACGCTGACGGGCGCGGTGACGGCGTGCTCGAGCTGGAGCGGGCGCGGCGGCGGCTCGGTCGCGGGCTGCAGTTGCGCCTGGGCTTGCGCCAGGCGCGCCAGCGCGAGAGTGGAGAATCCCGCCGCCGCGAGGCTGACGAAGCTGCGGCGGGATCGATGCGTGCTCACGAATGCAATTTGCGTCGCGGGCGACCGGGTGCTTGCGTGGGCGCCGTGTTGGTCTCGCTGAAGAGCTCAGCGAGCTTCTCGGTGATGGCGCCGCCGAGTTCTTCGGCGTCCACGATCGTCACCGCGCGGCGATAGTAGCGCGTCACGTCATGGCCGATGCCGATCGCGATCAGCTCGACCGGCGAGCGGGTCTCGATCTCCTCGATGATGTGGCGCAGATGCCGCTCGAGGTAATTGCCGGGGTTGACCGACAGCGTGGAATCGTCGACCGGCGCGCCGTCCGAGATCATCATCAGGATCTTGCGCTGCTCGGGCCGTCCGAGCAGGCGCTTGTGCGCCCAATCCAGCGCCTCGCCGTCGATGTTCTCCTTCAGCAGGCCCTCGCGCATCATCAGCCCGAGATTTTTTCGCGCACGGCGCCACGGAGCGTCCGCCGACTTGTAGATGATGTGGCGAAGATCGTTGAGGCGGCCGGGATTGGCCGGCTTGCCGGCGGCAAGCCACGCCTCGCGCGATTGCCCGCCCTTCCAGGCGCGCGTGGTGAAGCCGAGGATCTCGACCTTGACGCCGCAACGCTCCAGCGTGCGCGCCAGAATGTCGGCGCAGGTCGCCGCGACCGTGATCGGGCGGCCGCGCATCGAGCCGGAATTGTCGAGCAGCAGCGTCACCACGGTGTCGCGGAACGTCGCCTCCTTCTCGTGCATGAAGGACAGCGGATGATAGGGATCGGTGACGACGCGCGACAGGCGCGCGGGATCGAGGATGCCCTCTTCGAGATCGAACTCCCAGGCGCGGTTCTGCTGCGCCATCAGGCGGCGCTGCAGGCGGTTGGCGAGCCGGGCGACGATGCCCTGCAGATGCGCGAGCTGCTTGTCGAGATAGGCGCGCAGCCGCTCCAGCTCGTCATGGTCGCAGAGGTCTTCGGCGGCGATGATCTCGTCGAATTTCGGCGCGAAGGCGTGGTATTCCGGCCCGCGCGGCTCGTTCTTGCCGTGCGAATTCGGACGCGTCGCCTCGCCCGGCGTCTCGTCGTCGCCGAGCTCGCCGTCATCGAAGGTGTCGGAGGTCGATGCCTGCGCGCTTTCCATCGCGCTCTCGCTCATCTCCTCGCTGGTCGCCTGCGCCTGGTCGGCGCTCATCTCCTGCGCGGCATCGGAATCGGGCGAGCCCTCGGCACCGGACTGGTCGTTGTCGCCGTCCTGGTTCTCCTCGTTCTCGTCATTGTCCTCGGTGTCGGCGTTGCGCTCGTCGCCGAGCTCGAGCGCCGAGAGCAGATCATGCACGGCATCGCCGAACCGGGTCTGGTCCTCGAGCACGCCGTCGAGCCGGTCGAGCCGCCTGCCGATCTTGTCTTCGAGAATGGGACGCCAGAGATCGACCATCTTCTTGGCGGCCGCCGGCGGCGCCATGCCGGTCAGGCGCTCGCGCACCAGCATCGCCAGCGCATCGGCGAGCGGCGCATCGGCGCGGTCGGTGATCTCGTCGAACTTGCCGCGGTGGAAATGGTCGTCGAGCATCGCGGTGAGATTCTTGGCGACGCCGGCCATGCGGCGCGCGCCGATCGCCTCGACTCTCGCCTGCTCCACCGCCTCGAACACGCCGCGCGCCTGCGGATTGCCGGGCATCAGCTTGCGATGCACTTTCGGATCGTGACAGGCGAGCTTGAGCGCGATGGAATCGGCATGACCACGCACGATGGCGGCGTCACGCTTGGTCATCTTGCGTGCCGGCTCGGGCAGCCGCGCCTTGCCGGGCGCAAGCCCCGGGCGCTCGGCAGCAAAGGAGACGTCGAGCTCGGGCGCCTTGGCGATCGCCTTGAGACACGAGGCGACCGAGCGCTTGAACGGCTCGGTCGGCGCTTCCTTGCTGTTGCGGAATTTGGAGTTGGAGGTGGTCATATCACCTTGATCCGTCGTCCCGGCGAAAGCCGGACCCATAACCACCGGCCGTCGTTGGGTCAGAAAAACTATCGGCGTCGATTCGATCGAGACATCCCGCGATGGGTCCCGGCTCCCGTGCGCAATTGCGCACCAGGCCGGGACGACAACCGAGAGAGCCTCAGCTCAGTGCCACGTTCACCGCGGATTCCGGCAGCTCCGTGTTGAAGCAGCGCTGATAGAACTCGGCGACCAGCGGACGTTCGAGCTCGTCGCACTTGTTGAGGAAGGTGACGCGGAAGGCAAAGCCGATGTCGCCGAAGATGTCGGAGTTCTCCGCCCAGGTGATCACCGTGCGCGGGCTCATCACCGTCGACAGATCGCCATTGGCGAAAGCGTTGCGCGTGAGGTCGGCGAGGCGCACCATCTTGTTGACGATGTCGCGGCCCTCCTGGGTGCGATAATGCTTGGCCTTGGCCAGCACGATCTCCACCTCCTCGTCGTGGCTGAGATAGTTCAGCGTGGTGACGATCGACCAGCGGTCCATCTGGCCCTGGTTGATCTGCTGGGTGCCGTGATAGAGGCCCGAGGTGTCGCCGAGACCGACCGTGTTGGCCGTGGCGAACAGGCGGAAGGCGGGATGCGGCTTGATCACCTTGTTCTGGTCGAGCAGCGTCAGGCGGCCCGAGACCTCAAGCACGCGTTGGATCACGAACATCACGTCCGGGCGGCCGGCGTCGTATTCGTCGAACACCAGCGCGACATTGTTCTGCAGCGCCCAGGGCAGAATGCCATCGCGGAATTCGGTGACCTGCTTGCCGTCGCGGACCACGATGGAGTCCTTGCCGACGAGGTCGATACGGCTGATGTGGCTGTCGAGGTTGACGCGCACGCAGGGCCAGTTCAGCCGCGCCGCGACCTGCTCGATATGGGTGGATTTGCCGGTGCCGTGATAGCCGGTCACCATCACGCGGCGGTTGCGGGCAAAGCCGGCGAGAATGGCGAGCGTGGTGGCGCGGTCGAAGCGATAGTCGGAATCGACTTCGGGCACGTGAGGATCGACTTCGGAATAGGCGGGGACTTCGAGATCGCTGTCGATCCCGAACACCTGGCGCACCGACACCTTCATGTCGGGCTGACCGGAAACTTCCTCAACTTTGGACAGGGCGGCGGTCGTCATCAATCCTCCGAGGTCCCGGGCGGTCCCGAAACCGGTTATTCGCACGTTGGCTGCGGCTGGGTGCTGAAAATCAACCTATCAGAGACGCGTTGCCGGCAGAAGCCCGGCCACCAATCAAAGTTCCGTTGTGTTTTCATTTAGATAGGCAAGGAACGCAGTTTTTGGAGGGCTGCCTTGCGAATCACGCCCGAATTTCGGGCGGGGTAACCTCGCTGCCGGCCGAAATGGCACTGTTGCCGCATATGCTTGCCTATGTAGGGTCTGACTCTCGCTGCTCCAGCCCCACCATTGAGACGACGTGACAACCTTCCTCGATCCCCTCATCGCCTTCGTCTCGGCCCATGCGTGGCTGGCCTATCTGACCCTGTTCCTGGCGGCGCTGCTCGAAGCCGTTCCGGTGGTGGGCTCAGTGATCCCCGGCTCAACCATCATCCTGGCGCTGAGCGCGCTGGTCCCGGGCGGCGAATTGAAGCTGCCATGGGTGCTGCTGGCGGCCGCGCTCGGCGCGGTGCTCGGGGACGGGTCGGCCTATTGGATCGGGCACCGGCGGCAACGCGAGATCCTCACCGCTTGGCCGCTGACGAACTATCCGCGTGTGGTCGCGCAGAGCGAAAGCTTCTTCAACCGCTTCGGCACCTGGGCGGTGTTCTTCGCACGCTTCGTGCCGCCGATCCGCGCCTTCGTGCCGGTGACGGCGGGAGCGCTGGGGATGGCGCCGGCGAAGTTCTACGCGGTGAACATCCCGGCGATCCTGACCTGGGCGCCGGCCCATGTGCTGCCGGGCGTGCTGGCGGTGTCGGCCCTGCACGAATATGCCGGGCTGCATCATCACGCGCATATCGGCAAGCACATCTGGATCCTGACGGTGGTCGGCGCAGCGATCGTGCTGGGCCTGACCGTTTGGATCATCCGGCGCCGGAACGCGAGCGAAGCCAAGGCGTCGAAGCCGCAGAGCTAGTCCGGCGGCGCGACCTCCTTTCACTTCGGATTGAGCAACACCCACAGCCGCGAGATCCTGCCGCCTTCGACGAGAGCCACGTCGGCTCCCGTCACTGCGACGCGCCCAAGCTCGGGACCGCCGTGCCAAGCCAGCCGCCCCAAGCCATGATGCCCGACCGCGACGCCATCGGGCACGAACCTGAATGCCGGCCCGAACTGCTTGAGAAGCTCTCCGGCGACGCGCGATATCTCCGACTGTCCGCGAACGATGTTCGTCGACTCGTACATAATTGGGGCCTCAACAAACAGCTCCGCGACAGCGGCTCGCCGCTTGTCATCGTCCCGCTCGTTGAACACGCGCTCCAGGTTCGACCGAAGCAGATGGTCGAAATCGATATTGTCGGTTGTCATCTTGCAGCCTTTCGTCATCTCTCGTTGTCGGCGACCATCTACGATTCATCAGCCGATCTTGACCAGGTTCAGCGCCGGAAGCGGTCCGCCCGGAAACTGGGTCAACCTTGCTCCGATCGCGAGCGAGCCCAGGTCAATGCCAAAGAACCCGAGCCGATCGATCAGTGCGCCGACGGCTGCTTTCGCACCGGCGTCATCTCCCGAATAGAACAACACACGCTTGCCGCCGTCGCTCGCCGGGTCGCTTGCGAGGATTTGCGCCAGGAGATGATTGAAGGCCTTCACCACCCGCGCGCCGGGCACCAGATCGGCAAAGATCTCGGACGAGGCGCGGCCGCCGAGGTCAGCCGGCTTGAACAAGGGCGCCTCGATCGGATTGTTGGTGTCAACGACGATGCGGTCGCCGAACGGCGGCAGCCCGGCGAGCGCCTGAGGCAGCTTGGACCAGTTGACTGCGACGAACACGATGTCCCTGGCGGCCGCCTCTTCGCGGGTGCCAGCGGTCACGAGCGGACCGATCTCGGCCACGGTTGCGGCCAGGCTTTCAGGACCGCGACTGTTGGAGAGGGTCACGGGGATGCCGCTGCGCGACAGCGCTTGAGCGATGGCGCGGCCGATATTGCCGGCGCCGATGATGCCGATGGTGGACATGGAATAACTCCGAAGTGGTTGGGATCAGCCGTGCTGACCGATGGCGTAGAGATGACGCAAACATTCCCCTTTGATTAGGCGTGTATCGGTCGTAAGATTTTCAATGATCGCTTGTAAATGAGCTCATGGAAACGCTGGCGAATCTCGAATCCTTCATCCGCAGCGCTGAATGCGGCAGCTTTTCAGAAGCTGGCCGACGGCTCTCGCTGACGCCCGCGGCCGTCAGTCGCAACGTCGCCATGCTGGAGCGCAATCTCGGTGTCCGCCTGTTTCATCGCTCGACGCGGAAGCTGACGCTGACCGAGGCCGGAGAGACGTTTCGCGCGGCGATTGCCGGCAATCTTGAGGGGCTCCAGGCAGCCATCGCCGGAATATCGACTGGAAGTGAGGAGCCGGCGGGCCTTCTCAAGGTCAGCCTGCCACCGACATTCGGCACATCCCACATCCTACCGCTTCTTCCGGGCTTTCTGGCGCGCTATCCGCGCGTCCGCCCCGAGTGGCACTTCGAGAATCGTCAGGTGGATCTGGTCGGCGAAGGCTACGACGCAGCGATCGGAGGCGGATTCGAATTGTTACCGGGTCTCGTCAGCCGAACCCTTGCACCTGCCCACATCGTCGCCGTGGCGTCGCCGGCCTACATGGCCGGTCGTCTAGCACCGATCCGGCCGGACGAATTAGCCGCACTGGACGGCATCGTCATGCGCTCGCTGCAGACGGGACGCATCCGTCATTGGTCGATGCGCGATGTTTCGGGCCAGGAGGTTGAGGCGGTGCTGTCTCAATCCTTCGTGGTCAACGATCCCGCAGCAATGCGAGAGGCTGCATTGTTGGGCCTGGGAGTTGCCATGCTCGCCACCGCGGACATCCTTCCCGCGCTCGAAAATCGGTCGCTCGTCCGCCTGGTGCCGCGCTGGTATTGCGACGCCGGCGCGATCTCGATCTACCATGCATCGCGCAAGCTCGTGCCGGCAAAGACGAGAGCTTTCGTGGACTGGGTCGCGGACGCATTCAGGAAGAACAGGCTCGCCGAGCGGTTCGCCGGAAGCTTGGGCTGACACGCATGTGTGGGCCCTCCGCACATTAATCCTTAGCCACCCGCCTCCCCGGCGCCGGCCCCACATACCTCGCCCTTGGCCTGATCAACTTGCCGAACTGCAATTGCTCGCTGGCATGGGCGATCCAGCCGACGCTGCGGGCCATGGCGAACAGCGCGAGCTCGCTGCCGGCGGGCAGGCGCAGGGCGTGCACGAGCACGGCGAGGGCATAGTCGATGTTGACGAACTCGCCGGTGGCTTCCGCGATCCGCTCCGGCACTTCGCGGGTGAACTTTCGCGGCGCGCCGGCGCGCGACAAGGCGTTCAGTAGCGATTGGGCGCGGGGATCGCCGCGCTTGTAGACGCCGTGGCCGAAGCCGGCAAAACGCTCGCCGAGCGCGACGCGCTCGCGTACCATCGGCTCGACATCACGATCGATCAGCGTCTTCACGAGCTGCGAGGCCAGCACGCCGGCGCCGCCATGCTTGGGCCCCTTCAGCGCGGCGAGACCGGCGATCACGGAGTCATAGAGATTGAGGCCGGTCGAGGCCGCGCAGCGCGCGGTGAAGGTCGAGGCGTTCAGCTCATGGTCGGCGAGCAGCACCAGCGCGCGGCGAATCAGATCGGACGCATGCTTGTTGTCCGCCGCCCAGGCTTGTCCCACCTGCTGATGCAGCGGCTCGGCCGAGGCTTCCGCATTGAGCATGGTCCCGACCAGCAGGCGGACGATGCGCGCACCGACCAGCGCGCGGCCATCGGGCGCGCGGGTGAAAGCGCGGGGATCGGCGCTCGCGGCCAGCGCGAGCACGGCAATGGCGCGGTCGATCGGAGCGGCCCGGCGCGCGGCCTGACCGATCGTGCGCATCTCCTCGGACAGAAGGGGCAGATTGTCAGGCGCGAACGGATCGACGCCGGAGACGTCCCACAGCAGCGTGGCCGCGTGCTCCAGCGTGTCGTTCTCGGCGAGATCGAGGCAGTTGACGCCGCGATAGATCGCGCCCTCCTCGGTGATGGTCGAGATCTCCGTATCCATCACCGGCAGGTCGGCGTCGAAACTCCGCAGGCCCCGCGGCTCGGGCGAGGGCACCCGACGCTCCTTCAGCGCGCGGACGTCCTCGGCGCGGTAGCGGTTCTTCCGCGAGTCCGGCGTGGGTTCGGAGCGGATCAGACCGCGGCTGACATAGGCGTAGAGCGTGGCCGGCGAGATCGCGAGTTCGGCGGCGGCCTCCCGAGCGGAGAGGTAAAGCTCGTTGGAATTTTTCATATTGATTTATGTAATCAAGATTGATCAATCTGTCGAGAGGCCCGACCCTGCCGCTGGGTGCAGCGCAAAGGAGATTGGGCCATGAACATCCACCTCACCAAAAGCCAGATCGGATTGGACGGCGTCCCCGCAGCCGAGACCGTGCTGAGCCATGTCGACGGCGAGCGCGGCGAGCTGATCATCGCCGGCGAGCATGTCGGCAGCCTCGCCGCCAAATCGAGCTTCGAGGGCGTCACCGCCCGGCTCTGGAACGGCGCCAGCAAGACGGCCTTGAGCGAAGCTCAGGTGCGGGCGAGCCTGGGCGCTGCGCGGGAGCGCGCCTTCGCGCGCTTGCCGGAGCTGCTGCCGGCAACACAGGGCATGAGCATCGTCGACGGGTTTCGCGCGGCCGTCGCGGGGCTTCGCGCCGACCACGGCCTCGAGCACGAGGCCACCATCGTCGGCGCGTTCCCGGTGATTGCGGGCGCGCTAGCCCGCCGCGCCAAGGGACTCGAGCCGGTCGTGCCCGATCGCAGCGCGAGCCATGCCGCCGATACGCTCCGCATGCTGCATGGGCGCGCGCCTGCAACACGCGAAGTCACCGCGCTCGATGCCTACCTCGTCACCGCCAGCGACCACGGCATGAATGCATCGACCTTCACCGCGCGCGTGGTGGCCTCGACGCAAGCTGACTTGTTTGCCGCCGTCACCGCAGGCTATTGCGCGCTCACCGGCCCCTTGCATGGCGGGGCGCCGGAGCCGGTGCTGGAAATGCTGAATGCGATCGGCTCGCGCGAGCGCATCCAGCCATGGGTCGATGCGGCACTGGCGCGCGGCGAGCGGATGATGGGTTTTGGCCACCGCATCTATCGGGTGCGCGATCCGCGCGCGGACGTGCTGAAGTCCGCGGTCGAGGCACTGGCGTCGAACGGCACCGATTTGCCGTTTGCCGGCGAGGTCGAGGCCTATATCCGCTCGGCGCTGCGCAAGAAGAATCCGGAGCGGCCGCTGGAGACCAATGTCGAGTTCTTCACCGCGATCCTTCTCGACGCACTCACGATCCCGAGGCAGGCCTTCACGCCGATCTTCGCGGTGGCGCGCGTCGCGGGATGGACCGCGCATGCGCGCGAGCAGCAGCGGACCGGGCGGCTGATCCGGCCGAGTTCGTCGTATGTGGGGGCGATGCCAGAGGCGTGAGGCGCGATAGCACGGCGCAACACCATGTCGTCCCGGCGAAAGCCGGGACCCATACCGCGTGATCTATCGATGAACTTAAGTGAGAGTACCGCGGGAAGACGGCTTCACTGCAAGTCTTCGCCAAACCTCTCCCTGGGGTTATGGGTCCCGGATCTGCGCTTCGCTTGTCCGGGACGACACCGAGGGTGTGGCGCCGAGGTTCCTCGCCCCTATGCAGCGAGCGCGAGGCCCTACGCCTCCCGCACCACCGTCTTCAGATAATTATACGCCTTGATGATCTCGATCAGGCGATCCTCGGTGGAGCGGTCGCCGCCATTGGCGTCGGGGTGGTGCTGCTTCACGAGCGCCTTGTACTTGGTCTTGACGTCGGCGAGCGTGGCGCTGGGGCCGAGGCCCATGACCTGAAGCGCCTTGCGCTCGGCGTTCATCACCTTGCGCGTCTCGGCCTTGGGCTCGGCCTCCGGCCCCTTCCGCCAGCTAGCGCGGCCGTTGATCTCGCTGAACATGCTGAACGGATCGGAGGCCATGTCGATCTCGGCTTCCGCACCCTTCTTGCCGCCATTGGCGCCCATCTTCCAGGTCGGGCGATGGCCGGTCAGCGCATCCTTCTGGTAGCGCGCCACCGCATCGGCATTCATGCCGGAGAAGAAATTGTAGTTCTGGTTGTACTCGCGCACATGGTCGAGGCAGAAGTGCCAGTACTCGCGCTGGTTCTCGCGACCCTTCGGCGCGCGATGCGCGCCCTTGTTCTGACAGCCGGCCCACTCGCAAGCGGCCACGGTGTCACGCGGCTTCACTTCCGGCTGCTTGCCCCGCGGCTTCACGCGGATGGAGTCGAAGAATTTTGATGAATCGATCGGCATGGCTGACT
Source organism: Bradyrhizobium sp. DOA1 (assembly GCF_001593325.1). Classification (NCBI taxonomy): domain Bacteria; kingdom Pseudomonadati; phylum Pseudomonadota; class Alphaproteobacteria; order Hyphomicrobiales; family Nitrobacteraceae; genus Bradyrhizobium; species Bradyrhizobium sp. DOA1. The sequence continues at coordinate 6,446,543 of NZ_JXJM01000001.1, forward strand.
TTGACTACGCAATGCAAAAACCTTCAAGTCTTGACATTGCAATTCGCTGAACACCGGGTCGCAATTACCTGGGATGCCCGGGTATTGACGGGGTGCGATCGCGCACCTTAATGGCACACATGGCTATCAGAGACACTATCAGCAACAAGTTGCAGGAAGCTTTCACGCCGGAAAGCCTGCAAGTCGTCGACGAGTCACATTTGCATGAGGGCCACGCCGGCCATCGGCCCGGCGGCGAGACGCACTTCCGTGTTTATATCGTATCTGATGCCTTCAAAGGGAAGAGCCGGGTCGACCGCCATCGCATGATAAATTCGGCGCTGGCCGCGGAACTCTCCGGCGGCGTGCACGCGCTGGCGATCCACGCCCAGGCGCCGGGGGAAGGTGGGACGTAAAGCTCCGCTGTCATGCTCCGCCTAGTGCGCAATTGCGCACGGGGGGCGGGGCATCCAGTACTCCGAGACGGCGCGGCTTGAATTGAACCGCCGCGGCGTACTGGATCGCCCGCCCCAGTGCGCAAGCGCGCACAAGGCGGGCGATGACACCGAGCGTGAGGCTAAAACGACGTCCCGGCCCTTCGCGGCTTGACCTCATCCAGCTCAGCCTCGCGCGGCACCGGTGAAATACGGAGCGCGGTGATGCGGTTGCGTTCGCGGCGGAGGACGCGGAAGCGGAAGCCGTGGAAGGTGAAGCTCTGGCCGCGATCGGGGATCGAGCGCGCCTCGTGAATGACGAGGCCCGCCACCGTCGTTGCCTCCTCGTCGGGCAGGTGCCAGTCGAGCGCACGGTTGAGATCGCGGATCGGCACCGAGCCGTCGACCACGACGGAGCCATCGGGCTGGCGGCGCACGCCGGCGACCACGACGTCGTGCTCGTCGGAGATGTCGCCGACGATCTCCTCCAGAATGTCTTCCAGCGTCACGAGGCCCTCGACCTCGCCGTACTCGTCGACGACCAGCGCGAAATGGGTCTTGCGACGGCGGAACGCCTTGAGCTGCTGGGAGATCGGCCGCATCTCCGGCACGAACCAGGGCGGCAGCATGATGGTGGTGACGTCGATGCGCGAGGTATCGCCCTCCGAGGCGCGGATGGCCCGCAACAGATCCTTGGCGTGCAGGATGCCGATGATGTTCTCCGACTTGTCGCGCCACAGCGGAATGCGGGTGTATTCGGTGGCCAGCACCTCTCGCACCAGCTCTTCCGGCGGCAGGTCGGCATTGATCATCACCATGGCGGTGCGGTGAACCATCACGTCAGACACCGTCAGCTCGCCGAGGCGGAAGACGTTGTGGATGTATTCGGCCTCGCCGCTCTCGATCTTGCCGTGCACGGCGGATTCCTCGACCAGGCCCTCGATCTCGGAATCCGTCAGGATCTCGTGCTGCGAAAACTCCTTAACTCCGATCAGACGCAGGACCGCGCCCGACGCCGCGTTGAGGCACCAGCTCAGCGGATAGAACACCAGGTAGGAGGCATGAAGCGGATACGCGATCCACTGCGATACCGGCATCGGCTCCCTGATCGCGAGCGTCTTCGGCACCTGCTCGCCGATGATGATGTGCAGCGAGGAGAAGACCAGGAACCCCGCCACGAAGGAGGTGAAGTGCAGCGTGGCCTCCGACATTCCGAGCGGATGGAGGACCGGGCTCAGCAGCGCGGCAACGGTGGGCTCACCGATCCAGCCCAGCCCGAGCGAGGCCATGGTGATGCCGAGCTGGCAGCAGGCGAGATAGGATTCGATGTTGCCCATCATCCTCTGCAGCAGGCGCGCGCCGAAGCGGTTCTGCTCGACCATGGCTTTGACGCGAAAGCCGCGGCTCTTCACCAGCGCGAATTCCGCCGCCACGTAGAATGCATTGGCGGCGAGCAGGAGGACCGCAAGCAGCAGATTGATCGAGATCGAACTCATGTTTGCCTCGCGACCGTCTCGACCTTCGCCGCTTGGCGTGCCCCAGATCCAGACGGTCCTGCCATCACTGCGATAGTTTCGCCTTCAGAAAATCGCGCACCGGAGTAGGCTCGACGTCCTTGGCGATTACGGCGCGGCCCACGGCCTCCAGCAGGATGAAGGTGAGCTTGCCGCGCTGGACCTTCTTGTCCTGTGCCATCAGGGCCATCAGCGCATCGGCGTCGGCAAGGCCTTCCTGGGCAAAGCCCGCGATGTCCTGCAAGCGCGTCGGCAAGCCGACTTCGATCAGGTGGCGTTCGACGCGGGCTGCATCGGCCTCGCCGATCATGCCGAGCTTTGCCGAGAACTGCGCCGCCAGCGTCATGCCGATGGCGACGCCCTCGCCGTGGAACAGGCGGTCGGAGAAGCCGGTCGCAGCTTCCAGCGCATGGCCGAAAGTGTGACCGAGATTGAGCAGCGCGCGCTCGCCGGTCTCGCGCTCATCGCGCGAGACGACGCCCGCCTTGGCGCGGCAGGAGGTAGCGATCGCATGCTCACGCGCCGAGCCACCCCTAAAGATGTCGGCATGGTTCTTTTCCAGCCAGGCAAAGAAGGCCTCGTCGCCGAGCACACCGTATTTGGCGACCTCGGCATAGCCGGCACGGAATTGCCGCGGCGACAGCGTGTCGAGCACGGCGGTGTCGGCGATCACCAGCACCGGCTGGTGGAAGGCACCGAGCAAATTCTTGCCCTGCGGCGAATTGATGCCGGTCTTGCCGCCGACGGAGGAATCGACCTGCGCCAGCAGCGAGGTCGGCACCTGCACGAAGTCGACGCCGCGGCGCAGGATCGCCGCCGCGAAACCGGCGAGATCGCCGACCACGCCGCCGCCGAGTGCGATGACGAGATCGTTGCGCTCGATCTTCGCGGCGATCAGGGCCTCACTGACCTTCTCCAGGCCCGCATAGGTCTTCGAGATCTCGCCCTCCTCGACCACGATGCGCGCAGTCGGGATGCCGGCTGCGGCAAGCGAAGCCTCCGTGGGCTCGAGCCAGTGCTTTGCGACGGTACGGTCGGTGACAATGGCAGTGCGCACGCCGGGGCGCAGGCGCGCGATACGCTCGCCGAGCGAGGCCAGCACGCCGCGGCCGATGACGATGTCATAGGCGCGGTCGCCGAGCGCGACGTCGACATTGACAGGGTCGGAATGTTTCAAAGGCGCAGTCATCGTACGGCACTCGCAACGTCGGCAGGTGGATGGGACGCCTGCTCGCGGCAGAGATGGGCCCGCAGCGTCTCGATGCATTCCTCGACGATCTTGTCGTGCGGCACGTCGCGCGAGGCAATGGTGAGGTCGGCATGGCCATAGACCGGCTCGCGCTCGGTGAGCAGGCGCGTCACGGTTCCTTCGGGATCGGCGGTCTGCAGCAACGGGCGATCGGCACGGCGCCGCACGCGGCGCATGATGACGTCGTGGTCCGCCTTGAGCCAGAGCGAGACCGCTCTTGCGGCGATGCGCGCGCGCGTCTCCTCGCGCATGAAGGCGCCGCCGCCGGTCGCGAGCACGATGGGCCCACTCTCCAGCAGCCGCGCGATCACCCGGGCCTCGCCGTCGCGGAAATGCGGCTCGCCATGGCGCTCGAAGATTTCCGGTATGGTCATGCCGGCCGCCGCCTCGATCTCGGTGTCGGCGTCGACGAAGGGCAGCTTGAGCCGCGCCGCCATGCGGCGGCCGATGGTGGATTTGCCCACCCCCATCATGCCGACGAGCACGATCGAGCGCGTCCCGAGCGCCGACAGGATGTCGGTCTCAGGCGAACCGGGTAGCGGCAACGCGGCGTCGGACATGTCTGGCTCGAAAAGGATCTCGCTCGAACTGCCGCCCAAAGCGGCAGGCTTTGGCCACCTATACGACCCCCTTGGGGCCCTCGCCAGAGGACTCTTGCCACGAAACGGCGAACATGTTGGATGATTTCATTGGTTAATTCGCCACGCCCCGAGACCACTCCCGATGCCCAGCCTGTTCCGGTTCCTGACGGTCGTCGCCGTGATCGCCGGCATCGTCTATGCCGGCGTCTTCGCGCTGGCGAACTTCGTCAATCCGAAGCCGCGGGAAATGACGGTGACCATCCCGCCTGACAGGTTTCTCAAGAAATAGGCCGCTGCTGCGAGCCGTCAGGCGGCCCGTCCGTTCGGCGTCAGCGCATGGCGCATCAGGCGCAGGAACAGCTGGGTATCTTCGAGAAGATTCTGGCCGGCGGCCTGCGCCTCCTTGATGCCTTCCATCGCCGCCACGATGATGCCGGCGAGGTCGGTCGGCGAGGCCTTCAGATGATCTGAGGTGATCGCATTCGTTGTTTGCGCATCGGCAAGTGCGCGAGCCAGCAAGGCCACCAGCTGGGCGCGTGCTGCCAAGGTGATGTCCTTGGCGAGCGCCATATTGGCGTCGAACAGTTCAGCGGCGTCCGCGCTGCCGGCGAATGGCGCGATCAGATCGCGTTGGAATGCCGCGATCGCCAGCTCGATCCGGCTGAAAACGTCGCCGTCGCCGGCGAGCGCGGCTTCGACACTCTGCATCGTCTTGGCATGCGCACGCGCCGACCCCGCCCGGAACAACTCCTCCTTGCTGCCGAAGCTCAAGTAGAGCGCCGCACGCGAGATGCCCGCCGCGCGCGCGATGTCGGCCATTGACGTCTTGCGAAAGCCGAGGCGGACGAACACCGGCAGCGCTGCGTCGAGAATAGCCCCGGCCTTGTGGTTGGTTTCCTTCATCAAAACATATTGACACTTTGAGTCCAATTCGTCAAAAGACGATTAGACAATATGAGTCCAAATGTCTAAACCCTAAAACCGACACTCAAGAGACTGGAATCAAATGGATTCTCGATCCGCTCAACCGGCCATTACGGTGCTCGTCACCGGAATCAGTGGATTTCTCGGCGGCCACGTCGCCAGGCAATTGCTGGCGAACGGCTATCGCGTGCGGGGCACCGTGCGCAGCCTTGATGCCGGCGACCGGATCCGGCGGCAGCTTTGCCCCACCGCGGCCGACGGGGCCCTCAGTTTCGCCCGCGCAGAGCTGCGCTCGGACGACGGATGGGACGATGCGCTGGCGGGCTGTCGTTACGTGATTCACACGGCCTCGCCATTTCCGGCGGGCTTGCCCGACAACGCGGACAACCTGATCCGGACCGCGCGTGACGGTGCGCTGCGGGTGTTGCGCGCAGCGCATGATGCCGGCGTGGCACGCGTGGTGCTGACCTCCTCGATTGCCGCCACCAATCACGGCGGCGGCCGGCCTCCCTTCACCGAAAACGACTGGACTGATCCCGCCAGCGTGCGAGCGACGCCCTACTACAAATCCAAAACCCTGGCAGAGCAGGCGGCGTGGAGCTTCGCACGCTGTCACGGGCTCGATCTGTGCGTGATCAATCCCGCCATGATATTCGGACCGCTGCTCGGCCCTCAATACGGCACGTCCGTCGGACTGATCCAGCAGATGATGAGCGGCAAGTTGAAGCGTGTCCCGCGCTTCGGCTTTGCGATCGTCGACGTGCGCGACGTGGCCGACGCTCATATCCGCGCGATGACCTGCCCTGACGCTGCCGGACAGCGCTTCATCGTGGGCGGAGGTTTTTTCCGATTGAGGGACTTGGCCGCGGTGCTGGCGACATCGTTCCCGGACTATGCGGAGCGCTTGCCGCGCGGCGACGTGCCGAACTGGATGGTGAGGGCGCTGGCTCCGTTCAGCGGGCGCTCGCGCATGATCGTGCACGAGCTCGATCGGGACCTCAGCGTCAACGCCGCGAAGGCGCACCGCGTGCTGAACTGGAGACCGCGACCTGACGAGGATTGCATCCGCGCCTGCGCCCAGAGCCTGATCGAGCATCGCTTGATCGCCATGCCGTAGGACGGCTGAAACCCCGCTCACTCTTGCATAACCCGGAGAACCACCAATGACGACGCACGCGACTGACACGGACTCACAAGAAGCCGAGCACATCCGCAACACCGAGCGGGCCCGGCTGCGCGCGTTGGTGAACGGGAACATCGCGCAGGCGGAGCCGCTTCATGCGCCGGAGTTTCAGTTGATAACGCCGATCGGCATGCCGCTCTCCAAGGACGAATATCTGGGCGCGATCCGGAGCGGGCAGATCAAATATCTGATCTGGGAACCCGGCGCGATCGCCGTCCGGCAGCACGAGGATCACGCCGTGATCCGATATCGCGCCAGGCTCGAGATCGTCTTTGGCGGTCACCGCGTTGCCCCCGCGGATTATTGGCACACCGACACTTACGAACGTCGCGACGGACACTGGATGGTGGTCTGGTCGCAAGCGACGGCGATCAGCGAAAGGCCCTAGAATTGGAGGACCCGATCGGGTGCGTTCAGACAACCCGACATTGCTGGTGAGTTTCTCAAGAAATAGGCGCTAGGCTCCCGCCATGCCCATCAAGCCATCCGACACCAAGCTCACCGGCCTGTTCCTCGACATGCTCGCGGCGGAACAGGGCGCGGGGGCCAACACGCTCGATGCCTACCGCCGCGACCTCACCGATTTCTCGGAATTTCTGGGCCGCGTCGGCCACACATTCGTCGACGCGCAGACCCAGACGCTGCGCGATTATCTCGCCGATCTCGACACGCGGGGCTTCAAATCCACCAGCGTCGCCCGCCGCCTGTCGGCGATGCGGCATCTCTATCGCTTTCTTCTGAACGAACGGATCAGGACCGACGATCCCGCGGCGATCCTGTCGGGGCCCAAGCGCGGCCGCGGCCTGCCGAAGGTGCTGTCGATCGCCGAGGTCGACCGCATGCTCCGCCGCGCTAAGGAATTGAGCGAGGCGGAGGATGCCTCGCCATCGAAACGGCTGCGCGCGTTGAGGCTTTATTGCCTGCTCGAAGTTCTCTACGCCACCGGCTTGCGCGTCTCCGAGCTGGTGGCGCTGCCGCGCTCGGCGGCCAAGCGCGATGCGCGCATGATCGTGGTGCGGGGCAAGGGCAACAAGGAGCGCCTGGTGCCGCTCAACGAGGCCTCGCGCCAGGCGATGGCGGATTATCTCGCCGCGACGGAAGCTGCTAAAACCGACAAGAAGACTGGCGCGGCGGCGTCGAAATGGCTGTTTCCTTCGTTCGGCGAGAGCGGGCATCTGACGCGGCAGCATTTTGCCCGCGACCTGAAGGAGCTCGCGGTCGCTTCCGGGTTGCAGGCCCGCCTGGTCTCCCCGCACGTGCTGCGCCACGCCTTTGCCAGCCATCTGCTGCACAACGGCGCCGATTTGCGCATCGTGCAGACCTTGCTCGGCCACACCGACATCTCGACCACCCAGATCTACACCCACGTCGTCGAGGAGCGGCTGAAGAGCCTGGTGCGCGACCTGCACCCGCTGGCGGAGAAGTAGGCGGGTTCGTAGCCCGGATGAGCGCAGCGACATCCGGGACCGGTGCCCGATGCACCACCTACCCGGATATCGCTTCGCTCATCCGGGCTACGGCACCACCGAAACCGCCTTGACTTCGGCCACATCTCCGCAGAAAGAGCCGTGGCCTCACGACTGATTTGGCTGGCGGCTCCCGAGCACACAGGCCAAACCATTGAAGAAACTACACTTCTTTCCGCGGCCCCGACCTCGCTTCGCTCTCGAGCCCCGTCCCCTTATATTGAGTTGATGCAAGACCAGATGCGCAGCTATCTCGACTTCGAAAAGCCCGTCGCCGAGCTCGACTCCAAGGTCGACGAATTGCGCGCGCTGGCGGCCACCGGCACCGACATCAGCGACGAGGTCGGGCGGATCGAGGACAAGGCGGCGCAGGCGCTGGCCGACCTCTATACGAACCTGACACCGTGGCAGAAGACGCTGGTGGCCCGGCATCCGCAGCGGCCGCATTTCAACGACTTCATCAAGGGCCTGATCACCGAATTCACCCCGCTCGCCGGCGACCGCAAGTTCGGCGAGGACGAGGCGCTGGTCGCCGGCTTCGGCCGCTTCCGCGGCGAGCCGATCTGCGTGATGGGCCAGGAGAAGGGCGATTCCACCGAAAGCCGCATCAGGCACAATTTCGGCATGGCCCGCCCCGAAGGCTATCGCAAGTGCGTGCGGCTGATGGAGATGGCCGAGCGGTTCGGCCTGCCGGTGCTGTCGCTCGCCGATTCCGCCGGCGCCTATCCCGGCATCGGCGCCGAGGAGCGCGGCCAGGCCGAGGCGATCGCGCGCTCGACGGATGCGTGCCTGGCGCTGACCGTGCCGAACGTCGCCATCATCACCGGCGAGGGCATGTCGGGCGGCGCCATCGCCATCACCACCGCCAACAAGGTCTTGATGCTGGAGCACGCGATCTACAGCGTGATCTCGCCGGAAGCGGCGTCCTCCATCCTCTGGCGCGACGGCACCAAGGCGCAGGAAGCCGCCAACAACATGAAGATCACCGCCCAGGACATGCTGCGCTTCGGGGTGATCGACCAGATCCTGAAAGAGCCGGTCGGCGGCGCCCATCGCGACCCCGCCGCCATGATCGCCACCACCGGGGATGCCATCGCCAAGGCGTTCGACGAGCTCCGCGGCCTCGACGGCGACGCCATCCGCAAGCAGCGCCGGCAGAAATTCCTCGATATCGGCCGAAAACTGGGCTGATTCGAGCGGGTTTTCGTGTCCCGGACGCGCTGCAGCGTGAAACGCTGCTGCGCAGAGCCGGGACCCATCTCCAACCCTGGTCCAAACCCTGGCCCGGCTCTGCGTCGCACCGCTGACGCGCTGCGCTGCGTCCGGGGCACGAGGGACCACCAGTAACTCCGCATTAACCCTTTTTTTGCCCAAATCGGCGATCTGAGTCCCTGATGGGCCGGAAGGCCCAAGTACGGCCCAAAGTCGCGTCCATTTAGGCTTCGTTGACCATGCCACTGGGCCAACGGGCTCGTGATCCCCGCTCGGGTTGCGACCGCATGACCCAGAGGTTAGAATTTTAATCAATGGCTTCAGGGCATAAGCGCTGGGGCGTGAGCTGAAAAAACCCGTCACGACGGGTCCGGTTGTCCGGTCGGATCATGCTCCAAACGATTGGGGTTCGCGCGCACTGCCCGGCACCGTGTGGGGTCCATCTTGATTTCTCGTTCGCTTGCTCGCGCGCTCTTGGCTTCGGTTGCGCTGATGATGGCCGGCGGTCTCTTGGCCGGCTGCAACAGCGACCAGGTCTCGCTCGCGACCAACGCCAAGGCCAACCAGCCGGTGCCGCCGAAGCTGCTCGCCGCGATGACCGAGAAGGACATGGATCTACAATCGCCGATCCTGGTCCGCCTGTTCAAGCAGGAGGCCGAGCTCGAGGTCTGGAAGCAGACCCGCTCGGGCCAGTTCGCACTGCTCAAGACCTATCCGATCTGCCGCTGGTCCGGCGATCTCGGCCCCAAGGTGCGCGAAGGCGACCGCCAGGCGCCGGAGGGATTCTACTCGATCAATCCCGGCCAGATGAATCCGCAATCGGCGTACTACCTGTCGTTCAACACCGGCTATCCGAACGCGTTCGACAAGGCGCTTGGGCGCACCGGCTCGCAGCTGATGGTGCACGGCGATTGTTCTTCGCGCGGCTGTTACGCCATGACGGACGAGCAGATCGCCGAGATCTATTCGCTCGGCCGCGAATCCTTCTTCGGCGGCCAGAAGGCGTTCCAGCTGCAGGCCTACCCGTTCAAGATGACGCCGGTGAACATGGCCAAGCACCGGAACAACCCGAACATGCCGTTCTGGAAGATGATCAAGGAAGGCTATGATCATTTCGAGGTGACGCGGCAGGAGCCGAAGGTCGATTTCTGCGAGAGGAAGTACGTCTTCGACGCGGCGAAGCCGGCGGACGCCAAGCGCGATCTGGTGTTCGACGCCTCGGCGAAGTGCCCGGCCTATGTGATCCCCGAGGAGATCGCCAGCGCCGTGCGCGGGAAGCAGACCAAGGACGAGGCGGAATACGCAAGACTGGTCGCCAAGGGCACGCCGGTGGCGCGCATGAACACCGGCATCGACGGCGGCATGAACAAGGTGTTCGCCGCCAAGATTCCGGAAGGCTCGACCGGCCTGTCCGAAGGCGCCGAAGGCACCACGCTGCAGATGCTGGCAATGGCGAAGGCGCCGGGCACGATCCCCGGCCACGTCAATCCGCCCAAGCCGAATCTCGATTCGGTGGCGTCCGCGCCCTCGCCGCAGGAAGAGCCGGTCGTCGTGAGCGCGCCCGCGAGCAGCACCCGCGTCGCGTCGGCTCAGCCCGCCGAAAAATCACAAGGCGGCTTCTTCTCCAATCTCGGCCGCAAGATGGGCCTCGGCAGCGCCGACACCACCGCGACAACTGCTCCGCCGCAAGCCACCGCATCCGTGGCACCGGCCCAGACCGCCCCGACGCCGCCGACGGCAGCCTCGCGGCTCAAGGCTGCCGTGACGAGATTCGTACCGGGGCAGGACAAGTCCAAGGATACGGCCGCGAAGGAGGCGCCGAAGCCGGCCGTTGCGGCCGCCAAGCCTGCCGAGCCACCGAAGCCGCAACCGGACACGCGGCTTGCCGCAACGCGCCCGGCGCTGAAGCCGTCAGTGTCGGATAGCGCCGCCGACAGCGGCCTGATGGCGGGTTCTGCACCGGTTGTGCCGTCGAACTCGTTCGAGAGCCGGTTTGGAGCGATGAGGTAAGGCGGCGAGCGATAGCCGCTCCCTCCTCCAGCCCATCCAAGCTTGACGCCGTCATTCCCCGCCACCGGGTCTCGCCTTCGGCGAGCCCGATGACAGGCTCCGGCGGGGAATCCAGTATTCCAGAGACAGTCGTTTTCAATCGAGACGCCGCGGCGTACTGGATGTCCCGCTTTCGCGGAGCATGACAGTTGAGGTTGGCGTAAGAGCGGAGCGCTTCACACGCGCTCCCTACGGTGCCAGATACCGCATCAGCTCCGGATTGCCCCGCACCTGCCCCGCCTCGCCCTGCAGCGCGACGCGGCCGCGGTCGAGCACGTAGGCGTAGTCGGCAACGCGCAGCGCCAAATCGAGGTGCTGCTCGACGATGATGACGGCGATCGACTTCGCGAGCTCGATCAGGCGCTCGGTGATCTCCTCGATCACGCCGATCCAGACGCCTTCGGTCGGCTCGTCCAGCAGCAAGAGTTTGGGATCGCCCAGCATGGCGCGGCCGATGGCGAGCATCTTGCGCTCGCCGCCGGAGAGCGTGCCGGCGGGCTGGTCGAGGCGCTGGCCGAGTTTCGGGAAGATGGTCAGCACGTGATCGACTGCATCGGCCTTCTTGCTCGCGAGCGAGCCGACGGCGAGATTGTCGCGCACCGACAGGCGCGCGAACACCGAATGCTCCTGCGGCACGTAGCCGATGCCGGCACGCACGCGCTCCTGGGTGGCGCGGCGGCTGATATCGCGGCCGTCGAAGGCGACCTCGCCCTTCCACGCCGGCAGCTCGCCGACGATGGTCTTCATCAGCGTGGTCTTGCCGGCGCCGTTGCGGCCGAGCACGGCGACGCCGCCGCGCCAGGGAATGCCGAGGGTGACGTCGAACAAGACCTGGCTGCGATCATAGCCGGCGTCGAGATGCTTGATGTCCAAAAATTCAGGCACGGCGCAGATAGATCTCCTGGACGGATGTGTTGGCCTGGATCTCGGACACGGTGCCCGAGGCCAGCACCTTGCCCTGGTCGAGCACGGTGAGGCGATCACAGATGTCGCGGATGAAATCGAGGTCGTGCTCGACGATGACGAGCGAGCAGTGCTGCTTGATCGGCTGCAGCAGCTCGCCGGTGACGCGGCGCTCCTCCAGGCTCATGCCGCCGGTCGGCTCGTCCAGCAGCAGCAGTTTCGGCTTGCCCGCCAGCGCCATCGCGATCTCCAGCCATTGCTGCTGGCCGTGCGAAAGCGCGGCGGCCGCGTCGAAGGCGCGGTCGGCGAGACGGAACTGCCTCAGCATCGTCATGACCTGATCGTGCAGCGCGCCGCGCGTGCGCGAGAACACGAGGTCGAACAGCGAGCACTGCGCCTGCAGCGCGAGCAGGATGTTGTCGTAGAGCGTCAGCGACGGCAACACCGACGTGATCTGGAATTTAAGGCTCATGCCGGCACGCGCTCGCTCGGTCGGCGTGAACGCGGTGATGTCTGTGTTGACGAAGCTCACCTTGCCCTGCGTCGGCACCTCGGCGCCGGCGATGCACTTCATCAGCGTGCTCTTGCCGGAGCCGTTCGGGCCGATCAGCCCGTGAAACTCGTTCTCGCCGACGCTGAGCGCCGCGCCATCGAGCGCGGTCAGCTTGCCGAAGACTTTCTTGATGCCCGCGGCCTCAAGGAGCATTGCGCTTCTCCTTGACGTTTTCCTTGGGTTTGGCACCGAAGCTGCCGACCCGCTCGCGCTCGCCGAGCACGAAGCTGATCAGGCCGAGCGGCCGGAACAGGATCACGAGCAGCAGCAGCAATCCCAGAATGATGGGCCAGATATCGCGGTAATTGTCCGACAGCCAGAAGCTGACGCCTTCGACGATGACGGCGCCGATGACGGCACCGATCAGCGTGCCGGAACCACCGAACAGCACGTAGAGCACCACCTGCGTCGAGACCACGACCCCGACCATGTTGGGCCAGACGAAGCCCTCGTGGAACGCGTAAAGACTGCCGGCAAGGCCGGCGACGGCGCCGCCGATGGTGAAGATGATGGCTTTCAGGTGCTGCGCCTTGTAGCCGAAGAAGGCGATGCGCTGCTCATTCTCGCGGAGGCCTGCGAGCGCCAGGCCGAATTGCGAGCGCACCAGGAAGCGGCAGAGCAGATAGACCACGACGAGGATGCCGAGCACGAGATAGTAGAACGCCGGGCCTTCCGTGAAATCGTATGACCCGACCGACATCGGCGCGATCGAGGGGATGCCGTTCTGGCCGCCGAGATAATACCAGCCGCGCGCCAGGCGGTCCGCGGCATAAGAGCCCGTCAGCGTGCCCAGCGAGACGAAGATCACGCTGGAGGGATGCCGTCCCAGCAGCAGGAAGCCGCCGAGCAGCAGTGCGAACGTGAGACCGATCAGCGTGCCCGCCGGCAGCACCAGGAAGATGTTGGTGATGTCGAGGTCACGCGCGAGCAGCGCCACGCCATAGCCGGCCGATCCGAAGAACAGGGCCTGGCCGAAGCTCATGATGCCCGCATAGCCCCAGACCAGGTCGAACGACAGCGCGAACAGCGCGAGGATGAGCACGCGCGTTGCGAACACCGTGAGATAGTCCTGCAGCACCAGCGGCGCGAGCAGCGCCGCGAGCAACACGACGCCCTCGACGATCGGCAGTATCTTGCGGCCTGACGAACGCTCGGCTCCCGTGCCTTCTGCCATTGCACCGCCCGCTTCGTCGCCGGCATCGGCGACGACGGCCTGTCTTACCACGCTCATCGGCTTCAGCATTCCACTCTAGCATTCCTTGGGATCGACGAGGCCGCTGCTGCGCGCGACGATCTCATAGTTTCCGCCCTTGGCGACCGCGGTGTACATCTTCATCTTGCAGTGCCGCTTGCCCGGGACCATCTCGGCGGGCCCGCCGGGACCTTCGGCGATCTTGGCGTGGTCGAGCGCGGCGGCGACGGACTCGCGATCAATCTTGCCGGCTTCCTTGACCGCGGCTTCCCACAGCTTGAGGCCGCGATAGGTGCCGGTGGCGGCACTGCCGGCGGCAAACAGGAAATTGCCGGGGAAATCCTTCTCGTAGGCCGCCTGGATTTTGGCGTCGAACGGGTTCTCCTTGGTCAGCACCTTGAAATAGTCGAGGCAGCTCGCGAGCCCCTCGATCTCGGCGGCCTGATTGATGTTGAGGGTATTCTCGTCATAGTAGACGCAGGCCAGGCGACCGCCATTCTTGAGGAAGCCGGCTTCGTAGAGCTGCTTGAAGAACGGGCCGACGCCGGGCGGAATGACGGTGTTGAAGACGACGTCGACCTTGTTGGAGACGATGCGGTTGACGGTCGCGGAGAAGTCGACCTGGTCGAGCGGGTAATATTCCTCGAACACGACCTCGCCGCCATTCGATTCGATCACCTTGCGGGCGTAGACGTTGAGTGTGTGCGGCCAGACATAGTTGGCGCTCGGCAGCGCGAACTTCTTGCCGCCGTTCTTGATCAGCCAGGGGATGAACTCGTCGCATTGCTGCGCCGGGGTAGGCCCGGTGCAGAACAGATAGGGCGTGCATTCTTTGCCCTCATAGAGCTGCGGATAGATGTAGAGCGTCTTGCCGCGCGCCACGATCGGGTCCTTGATCGCGTTGCGCATCGAGGAGGTGATGCCGCCCAGCACCATGTCGACCTTGTCGCGCTGGATCAGCTTGCGCACGTTGCCGACGGCGACGGATTCGTTGGATGCGGTGTCCTCGATATAGAGCTCGAGCGGACGGCCGAGCAGGCCGCCGGCGGCATTGATCTCCTTGATCACCATCTTGGCGACGTTGGCATCGGCATTGCCGGCATAGGCAATCGGGCCGGTGAGGTCGGTGGCGATGCCGACCTTGATCGGGCCTTCGGCCGCATTGGCCCAGGGGGCCGGAATCACCCAGCTGCCGACCCCGGTTGCGACCGCACCGGACGCGAAAGCGAAATTGGAGAGGAAGCGGCGCCGTGAGAGCTGCGTATCGAACATGTGACTATACCCCTTTTCCACCGATGAGGCCCTGCGGGCGGAATTTGATGAAGACAATGGCGAGCACGAAGACGAGCACGTCGGCGACGACGGGCGCCATCACCCAGGGCAACGCCGCGCTGAGCGTGCCAATGACGCCGGCGCCGGCGACCGGGCCGATGAAGGAACCGACACCGCCGACCATGACCGCGACGAAGCCCTGGATCAGGAAGCGCAGGCCGAGATCGGCATAGAGACTGAACACCGGAACGATCAGCGCGCCGGCAAGACCCGCGAGGGCGGAGCCGAACGCGAAGGTGGCGCCGTACATCAGCGGCGTTGAGATGCCCGAGGCGCGTGCCAGCGACGGATTTTCCAGCGTGGCGCGCATGCGCAGGCCGAAATTCGTGCGCGACAGCAGCAGGTAGCAACCCGCCATCACCAGCAACGTGATGAGGATGATGGTGAAGCGCCAGGCCGAGATATGGACTGTGCCGAAATCGATCGAGCCGCCGATCGGTTCGGGCACGGTGAGATAGAAGCCACCGATCAACCCGCGCACCGCTTCGCGGATGATGAGGCCGAGCGCATAGGTGCCGAGCATGGCGACGATGGGCGCGGCGTAGAAGCGGCGGATGATCAGCGCCTCCAGCACGAAGCCGAGCGCGCCGACCACGAAGGGCGCCGCGGCCATGCCGGCCCAGATCGGCAGTCCCTTGGCATAAGCGAGATAGGTGATGTAGGCCCCGAGCAGGACGAACTCGCCCTGCGCGAAGTTGAAGATGCCCATCATGCTGGCGATGATCCCGAGCCCCAGCACGATCAGGACGATGATCGCGCCGAAGCTCAGGATCTCGAACGCCGCGACGAACGCGTTAGCCATGCATCGGGTTTCCGTCGGTCTGCATCTGCTCTCCGCTCACATCTTCTTCCAGTCGCCGATCTGCTCGAAGGCATGGGCGGCGCGGTAGATGGTGGATTCCTCGAACATGCGGCCCACCAGCATCAGGCCGACGGGGAGGCCGTCGACCATGCCGCAGGGCAACGACATCGCGGGATGATGGGTGATGTCGAACGGCGCAGTGTTGGAGATCATCTCCAGCGCGCGGGCGACGTATTCCTCGCGGCTGGCATTGGGCTCCGGCAGCTTGGTCGCCTTCATCGGCGTCGTCGGCATCAGCAGCAGGTCGTAGTCGCTGAAGGCCTTGTCGTAGGCCGCGGTGAGCCGGCGCGAGATGTTGAGCGCCTTGCCGTAGAAGCGCGGACCGAAATTGTTATTGATGTAGGTGCCGAGCATCATGAACAATTTCGTTGTCTCCGACAGCGAATCGGCTTGCCGGCGCCAGCCGCGATGGAAATCCATCAGCGAGGTCGAATAGAGATCGCCGCGGGACAGGCCGTAGCCGTCGCCGAACATCATGGTCTGGGTCAGGCCTTCGGTGCCGATCGGGGTCCAGATCGCGCCGCCCAACAGATGCATCGGGATCGACACGGTCTCGACGCTGGCGCCGAGGTCCTTGAAGCGTTTTGTCGCCTCGCGCACGCTCTCGTTCACCGCGGCCTCCGCGGTCGGCTGCTCGAAGCCCTCCTTGACGATGCCGATCTTCATGCCCTTGACACCCTGGCCGAGCGCCTTGGTGTATTCCTCGACCTTCGGCGCCTTGATGCGCGGATCGTAACCGTCGTCGCCGGCGAGCACCTCGAGCAGCAGCGCGTTGTCCTCGACCGTCGCAGTCATCGGGCCGGTGTGATCGACATAGATCTCGATCGGCATGATGCCGGTATAGGGCACGAGGCCCCAGGTCGGCTTCATGCCATAGGTGCCGCAGAACGAGGACGGCATGCGGATCGAGCCGCCCTGATCGCCGCCGATCGCCATGTCGACCTCGCCGAGCGCGACCACGACGCCCGAGCCTGAGGACGAGCCGCCGGCCGAGTAGCCCATCTTGTGCGGATTATGCACCGGGCCGTAGGAGTTGGTGTGGCTGCCGCCGGACAGGCAGAAATGCTCGCAATGCACCTTGCCGACGATCTCGGCGCCGGCGTCCAGCATCCGCGTGACGATGGTGGCGTCGAAATCGGGCACGTAGCCTTCCAGCGTCGACGAGCCGTTGGTCATGGGCACGCCGGCCAGCATGATGTTGTCCTTCAGTGCGACGGTCTTGCCCTTGAGCTTGCCGCTGGCGGCCCCCTTCACGGTCGACTTGCGATACCAGGCATTGCGCGGGTTCTCTTCCGCCGAGGGCCGATAGCCCGGCGTGCGCGGATATTTCACCTCCGGCAGTTCGTCCGGCATCGCGCCGACGAGGTTGTAGGCCTCGATCGAGCCCTGCATCAGGCCACGGAAGGAGGCGACGTCGTCATCGGTGAGCGAAAGGCCGCACTGTTCGGCGACGGCACGAAGTTGGGCGGGCGTTGGAAGGGCAACTGTCACGGCGCTCTCCTGAGTTTTTTGGATCAGTCCTTGGGCGTGCGGCCGCGTTTGGCGCGACGAGCGCACCGGCCCGGCCGAAACATTCAAAACGGAAATATTTTCCTTTTCAAGTATTATTTTGCGACGGCGCGTGAGCCGATTGCCGCGCCGGGCTCAGATCGGCTTGATCAGCTTGAAGTCGAGGCCGTCGGCCTCGGCGAGATGCATCGGCATCCGCGCATGTCCGTTGCGCACGGTGACCTGGCCACGGGCGCCGCTGTAGACGATGTTACGTCCGGCTGCGAGCAGCGGTCCCATCGACAGCGAGCCCGCCTTGTTCGCGACCGCTTCGAGAAAGCGCAGGCCCTCATAGCTGGACTGCCCGACCGAGCCGATGGGAGGCGCGTTCGGCCCGAACATCGCGCGATAGCGACTCTGGAAGTCGTCATTGGCGCGCGCGCCGGTGCCGATGAAATAGCCGGATGCGCAGAACATGTTCTCGCTGTTGTCTGCGCCGATGCCGAGCAGCACGGTGTCGTCCATGGCGCCCGCGAGCCGCAGCGTCGTGGCGCCGAGACCGCATTCGCCGAAAGCACGGTTGAAGGTGATGCTGTCGGTGCCGATCAGCGAGATCAGCACGACGTCGGGCCTCGCGGCCCGGATGCGCGCCAGATGCGCCTCGTGATTGTCCTCCCCGAGCGGAACGAACTCTTCGCCGACGACCTGTCCGCCGGTCTCCTTGATGTAGTTCTTCACCGCGCGGTGCGACTGCCAGGGCCAGACATAGTCGCTGCCGATCAGGTACCAGCGCTTCGCCTTCTTGACGTCGGCGAGCCAATGGATCGACGGCCGGCTCTGCCAGCGCGGCGTCTCACCGATCGCCATCACACCGGGCGTGCGCTCGCCACCCTCGTAGACCGGCGTGTAGATGTAGGGGATGCGATGACGCGTGGTGACGTCGCGCAGGCCGACGCGGACCGCGCTGGTGTGCAAGCCGACGATGAGGTCGACCTCGTCGAAGGCGATCGCCTGCTCGGCCCGGTTCAGGACCTCATCGAGCGGCCCGCCGGCGTCGTAGATCGACAGCTCGATCTCGCGCCCGAGGATGCCGCCGCGCTTGTTGATCTCGGCAACGGCGAGCTGCGCGCTGTTGGTCGCACAAGGGCCCCAGACCCCGGGCGAGCCGGTGCAGCAGATGAAGCCGCCGATCCGCAGCTTGTTGGCGCCGCGCCGCCTGAAGAGAGCGTGATCGCTGGGCGACAACACGCCATCAGCCGCCGATGACGACAGATTCCTGAACAGCAAGGACGGCGGCAACGCCGGGCCGCCGTGAGCCGGGAAGTTCACCGTCGCGCGCACGCCAACTCCTGTCTGATATCAGACCCGAAAGCACATTGATCAGGCGGCCGCGGCTCTCCGCCCTTTTGTTGGGCAATGATCCTATTTTGAAAATATTGAATATTCAACAATTGAAGTGCATATAGATGCAGCATTGATTGCAAGACATTCACTCATTTGGGTCAAGACGAAGTCTTAGCCGTGGCAAAACCCTCGAAAGAAAACACCCCGATCACCGAACACCTCGCCTACCTGCTGGCGCAAGCCAACCGGGAAATCAACCGACAGCTCGAACTGCGGTTGAGCAAGGAGGGCGTGCCGGTCGAGCAATGGCGCATCCTGAAAGTGCTGTCGGACGGCAACGGCCATTCGATGGGCGAGCTCGCGGACGCCGTGCTGCTCAACCATCCGACGCTGACCAAGATGATCGATCGCATGGTCTCGGACACGCTGGTCTACCGCGTGCAGGACCCGAACGACCGCCGCAAGGTGCTGATGTTCATCTCCGACCGCGGCAAGGTACTGTGCAAGAGGCTGAACTCGCTCGCGGTCGACCAGGAGGAGCACATCCTGGAGAGCTACGGCGACAAGCCGACCAGCGAATTGAAGCGGCTGCTCGAGAGTTTAATCGACAGTTCGAATTGAGAAGGTGGCTTCTCACTCTCGTGGTCCGGCGAAGGGTGGAGCTGTGAGCCACTCACTCGGCTGTCATCGCCCGCGCAGGCGGGCGATCCAGTATTCCAGAGACTGATATGATTGAGCCGAGAGGCCTTGGCGTACTGGGTCGCCCGGTCAAGCCGGGCGACGACGGCGGAGAATGAGGCGCTGGCATCGCGCCTCACCATCCCATTCAGGCCTTACGCGTACCGCCCATGGCAGTGCTTGTACTTCTTGCCCGAGCCGCAGGGGCAGTCCTCGTTACGGCCGATCTTGCCCCAGCTGGCGGGGTTCTTGGGATCGCGTAGCGAGGCATCCGTGGCCTGGGCCCCGAGGGTGACGCTGGCAAGCGCCATTTCGTCCTCGCCGGTATTCGGATCGAACTTGTGCGCTTCCATCGGCGGCAGCACGGGCGCTTCCTGCTCCGGCGGGACGATCTCGACGCGCATCAGCTGCGCCGTGACGGCCTCGCGCAGATGCGCGCTCATCTCCTGGAAGAGATTGAAGGCTTCGGTCTTGTACTCCTGCAACGGATCGCGCTGGCCGTAGCCGCGCAGGCCGATGACCTGGCGGAGATGGTCGAGCATGATCAGGTGCTCGCGCCAGAGGTGGTCGAGGGTCTGCAGCAGGATGGTCTTCTCGACGTAACGCATCACGTCGGGACCCCATTGCGCCACCTTGGCTGCCATGTGCTCGTCGGCCTTGGTCTCGATGCGCGTCAGCAGCTCCTCGTCGGCGATGCCCTCTTCCTTGGCCCATTCGTCGACCGGCAGGTCGAGATCGAGCACGCGCTTCAATTCGTCCTTCAGGCCGGCGACGTCCCACTGCTCGGCATAGGCATGCTCGGGCACGTGCTTGGCGACGAGATCGTCGATGAAGGCGTGTCGCATGTCGGTGACGGTCTCGGCGACGCTCTCGTCCTTCATCAGGTCGACGCGCTGGTCGAAGATCACCTTGCGCTGGTCGTTCTGGACGTTGTCGAACTTGAGCAGGTTCTTGCGGATGTCGAAGTTGCGCGCCTCGACCTTCTGCTGCGCCTTCTCGAGCGCCTTGTTGATCCAGGGATGGATGATGGCCTCGCCCTCTTGCAGGCCGAGACGCTGCAGCATGCTATCGAGACGATCCGAGCCGAAGATGCGCATCAAATCGTCTTCGAGCGACAGGAAGAATTTCGAGCGGCCGGGGTCGCCCTGACGGCCGGATCGGCCGCGGAGCTGGTTGTCGATGCGGCGGGATTCATGCCGCTCGGAGCCGATGATGTAGAGACCGCCGGGCTTCTTCACGGTCTTGGCGGGCTTGGATCCCTTCGCCGGCTCGACCTCGACGGTCTCCTCGGCCTTCAGCACGATGTCGCGGAAATGGGCGATGTCGGCCTTGATCTGCTCGATCTTCTTGGCCTTCTCCGCCTCGTCCTCGATGCCCGCGGTCTCCTGCTGGATCCGCATCTCCAGCGAGCCGCCGAGCTTGATGTCGGTGCCGCGGCCGGCCATGTTGGTCGCGATCGTGATCGCGCCGGGCACGCCCGCTTCGGCGACGATATAGGCTTCCTGCTCGTGGAAGCGCGCATTCAGCACGGCGAACAGCTTGGCCGGCTTGCCGGCGCGGGCCGCGGCATAGAGCTTGTCGAGCGCGTGCTCCTTGCCGAAGTCGATCTGCTTGTAGCCGTTCTTCTTGAGGAATTCGGCGAGCACTTCCGACTTCTCGATCGAGGCGGTGCCGACCAGGACCGGCTGCAGCCGCGAGTTGGCGCGCTCGATCTCGGCGAGGATGGCGGCGTATTTCTCCTGCTGGGTGCGGTAGACCTCGTCGTCCTCGTCGAGGCGCGCGATCGACAGATTGGTCGGGATCTCCACGACCTCGAGCTTGTAGATGTCGAACAGTTCGTCCGCTTCGGTCGCGGCGGTGCCGGTCATACCCGCCAGCTTCTCGTACATGCGGAAGTAGTTCTGGAAGGTGATCGAGGCCAGCGTCTGATTCTCGGGCTGGACCTGGACGTGCTCCTTGGCTTCCAGTGCCTGGTGCAGGCCTTCCGAATAGCGCCGGCCCGGCATCATGCGCCCGGTGAACTCGTCGATGATGACGACCTCGTTGTCGCGGACGATGTAGTCCTTGTCGCGGGTGAACAGCGTGTGGGCACGCAGCGCCTGGTTGATGTGGTGCACGACGGAGACGTTCTCGACGTCGTAGAGCGACTCGCCCTTGAGCTGGCCGGCATCGCGCAGCAGGGTCTCGATCTTCTCCATGCCGCCTTCGGTCAGCGTCACCGTGCGCTGCTTCTCATCGACCTCGTAATCGGTCTTGTCGAGCTTGGGCAGGAAGCCGTCGATGGTGTTGTAGAAGTCGGAGCGATCGTCGAGCGGGCCGGAGATGATCAGCGGCGTGCGCGCTTCGTCGATGAGGATGGAGTCGACCTCGTCGACGATGGCGAAGAAATGCGGCCGCTGGACCATGTCCTCGAGCCGGTACTTCATGTTGTCGCGAAGATAGTCGAAGCCGTATTCGTTGTTGGTGCCGTAGGTGATGTCGCAGGCATAGGCCGCCTTGCGCTCGGCATCGTCGAGGCCGTGCACGATCACGCCGGTGGTCATGCCGAGGAAGCCGTAGATCTGGCCCATCCAGCCGGAGTCGCGGCGGGCGAGATAGTCGTTGACGGTGACGACGTGGACGCCCTTGCCGGCCAGCGCGTTGAGATAGACCGCCAGCGTTGCCACCAGCGTCTTGCCTTCGCCGGTCTTCATCTCGGCGATGTCGCCCTCGTGCAGCACCATGCCGCCGATCAGCTGGACGTCGAAATGGCGCTGGCCAAGCGTGCGCTTGGCGGCCTCGCGCACCGTGGCGAAGGCGGGGACCAGGAGGTCGTCGAGGGTCTTGCCGCCCGCGAGCTGCTGCTTGAATTCCGCGGTGCGGGCCTTGAGCGCCTCGTCGGAGAGTTTCGAGACCTCCGGCTCCAGCGCGTTGATCGCGTTGACGCGGGACTGATATCCCTTCACCCGCCGGTCGTTGGCGGAGCCGAAAAACTTGCGGGCGAGCGCGCCGATCATGCCTAGTTCCTGTGTTCGCGATTCAACCGCGTTGCAGCCAAGAAGTTGTCACCCGCCTGCCTATTCAACTCACCGTGACGCCGATGGCGCCCTCAGCCCGCGGGGGGTCGTCCGCCATATGGGTGGGAGTTGAGCAAGTCTGGGTTCAACGGCCAAAAACGCAGCAAAATAAACGCCATCGCCATGGACGCGACCGGTCAGAGATATGGCCGGCCCCTAGCCTTGTCAACGGCGGCCGCATTGCGGCTAATTCATCATTTTGACAGACTTTTCGCGTTGCCAAGCCACCTTGATTGGGCGAGTGTCCGCCCCGCTCGAGCAGCCCCCTGCTTCAACAAAAGGATTTTCCATGACCACCTCGTTTCCGGTAACCACCGGCCAGCGTTTCCGCCATGCGTCCGCCCTGGCCGGCTGCCTCACTTTGGCGCTGTCCCTGGCCTTCGCCGGGCCGTTGCGCGCCGCCGACGATCCGGTGCTGGCGAAGGTCAATGGCGCTGAAATCAAGAAGAGCGACGTGACCATGGCCGAGGAGGAGCTCGGGCCGAGCCTCGCCCAGATGGATCCGGCAACCAAGGACGAGAACGTCCTGTCCTTCCTGATCGACATGAAGATCGTCAGCAAGGCTGCCGAGGATAAGAAGATCGCCGACAACGAGGAGTTCAAGAAGCGCCTGGCGTTTGCCCGCAACCGGCTCCTGATGGACAGTCTGCTCGCCAATGAGGGCAAGGCCGCCACCACCCCCGACGCCATGAAGAAGGTCTATGACGAGGCCGCCAAGCAGATCACCGGCGAGCAGGAGGTGCGCGCCCGCCACATCCTGGTCGAGACCGAGGACGAGGCCAAGGCAGTGAAGGCCGAGCTCGACAAGGGCGCCGATTTCGCCGAGCTCGCCAAGAAGAAGTCCAAGGATCCGGGCTCGGCCGACGGCGGCGACCTCGGCTTCTTCACCAAGGAACAGATGGTGCCGGAATTCTCGGCCGTGGCCTTCGCGCTGGAGCCGGGCAAGATCTCCGACCCCGTGAAGTCGCAGTTCGGCTGGCACATCATCAAGGTCGAGGAAAAGCGCAACCGCAAGGCGCCGGACTTCGAGCAGGTCAAGGCCCAGATCGAGCAGTACGTGACCCGCAAGGCGCAGGCCGACTACGTCGCCAAATTGCGCACCGAAGCCAAGGTCGAGCGGCTGGACCAGCCGGCGGCAGATGCCGCCAAGCCGGACGCCAAGCCGTCCGACAGCAAGATGGCGCCGCCGGCGAAGAAGTAAGAAATCGCTGTCACTTCGCGGACGCCAATAGTATCTAACGTCGCAATGGCCGGGGATTCCCCGGCCATCTGCATATCCAGACCCCACCAAGGCGCCCCGCGATGTCCTCCTCCGTCTCCCCGCTCGCCCCGAAAACCGTTCCCGACATGCCCGTGATTGCAGGCATCCGCCTCGCGACGGCCGAGGCCGGCATCCGCTACAAGAACCGCACCGACGTGCTGCTGGCGGTGATGGACAAGGGCACCGCGGTCGCCGGCGTGTTCACGCGGTCGAAATGCCCGTCGGCACCGGTCGAATGGTGCCGTGCCAAGCTGAAGGGCGGCAAGGCGCGCGCCCTCGTGGTCAATTCCGGCAATGCCAACGCCTTCACCGGCAAGACCGGCCGCGCCTCCACCGCGCTGACGGCGAAGATCGCGGCCAAGGCGGTCGGCTGCAGCGAGAGCGAGATCTTCCTGGCCTCGACCGGCGTGATCGGCGAGCCGCTGGACGCGACCAAGTTCGACGGCGTGCTCGGCCGTCTCGCCGAAACCGCGGAAGCAGGCGATTATCTCGCCGCGGCCAAGGCGATCATGACCACCGACACCTTCCCGAAGGTCGCGACCGCGACCGTCAAGCTCGGCAAGGCCAAGGTCACCATCAACGGCATGGCCAAGGGTGCCGGCATGATCGCGCCCGACATGGCGACGATGCTGTCCTTTATCTTCACCGACGCGCCGATCGCGCCGGCGGCGTTGCAAGCGCTGCTCAAGGCCGGAGTCGAAGATACCTTCAACGCCGTGACGATCGACGGCGACACCTCGACCTCGGACACGCTCCTGGCGTTTGCGACCGGCGCTGCGGCCGAGCACGGCGCGCCGAAGATCAGCCGCGCCAGCGACCCCCGCCTGAAGGCGTTCGTCAAGGCGTTCAACCAGGTGCTCGCCAACCTCGCCGAGCAGGTGGCGCGCGACGGCGAAGGGGCCCGCAAGCTGGTGGAGATCACGGTCGAGGGCGCCAAGACCAAGGCTTCCGCGCGCAAGATCGCGATGTCGATCGCGAACTCGCCGCTGGTGAAGACCGCGATTGCCGGCGAGGATGCCAATTGGGGCCGCGTGGTGATGGCGGTCGGCAAGGCCGGCGAGCCCGCTGATCGCGACAGGCTCTCGATCTCCTTCAACGGCATCCGCGTCGCCAGGAACGGCGCGCGCGATCCGTCCTATGACGAAGCCCAGGTGTCGGAGGCGATGAAGTCGCCGGAGATCGCGATTCTGGTCTCGCTCGGCCTCGGCAAGGGCCGCGACCGCGTCATGACCTGCGACCTCACCAAGGAATATGTCGCGATCAACGGGGATTACAGGTCGTAAGCGGACGCCGATGGCCGATCTCAAACTGACATTGGTGGTGGCCTGCGCGCTGGTCGACGCCGACAAGCGCGTCCTGATCGCGCAACGCCCCGAAGGTAAGGCGCTGGCGGGCCTCTGGGAATTTCCCGGCGGCAAGCTCGAGCCCGGCGAGCGGCCCGAGCAGAGCCTGATCCGCGAGCTCCACGAGGAGCTTGGCATCACGGTCGCCGAGCCGTGCCTCGCACCGCTGACGTTTGCGAGTTACGGCTACGAGACCTTCCATTTGTTGATGCCGCTCTACATCTGCCGGCGCTGGGAAGGGATGGTCACGGCGCGCGAGGGCCAGAACCTCGCCTGGGTCCGCGCCAACAAGCTGCGCGACTACCCCATGCCGCCCGCGGACATTCCGCTGATTCCGCATCTGATCGATCTGTTGATGTGAGGTCTGCCGTGCCCCGGACGCAGCGCAAAGCGCTGCAGAGCCGGGGCCCAGAGGCCGCAGACTGGGTCCCGGCTCTGCGCAGCAGCGTTTCACGCTGCAGCGCGTCCAAGACACACGTCACTTCTCTCCCGCCTTCTTCACCGCCT
Source organism: Bradyrhizobium sp. DOA1 (assembly GCF_001593325.1). NCBI lineage: Bacteria > Pseudomonadati > Pseudomonadota > Alphaproteobacteria > Hyphomicrobiales > Nitrobacteraceae > Bradyrhizobium > Bradyrhizobium sp. DOA1. The sequence goes on from NZ_JXJM01000001.1 coordinate 6,471,653, forward strand.
CGGCCAGGCTCGCTTTCGCCGAGCCGGGCTTGAGCGGCTGCTGCTGGCTCGCATGCGGGGCCCAGCCGGAGAGCCAGATGACGTCGAAGGTGGCACGGATGCGGCCGTCGGCGTCGGCGAAGCGCTCGGCATAGATTTCGGCCATGCGCAGCAGCGTCGCGCGCCGCGTCGGCGTCCGCCGCCGCTCGATCAGCATATTGGCCGCGCCCATGCGGCGCAGATCCTGCATCAGCGCAAACGCATTGCCATAGCGCACCACGACGCGGTCGACGTCGGTGACCGGCAGCGCAAAGCCGGCCCGCTGCAACAGCGCGCCGATGTCGCGCAGATCGGCAAACGGCGCCACGCGCGGCGACACACCGCCCTCGCATTCGGCTTCCGCCGCAGCAAAGGCCTGCCGCAGCTCGGTCAGGCTGTCGCCGCCGATCATCGCCGCGAGCAGCAACCCGTCCGGCTTCAGCGCGCGGCGAATTTGCGCGAGCACGCCCGGCACGTCGTTGACGAATTGCAGCGCCAGCGCCGAGACGACAAGATCGAGACTTTCCTGTGCGAAGGGCAATTTCTCCGCACCCGCCGCCTCGAGTGCGATCCGCTCGAGCGACGGCAGTCGCGTGCGCATCGCCGCGAGACCCTCGCCGGGCGTCCAGAGATCGACCGGTGCGTGAAACTCGCGCATCACCGCGGCCAGCCGATCGGACATGTCCTCGGCAACACGGTCGAGCAGGAACGTGACCACGCCTTGCGCCTGCGCGCGCCGCTGCCGCGCGTGCAGCAAGGCACGATCGAACAAAGCGGGCGGCGTTTGCGGGGGCTGGGCCATGCCGCTGGTTACGCCGATCACGGCGGTCATTGCAATCTCCTCTCGCGTGTCCCGGACGCGCTGCAGCGCCCTTAGCGCTGCTGCGCAGAGCCGGGACCCAAAAGCAGCACATCGGGATGCGGTGAGATGGGCCCCGGCTCTGCAGCGCACCGCCGAAGTGGCGCTGCGCTGCGTCCGGGGCACGAGAGTGCTGCTTGAGCAGATTGTCGCGGAACGCTAGCCTCCCCGCATGGAAACCGACGCTGCCCCCACCCGTTCCATCGCCGCACCATTGCGCGCCGCGTGGATGGCCGGCCGCCATGTGCTGGCGCGCACCGCACGGCTCGCGCTCGACATCGCGCTGCCGACGCAGTGCGTGTCCTGCCACGAGCCGGTCGACGGTGAGGGCGTTTGCGCTGCGTGCTGGGCGCGGCTGTCGTTCATCGAGCGGCCCTATTGCCCGCGGCTCGGCATTCCCTTCGTCTACGATCCCGGCCCCGACATGCTGTCGATGGAGGCGATCGCGAGCCCGCCGGCCTACCAGCGGGCGCGCGCGGCGGTACGCTATGACGACGTCGCGCGCACGCTGGTGCATGCGCTGAAATACCAGGACCGCACCGATCTGGCACCGGCGATGGGGCGCTGGATGGCGCGCGCGGGCGGCGAGCTGCTCGCCGGCGCCGACATGCTGGTGCCTGTGCCGCTGCATTGGCGGCGAGCTTGGCGACGCCGCTTCAACCAGTCCGGGGCGCTGGCGCGGATCATCGCGCGGCAGAGCGGCGTGGAAGTGCGCGGCGAGTTCCTGCGCCGGGTGCGCGCCACCGAGCAGCAGATCGGCCTGTCCCGGGCCCTGCGCGCCAGCAATGTGCAGGGCGCGTTCCAGGTATCCCCGGGCCACCAGGCCGAGATTCAGGGCCGCCGCATCGTCCTGGTCGACGATGTCCTGACCACGGGCGCGACGCTGGATGCCTGCGCGCGGGCCCTGCTGCGCGCCAAGGCGGCCCAGGTGGACGTGCTGGTCTTTGCCCGGGTTGTCGAGGCCGGCCCACGTCCCATATAATTCAATGAATTCAGTTCATGACATGAAAGCGCTGGACGCCATGACTGCTGCTGTCGAGATGTATACCAGGCCGGGCTGCGGCTATTGTTCCGCGGCGAGGTCGCTGTTGACCCGCAAGAAGGCGGCCTTCACGGAATTCGACGTCGCCAAGAACCCGTCGTGGCGGCAGGAGATGTACGATCGCGCCGGCGAGGGCTCGACCTTCCCGCAGATCTGGATCGGCGGAACCCATGTCGGCGGCTGCGACGACCTCTACGCGCTCGATCGCGAAGGCAAGCTCGACGGCATGCTCGACAGCGTCAAGGCCGTCTCATGAGCGAGAACCGCACGTTCACCGCGGCCATGGTGCAGATGCGCACCGGCCTGCTGCCGGGGCCGAGCCTGGAACAGGCAACCAAACTGATCCGGCAGGCGGCGGCGAACGGCGCCGACTACGTGCAGACGCCCGAAGTCAGCAACATGATGCAGCTGAACCGCAAGGCGCTGTTCGAGCACCTCCAGAGCGAAGAGGATGACAGCTCGCTGAAGGCCTATCGCGCGCTGGCCGCGGAGCTGAAGATCCATCTCCATGTCGGCTCGCTGGCGCTGCGCTTCTCGCCCGAGAAGGCCGTCAACCGCTCCTTCCTGATCGGGCCCGAGGGCAATGTGCTCGCGAGCTACGACAAGATTCACATGTTCGACATCGAGCTGCCGGACGGCGAGAGCTATCGCGAATCCGCCAATTACCAGCCGGGCGAGACGGCCGTGATCTCCGACCTGCCCTGGGGCCGGGTCGGCCTGACGATCTGCTACGATGTCCGTTTCCCTGCGCTCTACCGTGCGCTGGCCGAGAGCGGAGCGTCCTTCATCACCGTGCCTTCGGCCTTCACCCGCAAGACCGGCGAAGCGCATTGGCACGTGCTGCTGCGTTCGCGCGCGATCGAAACCGGCTGCTTCATCTTCGCCGCCGCACAGGCAGGTACCCACGAGAACAAGCGCGAGACCTATGGTCACTCGCTGATCATCGACCCCTGGGGCGAGATCCTCGCCGAGGGCGACGTCGAGCCCGGCATCATCATGGCCCGGATCGACCCGGCCAAGGTCGAGACCGCGCGCCGCGCGATTCCCTCGCTCCAGCATGGCCGGCGCTTCGGCGTCGCCGAGGCCAAGGCCGGGCCCGACCATCTGCATCTCGTGCGGGGATCGGCATGATCCGCTACGCACTGCACTGCGACCGGAACCACGACTTCGAAAGCTGGTTTCAGAGCTCGTCGGCCTATGACCAGCAGGTCAAGCGCAAGCTCGTGACCTGCCCGATCTGCGGCTCGGCCAAGGTCGACAAGGCGATCATGGCACCGCGCATCGTCGGCAAGAAGGGCCGCGGGCGCGCCGCGCCGCCCCCGGAGCCCACCGCGAACGCCACGCCTGCACCCGAGGCTGCACCATCAGCGCCGACCTCGCTCTTGATGGCGCAGGAGCGCGAGCTGCGCACCAAGCTCAAGGAATTGCGCGACCACATCGTCAAGAACGCCGACAATGTCGGTGAGCGTTTCGCCAACGAGGCCCGCGCCATGCATTACGGCGACAAAGAGCACCGTCCGATCTATGGCGAGGCCTCGCCCGAGGAGGCGAAATCGCTGATCGACGAAGGCATCGAGGTCTCGCCGCTGCCGACGCTGCCGGAAGACCGGAATTAAGCGCCCACGAGCACAGCCACACCGACGACGATCAGCGCGATACCCAAAAGCTCGCGCGGCGCGATCGGCTGCTTGAACGAATAATACGCCACGGCCTGCGCGAACAGCACCTCGATCAGCGCCAGCGTGCGGACATTGGCGGCGGCCGTCAGCGCGAACGCCAGGAACCAGAATTGCGAGGCGAAGGCGCCCGTGAAGCCCGCCAGCATCGACGGCCGCCAGAGCCCGAGGATGCCCCGCAACACGTTCGGCGCGCGCCAGAGCAGATAGATCGTCAGCACCAGGGTCTGCACGAACAGGCCGAGCACCAGCGTGAACGACGCCGCCGTCACGAAAGAGACGTCGGGCACATTGATGATGGCGCCGCGAAAGCCGACCGCCGAGAGCGCGAACGCCGCAGCCGCGACGAGGCCGGTGATGGTCGGCTTCAATTCCGCAAAGCTCTTCTCGCCGCCCGGCCGCAGCGCGGTAATGACGACGCCGATCGTGGCGATCACGATCGCCAGCACTTTCAGCCAGGTCAGGTGATCGCCGAGAAAGACGAAGCCGAAGATCGCGGTCTGGATCGCTTCGGTCTTCAGGTACGCCGTCGTCACCACGAAGGAGCGATCGTTCATTGCGAGCAGCATCAACCCGGTGGCGACGATCTGGCTGAGCGCGCCCAGCAGCAGCCACGGCCAGAACGCGGACGGCGGCATGCCGAGGTGATCGCCGGTCGCGACCAGCACCACGCCGAGGAACAGCAGCGAGAACGGAAAGCCGAACAGGAAGCGGATATTGGTCGCGCCCCAGGTCCCCAGCGGCTTCGTCAGCGACCGCTGCATCGCATTGCGCGCGACCTGGCCCAGCGCGGCAATGACGGTGAAGGGAATCCAGAGGCTGGCGATGGTGAGCATGGGGTGGTGGGGCAGGAAAGGATTTGCGACCAACGTGCAAGCTGCAACCCGCGCGGTCAACCGCAGGAATGTCATGGGAGCGATGCTCACACCACAAACTCAATGTCGTCCCTGCGAACGCAGGGACCCATACCGCGGAATCTATCGGTAACAGACGGTATTGGATACGCGGGTTAGCAGCCTCCGCATAACTGCTCCCTGGGGTTATGGGTCCCTGCGTTCGCAGGGACGACAGCGTTTGCTTGGCAGCATCACAGCGTCAAACCAAGAGATCGCTGAGATCACGCCACTCCGGATTGTCCCGCTCGATCAGCTCGATCTTCCAGTCGCGCTTCCAGCGCTTGAGCTGCTTTTCACGAGCGATCGCTTCTTCCGCCCGCTCGTAGGCTTCGGTGTAGACGAGGCGGTGCACACCGTAGCGCTTGACGAACTCCGAGCCTCTGCCGGCGCGATGCTCGTCCAGTCGCTTCTGGAGCGAGTTGGTTATGCCGATGTACAGCGTGCCGTGACGGCGGCTGGCGAGGATGTAGACGTAGTACATGCTCGGAGCGCCTATTCTTGCCAACCACAGCGGCCGGTGGTTATGGGTCCCTGCGTTCGCAGGGACGACACCGCTTTCGGAGTGACAGGTCGCACTTCACCTCCGAGGGCTCACACCATCCCTTCCGCCACCACCATGTAGTTCACGTCCATATCCGACGAGAGCGTCCATTTGTCGGCGAAGGGTGAGTAGACGACGCCGGTCTGCTCGGTGATGACGAGGCGGTTGTCGAGCAGATATTTTGCGAGCTCGTCGGGGGTGACGAACTTGTTCCATTCGTGGGTGCCACGCGGCAGCCAGCGCAGCACGTATTCGGCGCCGACGATGGCGAGCGCGAAGCTCTTCCAGTTCCGGTTCAGCGTCGACACCACCATCAGACCGTTCGGCTTCAGCATCGAGGCGCAGCGCTTCAGGAACATGCCGACGTCGGTGACGTGCTCGACCACTTCCATCGCCAGCACGATGTCGAAGCGCTCGCGCGGGTCGATCTCCTCCACCGTGGTGCAGCGGTAGTCGATCGACAGATGGCTCTTGCCGGCATGCAGCTTGGCGGCGGCGATGTTGCTGGCCGAGGGATCGACGCCGATCACCTGCGCGCCCAGCCGCGACAGCGGCTCGCACAACAGCCCCGCGCCGCAGCCGATGTCGAGCACGCGCAAGCCCCCGAGGCAGTTGAGGCTGCGCACGTTGCGCTCGAACTTGCGGCAGGCGGCGTCGCGGATGTAGCCGAGCCGCAGCGGGTTGATCCGGTGCAGCGGCGCCATCTTGCCCTTGGGGTCCCACCACTCCGCCGAGAGTTTCGAGAATTTCGCGATCTCGGCGGCGTCGACGGTCGAGCCCGGCGGGGCAGAAACGGAAGTATTTTGCTGCATGCTCATGGTTTACGCGCGGTCCTACCGCGTGGTGATCGAACTACGGAAGGCGAGCGGCGAGGCGATGGTCTTGATCGTCTCGATCCCCTCGCCGACGCCGCGAATCGTCACGTCGCCGTAGTTGAGAATACGTCCAAGAATGGTCTGGTCGACATCGACGCTCTCGACCTTATCCAACGCCATTTCAAAAGTGCGGCGCTTGATGAAGCCGGTCTTGTGCACGACGCGGAGGTTGGTGACGTCGGTCTCCGTGGTGAAGCGATGGAACCAGCCCTTGATGGTCCAATACAGGGCCGGCAGCGCCACGAGACCCGCGGCTCCGAGGCAAAGCATAACCAGCCCGTCCGTCGTCGCCTGCCGTGAGAGGACGAGCAGGGCCAGCGCCACGATCCAGGCCACGATGGCCGGAAAATAGAAGATCCAGTGCGCATTGGTCGAATACAACACCCGCTCGCCCGGCTGCAGGATCTCGTCGATATAACGCGCCATGATCTCGGTTAACCCACTCCCCGCACCTGCCCCCGCAGGAACCCGCTTGCCCCCAGCCCCGCCGCTCTGTATACGCGCGGTCGGTATCCGCAAGGCATTCGTCCAGTGCGGTCACCATACTGATCCTTATGAGGGAATGCACGCGTCGTCATGAGCCGCCTCGTGATGAAATTCGGCGGCACGTCCGTCGCCAACATCGAACGTATCCGCAACGTCGCGCGCCATGTGAAGCGCGAGGTCGACGCCGGCCATGAAGTGGCCGTGGTCGTCTCGGCGATGTCCGGCAAGACCAACGAGCTGGTGGCCTGGTGCACCGAGGCCTCGCCCATGCACGACGCGCGCGAATACGACGCCGTCGTCGCCTCCGGCGAGCAGGTGACGTCGGGCCTGCTGGCCATCGTGCTCCAGGGCATGGGCATCCAGGCCCGCTCCTGGCAGGGCTGGCAGATCCCGATCAAGACCAGCGACGCCCATGCCTCGGCCCGGATCGAGGACATCGACGGCAGCGAGATCATCAAGCGCTTTAGGGAGCGCAAGGAGGTCGCGGTCATCGCCGGCTTCCAGGGCATCAACCCCGAGACCAATCGCATCACCACGCTCGGCCGTGGCGGCTCCGACACCTCGGCCGTGGCCGTCGCCGCTGCCGTCAAGGCAGACCGCTGCGACATCTATACCGACGTCGACGGTGTCTACACCACCGACCCGCGAATCGTGCCGAAGGCCAAGCGGCTCGACAAGATCGCATTCGAGGACATGCTGGAACTGGCGTCGCAGGGCGCCAAGGTGCTCCAGGTCCGCTCGGTGGAACTCGGCATGGTCCACAACATGCCGATCTTCGTCCGCTCGAGCTTCGACAAGCCCGAGGATATCGACCCGCATGCCAACCAGCCGCCCGGCACGCTGATCTGCAGCGAGGAGGAGATCATGGAAAGCCACGTCGTCACCGGTATCGCCTTCTCCAAGGACGAGGCCCAGATCTCGGTGCGCCAGATCGAGGACAAGCCGGGTGTGGCCGCCTCGATCTTCGGCCCGCTGGCGGATGCCAACATCAATGTCGACATGATCGTTCAGAACGTGTCCGAGGACGGCAAGACCACCGACCTCACCTTCACAGTGCCGGCCGCCGACTACACCCGCGCCAAGGACACGATTACCGCCGCCAAGTCCAAGATCGGCTATAGCAGGCTCGACACCGCCACCGACGTCGCCAAGATCTCGGTGATCGGCAGCGGCATGCGCAGCCATGCCGGGGTCGCCGCCCAGGCGTTCTCGGCCCTCGCGGGGCGGAATATCAACATCCGGGCCATTACAACCTCCGAGATCAAATTCTCGGTGTTGATCGACACCGCCTATACCGAGCTTGCGGTACGCACCCTGCACACGCTCTACGGCCTCGATCACACTTAGGCTAATTTTCTCTTAGCGGTCGCAGCAAACGCTGAAGTCCCCACACATTCGCGTTTGGCAGGCGTTTTGCTTGGCAAAACAAGCCCCAATTCGCTATAGGGCGGACAGGGTGGGCTGCCATAAACTGTGCCCCAGTTGAGGTGGTGCCGATTCGGCACAAGCGCCAAATCTGAGGAAGATTTGGGGCCTGGCCGGTGCCGGACGAGCAAGCTTATTGTTTTTCTGGAGTTCTGGGCGAGCCGCCGGCGGTCCTTTCGGGCCCGGCAGACGGAGGAGGTTGACGGTTCATGCGGAGCGCGTCGGGAGGTCCCCGCGTCTTGTTGAGACGGCTCCGCGAAACCATGGCGGAGCAGGTCTCGGCCCAGGAGCGGCTGGACAAGATCGTGGTGCTGATCGCCGCCAACATGGTGGCCGAGGTGTGCTCGGTCTACGTGCTGCGCATCGACAACACGCTGGAGCTCTACGCCACCGAGGGTCTCAATCGCGAGGCGGTGCACCACACCGTGCTCAGCGCCCATGAGGGCCTGGTCGGCCTCGTTGCCAGCGAGGCGACGCCGCTCAATTTGAGCGACGCGCAGAGCCATCCCGCCTTCTCGTTCCGCCCCGAGACCGGTGAAGAGATCTACCACTCCTTCCTCGGCGTGCCGATCCTGCGGGCCGGCAACACGCTTGGCGTGCTGGTGGTGCAGAACCGCGCCAAGCGTAACTATGTCGAGGAGGAGCTCGAGGCGCTCCAGACCACCGCCATGGTGCTGGCGGAGCTGATCGCCTCGGGCGAGCTCTCCGCGCTGGCGCAGCCCGGCCAGGAGCCTGCGGCGCGCCATTCCGCGCAGAAGGTCGGCGCCATCCTGTCGGAAGGCATCGCGCTCGGCCATGTCGTGCTGCACGAGCCGCGCGTCGTCATCAAGGACTACATCGCCGAGGACCTGCCGAAGGAGATCAAGCGGCTCGACACCGCGCTCGCCAAGCTGCGCGCCGATCTCGACCGCATGCTGGAGCGCGGCGACGTCGCCGAAGGCGGCGAGCACCGCGAGGTGCTGGAAGCCTACCGCATGTTCGCCAACGACCAGGGCTGGTCGCACAAGCTGCACGAGGCCGTCGCCACCGGCCTCACCGCGGAGGCCGCGGTGGAGCGCGTGCAGTCCGACACCCGCGCGCGCATGCTGCGCTCGACCGATCCGTATCTGCGCGACCGCCTGCACGACCTCGAAGATCTCGGCTATCGCCTGATGCGGCAGCTGGTCGGTCAGGACCACGCGCCGTCGCGCGAGCAGCTGCCAGACAACGCCATCGTCATTGCCCGCGCCATGGGCCCGGCGGCGCTGCTCGACTACGACCGCAAGCGCCTGCGGGGCATCGTGCTGGAGGAAGGCACTGCCAACTCCCACGTCTCGATCGTGGCGCGCGCGCTGGGCATCCCTGCGGTCGGCGAAGTGCCGAACGCGCCCGGCATCGCCGATCCCGGCGACGCCATCATCGTCGACGGCACCTCCGGCTCGATCTACGTGCGGCCCTCGCAGGAAATCGAGGCCGCCTTCGCCGAGCGCGTGCGCTTCCGCGCCCGCCGTCAGGCACAGTACCTGGCGCTGCGCGACCGGCCCTGCGTCACCAAAGACGGCCAGAAGGTCGAGCTGATGATCAACGCAGGTCTTGCCATCGACCTGCCGCATATCGAGGACACCGGCAGCGCCGGCATCGGCCTGTTTCGCACCGAGCTGCAATTCATGGTCGGCCAGAGCCTGCCGCGCACCAGCGACCAGCTCGCGCTCTATCGCACCGTGCTCGATGCCGCCGGTACCAAACCCGTCACCTTCCGCACGCTCGATATCGGCGGCGACAAGGCGCTGCCCTATATGGAAGCCGTGATCGAGGAAAATCCCGCGCTCGGCTGGCGTGCGATCCGGCTCGGGCTCGATCGTCCCGGCCTGCTGCGCGGCCAGATCCGCGCGCTCTTGCGCGCCGGGGGCGGCCGTTCGCTGAAGATCATGTTCCCGATGATCTCGGAAGTCGCCGAGTTCGATTCGGCGAAGGCCCTGGTCGAGCGCGAGCTGACTTATCTGCGCCAGCATGGTCACACGCTGCCCGAAAGAATCGACATCGGCACCATGGTCGAGGTGCCGGCGCTGCTCTATCAGCTCGACGAGCTCTTGAGGAAAGTGGACTTCATCTCGGTCGGATCCAACGATCTGTTCCAGTTCCTGTTCGCGGTCGACCGCGGCAACGCCAAGGTCTCCGAGCGCTTCGACACCATGTCGGCGCCGATCCTGCGCGCGCTGCGCGACATCGCGCGCAAATCCGATGCGGCGAAGAAGTCGCTCTCGCTTTGCGGCGAGATGGCCTCCAAGCCGCTCGGCGCGCTGGCGCTGATTGCCCTCGGCTATCGCTCGCTGTCGCTCTCGGCGACAGCCCTTGGCCCGGTCAAGGCCATGGTGCTCGACCTCGATGCCAAGAAAGCCGAGGCGATGCTCGCGCCGCTGCTGGACGCGCCCGCCGGCAGCGTCTCGATCCGGCAGAAGCTGACGGAATTTGCCGAGGCCGAAGGCCTGGCGTTGTAGCGGGCCTGTCTCCGCTCCCTGCCGCCTCGCCTCCTTCCGCCATTCGAGACTGAACCGATGTCGTCACTCCCCGAAGCCAAACTGGACGTCCTGCTCGCCCACCACGCCTCGCTCGAGGCCGAATCGCTGGGCCAGCTCGCCTCCGAGCGCTACGTGCAGATCACGCGCGAGCTCGCCGAGATCACGCCGCTGATCGAGCTGGTGAAGGCCTATCGCTCCGCCGTGAAAGAACTTGCCGACACCGAGGCACTGATCGCCGATCCCGCAACCGATCCCGAGATGCGCAGCATGGCGGAAGCCGAGCGCGACGAGCTCGCGCCAAAGATCGAGGAGCTGGTCCAGCAGATCCGCGTCGCGCTGCTGCCCAAGGACGCCATGGACGACCGTAACGTGATGCTGGAGATCCGCGCCGGCACCGGCGGTGACGAGGCCTCGCTGTTCGCCGGCGATCTGTTCCGGATGTACGAGCGCTTCGCCAGCCTTCAGGGCTGGAAGGTCGAGGTGATCTCGGCCAGCGAAGGCACCGTCGGCGGCTACAAGGAAATCATCGCGGAGGTGCAGGGCCGCGGCGCGTTCTCCAAGCTCAAATTCGAATCCGGCGTACACCGCGTGCAGCGCGTGCCCGACACCGAGACGCAGGGACGCATCCATACCTCCGCGGCGACGGTCGCGGTGCTGCCGGAGGTCGAGGATGTCGACGTCGACATCAAGACCGAGGATTTGCGCATCGAGACCATGCGCGCGCAAGGTGCGGGCGGGCAGCACGTCAACAAGACCGAATCGGCGATCCGCATCACCCACATCCCGACCGGCATCGTGGTGATGATGCAGGACAGCCGCTCACAGCACAAGAACCGCGCCTCGGCCATGAACATCCTGCGCTCGCGCATCTACGACGCCGAGCGCCAGCGCGTCGACGCCGCCCGCTCGGCCGAGCGCAAGGAGAAGGTCGGCTCCGGAGACCGCTCCGAGCGCATCCGCACCTACAATTTTCCGCAAGGGCGCGTCACCGACCATCGCATCAATTTGACGCTCTATAAGCTGCCGCAGGTGATCGCGGGCGAAGCGCTCGGCGAATTGATCGATGCACTGACCACCGAGCACCAGGCCGCGCAGCTCGCCGCGCAGGGCGCGGCGGCGTGACCCAGAACAATCCCTTCACCGCACAGCCCATCGAGAGCGCGCGGCGCGCGCTGGCTGCGAAGTTGAAAGCGGCGCGGCTGGACGAGGCGGAGCTCGACGCGCGCATCCTGCTCGGCGCTGTGCTCGGCCTCGACCTCACCGGCCTGGTCGCGCAGGCAGCCCGCCCCCTCACCGCGGCCGAAGCGTCGCGATTGGTGGAGCACGCAGAACGCCGCATCGCCGGCGAGCCGGTTGCACGCATTCTCGGGACACGCGAATTCTGGGGCCTGCCCTTCCGACTGTCCGAGGCGACGCTGGTGCCGCGTCCCGACACCGAGACGGTGGTCGAGCTTGCGCTCGAAATCCTTCGCGAACGGCCAACATCCCATCCGCCGCGGATCGCCGACATCGGCACCGGATCCGGCGCGATCCTGCTCGCGCTGCTGCACGACATCCCTGATGCCTTCGGCGTCGGTACCGACCTCAGCCTGACCGCGCTCGTCACCGCCAGGGACAATGCCACGTCTCTCGGCCTCGCCGGCCGCGCCGCCTTCGTCGCCTGCTCCTATGCGGCCGCGCTCTCCGGCCCGTTCGATCTTATCGTGTCGAACCCGCCCTATATTCCCTCGGCCGAAATCCCGAAACTCAGCGTCGAGGTACGCGAGCACGATCCACATCTGGCGCTGGACGGCGGCAATGACGGATACGACGCCTATCGGGTCCTGATCCCGCAGGCGAGCGAGCGCCTCGCCGCTGGCGGTGCGCTGATCGTCGAGGCCGGACAGGGCCAGGCCCGAAATATTGAAACCTTGATGGTGGGTGCCGCGTTATCGGTGGACAGGCCACCCAAGGCCGACCTGGCGGGCATTCCGCGAGCCGTATCAGCCCGAAAAATGCCCCCATAAAAGCCGGATTGGCTTGCAAAAAGCTCTTGGAATATCCCGTGGGAACGACTACGTTCCGGTCAACACATCGGTGCCGGCCCCGTAGACCTACGGGTGAAAGCCGGGCTCTCGGGCGAGAGCTTTACTGATTATAGGTTCCAAGCCGCAGGTCCTGTTGAGCGCGATGGCCAGTGGAGCTGCGCTGCTCTCCGACCGCAACGTGAACGAAAGCCAGATATTGCGCTTGAAGACTAACGCAAGAAAGCTGGGCTTGTTTCGGCAGGCGATATGAATGGGTTCGCTGGCAATGAATGCTGGCGGGTGGGGAACGCGTCTTTGTTGAACGCGACGGTCGACAAACATCGGCAGGGTTCAGGCCGCTTTTGCGCGCGGTGCGCGCGAGAGCTGTGAACCGCTGTCACCAGGTCACTCCTAGCAATCAGTAATGCGTGCAACCTTTAGGGCTGGAATTAAAGGCAGGACATGAGAAACGGTCAGAACAAGCAGCGGATGCGCAACCGCAACAACAATAACAACAACAACCGGCGCGGCCAGAACCCGATGACCCGGGTCTACGAATCCAACGGACCCGACATCAAGATCCGCGGCACGGCCTCGCACATCGCCGAGAAGTATCTCCAGCTCGCGCGCGATGCGCGCTCCTCCGGCGACCCCGTTGCGGCCGAGAACTACTACCAGCATGCCGAGCATTATTTCCGCCTGATCGCGGCCGCCCAGGAGCAGTTCCGCCAGAACCAGCAGCCTCGCGGTGACGAGCCTGTCAGCAACAGCAGCGGCGAGGACAGCGAGGACGACGGCGAGAATTTCTCGGCCTTCGGCCAGGAGCCGGGTTTCGTCCCGCAGCCGCAGCAGCAGCCTTTCATGCGCGACCGCGACGGCCAGCGCGAGCATCACCAGCGTGATCACCAGCAGCGCGACAATCAGCCCTATCAACGCGAGCAGCAGCAGCCGCGCGAACACCGCGAACGCGACCATCGTCCGCAACCGCAATATCAGCCGCAGCCGCAACCTGCGAACCAGCCGCAGCCCGTCATCGCCGATGCCGGCAGCGTCGATCGCCTGCCGTCCTTCATCACCGGCGCACAGCCGCAAGTGAATGTCGGCGCGAGTGGCGGCCAGGGCGGCTTCGAGGGCGGCGGTGGTGGCGAGCGCTATCCAAGGCGACGTCGCCGGCCGCATGGCCCGCGCCCCGAGCGAGAGGCCGCCCCCGTCGCATCCAGCGACGAAGTGGCTCCCGGCGAGTAAGCTTCGACTAATTTTCCGAACTGCATCGTCCCGGCCTCGCCGGGACGATTTGTTTTTGACGATCGATGTCGGCCGGGCACAGACCCACGTCTCCCGTAGGGAAAGGTGAAGCTAACTGCGCGTCGCCGTCGTCGAGGACGGCACCAGCACGGGCTTCGCCAGCGAGGGAATCAGCCGCGCCCGCTCGCGCTTGGCGGGGATCGCACGATAGACCTGCTTGGTGGCCTCGACGATGTGCACGCCGGCAAAGGGCAGCGACAGCGCAGCACCGGCGCGCTCCCACATCTGCGCCGATTTCAACACCCAGCCGCCGGCATAAGGCGGCATGAACAGCGCCTCGCCCCAGGCGGTCGGCGTGAACCAGGTCTGGCGCAGGAGCTCGGTGATCTGCGAGCGCGAATAGGGCCGGCCATGGCCGAACGGCGTGCTGTCGGTGCGGGTCCACACCCCGCGCCGATTCGGGATCACGGCGATGACGCGTCCCGAGGGCGACAGCACGCGCCACACCTCGCGCAGCAGTGCGGCCGGATCATCCGACATCTCCAGCGCGTGAACCAGGAGGATGCGGTCGATCGCGGCGTCAGGAAGCGGCAGCGAGAATTCGTCGACCAGCGAGGCCAGCGCCGGCCGCCCCGTCGGCCATTTCAGGACACCCTGGGCCGCCGGCATGAACGCGATGCAGCGCTCGGCGTCCTCGCGGAACAGCCCGAGATAGGGCGTGGGATAGCCGATGCCGAGCACGCGCTGGCCCTCGGCGCGCGGCCAGCGCTCCCTGATGCCGCGATTGATCATTTGCCGCGCCACGATCCCGAGGCGGCGGGAATAGAACTCGCGGAGGTCGACGACGTCGATGGTCATGACCGCAATGTAACATGCGCGAGGCCGCCGCCGCGCGCGGAATATTGCATTGCCTGCGCAACGCTAACGCCATATTTGTCTGGCGGGGCTGAGCGCGATGGAGATGTCATGGCCGCCGAAATTCGTACTTTCACCTGTTTAAACGACAATTTCGGTTATCTGGTCCACGATGTGGAAACCAAGGCGACGGCGTCGATCGACGCACCGGAGGCCGGCCCGATTCTCAAGGCGCTGGAGCGCGAGGGCTGGCAGCTCACCGACATCCTGATCACCCATCATCATGGCGATCATGTCGGCGGGGTCGCCGAACTCAAGCAGAAATTCAATTGCCGCGTCGTCGCGCCGCACGACAAGACCACTGAGATTGCCAACGTCGATCTGCGCGTCGCCAATGCCGACGTGGTCAAGATCGGTGCCCTGCTCGGGCGCGTCGTGGAGACGCCCGGCCACACGCTCGACCACATCTCCTACGTGTTCGACAATGAGAAGACGGTGTTCGCCGCCGACACGCTGTTCTCGATCGGCTGCGGCCGCGTGTTCGAGGGCACCTATCCGATGATGTGGGATTCGCTATTGAAGCTGCGCGCCCTGCCCGACGACTTCAAGCTCTATTGCGGCCACGAATACACCGCCTCCAACGTCAAGTTCGCGCTCACCATCGAGCCTGACAACGCGGCGCTCCAGGCGCGCGCGGCGGAGGTTGCCAAGCTGCGGGCGGAGAACAAGCCGACCATTCCCTCGCTGCTCGGTGAGGAGAAGCGCGCAAACGTATTTCTCCGGGCCGACGATCCCGCGGTTGCGGCCAAGCTGCACATGAAGGGTGCTGATGCCGCCGCGGTGTTCGGCGAGCTGCGCGAGCGCAAGAATAAATCCTAGAGAGCAAGTCCTGACGGGATCAATGCCGACCGCAGCCGAGATCATCGCGCGCCTCGAACTCCGACCGCATCCCGAAGGCGGGCACTATCGAGAGACGTTTCGCGACCAGACTACGGATGCCAACGGGCGCTCGCGCTCGACCTCGATCTATTTCCTGCTCGCGCGCGGCGAACGCTCGCACTGGCATCGCATCGACGCGGTCGAGACCTGGCATTATTACGCCGGCAGCCCGCTGACGCTGCGCGTCGCGCATGACGGTTGCTCCCGGCACGAGGTGCGGCTCGGCACGGACCTGGTCGGCGGCGAGCGGCCGCAGGCGATCGTGCCGGCCAATGCCTGGCAGATGGCGGAGACGACGGGCGAATGGACCCTGGTCGGCTGCACCGTCGCACCGGCCTTCGAGTTCGCGAAATTCGAGCTCGCGCCGAGCGGCTGGGAGCCTTAGGCCTCGTTCACCGCTTCCGCAGCACCATGTCCTTGGCCGCGATCAGGCCGCCGCCGGCGATCAGGATCGCGGCGAGGGCGATGTTGGCGCTGGCTTTTGCAAAGCCGGCGGCGATGAGAAAGCCCGTCGAGAGCAAAGGCGTCGCGTAGGAGGCGGCGCCGAGCACGCGGATGTCGCCGCGCTTCATGCCGATGTCCCAGGCATAGAAGGCGGCACCGACCGGGCCGATGCCGAGTGCGACCACGGAGAGCCATTGCAGCGTGGTTTCCGGCCAGATCGTGGTCTCGAGGGCAAGATGCATCAGCGCGGCGAGCACTGACGTGGCGAGACAGAAGCCGGCGACCGCATCGGTCGGCACCGCTTTCAACCGCCGCGACGACACCGAATAGATCGCCCACACGAAGGCGGCGATGAAGGCCGCGACCAGCCCTGGCACCGCTCCCGGCGCAAAGCCTGAGGTATTGCCGGCGAACAGCAGCACGGTACCGACGAGACCGAGCACGGCGCCAATGATGTGATGCATGGCAAGCCGCTCGCCGGGCAGAAAGGACGAGAACAGCACGATCAGCAGCGGCCAGAGATAATTCAACAGACCGGCTTCCGCCGGCGGCGCGAAGCGCAGCGCGAGGAAATAGAGCGCGTGATAGCCGAACAGACCGCCGACGCCGACGGCCCAGACGATGGGCGGCTGACGCAGGCTCTTTGCCGCTTCGCCGCGCCCGATCCAGGTGAGCAGGCCGACGAGGCCGCCGATCGCAAAGGTCATCGCGGCGAGTTGGAACGCCGGAATCCTTCCGGTCGCCACCGTCATCACGGACAGCAGCGACCACATCAGAATCGCGGTCAGTCCGATCAGCGTCGCGGTGCGGGGAGTCATCGGCCCAATGTTTCCGTCATGGCCGGGCTTGTCCCGGCCATCCACGTTCTTTCGTGGCGACGGCTGTTGTAAGGCCGTGGATGCCCGGGACAAGCCCGGGCATGACGATGTGGGAAATATCCGCCCGCGTGTGATGCGATCGCATCACGCCTGATACTGGCCGCCATTGATGGT
Organism: Bradyrhizobium sp. DOA1; assembly: GCF_001593325.1. NCBI lineage: Bacteria > Pseudomonadati > Pseudomonadota > Alphaproteobacteria > Hyphomicrobiales > Nitrobacteraceae > Bradyrhizobium > Bradyrhizobium sp. DOA1. The sequence goes on from NZ_JXJM01000001.1 coordinate 6,488,450, forward strand.
CATGGTCGATCCGGTGATGAAGCCGGCCTCATCGGCCGCCAGGAACACGACGGCGCGCGCGATCTCCTCGGGCTCGCCGAGCCGGCTGACCGGGATCTGCGGGATCACGTTCTTTTCCAGGACGTCCTTCGGCACCGCCTGCACCATTTCGGTGTTGATATAGCCGGGGCAGATCGCGTTCACGGTGATGCCGCCCTTGGCGTTCTCGAGCGCGAGCGCCTTGGTGAATCCGATGTCGCCGGCCTTCGCCGCGGAATAGTTGACCTGGCCGAACTGGCCCTTCTGGCCGTTGATCGACGAGATCGAGATGATGCGGCCGAACTTGCGCGAACGCATGCCCTCGATCACCTGGCGCGTCATGTTGAACAGCGAGCCGAGATTGGTGTTGATGACGGCGTTCCACTGGTCGAGCGTCATCTTGTGGAAGGCGGTGTCGCGGGTGATTCCGGCATTGTTGACGAGCACCTCGATCGGCCCGAGATCAGCCTCGACCTTCTTCACGCCCTCCGCGCAGGCGTCGAAATTGCTGACGTCCCATTTATAGACCGCGATGCCGGTCTCGGCCTTGAACTTCTCCGCCGCCGCATCGTTGCCGGCATAGCTCGCCGCAACGTTGTAACCGGCCGCCTTCAGCGCCTTGCTGATCGCCGCACCGATGCCCCGCGTACCACCCGTGACCAATGCAACACGTGCCATGTCGTATTCCTTCCCTTGGAGTCTTCGGACGTTTCTGAATGATCGTTTTTAGCTGGGGATTATGCGGGACGTTTGACGGACATCAAGAACAAAACGCCCGGCGTTGAGCCGGGCGTTTCTCTTTAGTCGAGGCCTGCGCAGTTGCGAAGAATATTTGATTTGCAACCGCCGCCTTTTTAGTCGCGTGCAACGCACTCACCGACGTGTGCAGCGCACCCGTCAGCTACGCGCAAACTCAGTCGCGCGCCAGACACATCGCGATACCCATGCCGCCACCGATGCACAGCGTGGCAAGGCCCTTCTTCGAATCGCGCTTCTGCATCTCGTGCAGCAGCGTCACCAGCACGCGCGCGCCGGACGCGCCGACGGGATGACCGATCGCGATCGCACCGCCATTGACGTTGACCTTGGAGGTGTCCCAGCCGAGGTCCTTGTTGACGGCGCAGGCCTGCGCCGCGAAGGCTTCGTTGGCCTCGATCAGGTCGAGATCGCCGACGTTCCAGCCGGCCTTCTTCAGCGCGGCGCGCGAAGCCGGGATCGGGCCCGAGCCCATGATCTTCGGATCGACGCCGGCCTGCGCCCAGGACACGATGCGCGCCAGCGGCTTCTTGCCTTCCTTGGCGGCCTGCTTCGCGGTCATGAGCACCACGGCGGCGGCACCGTCATTGATGCCGGACGCGGAGCCCGCGGTGACAGTGCCTTCCTTCTCGAAGGCGGGCTTGAGCTTGGCCATCGCGTCGAGGGTGGCGCCATGACGCGGATATTCGTCGGCGCTGACGACGACGTCGCCCTTGCGGGTCTTGATGGTGACGGGGACGATCTCGTCGTTGAACTTGCCGGCCTTCTGCGCGGCTTCGGCCTTCTGCTGCGAGGCGACCGCGAACTCGTCCTGCTGGGCGCGGGTGATCTGCCACTGGCGCGCGACGTTCTCAGCGGTGTTCCCCATGTGGTAGCCGTTGAAGGCGTCCCACAGGCCGTCCTTGATCATGGTGTCGACCAGTTCGAGGCCGCCCATCTTGACGCCGCCGCGCAGATGCTGGGCGTGCGGGGCCATGCTCATGGACTCTTGTCCGCCGGCGACGACGATTTCGGAATCGCCGTTGAGCAGCGCCTGGTAACCGAGCGCGACCGTGCGCAGGCCCGAGCCGCAGAGCTGGTTGACGCCCCAGGCCGGGCTCTCCACCGGAATGCCGGCGAGGATCGAGGCCTGGCGGGCGGGGTTCTGTCCCTGGGCCGCGGTCAGAATCTGACCCATGATGACTTCGGAGACCCGGCCGGGCTCGATGCCACCACGCTCCAGCGCGGCCTTGATGGCGACGGCGCCGAGATCATGGGCGGGAAGGGTCGCGAACGCTCCGTTGAAGCTTCCGACCGGGGTGCGGGCGGCGCTGACGATGACGACATCGTCTGACATGGGCATCTCCTGGGGCTTGAGGTTCTGAAGAAGGGGCGGACGGGCGCTTTGAAATGGCCCGTCAGTCTCGTCAGTCATCCTGTTAACGTCGTTGAGGCATGTCAATCGGCCGGCGACCGAATTCATGCCGCAGCGCATTCAAAATAGCGTTCTTGTCGCTTTCGCAAGCAGGATTTTGCTCTGCGATTAACCGTGCCGCACAAAACGGTAGCGTGACCCCTTTGAAAATGCTTATTTTGTTGCGTTGCGTACTCTTCCCGCCCTGCGGCATGGCCCGCCGGGTTCCCGTTCTCCGCGCTTGCAAGTGAGAGCCCATGGCGAAATCAGACCAACCCACCACGATCAAGAAATACGCGAACCGCCGGCTCTATAACACCGGAACGAGCACCTATGTGACGCTCGAGGACCTCGCCGCCATGGTCAAGGACGGGGAGGATTTCCTGGTCTACGACGCCAAGACCGGTGACGACATCACCCGCTCCGTGCTCGCCCAGATCATCTTCGAGCAGGAGAACAAAGCGGGTCAGAACCTGCTACCGACCACCTTCCTGCGCCAGCTGATCCGCTTCTATGGCGACAGCATGCAGATGGTGGTGCCGAAATATCTGGAACAGTCGATCGCGACCCTGACCCAGGAGCAGGAGAAGTTCCGCAAGCAGATCGCCAACACCCTTTCCGGCACGCCCTTCGCGCCGCTGGAAGAGCAGGTCCGGCGCAACATGGAGCTGTTCCAGCAGACTTTCTCGATGTTCAAGCCCTTCGCGCCGACGGGCCGCCCGGCAGCCAGCCCGGAGCCGGAGCCCGATGCGAATGCCGAGGCGCCCAAGGATAGCAACATCGACGACCTGCGCCAGCAGATGAAGGAAATGCAGGAACGTCTCGAACGGATGTCGAAGAAGGACGAGTAGGCTTCTCGTTCGCACCAGCGCGTCCGCATCCGCGGGCGCGCGTTGGCAGTTTTACCCGACTCTCTCCTGGAACTCGTCATTGCGAGCGAAGCGAAGCAATCCAGAAGGTCTCCGCGGAGGCAGTCTGGATTGCTTCGTCGCAAGCGCTACTCGCAATGACGAGTTCGCGAAAACTGTGAGCTACGCCGCCAGCTTCACCGCGTGCGCAAAATCCCAATAGAGTTTGCGCGCCTTGGCGTAGAACGGCCCTGGCTTCAGCTCACGCTCGTCGATGCGGATGACGGGCGCGACCTTGGCGAAATTGCCGGTGGAGAAGATCTCGTCGGCACCGAGAAAATCGGCATAGCGCAGCGTCTTCTCGATCACGGTGACGCCGTCGCCACGCAGCAGGCTGATGACGCGCTGGCGCGTGATGCCATTGAGGAAGGTGCCGTTCGGCACCGGCGTATAGACCACGCCGTCCTTGGCCATAAACACGTTGGAATTGCCGAACTCTGTGACATTGCCCAGCATGTCCAGCATCAGCGCGTTCTGGAAGCCGCGCGAGGCGGCCCTCCGCCAGCGCGCGCGAATTGTTCGGATAGAGGCAGGCCGCCTTGGCCTCGACCGGCGCGCATTCCGCGGTCGGCCTGCGAAACGGCGACAGCGTGATGGCGTTGCCGACGGGCTTCGGCATCGGCGCCTCGTAGATGCACAGGCACCAATTGGTGGTTTCGGGGTCGAACAGCATGCCGCCACCCGAGCCGTTCTGCGCCCAATACATCGGACGGACATAGAGCTCGGCATGGGGTGCAAAGCGCGCGATGCCCTCGCGCGCCAGCGTGAGCCATTTGTCGGTGTCGACCACCGGCTTCAGGCCGAAACTGAGCGCAGATTGATTGGCGCGGGCGACGTGGCGATCGAGATCGGGCGCCACGCCCTCGAACGCACGCGCACCGTCGAACACGACCGAGCCGAGCCAGGCCGCATGCGTCCGTGGGCCCATGATCGGCACATTGCCGTCATGCCATTTGCCCTCGAAGAAGGTCCAGCTCGGCGAATATTCGACCGGCTTCTTGATCTCGGCCATGACGAACTCCCCTGGCGCGATGCCGTATTTGTGCCCGCCACTATTGGTCGGAACTCCTAAATGATTTCCTGCATCGAAGCGGTGAGATACCCTGTCCAGCTAGGGGAGAAGGACATATCGATGCCGCTCGATCCGCTCGCGAAGCGTTTGTTGACCATGATGGCGGCGGCCGGGCCGCAAACGCGGAGCCGGCCGAGCGTGGAAGCGCGCCGGCAGTCGCTCGCGAAGCTGATGCAGTTCGCACGCGCTGACGCGCCGGATGTGATTGCGTCCGACGGCAGGCTGCCCGGCCCCGGCGGCGAGCTGCCCTATCGCCTCTACTCGCCCGCGTCGGCCGGCGAGCGCACGCCCGGCTTCGTGTTCTTCCATGGCGGCGGCCTCGTGGCCGGCAGCATCGCGACGCACGACCGCATCGCTGCCGCGCTGGCGCATGCGACCGGCTGCCGTCTCGTCTCGATCGATTACCGCCTCGCGCCCGAGCACAAATTTCCGGCCGCGGTCGACGACGCGACCGCTGCGACCGAATGGGTGGCGCGGCAGGCCGTATCGCTCGGCATCGATGCGGAACGTCTCGTGGTCGGCGGCGATTCCGCCGGCGCCACGCTGGCTGCGATCGTGTGCCAGGAGGCGATCCAGAACGCAGGCCTCTCCATCGTCGCGCAATGCCTGATCTGCCCGGTGCTGGATTTCGAGGAGACCTCGCCCTCGCGCGAGGAATTCGCCGAGGGCCATCTGATCGATCGCGCCACGATCGAAGCCGATCTCGCCGATTATCTGCCCGCGGGCGTGGATGCCACGGACCCCCGCATCTCGCCCCTGCGCGCGAGCCGGCTCGCAGGCCTGCCCACAGCAATCATCCACACCGCCGAATTCGACCCGATGCGCGACGAGGGCAATGCGTATGCGCGCAAGCTGCTGGCCGCCGGCGTTGCCGTCGAGCACGTCTGCCATGACGGCATGGTCCACAATTTCCACGCCATGGGTGCGATCCTGCCGCAGGCGCAGCTCGTGCTCTCGCAGATCGGCGAGCAGGTCCGGCGGGCGGTGGAGAGATAGCGGTTAACTCACACCCGCGCGCCGAGCACGGCACGCGCCGCCCCGACATATTCCAGCCAATGCGCATCCGCATAGCGCTCCGCCTGCCGAGCGCAGTTGACGTCGGGCGCATGGGCTGCCGCGATCGTGCGCGCAAAGCGTTCTTCCGCCACCGTCACGTCGGCTGGCTCGGCCGAGGGTACCGCGGCGGCGACGGCGGTGGGAGCGACAGCGAGCCCCGCAAGTCCGGTGAGCAGAATGCGGCGTGAGGTATGCATGGCTGTCGTCCTTCCATTGTCCGGCTGCACTCCGCCGGCGCGTGTGTCGGTGCGATCACGGCAGGGTAGCCGCACACGTCCACGCCGTCCATCGCTTGCCGATAGCGCTTGACCACGCGAGCGATCACGTTCCATCTAGCAAAGGTTTCGCCATCAAAGCGCCAAGCGTCGGATCGTCACGTGTCTCATCCTAGCCAATCCTGTCGCCGGGCTTTCCGCGCTGTCGCGACGGGATTGCTCGGCCTGACGATTTCGGCTGGCGTCGCCTTCGCTGCGGACGATGAGGAGGACGCGCCCACAGCCCCTGCGGTCCCCAACATCTATCTCGACCTGCGTACGACCTATGCGACGATCCCGGCCGGCACGCTGGGACTCGGTTTCGGCAACACCTCGCTGTCGGCGGCCTTCCAGGCCTTGGCCGTACGACGCGGTGCGACGCTCCCGACCGGGTTGCCGGCGGCGAAAGCCATCGCCGTCGACTTACCCATGACCGTCGACGTCAGCGATCGCGTCTCGCTCTATGGCGGTGTGTCGGGATCGACGGCGGACATCGGGGGCGGGTGGTCCACGTTCGATATCACCAGCTGGAACATCGGCGTGCAGGCCGATCTCCATCAGCAGAACGGCGGTAGGATCCCGACCATCACCTTGCAGTCGACGCTGACGCAGTCCGTGCCGAACCAGCCGGGCATGACAAATTCCTTCAACAACATCTTGGAATTCGACTACGCGCTCGATGAGGACGAGACGCGAGGTTGGCTGGCGGGTGTGCAATACACCACCGCCACCATCGCCAGCCCGTTCGCCAGCATTCGGCCGAACACGGTGCTCTACGCCGGAGGCTATTACCAATGGCCCAGCAATTGGAAGTTCACGGGGCGCTTCGGCGTGCAGTCCTTTGGCGGCGCGCAGCTCGCGGGCCGGACGCTGGCGGAGCCCTTCACCCAGCCGATCCTGCGGCTTGACCTCGACCGCATGGACGACAACGACAACCGCCTGTTCGGCATCACTGCTCTGATAGGCTGGATGCCGAAGCCCTCGTACCAGGTGACCTTGCGCACGCCGCTTTACGCCGTTCGCAACTGACTGGGCATACAGCAGATTTCAGTTGGGCGCGGCAGCGGTTCTTGACCGACCGGGATGGCATTCCGCAGCGCCTGTCAACCGATCGTTAATCCTCATTCCAAAACGTCGATTGCGTTACACCGATGCAAGGAACCTTGCGCGACACTACCGCAACTTTTCGCATCGTATTCGCTGGAGGCTGCGAATGTCCCGCCTGGTTTCGGAACGGACGTTCCTTGCTGGGAAGATCTTCTTCAACTTCGGCCAGTCGTCGATCGATTGCGTCGTGCGCAGGCTGACCGAGGAGGCCGCGACGCTCGAGATGGAAAGCGGCCTCGGCGTGCCCGAGCGATTCCAGCTGAGGCTAGCGGGGCGCGAGATCCTGACCTGCCGCGTGATCTGGCGATCGGAACGACAAGTCGGGGTTGCGATTGGGGCGGTAGATCAGGTCGGGGCCGAAACCAGGAACGAGGAGGGGCGAAGCGCCGATTCGCTGATGCGCGGGCAGATGCTCGCGCTTCGTGCAGCACTGGATTTCGTTCCGCTCGGCATCGTCCTGCTGGACGCCGGTCTCCGTGCGCAACTGATCAACCGTGCGTTTCGGCAGATGTGGCTGTTGCCTGACGAAGTCGCCAACAGCAATCCGTCGTTCGTGACCCTGATGCATCATGGCCGCGATACGCTGGCCTACGAGATTCCGCCGGATGAGCTGGAGACCTATGTTGCCGAACGTATTCGCTACGTGCAGGCGGGTGATGCGTCTCCGCGCGATCTGCGCCGCACCAGTGGCGACGTCGTGCGCATGCAATGCACGCCGCTACCTGACGGCGGGCGGATGCTGACCTACACACCGGTGACGGACATCGTGCGTTATTCCGACCAGCTGAAAATGCTGCGCGACGCCCTTGAGAATGTCGAAGACGGCGTGCTGTTGCTCGACCACGATCTCAACGCCAGTTTCATGAACCGGCGGATGCGACGCTTCTGGAACGTGAGCGAGCAGGAAGCCGCCTCCCATCCGACTTATGCATCGCTGGTGAGCCGCGCCCATCGCGCCAGCGCACCCAATCTTCCACCTGACCAGCTGGCAAAGTTTCCGGCGCGGCGCGTCGCGGAAGTCAAGGCCGGCGATCACGTCCGCGACCTCCAGACCCCGGACGGACGGCGCATCCGGGCTCATTGCACGACGATGTCGAATGGCGGCCGCATGCTGACCTATGTCGACATCACCGACCTGACGCAAAAAGCCGCGATGCTGGAGACGCTCGCCACCACCGATCCGCTCACCGGGCTCTACAACCGCCGCCATTTCCTCGAGAGCCTCGGGGCCGAATGGAGCCGGTTTCAGCGTTACTATCGTTCGGTGTCGGTGCTGATGATCGACATCGACCATTTCAAGTCGGTCAACGATCGCTATGGCCATGCCGTGGGCGACGCCGCGATCAAGGCGGTCGCCGCCGCCTGCCTCGACGGCAAGCGCAAGTCGGACCTCGTCGGACGGCTCGGTGGCGAGGAGTTCGCCGTGCTCCTGCCCGAGACCAGCCTGTTCCGCGCGAGGATCGTGGCCGATCGCATCCGCAAGCGTGTGCTGAGCGCGCAGATCGTCGCCGACACAATTCAGTTCGGCGTCACTGTGAGCGTCGGAATTGCGGAGGCCACCGTCAGCATGTCCGGCATCGACGCGCTGATGGGCGCGGCCGATCAGGCGCTCTACCAGGCCAAGGCCGAAGGCCGCAATCGCTGCATCGCCTTCGTACCCCCGCCGCCTGCAAGCAAGGCGGCGGAGTGAGCGAAGGCGGCTGGCTTAGTCTGGCACCGGCACGTCGAACGTATTGAGCGTGACCGAGACCATGCAATAGACGCCGACGAGATAGGACAGCTCGGCCGCGCCATGCTCGCCGAACTCCTTCACGGCCGCCCGATAAGTCAGCTCCGGCAGCACGCCGCCGCTCACCAGCGCGGAGGCCATGTCGTAAGCGACCGCTTCCTGTTTGGTGAGATCTACCGGCCGCTGGCCGGCAACGATGGTCGCGAGCTTCTCGTCGGAGAGGCCGCGCTGCTCGGCCACCAGCACATGGGCATAGAGCTCGTAGCCGGAACGAAAATGCGAGCCGGTGACGAGGATCGCGACCTCGCGCACCGGCGCCGGCAGCAGCGGGTTCGACGCGATGGCCTTGACCAGCTCCCACACCGGCTTGCCGAAGCGCGGCTCGCGGAGCCAGGGATTCCAGGGCCCGAGCAGCGCGCCATCATCGCGCATGTTCACAAAACCCTTGAAATGGTCCTGCATGCCGGCTCGCATGTCGTCATAGAGCGGCTTCTGTTCGTCGGTGAGCTCTTTCGGATCGAGAATGGGAAGGCGCACGGTGAACATCTCCTCGTTGAGAAAGAGATGAGGCTCGCCTGCATGCGCGCGCGGAGCAAGTGAAGTTGCTGTGACGGCCTGCTCAGAATTCCAGCGGCGCGTTGTCGACGACTTCCTTCATCACGAAGAAGGTGCGGGTCTGGCGCACGCCGGGCAGCGCGATCAGCTGCTCGCCGTGGATGCGGTTGAAATCCTCCATGTCGCCGACGCGGATTTTCAGGAAATAGTCGAAATCGCCGGCGACGAGATGGCAGTCGAGCACGAATTTCAGCTTGGCGATGGCCTGCTCGAAGGTGGCGAAGCTCTCCGGCGTGGAGCGGTCGAGCACGACGCCGACCATGACCAGCGTGCCCTTTGCCACCTTCTTCGGGGCGACCATGGCGCGCACAGCGGGGATAAAGCCATCCTCGAACAGGCGCTGGGTGCGGCGATGGCAGGTGGCGGGGCTGATCGCGACCGATACGGCGAGCTCCGCGTTGCTGAGCCGACCGTTATTTTGAAGCAATCTCAATATCTTGAGGTCGATGCGATCGAGCCGAGCGGCCATGGAAGAAGCTTTCAAGATAGCCGAATATATCGGAAGAAAGTCTACCAACTGCCCCAAGATGCGCAAGTTTTCGCGCAACATAGGCGCAACATTCGAGAGCACATTTTCCTTCTCCGATGCTAGCTCGCTCCCCGACATCAACGCCAATCGGGATGACCCATGAAGCTGGACAAATTTCCGCGCTATCCGCTCACCTTCGGCCCGACGCCGATCGAGAAGCTGGAGCGGTTGTCAAAACATCTCGGCGGCCAGGTCGAGGTCTATGCCAAGCGCGAGGACTGCAATTCCGGCCTCGCCTATGGCGGCAACAAGCTGCGCAAGCTCGAATACATCATCCCCGATGCGATCGCCTCCAACGCCGACACGCTGGTGTCGATCGGCGGCGTGCAGTCCAACCACACCCGCATGATTGCGGCGGTCGCTGCCAAGCTCGGCATGAAATGCCGCCTGGTGCAGGAAGCCTGGGTGCCGCACGAGGACGCCGTCTATGACCGCGTCGGCAACATCATGCTCTCGCGCATCATGGGCGCCGACGTGCGCCTGGTCGACGATGGCTTCGACATCGGCATCCGCAAGAGCTGGGAGCAGGCGATCGAGGAGGTGAAGGCGGCCGGCGGCAAGCCTTACGCGATTCCCGCCGGCGCCTCCGTGCACAAATTCGGCGGCCTCGGCTATGTCGGCTTCGCCGAGGAGGTGCGCAAGCAGGAAGCGGAGCTCGGCTTCAAGTTCGACTACATCGTGGTCTGTACCGTCACCGGCTCGACCCATGCCGGCATGCTGGTCGGCTTCGCCGCCGACGGCCGCGCGCGAAAAGTGATCGGCATCGATGCATCCTTCACGCCTGATCAGACCAAGGCACAGGTGCTCCAGATCGCGCAGAATACCGCTAAGCTCGTCGAGCTCGGCAAGGATCTCGTTGCCGACGACGTCGTGCTGGTCGAAGACTACGCCTATCCCGCCTATGGCGTGCCCTCGGAAGAGACCAAGGAGGCGATCCGCCTCACCGCGCGCCTCGAAGGCATGATCACCGACCCCGTCTACGAGGGCAAGTCGATGCAGGGTCTGATCGACCTTGCGAAGAAGGGCTATTTCGAGAAGGGCGCGAAGATTCTCTACGCCCATCTCGGCGGCGCACCCGCGCTGAACGGGTATGCGTACGCGTTCAGAAACGGGTGAGAAGCTCGATGCTCGCCTCCTCTCCACTGTCGTCCCGGGCAAGCGTAAGCGCAGACTCGGGACCCATACGCCGCAGCAATCGTTGGGCGAAGACTCGTGGTTGCCAGCTTCCATAACCGCATCGGCCTGTGGTTATGGATCCCGGATCGGCGCGCTTGGAGCGCGCTTGTCCGGGATGACGGCGGAGTCTTTGGCTCCTTACCGCGTCCTGACGATCTGCAGCAGCTCGTCCCCGTAATGCTCGAGCTTCTTGTCGCCGATGCCGGGGACGTTGCGGAGCTCGTCGAGGGTCGTCGGCCAGGCCCGGACGATGCCGTCGATGGTGGCATCGTGCAGCACGACATAGGCGGGCACGCCGCGTTCGCGGGCGATGTCTGAACGCCAGGACCGCAGCCGCGCGCGCAGCTCAGGATCGACATCGCCTTGCGGCGTCGCGCTCGCCGCCGGAGCGAGGTCGCCGCGGCGCGATTTGGCCCGGCTCGAGCGGAGGCGGGTGCCGGGCGCCTCCTCGCGCAGCCACACCTCGGTTTCGCCGCGCAGCACGCCGCGCGAGGAATCCGTCAGCTTCAGCGCGCCGAAGGCTTCGCTGTCGCTCTGCAGATGGCCCATCGCCACGAGCTGCCGCAGCACGGTGCGCCATTGCTTTTCGTTGAGCTCGCGGCCGATACCGAACACCGACAGCTTGTCGTGGCCGAACTGCGTCACCTTCTCGGTCAGGCGCCCGACCAGCACGTCGATCAGATGCATCGCGCCGAAACGTTGCCCGGTGCGATAGACGCAGGAGAGCAGCTTCTGCGCCAGCACCTTGCCGTCGCGCATCTTGGGCGGCGTCAGGCAATTGTCGCAATTGCCGCAGCTCTCGCCCATCACGATCTCGCCGAAATAGGCGAGCAGCCGCCGGCGCCGGCAGTGCGCCGTTTCGGCGAGGCCGACCAGCGCATCGAGCTTGCCGATCGAGGCCCGCTTGAAATCTTCGGAGGCCGTCGATTCGTCGATCATGCGGCGCTGCTGCACGATGTCGGAAAGACCATAGGCCATCCACGCCGCAGACGGCTTGCCGTCGCGGCCGGCGCGTCCCGTCTCCTGGTAGTAAGCCTCGATGCTCTTGGGCAGATCGAGATGGGCGACGAAGCGCACGTCGGGCTTGTCGATGCCCATGCCGAAGGCGATGGTCGCGACGATGACGATGCCGTCCTCGTTGAGGAAGCGGTCCTGGTTGCGCGAGCGCACGCTGCTGTCGAGGCCGGCGTGATAGGGGAGCGCCGCGATGCCGGCGTCCTGAAGCGCGGCGGCGACCTCCTCGACGCGGTTGCGCGAGAGGCAATAGACCACGCCGGCATCGCCCATGTGGCGCTCGCGGATGAACTCCTTCAGCTGCGACACCGCATTGCGCTTGTCGACGATCTCGTAGCGGATGTTGGGCCGGTCGAAGCTGGAGACGAATTGCGGCGCGCCGGTCAGCTGCAGCCGCTCGACGATCTCCTTGCGCGTCAGCTCGTCGGCGGTCGCGGTCAGCGCGATGCGCGGCACCTCGGGAAAGCGCTCGGCAATGATGGAGAGGCCGACATATTCGGGCCGGAAATCATGGCCCCATTGCGAGACGCAATGCGCCTCGTCGATCGCGAACAGCGCCACTTTCGCCCGCGCCAGCATCGACAGGCAGCGCGGCGTCACCAGCCGTTCGGGCGCGACGTAGAGCAAATCGAGATCGCCCGCGATCAGGCGGCGCTCCACCTCTGAGGCTTCCTGCGGAGACAGCGACGAGTTCAGCGCAGCGGCGTTGACGCCGGCTTCGAGCAGGCCCGCGACCTGGTCGCGCATCAGCGCGATCAATGGCGAGACCACGATGCCGCAGCCTTCGCGCAGCAATGAGGGCAGCTGATAGCACATGGACTTGCCGCCGCCGGTCGGCATCAGCACCAGGCAATTGCCGCCATCCGTCACGTGCCTGACGATCTCACCCTGCGCGCCGCGGAACCCGGGCAGGCCGAACACCGAATGCAGCACCGACAGCGCATCGCGGCCATTGGCCGGCGCTGGCAGTGGAGCGGTGGAGGGAGAGGACATGAGGTTGGGAACAGGCCGTGGGATTCGTCACAAGGCCAGTCGCATGGCGGCGTCGGCGTGGCAAGACCGTTTGCGGAGCAGGCGCGGCTCTTCCCCTCCCCCTTGCGAGAAGGCCATTGGGTATGAAGCAGCCTCCCCGCAGCACATCCTTCGAGACGCCAGCCGTTGGCGGGCCCTCAGGATGAGGGCGGAGTGTGCAGCGGCAGCTTCAAAGTACACTGGTGCAGTCGAGCCTCATCCTGAGGAGACCGCGAAGCGGTCGTCTCGAAGGACGAGGCGCTTGCTCCGTCGTCGCCGGAAAGCATATGCGCTTCCCCTGCCGCAAGCGGGGAGAGGTGAAACCTCTACGCCCCGATCCTTCGCAGCGCGTCTGCGACCGTGACGATCGGCATGCCGCGCTGCTCGGCCGCCTCAAGCGCATGGCGCATCAAACGCGGCGTGCAGCCATAGGGGCTCGGCTTGTCGGCGACGTCGTGGCCGTAGAAGATCAGCCATCCGCCGCTCTCGACCGCATCGTCGAAATAGCGATCGATGCCAACGGCATCGATCTCGCAATCGATCAAAGGCGAGGCGCGCAGGAACTGGAGGTCGATGACGTCGCGATTGACGCCGGGCAGGATACCGCGCGCCGAGCGATAGGCTCTTGCGAGCTGCGGCTTACGCCACACCGAGGCGAGGCCATACGGATAAGCGAAATTCTCCAGCGCGATCGACGAATCGATGCTGCGGAAATAGTTTTGGTTCCGCGCGATCTCACGGGCCATCGCGGCCTCGTCGAGATCGACTGCGCAGTGGTGCGAGAACGTGTGGCAGGCGATTTCGTGACCGGACCGGTGAAGCCGCACGATCGCGTCATTCGACAGGCCGTGCCAATGGTCCGACGGTCGATCGATCAGGCTGCCGGAGAGATAGAAGGTACCGCGGCCGCCATGCTTCTCCAGCAGCTCGGCGCCCTCGCTCGCGGCGCTGTCGGGCGCATCGTCGAAGGTGAAGCTCACCATCGGCGCGCGCGCGGGCATGCGGTGCGGCGCGGCACGAAAGTGCCGGGCCAGCCGATTGCTCACGCGTCCCTGGAGTGCCGACAACACGATGCGTTTCCTGATTCCGTATGTCTGCACTGAAACATTCGTGCACGGGACGAGGCAAGCCTAACGCTTGGGTAATGCTAACGCGGAACCAACAACCGCCGGCTCGCGCGCAGCGACCGATGCGTCGGCATCCGCACCGAGATATTGCAGCCAATTGCGAAATAAGGCCGCCGCGGCGCTGCCGGCGGCAATATCTGCGCGCAAATTCAACGCGGGCAGTTCATTGGTGAGCGCCGGATGACGCTGGTGCCTTGCCTGCTTCTCGAAGCGGGCGAGCCTTTCTTCCGTCGCTGCGTCAAAATAACTCACGGGCAGGTGCGGGTAAGTCTCGCGCTCTCGCGCGAGATAGCGGCCGATGTCGCGCAGATATTCGCGCTGGAGCGACAATGCGTCGTATTCCGGGTGGCCCTGGAAGAACACGAAGCGGCTGGCATATTGGCGGACGAAGACATCGACGCCGGCCTGTTTCGAGCGGGTCAGCACCTGGTACCCGGCCCGAACCAGATCGCTCTCGCCGATCTCGTTCAGACGCGAATGCGAGACCTTGAGCGGCTCAGGCGCGTTGCGCGTCAGGGGATCGTGCGTCACGGCTTCGCAATCGAAGATGCCGTGGCATTTGGCCGGCAGCCGCCGCCGTTCGATCCCGTCGAGATGCAGTACCGCCGCATGCGCGGCGAGGCACGACCAGATCGTCGAACGGGTGTTGACCTTGGCCCAGTCGATCAGTTCGGTCAGATCCCGCCAATACGGCTCCTGGTCGAGCTCGGGCGCGACCGGCTCGGCGCCGGTGACGATCAGCCCATCGAATCTGTGGCGTCTTAGCTCGGACAGTTCCGAATACTCACTCTCGACGTGCCATCTGACTTCCGGCGAACGCTTCACCGACGGCAGCGAGAAGCAGTAGAAGCGGATGCGGCGCGCGCCCGCGGCCGCCTGAAGCAGCTTCATGAACTGCCGCTCGGTCGCCTTCAGCGCCGGATCCGGCATGTTGTTGATCAGCCCGATGGTCAGCTCCGCGCCGCCATGGTCGCGCGCGAGATCGCCTGCCGCCGGCACCAGTGCCGGGCTCGATATGACTTGATCCCTGTCGATCAGGATCGTCATCGGCGCCGCCGCCTACTCCGCGGCCTCGAGACGCGACGACGGACAGGCCTTTTCCAGCGCCTGGTCGATGTCCTCGATAATGTCAGAGGCATGTTCAATGCCGATCGACAGACGGATCGTCTCCGGCAGCACGCCGGCCGTGCGCTGCTGCTCCGCCGACATCTGCCGGTGCGTGGTCGAGGCCGGATGGCAGGCGAGCGACTTGGCATCGCCGATATTGACGAGACGCGTGATCAGCTTCAGCGCGTCGTAGAAGGCCTTGCCAGCCTCCATGCCGCCCTTGATGCCGAAGGTGAACAGCGAGGAGGCGTTGCCATCGAGATATTTCTGCACCAGCGGATAATAGGGGCTATCGGGGAAGCCGCTGTAGTTGACCCAGGCGACGCGCGGATCATCGCGCAAAAATCCGGCGACCTTGCGGGCGTTCTCGACATGGCGCTCCATGCGCAGCGCCACGGTCTCGATGCCCTGCAGCAGCAGGAAGGCGTTGAATGGCGACAGCACCGAACCCATGGTGCGCTGATAGACGCTGCGCGCGCGCTCGATATAGGCGGTGCGGCCGAAGCGCTCGGCATAGACGAGGCCGTGATAGGAGGCGTCGGGCTTGTTGTAGGCCGGGAAGCGGTTGGCATGCCTGGCCCAGGGGAAATTTCCGGAATCGACGATGGCGCCGCCGAGCGTGGTGCCGTGACCGCCCAGGAACTTGGTCAGCGAATGCACGGCAATGTCGGCGCCGTAATCGAACGGCTTGAGCAGGATCGGCGTGGCGACGGTGTTGTCGACGATCAGCGGCACGCCATGCGCATGCGCGATCTTCGCCAGCGCCTCGATGTCGCAGACATTGCCGGCGGGATTGCCGATGGTCTCGGCGAACACGGCGCGGGTGTTCTCGTCGATCAGTCTTTCGATCGCCTCGGGCTTGTCGCTCTCGGCGAAGCGGCCGGTGATGCCCTGCCGCGGCAGGATGTGGGAGAGCAGCGTGTGCGTGGTGCCGTAGAGCTGCGGCACCGACACGATGTTGCCGCCGTGGTCGGCGACGTTGACGAAGGCGAAATGCAGCGCCGCCTGGCCGGTCGCGACCGCGAGCGCGCCGACACCGCCTTCGAGCTGGGCGATGCGCTTCTCGAGCACCGCGCTGGTCGGGTTGGCGATGCGGCTGTAACGGAAGCCCTCGGCCTCCAGATTGAAGAGCGCCGCACCATGATCGGCGCTGTCGAAGGCGTAGGCTGCGGTCTGATAGATCGGCACGGCAACGGCGTGCGTGGTCGCCTCGGGTTCGTAGCCGGCGTGAATAGCGATCGTCTCGTTGCGCATCGTGCCACCTCCGCGTGGAGCGGGCCGCACTTATTGGCCTAGAATGAGGCATGTGCGTTGTCCGCCGTCCCGGTGTTAGAGGCGGGTGGTAAAGCGGACAATAATTCGCCTAGAGATCGAGGAAGTAACCCTAACGCTTGTCGACGAATTGGCCCAAATCCGGGTTAAAGCGGATTAACGAATGCTGCGCGGTACGACTTGCCGGTCTGGACACTCATCGCTTGGCAGACGGCCATGGATCGAGATCGCACTCCCGATACATCCCATGCAGCTGTTTGCCTTGAAGAAAAACCGTACGAGACGTTAGTCCTCCTCGACGATCGAGCCATTGCTGAATTGGCGAGGGATACATCGAATACAGCATTCGGGTCGCCGCCCGATGGGTAAATGCGCGCCCATTCCTGCCGAAGTCCCACGCAGCATGAAAGGCAAGTCTTGCCTTTGAGGTGACGCAGATGTCGTCCGATGCAATTGTCCCCAGGACGATCGTGCAGGCGGAGGCGCAAAGGCCATCGATGACGACCGACTGACGCGCGGCGCGCAATTTCTCGTATCTCTCGATGTAGTAGGCAATCGACCCGCCTCGATCATTCGCAATGCGAACCACGGCATGGCTCGCTCCCGTGCCAGTGAGTAAGAGCAATCCCGCAACGACCCCTGCCAAAAATCTCATGCTGCTCGCTCGATCGATGTGATGCCGCAACTCGGCAAGATTACTGCTGATGCTGGGCCACCTTGATGCTTTCGGTCCTGGGTATCTTGACCTTGGTCAACGAACCAGTGCGGCGCGTCGCCAGAGGGAATCTGGAAACGCAGGTCACGGCGGGGTTTAGCGAGGAACTCCGGCAGCCCCGACGGACGGCAGCGGCGCTGGCCGCTACCGTCCCGCCAACCTCAATATCGATACCCGTACGGATATTGTCCGGGGCAAACGTAATTGCCGTAAGTGTCATACGTGCAGCTGTTATAGCCGCCGTAGTAGCCATATGCGCCGGCCGCGGCGGCTCCTACTGCTGCCGCACCCAGACCATAGGCTGCGCCCCTGTAAGCGCCGCGATAGGCTGCATTGCGATAGACCCCTCGGGCCACAGGGCGCCCCGCTATCGGGCGATAGCCATAACCACGGCCGGCGACGCCGTAGCGGCCTCCCGCAACCCGGTATCCGCCGCCCCGGACATGGGCGACGCGGGCGCCGCCGCCATGGAAACCTCCGGCGCGCATACCACCACCACCATGGAAGCCGCCACCTCCACGGCGAGCATAGGCGTCATCGGGAATCAGACAGACAGTGATCAGAACCATCGCCGCCAAAGCAGCGAGAAGGCATCGAAGCATGGCGTTCCTCCATTACTTGGGGTGCCGCGCTCATGATAAGGCGATGCCGCTCACGGATCGGCACCCGGCAGAAACCTCTTCTCCTGCTCAGGATCGGATTTGACTTAAATCAAGGAGTGAAAGATTGAGGGCCTCCTCATCGGATGGTGCGAGCCGAACGCGATTATGGAACTTGGTGCAGCTTCCTTGCCTTATGAGATCGAGAGGCTGACAGCGGCGGTGATCCACCCTCGAAATGCTGACCGCCCCTACGAGCTTCGCGTAGAATGCGCGAAGCTCTGAATCGATCGCTGGAACGGGTTAGGCCAGTGTCTGCCAGAGACGGTGTGCGAGCACACCGGAGCGCTTCTCGATCGCGGCGGCGGCGTCGAGCGCGAGATCCTCGCGATAGCGTCCTGCAATGAGCTGCACGCCGATCGGCTTGCCGTCATGCAGCGTAACAGGCACCACCGCGCCGGGCAGGCCCAGCACGTTGATGGCGGAGATGAAGCGGATCTCGCCCCAGAAGATCTCGCGCACGCGCTCGGGACTGATCGTATCTTCGCGCGGGCCCGGCGTCGGCTTCACCGTGGTCGGCGCCAGCACCACCGGATATTCCTCGAAAAACAATTGCCAGGCGCGGATATGGCCGTTGCGCGCGGCAGCCGCCTGCATCCAGCCCTTGAGATCGAGCACATTGGCCTTGCCTTTCATGCCGCCCCAGGCCTTGTGAAAGTCCTCGGAGGTGACCTTCAGCATATTCGCTTCCTGCATCACCACGGTCTCATTGGTGATGATGTCGCACCAGGTCTGCCAGACACCATTGATATCAGGCACCTCGACCTCGCTGACGCGATAGCCGGACCGCTCCAGATGATCCGCGGCCTGGCGCAGCGCCGCGGTGACGGAGGGATCGACGTCCATGTCGTCGGGGATCTTGGCCAGCGCCACCTTGATCGGTCCCTTCGGCCTCGCGCCGGTCAGCGGCGCCGGCACCCACCAGGGGTCACGCGGATCGCGCTGGCTCATCACCTCCAACGCAAGACGGACGTCGGCGACGTGGCGGGCAAGCGGCCCCTGCGCCGACATCAGATGCGCCAGCATCGGCCGCTCCGCCGTGGCGCTGGCGTTGAAGGCGGGGATGCGGCCCTGCGTCGGCTTGATGGTGGCAACGCCGTTGCAATGCGCCGGCCAGCGCAGCGAGCCTCCGATGTCGTTGCCATGGGCGATAGTGCCGATGCCCGCCGCCACCGCCGAGCCCGCGCCGCCCGAGGAGCCGCCGCAGGTGATATCAGGATCCCAGGGGTTCAGCGTCAACCCATGCAGCGGATTGTCGGTGAAGCCGCGGAAGGAGAACTCCGGCGTGTTGGTGAGGCCGATGACGATCGCACCGGCCTTCTTCAGATTGCGCACGACCGGGGAATCCGACGGTGCAATCAGATCCTTGTTGTCGGGAACGCCGTTGAAATTCGGCCGTCCCTCGTAATCGACATTTTCCTTGATGGTGATGGGCACGCCGTGCAGAAGGCCGAGCTCGCCGCCCTTCGCGCGCTGCCTGTCGGCCGCATGCGCGGCCTTCAGCGCTTCCTCCGAAAGGTCGACGACGACAGCGTTGAGCTTCGGATTGACGGTGCGCATCCGTTCGAGATGCGCCTCCACCGTCTCGACGGCGGAGATGGCGCCGGAGCGGATCGCGGCCGCGGTCTCCACCGCCGACCATTGCCAGGCCGGCCCCTTGGGCCGGCGCGCTGCGGCCGGACTCTGCCGCGTGGGCGTCTTTGCCTTCTTGGCAACAACGGCCTTTGGTGCGGCTTTCTTGCTGGAGGTCTTTGCCCGTTTCTTCGAAGCAGTCTTCTTGGTCTTCTTAGCCGTCTTCTTCGCCACGTCGCATCTCCTGAAATTGCGCCGCGGAGGTTACGGATGGCGAATGGGCGTGTACAGGTGCGTTTTCTGCATGGCGCGATGGCGCGACGCGGCGAATTGTCCGCGATCGCGCCGCTTGCGCTATTCGGCAGGACAGGCGGCAACGGCCGCCTGCGCGCGGTCGAGCCGCAGGCTCCACAGCGCCAGCACGAGCCCGACGGCGGTGATGCCGGCTGCGACCACGGGCAGCGCCGATAGGCCGAGCCCGCGCTCGATGGTGACGCCACCGGCCCAGGCGCCGAGCGCATTGCCGAGATTGAACGCGGCGATGTTGAGGCTGGACGCCAGCGTGCGGCCACTGGGGCCCGCCGCCTCCAACACGCGCAGCTGCAGCGGGGCGACGGTCGCAAAAGCCGCGATGCCCAGCAGCAGGATCAGCACGATCGCGGCGATCTTGACCGACAGCACAGCGGCAAGCCCAAGCAGCACGATGGCGAGCGCGGCGAGCGTTCCGATCAGCGCGCCGCCAAGGCCCCGGTCGGCAAGCTTGCCGCCGGCGACGTTGCCGATCGCGAGACCTGCGCCGAACACCAGCAGGATCGGCGAGACCGCGCCTTCCGAAAAGCCGGTGAAGCGCGTCAGGATCGGCTGGATATAGGTGAAGACGACGAACAGGCCGGCAAAGCCGAACACGGTCATGGCAAGGCCGAGCAGCACCTGCGGGCGGCCGAGCACCGCGACTTCCTCGGCGAGCGAGACCGGCTTGTCGCCGTTGCCGACATGAGAGGGCACGAGGGCTGCGACCACGGCGAAGGCGATCATGCCGATCACGGTCACGGCCCAGAACGCCGCGCGCCAGCCGAGCATCAGGCCGAACCAGGCGCCGAAGGGCACGCCCAGAAGCGTTGCGACCGTGAGGCCGATGAACATGGTGGCAATCGCGGAGGCGCGCTTGTCCTCGGCAACGAGGCTGGTGGCCACCACCGAGCCGACGCCGAAGAAGGTGCCGTGGGCGAGCGAGGTCAGCACGCGCGCGGCCATCAGCAATTCATAATTTGGCGCCAGCGCGCAAGCGGCATTGCCCAATGTGAAGATCGCCATCAGCGCCAGCAGCACGGTTTTCCGCGGCATCCGCCGCGTGGCCAGCGTCAGCACGGGCGCGCCGACGAACACGCCGAGCGCATAGCCGGAGATCAGCAGGCCCGCGACCGGCACCGAGACGTGCATGTCGGCCGCGACCTGGAGCAAGAGGCCCATGATGATGAATTCGGTGGTGCCGATGCCGAAGGCACCGGCGGTGAGCGCGAGAACGGCGGGAGGCATGCGTAGCTCCGATGGATTGAGACGAGCCACGCACATAGCCGTCTCCGCGCAAAACCATTAGAATGTCCGCAATCCAATCATTTGTGACGTGAATTCAACATGGCCCGTTTCGACACCAACCGCTCCGCCGAGATGGAGGTCTTCGTCCGCATCGTCGATCTCGGCGGATTCACGCAAGCCGCGCGAAAGCTGCGGCTGACGCCGTCGGGGGTCAGCAAGCTGATGTCGCGGCTGGAGGCGCGGCTCGGCTCGCGCCTCGTCAACCGCACCACGCGCAAGCTGACCCTGACCGAGGAGGGCCAGGCGTTCTACCAGCGCGCCGTGCGTATCCTCGCGGAGATGGAGGAAGCCGAACGCGAGGCGGCCTCCGGCGCGGCGCCGCGCGGCCGCCTCACGGTGAACAGCAACATCCCGTTCGGCATGCTGCATCTGATGCCGCTGATCCCTCGCTTCCTGGAAGAGCATCCCGAAATCACGCTCGACCTCGTGCTGACGGACACGACGATCGATCTGATGCAGGAGCGTGCCGACGTCGCCATCCGGGTCGGCCCGTTGCGTGCCTCACGTCTCGTCGCACGAAAGCTCGGCACCAGCCGCATGGTCGTGGTCGGCACACCCAGCTATCTTGCCCGCTGCGGCACGCCGAAGACGCCGGCGAATCTCGCCGCGCATCGCGGCATCGGCTGGACCTTTCCGCGCATCCGCGGCGGCTGGCCGTTCAAGCGCGGCGACCGCACCGAGGAAGCCATGCCCCCGCCGGTCGCGCGCGCCAGCGACGGCGAAGCCGCCCGCCGCCTCTGCCTTGGCGGCGTCGGGCTCGCCCGCCTCGCCCTCTTCCATATCGGCCCTGACATCGAATCCGGCCGGCTCGTGCCGGTGTTGCAAAGCTACAATCCCGGCGACCGCGAAGACATCCACGCCGTCTATGTCGGCCACAGCGCGCCCCTGCCCGCGCGCGTGCGCGCCTTCATCGACTTCCTCGCCGAGCACGTGCGGGTGAGCGATCCCGCGCTGAAGCGCGCGGCGGATGGGAGATGGAAGGTGGCGGGGTGAGGCGCGACAACACAGAGAGCGTCGGTCAATCCGGATTGATGCGACAATGTTCCGCGTGGCAAGCCCGTTGCGGCACGTCACTGTCGCTTGCGCGAGGGTGCCGAAACCGCGAAAACCTACCTGCTTCAGAACTCGTCAGGGGAATTCCACACACATGCAGTTTGATGACGTCATCCTCGGTCGCCGGAGCATCCGCGGCTACAAACCGGATCCGGTCCCCAAGGAGCTGATTGCAGAAATCATCGGTTTGGCGATGCGGGCCCCGTCGTCGATGAACACCCAGCCCTGGAATTTCTACGTCATCACCGGCGAGCCGCTGGATCGGATCCGCGCCGGTAACACCGAGCGGATGGTGGCGGGCATCCCGCAATCGCGCGAGTTCCGCACGGGCCAGGCCTTTGCAGGCAAGCACCGCGACAGGCAGGTCGGCGTCGCCAAGCAATTGTTCTCCGCAATGGGCATCGAGCGCGACAACATGGAGAAGCGCCAGGACTGGGTGCTGCGCGGCTTCCGCCAGTTCGATGCGCCGGTCTGCGTGATCATCACTTATGACCGCGTGCTTGACGGGAGCGACGATACGCCGTTCGACTGCGGCGCCGTGGCGACCGCCCTGGTCAATGCCGCGTGGTCCCGCGGGCTCGGCGCCGTGATCAACAGCCAGGGCATCATGCAATCCCCCGTGGTGCGCGAGCACGCGGGCATCGCCGACGATCAGGTCATCATGAAAAGCATCGCGCTGGGCTGGCCGGATGAAACTTTTCCGGCCAATGCCGTGGTGTCGGAGCGGAAATCCGTCGAGGAAGCGACGGTGTTCGTCGGCTTCGAGACGTAGCGGCGTGCGATCGGAAGGGCTGGAGGCATTTTGGTGATCCGCGCCATGATCCGACATGCGCTCGTGCTGGCGGCGGCATTCGCCGCTGCCTTGACGCCGTTGATTTGTCTTGGCGAAACCAGCAAGCCGTTGCCGGCCAAGGCAACGCGGGAACTACCCGCTGAGCTGCTCTCGCTGCTCGAACAAAAGAAGATGCCGAAAACTTCGCCCATCCTCGTGCGCCTCTTCAAGGAGGAGGCCGAGCTCGAGGTCTGGAAACAGGACGCCACCGGCCGTTTCCAGATGCTCAAGACCTATCCGATCTGCCGGTGGTCGGGCGATCTCGGGCCGAAATTGTACGAGGGCGACCGACAGGCTCCAGAAGGGTTCTATACGATTACGCCCGAATTAATGAACCCCAACTCCAACTTCTATCTGTCGATCAATGTCGGCTTCCCCAACGCGTTCGACAAGGCGCACAAGCGCAACGGCAGCTTCCTGATGATCCACGGCGATTGCTGGTCCAGCGGCTGCTATGCCATGACGGACGAACAGATCAGCGAAATCTATTCGCTGGCGCGCGATTCCCTCAGCGGCCGGCCATCGTTCCAGGTCCAGGCCTATCCGTTCCGCCTGACGCCGGGAAATCTGGCGCGGCATCGCAACAGTCCCAATCTCGCTTTCTGGAACATGCTCAAGGTCGGCAACGATCATTTCGAGACGACGCGGCTCGAGCCGAGGGTGGATGTGTGCGACCGCCGCTATGTCTTCGATGCGCAAGCTCCCCCGAATTCGCCGTCGCCTCCAGTGTTCAACCCGACCGAAAAATGTCCCCCCTTCGTCGTCAACCCGGACATCGCGCGGCGGGCGCTGGAGAAGAGGCGCGCCGACGAGCTCGAATATGCGCGGTTGCTCGAAGACAATGTGCCGGCTGCCCCGATCTACAGCGGACTGGACGGCGGAATGAACAAGGCTTTCCAAGCGCGGTTTCCGGGCCGCGTGACGCTTGCGAAAGTCATGCCGTATGCATCCTACCTGCCGCAATTGCCGCCGATCCCCTGGATCGACAATGATGGCTCGTTGACGAGCAGATGGTTTGGCAACTCGTTGGATAAGCCGCGGTAGTGTCATCCGACGAGTGTCGGCTTCCCGTCGGGTCGGTGCTGAACGCTCGTGCGGCGTCCGCGATGAATCATCAGCAGACAGAGCGCGGACGATCCATTGCAGCAACAGAGCCTTACTCGGCAGCCAATGCTGATCGCAGTTCCAGCTTCTCGTGCGAAGCCTCGTGCATGTCATCTGCGGTCGGCTTGACCCGGAACCAGGTGGCATAGAGCGCCGGGAGGAACAGCAGGATCAGCACCGTTCCGACCGCGGTGCCGCCGATCAGCGTGTAGGCCATCGATCCCCAGAAGACGGAGTGCGTGAGCGGGATGAAGGCGAGCACGGCGGCCAATGCAGTGAGGATCACCGGCCTCGTGCGTTGCACCGTGGCCTCGATGATGGCGTGATAATCGTCAAGGCCGGCGGCTAAGTTCTCCTTGATCTGCTCGGTCAAAATCAGGGTGTTGCGCATCAGGATGCCCGCCAGTCCGATCAGGCCCAGGATCGCGTTGAACCCGAACGGTTGGTTGAAGAGGAGCAACATCGGCACGACGCCGACGAGGCCGAGCGGTCCCGTCAGCACGACCATCGCCATCGTCGAGAAGGATCGCACCTGCAGCATGATGACGATCAGCATGGCGGCAATCATGGCAGGAAAGATCGTCGCCAACGCGTCGTTGGCCTTGGTTGCTTCCTCGATCGATCCGCCCAGCTCGATACGATAGCCGGCCGGAAGCGACGCGATCAGGGGCTGGAGGGCCGTCTTGATGTCCTTGGAAACCTCCGGAGGTTGGGTCGCCTCATTGATGTCAGAGCGAATGGTGACGACCGGCGTGCGATCGCGGCGCTTCATGATCGGCTCTTCGAGACGGATTTCCGAACGACCGACCTGGTCGAGCGGAATCGCGCGGCCGTCCCTGCTCATCAATGAGAAATCCGCCAGACGCGATGGGTCCAGCCGCTCCCGGCCGGCGCTGCGCGCCACGATTGGGACATTGCGGATGTCCTCGCGAACCTGCGTCACGGCGATGCCGGTGAGCAGGAACTGGAGCTGGCGGCCCACCTCGGCCGGCGACAGGCCGATCAGGTTCAGCCGGTCCTGATCCGGGATGAAGCGGAGCACGGGCGTGCGGTCGCCCCAATCCCGATTCGCCTGCCGCGCGTCGTGAACGCCGCGCATGACTTCAAGAGCCTTCTGAGAGATGGCATACAATTGAGCGGGATCCGGCCCCATGATCCGGAACTCCACCGGGAAAGGCGTATAAGGTCCGAATACGAGTTGAGTGACGCGCACATTGGCCTCGGGTGCGAGGCCCTGTGACACGGTCTGCCGGAGCCGGTGCTTCAAAGCCTCGCGCGCCTCCGCGTCAGGCGTCAGCACGACGATCTTTGCGAAGGCCGGATCGGGCAGCTCGGGCGCCATCGCGAAGAAGAAGCGCGGCGCACCCTGACCGACATAGCTCGTGATGATCTTGGCCTCGGGTTGATCGTGCAGCCAACCCTCGAGCTTCTCGACGGTGGCCGTCGTCGTCTCGATGCTGGTGCCTTCGGGCAGACGAACTTCCACCAGCACTTCCGGGCGATCGGAGGTCGGGAAGAATTGCTGCTTGACGCCACCCATGCCGACAGCGGAAAGCGCGAAGGCAACGGCGACGATGCTGCAGGTCAGGAACTTGTGGCGGACGGCGAAGGTGATGAGTCCTCGCAGGCGCCGATAGTTGGGCGTGCCGTAAATCGCTTGGTGACCGCCCTCGACCGGCTTGATCGCGGGCAGCATCTTGACGCCAAGATAGGGCGTGAAGATCACCGCGACGATCCAGGAGACGATGAGGGCGAACCCGACGACCCAGAAGATGTTTCCGGCGTATTCCCCGGCCGTCGAGCGCGCGAAACCCACCGGCAGGAAGCCAGCGATCGTAACGAGCGTTCCGGACAGCATCGGCGCGGCGGTGTGGCTCCACGCATAGGCCGCGGCCGAGATGCGGTCCATGCCCTCTTCCATTTTCACCACCATCACCTCGATCGCGATGATGGCGTCGTCGACGAGGAGACCGAGCGCCAGAATCAAAGCGCCGAGCGTAATGCGGTCGATGAACCGGCCGGTTTCGAGCATGATGAGGAAGACGACGGCAAGCGTCAGGGGCACCGCCGCCGCGACGACGATGCCGACGCGCCAGCCGAGGCTCAGCAGGCTCACCAGCAGCACCACGCCGAGCGCCATCGCAAACTTCATCATGAACTCGTCGACCGCCGAGGTGATGTTGACGGCCTGATCGCTGACCTTGGCCAGGCTCATCCCGAGCGGCAATGTCCCGGCGATCGCTGCGGACCTCTCCTCCAGCGCCTTGCCGAGGGCCAGGCCATTCCAGCCTTCCTGCATTACCGCCGCGAGCATGATGGTGGGCTCGCCCTGGTGCCTGATGATGTAGGTGGGCGGGTCCTCGTAGCCGCGGCGGACCTCGGCAATGTCGGCCAGCTTCAGCGTCCGCCCGGCGGCGACGATCGGCGTGTCGGCAATCGCCTGGACGCTGTCATAGGCGCCATCGACCCGGATGAAGACCTGCGGTCCCTTCGTGTCGATCGATCCTGCCGGGGTCAACGTGTTCTGTCGCTGCAATGCGGCAACGATATCCGTTGCCGCTACGCCGAGGGTCGCCAGCTTGGCATAGGAAAACTCGACGAAGATCTGTTCCGGACGCTCGCCGAGGATGTTGATCTTCTTGACGCCGGGCACATGGAGGAGGTCCTGACGGATGGTCTCGGCTTGCCTGGCGAGTTCGCGCATCGGCATGCCCTTGGCCTTGAGGGCATAAAGGGCGAAGCTCACGTCTGAATATTCGTCGTTGACGAAGGGGCCGAGCACGCCGGAGGGCAGCTTGCGGGCTTCATCTCCGAGCTTCTTGCGAGCCTGATAAAACTCCTCCTGCACGTTCGAAGGCGGCGTGCTGTCCTTCAGCGTTACCGTCATGTAGGCATAACCGGGCCGCGTCGTCGTCTCCACCCGATCGTACCAGGTCAGTTCCTGAATCCGCTTCTCCAGGGGTTCAGCGACCTGGTCCTGCATCTCGCGTGCCGTCGCGCCTGGCCAAACCGTCGTGACCGTGAGCGTCTTGATGGTGAAGGACGGGTCCTCGGCCCGACCGAGCTTGAAGAAGGCGTAGGCGCCCGCGGCAGCCAACAGCAGGATGAAGAACAGGGTGACGGCCCGCTCGCGAACGGCGAGGGCGGAAAGATTGAAGCTCATCACTTGCCCCTGCTTTCCGACGCGGTCCTGACGCGAGCACCTTCGTGCAGAAGATGAGCGCCGAGGGAAACAATCTGGTCACCGGAGTTCGATCCGGAGATAACGGCCGTCTCGCTGGTCACGCGCAGCAGCTTGACGGGCTGCAAGCGTACGGTCGAGGTCGCGCCGTCGAAGACCCAGACGCCTGTCGATCTGCCGTCATCGAGCACGGCACCCAGCGGCACCTGGACATCCGGCTGACTGTCCTGGCTTGCAAGCCGAATGGTCACCGTCGCGCCGAGTGGTGCAGCCGCGGCGTCGCCATCGAGCACGTAGCGGGCCTCATAGGTGCGGGTCTGGGGATCGGCGGAATCCGACAATTGGCGCAGATGCGCGGTATAGCGGCGCCCGTCGCTGCCATAGAGGCTCGCCTCGGCGAGCGATCCGATCGACGGCCGGGTGGTTTCGGGAAGCGCGACCACCGCTTCGCGAGGACCGGACTGTGCCAGCCGAACCACCGCTTGGCCGGCGGCGACGACTTGGCCGGGCTCACCCAGCGTTTGGGTGATCGTTCCGTCCGCATCGGCAACCAGGATGGAATAGGTCGCCTGGTTCTCCGCGACGCCCGCGTCCGCTTCCGCCGCGGCAAGCTGCGCTTTGGCGGTATCCGATGTGGCCTTCGCCTGCTCGTAGCGCTGCTTTGACGTCCATCCGTCGTTCACGAGATTGGCGTAGCGCCGCTCGTCGGCGTCGGTCTGAACGACAACTGCACGCGCGGCGGCGACCGCGTTGCGCTTGGCCGTGACCGCCAGACGAAGATCGGTTTCGTCGATCCGCATCAACGGCTGTCCGGCCTTGACTTGCTCCCCGACATTGACGAGCCGTTCGACGATCTTCCCCGCGACGCGAAATCCGAGATTGCTTTCCACGCGCGCGCCGACCGTCCCCGTGAAGCCGCGGTCGGATCCGCTGACCCGCGCCGCCGTCACCAGACGGACTATCGGGGGCTCCTGCCGTGGGTCGTTCACCGCGGAGGCTTCATGGGCGGGAATCGCAAGAGCAACGAAGGTTGCCACACCAGCTGGGACCAAAATACCGGCCAGCACCGCAACACCCCTTTTCATGATCGACTCCTTCGAAATTTGGATTTCGTACGACTTCTATATACAGTTTAGATTTCGATCGAAATCTAAATTTGGACCGTCACGTGAGCGTGATCACCGAACGCCGGGGAGTTTTGGTCCAGAGGCACCCAAATCCCGCCGCTCCCATTGATAGATTGCAACTGAACTCTATCTCCGTTATAGAAGTCGAACGAAATCCAAATGGAGCTACACGATGCGAGTGAGTCGCACTCAGGCGGCCGAGAACCGCCAAACCGTTATCAATGTGGCCAGTCGCCTCTTCAGAGAGCGCGGCTTTGATGGCATCGGGCTCAAGGATCTCATGAAGGGGGCCGGGCTCACCCAGGGCGCCTTCTACAAGCAGTTCGCATCAAAAGAGGATCTGGCGGTGGAAGCGTCCAGGCGCGCATTGGAGAGCGCGTCCGGCCGATGGTCCGACGCGGCCGCTCAAAATCCCGATGATCCGCTTGGCGCGGTAATCACGTTCTACCTCAGCGGCGACCATCGCGGAGAGAAGATGGACGGTTGCCCGATCGTGGCGCTTGGCTCGGATGCCGCACGGCAGGGCCCCGAGGTGAAGGCGGAATTCGAAGCAGGACTGAAAGCGCACCTCGACGTACTCGACCGCTTTCTCGGCGGAACTGGCGAGGCGGACTCCCGCGGCAAGGCGATGGCCATTCTCGCAACGATGGTCGGCGCGGTGACGCTATCGCGCGTCGTCAACGACTCTGATCTGGCTCAGGCGCTTTTGGATGCCGCGGCCCAACAGGTCCGCGAGGTCGCTGCCGCTTGAAAGCGCGCCCCTCGAAACACGGAGAGATCGAATGCTCAGCATGACTGAAGCCAAACCAAGCTTGCTGAAAATATCGGACAAGCTAAGCGTGCGTTTTCAGAAGACCGGGAGTGGGCCTCCACTGCTCCTCATACATACGATCCGGACGCAGCTCGAATATTTCCGCAGTCTGGCGCCCCTCCTCGCAAGAGCGTACACGGTCTACGCCATTGATCTCCCAGGTCACGGACACTCACCAATCGACCCGGACGCCAGCTTCGACGAACCCTACTTCAGGCGAGCCGTTATCAGCTTCATCGAGGAGCTAGACCTCTCCAATTTGACGCTCGTTGGCGAGTCGATCGGCGGAGCATTGGCCCTCACAGCAGCGGCGTCGCTTCCGCAGCGAGTGAAGCAGGTCTACGCAATCAACCCCTACGATTACGAGATCCGCTACGGCGACGGTATTCGACGCGGTAATTGGTTCGCGAACTTCATCATCGGAAGCTTGCAGATCCCCGTGTTCGGCGCGATCAATGCAGCGCTCGAAAACAAGATTGTCCTCGGCAGGATCATGGGTGGCGGATATCACGACCCGCGCAAACTACCAGCCGATCTGCTTGCAGAATTCGACGCGGTCGCTCGTCGCCCGGGATACAAGCGGATGGCGCGCAAGGTGCTGGCAGGCTGGCAATCCTGGAGCAAGGCGCGGGACTATTATCAGCAGATATCGGCGCCCGTGACCCTCCTTTACGGCGATAGCGACTGGTCTCAACCAAATGAACGCGAGCGCACGCGGTCGCTAATCCCTGCCGCACAGATGTTGACTCTGAAAAATACGGGCCACTTCTCAGCTGTCGAGAATCCGTCCGAACTGGCTCGTGTGATCCTGGCGACAGGATAACGATCCGCGCCGGAAAAAAATGGCGGAGGAAGAGCAACTGGGATCCTGCCTTCTCCGCAATCTAGTATTCGAGGCAATCATTTACCTGTGCCGGCACGTTAGAAGTGGGAGCCATGCCAGGACTGCTCGGGAGCGGTGTCGGGGGACGCCGTCCCCGGGTCCAACTTGGCGCTTTGCGGCCCTCTCATGCCGCCAAGAAGCCCCTCCGAAAGGGTCTCTCCAATCCTGAACCTTCAATTCAAAATTGATTCGTACTTGGGTCGCGCTGGTTGAATGACATTAACGACGCGTGAGTGACGAGTCCGTAGCTTTCCCGGAATGTGAAAGGGCTCACACGACAATCTCGGCTTCGCGTTACGTTTCAGTTGGGGCGCATGAGGAGGCAGGTCATGGAGAGCACACCAGCCCAGCGTCCGATATGCCGACTGTTCGGTCAACTAGAAGTCTGGGGTCGCCACGGGACCCGCGTCGAGTTTCTCAGCGAACGCTCAAAGCATCTCCTTGCTGTGCTTGCCCTGCAGAAACGGGCACCTGTCAGTCGTGACGTCCTCGTTGCGCGCCTTTGGGGCGATGGACCGGCCGAGCGTCTTCGCCGCAACCTCAGTACGGAAGTGTGGCGCCTTCGTTGCGCGCTTGCGAACGCCGGCGAGAATCCCTCGCAGTGGATCAACGCCCGGCCGGAATCGCTCTCCTTGTCTGCAAACGAGCAGGTGTGGATCGACATCGAAGCGTTCGATCAGTGCATCAAGGCGCCTTCGCCGCAGTCGAACCCCGCAAGCCCGATTGCGACATCGGAGGCCATCGAGCAACTCTATCGGGGGGATCTTCTCAGCGAACTCGCCTACGATTGGTGCTTGACGGACAGGGAGGCCTATCGCGGCCGCTTCCTCGCATGCCTCGAGACCCTGCTGATTGCGGCAAAGCACAGGTCCGATTGGGGAGAAGCCATCCGCATCGCGCGCCGAATCCTGGCCGAGGATTCCTTCCTCGAGCACATCCACCGCGAGATCATGCATTGCTATGACATGATGGGCGATCGGATAGCCGCGCTACGGCACTACGAGAAGCTTCAGCTCGCATTTCGGCACGAGCTCGGAGTCTCGCCAACCCGTGAAACAACAGCGCTATTCCGTCGTCTACGCGACGATGGGGCACAGCAACCGGATACTATCGCTCCGCAGGCCAACGTTGACCGGGACTTTGAGCGTCAGCTTGAACTAATTCAGAAGCACCTCTACCAACTCAGCCAGGAAGTTCGGGCTTTCGCCTCGATCATGCAGGCTGCTCCTCGCCAGAGCCAGCTGCACCAAACTATCGAGATACCGCCGGGCATCGACCTGGCGAGAAAAATTTCTTCCGCATCCTAGTTTGTGACACCCGAGCACTCCGGTTGTGACCGGTGTGAGACACCAGCGCTCGATGATCGCCCGGTGTCATGGAGCGCGGATGCGAACGAGCCGCAAACCTTGGCCGGTCGCATTATTCGACTCCGAACCACCAATTGCGAGGAACGATCATGCCAAATTACAAAGCATATATCGCTGCCGTCGACCATTATCCAAACCCCGCAAACAACCTCCCGAGTTGTATCAACGACGCGAAGGCGTTCCATCAGAAGATCACCGACGTCTACAAATTTGCAGACGTTCGATTCGACTACGACGAAAAGGCAACCCTGCAGAACGTCGAGGCTGGACTGTCATGGCTGTTCAACGGAGCGAGCCCGGATGATCGGCTCGTGTTCTTCTTCTCCGGCCACGGCTACCAGGTCGCCCAGGGCCAGGATCTGGAAGAAGTGCTGTGTCTGTACGACCAGTTCCTGTTCGACAACGCGCTCAGCCAGAAGTCCCAGGCGGTGCCCCCCGGCGTCTTTACGCTGATATCAGACAGTTGCCATTCAGGCGGCATGTACAAGGTCATGATGACCGACGGTCACATGGATGTCGCCCAGACCAAGGTGCTCAAGGTTCCGCCGATCGTCGAGAACGACAAGGTATTCCTCGATCCGAAGAAGGTCTCTCAGCTGCGCTACCGGCCCTTCGGCGCGTGGCCTGGCGCGGCATCGAGGATCGGCAATCGCCTCGGGTTGACGGTCGGAAAGGAATTCGACGAGGCCGGCCAGTTGCAGATGAATGGGATGCTGCTCTCCGCCTGCCTTGCAGACGAGACCGCATCTGCTTCGACGCCGAAGACCGGCGGCAAGTCGGCCTTCACCTACGCTCTACTCGAGCAACTCACTGCCCTCGGTCCCCACGTCTCGAACCGGCAGCTCGTCGAAGGAACGACCAAGATGCTGCGGGACCTCGGCTTCCGGCAGACGCCGGTCCTCACCGAACCCACCAATCCCGCCGGTCTGGCCGCCGCGTCATTCCTGCTCTTCCAGGGCCAGGCGGCGCCCCAACCTTCTTCCCCCGACTGGATGACGAGGATCATCCAGGATGTACTCAGCAACCAGAGAAAGGATCCGACTATGATTCACGACAAATCTATCGGCCAGCCTGTTGCAAGCGGCGACGAAAAATTCTGGGGTGTGCTCGCGAGCCTCGCCTCGGTGGCGGTGCCAGCCATCGTCGATGCGCTGCGAAAGGGTGATTTTCAACCGCAGAAGGACTTCACGGCTATTCCGGGCGGTGAGGAGAAGTTCTGGCGCACCTTGCTCAACGTCGTCTCGACCGCTGTGCCGGCGGTTGTGCAGGCCTTGCGCAAGGGGGGCTATGAACCACAGAAGGATTTCTCGGGTGGTCAGGAGAAGTTCCTTGGGTCCATCCTCGGCATAGCCACCAGTTGCATGCCAACGCTGTTCCGCACGATCTCTGCACAGGGAATCCAGCCGCAGAAGGATTTTGGCGGCGAAGAAAAGTTCTGGGGCGCTATTGCGAGCGCGATCTCGGCGACACTGCCAGTCGTTATCAACGCGCTCAGCAAGCAGGGCACCCCCGTCAAGGGATTCGAGGATGTCCCCGCCGGCGATCAGAAGTTCTTCGGCGCCATCGCAAGCGTTATCGGCACGCTCGGGCCGATCGTCATTCAGGCGCTGAGCAAGAGCGGTGTCGATCCTCAGAAGGACTTCCAGCAGGCCGGCCAAGAAAAATTCCTCGGCGCGCTCATGAGCGTCATCGGTACGGTGGCGCCGGTCGTCATCCAGGCCCTGACGAAAAGCGGCGCCGAGCCGCAGAAGGACTTCGGCGGCGAAGAGAAGTTCTGGGGAGCATTCGCCAACATCGTTCAGGCCGCGCTCCCGGCCGTCATCGGCGCGCTGCGCAAGGGCGATTTCCAGGGGGACAAGGACTTCGCCCCAACAGGAGCGGGAGCGGGCGCCGGCGATGACAAGTTCTGGGGTGCGATCGCGCGCGTCGTGGCCTCCGCAATCCCCACGATCGTCGGTGAGCTGACCAAGAGCGGTGCACCAAGCACGATCTCACCGTCATTGGCTCCGAGCCTCGCTCCGAGCGGTTTGGCGATGCCGCACGACCTGGTCGCAAACGTCGTCTCCTCGGCTTTGCCCCAGCTGCAGCGGACATACTAGCTTGCGAGAACCCGCGCCTCCTAGCCCCAGGAGGCGCGGCCTACTTGGGACACAACACGCAGGTTGCTGCCAGTCTAGGCGCCCGCGGAATGTCAGGAGAAGGTCATGGGCGATTTCGTTGACTTTGCGGGAGTTGCCGAGCAACGCGGCGACACCGTTCGACTCGTATCTCTCGGCAATAATGGGGCTCTGCAATTCGCGTCACAAGACGTGAAGCTCGAGAACAATCGGGTCGCAGTGCGCGTAGGCGCCGTGGCCATTGCGATCGAGGAGCCTGGCGACAGCAAGGTCGAGGACCGTCCGCCCGCCGATACGCTTCGCGAAAGTTGCCCAAGTGGCATCACGTGCTGCATCGGATCCGTTCACGTCTGTTGCGACGATTTCCGGGTGCTCGGGACTTGTATAGGTGCATGGGGCTGCGCCCGTGCGCGATTCATTCCCTGATCGAGCCGGCGCAGTTTGGGGCCGCTGGCGCAAACCAACAGCGCGGCTATTCCACGTCGAAGTGCGGCTTTGAGCTGGCGGAGAGAGTGTCCGCTGCAAACTTCGACCAAGCCACTGAATTTACGGAATTATATTCTTCTGAAGAGTGACCTGGCCCCACTTTTGGCCCTACCGCAAATGTCAGAGTGACGCCAGAACCTAGATCGCATCACTTGGCGGGAGGGACGAGCGGCGTCGTCTCCGGTGATACAAATTCATCGAGCGCTGCTTCGACTTCCTGCGGAAGACCGCCGTCCGCGTCATCCGGCGCCGCTGCCGCGTGGGCTTCGATCTCCTCGCGCTTCTGCGCCTCGGTAGCGACGGCCAGCCAAATTGAGCGGAACTCGGCATAGCTTCTTGGATACCGTTTCTCCGAGAGTTCGGCACCAGCATCGAAAAGAACGGCGGGCTCGATCCCCTCGTCTTCCATTAGTTTACGCAGCAGCACCCCTAGCGGAACGGCCTTGACAGTCGGCGGGCCAATGATCTGGCGCTCCAAGGCGAAAACTTCGCGTCGCAGTGGGCTCCGTTGAGTATCAATCGTGACGATTGGATACGGCCGCCCAGCGATAACTCCCTTCAACTCCTCACGACCAGGATAATTGAAGTCCCTCCTGAAGCGCACTCCGTTGGAGCTGTCTGACTCGCAAAGGGCAAGCGCCAATTCAGCGGAAAGGATCAGTTTGTCGGCGGACGAAAACTTTGCAAGACGAAAGCCGCAGTCGATGCTCTTACCCAGGAAGTCGAATTTGTGTGGCTCCGCGTCTGCACGGCGTTCGAGTTCTTCGTCCCCTAAATCAATCGTTGAGGATTGGTCACTGTGAAAGATTTCGATGGTCACGTTAGGCGCCGGGAATGCTGCCAACCAAGCGGCTCCCTTCACATCAAGATGCTTGCCTCTTGAATCGAGAACGCGACCATAGTCGTCGAGTGACTGGATGAACGCCTCTACGACGCAGACAACGTGATCCAAACTGAGAACACGGCAGCAGAATATGATTTCGTCACCGACTGTCTTCCAAACACGCGGGCCGAAATCGACAATCGGCTTGGTGGTCGCCGCCTGTTCACCAAATCTACGACGGAAGGTTGCCGGGAATTCGCGGTAGAATTTTCCAATCTCATCGACCCACATCGGGTGGGCCGAAGTCTTTACCGTTGCCTCGCCGGCTCCACCTTTGAACGCGGTAGAGCCGACGAGATCAACCGACAAGAAAACTCGCGAACGATATTGAGGGCACTCCAAGCCGGACACTGCTATTGGAGTCCAAGGCTCTTCGCTCGGACCTCAGCCGCTTGGACGCTGACGGCAAATCGCTCTGCCAACTCCTCCATATCGTCGTCCCAATACGCCTTTTCGAATTCCGCTTTAGGCATCAGAAATGCGGCTGCGAACCAATTAGCTTCCCACTCGGCTCGCTGCTGGTCTTTGTCGTCTTCATCTACCCATCTAGTTGCAACCATCTCGGCACCGGGGTGGAGCTTCTTGACCCGTGGATAGTGCAAAAAAAGGTGACCTAACTCGTGTGCAATCGTGAAACGGTCGCGCTCCGGCGAAGTCATCGTCGGCAGATAGATCGTAAAATCGTTTGAAGCTCTCACCACAATAGACTCTGGAATCGCTCCGCCACTACGCAGTTCGTTCCTGTAGAGGAGACGGCCCCCAAGACGTGCAACAAGGGGCTCGATAGAGTTGCCTGGCGCGAAATTTAGCGCAGTCGCAACCTTCTCCGCGTGAGCCCACACACTTGCCTTCGAAGCGCGAATTGGTTCAGGTCTAAAAACTCTGGCCATAACAATCTCCTGCCGCGCCCTACAATAATGATTCTCGATGCTAAAATATAGGCTTGTTCTGCATATGTTCCGGCATCCGCGGCGATTTATCGCACTTTATGCTGTTGACAGTGTGCAAGGCCAGACATCTTCCGAGACTCATAGTCACAATTACCAGTTGCCTCGCCTCGACGAGACTACTACCAACCCGGGGCAATTAATCCTTATGCGTCCGCGCGGCTCACAGCAAGGAATCACTCAAGTATGCCATTCACTGCGAACGTAATCCGCGTCCTAATCGCATCACCATCTGATCTGGTTGAAGAGCGCAAAGTAGCCATTACAACTGTATATGAGTGGAACGCTCAACACGCTGAGGCGGAGTCGGTCGTTCTGCTGCCCGTCGCTTGGGAAACGCATGCAACGCCCCGCTCGGGCGTCCGACCTCAAGCAGCTATCAACGAACAACTGGTAGATCAGTCGGACATATTGGTTGGTATGTTCTGGACAAAGCTGGGCACATCAACCGGGGTAGCATCGTCGGGAACGGTTGAAGAGATTGAACGGTTCATCTCTGCAGGCAAGCCCGCCCTACTCTATTTTTCAAAACGGCCGATTGACCCAGCCGCTATAAACCCGAAGCAGAATAGAAGACTTAGAGAGTTCAAGGACGCGACCTACAAGACGGCGGTGGTCGGTTCATTTGACTCCCTTGAGTCACTTCAAGAGACAATCGCTCGCCACCTGCTCGCGGAAGTTAGATTGCTCAATCTCAAAAACGCCAAAGACACCGCAATCTCCACAACTGTAACTGCAAATGCCACCTCTTCTGGCAAAGAAGTGGAGGCGAAAGACCAACCACCAGAGGGACCTAGCGAAAGCTGGGATCGTGACTCTTTCGAAGAGGCAGTTTTCCTCGCCGTGTTTCGGAAGGACGATGCACAGTTGGCAATTGTTGATGAAGCCTATCGAAGAACGGCCGAATACTCGGAGGACGACAACGCAGCGTCGTGGCACGCCTTCGTCGAATGGGTACGCATTCAATTTGGCAAGGGGGGCCAACTAAAGCAGCTGAAGAGACTTGCCGAAGAGAACCCTGAAAGTGGCACGACTCTATTTTACCTGGGTCGGGCTTACTCGCAATTCGACCAACACCAATATGCGGGTGATGCTTTCGCTTCTGCCGCGCAGAAGGTCAAATCTCTAGAAAAGAAAGGACAGTACGCCTCTCAAGCCGTCGATCAGTATCATAAAATTGGCAATGCCGAAGGGGTCGATCAAGTGCTAGCGGAGCTGAGGCGCCTCGCGACTGAAGCGCCCTCACTTGAAGCTATTTTGACTAAGACCGTGCAAACCATTGCGGAAGCAGAGAAGGACGAACCTTTCACTATTGCGCTTCTTGAGCGGCACATACAGCTCAATCCTGATGACTACGATGCACGCTTTCAATTAGGCTTCAAGCAGAGCGAGGCAGGTAACGATGCCCTTGCGCTACATCACTACCACAAGATTCCTGCTAGTGAGAGGCAAGCGATCACCTGGAATAATATCGGCGCAGCGGCAGACCAACTTGGATTGCACACGAAAGCCGTCACAGCGTACAACAGAGCCGCCGCCATGGGCGAGTCTCTCGCCCTAAGCAACTTGGGATTCAAGTTTTTGAACGCAGGCTTTCTAGATTTGGCGCGGGAGAAATGCAGCACGGCTCTAAAGAATTCTAAACCTCATCAGAACGTCGGCTCGCTTGTCACCTCGCTGGCTACAATCGAAGAAGACGAGCGATTGCGGCAGGAAAGTCTCTTAGACGGCGTAGAAACACAATTAGCATTCCTTCAACGATTGGGGCGCGCAGCAACGCTCGGAACCCCGGGCACGATTGCAGAGAATTGGCAAGGGCCAGATTGCGCGCTTAAGCTAGTGCGAAGAGACGACAATATACTGATCCGGGGCACCTATGAACGTGAAGAATCTCTGCTCTCGTCTCTAATGATAGGTTCACCCGCCGTGGGGGTAGCGGCCGGTAGTCGGCCGCCCGCAAAGCGCAAACATTCCATCAGCTATTCTGGTCGCATCAGGGGGCATGCCGTGATCGGCGAGGCAAAATACGAGCGTGAAGGTGCTTCGCTGCTCAGCTCTACTGGCGAGCAAAAGGCATCAATGATCCTGAGTGACGATGAAAGCGAAATAACCATCTTCGAGAATATGGGTTCGAAAGAGCCCGCAGTCAAAATATTAAAACGCATCAGTTAACATCATCGATGTACTTACCATCCTGTTTCCGCGAACACGGCTGAGTCCTCCTCCATGAACTGGCTTCAATTCATTGACAGTATGGTCGGCCATCTCGCCTGGCCGATAGTCGTGCTTACCATTACGGTCATATTCCGGGAGAGAATCGGGCGGCTGATAGGCAAACTGGAAGAGCTAAGCTTGCCAGGCGGCGTAAAAGCAACGTTTGAGAAGGAGCTGGAGAAGGGAAGAGAGCTCGCCGAACAAATACCCGATAACAACGAAACCGCGCGGGTCCCAGAAGGGCTGGTTGAAGACGTTCACGTGGTAGCAGGCATTTCACCTAAGAGTGCTATTGTCCTATCGTTCCTCGAAATCGAAAGACAATTGCGTCATATCTCCTTGAAACTGGGTTTCAAGTATCCCAATCTCGAAAAGGCGGTGGACGAGCTTATAAAGCGAAAGCTGCTTGACGCTGAGGCATGGCCGCTATTCCAGCTGCTTAGACGGACACGCAATAGCGCCGCGCACGGCGCTACGTCGCCAACTACAGAGCAAGCGCTGGAATATGAGCGACAAGCCAGCTTCTTCCTCGGCTTACTTCTTGCAGCCACCGACAAACTGTAATTTTGCGCACTGCTAAAGCTATCAACGTAGATTAAGCGTTCCCGTCGCCAGCGACAGCTCATCCCGCCATAGGGCCACGAATACCCTAAGCCGTTTCAGATTATTCGACATCTGCGCCATTTACGCGCCTCCGTTCTGCCCGCATTGCGCAACGGCGCCAAGGGACCCGCGATGGGGGCGGATATGTCTAATCCATTCGGCATTTGCGGCGGCATTGCCAGCGAAAGCAACCGCTAGCGTTGTCGTTTCGGACCAGTGTTGCCGTTGTGTTGCTGTCGGCGACAACACCAAAGTCTCTGATCTCCAAGTATTATTCTTCATTTGTTGTCGTGTTGCCGTCCAAAAACTAAAGTCGCTTGAGAAGCTCACACTGGCGTGCTGTACGGCCCTCAGTTGGCGTCGCATAGGGATGAGCGCCTCGCCGGCTAACTTCAGAAAAAACGACAACACGGCAACATCTCGCAGTTTTCCTCGTAAGGTCAGTTGCTTAGGTGCTGACTCGGCTCGACAACACGACGGCAACACGACAAAACCCAGCCTAGCGTCCGTTGTTGAGGCCGAAGCGGTCCCGGCTTTGGCAGGGCTCCAGGGTCTTCGAAATGACCGAAGACGACTTGTGAGCTAAGCCTTGGCCGCCATAGATCGCTTCCGCCTTGGTCGCCGCGGGTCCGGGTGCCGGTTCCGCGACGACACTTCGTTTCACACAGTCTGTTTTAATCACACCCAACAAACCCCGCACATCCGTTGGGCTGATACTGTTGCCGGTACCGCGGCTGGTACTGCATCTCGTACTGCGGCTGGTACTGCATCTCATACTGCGGCAGGTACTGCGGCTGGTACTGCGGCTGGTACTGCGGCTGGTATTGCGGCTGGTATTGCGGCTGGTATTGCGGCTGGTATTGCGCTTGAGCCTGATACTGTGGCTGATACTGGATGTTGGGCGCTGACTGATAGTGGTAGGGCCTACCCGGCGGCGGTTGACTAACTGCCCATGCCCCAAAAGCATGGCCGGCTTGCGCACCCACGGGCCCGCCCACGTATCCGCCTAAGGTCTCAAAACCTTTTTTTATTGGTCCCGGGGCTTTCTTCCGGAAGTAATCGTCGAGGCCTCCCGCACTTGCTGGTGCCGCAACCGCAAGTGTGCTTGCCACGATGGTAGCTACAAGAGTGGATTTCTGAAGCTTTTTCATCTGCATCCTCCCTTGAAAGAGGTTTGAGTGAACTGACTGGTCACAGGTGCCTGCACTCATGCGACAGTCGTTACGATCGGCAGGTTCGATCACGACTGATTGAAGCGAGCCTCCATCCTGCGGCAAGACCGCGCGGGTTAAGGCGGCGCGTAGACATCAACCTTGTTCAGCACGACCGGATTTCGACTCAGCAGATGATCCGATGGATACTGCCGGGCAGAAACAACCTCCAGAGGTTTGCGGGCAAGTTGATTGAGGCTTTAGAACCAAGTATCGGGAGCAAAGAGCCGCCAACTGAGGATGATCATCTAGTATATTTCGTTAAAGTCACGGTGTACTTGCACTTGGCCCAACCCCGCGCTCCGCCATGACCTCTCGCACTTCTAGCATGTGCCCGAGCGCGCAAAATGGTGGGTTGAAGTATTCTGCTTCCCGGTATCACTTCAACATTGCCGTCCCATGCAACCATGCATGCGTGCTCAGAGCCAGCGCCGCTCCATTCTCCTCCCTGCAAGGTTTCTTTAGAAAACACGTAACCGGAGGGAGCTACCGCCTCGCTCCAAGCGCTATCGCAACCGTTTCTCGCCCCGCTCATACTGGTTGTCCCTGTTGTGCACTCGGCGACAATCGTCTGCTCTCTTGTATCTTGAGCGAAGGAAGGAGTTACTGGCAATGCGAGTATAGAAATTACGGTCAAGAATTTGCGATCAAGCATCATTTCCTCCATTTGCAGACGTCAGGAAATCGCCGACAGGCCACGGCCGAAGGGGTGCTTATATATTGCAAGAGTCATTGCCCGTGCCCGTTGAGCCCGTGCGTAAAGCTATTCGCGCCTGTGATCGGCTACCGATCAAGTTGCGGCACCAATATCGGTCAAAGTGCGCCGAAGCGTACCATTCGTCGACCGATTGCCGACCATAGGTATCTCTAAATATGGTTGTAAAAATTGACATCTGATTCTTGTTGCTTCAAGTCCGAAATACGCCCTTAGGGTGCGACGAGTTGAAGCGCATGCCTTTATGAGCTGAGGGGTCGTACATCCCTTTGCCGCTGGCATTTAAGTCGTTGGTTTTGCGCAAGCGAAACTGATTCCGACTGAAAATAATTATCGGCGAGCGTCTTGTTGGCCTTGGCGGAAAATCTTCCTGCCATTTCCTATGTCCGCTCGCGGTGCAGTAGGCGACCTTCCCTTAGGTGTCCGTGGCCTCCGGCTTCATCTTCACTCCGGTAAACCACCGACGCATCACCGCCCCACTGCCGTGCTTCCAATCGGTGCCCGGTTCGCGCCAGCGGCGCGCCATCTTGGAGTGGAAGCGTACACCGCGCTCCCCTAGCGCTGCGATCAAATCCGCCTTGAAGTCTGTCTTGTTACGCTGCTCGCGGCCGGACATTCCTTCTTCATGACTCGCCCAATGCTCGTACGTCCGGTAGACGACCGCGAGCGGCACAGCGTCCGCTTCGTCGCCGCTCACCACAAGGCATTCCGTTGCGAAGCGCAGGGCTGGGCTCTGAGCTTCCGCAAGCTCCTGTTGGGCTTTCCGCCCACGCTCACCGACAGTGAAGCGGTTGCCGTTGCTGCGCAGTCGCCTAAGTCCCTCTAGCGCCCAATTGGCAATGCCCGACCACTCCGCCCGTAGCTTGTTGCCAAGTTCGGTGTCTTTCGCTTTCGCGAAGGACGACTCGAAGATCAACACCAACTCACGGTCCGCGAGCGCACCGGATTCGTCTAGGAACTTGGGATGCTTGTTGGCAACCAGCACGATCTTTGCAGGAATGCGGGCCGACAACATCGCTTGGTTCTTTCGATTCACTGACAATTCGTCGTTGCCCGTGATGGACTTGATGCGCTCAATCGCTGCGGCGGGGTGCTTCGCGTCATGTGCATCCGGAATGAAAACAGCGCGCTTGTCCATCAACCCAGCTAAGCCGAAGTCGCTGCCAAGGTCGTTAAGGGTCACGGACGCGTGGTGATGCCTGCCTACCAGAGCTTGCATGACCTTCGTGATGGTCCCCTTACCACCACGCTTGGCACCCATCATCGCCAAAAGCACTTCGATCGAAGTGTCCGACGTCAACAGATACCCCATGATCTCCTGAAGCGTGGCATGGAAGGACGGGTGCAACCATTCGTCAAGCTTCTCAAGCCAGAGCGGGCACGTCGCACTGGGATCGTACACCCAAGCGGGCACGCCAGTGGCGAAGTAGCGGCCTGTGTGCGGAGCCAACTCAAGCGTCCGCGCATTTAGGATTCCGTTCTGCGCAAGCACCAAATCGGTCGGCTCCGGTGCGTCCGCCGGCTTGTCGATCCATTCGAACGGCCGCGCCTTGACGAAGCGTGCAAGATGGATCGCCTTGACCATCTGATAAATCTTCCCGACATCCAACACGTTGGTGGGATCGGTCGCACGGATTTCCGCCGCTAATTCGTCATCTTCCAGCACGCGCCAGACGCAGTTTCCCTCCAACGTGTAAATGGCGCCGTCCGACGAAATGAGCTTCCCCGGGCGCTCCGCTAGAAACGTTTCAGCGCTTTTGCTGGCGTTGTCCCTTCCTTGGTAGACGAGCGGCTTCGGCCAGACGATAGGCGGATCGCTCTCCGATGCTGCGGGCCATGCGGCGTCCGGATCACCGCCGATCACGGCAGCATTGCCCACACCACCACCACGGCCCGCGCTACTCTCCAAGCCCGCTTCGGTGCGGGCCGCCAAGTAGGCATAATGAACCTGCTCGTTAACATCGCCCTTCGGCAGCGGGTTAGTGCAGTAGGCGTCAATTAGGTCCACGGCCATTGGTTTGGAGATGCCCAAGTCCCGAAGGTCCAGCGCAAGGTTGAAGATAACCTTACGACCCCAAGCGTTGTCCAAAGGGCAGTACGCCATGTCTTGGCAACGGCGCTTTGCCTCCGCGACATCCATGGCGTTATTCCAGCCATAGCGCGGAGGCGGCCCGAAGTCGAAGTTCGGCTCCACGTCAAAGTCCAGTTCAGGTGCTGGATTCACGACGCTGATTGTGAACGTCGGCCGAATGCGAATTGTTACTGGATTGCTCGCGCCGAAGGTGCGAGTTTCATGGATCGTCGTCATCGTTATACTCCAAGACTTCCCGACGCAGTGCGCGCCACGCACTGCGCCGGGCTTACTCTTTCACTGTCTTGGGTAATGCCTTACGGTTAGAATGGCAGGACTGTCCGTGCGATGTACAGCTGCATCTCCTCGCTCACACGCTCCCGCTCATGAGGAACCAGCGTGAAATACCGACTTGTGGCCAGCAGCCTGCATTGAACATACGCCAATTCGCCGGCTGTCATGGGGGCGTCCCCGTCACCAACAAAGTTGCCGTGCCATTCGGGCTTGACGCCGTGGCCTTCCTTTCCCAACAGCAAGCCCACGGCTTGGAAGCAGCCAACATCGTCGCCCACCATCTTATAAAGCGGCGTGTACTCGACCTTGTTCGATCCCGCGTCGGAGATGGTGAAGATACGAGCGGTGATGGTCTTAAGGATCGCCTCGTAGCGCTTTCGCAGCCAAACGTACGTACCTCCCCATTCCATGCTTAGAATTTCGCCGCCGTTGATGGTGAGGAACTTGCGCCTTTGTCGGTTACCGAAGGCAAC
This sequence comes from Bradyrhizobium sp. DOA1, assembly GCF_001593325.1. NCBI lineage: Bacteria > Pseudomonadati > Pseudomonadota > Alphaproteobacteria > Hyphomicrobiales > Nitrobacteraceae > Bradyrhizobium > Bradyrhizobium sp. DOA1. The sequence goes on from NZ_JXJM01000001.1 coordinate 6,531,508, forward strand.
GAAACTGATGGTTAGAGCTTCCCTGCTTTCGAAGGCGGGGATCACGGGCCTTCCGTCAATTACACATGCACGGGCCATGCTATTCAACCCCGATTGACGTGAGAACGATACCAGCGGCGGCAATGCCTCCGGTAGTATGCCACGGTGTGAGGCGAGAAGAGCTTGCGACCATCTTCCAGCTTCTCCGAAGGAGGGAACGATGGGTCCTTGCTCGAAAGCTGATAGGTATATGAGAGACTCTTCTTGAGTCGCCGCGCCACCTCCGGAAAGCCAATCAGCCCGTCGCGTCGCCGTCTCATTTGCGCACCGCCATCTTCGCGAAGGCGCGGCGAGCGATGCCCTGCAATGCAATGGGGCCGGCTGGGATGGCTTCGTCCACACGCTGCCGCAACTCATTGTTGACGCGCATCCGCTCCGCTTCCGGAACGTCGCCTACATCGGGGACGCCAGCGACCGCGAGCAAGAATGAGCGAAGTGCATCCAGGCCATTCGCTTCAGCGTAATAGGCGGCAGATGCTTTGATTCGATCCGTGGAACAACGCATTTGAAAATTCCTTGGTTGAGAGAAGGCCGACCGGAGACGTCATTCGAAGGATCAACAAACGTCCCCGGCCGGGATCGCCCTGATAGCGCCACCACTGACGCAATCGGACTGCTATCGTCCGCCGGTAGGAGAAAGGCTGCGCGCTGAATTCGCCAAAGACGCGCAACCTCACCGTGGTGCGGCGGGCGAACCTAGCTAGGTCAAAGACCCGGTGACCGCACGGCACAGCGTCGCAGGCTGGACGCATAGCGGCAACGGATTCGACTGCGCTTCGATGTCGATTGCTTTGCCCATACGATCCGGTGCGCTCTTGGCGTACTTGGGAAGGCCAGGCGTGTTCACCGTCTCGATGTAGTCGGCTGGCGCGAACGCCTCCACGTACAGTTCCGGCGCACCGACGAAGAAGAAGCGCGCTTCATCGGGATCAATGAAGATTTCCCCGTTGTCGCTGCCTCGGTAGTTTTCCCACAGCACCCCGCCAAATTCGAACACGCCATAGGCGTAGTTCGCACCGAGGACGGCCGCCGCCGACTCCGTTCCGATCCACGCTTCCTTTACGTCCTGCCGGGATACCAGCTTGTCGAAGAAGTTATCGCCAACGAAGGCCCACACCAAGGCGTCTTGCCTCAACGGCATCTTAGCTTCCCGACGCATGTAACGCGTGAGCCCTTGGCACTTAACCCGAATCTCGCTGGAGCCGGTCGCCAGGCTATCGAGATCGAAATCAAACGTCTCCGGCTGTGCAAGGCCATCTGAGTTCAGAAAGCCGAACGCTTCATACGAGTCCAAGAGCACCGAACCATCTGCATCAGTCGTCACGCCCTTGAGCGCACCGAGCCGGTGGTTTTCGAGCGTATAATCGAGCCTTCGCGACATCTTCGTGAGAACTTCGCTCAGCTTGGTCTCGACCGTCAAAAGCGTGTTCGGGCTGCCGAACTGGCGAACGCTCTGTACGGATTCGGCGTAGATCGTGTCTTCGACCTGCAAGTGAGGAACCTTGAAGCCCTGAACCGTTCGCTTGTCACTCACCAACTTCTCGGCCGGTGCTCCGCGCGGCTGCGTCTGGATCAACTCAAGGGTCTCGCCAACGCGCTCAATCGCGATGGTAAGGGTCGAGATGGGCTTCGTGACATAGCTGTCCGAGAACACCAACTGACCCGCGCGGCCCGGGATGTGATCCACGTTGTTGATGGCGGCGGTGAGCGAAGCAAGCTCGAATGCGTCGCCGGAAAATAAATCTGCAATTTCGTTAGGCATAATAGTGTTTCCTGTGAAAGGTGTGTTGTGATTGAACTGTCGGGCGCCCGCTAATCGACGCGGAGCGAGAGGACTGCCAAAATTGAAATGTCTGGGCGGTGGAAAGCCACGCCGCCGTCCGCGATGATTTGCTCGACGCACGCGGCCTCAACGCGCTCCAAGGCGTCGATTTCAGCATCCAGCTCCGCGAGTCGGTCCGCCTTCTCTTCTGCTGACATTGCGTCGGGAAACGCAGCCGCGTTGAAATCGATCAACTCGGAGAGCTTCTTGTCGAGTTCATCACGGAAGAGGAAAGCAATAAGGGATACGCCATCGGGCACGTTGTATCGCCCTTCGCCGAAATTGCGTTGTGGCCATGCGATCTTGGCACCGTGGAACATCGGAAGAATCGTTGGAGGGCCTGAGTCGCAGAGCTTCCCAAGTTCGCGACGCATCGCGGTCTTCACTTCCTCCTTGGTCAGCGCAGCCTTCGACACGGCGCGGCGCTCCGCGAGCGCGTCAAGGGATTGTGCACGAATCTGCGGCAACGCTTCCGCTGCGCTCTGCGCCTTCGCGAGGGGAAGCCTAGGGCGCTCTACAGGCACAAGCTTCTTGCCCGCATATTTCGCCAGTTCGCTGTTCGCTCGCTCCAAAGTTAGCCGCGCGACGGGCGCCGTAGCATCTTTGAGTCTGGCCAGCTGCCACGCGAGCGAGTCAACGCGCGCATTGGCTGCAACAAGACGACTGGGATCGCGGACCTTCTTGACGATCTGGTCGCCGTCATCGTCCCATCCGTGGCGTGTCTCTTTAATTAGCTGCCCAGCGCGATCCGCTTTGGCGAGACGGTCGTGCTCTGCCCGCGCATCCGCCAACTCCGCGCTTACGCGTTGCTTCTCGGCGATGCGCCGTTCCGTTGCGCCGCGGATGTCTTCACCTTCAAGGGCGAGACGGGAAAGGATTCTGTTGACAGAGATTGGAAGAGGTTCGAAACGCATCGGGCAACTCCGTTTGTCGTTGCTCCTCAATTTATCGAGACCGCTTCTCGGAAATAGCCCCGGGAATATTCGGGGGGTCCGATCATCTCTTGGTACGAAGTGTGCCGCGCTTGCGCAGCACATCGTTTGCTCGCTCATCACGGCTCGTGATCAGCTTTAGCCAACTTTCGTCGGTAAATTTCCCGTAGATCGCTCGCGCTTCCCTCGCCGCCTCGGCTTCAGTCACTTTGGCGTCAAGTAGGTTCCAATACTTTTCGTAAGCATCGCACTTTTTAGCGAGACCCGGCGTTGCGCCGTGTTTGTCTCGCGGGTCCCGCTTACGACCCGGCTTTTCCTGGATGCGCGATTGTTCGAGACAGAATCGAACCGCTTCCCGATAGGGGGCCGGCACTTGAGACACAAGGAGATCGGTTAGCAGCACGCGCTGCCCCTCCGCCCTCCACGCCATAACGGCGCTCTTCCATGTCTCGCTATCGACCGGCAAAACGCAGAACCCAAATCACAAAATATTCGGGGAGTCTGCCGTGCGAGTGAGCCGAAGTCCTGTAACGAATGGAAACAAAAAGGCCCGGCGACAAACCGGGCCTTGCATCGTACGGAGTACGTCATCTAACTGCGGAGAAAGGACGCCCAATCGCGCAATGCTGCGCGACGCTTCTCTAGTGCGTCGCCGCGGCGGTAGGCAGCCTCAGCCTTATCGCCTACGACATGCGCAAGACAGAATTCGCGGGTCTCTGCATCGTACGATGTCGTTTCCCCGCACCAATCAGAAAAGCCGGACCTGAATCCATGCACGGTGACCCCTTCATACATCCCGCGCACAAGCTCCAGCATGGCCATGTTGCTCAGCGGCTTCCCGCGCTTTGACCCCGGGAAGATAAAGTCGGTCGGCTTTGTGTTGACTGTACGCAGCGACTCCAAAATCTGGATCGCGCGATCAGACAGCGGCACCCGGTGCTCCTTCTTTGCCTTCATGCGCGAGGCAGGTACCACCCAGAGTTTTCGGTCCGAATCGTATTCGTGCCAACGGGCGCCGATGGTCTCACCCGTTCGAGCAACGCAAAGTATGGTAAACTCCAACGCAGATGCTGAGATGCTGTTGCGTTTTCGCAAGTCAGCCATAAACGCTGGCAGTTTTGGGTACGGAATTGCCTTGTGATTTGCTGCTTTCTCACGATTCTTGGGAAGGAGATTGTTCAAATGGCCGACCCAAGAAGCCGGGTTATCGCCGCTGCGCAGTTTGTCTACCTTTGCAGCGTCCAAGATTCGGGCGATTCGCCCGCGAAGGCGCGATGCTGTTTCGCGCTTGGAATCCCAAATCGGACGAAGGCATCCAAGCACATCCTCCGTGTTGATTTGATCCAACGGTTTGGGCCGCAGGCTTTTGGCATACTGCCCCAGCGTCATGCGCCACTGTGCAACGTGCTTCTCGTTCTTGGCTTCCTTCTCGACCACGTTTTTGATGTACCGGTCGGCATAGGTGCCGAAAGGTTCACTAACGGCCGCGCGGCGGTTGCGCTTGTCTGTTAGCGGATCGATTCCATCGGCGAGCAATGCGCGCGCCGCCGTGGCTTTTCGGCGAGCTTCGGCGAGCGAGACACCGGCCTTACCGGCAGAGCCCAGACCCATCTCTCGCGGCCGCCTAGTTGCTCGGTCTTTGTATAGGAAAACCCAGCGCCGCTGCCCCTCGCGACCCACGTTCAAGTAGAGGTTGCCCCCGTCGGGATATCTGCCCGGCGCAAGGTCCTTTGCTCTCACGGTGGTGGGAGATAAGCGGTCGAAAACACGGGCCATTGCAGGCAACTCCAATCCGTCTGGCCCTACCTTTGGCCCTACCGGAATTGCTTGACAAGCCCGAATGGCACCGAACGCCTTCGAACCCGAATACGAGGTTAACGCTTGATAAGATTAGATTTTCTAGACTTACCCGAACTCATCGGAACCAAGCTGAACGGGCACATGGCGGAGAGAGTGGGATTCGAACCCACGGTACGGTTTCCCGCACACACGCTTTCCAAGCGTGCGCCTTAAGCCACTCGGCCATCTCTCCGGAGCGCCCTCTCTTGAAGGGGCGCCGATGATTTTGCAAGAGACCGCGGGGAAATCGGGTGAATTTTCCGCAAACTATTGTATTTACGAGGGAATATCTGGTGGCGGACGAGCCTCTGAGGGGCCGGTCGGCTGAACCTGCGGCCGGTTTGGGGCGACGATTCACGCGAGGCTGGCAAAGATGCCGGGGGAGGCCGAGAGGATACGATGCTCATCCGTCAGACCATCACTGCGCTGAGCCTGATTTCGACCCTTTGTGTTGCGCTCGCGACGCCAGCCCCGGCCCAGGTCTGCACGCGGCAGGGCGTCGATATCAGCTGCGACGACGGCCGGCGGGGAGTACTGTCGGGCAATGCCATCCTCTGGCCGGACGGCACGCGCTCGAGTTCGGCGCCGCATCAGAGCGTGATCATCGGCAACAAGAGCTCGGTGCATGTCGGCCCCGGCGTATTCGTCGGCCAGGGCAAGGGCGTGGTGCCGCTGGATGATCCCAACGCGCCGAACAAGCGGCAATGCGCGATCCTGGATGGCGTGTCGTATTGCTATTGAGCTAACGCGCTTCGCCGTCACAGATCATCGTCATGCCCGAGCTTGTGCCGCCTGTGCGGCCGAAGCCGCTTCGGCGAGGCGAAGGCCCGGGCATCCACGTTCTTGAGGTCCGAGGATTGAGGCGTGGATGGCCGGGACAAGCCCGGCCATGATGCAGGATCTCAGATCAACCGCACGCCTGATATCGCCGATCTCAGCCAGCGCAGGGCCTGCGGCGGCTGGGTTGCGAGCGGAGCGACCGCGGCCTTCTCGGTGCGGCACTTCTCCAGCTCGGCGACGAAGTCGGCCGACCATTGCTGGATGGTGTGGCCGCGCAGCTTCTTCATCATCGCTTCCCAGCGCATCTTGCGCTCGGTGAGCGGCATCGCGGCCGCGACCGCGATCGCGCGCGCCATGCCGTCGACGTCGTGCGGATTGACCAGCAAGGCTGTGTCGAGCTCGTTGGCCGCGCCGGCGAATTTCGACAGCACCAGCACGCCGGGATCGGCCGGGTTTTGCGCGGCGACATATTCCTTGGCGACGAGGTTCATGCCGTCATGCAGCGGCGTCACCACGCCAATCTGCGCGGTGCGATAGAGGCCCGCGAGCACAGCCTGGCTGAAACCCTTGTTGAGATACCGGATCGGTGTCCAGTCGACCTCGCCGTGGCGGCCGTTGACGTCGGTGACGAGGCGCGCGACCTCGTTCTGCAGATTCCCATAGGCCTCGATGGCGCCGCGCGAGGGGTTCGCGATCTGAAGCAGCGAGATGCTGCGCGCGAATTGCGGCTGCTCGGTCCAGAGCCGGTCGAACGCGCTGATGCGGTTGATGAGACCCTTGGAATAATCGAGGCGGTCGACGCCGATCGCGAGACGCTCGCCGTTGAGGCTGCGCCGCAGGCGCGACACGTCGGGATGCGATGCCGATTTCGCGGCATAGGCTGCGAATTTTTCCGCGTCGATGCCGATGGGGAAGACTTCGCAGCGGGTGCGGCCGTGCTGCGACAGCACGACGCCGTCCTCAACCGCAAGGCCGAGCTCGCCGCCGGCATAGCCGAGGAAGTTCTGGCAGTCCTCATTGGTCTGGAAGCCGAGCAGATCATAGGCCAGCATCGCCGTGATCAGCTCGCGATGATTGGGCACGCCTTGCATCACCGCGGCGACGGGCCACGGCGTATGCAGGAAGAAACCGATGGGATCATCGACACCGAGTTCGCGCAGCTCGGCGCCGAGCGCAAGGAAATGATAGTCCTGCACCCAGAACGCGGTCTTGGTCTTTCGAAAGCGCATCAAGGCGCGCGCCATGAAGGCGTTGACCTCGCGATAGCTGACATAATCTTCGCGCGAGACGCGGATCAGATCGCTGCGCGAATGCAGCGCCGGCCACAGCGCCGAATTGGCGAAGCCTTCGTAATAGCCGCCATAATGCGCCGCCGGCAGGTCCAGCGTCGCGATCGCACCGGTCCCCAGTGCTTCGATTTCGGCGAACGGTTCCTTCTGATGACCATCACGCACGCGGCCCGAGGAACCCACCCAGATCGCTCCCGAATGTTCCACAACCGGCAGCAAAGCTGCCGCAAGGCCGCCCGTCATGGGTTCATTCGGCTTGCCGCGGGCGACGCGATTTGAAACGACGACTAAGTTCACAGGTCGTCCCCTCCTGTTTCATTCCACCCGTTTAACTGCCGTTCATCAATATGGTTCCTGTCATCGTTTCAACCGATTGAAACCAAAATCGGGCATGCGCGTTGGAACTGGTTTTCCTTTCGGGAACCCGCTCATTTCATTGCAAAGTCGGCTTTGGACAATGTGGATGGCGCAGCATGCATTGCAGTGCGCGATGACACTGCGGGCCTAGCATTGTGTCTGCAGGATGGCGCTGCCTTTGTTTCACCTTGGATCGAGCAGGCGCGCAAGGAACGCACGCACATCGCTTGGCGCGTCGAAGTGACCGTTCACGCCCATGGCGCGGCGGCCGACCGAGAAGGCGAGCCCTTTCATATCGGGCATGATCGCGAACACGGTTTCATCGGTGACGTCATCACCGATGAAGATCGGGCGGCGCCCCCTGAAGGGCTCGTGCGTCATCAATTCGCGCACGCCGGTCGCCTTGGTGAAGCCGGAATGCTTGATCTCGCAAACGAACTTGCCGGGCAGCACCTCGATCGGCGCATTGGGCAGCTCTGCACGAATGAACGACACGGCTTCGTAGATCGCCTTCTCCGCATGCGGCGCGAGACGATAGTGCAGCGCCAGAGAATAGCCCTTGTCCTCCAGCAGAATGCCGGGGCTGAGCTTGGCGATCGCGGCAAGCCGCCGCTTCAACTCCTTGTCCAGCGGCGGCGCATGCACGGCATCGGCTTCATTGTCCACCGACAGCCGCATCTCGGCGCCGTGGCCGGCGACGGCGCGAAACACGTCGGGCGCGAAGATCAGGTCGATGTCGTTGAGCGAGCGGCCGCTGACAAGCGCCAGCGCACCGGAGGTGCGCTCGGTCAGATGCCTCAGCGTTTCCGACAATCCCGGCGGCACCCACACCTCGCGCGGCGTCGGCATCAGGTCGAGCAGCGTGCCGTCGATGTCGAGCAGGATGGCGGTCTCGTCGAGATGTGGCACCAGCGCATGCGGCACCGGCACCGCGTCAGGGGCCTCGTCATCAAGCATGGTGCGCTTCTCGTCCAAAGCCATGTCCGCCAGTTCCGATTTCATAGTCTACTCCATAGTAGCAAGCGGTCGCGCGATTTCTTCGAGTGATTTGCGCTCAGCCGCAACGGCGTAACGCCACGCCACGATCGCCGCCGCGATCATCAAGACAGACCCCAGCAGATAGCCTGCGAACACGCTGGTGCGCGATCCCGTGTCGATCAGTGCGCCGAACAGCGCCGGTCCGATCACGCCGCCGATGCCGGTGCCGACCGCATAGAACACCGCGATCGCCAGCGCGCGAACCTCCAGGGGAAAGGTCTCGCTCACGGTGAGATAAGCCGCGCTCGCGGCGGGCGAGGCGAAGAAGAAGATCACCATCCAGGCGATGGTCTGCCCCTGCGCACTGAGCGCGCCGATCGAGAAAAGATAGCCGGACAGCGCCAGCAGCAAGCCCGATACACCATAGGTGAACATGATCATGGCGCGGCGGCCGAGCGTATCGAACAGGCGGCCGAGCAGCAGCGGCCCGAGGAAATTGCCGGCGGCGAAGGGCAGCAGATACCAGCCGATGTGATCGGAGCGGATGCCGTAGAAATCTGTCAAGACCAGCGCGAAGGTGAAGAAGATCGCGTTGTAGAAGAACGCCTGCGCGCTCATCAGCACGAGGCCGACCAGTGCGCGCTGGCGATAGGCCGAGAACAGCGTGTGGACGACCTCGCGGATCGGCGTGTGATCGCGCATCCTGAGGCGAATCTTCGGAAAGCGCCCTTCGCCCGTGTCCTGGCCATGTCCGACCACCGAGCGCTCGATCTCGTCGACGATGGCATGGGCCTCGTCGGGACGACCATGGATCATCAACCAGCGTGGACTTTCCGGAATCCACATCCGCATCAGGAGCACGAAGAGGCCGAGGATCGCGCCGATCAGATAGGCGAGGCGCCAGCCGAGATCGGGACCGATCGTTGCAGGATCGAGCAGCACGATGGCCGCCACTGCGCCCATCGCGGCGCCGATCCAGAAGCTGCCGTTGATGACGAGATCGGTCCAGCCGCGATAGCGCGCGGGCACCAGCTCCTGGATGGTGGAGTTGATCGCGGTGTATTCGCCGCCGATGCCTGCGCCGGTGAGGAAACGAAACAGCGCGTAGCTCGCGACATCCCATGACAGCGCCGTCGCGGCCGTCGCCGACAGATAAAGCGCAAGCGTGATGAAGAACAGCTTCTTGCGGCCAATGCGGTCGGTGAGCCAGCCGAAGCCGAGCGCGCCGAGCACCGCGCCGGCCAGATAAGCGGAGTTGGCAATGCCGAGATCGAGATTGGAGAAATGCAGCGACGTGCTCTGCTTCAATGCGCCCGAGAGCGCGCCGGCCAGCGTCACCTCGAGCCCGTCCAGGATCCAGGTAATGCCGAGCGCGAGCACGACGCGGGTGTGGAAGCCGCTCCATGGCAGGGCGTCGAGGCGCGAGGGAATGCTGGTCTCGACGATGCGATCAGCGGCCACGGCCGCAATCGCAGGTCCATGATTCAGCGCTCGGCTTTGCTGCAATTCCATCGCGTTGTTGCGTCTGATCAATGGAAGCGGCCCCGCGGCACATGACGTGGACGGGGTCGATCCGATCAAGGGGTGCGGCATTCCGCCTGCCACCTGCGACAACGTTTGCGATGTGCCCCGGTTCCCAAGGGAACAGCCGTCGAGAACGTCTGTTTCCGACGGAGCTGCAAGGAGTTGGCGCATGGCTCAGGTCAGAAAGACGACACAATCGCGAAGGACAGGCGCGCGGTAACGCGAGCCGCAAGGCGAGCACGGTATGCAAGCGAGCCAATGAAATTTCGGACACCCCTCCGAACTCCGCTGTCGTCCGGACGAGCGCAGCGAAGATCTGGGATCCTAAACCACAAGCCGATGTCTGGCGAAGACTCGGAGTTACCGCCGTCCGCCCCAACTCCGCCCTGGGAGTATGGGTCCTCGATCTGCGCGCGCCTAAGAGGCGCGCTTGTCCGGGACGACAGCGGAGTGTGAGGTGACGGCGGCGCGTTTAACGCGCCGCGAACCTACGCCGCCCTGATGTTCGCCATGAAACGGTCGAGCTCGGCGCGCAGGCGGGTGCTTTCGCTCGACAGCGTCTTGGCCGAATGCAGCACCTCTTCCGAGGCCGAGCCGGTCTCGGCGGCGCCGCGGTTGACCTCGCCGATGTCGGTGGCGGCGGTCTGGGTCCCTTGCGCGACGGTCTGGACGCTGCGCGCGATCTCCTGCGTCGCCGCGCCCTGCTGCTCGACGGCG
>NZ_JXJM01000001.1:6542588-6544226 GCF_001593325.1 Bradyrhizobium sp. DOA1
GCTCGCGGCAGCATCGCGTTCGGCCTTGGCGACGGCCTGAACCTTGAACTCCTCGACCGCGCCGGCCATCTCGCCGATCTCGTCCTTGCGCCCCAAGCCCGGCAGCACGACGTCGAAATTGCCCGAGGCCAGCTCCCGCATCGCCTTGCACATCGCGATCATCGGACGCGAGATGCCGTTTCCGAGCATCCAGGCCAGCACGGCACCGATGGCAAGGCCACCCAGCGCCAACATCAGCATCAACTGCTCGGTCTCCACGATCGTCGCATTGGCACCCGCCTCGATGCGCTGCTGGTCAGCCGTCAGGTCCGAGCGCAGCTCGGCCGAGAGCTTGAGGATGGACGCCGCCGTCTTGGTCATCTCGCCGTTCGACTTGACGATGACTTTCACGTTCTCGGTCAGCTTGGCGAAGGAGGTGCGGTACTGCTTCAGCAGATTGCCGATCTCGGTGACGCGGTCGGTGATCTTCTGGTCGTTGGCGTAGATCGAGACCAGCAAGGTCTCCAGGAACTTGATGCGGGCGATGACGCCGTCGGCGGTCTTCGGCTCCGGCTTGGCAACGAAGGCGCTGACCGAGGTGGAGACCGCGAGATATTGCGAGGTGACGTCCTTGGCCGTGGTCTGGACCGATGCGAGCCCTGCCAGCGCGGCGCTATCTGCGAGATCGTCGAACTTGAAGCGGATCTTGTTGCCCACGCTGTTGAGCTCGTCGGCCGCGATCTTGTTGTTCTCGCGCGTCAGGATGATGATCTCGCCGAACACCTTCGTGAAGCGCTGGAATTCCGCCTCGAGCTTGCCGACCTGCTCGCGGCGGGCGGCGCCGGTCGTGGCGGCCATCGACTTGCCGATCGCGCTCCTCAGATTCTCTTCCGCCGCCTTGGCCGCGGTTTCGTCGTCGGCCGCGCCCGTCAACGTATAGGCCCGTGCCAGCCCCTGATAGGCAATCAGCTCGCGATCGACCGTCCGGGCGAGATCGGCTTCGGATACGCTGGTCCGGTAGGAGGCCACGGCGCCTGCGATCCGTTCGAAACCGAAAAAGGCGAAAGCCATGCTGACGGCGAGGATGGCGAGCACCGCCACGAAGCCGAGGATGATTTTCGCGCGAAAGCGCAGATTGAGCAGACCAGACTTGCTCGACTTCGACTTGACCGACATTCCCCCACCCCATTCCATTCGCGGAAAACCAGGCGCAGCCCGGAAGCAGCCCGCTTCCCGACTCTGCGGCACGTTACGGGGCAAAGGATAAGCTGTGGTAAATTTGTGGCACCGCGACTGGCGGTAGAGCGAGACGATGAATTGTTAAGGCGCGTTTCCTCGCGATGTTGCAAATGAGGTGGCGCCCCTCGCTCCGCCGTCGTCTCGGACAAGCGGAGTGTGGAGCGATAGCCGCACGCTTAATGCGCAGCGCCTTACGCAGCCCTGATGTTCGCCATGAAGCGGTCGAGCTCGGCGCGCAGGCGGGTACTTTCGCTGGACAGCGTCTTGGCCGAATGCAGCACCTCCTCCGAGGCCGAGCCGGTCTCGGCGGCGCCGCGGTTGACCTCGCCGATGTCAGTGGCGGCGGTCTGGGTCCCTTGCGCGACGGTCTGGACGCTGCGCGCAATCTCCTGCGTTGCCGCGCCCTGCTGCTCCACGGCA
>NZ_JXJM01000001.1:6544600-6552091 GCF_001593325.1 Bradyrhizobium sp. DOA1
GCTCGCGGCCGCATCGCGTTCGGCCTTGGCAACGGCCTGGACCTTGAACTCTTCGACCGCGCCGGCCATCTCGCCGATCTCGTCCTTGCGCCCCAAGCCCGGCAGCACGACGTCGAAATTGCCCGAGGCCAGCTCCCGCATCGCCTTGCACATCGCAATCATCGGACGCGAGATGCCGGTCCCCAGCAGGAAGGCGAGAACCGCGCCGAGCAGCGTGCCGCCGATGGCGAGGATCAGCACCAGGTGCTCGGTCTGCCCGATGGTCGCCTCCGATTCCGCATCCAGCCGCTGCTGTTCGGCGACGAGGTCCGCCTTCATGGCGCTGGCGCCCTGTAGGATCGCACCGGCCGAGCCGCTCATTTCGGCCACGAGGTCATCGACCGTCTTGGCGTTGGCGATCAGCTTCTCCAGCGCTTCGCGATAGGCGCCAAGCAGTGCCTTGGCGTCCTTCAGCCCGGCGACGATCTTGTCGTCCATGGAATAGACCGAGCCGAGCGAGTTCTCGACGAATTTCAGCCGGGCGACCGCGCTGCTGGCTGTCGCCTGGTCGGAATTGAGGATGAAATTGTTCGCGGCGGCGCTTGCGGTCTGGAACTGGGCATTGACCTGCTTGGTGCCGAACTCGATCGCCTGCGCTTCGGAATCGGACGCGTTGTTGCCGATGTCGTCGAGCTTGTATTTCAGGAGATTGGCGTTGCGCTGGAGCTGGTTCTGGACCAGCAGCGCGCTGTCGCGCTTGGCTTGTAGGATCTTGGCGAAGGTCGCGGAGAACCTCGAGAACTCCTTGGCGAGCTTGTCGAGGGCTTCCTGCCGTGCCGGCGTCTTGGCGCTCTTGACGGCCTGGTCGATCGCATTCTTCAGGCCGGCTTCCGCCTCCAGCGCGGCCTTGGCGTCGTCCTCCTTGCCGGTCACCACGAAGTAACGGGCGGCGGAGCGATAGGCGATCAGCTCGCGGTCGATGTTGCGGGCGAGGTCGGCCTCGGACACGCTGCTGCGGTAGGACCCCACTCCGGCCGCGACCCGCTCGAAGCCGAAATAGGAGAAGGCCATGCTGCCGGCGGAGATCGCCAGCACCGCTGCGAAGCCCAGTATGATCTTGGCACGGAACCTGAGGGTCGGAAAAAGTGCGCGCTTCGATGGCGACGCGATACGCCCGGACATTCCAACCCCCATTTTCATTTCAGCCGCGATCCGGAGGCGCCCCGCCTCCCGACCTGGATGCGCAAAACTAAGGCAGAATCGATAAAGGGCGGTAAATTTGGCATGCCTGCCCGTCTCAGGGCTTCCATCGGCCAAAGGCCGAACGTGGCCCGTTGGCATTCCACGCCGGCCCGATCGCACTCGCCCCATCCGGCCGCCCGCGCAAATCAAGCGGGCCGGTCTGGATCGATGACTTTTCCATGACCACGCCGACCAAAATCCCAGTTGCAAAGTTCCGGGTCGGTGGTCTCTAATTAGAAGCAATCAAAATCAATCCGGGAGGACTTCACGTGTCTACAGTCAAACTGACGGTCAACGGCAAGGCCGTTGCTGTCGACGTCGAGGATCGCACGCTGCTGGTCCAGCTGCTGCGCGATCACCTCAACCTCACCGGGACCCATGTCGGCTGCGACACCAGCCAGTGCGGGGCCTGCGTCGTCCACATGGACGGCCGCGCGGTGAAATCCTGCACCATGCTGGCGGGGCAGGCCGACGGCGCGAGCGTCACCACGATCGAAGGCATCGCCAAGGGCGACGAGCTGCATCCGATGCAGGCCGCTTTCCGCGACAATCACGGCCTGCAATGCGGCTATTGCACGCCGGGCATGATCATGTCGGCGATCGACATCGTGCAGCGCCATGGTGGCCAGCTCGACGAGACCACCGTCCGCCACGAGCTCGAAGGCAATATCTGCCGCTGCACCGGCTACCACAATATCGTCAAGGCCGTGCTCGATGCGGCCGGTCGCATGAAGGTCGCGCAGGCGGCCGAGTAAAGCGGCCGCCGCAAACAAGAAAACCACCGCCGCTTTCGATGGAAAGCGCGGATCAACGAAATTCCGGTCGGGAGGACCAGACATGGGTGTTGAAGGCATCGGCGCACGCGTCGTGCGCAAGGAAGACAAGCGTTTCATTACCGGCAAGGGCCGCTACGTCGACGACATCAAATTGCAGGGCATGACCCATGCCTATTTCATCCGCAGCCCGCACGCGCACGCCAAGGTGAAGAAGATCGATTCGTCCGCAGCGCTGAACATGCCGGGCGTGGTCGCGGTGCTCACGGGCCAGCAGCTCGTCGACGACAAGGTCGGCAACCTCATTTGCGGCTGGGCCATCACCTCCAAGGACGGCAGCCCGATGAAGATGGGCGCATGGCCGGCGATGGCGCCGGAAACGGTGCGCTTCGTCGGTCAGGCCGTCGCGGTCGTCATCGCCGACAACAAGAATCTGGCGCGCGACGCGGCGGAAGCGGTCGTCATCGACTACGAGGAGCTGCCGGCCGTGGCCGACATGCAGGCCGCGATCAAGCCAGGCGCACCGCAGCTGCACCCCGAAGCCCCCGGCAACCAGGTTTATGACTGGGTGATCGGCGACGAGGCAGCGACCGATGCGGCCTTCGCCAAGGCCGCCAATGTGGTCAAGCTCGATGTCACCAACAACCGCCTCGCGCCAAATGCGATGGAGCCGCGCGCGGCGATCGCCGATTACGACGCGGCGGAAGAGCATTTCACGCTCTACACGACGTCGCAGAACCCGCACGTCGCCCGCCTCGTGCTGTCGGCGTTCTACAACATCGCCCCCGAGCACAAGCTGCGCGTGATCGCGCCCGACGTCGGCGGCGGCTTCGGCTCGAAGATCTTCATCTATCCCGAAGAGATGGTGGCGCTGTGGGCCTCGAAGAAGGTCGGCCGTCCCGTGAAATGGACCAGCGACCGCACCGAGGCCTTCCTCACCGACGCCCATGGCCGCGACCACGTGACCCATGCGGAAATGGCGTTCGACGCCAACAACAAGATCACCGGCTTCAAGGTGAAGACCTACGCCAATTTCGGCGCCTACATGTCGCTGTTCTCGTCCTCGGTGCCGACCTATCTCTACGCGACGCTGCTGTCGGGCCAGTACAACATCCCGGCGATCCACGCCGA
Source organism: Bradyrhizobium sp. DOA1 (assembly GCF_001593325.1). Taxonomy (NCBI): domain Bacteria; kingdom Pseudomonadati; phylum Pseudomonadota; class Alphaproteobacteria; order Hyphomicrobiales; family Nitrobacteraceae; genus Bradyrhizobium; species Bradyrhizobium sp. DOA1. The sequence continues at coordinate 6,547,726 of NZ_JXJM01000001.1, forward strand.
GGTGATCGGGGTCTACACCAATACCACGCCGGTGGACGCCTATCGCGGCGCCGGACGCCCCGAGGCGAGCTATCTGATCGAACGGCTGATGGAAACCGCGGCGCGGCAGCTGAACGTCGATCCGGCGGTGCTGCGCCGGACCAACTTCATCACCCAGTTCCCGCACCAGACGCCCGTGATCATGGCCTATGACACCGGCGACTTTAACGCCTCGCTCGATGCCGCGATGAAGGCGATCGACTATGCCGGCTTCGCCGCACGCAAGGCCCAAGCGAAGTCGCAAGGCAAGCTGCGCGGCATCGGCGTATCCTGCTACATCGAGGCCTGCGGTATCGCGCCGTCCAAGGCGGTCGGCAGCCTGGGCGCTGGCGTCGGCCTGTGGGAATCCGCCGAGGTCCGCGTCAACCCGGTCGGCACCATCGAGATCCTGACGGGCTCGCACAGCCACGGTCAGGGCCACGAGACCACCTTCTGTCAGCTCGTTGCGGACCGCCTCGGCGTTCCCATCAGCCAGGTCTCGATCGTCCATGGCGATACCGACAAGGTGCAGTTCGGCATGGGCACTTATGGCTCGCGCTCGGCCGCGGTCGGTCTCACCGCGATCCTGAAGGCCATGGAGAAGATGGAATCCAAGGCCAAGAAGATCGCGGCGCATGCGCTGGAGGCGTCGGAGGCCGACATCGTCATCGAGAACGGCGAGTTCAAGGTGACGGGCACCGACAAGGCGATCGCCTTCCCGATGGTCGCGCTCGCAGCCTACACCGCGCACAATCTGCCCGAGGGAATGGAGCCGGGCCTGAAGGAAAGCGCCTTCTACGATCCCACCAACTTCACCTTCCCGGCCGGCGCCTATATCTGCGAGCTCGAGGTCGATCCCGGCACCGGCAAGACCAGCTTCGTCAACTTCGTCGCGGCCGACGATTTCGGCCGGCTGATCAACCCGATGATCGTCGAGGGCCAGGTCCATGGCGGCCTCGTGCAGGGCATCGGGCAGGCCCTGCTCGAGCACGCGGTCTACGATGCCAACGGTCAGCCGATCACGGCCTCGTTCATGGATTATGCCATGCCGCGCGCCGACGATGTGCCGTCGTTCAGCCTCTCCCACACCACCACGCTGTGCCCAGGCAATCCGCTGGGCATCAAGGGGTGCGGCGAGGCCGGCGCGATCGGGGCGTCAGCAGCCGTGATCAACGCGATCACGGATGCGATCGGCAAGAACAATCTGGAAATGCCCGCAACCCCCGACAGGGTGTGGCGCACGATCCACGCGGCTTGAGAGGGAGCAACCAAGATGTACCAGACCACTTATCATCGCGCTTCCTCGGTCGACGAAGCCGTCAGCCTGTTCGGCAAGAGCAGCGAGGCGAAGTTCCTTGCCGGCGGCCAGACCCTGCTGCCGGTGATGAAGCAGCGGCTCGCGGGTCCCTCGGACGTGATCGACCTCGGCAAGATCAAGGAGCTGCAGGGCGTCGAACTCTCGGGAGACACGCTGACCATCAAGGCCGCCACGACCTATTACGACATCATGACGAATGCCGATGTGAAGAAGGCGATCCCCGCGATCGCCTATCTCACCTCGGTGCTGGGCGATCCCGCGGTGCGCTATCGCGGCACGATCGGCGGCTCGATCGCCAACAACGATCCCGCGGCGGACTTCCCCGCCGCGCTGCTCGCGCTCGGCGCCACCGTGAAGACCAACAAGCGGTCGATTGCGGCGGAGGACTTCTTCCAGGGCCTGTTCACGACAGCGCTCGAAGATGGCGAGATCATCACCGCCGTGTCGTTCCCGGTGCCGGCGAAGGCAGGCTATGAGAAGATGCGGCACCCGGCCTCGCGCTTCGCGCTGACCGGGGTGTTCGTCGCGCAGACCAAGTCGGGCGAGGTTCGCGTCGCCGCCACCGGCGCCTCGCAGAGCGGCGTGATGCGCGTCCCCGCAATCGAAGCCGCGCTGAAGGCGAACTGGTCGCCGTCGGCGATCGACGGCGTCAGCATCTCGGCGAACGGATTGCTGGCCGACATCCACGGCACGGCGGAATATCGTGCCAATCTGATCAAGGTGATGGCGCAGCGCGCGGTGGCTGCCGCGAGCTGATAGCGCCTCGACACAAATTTTCCGCGGCGCGCACTTCGGTGCGCGCCGTTTTTATTTGCCCATGCGGCATGAAAACCGCTTGCCTCGCTGGCGTGAAGGCGAGAAAAGTTAATCAGCCAATTAACTCGCCCAAAGAGGCGTGTCCGAGGCACTCGCCAACCCATCGGCGATCCGCCCGCGACCCGAGGAAACAACAACGTGCTCGATAAATCAGCCCCCACCTCCACCGTCCGCACCTCCGGCCCGCTGTCGGGCTTTCGCATCGTCGAATTCGCCGGCATTGGGCCCGGTCCGTTCGCCTGCATGATGCTGGCCGACATGGGCGCCGACGTCGTCACACTCGATCGCGTGGGCGCGAAGAAGAGCATGAAGTCGGTCGCCGGACGTGGCCGCAAGGTGATCGAGCTCGACCTCAAGGACAAGGCGGCGATCGCCGAGGTGCTCGACCTGCTCGCGAGCGCCGACGCGCTGGTCGAAGGCTTCCGTCCCGGCGTGATGGAGCGTCTCGGCCTCGGCCCGGATGTCGTGCTCGCGCGCAATCCGAAGCTGGTCTATGGCCGCATGACCGGCTGGGGTCAGGAAGGTCCGCTTGCCAATGCCGCCGGCCACGACATCAATTACATCTCCATCACCGGCGCGCTCGCCGCGATCGGACCTAAGGAAGCGCCGGTGCCGCCGCTCAATCTGGTCGGCGATTTCGGCGGCGGCGCGCTCTATCTCGTCGTCGGCGTGCTCGCTGCGCTCTTGGAAGCGCAAAAGTCCGGCAAGGGCCAGGTGGTCGACGCCGCGATGTGCGACGGCGCGGCCTCGCTGATGTCGTTCTTCTTCGACATGACCACGCTCGGCCGCTGGACCGAAGGGCGCAACCAGAACTTCCTCGACGGCGGCGCGCATTTCTACGGCGTCTATGAATGCGCCTGCGGGCACTTCGTGTCGATCGGCTCGATCGAGCCGCAGTTCTACGCGCTGCTGCGCGAGCATGCGGGCCTGACTGACGCCGATTTCGACGCGCAGATGAATCCCAAGGCTTGGCCCGCGCTGAAGGAGAAGCTCAAGGCCGTATTCAAGAGCAAGACGCGCGAGGACTGGTGCAAGATCATGGAAGGCACCGACATCTGCTTCGCGCCCGTCCTGACCATGTCGGAGGCAACACAGCATCCGCACATGGTCGCCCGCAACGTCTTCATCGAGCGTCACGGCGTGAAGCAGCCCGCGCCTGCGCCGCGCTTCTCACGCACGCCCTCGGCGGCGCGCGAGCCGGACGCGGCGGAGATCAAGGCGGTGACGAAGGCGTGGGCAGGGCGTTAAGATCCCTGCTCGCCTCAACTCGGTCGCCCCACAAGCTTTCCGCGGTTGACGTTCAAGGAAATCAAGCCCGGCTGAAATCGAGGGAACTACGTCATTCGTGCGGCGGGCACGATCTGCGATGATTGAAGCCGGCTTGCGGAGATTCGACCATGGCCCTCCAGCTGCGACCGAACTGCGAATATTGCGACCGTGACCTGCCGCCGCACGCGACGGAGGCGCGGATCTGCTCCTATGAATGCACATTCTGCGCGGAGTGCGTCGAGACGAAGCTCTTCAACGTCTGCCCGAACTGCGGCGGCGGGTTTGCGCCGCGCCCGATCCGCCCCTCGCAGGAATGGCGGCCGGGCGTGTGCACGACCAGGCAGGCACCGTCGGACAAGCGGGTGCATCTGAAGTACGGCCTCGACGACGTCGCAGCGCATTGCGCGCGGATCAGAGGCGTGCCGCCGGAGCAGCGCTAACCGATCTCGCGCCTGACCTTCGCCGCGGCGTCGCACATGGCCTTCAGCTTCCCGAACGCGGTCGCGCGCGGCATGTATTTCATGCCGCAATCGGGCGCCGGAACCAGGCGCTCGGGCGACACATATTTCAAACCGTTGCGAATGCGGCCGGCGACGGTATCGACGCTCTCGATCGCGGGATCGGCGAGATCGAGCACCCCGAGCATGATCTTCTTCGACGACAGGTCCTTGAGCACGCCGAGGTCGAGCTTGGGCTGCGCCGCCTCGATCGAGATCTGGTCGGCAACGGTGTCATCGAGCTCGGCCAGAAATGAATAGCCGGCCGGCTTATTCGAACCGGGCACGACGGCCGCATAGCCGAAGCACAGATGCACCACCGTTGGCACCGTGATCCCCTGCAGGGCGCGGTTGATCGCCTTGACCGCATAGCGCTTGGCGAGCTCGGGATTGTTGCGCACCCAGGGCTCGTCGAGCTGGATCACGTCGGCGCCGGCCTTCTGCAGAT
>NZ_JXJM01000001.1:6552833-6572195 GCF_001593325.1 Bradyrhizobium sp. DOA1
GCCGGCCTTCTGCAGATCGAGCGCCTCGGCGTTGACGGCCTCGGCGAGAGCCATCGCGAGCTCTTCCTCGTCCTTGTAGAACTCGTTCTTGGCCTGCTGGCTCATCGTGAACGGGCCGGGAAGCGTGATCTTCGCCGCACGTTCCGTGTTCTTGCGCAGGAACTGCATGTCATGCAGCTCGACCGGGCCTTTGCGCCTAACGGGGCCGACGACGCGCGGCACCGGCGTTTGCGTATTGCCGGTGCGCGCCACGATCATCGCGGGATTGTCCCCGTCGATGCCGTCGAGCGCGGTGGCGAAGCGATTGGAGTAGCTCTCGCGGCGGATTTCGCCGTCGGTCACGATGTCGATGCCGGCGCGCTCCATGTCACGGATCGCGACGATGGTGGCATCGTCCTGGGCTTCCTCCAGATGCTCCGCCGGCAGCCGCCACATGTCATGCAGGCGGGTGCGCGGCACCACCTTCGACAGCATGGCGCGATTCACCAGCCATTCCGGCTGCGGATAGCTGCCGACCACGGTGGTTGGCAGGATGTGGCTTGGCATGGGCATGGGGGTCTCCTTCTTCTTGTTGTTCAACGCGGCAGTTCAGGCCGCGCGCGTTGTCGCGGCCGATTCCTCGTCCTTGACAGGGTTGCGCAGGATACCGATGCCGGAGATCTCGATTTCGACGACGTCGCCGCCCTTCATCCACAGCGGTGGCGTGCGATAGGCGCCGACGCCGCCGGTCGTGCCGGTCACGATCACGTCGCCGGGCACGAGCTCGGTAAAGGTCGAGCAGTAGGCGATCAGGGCCGGCACGTCGAAGACGAGATCGGAGATCGGCGCCTTCTGCACCTCGACGCCGTTGAGCCGGGTGATCAGCGTCTGCTTGCTGACATCGGTCAACTCGTCGGTCGTGACCATCCACGGCCCGAAGCCGCCGGTGCCGGCAAAATTCTTGCCGGGCGCGAATTGGGAGGTGTGGCGCTGCCAGTCGCGGATGCTGCCGTCATTGTAGCAGGCATAGCCGGCAACGTGGCTGAGCGCGCCTTCACGCGAGATGCGGCGGCCGGCCTTGCCGATGATGACGGCCATCTCGCCCTCGTAGTCGAAGCGCTCGGATTCCAGCGGCCGGATCATCGGCTGACCGTGGCCGACCTGGCTGTTGGCGAACCGGGTGAAGATCATCGGATGCGCCGGCGTCGCATGGCCGCTTTCGGCGAGATGCGTGGCGTAGTTGACGCCGATGCAGAAGATCTTGTCGGGATCGGGCACCGTCGGCAGTAGGACGACATCCTGCAGCGCGTAGTCCGGCTTTTCGGCGGCGAGCTTCTTCAACTCGTCGAGCGAACCCTTCGCCAGCAGCGCCTTCAGCGTCGGATAGGCCTTCAGGCGCTTGCCGGCGTCGATGACACCCTTGTCGGTGACGATGCCATAGCTCGCCGTGGCCGCGATGGTGAAGCTTGCGACTTTCATCGGTCAGACACTCTCTTCGATGGAGGAAACATAGTCGTCGATCGGAAGCGCGATCTCGCCTTGGCGGATCGGAACGCATGGCGGCGGGAAATCCTGGCGGAAACGTGCGCCGGCGGCGCTGGCACGATCGATAAAGCGTTCCAGATGCGCCATCGCGCCGGTCGGCAGGTCGTGCAGCACCATCAGCGTCCAGGGCTGCCGGCTGCACTGGTCGAGCGCGCGCTCGGTCCAGCCGTCGGGGTCGTCCCAGTCGCGCGGAATGGAGTTCCACAGCACGCAGCTATGCTGTTTGCGGACGAGATAGTCGACCACGGACGGCTTGAGCAGCCGCTTGTCCAGATTGCCGCCGCCGCCGAACGGCCGAAACCAACGTTGCGGATGCGCGAGGTCGCCGATCGCATCCTGCGTGCGGCCGATCTCAACCTCTGCGGCGTCGCGCCCGGATTGCTCGCCGAGCGGAATGCTGTGCGTAAAGGTGTGATTGCCTATCCAGTGACCCTCACGATGGGCTCGCTCCGCAGGTCCGCGCCGCTCGGGATCGGCAAGCTTCTCGCCGATGACGAAGAAGGTGGTCTTGATGCTGCGCTCGCCGAGGATGTCGAGCACGCGCGGCGTCACGTCAGGGTCGGGACCGTTGTCGAATGTCAGGGTCAGGTCGTACACGCCGTTACCTCAGGTCGCGGGCTGCATCGCGCCCTGCGCGACATCGTCATTGGCCTGGCCGCCGCGGGTGCCGGTCTGCCAGATCGCCGCCTTGCGCTCGATCCACCGGATCACGGCGTTGAAGCCGATCGCGAGGAACAGCACGAGCAGCACGCCCGCAAACACATGCGCGCTGTCGAGGATGGTGCGGTAGCGCGAGATCAGATAACCGATGCCGGCCGAGGAGATCAGCATCTCCGAGACGACGACGCCGACGATCACCAGCGCGCCGCCGACACGCAGGCCGGACAGTACTGTCGGGATCGCCGCCGGGATGATGACACGGACCAGCCGCTGGCTCAGCGTTGCGCCCATGCTGCGGGCCGCGAGCAGGAGCTGCGGGTCGATGGTCTGGATACCGGCGGCGGTCGCGAGCATCGTCGGCAGGAAGCCGTAGATCGAGGCGAACGCGATCTTGGACTCCGAGCCGATGCCGAGCCATACCGTGAAAACGGGATAGAGGATCACCAGTGGCACCGCGTAGAGGCTCGACACCATCGGCATGATCAGGATGCGCGGACCGGGCAGGCTGCCGACGATGGCGCCGAGCAGGATGCCGCCGCCGCAGGCAAACGCCATGGAGACCACGATCTCGTAGAGCGTGACCGCAAGCGCATGGCCGTATTCACCCGCGTCTGTCCAGCCCGCCATCAAGGTCGACGACAGCGAGGGCAGGAACAGTTCGGCGATGAGCCCGCTGCGGGGCAGCAGCTCCCACAACGCGATCAAGCCGATCACGATCAGATGTCGCAGCGTCTTTGCGCTGATCCTGGCGCTCATCCCCGCCTCATGCCGATTTGCGGATATGCCGCCAGATGCGGTCGCGCAGGCTGCCGAAGGCATCGCCGCTGAGCATTTCGTAGGTGCGCGGCCGCGGCAGCTGCACCTGAAGATGGTCCACGATCCGGCCGGGCCGCGCCGACATCACGATCACCTCGTCAGCGAGATAGACAGCTTCGGTGAGACTGTGCGTGACGAAGACGACCGTTTTGCCGGTCGCTGCCCAGATCCGCAGCAGCTCGTCGCCCATGGTCATTCGCGTCTGCTCGTCGAGCGCTGCGAACGGCTCGTCCATCAGCAGCACCGGAGGGTCCTGCACCAGGCCGCGCGCGATCGAGACACGCTGCTTCATGCCGCCCGAAAGTTCATGCGGATGACGCTTGCCAAACCCGTCGAGCCCGACCAGCTTGAGCGCATCCTGCGCCTTGGCGCGGCGCTCGGCCTTGGGCACGCCGCGCAGCGCCAGCGGAAACTCGACATTGTCCTCGGCGGTCAACCAAGGAAACAAACTGGCCTCCTGGAACACCACGCCGACCCTGTCGGGGTCGGGCTGCGGGATCGGCGCACCGCTGATGGTGATGGTGCCCGCAGTCTGCTGGCGCAGGCCCGCCATCATCATCAGAAGGGTCGACTTGCCGCAGCCGCTAGGGCCCACCAGCACGACGAAGCGGCCGGGCTTGACCTCGAGCGAGACGTCCTGCAGCGCGACGACGTCCTGCGACCGGGTCTTGAAGACCTGGCCGACATTCTTCACCTCGATCGCGCCGGCACGCGCGGCGGGCTTCAAAGTGGTCACGTTCGCCAATGGCTGCATCGCGTTTCCACCCATCTGACAAGTTCGTTGAAGGTCATGGCGATCGCGGCGACCATCACGACGCCGGCGAGGAGCTGCTTCATCTGGAAATTCTCGCCCCAAGTCGCGATCTGGTGACCGATGCCGTCGCGCGAAGCGTACATCTCGGCAAGGATGACGCCGGTGAGATTGAAGATCATGGAGATCCGCAGCGCTTCCAGCAGCACCGGCAGCATGCTCGGCAGATAGACCCGGAACGCGGTCTGCCATGGCGTCGCGCCATAGGAGCGCGCCACCGTGAGATGCTCGACCTTGACCGACTCCACCGCCGTCGTGGTCGACATGATCACGATGAAGATGGTGGAGAAGAAGCCGAATCCGACCTTCTGGGCGAAGCCGACGCCGAACACCAGGATGAACATCGGCAGGAAGATCGATTTCGGGATGCTGAACGCGAAGAACAGCAGCGGCTTGGCGACATCGGCGAAGTAACGATTCTCCGCGACCAGATAGCCGATCAACGCGCCGAACGGCACGGCCAGCGCAAACGCCGTCAGCACTTCGGTCGCAGTGACCATCAGGTCCTTCTGCACGGCCGCGCGCTGCAGGAGGTCGCCGAGCGTCACGAAGGTGTCGGATGCCGGCGGCAGCAGACGCGGATTGACGATGCCGGTGCGCGACAGCATCTCCCACAGCGCCAGGACCGCGACGATGATCGCGATCCGCACGAGGTTGACGGCGAGCGGGCTCTGCATCGCGGCTACTTGGTCGGAACTGGCTTGAACTTGGTCGAGATCACGTCCTCGACCGGCACGATGTCCTTGAGCCCGCCGAGCTTGGCCAGATCGAGCGACAGTTGCACGGCCGCACTCACATTCGCCGCGCCCATGTCGCCGCTGGTCTCGAGCTTCATGATGGTGTTGTCGTATTCGAGGGCGGCGATCTCCGGCGGCATTTCGTAGAGCTCGGCGATCAGCTTGACCGTGACGTCGCGGTTGGCGCGCATGAACGCGACCGCGCCGTAGAGCGCGTTGACAGCCTTCTGCACCAGCTGCGGCTTGGCCTCCGCGAATTTGTCGAGCACGATCCAGCCCGCGGTGAGGTTCGGCGGAACCGCGGTCGCGTAGTCGAGGATGGTCTTGGCTTCGCCGGACTTCGAGATCTGGAAGCTCAGCGGCGAATAGACCACGGCGGCATCGACATTGCCGGCCAACAGGTTCGGCACCAAGCCGCCGCCGCCGACGGGGACGCGCGTGAAATCGATCTTCTTGTCCTGGATGGTCCACAGCGCGAGCAGGTCCGAGCCCGAACCGGCCGCGGTGATCGCCACCTTCTTGCCGTTGAGGTCCTTGACGTCGAGCGTGGATTTCGTCGGCACCATCAACTGCCAGCCGAAATTGCCCATCGCGGCATTGGCGACGATGCGCGACATCACGCCCTTCTTGCGCCCGGCGGAGACCAGCGACGGCGGATCGAGAATGATGTCGGCCGCGCCCGCTGCCATGCCCTCGAAGGTCTCCGCGCCACTACGATAGATCGTCAGCTCGGCCTTGATGCCCTCCTTCTCGAACAGCTTTTGGCGCACCGCCGTCTCGGCGATCGTCGTCGGCCAGTAGGTCTTCGTGGGCAGGCCGACGCGGATGGTGTCGGCGGCGCTCGCAGGGCCGGCCAGGATAGCTGCGGCAACGAGCGACATGAACGCATGACGGCGATTGATCTTCATTCTGTTTCCTCCCGGTCTGTCTTTTTTTATGCCGAATGTCTGGGGATCGTCAGGTCGTGCGGCTCACCTCCGCAATGCGCGAGGCGGCGAGCTCGACGAATTCCTTGGTGGTGCCGAAATGCTCTGACAAGGCGCGAACTGCCGCATCCGCATCGCGCTTCATCACGGCCCCGACGATCGCCTCGTGTTCGGCCTCGACGTCGCGCGGCTTGACCCCGGGCTCGCGGCGGATCGACAGACGGCGATAGCGCTCGCTTTGCTCGTGCAACACGTCGCGGAAGCCAAGCAGCCATGGCGAGCCGCAGGCGTTGACCAGCGCACGATGGAAGATGCGGTGACGGATCACCCATTCCTCGTAATGCACGGTCGGATCGTCGGGGTAATGATACGGGACGGCTTTCAGAGCCGCCCAGGTCGATTTCACCGAGGCGAGCCAGGCTTCATCGCCGCGCTCGATCGACCGTCGCAGCGCGAGCCCTTCGATGTCGATCCGGGTCTGGGTGACGTCGGCGAGATCGGCGAGCGACACCGGGCTGACGCGGAAGCCGCGCTGGTCCGACGCCTGCACGAGACCGTCGGCGACGAGCCGCGACAGCGCCTCGCGGACGGCGGCAAGGCTCACCGAAAACTGCTTGGCGAGCCCGGCGATATGCAGCTTTTGAGCCGGCATCAGCCGCGCCGCCAGGATGTCGGCGCGCAGCCGCTCGTGCAGCGCCGAAGTCAGGCTGCGCGGACCGTCGCCCGGGTTGCCGGACATATCAAACTGGAGCGGACCCATTGGGCGATGATCGCAAGGCATCGCCGCTCGGTCAACAAAAAATCGATTTTCGATTTTTAGACCGCGGGTTGTGCCGTGGTGGCGGCCGCACGCTCGTCGGGATCAGCCGCACGCCCAGTCGAACTTCATATCCTTGAAGTCGAGCTGCGCGTTGCCGCCCCCGAAATTGTAGCCGCCAAAATATTCCTCGAACTCAATGTAGAACGGGCTCATCTCCGGCACGGCCTGGCAAGGCCGCATGGTGCCACCGAGATGGTTGGGAGCGTGGTCCTTGGCCCAGTCGTGCTGGCGATAATTGTCGCCGTTCACCACCTCGCCGGCGAAATGATAGTACGATTGATAGCCGGTCGGCGGGTTCTTGCGGGTGTGCTCGTCCTGCGGGCCCTTGCCGGCATTGGGATCGTTCGCGCGGGGCGTCATGGCGATCGCGCGGGTCTCGCGGAGATCGGCGCGCGGCGGCGCGGCGAACATCTTCCGGGCGTAAGGCGCGGCGGCCTCGTAGAACGCACTGGCGCCGCCGACATCGAGCCAGCGCGGCCGCTCGGCGGTGGCGAGCGCAAGCGGCGCGGGCGGCGGCGCGAACGGTCCCTCATATTCGGCCCTGGTCAGCAGCAGCGCGGCATATTCGTAGTCGAGAATATCGGTCATCCGCGACAGCCGCGGATGTGCAGGCATCGCCATCACGGCCTCGCGGACCTCGGGGTCGTCGGGCGCGCCGCCGTCATTGTGATCGGGCGCGGTGGCAAAGAACGACGCCGCGACGATATCAGGGCCATGCACGCGGTAATCCTCCGGCAGAAGAAGCGTGAAGCCGTGCATCAGCGGATACCCGCTGACCGGATCGAACGGCCATTGTTCGCTCCTGATGCCCGGCGGCAGCCCATACACCCAGCCCTGGTCGCGCGCCCGGTCCACGGGACGATCCAGCATCTGCAAATCATAAGCACGCGAAGGTAAGGCAAACGCCACGGGTGGTCTCCATACGGACTTAAGGCCTCGCCGTTGAGGCGAGGGTTGGTCGCGGGGAGACGGGATGTGGTTCGGATAGGGACGTGGGAGAGATGCCCCTCTCCCGGTATTTTGCCCGACGTGTCAAACGACACGAGTGCTCACGCGGCGCCCGCGTAAGTCATTGATCCCGCAGCACTCGCCTACTGTGCATGGGGTTGTTTTCGTGCCTTTTGTTTCGACTACCCCCGCCGCCGTGCCGCAGCGGCATCCACCACATTGTCCACCTCCTCGCGCCAGCTCAAGATCTCCATCGCCAGCACGGGGTGATTGAAGCCCTTGAGCTGGAGATCGTCGAGGGCGCGGGCCTCGACCCACGGCTCGACCATGCCGTAGACGCGGCGGCTGACCACGACTTGGCCGGCCTTGGCTTCGCCGCAGAGGCGGGAGGCGAGGTTGGTGACGCTGCCGATCGCGGCATATTCCAGCCGCTGCTCGAAGCCGACCTGGCCGAGCGTGGCATAGCCGAGCGCGATGCCAATGCCGAACCCCAGGCTGTGGCCGCGATTGCGCCAGCGCTCGGTCAGGGGGCCGATGGTGTCGCGCATCTCCATCGCCATCTTCACGGCGCGCTTGGTGTGGTCCTCGAACTGGATCGGCGCGTTGAACAGCACCATCACGCCGTCGCCGGCATATTTGTCGAGCGTGCCCTCGTATTTGAAGATCAGCTTGCCGAGCGCGACGTGATATTCGCGCAGCACGTTCATCGCCTCTTCCGGCTCGGTCGCCTCCGTGAAGGCGGTGAAGCCGCGCAGATCGCAGAACACCACGGTGACCTCGCGGCGCTGGCTGGTCAGCAGCCCCTCGGGGCTGTCGGAGGAGGCGATCAGCTGCGCCACCTGCGGCGCCAGGAAGCGCTCGAGCTTGCGGATGCGCTCGATCTCACCGAGCTGGGTCCTGACGCGCTCCTCCAGCGACTTGTTCCAGTCCTTGAGCTGCTCGGTCTGCTGCTTGAGCTTGTCGGCCTGGGCACGCACGGTCTCGTTCGCGGCCTCGAGCTCGCGGCCCTTGTGGTCGACCTCGGTGAACAGGCGCGCATTGCGCATCGCCAGCACGGCCTGGTTGGCGAAGGTGCGCATCAGGCCGATGATGCTGGGCGCGAACGCGCCGCCGGCACGGCGCAGCACCACCAGCGAGCCCAGCGTGCCCTGCTGGTCGACCAGCGGCACCACCAGCACCGAATGGAAGCCGGCATTGATGGCGACGTCGCGCAGCGGTTGCTCGGCGGCCTCGTCGAGATCGGCCAGCGCGATCGGCGCGCCGCTCGCCGCAGCGTCGCTCAGGATGTTCGCGCCTTCCGCGATGGTGACGTGCGCCCCCTCGGCCGATTTGTCGATGCCGTTGGCCTCGACCAGATTGAAGCAGTGCCGTTGCGCGTCATGGCCGTAGATCAGCACGGCATCGGCATGGGTGATCTCGATGGCGCGCGACGCGATCGTCGGCAGCACGGCGTTGAGATCGAGCGAGGAGGCGACGGCGCGGCCGACCTCTTCCAGCACCTTGAGCTCGTGGATCGACTGCGCGAGATCGCGGGTGCGCTCCTCGACCTTGGTCTCCAGGTTCGAATAGGTCTCCTGGATCTGGTCGGCCATGCGGTTGAACTGGCCGGCGAGGTCTTCCAGCTCGTCCGAGGTGTGCACGTCGATGCGGTGGCTGAAATCGCCCTCGCCGAGCTTGTGCGCGCCGTCGCGCAGCGCCGTGATCGGGATGATCATACGGCGGGCGAGCAGCGTGCCGGCGAGGATCGCGACCATCAGGCCCATGCCGATCAGCAGCGCGATCCGCACCAGCTGGTCGCGGATCGGCATCAGGGCCTGCGTGGTCGGCTGCTCGAACAGCACGCTCCAGCCGAGCTTGGGCACCGTGCTCGCCGCGCTCATCACCGAATGGCCGTTGAAGTCGGTGCCCGAGGTGTCGGGCTCGCCGCCGGGTGCAATCAAGGCCGCGACCTGCGGCAGCTTCGACAGGTCCTTGCCGACCTCGGGCCCTCTAGAGGACGTCGCCAGCACGCGGCCGCGCGGATCGACCACATAGGCAAAGGCCGCCTTGCCGACCTGGGCATCCGACAGAAGCTCGGACAGGAAGCCGAGATCGATCTCTGCGACAGTGACGCCGGCGTTGAAACCGGAATGCGCCACCGAGATCGCCATGTACGGTGTCTGGTCGGCGAACCAGGCCGGCGCGTAGCTGACGCCGCGCGCGACCGCGTCGGTGAAGCGCATGTCGCGGGAAAGGTCGGAATTGCTCCCGGTCGTGGTCGACTGGCGCGAGACGCGCAGCACCTCGCGGCCGTCGCCGTTGAGCTGGAACAGCTGGTTGACGACCGAGACCTGGTGCAGCAGCGAGGCATAGTCGGCGCGGCGCTTCTCGAGCGTGTCCTGGCTCGCCCGCGTCACCCAGCTGATCTGGCGCTCGAGCTCCGAGATCGACTGCTCGATGCGACGGGCGGCGCCTTGCGCCCTGTCCTCGAGCCCGTCGGTCAGCTGCGTCCTTGTGGCGCGGTAGGAGATCCAGGTCTCCATCGCGCCGTTGACGGCCAGAACGAACACGACAAGGCCGACGAGGGAGACGACGTATTTGGCGAACAGGCCCCCGCGCAGAGATCGTGTCTTGTCGTTCGCTCCTGCCATCCCGATCCTCTCGCGCCGCCACTGACGCTGCGCGCTATGGGCCGTACGGCCCTTTCGAGCCTTCTACCACAGTTTGGGCCGGGGGATTGTCAAACGCCGGCCGGGCCCGCTGTCGTGGTTACCCGGTGTGAGGCGATGCAAAGGAAGGGCCGCGAGGGATCAACGCGGGGCTTGCCGATCACCGATTGAAGAGCTGCCGCAGGACGTCGTTCATTGGCTGACTGTCCTGCTGCGCCATCGACGCGTCGTCCTGAACCGGGGGTGCCGGGGAGGCCTGCGGGGCCGGCGTCGATGGCGTTGCCGGCAGGCTGCGGCTGCGGCCCGTCCCAGTGCCGGGGCTGGCGCCTGCCCCCGTTCCGCTGGAAAGGCCCTGCTGGATCAGGTTGCCGAGGGCCTCGCCCAGGGGGCCACCGAGCAAATTGTTCTGTCCCGGCTGCTGACCTTGCGGATTGGCGCTGCCGGCGCCCGGTGCGGGGGTGCCGCCGAGACCGAGGTTGCCCAGAATGTTGCCGAGGCCAGCACCGTCAGGGCCGAACAGGCCCTTGCCCATCTCGCGGAGCTTGGCATAGGCGGCGTCCGGATTATCCAGCATGCCGGCCATGTCAGGATAGATCCGCGGTTGCGACCAGCTGCCCTGGATCATCACAGGAATGCCGAAGCCGACCGGATCGGAGGTGCGGCCCTGGCCTTCGGTCGTCATCACGAGCTTTGGCTCGACGCGAAAACCCATCATCTTGGTATCGAGCGCGATGGTGCCGGCGCCGGTCACCCGCACCAGTGGCCCGATCAGATTGAGATCGGTCGTCACCGCCTGGCCCTTGTCGATACGGAAGGAGGCCGAGAGCTGCGACAGGTCCGTGCTCTGCTCCGGGCTCGGGTTCTGGTTTTCCTGCCAGCCGGACAGCGTGCTCGTCGTCAGCGAGCGGATCATCTGCGCGACGTTGATGCCGCGGATCGCGCCGTCCTGGAAATTGACGAAGGCCGTGCCCTGCATGTTCGCCATCAGCGCGCGCTGGCTGGTGCCGGCGCTGCGCAACGCGAGCTTGGCCTGCAGCTTGCCGTCGATGCGGTCGAATTCGGCAAGTCCTTGAAGCAACGGCAGCGCGCGCACGCCAACGAGGTCGGAATGCATGGCAAAGCTCGGCGCACCAGTGGTCGCATCCAGGATCACCTCGCCCGAGATCTGGCCGCCATAGGCGCCAAGATTGGCGGTGCCCGCCTTCAGCACGCCGCCGGCGAGCTTGGCCTCGAGCGCGAGCGGCGCGATGCGCGCATCGCCGATCACGGCCTCGTTCGCGGAGATCCGCACCTGCGCATCGACATAATTGAGCCCGGAGACGTCGATCGGCGCATTGCTCCAGGGCTGGCCGGACGTACCCTGCGGCGATTTCGCCAGCGGGATCGCGAGCCGCTGGAAGTCGAGATCGACCTTGACCAGAGGCTTGCTGGCGACGTCGACCGACGCCCAGCCGTTGAACGTTCCATCGCCGAGCCTGCCGTTCACGCCGTTGATCATCACGACGTCGCCGTTCATCCGCATCTCGGCATGTCCCGCGAGCTGGGACTTCAGCACGCTGGGCATGTCGATGGCGAAATCAACTGGAATCGCCTGCCGCTCGCCCGGCGCGGCCGGCGTCGTAGCCTTGATGTCGAACTTGGTCGGGTGCTCACCAACGCGCGCGGTGGCGGTGATGTTCACCTTGCGGTCTCGGCCGACGACGGCATCGGCATTGATGGCGCTGATGCGGCCCTCGATGCGGTCGCGCACGCGCGCAAATGCGACCTCGCCGTCGATGATCTTGATCTGGTCGATGATCGCACCACCGGTGTCGATCGTGCGCGGCCTCGCTGCGGTGCCGGCATTCGGCAGGCGCTCACGCAGCAACGGCTGGTAGAGCACGGGATGGGTGACGACGAGCTCGCTGATCTCAGGACGGCCCGACCATACGCTGGAGAGCGACATGTCGGCCTGCACGCTGTCAACCGTCAGGCGCGTGAGGCCGTTACGGTCCTTCGGGTCTTGCAGCGTGAGATCGTTCAGGGTGACCTTCAGCGTCGGCCACAGGCTGATTTTCGTGGTGCCGTCGACCGACAGGCGATAGCCCGTTGCGCTCTCGACCCGCGAGGCAATCGTCGAGGTCAGGAAGCCGGAGGGGATCCCGATCACCAGCAGGATTGCGATCACGACGATGACGACGGCCAGTGCCGCGCCGACGAACCTCAGTGCTCTCATCTCGACTTCCCAGCGGCGGACAATGGGCTGCAACCCGGCAGATTGCCCGTCTTTTACTCGTGAGTTTATCCCGGGACGGGAAGCGGCTCCAAGCGCGCAAAAATAGTCTTGGGGTGCTGCAAAGTTATGTGACTTATGACACACTTCCCCGGCGTGGTTTTAAGCGATCCTGATGTTGATGGTTCCAAGCGATTTGCCAAGGGCATTCACGACCAAATTGACAGGACATTGAAATGAGCAAGCAGGCCGAATTTGCGGTCATCCTGAAGATGAATGCGATGTTCGCGGATCTCGGCGCGGACGAGCTCCAGCGATTGTCCAGCCTCTGCCACACCCAGCATCTGGGCAATGGCGAGGTGCTGTTCCAGAAGGGCGATCCCGGCAACGCGCTGTTCGGCGTGCGCCGCGGCCAGGTCCGCATCGAGACCGGCGCCTCCGACGGCAGCCGGCTGACGCTGAACTTCATGGGCCCGGGCGACCTGTTCGGAGAGGTCGCGGTGCTGGACGGCCAGAGCCGCACGGCGGATGCGACCGCGGGCGAGGCCAGCGAGCTGTTCGTGCTGCGGCGCGAGGATTTCCTCGGCTTCCTCGAGCGCGAGCCGAAGGTCGCGATCAAGATCATCGCGCTGCTGTGTCAGCGCATCCGGTGGCAGAGCGAGCGCATGGAAGAGTCCATGCTGCAACCGCTGCCGGTGCGTCTGGCCCGGCGGCTCTGCGCGCTCGCCGCCGATTTCGGTTCCGAGGTGCACATCTCGCAGGAGCAACTGGGCGTCTTCGTCGGCGCCGCCCGCGAAAGCGTCAACCGCCAGCTTCAGGCCTGGCGCAAGGAGGCGATCCTGGATCTCCAGCGCGGCCGCATCCTGCTGCGCAACATGACCAAGCTGACGGCGATCGCACGGAACGAGTAGCGATCAACCGACCGGAAGCCTGCGCCGGCGGACGCGATCCCGATCAACGGTGACGATGCTGCTCTGAATCTCGTCCTCGGTCAGCACGGATAAGACCTCTGCCAATCGGAATCGGACGGCCGCTTCTGCCCAGTCACCACCTCGGAATAGAATGAGGCTTGGGCCGTCGCTGCCTGCAGTCGCAATGAGCCGCGGATAGCCTAGGTCTGCCGTAATGATGGTGCGCGCTTCCCGCCTGGAATAATCGACAATGTCAACGTCACTGGCAGCGTGAAGCCCGATCGCGGAAGCATGGACGGCGTCATGCCCCGACTCCGCGAGCCAGCGCGATAGCGCTGGCGAGAGCGGCATATCGATCAAGAATTTCACTTCGCCGGAACTGCAGGGTGCAGCTCGACAGCCTCATCCTCTGCTAGGAAAGCGGCATAACGCAGCGCTTCATCGATGTCTTCGCGTTCGAGATAGGGATATTCATTGAGGACTGAATCGCGGGTCTCACCGGCCGCCAATAAGCCGAGCAGCCGCGCGACCGGAAACCGCAGCCCGCGAATGCAGGGCTTACCGGTGCAGACCGCAGGATCGATCGTGATGCGCGTGAAGTTCATAAACACAATATAGCTCGCACGGCCGGCTTTCGCCAGTGCGGGATCCGCCGCCGTCTTGCCTCAGATCCTACTCCGCCGCGGGCCGCGCGACGTTCGTCGGCGCGGCGTTCGCCGGCGTTGTGCCCGCCGTTGCGTGATGGCCATCAATCTCGGCATCTTCGCTGTGCACGATCAGGCGCTTGGCGAAGCGCCAGATCAGGGCGCCCAAATCGTCCATCACCATGAACATCGCGGGCACGAACACCAGTGACAGGATGGTCGAGAAGATCAGGCCGCCGATCACCGCGAGCGCCATCGGCGAGCGGAACTCGCCGCCGGCGCCGACCGCGAGCGCGCTCGGGATCATGCCCGCGGCCATCGCGATCGTGGTCATCACGATCGGGCGGGCGCGTTTCATGCCGGCATCGATCATGGCCTCCTCGCGAGGCTTGCCGGCCTTGATGGCCTCGATGGCGAACTCCACCAGCATGATCGCGTTCTTGGTGACGATGCCCATCAGCATCAGGATGCCGATCCACACCGGCGTCGTGAGCTGCTTGCCGGTGAGGAGCAGAGCCGCGATCGCGCCGCCGATCGAGAGCGGCAGCGAGAACAGGATGGTGATCGGCTGGAGGAAGGTGCCGAACAGCAGCACCAGCACGGCATAGACCATCATCAGGCCCGCCGTGATCGCGGTCGCGAAGCCGTCAGACAGTTCGTTGAGGCTTTCCGCATCGCCGGAGGGCGAGACCTTCACGCCCTTCGGCCGGCTCTTCATCACCGGCAGGTCGTTGATTTTCTTGGTGGCGTCGCCGAGCGCGGCAGAGCCGACGAGATCGGCGGCGACGGTCGCTTGCCGTTCACGATCGTAGCGGTTGATGCTGGTCGGCCCCTGATCGAGCTTGACGTCGGCGATGACCGAGAGCGGCACGCCGCCCTTCTCACCGCGCTCGCCCAGCGGCACGCGGAGTTGCTCGAGCGTCTTGAGATTGCCGCGCGCGGCATCCTCGAGCTGGACACGGATCGGCACCAGGCGATCGCCGACGTCGAACTTGGCGAGTGCGGGACCGACGTCGCCGATGGTGGCGACGCGGATGGTCTGCGACAGGCTTTCGGTCGAGACTCCAAGCCGTGCGGCGAGATCGGCTCTCGGCTCGATCCGCAGCTCGGGCCGCTCCAGCGTGGTTTCCGAGATCACGTTTGAGATGGTCGGAATCCGCTTCATCTGCGTGGCGAGCTCGCTCGCGAAATTGTTGACGATGTTGGCGTCGACGCCGGTCACGACCAGCGAGATGGCGCGCAGGCCGTTTTCGTCGAGGAACCAGAAGCGGATGTCGGGAATGTTCTCCAGCTCCTGGCTGATCGAGAATTCGAGCTCGCGCTGGGTAATGTCGCGGTCGTCCTTGGGCGTGTAGTTGATGATCAGAGATGCGCGCCGGACCTCCTGGGTCCCCGGCGGAACTCGCCCGCCGTCGACGAAGATACTCTTCACCTCGGGACGCTTGCGCAGGCGCGCGACGATGTCCTCGGTGACCTTTTCGGTGTAGGCGAGCTGAGTGCCCGGCGGCAGCTCGAGAGCGAGCAGCGAGCGGGCACTGTCCTGCGCCGGCAGGAAGCCCTGCGGCAGCAGCGTGATGCTCCAGATCGAGGCGGCGAAGACGCCGAGGCCGACCAACACCGTGATGAAGTAGTGTTTCACCGACCAGGCCACGATCCCATGGTAGGCTCGGAGCACGCGGCCTGGTGGCGGTTCTTCGTGTTGGCCGTGTTTGAGGAAATAGGCGGCGAGCACAGGCGTGACGAAGCGCGCCGCGAGCAGCGAGAAGAACACTTGCACCGAGACGGTGATGCCGAATTGCTTGAAGAATTGTCCGGCGATGCCCGACATGAAGCTCGCGGGCGCGAAGATTGCGATGATCGTCAGCGAAATCGCGATCACCGCGAGGCCGATCTCGTCAGCGGCTTCGAGTGCGGCGCGATAGGGCGACTTGCCCATGTTCATGTGCCGGACGATGTTTTCGATCTCGACGATGGCGTCGTCGACGAGGATGCCCGTCGACAGCGTGATGGCGAGAAAGCTGACGAGGTTCAGCGAGAAGCCAAGCAGGTCCATCGCCCAGAATGCCGGGAAGATCGACAGCGGCAGCGAGACCGCGGCGATGATCGTGGCGCGCAGGTCGCGCAGGAACAATAGCACGATGATGACGGCGAGGATGGCGCCTTCGAACAGGGTCGAAATCGCCGCGTGATAATTGCCGTTGGTGTATTCGACCGAGGTGTCGATCACCTTCAGGTCGACGTCGGGATAGGCGGCCTTGAGCGCGTCGATGCGCTTCTGCACGGCCTCAGCCACCTTCACGTCGCTGGCGCCCTTGGAGCGCTTGATGCCGAGCGCGACGATGGGCTCGCCGTTGAAGCGGGCGAAGGTGCGGCGGTCGGCGATGGTGTCGGTGACGGTACCGAGATCGTCGAGCCGGACCTCACCGCCACCGAATAGCGGGATCATCGTGCCGGCAAGGTCGCCCAGCGTCTTGGCGCCTGCGAGCGTGCGGATCGCCTGGTCGTTCTTGCCGATCTCGGCACGGCCGCCGGCGACGTCGACATTGGTGCCGCGCAGGCTCTGGCTGACATTGACCGCCGTCAACCCCATGGCCTGCAACCGGTCCGGGTCGAGCGAGACCAGGATCTCGCGCTCGACACCGCCGATACGCTCGACCTGGGCGACGCCGCGGACGCCTTGCAGCGCGCGCTTGACCACGTCGTCGACGAAATAGGAGAGCTGCTCCGGCGTCTTGCCGGGCGAAATCGCGGCATAGGTGACGATCGGCAGGCCGATCACGTCGACGCGCTGGATCAGCGGCTCGGTGACGTTCTGCGGCAAATTGGAGCGCACGCGCGTTACCGCATCCTTGATGTCGTTGAGCGCGCGGTCGGTGTTGGTCTCCAGCGCGAACTGGATCGTGGTGACCGACACGCCGTCGGTGATCGAGGAGGTGATGTGCCGCACGCCCTCGACGCCGGAGACGGCGTCTTCGACCGTCTTGGTGACCTGCGATTCAAGTTCGGCGGGCGCCGCGCCGAATTGCGAGACCACGACCGAGATCACGGGAATGTCGGCCGACGGCAGCCGCGTCACCGCGAGCTTGGTGAAGGAGACCCACCCGAGAACCAGGAGGATGATCGAGAAGACGACCGACGGCAGCGGATTGCGGATCGACCATGCCGAGATATTGAGAGCCATCAGCGTACCCGCGTGCGATCGAGTTCATCGGCGAACATGGTTTTGATATGGTCGCCGTCATGGAGCGAAGAGCCGGCATCGGCGACGACGATTTCGCCGACCTCGAGCCCTTCCAGGATTTCCGTGGCCGTGTCGGACGACAGCCCGACCCGTACCTTGCGCGTCTCGACGACATTGCCCTTGACGACCTGCACGGTGAGATGGTCGATCGCGGTCTTGGGGATCGAGACGCCGCAGCTGCGCTTGGCGTCGATGGAGGCCCGGGCGAATACGCCGACCTTCAGCGAGGGATTGTTGGTGACGCTGATGCGGACGCGCCCGAGCTGGGTCGTGCGGTCGATTTCGGGGGCAACCAGCCGGACCCGCCCAATCAAATCGGGTGCGTCGTCGCGGCTGATGCGCACGGTCGCGCCGGGATTGAGCTTGGTCATGTGCACCGCCGGGACCTGGGCATCGAGTTCGATCTCGTTGTTGACGGCGATGCGAAACATCGGGCCGGCCTGAGGGGAAGCCGGCGCTCCGACGATGGTGCGGACCTCGGTGATGAGACCCGGCGCGGGCGCCTTCAACGAAATCGGGCCTTGCGGGCCGGGTCGCTGCGGCTGGCCCGGAATCTGCGGCGGCGGGGTCAGACGCGCTAGCTCCTGGTTGTCGGTGACGACCGCACCCTCGGTGACGAGGAGATCCGTAACCCTGGATCCTTCCTGGTCGGCAACCACGACCGCCTCGCGACGCGGCACGAAAAATCCCGTCACGCGCACGAGGTCGGAGAAGCAGGCATTGGTCGACTTCGTCACAATGACGAGCGCCTCGCCCGGCGTCTCCTTCGGCTCGGGGCGACGCCGATGCTCGAAAAGATAATAGCCGATGCCGACTGCAACGACGAACACCACGGTTCCGGCAGGCTTGAGATATTCGGTGAATTTCATCGCCGGATCATCCTGGCCTGGCTCACGGCCATCCGCGCGAGGCCCATCGAGAGCGTTTCCCTGAAATAAAGCGGCGTCCCGCACGGCTGCGGGACGCGCTTTTGAAGCGAGATTTTACACCGCATCACGACTCGTCACTGCAAAGGATTGCGTCGTGCTCACTTCGATGCGGTGGTCTTGTTTTCCATGTTGACGACCTGCACGCGGCGATTGACCTCCGCCAGCGGCTGGCTGGGGTTCTTCAGCTTGCTCTTGCCATAGCCGACGGTGACGAGATCGGTGGCCGAGATGCTGTACTTGTCGACGAGGTAGCGCTTGATCGAATCCGCACGACGCTCCGACAGGTCCTGGTTGTAGGCTTCGCCGCCGGCAGCGTCGGTGTGACCCGCGACCACGAAGGTCGAACCCTTCAGGTCGGGGCTGGTCAACGCGCGGCCAAGCGCCTGCACGGAGGGCATCGACTTCGCGCTGATATTGGCGGAATTGTAGTCGAACGTAATCTCGAGATCGATGTTCGGCTTGTCCTTGGCAGCCAAGGCGATCTCCTCGCGCTCGGTCGACGACAGCGAGCGCGTCGAGCGGCCACGGACGGACTGGATCAGCTTGGTCTCGGTCGCGCTCGGCGCGGGCTCGGCCGGCGGGGCGATCGAGAGCCCGCGGGTCAGGGGCTTCTTCGCCGGCGGAGCGAGCGCGCGGAGGATCTCGTCCTCAGTGACGTTCTTGCTGTTGCTTTCGTCGCCCGCGAAGGCGGACGAGGCCGGCAGCGACAGAGCGGCGCCGATGGTGATGATGGACAGGATCGCGGTCAGTCCCCTTGCAGCCAATCTCATAGCCAGTCCCTCCTGCGCAGCCAGATCGCGTGTTTCCAAATTCCTGCAAGCGGCCCTCGAAAAGCGCCGCCTGTAGCATCCGCCCATTAGTCTTCCGTGGGCAGCTTAAGGTTCGAAAGCCCCAATTGCTTCAGCCCAAAAAAATCAACGGACTCCGTAACTTGCGAATTCCTGAACGATGTTCGGGTCCATCGCCTTGGCATTGGCAATGTCCAGCGCCCCTTCCTGGGCGGAACCGTTGCGCTGCTTGGCGAGGCCGCGCCCGTAGAGCGAGGAGGTCAGGCGCGGATTGATCTTCAGGGCCGCGTCGAAATCAGCGATGGCGTTCTTGACCGCTCCCGACTTCAGATTGACGAGCCCCCGGCTGTCCAGCGCGTCGACGAAGTTCGGCCGCAGCCGCAGCGCCTCGTTGCAATCTTTCAGCGCGGCCTGGAGATCGCCGACCACGGTGCGAGTCCAGCACCGGTTGTTCAGCGCCTCGACGTCCTTCGAATTGATCCGGAGCGTATCGTCGAAATCCTTGATCGCGAGGTTGTAGGCGCCCTTGCTGGCATAGACCTGTCCACGCCGGTATAGCGCGTTCACGTCGTCAGGATTCGCGGCGATCTTGGCCGTCAGGCTCTTGATCGTGGGGTCGTCGGCCAGCACGGCCGCGCTCGGCCCGCTGTCCGCGCTCGGCGCCGGAGCGGGATCAACCGGCTTCACGGGCGGCGGCGGAGGCGGCAGGGCAGCCTCGACCTGCGGCTTCGGCGAAGGGGCTGGCAC
>NZ_JXJM01000001.1:6572762-6589048 GCF_001593325.1 Bradyrhizobium sp. DOA1
AAATCTTCGGCCAAGGAAGAGGATATCCACGGCACCTGCTCGCCGCGCGAGGCACGGGTGACGCCCATCTTGGTACGGTTCAGCGTCTCCTCGGCCATCAGGTCGGGGACGCGGATTTCCTTCAGTAGTTCCTGGACGAACAGGCTGCGGTCGCCACCAGCGTCCGAGACCACCGAGGCCAGCGCCGCCGAATACATCACCAGCGTGCCGTTCGGCGCGATGACCGGCGTCAGGCCGGCCGAGAAGCTGCGGAACCGGCGCTCGAACGGGTTGCGCCTGGAGGCATCGATCAACGCGATCTTGACGCCGGCACCGCGGGTGTTGAGCTCGCCGAGCACCGTCTCCAGGCTGAAACCGTCGCGGCGCACGTCGGATTCGGTCCAGATCTGCGCATCGACCGGCAGCATGTAGCTTTGACGGGCCGACTGGATGCCGAAACCGCTGAAGAATACCAGCGCCACCGAGCCCGGCTTGATCTTGCTGTAGAGCTTGTCGAAGGCGCGGCGCATGGCGTCGCCGGTCAGATTTTCGCCGATCTCGACCGAAAAGCCGTCGCGCTTGAGCTCGTCGGCGACGGCGCGCGCATCGTTGATCGGTTCCTTCAGCGGGGCGTCCGCATCCGGATATTTGGCGTTGCCGATGACCAACGCAAAGCGCTCGCCGGCCGCAAGCGACGGGGCAGTCGGGACGAGCGAGATGAGCAAGAGCAGCAGATGAAAGAAGCGAATTTTCATAATCAGCGCGGTCCAGCCAAAAAGGCGCCGTTCCCAGCTTGCGCCGCGGCGACCTTAACTTACGCTCCATTCATTATCAAACCGGGGGTGGGGGCGTCAACCGCTTGGAGATTCGACTTTATTGCGACGATCGACCGCAAGACAGGGGCACGTTGCGAAGGCAATGAAGAAGCTGTCATGGTTGTACTCAATGGATCGGCTCGATCCTGTCGGCGGATCTTGGGGCGGCCAGGGCGTCAGAGATGTGATTGGTCTCACATTGCAGGAGTGCGGTCTTCCGCAACCTTGTGGTCTTCGCAACCTCAGGTGTTTGACCTTTGCGTCGGACAATGGCTTGGTGCGCCGGCTCATCCCCGAAGGTCCATTTAAAAGAAAAAGCAAAGAGCAGAGTCATGGGAAACGCCTACGAGATCTACGCGCTGCGCTATGCGACGATGTCGCCCCGCACCCCCCACATGAACTTCCTCGTCCCCGATCCGCATGACAGCGCGGCGCAGGATCTCGATTATTTCGTCTGGCTGATCCGAGGGCACGGCCGCGACATCCTGGTCGATACCGGGTTCAACGCCGAGGAGGCAAGTGCGCGAGCCCGCAAGCTGACGCTCAATCCGGTCGATGCACTGGAGCGGTTTGGCGTCGCCGCGTCCGCGATCCGCGACGTCATCGTGACGCATCTGCATTACGACCATGCCGGCAATCTCGATCGCTTCCCGCAGGCGCGCTTCCATCTTCAGGAGCGCGAGATGGCCTACGCGACGGGGCGCTGCATGTGCAACGGCCTGCTCCGCCATCCGTTCTCGGTCGAGCATGTCACGCTGATGGTGCGCCATGTCTATGGCGAGCGCGTCACCTTTTATTCCGGCGACGGCGAGGTCGCCCCCGGCGTGACTGTGCATCGCGTCGGCGGCCATTCCGACGGCTTGCAGGTGGTCAGGGTGGAGACTTCACGCGGGCCGGTCGTGCTGGCCTCCGATGCTGCGCATTACTACGCCAATCTCCAGCGCAAGAGCCCCTTCCCGATCGTCTACAATGTCGGCGACATGGCGCAAGGCTGGGAGACGATCGAGCGCCTCGCTGGTCACCCCGACCGATTCATTCCCGGGCATGATCCGATGGTGACGGAGATCTATCCGCGCGCCAGCGACAAGGTCGATGCCTGGGCGCTACACCTGCCGCCATCGCGGTCGTTCGTGAAATAGGATAGCGCGAGACCCTCATCCTGAGGAGGCCGCATTGCGGCCGTCTCGACGGATGCAGGCCGAGCTCGACAGCGGGACTTTCATGGTTCGAGACGGCGCTTCGCGCCTCCTCACCATGAGGGGCCAGCGTTCAATACGCCTGCTTGGCGTCGGCCTCTTCGCTGGTCTGGATCAGGTCGAGGCTCTGCTCGATCTTGCCGAGCAGAGCCGAGAGCTGCTTGCGCTCCTGTGCGGAGAGGCAGGCGAGGATCTCGTCTTCCCGCCGAAGCAATTGCGGAAACAGCTCCTCATAGAGCGCGCGGCCCTTCTTCGTCAGCTGCAGGCGGAATTCGCGGCGGTCGGCTTCGTTCTCGACCCGCTCGATCAACTCCCCATTGAGCAGCGCGGTCACCGCACGGCTGATGGTCGATTTGTGCGTGCGGGTGCATTGCGAGATGAATTGCGCGCTACAGGCATCGTTGCGGAAGCCGAGCGTGGCGATCACGCGCCATGCCGGAATGTCGAGGCCGTGGCGCTCCTGATATTCGACCGCGAGCGCGGAACTCACCTCCGCCGCGAGCCGGTTGAGGCGGAACGGCACGAATCTGAACAAATCGAGCCGGGGCTTTGCTTTCGGCAATGCCTGGTCGGCCCCGCGTGTCTTCAGCGCAGTGTCTGTCGTCCTCGCCAAAAGAGCGCTCCGAATTCCAGTTGACGACCGGCCGGCTCCGGTCCAAAATAGTTGCACGTGAGACTATCTAGCAGATCAGTCCGCTTCTGACCAGAGCCGAGGTTCGTCTATGGCCCAGGCCAAATCCCAGTTCGGCTATCGACGCCACCCCGATCAGGATCGTCCGGGCCAGAACCCGGCCGCACATCCGGTCGTGGTCGTCGGCGCCGGTCCGGTCGGACTGTCGCTGGCGATCGATCTTGCCCAGCGCGGCCAGCGTGTCGTGCTGCTGGACGATGCCGACCGCATCGGCGAAGGCTCGCGCGCGATCTGCTTCTCGAAGCGGTCGCTGGAATATTGGGACCGGCTCGGCGTCGGCGACCGCATGGTCGAGAAGGGCGTGGTGTGGAGCGTCGGCCGCATCTTCCACGGCGAACAGCAGCTCTACCAGTTCAATCTGCTGCCGGAGGACGGCCACAAGCGGCCGGCCTTCATCAATCTCCAGCAATATTACGCCGAAGCCTATCTGGTCGACCGTATCCAGGATCTGCCTGCGATTGATCTGCGCTGGCGCAACAAGGTGACGGCGCTGGAGCAGCGCAACGATGCCGTTGCGCTCACGATCGAGACGCCCGAGGGGGCCTATCGCTTGCACGCGCAATATGTCATCGCCTGCGACGGCGCGCGGTCCTCGCTGCGGCAGATGGTTGGTGCCGAGTTCGCCGGACAGGTGTTCGAGGACCAGTTCCTGATCGCTGACGTCAAGATGACGGCGGAATTCCCGACCGAGCGCTGGTTCTGGTTCGATCCGCCGTTCCATGCGGGACGCTCGGCGCTTCTGCACCGGCAGCCCGACGACGTTTGGCGCATCGATCTCCAGCTCAATCGCTATGCCGACCCCGTCGTCGAGAAAAAGCCGGAGAACGTGCGGCCGCGAATTGCGCGCATGCTCGGCCACGACAAGTTCGAGTTCGAGTGGATCTCGCTGTACAAATTCCAGTGCCGGCGGATGGACCGCTTCATCCATGGCCGCGTCGTCTTCGCCGGCGATTCCGCGCACCAGGTTTCGCCCTTCGGCGCACGCGGCGCCAATTCCGGGCTCGAGGACGCCGAAAATCTCTCCTGGAAGCTCGACCGCGTGCTGCGCGGCACGTCGCTCGCGAGCCTGCTCGAGAGCTATCATGTCGAGCGAAGCCTGGCGGCAGACGAGAACATCCGCGAGTCCACCCGTTCGACCGATTTCATGGCACCGAACTCGCATCAGGAGGCGCGGCTGCGCAAGGCGGTGCTGTCGCTGGCCAAGGAGACCGAGTTCGGCAAGCGCATGGTCAATGGCGGCCGGCTTTCGGTGCCATGCAGCTATGACTCGCCTTTGTCTTCACTCGATGCGGATGCCTGGCGCGGTGGACCATCGCCCGGCTGTTCCATGCTCGACGCGCCCGCTGCAACGCCGGCCGGCGAGCAAATCTATCTGACGGATGCCTTCCGCAAGAGCGGAACGGACTTTACCTTGCTGTCGTTCAGCAACGGCGCGCCGATCGATGCGCCCGATGGCGTCAAGCGAATCCACATCGGTGGTGAGGGTGGGCTTGCCGATCCCTCAGGCCTGGTTGCAAAGCGCTACGGCGCCGAACCCGGCGCCGCCTATCTGCTCAGGCCCGACGGTTATGTCGCGGCGCGCTTCCACCGTCCAACGCGGGCGACGATCGCGGCAGCCCTGGCGCGCGCCGAAGGCTTGTATTGAGGTTTCACATGCCGCTCTCCACCAGCTCCAACTTTGCGCGGCCGGACGATGCGTTCCGCGCCATCGTCGAAGCGCATCGCGGCCTCACCGAGGAGCAAAGCGCCGATTTCGACGCGGCGCTGGTGCTGATTCTCGCCAACCATATCGGCGACATCGACGTGCTGCGCGAGGCGATCACCCTCGCCAAGAGGCGAATGGTCGATGGCCAGCAGCAACAACAGCAACAACAATAACCCCTGATTTAAGGATGAACTGATGGCGAAGAACTTCGCATCCACCGGTGATCTCTCCGAGAAGAAGATCACCTTCTCCGAGATCGGCACCGATCTCTACGCCTTCACCGCGGAAGGCGATCCGAACACGGCGGTCATCGTCGGCGACGACGGCTGCCTCGTGTTCGACGCGCAGGCGACGCCCGCGATGGCGAACAAGGTGATCGAGCGTGTGCGCACCGTCACCGACAAGCCGATCAAATATGTCGTGCTGTCGCATTATCACGCGGTGCGCGTGCTCGGCGCCTCCGCCTACAAGGCGCAGGGCATCGTCGCTTCGCAAGAGACGTACCGGCTGATCGAGGAGCGCGGCAAGCAGGATTGGGATTCCGAATACGGCCGCTTCCCGCGCCTGTTCCAGGACGCGCAGAGCATTCCCGGCCTGACCTGGCCGACGCTGACTTTCGAAGGCGAGATGTCGATCTATCTGGGAAAACGCGAGGTGCGCCTGATGCAGCTCGGCGCCGGCCACACCTCCGGCGACATCGTTGCCTGGGTCCCGGACGCGGAGGTGATGTTCTCCGGCGACCTCATCGAGTATCACTCGGCCTGCTATTGCGGTGATGCTCACCTGCGCGAATGGCCGACGACGCTGAACGAGATCCGCAACTTCAATCCCAAGGCCATCGCACCGGGCCGCGGTGATGCGCTCAAGGGCACCGCCACGGTGCGCGAGGCCATCGCGATGACGCGCGACTTCGTCACCTCGCTCTATGGTGCGGCCGAAATATCGGTCGCCAAGGGGCGTACGCTGAAGGAATCGATGGCCGCGACCCGCGAGGTCATGGACCCGAAATTCCACAGCTTCGCCATCTACGAGCACTGCCTGCCGTTCAACGTCTCGCGCGCCTACGACGAAGCGTCCGGGATCGACGATCCCGTGATCTGGACCGACAAGCGCGATCAGGAAATGTGGGCCGCCTTGCAAGGAGGAGGATAGTCATGAACATCAATACCTCGCCTGACCAGATCGTTCGCAGCTCCGCACAGGTGACGCCCGGCTACATGTCCGGCTTCGGCAACAGTTTTGAGACCGAGGCGCTGCCGGGCGCGCTGCCGATCGGGCGCAATTCGCCGCAGCGCTGCGCCTACGGCCTCTATGCCGAGCAGCTCTCCGGCTCACCCTTCACCGCGCCGCGCGGCAGCAATGAGCGCTCCTGGCTCTACCGCATCCGCCCCTCGGTGAAGCATTCCGGGCGCTTCGAGAAGGTCGATGCCGGCCTCTGGCGCTCGGCGCCGTGTCATGAATATGACCTGCCGATCGCGCAGCTGCGCTGGGATCCGACGCCGCTGCCGAAGGACGACGTGACCTTCCTCCAGGGCGTGCAGACCATGACGACGGCTGGCGACGTCAACGCGCAGGCCGGCATGGCCGCCCATGTCTACCTCATCACCAAGTCGATGGTGGACCAGCATTTCTACAATGCCGACGGCGAGCTGATGTTCGTGCTTCAGCAGGGAAGCTTGCGTCTCGTCACCGAGTTCGGCCGCATCGACGCCGAGCCCGGCGAGATCGTGGTGATCCCGCGCGGCGTCAAATTCCGCGCCGAGATTCCGAACGGACCGGCGCGCGGCTATCTCTGCGAGAATTACGGCGGCGCCTTCACGCTGCCGGAGCGCGGGCCGATCGGCGCCAATTGCCTCGCCAATGCACGCGACTTCCTCACGCCGGTCGCGAATTACGAGGACAAGGACACGCCGACCGAGCTGTTCGTGAAATGGGGCGGCTCGCTGTTCAAGACGCAGCTCCCCCATTCACCGATCGACGTCGTCGCCTGGCACGGCAATTACGCGCCGTATAAATACGATCTGCGCACATTCTCTCCCGTGGGCGCGATCGGCTTTGACCATCCCGATCCCTCGATCTTCACGGTGCTGACCTCGCCGTCCGAGACCGCGGGCACCGCGAATATCGACTTCGTCATCTTCCCCGAGCGCTGGATGGTCGCAGACAACACCTTCCGTCCGCCCTGGTATCACATGAACATCATGAGCGAGTTCATGGGGCTAATCTACGGCGTCTACGACGCCAAGCCACACGGCTTCGTCCCCGGCGGCATCTCCTTGCACAATTGCATGCTGCCGCACGGTCCCGATCGCGACGCCTTCGAGCATGCTAGCAACGGCGAATTGAAGCCGGTGAAGCTGACGGGCACCATGGCCTTCATGTTCGAGACGCGCTACCCGCAACGCGTCACCGCGCATGCCGCGAAGTCGTCGACGCTTCAGGACGATTACGCGGATTGCTGGAAGGGCCTGGAGAAGCGGTTCGACCCGAACAGGCCGTAGCTTTCTTCCCCTCTCCCCTTGTGGGAGAGGGTGGCTCGCCGTGAAGCGGCGAGACGGATGAGGGGTCTCTCTCCGCGTGTGACTCTCTTACTTTTGCATTCGCGGAGAGAAACCCCTCATCCGGCGCTTCGCGCCACCTTCTCCCACAAGGGGAGAAGGAAGATAGGACCGAGCCAAAGTGACAACGCACCCCAACGACCCTAGCCTCCGCTCCTTCATCGAGGTCAATCCCGCCTCGGGCTTCCCGATCCAGAACCTGCCCTATGGCGTGTTCTCGACGGCGGCCAATCCGACGCCGCGCGTCGGTGTCGCGATTGGAAATTACGTGCTCGATCTCTGGGCGCTCGAGCAGGATTCCCGGCTCGACGTCGGTCCGCTCGGCGTCTTCTCCGCGTCCTCGCTCAATCCGTTCATGGCGCTCGGGCCGAAAGTGTGGACGAAGACGCGGGCGCGGATCAGCGAGCTCTTGCGTCACGATCATCCGGAGCTGCGCGACAACGAGGAGCTGCGCAAGCAGGCCTTGGTCCCGATGCGGGATGCGAGGCTGCATCTGCCGTTCACTGTCTCCGGCTATACCGACTTCTATTCCTCCAAGGAGCACGCCACCAATGTCGGCGTGATGTTCCGTGGCAAGGACAACGCGCTGCAGCCGAACTGGCTGCATATGCCGATCGCCTATAACGGCCGCGCCTCCACCGTCGTGGTCTCCGGCACGACGGTGAAGCGGCCGCGCGGCCAGCTGAAGCCGCCGAACGTCGATCTCCCGAGCTTTGCACCGTGCAAGCGGCTCGACTTCGAACTGGAGATGGGTGTCGTGGTCGGCCAGCCCTCCCCGATGGGCGGCATGCTGAGCGAGCAACAGGCCGAGGAGATGATCTTCGGCTTCGTGCTGCTCAACGATTGGAGCGCGCGCGACATCCAGCAATGGGAATATGTGCCGCTCGGCCCGTTCCTTGCGAAAGCGTTCGCGACCTCGATCAGCCCGTGGGTGGTGACGCGCGAGGCGCTGGAGCCGTTTCGCCTCAAAGGGCCGGGGCAGGAGCCGGCGCCGCTCGATTATCTCAGGCAGACGAAGCCGCAGAACTACGACATCGCACTCGACGTGTCCTTGCGCGCCGCGGGCGCAAATGCGCCGGCCAGCATCAGCCGCACCAATTTCAAATACATGTACTGGTCCTCGGTGCAGCAGCTGATGCACCACGCCTCCTCAGGCTGTGCCATGAATATCGGCGATCTCCTCGGCAGCGGCACCATCTCCGGGCCCGAGAAGGAGCAGCGCGGCAGTCTTCTGGAGATCAGCTGGAACGGCACCGAGCCGGTCGAGCTGCCCGGTGGCGCCAAGCGCTCGTTCCTCGAGGACGGCGACAGCCTCGTCATGCGCGGCTGGTGCCAGGGCAATGGCTATCGCGTGGGGTTCGGTGAGGTCGAGGGAACGATCTTGGCGGCGGAGTAGAGCTTGATGCACTCAGACCGATCTTCACGATCGCGCGGCCGCTGACGCGCCGCGCTTCGGCCCTATCGCCTCGAAGCCGACCTTTTGCTCGTCGCTCAGATCGGCCTGGAAATCGTCGAGCGCATCGCTGACGCCGCCGACTGCCTGCAGCATCATCTCCAGCCGCGTCTTCACGGAAGCAAGGCGGGCCTGCGGTGTCTCCGCCGTCTTCGCGGGACAGGCACTCAGCGTCTCCAAGCTCCGCAGCGTGGTGTCCTGGAGCACGTCGAGACGGGCGCGGGCGACCTCGTCGAGCTTGAGCGTGGAGGCGATGTCGGCGGGCCATTGCTGCTGCACGAGCTGCTCGTATTGACGCTGCGCCTTTTCGTCGTAGCGGGGATCATAGTCCGGGGCGCAGGCAGCGGCGGCCGCCTGCATGTCCTTCTGCGCATCCTTGCGCTGGACCGCGGCAAGCGCGGCGCGGCGCTCGTTGGCGAGCGCATCGAGCCTGGCTTTCTGGTCGTCGGTGAGGAGACCGACGAATTTCGCAAGCGGCGCCGCGACCGCGTCCGTTGCCTTGATCATGGCCTCGAGGCGCTCGCGCATCAGACCGAGACGTTCGGAAGCGGTAGCTGGAGCCTGCTCCGGACAGGCTGCGCGGATGGTATCGCGCGCAGCGTTCCAAGCCGATGCGAGCTCGTCGAGCGCGGTGCGCTGCAATTCGTTCGGCTGCACGGTGCCGGCGATGCGTTCGAAGGGCAAGCCGCCAGTGTCGCTGGCGTCGCAGAGAGCCTCGGCAGACGGGATTTTCCGCGCGCGCCGGCCTTGCGGGGCGGTGTAAGCGGCAAGCTCGGTGGCGGCGTAAGGCGCGAAGATCGCGGCATAGATGTCGCCATAGCCATACAGCGAGAAGCTGGTGGTATCGCCCAAGATGACTGCGGTTGTGAGATCGTCATGCGCGAACGGCCAGAACACCGGGCCGACCCAGCCATAGCTGCCGTCGGGATGGCGCCACCAGCCCTGCGGACGCCTTCCGCCCTGCCAGCCCGACAGCGCAGCCTGCGCCGTGAGCGCGGCACGCATGACATAAGGATTGGCCGGCTGGCCGCGCTCGGCACCGCGAGGATCCTGCGACCTCAGCGCGGCGGAGCGGTAGCGGCTTCCGCGCACCGCCATGCGGGAATGACGCAAGCGCGCCATGCCGAGCACGTGACCAACGGCAAAACGCGCGACCCCGACGGGGCCGCCGCGAATTCCGAACTGAGCTTCGGCTTTATTCGGCAGCAGCACTGCCACAAACAGGAGAGCAGCGCCGGTCAGCGCCAGTCCCATGCGTCCCGACACGAAAGCTGACCTGAGCACCTCGGCCTCCTCCAGCGCCAAGCGCGCACTGCGCCGCATCATGATGACGCGCGGAGGAACCGAATGTTCCATGGCGACACAGGGCAAAGCGTCGCGGGCGATGTTGCCTCGCTGCGGCCCTCACTGCGCCTTTTGCGGCACGACGAAGGTCTGGCCGGGATAGATCAGGTTGGGGTTCTGGATCTTGGCGCGATTGGCATTGAAGATCACGGCGTAGCGGGCGCCGTCGCCATAGGCGAGCCGGCTGAGCGCCCACAAACTGTCGCCGCGCGAGATCACACGGTTGCCGCCCGCCTCTGCCGGTCCCACGCTGATCGCATCCGCAGGCGACGCCGATGCGACGGTGGTGTGGGCCGGTGTCCGCGCCATGGCCCTCGGCTTCGGCGCGCCGGTCAATTTGGACCGAGCCGCAGGGCTGTCGGGTACCGAAGCCAGGCGCGGCGATGCCGAGGGCAAGGACGCTACGACATCCGACTTGTCGCCGGGCGTCTCGGCCTGTTTCGCTTCCTGACGCGCGGCCGGCGCCGGGCGTGCCGGCGGCGATGCGACCTCGGCGATGGTCACAGGCATGGAGCGGCTGGATTGCGTGACGGTTCCGTCCGTCGATTTCGCCCGCAGGGTCAGCTCGTAGGAGCCGGCCGGAAGCTGCGGCGGAGTCATCACGAACTGACCGGACGCATCGGCCACGACCGAGTCG
Organism: Bradyrhizobium sp. DOA1; assembly: GCF_001593325.1. Classification (NCBI taxonomy): domain Bacteria; kingdom Pseudomonadati; phylum Pseudomonadota; class Alphaproteobacteria; order Hyphomicrobiales; family Nitrobacteraceae; genus Bradyrhizobium; species Bradyrhizobium sp. DOA1. Next base: position 6,583,141 of record NZ_JXJM01000001.1, read on the forward strand.
AGCGGCTTGCCGTCGCGCAGCAACTCGACCTTCGAACCCGGCGCCGCCCGCCCGGCGATCACCGCCGCCTCGCCATGATCGTCGATGCGCGCGACGTCGAAACGGGGACCGGCATCGGCCACAGCCGGCGCTGGCTTGACCGGCGCGAGATCTGCCAGCGCCGCGACCTGCTTCTGCGTCTCGGCCAGCGCGTCGGCCTTCGGCTCGGGCGCCGGTGCCGGCGACGCGGCTGGTGACGTCGGCGCGTTGGAAACAAGCTTCTGCTGTTCCGGTTTGGGTTGCGACCTGGTTTCGGCCTTGGCTTCCGCTTGGGGCTCGACCTTGGCTTCGGTCTTGGCTTCGGTCTTGGCCTCCGGCTTGGCCGCGATGGCGACCTCGGTCTTCGCCCCCGACGGCAGCAGGCGGCGCAGCTCGGTGGGGCCGATCACCAGCACGGTGCCGATCACCGCGAGCAGACAGAGTGCAATGAAGGCCTTGGACGCGGTCATCATCGGAAAGAACCTTAATCAGAACCTTGGGTCGCAAATCAGCCGGATGCGCAAATTGCGCCGATTTGGCTGCGGCAGCAAGACGATCGTTGGACTGATGCGGCCTGACAAGCCCCCAAGAACGTCGCCGTGAATGGCCTCGGCGGACCGGCAGATCCGCCGGTGACGCCAGGGAACAACCCTCTGATTTCGCTCCGATTCATATTCTCCTAACCTTCGCTGGTAACGGCGTCTTGTCGGTTTTGCTGCATCTTGCGTCCGACGGGAGGGCTGGATGGGCACATCGATACGATGGACCGCGCGGATGCGCGCGTTGCTACGCCGCTGGCGCGGGGCGCCGCTGACATGGCTGATCGTCGGCGGCTTCGTGCTGATGGCCGCGACCGCCATCGCCACCGCGCTCACCGTCGACCGCTTCCGGCAGAATGCGATCGAGAGCGGCCGCGACAGCCTGGAAAATTCCGTCCGCCTGCTGGCCCGGCATTTCGACCGCGAGTTCGAGGACTTTGCGGTGCTTCAGAAGAGCATCATCGCCGAGCTCGAAAGCCATGGCATCGAATCCGCCGAGATCTTCCGCAGCGAGATGGGCACGCTCGCCATGCACGAGGTGCTGCGCGCAAAGGCCAGTGGCTGGTCCGACGTCGCGGGCGCCAACGTGTTCGATTCGAACGGGATCCTGATCAATTCGTCACGGGGCTGGCCGGTCGCCGACGTTTCAGTGGCCGACCGCGGCTATTTCAATCGCCTCAAGAACGATCCGGCAGCTCAGGAAGAGATCGAGGTGGTCCAGGGCCGGTTCGGCAACGGACCGGCAATCGTGTTCGCGCGGCGCGTCTCCGGCCCGCATGGCGAATTTCTCGGGCTCGTCTCGCGAGCGATCGCACCGGGGCAGCTCGAATCCTTCTTCGCCTCGACCGGGCTCGGCGAGGAATCCTCGATCGCGATGCACCACCAGAACGGTCAGCTGCTCGCGCGCGTTCCGCATGTCGAGACGATGATCGGGCAGAACTACCGCAAGGGCTCGCCGGAGCAGAGGGCGGTGTTCGAGCGCACCTTCGTCACCACGCAGCTCGCGAGCCCGATCGACGGCAAGGATCGCATCGTCGCCTCGCGCCTCCTCACCGGCGAGCCGCTGGTGGTGGTCGCGACCAAATCACTCGATGCGACGCTGGCCACATGGCGCACGCAGACCAAGTTCTTCGTCACCGTTGCCGTGCTGTCGATCGGCCTGCTGGTGCTCACGCTTTATCTGATCTTCCGTCAGGTGACGCACCGGCTGTCGCTGGAGAAGCAGCGGCTCGATACTGCGATGAACACCATGACGCAGGGCCTCCTGATGTTCGATCAGGACGAGCGGCTGATCGTCTGCAACCGCCGCTACATCGAGATGTACGCCTTGTCGGGCGAGGTGGTGAAGCCCGGCGCCCATTTCCGCGACGTGATCCAGCATCGCCACGACACCGGCTCGTTCCACGGTGACGTCTCGTCCTATTGCGAAGACATCCTGCGGAATGCCGGAAACACGCAGACTGCAATCGTCGAGACCGCGGACGGCCGGCTGATCGAGATCAAGAACCAGCCCGCCGTCGCCGGCGGCTGGCTCGCTACCCATGACGACGTCACCGAGCGCATCCGCGCCGATGAGCGCATCGCCCATCTGGCGCATTACGACGCGCTGACCGACCTGCCCAACCGCGTGCTGATGCGCGGCCATCTGGAGCGGCGCGTCGCCGAGCTCGGCCAAGGCAAGCCGTTCGCGATCCTCTATATCGACGTCGACGAGTTCAAGGGCGTCAACGATTCGCTCGGACACGAGGTCGGCGACGAGCTGTTGCGCCAAGTCGCGAATCGCCTCCGCGCCTGCGTCAGCGGCAACGATATGGTCGCGCGGCTAGGCGGCGACGAATTCGCCGTCATCAAGGCTGGCACCAACGATCCGGCCGAGCTGACGGCACTGGCGGAAACCGTTCTTGCGGCGCTGCGCACGCCCGTGCATTACAAGGGCCAGGAAATCCCGACCGATGCCAGCATCGGCATCGCGATCGCGCCCGACCATGGCGACAATATCGACGATCTGCTCAAGCGCGCTGATCTGGCGATGTACGCGGCAAAGTCCGAAGGACGCCGAACCTTCCGTATCTTCTCCCCGGAATACGACGCCAAGGCGCGGCAGCGGCGGCAGCTCGAGCTCGATTTGCGCCAGGCGCTTGCGCGCGGCGAGTTCGAGGTACACTACCAGCCGCTGGTCGACCTCGCGGCCGATGTGGTGACCGGCTGCGAGGCACTGCTGCGCTGGCGCCACCCCGAGCGCGGCATGGTCTCGCCCGCGGATTTCATCCCTGTCGCCGAAGACATCGGCCTGATCGGCGAGATTGGCGAATGGGTGTTGAAGCAGGCCTGCCTGGAAGCTGCGAGCTGGCCCGGCCAGATCCACATCGCGGTAAATGTGTCGCCGGTGCAGTTCCGCTCGCGGACGCTGGCGCTCAAGGTCGCGGCCGCGCTCGCGGAGTCCGGCCTTGCGCCAGGACGGCTCGAGCTCGAGATCACCGAGACCGTGCTGATCCGCGACGACGAGGAGGCGCTGACGATCCTCCAGCAGCTGCGCGAGCTCGGCGTGCGCATCGCGCTCGACGATTTCGGCACCGGCTATTCCTCGCTGAGCTATCTGCACCGCTTCCCGTTCGACAAGATCAAGATCGACCGCAGCTTCATCAACGACATCGGTCGGTCCGAAGATTCCTCTCCGATCGTGCAGGCCGTGGTGCACATGGCCGCCGCTCGCCACATGGCGACGACAGCCGAAGGCGTCGAGACCGAAGCCCAGCGCGCGGTGCTGCGTCAGCTCGGATGCAGCCAGATGCAGGGCTGGCTGTTCAGCCCGGCCGTGCCCGCGGCGAAACTGAAGCAGCTCTTGTCGGCCCAAGCGGCGGCTGCTTAGGGGGCTGACCGCCCCTTGTCACGAAATGTCCCGCCTCCACCCGCCGTGCGTTTGCGAAAACGCGCGCCGGCTTGGCGCAGGATCAGGCAAAGCATGGCTGCTTCAGGCAATACGCCACGTCCTGCAACCCATAGAACGCACCCGATCCGTAGAAACACGGGCGACTGATCCAAAGCTCGACACGATCAGGAGAACCGCAATGACCGGGAACACCGCTCCCATGCGCGATCCCTCGCAGCAGGGCCTGCCACCCCCACCTCATGCACAGCCGGAGGACAGCTCGCACTCCGACCGGCGCGTCGCCGGCGCGGAGATGGCGCGCGTGCTCAGGACCGAGCCGTTGCGCATGGCGCTGGACGCCACTGGCGCCGGCATCGCGCACTGGAAGCACGATCCGCTGCACGACGTGGTCGAGCCCATGAGCCACCACGTGATCATGGCCTATAACGGCGTGATACAGCGCATGGAGCGGCGTTCGGGACGATCGGTTGCGATCGGCACGTTTCGTCCCGGCGTGCTGATCATCATTCCGGAAGGATCGAGCTCCAGATGGGACATTCCGAAACCCGTCGACGTGGTTCAGCTCTATCTTCCCGATGCGACGCTCAAGCGCGTTGCCGACGAAGCCGGAACCGCGCCGGCCGACCTGCTCGAACGAACGGCGTACCCCGACCCCATCACGTCGCGACTGCTGCTGAGCGCGGCGGACGCGATCGAAGGTCATGGTGCGCTGGATGATCTGTTTCGGCATCAGCTGACGGATCTTCTGGCCACGCGCATTCTGGCTGCACATACGGGCACGCCGGCGACGTTCCAGCCGAGCATGGGCGGGCTGGCACCGAAGATCCTGCTCCGCGCGATCGAACGTTTGCGCTCGGACAGCGATGCCGACGTTTCGCTCGATGCGCTGGCGTCGGATGCGGGTCTGTCGCGCTTCCACTTCTGTCGCGCCTTCAAGGAAAGCACCGGCCTGTCCCCGCATTCCTGGCTGCGCCAGCACCGGCTCGAGCAGGCCATGAAGATGCTGCGCGACAGCGACGACACGGTCGTCTCGATCGCAGCCGCTCTCGGCTATTCCTCGCAAACGGCCTTCGCCGCGGCATTCCGCAAATTGACCGGCGAGACGCCGAGCGACTGGCGCAGGCGCCACACGCGATAGCGACGATCGTTCGAAGCGCAAGCTAAGTCCTTCTCGACGACGCGGGACGCGTTGATGGCGCGTGCCCGCGCCGTAACTGTCAATCCCACCACCCACCCTCATCTTCCGCTGCGAACGCCGGAGCGCATCGCCCGGTGGCCGGCACTTCCGCGCCAACCACTCACGGCAGCAATCGGCGACAGCACGAGCGATTGGCGCAGGCGCCGGCGTTGACAGCAATCGCGCTGGAATCACGGCAATCGCTCTGGCGCAGCGGCAGATCCGATCGACTAGACCATCATCATGCCCAGACCGATCGAGGGAGACCGAAGATGAGCTGGAAAGAGATGACCCGGAAAGAGACGAGCTGGAAGAACTTCATCGGCCGGCGGGTGATCGCGTCGCGCCGCCGAAGCCTTGCGACCGCAACGTTGTACGGACTCTCGCTCGCCGTCCGCTTCACGTCCGCAACGGGCGAGGAGGTGGAGATTCCGGCGCATGCCATGAACCCGACCTACCCGCTGGTCTCCATCATGGATCGGAATGGCTCCGGCCTTCCCTATCAGGACTGGGGCTCGCGGGCTCAATCGGTCGTCTTCCGTCAAGGCTGGCCATCGAGCTCGCCGCTGTCGCGCTGCATCGCGCCTTAGGGTCGACGATCGACCTCACTTCGTGCCGTCGCCGGACGCTGCCCTGAGCGGGGCTGCGACGGCTCCCGTATGGATTTTCGAAACGCAGAGATCAAGGAGTAAACTCATGCGAATAGTCATCATCGGCGCCGGCTTCGCCGGCATGTACGCGGCGCTGTCCGCAGCGCGCCTGCGCGAGATTCAGGGCGTGACGCCAGACCAGCTCGAGATCGCGCTGGTTGCCCCCGAGCCGACGCTCGTCGTTCGCCCGCGGCTCTATGAGCCGAAGCCCGAAACCCTGACGGCGCCGCTGCTCGACGTGCTCGCGGCGATCGACGTCACCTATGTGCAAGGCAGCGCCGAGACGGTCGACACCAAGTCCTGCATGGTGAAGATCGCGACGGCGAAGGGCACGAAAAAGACGCTCTCCTACGACCGCCTCGTCGTGACCACCGGCAGCCGGCTGTTTCGTCCGAACATCCCGGGGCTTGCCGAGCACGGCTTCAGCGTCGATTCACTCGATGACGCGATCAAGCTCGACAAGCACCTGCATGGCCTCGCCAAGCGGCCGGCCACCAACGGGCGCGACACAGTCGTCGTCGCCGGCGGCGGCTTCACCGGCATCGAGGCGGCCACGGAAATGCCCGCGCGGCTTCGCGACATCCTCGGCGCGAACACCAGGACCCGCGTCATCATCGTCGACCGCAACAAGGAA
>NZ_JXJM01000001.1:6589606-6620271 GCF_001593325.1 Bradyrhizobium sp. DOA1
AAATCGCGCCGGACATGGGCGCAGGTCCCCGTCCCATCATCACAGTCGCCCTCGACAAGCTCGGTGTGGAAACCCGCCTCGGAGCCGGCGTCGCCTCGCTCGACAAAACCGGCGTCACGCTGTCCAGCGGCGAGCACATCGAGACCGAAACCGTGATCTGGGCGGCCGGCATGCGCGCCGCGCCCCTGACGGCGCAGATTTCCGCCGAGCGCGACAGTTTCGGCCGGTTGCTGGTCGACCGCTGCTTACAGGTGTCCGGCGTTCCGGGCGTCTTCGCGGCCGGCGATGCGGCACGTGCCGCCTGCGACGACGAGGGCAATTACGCGCTGATGTCGTGCCAGCACGCGACGCGGATGGGCGCTTTCGCCGGCAACAATGCTGCGGCCAAGCTGCTCGGCCTTGCGACGAGGCCCTACCACCAGAAGGGTTACGTCACCTGCCTCGACCTTGGCGGCGCCGGCGCCCTGTTCACGCGCGGCTGGGAGCGCGAGGTGACGATGGTCGGCGACGTCGCCAAGAAGACCAAGCAGGAGATCAACACCGTCTGGATCTATCCGCCCAGAGCCGAGCGCGCCGCCGCGCTCGCCTCGGCCGATCCGGAGCGTGTGACCGACGTGTCCGGCTTCCTCTAGGCCCAGCACGCGATACGGGCCGCGCTTCGTCGCCGAAGCGCGGCCCGCTTGCCGTCATGCCGTCGAATGCAGGAGGGTATCGTGGTGCATCTGAACAAGAAGGCGATCGGCCTGTCGCTGTGCCTCGCCGCCGTCGCGGTCGTGGCCGTGGGTTTTACCTATGCTCGGTCCGGCGAGACCTCGACCGACAACGCCTATATTCGTGGCGACGTGACCTCGCTCGCGCCGAAGGTCGCGGGCTACGTCACGGCCGTGGAGGTTCAGGACAACCAGACTGTCAACGCGGGTGACGTCCTGTTCCGTATAGACGATCGGGACCACCGCGCGCGACTCGCACAGGCGGCCGCTAATGTCGAAGCGGCGCGGGCCCGGCTGACCAATGTCGATGCGGAGATCCAGCTTCAGCATGCCCTGATCCGGCAGGCCGAAGCCCAGGGGCTCGCGAGCGCGGCCGAGAAGAACCTGGCTCGCAAGGCCTCCGACCGCCGCCGCGAGCTCATCCGCACCAACGCCGTCAGCCAGGCCCAGGTCGATGAGAGCGACGCCGCATTGTCGAAAGCCGAGGCGGCCGTCTCCGCAGCGGAGGCAACGATCGAGGCCCAGCGGCAGCGCATCTCCGTCCTCGCCAGCCAGCGCGAAGCCGCCGTCGCTGCGTTGGCGCAGGCACAGGCCGCACGAGAGCTCGCTCAAATCGATCTCGACAACACCGTCGTCCACGCGCCGGTCGATGGCGTCATCGGCAACCGTCAGGTCCGTGTCGGCCGTCTGGTTGCGCCAGGCACTGCCCTGCTCGACATCGTTCCGGTCAGGGACGTCTGGGTCGTGGCGAATTTCAAGGAGACCCAGATCGAGCAAATCCGTCCGGGTCAACGCGTACGCATCGTCGTCGACGGTTACAGGCACACAGCGCTCGACGGCATCGTGGACAGCTTTGCGCCGGGCAGCGGATCCGCCTTCAGCATGCTCCCGTCGGACAATGCGACCGGCAACTTCGTTCGGGTCGTTCAACGCGTCCCCGTGAAGATCCGCTTCATCAACAATGAGCTGCCCGGCCGCCTGGTCCCAGGGCTGTCGGCGCGCGTCGACGTCGATCAGGGAAGCGGCTCATGACGGCGATCGTCGCCGCCGCGCCTCCCCGCGAACGGTCCGCGGCGGGAGCCCTGTTCGTCGCAGGCATCGTGCTGGCCACGCTGACGGAGGCGATCGCAAGCACGGTTCTGTCACTCGGGCGCGGCTACATCATCGGCGACGTCCATGTCACGCCCGACGAATTCGCCTGGCTCGACGTCGGTTACATGGCTTTGAAGCTGATCGGATTCATGACGGCGCCCATGCTGGTGCACCGTGCCGATCCCCGCCGCCTGATCATCGGCTCGACCCTGGTGATGGGCGTCGCATGTGGCTTGACGATCGTGACTGCGCGGCTGGATCTGCTGATCGCGCTCCGCGTGATTCAGGGTCTCGCTGGCGGCATCCTGCTCGTCACGGGTCAGGCAACGATCTTCGATGCCTATCCGCGGTCCCGGCAACCGATCCTTCAGGCCTTGTTTGCGATGGGATCGGTCGTCGCTCCCGCGACGATTGCTCCGGCCCTGCAAGGCTGGCTGATCGACAGCCGGTCCTGGACGTGGATCTTCTTCAGCGTCGTTCCGCTGGCGCTGACGGCTGCCGGCCTGCTGCTGATCGCCGACGGCCCGAAGCCCGTCATGCGTCAGCGCCGCCCGATCGACTGGATCGGCATCGGGCTGATATCGGTCGCGCTCTTCTGTTTCTCCTACGTCCTCAACCAGGGCAGCCGATGGGACTGGTTCGAGGAGCCCGGCATCCTCTGGCTCACGGTGATCGGCGCCGCCGCGCTGCTGGCGTTTCTCGGCAGGCAGGTACTCGCCGGCGGCAAAGGCCTGCTCGATTTCTCCTTGTTCGAGTGTGAGGATTTTTGCTTCGCCTTCGTCGTCAGCTTCGTTGCTGGCGCCGCATTGTTCGGCAGCGCGTTCCTGATCCCGTCCTTTGCCGTGTCGGTTCTGGCGTTCAGGCCCACCGATGCCGGCCTGCTCCTGCTGCCGAGCGGCGCGTTCTTCATCGCCACGCTGCTGGTGGCCGCCTTCCTCATGCAGGTCCGCCGCGTCCCTCCCGTCGCCACGGTCCCCTTCGGCATCCTGCTGATCACGATTGCGATGTGGATGTTGTCGGGCTCTACCAGCGAAAGCGGTACACACGACATGATGGCCGCTATCCTCTTGCGTGGCCTCGGCCTCGGCTTCCTCTTCCTGTCGATCACCCTGATCGCCTTCGGCAATCTCAACGAAGGCAACCGCGCCTTCGGCATCGGCCTGTTCGACACGAGCAGGCAACTCGGCGGCCTCATCGGCGTCGCGGGCCTCGAGACCCTGATCGAGCACCACACCGCCGGAAATTTGACGGTGCTCGGCGCCAATCTGACCGCCGGCGTTCCCGCAATCAGCGAACGACTGACCTCGACGGCCGCGATGCTCAGCGCGAGGGGAATGGACACGCTGGCCGGCCGCGCCGCCACGAGCCTGCTGGACGGCGATCTCATCCGCCAGTCGACGGTGATCGCCTTCGACACCGCGTTCAATGCCGTTGCCCTGCTCTTCGTGTTCGCCGTGCCCGTGTTGGTCACCGTGAAGCTCGGGCTGCACCGATACGCTCAGGCACGCGTTGCGCAGTCGCAGCAGATCGACGCGCTACGGATCATCGACCCCGTCGCATGCTCAGGTGCATGCCTTGGCAGCAATCGCTCTACAGCGACGGCAATCGCTCTGGCGCAGCCGCAAACCCGATCCGGTAGATCATCACGCGAAGGTCGAGCGCTCGACTCGGCCGCGCCAGGCTACGTCAGCAATCTCTGAACATCCCACCAGCGCGCAAACAGAGGAGCACCAAGATGAATCAGGCGATCCGCAACACCCAGGAGAAGACGAACATGAACTTGCACAAACTTGTACAGTCTAGCAGACCGGCCCCCGAAGAGCTGGTCCCGTCGCGCTATGCGCTGAAGATCGGCGAGATCGACGTCATGGTGATCAGCGACGGCGTGCTGACGCTGCCGGGCGCGATGCTGGCCCACAACGCCGACCCGGCGGTCCGCGCGGCGTGGCTGAAGGACATGTTCCTGCCGCCGGATGCGTTCGATTGGGCGCTGAACGTGGTCGTGGTGCGCAGCGGCGGGCAGACCATCCTCGTCGATGCCGGACTGGGATCCGATCCGGACTTGCATCTGCCGCGAGCCGGGCAGCTGAGCAAGCGACTGGAGGCCGCTGGCATCGATCTCGGCTCGGTGACCGACGTGGTGCTGACGCACATGCACATGGACCACATTGGCGGGCTGCTCGTCGACGAGGTGAAGGATGGGCTGCGTCCCGACTTGCGGATCCACGTCGCAGCTGCCGAGGTCAAGTTCTGGGAGGACCCCGATTTCTCCCACGTCTCGATGCCGCCGGGATTTCCGGACGCGCTGCGGGCGACTGCCAAGCGGTTCGCGAAGGAGTACCACAACCAGCTGCGCACCTTCGAGGAGGAGCACGAGGTCGCGCCAGGCGTGGTGGTCACGCGCACCGGCGGCCATACCCCCGGGCACAGCATCGTCCGCCTGGCATCGGGCGGCGACCGGTTGACATTCGCCGGCGATGCCGTGTTCACGGTCGGCTTCGATCATCCCGATTGGCACAACGGCTTCGAGCATGATCCCGAAGAGGCCGCGCGCGTTCGCGTCCGTCTCCTGCGCGAGCTGGCCGCGAGCCGCGAATTGCTGGTGGCCACCCACATGCCCTTCCCTTCGATTGGACATGTCGCAGTGGACGGCGATTCGTTCCGTTGGATCCCGGCGTTCTGGGACTACTGACCGCTGGACGGGTCCGCCTCACGTGAGAGCGTGATCCGATCGTGACCTGAAGCGCGATGACGATCGTCCCGATCTCATCGCGCTTTGCGGCGCCGCAAGAATTTACATCAGGCGTTTTGCGGCGCGTACTTCGGCGATTTCGGCGTCGGGATGGCTGACAATGGTGGCGAACATGATGCCGCTGATGATGAGCGACCAGGCGGTGTTCCAATAGATCCAAAACACGTGCCAGCCTCCGTTTCGTCTCTACCGCCCACGGATTCAGGTAACGGCAAGGCGACGCTGCCGTTCCCGACGCGACTACAGTGCTACTTTTGTTTGGTCGGCGGCGCGGCGCGATCGGTTTGACCGGTGTGGCGCTTTGCCACGACGTCCGCGTCGTTCTCACCCTCATGCGGGCGCGGCGGCGGCTTTGGCTGGCCTTTCTGACCGCCATGCTTGCCGCCCATGTCGGGCTTGCCTTCGAGATCGTTTTCACTGGGCATGATGCTTCAATGCACTGGCGCGGCATTGGTTTCGCAGTTACGCGTGAGACATCTTCGCCTGTGAACGAGGTCATAGGATCGCCGCGGTTAGCGGTGCACGATGACGGCAGGGACATCTCTATTTCGGCCGGCGGACGGGGCCCGATGCGCAGACGATTGATCGCCTGGACCATCCTGACCTGCGCCCTACTCGCAGTCGCCGTATGGTCCGTGCTCGGTCCGCCCAACCAACCGCCCGGCCCGCATCTGCCCTCCCGCGGCGTGGCGACAGCGGCGCGGTAGCGATCCAGCGACCGATACAATTTCGGCATCGATCAATTCCAACTGGAATTTGCTGCGGCGGTGCGCCTCCCGCTATCCTCGACGGCAAAACGACAATGCCGCACTGGCGTCGAGGAGGAGACCATGTCGAGACCGCCCCTGCGCATCGCATCACGCACAGCGATCGCCACCACCCTCACCCTTCTCGCCCTCATTCCTGGAGTCCGCGCCGGCATGGCCGAAACCTTCGCTTATGTCGGCAACGCCGACAGCAACGAGATCAGCGTGTTCAAGATGGCCGAGAGCGGCGAGATGACACCGGTCCAGACGGCTGCGTTCCCCGGCGTGGAAAAGCCCGGCTCCTCGACGCCGCTCGCGATCACGCCCGACAAGCGCGTGCTGATCGCCGGCATCCGCTCGCAGCCATATCTCGCGGTGAGTTTTGCGATCGATCCCAAAACCGGGCGGCTCAGTCATGTCGGCAACGGGCCGCTCGCCGACAGCATGGCCAATATCGCGGTCGATCGCAGCGGCAAGTTCCTGTTCAGCGCGTCCTATGGCGGCAACAAGGTCGCGCTGAATCCGCTTCAGGCAAATGGCGTCGCAGCCGAACCGAAGCAGGTAGTTGCGACCGGGCTGAACGCGCACGCGTTCCTGCCTGCGCCTGATAACCGATTCGTGTTCGCGACCAATCTCGGCTCCGACCAGGTACTGAGCTTCGCGTACGACCCGATTGCGGGCACGCTCACGCCGAACGATCCGCCGGCGATCAAGATGCCGGAGAAATCGGGACCGCGGCACTTCCTATTCCACCCGAGCGGCAGGTTCGTCTATCTCGTCCACGAGCTGAACGGCGACGTGGCCGCGTTCAGTTATGAGGCCAGGAGCGGCGTCTGGACCGAGATCCAGCGCACCACCGCATTGCCGGAGGGCTTTGCTGGCAAGCCCTGGTCCGCCGACATCCACATCACCCCGGACGGTCGCTTCCTCTATGCCTCGGAACGCACCACGAACACGCTCGCCGCCTACAGGATCGATGCAGGCAGCGGCAAGCTGACCACGATCGGCAGCGTGCCGACCGAGAAGCAGCCGCGCGGCTTCAACATCGATCCCTCCGGGCGCTACCTCGCCGCGGTCGGCGAGCTTTCCGACGGCATGACGGTCTACGCGATTGATCAGAGCAGCGGCGCGCTCACCAAGCTGAAATCCTATCCCACCGGCAAGAAGCCGAACTGGGTCGAATTCCTGAGCCTGCCGTGACGGGGCGTCGACCGGCCTACGTAATGATCCGCAATTTCAAATGGCCGGCCTTGGCGCCATATCGTCCGCCATGGACCGTCAGATCGTCTTCAAGTGCCCACGGACCGGCATGAACGTGCAGCATCGGCTTGACGATGAGCCGGGCGAGCGCACGCATGTGTCCGTGCCCTGTCCGGCCTGTACCGGACTGCACCTGCTCGATCGTTCCACGGGCCAGCCACTCGGCGATCGCCGGAACTGACCGCCGGCGAGTATCTGCCGTCGCTCTCCTGGCAGGCAGCGAACCTGATCTCCAATCCCGCGACTAATCAAGGACTTGCCGCAACGGCGCGCGCCGGCGCGGCATCCTGTCAAAAGGCAACAGCGCCGTGGTCCGGCCCGTTGCCATCTGCTATCGATTGAAGGGCTTGAACCCCTGTGGAATTTTCGATGCGTCATTTACCCCGTGCCGTTGCCCGAAGCCTGTTTCCCGCAGCCATCGCCGGAATGTTCGCCCTCGGCCCATATCCGGCCGGCGCCGCCGAGGACGATGCTCCCAAGGGGCCGGCGGTCACGGTGCTGAAGGTCGCGAAATCCTGCTTCTCCGATATCGTCGAGGCGACCGGCTCGATCATCGCGCGCGAGGAAAGCTCGGTACGGCCCGAACGTCCCGGCCTGAAGGTGACGGAGGTGCTGGCAGAAGCCGGCCAGACCACCACCGCCGGCCAGGTGCTGGCGCGGCTGGCGCTGCCGGAAGGCGGCACGCTTCAGGTCACCGCGCCGGTGGCGGGCGTGATCGCCACCTCGACCGCACAGATCGGCAATTTCGCATCGGCCAAGGGCGAGGCCCTGTTCACGATCGTGGCGCGCAGCGAATACGACCTGGTCGGCCTGGTCGCGACCACCGACATGCGCAAGCTCGCGGTCAACCAGCAGGCGACCGTGCGCATCGCCGGCTCCGGCGACATCGACGGCAAGATTCGCCGCATCGGGCCGACCGTCGAGCAGAACATCCAGCAGGGCATGGTCTATATCGGCATCTCCTCGCAGAAGCGCCTGTTGCTCAACGCGAGCGGGCGCGCGCTGATCAAGACCGGGCAGAGCTGCAACGTCGCGGTGCCGCTGACATCAGTGCAATATTCCTCGGCCGGCACCGTGGTGCAGGTGATCCGCCGCAATCGCGTCGAGACCAAGCGCGTCGAAGTCGGATTGATGTCCGGCGGCAATATCGAGATTCGCGACGGCCTCAACGAGGGCGACGTCGTCGTCGCGCGCGCGGGCGCGCTGCTGCGCGAGGGCGATCCGGTGCGCCCGGTGATGGCAAGCGCGGAAGCGGCGAAGTAGCATTCACCATCGTCATTGCGAGCGAAGCGAAGCAATCCAGATTCTTTCCGCGGAGGGATTCTGGATTGCTTCGTCGCAAGAGCCCCTCGCAATGACGTTGCAGGCGCAGCGCGCCCCAAAAAATCGGCCCCGGCTCAGCGCCGCATCATTGCATGATGCGCCGCGTCCGGAGCACGAGACTTCGCAGTATGTCGTAAGACCTAAGAAAACTAGCCGCCGGCTTCGCCGAAACGAACATCCTCGAGCAGTGACGAGGAGATGGTCGGGACCTGATCGCCTTCGCTGGCACGCGAGATGGCGAGGCGGGTCTTGTTGAAGACGCTCTCGGCGCTGCCCTGCGCATTGAGGTTGTTGAGGAACTCGCTGACCAGCACGCTGTGCTCGCCCTTGCCGTCGTCGACGACCTTGCCGGGCGAGGCCGAGGAGAGGATCAGCGCATTGTCGGGCGCGCTGATCGGCGCGAGGCCGTGGCTGTAGGAGCGGAAGCGGCGCTCGAAGGGATTGCGGCGGGAGGCGTCGACCACGACGAGCTTGGCCTTGGCGCCCTGCTCCTTCATCATGTCGAGCACACCATCGATGGAGACGCCCTGGCGGCGGACGTCGCTTTCCTTCCAGATCACGGCATCGACCGGCAGCATGTAGCTCTCGCGGCCGGCCTGCACGCCGTAGCCGCCGAAGAACAGCATGACGACGGTGTCCTGTTTGATGCGGGACTTCAGGCGGTTGACGGCGCGGACCATGTCGTCCTTGGTCGCGTCTTCCACCATGTCGACGTCAAAGCCGTTCTTGCGCAGGGACGAGGACAACGCGCGGGCGTCGTTGATCGACTGCGTCAGCGGCGCGTTGGCGTCGGGGTAATGTCCATTGCCGATGACCAGCGCCAGGCGCGAGGTCTGGCCGATCGAGCCGGTGATCTGGTCGGTCGAGACGGCCTTGGCAGCATCGATCGCGCGCATGTTCAGAGCAGCATGGGCGCCGATCACCAGCGAGACCGTGCCGATGAGGGCCGCGGCAAGGGCGATCGTGCGTCGGGAAATGTCGAGCTGCCTTACATTCATCTCGCTTCATTCCTGTCAGTGCCAAAGACCAGCCAAGCGCGCGCACACTGTTTGAGTAGCGCGATAGCGTCTTTAGGTTTGAGGGATTGGCCGGGGAAGTGCCCCCGAATTGCGCGCAATTTGCGGCGCCGCACCAAACAAACCCTTAACCGGATATAGGTGCCCCGGCAATAGATTGCTCAAAATTTGAGCTAAGTCACTGAAGGTATTAGTTAATCCTCCAGGCCAGCTTCCTGCATTTTTCCGTTCCCCGTGGCCTTCCGGAGATCGATCATGCAGCCTCCATGCCGCCTTTTTCCGTGATGGCGATCACATTTGTATTTCCTGCGAATCCGGGTAGCTTTTTCAAAGACTTGCAGGGGGTGGCGTGTGGCTGTCGGCGCGCTGGCCGGCCCTTGGCCAAGCCACCAGTGAAACGACCCGCCAAAGTCCCTGCGACCAGGTATTTCATGAGCTTTCAATATTTCGCCGGCGCCGCCTGCCGGGCGCTGACGGCGCGGAAGGACGGCCCCTCGCTTTACGACGTGTGCGATCCCGTCTTGTCGGGCCCTGTCGGCGGCGATCCGCACCTGGCCAAATTCTATAAGACCGCGCTCGGCAACCCCGCGCTGCGGGTGCTGCTGCGGCGGGCCGGGCTGCCCGAGCTCCGCGACGAAGCCAGGCTGATGGCGCTGCGCCAAGCGCTCGCCCGTGCGCGGGACGAGGTGGAGCCGGACTGGGCAGCCGTCGGCCAGCCCGTGGCCGACCTCGTTGACAGCATCGCGCTCGACCATCCGAGGCCGCCGCCGGCCATGTTCGTCGGCGCGGCGCCGGATCAGTCGCGGATCGACCGCGTGATCCGCGACTGTGCGCAGCATCTGCTCGGCTCGTACCGCCGAAACGGTTTTCTGCCCACCTATGCCGCCTTCAACCTGATCGGCGACCCTGATTTCCGCGGACGCGAGCTAATCATGGCGCTCACGGGGCTGAACGCCCGCGGCTACAAGAACTCCTCGCTGCTGTTCAACCTCGCCCGCGTCTTCATCGCCCGCTCGAAGGCGGCCGCCGTTGTCAATCCGCCCTGGCGAGGGATCGCCGAGCCGATGTGGGAGCCGGTGCAGATCCGCCACCGCTCGGCCTATTACGACGCGTTCTTCATCGAGGCGCTGCTGAGTTATGTCGAGACCGGGCTCGCCTCGTCCGCCGACAAGACCGCGGCGGAGCACGCGGTCGCCGACATGGTGGATTTCTGCGTCAATATCAGCCGCGAGGAAGTCGAGGGCTTGGGTGGCGCGCGGTTCAATGTCATCACCGCGCTTGCGCCGGCGCCGCATCCGCGCTTCTCCCGCTTCTTCGCCCAGATCAAGCAGGATCTCGGCTTCGGCATCTACGTGCCCGATTGCGACACCACGGCCTGCTCGATCTCCGCAGCGACGCAGGCCGGCTGCACCGATGCGATCATCGACCAGCCGCTGTTGGATTTCTACGCAGGCTACCAGGTGCAGGCCGGCGTCAACGCGCCGCGCGTGACGGTGCCGCTCAACGACAACATCGACTACGAGGGCGGCGTTGCAACTTGGATCGACAATCTCGCGGGCGAGCGTCCCTACGGCAACGATCTCGATCCCACGCTCAATCTGGACATTCTCGAAGTCAGCTTCCGCAATCTGGCGCGTTGGAAAGTTCTGGAGACGCCAGCGCGGCTCGCCACCGTGCATCGCATCATCGGCTTCCAGAAGCGCCTGGCGGCCAGCGGCGCCTTCGCCAATCCGCGCTCGCACATCTACTATCTGCCGGAGCTCTACAGTGCCTATTTCGGCCGCTGCTATGCGGCGTTCCTGTCGTTGCCGCTGGCGGCCCAGGCCGCGATCGACCCCGCCGGCGATTTCGACTTCATCCGCCACCGCGTGCTGTCCTACGTCAAGGGCGAGCTGATGGCCGCCGAGATGAACGTGTTCGACGCAGCGCTGGCGCTGATCGCGCTCGGCCATCTCGGCGCCGATCCGCGCGCCTTCGCACCCGCGCTGAACGTGATCGTCGCGAGCCTCGGCGAAGGCGGCCGTCGCGGTCCGTTCCGCGCCTATGAATGGAACAAGATGAAGACGCCGACGCGGATCCTGGTGGGTGGGCCCGAGGTGACGTCGGCATTCGTTCTGATGGGCCTCGCAATAGCGAGGCGGCGAATGGTGAATGGCGAGTAGCGAGGGATCGCGTCCCTATTGACCAATCACCACTCGCTATTCGCCCCCGAGATGACGGGAAGTTGAAAGCCTAACCGTTAGGCATATGCTGGCCGGCCGGACAAAAGCCGACCACAATTGCGACGTCTATCGAGATTTTCTTCACACGCGGACCGGCATGTTGCGAAAAATCCTGATTGCGCTGTCCTTGCTCGGCTTGTCGCTGCCCTCACTGGCCGAGGCCGCCGACATCGCCGGTATGGCAAAGGTGCGCGCCGGCGATGCCGTGGTGATCGGGAACGCGCGGATCCGGCTCGGCGGCATCGACGCGCCCGCGGTCGACCAGCTCTGCCTCAACACCAAGTCCGAGCGCTGGACCTGCGGCGTCGCCGCGCGCGACGAGCTCGCCAAATATGCCGAAGGCAAGAACTGGGTCTGCCACACGAGGTCGATCGACCGGCGCGGCCGCACCGTGGCGCGGTGCGAGGTCGGCGGCGAGGACATCCAGAAATGGCTGGTGCGCAACGGCTGGGCGCTGGCCTACACCCGCATCTCCAAGGACTACGAGCCCGACGAGGCTGCCGCGCGTGAAGCAAAAGCCGGGATGTGGCAGGGTGCCTTCATCGCGCCCTGGGACTGGCGCGTGCGCAACAAGAAGACCACCATCCTGGGCGCCACCAAGCCGCCGGACGGAGCTCATGCCGTGCTGCTCGCCTCGGCCTCCGGACCGGTCGCGCCCTCGCCCGACTGCACCATCAAGGGCAACGTCAACACATCAGGCGAATGCATCTACCACCAGCCGACCAGCCGCTGGTACACCCAGATCAAGATGAAGATCAGCAAGGGCACCCGCTGGTTCTGCTCGGTCGAGGAAGCAGAGGCCGCCGGCTGCCGCGAGACGAAGCGATAGCCCACTCCAGACCTGCGTTTTGTGCGCTTTTCTTGCGTGCTCGCGGCGCGTAAAACGGGATGCAGCAACCCATCAGCCTGTCCACCAGCAACAAGGACCAACAGCAATGACCGTTCGCGCGGGCCGGGAATTTCTGGCCATCCCCGGGCCCACCACGATGCCGGACGAGGTGCTGCGGGCAATGCACCGTCCGGCAATCGACATCTACTCCAAGCAGATGACCGATCTGACCGAGAGCCTGCTCAGCGACATCTCGAAGCTGTTTGCGACCAAGGGCAAGTCCTACATCTACATCGCCAACGGGCACGGCGCCTGGGAAGCGGCGCTCAGCAACGTGCTGTCGCGCGGCGACAAGGTACTGGTGCTGGAGAGCGGGCGCTTTGCGATCGGCTGGGGCAACGCCGCAGCGCTGATGGGCGCCGAGGTCGAGGTGCTCAAGGGCGACTGGCGCCGCGCGGTGCGGCCGCACGAGGTCGAGGAGCGCCTGCGCCGCGACAAGGAGCACTCGATCAAGGCCGTCGTCGTCGTCCAGGTCGACACCGCCTCGGGCGTACAGAACGACATCGAGGCGATCGGCAAGGCGATCAAGGCGAGCGGCCATCCCGCGCTGTACATGGTGGACACCGTGGCCTCGCTCGGCTGCATGCCGTTCGAGATGGACAAATGGGGCATCGATATCGCGATGTCCGGCTCGCAAAAGGGCCTGATGACGCCGCCGGGCCTCGGCTTCGTCGCCGCCAATGCGCGTGCGCTCGAGGTGCACAAGACCGCCAACATGGCGACGCCCTATTGGAGCTGGAGCGAGCGCGAGGGTACCGAGCACTATCGCAAATATGCCGGCACCGCGCCGGTGCATCTGTTGTTCGCGCTGCGCCAGGCCATCGACCTCCTGCACGAGGAGGGGCTGGAGAATGCCTTCCGCCGCCACAGCCTGCTCGGCGAGGCCGCACGCCGTGCAGTCAGCGCATGGTCGGAAGGCCAGGTGCTGGGCTTCAACGTCGCGGAAGCCCGCGAGCGCTCCAACACCGTGACCACGGTCACCATGAGCAACGGCCACGACCCGGCCGTGCTGCAGCGCTATTGCAAGGAGAAGTGCGGCGTCGTGCTCGGCACCGGCATCGGCGACCTCTCGGGCCAGGCTTTCCGCATCGCCCATATGGGCCACGTCAATGCGCCAATGCTGCTCGGCACGCTCGGCGTGATCGAGATCGGTCTCAACGCGCTGAAGATCCCGCATGGCAAGGGCGGGCTGGAGGCAGCCGTCGCATATCTCGGTGAAGAGGTCGCGGTGTAAGGCGCAAACTACAAACGGCGCTGTCGTCCCGGACAAGAGCAGCTCTGGCAACGCGCAGCGTTGTCAGCGCAGGGCGTTGATCCGGCACCCACGGCCACAAGACGTGTTCGGGGCGCGGCAGCGCTGGCATTTCGTGGAATCGGGGCGATATAAGGTGGACGTGCCTTCTCTTCCTATTCTTACGGGAGCGGGAGAAGGACCGCCGCGCGAATACGACACGACGAGGACCGAGTGACACAAGCCAAGACGCCTTCCCAGCCCCCCGTCGCCCCGCGCCGGCCGCATTCCTTCACGCGGCATGGCATCACCGTGACCGACGATTATGCCTGGCTGAAGGACGAGAAGTGGCAGGAGGTGCTGCGCGATCCCGCTGTGCTCGATCCTGATATCCGCAACTATCTCGATGAGGAGAACGTCTACACCGAGAGCCTGCTCGGCCACACTGCCAGCCTGCAGAAGACGCTGGTGCGGGAGATGCGCGGGCGGATCAAGGAGGACGATTCCAGCGTTCCCTCGCCCGACGGCCCCTTCGCTTATTTCCGCAGGTTCCGGGAAGGCGGCCAGCACGAGCTGTTCGGCCGCATGCCGCGCGACGGCGGCGAGGGCCAGATCGTGCTCGATGGCGACGCACTCGCCAAGGACCACAAATACTTCAAGTTCGGCGGCAGCCGGCACTCGCACGATCACAAGCTGCAGGCCTGGAGCGCCGACACCAAGGGCTCCGAATATTTCTCGATCCGCGTGCGCGACTGGGCAAGCGGCAAAGATTTGGATGACGTCGTCGAGGAGACCGACGGCGGCATCGTCTGGGCCGCGGACTGCAAGAGCTTCTTCTATGTGAAGCTCGACGACAACCATCGCCCCATGCAGGTGTGGCTGCATAGACTCGGTACGAAACAAGCTGACGATGCGCACGTGTACGAAGAGCAGGATGCCGGCTGGTTCACCCATCTGCACGAGAGCACCAGCGGCCGCTTCTGCGTGATCGCCGGCGGCGACCACGAAACCTCCGAGCAGCGGCTGATCGATCTCGCCAACCCCGAGGCGCCGCCGCGCCTTGTGGCGGCGCGTGAGGAGGGCGTGCAATATTCGCTGGCCGACCGCGGCGACGAGCTCTTCATCCTCACCAATGCCGACGACGCCATCGACTTCAAGATCGTCACGGCGCCGCTTGCCGCACCCGAGCGCAAGAATTGGCGCGATTTGATCCCGTATCGTCCGGGCATTTACATCATCGACCTCGATCTCTACGCCGGCCATCTGGTGCGGCTGGAGCGCGCCAATGCGCTGCCGTCGATCGTGATCCGCGATCTCGCGACGAAGGAAGAGCACGCCATCGCCTTCGACGAGGCCGCCTATTCGCTGGATACGATGGGCTCCTTCGAATTCGAGACGACTACCCTGCGCTTTGCGTATTCCTCGATGACGACACCGTCGGAAGTCTACGACTACGACATGGTCAAGCGCACGCGCACCTTGCGCAAGCGCCAGGAAATTCCGTCCGGCCACGACGCGGCCGACTATGTCACGACGCGCATCATGGCGAAGGCGCAGGACGGCGCCGATGTACCCGTGTCGATCCTTCATCGCCGCGGGCTGAAGCTCGACGGGACGGCACCGCTCCTGCTCTACGGCTACGGCTCCTATGGCATGGCGATGCCCGCCTCGTTCAATGCCAACCGCCTGTCGCTGGTCGATCGCGGCTTCGTCTACGCCATCGCCCATATCCGCGGCGGCGCCGACAAGGGCTGGGGCTGGTATCTCGACGGCAAGCGCGAGAAGAAGACGAATTCGTTCGACGATTTCTCAGCCAGCGCCCGTGCGCTGATCGCGGCAAGATACACCGGCGCGAAGCGCATCATCGGCCACGGCGGCTCGGCCGGCGGCATGCTGATGGGTGCGGTCGCCAACCGCGCCGGCGAATTGTTCGCCGGCATCGTCGCCGAAGTACCGTTCGTCGATGTGCTCAACACCATGCTCGACGACACGCTGCCGCTGACGCCGCCCGAATGGCCGGAATGGGGCAACCCGATCGAAAGCGAGAAGGATTTCCGCACCATCCTGTCCTACTCGCCTTACGACAATGTCGCGGCCAAGGACTATCCGGCGATCCTGGCGATGGGCGGGCTTACTGATCCCAGGGTCACCTACTGGGAGCCCGCCAAATGGATCGCGCGCCTGCGCGCCACCATGCGCGGCGGCGGCCCGGTGCTGCTGCGCACCAACATGGGCGCCGGTCACGGCGGCGCATCGGGACGGTTCGACCGGCTGGATGAGGTCGCGATCGTCTACGCATTCGCACTGTGGGCGGCGGGGATGGCGGAGGCTGGGGTGTAGCCACACCCTCCGCCGTCGTCTCGACCTAGCGACCGTTCTTCTTCCGCCACTCCGCGAAGTCGGTGAGCGTCTGCGGGTCGGTGGCGGGATAGAGACCGAAAATGCCGCGGCCCTTGCCGACTTCCTCGGTGACGAAGTCCTCGAACGCGGTCATCTCGAAGGTTTCGTTGGCGATCTCGTCCGCGAGATGCGCGGGGATCACGATGACGCCGTCGGCATCCCCCAAAATGACGTCGCCGGGAAACACCGGCGCATCACCGCAGCCGATCGGGACGTTGATCTCGATGGCCTGATGCAACGTGAGATTCGTCGGCGCCGAGGGGCGGTGGTGGTAGGCGGGAATGCCGAGCTTGGCGATCTCGGCGGAATCGCGAAAGCCGCCGTCGGTGACGACGCCGGCAACGCCCCGCTTCATCAGCCGCGTTACCAGGATCGCGCCGGCCGAGGCCGCGCGCGCATCCTTGCGGCTATCCATCACCAGCACCGCGCCCGGCGGACAGTCCTCGACCGCCTTGCGTTGCGGATGCGAGCGGTCCTTGAAGACCTCGATGGTGTTGAGGTCTTCGCGCGCCGGCATGTAGCGCAGCGTAAAGGCCTCCCCGACCATGGTCGGCTGGTCCGGTCCGACGGGATGCACGTCCTGGATCATCTGGATGCGCAGGCCGCGCTTGAACAAGGCCGTCGCGACCGTGGCGCTGGAAACGGATTTGAGCTTGTTGCGGGTGGCTTCGGAAAGTTTGGACATCGTGGGCTCTCTCTGGTCGTCATTCCGGGGCGCGCGTAGCGCGAACCCGGAATCCATCAGGCCGCACGTTCTGCTGCACGATGGATTCCGGGCTCATCGCTTCGCGATGCCCAGGAATGACGGGGACATCAATAAATCGACGGCTCGCCGATCGGCGCGCCGAAATCGGTCTCAAGGAAGTCGAAGTCGCAGCCGTCATTGGCCTGCTTGATGTGCTTGGTGAACATCCAGCCATAGCCGCGCTCGAAGCGGCGCTCGGGCTGCTTCCAGGCAGCGCGGCGTTTCTCCAACTCTGCTTCGGGGACGTCGAGATTGATGGTGCGCGCAGCAACATCGAGCGTGATGCGGTCGCCGTTCTGCACCAGCGCCAGCGGGCCGCCGATATAGGATTCGGGCGAGACGTGCAGAATGCAGGCGCCATAGCTGGTGCCGCTCATGCGGGCATCCGAGATGCGCACCATGTCGCGCACGCCCTGCTTCACGAGTCTTGTGGGAATCGGCAGCATGCCCCATTCCGGCATCCCCGGCCCTCCTTGCGGCCCTGCATTGCGCAGGATCAGGATATGGTCCTCAGTGACATCCAGGTTGAGATCGTCGACCGCCTTCTTCATCGAGGGATAATCGTCGAACACCAGCGCCGGTCCCGTGTGCTTGAGGAAGCGGGGCGCGCAGGCGGAGGGCTTGATGACACAGCCGTCGGGGGCGAGGTTGCCCTTGAGCACGGCGAGCGCGCCTTCCTTGTAGATGGGATTGTCCACCGAGCGGATCACGTCGGCATTGTGCACCTCGGCGCCATCGATGTTCTCACCCAGCGTCTTGCCGGTGACGGTGACGCAGTCGAGATGCAGATGTTGCTTGATCTCACCCATCAGCGCCGGCAAGCCGCCGGCATAGAAGAAATCCTCCATCAGATAGGCATCGCCGCTGGGGCGGACGTTGGCGATCACGGGCACCTTGCGGCTCGCGATCTCGAAATCGTCGAGACCGATGTTCTGGCCGGCGCGGCGGGCCTGCGCGATCAGATGGATGATCGCATTGGTGGAGCAGCCCATCGCCATCGCCACCGCAATGGCATTCTCGAAGGCCTTGCGGGTCTGGATCGTCTTCGGCGTCAGATCCTCCCACACCATCTCGACGATGCGGCGGCCGCATTCGGAGGCCATGCGGATGTGGTTGGCGTCCGCGGCCGGTATAGAGGAAGCGCCGGGCAGCGTCATGCCGATCGCTTCCGCGATCGCGGTCATGGTCGAGGCAGTGCCCATGGTCATGCAGGTGCCGTAGCTGCGGGCAATGCCGGCCTCGATGTCGAGCCAGTCCTTGTCGGAAATTTTCCCGGCCCGACGCTCGTCCCAATATTTCCAGCCGTCCGAGCCCGAGCCGAGCGTCTTGCCTTTCCAATTGCCGCGCAGCATGGGACCTGCCGGCAGATAGATCGCCGGAATGTTCATCGAGGTCGCGCCCAGCAGCAGCGCCGGCGTGGTCTTGTCGCAGCCGCCCATCAGCACCACGCCGTCGACGGGGTGGCTGCGCAGGAGCTCCTCGGCATCCATCGCCAGCAGGTTGCGGTAGAGCATGGTGGTGGGCTTGAGCAGCGATTCCGACAGTGACAGCGCCGGCAGCTCGATCGGGAGGCCGCCGGCCATCAGGATACCGCGCTTGACGTCGTCAACGCGCGACTTGAAGTGCATGTGGCAGGGTTGCGCCTCCGACCAAGTGTTGAGGATCGCGATGCACGGCCGGTCCTTCCACTCCTCCGGGGCGTAGCCCATCTGCATGGCGCGGGAGCGGTGGCCGAACGAGCGGAGATCGTCGGGTGCGAACCAGCGCGCGCTGCGGAGCTGGTCGGGCGTTTTCTTCTTGTTGGTCATGATTGGGTGCCCCATTTCTGGACGGTGTTCCGCTCGATGGCGCGGAAGATCAGGTTCTCGACAAAGAGCCCGATAATGATCACGGTCAAGAGGCCTGCGAACACGGCGGGTATGTCGAGCAAATTGCGGTTCTCGAAGATGAACCAGCCGAGCCCGCCCTGTCCCGACGACACGCCGAACACCAGCTCGGCCGCAATCAGCGTGCGCCATGCGAAGGCCCAGCCGATCTTGAGGCCGGTGAGGATCGAGCCGAAGGCTGCGGGGATGAGTATCTTGGCGACGTAGGGCAGTCCGCGCAGGCCGTAATTGCGGCCGACCATGCGCAGCGTGTTGGACACGCTCTTGAAGCCGGAATGGGTGTTGAGCGCGACCGGCCACAGCACCGAATGGATCAGCACGAAGACGAGGCTGCCATTGCCGAGGCCGAACCAGATCAAGGCGAGCGGAAGCAGCGCGATCGCCGGCAAAGGGTTGAACATCGCCGTCACCGTCTCCAGGAAGTCGGTGCCGATGCGGGTGGAGATCGCGAGCACGGTGAAGATCGCGGCCAGGACGATGCCGGCCGAATAGCCCATGAACAGCACTTTCAGCGACGTCCACGCGCGCATCGGGATCGTGCCGTCTTTGACGCGATCGAACAGCGTCGCGAAGGTATCGTGCAAGGTCGGAAACAGCAGGGGATTGTCGAGGACGACGCCGTAGACCTCCCAGACCGCTGCGAGGAACAGGATGATGACGGCCTTGCGGACGAAGCCGTCGTTCCACAGCAGCTCGGCAACGCTCAGCTTGCGCTCGACCTCGCCTTCGGCGACAGCCGACGGCGCATCACGCAGCAGGATTCTCGCTTCACCCATGGTGGCTCCCTCAGTGCGCGGTCGCTTCGGCGGCGAACAGGAGATCGTGGATCTCCTTCTCCAGCCGTCCGGCGCTGCCGTCCTCGTTCGAGACCTTGTCGACGTCGATCACCTCGGCCTTGACCCGGCCGGGATGCGGCGACAGCAGCAGGATGCGGTTGCCGATGCGGATCGCTTCCGCGATCGAATGGGTCACGAACAGCACGGTGAATTTGGTCTCGCTCCAGAGCTGGAGCAGCTCGTCCTGGCAGGTCCGGCGCGTCAGCGCGTCGAGCGCGGCGAACGGCTCGTCCATCAACAGGATGTCCGGCTCCATCGCCATGCCGCGCGCGATCGCGACGCGCTGCTTCATGCCGCCGGAGAGCGTGTGGGGATAGGCCTCGACCACGCGCGTGAGCCCGACCTTCTCGATATAGGCCCGCGCCTTGGCCTCGGCGTCCCTGCGCGACAGCTTCCTCGCCGTGAGCAGCGGAAACATCACGTTGGCGAGCACGCTCTTCCAGGGCAGGAGCTGATCGAACTCCTGGAAGATCATCATGCGGTCGGCGCCGGGACCGTGGATCTCGCGGCCGCCGATGGTCATGCGGCCTTCGCTCGGGCTCATGTAGCCGCCGACGGCCTTGAGCAGGGTCGACTTGCCGCAGCCGGACGGACCGAGCAGCACGAAGCGGTCGGACTTGTCGACGGTGAACGAGACCCTTTCCGTGGCGGTGACGACGGCGCTGGAGGTCTTGTAGCGCAGCGTCACCCCATTGACGTCGAGCAGCGCCATCAGTTGCCCTTCAGGTCGTGCGCGACTGGTAGATAGTAGTCGGTCCAGGCCTTGGGCTGATTCTTCAGCGTGCCGGTCTTGTAGAGATGGGCTGCGAATTTCATCGTGCCCTGCGGCTCGAGATTCCACTCCATCATGCCGGGCTCCTTGAGCAGGTCGAGCAGCTCCTCGACCGAGGTCTTGTCGCCGGTGATCTCCTTGTAGATCTCGACCGCCTGCCTGGTGTCGCTGCGGATCAGGTCCTGCGCTTCCTTGGTCGCATCGCGCACAGCCTGGATGATCTTTGGATTGGCGTCGGCGAACTTCGTCGTGGTGAAGAATTGCGCCTGGCTGAGCGGGCCGCCCATCACGTCGGGCGACGACAGCACGACATGCGCGCCGGGCACGTTCTTCAGCTCCAGGAAGGTGAAGGGCGGGATCGAAAAGTGGTTGTGCACCTCGTGCTTCGGGTTGGACAGCGCGGCATAAGCGTCGGGATGGCCGAGCTGCACAGTGTTGGCGTCGAGCTTCGACCATTGGTCGGCGCCAAAGGCCTCGGCGGCCGCGATCTGGAGCACGATCGCCTGGGTCGAGACCTTGACGGTCGGCACCGCGATCTTGTCGCCGGGACCGAAATCCTTGATCGACTTGATATTGGCGTCACGGCTGATCAGCGTCATCGGCTGCGCCGAGGTCGCGACAATGCCCTTCACGCCGCCGCGGGTCCGATCCCACAGCAGAAGGAGGTTGCCGGTGCCGGTGTTGAGTATGTCGACGCCGCCGGCGAGCAGCGCGTCGGTCTGTGCCCCGCCGCCGGAGAAGGTGATCCACTTGGTGGTGATGCCGGCGACACCGAGGGAAGCGGCATGCTTCTCGATCAGCTTCAGCTTCTCCATGATATGGCTCGGCATGTAGAAGATGCCGGGCTGGCGCGACAGCGCGATCTCGGACTTCTGCTGGGCGTGCGCGGCGGATGCGGCCAGGGCGGTCGCGGCGATCAAGACGACGGCCGCAAGCCTGCGAAGATGCGTGATCATTGTTGTGGGTTTCCTCCGGTCATCGTCGAGCTGCGTTGACGCTGCTGATGCACTAATATATTAGTGCATCAAAGGCAAGCCCGCGGGACCCGCCATGGAATCATCCCACCCCGCGCCGCGTGCGGCGCCACGACCAGCCGCCCGGCTCGATCGCGGCCGCCAGGCCGCGCCTCAGGTGTTCGAGCGGCTGCGCAATGCGATCATCGCCCTGGAACTGCCGCCTGGTTCTCCGCTGTCACGCGCCGCGCTCGCCGGCCAGTTCGGCGTCAGCTCCACGCCGGTGCGCGATGCGTTGATGCGGCTGGAGGAAGAAGGTCTGGTCGACGTGTTCCCGCAGCATGCGACCGTGGTCAGCCGGATCGACGTCGATCGCGCGCAACAGGCGCATTTCCTGCGCCAGGCGCTGGAGCAGGAAATCGTCCGCCTGCTCGCAACCGGTCACGAAGCATCCCTGATCGTTCGCCTGGATCAGGCCATTGCCTTGCAACAGCAATTCGCCAAAGGCGGGGATTTCGAAGCCTTCATGGCCGGCGACAACGATTTCCACGCCCAGCTCTACACGGCCGCCGGCAAGCAGGACCTGTGGGCGCTGGTGCGCAGCCGCAGCGGGCACAGCGATCGTTTGCGCCGGCTCCACCTGCCCTCGCCCGGCAAGGCCCAGAACATCGTGCGCCATCACAAGCTGATCACGCGCGCGATCGAGGCCAAAGACCCCGAGGCTGCGCAGCAGCACCTGCGCGAGCATCTGTCAGGCACCCTCAGCGAGCTCGACAAGATCCGGAGCCTTCACCCCGAATATCTGACCGATTGAGCGGGAACCCAGGATGGTTCGCCCTATGCACGTGTCCATGCATAGGATACCGACGACAGTCGGCTAGTTCGAACGGAACGGGCGCTCGCGAGGTGCTTGCGACGCGGAGAGAATTCGCGCAACAATTTCGCATTTGCTGCTTTGATTTGCGGTCGCTGGGACACTCCCATGCGACCCCGGAGATTTCAGACGTGGCCAACATCCTGATCGTGGATGACGACCCGGCCGTGCAGGCCACGATCCGGCTGCTCCTGGAGAGGGCTGGTCATCGCGTCACCATCGCCGGCGATGGCCGCAAGGGACTTGCGCTGTTCGAGGTCGGCCAGTTCGACCTGCTGTTTCTCGACATCTTCATGCCCGGCATGGACGGGCTCGAGACGATGCGCCGCATTCGCGCGCTGGCTCCGGCTATCCCCATCATCGTCATTTCCGGCCGCTCGATCACGCCGGACGCCTATGCGGAGCCGGATTTCCTGAGGATGGCGACCAAGCTCGGCGCAGTGGCAAGCCTGCAAAAACCGTTTCGTCCCGGCGCTTTGCTCGCCGCGGTCGATGGCTGCCTGAAGACGGCGTGGCCGGAGGCACCCGATGTCAGCACCGGCAGCCGATGACAAGGATATCCGTTCCGTCTCGAGCCAGGGCTGGCGGGGTGGCCATTCGCGGCGCGGTGCGAATTTTCACATGACGCTCGCAACGCGGCTTGCCATCGCGATGATCCTGCTCGTGGCGGTGACGGTGGCCGCAGTCGGATGGTTGGGCTACCGCAACACCACCCAGGCCGTCATTCCACGCGTCCTGGAACGGGTCGAGGCGCAGTCTCGCCTGCTGGCGACCAATCTCGAATCCTATGTTGCCGGAGCACGCGGCGATCTCATCGGCTATCGCGCCGCAGCGGCGATCAACGGCCTCATCCGTGCTCACGACAATGGAGGCATCGACCCGACCGATGGGGTGTCGGAGCAAACCTGGCGCCAGCGCATCGCAGCGCGGCTCGCTGCGGAGATCGAGGCCAAGCCCATCTACGGCCAGTTCCGGATCATTGGTGTCGATGACGACCAGCGAGAGTTGGTTCGGGTCGACCGCTCCGGATCGAACGGAACGGCACGCATCGCGCCCGACAGCGAGCTGGAGAGCAAGAGCGACCGCCCCTATTTTCAGCAGACGATACGGCTCGCACCCGGCGAGATCTATGTGTCTTCCGTCGATCGCGCCACGCGGCAGGGAGGCACTGAGGTGCTCCATGCTCCGACGCTGAGGGCAGCGATGCCGCTGTTCGCACAGGACGGCAAGCCGTTCGGCATCATCATTGCCAACATCGACATGCGACCGGCCCTCGATCGTGTCCGCTCGACAGTCACTTCAGGCGGAGAGGTCTACGTCGTTGACTCGCGCGGCAATTATCTCGTCCATCCCGACCGCGCGCGTGAATTTGCGTTACATGAAAGCTCCAACGACTGGCGCAAGGACTTCCCGTTCTTCGCGGCCCTAGCCGGTACGCTGGAAGGTGCCACGCGACTCATGACCGACGATACGGGCCGGCCAAGCGGCGCAGCGATCGCGCCCGCTCTGCTCGCGGGCAAGGAATGGGTCGCGATCGTCGAAACGATACCGGCGCCTGTGTTTAGCCTCGTGCCCGCAGCAATCCAGAAGACATCCCTGCTGGTTGGTCTGTTGGCCGTGCTCGCCGCGGCTTTGCTCGCGGTCCTGGTGGCGCGGTCGCTGACGCGTCCGATCGGACGTCTGACCCGCGCGGTCGAGGCCATCGGCAGCGGACGGGCGGCGGACATCCCCGTCGATGCCAGCGGCGAAACGGGGGTGCTGGCGCGGGCCTTTGCCCAGATGGTCGAAGAGACGCGGGCGAAGACGGCCGCGCTCGAACGCGAAGTCGAGGAGCATCGCCGGACCGAGGTCGCGCGAAGCCACCACGCGGCGCGCGAGCGCTTGTTCAGCGCCGCGATCGAATCGTCCGATGATGCGATCGTGATGCAATCGCTCGATGCCATCATCACGGGCTGGAATCCCGCCGCCGAACGCCTCTATGGCTACTCGGCCGACGAGGCGATCGGGAAGTCCACCGCGATTATCGTCCCGCCCGATCGCCGCGAGCAGGGCAAGGACTATCGGCGGCGGATCGCCCGGGGCGAGCCGATCGAGCGTTTCGAGACGGTGCGCCTGCGCAAGGACGGCACGGCGGTCGAGATCTCCCTGAGCCTGTCGCCGATCAAGGGGCCGTCGGGCGAGATCGTCGGTGCCTCCGGAACCGCGCGCAGCCTCACCGAGGCGCGGCGGGCCGAGCGGGCGCTGCAGCAGCAGCTCGAGGAGCGGCGGCAGATCTTCGAGACCTCACAGGACCTGATCATGGTGATGGATGCGCGAGGTCATGTCGCGCAGATCAGCCCGAGCAGCCAGACCATTCTCGGCTACAGCCCCGAAGAGATGATCGGCCGTAGCGGCGCCGATTTCGTCCATCCCGATCATCTGGAGCAGTCCCGCGAGGACATGCGCGCGCTGCGGCGCGGCGCCCGCCCCAAGCTCGCCGACACCCGCTGCTTCCACAAGAATGGGCACGCGGTCTGGCTGTCCTGGCTGGGCAACTGGTCCGAGCCGGCCAAGCGCTTCTTCTTCGTCGGGCGCGATATGACGGAAGCGCGGCTCGCGCAAGAATCGCTGCGCGAGAGCGAGCGGCTGGCGCGCAACATCGTCGAGACCTCGCTCGACGCCTTCGTCCAGACCGACCAGACCGGCAGCATCCTGAACTGGAATTCGCAGGCCGAACAACTCTTCGGCTGGCGCCGCGACGAGGTGCTCGGCAAGAGCACGATCGACCTGATCGTCGCCGAGAGCGAACGCGAGAGGGTGAGGACGGGCCTGAAGCGTTTCCTCGAAAACGAGGATGACAGGACCCTGAATCGCCGCCGCGAGCTGATGTGCTGCCGCCGCGACGGCAAGGAGTTCAGGGCCGAGCTGAGCGTCACCGCGCTGAAGCGCCGCGAAGGCCTGCTGTTCAACGTCTTCTACCGCGATCTCACCGACAAGATGGCGGCCGAGGAGCGCATCCGCCATGCCGAGAAGATGGAGGCGGTCGGCCAGCTCACCGGCGGCGTGGCGCACGATTTCAACAACATCCTCACCGTCATCACCGGAACGATCGAAATTCTCGCGGAGGCGGTCGAGAAGGAGCCGCAGCTCGCGGCCATCACCAAGATGATCGACGAGGCCGCCGGGCGCGGTGCCGAGCTGACCCAGCATTTGCTCGCCTTTGCGCGCAAGCAGCCGCTCCAGCCGCGCGAGATCGACATCAACTCACTGATCGTCGACACCGCGAAACTGCTGCGACCGACGCTGGGCGAGCAGATCCAGATCGAATCCGTGTTCGAGGACGAGAACTGCGTCGCGATCGTCGATCCCAACCAGCTCACCACCGCGATCCTCAACCTCGCGCTCAACGCCCGCGACGCCATGCCCGGCGGCGGAAAGCTGATCGTCGAGACGGGCGGCGCCTATCTCGACGAGGTCTATGCCAGCGTCAACGACGTCCGGCCCGGGCATTACGTGCTGATCGCCGTGAGCGACACCGGCACCGGAATTCCGGCGACCATGCTGCCCAGGGTGTTCGACCCCTTCTTCACCTCGAAGGGACCCGGCAAGGGCACCGGACTCGGGCTTTCGATGGTCTACGGCTTCATCAAGCAGTCCGCAGGGCACATCAAGATCTACAGCGAAGAAGGCCACGGCACCACGATCAAGATGTACCTGCCGCCGGGCAAGACGCCGACGGCGGTCGGCGAGGGCGTGATCGCGGCGACGATCGAGGGCGGACGCGAGACCATCCTGGTGGTCGAGGACGACCGGCTGGTGCGTGACTACGTGCTGGCTCAGCTGCATTCGCTGGGATACGTCACCTTGCAGGCTGCGAACGCCGCGGAGGCGCTCGCGATCGTCGCCGCCGGCAAGCCGTTCGACCTCTTGTTCACCGACGTCATCATGCCCGGCAAGATGAATGGACGTCAGCTCGCCGACGAACTGATGAAGACGCGCCCCGATCTCAAGGTCGTCTACACGTCAGGCTATACCGAGAATGCGATCATCCATCACGGCCGGCTGGATTCGGGCGTCCTGCTGCTGGCCAAGCCCTATCGCAAATCGGATCTGGCGCGGATCATCCGGAGGGCGCTGCAAGCCTGAACCGCCGTAGCCCGGATGAGCGAAGCGACATCCGGGACGCTGCAGCAGCATTCCCGGAGATCGCTTCGCTCACCCGGGCTACGAAACTCCTTACGATGCGCGCTGGGCCGCAGTCATCACGATGCGGATCAGGTCGGCGGCATTGCGCGCGCCGAGCTTCTTCATGATGTTGGCGCGGTGGTCCTCGATGGTGCGCGGGCTGATGCCGAGCGTGCGGCCGGCTTCCTTGTTGGATGCACCGGAGGCAAACTGCTCGAGCACCTCGCGCTCCCTGCGCGTCAACGGCTCGCGACCCGGGAAATGCAGCGAGCCGAACTTCGGCGACGCATTCTCCGCCTGCCTGCGTGCATAGGCGCCGATCGCCTCGTCGAGCCGGCCGACGATCTCGCTGCCGCGGAACGGCTTCTCGATGAAGTCGAGCGCCCCGCTCTTGATGGCGCCCACCGCCATCGCGATGTCGCCCTGCCCGGAGATCATGAAGATCGGCGCCGGATAGTCCTCACCTTGCAATTCCTTGAGAATGTCGAGACCCGACTTTCCGGGAATGTGAACGTCGAGCAGGATCGCGGCCGGCGTGCGGTTTCGCGCGACGGAGAGCAGCGCTGCACCGTCCGCAAAACAGATCACGTCATAGCCCGCCGCCTTCAACACCATCGACAGGGTGTCGCGAACGGCAGGGTCATCGTCGACGACGAAGATTTCACCACGAGAGGTTTGCTCGGCCATGTGCCACATCCAGTTGGCATTACGGACTCGCGTCCGCACCAATCGTTATGGCGCTCGGCGCGGATTCGGCCCACCCGTATTTGTACGGGACATGGACTTAACGCACAAGTAGCGGCAGCGCGCCTAATTGCGGGGGACGGAGAATATCCATGCTAAATTTCGCCGATACGCCCGCTCTAGTCGCAGTGCCCGCAGTCGAGAGCCGCGAGTTGATTGCGGCCGACCTTCGCTTGCTGATCGCACAGATCGAGACCAGCATGCGCCGGATCGCCGCAGCCATGGACCAAGAACACGCCGGCGATCCCGAAAGTTCCTCGGACGTCGTCATACTCGACGACGTCACGCCCTGTTATGCCACCGCAAGCGCGGCCCTCGCCGCATGCCGGGCTGGCCTCCGTCAGGCTCTGCAATGCCTGTCGGAGTCCGGCAGCGCTATGTAGATCGCGATCGACACGGCCGCGGCCACCCTCGATCGCATGGCAGCTCCGTGCCTCAGGCCCGGTGCCGCTCCACGATCGCATCGGTGGCGACCCCACCCCAGGTGTGAATCGCCGGCAAGCCCATCGCGGTCTTGCCGAGATTGGCGAGGCTGATGCGCAGGGCCGCGAGGTCCAGCGGCTTCGGCAGGCTCTGGAGTTCGATCCCGACCGAGCGGGCGAAGCTGCGGGCGGCGCTGCGGCGCTTGCCGTCCATGCCGCTGATGACGATCACCTTGCCGGCGAACTTCGCCTTCGCCATCTCGTGCAACACGTCGACGCCGTCGCCATCCTCCAGCACGAGATCGAGCGTCACGCAATCGAAGCGCGCGGCACGCAGCTTCTCGATCGCCTCCGCCACCGACGGCGCCACGGTGACTTCGTGGCCAGCCTGCTTGGCGGCGACCGTGATGAGGCTGCGCTGCGTGGCGTCGTCATCGACCACCAGGAGCTGAAGCGCACGCCGCTCGGCGACGTCGGGCAGGTTTGACGGGATGGGAGAGAGAGAGCTTCTGGGCATTGCCGTATCCTGAGATTGAGACCAGCAATGGTTGCATGGTTCGCGCTTAAGCGGCGTAAAGCCGCTACGGCAAATTCGTTCGGATGTTTCAGCAAATATAAAGCAACGTCGCCGCAACCATTTCGATCAGGCGGCCTCGTCGCGGCCGCCGGCGGCGCCGCGCTTCTTCCTGTTCTTGCCGCGCAGGAACTGGATGTCCATCTCGGCGCCGTTGACGCGCACCAGCTCGCAGCGCCGATAGGCAAGGCCCGTGGACGACAGCAGCAGGAAGAACTCCTTCAGGTTCAGTCCCTGGATCGAGCCTTCCACCGTGAGGATGGCGTCGGTGTCGGAGATCGCGTTGAGCTTGCAGTCACGACGCCAGGTACCGTCGATGGCCATGATGCAGACGTCATAGCCGCGACTGAACGTCACCCGTTCTGCGCCCTTGCCATCCTCGGCCATCTTCAGCGTCCTGCCATGACCGCCATGCGCGGCGCCGCGCCGGCGAGAGCCGGCTTGGCGGCCGCGGCACGCGGGTCGTTCGGCTTGTAGAGACCGCGCCGCTCCGGAATCGGCCTGAACGTGTCGGTCAGTCCGACCACGGTTTCGGCTGCGCCGAGCACCAGGAAGCCGTCGGGCTCGATTTGGCGCGCGAGACGGTTGAAGATGTTGATCTTGGTGTCCTGATCGAAATAGATCAGCACGTTGCGGCAGAAGATGACGTCGAATGTGCCGAGCTGGGCGAAATCGTGCAGCAGGTTGAGCTGCCGGTGCTGGATCATCGCCCGCAATTCGGGATTGATCTGCCAGGTCTCGCCGGTCTGCTTGAAATATTTGACCAGCAACTGGATCGGCAGGCCACGCTGCACCTCGAACTGGCTGTAAATGCCGGCCTTGGCCTTCTCCAGCACCTCCTGCGACAGGTCGGTCGCGATGATCTCGACGCGCCAGCCGGTGAGAGCCGCGCCCATCTCCTTCAGGCACATCGCCAGCGAATAGGGCTCCTGCCCGGTCGAGCCGGCGGCGCACCAGATGCGCACGCTGCGGCGAGCGGCGCGCGCCTTGATGATTTCGGGCATGATGGTGTCGCGGAAATGATCGAACGGGACCTTGTCGCGGAAGAAGAACGTCTCGTTGGTGGTCATGGCCTCGACCACGTCGGTAATCAGCGTGCGCGAGCCGCCTTGCAGCTTCTGCACGAGCTCGGTGATGCCGGAGAGCCCTGCCTTGCGGGCCAGCGGCAGCAGGCGGCTTTCGATCAGATATTGCTTGTCTGCGGACAGGTCGAGCCCGGAATTGTCCTTCAGGAACTTACGCAGATACTCATACTCGGTCGGGGTCACGGATGGCCTCTTCGAAGCTGTACTGGAACACTCTGGCCGAAGCAGTTCGGCCAGACACACTCAGACCATGGCTTGTCCGACCGGGATCAAACCAACCTCAGCGAATTTGTCGGCGATGATGTCCTTGTCGAAGGGCTTCATGATGTACTCGTTGGCGCCGCCGCTGAGCGCCTGGGCGATATGAGCCACGTTGTTCTCGGTGGTGCAGAACACCACCTTGGGCTGGTCGCCGCCGGGCAGGCGGCGCATGTGGCCCATGAACTCGAAGCCGTCCATCACGGGCATGTTCCAGTCGAGCAGCACCGCATCGGGCAGCTTGCGCTGGCAGATTTCCAGTGCCTTCGAGCCGTCCTCGGCCTCGGTGACCTCGAATTCGAGGCCTTCGAGGATCCGGCGTGCGATCTTGCGCACGACGCTGGAATCATCGACCACCAAACACGTTTTCATTTCGGTTCTCCGGCTTCGATGTTTTTCACTGGCTCACGCAGCCATTTGCACTTTGGTTTCGAGTTCGAGGACGCGATCGACGTCGAGGACGACCATGAGCTGGCCGTCGAGGCGATGGACGCCGCCGGCGAGCTTGGCCATGCGGGGATCGAGATTGACGGGGTTTTCCTCCATGCCGGCCTCGGGCAGGCGCAGGACTTCACCGATCTGGTCGATCAGCAGGCCGTAGGATTCGCCGCGCAGGTCGACACCGACCGCCATCGGCACCTTGCCGTCCTCGGCCTTGGGCAGGCCGAGGCGTGCGCGCATGTCGACCACGGTGACGATGCGGCCGCGCAGATTGAGCACGCCGGCGATCTCGCGCGAGGACAGGGGCACGCGGGTGACGCGCTCGGGCATGAACACGTCCTGGACGCGGGAGATCGGCAGGCCGAACAGCTGGCCGCCGATCATCGCGGTGACGTATTCGACCATGGCGCCTTCGCCCACTTGCGTCTTCTTGCTCATCTCGTCTCTCCTCAGGTCTGCTTAGGCCGCCGCGCGGCTCAGCTCGGAGGCGCCGGCGGCGCCCGCGGTCTGCTCCTTCAGCGCCGCGATCAGACCGGGACGGTCGAACTTGGCGACGTAGTCGTGGAAGCCGGCCTGGCGGCCGCGCTCGATCGCCGCCGGCGACACCAGGGCGGAGAGGCCGATGATCGGCATCGAGTTGAGATTGTTGTCGGAGCGGATCACTTCGGCGAACTCGAACCCGTTCATGTCGGGCATCTCGATGTCGGTCAGCACCACGTCGAAGCTCTGCGCGCGCAGCGCCGCAAGGCCCTCCTGCGCAGTCGGCGCGGTGCGGACGCGGTAGCCGGCGGCCTTGAGCACGGGGGCCAGCATGTTGCGGAAGAACGCGCTGTCGTCGACCAAAAGCACCGACTGCGAGTGCAGCGACGGCTTCATCTCCTTGCGGGTGAACCAGTCGGCGAACGCCATCGGCAGGAAGTGGCCGACATCGATCACCTCGGTGGCCTGGCCCTTGATCACGGCCGAGCCGAGAATGCCCTGGCTGGAGCCGCCGACCTCGATGTTGAGCCGCTCCTCGACGATGTCGATGATCTCGTCGACGACGAGGCCCATGGAGCGGCCGTCATCGGCGAACACCAGGATCGGCTGGACGCCCTGGCTGGCGATGGTGACGCCCTCCATGGCGACCAGCGGCATCAGCTGCTCGCGGTACTGCACCATGTAGCGGCCGTTACTGAACTCGATCTTGTCGGCGGGCAGCTCTTCGAGGCGCGTGACCAGCCCGAGCGGGACCGCCTTGGGCTGGGACGAGCCGGCGCGGAACACCAAG
>NZ_JXJM01000001.1:6621462-6626085 GCF_001593325.1 Bradyrhizobium sp. DOA1
GAATGGTGCCCTGCTCGCCCTTGCCGCTGGCGAGACGCTCGGCCGGGGTCTCCAGGCCATGATCGGCGGAGTTGCGCACCATGTGGGTGAGCGGGTCCTTGATCAGGTCGAGCACCTGGCGGTCGAGCTCGGTGTCGGCGCCGTGCATCTCCAATTCGATCTGCTTGCCGAGTTCGCTCGACAGATCCCGGACGATGCGGGGCAGCTTCTGCCAGGCATTGCCGATCGGCTGCATGCGCGTCTTCATGACGCCTTCCTGCAGCTCGGCGGTGACGTTGGACAGGCGCTGCAGCGGCACCTTGAACTCGGTGTCCTCGTTGCGGCGGGAGATCTCCAAAAGCTGGTTGCGGGTCAGCACCAGCTCGGAGACCATGGTCATCAGGTGCTCCAGCGTGTCCACGTTGACGCGGATCGACTGGTTGGCGATGCGGTCGCCTTCGCCGGCAATCTCGTCGGCCATCGACTTCTTCGCCGCGGCCTTCTCCTTGGCAGGCTTTGCGGCGTCCTTGGCGGCGGGGGCCTCAGCGGCCGGCGCGGGCTCGGCCTTGACTTCGGCCTTGGCAACGGCGGCCGGGGCCGGCGCTTCGATCGCGGTCTCGCGGAAAGCGCGCTCGAGCTCGTCGAGCGAGACTTCGCCCGGACGCAAGGGCCGCTCCAGCGTCTGGTCGATCAGCGTGCCCGTGGTCATCTCCTTGGCGGGCGCGGCAGCCGGGGCTTCCGGCACGAGCGGCGGGGCTTCGGCAACGGGAGCAGCGGCGCTACCTACCGCCATCGCGGCCATGCCCTGCTCGACCATCGCTTCCAGCTTGTCGATGAGATCGCGGTCGTTGCCTTCGGGCTCGGCTTCGGTCGCCTCCAGGCCAGCAAGGATCTCCTTGATGCGGTCGATCGAGGACAGGATCACCGTCACCGCCTGCCCGGTCACCGGCATGCCGTCACGGAATTTGCCCATCAACGTCTCGCCGGCATGCGCCAGCGCTTCAAGCCTGGGAAGGCCGAGGAAGCCGCAGGTGCCCTTGATGGTGTGGACGAGGCGGAAGATGTTATCCAGGATCTTGGCGTTGTTCGGCTCCTGCTCGAACTTCACCAGCTGATTGTCGACGGTGTCCAGGCTCTCGCTGGTCTCCGTCAAAAACTCCCGCAACAGATCATCCATGAGCTACGCCCTACTGAAATCGACTTCGACGCCCGAGCCTCGCTTGGAATCGACGGAAGCCCTCATCCTGGATCGTTAGACATCCCCTTTCACAGTCTCGTTAATTTCAGCCTCCGTGCTAATACGGACATTGAAGAGAAGTTTGCCATTCGGCTGCATGCAATGGCGCTTTTCGGCAAGACCGGCGCCTCGACGCGATGCGGGGAGGCGTGAGGCGAACGCACCGATGAGAACGCGACGGCGCGCGCGAGAAAGTCCTGCATGTGAAGGACGATAGGCACGGCCTACGCGAAGCCGACCAGAGACGGCCGCAATCGCGAACGAGACCGCGACTTTCATTTCGTGCGGGGCCGAGTTCGAGAAAGTTCGTGCTTTCGGTAAACGAACGGTTACCCGTGGTCCGCGCCGCGCTAACTTAGCCGTGGGGGCAAGCTCATCCAGGCATCGGGGCGATACTCCGCCAGGCAATCGTTGATGGCGGCGAGCAGTGCATGCGGCGTGAAGGGCTTGCGCAGGCAGCGCGCGGCACCGATCTCCAGCGCCATCCTGAGGAAATCAGGTGCGGGCAAATTCAGCTTCGCGAATGCGTAATTGGACATCGCGATCAGCGGAATGGCGGGCGCCCGGTCGTGGAAGATCCGGATCGATTCGAAGCCGCGCATGTCCGGCATGAAGATATCGACGATCATCAGGTCGAACTGTTGATGTTCGAGAGCCCGCAATCCGGCTTCACCTCCCTCGGCGATCGTCATCCGAAAATTGTTGCGCTGGAGATAGATCTCGATGGCCATGCACACCATCGGGTCGTCGTCGGCAACGAGGATATGGCGCAATTCCCTTCCCGCTTGAGCTTCCCGTTTCGACAATTCAATCATCGAGCCGTAGGGCACGCCCTTCTCCTCTGCTTTCGATCGAAACGTATGGTCGCCAATATCGTTGGTGGCGCCGGAGAAACGAAGTCGATGGACGCAAGCGCCGCGGCCATGCGACGCCATGCTCGGGAGCAAGGTTCGATGGCTGTCGTCACTTGTCCAATGCACAAGAAGGCGCAGATCGGCCGCGTCCGATCGGAGCATGGATGCAATGCTTCCGGCTCATGAAGGCCCTTGCCGCTTATTCCTGCACGCCCTCCACTACGGTTATACGGGCAGCGCCACAACCTTTACAATGTAGTTCATTGTCGCGCAACTTAATGACGAACGCGACGGGGACGAGCAAAAGCGCCGGAATGATCTGATTGACCGTCAGCGGCCATCCGCCCAATCAATTGCCGCCAGTGCTCGACGCCGCAGGATTTCGATCCGCTCCGCACTGCCTGGAGCCTCCCGGAATGGTCAGGGAAGCTGTCTTGGGGGAGGCGGCTGCCGTAATGAAGTGCTTCCGTGGGAAGGATCGATTTCGACCATTGTCGACTTGTCCACCGCAAATAGCCGGGCTCGCGGTGTTGGACCATGACGGCGTCATGGCTGACAAGAAGCATTGGGACAGCCGGACTTCACGCCGACATGCACACAGTTTCGTGGGATGGTGATCATGCGACACGCCACACCCGGACATATTGTCCCAATTGCCAATATATCCCGGCGTGAACATGATGGAACTTACCCGCGCAGGGAGCGATTTCACTTGCCGCGACCCGCTGGTGCAAAAGACGGGGAGACAGTCTTGGAAACGATGGTGCGTCCAGCCAACGGTTTCCTCTCTGCGCTGTCGGCAGACGACTATGACCTGATCCGCCCGTATCTGCGCACGGTCGATCTGCCCCACGACGCGGTGCTGGTCGAGGCCGGCGAGACGCTCAAACGTGCCTATTTTCTCCACCGCGGCGTCATCTCACTGGTGGTGAAGCTCGCCAAGGGCGAGCATGTGCAGGTCGCGATGATCGGCCGAGACAGCCTGCTCGGGACGCTCTCGACCATGGGCGACGCCTGCGCGCTGAACACGGCCGTCGTGCTGGTTCCCGGCTCAGCCTCAGTGATGGATCTCGACCGGCTGCGCGATGCGGCCGAGCAGAGCAGCAGCTTGCGGTCCTTGCTCACGCGCCATGGCCTGGCGGTCTACGCTCAAGTCCAGCAGACCGCGGGCTGCAATGCCGCCCATCCGGTC
Source organism: Bradyrhizobium sp. DOA1 (assembly GCF_001593325.1). Lineage (NCBI taxonomy): Bacteria > Pseudomonadati > Pseudomonadota > Alphaproteobacteria > Hyphomicrobiales > Nitrobacteraceae > Bradyrhizobium > Bradyrhizobium sp. DOA1. The sequence goes on from NZ_JXJM01000001.1 coordinate 6,624,725, forward strand.
GAGTCGCGCTTGTCGCGCTGCCTGCTCCACACCCATGATCTGTCGGGCGACTCCCGCCTGCTGCTGACCCAGGAGGCCATGGCCCAGATGATCGGGGCGCGGCGCAACAGCGTATCGCTGGTCGCCAACACCTTGCAGCAGGCCAATTTCATCCACTACAGCCGCGGACACATCCAGCTCATGAATTTGGACGGCCTGCGCCAGACCGCGTGCGAATGCTACGCCACCGTGAAGGCGCAATACGAGCGGCTGCTCGGCCAGCGCTGAGCCGCAGGCGTGGTAAACCTGAGGCTAACGCCCACCCGCAAACACGAACCGTCCTGCTTGCGGAACTGAAATTCGAATGACTTAGACACGGCCTGCCTCGCACCGATATCGGCCCGCGCGGCATCGAACCTTGATCGGGGCAGGCTAGCCATGTTTGAAGTGACCGTCGCGCCGGCGCAGAAGGTGCTCGATTGCACCCCGCTGCGCGACCCGAACGCCTACGCGGCGCTGGTGCGCGAGATCGGCGAGGACGGAGCCTGCGAGGTGCGCGCCGTGTTCTGGAGCGAGACCTGCGCGCGGCTGCAATTATTCCGCACGCTTTCGCGCGAGCAGCACCACGCCAGGATCGCGCGCGAGGCACATTCGCTGAAAAGCGCGGCCGGCACGTTCGGCTATGCCAGGCTGGCGGCGCTGGCGCTGCGGCTGGAGAAGTCCGCGGAGACGCTTCACGACGCCGACCTCCGCGATCTCCTGGACCAGATGGATGCCGCCTACGCCGCGGCGCGCGCGCAGGAGCCGGAAGGATAGATACTTGCTCGGCGCGTTTTTGCCACGCGAACCGGCATCCTCGAAAGCGCTCCAACCACCCGCGCGGGTATACCCGCCGTACTTCTACGGCTTGGGATATTCACAGATGGCTAATCATAGGTGGCGATAGTCGCGGAAAACCAGGAGGGTTTTCATGTTCACCTATGAGACTGCGGACCAGAAGGAAGTCCGTCGCTTCCGCATCGCTCAGTTCAACGGCCGGATGGCGACGGTGAAGTCTGGCGAGTCGACGGTGACTGGCTTCGTGCGCTCGGTGCTGGAGCAGGAATCGAGCATGCCTCCCCGCTGGACCATCACGATCATCCCGAACGCGCCGAAGGACGAGCCCAAGCCGCTGCGCCCCGCATCGCGCGCGCGTCCCTTCGCCGAGGACTATTTCTGAGTCCAGCGACTTTGGCCCGGGCCGCCCGGGCACAATGCAATCATCAATCTCAGTCGATCGAATGCAGCAGCGCCGCGCGGACGAGATCCGCGGTGTTACGCGCACCGAGCTTGCGCATCGCCTCGGCGCGGTGGCTTTCGAACGTGCGCGGACTGATCTGCAT
>NZ_JXJM01000001.1:6626840-6710593 GCF_001593325.1 Bradyrhizobium sp. DOA1
TCGAATAGCCCTCACTGATCAGCCTCAGCACCTCGCGCTCGCGCTTGGTGAGCCGCTTCTGACCGGACAGGCCGAGCAGTTCGGCGCTGGGCACGCGCTGCGGCACGCGGGCAGCCCGCGCCTCAGTGTCGTCGGCCCCGGATGGGACCGGCAGGCTGCTGCCCTTGTGCGGCCCGGCAAGCTGCTTGACGAGGCCGCAGACGCGCTCGGTCTGCGCCAGCGCATTCTCCACCACGCGCTGCAAATAAGCGCGATCGCCGGTGACGGGCGCGAACTGATCGCTGTGATGCTTGATCTCGCCCATGTAGAGCAGCAGCGCCGTTAGGGGACCGTTGAGCTCGCGGGCGATGGCGGCGGCCATTTCGTCGGCAGCCTTGGCGCGGGCCGCATTCAAGCGGACGAAATCGAGCTCTTCGACTGGAGCAGTGCTGCTTTCGTACCATTCCGACGGCCGCGAATCGGCGGCCGTATCATTCTGTGACCCCATGTCACTCGTTTACCGGAACCAGGCCCGGTCTGTGGTTAACTTTTTGCTCCGTAAGACTACGGTGATTTCGGCAGTTTTAAGCTAAATGCACGGCATAGGCACAATTTGTGCTTGCGCGAAGCTACCGCCGGCCCCGCGGGGGTTGAGATTTCCGTTCAAATTCTGGGCCAACAGGCGCGACATTCGTTAACCGCCGCCGCCGCCCACGGCCGCCCCCCGGATTTTACGGATTAATTAACGGCGACTTGCTTCTCTAAGGGAGTTGAGAGCGCGCAAATGCCTCCACGCATGGGCCTTCTTGGCCTGCGGGAAACGCTGCGGAAGATTGCGTGCCATGGACGAGATCGATCGGCTGTCGGAATTCCTGCAGAGGCTGACGCCGCTGTCGCGCAGCTGTCTGCTCAGTGAACTGGAGCGGCTCGAGCTGTGCGGCATCGACATGCCGGGCTCGACCGACGTCCAGTCCCGCCTGCGCGCCGAGTTTCGCAAGGACGGATCGACCCAGGCCCGCGCCACCAGCCCGTCGCGCTATTTCTTCGCACCGCTCGAGCTGCTCCTGATCGACGGCGCGCCCGAGCATGCCAATTTGGGACGGATCTCGCGCAACACCCTCACCCCGATCTGGGAGTGGATCTGCCGCGACCTGCTGCCGACCATGGCGCGCGACTACGTCAAGGCGATCAACGACCAGGTCGCCGCCAACAACCCGAAGGAAGTGCAGAAGATCGCGTCGACTTTCCAGGTCAAGGTCGTCAAGGTCCTCGAGAACACCCTCGCCTCGCCGGAGAGCGCCGAGATCGCGCGCGGCAAGCTCGCGCAGTACACGGCATCGCGCAGCGCCTTCGACGATGTGAGGAAGATGCAGCAGGTGCTGCGCGCCGGCAACGCACTGCCGAAGTTCAACGAAAAACTGCCCGAGAAGATCGCCAAATTCGACGACGGCCAGGTCACCCAGATCACCGCGCAGCTCGATGCCTTCAAGAAAGCCCATCCCGAGGCGCTGCCTTTCGCGCTGGCGCTGGTGGCAAGGCGCCTGAAGACGCCCTGGCAACTGGTCCGCCTCGCCACCAAGGCCGCCGCGAGCAAGAGCGCCGCGGACGTCGCCGCCGCCCCCTATGCCTGTGTCGTTCCCATGGTGCTCGACCGGCTCGACGACAGGCGTCTCGCGCTCCGGGTCGCGCTCCGGCACAATCGCGTGCTGGTCGCGCGCGATCTGCTCGCCGAGATCTACGACACCGAATATGCGCTTAAAGTCAGCATCGACGGCATCGAGCAGTGCGAATGGGGCGTCCGCCTCCAGCAATTGATGGCCGCGATCCAGGCGCTGGTGTCCGCCGAGGTCAGCCGCTTCCCCGCCAATGTCGGCCACATTCTCGGATCGCGCCGGCTGCGCAGCCACGATACGCTCGGCGGCAAGCTGACCCAGCTCGCCTGGAAGGGACGCGACGCGATGCAGGACGGCGCAGCGGCGTTTCGCAAGTTGATCGGGCAGACCTGATAATCGCGCAGCCTCTCTTGCGCGACGCGTTGGCTTCAATGCGCGCGTGGCAGACACAGGAAGCGATCGAAAAATCGCCCCGACAGCACGAATCTCAACCACCAATACATCACTCGCCGCGTCGTCATCGCTGTAATCCTCGACAGCCCACCACCGGCTGTGTCGAGCAATAGCGCAGGCGCAGCAATGCACATGTGATGTGCTTCACATTCGTGCGCCCAACGACGCACGCCCTGTCGCAGAATTGTCGCGAGCGAAAGAGACATATGCGCGCGCCCTGAATGAGCGCTTTTGCTCTCACATCGTGCGGCCAAGCGGCAGTCCGCACCGCGCAACACCAGAAAAGCCGCCGGAAATTAATCCTCAACCGGCCTCGTCGTGGCAGCGAAGAGACACGCAATCGCACCGCTCGATGCGTGGCGTCGGCAAGCCGCGCACGCGTCGATCCCGCGCACGAAATTACGCATGCGCCGGCTGTCGTTGCGCATGCGGTGCCCGAGTATGCAAATTCTTTTCGAAGAATCTTCCGACAAATTAGCTCGAATTGCAGAGCTTAACGTTACTCAAATAATTCAACAACGACGTGAAGCTCTCCTTATTTGAACCCACGCTCCGCGTTTAAGAAACCGTCACGGAACGGGAGTGGTGTTGATGAACGATGGGATTGTTGAACTCGTCGGACGAAGGCCTGTGACCTTCGGACGACGAAAGGTGACGCCGCGCGCCTGCGTGGCCGACAGCAAGCGTCACTTGCGCGCTTTTCTCAGCGAGGTGCTCGAGGATCTTGGCTTCGTCACCAGCGAATGCGCCAGCGCGGACGAGCTGCAGAGCGTGCTGGCCACCGAATTGCCGGACCTGATCCTGCTCGGCGTCGCCACCGACGGCATCGAGCCGGGCAGATTCCTGGAGATATTGGTGCGCGAGGGCTTTGCCGGAAAAGTTCTCGCGGTCGGCGCCCGTGAATCGATCATCGTCAGGGCGGTGCGGCAGGTCGGCGAGGAATATGGCCTCGCGATGCTGCCGCCGCTGACCACGCCCTTTGCCGCGGAGACGCTGCGCGAACGTGTCGCGATGCTGCTGCCGGAGGAGCCGGCGCCGAGCCCGGCCGTGCATGTCGGCGAAGCCCTGCACGCCGGCTGGCTGGAGCTCTGGTACCAGCCGAAGATCGACGCGCGCACGCTGGTCCGCAGCGGCGCCGAGGCGCTGGTGCGCATGCGCCATCCGACGTGGGGCGTGGTGCCACCGGCCTATTTCATTCCCGAGGAGCACGATCCGCATCTGCGTGACCTCTCGGAGTTCGTGATCGACCGCGCCATACAGGACTGGCACTATCTGCTGGAGCAGCAGAGTCCGGTCGATCTCTCGATCAACCTGCCGGCGTCCTACCTGAAGGAGCCGCAGGCGGTGCGCGATCTCTGCCGCCGCGTGCCGACGCATCCGGCCTTCGGTGGGCTGACGGTTGAGATCGACAGCGAGGAGGCGATCGGCGAGCTCGATCTTCTGACCGAGGTCGCGCGCGAAGTCGGCCTGCACAATATCGGCCTGTCGATCGACAATCTCGGCGCCAACTGGCCGTCGCTGATGGGTCTGGACAAGATTCCCTTCGTCAAGCTGAAGGCGGACCGGCAGTTCGTCACGGGCAGCGGCGGTGACCGGCTGAAGCGCACGGTGTGCCGCCACATCGTCGAACTGGCGCAAGGATACGGCGCGCGGGCGGTCGCCCAGGGCGTCGAAAGCCGCGCCGATCTCGTTGCCGCGAACGAGCTCGGCTTCGATCTCGTGCAGGGCTTCCTGTTCGGCAAGCCGATGCCGCTGAAGAAGTTCGCACGGAGCACGCTGACACGGACCGTGATGGGGAGCGCGTGAGGGGCGGCCTCACGCGAACCGTCGCGCGGCGACCACGAGCGTGGTCACCGCGATCACCTTTGAGGCAAAGCTGGTGCTCCTAGCGACAGACCCAGACGCCGTTGACCAGCACCCGGGCGCAGGTCGGCGCCGCTACGGCCGCTCCTGCGGCTGCTGCACCGACGGCCGCTCCACCGACGACGGCACGGCGCGTCGTCCGGCGCGCCACGCCAGCGACGCTCGCTGGGGTCGCCGGTCGCCCGACGCGAGCCTCTGCGCTCTGAATCGACCATGAAAGACCATCCTCTGGCGACCACTGCACCGAGCTCGTCGCTGCGCAGAGAATAACAGCGCCGGCCAACCAAAGATGAGTTCCGTGTCGCATGACGTCCTCCTTCGCTCCAGTTCGTGAACAAGCCATTTCGCGTTTCGAATCTTGCCCGCGCCCGTTAGAGGTAGCGAGAGCGGGTCGACGATTAATGTTCATGACGCAACTCCCCGGCTACACTGATGTCGAGAGTTCAATCGGCCATGGACACTCCGCATGATGGGCTGACGTCTGTCAGACGAGCGACGATGCCGGTCACGCCCCATCAGTAAAAAGAGCAGAAGCTACCGGCCAAGCCGGTATGGTACCGTCACTGCGAAATAGGCGCGCGATGCGCCAAGGAGATAACTGTCTTCGTCCAATGGCACACCGCGCGCTGGAACAGACGTTGATCTAGATCAACACGGGTGGCCCGAGATGCCTGGTCAGGAATTGCGCCGCATCGGGCTCACGCAAATCGGCGCGCGAAGAACACGCAGACAACCACGAGCGCGGTCGCCGCGATCATGCTCCAGGCGACGGGCTCGTGCAGCAGGAAGCCGGCGAGCGCGAGACCGAAGAACGGCTGGAGCTGCTGCAACTGGCCGACACGCGCGATGCCGCCGATCGCAAGCCCGCGATACCAGAAGATGAAGCCGACGAACATGCTGAACACGGAGACATAGGCGAGCCCGATCCAGGCCGGCGCGCCGATGCCGCTCCAGGTCGGCGGCCAGCTCCAGGCCATAACCGGCACCGTCAGCGGCAGCGCGAGCAGCAGCGCCCAGGAGATCACCTGCCAACCGCCGAGCCGACGCGACAGCGCGGCGCCTTCGGCGTAACCGAGCCCGCACAGGATGATTGCGGCCACCATCAGGAAGTCGCCGGAGAGCGAGGCTGCGCCGCCGGCCGACAGGGCGAAGCCCGCCACCGTGGCGCTGCCGAGGACGGCGAAGAGCCAGAACAGGGGTTTCGGCCGCTCGCCGCCGCGCAGCACGGCAAAGATCGCGGTCGCCAGCGGCAACAGGCCGATGAAGACGATCGAACGGGCCGAGGTGATGTGCTGTAGCGCCAGCGCAGTCAGGAAGGGGAAGCCGACCACGACGCCCAGCGAGACGATGGTGAGCGAGGCGAGATCCCCGCGTTGCGGCCGCGCCTGACGGAGCAGGCCGAGGACGATGATGCCGATCAGCGCCGCAACGACCGCGCGCGCGGATGTCAGGAACAGCGCCGAAAAACCGCCGACCGCCACGCGCGTCGCCGGAAGCGAACCACTGAAGATGATGACGCCGAGAAGCCCGTTGCCCCAGCCGCTGGCCGCAGATTGCATGTCCGTCCCGTCATTGAGTGCTGATCCTCCTGCATCGGCGATGGCGGGACCAGCGACAATCCAGTACAATCCGAGGAAACTGTATGGGTATGGAAGGCAATACAGCTTGGACGGCGAGGCGCAAACGAAGGGACGGAGCGGAACGCGGACCGTTGACGTGATGAGCGCGATCCGCGCCAAGGTCGCCGGTCGCGCGCTCAATGCCGGCGACCGCCTGCCGTCGATCCGCAGCCTTGCGACGACGATGGGAGTTTCCCCGTCCACCATCGTCGAAGCCTATGACCGCCTGGCCGCGGAAGGGCTGATCCGCGCCCGCCGCGGCTCGGGCTTCTATGTCGCGCCGACGATCATGCCGCCGCTTGCGCTGGCCGAGGTCGAGCCGCGCCGCGACCGGGCGGTCGACCCGTTCTGGGTCTCGCGTCAGTCGCTCGATGTCGATGCGGCCGTGCCGAAGCCCGGCTGCGGCTGGCTGCCGCCGGAGTGGATGCCGGAAGCAGCGCTGCGACGCGCCATCCGCGCGCTGGCCCGCACCGACGTGGGCGTGCTCACCAATTACGGCAGCACGCGCGGCGCGATGGCGCTACGCCGGCTGCTGCTCGCGCGCCTCACCGAAGATGCAATCGAGGCGTCGGCCGACCAGTTGATGCTGACGGGGTCGGGCACGCAGGCGACCGATTTGATCTGCCGCTTCTTGCTCCGTCCCGGCGACACGGTGCTGGTCGACGACCCCTGCTACTTCAATTTCCGTGCGCTGCTGCGGGCGCATCAGGCCAGGATCGTCAGCGTGCCCTACACGCCATCGGGCCCTGATGTCACCCGCTTCGAGCAGGTCCTGACGAGCGAGCGGCCGCGGCTCTACATCACCAATTCGGCCCTGCACAATCCGACCGGCGCGACGCTGTCGCTGCAGACCGCGCACCGGCTGCTGACCGCGGCCGCCGCGCATGATCTCACCATCATCGAGGACGACATTTTCGGCGACTTCGAGCCGGAGCGCTCGCCGCGTCTTGCCGCGCTGGATGGGCTCAACCGCGTGATCCGCACCGGCAGCTTCTCCAAGACGCTGTCGGCCTCGGTGCGCTGCGGCTACATCGCAGGGCGTGCCGACTGGATCGAGCATCTCGTCGATCTCCAGGTCGCCTCCAATTTCGGCGGCCCGAGCCCGGTCGCGACCGAGATCCTCACGAAAGTCCTGGCCGGTGGCAGCTATCGCAAGCACATGGACGAGCTCCGCCAAAAGCTCACGCGCACACGCCGCGACGTCGCGCGAAAGCTTCAGGCGCTGGGCGTCGAACCCTGGCTGATGCCGCGCGGCGGCTTCTTCCTGTGGTGCCGCCTTGCGGGCGGTCAGGATGCCACCGCCGTCGCGCGTGCTGCACTCGAAGAGGACGTCGTGCTGGCGCCGGGCAACGTCTTCAGCGTAGCGCAGGCGGCGCCGGACCTCATGCGGTTTAACGTGGCGCATATGAACGATGCGCGCGTCTGGGACGTGTTGCGGCGGGCGCTGAAAGCGAGCGCCTAATACAACGGCTCCTCATAGACGGGCTCACCGTCGAGCAGCAGGCGCTTGATGGCGGTGCGTCCCGAGGGCAGCACGGCGGCGACGATGCGCAGCTTCTGCTGGTTGCGGGCGTCTTCGAGCTTCTTGCCCTCGCCTTCGGGCACGAAATAGCTTTCGAGACCATATTTGATCGGCAGCTTGTCGCAGAAGCGGCGGCGGTCTTCGCCGCAGGACCCGCCGTAACTGCCGACGCGGCCGCGGATCAGTACCTGGGGCGCGGTGACGGCGACGGGCTCGGCGTGCACCGAGATGGCCTCGTAAAGGCCATTGGCATTAGGCGCGAGCTTGACGAAGACGATGGCGCGCGTCGGCGGGCTTTCCGGCGAGCACGCCGGCCGGCACTTGCGAGATGTCGTAACTGAGCACGACGTAATCGCCGCGCAGGAGATCGCGGGGATCGACCGGCTGCGTCTGCAGGGTGATCTCGGTGCCCCCGCGCAGGATCTGCATGCGGTCGGCGACCATCAGAACCAGCAGCGCGCATTGAACCAGGACCGCGACGGCGAACAGCACGGTTTTCGGAATCCGCTGCCAGAGCTTCGTGACGGATGCGGCGAGCCCGATCATCGCGCGACCCTCGGCAGCATGCGGTTGAGCGCGGTGGCGAAGGCGACGGCGGCGATCCCGGCCGCAGCAAGGAAGGCCGAGCGGTGCAGCAGCGAGCCCTTCACGGCCCAGGTGATGCCGGCGACCACGCCGGCGATGCCGAGCCAGCCGGCAATGATGCGCGGACGCACATCGTCGAGCATGCCTGACACGACGAGGCACAGCATGGCGCAGAGCAGCGCGGCATAGGCGAGCCAGGGCTCGCCGGCCTCGGCAGCCGGCCAGAGCGGCGCGGCGAGCAGCACGAGCCCGATCGCGCCTGCCGCAAGGACTTCACCGCCGCGCCTGGTGATCCCTGCGGATGCGAGCGCCAGCACCACGCCCGCGATCCCGCACAGGATCGCCCACAGCGATTGCGCCGGCACCGTCTTGGTGCGGATGCGGAGAATGTCGTCGGCGGTGGTCACCTCGAGGAAGGCAACGCCGGCCAGCGCAAGCGCGCCGTAGACCGACAGCACGCTGCCGAGACGGAGCGCGCGGGGCGACGGCGCGGAGGCGATGGCGAGCCCGGCACCGAACACCAGGGCCGCACCGTTCGCGAGCAGGAACGACGGCTCGGCGCCGTCGAACTCGAAGCGCAGCGAGGTCGCGATCCACCAGGGCAGCAGCGCCAGCGCGACGAGATGGGCCGCGACGCGCGAATTCCATGCGAAGGCCGTCGCGGCCGCGATGAGCCAGACCGCGATGAACGGCAGATGCAGCGCGTCCGGCGTGTCGGTGGTCCGCATGCAGGTCCAGATGCTGGCAGCCACGAGCCCGACCGCAAGCGCACCGCGCGAACCGGTCAGGAGCGCCCCGGCGAACGCGCCGATCGACCACAGCAGCATGCCGCCGGCGAAATCCTCGCCGAGATGATACATCTGCCCGACCAGCGCGATGCCCGCGCCGAAGACGACGGCGCCGATGCTGGCGCAGAGATCGGCGAGGACGTCGCGGCCCCTCGCCGCGAACCACGCGCCGAGACCGCCGGCAACGATCATTCCGGCGAGCAGGATCGCGAACCGCAGCAGCCGCGCGATCTCGGTCCAATGCGCGGCGACGAAGGCGAGGAAAGCGGCCGCGATCAACAGGCCGCCGACGATGGCAATGACGACGGCGATGTTGATGCCGGCGGAAAGCGGCGGCAGCGCACTGCGGATCGAGGCGGCTGCCGCGGGCGCGATCACGCCATCGGCCTCCCATCGCGCAAGATCGGCTTCGAGGCGCTGGCGGTAGGTCCTGTCGAACATTGTCTTGGAGTCACCTGGCGCCCGCCGGATGGCGGGACCTTGCTAGGTCGGATCGTCCGCGGCGTGGGTTCAAGAGGGGGGCTGGCGGCGGTTTTGCGGGCTTGGACAATATGAAGGACGAAAACAACCCCATGCACAGTAGACGAATCCAGCAATATCAATCACTTACGCGAGCGTCTCGTTGGGGTGGGTCGGGCACCATCCGAGCGAGCCAGATCGGGTGATGCTGCGCCTGGATCGGCCCCCCGGAAGCGCGGCGATCCGCCCTGAACAGCGCGGCCGCATCGCCATCATGTCAGCGCGCAGCCGGCGCTATTGCGCCGGCAAGGGAATGCGCCTGAGGATGTCGTCATAGGGCGCGAGGTCGAGATAGGCCGTCACCTCCGCCGCCCTGCCGTCCTGCATGCGCATGATCCACGCGTAACTGTTCACGTAAGGCTTGCCGTCGCGCGCCACGCCGCCGCCTTCCCAATGCGCGATGACGTGGTCGCCATCGGCAAAGATCCTCACGCTTGTCGGACGCACCGGCGTCGACAATCGGCTCGCGAACGGGCGCACCGCGCGCTCCACGAACACATCGCGGCCTCGGAATTCACCGGCGCTTGGGCCTGATCCCTCGATGCGCCAGACCGCATCGTCGTGCAGCAGGTCGTTGAAGAAGCTGGTTCCTCCCGCCGCCCAGCGATCGAACGCATCGGTGACGATCCGCTTGTTGTCGTCCTGCAGCGAATTGGCCTGTCCGCAGGGCGCTGCCGTCGTCAGGGTGGAGGCCGTGACGATGACCGCGTAGACGCACGATGCAAGTGCGCGGTTGAGCATATTTGCCATTGGTGTCTCCCTTTCTGGTGCAAAATGTCGTCTGCCCCGAAGTGATGCACGCACCGTCGGCGAGACATCGCCGACTTGTTGTTGCTCGATCTATTCGCGCCGACCGACGGTGGCGCCGCCGAAGATGAGCTGCTCGACCATCGGACGGCGCAGGAAGCGGCCCGGAAAGATCGGCTCCGGCGCGGTCGCCTGGTCGAGGCGCGCCATCTGCTCAGGCGAAAGTGAGATCGAGACGGCGCCGAAATTGTCTTCGGCCTGCTCCAGCGTGCGGGCGCCGATCACCGGCGCGGCGACCGCAGGATTTGCCAATGTCCAAGCAATGGCCACCTGCGAGGACGTCGCGCCGAGCTCGGCGGCGATGGTGCGCACCACGTCCGCCGCGTCCAGCGATCGCGCGTTGAGAAGGCCGGATGACGCGATGATCGAGGCGCGCGTCGTTCCGACGGCGCGCTCCTGGGAATCCCTGAGATCGGCGCGGGTGTACTTGCCGGTGAGCACGCCGCCGCCGAGAGGCGACCAGGGCAGCACGCCGAGGCCGAGCGCGGTTGCCAGTGGAATGAGCTCATGCTCAACGGTGCGCTCGACCAGATTATATTCGATCTGCAGGGCCACGAAGGGAGACCAGCCGCGCAGCTCGGCGAGAGTCTGCAGCTGGGAAATGCGCCAGGCCGGCGTGTTGCAGATGCCGACATACAAAACCTTCCCGCTGCGCACGAGATCGTCGAGGCCGCGCATCACCTCATCCGGCTGCGTCGTCGCGTCCCAGCCGTGGAGGTAGAGCAGGTCAATGCGGTCGGTGTCGAGCTGACGCAGGCTCTGCTCCACCGAACGCAGCATGTTGAGCCGGTGGTTGCCGCCCGAATTGGGATTGCCGGGATCGCGCGCCATGGTGAACTTGGTCGCGAGCACGAGGCGATCGCGCTTGTCGCGGGCGAACTGGCCGACGAGGCGCTCGGACGCGCCATTGGTGTAGTTCACCGCCGTGTCGATGAAATTGCCGCCGCGATCGACATAGAGATCGAAGATCCGCCGAGCCTCATCGGGATCGGCGCCCCATCCCCATTCGGTCCCGAAGGTCATCGTGCCCAGCGCGAGTGGCGATATGCGCAGGCCGGAGCGGCCAAGCAGGCGGTATTGATCAAGTGCTGTCATCATTGCCTCCATCGATGGCCGGGAGATAGCGCTCGGCGACAAATAAGAGAAGTTGGCCAATGATGACCGGGGTGGTAAATTCAACTAACCAATGACCACCGACTTGAACCTTGTCGCCGTTTTCATCGCGGTCGCGGATGCCAGGAGCTTTCGCGGCGCCGCCGATCGGCTGGGCGTGGCCCTGGTCCAGCGCACGACGCGCAGCGTCAGCCTCACCGAAGCCGGCCTGCGCCTGCACCAGCGCGTGGCACCGGCGGTCGCCGAGGTCGAACAGGCGATCAACGGCGCCCGGGACCGTGACGCGCAGCCGACCGGGCAGCTGCGCCTTGCGGTGTCGTCGATCGCCGAGCGATTCATCCGCGGCCCGCTGCTGGCCGATTTCACGCAGGCCCATCCCGGCGTGCAGGTCGACGTCACCGTGACCGACGAGGAATTCGACATCGTGGCCGAGGGCTACGACGCCGGTGTCCGGCTCGGCGAAGTCATCGAGCAGGACATGATCGCCGTGCCTGTTTCAGGCGATCAGCGTCAGCTCGTCGTCGCCGCTCCGGCCTATCTGCAGCGCTTCGGCACCCCGTCTCACCCGCGCGAGCTGCCGCAGCATTGCTGCATCGGCTGGCGACCGGCGCCGCACGTCGCGCCTTACCGTTGGGAATTTGCGGAAGCCGGGCGCGAGTTCGACGTCGCGGTGGAGCCGCGGATCACGACCAACGACATGTGGGTGATGGTGCGGACCGCCTGCGCCGGCGGCGGCCTGACATTCGGCATGGAAGAAACGTTCCGGCCCTATATCGAACGAGGCGAACTGGTGTCGGTGCTGGAGGACTATTGCCCGTATTTCAGCGGGTTTTTCCTGTATTTTCCGGACCGGCGGAATCTGCCGCCGAAGCTGCGGGTGTTGATTGATCACGTGCGGTATCGGCCTGGCGGAAAAAGTTAGCGGCTGGAGCAGTGTCTGACCGACGCTCTGCCGGGGACGCATCCCTGCATCGACGAATCCTTCTTTCGTACATCGATCTCTGGCCCCGAACTGCCGAACATGTTTTGGTGCGGCCATGCCTGAACCAACCCGAGAACAAGTCGAGCAACTGACGCGCGCGTTTGGACGTTTCACGCGGCGGTTCAAGGTGGCCGAGGCGGTGGCTGCGGCCGACAATGCGCTCAACGCGCTCGATGCCCAGACCCTGATGTTCATCGCCGAGCATCCCGGCTGCGGCATGGGCGATGTCGCGCGCTATCTCAGTGTCGCGATGACGACGATGTCGTCTGCCGTGGATCGGCTGGTGAAGAGAGACCTGGTCGAACGTCGCCGCCCCGAGGACAATCGCCGCGCGGTCGCCCTGAGCGCCAACGACAGGGGGCGCCAGGTGGTTGACGAGCAGATCGAGGGCTACCGGCAGGCTTGCCGGACCATGCTGCGGGCGCTGGAGACCTCCGAACAGGACGAACTGATCCGTCTGACTGAAAAGATTGCCGACAACGAAACTTGAATAGTACGAATTTCGTATTATCTTAGTGATGACTGCTCGAGCTCGAGGCAAGCTTGGCCCAGAGATGGAGGCGTCATGGCTATCGTCGTCAACGGCATCGCACATCCTCCACCCGACGACCCCAGGGTTTCCCTGCTGGATCTGCTCCGGGAGCGTCTCGGCCTGACCGGGACGAAGCTGGGCTGCAACCAGGGCGGCTGCGGCGCATGCACCGTCATCATCGACGGCGAGCGGGTGCTGTCGTGCCTGACGCTGGCGGTGCAGGCCGATGGCTGCGAGGTGCGCACCATCGAGGGCCTGGCCTCTGAAGATGGAGAGCTGCATCCGTTGCAGCATGCTTTCATCGCGCATGACGGCTTCCAGTGCGGGTATTGCACGCCGGGCCAGATCTGCTCGGCGATCGCCATGATCGAGGAATTGCGTCGCGGCGATCCCAGCTACGTCACGGCCGACCTCGCCGAAGGCCCGACGGGCGCACGGCGCCAGGAGATCCGCGAGCGCATGAGCGGCAATCTGTGCCGCTGCGGCGCGCACAACGGGATCATCGACGCGATCGAGACGCTGATGGACGGAGAAGCGGCATGAGAACCTTTGCCTATCAGCGCGTTGCCGACCAGGACGCGGCGCTGTCCGCCGCAGCCGCCGGACGCGCCCGTTACCTCGGTGGCGGCACCAATCTCGTCGATCTGATGCGACAGAACATCGAGGCGCCGCAGGCGCTGGTCGATGTCTCGCGCCTGCCGGCCGAGATCGTCGAAATGCCCGACGGTGGCCTCAGGATCGGCGCGGCGGTGCGCAACAGCGCGCTGGCTGCGCATCCCGCCGTGCGTGCGCGCTATCCGATGCTGTCGCGCGCGCTGTTGGCCGGAGCGTCCGCGCAGATCCGCAACATGGCGACCGTCGGGGGCAACATCCTCCAGCGCACGCGGTGCGCCTATTTCTACGATGCGGCGGGCTCGCGCTGTAACAAGCGCGAGCAGCATGCCGGCTGCGACGCCATCGGCGGCTTCAACCGCTATCACGCGATTCTCGGCGCATCGCCGCACTGTATCGCCACGCATCCTTCCGACATGTGCGTCGCGCTCGCGGCACTCGATGCGACGGTTCACCTCGCCGGCAATGGAGGGGCGCGCAGCGTGGCTCTGACCGATTTCCATCGCTTGCCGGGCGAGACGCCTGAGATCGAGACGGTGCTGCACCCCGGCGAGTTGATCACCGCGATCGAGCTCCCGCCAGGCCCGGCGGCCGCGCACTCGACCTATCGCAAGGTCCGCGATCGCTCCAGCTACGCATTCGCGCTGATATCGGTCGCAGCCGGTGTCGATGTCGTCGACGGCAAGATCCGGGATATCAGGATCGCGCTCGGCGGCGTGGCCGCCAAGCCATGGCGCGCGCGGCAGGCCGAGAAAATGCTGCTGGGCGAGGCGGCGACGCCGGATCGCTTTCGTGCAGCGGCCGATGCCGAACTGGCGGCGGCCAGCACGGTTGACGGCAATGCCTTCAAGGTCGAACTCGCGAAGCGGACCATCGTGGCCGTGCTCGCCCAACTGACCGGAGCGGACGCATGAGCAAGCTGCAGAATGCGATCGTCGGCGGCGTCCGCGCCGCGATGGGCTACGTTCCCGGCAGCTGGTTGCCGGGCGGCACGCCGGATCCGCTGATCGACAAGCGGGTCAACCTCGGGACGCAGCAGTCGCGCGTCGACGGCCCCGACAAAGTGAAGGGCGCGGCGCGCTTCGCGGCGGAAGTGCCCATGGACGGGCTGCTCTATGCGGCTTTCGTCCACTCCACGATTGCACGCGGGCGCATCGCCGAACTCGACGTCGCTGCCGCCGAGGCGGCGGAGGGCGTCGCGCTGGTCATGACTCACCGCAACGCCCCGAAAATGGCGCTGCCGCCGCCGATCGGCCTGACCAACCTGAAAGCGGCCGGCAACAACATCCTGCCGGTGATGCAGGACGCGGAGATCCGCTGGAACGGCCAGACGGTGGCGGTGGTGCTTGCGGAGACGCAGGAACAGGCGAACTTCGCCGCATCGCTGATCGTCGTCCGCTACGAGGCGGCTGCTGCGCGGACGGACTTCGAGGCCGGCAAGGCGGTTGCGCGTACGCCAGATTCCTTGATGATCGAGCGTAACCGGCTAAAGAAGGGCGATGCGGATAGCGCATTCAGGACGGCGGCCACCGTCGTCGACGCGGTCTATCGCACGCCCTGGCACAGTCACAGCCCCATGGAGCCTCATGCCGCGACCATCCGTTGGGACGGTGACCGGCTGAGCGTGCACGACGCCACGCAAATGTTGAACGGCACGGCCGGCTCGCTGGCGAAGGTGTTCGACATCAAGGAGACGCAGGTCTTCGTCAGTTCGCCGTTCGTCGGTGGCGGCTTTGGCGGCAAGGCACTATGGGATCATCAGATCCTCGGCGCCGCGGCGGCGAAACTCGCGCAGCGGCCGGTCCGGCTGGTGCTGTCGCGGGCCAGCATGCAGCGTCTTGTCGGCGGCCGTTCGCAGACCGAGCAACGCGTGGCGCTCGCGGCCGACCGCGACGGCACGCTACTGGCGCTTCTTCATCACGGCTATTCGGTCAAGCCCTTGCACAGCGTGACCGACGAGGCGTTCACGCTGACCAGCCGGTCGCTTTACGCGGCGCGAAGCTTCGACATCGTGCAGCACGCCATCGACCTCGATCTGCTCGCCAACACGTTCATGCGCGCGCCGGGCGAGGCGCCAGGGACGTTCGCGGTCGAGAGCGCGATGGACGAGCTGGCGCATGAACTCAAGATCGACCCCATCGAACTGCGGCGCCGCAACATCGGTCACGCCGATCCGGTCAGCGGCGCGCCGCATTCGCAGAGCGACCTGATGCTGGCCTACGACCTCGGTGCCAAACGCTTCGGCTGGGAGCGGCGTACGCCCACGCCGCGTTCGCGCCAGGAGGGCGAGTGGCTGGTCGGCATGGGATGCGCCTCAGGTTCGTTCCCCTACGTGCGGATGCCGGGCATGTCGGCCCGGATCACGATCGACGGCGATGGTCGCGCGACCGTGGCGAGTGCCGCGCACGAGATGGGCATGGGCACCGCAACCGTGCAGCGGCAGCACGCGGCCGATCGTCTCGGACTGCCACTCGACAGCGTCACCGTCCGGATCGGCGACACCAGCCTGCCGTTCGGCAGCTTTGCCGGCGGTTCGTCGCAAACGGCGTCGCTTGGCGCGGCGATCAATGCGGCGAGCACGAAGCTCGCCGGCGAACTGCTGCGCCTCGCCGGCAACGACACGCCGCTCGCCGGCCTGCGGGCGAACGAGATCGAGTTCGCCGACGCAGGCTTGCGCAAGATCGGCGATCCGTCGCGACATGAAAGCTTCGCGTCGATCCTCAAGCGTGCCGCGCGCAGCGACATCAGCGTCGTCGGCGAAAGCTCGGCGCCGCTCGAGGTGCTGAAATTCTCGATGCACAGCCGGTCCGCGATCTTCTGCGAATTGCGCGTCAGCGAGGTGACGGGGGAGGTGCGCGTCGACCGTCTCGTCGGCTCGTTCGATTGCGGTCGCATCCTCAACCCGAAGACGGCGGCCAGCCAGTTTCGCGGCGGCATGATCATGGGACTGGGCATGGCGCTTACTGAAGAAACCCTGCTCGATGAGCGCAGCGGGCGGATCATCAGTGCGTCCATCGCGGACTATCACATCCCGGCCCATCTCGACGTCCCCGACATCGACGTGGTGTGGACCGATATTCCCGATCCTCGTACGCCAATGGGCGCGCGCGGCATCGGCGAGATCGGGATTGCCGGCGTGGCTGCGGCGATCGCGAATGCCGCCTTCAACGCCACCGGCAAGCGCATCCGCGATCTGCCACTGACGCCGGACAAGCTGCTGTAGGCTTGAGCCGCGCAGGAGCTTTCCGGACCACCGGGAAGCACCATGCCGTTCGGACCGAAGGGCTCGCTGTTTTCGGCTGGTTTCGATTTTGATGGCGGAGAGGGAGGGATTCGAACCCCCGATAGGCTTGCACCTATGCCGCATTTCGAGTGCGGTGCATTCAACCACTCTGCCACCTCTCCTGAAGGCGCCATATAGGAGCAGGGCCCCTGTGGTTGGGGGCGTTAATAGGCGAGGATGGCGGGCCAGACAAGGCGCGAAAGGGGAAAATCCGCTGCCTCTTTCGCCGCCGTCCCGCCCCGCGAAAGGAACTGCCATGGAGCATCTGACGGTCACGGCCAATGGCGCCGATTTCCATCTGGTCCGCACCGGGCGCGGCAAACCGCTGCTTTTGCTGCATGGTTGGCCGGAATTCTGGCTGACCTGGGAGCCGGTGATGGCGCGGCTTTCGGACCGCTTCACCCTGATCGCGCCCGATCTGCGCGGCTTCGGCGACAGCGACAAGCCGGATGGGCCTTACGGGCCGGACGGCCACGCGGCGGATATGCTGGCGCTGATGGACCGGCTCGGCATCGACCGATTCGGCGTGGTCGGCCACGATGTCGGCGGCGCCGTGATGCAGCCTTTGGCCCGGCAGGCGCCCGGGCGGCTCACTGGGCTGTTCTTCTTCGATTTCGTCTATCCCGGGATCGGTGCACGGATGGCCGCACCCGACAGGCTCAACCATATCTGGTACCAGTCCTTCCACCAGATGGAGATGGCGCCTGCGCTGGTCGGTGCCAGCCGCGAGATCTGCCGGCTTTATATCGGCCATTTCCTGACAGGCTGGGCACACCGGAAGAACGCCTTCGACGATGTGCTCGACGCCTTCGCCGACAATTTCCTGAAAGAGGGCAATCTTTCCGGCGGCTTTGCGCATTATCGCGCCTCGCATGCCGGGCGCGTCGCGATGATGAAGGGTGAGGCGCCGCGTCTGCCGCCGATCGGCGTGCCGACCTGCGTGCGCTGGGCCGAGCACGATCCGCTGTTTCCCTATGCATGGACCGATCGGCTGTCCGAAACCTTCAGTGCGCTCGATCTCAAGATGTTTCCTGATGTCGGCCACTTCCCGCATCGGGAAGATCCGGATCGCGCGGCGGCGGAAATCGCGGCGTTCTTTCAGCGGGTGGGGTGGAGCTGAAGAACGGGGTGGGACCGCCAGACGCGGTAAACACTGGCGGTCCCGATGCCGCTCATTGAAATGCTGACCGTGAAGGGCGGCTTCGCCGGCCAGGTGAGGCGACGATTCGACCCTAGCGTGCGGCGGGCACGCCGCAACGCAATCCGGTCCTTAACCTAACCGGTCAAGGTTACTGCGCTCGCGCTCTACTTGCTGTCCTTGCCCTTTTTCTTCCCGTTCTCCGTGGAATCACGGTCCTTTCCATTTTCCTTGCGGCGGTTGGTGAAGCGGGCGTTGCCGAGGCCGGTGCCGATGGTGAGCACGCCCCAGCGGTCGACGTCCTGCATGAACGGCACCTCGGAGAGACCCTGCACCACGCCGTCATTGTGCATCAGGATCGCGGTGTCGTGCTCGCCGATCTCGGGAATCCCCTCGAGCAGGCTCGCCGGCAGGTTGAACTTGCTGCTCTCCCAATTGCCGGGAAGATTCTGCGCGCCCTTCTCGATCGATCCGTCCGGATTGATCACGCCGGGGCAGGCGATGCCGATGAAGGGGGCGAGCTTGAACCCTTCATTCTCGGCTTCCGTGATCAGCCCCTTCAGCATCTTGGTCAGCCGCTTGACCGCGCCCTCGCGCGTCGGCTCGTCGTCGGCATGACGCCACAGCTCGGAATGCACAACCTTGGCCTTCGACAGATCCTTGGCCTTCTTCCAGCTGGTTTCCACCAGGCCGCAGCGGATGTTGGTGCCGCCGATGTCGACGGCGAGGATGCTGTCATGGGCCTCGAAGATCCAGGACGGCGCCAGATGCAGCGCGCCGATCAGGCCGGCTTCGTCGGGGTGATGGCGGATCGGGAGCATGTCGATCTTGAAGTCCTCGGATTTCAGGATGATCTCGGTGCGCGCGATCGCGAGCTCGCCGAGCCGGGAATCGCGAAAGCCGCCGCCGACGACGATGCGCTCGGTCTTGGCCCAGGCCTTGGTCTTGAGGAAGCGACGCGTGACGTAAGCGAGCTCCTGGGCGAAATCCTCGATCGCGCTGTGCACCACCGCCGAGGCCTCGACGTCATCGCCAATGAGAATGTCGTCCAGCGTCTTCTTGCTGATGTTCTCGGAGGGTTCCTTGCCGAACGGGTCCTCCCCCGTTTTGCGCAGTGGCTTGCGCCAGCGGTCCAGGATTTCGCGGAAGGCGCCCTTGCTGGCGCGGTCGCCCAGGAAGCCGTCCTCGTCCTTGATCTCGATGTTGAAGCTGTCGACATCCACCGACGGCAGCCGTTCGGCGCCGTGCTGAGCAATGCCCGTCGTTGACTTGACCAGTTCGTCCGTTGCCATGAGAGCCCTGCCCGCTTGAGTGTTCCGGCCGGGACAACTGCGGGGGAACCCGTTTGTTGCATGGCCGGTCGAGATTCGGCTGCGCGCTTTCAGCACGGCCAAATCCTTCGAATTCCGGGCCTTTTCGGCGGTTTTCCTTGACTTGGCGCGATCGGCGGCTATAAGTCCCAGAGCCGGCGCGGGGCGTTTCTCGCGCCGCTTGTTTTTGCGTGGGTTTTCAAAGGGATAACTCCCACCCGCACAAAACGCACATAAACCCGTAGCGACTGACAAAAAGCCGACCCGGACGATGCTCGTCCCGAGGCCGGGATTGAACACGGAGAAAAAAACGATGTTCGCAGTCATCAAAACCGGCGGCAAGCAATACCGCGTCGTGCCGGATGATGTTCTCGAAGTAGGCAAGATCGAAGGCGAAGTCGGCTCGATCGTGCAGTTGAATGAAGTGCTCGTGGTCGGCGGCGACACGCCGGTGCTGGGCATCCCGACGGTCGCAGGCGCGTCCGTTGCGGTCGAGGTGCTCGACCACAAGCGCGGACCGAAGGTCATCGCGTTCAAGAAGCGCCGCCGCAAGAACTCGCGCCGCAAGCGCGGCTATCGCGACGAGATCACCGTGCTGCGCATCAGCGAGATCCTGACCGACGGCGCCAAGCCCACCAAGGGCCCGCGTCCGAAGAAGGAAAAGGTGGCGAAGGAGCCGGCAGCGGAAGCCGCCGAATAAATAGATTTGATCACGCCAATTCACGAATTGATGCGTGAGAAATCGTGAAATGATTCCGTCAAGGAATTGATCTAGACATACGCAGGATTTCGGAGACGAGCCATGGCTCACAAAAAAGCAGGCGGTTCATCGCGCAACGGTCGCGATTCCAAGGGCAAGCGCCTCGGCATCAAGGCGTTCGGCGGCGAGATCGTCACGCCCGGCAACATCATTGCGCGTCAGCGCGGCACCACCTGGCACCCCGGCCTTAATGTCGGCATGGGCACGGACCACACTTTGTTCGCCAAGATTGAGGGTCGTGTTGCGTTCCAAGCCAAAGCCAACGGCCGCACCTTTGTATCGGTGCTCCCGATCGCAGAGGCTGCTGAATAGACGGTGGATCAAATTGGAGTCCGCCGGTCCCGACTGAACCGGCGGAGTCCAAGAGATCGAGAGATCGAAGGCTCCAAGGGGAGGCGGGAAACCGGCCTCCCCTTTTCTTTTGACTTGCTCACTTTGACTTAGTGACTTTCCAGGAGCCGGACATGTTGCAGGATTTCTCGAGCGTGACCTTGGCTGAGGCGAGACCCAGCGTCGTCGCCACCGAGCGGCTGACCTTGCGGCGACCGACACTCGCCGACGTCAGGACCATCGCCCGGCTCGCCAACGACCGCCGCGTCGCGGAAAACACCCGCCGCCTCCCTCACCCCTATTCGCAGGACGACGCGGTCGAGTTCATCCGCGCCACCGCCGCCCTCGGCAGCGAGACCGTGTTCCTGATCGAGCACGACACCGGGCCGGTCGGCATGGTCGGCATCGACTGCTCCTCGCCCGACAATGCCGAACTCGGCTATTGGCTCGGCGTCGAGCATTGGGGCCAGGGCTTCGCCACCGAGGCCGCGCGCGGCGCGATCGATTTCTTCTTCGAGGAGTTCGAGGACGAATATCTCTACGCCGGCGCGCGCGTCACCAATCCGGCCTCGCGCAAGGTGCTGGAGAAGTGCGGTTTCCAGTGGAGCGGTGTCCAGCTGCACCGTTTCCTGGCGCTGGGCTCCTCCACGCCGGTCGATTGCTTTCGCCTGTCACGCGGCGTCTGGGCCTCGCTGAAGAGCTGGAGCAGCGCGAGGAGAGTGAGGTAGGGCGCGGGCCCATACAGCTGTCGTCCCGGGGCGCGACGAAGTCGCGAGCCCGGGATGACGATGCCGCTACGCCGGCGGATTCACGTCCGTGGTCTCGCGCCCCAGATCCCGCTCCCGCAGATAGATGTAGAAGCCGGCGCCGATGATGATGGCGGCGCCGACGAGTGTTGCGATGGAGGGCACGTCGCCGAACACGACGAAGCCGAAGATCACGGCCCAGACGATCATCGAATATTGATAGGGCACGACGACGCTGGCCGGGGCGAGCTTGAGCGAGCGGTTGACGCAGAACAGCGCGGTGACCGAGACACATCCGGCCAATGCGAAGATTGCGAGGCTGCCAGGTGTCGGCGGCACCCAGTGGAAAGCCGACAGCACTGCGCCCAGCGAGAACGTGCCGACGAATTGCGAGGACGCCATCACGATGTCGGGCGTCTTGCGCAGGCTGCGCGTGATCAGCATCAGCGTTGCGAAGGAGAGACTGCCGCCGAGCGCGATCAACGCCGGCAGGCTGACGGTCTGCGCGGAGGGACGCAGTGCGATGAGGACGCCGCAGAAGCCGATCAGGATCGCGGTCCAGCGCCGCCAGCCGACCTTCTCCCCTAAAAAGATCGCCGACATCGCGGTGACGAAGATCGGCCCGGCGAGATAATAGGTGATGACGTCGGCAAGCGGCAGATACACCGTGGCGAGGAAGAACGCCGCGACCTCCAGCGTCGACAGCACGACGCGGATGAACTGCAGGCGCGGCCGCTCCAGCTCCAGGAACAGGTGACGCTGCCGCCAGATCAACGGCGCCAGCAGCAGCAGCGCCGCGCAGGCCCGCAGGAACAGGAGCTGTCCCACCGAATACGTCCCGACCAGGAACTTGCCCATGGCATCACCGAACGAGAACATGAAGATCGACAGCACCATCAAGGCGATGCCGGCCAGCCGCGCCGATCGGTCGTCATAGGCGGAGAGTGATTTGAAGAGGGGCATTTGCTTTCGTTTTAATCAGGTGGGCGCGCGGGACAAGTCATCTCTGGCGAATTGAACGCATTGTCGCACTGCGTCCAGCGCGATACGGATTCGC
The DNA here is from genome assembly GCF_001593325.1 of Bradyrhizobium sp. DOA1. NCBI lineage: Bacteria > Pseudomonadati > Pseudomonadota > Alphaproteobacteria > Hyphomicrobiales > Nitrobacteraceae > Bradyrhizobium > Bradyrhizobium sp. DOA1. Next base: position 6,648,452 of record NZ_JXJM01000001.1, read on the forward strand.
TCTCGAAATCCGTTCAGAATGGTGCAGCGCATGACCGAGTTCGATCCCGCCCAGCATCGCATGATCCCCGCGCAACGCTGGTTTGAGGATTTCGTCCTCGGCGAGCGTTTCGTGCTGCCGAGCCGCACCCAGACCACCGCAATATTCGCCGCATTCCAGACCGCGAGCGGCGACACCCATCCGGTGCACTATGATCTGGAGTACTGCCGCGCCCGCGGCATGCCGCATCTGCTCGCTCACGGCTTCCAGACCTTGATCCACACCGCGCCCGGCGCCGGCCTGTTTCCGTTCATGGTCGAGGAGTCCCTGGTCGTCTTCCTCGAGCAATCGAGCCGCTTCCTCAAGCCGGTATTTGCCGACGACACCCTCTATCCCGCGCTAGAGGTCACCGAGCTCGTGCCGGGCCGCTCGACCGGCGTGGTGACGCTGCGCAGCACCGTGTTCAACCAGCGCAAGGAGCTGGTGCTGGAGGGCATGCAGAAATTCCTGATCCGGAGACGCGCGGCGGGTTAAGTACGCCGTGAAATCGCGGAATTTCCGCCGATTTGCCGGTCGATCCGGGTTGCCGCGCGGGAGCGGCTGGCCTACCTATGGCCCATGAAATTCCTCGACGAAGCAAAGGTCTATATCCGCTCCGGTGACGGCGGGAACGGCTGCGTGGCGTTCCGCCGCGAGAAGTTCATCGAATTCGGCGGCCCCTCCGGCGGCAATGGCGGCCGCGGCGGCAATGTCATCCTCGAGGTCGCCGACGGCCTCAATACGCTGATCGACTACCGCTACCAGCAGCACTTCAAGGCCCAGAAGGGCGAGAACGGCATGGGCTCGGACCGCCACGGCGCCAACGGCAAGAACATCGTGCTGAAGGTCCCCGTGGGCACGCAGATCTTCGACGAGGATCGCGAGACGCTGATCCACGACTTCACCAAGGTCGGCGAGAAGTTCGTGCTGGCCGAAGGCGGCAATGGCGGTTTCGGCAATGCGCATTTCAAATCATCGACCAACCGCGCGCCGCGCAACGCCAATCCCGGCCAGCCCGGCGAAGAGCGCTGGATCTGGCTACGGCTGAAGCTGATCGCCGATGCCGGTCTCGTCGGCATGCCCAATGCCGGCAAGTCGACCTTCCTCTCCAAGGTCAGCGCCGCGAAACCGAAGATCGCCGATTATCCCTTCACCACGCTGCATCCGCAGCTCGGTGTCGTGAATGCCGACGGCCGCGAATTCGTGCTCGCCGACATTCCCGGCCTGATCGAGGGCGCGCATGAAGGCACCGGCCTCGGCGATCGCTTCCTCGGTCATGTCGAACGCTGCCGCGTGCTGCTGCATTTGATCGACGCAACCTGCGAGCACGCCGGCAAGGCCTACAAGACAGTGCGGACCGAGCTCGACGCCTATGGCGGGCAGCTCACCGACAAGATCGAGATCGTCGCGCTGAACAAGATCGACGCGGTCGAGCCGGACGAGCTGAAGAAGCAGAAGGATCGCCTCAAGCGCGCCGCCAAGAAGACGCCGCTGCTGCTGTCGGGCGTCACCGGCCAAGGCGTCAAGGAAGCCTTGCGCGCCCTCGCCGAGGTGATCGGCGAGAGCCCGGTGTCGGCCAAGGCGAAGAGCGCGGCCGAAGCGGAGCCGTGGTCGGTGTAAGCTCTCTCCACCGTCGTCCCCGCCAACGCGGGGACCCATACCGCGTGATCCATCGGCTGCGATCGGTCGAGGTACCGAACGACGAGTCCTCGCCAAACCACTCCCTGTGGTTATGGGTCCCTGCGTTCGCAGGGACGACAGCGGAGTGCGTGGTTGCGGGCACGCGCATCACTGGCAGGTTGCCATCGCGACCACGATAGCGCAGCATCCAACAAACAAGAACCAACAGGAACGACGCATGGCGCGCGCGAAGAACGTCCTCTGGATCATGTGCGACCAGCTTCGCTATGACTATCTCGGCTGCACCGGCCATCCCACGCTGAAGACGCCGAACATCGACGCCATGGCGAGGCGTGGCGTGCTCTTCACCAAGGCTTACGTGCAATCGCCGATCTGCGGCCCATCGCGGATGTCGTTCTACACCGGGCGCTACATGCGCTCGCACGGCTCGCATTGGAACGGCTGGCCGCTGCGCGTCGGCGAGCCCACGCTCGGCGATCACCTCAACAAGATCGGCGTGCGCAACGTGCTGGTCGGCAAGACCCACATGGCGCCCGATATCGAAGGCATGAAGGCGCTTGGCATTCCCCCGGAATCCGTGATCGGCGTGCATGTCGCCGAATGCGGGTTCGAGCCTTACGAGCGAGACGACGGCCTGCATCCGACGGGACGGCCGCGGCCGAAATACGATGACTATCTGCGCAGCCAAGGTTTCGACGCCACCAATCCCTGGGAGCATTGGGCCAATTCAGGCGCGGCCGACGACGGCTCGTTGCAGAACGGCTGGCTGCTGGTGCATGCCGACAAGACCGCGCGCGTGCCGGACGAGCATTCCGAGACGCCCTACATGACGCGGCGTGCGATGGACTTCATCAGCGAGGCCGAGGTCGACGGACGGCCGTGGTGTCTGCATCTATCCTACATCAAGCCGCACTGGCCCTACATCGCGCCAGAACCCTACGCCAGCATGTATTCGACCGACGACATGATCCCGGTGATCCGCTCCGAGCGCGAGCGGCAGAACCCGCATCCGGTGTTCGGCGCCTACATGGACATGCGCTACTCCCGCAACATGGCCCGCGACGATGCGCGGGAGAAGGTGATCCCGACCTATATGGGCCTGATCACCCAGATCGACGACCAGATGGGCGTGCTGATGAAATTTTTAGGCGAGCGCGGCCTGCTGGACACCACGATGATTGTGTTCACCTCCGATCATGGCGATTATCTCGGCGATCACTGGATGGGCGAAAAGGACCTGTTCCACGAACAGTCCGCGAAGATTCCGTTGATCATCATCGATCCTTCGAAGGAGGCCGATTCGACGCGCGGCACGCGCAGCGATGCGCTGGTCGAGGCGATCGATCTTGCGCCGACCTTCGTCGATTATTTCGGCGGCAAGGTGCCCGGCCACATCCTCGAAGGACGTTCACTGCTGCCGTTGCTGCGCGGTCCGACGCCAGGCGATTGGCGCAAGGTGGCGTTCTCCGAATACGACTACGCCATGCAGGACGTGCGGCTGAAGCTGAACCAGCCGATCGAGCGCTGCCGCCTGTTCATGGTGTTCGACGGCCGCTGGAAATACATCCACGCATCCGGCTTCCGCCCGATGCTGTACGATCTCGAAACCGATCCGGACGAATATGTCGATCGCGGCGATGCCCCCGAATGCGCGAGCATCATCGCGCGGCTTCAGGCCGAGCTGTTCGACTGGGCGCTGCATCCCAGCGGCCATATCACGACGGCACGCGAAAAGATCGCGGCCTATGCCGACAACCAGCTACAGGTGAAGGGCGGCATTCTGATCGGCATCTGGGATGAGAAAGAGCTCGCGGCGATCAGGGACGGCATCGCGCAACGTGCGAAGATGTAAGTCTTGCTTCGCTTCGCCTCTACCCGCCTGCTTAGAGAGGCCGACGCGCGCAGCGCATCATCGATCCAATTGAAAATCCATCCACGTCGTCATTGCGAGCGCAGCGAAGCAATCCAGAATCTTCTCCGCGGAGGGACTCTGGATTGCTTCGTCGCAAGAGCTCCTCGCAATGACAGGAGGAGAGACTCAATTCTCGATCTTGTAGCCCGTCGCCTTCACGATCGGCTGCCACAACGCGATGTTCGCGGCGAGCTCCCTGGTCAATCCGTCCGGCGTCGAGCCGACCGGAATCAGCCCGATCGCGGTGAGCTTCTCCTTCACCTCGGGCTTGGCGAGCGCTGCGCTCGCGGCGGCGCTGAGCTTGCTCGCCAACTCCGGCGGGCTGCCGGCGGGGAGCCACATGCCATACCAGGCATCCGCGACGAGATCGACGCCGCTTTCCTTCAGCGTCGGCACATCAGGCGCGAAGGGCGAACGTTCTGCACTCGATACAGCGATGATCTTCACGCCCTTGGCGCGATGCTGCGGCAGCGCGTCCGCCAACGTCGTGATGCCGAACGAGATGTGGCCGCCGACGAGATCGTTGAGGATGGGCGCGCTGCCGCGATAGGGCACGCGGGTCAGGCGGATGCCGAGATCCTTTTCGAGCTTGGAGCCCATGAAGTGCGGAATGGTGCCGTTGCTCGGCACCCCGAACGAGGTCTTGTCCGGATGCGCCTTGAGCCACGCCGCGAAGCTCTTGAAATCGGTGGCGTCGACCGCCGGGTTGATCACCAGCGCGAATTCGAACCGTGCCAGCAGCGAGACCGGCATGAAGTCCTTGGCGGCGTCGAAGCTCGGCGTCGTCTCCACCATCGGCAGCAGATACATGGTCGGCCCCGTGGTCACCAGCACCATGCTGCCGTCGGGGCTGGCGCCTTTCACCGCCTTGATGCCGATCAGGCCGTCGCCGCCGGTACGGTTCTCGACCACGACGGTCCGTTGCAGCACCGGCGCCATCTCCTGCGCCATCAGCCGGCACAGCGTGTCGCCGCCAGCTCCGGCTGCGAACGGAAAAATGACCTTGGTCAGCCCGGCCTGCGCTTGCGCCCCGTCCGCTTGCACCAACAGCGGCAGCCCGAGAGATCCTCCAAGACATCCAGCCATGAATGTGCGGCGATCCATTCGTTTCCTCTTTCGGCCCCGTTATCGTTGACCGCCATTAGAGCCAGGCGGACGCCCGGCACAAGGCCGACATGCGCCGTTTACCACTCCGGCTGCCTTGCGCCGGTCACCGTCCTGCTGCAAAAGCAGGGCTCATCGGCGCCGCCCGTCGCTCCGCCGTTTCCCGAGCAATTCGCATCCAGCGCCAGCACCACACACTTTCATGGCCAGTCCCGAACTCAGTCAATTCCGCCGCATCGTCGTCAAGGTCGGCTCCGCATTGCTGGTGGATTCCGACCGGGGCGAGGTGCGCGCGTCCTGGCTGGCGGCGCTGGCCGACGACATGGCGAAGCTGCACCGCGAGGGCCGCGATGTGCTGGTGGTCTCCTCCGGCTCGATCGCGCTCGGCCGCAGCCGGCTCAAACTGCCGCGCGGCCCGCTGAAGCTCGAGGAGAGCCAGGCCGCGGCCGCCGTCGGCCAGATCGCGCTGGCGCGGATCTGGTCGGAGGTGCTGGGCGCGCATGGCATCGGCGCCGGCCAGATCCTGGTGACGCTGCAGGACACCGAGGAGCGCCGCCGCTACCTCAATGCCCGCTCCACCATCGGCAAGCTGCTGGAGTGGCGCGCGATCCCCGTGATCAACGAGAACGACACGGTCGCCACCAACGAGATCCGCTACGGCGACAACGACCGCCTGGCCGCGCGCGTCGCCACCATGGCGAGCGCCGACCTGCTCGTGCTGCTGTCCGACATCGACGGCCTCTACGACGCCCCGCCCAAGAACAATCCGGACGCCAAGCTCATCCCGGTCGTCGAGAGCATCTCCTCGGAGATCGAAGCGGTGGCGGGCGACGCCGAGTCCGAGCTGTCGCGCGGCGGCATGCGCACCAAGGTCGAGGCCGCCAAGATCGCGACGACCGGCGGCACGCACATGCTGATCGCCTCCGGCAAGATCGAGCATCCCCTGCAGGCAATCGCGGACGGCGGCCGCTGCACCTGGTTCCTGACGCCGGCCAATCCCATCACTTCGCGCAAGCGCTGGATTGCGGGCACGCTGGAGCCGAAGGGTACGCTGACGATCGATGCCGGCGCGGTGACGGCGCTGCGCGCCGGCGCCAGCCTGCTGCCGGCCGGCGTGGTCAAGGTCGAGGGACAGTTCGCCCGCGGCGATGCCGTGATCGTGCGCGGCCCCGACACAAGCGAGATCGGCCGCGGCCTGATCGCCTATGACGCCGAGGTCGCCGAGCGGATCAAGGGCCGCTCCTCCCCGGACGTGATGGCCATTCTCGGCATCAGCGGGCGGTCGGAGATGATCCACCGGGATGATCTGGTGGTGGGCGGGTAATACCAGCGGACGCCCAGCTATTGCATGTCGTCGGCGTCGATATCCAGCCGGCCGTGCATGACACGTACGATCTCCACGCCGTCAGTCAACGGGATGTAAAAAATCACGTAGTTGCCCACCGGGAAACTGCGCAAGCCCATACGCAATTCTCGGCGCTCTCGTCCGGCCAGCGGGTTGTCAACGATCATCTCGAATATCTCGCCGATGCGCGCGATCTGCTTCTCGGCAGCGCGAATGCTATTCGATGCGATGAAATCCCAGATCGAGTCGAGATCGCGGTCGGCTTGAGGAGACTTGCGGAATCTAGTCGCCACGTTTGCGCGCGGCCAAACGTTGCCGTCCCCGCGCCTTGATGTCGTTCATCCATTCCTGGACATCGACCTCCTGCATCGGCCCGCTGTCAAAGCCCTTCTGGATCTCCTCACGCAACGCCTCCAGCTTGAGCTTGCGCCGCTCCTCGCGCTCCTCGACGAGGCGCAGGCCTTCGCGCATCACCTCGCTCGCGGTGGCATAGCGGCCGCTCTCGACCAGATCGTCGATCAGGTCCTCGAAATGCTTGCCAATGCTGTAGCTGCTGGCCATAGGAGGCTCCGTTATCAAATAATGATATTTATTGATAACTGGGAAACGCGCAAGAGTTCCCTTCAACCCGGCCACTGGCCTCCGCTGGGCAGGCGCCGGGAGACCTGCCATACCCTCCCCGCCCTTCGCAGATGCGGGATTTCCGTGCTAGGACACCGCCTTAGCAGAAGGTTTTGACCCCATGGCCGCCCCTCTCAAAGCCGTTGACGGCAATGCCGATCTTCAGGCGCTGATGTCCGATCTCGCTAGCCGAGCCCGCGCTGCCGCGCGCGTGCTGGCGCTGGCGCCGCCGGAGCAGAAGAACCGGGCGCTGGAAGCCATGGAGCGGGCGATCCGCGCGAACTCTGCGGCGATCCTCGCCGCCAATGCCGAGGACGTTGCGGAGGCCCGCGCGTCAGGCAATGCCACCTCCTCCTTCATCGACCGGTTGACGCTGACCGAGGGGCGGGTCGAAGGCATGGCCGAGGGCATCGGCATCGTGCGCGGGATCGCCGATCCGATCGGCATCGTCACCGAGAGCTGGCAGCGGCCGAACGGCATGACCATCGAGCGCGTGCGCGTGCCGCTCGGCGTCGTCGGCGTGATCTTCGAGAGCCGGCCCAACGTCGCCGCCGATGCCGGCGTGCTGTGCCTGAAATCCGGCAATGCCGTGATCCTGCGCGGCGGCTCCGACAGTTTCCGCTCCTGCCGCGCCATCCATGAATGCCTGGTGCAGGGTCTGCGCGAAGCGGGCCTGCCGGAAGCTGCGATCACGCTGGTGCCGACGCGCGACCGCGCCGCCGTCGGCATGATGCTATCAGGCTTGAACGGCGCCATCGACGTGATCGTGCCGCGCGGGGGAAAAAGCCTGGTCGCACGCGTCGAGCAGGAAGCGCGCGTGCCCGTGTTCGCGCATCTCGAAGGCGTCAACCACGTCTATGTCGACGGCAGCGCCGACCTCGCGATGGCGAAGTCGATCGTGCTCAATGCCAAGATGCGCCGTACCGGCGTCTGCGGCGCCGCCGAAACCCTGCTGGTCGATCGCGCCGCTGCATCGAGCCTGACGCCGCTGGTGCAGATGCTGCTGGATGCCGGCTGCGAGGTGCGCGGCGACGACGCCGTGCAGAAGGCCGATGCGCGCGTAAAACCTGCCAGCGAAGAGGATTGGGACACCGAATATCTCGACGCGATCATCGCCGCCAAGGTGGTCGATGGCGTCGACGGCGCGATCGCGCACATCCAGAGCCACGGCTCGCATCACACCGATGCCATCGTGAGCGCGGACGAAGGTGCGGCGAACAGATTCCTCAGCGAGGTCGATTCCGCGATCGTGCTGCACAACGCCTCCACGCAGTTCGCCGATGGCGGCGAATTCGGCTTCGGCGCCGAGATCGGCATCGCCACCGGCCGATTCCACGCCCGCGGCCCGGTCGGCGCCGAGCAGCTGACGAGCTTCAAATATCGCGTTCGCGGCACCGGACAGACGCGGCCGTAAGTGACGTCGCGGGGCACGCATTGAGCAACACATTCGTCGTGCCGCGCTTTGTGGCGCAAGCGGCTCCGCCCTATGCGCAGGGCATGCGCATCGGTCTGCTCGGCGGCTCGTTCAACCCGCCGCATCAGGCCCACCGCGCCATCAGCCAGTTCGCGCTGAAGCGATTGCAGCTCGATCGCATCTGGTGGCTGGTGACACCGGGCAATCCGCTCAAGGAGAACGGCGCGCTGCACGAACTCGGCGCGCGCATGCAGGCAGCGCGCGAGGTCGCCAACGATCCCAGGATCGAGGTGAGCTGTCTCGAATCCGTCATTCGTACCCGCTATACTATCGACACGATCAACATCCTGCGCCGCCGCTTCTCCGGCTTGCGCTTCGTCTGGATCATGGGCGCCGACAACCTCGCTCAATTCCACCGTTGGCAGGACTGGCGGCGCATCGCCGCCCAGGTGCCGATGGCAGTGATCGATCGCCCGCCGCAGAGTTTTCGCGCCCTCGCCTCTCCTGCCGGACAAGCGCTATCGCGCTACCGCCTACCCGAGGACAAGGCAGCGCTGCTTGCGGACCAAGCGGCGCCGGCCTGGGTCTTTTTGACCGGATTGAAGCTGAATCTCTCCTCCACGGGCCTGCGGAACCCGGACGGGAGCTGGAAAGGTACGAAATGAGACGGAGTGTTCCGACGGTGTGTGGGTCTCGGGGCTCTCTGGCATATTGAAACCCTTAACCCCACATGATGTAGTGTAACCAGTGAGCGCCGGATTCGGCGGTCGCGATACAGGAAAGGAATGGTCCCTGACCACATCTGTATTGTCCAAGTCAGCTTCGACGAAGTCCGTTTTACCCAAGGTTGCAAAGCCGGCGCGTAAAACATCGACCAAAGCTGCGGTCTTGGAGGCGCAACCCGACGCCGACAAGACGCTGAGCCTGATCCTCTCCCGCCTCGAGGACATGAAGGCGGAAGAGACGGTCACCATCGACCTTCGCGGCAAATCGGCGTACTCCGACTACATGATCGTCACCACCGGCCGGGTGAACCGGCATGTCGGCGCGATCGCGGAAAACGTCACCAAGAGCCTCAAGGAAAACGGCATCAAGAACATCCATGTCGAGGGCTTGCCCAATTGCGACTGGGTGCTGATCGATTCCGGCGACGTGATCGTGCACGTGTTCAGACCCGAGGTCCGTGAGTTCTACAACCTCGAGCGGTTGTACACGCAGGGCCCAGGGGCGGCGAAGGCGATCTAGGTTCTGGCCGATTCGAATCGGCTGACGCGCATGCTAGCGTCGTGCGCGCGCCTGATGCGCGCGACCTCGAACACGACGCTGAAATCATCATGCGTGTTGCTGTCATTGCCGTGGGCCGGTTGAAGCAGGGCCCCGAACGGGAGCTTGCCGACCGCTATTTCGAGCGGTTCTGCGAAGCAGGCGGCAAGCTTGGCTTTCGCGGGCTCACGATCCACGAACTCCCGGAAAGCCGGGCGCGCGACGCCGCGACGCGGATGGCCGAGGAAGCCGCCGCGATCTCCGCGAATATTCCGGAGAAATCGATCCTGGTGGCGCTGGACGAACGCGGCCAGAATCTGGAGTCCACCGTATTCGCACGGCATCTCGGCCGCTGGCGCGACGAGGGTGCCACACATACTATCTTCGTGATCGGAGGGGCGGACGGACTTTCGCCCGAATTGCGCCGTAAGGCCAAGCTCGCGATCGCGTTCGGCTCTGCGACCTGGCCGCACCAAATGGTCCGCGTCATGCTTCTGGAACAGCTTTATCGGGCCGCCACCATTCTGGCCGGCCACCCCTATCACCGCGCGTGATGCGCGCACAACGAGCACCTTTGCCGACACGATGCGAGCGCCGCTCCTCAACCTGTTGCTGATCACGAGCTTCGCCGGCGCCAGCCTCGCGCAAGCTCAGACCGCGACGCCGCCGCAAACGGCGGCGGTCTCGCCCGACGCGATCAAGCAGCGCGAGCAGGAGCTCGAAGCCGCGCGCGCCAGGCAGAAGAGCGCCGAGGAAGCGCAGGCCAAGCTGAAGGCCGAGATCACCGCGCTCGGCCAGGACCGCACCCAGCTCAACCAGCAGCTGATCGACACCGCCGCCAATGTGCGCAGCGTCGAGACCAAGATCGACGAGACCGAGGCGCGACTGCGGACTCTCAACGGCCGCGAGCAAGAGATGCGCGCTTCGCTGGATTCGCGCCGCGCCGACATCGTCGAGGTGCTGGCGGCCCTGCAGCGCGCCGGACGGCGGACGCCGCCGGCGCTTCTGGTACGTCCCGAAGACGCCCTGCAATCGCTGCGCACGGCGATGCTGCTCGGCGCCGTCGTGCCGGAGCTGCGCGGCCGTGCCGAAAAGATCGCGGGCGAGCTCGGCGAGCTCGTGGCGCTGCGCAAGACCATCGCCACCGAGCGCGACCAGCTCGCGACCGATCGCGACAGGGTCCGCAACGACCAGAGCCGGCTGACGGCGTTGGTGGACGAGCGGCAGCGCCAGCAGGCCGCGCGGGAAAAGGATCTCGACGCCGAGAATTCGCGCGCGATCGCCTTGTCAAAGCAGGTCGGCGATCTCCAGGGACTGATCACCAAGATGGAGCAGGACCTGCAGAGCGCGGCCAAGGCCGCCGAGAAGGCGGCCGAGGCTGCGAGGCAGGCCGAGGCCAAGGCGGCCGCCACTGCCGCCGCGAGCGCCAAATCCGGCCCCGCCGCTTTCAAGGACAAGTCCCGGACCACGCCAGCGATCGCCTTCGCCTCAGCCAAGGGACTTCTGCCTCTTCCGGTAAACGGGAATAAGATCAGGGACTTTGGTGGTTCCGACGGGGTCGGCGGGGTCCAGAAGGGCATTTCGCTGGCCACCAAGCCCGGCTCCCAGGTCACGACGCCGTGTGACGGCTGGGTCGTCTATTCCGGCCCCTTCCGCAGCTATGGACAACTCTTGATCCTTAACGCCGGGGGCGGGTATCATGTCCTGATCGCCGGGATGGAGCGCATTTCGGTCAACATCGGACAGTTTGTGCTCACGGGGGAGCCGGTCGCGACCATGGGGTCGACCTCTCAAGTCGCCTCCATTCTCGCCACGAACGCGAGTCAACCTGTGCTCTATGTCGAGTTCCGTAAAGACGGCACTCCAATCGATCCAGGCCCATGGTGGGCCGCAAATGAAGGCGAGAAGGTTCGCGGATGATGCGCAAGACTTCAGTAATCCTCCTCAGCGCGGCCACCGGCGCAGCGCTGACGCTGTTCGTGACCCAGCCGCGCGCCGTGTTCATGGGCTCGAGCGCGCGAGCCGCCACCGCGGACACGTATCGCCAGCTCAATCTCTTCGGCGACGTCTTCGAGCGCGTGCGCTCCGACTATGTCGAGAAGCCCGATGACACCAAGCTGATCGAATCCGCCATCAGCGGCATGCTCACCGGCCTCGATCCGCATTCGAGCTACATGGACGCGAAGAGCTTCCGCGACATGCAGGTGCAGACCCGCGGCGAGTTCGGCGGCCTCGGCATCGAGGTCACGATGGAAGACGGCCTGATCAAGGTGGTCTCGCCGATCGACGACACGCCGGCCTCGCGCGCCGGCATCATGGCCAACGACATCATCACCAATCTCGACGACGAGGCGGTGCAGGGCCTGACCCTGAACCAGGCGGTCGAGAAGATGCGCGGTCCGGTCAACACCAAGATCAAGCTCAAGATCATCCGCAAGGGCCAGGACAATCCGCTCGACGTCACACTGGTGCGCGACAACATCCGCGTTCGCTCGGTGCGCGCGCGCGTCGAGCAGGACGACATCGGCTACATCCGCATCACCACCTTCAACGAGCAGACCACCGAAGGCCTGAAGCGCGAGGTCGGCAACCTCTCGAACCAGATCGGCGACAAGCTGAAGGGCTACATCATCGACCTGCGCAACAATCCGGGCGGCCTGCTCGAGGAAGCCGTCACCGTTTCCGACGCATTCCTGGAGAAGGGCGAGATCGTCTCGACCCGCGGCCGCAATGCCGAGGAGACCCAGCGCCGTACCGCGCACTCGGGCGATCTGACCAAGGGCAAGCCGGTCATCGTGCTGGTCAATGGCGGCTCGGCCTCGGCCTCCGAGATCGTCGCCGGCGCGCTGCAGGACCACAAGCGCGCGACCATCGTCGGCACGCGCTCGTTCGGCAAGGGCTCGGTGCAGACCATCATCCCGCTCGGCTCGGGCAACGGCGCGCTGCGGCTGACTACGGCGCGCTATTACACGCCGTCCGGCAAGTCGATCCAGGCCAAGGGCATTGTGCCCGATATCGAAGTGCTGCAGGACGTGCCGGACGAGCTGAAGTCCCGCACCGACACCAAGGGCGAGGCGTCGCTGCGCGGCCATCTCAAGAACGACGGCGACGAGAAGACCGGCTCGCAGTCCTACGTCCCGCCGGACGCCAAGGACGACAAGGCGCTCAAGCTCGCCGGCGACCTGCTCCACGGCATCAAGAACAGCGCCTCAGCCGCACCGACGCCGGGCGGCGACAACAAGGCCACGACCGACAAGCCCAAAGCTGCGAACTAAGGCTACGAACTAAGGTCGGCGCATTCATTCGATCTGACGAAAGGGCGGCTCCTGGAGCCGCCCTTTTTGCTTGGAACTGCTGATGCCCCCGGCCTATCCCGGCCTGCCGCCGCTTGACCCCGGCGTGGTATCGTCATCGCGAGTGATTCGGGATCTCGCATGACTGAAACGGCCGATGATCTGAGCGCCCCGCTCGGACAGGACAAGCCGCGCCGGAAACGCCGGCTGCGGCTGCCGTTCACGGCCATGCAGCTGCTGGCCGTCCTGCTCGGCCTGTTCCTGATCACATTTGCCGGCTTCGCCATCTTCAACAAGGATCCGCTCGGCGGCGAGCCGATGACGCGGATCGCGATCAATGCGACGGACAAGGCAGCGGACCAGAAGCCCGCCGCCGCAGGCCCTGGCTCGGACACCAAGCCAGAGGGCAAGCACGAGACCAAGGACGCGCCGAAGCAGGCGGGCGAGCCAAAGACCGTCACCATGATCGACGGCTCCACCGGCGCGCGCCACGACGTGGTGATCGGCGGCGAGGCCACCGACAAGGGCGATGCCGCCGCCTCCGCGCCGCCGCCCGTCATGGCCGGGACCGACCAGAAGCTGCTGGAGAAGTCGCGCTACGGCATGATCCCGGTGGCCGCCGGCGACTTGAAGCCGTTCAACGTCTACGCCGCGGATGCAGACCGCGCCAAGGCCGCCAAGATGCCGGTGGTCGCCATCGTGATCGGCGGGCTCGGCGTCGGCGCTGCCAAGACCAATGATGCGATCATGAAGCTGCCGCCGGCGGTGACGCTGGCCTTCACGCCCTACGGCTCGGACCCCGGCAAGCTCGCCGAGCGCGCCCGCGCCCAGCGCCATGAGATCTTCCTGCAGATCCCGATGGAGCCCTACGACTTCCCCGACAACGATCCCGGGCCGCAGACGCTGCTGACCTCGCTCAGCGCGGACCAGAACATGGACCGCCTGTACTGGCATCTCAGCCGGATGCAGGGCTATGCCGGCCTCGCCAATTTCATGGGCGCCCGCTTCATCGCAACGGAGCCGGCGATGCAGCCGATCATCCGCGAGGCGGCCAAGCGCGGGCTCGGCTTCTTCGACGACGGCTCCTCGCCCCGCAGCATCGCGTCCCTGGCCGCGGCCAACCAGTCGATGCCGTTCGGCAAGGGCGACATCGCGATCGACGTGGTGCCGACCCCGACCGAGATCGACCGCGCCCTGAACAAGCTGGAATCGACGGCGCGCGAGCGCGGCATCGCCATCGGTACCGCCTCGGCCCTGCCGGTCTCGATCGAGCGCATCGGCGCCTGGACCAAGACCTTGGCCGACCGGGGTGTCCTTTTGGTGCCATTGACAACCGCGATGCTGAAATCAAAATCCAGCTAAATCAACGAATTGGTACGGCACGGATCCCCGCGGGGGGCCGCATCCGCCGACCGAGAACAGCATTCGAGGGGTCTGGCGGAATGGCACGTTACGAGGATCTGCCCTACCGGACCTGCGTCGGTGTGATGCTGATCAACAAGGACGGACTGGTGTTCATCGGCCGCCGCGCCGGCGGCATCGAGCATGTCGACGACACCCATGTCTGGCAGATGCCGCAGGGCGGCGTCGATCCTGGCGAGGACACCTGGGAAGCCGCAAAGCGCGAGCTCTATGAGGAAACCAGCGTGCGCTCGGTCGAACGGCTCGGCGAGGTCCCGGACTGGCTCACTTACGACATTCCCCGCACGGTTGCCGGGCGTGCCTGGAAGGGCCGCTATCGCGGCCAGCGCCAGAAATGGTACGCGGTGCGTTTCACTGGCAAGGACGGCGAGATCAATGTCGAGAAGCCGGGCGGCGGCGGCCACAAGGCCGAGTTTATCAGCTGGCGCTGGGAGCCAATGAAGAACCTCCCCGGATTGATCATCCCGTTCAAGCGCCCGGTGTATGAGCGTGTCGTGCAGGAATTTTCGCCGCTCGCGGACCAGTAAATCAAGTTGTCATCCCGGGTTCGGTGCTAAGGCATCGCCGGAGTGACAACGAGAGATCCGCGCGTGACCACTGAAAAGCCCTACCGCCCCAACGTGGGCATCGCCCTGTTCAATGCCGACGGCCGCGTTCTGATCGGCCACCGCTTCAAGGGCGACGGTCCCGAGATCATCCTGCCCGGCCTCGACTGGCAGATGCCGCAGGGCGGCGTCGATGAGGGCGAGAATCTGCGCGATGCCGCGATGCGCGAGCTCTGGGAGGAGACCAGCGTCGTCAACGCCGAGTACCTCGGCGAGACCGATTGGCTCACCTACGAGTTTCCGCCCTATGACGGACCGCAGACCCATCGCCTCGCAAAATTCCGCGGGCAGCGGCAAAAATGGTTCGCGCTGCGCTTCACCGGCAAGGAGGACGAGATCGATCCGCTGACGCCGCGCAACGGCCAGCCGGCCGAGTTCGACGCCTGGCGCTGGGAGCACCTCAACCGCGTCGCCGACCTCGTCGTGCCGTTCCGACGTGAGGTTTATCAGGCCGTAGCACGAGAGTTTGCAACCTTCGCAAACTGAAGTGCGAAAACAACCCCATGCACAGTAGCGATGTATTTGATACATCGAGCTAATTTCTGGCGACCGCGCGAGATTGGCGGAAAGCCGACTGGCACAGCAGCACCTTAGTTGATCGGACCCACCGTGAACGGGCCGATTGCGATGACATGGCAATCGCTGTCGCGCTTGGCGCAGTCAGCGAGCGCGGTACTGACGGCGGTCTGCTCGTCGGCGGTTTTCAGGCCGAGGCCCGGCCGGCCTGCGGTGCCGACCGCGACGGCATTCCAGCCCATGGCGTCACCAAGCTTGCGCATGACCTCGGCGCGCGCATCCGCGACGATCGAGGCGTTAGCGGCGGGGTTGAAGAAGCCGGTGATCCTGAACAGGGTCGGGATCGGCACGACGAAATTGTCGTCGACCGCGACGACAAGGCAAGCGACGCCGGCGATGGCGCCGCAGGATTCCAGAGAGCGGCGAGCCGCGTCGTCCGCAGATGCGGCGCCCATCACCATGAAATATTGGCCGCCCGGCCCAAGCGCGACCGAGCGCGATTTCGCCGCCGGCACGAAGATGTTCTCGAGCCTGACCTTCTGGGGATCGCGCACCATCGGAAAGTCCTTCGACACGAACGGCCGCTCGGTCATGGCATCGCGTCGCACGAAAGGCTGCGGCGGCATCGGCGGCTTGCCGTGCGCGTAGACGACGCTGTTGCCGACTGCGTAGAGCTCGCAGCGCCGCGGCGATTGGGCGGCATCGGCCCGCTTCTGGCATTGCTCGACCGCCATGCGGCGCGCGGCGTCCTCGCTCGGCTGGTTCAGCGCCGAGCCGGTGAAGCCGCCGACATTGAGGGCGAAAGCCTTGTAGTCGCCGGAGGTGGCATAATCATCGGCGAGGAAGTTGCGCACGCGCTCGTTGATGAAGGGCACGCTGTCTGCCGAGAATTTGCCGGCCATCGGCGCGACGGATTGTGACGGTGCCGGCATCGGCGCCATCGCAGCGCCGGCATTCGCCGGAGCCATCGGCGTCATCGGCGCCTTCGCCATTTGCGTCGGCATCGGGCTCGGAGGCACGCTCGGTGTTGCGGCCGGTGTCGCCACAACGGTCGCGGTCTGCTTCAGCTTGGTGTTGTAGAGAAAGCCGCTGACGCCGATCGCGACGATCGACACGACGGCAACCACCAGCGGCCACATCCACACCGGCGCAGCGGCGAGCTTTGCGCCGGCCTTCTTCGGCTGCGGCTTGGCATAGCTGCCGTCCTCGCGCCGCATCGCCACCATGTAGGCGTGCACGGGGGTCGGGATGTTCTTGACCTCCTGCGCGCCGATATCGGCGAACTGCACCGAGAGCTTGTTGGCGACCTGCTCATGCACGGCGCGCGAGACGCAGATGCCGCCGACCTCGGCGAGCCCTTCCAGCCGTGCCGCGATGTTGACGCCGTCGCCCAGGAGATCGCCGTTGCGCTCGACGACGTCGCCGATGGTGATGCCGATGCGAAACGACATCTGCCGGCTCGGCGGATAGGCCATGTTGCGGGTTCGCAAGCTTTCCTGGATGTCGATCGCGCAACGCACCGCATCGACCGCGCTCGGAAATTCCGCGAGCACGGCATCACCCGCCGTGTTGAAGATGCGTCCGCCGGCCTTGGCGATGAAATCGTCGACGACCTCGCGATAGGAGGCCAGACGCCGCAGCGTCTCCTCCTCATCTTCCGCGACCAGTCTCGAATAGCCGGCAATATCGGCTGCGAAAATCGCTGCGATCTTGCGTTTCATCTGCGCCCGCCCCGGAACAATCCGCGAGGCAGAATGCCGCCATCGCAAGCGCGGTGCAACAAAGTTTCAGCGCCCGCCACTTTCGTGACGAGCGCTGAATTCATTCGGAAGGGTCGAGCTCGAGCCCCGGAGCGATGCCCCGGGGCTTAGTGCATAGCCGTCGCGTTGAGCTGATGCTGGATGCTCTTGAAGTGGTCGAGCCGCTCGATGGCCTGATCGAGCTCGGAGCCTTCGTGCTCCTTCAGATTCTCTTCCATTTCCGCGATCGTCTCGGCGAACTGCGCACGATCGAGCTCGGCCAGCGACGTCGCGACGTCGGCGAGCACGGTCAGGCCGCTTTCGGAGACCTCGGCGAGACCGCCGAGCACGATGATCTTCTCGTGGCGGCCGCCGGTGGTGATGGTGAGAATGCCGGGCCGGATCGCAGCCACGAACGGCGCATGCCCTGCCAGGACACCGAAATCGCCTTCGACGCCGGGGATGTCGACCTGATCGACCTCACCCGAGAAGGCGAGCTTTTCCGGAGAGACGAGATCGAAATGGAAGGTGGCCATTGAGAACCTGCGAATGGTGAGTAGCGAACGGGCGAGTGGCGAGTAGCGAATGGCGAATAGATTCTATTCGCCACTCCCTATTCGCTATTCGCCAGCTTAGGCTGCCTCGGCAGCCAGCTTCTTGCCCTTCTCGACGGCTTCTTCGATGGTGCCGACCATGTAGAAGGCGGCTTCCGGCAGGTGGTCGTACTTGCCTTCCACGAGGCCCTTGAAGCCCTTGATGGTGTCGGCGAGGTCGACGAACTTGCCCGGCGAACCCGTGAAGATTTCGGCGACGTGGAACGGCTGCGACATGAAGCGCTCGACCTTGCGGGCGCGAGCCACGGTCAGCTTGTCCTCTTCCGAAAGCTCGTCCATGCCGAGAATGGCGATGATGTCCTGGAGCGCCTTGTAGCGTTGCAGCACCTGCTGGACCTGACGGGCGACAGCGTAGTGCTCCTCACCGACGACCAGCGGGGAGAGCATGCGCGAGGTCGAGTCGAGCGGGTCCACCGCCGGGTAGATGCCCTTTTCGGCGATCGAGCGCGACAGCGTGGTGGTCGCGTCGAGATGCGCGAACGAGGTCGCCGGCGCCGGGTCGGTCAAGTCGTCGGCGGGAACGTAGATCGCCTGAACCGAGGTGATCGAGCCCTTCTGCGTGGTGGTGATGCGCTCCTGCAGCGCGCCCATGTCGGTGGCGAGCGTCGGCTGATAACCCACCGCCGAAGGAATACGGCCGAGCAGCGCCGACACTTCCGAGCCGGCCTGGGTGAAGCGGAAGATGTTGTCGACGAAGAACAGCACGTCCTGGCCCTTGTCGCGGAAGTCTTCCGCGATGGTCAGACCCGTGAGCGCGACGCGGGCGCGGGCGCCCGGCGGCTCGTTCATCTGGCCGAACACCAGCGCGCACTTCGACTTCACGCTCGGATCCGGATTGTGCGGATCGGCGTTGACCTTGGACTCGATGAACTCGTGATAGAGGTCGTTGCCCTCGCGGGTCCGCTCGCCGACGCCGGCGAACACGGAGTAACCGCCATGCGCCTTCGCGACGTTGTTGATCAGTTCCTGAATCAGCACGGTCTTGCCGACGCCGGCGCCGCCGAACAGGCCGATCTTGCCGCCCTTGGCGTAGGGAGCCAAGAGGTCGACGACCTTGATGCCGGTGACGAGAATTTCGGCTTCGGTCGACTGGTCGGTGTAGGTCGGCGCTTCCTGGTGGATGGCGCGCAGGTCGTCCGACTTGACCGGGCCGGCTTCGTCGATCGGCTCGCCGATGACGTTGATGATGCGGCCGAGCGTGCCTTCACCGACGGGAACGCGGATCGGAGCGCCGGTGTCGGTCACTTCCTGGCCGCGGACCAGACCCTCGGTGGTGTCCATCGCGATGGTGCGGACCGTGGACTCGCCGAGATGCTGGGCGACTTCGAGCACCAGGCGGTTGCCGCCGTTCTTGGTCTCCAGCGAATTGAGAATGGCCGGGAGGTGGCCTTCGAACTGCACGTCGACGACGGCGCCGATGACCTGGGTGACGCGACCGACCTGGGCTGCCATTGAATGTCTCCTTCGATCCGAACTTCTAGACCACGGTCAATCTGACCGGGATGTTGCGTGTGATGGGTGTTGAAGCGCCTTGGTCAGACGGCCTCGGCACCCGAGATGATTTCGATCAGTTCCTTGGTGATCTGCGCCTGACGCGTGCGGTTGTAGACCAGCGTCTGCTTGCGGATCATTTCACCGGCGTTGCGCGTCGCGTTGTCCATCGCGCTCATCTGCGCGCCGTAGAACGAGGCGTTGTTCTCGAGCAGCGCGCGGAAGATCTGGACCGCGAGGTTGCGCGGCAGAAGACGCGTGAGGATCTCGTCCTCTTCCGGCTCGTATTCGTAAGACGTCGTGTTGGCGGCACCGCCCTCTTCGACGACCAGCGGGATGACCTGCTGGGCGGTCGGGATCTGCGCGATCACCGATTTGAAGCGCGCAAAGAACAGCGTGCAGATGTCGAACTCGCCGTTGTCGAACCGCGCCAGAACCTTCTTGGCGATCTCCTCGGCGTTGACGAAGCCGAGCTGGCGGACGCTGCGCAGATCCATGTGCTCGACGATCTGCTTGTCGAACTGGCGGCGGAGCTGCTCGTAGCCCTTGCGGCCGACGCAGAAGAACTTCACTTCCTTGCCCTGCGCGATCAGCGCCAGGGCGCGCTCGCGCGCCAAGCGCACGATCGAGGAGTTGAAGGCGCCGGACAGGCCGCGCTCGCCGGTGCAGACCAGCAGCAGATGCACCTGATCCCGGCCGGTGCCGGCCAGCAGCACCGGCGCGCCGGGCGACCCGACGGCTGCGCTGGCGATGTTGGAGATCACCGCGGTCATCTTGTCGGCATAGGGACGCGCCGCTTCCGCGGCGGTCTGCGCGCGGCGCAGCTTGGAGGCCGCGACCATCTGCATGGCCTTGGTGATCTTTTGCGTCGCCTTGGTGGAGGCGATGCGGACGCGCATGTCTTTAAGTGACGCCATTCTTCGTCCCCGACGGTTCGATCCCTCGGATCAAGCCGTTAGCCTATCTCAGTCGTCATGCCCGGGCTCGTCCCGGGCATCCACGTCTTCGTCTCACGCAGCGCAGGTGGACGGCCGGGCAGAGCCCGGCCATCACGGCGTTCTTACGAGAAGCCCTTCGCGAAGCCTTCGACCACCGACTTCAGCTTTGCAGCAGTATCGTCGGAGAGATCGCGGCTGTCGCGGATCGAATTGAGGATGTCGACGTGCTTGCCGCGCAGCAGCGAGAGCAGGCCGTCCTCGAACGCGCGCACCTTGTTGAGCGGGAGCGGATCGAGATAGCCGTTGGTGCCGGCCCAGATCACGCAGACCTGCTCTTCCATCTTCAGCGGCGAGAACTGCGGCTGCTTCAGGAGTTCAGTGAGGCGCGAGCCGCGGTTGAGCAGGCGCTGGGTCGAGGCGTCGAGGTCCGAGCCGAACTGCGCGAACGCCGCCATTTCGCGGTACTGCGCGAGCTCGCCCTTGATCTTGCCGGCGACCTTCTTGGTGGCCTTGGTCTGCGCCGACGAACCGACGCGCGACACCGACAGACCGACGTTCACGGCCGGACGGATGCCCTGGAAGAACAGGTCGGTTTCCAGGAAGATCTGACCGTCGGTGATCGAGATGACGTTGGTCGGAATGTAGGCCGACACGTCGTTGGCCTGGGTTTCGATGACCGGGAGCGCGGTCAGCGAGCCCGAGCCCATGTCCTTGTTCAGCTTCGCCGCGCGCTCGAGCAGGCGGGAGTGCAGATAGAACACGTCGCCGGGATAGGCTTCGCGGCCCGGCGGGCGGCGCAGCAGCAGCGACATCTGGCGGTAGGCGACGGCCTGCTTGGACAGATCGTCATAGATGATGACCGCGTGCATGCCGTTGTCGCGGAAGTACTCGCCCATGGTGCAGCCGGTGAAGGGCGCGATGTACTGCATCGGCGCCGGATCCGAAGCGGTGGCGGCGACGACGATCGAGTATTCGAGCGCGCCCTGCTCTTCCAGCACCTTCACGAACTGGGCGACGGTGGAACGCTTCTGGCCGACCGCGACGTAGACGCAGTACAGCTTGATGTTCTCGTCCGGCTGCGCGTTGAGCGGCTTCTGGTTCAGGATGGTGTCGAGCGCGATCGCGGTCTTGCCGGTCTGACGGTCGCCGATGATCAGCTCGCGCTGGCCGCGGCCGATCGGGATCAGGGCGTCGATCGCCTTGAGGCCGGTCGCCATCGGCTCGTTCACCGACTTGCGCGGAATGATGCCGGGCGCCTTGACGTCGACGCGCATGCGCTTCTCGGCCTGGATCGGACCCTTGCCGTCGATGGGGTTGCCGAGCGCGTCGACGACGCGGCCGAGCAGGCCCTTGCCGACCGGCGCGTCCACGATGGCGCGGGTGCGCTTGACGGTCTGGCCTTCCTTGATCTCGCGGTCGGCACCGAAAATGACGACGCCGACGTTGTCGGTTTCGAGGTTCAGCGCCATGCCGCGGGTGCCGTTCTCGAACTCGACCATTTCACCGGCCTGGACGTTGTCCAGACCATAGACGCGGGCGATACCGTCGCCGACGGACAGCACCTGTCCGACTTCGGAGACTTCAGCTTCCTGGCCGAAATTCTTGATCTGGTCCTTGAGGATCGCGGAAATTTCCGCGGCGCGGATGTCCATCAGCCTGCCTCTTTCATCGCGTGCTTGATCGAATTGAGTTTGGTGCGAAGCGAACCATCCACCATGCGGCTGCCCAGCTTGACGACGAGGCCACCGATGATCGAGGGATCGACTTTCACGTTCAGCGCGACGTCCTTGCCGGTCACCGACTTCAGGGCAACCTTGAGGGCGTCGAGATTCTTGTCGGAGAGCGCTTCCGCCACCGTGACGTCGGCCGTCGTCTCGCCTTTGAACTTGGCGACGAGGATGCGGTAGTCGCGGACGATGTCGGCCACCGCAAACAAGCGGCGATTGGCGGTCAGCACTTTGAGGAAGTTGGCGGAGATGCCGGCGATGCCCGCCTTGTCCAGCACGGCCGTCAGCGCCTTGGACTGGGCGTCGGCGGCGAACACCGGGCTGCGGACGAGGCGCTTCAGATCGGCGCTTTCGCTCAGCAAGGCATCGAATTTACCCAGATCGGCTTTGACCTCGTCGACCACTTTCTGGTCGCGAGCCAGCTCGAACAAGGCCGTTGCATAACGGCCGGACACACCGGAAACGGACGTATCTTCTGCAGCCACAGACGCGCTCTTTTTGCTGTCAAACTCGCAAGGGAAAAACCGTCGCCACGACGCGGCGCCTAGCGATCCAAGCCCTTGGAATTCAAGCGGGACTTCGATTTCCGGCCAGCACGGGAGGTGCCGGGCTCGTTAAAATCGCGGCTTTGCTAACATAGCGGGTGCGCAGGTGCAACATGACGCCAAATTAAAGGCATCGGGTTCTGTCGCCAGTTCGTCGCACTTCGAGACGACACGAGGGGCGACCTGCCACGTCACGGAATTGCCGAGAGCTTGGTCAGCACCGCGGCGTTTCGTTCCTGCCCCCAGCGCATAGCCGCCATGAACACGGATCGCTGAGCCGTGAATCCGGCACTGCGAGTTCCACACGCCGAATACTTACTCAATTCTAAACAGCGGCCGCCAAGACTTTGCTTTACAATAATAGAAAGTATTCGTGAGGTTAATAAATCGTTAAAGCCGAAGATTTCGAACTTAACGCTGAATATCGGCTGCCGGTAACAAGATGTTTCAAGGCGACACAGAGCAGATTTACTGCCCAATTCACGCCTCATTAGGAATCGAAACGCGGTCCCGCTCACAAACTGATGGGGGCTCCACTTGCCACACATGTGGCAATACTAGCTTAGGGACTGATAAATGCTGTCTTTGAAGACGCTGGGCTCTGTGACCCGGCCCCGCACTGCGATTGCTTTCGTTGCCGCAACTCTCCTTATCGGTGGAACTGCCACCGAGGCTTCCGCCAAATCCAGGCATCACCGTCACCACCATCATCACCGCCACCACGCCCAGGTCGACACCAACGCGACCGCCGACTGGCGTAACGCCAATGCGTCGATGACGCCGACCGCAGGCACCGGCCGCAGCTTCTCCGGGGTCGCCTCCTTCTATGGCAACGAGTCCGGCAGCAAGACTGCCTCGGGCCAGCGCTTCAACCAGAACGCCATGACCGCCGCGCACCGTTCGCTGCCGTTCGGCACCAAGCTGCGCGTCACCCATGGCGGCCAAAGCGTCGTCGTCACCATCAATGACCGCGGCCCGTTCATTCGCGGCCGTGTGCTCGACCTCTCCACGGGTGCCGCCCGCGCCATCGGCCTCACCAGTCGCGGCGTCGGCCGCGTCACCGCGGAAGTCATCTAAGGCGCTCTTCCAGCGCCTTCCTTCGCGCAATTTTCATCAGTTTGATGCGCGCATGAAGCAAGCCCGCGGTCTTGGGGGACCGCGGGCTTTTTTTGTTCGGCCGTTTCGTAGCCCGGATGGAGCGAAGCGTAATTCGGGGTCTTCGTGCGCGGATCGACTTGCCCCGGATTGCGCTTCGCTCCATCCGGGCTACAGGCGTTGTTTGGCTCCGTCATTGCGTGGAGAGAGTGTGCGCAACCCTACAAGAAGCTCTGCGGATCGACGTCGACTTCGAGCTTCAGATTGCCCGTGGTCTTCGGGCACGCCGCGAGCCAGTTGCGCAGGTACTCGGACAGATCGAAGCCGCGCGCCGATTTGACCAGGATGCGGAAGCGGTAGCGGCCCTTGATCACCGCGAGCGGCGCCTCGGCCGGGCCGAGCACCACCACGCGCTCGTCGCGCGGCGCCAGCGCCACCAGCTTGCGGCCGAAACCTTCCGCGGTCGGACGGTCGCCGGCGGAGATGATCAGGCTCGCGAGCCGGCCAAACGGCGGATAGAGCGTCTTCTCGCGCAGGTCGATCTCGCTGTCATAGAAGGCCTCGCGGTCGCAGGCGATCAGCGCCTTCATCACGGGATGGTCGGGCTGGTGGGTCTGGAGATAGCCGACGCCGCGGCCCTGCTCGCGGCCGGCGCGGCCGATCACCTGGTTGAGCAATTGCCAGGTGCGCTCCGCCGCGCGCGGGTCGCCATTGCTAAGGCCGAGATCCGCGTCGACCACGCCGACCAGATTGAGCCGCGGAAAATTGTGGCCCTTGGCGACGAGCTGCGTGCCGATGATGATGTCGACACGGCCTTCCGCGATCTCGGCAAGCTCGCTTCGCATCGTCTCGATCGAGGTGATGAGATCGCTCGAAAGCACCATGGTGCGCGCCTCCGGGAACAGCGCCGCCGCCTCCTCCTGCAGGCGTTCGACGCCGGGCCCGACCGCGACCAGCGATTCCTCCGCCGAGCAGTGCGGGCAGAGATGCGGGCGCGGCATCGAGAAGCCGCAATGATGACAGACGAGGCGCTGGCGAAAGCGATGATCGACCAGCCAGGCATCGCAGATGGTGCAGGCAAAGCGATGGCCGCAGGCGCGGCACAGGGTCAGCGGCGCATAGCCGCGGCGATTGAGGAACAATAGCGCCTGCTCGCGTCGCTCGATCGCAGTTTTGATCTCGCCCGCAAGCCGCGGCGAGATGAAGCGGCCGCGCGCGGGCGGCTCGCGGCGCAGATCGATGGCCTCGATATGCGGCATGTGCTGGCCACCGAAGCGCGAGGGCAGCGCAATGCGCTGATAGCGGTTCTTGCGCGCATTGACCTCGGATTCGACCGAGGGCGTGGCCGAGGCCAGCACGATCGGAATCTTGGCGATATGCGCGCGCACCACCGCCATGTCGCGGGCGTGATAATGCACGCCCTCGTCCTGCTTGTAGGCCTGATCGTGCTCTTCATCGACCACGATGAGGCCGAGATTGGCGTAAGGGAGAAACAACGCCGAGCGCGCGCCGACCACGACGGGCGCGGTGCCTGTTGAGATCGCCGCCCAGTTGCGCGCGCGGGTGCGCGGCGTCAGCTCCGAATGCCACTCGATCGGCCGCACGCCGAAACGTTGCGCGAAACGGTCGAGGAACTGGCCGGTCAGCGCGATCTCCGGCATCAGGATCAGCGATTGCTTGCCGCGGCGGATCGTTTCTGCAACGGCCTCGAAATAGACCTCGGTTTTGCCCGAGCCGGTGACGCCGTCGAGCAGCGCGACGTGGAAGGTGCCGTTGGCCGCGAGCGCGCGCATCGCATCGACGCCGGCACGTTGCAGCGGCGAAAAATCCGGGCGACCGAACTCCGGATCGGGGGCGGGCGGCGGCGCCGGCGGCGGCATCGCCTCGACCGTGAGGGTGCCCTCGTCGACGAGGCCGTCGATCACGCCCGTGGAGACGCCGGCCTCCTTGGCGGCCTCGGACTTGCCGTGCAGCAGCCGGTCCGACAGCACCGCGATCACGCGCTGGCGCGCCGGTGTCAGGCGCTTGGGGGGATCGCCGACTAGGCGCACGCCAGGACGGACCCGCTCGGGGCCGAGATTCTCGGCCATGCGCAGGCACATGCGCAGCACCATGCCGCGCGGGCTCAGCGTGTAATTGGCGACCCAGTCCACCACCGAACGCAGCTCGGGCTTGAGCGGCGGGACGTCGAGCTTCTCGCTGACCTCCTTGAGGCGGTTGTGCAGGCGCGGATCGGGATTGGCGTTCTCGCCCCAGACAACGGCCAGCACCTCGCGGGGGCCGAGCGGCACGCCGACGAGATCGCCGGCCTTGAGCTCCATGCCGCGCGGGATCTTGTAGGAATAGGTCTGGTCGAGCGCGACCGGCACCAGCACGTCGACCATGCGGGTCGCGTTGGCGGAAGGGGTCGTGCTGCGCGACGAATGGTCCATCAACAGTCTTTGGAAGGGAGAATCGGAACCTGGCGTGTCAAGGCTAGCGCCCCGGGGCGGCCTTAGCGAACAGTAAACGGGTGTGATGCGATATACTGAGCGGAATCAATCCGTCCAGAGCGCATGAGCAAAGCCGCCACACCTCACATCGAGCTCGCCAGCGCCGATCCCTCGATTGCGCAGGAGATGGCGCGCTGGCTGTCGCATCTCGGCGCCGAGCGGCGGCTGTCGCCGAAGACGCTGGAGGCCTATGGCCGCGACCTGCGGCAATGCCTGGATTTCCTTTGCAGCCATTGGGGCGAGCGCGTGACGCTGGCACGGTTCGCGGCGCTGGAGGCGACCGACGTGCGCGCCTTCATGGCGATGCGCCGCGCCGACGACATTGCCGGCCGCAGCCTGATGCGCGCGCTGGCGGGCTTGCGATCATTCGGACGATTTCTGGAGCGCGAGGGCAAGGGCAAGGTCGGCGCGCTCTCCGCGATCCGCGCACCCAAGGTTGCCAAGTCGCTGCCGAAGCCGTTGCCGATGGCCTCAGCAAAACGCCTTGCCGATGCCGACGAGCGCGCCGGCGAGGAACGCGAGACCTGGATCCTGGCCCGCGATGCCGCGGTGATGGCGCTGCTGTACGGCTCGGGCCTGCGCATCTCCGAAGCGCTCGGCCTGAAGCGCCGCGAGGTGCCGCGGCCCGGCGAAGGCGACGTGCTGATCGTGACAGGCAAGGGTAACAAGACGCGCATGGTGCCCGTGCTCCAGAACGTGCTGGAGCTGGTGCAGGACTACGTTGCGATGTGCCCGTACCCGCTGCCCGCGGACGGCCCGATCTTCGTCGGCGCGCGCGGCGGCCCCTTGAGCCCGCGCATCATCCAGCTCGCGATGGAGCGGCTGCGCGGCGCGCTCGGCCTGCCGGACAGCGCCACGCCGCACGCGCTTCGGCATTCCTTTGCCACGCATCTGCTCTCGCGCGGCGGCGACTTGCGCGCGATCCAGGAACTGCTCGGCCATTCCTCGCTCTCGACCACGCAGGTCTATACCGGCATCGATTCCGAGCGTCTGCTCGAAGTCTATGCAAACGCGCATCCGCGGCGCTGAATAGCCCGTCGAATCCTGACATGAAGCTGTCACAGCGTGCGTGCCTCTTGCGCGGCGCATGCGGTTCGTTCAATCGTTGCGGAACCGACCAAGAGGGGAATCATGAGCGCACATGAAAGCATGGAGCATGCGGAGCACGCCGAACACGCGTCCGGCTCGAACAAGAAGATCGCGCTCCTGATTGCCGTTCTGGCGCTGTTTCTGGCGATCTCGGAGACGCTCGGCAAGGGCGCCCAGACCGAATCGATCAGCAAGAACGTCGAGGCCGCCAATCTCTGGGCGTTCTTCCAGGCCAAGAGCATTCGCCGCACCGTGGTGCTGACCGCAGCCGAACAGGGCAAGCTGACGCTGGGCGGCACGAGCGACGACGCCATGAAGGCAGCGGTGCAGAAGCAGGTCGACGACTGGACCAAGACCGCGCAGCGCTACCGCTCCGAGCCCGAGACCGGCGAAGGCACCGAGCAGCTCGCGGACAAGGCCAAGCATGCCGAGCACGCCCGCGACGAGGCGACCGCGAAATACCATCATTTCGAGCTGGCCTCGGCCGCCTTCCAGATCGGCATCGTGCTGGCGTCGGCCACCATCATCACCGGCATGATTGCGCTCGCCTATGTCGGCGGCGTGCTGACGGTCGCCGGCCTGATCATGACCGCGCTCGGCCTGTGGTGGCCGCATCTGTTGCATTTGCATTGAGGGTGATGCGGACAAACCCGCGTCCGCCACACAGACAGTGTCATGCCCCGCGAAGGCGGGGCATCCAGTACGCGGCGACACCTCGGTTCCAGCCTCGCTGCCTCTCGAATACTGGATTGCCCGCCTTCGCGGGCAATGACAGCGAGTATGAGGCGATAACAGTGTACAAGCGGCGGGACTCTACCGCGCCTGGTGCACGCTCTTCCGAAAGCGCTGGATCATGCGCAGCGTGCGTGACGACCAGCCTTCGCCGTCCCCAGCGATCAGCTCCCGGATGCGCCGCTTGATCGGGTCGACCAGGGCGGCAGCCTTGGCGCGCACCTTCAGCACCAGATCATAGATCCGCTCGAACCAACGCATCTCCAGCAGCTTGGCGCGCGTCACGTCGAACACGAAGGCGGTGACGCCGACGCCGAGAAGCTTCGCGAACACGATGGTGAAGACCGCGCTGGTCCAGTATTCGTGCGCGAGCAGCCACAGGCCGACGAGCTTGAGTGGAAACAGCGGGATGACCGGGACCGCGAACACAAGCAGCGTCATGGCCGGCGACAGCGCATCGACGCGCTCCGTCAGCCATTGCTTGAAGCGCGCCAGCGGGATGGCTGCGACGACCTTGGCGACGATCGGCTCGAGATGGTCCCACAGCCAAGCTTCGATCAGGAAGACGATCGCCAGCAGGACCCAAAGTGGTTGAAGAAGGCGGCGCAGCATATGTTTCCCGTCCGCTTCCGTGCTGGGCGCGTCCTTACATATGGATGGCCCGCTTGCCCACCGCAAGCGCGGCTTCCTTGACGGCCTCCGAGCGGGTCGGATGCGCGTGGCAGGTGCGCGCGAGATCTTCCGCACTGCCGCCAAACTCCATGAGAACGCAAGCTTCATGGATCATTTCGCCGGCTTCGCGGCCGATGATGTGCACGCCGAGCACGCGATCGGTCTTCGCATCCGCGAGAATCTTCACGAAGCCGTCAGTGGTCTGGTTGACCTTGGAACGGCCATTGGCGGTGAACGGAAACTTTCCGACCGTGTAAGCCACACCCGCCTGCTTGAGTTCCTCCTCGGTCTTGCCGACGGAGGAGACTTCAGGCGTGGTATACACGACGCCTGGAATGACATCGTAATTCACATGGCCGGCTTGTCCCGCGATGATCTCGGCGACCGCGACGCCTTCGTCCTCGGCCTTGTGCGCAAGCATCGGGCCTGCAACGACGTCGCCGATGGCATAGACACCCTTCAGGCTGGTGGCGAAATGCGGATCGATCTGCACGCGGCCGCGCGGATCGAGCGCCACGCCGGCTTCCTTCAACCCGAGCCCGTCGGTGTAGGGCACGCGGCCGATGCAGACGAGGACGACGTCGGCTTCCAATGTCTCCGCCGTGCCGCCGGCGGCGGGCTCGACCGTCGCCTTCAGCGTCTTGCCGGAGGTGTCGACGCCGGTGACCTTGGCGCCGAGCTTGAACGCAAAGCCTTGTTTCTCAAGGATGCGCTGGAATTGCTTGGCGATCTCGCCGTCCATGCCGGGCAGGATGCGGTCGAGGAATTCGACCACGACGACTTCGGCGCCGAGGCGCTTCCACACCGAGCCGAGCTCGAGACCGATCACGCCGGCGCCGACGATCAGCAGCTTGCCGGGGACCTTGTCCAGCGACAGCGCGCCGGTCGACGACACGACACGCTTCTCGTCGATCTCGATGCCCTTGAGGCGCGCGATGTCGGAGCCGGTAGCGATGACGATGTTCTTGGTCTCGACCACCTGCGACTTGCCGTCGGCCGACACTTCGACCTTGCCGGCACTGATGATTTTGCCGGTACCCTTGAGCACGTCGATCTTGTTCTTCTTCATCAGGAACTCGACGCCCTTGACGTTGCCGTCGATGCCCTGCTGCTTGAAGTTCATCATCGCCGGCAGTTCGAGCTTCGGCGCGGACACGCTCACGCCCATCTTGGCGAAGGAATGACCGGCTTCCTCGAACATCTCGGAGGCGTGCAGCAGCGCCTTCGAGGGCATGCAGCCGACATTGAGGCAAGTGCCGCCAAGCGTTGCGTTCTTTTCGACCACGGCGACTTTCATGCCGAGCTGGGCTGCGCGCACCGCGCAGACATAACCGCCCGGTCCGGTGCCGATGACGACGAGATCGTAGGTAGCCATGAGAGGAAGTCCCGTGAGTTTAACGTGATGAGGATGTGTCGGCGACCGCCGGCGAGTCAGCGTCCGCCGGACACATCGAGAGTGGCTGCGGTGATGTACGAAGCCTCGTCCGACATCAGCCAGAGGATGGCATTGGCGATTTCATCAGCGGTACCAACGCGCTTCATCGGCACCATGTGGGCGAGGCGGTGATGCCGGTCGGGTTCGCCGCCCGAGGCGTGAATTTCCGTATCGATCAGGCCCGGGCGAATGCCAGCGACGCGAATACCTTCGTTTGCAACCTCATAGCCGAGGCCGGTGGTGAAGGAATCGATCGCGCCCTTTGATGCGGCATAATCGACGTAAGTGTTGGGTGCACCCAACTTGGCCGCAACCGACGACAGATTGACGATGACGCCGCCCTTGCCGCCGTGCTTGGTCGACATCCGCTTCACCGCTTCGCGCGCGCAAAGGATCGAGCCGGTGACGTTAACCGCCAGCACGCGCTGGATGCGCTCGGCCGACATCTCGTCGACGCGCACGCCGCTGGTACCGACGATGCCGCCATTGTTGACGAGCGCGCCGAGGGTGCCGAACTTGTCGGCTTCCCTAAACAGGTCGATGATGTCGCGCTCTTCGGCGACATCGCATTTCACCGCGACGGCCTTGCCGTTGCTGGCCTCGATCTGCGCGACCACCTCGTCGGCGGCCTTCTTGTTGCTGGCGTAGCCGACCACGACACGATAGCCGCGCGCGGCCGCTGCAAGCGCGGTCGCCCGTCCGATGCCGCGGCTGCCGCCGGTGATGACAACGACCTTATCCGTCACGCGCGCCTCCATAGTTGGACATGCGCCGCCGCGCATGGCGACGGCGCTCGCAATGCATCAGGGATCAGAGATCGAGCACGAGGCGCGCCGGATCTTCCAGGCTCTCCTTGACGCGAACCAGGAAGGTGACGGCTTCCTTGCCGTCGATGACGCGGTGGTCGTAGGACAGCGCCAGATACATCATCGGGCGGACCTCGATCTTGCCGCCGATCACCATCGGCCGCTCCTGGATCTTGTGCATGCCGAGGATGCCGGACTGCGGCGCGTTCAGGATCGGAGTCGACATCAGCGAGCCGTAGATGCCGCCATTGGTGATGGTGAAGGTGCCGCCCTGCATCTCGTCGATCTTGAGCTGGCCGTCACGGGCGCGGCGGCCGAAATCGGCGATGCCCTTCTCGATGTCGGAGATCGACTTGTGGTCGCAGTCGCGGACGACAGGCACGACGAGGCCCTTGTCGGTGCCGACGGCGACGCCGATGTGGTAATAGTTCTTGTAGATCAGATCGCTGCCGTCGATCTCGGCGTTGACCGCCGGAATGTCCTTCAGCGCCTGCACGACGGCTTTGGTGAAGAAGCCCATGAAGCCCAGCTTGGCGCCATGCTTCTTCTCGAACGCGTCCTTGTAATGCGCCCGCAACGCCATGACGTTGGTCATGTCGACTTCGTTGAAGGTCGTGAGCATGGCCGCGGTGTTCTGCACGTCCTTGAGACGGCGGGCGATGGTCTGGCGCAGCCGGGTCATCTTGACGCGCTCTTCGCGGGCAGCGTCATCGGCCGGCGACGGCGCACGCACCTGCACGGCGGCAGCGGGCTGGTTGACCGGGGTCGGCGCCGAGGCCGCGCGCTCGATCGCAGCTAACATGTCGCCCTTGGTGACGCGGCCATCCTTGCCGGAGCCCGGAACGGTCGAGGCATCGACGCCGCTCTCGGCGGAGAGCTTGCGCACGGACGGAGCAAGGGGCGCGTCAGCAGGCGGCGCCTTCGCAGCAGCCGGGGCCGGCGCGGCAGCCGCAGCTTGTGCCGGAGCAGCGGCTGGCTTGGCGGGAGCCGCAGCGGGCTTGGTCGCGCCGGCACCATCGGTGATCTGGCCGAGCAGCGCGCCGACCGCGACGGTGGCGCCATCGGCGGCGATGATCTCGCTCAGCGTGCCCGCTGAGGGCGCGGGGACTTCGATGGTGACCTTGTCGGTTTCGAGCTCCACCAAGGGCTCGTCGACGGCGACGGGATCGCCGGCCTTCTTGAACCAGCGGCCGATGGTGGCCTCGGTGACGGATTCGCCGAGCGTCGGCACACGAATTTCAGTCATGGTCTTTGTCCTTAGGGATCGCAGTCGCGGTCATGAATTCATACGTCATTGCCCGCCTTGTGCGCACCTGCGCACTGGGGCGGGGCAATCCAGTACTCCGTGACTTTCGTGATAAAACGAGAAGCCGAGGAGTACTGGATGCCCCGCCTTCGCGGGGCATGACAGCGTCAAAAACTTCTCAGCTCAGTGCTTCGTCCAGGAACGCCTTCAACTGCGCCTGATGCTTGGACATCAGACCCGTGGCGGTCGCGGCGGAAGCGGCGCGGCCGACATAGCGCGGACGCCGGCTCGCGCCGTTCACCTGGTTCAGCACCCATTCCAGATAGGGCTCGATGAAGTGCCAGGCGCCCATGTTGCGGGGCTCTTCCTGGCACCACACCATCTCGGCCTTCTTGAAGCGCGACAGCTCGGCCACCAGCGCCTTCAGCGGCACCGGATAGAGCTGCTCGACGCGCATCAGATAGATGTCGTCGATGCCGCGCTTCTCGCGCTCCTCGTAGAGGTCGTAATAGACCTTGCCGGAGCACAGCACGATGCGACGCACCTTCTCGTCGGGGACGAGCTTGATCGCCTCGTTCGGCAGCATCTGCGCGTCATCATAGAGGATGCGGTGGAAGGTCGTGTCCTTGGCGAGCTCGTCGAGGCGCGACACGGCGCGCTTGTGACGCAGCAGCGACTTCGGCGTCATCACGATCAGCGGCTTGCGGATCTCGCGATGCAGCTGCCGGCGCAGAACGTGGAAGTAGTTCGCCGGCGTGGTCGGATAGACCACCTGCATGTTGTCTTCCGCGCACATCTGCAGGAAACGCTCCAGGCGCGCCGAGGAGTGCTCCGGTCCCTGGCCCTCATAGCCGTGCGGCAGGAGGCAGACGAGACCGGACATGCGCAGCCATTTGCGCTCGCCCGAGGAGATGAACTGGTCGAACACGACCTGCGCGCCGTTGGCGAAGTCGCCGAACTGGGCTTCCCACAAGGTCAGCGTGTTCGGCTCGGCGAGCGAATAGCCGTATTCGAAGCCGAGCACGGCCTCTTCCGACAGCAGCGAGTTGATGACCTCGTAATGGCCCTGCTCGTGACCGAGATGGTTGAACGGCGTGTAGCGGCTCTCGTCCTCCTGGTCGATCAGGACCGAATGGCGCTGCGAGAAGGTGCCGCGCTCCGAATCCTGTCCGGACAGGCGGACATGGTGGTTTTCGTTGAGCAGCGTGCAGAACGCCAGCGCTTCGCCGGTCGCCCAGTCGATGCCGTTGCCGCTCTCGATCGCCTTCGAGCGGTTCTCCAGGAAGCGCTGGATGGTGCGGTGGACGCGGAAGCCGTCCGGCACCTTGGTGATCTTGCGGCCGATGTCCTTCAGGATCGGCAGGTCGACGCCGGTGACGCCGCGGCGCGCGTCCTCTTCCTGGTCAGCGATCTTGAAGCCGGACCACTTGCCGTCGAGCCAGTCGGCCTTGTTCGGCTTGTAGGAGGTGCCGGCCTCGAACTCGGCATCGAGCCGCGCGCGCCAGTCGGCCTTCAGCTTGTCGACCTCACCCTCGGTGACCACGCCTTCGGCGATCAGGCGCTTGGAGTAGAGAGTGAGGGTCGAGGGATGGGCCGCGATCCGCTTGTACATCACGGGCTGGGTGAACGCCGGCTCGTCGCCCTCATTGTGGCCGTAGCGGCGATAACACCACATGTCGATGACGACCGGCTTGTGGAACTTCTGCCGGAACTCGATCGCGACCTTCGCGGCAAACACGACGGCTTCCGGATCGTCGCCGTTCACGTGGAAGATCGGCGCGTCGATCATCTTCGCGACGTCCGACGGGTACGGCGACGAACGCGAATAACGCGGATAGGTGGTGAAGCCGATCTGGTTGTTGACGATGAAGTGCACCGAGCCGCCGGTGCGGTAACCCTTCAGGTCCGACAGGCCGAAGCATTCCGCGACCACGCCCTGACCGGCGAACGCGGCGTCGCCGTGCATCAAGAGCGGCATGACGGAGATCCGCATGTCCGGGGGATCACCGTGCTGGTCCTGCTTGGCGCGGACCTTGCCGAGCACCACGGGATCGACGATCTCGAGATGCGAGGGGTTGGCGGTCAGCGACAGATGAATGCGGTTGCCGTCGAACTCGCGGTCCGAGGAGGCGCCGAGGTGATATTTGACGTCACCGGAGCCTTCGACCGCGTCGGGATTGGCCGAGCCGCCCTTGAACTCGTGGAACAGTGCGCGGTGCGCCTTGCCCATCACCTGGGTCAGCACGTTGAGGCGGCCACGATGCGGCATGCCCAGCACGATTTCCTTCACGCCGAGATTGCCGCCGCGCTTGATGATCTGCTCCAGCGCTGGGATCAGTGCTTCACCACCGTCGAGGCCGAAGCGCTTGGTGCCGGTGAACTTGGTGTCGCAGAATTTTTCGAAGCCTTCGGCTTCGACCAGCTTCATCAGGATGGCGCGGCGACCTTCGCGGGTGAACGATATCTCCTTGTCCGGCCCCTCGATGCGCTCCTGAATCCAGGCCTTCTGCGCGGCATTGCTGATATGCATGAACTCGACGCCGAGCGTCTGACAGTAGGTGCGCTCGCAGATCGCGGTGATCTCACGCAGCGTGCCGTATTCGAGGCCGAGCACGTGGTCGAGGAAGATCTTGCGGTCGAAATCGGCCTCAACGAAGCCGTAGGTGCGCGGGTCGAGCTCTTCGCGGTTGCGCTGGGCTTCGATGCCGAGCGGATCGAGCTTGGCATGGAAGTGGCCGCGCATGCGGTAGGAGCGGATCAGCATCAGGGCGCGGACGGAGTCGCGCGTCGCCTGCAGCAAATCGGCGGAGGAGAGCCCCGCCCCCTTGGCCTGCGCCTTGGCGGCGATCTTGCCGCCGACCGCCTTCTCGACCTCGGCCCAATTGCCGTCGAGGGCGGAGGTGAGGTCATCCTGCGGGGTCAGCGGCCAGTTGTCGCGCTCCCAGGACGGGCCCTCGGCATTCTTCCGGACGTCACCGGGCTGGTCGTTCAGGCTCTTGAAGAACTCCTGCCACTCGGCGTCGACCGAGGACGGGTCCTTCTCGTAGCGGGCGTAGATTTCGTCGATGTAGGTGGCGTTGGTGCCCTGCAAAAAGGAGGAGAGGGCAAAGGCTGCGTTCGCGTCTTGGCGAGACATACTTGAGTTCCTGGCGATTTCGGTTCGCGCATAACAAACGGCGCTGGCGTCGGGCTCCCCGGCAGAGGCCCGACGCGATTGGCACCATTTACCCTATTTGCTGCGAAACTTCGCCCGGAAAAGCACGAAGAAGTGAATTAGCCCTTCAACTTTTCGGCAAGCGTATGGCCGAGGCGTGCCGGCGACGGAGACACCGTGATTCCAGCCGATTTCAT
Source organism: Bradyrhizobium sp. DOA1 (assembly GCF_001593325.1). Taxonomy (NCBI): domain Bacteria; kingdom Pseudomonadati; phylum Pseudomonadota; class Alphaproteobacteria; order Hyphomicrobiales; family Nitrobacteraceae; genus Bradyrhizobium; species Bradyrhizobium sp. DOA1. Next base: position 6,683,578 of record NZ_JXJM01000001.1, read on the forward strand.
CGCCTCGGTCTTGGAACCGGCATCGCCCTTGCCGCCCGAGATGATCGCGCCGGCATGGCCCATGCGTCGGCCGGGAGGTGCGGTGACACCGGCGATGAAGCCGACCATCGGCTTCTTGCGGCCGCGCTTGGCCTCGTCCTTGAGGAACTGGGCGGCGTCCTCCTCGGCGGAACCGCCGATCTCGCCGATCATGATGATGGATTCGGTCTTGGGGTCGGCCAGCAGCATTTCGAGGACGTCGATGAATTCGGTTCCCTTGACCGGGTCGCCGCCGATGCCCACCGCGGTGGTCTGGCCAAGGCCCTCTTGGGAGGTCTGGAACACGGCTTCATAGGTGAGCGTGCCAGAGCGGGAGACGATGCCGACCGAGCCGGTCTTGAAGATGTTGGCGGGCATGATGCCGATCTTGCACTCGCCGGCGGTCATGACGCCCGGGCAGTTCGGCCCGATCAGGCGCGACTTGGAGCCGAGCAGCGAGCGCTTGACGCGCACCATGTCGACGACTGGAATGCCCTCGGTGATGCAGACGATCAGCGGAATCTCGGCGTCGATCGCTTCGCAGATCGCGTCCGCCGCGCCCGGCGGCGGCACGTAGATCACCGACGCGTCCGCACCGGTCTTCTCACGCGCCTCGCGCACGGTGTCGAACACCGGCAGGCCCAGATGCGTCGCGCCGCCTTTGCCGGGCGAAGTGCCGCCGACCATCTTGGTGCCGTAGGCAATCGCGGCCTCCGAGTGGAAGGTGCCGTTCTTGCCGGTGAAGCCCTGGCAGATGACCTTGGTGTTCTTGTCGATCAGGATGGACATGAGATCTGCTTTCGCGAACTAACGAGTGAGAGGTCAGTGGATGCGGCGGTAGACGCCGGTGAGCACGTCGGCCCAGCCTTCCGCGTCCGGCGAGAACTGGATCTTCAACGAGTAGGAATTGTCGTCGATGATCTCGTAGACGTGGCGCGCATTGCCGCGGAGCGAGCCGCGCACCAGCGTCAGGGTCTTGCCGACCCAGCCGCCGGAGGCGGGCGAGGGCGGCGTGTAGCCGAGCGAGTCGTACCAGAACAATTTGTAGGTCCGGTCGTCGCGGTCGAAGGTGAAGATGCCGTGGGTGGCGAAGACCTGCTTGCCGTCGCGCATCTGGACGCTGTCCTGGATCAGATAGAACCCGTTCAGGTCCATGCGCGCGACGGTACGCGATGTGGCCGGCCCGCCCGCCGTCCAGCGCGACGGGAAGACCACCTCTTCGCCATCCCATTCGCCGGCGAACGCGGAAAGACGCGCGTGCTCGGGGAGCGGAGATGATGCGGCGAGATGGTCCTGGGCCATGGCCTTAGCCTCCCTTGACGGCCTTCACGATCTTCTGCGCGGCGTCGTCGAGATTGTCGGCCGGCACCACGTTGAGGCCGGATTCACGGATGATCTTCTTGCCGAGCTCGACATTGGTGCCTTCGAGGCGGACCACCAGGGGCACGCTGAGGCCGACTTCACGAACCGCAGCGGTGACGCCCTCGGCGATCACATCGCACTTCATGATGCCGCCGAAGATATTGACCAGGATGCCCTTCACGTTGGGATCGGCGGTGATGATCTTGAAGGCGGCCGCGACCTTTTCCTTGCTGGCGCTGCCGCCGACGTCGAGGAAGTTCGCCGGCGCCATGCCGTAGAGCTTGATGATGTCCATCGTCGCCATGGCAAGACCGGCGCCGTTGACCATGCAGCCGATATTGCCGTCGAGCGTGACGTAGTTGAGGTCGTACTTGGACGCCTCGATTTCCTTGGCGTCTTCCTCGGTCTCGTCGCGCAGCGCGAGCACCTCGGGATGGCGGAACAGCGCGTTGTCGTCGAACGACACTTTGGCGTCGAGCACGCGGAGCTGGCCCTGCTTGGTCACGACCAGCGGGTTGATCTCCAGCATCGACATGTCCTTGGCGATGAATGCCGCATAGAGCTGCGCGGTGAGCTTTTCCGCCTGCTTGGCGAGATCACCGGAGAGCTTGAGCGCATTCGCAACCGTGCGGCCGTGATGGCCCATGATGCCGGTGGCGGGATCCACCGAGAACGTGACGATCTTCTCGGGCGTGTTGTGCGCGACGTCCTCGATGTTGACGCCGCCTTCGGTCGAGACGACGAAGGAGACGCGCGACGTCTCACGGTCGACCAGGATCGAGAGGTAGAACTCCTTGTCGATGTCGGAGCCGTCCTCGATGTAGAGGCGGTTGACCTGCTTGCCGGCCGGTCCGGTCTGCACGGTCACGAGCGTTGCGCCGAGCATCTGCTTGGAGAACTCGGAGACCTCTGCGGCCGACTTGGCGATGCGGACGCCGCCCTTGTCGCCGGCAGAGGCTTCCTTGAACTTGCCCTTGCCGCGGCCGCCGGCATGGATCTGGCTCTTCACCACATAGACCGGGCCGGGGAGCGCCTTGGCGGCGGCCTCAGCGTCGGCGGGTTTGAGGACCGGCACACCCTTGGAGATCGGCACGCCGAACTCACCCAGCAGCGCTTTGGCCTGATATTCATGGATATTCATATGGTCGCTCCCTGAACCCGCGGGCGGTGACCTCAAGGGCCCACCTCAGTCTTGTGGCTGGCATACCATATACCACAGGAACTGCAACACGGTTTCTTTGATTTCGAGATCTCTGGACTGTCGAACCCGGGACCCGCCCGGTCAATGGGCGCCGGAAGTGAAACCGCCGAAGACCGATTTTCGGTCTCCGGCGGGGCGTTGCTGGCGGTTAGCGACCGAGAAGATCGGGTGCGATCTTCTTGCAGGCATCGACCAGACCCTGCACGGCACCGACCGACTTGTCGAAGGCCTCGCGGTCCTTGCCGGCGAGCTCGATCTCGACGACGCGCTCGACGCCCTTGGCGCCGATCACGACGGGCACGCCGACATACATGTCCTTCACGCTGTATTCGCCGTTGAGATAGGCGGCGCAAGGCAGCACGCGCTTCTTGTCCTTCAGATAGCTCTCGGCCATCGCGATCGCGGACGCCGCCGGCGCGTAGAACGCTGAGCCGGTCTTGAGCAGGTTCACGATCTCGGCGCCGCCGTTGCGGGTGCGGTCGACGATCTCGTCGAGGCGCGCCTGCGAGGTCCAGCCCATCTTGACGAGGTCGGGCAGCGGAATGCCGGCGACCGTGGAGTACTTCACCAGCGGCACCATCGTGTCGCCGTGACCGCCGAGCACGAAGGCGGTGACGTCCTCGACCGAGACGTTGAACTCGTCGGCCAGGAAATAGCGGAAGCGCGCCGAATCCAGCACGCCGGCCATGCCGACCACCTTCTTGTGCGGCAGGCCAGATGCCTTCTGCAGCGCCCAGACCATCGCGTCGAGCGGGTTGGTGATGCAGATGACGAAGGCGTCGGGCGCGTACTTCTTGATGCCGGCACCGACCTGCTCCATGACCTTGAGGTTGATGGAGAGGAGGTCGTCGCGGCTCATGCCGGGCTTGCGCGGCACGCCGGCGGTGACGATGCAGACCTTGGCGTTGTCGAGCGCCTCATAGGAGTTCGCGCCGGTGTAGTGCGCGTCAAAACCGTCGACCGGCGAGGACTGCGCGATGTCGAGCGCCTTGCCCTGCGGCACGCCCTCGGCGATGTCGAACATCACGACGTCGCCCAGTTCTTTCAGGCCGATGAGATGAGCCAGCGTTCCGCCGATCTGACCGGAGCCAATCAAAGCAATCTTGTCGCGCGCCATGTGAACCTGTCCTTTAGACACGTAAGGAGGGAAAACTGGGAGGGTGGTTATCCCTTTCGCCTCCCCCGTTCAAGTCGGTGGATGCCCAATTGTCGGGCTTGGCGCGATAGCAGCCATATCTTGTCTGTCATTCCGGAATGCCGACAGGCGCAGGTCCGGAATCCATAACCCCCATCGGGAGTATGGATTCCGGGCTCGCGCTGCGCGCGCCCGGAAATGACAGCGCTGGCAAATAGGACTTAAGTCTCGACCAGGCCCTTGGTGGAGCCGCTGGCGGTGGAATCCTTGCGGCCGTGAGGCAGCGCCAGATAGGATTCCGAGCTCATTTCGATCAGACGCGACGCCGTCCGCTTGAACTCCATGGCCTCATTGCCCTCATGGCCTAGGTAGAGCGAGATCGGGTTGGCGTCGGCCGAGGCCATCAGCTTCACCGCATTGTCATAGAGCGTGTCGATCAGCGTGATGAAGCGCTTGGCGGCGTTGCGCTGGGAGGAATCCATCACTGGAATATGGTCGACCAGGATGGTGTGATAATCCTGCGCGAGCCTGAGGTAGTCGGATGCCCCGAGCGGCTTCTCGCAGAGATCGGTGAAGGAGAATCGCGCGATGCCATGGGCCGAGCACGGCACGTGCAGGATGCGGCCCTTGATCGAAATATCGCGCGACTTGCATTTGGCGCTGCCCGACATTTTCGACCAGGCGCGGTCCAGCGCCGCATCCGCATCGGCATCTGCCGGCGTCAGCCACATCGGCACGCCCTGAAGCTTCTCCAGGCGGAAGTCGGTGCGCGCGTCGAGCCGCGCGACGTCCATGTGGTCGGTGATCTGCTTGATGAAGGGCAGGAACAGCGATCGATTCAGGCCGCCCTTGTAGAGATCCTCGGGCGCGACGTTGGAGGTCGCGACGACGACGGTGCCGAGCTCGAACAATTTCGCGAACAGGCGGCCCAGGATCATCGCGTCCGCGATGTCGGTGACGTGGAATTCGTCGAAGCAGAGCAGCCAGCTCTCCTCGAAGATCGCAGTCGCGGTCAGCGCGATGACGTCGCCATCGGCGATCTCGCCGCGCGCGATGCTCTGACGATAGTCGTAGATGCGCTCATGTGCCTCCGCCATGAACTCGTGGAAATGCGCGCGGCGCTTGTGCTCGACCGAGGCGTGCTGGAAGAACAGGTCCATCAGCATGGTCTTGCCGCGGCCGACCTCGCCATGGATGTAGAGCCCGCGCGGCGCCTCGTCCTTGTCGCTGCCGAACAGGCGGCTGAGCAGGCCCTGCTTGCGCTGCGGCTTGTAGTCAGCGAGCCGCTGGTCGAGCGCCGCATAGGCCTCGGCGACCTCGGCCTGCGCAGCATCGGGCTCGATCGCGCCGGAGGCGATCTCAGCCTGATAGGCTTCGCTGAAAGGGGAACTGGGGGTCGAAAGCATGGCCCCTTACCGCCAGAGACCGATGCAAATTGCAACCGTGTATTGGCGCAACGGCTCATGCACTTCCTCCTCGGCGGAGAGATCAGCTGCAAGCCTAATTCCGCCCGCGGATATCCCCCTGCGCCTTCCATGTTGCCCTTCACGAGGGTAGAATATACCTGATAAGGGACCAAGGAACCTCGATATGGCGCTGAGCATTAAGGACCCCGAAACGGAGCAATTGGCGCGAAGTCTCGCGCAACTGACCGGCGAGAACATCACGACCGCCACCAAGCGCGCCATCGAGGAGCGATTGCGCCGGCTCGGCGGTCAAACCCGCAAGGACGCACTGCTCGAAGACATGGCGGAGATCAGGCGACGCTGGAGCGAAATGCGAGCCTTGGACGATCGCACGCCCGAAGAAATTCTCGGATACGACGAGCACGGATTGCCGCGCTGATGGTGATCGATACATCGGCGATCGTGGCCATCGCACTCAACGAAAACGATGCAGCCGGTATCGAGCAACTGATCGCGGACGATCCGATCCGCCTGATCTCTGCGGCAACAGTGCTCGAAGCAACGATGGTGATCGAGACGCGGCTGGGTGATGCAGGCGGGCGTGAGTTCGATCTCTGGCTCGTGAAGATCGGCGCGGAAGTCGTGGCGGTCGATACCGTACAAGCCGATGCAGCACGACGCGCCTGGCGACGCTACGGCAAAGGACACCACGCCGCGTCGCTCAACTACGGTGACTGCTTTTCCTACGCGCTCGCGATCACGAGCAACGAACCACTGCTTTTCAAAGGCGAAGACTTCGCGAAGACCGACGTCCGCGGGGCAGGCGCGACGCCGCAGGAATGACACGCTACTCACACAGCTCGTAGGCGTCCTCGACCACATACGGTCCGCCGCCCGTCGATGCGCGCGAGGAGAACAGCACGAACCGCTCCGCCATGAACGCCTTGCTCGGAAAGTATCCGCGCAGCGAGAGATAGTCGGCGACGTCGCGATCGGAGGCATCATGCAGCCGGGCCAGCGTGACGTGCGGGATGAACTTGCGCCCCTCGGGATCGAGGCCGATCCGCTGCATCATGCGTTCGAGCTCGGCCTGCAATTCCATCAGCGGCTTGCTTGGCGCGATCGTCGCGACGACCGCGCGCGGCTTGCGGCCGCCGAAGCTCGTGAGCCCCTGCACCTTCACCTCGAACGGCTTGCGGTCGACGCGAAACAGCATCGAGGCGATCTCGTTGGCGGAGACACCGTCGATGTCGCCGATGAAGCGCAAGGTGACGTGATAATTTTCGGGATCGATCCAGCGGGCGCCGGGGAGGCCACCCCTCAAGTTGGAAAGCGACTGGCCGATCTCGGCCGGAATTTCCAGACCGGTGAACAAACGCGGCATCGTTTCGCACTCCCGATGCTTGGCTACGGTCCCTGAGCAGGATCATATCCAAATTAGAGCCGGCGACGAATCACCGGTACCCTGATTCCTATCGCAGTTGTGTGACTCTGCGAAGCTTAGGCGCCCTCACCCCGGTAAATCCCTGGGAATACCGGTGAACGCTGCCTGCGTTTCAACGCCGTTGCCCAGCGATCGTGCCAACAAATGCCTCTACCGTGGGCATGATGTTGCCGACGATGATGTCGACACCGGCCGCGGTCGGATGGATGCCGTCCGCCTGGTTGAGCTTGGCATCGGCCGCGACGCCCTCGAGGAAGAACGGATAGAGCGGCACGTCGAATGTCTTCGCCAGATCCGGATAAATCGAATTGAAGCGCGCCGCGTATTCGGCGCCGTAATTCGGCGGCGCCAGCATGCCGCACAGCATCACCGCGATCTTGCGCGCCTTGAGCCGCTGGATGATCTCGGTGAGCGCGGCGCGCGTCACATCGGGATCGAGACCGCGCAGCGCGTCATTGGCACCGAGCTCGACGATGACGCCCTCGGTTCCGTCCGGCACCGACCAGTCGAGCCGGTCGCGGCCGCCGGAGGTGGTGTCGCCGGACACCCCGGCATTGATCATGTCGACCGCTATGCCTTTGGCCTGCAACGATTTTTGAAGCTTTTGGGGGAATGCCTCGCGGGCTGGCAGGCCGAGGCCCGCACTTAAGGAGTCGCCGAGAACGACGAGCTTGACCGGCTTTGACGCTTCCGCCCAGGCGGGGTGCGCCATCGTCATCAAAGCGAGCATCAACACGGCTATGTGCATGAACAATCCGTAACGCCTCTCGACCGGGCCAGCGGAGTTGCCATATGACCGGACCATGGACACTCGCATCGAAACCTCTTCGCTCGCCGCAGATACTGCGGACACCATCGCCATCTCCAACGTCAATCTCTCATTGGGCACGGGCGCGGCACGCGTTCACATCCTCAAGGATATCAGCCTGCGCGTCGGCCGGAGCGAGACGATCGGCCTGATCGGCCCGTCAGGCTCGGGCAAATCCACGCTGCTGATGGTGATGGCGGGGTTGGAGCGTCCTGATAGCGGAGAGGTGGTGGTCTCGGGCACGCCTTTCAATGCCCTCGACGAGGACGCGCTGGCCCGCTTCCGCGGCCGCCAGGTCGGCATCGTCTTCCAGTCCTTCCATCTGATTCCGACCATGACGGCGCTGGAGAACGTCGCCGTGCCGCTCGAGCTCGCCGGCAATCCGGATGCCGCAAAGCGCGCGGCGCAGGAGCTGCAGTCGGTCGGGCTCGGCGATCGCCTGCATCACTACCCGACGCAGCTCTCCGGCGGCGAGCAGCAGCGCGTCGCGCTCGCGCGCGCGCTGGCGCCCGACCCCGCCATCCTCGTCGCCGACGAGCCGACCGGCAATCTCGATGAGGCCACGGGAAAGCAGATCGTCGATCTCCTGTTCAGCAAGCATGCCGAGCGCGGCATGACCCTGGTGCTGGTGACGCACGATTCCTCGCTGGCGCATCGCTGCGACCGCGTCATTCGCCTGCGCTCCGGGCGCATCGACACGCAGTCCGCGCCCGCATGAGCACTGCTGCCGAACCCTTCACGAAGCCTAACGGCGTTGCACTGTCGCTGCGCTACGCGCTGCGCGAATTGCGCGGCGGCCTGCGCGGCTTCTACGTCTTCATCGCCTGCATCGCGCTCGGCGTGATGGCGATCGCCGGCGTCGGCTCGGTGTCGGCGAGCCTCTCCGACGGCCTCGCGCGCGAAGGCCGCACCCTGCTCGGCGGCGACGTCTCCTTCGTGCTGTTCCAGCGCGAGGCCAAGCCCGACGAAGTCGCCTTCCTGCGCTCGCGCGGCACCGTGTCGACCGCCGCCACCTTGCGCGGCATGGCGCGCTCGGACGAGGGCAAGCTGGCGCTGGTCGAAATGAAGGCGGTCGACGACACCTATCCGATGCTCGGCCAGCTGAAGCTTGCGCCGCAGCTGGCGATGTCCGAGCTGCTCGCCGAGCGCGACGGCGCCTTCGGTGCCGCCGCCGATCCGACGTTGCTGACGCGGCTGTCGCTGAAGGTCGGCGACCGCGTCAGCATCGGCTCGGCGACGTTCCAGATCCGCTCGACGGTCGAAGCCGAACCGGACAAGCTCGCCGGCGGCATCGGCTTCGGACCGCGCTTCCTGATCAGCGAGGCGGGCCTGCGCGCCACCGACATGATCCAGCCCGGCAGCCTGGTGCGTTGGGTCTACCGGGTGAAGCTGCCTGACGGCGCCAACAGCGAGCGCGCCACCGAGAGCTTCATCGCGGACGCGCGCAGTGCCGCGCCGCAGGCCGGCTGGGAGGTCCGCAGCCGCTCCAACGCCTCGCCGCAGCTCGAGCGCAACATCAACCGCTTCACTCAGTTCCTGACGCTGGTCGGCCTTGCCGCGCTGCTGGTCGGCGGCGTCGGTGTCGCCAATGCCGTGAAGAGCCATATCGACCGCAAGCTCGAGGTGATCGCGGCGTTCAAGGCCGTCGGCGCCACCGGCCGCGACGTGTTCGGCATCTATCTCGCGCAGGTCCTCCTGCTCGCCGCCATCGGCTCGGCGATCGGCCTTGCGCTCGGCGCCGCCATGCCGTTTGCCATCGTCGGCCTGTTTGGCAAGCTTTTGCCGCTGCCGGTGGTGCCGGCCGTGCATGCCGGGGAGCTCGCGCTGTCCTTCGTCTACGGCCTGCTCACCGCGCTCGCCTTCGGCCTGTGGCCGCTCGGCCGCGCCCATGACGTGCCGGTGGCCGCGCTGTTCCGCGACACCGTCAGCTCCGAATGGCACCGGCCGCGCGCGGGCTATCTCGTCTTCATGGCCGTCGTGATCGTCCTCCTCATCGCGGTCGTGGTCGGGCTCTCGTTCGACAAGCGCATCGCCGCGGTGTTCGTGGCCTCCTCGGTCGTCGTGTTCGCCCTGCTCCGCGGCATTGCCGCGCTGCTGATGGCGATCGCGCGGCGGCTGCCGCGCACGCAGCTGCCGATGCTGCGGCTGGCGATCGCCAACATCCACCGGCCCGGCGCGCTGACGCCGTCGGTCGTGCTGTCGCTCGGGCTTGGGCTCGCCGTGCTCGTCACCATCACCCAGATCGATGGCAATCTGCGCCGCCAATTCCTGGCAGCCCTCCCCGATCAGGCGCCATCGTTCTTCTTCATCGACATTCCGAGCACGCAGGCCGAGCAGTTCGACGGCTATCTGCGCCAGATCGCCCCCGGCGCCAAGATCGAGGACGTGCCGATGCTGCGCGGCCGCATCGTCGGCGCGCGGGGGTTGCGCGCCGAGGAGCTCAAGCCCTCCACCGATTCCGAATGGGTGCTGCAAAGCGACCGCGGGCTGACCTACACCAGCGAGCTGCCGAAAGGCTCCAAGGTGGTCGAGGGCGAATGGTGGAGCGCGGACTATTCGGGCCCGCCGCTGGTCTCGATGGAGAAGAAGATCGCTGACGGCCTCGGCCTCAAGCTCGGCGACGAGATCGTGGTCAACGTGCTCGGCCGCGACATTCCGGCTAGAATCGGCAATCTGCGCACCATCGACTGGCAGGGGCTCGGCATCAATTTCGTGCTGGTCTTCTCGCCGAACGCGTTCAAGGGCGCGCCGCATACCCATATCGCGACGCTGACCGAAGCCGGCGGCAATGCCGCGGCCGACGGCAACATCATCAAGCAGGTCGCCGACGCCTATCCCATGGTGACCAGCGTGCGCGTGCGCGAGGTGATGGAGACGGTCGGCTCCGTCGTGACCAATCTCGCGCTCGCGATCCGCGGCGCCAGCGCCGTGACCCTGATCTCGGCGATCCTGGTGCTGGGCGGGGCGCTCGCCGCCGGCCATCGCCACCGGGTCTATGACGCGGTGATCCTGAAAACGCTGGGCGCGACGCGGCTGCGGCTGCTTGGCGCCTATGCGCTCGAATACCTCCTGATCGGACTCGCCACCGCATTGTTCGGCGTGATCGCCGGCAGCGTGGCGGCCTGGATGATCGTGACGCGGCTGATGACGCTGAGCTTCGTCTGGCAGGCCGGCAGCGCGGCCGGCGTGGTCGCGGCCGCGCTTGTCGTCACCGTCGGGCTTGGGCTCGCCGGCACGCTGCTGGCATTGAACAAAAAGCCTGCGACGGTGTTGCGGAATTTGTGACAAAATGTAGCGGGTGGGCGTGCCGGCACGGAATCGCACGATTCTTCCGATTAACCACGACTGCCCGTCAGCTTCCCGTCAGGATTGCCGCCGAGGGCGACATTCAGCCGCGCGTGGAAGGTTGCAGCGAATGTGTTAGTTTCCCACATATCGAGTGGGTTCGGAGCCCCGATTGTGAGCCAAAATTTAGTCGGCTGGCATCGGCATCCGAGATAGATTTGACGAACCGGCGGCATGGCGACCCTCGTGCCGGACCGGGCCAACCAACGGGAATTCGACCATGTCGGACCTAGACCGTAACTACGCTTCTCCTTTCGGCAGGGCCGCCGGGCGTGTCGACGCCGCGACGGTCGATGCCGGCCTGCGCGCATATATGCTGCGCATCTACAACTACATGAGCATCGGCCTCGCCATCACCGGCTTGGCTGCGCTCGGCGTCTACATGGCGGCCGTGACTGACGTTCCGACGGCGGAATCCGTCCGCGTCGGCAAGTTGTTCCTGACGCCGTTTGGCTACGCGATGTTCGTGAGCCCCCTCAAGTGGCTGTTCATGCTGGCGCCGCTTGCGATGGTGTTCGTGATCTCGGCGGGCATCAACCGTCTCGCGCCCTCGACCGCCCAGATCCTGTTCTGGGTGTTCGCGGCACTGATGGGCATCTCGCTGTCGTCGATCTTCCTGGTGTTCACGCACACCTCGATCGTGCGGGTGTTCTTCATCACCGCGGCGACCTTCGGTGCACTCAGCCTCTACGGCTACACCACCAAGCGTGACCTGACCGGCATGGGCTCGTTCCTGTTCATGGGCCTGATCGGCATCGTCCTCGCCAGCCTTGTGAACCTGTTCCTGGCCAGCTCGCTGCTGCAGTTCATCGTGTCGGTGGTCGGCGTGCTGGTGTTCTCGGGCCTCACGGCCTGGGATACCCAGCGGTTGAAGAACGACTACATCTACGGCTACGCTTCCGCCGGCGGTGAGGTTGCGGAGCGTGCCGCCATCACCGGTGCGCTGTCGCTGTACCTGAACTTCATCAACCTGTTCACGCTGCTGCTGCAGCTCCTCGGCCAGCGCGAGTAAGCGCGAAACCAGAGTGAACGACATTAGCCCCGGCCGAGAGGCCGGGGTTTTTGTTTGAGGGGGCATTTTGTCAGACCCGCGCTGTCATCGCCCGCGGAGGCGGGCGATCCCGTACGCCGTGACGTCCGTAATTAAATCGAAAGGCCGCGGCGTACTGGATGCCCCGCCTGCGCGGGGCATGACCACGGAGAATGAGGCTGCACTCGCAATGACGGGGGTGGAGGCGGCGGAACCCCTTCCGGCAGTCCCGGGAAGGCTCTAATCTTCCCGCCATGTCCGCACCTGAAATCAGGCCCACGACCGAGGCCGACCTTCCCGCCATCACCGCCATCTACCAGCAGGCCGTCCGCGAGGGCACCGCGACCTTCGAGCTGGAGCCGCCCGATCTTGCCGAGATGACACGCCGCTATCGCGCGCTGATCGACGGCGGTTATCCCTACTTCGTCGCCATGCTCGACGGCCGCGTCGCCGGTTATGCCTATGCCGGCGCCTACCGGCCGCGGCCGGCCTATCGCTTCACGGTGGAGAACTCGATCTATCTCGATCCCGCCTTCCACCGCCGCGGTGTTGGCTCGCTGCTCTTGGAGCGGCTGATCGTCGAATGCGAGGCGCGCGGCTTCCGCCAGATGATCGCGGTGATCGGTGATTCCGCCAATGCCGGCTCGATTGGCCTTCACACCAAGGGCGGCTTCAGGATGATCGGCACGCATCCCAATGTCGGCCTGAAATTCGGCCGCTGGCTCGACACGGTGATGATGCAGCGCGGACTCGGCGAGGGCGCGGCCACGGTGCCGGGGAAGTAGGGCGCTGTAATTCTCGTAGCCCGGGTGAGCGAAGCGATACCCGGGAACGGTGCTACGCGATTCCCGGATGTCGCTTCGCTCATCCGGGCTACAAGACGGTCGTCAGACCACCGCCAGCTTCCGGTCGATCACCAGCAGCACGCGCTCGAGCTCATGACCGCGGCGCAGGATCAGACCCGTCGCCGAGATCACGCTGTACATGCCCTGCTTGCGCGCGAGCCGCGGGTCCTTCTCGATGCGATAGATCGGCACCTCGGAGGCGCGGCGATAGACCGAGAACACGGCGCGGTCCTTCAGGAAGTCGATGGCGTAGTCGCGCCACTCGCCGTCGGCGACCATGCGGCCGTAGAGATTGAGAATACGATGCAGCTCCAGCCGGTTGAACGTCACCCGGTTGGGCTGCGCAGTCGTAGCGGCGGGGCGCGCCGCCGCGCGCTGCTCGCTCGGATCGGCATCCTCCGACATCAGACTCATGGGAAGCGCCTCCTCATCTCACCACAATGACCCGCGTCCCGCGAAACCGTCCCGGAACCCGAGGGGATCATGACAATTGCATGATCGCGCCAACCGTTCCCGGCCGCAAGGGGCTCCTTGTTCAACCTATCGAATCGGGTGAGAATCATGGCACACGCAAAAGTGGAACTCTGTCGCGACGAACCGTCACGGGATCGTTAGCAGGAATCATAGTGTCGCCGCTTTTCCGCCAAGCGCCCGCCGCCCTGCGTTGCGAAAAGACTCACGTGCGTTGACCCGGTCCTTTCGGTTCCGGATTCCTCAGCCCCCAGCCCCCCGGGGTCGAACAGGATCGGGTCTGTACGCACGGCAAGGAGGGCCAACGCAAGTTGGTCCTTTTTTGTTTGTGTCGGGATGTTTCTGCCGATGCGCCATCCGTCTCGTTTGCGTGAAGACTCTTTCCCCTTATCCTGAGGGCCGCGTCCTTGCGCGGCGTCTCGAAGGATGAAAGGTCCGGCGTCATCAGCGGGGGCCTTGGATGGTTCGAGACGCGCGCAAGGGCGCGCTCCTCACCATGAGGGTCGAGAGCGGAGTCTACGAGAAATTCTGAAAATCAGTGCAGCGACGTGTACGCGGCACCCAGCATTGGGCCCGGCTTCTCCCCGCTGCCGTCCTGGATATAGACCACCGCGCCGTCGACGCCGTCGCGCGTGAGGTTCTCGATCGGCACCGTCCAAGATTCCGGACGGCCGGTCCAGTCACCGACCTTGAGCAGATTGCGCACCACATTGTGATAGGTGACCTGCTGTCCACGATTCTCACCGCGGGTGATCGTGATCGGCACCGACTTGGCGATCGAGCAGATCCAGACCTCGCCGTGGGAGACCGCGGGCTCCTTGCTCGCGGCCACCGAAACGTTGATCTGCTTACCCGAGAGCGACATCGTCACCGGCACGCTCATCACGCCCACGCCCTTGTCGGTCTTGCCGATCGCATTCTCGATGCCGGTGCGATCGCTGCCGATGACATGTGTGGAGCCGTTGACCACGACCTGCGGCGTGTAGACCTCGCGGTCGCCGCGCATGCGCGAATAGGCACGCTGCCGTGCAGAGAAGCGCGAATCCGCCAGCGTGTCCTTCCAGCCGAGATAGTCCCAATAGTCGATCGGCATGCTCAGCGCGATCACAGAGGGATCCTTGGAGAGATCGCCGATGATCTTGTCGGCGGGCGGGCAGGACGAGCAGCCCTGAGAGGTAAATAATTCGACGACGGCGCGGGGTTCAGCCTCGGCGGGGCGGATGACGGCGACGATGGCACAGATGCCCAGAGCTCCCGACCAGAGCGCACCAGACCAACGCGAAACCAGATGAGAAGCCGTCATTGCTGTCATGTCGAACGTCACACACCGTCACTCGTCGAGGAAGATTCTATCGCCTGATGGTCACCGTAGTCTTACGGGCACGGCACGTTCATCCGTCCAACGCGAAGTTTTCCGCCGGGCGGGCCCATCCGAAACGTGCCGCAAACGCGCGAAGGCGGCCTTGTGATAGGCCGCCTTCGTTCAGGCTTCTACTCACTTCGCAGTGAGCCATCGTTCACAAATCCGCGCTTAGGCCGCGAGCTTGCGCAGCACGTAGTGCAGAATGCCGCCGTTACGGTAGTAGTCGAGCTCGTCCAGCGTATCGATGCGGCAAAGCAGCGAAACGCGCTGCAACGAACCGTCGCCGGAGACGATCTCCGCGGTCAGCTTCTGGCGCGGCTTGAGGTCGCCGACGAGGCCGCGCAGCGTGACCTTCTCGTCGCCCTTCAGGCCCAGCGACTGCCAGGAGGTGCCTTCCTCGAAGGTCAGCGGCAGCACGCCCATGCCGACCAGGTTGGAGCGATGGATGCGCTCGAAGCTCTGGCAGATCACGGCGCGAACGCCGAGCAGACGCGTGCCCTTCGCGGCCCAGTCGCGCGAGGAGCCGTTGCCGTATTCGGCGCCGGCGAACACGACCAGCGGCACTTTCTCTTCCTGGTACTTCATGGCAGCGTCGTAGATCGACATCTGCTCGCCGTCGGGCCAGTGCTTGGTGAGGCCGCCTTCCGGAATGTTGCCGTCGGCGCCCTTCAGCATGAAGTTCTTGATGCGGATGTTGGCGAAGGTGCCGCGCATCATCACTTCGTGGTTGCCGCGGCGCGTGCCGTATTGGTTGAAGTCGGCGGGGCGCACCTGGTGCTCGCTGAGATATTTGCCCGCAGGCGAGGTCAGCTTGATCGAACCGGCCGGCGAGATGTGGTCGGTGGTGATCTTGTCGCCGAACATGGCGAGGATGCGCGCCTCCACGATATCGGTGACCGGCTCCGGCTCCTTCTTCATGCCATCGAAATAGGGCGGGTTCTGCACATAAGTCGACGACATGTTCCAGCGATAGGTCTCGCTCTCGACCGTCTTGATCTTGCGCCAGTTGGTGTCGCCCTTGAACACGTCGGCATACTTCTTCTTGAAGATCGACGCGGTCACGAACTTCTTCATGAAGGCGTTGATCTCCTTGGTCGTCGGCCAGATGTCCTTGAGGTACACCGGCTTGCCGTCCTTGCCCTCGCCGAGCGGCTCGACGGCGAGGTTCTTAGTGACGCTGCCGGCGAGCGCATGGGCGACGACCAGCGGCGGCGAGGCCAGATAGTTCGCCTGCACGTCCGGCGAGACGCGGCCTTCGAAGTTGCGGTTACCGGAGAGCACGGCGGCCGCGACGATGCCGTTGTCGTTGATCGACTTCGAGATCTCCTCGGGCAGCGGACCGGAATTGCCGATGCAGGTGGTGCAGCCGAAACCGACCAGGTTGAAGCCGACCTTGTCGAGATCCTTCTGCAGACCGGAGTCGGCGAGATAGCCGGCGACGACCTGGCTGCCCGGGGCGAGCGAGGTCTTCACCCACGGTTTTGCTTTCAGGCCTTTCGCGGCGGCGTTACGGGCCAGCAGGCCCGCGCCGATCAACACGCTCGGATTCGAGGTGTTGGTGCAGGAGGTGATGGCGGCGATCACGACGTCGCCATGGCCAATCTCGAAGTCCTTGCCCTCGACGGCAAAGCGCTTGTTGGGCTCCTCGGCCTTCTTGTACTCGCTGCCGAGCGCAAGCGAGAAGCCTTCGGCGACCGACGGCAGCGCGATGCGCCCCTCGGGACGCTTCGGACCGGCCATCGACGGCACGACGTCGGCGAGATCGAGCGTCAGCGTTTCCGTGAACACCGGATCGGGCGACTTGGCAGTGCGGAACAGCCCCTGTGCCTTGGCATAGGCCTGCACCAGCGCAACGCGCGGCGCCGCGCGCCCCGAGGTCTTGAGGTAATCGATCGCGGCGGCGTCGACCGGGAAGAAGCCGCAGGTCGCGCCGTATTCGGGCGCCATGTTGGCGATCGTCGCCTTGTCGGCGACCGAGAGATTGTCGAGGCCCGGGCCGAAGAACTCGACGAACTTGCCGACCACCCCTAACTTGCGCAGCATCTGCGTCACGGTGAGCACGAGATCGGTCGCGGTCACGCCTTCTTTCATCGCGCCCTTCAGCTTGAAGCCGACGACGTTGGGCAGCAGCATCGACAGCGGCTGGCCGAGCATGCAGGCTTCCGCCTCGATGCCGCCGACGCCCCAGCCGAGCACGGCGAGACCGTTGACCATGGTGGTGTGGGAGTCGGTACCGACCAGCGAGTCCGGATAAGCGACCTCGAAGGTGCCGGTCTTCTTGCCGACCGTCATCTTCTCCTTCTTGGTCCAGACCGTCTGGGAGAGATATTCGAGATTGACCTGGTGGCAGATGCCGGTGCCGGGCGGCACGACGGAGAAGTTCGAAAACGCCTTCTGACCCCATTTCAGAAACTCGTAGCGCTCCTGGTTCTGCTTGTATTCCTCGGTGACGTTCTTGCCGAAAGCCTTGTTGTCACCGAAGAAGTTCACGATCACGGAGTGGTCGATGACGAGGTCGACCGGCACCAGCGGATTGATCTTCTCGGCATCGCCGCCGAGCTTTTGCATCGCGTTGCGCATCGCGGCGAGGTCGACCACCGCGGGCACGCCGGTGAAGTCCTGCATCAGCACGCGGGCCGGGCGGAACGCGATCTCATGCTCCAGCGACTTCTTGCGCAGCCATTTCGACACCGCAACGATGTCTTCCTTCTTGACCGAGCGGCCGTCCTCGTTGCGCAGCAAATTCTCGAGCAGGACCTTCATCGAATAGGGAAGTTTGGAAATTCCCTTCAGACCATTCTTCTCGGCCGTGGGCAGGCTGTAATAGACATAGGTCTTGGCGCCGACCTTGAGAGTCTTTTTGCATTTGAAGCTGTCGAGCGAGGTCATGTAGGAATCCCAATTGTTAGTTATACCCGGCAGGGTATTTTAACACCGTCAGCGTATCAGGCTGGGCCGCTTGCAGGGGCAGGTTGAGTTGCTGCATCAAGTAGTTCCGGGCTTATAGAAGCTTTCTAACCGCGCCGCCACAGCCACAATCGTGCCGCAGCAATTCCCGAGCCAAAAATTCCCATGCGCTACCCCAAGTTTTCCTGAGGCCTGGCCTTGAGCGGGTTGAATCGAGGCGAGATGCAGCTTCACGGCCGCGGACTCCGCTGCGTGCGGGGCGGCCGCGAGGTGTTCGCCGAACTCGATTTCGCGGCCGCCTCGGGCGAGGCCGTGGCGGTCGTAGGCCGCAACGGATCGGGTAAGACCTCGCTGCTGCGGCTGATCGCAGGCCTGCTCGTTCCGGCCGGCGGGACGATCGCGCTGGAGGGGGGCGATGGCGAGCTGACCTTGGCGGAGCAATGCCATTATCTCGGCCATCGCGACGCCCTGAAGCCGGCGCTGAGCGTTCAGGAAAATTTGGCATTCTGGGCCGATTTCCTGGGTGGCGAACGCCTTGATGCCGCCGAGAGCCTCGCCACCGTCGGGCTCGACCACGCCACTCATCTGCCGGCGGGCTTCCTGTCGGCGGGACAGCGCCGCCGCCTGTCGCTGGCCCGGCTGCTGAGCGTCCGACGTCCGGTCTGGCTGCTGGACGAGCCGACCAACGCGCTCGACGTCGCCGGCCAGGAGATGTTCGGCGGCCTGATGCGGGAGCACCTCGCCCGCGGCGGCCTGATCATCGCCGCGACCCACGCCCCGCTGGGGATCGAATCGCGCGAGTTGCGGATCGGGGGTGTCGCGTGATTTCGATGGACCCTCAGCTTTTTTCAGGCGGCCAGCCTGCACGGGGTGCGCCATGACTGCCCTCTCCGCGCTCATCCGCCGGGATATCAAGATCGCGCTTCGCGTCGGCGGCGGGGCGCTGATCGGGGTGCTGTTCTTCCTCACCGTGGTGGTGCTGATGCCGTTCGCGGTCGGGCCGGATCTGGCGCTGCTGTCGCGGCTGGGGCCGGCGATCCTGTGGCTGGGGGCGCTGCTCGCCAGCCTTTTGACCCTGGACCGGCTGTTCATGGCCGACCACGAGGATGGCTCGCTCGACCTGATCACGATGAGCCGGACGCCGCTGGAACTCGCCTGCGCCGCCAAGGCGCTGGCGCATTGGCTGGCCGCCGGCCTGCCACTGATTGTCGCAACCCCCGTGCTCGGCCTCCTGCTCAATCTCGACGTGGTCGCGACCGGCGCGGTGGCGCTGACGCTGCTGGCGGGAACGCCGGCGCTGACCTTCACCGGCATGATCGGCGCGGCGCTGGCAGTGACCCTGCATCGCGGCGGGCTGCTGATGGCCGTGCTGGTGCTACCGCTGTCGATTCCAGTGCTGATTTTCGGCGTTGCAGCCTCGCAGGCCGTGATCGTCGGTCCCATGACGTTCGGCGCGCCATTCTCGATCCTGTGCGCGCTGTCGCTGGTCAGCCTCGTGATCGGCCCGTTCGCGGCCGCAGCCAGCCTGCGGCATGGACTCGACTGAGAGGGGGCGGACCGACCTTGACCCGGATCAACTTTCGCTGCGCGCTTTCGTGCTGATTGCCTGAGCGCTCCCAGGTGATTATCAGGGTACCATGTCGCTGATCGACCTTGCCAACCCCACGCGGTTCCTTACGCTGACGGCGCGGGTGCTGCCGTGGCTTGCGGCCGCGACCGTCATCCTGCTCGCGATCGGCCTCTACCAGGCCGCGCTCGCGCCCGACGACTATCAGCAGGGCGCGACCGTCAAGATCATGTTTGTCCACGTGCCCAATGCCTGGCTCGCGATGTTCGTGTGGGGCGTGATGAGCATCGCCTCCCTGGGCACGCTGGTATGGCGGCATCCGCTCGCCGACGTCGCCGCGAAAGCGGCAGCTCCGATCGGCGCCGCCTTCACCTTCCTCGCGCTGCTAACGGGCTCGCTGTGGGGCCGGCCGATGTGGGGCACCTATTGGGAATGGGACGCGCGCCTGACCTCGGTGCTGATCCTGTTCCTGATGTATCTCGGCCTGATGGCGCTGTGGCGCGCGGTCGACGATCCCTCCCGCGCGGCGCGCGCCGCCGCCGTGCTGACCCTGGTCGGCGCGATCAATTTGCCCATCATCAAGTTCTCCGTCGATTGGTGGAACACGCTGCACCAGCCGGCGTCGGTGATGCGCATGGGCGGCTCGGCGCTGGACAAATCGTTCCTGATTCCGCTGCTGGTGATGGCGATCGCCTTCACGCTGCTGTTCGTTACGCTGCACCTGGCGGCGATGCGTAACGAGATCCTGCGGCGCCGGGTGCGCTCGCTGCAAATGATGCAGGCGAGCCGCATCGCGTTTTCGAGCGAAGCCGGTTCGCGTTCAGAAAATGCCTCGAACGAAGTCGGAGCCGCCTGACCATGTCGCTCGGTCCCTATGCCTCCTTCATCGTGACGTCCTATGCCGCGGCAGCCGTCGTGATCGCGATCCTGATCGGCTGGGTCGTGCTCGACCATCGCAGCCTGGCGGCGCGCCTGCGCGAACTCGACCGCAGCGGCGTCACGCGCCGCTCGGGCCGCAGCGCGATGGATCGGCCGTGAGAGATCGATCATGAGCGATCAATCGACCTCGGCGTCGCCGCAGCGCCGCACCTTCCTGATGGCGCTGCCGCTGATCGCCTTCGTCGGCCTTGCGCTGCTGTTCTGGTTTAGGCTCGGCAGCGGCGATCCCTCGCGGATTCCGTCCGCGCTGATCGGACGGCCAGCCCCGCAAACGCTGCTGCCGCCGCTCGAGGGATTGCAGGCCGACAATGCGCCGGTGCCAGGGCTCGATCCCGCCGCGTTCAAAGGCAAGGTCAGCCTCGTCAACGTCTGGGCGTCCTGGTGCGTGCCGTGTCATGACGAGGCGCCGCTCCTGACCGAGCTGGCCAAGGACAAGCGCTTCCAGCTCGTCGGCATCAACTACAAGGACGCCTCCGACAACGCGCGGCGCTTCCTCGGGCGCTACGGCAACCCGTTCAGCCACGTCGGCGTCGACGCCAACGGCCGCGCCTCGATCGAATGGGGCGTCTACGGCGTGCCCGAGACCTTCGTCGTCGGGCGCGAGGGCACCATCGTCTACAAGCTGGTCGGCCCGGTCACGCCGCAAAATCTCAAGACGGTGCTGATGCCAGAGCTGGAGAAGGCGCTGAAGGCAGGGTCGTAAACGGTCGCGTGCCCGACTCAGCGCAGCGCCTCTTCAGCGGTGCGCTGCAAAGCCGGGGCCCATATGACGGTTGTGGAGAGAGCCTGGGTCCCGGCTCGCGCTTCGCGCGTCCGGGACACGAGACCGACTACCCCTTGCTCACATCTCCCGCCTCGGCCTCGCTCGCCTCCAGCGACGCCGGCTCGAGATGATAGCGCTTGATCAGCGGCATCTGGATCATGCCGAAGATGGCGGTCAGCGGCAGCACGCCGAAGACCTTGAAGTTCACCCAGAAATCCGTGCTCTGGGTGCGCCAGATGATCTCGTTCAAGACGGCCATGCCGGCGAAGAACAGCGCCCAACGCAGCGTGAGGATGCGCCAGCCCTGCGGCGTCAGGTTGAACACCTGGTCGAACATCACGGCGATGAAGGAGCGGCCGAACAAGAGGCCGCCGCCGAGGATCACGGCGAACAGGCTGTAGATGATGGTCGGCTTGACCTTGATGAAGGTCTCGTCGTGCAGCACCAGCGTCAGCGTGCCGAACACCAGCACGATCACGCCGGTCACGATCGCCATCACCGGGATGTGGCGCGTCACCATGTAGGAGGCGGCCATCGCGACCGCGATCGCCACCATGAAGGCGCCGGTGGCGGCGAACAGGTTGAACTTCGCGTTCACAAAGAAGAACACGAGCAGCGGACCGAGCTCGGTCGCGAGCTTGAACAGCGGATGCGGCTGGGTCTTGTCCATTCTCTCTTCCGTCTCTCCCATCCTTCGAGACGACCGCTCCGCGGTCTCCTCAGGATGAGGACCTCATGTGTGGCACGACCTCATCCTGAGGAGCCGCGCAAGCGGCGTCTCGAAGGATGACGCTATTCGATTCCGGCGATGGCGCGGGCGAAATCGCGCGCGGTGAAGGGCGCGAGATCGTCGACGCCTTCGCCGACGCCGATGAAATGCACCGGCAGTTTAAATTTCTCCGCCAGCGCCACCAGGATGCCGCCGCGCGCGGTGCCGTCGAGCTTGGTCATCACCAGGCCGGTGACGCCGGCGGTGCGATGGAAGGCCTCGACCTGCGACAGTGCGTTCTGGCCGACGGTGGCATCCAGCACCAGCAGCACCGCATGCGGCGCGGTGGCGTCCACCTTGCGGATGACGCGCACGACCTTTTCGAGCTCGTTCATCAGCTCGGCCTTGTTCTGCAAGCGGCCGGCGGTGTCGATCAGCAGCAAGTCGGTGTTCTGCTCCTTCGCCGCGGTGAGCGCGTTGAAAGCCAGGCTCGCCGAATCCGATCCTTGCGCGCCGGCAATGACGGGCGTCTTGGTGCGCTCGCCCCAGACCTTGAGCTGCTCGATCGCCGCTGCGCGAAACGTGTCGCCGGCGGCGAGCATCACCTTGCGGCCTTCGGATGCGAATTTTTGCGAGAGCTTGCCGATGGTGGTGGTCTTGCCGGAGCCGTTGACGCCGACCACGAGGATCACGAACGGCTTCTTGGCGGTGTCGATCACGAGCGGCTTCGCCACCGGCGCCAGCACCTTCTCGACCTCGGTCGCGACCACGTCCTTGACCTCGTCCGCCGAGATCGCCTTGTCGTAGCGCCCCGTGCCCACGGCGTCGGCGATCCGCACCGCGACCGAGGTGCCGAGATCGGCGCGCAGCAGCACGTCCTCGATGTCGTCGAGCATGGCGCGATCGAGCTTGCGCTTGGTGACGAGGTCGGCGACCGCGGTGCCGAGCGAGGACGAGGTACGCTTCAGCCCGTTGGACAGGCGGCGCCACCAGCTCAGCTTGGGGGTCTCGGAGGTATCGTTCATAGCGGGGGTGTGTTAGCCGTTCCGGCGATTAAACGAAAGTCTTGCAATTGCTCGATGTTCCCGAATTGACCGCCGAGGAAATTTTGTCGCGCGTGCTCCATCGCGACGGCTTGATGCTGGTCATCAACAAGCCGGCCGGCCTGCCGGTGCATCGCGGTCCCAAGGGCGGCCCCAATCTGGAGGACTCCTTCGACGCGCTCCGCTTCGGCCTGCCGCGGCCACCGGTGCTGGCCCACCGGCTCGACAAGGACACCTCCGGCTGCCTCGTGCTCGGCCGCCATCGCAAGGCGACGGCCTCGCTCGGGCTCCTGTTCAAGCACGGCAAGATCGGCAAGACCTATTGGACCGTGGTCGAGGGCGGGCCTGCCGGGAATGAAGGCACCATCGACATGCCGCTCGGTCGGCTCAATGCCGAGCGCGGCTGGTGGCAGAAGCCGGACCCGGAGGGGCAAAAGGCGGTCACCAATTGGAAGGTGATGGGCCGGGGCGAGGGCCTGACCTGGCTCGCCATGGAACCCGTCACCGGCCGGACCCACCAATTGCGGGTGCATTCGGCCGCGACCGGCTGGCCGATCTTCGGCGATAACATTTACGGCAACGGCCCGCGTTTCGGCGAACCGAAGCTGCATCTGCATTCCCGCGAGATCGTGGTGCCGATTTCCCGGAACAAGGAGCCGGTGCGAGTCGTCGCGCCGGCCCCGTCCCACATGCACGAGAAGCTCAGGGCCTGCGGGTGGAACGGGGAGTAGTGTCCGACCCTCATGGTGGGGAGGCCGCGTAGCGGCCGTCTCGAACCATGAAGGCCCTCGCCCGTGGCCATCCTTCGAGACGCCCGCGGAGCCTGTCATCGGGCCGCGCTTTGCGCGGACCCGTTGGCGGGCTCCTCAGGATGAGGCTCGGTGCTCTCCTTCCGGGCATGCTTTACCAAACCTTCAGCGCTCGCCTCTAATGATAGCGGTTGCTTAGAACAAGCTTCCTAACCGCTCAGGACGAGCAGCGCCTAATGTCCAATGCCGAGCTATCGATCATCGACGAAGTCGAATCCGCGATTCGGATCGGCTCGCCGGAAAAAGGCCTGGAAACCGCGCGGCGCGTCACCGAGCTGTTCCTGTCTTCCGCCGGCAGCTTCGACGACGAGCAGATCGCGCTGTTCGACGACGTGCTCGAGCGCCTGATCGGCACCATCGAGCTGCGCGCCATCGCCGACATCGGCGCCCGCGTCGCGCTCGCCGAGATCAGCGCCCAGCTCGCGCCGATCGCGCAGGCGCCGCCCTCCGTGATCCGCCGCCTCGCCAGCAACGATGAGATCCGCATCGCCGGTCCGGTGCTGCAGGAATCCGCGCGGCTCGACGATGGCGAACTGGTGCAGATCGCATCATCCAAGGGCGAGCTGCATCTGCTCGCGATCGCCGGCCGCTGGTGGCTGAAGGAGATCGTCACCGACGCGCTGCTGGCGCGCCGCTATCCCAGCGTCAGCCGGCGGCTTGCGGCCAATCCCGGCGCGCGCGTCTCCGGCAAGGGGTTCGCCGCCATCGTCGGACAGGCCGAGAGCGATCCGGAGCTCGCAGTCAGCGTCGGCGTTCGCGTCGATCTGCCCTCGGAGCTGCGCCGCCAATTGCTGCGTTCGGCGACGGACGCCGTGCGCACCCGCCTGCTGTCGCGCGCCCCGGCGCATCTGTTCGAGGAAATCCAGAGCGCGATCGCCGCCGCCACCGTCGGCGTCGAGCGCGAGATGTCCGCCGTGCGCGATTTCGAAGGCGCCAAGCGCGCCATTGCCGGCCTCAAGGCCGCCGGCCAGCTCAACGAGGCGACGCTGCTCGGCTTCGCCAGACAGCGGCGCTACGAGGAAACCGCAGCCGCCCTTGCAGCGCTGTCCGGATCAACGGTCGAAGTCATTCGTCCGCTGATGCAGAGCCTGCGCGACGACGGCCTGTTGGTGCCGTGCAAGGCCGCGCAGCTCAGCTGGGAGACGACCGCCACCGTGCTCGAAAGCCGCTTTGCTACCGGCGCGATGAAGCCGGCAGACCTCGCGCGGGCGCAAGGAAACTACGCAAGAATGACGGCGGAGAATGCAAAGCGAACGCTGCGGTTCTGGCAGGTCAGGGCGTCGTAGGGCCCATTTTGGAGCGGAGCTGCTGGCGTTGTGGGATGACAGCTGATTACGTGCTCAGCCGCTCACCATCATGACCGGCAATCCTCGCCGGCACCACGCTGCCCACACGCTCGCCCGCGATCGCCACCGGCAGATAATGCTCGGTGCGGCCCTGCCCTTCGCTTTCGATCAGCACATCGCGTACCGCACCGACCTCGGCTTGCAGGCGCTGCCGCAAGGCCGCTTCACCGGCCGCGCGCAGCCGTCGCGCACGGTCCTTGATCGCGCCGCCCGCAACCTGCGGCATCCGCGCGGCCGGCGTGCCGGGGCGCGGAGAGTAAGGGAAGACATGCAGGAAGGTGAGGCCGCATTCCTCGACGAGGTCGAGCGAGCGCGCGAACATCCCCTCCGTCTCGGTCGGGAAGCCCGCGATGATGTCGGCGCCGAAGACGACGTCCGGACGCAGGCGGCGGACCTGATCGCAGAACGCGATCGCATCGCGCCGCGAATGCCGCCGCTTCATGCGCTTCAGGATCATGTCGTCGCCTGACTGCAGCGACAGATGCAGGTGCGGCATCAGCCGTGCATCGCCGCCGATGGCATCCAAGAGATCGTCATCCGCCTCGATCGAATCGATCGAGGAGATGCGCAACCGCTTCAGCTCCGGAACGTGCCGCAGAATCTGCTTGGTCAACATGCCGAGCTTGGGCGCGCTTGGCAGGTCTGCGCCGTAGCTGGTGAGGTCGACGCCAGTGAGCACGATCTCGGCATGGCCGCGCGCAGCCAGTGTTCGCACCTGCTCGACGACGGCGCCCATCGGCACCGAGCGTGAATTGCCGCGGCCGTAGGGGATGATGCAGAAGGTGCAGCGATGATCGCAGCCGTTCTGCACCTGGACGAACACCCGCGGCAGGCCTGCCGCAAAGCCATCGATCAGATGCGGCGCCATCTCCTTCACGGCCATGATGTCGCTGACGGCAATCTTCTCGCTGGCGCCGAGATCGAAGGCGCTCCGGGCATCGCGCCAGGCCTCGCCGCGCATCTTGTCGTCATTGCCCACGACGCGATCGACCTCGTCCATCTCGGCGAACATGGCGCTTTGCGTCTGCGCCGCGCAGCCGGTGACGACGATGCGCGCAGCGGGCCGCTCGCGCTTCAATTTGCGGATCGACTGGCGCGCCTGCGCCACCGCCTCGTTGGTGACGGCGCAGCTGTTGATGACAATGGTGTCGGAGAGGCCCGCGCCCTCCGCCTCACGGCGGATCACCTCGGCCTCGAAGGCATTGAGGCGGCAGCCGAAGGTGACGACGTCGACAGGCATTACCGGGCCTGCGCGAACAGCGCCGGATCGAATTTGCCCTCATATTCGAAGCTCGCAGTGCCCGTCATCAGCACGTGATCGTCGCGCTCGCGCCATTCGATGCCGAGCTTGCCGCCGGGCAGCGTGATCTCGACCTTGCGCTCGGTACGCTTCAGCCGCGCCGCGGCGACCGCAGTGGCACAGGCTGCCGAGCCGCAGGCCTTGGTGAGGCCGGCGCCGCGCTCCCAGGTGCGGATCGTGACGTGGTCGCGATCGACGATATGGGCGAGCGTGATGTTGGCGCGTTCGGGGAAGATCGGATGATTTTCCAGGAGCGGACCAAAGCGCCCGAGATCATAGGCGTTGACGTCGTCGACCCAGAACACCGCGTGCGGATTGCCCATGCTCACGACGGAGGGCGAATGCAGGATCGGATTGTCGATCGGCCCGATCTGCAACTCGATGTAGCGGGTGTCGCGAAACTCCTCCGCCAGCGGAATGTCCTGCCAGCCGAATTTCGGTGCACCCATGTCGACGGTGTAGAGATCCGGCGCCGGGCCCTGCCAGGCATTGAGCAGGCCAGCCGCCGTCTCGAACGTGGCCGTGGTCTGGCCGCTCTTCTCGAAGATGCGGCGCACGACGCAGCGCATGCCGTTGCCGCAAGCGCCGGCTTCGGAGCCGTCATTGTTGTAGATGCGGATGAAGGCTTCGGTGCCGTCGAGCCGCGGCTTCTGCAGCACCATGAGCTGGTCGTAAGCCACGCCGCCGTTCGCGGACGCCACCGCGCGGGCGTCTTCCGCCGTCACCCGGCCCGCGGAATCGCGCATGTCGACAACGACGATCTCGTTGCCGATGCCGTTCATCTTGGCAAATGCGTGGTTGGCCAGCGCGCTCATGAAAATTCCCGAATTTCGCCTGCCTTATATGGCGATCCTTGCCGGCTTGGCCAGTGATTTGCCGCCCGAGCCGGGACATCGGCCAAGGTGCCTGCCATGACGCATCTGTCATGGGACGAATTCGGCGCTCGCGTGTTAGAACGGCGCCGTTGGCGCGAACCGGGGCGCGCGACCGGGCGCTAACGGGAGTTCGGCCTTGGTGGGCAAGGTCTTGATGCCCAGGGACTTGATACCCAGGGTGGGGAGAACAGAATGATCAGGTTTCGTCGTCTCGCTCTGGCCGCGCTGATCCCGGCAGCGGCCATATCGCTGGGTCTATCCGCCGCCCGGGCCCAAACTCCGAGCCCGGCGCCCGCCGCGTCGGCCAGCCCCTCGCCGGCTCCGTCGGCT
>NZ_JXJM01000001.1:6710914-6711880 GCF_001593325.1 Bradyrhizobium sp. DOA1
ATCCCTTCGGCCTCGAGACCACGCTCGAGTCGCGGAAGGTCGTGATGGTCAAGGGTACTGCCAATTGGGACTCGGCCTTCGACACGCTCGTCGACGCCTTCAAGGCGCTGAACACGCTACTGGACAAGCAGGGCATCAAGGCCGCCGGCAATTCGATGATCGTCTACACCTCGACCGACGACACCGGCTTCACCTTCCTCGCCGAGATCCCGGTCGACCAGGACCCCAAGAACCTCACCAAGGACATGAGCATCGGCAAGTCGCCGGAGGGCAAGGCGCTGAAATTTGTCCATCGCGGCTCCTACGACAACATGGACAACACCTACGAGGCGATCACCAATCACCTCGACGACAAGAGACTGGAAGCCAAGGATACCTTCATCGAGGAGTACCTCACCGATCCCCTGAAGACGGCCGAGGACAAGCTCGTGATCAATGTTTACGTGCCGCTGAAGTGAGAATGATGAAAAAGCCTGCCGTACTCGCCGCCGTTTTCGCCACCACGTTGCTGGCCACGCCCGCGCTCGCCGACGATTTTCCCTCCGCCATCTCGGTGAGCGGCGAAGCCACGATTTCCGCGGCGCCCGATCTCGCACAGATCGATGCCGGCGTCGCCAACGATGCCAAGACCGCGAAGGAAGCCTCCGACGCCAACAATGCCGCGATGGGTAAGGTGCTGCTGGCGCTGAAGGGCGCCGGCATCGCCGAGAAGGATTACCAGACCTCGCGGCTGTCGCTGCAGCCGCAATACGGTCAGAACAAATCCACCGGCGCATCCCCGGTGGTCGGCTTCCGCGCCTCCAACCGCGTTACCGTGAAGATCCGCGACGTGACCAAAATCGCCGGCATCATCGACACGCTGGTCGGCGCCGGCGCCAACGACGTCGGCAATATTTCCTTCGAGGTGACGCAGGCCTCGAAGCTGCTCGACGACGCGCGCGAGCAGGCGATCGCCGATGCGCGGCG
>NZ_JXJM01000001.1:6712066-6717148 GCF_001593325.1 Bradyrhizobium sp. DOA1
AGGGCGGTGGCCCCGTGCCGCTGTTCAAGGGTCGCATGGCATCGCCGATGGCCGCAGCGCCGCAGGCCGCCGTCGCACCGGGCGAGGAGACGCTGTCGGTGACGGTGAATGTGAGCTGGGCGATCAAGGCGGGGCAGTAGCCCCGTTCATAAGAGGCACGTCGCCGCAACACCAATGGTATCGTCCCTGCGAGCACGTTCGCAGGAACTGAGCACGCATGCCGTACTCGCGGCGAATCTTTCCGTTGCTAAGTCTGCCCATCGCTCAGATTGCCGTATCCAGTGTCGCTGCGCGAGGCGACCGACCATACGTCCGGCAGCAGTGGATAGCATTGTTGCCTGATCAATCATTCGGGCTGATATCAGTAAAAAGAAACCCCGCCGGCGTCTTGCTAAAGACGAAGATGAGCTCGCCGCAGAAGACGAAGTAACTTTCGTTCTTGTAATCATCGCGATCGTAGACGGCCTTGCCACGCTGGATACATGCGCGATTTTTCGCCGTGAACGAGGTCCGATAGATCTTGGCGCCAAATTGCGCGGCGTCGCGAATTGCGTTGTCGTTCATGAACGGCAATCGTGTCATAGCGGCGACGGCGGCGGAATCGTTTGCCTTCAGCGCCGCGCGAAACTTCTCGATGAAGCCATCGAACTCCTTCTGCAAGGCAGGAGAAGCGACGGCGCTCTTCGCCTGGGCGACGGCAGGAGCAAGGTTCACGAGAGCGGCTGCAAGCACAATTCTCAGCAAAAATCCCACAGGCCGGCTCCATCCATCGATCAATCAAGGTCTTCCGACCGAACCCATGGTGTTTGTTGCGTCGTGGGCTATCTGGTTCAACGGCGCAGAGCCGCAGGCACTTGTCGCCATGGGAGCAAAGCGGACATTGCTCTCGTCGCATCACGCCGCCGGGTCTATGGGTACACGAGCTAAATCTCCACCACCTGCCCCGGCTGCATCGCGACGAACCGCTCCTGCGGAATCTTCGCCGCATCGAGCGCTTCCACCAGCGCCTTGGCGGGCGCGTCGATCGCCTCGTCCGTCAGCTGGAACGTGCCGTGGTGATGGCCGAGCGCAGCTTCCGCACCGCAATCAGCCAGCGCCTTCACTGCATCCTCCGGATTCATGTGCTGGTCGCGCATGAACCAGCGCGGCTCGTAGGCACCGATCGGGAGGATCGCGAGCCGCAGCTTGCCATGCTTCTCGGCGACGCGGCGGAAATGCCGGCCGTCGCCATAACCGGAATCGCAGACCACGTAGATCTTCCCGGCCGGCGTCTCCAATACGAAGCTCGCCCACAGCGCCTTGTTGCGGTCGAACAGGCCGCGCGCGGTCCAGTGCCGCGTCGGCACCAGATGCACGGCGATGCCGCCGCCGAGCTCGACGCGGTCGTGCCAGTCGAACGCCTCCACCTTGATCGTGGAATCCCAGCTGCGCATCGTGACGTCGTTGCCGAGCGGGGTGACGACGCGCGGGGCAAAATTCTTGGTGAGCCGCGACAGCGTCGCGATGTCGAGATGATCGTAATGGCCGTGCGAGACCAGCACGATGTCGATCTTCGGCAACTTCTCGAAGGCGACGCCGGGATCGTTGTGCCGTTTCGGCCCGGCCCAGGCGACCGGCGAGACCCGCTCCGACCAGACGGGATCGACCAGGATGTTGAGGCCGCCGGTCTGGATCAGCCAGCTGGCATGGCCGACGAAGGACAGCCGCACCTTGTCGCCATCGACGCGTGCCGGCGGGGTGTCGGCATGGGGACTGGGAGCCCAATCCGGCCATGCAGCGCGCTGCCGCTTGCCGCCGAACTGCCATCGCAGCACTTCTCGCAGCGATTTCGGCGGAGCCCCGTCCGGATCGAAGAAATTCAGGCCGTCGAAATGGTCGGAAACCGGGCCATCATAGGTTTTCATGCGGGAGATCCAGAGGGATGAGGCGCCGACCAAGGCACCGGCCCCGGCAAGCAGTCCGAACAGGCGGCGGCGGGTGATGGGCACGGGTTCAGCGATGGCAGCGAGGGCAGGTCATGACCTCTCATATGGGTGGAACCCTCGGAAAAGGAACCGGCAGGCAAATCGGTCCTGTTTTCAGGATCTTGCCCTGGCAAAGGCGCCCTTGCACCCTAACTTTCCTTGACTTTTGGGCGTGAGCGGCGTTTAACCCCGCCACTTCATCGGAAAGGCTTTCTTTTCGACCCGCCGACCGGCCCTCGAGGCCGGAGGTCAACGCCCGACAGCGCTGTGCGCCCTCGGGCGTAATGGTGTTTGGAAGATCGCTTTCTGGCGACCAGGACAAGGACAACGGCATTGTTCGACAATCTGTCGGAACGGCTTGGTGGCATTCTCGATCGTCTGACGGGGCGCGGTGCGCTGACCGAAAAGGACGTCGACGCCGCAATGCGCGAGGTGCGCCGCGCGCTGCTGGAAGCCGACGTCGCGCTCGAAGTGGTGCGCAGCTTCACCGAGCGGGTCCGCGAGCAGGCAATCGGCGCCACCGTCGTCAAGTCGGTCACACCCGGCCAGATGGTGGTCAAGATCGTCCATGACGAGCTGATCAACACGCTCGGCGCCGAAGGCCAGACCATCGACGTCAATTCCGTGCCGCCGGTGCCGATCATGATGGTCGGCCTGCAGGGCTCCGGCAAGACGACCACCACCGCAAAGCTCGCCCGCCGCCTGGTCCAGCGCGACAAGCGCAAGGTGCTGATGGCCTCGCTCGACGTCTATCGTCCGGCGGCGATGGAGCAGCTGGCCGTGCTTGGCCGCGATCTCGATATCCCCACTTTGCCAATCGTTGCCGGCCAGCAGCCGCCGCAAATTGCAAAACGCGCGCTGGAAGCCGGCAAGCTCGGCGGCTACGACATCGTGCTGCTCGACACCGCCGGCCGCACCACGCTCGACGAAGAGATGATGGCGGAGGCGGCCGCGATCAAAGCCGCGGCCAATCCGCATGAAGTGCTGCTGGTCGCCGACAGCCTCACCGGCCAGGACGCCGTGAACCTCGCGCGCTCTTTCGACCAGCACGTCGGCCTCACCGGCATCGTGCTCACACGTGTCGACGGCGACGGCCGCGGCGGCGCCGCGCTGTCGATGCGCGCGGTCACCGGCAAGCCGATCAAGCTGATCGGCACCGGCGAAAAGACTGACGCACTTGAAGATTTTCATCCCGATCGTATCGCCGGCCGCATCCTCGGCATGGGCGACGTGGTCTCGCTGGTCGAGCGCGCCGCCGCCAACATCGACGCCGAGAAGGCCGCACGCACCGCCGAGCGCATGCGCAAGGGTCAGTTCGACCTCAACGACATGCGCGAGCAGCTGTTGCAGATGTCGAACATGGGCGGCATCAGCGGCCTGATGGGCATGATGCCCGGCATCTCCAAGATGAAGAACCAGATCGCCGCGGCCGGCATCGACGACAAGATTTTGAAGCGGCAGGTCGCGATCATCGATTCCATGACGCGCGACGAGCGCCGTCATCCGGATCTGTTGAAAGCAAGCCGCAAGAAGCGCATCGCGGCAGGCAGCGGCCAGAGCGTCGAGCACGTCAACAAGCTGCTGAAGATGCACCGGAACATGGCCGACGTGATGAAGGCGATGGGCTCCGGCAAGCGCGGCCCGCTCGCCGGCATCGCGCAGGCGATGGGCTTCGGCGGTGGCATGAAGATGCCGTCTCCCGAAGAGATGAAGGCGATGCAGGAGAAGATGCAAAGCGGCGGCGGACAAGGCCTGCCGAACCTGCCGAAGGATTTGCCCGCGGGCCTGCGCCAGGGCCTGCCGAACCTTCCTGGTCTGACCGGGATGAGCGGCAAGCCGACGCTGCCGGGCCTCGGCGGTTTCCCGGGCAAGAAGAAATGAGAAATTCGTCACGAGGGATCGCACGGTCTCGCGCGGCGCGAAAATACCAATCAACCGAACAAAACGTACTTTGAAGGAGAACTAAATGTCCGTCGTCATCCGCCTCGCCCGCGCAGGCACCAAAAAGCGTCCCGTCTATCACGTCGTCGTCGCCGACTCGCGCTTTCCGCGCGACGGCCGCTTCATCGAGCGTCTCGGCTATTTCAACCCGCTGCTGCCGAAGGACAACGAGACCCGCCTCAAGCTCGACATGGACAAGGTGAAGGCGTGGCTCGCCAAGGGTGCGCAGCCGTCGGATCGCGTATCGCGTTTCCTCGACGCCGCCGGCGTCAAGAAGCGCGAAGCGCGCAACAACCCCGAGAAGGCCGTGCCGCGCAAGGAGCGCAAGGCGCAGGCCGAAGCCGCCGCGAAATCGTAAGGTCGGGCCATGTCGGCGCTGGTCTGCGTCGCGCGGATCGGCGCCGCGCATGGGGTGCGCGGTGCGGTCAAATTGTGGACCTTCACCGAAGATCCCTTTGCCGTCAGGCGCTACGGTCCGCTGCTCGCCAAGGACGGCAAGCGCCAGTTCGAGTTGGCGACGGCACGCGAGGCCAAAGATCATCTGGTCGCGACGTTCAAGGGCGTCACGACCCGCGATGAGGCCGAGCGGCTCAACGGCATCGAGCTCTACGTCCCGCGCGAAAAACTGCCCGCGACCGAGGCGGACGAATATTACCACACCGATTTGATCGGGCTCGCCGCCGTCACCACCGACGGCGACGCGCTCGGCCGCGTGCTCGCGATCCATAATTTCGGCGCCGGCGACATCATCGAGATCGCCCCGCCCAAAGGCACCACGATGCTACTGCCGTTCTCGAACGCGGTGGTGCCGGAGGTCGACATCGCCGGCGGCCGCGTGGTGATCGCGCTACCGCAGGAGGTCGAGGGGGAGGACGAAGGCGAGGAGCCTGACGGTGCTCCCTCCGCGAGGCGTCCCCGCGAAGGCGGGGACCCATGACCACAGGCTGAAATTTTTCGCTAAGCTGACCGCTCCAGCGGTCGCAAAACGAAGTGCGGTGGCTATGGGTCCCGAATCTACGCGCGCGCTTGTGGCGCTTGTCCGGGACGACGAGAACCGAGATCCAATGACCAACCCCTCACCCTGGCGCGCGACGGTGCTGACGCTGTTTCCGGAGATGTTTCCGGGGCCGCTCGGCGTGAGCCTCGCCGGCCGGGCCCTTGCCGCCGGGATCTGGGA
>NZ_JXJM01000001.1:6717796-6752979 GCF_001593325.1 Bradyrhizobium sp. DOA1
CCCCTGATCGTCTGCGGCCGGTTCGAGGGCGTGGACCAGCGGGTGATCGACGGGAGGGGCCTGGAGGAGGTCTCGATCGGCGATTACGTGCTCTCCGGAGGCGAAATCGCAGCCTTTACCTTGATCGATGCCTGCGTCCGGCTGCTGCCGGGGGTGATGGGCAAGGAGGCCTCGGGAACCGAGGAAAGCTTCTCGGATGGCCTGCTCGAGTACCCCCAATATACCCGCCCGCAGCTGTTCGAGGGGGCTCCGATCCCGGAGATCCTGACCTCCGGCGACCATGCCAAGGTCGCATCCTGGCGGCGTGCTGAATCCGAGGCCCTGACGGCGGCCCGGCGGCCGGATTTGTGGGCGCAAGTCCCGGCCAAGCCGCCGAATCGGGCCCGCGGCCAAAAAACGCCAAAAAACAAGACAGACGGGTGACAAACGCTCCGGCTTGCCTTATAGGAGCGGCCACATCCGCAATGGCTGGATCAACGAATTTCACGCAGCCCCCGTTTCGAAGGCTGGGCGCGCCGATGGAGATTTACCCATGAACCTGATCAAGCAGCTCGAGCAAGAGCAATTCGACAAGCTGTCCGCCGGCAAGGACATCCCGGAATTCGGTCCCGGTGACACCGTGATCGTCAACGTGAAGGTCGTCGAAGGCGACCGCACCCGTGTGCAGGCCTATGAAGGCGTCTGCATCGGCCGTTCCGGCGGTGGTCTCAATGAGAGCTTCACCGTCCGCAAGATCTCCTACGGCGAGGGCGTCGAGCGCGTGTTCCCCGTGATGTCGCCGATGATCGACTCGATCAAGGTGGTGCGCCGCGGCAAGGTGCGTCGCGCCAAGCTCTATTACCTCCGCAACCTGCGCGGCAAGTCGGCCCGCATCGTCGAGAAGCAGGACCGCCAGGCCGCCGTCGGCGAGTAAGCTTCGCCCCACCAGGCAAGTTTCCAAAGCGCGGGGCTCGGCTCCGCGCTTTTTTGTTGCCTCAGCCGTGCGCGTCAAAGCTCTCGCGCTTCCAGATCGGCCTGCTATATATCCCTAGAATGTTTCCAGATCTGACCAGCCCCTCGTCCGTCAAGCGCATCGTCATCGATGATCGCTCGAGGCTGCCTGGCCGGTTCTTCGGGCGCTTCGCGACCTCGGCAACGTCAGAGCTTACTCGCGCAGCCTAAAAGCTGCGCTGACGATCTGTTGCCCGCGCGGCCTGCCGCGCTCATCGCTGACACACATTCTTCGGAGCTCAAGCTCATGTCCAAGCCGACCACATTGTACGACAAGATCTGGAACGACCATCTGGTACACGAAGCCGAGGACGGCACCTGCCTGCTCTATATCGACCGCCATCTGGTGCATGAGGTGACCTCGCCGCAGGCGTTCGAAGGCCTGCGCGCGACGGGACGCAAGGTGCATGCGCCCGAGAAGACGCTGGCCGTCGTCGACCACAACGTGCCGACTACCGATCGCACCAAGCCGAATCCGGATCCGGAGAGCATCGAGCAGATCAAGGCGCTGGCCGAGAACGCCAAGGAATTCGGCATCGAATATTACAACGAGTTCGACAAGCGCCAGGGCATCGTCCACGTCATCGGCCCCGAGCAGGGCTTTACGCTGCCCGGCACCACCATCGTCTGCGGTGACAGCCACACCTCGACGCATGGCGCGTTCGGCGCGCTCGCGCACGGCATCGGCACCAGCGAGGTCGAGCACGTGCTGGCGACGCAGACGCTGATCCAGAAGAAGGCGAAGAACATGCGCGTCACCGTCGACGGCACATTGCCGGAGGGCGTGACAGGCAAGGACATCATCCTGGCCATCATCGGCGAGATCGGCACCGCCGGCGGTACCGGCTACGTGCTGGAATATGCCGGCGATGCGATCCGCGCGCTCTCGATGGAGGGCCGCATGACGGTCTGCAACATGTCGATCGAAGGCGGCGCCCGCGCCGGCCTCGTTGCGCCCGACCAGAAGGCCTATGACTTCCTGCGCAACCGTCCGAAGGCGCCGAAGGGCGCGGCCTGGGACGCAGCAATGCGCTATTGGGAGAAACTGCGCTCCGATGAAGGTGCGCATTTCGACCACGAGCTGCGCCTCGACGCCGCCAAGCTGCCACCGATCGTGACCTGGGGCACGAGCCCAGAGGACGTGATCTCGGTAACAGGCACGGTGCCCGATCCCGACAAGATCGCGGACGAGGCCAAGCGCATCTCCAAGCATCGCGCCCTGAAATACATGGGCCTGACCGCAGGAACGAAGATCACCGACATCAAGCTCGACCGCGTCTTCATCGGCTCCTGCACCAACGGCCGCATCGAGGATTTGCGCGCGGCCGCGAAGATCGCTGAAGGCAAGACCGTGTCGGCGAACGTCAACGCCATGGTCGTGCCGGGCTCCGGCATCGTGAAGGAGCAGGCCGAGGCAGAAGGTCTGGACAAGATCTTCATCAAGGCCGGCTTCGAATGGCGCGAGCCGGGCTGCTCGATGTGCCTCGCCATGAACCCGGACAAGCTGAAACCGGAAGAGCGCTGTGCCTCGACCTCGAACCGCAATTTCGAGGGCCGCCAGGGCTTCAAGGGCCGCACCCATCTGGTGTCGCCGGCGATGGCGGCCGCCGCGGCGATCGCCGGTCACTTCGTCGATGTCAGGGAGTGGCGTTAAGCCCGTCGCTGTAATTGTAGCGATCGCGGCAAACCGCCCTTAATCCGCCTCGCCTCATGCTCGTCCTCGCGAGGGTTTCGCGAGGACGTTGCCTATGGCCAACAAGCCGGAATATGTCGATCTGATCAGCGAGGCCACGCGCCAGAACCGGCGGCGCGCGATGCCGCTGCGCGCCGTCCCCAAGCCGGAGGTCGAGGAGACCTCAAAGCTCAGCCACTGGCCGCCGGCGATGTTCAAGCAGTGGAAGCTCGACAATCTGATGCGGTGGAGATCCGCATCGTGGAAGAAGGATTAGCTGTAACAAGTCCCTCCGTCATGGCCGGGACAAGCCCGGCCATGACGAATGCGGAGCTAGCAGCTCACATCACCAATACCGATACGGATAGTGCCAGCGCGGCCAGTGGCAGACGCGACGCGGGCCGTAATAGGTGAAGATGATCCGGCAGCGGCGCGGATAGTGGTAGTAGGGATAGTAGCCGCCGACATAGTAGCGCCGGTGGAAGTGACGATGGCCGAAATGGGGGCGATGATGGCCCCAGTGGCGGTGGTAGCCGCCATATCCGCCGTGACGGAAGCCGCCATGGTGATAGCCGCCGACATGCCGGAAGGCCGGCGCGGCGCGGAAGCCGCCGATATGGCGGCCGTGAAATCCACCGCCGCGGAAGCCTCCGATATGACCACCGCGGAAGCCACCGCCATGAAAGCCGCCACCGCGGAAACCTCCGCCGTGAAAGTGGCCACCATGACCATGCCCGCCGCGAACTTGCGTGACGAGGTCGCCGGCCGCCGCCTTGGTCGCGGGCGACGTCGCCGGATTGATCAAGGTGAGTGCCTCAGCGCGGCGCGCGGTGCCAACCGACAGCATCAATGTCGCGGCGGCCGCGAGCCCGAGCAAGCGCATCGGGCTTGCTCGAAGTCCCAATATCCTCAGCATGAAATCCTCTCTGAAGTCGGACAGCGAAAGTTACGAGCCGACGTCTCGGCCGCGCCATCGCTGTTCAATTACGGTCGCTCCCACGACAAACTGAGGAGAGCCACGTGAACGCGCCATGAATGAACGACGCTGCGCTCCGCGATGCGACGCAGTGCCGCGACAAGCGGCGTCTCGTCAGAAGGGGCCGTAGCCGAACACGAAGGGTGCTGGCACGCCGTAGGGGTAGGGACGGTAGTAAACCGGCCGCGCGTAGTAGCGTGGATCACGGCGGATGGCAGGTCGCGCGATGACATGGGTCCGCGCCGTTCGTCGCGCATCGAAGATCGCGACCCCTGCCGAGGCCTCCGGCACCGTCACCCTTTGCGCAGCGAAGGCGCGCGGCACACCAGCGGCAAGCGTGACAGCGACGACCAATTGAACCCATCTCATCGCGATCAGCCCGATGAGGCGCTCGCGCTGTTTCGTTGGCGAGGGCGTTGAGCCAGGCATCAGCCGCGGCGCCAGTAGCAGCTTACGCGCGGCACGATCACCGTGCCGCTCGGCCGGTATTCCTGAACATAGGTGGCATTGCAGACGCGGAGGGCGTCAGGGCCGGGATTGTAGCGCGGGTAGACGCCGTCGGGGCTGTAATAGGGCGTGACGCGCAGGCGCCGCTGCTTGCGCGGGGGCGGGACCTCGTCCGGCGGGGCCGCCTGGGCGAGACGGATCGTGGGGCCGGCGGTCTGGGCCTGAGTTTGAGCTTGGGCATCAACGCCAAGCTGCGAAAACAACCCCATGCACAGTAGCGTCAGCGCTGTTTTCGCTCGCATTTTTCCGCCCACCTGAAACGTTCCCTTCGAGCCCCCACGCTCCCCGTTTTGGCGGCGCGCGTCAACCTCGCCGCGCTTATAAAGCGGGATGCGTCGCCGCGGAACCCACGCTATGAGAGGGTCATGTGGACTGAATTGAAAGCGCCCTCGCTGGCCGAGATGGAAGCGACGGCACACGACATCTTCGAGCGCCTGCCGGCCGAGTTTCGCAAGCTCTGCGAGGGCGTGATCATCCGCGTCGACGACTTCCCGACCGAGGAGGTGCTCGACGAGATGCAATGCGAAAGCGAGTTCGACCTGCTCGGCCTGTTCCAGGGCGTCGGACTGCCGCAGCAGAGCCTCGGCGACGTGGCGCGGCTGCCGAACATGGTCTGGCTCTACCGCCGGCCGATCCTGGACTATTGGGCCGAGCACGACGAGACCCTCGGCCACATCGTCCGTCACGTGCTGATCCACGAGATCGGCCACCATTTCGGCCTGTCGGACGAGGATATGGCCGCGATTGAGGCGCAAGCAGACTAGATCTGCCGAATTCGGCCTAGGATTTCCGCCCCGATCGCGATAAACACCGGTTCCTCTAGACCCATCCGGGAAAGCGCAACCATGGACAAGTTCACCACGCTGGAAGGCGTTGCGGCGCCGCTGAAGATCATCAATGTCGACACGGACATGATCATTCCGAAGCAGTACCTCAAGACCATCAAGCGCACCGGCCTTGGCAAGGGGCTCTTCTCCGAGCAACGCTACAAGGATGACGGCAGCGAGAACCCGGACTTCGTGCTGAACCAGCCGGCCTACCGCAATGCGAAGGTGCTGGTCGCCGGCGACAATTTCGGCTGCGGCTCGAGCCGCGAGCATGCGCCCTGGGCGCTGCTCGACTTCGGCATCCGCTGCGTGATCTCGACCTCGTTCGGCGACATCTTCTACAATAACTGCTTCAAGAACGGCATTCTGCCGATCCGCGTTTCGCAGGAAGACCTCGACAAGCTGTTCGACGATGCCGAGCGCGGCGCCAATGCGACGCTGACGATCGACCTGCCGAACCAGGAGATCCGCGGCCCCGACGGCGGCAAGGTCAAGTTCGAGATCGATCCGTTCCGCAAGCACTGCCTGATCAACGGCCTCGACGACATCGGCCTCACGATGGAGAAGAAGGCCTCGATCGACACTTACGAGGACAAGCTCAAGCGCGAACGCGCCTGGGCCTGATCTCGCGTTTCATTCGAGCCCCGGCGTGACGAGCGCCGGGGCTTTTTCTTTGTTCAAATTGTCCTTTATAGCTTCCGCGCATGCTGCCCGAGATCGTCACTTTCTGGCATGGCCCGATGGACGCGCTGCGCCAGACCTGTCTGCGCTCGCAATTGGCTGCCGGCCACAAGGTCACCGCCTACAGCTTCGACACCATTCCGGGCCTGCCTGCAGGGATCGCGAACGCGGATGCGGAGGCGATCCTGCCGCATGCATTCTCGGAACGCTTGCGTCCGCCGCAGCCCGACGGCAGCTGGCGCGACTGGACCACGCTGCAGTTCAGCGACTTCTTCCGCATGAAGCTGATGGCGAAGAGTCTCGGCCTCTGGCTCGACGCCGACGTGCTGCTGCTCAAGCCGGTCGAGATTGATCCGGCAAAGCCGTATTTCGCCTGGGAGCGGCCGCGCCAGCTCGGCAATTCCGTGATCTATCTTCCGCCCGAGCACGGCATCGTCGCCGCGTTCGAGGATCTGATGGAGCAGGAGGAGCTGACGCCGAACTGGCTCTCCATGCGCCACCGCATCACCTTCATGATGCGTCGCCTGCGCGGCGGTTCGAACCGGCTCTCCGATATCCGCGTCGCGATCTACGGCCCCGCGGCGCTCACCGCACTCGCGCGCCGCACCGGCGAGCTCGCTTGCGCGCTGCCGAAGCAATCGTTCTACGCTGTGCATGCCGAGCCGAAGCTGTTCTTCGATCCCTCGAGCTATCTCGGCCTCGTCACCAACCCTGACATCATCGGCCTGCACATCTCGCCCAAGGGCCGCGGCGGCGAAAAGCCGATTCCGGGCAGCCTGTATGCGTGGGCGACGGAGCGGTTTGGCTGAATCTCGTGCCCCGGACGCGGCGCAGCACCCCTTGGTGATGCGCTGCTGAGCCGGGGCCCAGCAATGTGGCGAGATGGGTCCCGGCTCTGCGCAGCAGCGTTTCACGCTGCAGCGCGTCCGGGACACGAGACCATTTTGCTTCTCCCTTCCCAATTTGATCCAGCGCAACGCGTCCCTGCACCATTGTGCCTAATCTGGCTCCATTTCCACGATCCCAACGGAGCCTCGCATGAGCACCGCAAGCAGGCCTTATCCCATCGTCCAGGACCTCATCGAGTCCTTTGCCGGCTGGCTGAAGCATCGCCGCGAGATCAACGAGATGCGGCAGCTCGACCGCGCCGATTTCGACCGGATCGCCAGCGATCTCAGGATCGCGCCTGACGATCTCAAGGAGCTGGTCCGCCATGGCAAGCACGCCGCCGACGAACTGCCGAAGCTGCTGGACCAGCTCGGCATCAGTGCCGAAGGCCTCGGCCGCGCGCAACCGCTGCTGCTGCGCGACATGGAGCGGGTCTGCTCGCTCTGCGACCACAAGGGTCAGTGCGACCGCGACCTCGCCGCCGGCACCGCCGCGGAGAATTATCATGGCTATTGCGCCAATGCCGCGTCACTTGAGTCGCTCGATCGCGCAGAGATCGTGCCGCACTGAGCCGCGGAGGCGCCGACGAATGAGTTTCTCGGCCGGAACGCGGCCGTCGGCCTAACGCACGTCGCAAGCCTCGCGCCGGTCGTTGTAACGCGCTATGCTGAATCGGTATGGTGTCGCCATACTGACTCAACGATACCGCATGACCCATTCCGCCAAGTACGGGACGAGGAAGCGACGGTGGCCTTTCGCGCTGGCCCTTGTCGTGCTCGTCTATCTGGCCCTTGCATACGTTCTGTTGCCCACCCTGTGGATTCACCACGAGCATGAAGCAGGGCTCGCTTCGTTGCCGATGCTCACCAGGACGTCGGACGATATCCCTGGCGATCCCCTGAACGTTGGACTTGTTGGCGACGGCGAGGATGTGGTCCGCGCCATGCATGCGGCCGGATGGTTTGCGGCCGACGCCGTGACGCTGCGATCGAGCATCGAGATCGTCGGGAGCGTGGTCCTGGATCGACCGTATCGCGACGCTCCTGTCAGCCCGCTCTATTATCTGGGAAGGAAGGAGCAATACGCGTTCGAGAAGCCTGCAGGGAAAAGTGCCGATCGGCGGAATCATGTTCGGTTCTGGAAGGCCCTTGAAAAGGGTGATGACGGTCGTCCCGTCTGGCTCGGTTCAGCGACTTTCGACCGAGGCGTCGGGCTAAGCCACGATACGGGACAGGTCACCCATCACATCGCGGCCAACATCGATGCCGAGCGGGATCTCTTGATGGGCGACTTGCGAGCGGCCCGCGTCGTCAGCAAGTTCTTTCAGATCTCTGGCATAGGCCCGACCCTGTTCGGCCGAAACGGTGGCGGCGACCCCTACTATACCGATGGCGAGATCCACGCCGCCGTCCTGGTGCCGGGAGCGGCGAACGGGCCTGCCGATCCGCCGACCGTTCCACCGCCCTCACTCATTGCTCTCAAGGATGCCATCTGGCACGGCATCGCTCGCCAAACCGAAACGAAGCCTTAGAGCGCGACGAGATCAGGATGAATCGTCATCGCGCTGCTACCAAGCCCGGCGTCACTTGCCGGTCACGAAATAAAAATCCTGCCGGCCGGAGATAGAGCCGTAGCTGAACGGCTTCTGCTTGCGGCCGGTCGCTTCCATGACGTCATCGCGCACGAAGTCGAACAGCCTGCGGACCTCGAGGCCCGGCGTCGGGACGTTCTTGACGAAGGCGGCCGCGAACGGGCTGTTGCTCCCGTCGCCATCGAGCGCGGTCTCGCCATCCTTGGCGGCGTAGACCACCAGCGTTCCAGCTTCCGGCTCGACAGGGGCCAGACCTCGCGACACCGAACGCGACGCCACCGTCATCGTGCGCTTCATCTGGGCCGCGAACGGGTTGTCACGGCAGGCATCGAGAATGACCAGGCGTAATTTCTTCGCGCGCTCCGCGGCATTGAGCACCTGATCGACCGGCACGGCTTCGAATGCGATCTCGCGATCCGCGGCGATCCTGGCATCCGTCGGGATGAGATAATTGACGCCACCGACCTCCATGCCGTGCCCGGCATAATAGACGACGGCCCAATCCGCAGTTTCCGCGCGTGCAGCGAACTCGCGCAGAGCGCTCACCAGCGCATCCTTGCGAAGATCGGTCAACAGCGTGACCGCTTCGAACCCGGTGAGCTTCAGCACGTCCGCGACGAGGCTCGCGTCGCGCACGGGGTTCGGGAGCGCGGCGACGTTTTCATAAGCCGAATTGCCGATGACGAGGGCGATACGACGATCACCGTTCGCAGCTCCGGGCGCCACGACGGCCGGAGGAACGCTGGGTTTTTCGACCAGTATCGTTGTCGGCCGCGGCGCAGGCAGGACAGCCAGCCGCTCGCGTGCCTTGTCCAAAGCCCATTTCGTGGCACTCCGGGCCAGCCCGAGCGTCGCGTCGAAGTCGGCTCTTGCCCTGGCGAAATCTCCGCGCTTCTCGTAGGCCAGACCGCGATTGACATAGGCGTTCGCGTATGTCGGATCCACGCGTAGCGCTTCCGTGTAGTCCGCGATGGCCCAGTCCGAATCGCCCTTGTTGCTGTATGCGTTGCCGCGATTGAAATAGGCGTTCGCATTCGTCGGCTGCAGGCGGACCGCCTCGGTGTAATCGGCAATGGCGCGACCCATGTCGCCCTTGTTGCTGTAGGCATTGCCCCGGTTGTAGTACGCGTTCGCATAGGCCGGATCGAGCCGGATCGTCGCCGTGTAGTCCGCGATGGCGCGCTCCGTGTCGCCTTTGTTGCTGTAGGCGTTGCCCCGGTTGTAATGCGCATTTGCATGGGCGGGATCGAGCCGGATCGTCGCGCTGTAATCCGCAATGGCGCGGTCCGTGTCGCCCCTGGCGCTGTAGGCGTTGCCGCGGTTGTAATACGCATTCGCGTCCCGGGGATCGCGCCGTATCGCCTCAGAGGCGGCGGCGATGGCGGCGCTCGCCTCGCGGTTGGCACGGTCGTTCGCGGCAGCCGGGGCAGCAAGAACAAGAAGTGCGAGGCAATAGAATAACTTGCGAAACATGAGGACGCCCACTCACCGTATCGGGACTGGAAGCAGTATTTAAACGGCACAAATCTAACGAAGCAATCGACTGGGGCGTGTGACGGAGATCACAGCGAGCTCGACGCTGGAGTGCTCGACGGGACCTCGCCGTGAACGTCAGAGCCTTCGCAGACACCACCAAAAGCTGCAAGCGCTTCAGCGAAGCCGCCCTGACGGATCAAATGGCAGCTAAATCCGTAGCGTTGAATGCCAGCCAATCTCGCGCAGTGGTGGCGGGGGCAGTGGCTGGGCTGGCGATCGATGAACTCCGTCGCACAATCAGACTAAGTACCCAACATGGAGAGAACCGCATGCGCCAGATTGGCGGACATCTCCACCAATTGATCTGCGCCTGCCGCTTCCAGCTCCTCCCGGCTGCCGTATCCCCAGAGCGCGCCGAGGCCACGCATCCCGACCGCGTGAGCACCAGCGATGTCGTGGCGATGATCGCCGACCATGAGGCTGTGCGATGGTGAGATACCATGCTTGGACAGGATATGAGCGAGCAGCTCCGGCTTGTCGTCCAATTCGCCGCCCGGCACCGAACCGTAGATGCCATCGAAATACGCAGCGAGGTTCAGATTCTGCAGAATGCGCCGTGCGAACACTTCACGCTTCGACGTGGCGAGATAAATCCGCAATCCGGCGCGACGCATCTCGTCGATCGCGCCGCTGATTCCGGGATAGAGCTCGCTGCCGAGCAGACCGGTTTCGCCGTAGTGCTGACGATAGGCAATGGCGGCTTCATCGATCCGGTCGTCGCCATACGCCGCAAGCAATACCCGCAAGATATCTTCGAGCGGTGGACCGATCACGATGTCGGGCGCCTTACCGGGATTGTGACCAAGCACGCGCAGTGCCGCTGAGGCGACAATGCCGGGCTTGGAATCGACCAGCGTTCCGTCGAGATCGAGCAGGACGGAACGCGCCGGGTCCACCCCTCAGCCCTTCCCCATCGCCGCGATCGCATCCGCGATTGCGATCGTACGGCGCGCCATGTCGGCATGGAGCCGCTCCACCATCGCACCGTCGAGACGGATCGCGCCGCGCGAGACGTTTTCCGAAAGCTCGAACGCCGCGATGATCTTTCGCGCGCGCGCGACTTCTTCCTCCGGCGGGGTGAAGATCGCGTTGCAGGCGTCGATCTGCGAGGGGTGGATCAGCGTCTTGCCGTCGAAGCCGAGGTCGCGGCCCTGCGCGCATTCGGTGGCAAAGCCGTCGGAATTGGCGATGTCGCTGTAGGGGCCGTCGAGGATTTCCAGGTCATAGGCGCGCGTCGCCAGGATGCAATGGGTGATCATCGGGATCATCGCCGCGCGGCCCGGCAGCATCCGGATGCGCGTCTCGCGCGAGATGTCGTTCGGGCCGAACACGAAGCCGGAGAGGCGCCG
This sequence comes from Bradyrhizobium sp. DOA1, assembly GCF_001593325.1. Taxonomy (NCBI): domain Bacteria; kingdom Pseudomonadati; phylum Pseudomonadota; class Alphaproteobacteria; order Hyphomicrobiales; family Nitrobacteraceae; genus Bradyrhizobium; species Bradyrhizobium sp. DOA1. The sequence continues at coordinate 6,728,814 of NZ_JXJM01000001.1, forward strand.
CGACGGATCGCGGCCGGCTGCCGCGAGTTCCTCCGCATGCAGCACGGCGCGCGCGGTCTCGATCATCGCCCAGACTTTCACGGTGGGCGCGGCGCCAAGCTCGGAGAGCTTTCGGCCGATCGCGTCGAGATCTTCGACACTTGAAACTTTTGGAACCAGGATGCCGTCGGGCGAAGCCTTGGCGGCCATGGCGACGTCGTCGGCCCACCAGGGCGTGTCGAGGCCGTTGGTCCTGATCAAAATCTCGCGTTTGCCAAAGCCCTTGGCCGCGATCGCCGCGGCGATGCCGTCGCGCGCCACCGCCTTGGCATCGGGCGCAACGGAATCCTCGAGGTCGAGGATCAGGCCGTCGGCGGCGAGATTGCGCGCCTTTTCCAGCGCGCGGGGGTTGGAGCCGGGCATGAACAGATGGCTGCGGCGCGGGCGGGTCATGCTGCGTTCCTTCCTCGTCTTTCCGGCCTCAGCCGATAGCATTTGGCCTGCCTATTCGAAAGGCTTGTTCGCGCCTGCGGTCTATGATTAGGCATAGGTATGATGACATTCCCGAAGCATTTGCTGGAAGGCTACAAGGCCTTCGCAACCCAGCGGCTGCCGACCGAGCAGACCCGCTATCGCGAGCTGTCGGTGAAGGGGCAGTCGCCGCAAGTGATGGTGATCGGCTGCTGCGACAGCCGCGTCTCGCCCGAGGTGATCTTCGACGTCGGCCCCGGCGAATTGTTCGTCGTCCGCAATATCGCCAACCTCGTGCCAGTGTATCAGCCCGACGGCAACGCGCACGGCGTCTCGGCGGCGCTGGAATATGCGGTGACGGTGCTGAAGGTGAAGCACATCGTCATCCTCGGCCACGCCCAATGCGGCGGCATCCGCGCCTTCGTCGACAAGATCGAGCCGCTGACGCCCGGCGACTTCATCGGCCGCTGGATGCAGATGTTCATCAAGCCGGGCGAGGTGGTGGAGCAGCGCGAGCACGAGACCATGGCGCAGTTCGTCGAGCGCATCGAGAAGGCCGCGGTGTTCCGCAGCCTGGAAAACCTGATGACGTTCCCGTTCGTGCGCAAGGCGGTCGAGAGCGGCCAGATGCAGACCCACGGCGCCTATTTCGGCGTCGCGGAAGGATCGCTGTTCGTGCTGGACAAGACGACGAAAGAATTCAAGAGGGCGAATGGCGAATAGCGAATGGCGAGTAGGGAATAGAAGTTTCTATTCGCCACTCGCTACTCCCCATTCGCTTGCTTTCACGCCGCCTTCTTCTTCGCGCTGATCAGCTTGCGGTTGATCAAGACTTCCGCGATCTGGATCGCGTTGAGGGCTGCGCCCTTGCGGAGGTTGTCCGACACGCACCACAGCACGAGACCGTTCTCCACCGTCGCGTCCTCGCGGATGCGGCTGATGTAGGTCGCGTCCTCGCCGGCGGCTTCATACGGCGTGGCGTAGCCGCCGGGCTCCTGCTTGTCGATGACGAGGCAGCCGGGCGCCCTGCGCAGGATCTCGCGGGCTTCGTCCGCGCTGATCGGGTTCTCGAACTCGATGTTGACGGCTTCGGAGTGGCCGACGAAGACCGGCACGCGCACGCAGGTGGCGGTGAGCTTGATCTTGGGATCGAGGATCTTCTTGGTCTCCGCCATCATCTTCCACTCTTCCTTGGTGAAGCCGTCTTCCATGAAGACGTCGATGTGGGGGATGACGTTGAAGGCGATGCGCTTGGGGAATTTCTTCGCGACCAGCTCGTCATTGGTGTAGACGGCCTTGGTCTGCGAGAACAATTCGTCCATCGCGTCCTTGCCGGCGCCCGACACCGATTGGTAGGTCGAGACCACGACGCGCTTGATCGTCGCCTTGTCGTGCAGCGGCTTGAGCGCGACGACGAGCTGCGCGGTCGAGCAGTTCGGGTTGGCGATGATGTTCTTCTTCTTGAAGCCTTCGGTCGCGCCCGCGTTCACCTCGGGCACGATCAGCGGCACGTCCGGGTCCATGCGCCAGGCCGAGGAGTTGTCGATCACGATGGCGCCGGCGGCGCCGATCTTCGGCGACCATTCCTTCGACACCTCGCCGCCCGCCGACATCAGGCAGATGTCGACATCGGAGAAGTCGTAGTGCTCGAGCGCTTTGCACTTCAGGGTGCGGTCGCCATAGGAGACCTCGACGCCGACGCTGCGGCGCGAGGCCAGGGCCACGACCTCGTCCGCGGGGAATTTGCGCTCATCGAGGATGTTGAGCATTTCCCGTCCGACATTGCCGGTCGCGCCGACGACTGCGACTTTGTAACCCATCGTTCACTCTCCGATGAAAAAGCCCGTTCCCGAAGCTGACGCTTAAGCAGGAAGAGCAGCGCTTCTATGCGAGAACCGGCCTCAAGACAATGTGAGACCATGCCTGAAGGCCGTGGATGCAGTCGCCCGAGGCCAGCACGGCCGCAAGCCCTACCCAGATCCAGCTGACGCTCCTGGCTGTCGCCGACGAGGTCGTCGGCACGCTGGCACATCTGGTCGCCTATGTGGGGGCGCTCGCGCTGTTTGCCATCCTCGCCCTTGCGGCGCTGGGCCAGCTGCCTGAGCTGCGCGGCGATGAGCCCGCGGACAAGCCGGGCTGGAGCACGGCCGATCGCTCACACCCGGCCTTCGCCGTCAGCCGCACCGATTCATCTGAGAAAACAGCCTCTTACACCATCCTCAGGCATCCCGAGGGCGGCCGCAGGGACGTGCTGCGCTGGATCGGCGAGGCCGACAGGCCCTTGGCCGAACTCGAGATCTACCGGGAAGGCGGCGAATTCGATGTGGCCCGCCCCGCGACCGCGGATCTCGCCGCTCAGATGGGATTGGGCGCGGCCACGGCGCTGGAGCAGGCCGGACTGATCGATACCAAATTTGGCCCCGTTGCCCTGTTCCGTCCGGTCGGCGCGGCGGAGGGGATGCGGGCCTGCCTCGGCTACCTCAAGCGCTACGAGGAGCCGGCGCTCCAGATCTCCGGCTTCTCCTGCCAGGGCGACACGCTGCCCGCCCGGCGCGCGGCGGTCGCCTGCACGCTGAACCGGCTGACGCTGCTGGCCTCTGGCAACGAGCCCAAGCTCGCGGAATTGTTCGCCCATGCCGAGCTGAAGCGCCGCGGCTGCGAGTCTCAGGGATCGTCGGACTGGCTGCTGGGCGCCGCCAACGCACAATTGCGCGGGGCGCTCTGAGCGGCATCCGGCCCAAGTGGCTGGTATTGATGCAACTTTTGCCGGCACGCACGATTATTCCCCCCTGGTGTGACCCAATTGACCTAGTTGCATCCGCCCCGGCCGGGCTAGTATGGGGTGAAATCGACTGGCGGCCTGCCGCCTGAAGGGGACGTGATGAGCTTGAAATTCTCTGCGGCGAACACCTTGGCGACCTGGCTTGCGGCGGGCGCCGTCATTGCCATCGCGTTTGCGTCGCCGGCTTCCGCCGACACCCGGACCAAGCAGCGCTATGACGAGCGCGGCCGGCCCTATTATGGCCCGACCGGCCCCAACGCGGTCTATCAGCAGGGCCGCACTCGCATCTATGTGAGCAAGCGCTCCTGGCTGGACGGCGGCACCGAGGTCAACCCCGGCGACCGCAAGTTCACCGACTACGCCTTCCCGCCGGCCGTCGGCTATCCGACCTTCGCCCGCGAGAACCTCAACCGTCCGATCGACCGCCAGCCGCTCTCACCGCCGCAGGACGTCGGCGGCTATCCGCAGAACTTCCCGCTGTACTGAGCGGGCATATCTCACGAATCAAATGGCCGGGCTCACGCCTGGCCATTTTGTTTGCGAGATGCCGTAGGGTGGGCAAAGGCGCGAAGCGCCGTGCCCACCACCTCATGAGTCGCAAGAATGCGTGGGCACGCTGCGCTTTACCCACCCTACAATTCCTGTTGCTCGGGTGAGATGCGTGAGCGTCACGCGTTCGCAGCCGGATCGTAACGCCTGCAAAATTCGTCGATCGCCTCGGAGCGGAAATCGCCGAGCCGTTCGAAGATCAGCTCATCCGGCCAATTCCACCAGGCGATGCGGCGCAGGCTCGCCGCAACGGCGTCATCGAAGCGCTTGCGGATCGAAAGGGCGGGAACGCCGCCGACGATGGTGTAGGGCGCGACATCGCGGCTGACGACCGCGCCCGCGGCGATCACCGCGCCGTCGCCGACATTCACGCCCGGCAGCAGGATGGCGGCGTGGCCGATCCAGACGTCATTGCCGACGATCACGCGGTCGCCGCGGCGGTCGGCGAAGAAGTCGCGGTCGCGCGTTGCGCCCGCCTCGTAATATTCGGGGACATAGGTGAAGCGGTGCTGCGAGGGACGGCCCATCGGATGGTTCGGCGCGCCGATCCGCACCGAGTTGGCGATCGCCGTGAACTTGCCGATCACGGCGTCGGCGACGTCGCAATTCTCGCCGAGATAGGAGTAATCGCCGAGCGAGGCATATTCGATGCGCGTGTTGGCGAGCACCTCGCAACGGCGCCCGATCTGCGCCTCGCGCAGGCGCACCGTCTCATGGACGATGGTATCCGCGATCTTCGGGCGGGGCGTATCCATGGGAGGCTCCGACAGGAGGTGCCGTAGGGTGGGCAAAGGCGCACTTGCGCCGTGCCCACCATCTTTCGTCTATCGCGCTGGAAGTGGTGGGCACGCTCGCGCTTTGCCCACCCTACGATTGCGGCGCTTGCCGCCTACGCGTGCAGCTTCTGCAATTCCTTCAGGATCGCTTCGCCCATCTGCGTGGTCGAGACGGCGGTGGTGCCTTCCGACTTGATGTCGGCGGTGCGCAGGCCGCCGGCGAGCACGACGGCGATGGCGGCGTCGACCTTGTCGGCGAGATCGCCCATGTCGAAGGAATAACGCAGCGCCATGCCGAAGGACGAGATCATCGCGATAGGATTGGCGAGGCCCTTTCCGGCGATGTCAGGCGCCGAGCCGTGCACGGGCTCGTACAGCGCCTTGCGCTTCTTGCTCTTGACGTCCACTTCGCCGAGCGAAGCCGAGGGCAGCATGCCGAGCGAGCCCGTCAGCATCGCCGCGATGTCGGACAGCATGTCGCCGAACAGATTGTCGGTGACGATGACGTCGAACTGCTTCGGCCATTTCACCAGCATCATGCCGCCGGAATCGGCGAGCTGATGCTCCAGCGTGACGTCGGGATATTCGCGCTTATGGACCTGGGTCATGACCTCGTTCCAGAGCACGCCCGACTTCATGACGTTGCGCTTCTCCATCGAGGTCACCTTGTTCTTGCGCTTCCTGGCAAGCTCGAAGGCGACCCGGCCGATGCGCTCGATCTCATAGGTGTCGTAGACCTGGGTATCGATGGCGCGCTTCTGGCCGTTGCCGAGATCGGTGATGGTCTTGGGCTCGCCGAAATAGACGCCGCCGGTGAGCTCGCGCACGATGACGATATCGAGGCCCTCGATGGCATCGCGCTTCAGGCTAGAGGCATCCGCCAGCGCCGGATAGCAGACGGCCGGGCGGAGGTTGGCGAACAGGGCGAGATCCTTGCGCAGGCGGAGCAGGCCGGCCTCCGGGCGGACCTCGTAAGGCACGGCATCCCATTTCGGGCCGCCGACCGCGCCGAAGATCACGGCGTCGGCATCCTTGGCCTTGGCCATGTCGCCCTCGGAGATCGACACCTTGTGCGCGTCATAGGCGGAGCCGCCGACGAGGCCGGTGTCGGTCTCGAACTTGGCGATCCCGGCCGAATTGAGCCAGTCGATCAGCCGCTTCACCTCACCCATCACCTCGGGGCCGATACCGTCGCCGGGGAGCAGCAGCAATTTGTGGGTCGCCATGGTCGTGTCCTCAGTTTATCTCGTCATTGCCGGGCTTGACCGGCAATCCAGCTTTCTTGAAAGGATGGGTGCCCGGGTCAAGCCAAGGTCGATCCCCGGCATGACGAGCGGGCATGAATTTCGGCCGGAGTGCTAGAGCGGCGTTGCGCGCTTGGCAAGACACCATTGCCGGGGAGCCGGCTGTGCAAAGCGGATGGAGCCTGCCACACTCGGCCCGCCGGAGTACCCCTTGCACGCCCCAGACCGTCCTCCAGAAGAGGCCCATCCCGCGCGGCTGATCCTGACCCTGTCGCTGGCGGCAACGGTCGGGCTCGGCATCGGCCGCTTCGCCTATGCGCTGGTGCTGCCGGACATGCGGGAGGACCTCGGCTGGTCCTACTCGGCCGCCGGTTTCATGAACACCATCAACGCCGTCGGCTACTTCGTGGGGGCGCTGGTGGCATCGCGGCTGATCCAGCGCATCGGCTGGGCGGCGGCGATCCGGCTGGGAACACTGGCCTGCGTCGCCGCCCTCGCGACCTGCGCGCTGACGGGCAATTTCATCGCGCTGAGCCTGGCGCGCCTCGTGCTGGGCCTCGGCGCGGCAGCCGGCTTCGTCGCCGGCGGCGCGCTGGCCGCCACAATCGCGCAATCGCGCCCCGAGCGGGCCAATTTCCTGCTCAGCCTGTTCTATGCCGGTCCCGGCATCGGCATCTTGTCCTCGGGGCTGATCGCCCCGTTCACGCTGCAATATTTCGGGCCGGGCTCGTGGTGGATCGTGTGGTGGGCGCTGACGCTGCTGTCCGTCGCGATGACGATCCCGCTATTTTTGATCCGCATCGAGAGCAGCACCCGCTTCTCCGAAGGCAGCCACGCCTCGTTCGCGATCCTGCCGGTGCTGATCTATCTCGCCGGCTACTTTCTGTTCGGCGCCGGCTACATCGCCTACATGACCTTCATGATCGCCTATGTGCGCGACGGCGGCGGCGGGGCCGCGGCGCAGGCGGCATTCTGGAGCCTGATCGGGCTCAGCGCTTTCGCAACACCCTGGGCCTGGCGCGGCGTGCTGGCGCTCGACCGCGGCGGGCTGGCCACCGCCATCATCCTCGGCACCAACGCGCTGGGGGCCGCCTTGCCGATGCTGGGACATTCGCCGGCCTGGCTTGCGGTCTCGGCCGTGGTGTTCGGCGTCGCCTTCTTCGCAGTGGTCGGCTCGACCACCGCCTTCGTCCGCTTCAACTATCCGCCCGAGGTATGGCCGACCGCGATCGCGGCGATGACGATCTCGTTCGGCGTTGGCCAGACGCTCGGCCCGATCGTGGTCGGCGCGATCACGGATGCGCTGGGTAGCCTGAGCTACGCGCTGAATGTGTCGGCGGCATTGCTGGCGCTCGGGGCGGTGGCGGCGTTGTGTCAGCGCAAGGTGGGACCAAAAGCGGCGAATGGCGAATAGCGAGTGGCGAATTGTGAGCCGCGAGTGCGTTACCTACTCGCCACTCCCCATTCGCTACTCGCTGTGTCAACTTCCGCTGAACGAATTATACCCCTGGTCTTCCCAATAGCCGCCCTTGTAGTCGTTGGTGACTTCCATGGAAACCACGTATTTCGGGTTCTTGAAGCCGAGCTTTGTCGGCACGCGGATCTTCATCGGAAAGCCGTAGGCGCGCGGCAAAATCTCGTTCGCATATCTGAACGTCATCTGGGTCTGCGGATGCAGCGCGCTGCGCATGTCCAGGGGCGAGTTGTAGCCGTCCTTGTCGGCGCATTGGAACCAGACGTATTTGGCGCGCGTGTCGGCGCCGATCAGCTTGAGGAAATCGCGCATGGGCGTGCCGGTCCAACTGCCGATCGCGCTCCAGCCCTCGACGCAGATGTGACGGGTGATCTGCGTGACCTGCGGCAGCTTGTAGAGTTCGTCCAGCGTCCACGACTTCTTGTTGTCGACGAGGCCGCGCACCTCGAGCTTCCAGTCCTTTCCATCTATGTCGGGGGCGTCGTCGAGATCGTAATAGGCGTTGAACGGAAACGGTTTCGTGATCGCGCTCTCGGGGAAGGTTGGCGCCAGCGCGTCGGGATTGAAGATGAAGGCCTGCACGGCGTCGTTGAACTTCGAAACTTTCGCCAGCATGGTCTCGGCCGAGGACGAATCGATCACGTCGCAGCCTGTAAGCAGCGTCAGCGCGCCGAGGCTGGCGCCGCCCGCGATGAAACGGCGCCGGGTGACGTCGGGCATGGTCTTGAGGGAGTCCTTGATCAGCAGCCGCTTATCGACGCCGGGGATCAGGAATGAACGCTTGGCCATGGCCTCCTCACATATCTATTCTGAGCATGATCTTGTCGGAAAACCGCTTCACACTTTTCCGGATCATGCTCTAGCGACCGATGATCATCGCGCGCAGGCTCTTCGGCACCAAGAGCGCGAGCAGGACGTGGATGACGAGGAAGGCGCAGATCGCGGCCATGCAGAAGAAGTGCACGTAACGCGCGGCCGGATAATCGCCGAACAGCATCACGAGGTAATAGAGCTGCACCGGCTTCCAGATCGCAAGACCGGACAGCACGATCAGCACGCCGACCACGATGATGCCGGCATAGAGCAGGCGCTGCACGTAATTGTAGACCGTGAGATCGTCATGGCCGAGCTTGAAAGTCAGTGCGGCCCTGACGTCGTGAAGCACGCCGGACGCCGTGATCGGCAGCAGCTTCTTCCGGAAACGTCCGGTGGCAAGACCGGTGACGAGATAGGCGAGGCCATTGATCATCAACAGCCACATCGCCGCAAAATGCCAGAGCAGGCCGCCACCGAGCCAGCCGCCGAGGGTGTACTCGCGCGGAAAGGTGAAGCCGAACAGCGGTGAGGCGTTATAGATCTGCCAGCCCGATAGAATCATCAGGATCATGGCAAGTGCATTGACCCAGTGCATGATCCGGACCCAGGCCGGCTGGATCACTTTGGCCGGGGTAGCCCCGACCTGCTCGTCGCTGACTGTGAGGCTCGCCATGGTGGTTCCGTCCTGAAGGTCGTGTGACAGCAATTATACGCCCGTCCTGCGGCTTTCGTTACGCCCTCTCCGGCATCGAATTTATACCGGCCAGCTATGGTGGTCACAAAAAAACGAGCCGGGGCACCCCGGCTCGCTGTCTCGAGGCATCCTGTTCGGGGATGAAACAGGACCGCGCGGTGTTACGTCGCGGGCATCAGCACGGTGTCGACCACATGGATGACGCCGTTGGACTGGTTGACGTTGGAGATCGTCACCATCGAGGTGCCGCCCTTGGCATCGACGATCCAGACCTTGCCGTCCTGCTTCTTCACCGTCAGCTCCTCGCCTTCGGCGGTCTTCAGCTTCTTGCCGTCGGTGAGATCGGTGGCCGCGAGCTTGCCGGGCACCACGTGATAGGTGAGGATCTTGGTCAGCGTCGCCTTGTTCTCGGGCTTGACGAGGTTGTCGACGGTGCCGGCCGGCAGCTTGCCGAAGGCGGCGTTGGTCGGCGCGAACACCGTGAACGGGCCTTTGCCTTCCAGCGTCGGCACGAGGCCGGCGGCCTTCACCGCCGCGACCAGCGTGGTGTGGTCCTTCGAATTGACCGCGTTCTGGACGATGTTCTTGGACGGGAACATCGCCGCGCCGCCGACCATGACGGTCTTCTCTTCGGCGCTGACAGGCGCGACAACGGTCGCGGTGATGGCCAGGGCGCTGAAGGCGGCGGCAGCGAGATAGGCAATGCGCTTCGACATGGAGAGTCTCCCGATTGAATTGAGACCGGCGATCGCCGGCGTTGAGTTGGGGCAACAACGGCGTCTGCGACGTGAGGTGATGCAGCTGTGCCGTCGTTGGACCGAACTACGGGAGGGTCCGCCGGCCGGTTTCGGAGAAAAATTCTTGTGATGCGTGAAACTATGGGGCGATTTGTTCGTGTGATGGCTCAGGCGTCATTGCGAGGAGCCCTTGCGACGAAGCAATCCAGACTGTCTCTGCGGACGCATTCCTGGATTGCTTCGCTTCGCTCGCAATGACGAGTTCGCGGCTCCCCCGCCTCAATCCCTGTTGTTCGGCGTCTGGACGAAGCCGCGATTATGCGTCGGGCTGATCAGCACCTCGTTGATGCAGACGCGCGCCGGCATGCTGGCGATGAAGGCGATGGTGCGGCCGAGATCTTCGGATTGCAGCATCTTCGCCTGCTCATCCTCGCTTGGCACGACCGGGCGCAGCTTCAGGATCGGCGTTGCCACCTCGCCCGGCATCAGGCAGCAGGCGCGCAGGCCGTTGACGCATTCGTCCATGTTGAAGGAATGGGTCAGCGCCAGCACCGCGTGCTTGGTCGTGGTGTAGGCCGGGCCCGGCATCTTCGAGACGTGACGACCGGCCCAGGAGGAGACGTTGATGATCGCACCGTCCTGCTGCTTGCGCATCGTCGGCAGCACCGCGCGCATGCAATAGAGCACGCCGTTGAGATTGACCTGGACCAGCTGATCCCAGCCTTCGAGTTCCATGTCCTTCCAGCTGCGCTTGGGGACATTGATGCCGGCATTGTTCACCAGGAGATCGATCCGGCCGTGTTTGGCAACGATCTGATCGGCTGCCTTCTGAGCTTCGGTGGCGTTGGACACGTCCAGCACGATGGCTTCCGCCGCCCCGCTCGCCTTGGTGATCTTCGCAACCACGGCATCGAGGGCCTCTTTGCGCCGGCCCGAGACCACCACCGTCCAGCCATCGGCAGCCAATGCCTCGGCGCCGGCCTCCCCGATCCCGCTGCCGCCGCCCGTGACCCAGGCCACGCGTTTCCCGGTTTTTGTCATGCAAACTGTCTCCGTTGCTTCTGCGGGGCGGTTTTTGCTAATCCAGCCCTCGGTTTGACCGGCCTCTGCCGGCGAGGAATGTTGCATGAACCAAGCTGCCGACGCCAACCTGTTTTCCCGCCTGTTCGACGGCCTTTCCGATCCCAAGCGCCTCGCGATCGAGACGCATGACGGCGGCCGGATCAGCTATGGCGATCTGATCGCGCGGGCGGGGCAGATGGCCAATGTGCTGGTCGCACGCGGCGTGAAGCCGGGCGATCGCGTCGCGGTGCAGGTGGAGAAATCGGTCGCCAACATCGTGCTGTATCTCGGCACTGTCAGGGCCGGCGCGGTCTACCTGCCGCTCAACACCGCCTATACGCTGAACGAGCTCGACTATTTCATCGGCGATGCCGAGCCCTCGCTGGTGGTCTGCGATCCCTCCAAGGCGGAAGGCCTCGCGCCGATCGCGGCCAAGGTGAAGGCCAAGGTCGAGACGCTCGGACCCGACGGCAAGGGCTCGCTGACGGAGGCCGCCGACAAGGCGAGCCGCGAGTTCACGACGGTGTCGCGCGCAAACGACGATCTCGCGGCGATCCTCTACACGTCAGGCACCACGGGGCGCTCCAAGGGCGCGATGTTGACGCACGACAATCTCGCGTCGAACTCGCTCAGCCTCGTCGACTACTGGCGCTTCACCGACAAGGACGTCTTGATCCACGCGCTGCCGATCTATCATACGCATGGCCTGTTCGTTGCGACCAATGTGACGCTGTTCGCGCGCGCCTCGATGATCTTCCTGCCGAAGCTCGACCCGGACCTGATCATCAAGTTGATGGCGCGCGCCACCGTTCTGATGGGCGTGCCGACCTTCTACACGCGCCTTCTGCAAAATCCGGCGCTGTCGCACGAGACGACCAAGCACATGCGCCTGTTCATCTCGGGCTCGGCGCCGCTGCTGGCCGAGACCCACCGCGAATGGTCGGCCCGCACCGGGCACGCCGTGCTCGAGCGCTACGGCATGACCGAAACCAACATGAACACGTCGAACCCCTATGACGGCGAGCGCGTGCCCGGCGCGGTCGGCTTCCCGCTCCCCGGCGTCTCGGTGCGCGTCACCGATCCTGAGACGGGCAAGGAGCTGCCGCGCGAGGACATCGGCATGATCGAGGTGAAGGGTCCGAACGTCTTCAAGGGCTATTGGCGGATGCCGGAGAAGACCAAGTCCGAATTCCGGCCCGACGGCTTCTTCATCACCGGCGACCTCGGCAAGATCGACGGCAAGGGCTACGTCCACATCCTCGGCCGAGGCAAGGACCTCGTCATCTCCGGGGGCTTCAACGTGTATCCCAAGGAAATCGAGAGCGAGATCGACGCCATGCCGGGCGTGGTCGAGTCGGCTGTGATCGGCGTGCCGCACGCCGACTTCGGCGAAGGCGTGACGGCAGTGCTGGTTTGCAATAAGGGCGCCGACGTCACGGAAGCTGCCGTTCTGAAGGCGCTCGACGGCCGGCTGGCAAAATTCAAGATGCCCAAGCGCGTCTTCGTCGTCGACGAACTGCCGCGGAATACCATGGGCAAGGTGCAGAAGAACATTCTGCGCGACACGTACAAGGATATTTACGCGAAGAAGTGAGGGGTGGGACACCGCTCTCTCGTCTCGTCATTGCGAGGAGCTCTTGCGACGAAGCAATCCAGAGTGCCGCCATGGAAAGATTCTGGATTGCTTCGCTCCGCTCGCAATGACGGAGTTTGTGGCGGCTATAGCGCGCCCACCAAACTCAGCACGAACCGGCTGCCGACGATGAACAGATAGACCCCGAACGCCACTTCCAGCGTCCGCTTCGACATCGCATGCGCGGCCTTCACGCCGAGCGGTGCCGTGACGAGGCTCATCGGCATCACCAGCACGGCACCGATCAGCGACACGTAGCCGAGCGCGAACGGGACTTGCAGCGCCGCAACGGCGGGATAATTCGCCGCCGCCGGCCACCCCGCATAGATGTAGCCGAGCGCGCCGGGGATCGAGATCAGCACCGCGAGCGCCGACGAGGTCGCGACCGCCTGGTGGATCGGCCGGCCGTAGAACGTCATCAGCAGGTTCGAGAACAATCCACCGCCGATGCCCATCAGGGTCGAGAGGATGCCGACGCAGAAGCCGTAGGCGCGCATCAAGGGACCCTTCGGCAGGTCCTCGCCGAACCTCCAGCCTTCGCGCGCGAGGATCAGGCGGGCGGCCGCCGAATAGGCGACGGCGACGAACACGATCTTGAACAGCCGCTCGGGCGCGTAGCGAGCGATCACGCTGCCGGCGACGACGCCGATCACGATCGGCAGCCACCAAGCCCGCAGGATCGTCATGTCGACGGCGCCGCGCTTGTAGTGCGCCTGGAATGAGCGGATCGAGGTCGGAATGATCACCGCGAGCGAGGTGCCGACGCACAGCGGCATGCGAACCTCCAACGGCACGCCGGCAATGCGGAAGCACTCATAGAAGACAGGCACGAGGATCGCACCGCCGCCGATGCCGAACACGCCGGCGAGGAATCCGGAGAGCGCGCCTGTCGCGATCAGCAACAGCGCCAGCTCGACGATTTCCTTGATATCAAGACCTGCGATCACCCCTGACCTGCCCTGGCGACTGGCCGCAACCTCTCCGAGCCGTCGCTTGGGAACGCTGCGCATGGAGCATTAGGCGATCTGATTCCCGCGGTCGACAGGTCGGGCCTCCCGGCTGGGGTGGGATGCAGAGTGCGCATATCCAATTTGCGGCAGGTTGGATCGGATTGAGGCGCAGGTTGCGTGCGCGGGTCCCATCGGCGCCTCGACTGGGTGCCGCTCGACCGTTTGGACGGCATGGTCCGTTTAGATGCGTTCCAATAGCAATTTCAACGCATCGTGCTCAGTTCTCAAATAATGAACTTGTATGCTGTTCTTTCTTGGTGGATCGACGCTCTGGTATACCAAGCCGCTGATTGGCCTTGGTTCATCAAGGCTCTAGAGCTGAACGACGGTTCGATTTATGGCCATTTGGTGATTGCGCGGGGGAAATCGACTCCGTAAATAGAGCCGACCTTTCCGATCCCCGCGCGCCCTCTTACGGGCCGCCATACAACATCAAAGCCCATGACCGCACGGATCGAACGACCACTCTCGCCACACATGCAAGTGTACCGCTGGACGCTGACGATGGCGCTGTCCATCGTCCATCGCGCCACCGGTATTGCCCTCTATGTCGGAACCCTGCTGCTGGTCTGGTGGCTGGTCGCCGCGGCCTCCGGGCCGGCCGCTTACGCGCACGTCCAGGCCTTCTCCAGCAGCATCATCGGCCGGCTGATCGTGTTCGGCTACACCTGGGCCTTGATGCACCATATGCTCAGCGGCATCCGGCATTTCGTCTGGGATCTCGGCTACGGCTTCAAGGCCAATGAGCGCGAAGCGCTGACTTGGGGCGCCCTGATTGGCGGCATCGCGCTGACCGTGCTGATCTGGATCATCGCCTACGCGAACGGAGGCGGCCGATGAGTTTCGACGAATCCCACGGCTCTCCGAAGCCTCCCTCGATGCGCACGCCGCTCGGCCGCGTCCGCAACCTCGGCGCCGCGCATTCCGGCACGTCCGATTTCTGGCGCCAGCGCATCACCGGCGTCGCCATGACGCTGCTGATGATCCCGGCGGTGGTGATCATCATCATGCTGCTCGGCCGCAACCAGGTTTACGCTGCGCAGACCCTGAGCTCGATTCCCGTCGCGGTGATCCTGCTCCTCTTTATCCTCGCCTGCGCCTGGCACATGAAGATCGGCATGCAGGTGGTGATCGAGGACTACATCCATAACGAGAAGCTGAAGCTCACCGCGATCATGCTCAACAACTTCTTCTCGTTCGCCGTGGCGCTCGCCGCGACCTATGCGATCCTGAAACTGTCATCCGGAGTGTAACCCATGGCCAACACAACGAATGGCTCGGGCAACAGCGCTCCCGCCACCAACGGCAAGGCCTATCCGATCGAAGACCACACCTACGACGTCGTCGTAGTGGGTGCCGGCGGCGCCGGCCTGCGCGCCGTGGTCGGCTGCAGCGAAGCGGGCCTGCGCACCGCCTGCATCACCAAGGTGTTTCCGACCCGCTCGCACACGGTCGCGGCGCAGGGCGGCATCTCCGCCTCACTCGGCAACATGCACAAGGACGACTGGCGCTGGCACATGTACGACACCGTGAAGGGGTCGGACTGGCTGGGCGATCAGGACGCAATCGAATACATGGTGCGCAACGCGCCCGACGCGGTCTACGAGCTCGAGCATTGGGGCGTGCCGTTCTCGCGCACCGAGGACGGCAAGATCTACCAGCGTCCGTTCGGCGGCATGACCACCGAGTTCGGCAAGGCCCAGGCGCAACGCACCTGCGCCGCCGCCGACCGCACCGGTCATGCCATGCTGCACACGATGTATGGCCAGTCGCTGCGCCACGCGGCCGAGTTCTTCATCGAGTTCTTCGCCATCGACCTGATCATGGACGATCAGGGCACCTGCCGCGGCGTCATCGCGCTCAAGCTCGACGACGGCACGCTGCACCGTTTCCGCGCCCAGACCACGATTCTGGCGACCGGCGGCTACGGTCGCGCCTATGCCTCCTGCACCTCGGCGCACACCTGTACCGGCGACGGCGGCGGCATGGTGCTGCGCGCCGGCCTGCCGATGCAGGACATGGAGTTCGTGCAATTCCACCCGACCGGCATCTACGGCTCCGGCTGCCTCGTCACCGAGGGCGCGCGCGGCGAGGGCGGCTATCTCGTCAACTCCGAAGGCGAGCGCTTCATGGAGCGTTACGCGCCGTCGGCGAAGGATCTCGCCTCGCGCGACGTCGTCTCGCGCGCGATGACCATCGAGATCCGCGAAGGCCGCGGCGTCGGCAAGAAGAAGGACCACATCTTCCTGCATCTCGACCATCTCGATCCCGCGGTGCTCGCCGAGCGCCTGCCCGGCATCTCGGAATCGGCAAAGATCTTCGCCAATGTCGACGTGACGCGCGAGCCGATCCCGATCGTGCCGACCGTGCACTACAACATGGGCGGCATCCCCACGAACTATCACGGCGAGGTGCTGACCAAGAAGGATGGCGACGACAACGCCATCATCCCAGGCCTGATGGCGATCGGCGAAGCCGCCTGCGTCTCCGTGCACGGCGCCAACCGCCTCGGCTCCAACTCGCTGATCGACCTCGTGGTGTTCGGCCGCGCCGCGGCGCTCCGCCTCGCCGAGAAGCTCACACCCAATGCCAAGCAGCCCGAGCTGCCGGCGAACTCGGCCGACCTCGCGCTCGGCCGCCTCGACCATTACCGCTACGCCTCCGGCGGCACGCCGACGGCGAAGCTGCGCGAAGGCATGCAGAATGTGATGCAGACCAATTGCGCGGTGTTCCGCACCGGCGAAGTGCTCAGCGAAGGCCAGAACCTGATCGCGAAGGTCCACAGCGGCATCACCGACATCGCGGTGTCCGACCGCTCTCTGGTGTGGAATTCGGATCTCGTCGAGACGCTCGAATTCGACAATCTGATCTCGCAGGCGGTGGTGACGATGAACTCGGCCGCCAACCGCACCGAGAGCCGCGGCGCCCATGCCCGCGAGGACTTCTCAGAACGCGACGACAAGAACTGGATGAAGCACACGCTGGTCTGGCTGGACGATGCCGGCAAGGTCAAGATCGAGTATCGCCCGGTTCACAACTACACCATGACCAACGACGTGCAGTACATCCCGCCGAAGGCGCGCGTGTATTGATTGCTGCTTGTCATTGCCGGGCTCGACCCGGCAATCCATCCCTTAAAGATGGATGCGCGGGTCAAGCCCGCGGATGACGAAAGAAACCAGAGGCAGGACTTATGGTTGAATTCGCACTTCCGAAGAACTCGAAGATATCAGGCGGCAAGACCTGGCCGAAGCCCGCGGGCGCGACCGAGCTCCGTGAGTTCAAGGTCTATCGCTGGAATCCTGACGACGGCAAGAATCCGAGCGTCGACACTTATTACGTCGACACCAATGATTGCGGTCCGATGGTGCTGGACGGCCTGATCTGGATCAAGAACCACATCGACCCGTCGCTGACCTTCCGCCGCTCCTGCCGCGAAGGCGTCTGCGGCTCCTGCGCGATGAACATCGACGGCCAGAACACGCTGGCCTGCACCCGCTCGATGCACGACGTGAAGGACGGCGCGGTCAAGATCAACCCGCTGCCGCACCAGCCGGTGGTGAAGGATCTCGTTCCCGACCTCACCAATTTCTACGCGCAGTACGCTTCCGTCGAGCCGTGGCTGAAGACGACCTCGCCGACGCCGCAGAAGGAATGGCGCCAGAGCCACGAGGACCGCGAGAAGCTCGACGGCCTGTACGAGTGCATCCTGTGCGCCTGCTGCTCGACCTCCTGCCCGAGCTATTGGTGGAACAGCGAGCGTTATCTCGGCCCCGCCGCCCTGCTCCAGGCCAACCGCTGGGTGTCCGATTCGCGGGATGAAGCGACCGGCGAACGGCTCGACAATCTCGAGGATCCGTTCCGCCTCTATCGCTGCCACACCATCATGAACTGCGCCAAGGCCTGTCCGAAGGGCCTCAACCCCGCCGAAGCCATCGCCGAGCTCAAGCTCAAGATGGTCGAGCGGCAGATCTAGAGAGCGCTTTATGCTGCGATCCCCGGCCTGAACGGCCGGGGCATTCTGCGGCCGCGGCCCGTCGCAGCGGGTTCGCCTCCCCGACGCACCACGCGTGTCTCGGAATAATACAACCTCCGGTTCACGTCACAAGCGGCTTCCTTCCGAGCGGGAAAGTCAGCTAAGCTCCGGTCAGGGACCGGAGCCGTGCAGGGCGCGCAACGCAATTCGCTAAAATTGTTGCAGTGGATGATGGCGGCATCCCTGGCGCTTCCGATTGCGCTGTTCGCTATCGCCTCGGCGATCTCCTACACCTCGACCAAGGATACCGCCGACCGCGAGATCGAGCGCACGCTCGACGTCGCGCATGAGCATGCGCTCAAAGTGTTCGAGACCATCGACCGCAGCCTTGCTGAGCTGGGCGAGGTCGCGCGCGGCCTTTCCGACGACACCATCCGCGCGCGCGAACCGGCTTTGCACCGCCGCCTGAAGCGGCTGGCCGATTCGCTGCCGCAGCTCAAATCGGCCTGGATCTTCGATGCGGATGGGAAGGCGCTGGTCAACAGCCTCGCCTCGCCGCCGCCGGAGCTCGACTTTGCGGACCGCGACTATTTCTACGCTCATGTCGACCAGAGCATCGGCACCTACATCGGCACGGCCCTGACGCCGCGTCCGCCCTATCAGGGCGCCCGCTTCTTCGGGATGAGCCGCCGCCGCGAGTCCGACGACGGCAATTTCATTGGCGTGATCCAGGCCTCGGTCCTGCCGGAATATTTCGAGAGCTTCTATGCCAGGATCGGCTCCGATCCCGGCAGCTTCTTCGCGATGGGGCGCGCTGACGGCGCCGTGCTCGCGCATTTCCCGCGGCTCGACCGCGACTTCCGGCTCGATCCAAGCGGTCCGGTCGGCCAGAAGATCGCGTCGAGCCCCGAGCATGGCCTGATCACCGTGACCTGGCCGTCGGACGGAATCGAGCGCCGCATCGGCTACCGGCGCGTCGCCGAATATCCGATCTATGTCAGCGCCGGGCTCGAGACTTCTGCGATCCGGGCACGCTGGTTCGCCACCATCGGCCAGCATCTGGTGTTCGGCATTCCCGCCACCGCGCTGTTGTTCCTGCTGCTCGCCTTCGCCTTCCGCCGCACCCAGCATCTCCAGGCCGAGGCCGCCGCACGGCGCGAAGCCGAGGATGCGCTCAAGCACAGCCAGCGCCTGGAGGCGCTCGGGCAACTCACCGGCGGGGTCGCGCACGACTTCAACAATCTGCTCACCGTGATCCGCGCCTCTGTCGACCTGCTCAATCGGCCGCAACTGACGGAGGAGCGGCGGCAGCGCTACATCACCGCCATCGCGGATTCGGTCGCGCGCGCGGCCAAGCTGACCTCCCAGCTCCTCGCCTTTGCGCGGCGCCAGACCCTGAAGCCGGAGGTGTTCGACGTCGGCCAGCGAATGCAGTCGCTCCACGACATGCTTGCGACGCTGCTCGGCCCCGCCATCGAGATCGCGATGCGACTGCCGGGGGAGCCCTGTCTCGTCAATGCCGATGCCGGCCAGTTCGAGACGGCACTGATCAACATGGCGACCAATGCGCGCGATGCCATGCAGGGCAAGGGCAGGATCACCTTCGCGGTCGAGGCTACGACCGCCATTTCGGGCACGGCGGCCTCGATCGCGGACAACCATGGCTTCGTCCGCATCACCGTCAGCGACACCGGGATCGGCATTCCGGCAGCGCGTCTCGGGCGCATCTTCGAGCCGTTCTTCACCACCAAGCAGGTCGGTCACGGCACCGGTCTCGGCCTGTCCCAGGTGTTCGGCTTTGCCCGGCAATCGGGCGGCGAGGTGACGGTGACGAGCGAGGTGGGGCAGGGCAGCAGCTTCTCGCTCTATTTGCCGCGCGTGCCGCGGGACCTCTTGCCGCAGCGGCACGCGCCGAACACCGCACCGGCGGTGGCCGGCAGCGGCATGTCGGTGCTGGTGGTCGAGGACAATCTCGAGCTCGCCAACTTTGCCGCCGACGGCCTCACCGAGCTCGGCTACAGCATCACGCTGGTCGACAATGCGACCGATGCGCTCGCCGAGCTCGTGGTGGATGCGGATCGTTTCGACGTCGTGTTCTCGGACGTGGTGATGCCGGGCATGACCGGACTCGATCTGGCAAAGGCGGTCCGCGAG
Organism: Bradyrhizobium sp. DOA1; assembly: GCF_001593325.1. Classification (NCBI taxonomy): domain Bacteria; kingdom Pseudomonadati; phylum Pseudomonadota; class Alphaproteobacteria; order Hyphomicrobiales; family Nitrobacteraceae; genus Bradyrhizobium; species Bradyrhizobium sp. DOA1. Next base: position 6,748,171 of record NZ_JXJM01000001.1, read on the forward strand.
CGCGGCATCGGCGTGCCAGTCGTGCTGACCACGGGCTACAGCCAAGCCCTGTCGCTGGAGGGCGCAGCCGGCTTCGATCTCGTGCAAAAACCCTATTCGATCGAGGAATTGTCGCGGGTTCTGCACCGGGCCGCGCGGCTGCGGCGCGTGCGCGACGGCGCCGCCGAGTGATTCGGCGCTCGGAACCGGGGGGAACCGGTTGATTTCCTTTGCGTTGTCCGCTCATGCACAAGCGGGCCGCAAAGCGCGAACAGGACAAGAAGCCGCCCATCGTCGCGATCAAGGGCGAGAACGGTGATGACGTAGCGCCGCCGCCTCCCGAGCTGGTCGAGCCCGATCCCGAACTGTCTCCTGAGGAAGCCGAGCAGGTTCGTAAGGATTATCTGCTGACACGCTTCTGGATCAGCGCGCGCGGCTTCTGGGGACGCCATGGCGACCGCCTGGCCTGGCCGTTCTCGATCGGCCTCGGCGTACTGATTGTCCTGACCGTCGGCTTCCAGTACGGCATCAATGTCTGGAATCGCGAGATCTTCGACGCCATCGAGAAGCGCGATGCGGCCAGCGTCTTCCATCTCACGGCGCTGTTCTTCCCGCTCGCGATCGGCAGCATCGTGCTCGCCGTCGCGCAGGTGTTCGCGCGCATGAGCATCCAGCGGCGCTGGCGCGCCTGGCTCACGAGCAGCGTGCTGACGCGCTGGCTTACCAACGGGCGCTACTACCAGCTCAATCTCGTCGGCGGCGACCACAAGAATCCGGAATACCGGATCGCCGAGGATTTGCGCATTGCGACGGACTCGCCGGTCGATTTCCTCGCCGGCGTGACCTCTGCGCTGCTGTCTGCCGTGACCTTCATCGTCGTGCTCTGGACCATCGGCGGCGCGCTCACCGTCACGCTCGGCGGCGCGAGCATCACCATTCCTGGCTTCCTGGTGATTGCCGCGATCGTTTACGCTGCGATCGCCTCTGGCTCGATCGTCGTGATCGGCCGCCGCTTCGTCCAGGTGTCCGAGGCCAAGAACCAGGCCGAGGCCGATTTCCGCTACACGCTGACGCGCGTGCGCGAAAACGGCGAGAGCATCGCGCTGCTCGGCGGCGAAGAAGAAGAGCGCGGCGGCATCGACCGCAATTTCACTGGCGTGCTCAAGCAATGGGCACGACTCGCGGGCCAACACATGCGCACCACGCTGGTCTCGCAGGGCTCCAGCCTCGTGGCGCCCGTGGTGCCTCTCCTGCTCTGCGCGCCAAAATTCCTCGACGGCAGCATGACGCTCGGACAGGTGATGCAGGCGGCCTCTGCCTTCACCATCGTGCAGAGTGCATTCGGCTGGCTGGTGGACAATTATCCGCGGCTCGCCGACTGGAATGCCTGCGCGCGCCGCATCGCCTCGCTGATGATGTCGCTCGACGGCCTCGAACGCGCCGAGCAGGGCGATGGCCTTGGCCGCATCAAGCGCGGCGAGACCAGCAACGACGCCATGCTGGAATTGAAGGACCTCTCGGTCACGCTCGACGATGGCACAGCCGTGGTTGGCGAGACCGAAGTGGTGATCGAACCCGGCGAGCGGCTCCTGGTCGCCGGCGAATCCGGCACCGGCAAGAGCACGCTGGTGCGCGCCATCGCCGGCCTCTGGCCCTGGGGCGGCGGCAGCGTCAATTTCCATCCCGACCGTCGGCTGTTCATGCTGCCGCAACGGCCTTACGTGCCCTCGGGATCCCTGCGCCGTGCAGTGGCGTATCCGGGCGCGGCCGAGGATTGGACGATTGAGGAGATCAGCGAGGCCCTGCACAAGGTCGGCCTCGATCATCTCAAGGAGAAGATCGAGGAGGAAGCGCCGTGGGACCAGACGCTATCCGGCGGCGAGAAGCAGCGCCTCGCCTTCGCCCGGCTGCTGCTGCACAAACCCGACATCATCGTGCTCGATGAGGCCACCTCCGCGCTCGACGAGAAGAGCCAGGACAGCATGATGAAGATGGTCACCGACGCCTTGCCCAATGCGACCATCGTCAGCGTCGCTCACCGCGCCGAGCTGGAGGCCTTCCACAGCCGCAAGATCGTGCTGGAGCGTCGCAAGGGCGGCGCCAAGCTCGTCAGCGACGTCGACCTGATCCCACGCAAGGGCAGGCGCAAGCTGCTCGGGCGATTCCTGCGCCAGCGCAAGGCCCCGAAGAAGGCGGCGTAGCGCTCTCTCTGTACAAGCGCGCCACAAGCGCGCGCAGATCCGGGACCCATACCCCCAAGGGAGAACTTGTGCGAAGACTCGGAGTGGGCATCTCGTGTCAAACTCCGCCCAGTGATTATGGGTCCCGGGTTCGCTGCGCGCCCCGGGACGACGCCGAAATTGTAGCTCTCATCAAAACCGGCTATGCATGCGCCGCCTGCAATGAGGATCGCCTGCTTGACGCCCGACAACGCCCCTTCGTCCGCGCCGTTCGGCGCGTTTGCGCCGAACGCCGCGCAGGCCGCGATCATCAGCCTCGCGACGCGATCGGGGTTGAAGCGCGGCGCGTTCCGGCCGTGGATGTCGCGGCTGGTCAATTTGCTGCGTGGCGGCCCGGTCGACGTGCAGTACCAAGGGGCCTCGTTTCGTCTCTATCACCAGGGCAGCGCGACCGAGCGCGGCGCGCTGTTCAATCCAGACTACAATCTCGACGAGCTCGATTTCCTGCGCCAGCACACGCCAGTGGGCGGCACATTCGTCGATGTCGGCGCCAATGTCGGCACCTTCGCGCTGGTGATGGCGCGGCAGGTCGGCGCCAACGGCAAGGTCGTCGCGATCGAGCCGCATCCCCTCACATATGGGCGGCTGGCGTTCAATCACGCCGCCTCGCATGCGGCGCAGGTGCGCCTAGTGCAGGCTGCTGCCGGTGACAACGACGGCGAGCTGATGATCGAGAGCGGCGGCGGCAATCTCGGCGCCACCCACGTCGTCACCGGCTCCGCCAGCGCCGACGCGATCAAGGTGCCGTCGCTGCGCCTGACGCGCATTCTCGACGAAGCAGGCGTCCCGCAGGTCGATTCGCTCAAGATCGATGTCGAAGGTTTCGAGGACCGCGTGCTGATCGGCTTCTTCCGCGACGCGCCGCCGTCGCTGTGGCCGCGCGCGGTCGTCATCGAGCACCTGTCACAAAACGAATGGCAGCAGGACTGTATTGCCGACATGGTCGCGCGCGGCTTTGCCATCTTGCGCAAGACGCGGAGCAATACGTTCCTGTCGCGCTGACGGAAGCGAACAACGGAGGTAGCGATGATCGACCATCTGGGCTTCTCGGTCTCTGACTATGAGCGCGCCAAGGCGTTCTACACCAAGGCGCTGGCGCCGCTCGGCTACGGCCTGATCATGGAAGTGACGGCGGAGCAGACCGGGCACGCCGCGGCCGCTGGCTTTGGCGCCGACGGCAAGCCGGACTTCTGGTTCGGCGCGGAAGGCGCGATGAACAAGCCAGTGCACATCGCCATTCGCGCCGAAGACCGCGCCACGGTGGACGCCTTCTACAAGGCGGCGATGGCGGCGGGTGGGCGCGACAACGGCCCGCCCGGCATTCGCCCGCATTACCATGCGAACTATTACGGCGCGTTCGTGCTCGATCCTGATGGCCACAACATCGAGGCCGTCTGCCACGCACCGGAATAGGCGGGGTTTCGGGGAACCTCGCTCTCTGCAGGCCGTTATCGTCGCTTGCAATAGGAGCACGATATGGCCAACGACAATTCCCGCGACGTCGACCGTGCCTGGGAGCTGATGAAGAAGATCGGCTTCGCAATGCTGGTGACGCGCGACGGCGACAAGCTGCGCGCGCGGCCGATGAGCGCTCATCTTGACCGCGACGCGAACACGATCTTTTTCCTTACCGACGCGCGGCATCACAAGGATGAAGAGATCGCGAGGAATCCCTCCATCAACCTGTCGTTTGCGGATGCGAGCAGCCAGAAATACGTCTCATTGACCGGCGCTGCCGTCGTCTCCAACGACCGTGCGAAGATCAAGGAATTGTTCTCGACGCCGGCCAAGGCGTGGTGGGACTCTGCGGAGGATCCAAACATCCGCGTGCTCAAGGTGACGCCTGACGATGCCGAGTTCTGGGATTCACCCGGCACAGTGATCTCGTACGTGAAGATGGCTGCCGCGGCGGTGACTAACACGCGTCCCGACCTCGGCGATAACCGCAAGGTTTCGATGTGATGCCGATAGAGCCGCCCGAGATACCGCCGTCAACGCCGGGCACTCCGACCGAGCCGCCGCCGGGAATTCCGCCCGGCAATCCGCAGCCCGAAATCGCGCCGCCGGTGCGCGAGCCAGGCGAATCACCGCGTCCCGACGAGTTGCCGGGGCGCGTGCCTGAAGAGATTCCATCGCGCGGACCCAACGGACCGCTTACACCGAATCCCGCGACGGACGCGCGTTCGCCGCGGGATCAGGTCTGAGGCGAGCGATCACATGTGAGGCGATTGCAACCTGCGTCTGAATGCGCAATGAACGTCACCATAGTGAGGTTATTTGCGTGCAGAAATAAATCGGGCCGCGACTTCTTCGCCCGCCACAATGCGGCCTAACGCGTAGCTGTTCATCTCGACACTTCGTCAAAGAACCTTCCGGGGAAGTTCACCACCATGACCAACCTTCGTCTCGTGCTGCTTGCAACGACGGCTCTCACCGCGATGCAATTCGCAAGCTCCGCATCGCATGCGCAAAGTGCGCCGCCGCTCGTTGTCGCCCAGGCCCAGCCTGAGGCTGACCAAAAAGCGAAGCAGCCTCCGAAGGGACCGCCTGCGGCAGCTCCGCCCGCGGCACCGGCACGCCCGGCCGCACC
>NZ_JXJM01000001.1:6754219-6814823 GCF_001593325.1 Bradyrhizobium sp. DOA1
CCGCCGGACAGGGCACAATACAGGCCGCCGACGATCGCGCCCGCGTTCCGCGCCGCGCCCACGGTCGCAGCACCGCTACCGCCACCGCCACGTCCCCAGCAGCGTGATCTGACGCCGCTCGCGATCGGTGCGGGCGTGGTGGCCGGTGCCGTGATCGGCGCGACCATCGCCGACATCCACGGCCAGCGACGGGAGACCATCGAAGGCGGCCGCACCGTCTACACCGAGCCGGACCGGATCATCGTCCGCGATCCGGGCGGGCAGGCCTATGTCCGCGGCAACGACCTCTATCGCTTCCGCTATGGCGCCCGCGACATTCGCACCGACACCGTCGGCGGCGAGACCCGCACGGTCGTGATCCGTCCAGATGGCAGCGAGATCATCACTGTCGTCGGTACCGACGGGCGGCTGATGCGGCGCATCCGCAGGGATCCTCGCGGGCGTGAGATCGTCATCATCGACAACACCTACCGCGATCCGCGGGCGGTCGGCGGCTTCTACGTCGACGTGCCGCCGCCGGTGGTCAGCATCCCCTATGATCGCTACATCGTCGACGCCCAGGAGGCACCGCCGCAGGTGATCTACGACACGATGCGGGCCCCGCCGGTACAGCGGATCGATCGGCGCTACTCGCTCGACGAGATCCGCTACAGCCCGAACGTTCGCATGCAGATGCCGAGCATCGATGTCAACACGATCAACTTCGAGACGGGATCGTGGACCATTCCGCCGGATCAGGCGGCGCGGCTGCAGGTGATCGCCGATGGCATCAACCAGGCGATCCAGGCCAACCCACAGGAGGTGTTCCTGATCGAGGGCCACACCGACGCGGTCGGCAACGAGGTCGACAATCTGTCACTGTCGGACCGCCGCGCGCAGGCTGCAGCCGAATTGCTGACCCAGCAGTTCAACGTGCCGGCGGAGAACCTGACGTCGCAGGGCTATGGCGAGCAATACCTGAAGGAGCAGAGCCAGGGTCCGAGCCTGATCAACCGGCGCGTCACCGTCCGCCGCATCACGCCGCTGCTCAATGGCGACCAGGCCAACGCGGCACCACCGCCGCGGCAGTAAAAACCTTCGCGAAAAGAAAATGGCCGGGAGCAATCCCGGCCATTCTGTTTTGCGCGTGTCTCGATCACTGCGCGGCAGCAAGTCCGAGCGCATCGGCGATGACGCGAAATACTTCTGTGTTGTCCATAGAACCCTGCACCCGCTCGCTGCCCGGCCCGGTCGCGGTCAGGATGACGTCCTCGCCCGAATGTACGCTGGCGCCGATCATCGCCGACAGATTGCCAGGCCGCAGCAGAGCGCCTGGTACATCCTTGTATTTGTCGTTGGCCTTGAAGGTCCCGTCGTCGCCGGCCTTCACGGTCGGCTCGTTCGGACTGTCGAGCTTCGGGCGAAACGTCTCGTAGTGATCCGGCAGGCTGGCCGAGAAGATGGCGAGCCGACGGCTGACATCGACCCGTGAAGGATAGCCTTCCGCATCCGGCGCCGGGTAATTGGGAAACCCGGCCTTGTCGTAGACGCCGACGCGCTCGCGCAAGGGAACGTTGGGCGCCGTGCCCATGCCGTCACTCACCGTGCCGACGAGACTGTTGGGATGATTGTGGTCCGCCGCCACGAGGATGAGGGTGTCGTCACCCCGCGCCCGCGCCCATTCGCGCGTCTGGCGCACCGCGTTGTCGAGCATGATCGTATCGTAGACGGCGCGCTCCATGTCGAGCAAATGCGCGTATTTGTCGATCATCCCGGACTCGACCATCAGGAAGAAGCCGTTCTCGTTCTTCGCGAGGATGTTCAGCGCCGCCCGCACCTGCTCGGTCAGGTCAGGCTGCTCGGGGAATTTCTTGACGCCGCCGCCCTTGAGGAATTTGCGATCCAGCACGCCGTCCATGTTGCCGGTGGCGAACAGGCCGAGCAGCTTGCTCGTGTCCGGCTTTGCGGCAGAAGCACTGAGCTCACCCGCAGTGGTCGCAACCTGATAGCCGGCGTCGCGAAACTTCGCGATGTAGTCGGTCTCATCCTTGCGCTTCGAGTCGGCGGCCGACTTCGGCAGGAAGTTCGCGCTGCCTCCGCCCATCAGCACATCCGGCTTCGCCGCGAAGAACTGCTCGACGATCTCATCATAGGCGGCGCGTCGGCGGGTGTGCGCGACCATCGCGGCGGGCGTCGCGTCTTCGACCTCGGTATTGGTGACGATGCCGATCGCCATGGCGAGCCGGCGCTTGGCAAGGCTCGTGATAGTTTCGACCTTGGGATCGTCGAACGCGCTCAAAGAGCGGTCCGCGTAGACGCCGAGGGCGTTGACGGCGCTCTTGTGCCCGGTCGCATAGGCGCTCGCGGAGTTTGCGGAATCCGTGATGATCGAGTCCGAGCCGGCGGTTGCCACCAGCGCCATATGAGGCATGTCGTCGATCGCGAGCTTGCCGCGGCTCTTGCCCTCCGCGATTCCCTTGGACAGGATTCGCGCGGCGATCCGATGCGCCGGCGACATGCCGTCGCCGATGAACAGGATGACGTTCTTCGCCTTGCGCGGACCGGTGTCGTAGACGGTCCATGTGACACTGCGCTGGCGCGTGCCGTCGCTCACCTCAACCGCAACGCTGCCCGGCTTGGTCAGCGTAACGTCGCGCAGGATCAGCGCCGACTGCTCCTTGCCGTCCTCGCGCTCGATCAAGGTCCCGGAACGGCCGAACGCGGCGGCATAGTCCGCGCCGTTCACCGTCACCTTCAACTTGGCGGGATCAACTAGCCCGGGCAGTTCGACCTTGAAGTCGAATCGGGCCCCGGCCAGGATCTCGGCGCGATCGATCGGATAGATCGTTTGTGCCGACAGAGACGATGTCCAACAGAGGACGATGAGAGAGGCGAGGGCCGAATTCTTGATCATGCGCGGTGCTCCGCAATCCAGTTCCGATAGGAACAGAAAGCGTAGCGATCGAGAATGACACCGTCATCACATATGGCGCGAGACAAATGGGCGACGGGTCGCAGGCCGGGGGCGATACCGGCCCTCTCAACTGCATCACGTGGTCAACGCCTCTGGCGACAGGCAGGCCTCGCAAACGGCGGCGATATGCCGGTGATCGGTGCCGCAACAGCCGCCGAGAATCCGCATGCCGGGGAAGGCGCGCCTGAGCGAAAGGTAACGGCGGCCGAGATCGGCGGGATCACCGCTGTCGAGCGTCTCGGACTCGTCGAGCTCGGCATGGCTTTTGGTCGACGCATTGGCTCTGACGCCGTGAATGCGCTGAACCCACGCCTCGCCGCCCGCGAGCGCGTTCTCGAAATGGGTCGGGTGCGCGCAGTTGATCAGGAAATATTCGCAAGCCCGCTCCGTCGCTTCGTCGACAGTTTCAATCGCTTCGCGCAGGGATTCCCCCCTGACCAGGCGACCATCCGTCTCGACCGTGAAGGAGATCGCGACCGGAATGTCCTGCCGCTTGGCCGCGCGCACGACGCCGACGGCTTCGTTGATGCTGTTCAGCGTGAACGCGGTCACCATGTCGGCGCCTGCCTCGGCGAATGCCGCGATCTGAGCCGAGTGGTAGGCTTCCGCCTCCGCCGCGTCCATGTTGCCGGCCTTGTAGCCGTCGCCGCGCGGGCCGATCGCGCCGTTGATCACGCATGGTGCGCCGGAAGTCTCCCATTCGCCGCGCAATTCCTCCAGAAAGCCGATGGCGCGCATGTTGACCGCCTTGAGCCCGGCCGCATCATAGCCGAGCTTGGCAGCCCAATCGGGATTGGCGCGCCAGGTCGGGCTGTCGAGCAGGAAGCCGAGCGCATGCCGCTGCGCGATGCGGAGATAGGCTTCGTAGTAGCGTTTCAGATGCGCGCGACCGTCCGCGCTATCGAGCAGCACGAAAGCCGCGAAATGAGCCAGCTCCAGCCCTTCGTGAAAGATCAGGGTCGTTTCCATGCCGCCATCGGTCAGGAAAATGCCGCCGCGGTGCTGCGGCAGGTCGCATCTGTATCTTGCCATTGATCGCTCCATCAATTTGCACGGCCGCTCTCATCGTGAGTCGCGTCATGCCGGCCCTCGGTTCTCGGGCCATTGGTGGCGCACAATGTCGCGCTGCTCGCGCAGGCTATCCGCCGCGCGAGACTATCGATCCCGGCGATTCGGTTCCTAGCCCGATCGGGCTGCAATCAACCCCTGTCGCTTTCGAGCCGGAATATCTGCGAGCCTTCGCTGCCCGAGAGCAGGCCGGTATCGCTGTAGAGCTTCAGCTTGGTGCGGGTGTCGGCGATGTCGAGATTGCGCATGGTGAGCTGGCCGATGCGGTCGGCCGGCGTGAACGCTGCGTCCTCGACCTTCTCCATGCTAAGCCGTTCCGGCGCGTAGGTGAGATTGGGGCTCTCGGTGTTGAGGATCGAATAGTCGTTGCCGCGGCGCAGCTCCAGCGTGACCTCACCGGTCACGGCGCGCGCGACCCAGCGCTGCGCGGTCTCGCGCAGCATGAGCGCCTGCGAGTCGAACCAGCGCCCCTGATAGAGCAGCCGTCCCAGGCGCATGCCGCTGATACGGTACTGCTCGATGGTGTCCTCGTTGTGGATGCCGGTTACGAGGCGCTCATAGGCGATGTGCAGCAGCGCCATGCCGGGCGCTTCATAGATACCGCGGCTCTTGGCCTCGATGATGCGATTCTCGATCTGGTCGCTCATGCCGAGGCCGTGACGGCCGCCGATCGCGTTGGCTTCGAGGAACAGCGCGACGGGATCGGAGAAGGTCTGGCCGTTGAGCGCCGTGGGCTGGCCTTCCTCGAAACGCACCACGACCTTCTCGGCCTTCACTGTGCAGTCGTCGCGCCAGAACGGCACGCCCATGATCGGGTTGACGATCTTGATGCCGCTGTCGAGGCTCTCGAGATCCTTGGCTTCGTGCGTGGCGCCGAGCAGATTGCTGTCGGTCGAATAGGCCTTCTCGGCGCTCATCTTGTAGGCGAAGCCCTGCGCGGTCATGAACGCCGACATCTCGGCACGGCCGCCGAGCTCATCGATGAACTGCTGGTCGAGCCAGGGCTTGTAGATCTTCAGGCCGGGATTGGTGAGCAGGCCGTAGCGGTAGAAGCGCTCGATGTCGTTGCCCTTGAAGGTCGAGCCGTCGCCCCAGATGTTGACGCCGTCTTCCTTCATCGCCGCGACCAGCATCGTGCCGGTGACGGCGCGGCCGAGCGGAGTGGTGTTGAAATAGGTGATGCCGCCGGTCGAGATGTGGAAGGCGCCCGACTGGATCGCGGCAATGCCCTCGTGGACGAGCTGCGTGCGGCAATCGACCAGCCGCGCCTTCTCAGCGCCGAACTCCGTCGCCTTGCGCGGGATCTCGTTGTAGTCGGCTTCATCCGGCTGGCCGAGATTGGCAGTGTAAGCGTAGCAGCGCGCGCCCTTCTGCTTCATCCAGAGCAGCGCCGCGCTGGTGTCGAGGCCGCCGGAGAAAGCGATGCCGACTTTCTCACCCTTGGGCAGGCTTTTCAGGATCGTGGTCATGGCGCTTCCAATCGGGTCTCAAGGGCTGTTGTGAGTGCGGTTTGACCGCGCGAATATCAAATTTCGCAGGACTCGGCACCCATTTAATGGGCTCAAGCCGAGGCCTCGGGGGCGGGCTTGCGGCCGAACAGGCGCTGGCGGAGCCGGTAGCCGGGCATGGCCAGCCGGGTCAGGGCTGCATCGACCGCCTCGTCCGAAAACCGCGCCCGCGGCCAGCGGTAGATCAGGGCATAGGCGAACCAGATCACGACGAAGCTGACGAGGCCGGCAATCGCCACATCGGTGAAGAAGTGTCCGCCGAACGCCATGCGCAGGCCGCTGGTGACGGCGCCGAACACCACGGCGCCGGCATAAGCGAGCGGCCGCCATGCCGGCGGAGCCAGCGCGGCAGGCGCCAGCGTCCAGAACGCGGTCGCGCCCTCGCCCGAGAAGAACGAGCAATTGCGCGCGCAGTCCCCGCGCGGGTCCCACCACGGCACGAACTGCTGCTCGCCGGCAAACTGCGTCACCACCACCGGACGCGGCCGTCCCCAATAGGTCTTGAAGGTCAGGTTGGTGAGAATGCCGGCCGACATGATGATCGTGACCAGCAGGAACACCATCGCGCGACCCGACACCAGCAGCGGCCGGTCCGGGCGGATCATCTTGACCACGAGCGCGACCAGCGACGGCACCACGAAGGCCCAGGCAATCCACATCGCCGCATCGCGCGCGAAGCTGGCCCAGCCGTTCAGCTTGAGCGGAAAGGTGTTAGTCGCGGGATCGAAGAACAGCGCGGCGAGCTTGAGATCGAGTTCGGGATAAAGGCCGAAGACGACGCCGATCAAAAGCCACAGCGCCAGGGCGATGAAAAGTCCGGTCCGGTTCATGGCGCGCGGTTTAGCGGAGTAGAGCCGAGATGAAAACCCTCACCGCGCATCCGGCCGAGACTGCGACGGCAATGGCGGCGGCGGTCTCCGCACCGGCGGTGGCTCGCGCCAGGCGCCGGCGTTGCGGCCGGCGATCAGCCAGTAGACCACGCCAGCGGCGATGCCCGCGCCCGTCATGATCTCCAGATGCCGCCGCACGATGCCCTCGAATTGGAGCGTGTCGGGGTGAAAGGGGACGAGACCGAGATAGCAGGCGAGCCCGACGAGCCCGCCACCGAGGGCATAGGCAAGGGCGCTCCGGATGTAGAGCGCCTCGGTGATCGCGACGATCACCGCCGCCGGCACCAGCGCGAAGCCTGAGACGAAGATGAAACCGAAGCCGAGCAGAATGTCGATCGTGCCCTGATCGACGGGACCGGCGCCGAGGTCGGCGAATTCCGGAAACAGCAGCGCGACAACCACGATCATGCCGCCGACGAAGCAGGCGGCGAGGAAGCCGATGAAGATGACGACGAGGCGGCCGATCAGGGACATGAGAGAAACGCCAACTTCATCGTCATTGCGAGCGCAGCGAAGCAATCCGGAAATGCGTCAGCGGAGGCAATCAGGATTGCTTCGTCGCTTCGCTCCTCGCAATGACGAGGATGCGAGAGCGTGGGCATAACAGACTAGTCCGTCATCGCCATGGCGCGCAGCGCCTGGCGCTCGCGGGCGGAGAGCTTCTCGGTTTCCGACTTGAGCTGGCCGCAGGCGGCGAGGATGTCGCGGCCGCGTGGGGTGCGGACCGGCGAGGAATAGCCGGCATTGAAGATGTATTCGGAGAATTTCTCGATCTGGTCCCAGTCCGAGCATTCATAGGCGGTGCCGGGCCAGGGATTGAACGGGATCAGATTGATCTTGGCCGGAATGCCCTTGAGCATCTTCACCAGCAGCTTCGCGTCATCGAGCGAATCGTTGACACCCTTGAGCATCACATATTCGAAGGTGATGCGCCGCGCGTTCGAGGCGCCGGGATAGTCGCGGCAGGCCTGCAGCAGCTCCTTGATCGGATATTTGCGGTTGAGCGGCACCAGCTCGTTGCGCAGTTCGTCGCGCACGGCATGCAGCGAGATCGCGAGCATGACGCCGATCTCCTCGCCGGCGCGGACGATGTTCGGCACCACGCCGGACGTCGACAGCGTGATGCGGCGGCGCGAGATGCCGATGCCTTCATTGTCGCCGACGATCAGCAGCGCATCGCGCACGGCGTCGAAATTGTAGAGCGGCTCGCCCATGCCCATCATCACGATGTTGGTGACGCGGCGGGTGCCGTCCTCCCGGTCAGCCCAATCATTGAGGCGATCCCGCGCGACCATCACCTGTCCCACGATCTCGCCGGCGGTGAGATTGCGCACCAGGCGCTGCGTGCCGGTGTGGCAGAACGAACAGTTCAGGGTGCAGCCGACCTGCGAGGAGACACAGAGCGTGCCGCGATCGGTCTCTGGGATGTAGACGCACTCGACCTCATGCGCCTTCTGAACGGAATCGCCGCTCGGCAGCCGCAGCAGCCATTTGCGGGTGCCGTCGTTGGAAATCTGCTCGGCCACGACTTCGGGCCGATCCACGGTGAAGTGTTGCGCGAGCTCGGCGCGGATGCTCTTCGAGATCGACGTCATGTCGTCAAAACTCTGGGCGCCGCGGAAATAGAGCCAGTGCCACAGCTGCTGCACCCGCATCTTGCGCTGCGCCGGCGCGACGCCGATGTCGCCGAGACGATCGGCAAGCTCGGTGCGCGACAGACCGATCAGCGACGGCTTGGCCGGCGGCACATAGGTCTCGAGTGGAGTCTTCTCCACCAATGTTGCGTTGTGCGGCTCGGCAGTCGGTTGCATTGAATGGACCTGGGATTACTGCTGTTTGAATTCGTCATGCCCGGGCTTGATCCGGGCATCCACGTCTTTCGTCAATCGTGGTTGCGCGTGGATGGCCGGGTCAAGCCCGGCCATGACGGCCGAAATTGCGGAACCGGCCCTATATAGCAATCGGGACCGCCGATTGCGACCGTAGCCGTGGCTTAGTCTTACCGCCGGCAGCCTTACCGCCTGCAATCCTGCGCGATCCGGTCGAGGGCCTGGGCAAGGCCCTTCAACGAGAAGGTGTCGGTCGTCTCGGTGCCCTTGGCCGAGACGCCCTTGACCACGAGATCGGCGGACTTGCGCATGGCCTCGACCATCCGCTCCTCCTCGGCCGCGTTCTTGATCCACAGGCCGTCGCCCTGCGTATACATTGCGAAAGCAGCCCCGCCGACCTCGGCCGTGGATTCCGAGCCCGGTTTCAGCGCGTAGCCGATCATGACCGAGACTTCGTTGTTGACCTTCTCCGCCGGCCGGGTCGAGACGAACGCATAGGCGGGGTCACGCGGCCGGTTCGGCGGGTTGGTCTTGGACGACGAGGGCTTGGCCAGGGCGAAGCAGACCTTCTTCCCGTTGGGCGTCGCCGAATAGGCGCCCCAGGTGCCGAATTGGCCGATCAAAGTCGGCTCCGCACCGCCCGCAATCGCAGGAGGTGGGGCCGCCGGTTTGCTCTCGGGCTTTGCAGTCGTCTTCGCCGTCGTGGGAGCCGCCGCCGGGGCAGCCGACTTCGGGGCAGCCTCTTTTGGTGCAGCTTTCGGCGCCGGTTGCGCCGTCTGCGCCCGCGCGGAGTCGGTGACCCCACCGGCCATCACGCCAGTCATCAAAGCTAAAATCAGCACCCGCCACATGGCTGGAGTGGTTCCCTCAATATTGTGACTGGAAGATGGCCCGGCCGTGCTTTGTCCCCCGGCAGGGATAGCCGGGAAAGTCCAATTTGGGAAGGCAGTTAGCAGGATGACAACAGCTAGCTTTTGCCACGCGCGGCGCGCTGCTCGGCCCATTGCGCCTCGCTCCAGCCGAGCAGGTCCTCGGCGCCGGAGCTGCGCAAATGTGCGCCACCGTCGATCACCACCATCTCGCCATTGATGTAGCCAGCGCGGTCCGAGACCAGGAAGCTGGCGAGGTCGGCAAGCTCGCCGTGCTCGCCGACGCGGCCCAGCGGATTGCGCGCGGCCCAGCTGTCGTCCCGGCCTTCGGGACGGAGCTGGCCCGACGCGCCGGCGGTGGGGAACGGGCCCGGCGCGATCGCGACGGTGCGGATGCCCTTGGGCCCCCATTCCACCGCGAGGCTCTTGGTCATCGCCAGCACCGCCGACTTCGCCATCGCCGACGGCACGGTGAATGCGCGGCCGGTGATGGTCGAGGTCGAGAGGATCGAGAGCACGACGCCGCCATGCTTGCCCTCGATCCAGCGTCTGCCGGCGGCCAGCGTGCAATACATCGCGCCATGCAGCGTCGGCGCGAGGATCGCGTCCGCGGCGCGGAACGACAGGTGCTCGCTCTGCGCGATGAAAGTCGCGGCGGCATTGTTGACGAGAACATCGAGCGGCGCGGCGCGCCAGATCGCGTCCATCATGCTGTCGACGGCCGCACCGTCGCGAATGTCGCAGGCGATTGTCGTGACCTTGCCGCCAGTCTCTTCGCGCATCTGCGCGGCCGCCGTCTCCAGCCGATCGAGTTTGCGGCCGCAGATGACCAGCTCGGCGCCGAGCGCGAGGAAACGACGTCCCATCGCAGCGCCAAGGCCCGAGCCGCCGCCGGTCACGAGGATACGCTTGTTCTCGAGCAGGCCTGTTTCAAACATCGTTTGAATCCTCGTCGTTCCACACTCCCGTCATTGCGAGCGCAGCGAAGCAATTCCGTTTATTTCCGCGGCACGGGTTCTGGATTGCTTCGCTGCGCTCGCAATGACGTGAGGATAGGACTGCTCATCGCTTTGAGCAAAGAAACCGGATTGTCGGGCCGACTTAAATCCGGCAAAACCGGACCAACTATAATTCCACCCGAAACGCCCCAAGGTGCCGCCATGAAAGCCATCCTCTGCTCGCAATATTGCCAGCCCGACGATCTCGTGCTGACCGAGGTGCCGGATCCGGTGGCGGGCCCCGGCGAAGCCGTGATCGCGATCAAGGCGGCGGCGCTGAACTTCTTCGACATCCTGATGATCCAGGGCAAGTACCAGATCAAGCCGCCGTTCCCGTTCTCGCCGGCCGCGGAAGTCGCCGGCGTGATCGAGAGCATCGGCGCCGGCGTGACCGATCTGAAGGTCGGCGATCGCGTGGTCGCCTCCTGCGGCCACAACGGCGCCCGCGAGAAGATCGCACTGCCGGCAACATCGATCGTGAAGATTCCCGACAATCTCGATTACGATCGCGCGGCCGGCATCATCATCATCTACGGCACAGCGCTGCATGCGCTCGAGGATCGCGCCAGCCCGAAGCCCGGCGAGACGCTCGCAGTGCTGGGCGCGGCCGGCGGCACCGGCCTTGCGGCCTGCGAGCTCGGCAAGCTGATGGGGTTGAAGGTGATCGCCTGCGCCTCGTCGGACGAGAAGCTCGAATTCGCCAAGGCGCACGGCGCCGAGCTGACGCTGAACTACGCCAAGGAAGATTTGAAGGAGGGCCTGCGCAAGCTCACCGGCGGCAAGGGCGTCGACATCATCTTCGATCCGGTGGGAGGTGCTTACGCTGAGCAGGCGCTGCGCTCGATCGCCTGGGAGGGCCGCTTCCTCGTGATCGGCTTTGCCGCCGGCGACATTCCGAAGATGCCGCTCAATCTTGCGCTGCTGAAGGGCTGCGACATCCGCGGCGTGTTCTGGGGCGCCTGGACAAGACAGAATCCGGAGAAGAACCGGGCCAATCTCGAGAAGCTCGTGAAATGGACCGCGGAAGGCAAGATCTCATCGCATGTCGATCGCACCTTCCCGCTGGCCCAGACCGCCGACGCCTTGAAGGTGCTGGCCGGACGTCAGGCGATGGGCAAGGTGATCTTGCATCCGTGAGGATGGGGCAGCCGCAGCCGCTTCAACACACTCAACCGTCACCGCCCGGCTTGACCGGGCGATCCAGTACTCCGAATCGATTGCGATTAGCCGACAGGCCACGGCGTACTGGATGCCCCGGTCAAGCCGGGGCATGACAGTGTGCCCAGAAGCGAAAGCTATTGCGCCACATCCCCCTCGGCCTCATCCAGTCCGCGCTTCAGCGCGGCGCGGGCGGCGTCGCGGTGCTCGGTCGTGATGTGGCCGGCGACCATGCGGATCGCGGTGGCGAGCACGGCGGCGTCATCGGCGAAGCCGAGCAACGGCATCACGTCGGCAACGAAGTCGAACGGCAGGACGAAATAGGCGATCGCGCCGAGCAGCGACGCCTGAACGTGGCGCGGCGTCTGGCGATCGAAGGCGCAGTAATAGGCGGCGAGCAGGTCTTCCGCGAACGGCAATTGCGCAGCGACGCGCTTCAGCTTGCGCCAGAAGCGGCGGCGAACGCCTTCACGGTCTTCCGCGAGCCGATCGGCCGGCTCAAAACCGACGCTGTGTTCGGCAGCCATGCTCAAGAACTCCCCGTTCAGCCGGAACGGCGCACCGGGCCCCACCTGCTGATCACAAGATGGGGATCAGGCCGGGCGCTGCAAGACATCAGGCACATGTCAGCCGGCGATCGCGTTCATCGCCTTGGCGAGCTCGATGTCGAGCGAGGTGACGCCGCCGGCGTCATGGGTCGACAGCACAACCTCGACCGTCTTGTAGACGTTGCGCCACTCGGGATGGTGATCCATCTTCTCGGCGATCAGCGCCGCGCGGGTCATGAAACCGAAGGCCTGGTTGAAATCCTTGAAAACGAAGGTCTTCCCGATGGCGTCACGGCCGGACATCTCGCTCCAGCCGGGTATAGCGCCCAGCGCCTGCTTGCGTGCCTCCGCCGTCAGCCGCTCTGCCATGACCGCCTCCGTCTTCAGGGGAACTTTACCCTAACACCGTCTGGGTGCCTGGGTTCATACGGGATTTGCCCCATCCGCTAACCATGACGCAGATGTAACCCCGCCGGACAAGAAATTTGCTACAATTGCCCGCGTAAATCGCCGGCCAAGATGAAACTGAGCCCTAAGCGCCTGTTTGGGAGATCGATGACCGGGGGATCGAACCTGGCCGAAACGCCCTCTCCGCCTTCGCCGCGATCCGCGGCGCGGAAGACGGCGCTCGTGACCCTCGCGCTGGTGCTTGCCATCGTCGGCGCGCTTGTCGGCGGTTATTATTTCGCGATGCGCCCGGTGACGCTGAAGATCGCGGTCGGTCCGGCCAACAGCGATGACGTCAAGGTCGTGCAGACTCTCACCCAGGGCTTCGCGCAGCACAAGAGCTACGTGCGGCTGCGTCCCATCCAGACCGACGGCGCCACCGCCAGCGCCAATCTGCTCGCAGAAGGCAAGGTCGACCTCGCCATCGTGCGCGGCGATCTCGACGTGCCCAAGAACGCACAGGCGGTCGCGACGCTGCGCAAGAACGTGGTGGCGCTGTGGTCCGTCCAGGGCAAGGGCAAGAAGAAGGGCGCGAAGATCACCAAGATCTCGCAGCTCGCCGGCCATCGCATCGGCGTCGTCGGCCGCACCCAGGCCAATGTCAATCTGCTCAAGGTGATCCTCCAGCAATATGGTGTCGACCCCGCCAAGGTCGAGATCGTGCAATTCCCGGTCAACGAGGTTGCCGAGGCGATCAAGGCGCAGAAGGCCGACGTCTATCTCGCGGCCGGCCCGGTCAACAGCAAGATCACGGCGGATGCGATCGCAGCCTCGGTCAAGGACGGCGGCACACCGACCTTCCTCGCCATCGATTCCGCCGACGCGATCGCGCAGAACCATCCGGTCTATGAAGCGGCCGAGATCCCCGCAGGCACTTACGGCGGCTCGCCCGATCGGCCCGAGGACGAGGTCAAGACCATCAGCTTCGCGCACCATATCGTGGCGCGCAAAGGCGTGTCCGACACCACCATCGCGGCGTTCACGCGCCAGCTCTTCTCCGTGCGGCAGCAATTGGTGACGGAATTCCCGCTGGCGGCGAAGATCGAGACGCCCGACACCGACAAGGATGCGGTGATCCCCGTGCATCCCGGTGCCGCCGCCTTCGTCGACGGCGAGGAGAAAACCTTCCTCGACAAGTACAGCGACTACATCTGGTGGAGCCTGATGGCGCTCTCGGCCATGGGCTCGGTCGGCGCCTGGTTCGCCGGCTATCTGAAGAAGGACGAGCGCGACAACAACAACCACCAGCGCGAACGCCTGCTCGACATGATCGCCGCGGCCCGCAAGTGCGAGACGACCGAAGAGCTCGACCAGATGCAGACCGAGGCGGACGACATCCTGCGCGCCACGCTACGTTGCTTCGACCATGGCGCGATCGAGGAAGCCGCGCTCACCGCCTTCAACATCGCGCTCGACCAGTTCCACGCCGCCGTCGCCGACCGCAAGGCGGTGCTGTTCAGCCTGCCGCCGAATCTGCAGCGCGCAAGCGCGCAATTCAGGGCCGCCGGCAACGCGTAGGTCTTGGACCCTCATGGTGAGGAGCGCGGAACGCGCGTCTCGAACCATGCAGGCCCGCCTCTCGCCGCGGCCATCCTTCGAGACGCCCGCCGTTGGCGGGCCCTCAGGATGAGGGCTGAGGTTGGGGCTGTGCTGTGCAGAGGGTTTGCGCGCTTAATCACTGCGTCACATTGTCTCAATATAGCGTCTGGCTTGCCGCCTCGACGGCCGTGCCAAGCGACACGAGACGGTCCCTCATGAACATCAAATTCTCCCGCCGCCGCTTCCTCACCAGCAGTGCCGGCGCGCTCGGCACGATCGCGATGCCCTCTCTCTCGCGCGCCGCGGACCGGCCAGTTGTCACCCACGGCGTGCAATCGGGCGACGTCACCGCCAGCGGCGGCGTGGTGTGGGCGCGTACCGATCGGCCGGCGCAGATGCTGGTCGAGGTCGCGACGACTGATACGTTCAGGAATGCCCGCGCGCTGCCGCCGATCGCGACGCTGCCCGAGAGCGACTTCACCGCGAAGATGCTGGTTGAAGATCTGCCGGCCGGCCAGGACGTCTTTTACCGCGTTCGCTTCCGCGATCTCGCGCACAGCGCCGTCGAGGGCGAAGCGGTGACCGGCCGCTTCCGCACCGCGCCGGCCGATCGCCGCGACGTCAGCTTTGTCTGGGGCGGCGACGTCGCCGGCCAGGGCTGGGGCATCAACCCCGATGACGGCGGCATGATCACCTTCGCCACGATGCGCAAGCATCGTCCGGACTTCTTCCTGCATTCGGGCGACACCATCTATGCTGACAGTCCGATCCAGTCCGAGGTGAAGCTTGCCGACGGCAAGATCTGGAAGAACCTCACCATTCCCGAGAAGGCCAAGGTCGCGGAGACGCTGGACGAGTACCGCGCCGCGCACAAATACAATCTTACCGACGACAACCTCCGCGCCTTCAATGCCGAGGTGCCGATCTTCGTGCAGTGGGACGATCACGAGGTGACCAACAATTGGTCGCTCTCCAAGGAGCTGCCGCCGGCCTACAAGGAGCGCAGCATCGCATTGCTCGCTGCGCGCGGCGCCCGCGCCTTCCACGAGATGTATCCGATGCGCGAAAGCATCAGCGAGCCGGGCAGGGTTTATCGCCAGATCTCCTATGGCCCGCATCTCGACGTGTTCGTGCTGGACGAGCGCAGCTACCGCGGTGCGAACGGTCCGAATCTGGAGGCGGAATACGGGCCGGCCAGTTACTTCCTCGGACCCGACCAGATTGCCTGGCTGAAGCGCGGTCTGCTCAACTCGCGCGCGACCTGGAAGGTGCTCGCCTCCGACATGCCGCTCAGCCTCGTCGTCCCGGACACGTCGAAGGGCGGCTCGGAAGCATTCGCGCAAGGCGACGGCCCGGTGCGCGGCCGCGAGTTCGAGATCGCAGACATCCTGCGCTTCATCAAGATGGCGCCGATCAGCAATACCGTGTGGCTGACGGCGGACGTGCACTACGCCGCCGCGCACTACTACGATCCCAACAACGCGCAGTTCCAGGAGTTCGAGCCGTTCTGGGAGTTCGTCTCGGGGCCACTGCACGCGGGCACCTTCGGCCCCAATGCGCTCGACAACACGTTTGGCCCGGAGGTGCGCTTCGTCAAGGCACCGGGCAAGGACAACCAGAACCTGCCGCCGTCGGCTGGCATGCAGTTTTTCGGCCACGTCAGGATCGACGGCGCCTCCGGGCAGATGACGGTGACCCTGCGCGACCGCGCCGACGTCGCATTGTGGTCGACCACGCTCGACCCGAAATTGGCCTGACGCTCAGGCGCGGTGCGCTCGCAGCACGGCTTCGAGCGCCTCGCTCGAGCACGGCTTTTGCAATCGCGGCCGCGCCGCGAATTCGGACGGAATCCCGGTCTCGGCGCCATAGCCGGTGACGAAGACGAACGGAATGTTCAGCGCGACCAGTCGCTCGGCGATCGCAAAGCTCTTCTCGCGGATCAGCTCGACGTCAAGCAGCGCGAAATCGGGGGCACGCTTCTCGATTGCGTCCAGCGCCTGCGTCACCGACCCGGCGGTGCGCACTTGCGCCACGCCGAAGCCGAGCAGACGGTCCTCGAAGTCGATTGCAATGATCGGGTCGTCCTCGACGACCAGGACGTCGGCAGGACAGGAGCCATCGGGAATCGCGGGAGCCATGATCGCATCTTGAGTAGGGGGTTTTCTGATCAGGACAGCCGCGTCACGACACCTGCGCCCAGCGCATCGGAGGGTTCCCGGAACGAAACCCACCACATCACAGTTCTACAGTCTGTCCACTTGTGCACACAGGAAACGGACGGAACTCGTTATTGTCGAGAGGAGGACAGGGGGTTTCACGATGGATGCGCGTATCGGCAGTACAAACGAGGTCGAGAGCCGACCGGCCAACAATCTGTTACGGCGCCTGAGCGTGGCAGACTTCGCACTGCTCGCATCGCACGTTTCCGTCGAGGACTGCGCGGCCGGCCAGTTGCTCTACAATCCTGGCGACGACGTCCAGGTCGTCCACTTTCCTTGCGGACCATCGCTTGCGACCTTCCTCGTGCCCAACGAGGATGGCCGCGACGTCGAGACCATTCTGGTTGGTCGTGAAGGCGCGGTAGGCGGCATCGTCAGCGAGGGATATCTGCCGGCCTACACGCGCATCTGCGTAAAGTTCGGCGGGCCGTTTGCGCGCATCCACGTCGGCAAGCTGGAGACGGCCAAGGCGCGCTCGCCGTCGCTGCGCAACATCTTCGCCCGCTACGCCGACTGCATGCTGGCGCAGATCTTCCAGTCGACCGCCTGCAACGCCATCCACTCGATCGAGCAGCGCACGGCCAAATGGATTTTGGCCGCGATGGAGCGGACCGGCGACGAGCGCAGCGTGCCGCTGACGCATGAGCAGCTTGCGACGCTGCTCGGGGTCGGGCGCAGCTATGCGAGCCGCGTGCTGCAGTCGTTCAAGGCCGAAGGCGTGCTCGACACCCGACGCGGCTCGATCCTGGTCCGCAGCCGCGAGGGCCTGCGCTTGCGCGCCTGCCTCTGCAACGACGCCGTGAAGATGCATTTCGAGGAGGTGCTGCGCGGGGTCTATCCCACTGAGGAGCGGGAGGCGGGATAGCGGGCCATTCCGCTCGTTCGGCATGAAGAGGCGGCGGGCGCACTATCCCGCGCAGCCCGGACCTGCGCTACTATGCCCGCATGAGCGGGGCTTTCCTTCACACCATCTTCGACATCGCGGCGTGGCTGGTAGCGGCCGCTGCCGTCTATTGGCTGTCGCGGCGCCGCCTGGCGTTCCCGGCGCAATCGTTCGAAATGCCTTACATCGCTGCGCTGGTGTTCGGCGCGGGCCTCGGCGCCTATGTGTTCGGCTCAGCCAATCTGTGGCTGTCGGGCCAGCACGGCATAGCCCGCTCGGTGGAGGGCGCGCTCGCGGGCGGCATCGTGGCGATCGAGCTCTACAAATGGTCGGCAGGGATAGCGTTGCGAACCGGCGCCCGCTTTGCGCTGCCGCTGGCACTCGGCATCGCGATCGGCCGGCTCGGCTGCTACTTCGCGGGCCTCGACGATTTCACCTACGGCACGCCGACGACGCTGCCCTGGGCCCATGATTTCGGCGATGGTGTCCCTCGTCATCCCGTGCAGCTCTACGAGAGCGCAGCCATGGCCCTGTTCGCGACCTTCTATGTCGCGGTGGTCTTGAACCGGAACGGGTTTGTGATCACCAATGGTTTCTACCTCGTCCTCGTCTATTATGGAGCGCAGCGCTTCCTGTGGGAATTCCTCAAACCCTATGGCACGCTGATCGGCCCTTTCACGCTGTTTCACCTGCTGTCGCTGTCCATCCTGCTCTACGCGGTCGTCATGCTGGCGACGGCGCCCAAAGCGAGATCCCTGCATGAACGCGCCGCTGCGTAAGTCGCGCCCCTATATCTTCTGGGGGCAGACCCAGTCTCTCTGCGAGACCTGCCTGACGCTGGTGCCGACCAAGATCCAGATTCTCGGCAACGAGGTCTGGTACGAAAAGCGCTGCAAGCAACATGGCGTCCAGTCGACGCTGGTGTCGACGGACGCAGCCTATTGGCGCCTGTGCAAGGATTTCATCAAGCCGGGGGACCGTCCGCTGCAATTCCAGCAGCGCACGGAATTCGGCTGCCCCTATGATTGCGGCCTCTGCGCCGACCACGAGCAGCATTCCTGCCTGGCGCTGATCGAGATCACCGAGCACTGCAATCTCACTTGCCCGGTCTGCTTCGCCGAATCCTCGCCCGCCCGGACCCGCTTCACACCGCTCGCGAAGGTCGAGAGGATGCTGGACGCGCTTGTCGCCAGCGAAGGCGAGCCCGACCTCGTGCAGATCTCCGGCGGCGAGCCGACGCTGCACCCTGACTTCTTCGATATCCTGGACGCGGTGCGCGCCCGCCCGATCCGTCACGTCATGATCAACACCAACGGCCTGCGCATCGCCCGCGAGAAGGATTTCGTGGCGCGGCTCGCCGAGAACAAGCGCGGGCTAGAGGTCTATCTCCAGTTCGATTCGCTGCAGCGCGACGCCCTGATCAATCTGCGCGGCGCAGATTTGCGCAAGATCCGCCAGCAAGCGCTGGAGAATCTCGAGCATTTTGGCGTATCCACCACGCTGGTCGCGACCATCAAGCGCGGCGTCAACGATGCCGAGATCGGCGCCATAGTCCGCCATGCATTGACATGGAAATGCGTACGCGGCGTCACGCTGCAGCCGGTGCAGGACGCCGGCCGCAACGAGAATTTCGACAAGAATACCGACCGCATCATGCTGTCGGAGATCCGTCAGCGCGTCGTCGAGACCGGCGTGTTCGGCGACAAGGACATGATCCCGCTGCCCTGCAATCCCGAAAGCATCTCGATCGGCTACGGCCTGCGCAACGGCGAGAAGGTGCTGCCGCTGACCTCGCTGATCCCGCAGGAGCAGTTGGTGGCGGTGATGCCCAACACGATCAGCCCGGAGAAATATCCGGTGCTGCGGGAGAAATTTGTCGATCTGTTTTCGTTGTCGTCGGGGCCGCTGAACACCAGTGAGCGCGTCTGCGAATTGCTGTGCTGCCTGCCGAGCTTTCAGGTGCCGGACGGGCTCTCGTACGAGAATGTCTTCCGCGTCACCATCGTGCAATTCCTCGATCGCTTCAATTTCTGCGTCGGCAACGTCAAGCGCAGCTGCATCCATTTCGTGACGGAGCAGGGCGCGATCATTCCGTTCGACACCTACAATCTGTTCTATCGCAACGGCAAGATCGACGGCATCCGCGCGGCGCTGACCGCGCAGGCGAGCGAAGGAGTCCTGCAGGGATGAGCGTCAGCGACACACCGCCGCCGGCGCCCCCGGTACCGCCGCCCTCGCCCCCGACGCACAAGCGGCACGGCTGCCTGACCGCGCTCATGGTGGTTTTTGGGATCTTCATGCTGCTGCCCGGCTTCTGTGCGCTGCTCTTCGGCGGAATGTCGGTGGTCGACGGTGGGCAGATCCCATCCGACATCGCGTCGCTGATTTTTCTGGGGCTGGTCATCGGCATCGGCGGGGTCGCCCTGATCTGGGCCGCGATCAAGGGGCGGAACGCTCCTCCCCGTCCCCGGACCGGGCCGTAAGCACCGGAGATTCCCGGACAAAATTCAGTCAACCAACCGCCAAAGAACACATTGTTTTTTGGCCGTTTTTGCATATATTGCGCCGCAACGCGCAGGGTGCCCGGTCGATATGGCCGGGCTTCCCTTTTGGGCGGCGAGCGCCCGTTTCCAGTCTTCCAGCGTTGTTTCGAGAAGAGGTCCCGGTCCGACCGGCGAGATCGCGCTTAACCCATTGTTCGAACGCAAAGAAGCCCACTCATGAACCTCCGTAACGTCGCCATCATCGCCCACGTCGACCACGGCAAGACGACCCTGGTCGACAAGCTCCTCCAGCAGTCCGGCACGTTCCGCGAGAACCAGAAGGTGACCGATCGCGCCATGGACTCCAACGATCTGGAGCGTGAGCGCGGCATCACCATCCTGGCCAAGGCAGCCTCGGTGCAGTGGAAGGACACCCGCATCAACATCGTCGATACCCCCGGCCACGCCGATTTCGGCGGTGAGGTCGAGCGCATCCTGAACATGGTGGACGGCGCGCTGGTGCTGGTCGACGCTGCCGAAGGCCCGCTGCCGCAGACGAAATTCGTGGTCTCCAAGGCGCTCAAGGTCGGCCTGAAGCCGATCGTCGTCATCAACAAGGTCGACCGGCCCGACGCACGCCCGACCGAGGTCATCAACGAAGTGTTCGACCTGTTCGCAGCGCTCGACGCCAGCGAGGAGCAGCTCGATTTCCCGATCCTCTACGGGTCGGCCAAGCAGGGCTGGATGGCCGACAGCCCGGAGGGTCCGAAGGACAAGGGCATGGAGCCGCTGTTCGACCTGATCCTGCGCCACGTTGCGCCGCCCAAGGTCGAGGAAGGTCCGTTCAAGATGATCGGCACCATTCTCGAAGCCAACCCCTATCTCGGCCGCATCATCACCGGCCGCATCTCCTCTGGCGTGCTCAAGCCGAACCAGCAGGTCAAGGTGCTGAACGCCGACGGCAAGCTGGTCGAGTCCGGGCGCATCACCAAGATCCTGGCCTTCCGCGGTCTCGAGCGCACCCCGCTCGATGAAGCCGAAGCCGGCGACATCGTCGCGATTGCGGGCCTCACCAAGGGCACGGTCGCCGACACCTTCTGCGACCCGACCGTCGAGGTGCCGCTGCCGGCCCAGCCGATCGATCCGCCGACCGTGTCGATGTCCTTCATCGTCAACAACTCCCCGCTTGCCGGCACCGAAGGCGACAAGGTGACGAGCCGCATGATCCGCGACCGTCTCTTGCGCGAAGCCGAGGGCAATGTCGCGCTGCGCGTGGTCGAAGCCGCCGACAAGGACGCGATGGAAGTCTCGGGCCGCGGCGAATTGCAGCTCGCCATCCTGATCGAGACCATGCGCCGCGAAGGTTTTGAGCTCTCGGTGTCACGTCCGCGCGTCGTCTATCAGAAGGACGAAGCCACCGGCGCCACGTTGGAGCCGATCGAGGAGGTCGTGATCGACGTCGACGAGGAGCATTCCGGCGTCGTCGTGCAGAAGATGAGCGAGCGCAAGTCCGAGCTGATCGAGATGAAGCCCTCGGGTGGCAACCGTCAGCGCCTGGTGTTCTACGCGCCGACCCGCGGCCTGATCGGCTACCAGGGCGAGCTGCTCACCGACACCCGCGGCACTGCGATCATGAACCGCCTGTTCCACGGCTACGCCCCGTACAAGGGCGAGATCCAGGGCCGCCGCAACGGCGTGCTGATCTCCAACGACCAGGGCGAGGCGGTGGCCTACGCCATGTTCAAGCTGGAGGACCGCGGTCCGATGATGATCGAGCCGGGCTGGAAGGTCTACAAGGGCATGATCGTCGGCGAGCACACCCGGGACAACGATCTCGAGATCAACGTCCTCAAGGGCAAGCAGCTCACCAACATCCGCACGACGTCGAAGGACGAAGCCGTGCGCCTGACCCCGCCGATCCGCATGACGCTGGAAAAGGCGCTCGCCTATATCGAGGACGACGAGCTCGTCGAGGTCACGCCGAAGTCGATCCGTCTGCGCAAGAAGCATCTCGACCCGAACGAGCGCAAGCGCGCCGAAAAGGCCAAGGAAGCGGTGGCGTAACCGAGCGAATGGGAGGTGGCGAGTAGCGAATAGGGACGTTTGGCCAGAGCCGACGTTTTCTTATACTCTATTCGCCATTCGCAACTCACTAGTCGCTCTTCCATGTCCCTTCCATCCTCCGTCGACGTCGCGATCATCGGCGCCGGTGCCGCCGGCCTTGGCGCCGCGCATGCGCTGGCGGGCTCCGGCCGCTCCGTGATCGTGCTCGAGGCACGCAACCGGCTCGGCGGCCGGGCCTGGACCGTGCAGGCCTCGCCCGAGGTCACCTTCGACGTCGGCTGCGGCTGGCTGCATTCGGCGGACCAGAACTCCTTCGTCGCGATCGCGCGGCAGCTTGGTTTCGAGCTCAACACGAACCTGCCGCCCTGGCGCGAGCGCGCCTTTGGTAACGCTTTCCCACAGAGCGAGCGCGACGATTTCATGCGTGCGATGGACGCGTTCTACGAGCGCCTCTGGCAGGCCGCACTGAAGGGCAAGGACGAACCTGCGAGCCTGAGCCTCGAGCCCGGCAATCGCTGGAATCCGATGATCGATGCGATCTCGACTTACATCAACGGCTGCGAACTGAAGGACATGTCGACGCTGGACTGGGACGCCTATGAGGACAGCGATCTCAACTGGCGGGTTCGGCGCGGGTATGGCGCTCTGATTGCCGCCTATGGCGCCGCTTGTCAGGTGGCGCTGAACTGCAATGTCACGCTGATCGATCATTCCGGCAAGCGCCTGCGCATCGAGACCTCGCGGGGCACGCTGACCGCGGACAAGGCGATCGTCACCGTCCCGACCAATCTGATCGCCGATGAAGCGATCCGCTTTTCACCACAGCTGCCGGCCAAAGTGGATGCAGCAGCCGGCCTGCCGCTCGGCGTCGACGATAAGGTGACGCTCGCGCTGAGCGATCCCGAAGCTTTCCCGAAAGAAGCAAACTTGCGCGGCGCGACCATGCGCACCGAGATGGGCACCTACCATATCCGCCCGTTCGGGCAGCCCTGCATCGAAGGCTTCTTCGGCGGCAGCTTTGCCCGCACCCTGGAAGATTCCGGCGAAGGCGCCATCGCCGCGCAAAGCATCGACGAGATCGCGGGCTTCCTCGGCAACGATATCCGCCGCAAGCTGAAGCCGCTGTACGAATCCCGCTGGGCGCATGATCCGTTCGCGCGCGGCTCCTATTCACACGCGCTGCCGGGGCACGCGGGGGATCGCGCGATGCTGGCGGCACCGGTCGATGGCCGGCTGTTCTTTGCCGGCGAAGCGACGTCGCCGAGCTTCTTCTCAACCGCACACGGGGCGCGGGACAGCGGGGAGCGGGCGGCGAAGGAAGTGCTGGCGGCGATTGGCGGGCAATAACCGCAAGCTCCGTCATTGCGAGCGTAGCGAATCAATCCAGAATCTCTCCGCAGAGGCGATCTGGATTGCTTCGTCGCTTCGCTCCTCGCAATGACGAAAATACTACTCGATCACGCGCGCCCGCAAATCCGCGTCCGGCACGACGCACGCATCGTACTTCCCAAAAATGCGATAGCGGTTGCGTGCGACGAGGCTGTACACGGCATCCCGCATCGGCTGCGGCACGGCGAACAAGACGCGGACCCAGCCCCAGCGCGGGAGTTGAGACAGCACCGTCAGCGCGGCGTCCGATTTCATGAACACTTCGCCGCCATGCACCACGGCGTTGGTGTCGGGATCATCGGGATCGATGCCGAAGGTGCGTGCGAGCCGCGCTCCATAATCCGACTGGACCGGTGTGAACCGAAAGCGCTTCCCTGTATCGCGCGCCGCAACGAACCGCACCCAGCGCGAGCAGAAGATGCAAACGCCATCGAAGAGGATCACGTCGTCGTCGGGCCATTTGGGCATCAGCGATTATCCAGCATCAGTAGCGCCACGAGCATCAGCACGATAGCCGGCCCGGTCTTCACCAGCGCACCGAGCGGCTCGATCCAGAGATCGGGCGTGAGAATCGCGGCGCCGAACATATAGCCAAGCGACGCCAGAATGCCCGCAACGAGTCCGAACGCAGCCGTCCGGCGAAAAGCGATCAATACGCCGATGCTCATGTCCATCAGGCTGGTGCCGATGGTGATGGGATCGACCAGCGCAGGCGGAAAATTGTGCGCGATCAGGATGCCAGCGGCGTCGCGGTAAGACACGAACAATGCGATGAAGCCTGAGACGAGCCAGAAAACGACCAGGCTCGCGACGATCAGCGCCTTGGCCATGAATAGCCGTGCAAACCATTTGTCCTGGACAGCGGCGGGATGACACCCGATCGTCTCGGTCAACGACTTCGGCACGATGCCGGTGGCCGCGATCCACGCCGAGGGATCACCCTGTACGCCGCGTCGCAGTTCGGCAATGGCAGTTGAACGCATCGGCGGCATCCAACCGAGATGGCAAGCCAAATCACCGATTTTCGCGCCGAGATCGAGCAGGAAGGACGGCATCGCGAGGCGCGGCCAGCCATCCGTGCCGAATGCAAGGCGAAAATGCTTGACGACGCCGGCCATGGTGACCGGCTCTGGCTGCATCAGATCCCAGCTCACGGCCCTCACCGCGACGTCGTCTATATCGCGCGCGGCGAGCCAGGCGATCGTGGCCGAAACATCCTCGATCGCAACGGACTGGAACGGTGTCGTCATCTCCGCCGCCGGCAGATCAATCGGAAGAGCGGCCAGCGCGCGCAGCATGGCGCTGCCGCCATAGGCCGACGGCGCAACCACGAAGCCGGGCCGCAGGATGGCGTATGGGATGCCCGAGGCCGCGATCAGACGTTCGGCCTCACGCTTGGTTGTCGCGAAGGCGGTGCGGTCGGCCTCAGCAATTCCCGGGATCGAGATGTGCACCAGGCGGATGGCACGGCCGCTATCGCCGATCGCCTGAACGAGACGACCGACGAACTCGCGATGCACGGCATTGGTGTCGCTGCCGGGCCCATCCTGGAGCACACCGAGGCAATTCACGACGACGTTTACGGCGTGCTGGCTGAGAAGACGCGCCAGCGCAGCCACTTCGAGGGTGAGGATCGGCAGCTCGATGTCGAGCGCGCTCATCTGCTGCGCCGGCGACAGGCTGCGCGCCACACCGACGACACGAAAACCACGCGCGCGCAGGTCGCAGGTGACGAAACGGCCGATCAGGCCGGAGGCGCCGAAGACCAATATGGTTCGTTCACTCATCGCAGTTCTCAAAACGGTTTCGCGATCATCAGCCACAGGATCAGCATGGTCGCCCCAAACCCGGGGAAGCCGAATGCGAACCAGCGGCGGAACAGGACGAAATAGCGCTCCGGAAGCGCGACGCGCTCGCCGGCCGCCTTGCGGGCGAGGTCGCGCATCTCGATCTGCATGAAGACCACGGGGATCCAGAACAGGCCTGCGACGGCGTAGAGCGCGAGCGAGGCCAGCAGCCAGCGCTCGGTGATTGGCGTCGCCGACAGCATCATCAGCAGGCCACCACTGACCGGCTGGAGGATCACGGCGGACAATGTGAAAATCGCATCCGCAAGCACGACGACCGAAGCGGTGCGCGCGATGAACTCGGCATCGTTCGTGCGATGCGCCATCAGCATGAAGAAGGCAATGCCGCTCCCAGTGCCGAGAATGACGATGGCGCCAAGCACATGCAGATATTTGACCAGGAAATACAGCGTCATGGCTTCTTGGTCGCCATTGGCTTCGGCGGGTTCAGCGCGCGGGCGAGGTCGCTGCCTGCGGCGTTGACGCCGGCCTCGGTCTCGATCATCCAATGCCCCTCGTTGCCGACGGAAGGCAGGATATTGAAGTCGACCTTGCCACCAGCGCCGCGAAACGCCTCGACCAATTTCTTGGAGAATGCCGGCGCGAAGTAACTGTCATTGGCTGCAACGAGCCAAGTGACGGGAATGCGCGCGGCCTTGCCGAGTTCGGCTGCGGCCGCAAGCAGCCTGTCCGGCGCGCAGATCTTGTTCGGCTCGTCATTGGCATGGCCGCCGCGCCCCGGTGCGAATGCAATGATGGCGGAGATCGCCTTCGGATCGGCATTGGCGAGCGCGAATGCACCCCAGCCGCCGGCGGAATGACCGAGCACGATGGCGGCATCCTTGCGGATGAAATCCTGCTTTCGCAGATAGTCCAGCGCGAGCCAGATCTGGTCCGCCGTCGCACGGGCCGATCGTGCATAATCCGCCTCGTCGCAGCCGCCCTGGTCCTCGACATAGCGGCCACCGGTCGCGCCATGGCCGAGCCGCTCCGGCACCAGCACGGCAAAGCCGCGCGCGACGAGATACGCTGCGAGCGCACGGTATTCCGGCTGCGGCATTTGCGCGCGACGCAAGCCATTCTGCGTCGACGCGTGCGCGATGACGGCGAGCCGAAACGGGCCGGCACCTAAGGGACGAAACAGCAGGGCATGCGCGGCAAGGCCGGGATCCGGTGACGGCACGTGCCACACCTGCCGGCGCAACGGCTCGCCTTCCGCGCCCGATGGCCCAAAGGTGACCTGAGCGCGCAGAGGTGACGAAGTCAGCACCAGTAAAGATAGAAGCGCAGAGACGATGGGGAGCCGCATGAATTGCCTGAGAAGGCGGACCGAACTGCGATGGCCAGACTAATAGGAACGAATCAGTCCAGGCAGACTTTCTGCGTTGTCATTGCCTTTCGTTCATTGCCGCAACGAGTTTTGCACCGACGCATGGCGGGCCGATGCCATCCAAGACGGCGGCTTGTCCTCTTTCGGTACAACATGGGCAAAAACTGATGCAGAAAATCCACACGTTAACCGATAATTAACGATAGGTCTTGCCGCCGGCGCGGCGACTTGGTTTGATCGTGTCCATGAGCACAACCCTGATCGAGGTCCGGCCGGCCAAAGCTGCAGATGCAACTGCGGTGGCATCGACCCATGACGAAGCCTGGCGGTCAGCCTATCAGGGCATCATTCCCGGCGGCGAGCTGGAAAAGCTGATCAACCGCCGCGGTCCGCAGTGGTGGGACAGCGCGATCCGCAAGGGCAGCCGCGTCAGCGTGCTGGTGTTCGGCGACAAGATCGCCGGCTATGCCAATTACGGCCGCAACCGCGCCCGCAGCCTGCATTTCGACGGCGAGATCTACGAGCTTTATCTGCGCCCGGAATTCCAGGGCCTCGGCTTCGGCCGCCGGCTGTTTGCCGCCGCCCGCCGCGACCTGATGCAGAGCGGGCTGAAGAGCATGGTGGTGTGGGCGCTGTCGGACAACGATCCGGCCACCGAGTTCTACCGCGCCTTGGGCGGCCGCATGGTGGCGCGCTCGTCCGAGCGGTTCGGGCCGAAGGCGCTCGACAAAGTTGCCTTCGCTTGGACCAACTAAGAATTTGGACCAATTGAGCTGCTGAAACCCGAATCGGCAGCGTTTTCCATCCGTCGATACCGTCCGCCTCTGCGCCGGTGATCGCTGGATTCATTATTTCACAAAAACGCGATGGATCAGCGGGCCAAGCCCGCGTATGACAGCGCCAAAATCGCTGCCGGGCGCGATTTATCCTCGGCAACAACGGAGCCTTGAATGCGTATCGATGCTATCTCGATCGGGAAGAACGTACCCCACGACGTCAACGTCGTCATCGAAGTCCCCGTGGGCGGCGAACCGATCAAGTACGAGATGGACAAGGAGGCCGGCACGCTCGTCGTCGACCGCTTTTTGTACACGCCGATGCGTTACCCCGGGAACTATGGCTTCATCCCGCACACGCTGTCGGACGATGGCGACCCCTGCGACGTCCTGATCATCAACACCCGCGCCATCATCCCTGGCGCCGTCATGAGCGTGCGCCCAGTCGGTGTCCTGTTCATGGAGGACGAAGCCGGCGGCGACGAGAAAATCCTGGCGGTGCCGTCATCGAAGCTGACGCAGCGCTATGACAAG
The DNA here is from genome assembly GCF_001593325.1 of Bradyrhizobium sp. DOA1. Taxonomy (NCBI): domain Bacteria; kingdom Pseudomonadati; phylum Pseudomonadota; class Alphaproteobacteria; order Hyphomicrobiales; family Nitrobacteraceae; genus Bradyrhizobium; species Bradyrhizobium sp. DOA1. Next base: position 6,781,552 of record NZ_JXJM01000001.1, read on the forward strand.
GTGAAGAGCTATTCCGACCTGCCTGACATCACGCTGCAGCAGATCCAGCACTTCTTCGAGCATTACAAGGATCTCGAGAAGGGCAAATGGGTGAAGATCCTGCGCTGGGGCGGCCCGGAGGATGCGCACAAGCTGATCCTCGAAGGCATTGAGCGCGAGAAGAAGAAGAAGGGTTGAGCCTTGCGTGTCCCGGACGCGATGCGGCACGAAGTGACGCGTCGCAGAGCCGGGACCCATGGCGCCACTTGTACTGGGCCCCGGCTCTGCAGCGCACCGTTTCACGCTGCGCTGCGTCCGGGGCACGAGAGTTCAACTACACCGCCGGCTTCGGCAGTCCGGCAATCGCACACGCCGCACGCAGCGTGTTCACCAACAAGCACGCGACCGTCATCTGACCGACGCCGCCCGGCACCGGTGTGATCGCGCCGGCAACGCCAAGCGCTTCCGGATAGGCGACGTCACCGACGAGGCGCGTCTTGCCGTCGTCCTTGGGAATGCGGTTGATGCCGACGTCGATCACGGTCGCGCCCGGCTTCAGCCAGTCGCCGCGCACCATCTCCGGCTTGCCGACCGCGGCATAAACGAGGTCGGCGCGCTTCACGAGCCCGGGCAGATCGCGCGAGCGCGAATGCGCGATGGTGACGGTGGCGTTCTCGTTCAGCAGCAACTGCACCAGCGGACGGCCCACGAGGTTGGAGCGGCCGATCACGATGGCGTTCATGCCCTCGAGCGATGCGTGCACGCTCTTGGTCAGGATGATGCAGCCCAGCGGCGTGCAGGGCGACAGCGCCTCGAAACCGCCGGCGAGCCGGCCGGCATTGCTCGGATGCAGGCCGTCGACATCCTTGGCCGGATCGATGGCATTGATGACGGCCTCGGTGTTCAGCCCCTTCGGCAGCGGCAATTGCACGAGAATGCCGTGCACGGCTGGATCGCGGTTGAGCTTTGCGATGAGCGCCAGCAGATCCGCTTGCGAGACGTCAGCCGGCAGCTTGTGCTCGAAGGAAGCCATCCCCGCCGCCTGCGTCTGGGTGTGCTTTGAGCGGACATAGACCTCGCTGGCGGGATCGCTCCCGACCAGGACCACCGCAAGGCCCGGCACGAGATCATGCTCGCGCTTGACGCGGGCGACCTCGTCGGCGACGCGGGCGCGGAGTTCCGCGGCGATGATTTTTCCATCGATGATCTCTGCGGTCATGTCAGTTCCCCTGGTCTGTCGATTTGGCGGCGGCGAGCTGGCGCAAGGCTTCGCCGAGCCGCGCCGGGTCGCCGTCGACCGCGATCTGCTTCAGCCGCGAGGTCGCCCCGGACAAAAGCCTGACGCTGGCCTTGGGCACACCCAGCGATTTCGCCAGCAGGACCACAACAGCCTTGTTGGCCGCGCCGCCATCGGCAATGGCGCGCACCCGCACCTTGAGCACGCTGCGGCCGTCGGAGAGCTGCTCGATCCCGTCGATGTCGTCGCGGCCGCCGCGCGGCGTCACCCGCAGCGCGATGCTGATACCCGAGGCCGAATAGCGCCAAGGCTCCTTGTAAGGCTCCTTGTTGCCAACCAAGGCGCTCCGCCCGCTCAGATCACGTTCGGGTAGATGTAATACAGGATCACCCGTTCGATGAACATGATGAGCAGGATTAGGATGATCGGCGAGATATCGAGGCCGCCGAGACTGGGCAGGAAATTGCGAATCGGCGCCAACAGGGGCTCGGTGATCCGGTACAGGAACTCAGCCACCGCCGAGACGAACTGGTTGCGGGTGTTGACCACGTTGAAGGCGATCAGCCAGGACAGGATCGCGGAGGCGATCAGCAGCCAGACGTAGAGATCGAGCACGATGATGACGATGTCGAGAACGGCACGCATGGCTTTGCAGACTCTGCCTTTTGAAACTCTGGCTGCGGTCGGGATTGACGCCCGTTGCTAGATATCGGTTCCCCCCGACCCAAACAAGGGAAGTCGGCGCCCGGGATGGCTAAAACCGGGTGACACGCGTCCTTGACTTGACCTTGGCGGGGACTTAAATGGCGCCCGGTTGTCGGCCGCATTCACCAGAGCGGCCAGCAAAGGGGCCATAGCTCAGCTGGGAGAGCGCGTCGTTCGCAATGACGAGGTCGGCGGTTCGATCCCGCCTGGCTCCACCAACCTTCGCTCGCTGCGCGAGCTACGGCTAGGCAAGCCCTCATGTAGCGAAGGCAGTCCCGCCATAGCCCGCAGGGCGACGGCGGACCTCCCCTACCTCCCCGTAAACCTCGGCGGCCGCTTTTCCATGAAGCTCGCGACTCCCTCGCGGAAATCGCTGCCAGCCAGCGCCACCATCATCTCCCTGTTGGCCTCGATCGTCGCCTCGGCCAGGGTCTGGAATGGCACCTCGTAGAGCTGCCGCTTGATCACGGCCATCGCGCTCGGCGAGACCATATCTGCAAGATCGCGCGCATAGCCATAGGTCTCCTCGCGCAGCTTTTCCGGCGAGCAGAGCCGGTTGACCAGCCCGATCCGCAACGCCTCTTCGCTCGGCACGCGCCGGGCTGAGAGCAAGAGATCCATCGCATTGGCGTGGCCGACGATGCGCGGCAGCATCCAGCTGATGCCGTGCTCGGCGATCAGGCCGCGCCGCGCGAAGGCGGTGGTGAACACCGTGTTGTCGGCTGCGAAGCGCAGATCGCAGTAGAGCGCGTGGACGAGGCCGATGCCGGCGGTCGCGCCGTTGAGCATGGCGATGACCGGCTTCCTGATCGACGGATAATAGCCGTAGCGCGTCTGCCAATCCGGCCGGCGGTTCATGTCGAAGGGTGGCAGGTTCGAGGCGCGCCTGACATCATCGGGATCGAGGCCTTTCAGCGCATCCATGTCGGCGCCGGCGCAGAACGCGCGGCCCGCGCCGGTGAGCACGATGACGCGGACATCGTCGTCGGCATTTGAGGCTTCCATCGCATGGCGCACGTCGCGCTCCATGATCGGCGTCCACGCATTCATGCGGTCCGGGCGATTAAGCGTGATGGTCGCGATCCTGTCCCTCACCTCGTAGAGAATGTGTTCGTAGGCCATGGCGCTCTCCCAGTGTTTGCCGGCGCAGTTTCGCGTGCGCGCGTTGGCAGGGAGCGTAGCATATCCAGGAGAGAGGCAAGGACTTGCGCGGAGGCGCGATCACTCGGCGGCTTGCGCCAGCAGCGGGCGGCGCGCCAGCCAGCCGTCGATGAAATGATCGAGCCAGGCACGCTCTGCGACGTCGTAGACGGCACGATCGGCGAAATGATGATGCCGCTGCCGCGCACCGGGCGCGCTGAAGCCGTCATAGCCGCGCGTGGTCCAGCAATGCATCATCGCGTAGGTCACGTCGGGGTGAAACTGCACACCGAAGGCATGGCCGGCGCGAAACGCCTGCACCGGAAAATCATCGCCTTCCGCAAGCAGCTCCGTGCCAACCGGCAGCTCAAATCCCTCGCGATGCCAATGATAGACCTGGGCCGGCCAATGCGGACAGAGCGCATGGCCCGCCGCGGTCGGCCTGATCGGGTAATAGCCGATCTGGGTCAACGCCTCCGGATGCGGCGCGACGCGAGCACCAAGCTGCATCGCGAGCATCTGGGCACCGAGACAAATGCCGAGAAACGGACGCTGTTCGCGGAGCGGAATTTCGATCCAGTCGATCTCGCGGCGGATGTAATCGTCGGGATCATTGGCGCTCATCGGACCGCCAAAGAACACGGCGCCGGCATGCCGGTCGAGCGTCTCGGGCAAGGGATCGCCGAAGCGGGGCCGGCGAATGTCGAGGCGATGGCCGAGCGCGCGCAACGCATTGCCGACCCGGCCGGGTGTCGAGGATTCCTGGTGCAGGACGATCAGAACCGGCAACCGGGCTTCCGGAGCAGGGGCGGCCGCGCCCGGCGTCCTTCTTGGGAAGGGCACCAATTCTGCGCCACCAAACCTGTCCGTCCGGAACGACATGGCCTCTGCGAGTGCTATCGGTTCAGACCATCAGCATAGCTAAGCGATGGTTAACATCGTGTGAGTTCGCGCACACAAGCCCGACGAAGCAAGCTCCGGGCCACTACGGACGCGTGCCGCTTATCTAGTGCCTGCGCCTCTGGAACCGGCTGGTGGCAGCCAGGATGAAGCCGCGCGGGAAGAAGCGCAGTGCGAACGGCACAATCTTGATGCCAAGACCCGGCAGCACTGCCCGTTTGTTCGCCATCAAGCCACGATACGCCTCCCGCGCGACGTCGGCGGCAGAGACCTTGAGAGCGGCCGTATCATGTTGAGAGCCGATGCCGGCGCGGCCCTGGAATTCGGTGGGCACCGGGCCCGGACACAGCACCGTGACGCGGACGCCGCGCGGCGTGAGCTCCGCCCGCAACGCTTCGGTGAAGGAGATCACATAGGCCTTGGACGCGTAGTAGACGGCCATGCCCGGGCCAGGCAGGAATCCTGCGACCGATCCGACATTGAGAAGGCCGCCCTTGTTCCTGATGAGCTGATCGGCAAAGCGCAGCGACAGATCCGTCAGCGCGCGGACGTTGACGTCGACGATGCCGAGCTGCTCGGCGCGATCTCGCTCGATCGCATCGCCGAACACGCCGAAGCCGGCATTGTTGACGAGATGATCGAGCTCGACACCTTCGGCGGCAAGCGCCGCCGCGATTGCGTCGCCGGCATCCGCTTGCTCGAGGTCGCAGGCGATCACGATCGGCTTCTTGCCGCCCTTCGCGGCGAGCTCGGTGGCGAGCGCTTCCAACCGGTCTACCCGTCTCGCGGTCAATGCGAGGCGATGTCCATTGGCGGCAAACACGCGCGCCAGCTCCACGCCGATGCCTGCCGAGGCACCAGTAATCAGCGTCACCCGCTCAGTCACGATCGAAGTCTCTTGAGTTCAAGTTCTTTGGCCCTGCAATGGCGGAACGAGAGCATAGGCCGCGCGCGGCATGCAAGCTGTGCCGCGGGCATGCCCGCCTGCGCAGAGCGGCAGGACGTGCTGGAAAACCGTTGATTTGCAGGTGAATTCAACGCAGGGCGACGAATAAATTAAAGTTTCGTCATGTCTCCGCGCAGACTGCGATCGGCCGGGACCAGAGCCGTCAGCCGCCGACGGCACTGTCCTTCACCTGGCCGCCGGCACGCTCGGCGATCGCGTGCTTCAGTTCGATCCGGTCACGCTGGGATATCCCGAGCAGGTCGGATGCGCGCCACACGACGTTGTCCTCGAACTCGCTGACCTGCCCATCGGCAAAGACCAGCTCCCACATCATCTGCACGATGCGCTTGCGGCCATCCTCGTCGAGTGAGCGCATGATGACGCTGGTGAAGTGATAGAGATCGACCGCCTCGCCCTCGACCTGGGTGGCGTCGGCGATCAGCCGGTCCGCGGTACCCCGGTCCAGCCCAAAGTGGCTTTCAATCAAGCCGTGCAGCTTGCGCTGCTCGGTCGCGGTCGGCTGGCCATCCAGCGAGATCACGTGAACCAGCAGCGCCGTGGCCGCCAGCCGATAGTCGCTGTCGCCAAATGCGCGGTCCTGGTCTTGGGGAGCAACAATGTCGGCAATGAATTGGCGCAAGCCGTCGAGCATGAAGTCCTACCGAGGTCAATGAAGCCGCAAGTCGCGGCCGTTACCAGCATTATATGAGCGGGAAACTCAACCGGCGCAACGTGCGTCAGTTCCGCGCGCTGCATTACGTTTCGGCAATCTGGGCTATCTCTTTCACCGTCATGGCCGGGCTTGTCCGGCCTTCCATGCGTCACCACCAACTAAAGACGTGGATGCCCGGGTCAAGCCCGGGCATGACGACGGAGAGTGTGGCGCGCATCCGCCTCCACATCGTCATTGCCCCTCACGGTATCTCGTACACCACCATCTTGTCGGCGATGCCGCGCAAGGCGGCCTGCTTCTGGATCGGCTTGATCGCGCGCTGCTCGAGCACCTCGGCGACCGCGGGCGCATCGAGCACCGGTCCGGTGATGTGGATCTCCTGCGCGGTCGACAGGCTCTGCACGCGGGCGGCGATGTTGACCGTCTGACCGAAATAATCCTGCCGCTCGTTCAGCATCACCGCGAGGCACGGGCCTTCGTGAATGCCGATCTTGACGATGAGATCGGCGGTGCCGCGACTCTTGTTGAGCTCGTCCATCGCTGCGCGCATCCGCAGGCCCGCGACGATGGCGTGCTCGGGACGGACGAAAGTCGCCATCACGGCATCGCCGATGGTCTTCACCACCGCGCCTTTCTCGGAGGAGATGATCTCGAGGAGCGCATGGAAATGCGCGCGCACGAGATCGAAGGCGGCGAGATCGCCGACGCGCTCGTACAGCGCGGTCGAGCCCTTCAGATCGGTGAACAGGAAGGTGAGCGAGGTGATCTGGAGTCGCTGGTCGAGACTGAGATTGTCGGCCTTGAACACGTCGCGAAAGGTCTGGTTCGACAGCATCCGCTTGGCGGTGAGGAACGGCTTGCGCTTGCCGATCAGATGATGGAGCGCCTCGGCCGCGATGAACACCGACGGCAGCACGCGCACGCCCGCCTGGTTCTCCAGCGACAGCCTGAGCGGGCCGGGCCGCATGGTCGTGGTTCCCGTCGGCGCCTGCACCTTGTTGTACATGATGGCGAGCTGCTGGCGATCCCTGGTCGGCTCGCCCTGGACGTCGATGAAATGCGCGGCGTGCGTCACCGGCTCGAAGATGATGACGAAGTCACCAGGCAGTTGTAGCGACATGGTCGCTTTCTCGCCCGCCGGCAGCTCCATGGTGTCCAGCGTCACCTCGTTCGCCAGCGTCGCGAACGATTCCTTGTTGAAGTCGACGCCGGAGCTCCAAAACACCTGCTTGAAATATTCCCACACCGGAAGCGTATCGGGATCATGAGCCGCGATGCGCCGGACGCGCGGGTTCACGGTGAAGGAGACCTCGACCTGATCGTCGACGGAAGCCTTGTAGCCGCAGGCGCAGAGCGCGCAGTGATAGTCGTCGGGCTTGAGCGCCTTCAGCGTCGAATGTGCGCCCAGCACGCCACCGCAGCCCGGACACAGCACGTTCCAGCCGAGATCGAACAGGCCGAGCCGCGCCGCGTGCAGGAAGGCGGAGATCGCGTGCTCTTCGTCGACGCCATGCTCCGTGGCGAAGTCGAGGACGTTGACGCGGTTGAGTTCGTGATCCTCGCCCTTCTCGATGAGGCGCGCAATCGCATCGACCACCTTCACGTCGGCGGTCTGCTGCAGAACGGATAATTGGGCCTGGATGTCGCTCATGACGGGACTCTATCTGAGATGGATCACGCCTCCAGCCAGGCAAATCGCCCGTCACCGACGCGTGATGCGGAACATGGGTGAATGGTCCGGCTGGGTCGTGACGACACCGAGCGGGATCACGGGATTTGTCAGATCGGCAAGCTCGACGCGAAACGCGCCGATCAGCCGGGCCAGCGCCAGCACGGATTCGGCCTGCGCGAACGGCGCGCCGATGCAGACGCGCGGACCCGCGCCGAACGGCAGATAGGCGAACCGATCGGGCGCCTCTTTCGACAGGAAGCGCTTTGGAATGAATGCGTTCGGCTGATCCCACAGCTTCTCGTGCCGATGCAAGAGCCAGGGCGCGATCATGATGATGTCGCCCTTGGCGATCTCGACGCCGGCCGCGTTGTCCTTGTCGCGCGCGGCGCGCGCGACAAGGAAGGCGGGCGGATAGAGCCGCATCGTCTCCTCGATCACCGCGCGGGTGAACTTCTGGCGATCGATGTCGGCGATGCTGTCGAGGTGCTCGCCGCGCGTCTCGGAGGCGACCTCTTCCTGCGTCTCCGGATCGAGCGCGAGCAGATAGAGCGCCCAGAACAGCGCCGTTGCCGTGGTCTCGTGACCCGCGAGAATCATCGTCGCGACCTCGTCGACGAGCTGCTCGTCCGAAAACCCCTTGCCCGTTTCGGGATCGCGCGCCGCGTCCATGAGATCGAACAGGTCGCGCGGCGGCGCGCCTTCCTTTTTGCCCATCGCACGCCGCTCGGCGATCAGCATCGCGACGAACTCGGTCCAGCGCTTGCGGAAGCGGGCGCGGGCAAAATCCATCGGGCTCGGCCAGGACACCGGCAGCAGCATGTCGAGGAAGTATGGCCGTCCCAGCCGTGCCGCATATTCCATGATGAAGTTGCGCAAGGTCGCGCCATGGCGGTCCATGCCGAACGAGAACATCGTGCGTCCGGCGATCTCGAGCGTCATGCGCTGCATGATTTCGCGCAGGTCGACATCTTCACCCGTTCGCGCATCCAGCTTCGCGATGGTCTCGTCGAGCACCGCCGTCATGTGCGGTACGAGATTGGCGGTAGCGCGCGGCGTGAAGGCCGGTGCAAGCGTGCGGCGTTGAAACGTCCAGGAATGGCCTTCCGCGATCAGGAGACCGTCGCCGAGCACGGGGCGCAGCATGCGGATGCCGGCCGGCGTGCGCGTATAGTTCTCGTAGTTGCTGAGCAGGACGTGCCTGATAGCATCCGGCTGGTTCAGGATGAAGCTGTTGCGGAAGAAGAAGCGGCCCTTGATGACGTCTTCCTCATAGGCGCGCTGCCCCCAGGTTGCGATCATGTTCCGGCGGATCACCGCAACCCGGGCGAAGAACGACATCTCGTCTGGGGCGCGCGGAGGAGCCGGAGGGATGATGGGCCGACGCACGCTGGCGATGTTCATGGCTCTCTCCCGCAGATGTGTCGCAAGCAAACAGCTAATAAGTCAGCTCGGCAATCGCAATCCTGTTCTCGGCGGCAGGCCAGGCGCGTGCCACAATTCGTTCTTCGCCGAACTGGGCCACGATGTTACGTCCGACCTCGCCCGCTGCAAGCCGCAATGTCGCTGCCGCATCGGTCGGCACGCCCGGCTTGACGTCGGCCGGCTCCTTGCCGTCGAACAGCACCACGTCCCGTGGCAGGCCGAAATAGCCGCGCGGCCGCGACATGATCACGACAGAGCCGGCGTCCTTGTCGGCCGGCCCAAGCGGCCGCGCAGGCCTCAAGTGCACGACCTCGGAGGAGCGCGGGAAGGGCGAGCGGTAGATGTGCGTCGTCGGCGCGCCAGGCGAGGCCAGGACGAATTCGAGCGACCAGGCGGGATCGACCTGCACCGGCCCCCAGCGGCCGTCGGCGCCAGTCTTCGAGCTGTGCAGCGCCTCGCCCTTGCGCTCGCCGGTATCAGGGTCGACCCGGAAGATATCGACGGTTGCGCCGGCGACCGGACGGTTGGTCGGCACGCCGCCCGGCGCTCCCGAGACCAACCCGCTCAGCTTCACGCCGGCCTCCGGCACGATCGCGATGCGCGCGGGCTCGCGGCCGGCGATGAACTTGTAGACCTCTCGGAACGCGCGCGGGTGAAACGCCACCTCGCGATGATCGAGCGCACCGAGCACGAGGTTGGTGGCGCCTTTCAGCTCCGGGCCTTCGGCGGTCACGCCGGTCGGCGTGCCGGGCTTGCCGATGAAGCGGCCGTCGGGCTGCGCATATTTGTCCAGGCCCTCGCTGCGCAAGGTGAGGAAGGCGACGCCTGGCGTCACCTCGCTTTCGCCCTCGTTGAGGCTGCGCAGGAATGCGCCGCGACCGTTGAATTCGTTGTTGGGCTGGTCGTCGGTTGCGAACACGCCGTGATTGGGCGTGCCGCACAGCACGGCGTGGCTGACATCGCCAGCACCACCATTCTTGATGACGTTGCGGATCGCGTAGCCGCCGCGCGAACTGCCGACCAGCGCCACGCGAGGTGCTCCAGTCCGGCGCTTCAACTCGGCAATCGCGGCAGCGAGCTCGCGGCGCTGGTCCTCGGTCGAGGAGCGGTTCGCCTGCTCGACCTTGTCGTCACTGCGCGCCAAGGGGTCAGTGAAATTGATCGCCATCATGCGATTGCGCGCGATGCCGTTGGATTCCATCCGCCACAGGGTCGTCATCCAGAGCGCATCGTAATCGCCGTTGCCGTGGACGAATAGGATCGACGGCACCTCCGTGTCCGGCGCCGCAGCGGGTGCCGTTTGGGCGATCGCGCCGGCCCGCAAGCTCGCAACCGCGAAAGGCAGGCTGCCCACGCCTTGCAGGATCGTCCGTCGCGACAGCTTCATCTGTTCCTCCCCGGCAAACCAGTCTTTGCACCGCTTATACCGGCCTAACCACTGGACAGCGAAGGACTTTCGCAGGCATCACTGATTAGCCGGAATCGCCAGGGCCACTTCTAGCACCACTTCTGACACCCAAAATGGAAGGGGATATGACCGAGCAGACCAATCGCCAGACATTTGCCGGCGACGGCATCACCGCTCCCCTGCGGTACACATTGTTCCGGCGCATCTGGCTCGCCAGCCTGCTCTCCAATCTCGGCCTCCTGATCCAGGGCGTAGGTGCGGCCTGGGCGATGACGCAGATGGCAGCCTCGGCTGACAAGGTGGCGCTGGTGCAGACTGCACTCATGCTGCCGATCATGCTGATCTCGATGCCGGCCGGCGCCATCGCCGACATGTATGACCGCCGCATCGTCACCCTGATCTCGCTGGCAATCGCGCTGATCGGCGCGAGCGCGCTCACCGTGCTGGCTGGCTTCAACCTGATCTCTCCGGAACTGCTGCTCGTCTTCTGCTTCGTGGTCGGCAGCGGCAATGCGCTGTTCGGCCCGGCCTGGCAGTCCTCGGTCAGCGAACAGGTGCCGCCCGAGGCATTGGCGTCCGCGGTGGCGCTGAACGGCATCAGCTACAACATCGCCCGCAGCTTCGGCCCCGCGGTAGGCGGCGTCATCGTCGCCTCGCTCGGCGCGGTCGCGGCGTTCGCCTGCAATGCGATCCTGTATATTCCGCTACTGGTGGTGCTGCTGCTCTGGCGCCGATCGGTCGAACCCTCGCGCCTGCCGCGCGAGAAGCTCAACCGCGCCATGGTCTCCGGCTTCCGCTACATCACCAATTCGCCGCCGATCAAGATCGTGCTGCTGCGCACGCTGGTGATGGGCCTGATCGGCGGGGCCATCATGGCGCTGATGCCGCTGGTCGCACGCGACCTCTTGCATGGCGGCGCACAGACCTACGGCATCATGCTCGGCGCCTTCGGCATGGGCGCTGTGGTCGGCGCACTCAACATCCACGAATTGCGCAAGCGCATGAGCGGCGAGGCCGCGATCCGCGCCTGCACCATCTCGATGGCTTTCGCGATGGCCGCGATCGCCTTGAGCACGGAGCCGGTGCTGACGGCGACTGCGCTGGTGCTGGCCGGCGCGGTCTGGATGGCGGCGATCGCGCTGTTCAACATCGGCGTGCAGCTTTCGGCGCCGCGCTGGGTCGCCGGGCGCTCGCTCGCGGCGTTCCAGGCATCGATCTCCGGCGGCATCGCGATCGGCGCCTGGGGTTGGGGCCGTCTCACCGACCATGCCGGCGTCGAGATCGCGCTGCTGACCGCGGCCGGCCTGATGCTGATCTCGCCGCTGCTCGGCATCTGGCTCACCATGCCGCGCGTCGGCGCGCGCAACGAGGATGCCGAGGTGCTGGCCGATCCCGAGGTGAAGCTGTCGCTGACGGGCCGCAGCGGACCGCTGGTGGTCGAGATCGAATACCGTGTCTCCCAGGAGAATGCGCGCGCCTTTCACAACGTGATGCAGGACGTGCAGCTCTCGCGGCAGCGCAACGGCGCCTATGGCTGGTCGATTGCGCGCGACATCGCCGATCCCGAATTATGGACCGAGCGCTATCACTGTCCGACCTGGTTCGATTACCTGCGCCAGCGCAACCGCTCGACGCAGTCCGAACGCGCACTGCACCAGCAGGCAATCGCCTTCCACATCGGGCCTGAGCCGGTGCGGATCCGCCGCATGCTGGAACGTCCATTCGGCTCGGTGCGCTGGAAGGATGAGACGCCGGACCGAGCCAACAGCGAGGTGCTGCCGGTGGTCGCAACTGCAGCGGGAAGCAGCACGTAGTCCCACGCCGTCATTCCGGGGCGCGCAAAGCGCGAGCCCGGAATCCATCGAACGAGACGTGACGCGGACAAATTGATTCCGGGCTCGCGCCTGGCGGCGCGCCTCGGAATGACAGGAGACAATTACTGCCCGTGATCCGTCAGCACCTTGTCGCAACCCTTGCTCAGCCGGGGGCGGTTCTGCTTGAGGCAGGCGAGCACGGCGCCATCGCCATTGTTCATCACGGCGCGGCAGAAGCGCGAGACATCGCGCGCGCAGGCGTCATGGCCGGGCTGCTGTTGCGCCGATGCAGCCGATGCGCACAGCAGAAAAGGAATAATGAAAAAAGCTCTGGTCATCGCGGAATTGCCTCTTACCCGGAACGAGTTGCGGGCGAAGCTAGTGCGATGATCCCAAGGCCGCAACGGCTTTGTTGACTGATGTTGCTGCCGCCCCGTGGCCCCGGCTTTGAAGCCGGGGCTTCGCGAGGGGAGCTGACCGACGCAATGATCGCAGCCTTGCTTACTGCTGGCCCTGGGCGTCAGCGACCTTGCGCGACGCGCCCTTGGCGAGAGTCTTGTCCATCACCGCGCGGCAGCCGGCGCTCAGATCCGAACGATGCTTGATCATGCACGCGGTGATCTTCGGGATGTTGGGGATTTCCGCCGAGCAGAGACGGAGGGCGTCGCCGGTGCACATCTGCTGCGCCTCAGCCGAGAAGGCGAAGCTCGAACCCGTCGAGACGATCGAGACGATGGCGGCAAAGCCCAAAGCGAGGCCTGTGTCGCGGATATTCCGCGTCAGAGACTTGGAAAAAGAGTTGGTCATTTGAAGCTCCCATTGGCACCGCCGTTGGCGGGCCCGTTGTTGATGGGAACTACGATGCTCCGCCAAAACCGTTTCCACTGTGATGACGGTCACGACAGACCCAGCCTCTGTGACTTCGGTCACTTTGGTGCACTTCGCTGAAATTCCTACGCAACCGCTGTCGCGTTGGTGTCACGTTAACTGTTCCTTCGCATTAATGGCTCGTCGCGCGGGAAATTCCGCCGGTTTGGTTGCGTAATTGGAAAGAATAGCGATGCGTAATGCGTTGGGCCTGATGCTGGCCAGTGTAGTTGCGGCGGTCGTGATCGCCGCCGGCGGTTGGTTTTATTATTCCTCGCGCGCCGATCAGGGCGCCCCCAAGACAGTTGCCGCCCGTGCCGCCGATCCGTTGCCGGCACCGGCGAAGCTCGCCGCCAAGGACGACGTCCAGACCACCGCGACGATCGCAGCCAAGCCGGCGCCGGCAGCTCCGGCACCTGCGCCAGCCCCGGCCATGCCGGTGCAGCAAAAGCAGGTCTGCGCCAATCCGAACGCGCTCGGCGTGTCCCGCGTGGTCGAGATCGACACCACCGGCGGTCCCGGCTTCGGCTTCGAGCACTTCAAGCAGTTCGACTTCCTCACCGAGAAGGAGGTCGTGCTGACCTTCGACGACGGTCCATGGCCGGTCAACACGCCCGCGGTGCTGAAGGCGCTCGCGGACGAATGCACCAAGGGCCTGTTCTTCTCGGTCGGCAAGCACGCGACTTATCATCCCGAGATCCTGAAACAGGTGCTCGCCCAGGGCCACACCGTCGGCACGCACACCTGGTCGCATGTCAACCTGAACAGCAAGAAGATGACGGAGCAGCAGGTCAAGGACGAGGTCGAGAAGGGCTTTAGCGCGGTGCGGTTCGCGCTCGGCACCAACCCGGCGCCGTTCTTCCGCTTCCCGCAGCTTCAGCACAATCCGGCGATGGTGGCCTATTTCGGCACCCGCAACGTCGCGATGTTCTCGACCGAGATCGACTCCTTCGACTTCAGGAAGGGTGCGACGCCGGAGAAGATCGTCGAGACCGTGATGACCAGGCTCGACAAGCTCGGCAAGGGCATCATCCTGATGCACGACTTCCAGAAGAACACCGGCATCGCCATGCCGACGCTGCTCGCGCGGCTCAAGGCCGGCGGCTACAAGGTCGTGCAGATGAAGGCCAAGACGAGCTTGCAGACGCTGCCGGAGTATGACGAGGCGCTGATGAAGGACATGAAGGTGCCGACCGCCGGCACGAACGCCCGTCCGATCGCAAGCGTGGTGCAGACGGTCTCGCAGTAAGCCGCGATCACGCATCAATATTCGCGTGGCCGGGCGTTCGCCCGGCCATTTGCTTTGGACAAGCAGCTTACCAATAGATGCCGTGCCGGTGCAGCTCGCTGATGATGCGGCGCTCGGTCCAGCTGCGCCGCACCGTTAGCGCCGGACACTCAGCTCCCTGATCGCAAATCCAAGATCGCGGGGATCGCCGGGAAAGCGCGTGATGGCGTTCGTCGCCAGTTCGACAGCCAGCTTCTCCTCGCCCGCGAACGCATCGAGCGGGAATGACAGCGGCTCCGCAGGCACGCTGCCTCGATAGACCTCATGGCCGTTGAGCTTGACGAGGAATTCGCTGCCCGAAATCGGCATCGGCCATAGCGCGAGCCGCAAGGTTCGCGCCGGCGCCGATGGGTTGTTCGGGACGTCGAAATGCGCGCTGGGTGCCGCCCATTGCAGCGCGCCGCCAGGCGTCGCTTCCTTGCCGAACAGGCCACGTATCGCGATTCCCGGCGGCGCTTCCGTGCCGATCTCGAGAACGTCGCGGCGTCCGTCGAGATAATCCCGTGACGAACGATCCGTCGCCACCGATATCAACCGCTGTCCCGGATTGGCACTCAGCCGGTCGGCCGACGCGAGACAATCGAACTTGTCCCAACCGGCGGGCAAATAGGCCCACCCGGTCTTGCCGGACCACGAGAAGACGTTCGGCGACGCCCAAGCGATGCCGAGATCGGCCGCGAGGCTGCGCAAGACGTGATTCATCATCGGATGGGCGACGTCGATGACGACGCCATTGCAGCTTTGGAGTTCCGCGGATACGCGATTGTAATCCCAATCGAGCGATCCCTTCTGCACATTGACCTGTGCGGCAGCCGTCGGAAGACCGGGAAGGCCCCCACCCAGCGCTTGCAAGACCAGCAGAGGTCGCAACGCACCGAGGATCAGGTGAGCGGCCACGACGATGAAGCTGGCAATAACGGCACGGAAGCGCCACTGCGCGGATGCCAGGGGGGCAATGATGAGGATGAACAGCATCGGCGCCGCCATGGCCAGGCCTTTGCCTGCCGCCCAGGCGTGACCAGCCGCGAGAATCGCAATCGGCACGAGGCAGCCTGCGAGGCTGCCGGCCAGGAGGCGCGCGGCGCTTCCGTCCGGCTCGGTACGCCATATCGTCCGGACCGCCTTGGCGATGCTCCTCAACAGCACGAACAGGAAGCCGTAGAGCAGCAGCTTCCACACGAATGCGATTGCGACAGGCCAACCCGCGGACGGCAGCAGCGCGTACAGGCCGAGGCCGGCGACCGCCGCCTCGACGGGCAGCGAGAACCACGCATTTGCCAATTCTCCGGCCCGACTGTCGGGGCTGGCAATGGTCTCGAGAAAATTCGTTTCACCGCCGAACAGGTAACGTTGAAAATACTTCCACCAGTCCGGCGGATGGGCCGCCGCCTGACTCAGCTGGCGAACGACATAGGCGCCCGTGCCCGACCAGTGTGGAATGCAGGCGAGCAGCGATAGCCCGACACCGACCGCGAGGCCGGTTGCAGCAACAGGCAGAGTCTGCCGCGATGCGCGTTGGCCGATCGCCATCACGACGACGATCGTGGCGGCAAGTCCATAGACCGTCAGCGCTTCCGGGTAGAGAAAGAATGCGCCGGATATCAACGCTGCAAAGATGGCTCCGAGTCGCGCGATCGACCCCGGGACCTGCCCAAAACGATCCTTGTCGAAGGCCAGCGCGACAAAGGCGAGAAGGAGCAGAAAGATCGGCTGCGTCGCAAGCTGAGACCATGCGTTGATGTCGAAGATATACTGCTCGAAGAATCCGACCGTGAGCGCCGAGGCACATATCCATGCTAGCCACCGCCGCATCGCGATCACGTTGACGAAAACGAACAACGCCGCAAACAGCATGTTGAGCTGCATGCCGACCATGTAAGGATAGGCGCAATCGACCACACCGCCGCGGCTCACGACGGCGAAGGCTGCATGCATCATCGACACGGCGGCGCGCCAATCGATGAACCACAGCGCTGCGACAGCCAGCGGGTCGGCCTGCGCGCTTTCTATGCCCTCGACGACCAGGCTTGCATAGTCGAGCGTTCGATAGGAGATCGCAGCTCCCACATAGAGCAGGTGATCGTAGACATTCGCCTGGAATATGCGGAAGCGTGAACCGCCGGTCCAGCCGGGCGCAAGACAGACGATCGCAACGGCCGCAACGGCCATCGCCGTGGCAAGCCATGGCCCAGCAGATATCCTCGACCATCGTCCGCCCGGAACAATCATTGCAACCGCGACGAGGAGACCAATGGCCGCCATCGCCAGCAGCGTGACCCACGGCGCGACGCCCGACAAATACAGGACGGCGGTTCCGGCTGCGAGCAGGCCGAAGCCGAGCGGCGGCGCGAGCGCCCAGCGGACGGCAAAACGTTGCGACGGCAAAAGCAGGGAGAACGGAAGGCCGATGGCTCCGCACATCGATACGAAGAGCCCGACGACCAGGATATCGTGCATCACTGCGAGTGCCCCCTGACCGGGAGTAGTCGCGGCGAACGCGCGCCCTGTCAATTCGGACGCGGCCTGGCTTCGGGCAGCAAGCAGCCGCCATCGCCAACCGGAATATGATCGCAGGCAGGTGGGGAGAGAGCTACGCCGGGATCGAGGCAATGGTGCCGCAAGAGGGATTCGAACCCCCGACCCCGTCATTACGAATGACGTGCTCTACCGACTGAGCTATTGCGGCGAACCCTGCCGGAGCCCGAACGGATGTTGGCTCCAATACGCGGGCCCCTGATATCGGGCATGGCCCGAATTGGCAAGGACAAGCGGCGCTCGAAATGCGCCTCACGCGCCCCAGCGGGACCAGAATCCGCGCCAGCCGCCGGCCTGAGCCTTGGGCGTGCCGATTTGTTCCGTAAATTCATCGCTCGGGCCCTCGTCATCAATCCCGGGATCATCCGGCGCGCGGACGATCGGGATCACGGCGGGGATTGGGGCCGGTCCGGGCTTGCCGAGATCGGCACGGCTTTGGAACACCGGCGTGGCCGGCGGCGGCGATGATTCGGCCGGCGCCGGTGCCGGATCGGCCAGATCGGCGGGCGTGACCGCCGGCTCTTCTGTGGCAGCTTCGTTGGCGGCTTTGGGGGCTTCCTTGGCGGCCTCTTTGGCCTGTGGGGGCGAATTGTCCTGAGCGGCCGGGGCTGGGGCCGGAGCCGCCACCGGCGGTTCCATCGGAGCTTCGCTGGCTGCCGCCGTCACCCGCTTCGGCGGCGGGGCCGCCAGCATGGCTTCCTCGAACGCCGAGGACTCGATCGTGGTGCTCCTGTCCGAGGGCAGGCTTGCGACCGGGGTCTGCCATTGGAAGGCGTCGAGGCGGCCGGTGACCGGGGAGACCGGACGCCAGCGGTCGCTGACATAGCCGTCCGCCGTCCAGGCGGGATCGTGGCGGGCGCGCACCGCGCGCAAGGTCCAGGCGCGGGCACGGCCGCCGTCGCCATGCTCGGTGCGCTCGATATCGGCCATCAGCAGCGCGACGCGCTGCGTCGGGTCCTTGAGATGTGGCGCGAGTACCTCGCGCGCACGGGCGAACTCGGAGGCATCGATCGCGGCCCGCGCGATTGCGAGCTGGCCCTCGACATGACCGGGCTTGTCCGCCGGCGTCTTGGCCGCGAGCGTCTCGACCCGCTGCAGGCGGTGCCACGCGGTATCGCCGAGCTTCACATGCGCATAGGCATCGGCGAGATCGGGATGCGGATTGGCGATCCAGGCGGCCTCGACCAGCTTCATGGCGCGGCGCACCTGATGCGCCTCGCTCTCGAATTTCGCGGCGAGCACCGCGGCCGGCACCAGGGTCGGTGCGAGCTTGACCGCCTCCATCACGCTCTCGCGCGCGACGTCGCGGTCCATGGTTTCCAATTCCAGCGCACGCGCGGTGAGCAGGACGCCGCGTTGCCGGCGATAGGTCGGCTTGTCGATCTGCCCCGCGGACAGATTGGAATCGAGGATCGCGAGCGCACCGCTCCAGTCGCCACGCGCGCAGCGGAAGCCGAGCACCGCATGCGAAGCCCAGGCCGAGGACGGCGACAGCTTGATCGCTTCTTCGGCGATCATCACGGCGCCAACCGCATCGTCCGCGCGCTGCGCCTCGATGAACAGGCCGCGCAGGCCGAGCAGGCGCGTGTCCTCGCGCTCGGCCATGGCGCGGAAGGCGCGCCGCGCCTCATCGCGATTGCCGTCGAGCTGCGCCGACTGCGCATGCAGCAGCAGCGCGAGCGGATCGTTCGGCGCATGCCGCCGCGCCGCCACCGCGTGCCGACGGGCAAGCGCGGTGTCGCCGTGACCGATCGCGAGCAGGCCGTGGGTGATGGCGTGGCGGCCGCGCGCATGGCGTTTCTCGTGACGACGGCGGCGCAAACGCCCCGGCGTGCGCCAGATCATGGTCACGATGCTCCAGAGCAGGACGACAGCAACGGCGAAGATGCCGAGAAGGAGCACGAACACTGGAATGGTTGGCGAGGCCCGCCAACCGCCCCAGGTCAGGACCACTTCGCCGGGCTGGTCGGCAACCCAGGCGCCGCCGGCCGCCGCCAGCGCGATCAGAATGAGAAAGAGCACGATGCGAAGCATGACAGTCCCTATACGCGCTGATTGTTGCGCGAACCTTATTGAGCGGGCTTGACTGAATCGGATTTGGCGAGATCCGCCATGGCATCGTCGGCGAATTTGCGAGATGCGGCGAGCGCGGCATCGCGGGCATCGGCCTTGTCGAGCCAAGCCTGCGCCGCGGTGCGATCTGCCTCCGGCAGCGATTTCAACTCGCGACGCGCCTCGACGAAATCGTTGCGCAGCGCCGCCGCCGTGACGCGCGCCACGATCGCACCGCGGTCATTGCCGACGCCGTCAGTGCGCTCGATGCGAACGAGCTTCGACGCGCCCGCCTGGAGACGCTCGACGATACCGCTGCCACCGGCCTGGGCTTCCGCCGGCGGCGACAGCTTCGGCACGATGGTGAGCAGCTCGCGGCTCAGTGCGACCGGCGTCGGGATGCCCGACGATGCAAAATTATCGAGCGGCTTCAGCGTATCGGGCTTGGCCGCCAGCGACCGAGCCGCCGCCAATTGCTGCTGATAGGGATCGCCATGGCGAACTGCGACGTCGAGCAGAGCGGCGGCCACCACGTGGCGCAGCGGCCTATCGTCCATTGCCTTGACGTCGGCAATCTTCTCGCCCTGCTGCGCGATCTCGGCCCGTTCGGCCTTGCTGGCACGTTCGAGCTGCGCGATGCGGTTGTTGAGCGCGGAAAGATCGGGCGCGGGCTTCACGTCATTCAGTGCGCTCGCTGTCTTGTCGGATTGCGCGCGCAGATTGGCGAGGTCGCTACGCAAGCTGCCGACGGTTTTCTCCAGCGCGTCGATTCGCGCCACCGTCGCCGGATCGGCGACGGGCTTGCCCGTTTTGGCTTCGACTGCGCTGACACGCCCGCTGAGCGCATCGACCGCAGCGCTTGTGACTTGCGGTGCGGCAGGCGGCGCCTGCACCGCGGGCCAGCCCAGCATCCAGCCGACCGCGATCACGACGGCCGCGGCCGCAGCGCCGGAGAACGGCGCGATCACCCAAGGCGAAATCGGCGGCGACCCGGCGGCAGCCGCGATGGCGGCTTCCGCCTCATTGCGCTCCGGCCCGGCGTCGGCGTGCTCGGGCTGAAGCTCTTCGGGCTGAACCTCTTCGGACTTGGCCTGCTCGGATTGTGGTTGCGCGGTCTCGGCGGGCTCTAGCGGCGGCTGAGCTGCGGGCTCGCCCGCCGCCTCCTGCGGCTGGGTCGAGACTTCGGTCGCCTCGAGGTCGATGGTGGGCGGGGTGCGCTTGGCACGACCGGCGTCGGGGGCCAATCCTGCGTCTTCAGGCTTGTCGTCGGCCATCGTGACGGTTCCTCACACTTCCATACCTTGCACGGATCCTTTGGGAGGCTCCGATTGTGTCGGATTCGGGCCGACCTCTTACGCCAAACGGGTGCGCAAAGCACGCTCCAAGGTGTCGAACAGGGCATTTTCGTCCGGCGTGGCCGCGACCAGAACCTGCGACGCGCCGGCCTCGCGGAGCACGCCAGCAACCGTCTCGGACAGGCAGCATTGCGGTATCGCCAGCGCCGAGATTTCAACACCTTCCTCCCGCGCCGCGTCCAGGAACGCCCGTGCGCTGCGCCGGGAGTAATGCAGCACCGCCTCGATGCCGTGGGCAGCGAAGCCATCGCACACCTCGCGCGGCAGCACCTTGACGGGCGCCATGCGATAGGTGGTCTGTGTGACCACGTTGAATCCTTCGGCGCCGAGCTCACCGCCGAGATCGCGCGACAGATCCGCGCCCGCCAGGTAAAGCAGCGTGCAGTTCTTCTTCAGCACCTTGTCGCGTGCACCCTGCACCACCTTGTCGCGCAGCGCCGCCGCATCGCCGCCGGCGACGGTCACGTCGGCAAAGCCGGCGTCGCGTGCCGCGGCGGCCGTGTGCTCGCCGACCGCAAACAGCGGCAGGTGCGCCAGACCAAGGTCCGGCAGTTGCGGCGCGATGCCGCGAATCGCATTGGCTGATGTGACGACGATGCCGTCATAGCTCGTCTCTCTCTCGGCGTGAAAAGCGACCGGCTCGAACTTGAGCACAGGCGCAAGCAACACCGCGTACCCCCGCGCGCGCAAATTCTCTGCCGTCGCCTCATTGTCGGGATGCGGCCGTGTGACAAGAATGGACATCGCTGCTGTTCCCGAACCAATTGGCGGCGCATGGACGAGGACGACCGCGCGTGGCGATTGCGCAAGCCATCCCCGGAATGCTACCGGACGTACCAGAACTCGGCTTTCCGGATGAGCGCAAGGGCGCAAATTGGATAACAATTCGCCAATGCTGGTATTGGGCATCGAAACCACCTGCGACGAAACCGCCGCGGCGGTGATCGAGCGCGCACCCGACGGCAGCGGCAGGATCCTGTCCAACATCGTGCGGTCGCAGGTGGAAGAGCACGCCCGCTTCGGCGGCGTGGTGCCGGAGATCGCAGCCCGCGCCCATGTCGATCTGCTCGACGGCATCATCGACCGCGCGATGCGCGAGGCCGGCATCGGCTTCGCCCAGCTCGGCGGCGTCGCGGCGGCCGCAGGGCCGGGGCTGATCGGCGGTGTCATCGTCGGGCTCACCACCGCCAAGGCGATCGCGATGGTGCACGACACGCCGCTGGTCGCGGTGAACCATCTGGAGGCGCATGCGCTGACGCCGCGCCTTACCGATGGCATCGAATTTCCCTATTGCCTGTTCCTTGCCTCGGGCGGACACACCCAGATCGTGGCAGTGACCGGCGTCGGCCAATATGTGCGGCTCGGCACCACGGTCGACGACGCCATCGGCGAGGCCTTCGACAAGGTCGCCAAGATGCTGGGCCTGCCCTATCCCGGCGGTCCGCAGGTCGAGCGTGCTGCCGCAAGCGGCGACGCCGCACGCTTCGCCTTCCCCCGGCCGATGCAGGGCCGTCCCGATGCCAATTTCTCGCTGTCGGGCTTGAAGACAGCGGTACGCACCGAAGCGAGCCGGATCGCTGAGCTCACGCCGCAGGACGTCAGCGATCTCTGCGCCAGCTTCCAGGCCGCCGTGCTGGACTCGACGGCGGACCGGCTGAGCGTCGGCCTGAAGCTTTTCCGCGAGCAGTTCGGCGCACCGCGTGCGCTCGTGGCCGCCGGCGGCGTGGCCGCCAATCAGGCGATCCGCAGCGCCTTGCACGACGTCGCGCAGCGGGCCGGGACAGAGCTGATCATGCCGCCGCCGGCGCTCTGCACCGACAACGGCGCGATGATCGCCTGGGCCGGCGCCGAGCGTCTCGCGCTCGGCATGACCGACACGATGGACGCGCAGCCCCGCGCGCGCTGGCTGCTCGATGCCAACGCGACGGCACCGGCGGGTTACGGCAAGACGCGGGCGGGATATTAGCCATGACCGCGTTCCAGTCCGTCGCGGTGATCGGAGCGGGCGCCTGGGGCACCGCGCTGGCCACCGTGGCAGCGCGGGCAGGACGGAATGTGACGCTGTGGGCGCGCAATGCCGAGCATGCGGACCGGATTGCCGCAACGCGCGACAATCCACGGCTGCCCCGCGTGCCGCTCGCTCCGGAGATAGTCGTAACGAGCGATCTGGCCCTCGCTGCCGGCGCCGACATGCTGCTGATCGCAACGCCTGCGCAACACCTGCGCGGCGCGGTCAACCTGCTGGCTTCGCACATGGCAAGGCCGGCGCCCATCGTCGCCTGCGCCAAGGGCATCGAGCACGGCACCCATAAATTTATGACCGACGTGATCACCGAAGCGGCGCCGCATGCGCTGCCCGCGATCCTGTCGGGCCCGAGTTTCGCCGACGACGTCGCGCGCGGCCTGCCGACCGCGGTGACATTGGCCGCGAAGGAAGAGGCGCTGGCGAGCCGCCTGGTGCAGGCGCTGGGCTCGGCGACATTCAGACCCTATCACACGACCGACATCCGCGGCGTCGAGATCGGCGGCGCCGCCAAGAACGTGCTGGCGATCGCGGTCGGTATCGCGGTCGGACGCAAGCTCGGCGCCTCCGCGCAGGCTGCGCTGACCACACGCGGATTTGCCGAGTTGACGCGTCTCGGCCGTGCCCTCGGCGCACGCGGCGAGACGCTCACGGGCCTGTCCGGCCTCGGTGATCTCATTTTGACTTGCTCGAGCCCGCAATCGCGCAATTTCGCACTCGGCCTCGCGCTCGGCCGCGGCGAGCAGCCGGCTGCGGGCAAGCTCGCGGAAGGCGAGTCAACCGCACCGGTGCTGATCGAACTCGCGGCTTCGCAAAACATCGAGATGCCGGTATCGAACGCGGTCGCGTCGATCCTGAGCGGCCGGAGCACGATCGACACCGCGATCTCGGCACTGATGACGCGCCCCTTCAAGGCAGAGGAATGACATCCTCTGGTCATGCCCGCGCTTGTCGCGGCCATCCACGTCTTGATATTGAATTGGTTGTAGAGACGTGGATGGCCGGGACAAGCCCGGCCATGACGAATGGATAGGGCGTGCGATGAACTACTGGCTGGTGAAATCCGAACCGTCGGTGTGGTCCTGGGACCAGCAGGTCGCGAAGGGCGCCAAGGGCGAGGCCTGGACCGGCGTGCGCAACTACACCGCGCGCCAGAATCTCGTTGCCATGAAGAAGGGCGACAAGGCGTTCTTCTATCATTCCAACGAGGGCAAGGAGATTGTCGGCATCGCGGAGATCATCAAGGAGGCCTATCCGGACCCGACCGACAAGACCGAAAAATTCGTCTGCGTCGACATCAAGGCCGACAAGCCCTTGAAGACGCCGGTGACCATGGCCGCGATCAAGGCCGAGAAGAAGCTCGCCGACATGGCCTTGGTGAAATATTCGCGGCTGTCGGTGCAGCCGGTGACGGCGGAGGAGTGGAAGCTCGTCTGCAAGATGGGTGGGGTTTAGGCTTATCCAGCCTCAGAGTTGTAGGGTGGGCAAAGCGCAGCGTGCCCACCATTCAAGATGAAAGCTCGCGGCTGGATGGTGGGCACGGCGCGCGAAGAGCGCGCCTTTGCCCACCCTACGGCTCCGCAGCTCGGGCCTCCGGCAATGCGAAGACTTGGCACGGCGAAGCAATGCCGCGCAGCGGATGCGATCCGAGCGCGATGAGGGGCGTCTCCGTTTCCGCGGCGAGCGCGCCCGACACCAGCACGGTCCGCCCCAACGGCTTGCACAATCCCTCGAGACGGCTCGCCAGATTGACGGCGGGACCGATCGCCGTGAAGTCGAGCCGGTTGGCAGCGCCGATATTACCCCAGAGCATCTCGCCGAGATGAAGCGCGGCCCCGAAGGCGAGTGGCGGCAAGCCCTGGCCGCGGCGCTCTTTGTTGAGAAAGGCCATCCCGGCTTCGGCCGCGCCGGCCGCGCGCAGAGCCGCCTCGCAGGCATGGCGCGGTGACGCCTCGATCACGGGAAAGATTGCCAGCACGCCGTCGCCGATGAATTTCAGCACCTCGCCGCCAAAGGCGTGAACCGCACCGGCGATGCGATCGAACCAGGCATCGAGCGCCGCAATGACATCGGCCGGCGGATTGGTTTCCGACAGGAGCGTGAAGTTGCGCAAATCGGCATAGAGCAGCGCGGCCTGGATGGTCTCGCCGAGATCGCGCCGCAACGGTGCCGCGAGCACCCGTTCCGCGCTGCGCTTGCCGAGATAAGCATCCAGCGCCGCCCGCAACGTGGCACGCCCGGCGAGCACCGCGAGGGGCGTTGCGGCAAATCGCGCCGCCTGACGCAACTGCTCGATCTCGCTTGCGGTGAACGGCCTCGGCCCGATCCAGCCAAGCTGCGGCCCATCAGGTCGTCCGACGATATCTTCGTGCACCTCGCCGCCCGCAATGTCGCGCAACCAACGACGGCCAGCATCGTCGGGCGGATCGGGCGCGAGGCCACCCGGTGCAAAGCCGAGCGCTTCGATCACCCGACCGTTATCGGCACGCCACAACCAGGTCCGCTTTGCGATCAGCGGATGCGGCACCTCCAGCGTCAAGGCGCCCGCCGCGAGCGGCACGCCGTCGGCGACCAGATGTGCGCCGAGTTCCGCAAGCAGGCGGTCCGCCCCAGGACTGTCTGAGGCAGCATCGACAAGCCAGGCTAGCGTCGGGGAGAGCTGCATCGCCCGATCATGACGAAGGCACGCCGCCTTTGTCACGGGCAATCCTTGACGGGCCGCGTCACCACCGCCATGTCCGGGTGTCTGTCCAGGGATGATCGCCCAAGGATCGCAAATGACCGAACCCTTCATAGTGCGACGCGAGACCCAGATCGCCGCCCCGCGCGCCACCGTTTTCGCCTATCTGACCGACCCAGATAAAATCCTGAGCTGGATGGGCTCCGATGCGACCACGGAGCCGCATCCCGGCGGACTCTACCTGCTCAAGGGCGTTGGCCCGCGCGGCCGCATCGCCCGCGGTGCTTTCCGCGAAGTCGTGCCGGTGCATCGTCTGGCCTACACGTTCGGCTGGGAGGACGGCCAGGAAGTGCCGCCCGGTTCGAGCCTGATCGAGATCGACCTGATCGATCGCGACGGCGGCACGCTGCTGCGCATGACCCATAG
Organism: Bradyrhizobium sp. DOA1; assembly: GCF_001593325.1. Taxonomy (NCBI): domain Bacteria; kingdom Pseudomonadati; phylum Pseudomonadota; class Alphaproteobacteria; order Hyphomicrobiales; family Nitrobacteraceae; genus Bradyrhizobium; species Bradyrhizobium sp. DOA1. Next base: position 6,806,674 of record NZ_JXJM01000001.1, read on the forward strand.
CGGCCTGCCGACCGAGGAACAGGCCGCTGCGCATGCAAAGGGATGGGCGCATTATCTGGAACGGCTCACGAGCGCAGCCGCCGGCGGCGATCCCGGTCCCGACAGGGGCTTGTCAGAAAAGCCGTAGCAACGGCAGATCACACTGCCGCGGTCGCCACCACCTGCGCCAGCAGCTGCTCGCGCCGCGCCTGCGAGCGCTGGCCCTTCATGGTCGCGGCGAAGCGTTCGAGGATGCCGTCCTCGAAGGCGGTGACGATGGTGTCGTGGACGTAGCTCTTGCGGCAGATCGCCGGCGTGTTGGAGAGCTGGTCGGCCGCGGCACGGATCGCGTCCAGCACCTGCTTCTTGCGGCCGCGCTGGCTGGTCGCCGGCGTGATCCGCGACAACGATTCCACGACCACGGCGGACGCCATCAGCGTGCGAAAATCCTTCAGCGAAATCTTGATGCCGGCGATCTCGCGCAAAAATGCATTCACCTGCGTGGTGCTGACCGCGCGCACGATGCCGTAGGCGTCGCGATACTGGAACATGCGCTTGCCCGGAACGCCCTGCAAAATCCCGATGGCGCGCACCAGCTTGGCTGCGTCGCACTCTTTCCGCACGGCCTTGCCGCCCTTCGCCTTGAAGGTCAGCACGAAGCAATCGTCTTCCAGCGTCACGTTGGACTTGAGCAGCGTGGTGGCGCCGCGGGTGCCGTTGAGGCGGGCATAAGATTCATTGCCGGGACGGATCGCCGTGCGGGCGATCAGCTCGATCACGGCCGAGAGCGCGAATTCACGCGTCGGCTCGTCGCCCGACAGGAATGCCGACACCTTGCGCCGAATCTTCGGCAGCGCGCCGACGAGCTTCTCCAGGCGATGCGCCTTACGATGCTCGCGGACCTTCTCCCAATCGGCGTGGTAGCGGTACTGTAGCCGGCCCGCGGCATCGCGTCCCACGGCCTGCAGATGCGAGCTCGGATCGGCGGAATAGCGCACCTCGCGATAGGCCGGCGGCACCGCCATGGCGTGCAGCCGGCGGATGGTGCGGGCGTCGCGGATATGGGCGCCGTTGGGTCGCACGAAGGAATAGCCCTTGCCCCGCCTGATGCGCCGAATGGTCAGCTCGTTCTGGTCGCCGAGCCGCAGGCCGAGCTCCTTTGCGAGCGCCTCGACCGTCGCCGGCGCCCCGTCGAAGGTCTTTTTGGGGCTAGAACGCCTAAAACCGGCCGGCTTGGGCCATTGTCCGAGAGCCTTGGCGAGGGCAATGGCCGCAGGATCGGCTGAAGCGGGCCGCATAGTCCCGAGATTCTGCTGATCCATCATAGTCTTATGCCTAGCCCTGTCTGTTACCGTTCAATGCCGCTGTTCTGATTTTTGTTCCAAGAGGTCTCTCCGGACCCGGGTTGGCCATTTAGGGTGTTCCGAACCGCATTGCGAGTCCCGAATCGGTGAGGAGAGGTCTCTAAATACCTCCATTCGCCGCATGGCGCTCTGCGCAAGCCTGTTCCGGTCGATTGGGTAAAGCCCCGGAAGCCGGAGCGCCGGCCTGTTTCAGATCTGCGACAATCGCACCAAGCGGGCTTGATCCGCCGCATGGCCGGCAGCCCGCCGAAGGTCCAGCTTGTGCTCCTTGTCGGGTCCGGTTAGCCCGACGCATAATCGTTCAACGATCAAGTCGGTACGCCAGAAGCCTGTGCCTGGCTTGCCGTATGTGGAGGGAAACATGTCCGAGAAGATCTACGACGTACCCGCAGAGTGGGCGAAGCGCGCTTGGGTCGACCAGGCCAAGTACAAGGACATGTACGCGCGCTCGATCTCGGACCCGAACGGTTTCTGGGCGGAGCAGGCCAAGCGCATCGACTGGATGAAGGCCCCCACCAAGATCGAGAACGTCTCGTTCGCGCCCGGCAACATTTCGATCAAATGGTTCGAGGACGGCGTCCTCAACGTCGCCCACAACTGCATCGACCGCCATCTGCCTGCGCGCGCCCACCAGACAGCGATCATCTGGGAAGGCGACGATCCCTCGCAATCCAAGCACATCACCTACAAGGAGTTGCACGACGAGGTCTGCCGGATGGCCAACATCCTGCGCACCCGCAACGTCAAGAAGGGTGACCGAGTCACCATCTACCTGCCGATGATCCCGGAGGCGGCCTACGCGATGCTGGCCTGCGCGCGGATCGGCGCGATCCACTCCGTGGTGTTCGCCGGCTTCTCGCCCGACAGCCTCGCCCAGCGCATCAACGACTGCCAATCCAAGGTGATCATCACCGCGGACGAAGGCCTGCGCGGCGGCAAGAAGGTGCCGCTGAAGGCCAATGTCGACGCGGCGCTCGCCAAGGCCGACGGCGTCGACTGGGTCGTCGTGGTCAAGCGCACCGGCACCAAGATCGACATGAACCCGACGCGGGACCTCTGGTATCACGAGGCGGCGGCGATGGTGACGACCGAATGCCCGGTTGAGCACATGCATGCCGAGGATCCGCTGTTCATCCTCTATACCTCGGGCTCCACCGGCCAGCCCAAGGGCGTGCTCCACACCTCCGGCGGTTATCTCGTGTTCGCCGCGATGACGCATCAATACGTCTTCGACTATCACGACGGTGACATCTACTGGTGCACCGCCGACGTCGGCTGGGTCACCGGTCACAGCTACATTCTCTATGGGCCGCTGGCGAACGGCGCGACCACGCTGATGTTCGAAGGCGTGCCGAATTACCCCGATAATTCCAGGTTCTGGAACGTCATCGACAAGCACAAGGTCAACATCTTCTACACCGCGCCGACCGCGATCCGTGCGCTGATGCAGGCGGGCGACGATCCCGTGAAGAAGACCTCGCGCGCCTCGCTCCGCCTGCTCGGCTCCGTCGGCGAGCCGATCAACCCTGAGGCCTGGGAGTGGTATCACCGCGTCGTCGGCGATGATCGCTGCCCGATCGTCGACACCTGGTGGCAGACCGAGACCGGCGGCATCCTGATCACGCCGCTGCCGGGCGCGACCAAGCTGAAGCCGGGCTCGGCGACGCAGCCGTTCTTCGGCGTCGTCCCTGAAATCGTCGACGCCGACGGCAAGGTGCTGGAAGGCGAGACATCAGGCAATCTCTGTCTCACGCGCTCATGGCCGGGCCAGATGCGCACGGTCTATGGCGATCACGCCCGCTTCGAGCAGACCTACTTCTCGACCTACAAGGGGAAGTATTTCACCGGCGACGGCTGCCGGCGCGACGCCGACGGTTATTACTGGATCACCGGCCGCGTCGACGACGTCATCAACGTCTCCGGTCACCGCATGGGCACCGCAGAAGTCGAGAGCGCGCTGGTCGCGCATGAGAAGGTGTCGGAAGCCGCCGTGGTCGGTTACCCGCACGACATCAAGGGCCAGGGCATCTATGCCTATGTCACCCTGATGGCCGGCGTCGAGCCAACCGAGGATCTGCGCAAGGAGCTCGTGACCTGGGTCCGCAAGGAGATCGGCCCGATCGCCGCGCCCGACCAGATCCAGTTCTCGCCGGGCCTGCCCAAGACCCGCTCGGGCAAGATCATGCGCCGCATTTTGCGTAAGATCGCCGAGGATGAGCCGGGCAGCCTGGGCGACACCTCGACGCTGGCCGATCCCGCCGTGGTCGACGACCTCGTCAAGAACCGGCAGAACAAGAAGTCGGCGTAAGACTTCGATCTCGTGCCCCGGACGCAGCGCAGCGCTACTTCGCCGGTGCGCTGCTGAGCCGGGGCCCATCTGACGACAAGACGCGTGGCCTTCTGTTGGGGTGGACGGCCCCCGACGGGTCCCGGCTCTGCGCAGCAGCGCCAAAGCGCTGCAGCGCGTCCGGCACACGAGATTGGATCCCGCGCCAGCGCTCCCCTCAAACCAAAACAACGGCCGTTCACATCCTCACGCGCTTGTCAGCGTGTGCCCGGTCGCGCCCGCATCTTTCCGGCCGAGTGTTGTTTTCAAGTCATTTACTTTATTTCGAACATTTTCTTTGTTCCGCCTGCTGGCGGGCCCTTGGCGGCCGTGCCTGGAAACCATCCGGTTAACAGGCGCGGTTAAGATTGTCTGGGCAAGCGGCAATTGCCGGTTTGCGTGAATTTGGACGATCCGTTCGAGGGCAGGGGTAGATTGATGGCGATGAGGATTGCTGTGGCGCTGGCCGCCACCATCGGGGCTGGGGTCTTGATGTCGACGGCCGCCGAGGCGCGGCCGGAGATGGTAGGTGCACATCTGGCCGATTATTCGCCGGGCACCATCGTGGTCAAAACCAGCGAGCGCCGCCTCTATCTCATCCTCGATAACGGCCATGCCGTGCGCTATCCGGTCGGCGTCGGCAAGTCCGGCAAGCAATGGGCCGGCACAACGAAGATTGACGGCAAGTATCTCAACCCGGCCTGGGCGCCACCCGCCGAGGTGAAGCGCGACAAGCCGAACATTCCCGACATGATTCCGGGGGGCTCGCCGCGCAACCCGATGGGCGTTGCGGCAATGACGCTATCAGGCGGCGAATATGCGATCCACGGCACCAACGTGCCGGGCTCGATCGGCGGCTTCGTCTCCTATGGCTGCATCCGCATGCTCAACGACGACATCACCGATCTCTATGGCCGCGTCTCCGTGGGCACGACGGTGGTCGTGACGCGCTGATCGCCGGGATCGCGAGGAGTGCGAAAGCCGCGTGTTGCCACGCGGCTTTTTTATTACCAAAAGCGCCAGCCGCGCGCGCACCAGCCGTCGCGATGGCCGCCATTGTAGCTGCGCACGTAACCGCCTGCGAGCAGCGTGGCCGCGACGTTGGCGGTGCGTTTGGTTGAAACGTCGGCAAGAACGCGGCCGTATTTGTCTTGACCAAGATTGTGTATCGTCACGCCTCCCTGGTTCAGCAAATTGTGCAAGGCATCGCCAGCGGCTTCGGCCTTCTCCAGCTCAGCCTGGCAGGATGCTTTCATCTCGGGCGCGTCGATGCCCCGCAGACGGATGCGCGCCACGAGGTCACGGCCGTCGCGCTGATGCACGCGAGCAAGGAACGTATCGCCGTCGACCGTGCGAACGACATCGACGGGTTGACGCACATCGGAATTGCCGGACTGCTGCAGGATGATTTCGGCATCGCGCGCCTGCCCATCATCCGCATGCGGTATCGGCCAGTGGGTGCCGTGGCGAAAGCCGAGCACGATGGCCGTCACGACGCCGACCACGAATATCCATGGCAATAGGCCGGAGAAGCGACGGCCAAACGGCGATCCGCTGTAGGAAAACCGATGTGGCCGAGAGGGATGGCTTGGATCAAAGCGCGACATCCCGCGCACGCTAGGGCTGAGTCGGCCGAACCTGCAAGAGAGCTTTAAAAGTCCGACGCGATGCCCTTGCGCTCCCAATCGCCGTAGCGGGTTGGCTCGGGCCCCTTTGGTCCCTGCAGTTCCCTGGGTGCCGCCTCGGCATGTGCTGCAGCCGTAGCCCGTCGCGCTTCGGCTTCAGCCAAGGCGCGTTGAGCGGCCGGCGGGAGCTGCTTGCGATCGGGAATAGTGGGCTGGTCACTCATGTCGGCGCTCCTAGCGCAAGATCATCCGTGGTGCGAGGTCCAATTTACGCATTGCTGAAATGGGCATGGCGGGCTGAAAACGCGAGAGCCCATTCTTACATTTGGCATATTCGCGTGCCACAGATGAGCTGGTTAAGGCATGCGCCCATCGCGGCGGAACTGCCGCTCGCTCAGAACCTTGCTTCCGCATGCCATCTCAACGTTTCGCTCCTCCATCCGAAGTGCCAGGCCTTGCGGCGCGCCGGATTGCCGCCGACATCGTCGACGGTGTGCTGCACAAGCACCGCACGCTTGACGATCAGCTCGACGGCGGCGGCGCCCATCCCGGATTGAAAACGCTGGCCGACCGCGACCGTGCGCTGATGCGTCGCCTGGTGGCGACCGTGCTGCGCCGGCTCGGCACGCTCGGCCATGTGCTATCCCGTCTGCTCGACAAGGGCATTCCCTCCGACGCGCCGCGCGCGCAGAGTGCGCTTCTGATCGGCGCTGCGCAGATCCTCTGGATGGACGTGCCCGATCACGCCGCCGTCGATCTCTCCGTTCGCCTCGTGCAATCCGACCGGCGCGCCGCGCGTTATGCCGGTCTCGTCAATGCCGTGCTGCGCCGCTGCGCGCGCGAGGGCAAGGCCTTGGTCGAGGAAGTCGCCACGCAATCGCTTGACCTGCCGCCATGGCTGCTCGCGCGCTGGAGCACGCATTATGGCGAGGCGACCGCAAGAGACATGGCGCTCGCGCTCGGCCACGAGCCGTCGCTCGACCTGACCGTGAAATCGGATGCCGCGCAATGGGCCAGTCGGCTGCATGGCGAGACGCTGCCGACCGGAACGGTGCGGATGCTGCTGCATGGCTCGGTGACGATGCTGCCGGGCTTCGCCGAGGGACAATGGTGGGTGCAGGATGCCGCCGCCGCGCTGCCCGCCCGGCTGTTTGGCGATATCAAAGGCAAGTCCATCGCCGATCTCTGCGCCGCCCCGGGCGGCAAGACCGCGCAGCTGGCGCTATCAGGCGCGCATGTCACGGCCATCGACCGCTCGCCCGCCCGGGTGGCGCGACTGCGTGAAAACCTCGGGCGGTTGTCGCTCCAGGCCGAGACCGTCGTCGCTGACGCCGTAGAATGGCCCGGCCCTGCCGATGCCTTCGACGGCATCCTGATCGACGCGCCCTGCACCTCGACCGGCACGATCCGCCGTCATCCCGATGTGGCCTGGCTCCGGCAGGAATCCGACATCGCCGCCCTGACCGCGCTCCAGCAGCGGCTGCTGCAAAAATCCGTCTCGCTGCTCAAACCCGGAGGGACGCTGGTCTATTGCACCTGTTCGCTGGAACCCGAAGAGGGCGAGCACGCCATCGCCGCGCTGCTGGCCGCAGAGCCCGCGCTTCGCCGCGTCCCGATCGAGGCGTCGGAGGTCGCGGGTCTCGACGAAATCCTCACCGGAGAAGGCGATCTGCGTACTTTGCCCAGCCATCTGCCGAACGCCGATCCCAAGCTCGGCGGGCTCGACGGATTCTACGCGGCCCGGCTCGTTAAATCCTGATTTTGCACTGGATTTTGCAAGCGCGACGCTGATTCGCGCCGTTCAAGGTGGTGTCAGCCGTCCGATTTTGGGATTAATAAGGATTCGTCGGAATCCTCTCCCCATCAAGGCAAGGCGTGTCGGTCGCTCAACGCAGACGTATCTCGACGCTGGTCATGAACCGCTTCGCGCGGAACATGCTCGCGCGCGCGAGCGGCGGGTCCATCGCGGTGTCGCGGGTCTGGCCGAGCCGCACCGACCGGCTGATCATCGCGCCCCATGATTTGCGCACCGCGGATGCGACCCGCGCCGCCGAGATCTATGCCGGCCGCTTCGTCTTCGCCGGCAAGATCGTCAATTGCCACGGCCGCTCGATCTTCGATCTCGAACCGCCGTCGGAGGATTGGGAGGTCGCTCTGCTCGGCTTCGGCTGGCTACGGCATCTGCGTGCCGCCGACACCGCGCTGACGCGGGCCAATGCGCGTGCGCTGGTCGAGGACTGGATCTCGAATCCCGCCAACAAGCGCCGTCCGGTGGCGCGGCGCGCCGACGTGCTGGCACGGCGCGTGATCTCGCTGTTGTCGCAGGCACCCTTGGTGCTCAACGATACCGACAACAAGTTCTATCGCCGCTATTTGCGCGCGCTTGCACGCGAGATTCGCTTCCTGCGCTACACGATGGTCAACATTCCCGATGGCGTGCCGAAGCTGCAGGTGCTGATCGCGCTGTGCTACGCGGCGCTGTGCCTCGCCAATCAGGCACGCCACATCCGCAGTGCCTCAAAGAAGCTCTCGGACGAATTGCAGCGGCAGATCCTGCCCGACGGCGGTCACATCTCGCGCAACCCGGGCGCCTTGATCGACCTCCTGATCGACCTGTTGCCGCTGCGGCAGACCTTTGCCGCGCGCAACATCGCGCCGCCGCCGGCGCTGCTCAACGCGATCGACCGCATGATGCCGATGCTGCGCTTCTTCCGGCACGGCGACGGCAATTTCGCGCTGTTCAACGGCATGAGCGCGACGCCGTCCGACCTGCTGGCGACGCTGCTCGCCTATGACGACACCCATGGCTCGCCGATGGCGAACATGCCGCATACCGGCTTCCAACGCCTCGACGCC
>NZ_JXJM01000001.1:6815416-6910823 GCF_001593325.1 Bradyrhizobium sp. DOA1
ATCGACACCGGCCCGCCGCCGCCGGCCGGCATCAGCCACGACGCGCATGCCGGCTGCCTGTCGTTCGAGCTGTCCTCCGGCATCAGCCGCATCGTCACCAATTGCGGCATGCCGACCACGGGCCGCGACAATTGGCGACCGTTCGCGCGCGGCACCGCGGCGCATTCGACGCTGACCTATCACGAGACCTCCTCGTGCCAGTTCGTGGAGATGTCGGCGATGAAGCGCTTGTTGCACGGCGCGCCCGTCACCAGCGGTCCCGTCGAGGTCGAGAGCTATCGCGAAATCGTGCAGAACGGCACGCTGCTGACGACCTCCCATGACGGCTATCTCTCGAAGTTCGGCGCGATCCATCGCCGCGTGCTGATGATCGCCAACGACGGCGCGCGCATCGACGGGGAGGATACGCTGTCGCCGCCGCAGGGCGGGCGCTTCAAGGGCGCGGATGCCGATTTCGCGCTGCGCTTCCATCTGCATCCGGCGGTGAAGGCGAGCCGGCTGTCGGATGCCCGCGGTGTCATGTTGGTGCTGCCGAACCGCGACGTCTGGACCTTCGAAGCCTTGGACGACAAGGTCGACCTCGAGGACAGCGTATTCCTGGCCGGCAATGACGGGCCGCGCCGCACCGCTCAGATCGTGATCCGGCAGGACGCGCGGCAGGCGCCCTCGATCCGCTGGAGCTTCGTGCGGTCCACGGCCTCACCGGCCGTCACCAATGCCCGGCGAAATGCGCGGCGGGAGCCGGAACTGCCGCTGTAAACGCACGTCCGCCAGTCCTGTCCGGCGTTGTGAAACCGGCCGAAAGCTGCTATCGAGCACGCGCTCGCGCGACTGGCGACCTTGGATGGAGCACCATCGGGAAGCGCGACACATATCCGCCGCGCGCCTGGGCATAGACACTCCCTTACCAGAGGATCTTGCTCATGACTGACCATCCCCGCCGCGTCACCCGCGCCCTGCTTTCCGTTTCCGACAAGACCGGCCTGATCGAGTTCGCCAAGGCACTGGCCGCACATGATGTCGAGCTGGTCTCGACCGGCGGCACTGCGAAAGCGATCGCTGCGGTGGGCCTCAAGGTGAAGGACGTCTCCGACCTCACCGGCTTCCCCGAGATGATGGACGGCCGCGTCAAGACGCTGCATCCCAAGGTGCATGGCGGGCTGCTCGCGATCCGCGACAACAAGGAGCATGCCGAGGCGATGAAGGCGCACGGCATCGCACCGATCGACCTGCTCGTCGTCAACCTCTATCCGTTCGAGGCGACCGTCGACAAAGGCGCCGGCTTCGAGGACTGCATCGAGAACATCGACATCGGCGGCCCCGCGATGATCCGCGCCGCCGCCAAGAACCATGACGACGTCGCTGTTGTGGTCGAGGCAAAGGATTACAAGGCCGTGCTCGACGAGCTCGCCGCCAACCAGGGCGCGACCACGCTGAAGCTACGCCGGCGGCTTGCTGCGAAGGCCTATGCGCGCACCGCGGCCTATGACGCCGCGATCTCGAACTGGTTCAACCGCCAACTCGAGATCGACGCGCCGGACTTCCGCGCCTTCGGCGGCCGACTGATCCAGTCGCTGCGGTACGGTGAGAACCCGCACCAGACCGCGGCGTTCTATGCGACGCCGGACAAGCGCCCGGGCGTCTCCACCGCGCGGCAGCTGCAGGGCAAGGAGCTTTCCTACAACAACATCAACGACACCGACGCGGCCTATGAATGCATCGGCGAGTTCGATGCCACGCGCACCGCAGCCTGCGTCATCGTCAAGCACGCGAATCCCTGCGGCGTGGCAGAGGGCGCAAACCTCGTCGACGCCTATCGCAAGGCGCTCGCCTGCGATTCCACCTCCGCCTTCGGCGGGATCATCGCGATGAACCGCCCGCTCGACGCCGACACCGCGCGCGAGATCACGAAGATCTTCACCGAGGTGATCATCGCACCGGACGCCAGCGAAGAGGCCATCTCCATCATCGGCGGCAAGAAGAACCTGCGCCTGCTGCTCGCCGGCAGCCTGCCCGATCCGCGCGCGCCCGGTTTCACCGCCAAGACCGTCGCCGGCGGCCTGCTGGTGCAGAGCCGCGACAATGCCGTGGTCGACGACATGACCTTCAAGGTCGTGACCAAGCGCTCGCCCACGGATGCCGAGATGCGCGACCTGAAGTTTGCGTTCCGGGTGGCCAAGCACGTCAAGTCCAACACCATCATCTACGCCAAGGATCTCGCCACGGTCGGCATCGGCGCGGGCCAGATGAGCCGGGTCGACTCAGCGCGTATCGCGGCGCGCAAGGCACAGGATGCGGCGGGTGAGCTGAAGCTCGCCGAGCCGCTGACCAAGGGCTCTGTCGTGGCGTCAGATGCGTTCTTCCCCTTTGCCGACGGCATGCTCGCCTGCATCGAGGCCGGCGCGACCGCCGTGGTCCAGCCCGGCGGCTCGATGCGCGATGATGAGGTGATCAAGGCTGCCGACGAGCACGGCATCGCCATGGTGTTCACCGGAACGCGGCACTTCAGGCATTAGAGCATGGTGCACTGAACTTTCAACGAGTCGTCCCGTCCGTCGCGCGCAATTGCGCGCTAGGCCGGGACGACGGCGGAGTTTGGCGCAACAGCGGAGGTCTATTCTCCCCGCACCCGCATCAACAGCCCCAATCCTGCGACGAAGAACACCACCAGCACGGCCATGCCGGCTTTCTGGCTCGCCGTTGCCGCAGTGATCATGCCGATCAGCAGCGGGCCGATGAAGGACGTCACCTTCCCGGTTAAGGCGAACAGGCCAAAGTACTGCGCGATGCGGTCCTTCGGTGCCAGACGGATCAACAGCGTGCGAGAGGCGGCTTGCAATGGGCCGCCGGCCGCGCCGATCAGGCAGCCCAGCACCAGATAGGCGCGCTCCGCGGCGCTCGAGAACAGGCCTGCACCCGGCTGCGGCGGCGCGACCTTGACGAACAGCACGCTGTCCTTGTCGACCAGCAGGATCGCCGCCACCGACAGCAGCAGGATCAGCAGGCTACCGGCGATCACACGCCGCGGCCCGAGACGGTCGTCGATCTTGCCGCCGAGCCAGGCGCCGAACGCGCCGGCGATCGCGAGCATGATGCCGAACGTGCCGATCTGGATCGTGTGCCAGCCGAACGTGCCGGCAGCATAGATGCCGCCGAAGGCAAACAGCGACACCAGCCCGTCGGTGTAGATCATGTTGGCGAGCAGGAACGCCGCAAGCGACTTCTGCTTCGGCAGGCTCCTGATCGATTGCTTCAGCTCGGCCAGCCCTTCGCGCAGGGCCTTGCCCAGCGGACGCTTGGCCGGATAGTCGGGCGTGAACAGGAACATCGGTGTCACGAAGATGATGAACCAGAGCGCGGTCAACGGCCCCGCGGCACGATCGCCCTGACGCGTGATGGGATCGAGCCCGAACAGCGGCGTGAAGCCGAGCAGCGTGCGGCCGGTCTCGGGATTGGCGGCGAGCAGGCCGAGCACGATGATCAGGCTGACGATGCCGCCGATGTAACCCGTGGCCCAGCCGGTACCGGAGAGACGGCCGATCCGTTCCGGCGGGACCAGGGTCGGCATCATCGCGTTGTTGAAGAGCGTGGCGAACTCCGCACCGACGCTGGCGAGCGCAACTGCGGTGAGCACCAGCGGAATGACGGCGGCATCGCCGGGCTTGCCGATCCACAGCGTGCATGACGCCAGCACCAGCACGGCGCCGAAACCCGCGATCCACGGTTTCCTGCGACCCGAAGCGTCCGCGATGGCGCCGAGCACAGGCGACAACAGAGCGATTGCAAGGCCCGCGGCCGCCATCGCAAAGCCCCACAAGGATTGACCGGTCGCGGGATTTGGCGCGATGGCTGTCGCGAAATAGGGCGCGAACACGAAGGTCGTGATCAGCGTGAAATATGGCTGCGCGGCCCAATCGAAGAAGATCCAGCTGACGACGGCGGCGCGCGGCGGATAGGTCCGCGCCACGCCGGCCATGCGCGCATCCGGGGCGATCGTCGTCATCACGCAGTCCTCATCACGAACAGTTTTGCCTCTCTCGGAGCAAACCGTATAGCATTGCCGTGACGGGTGTGAACTGCCCCAAGGGACTGCCTGAAAGGCACGGCGGAAATTTTGAAATGTCGTCATATTCGACACGGCGGACATTGTTGGCCGTCATCGCTACGCTGGCGCTCGCCCTCGTGCCCGCGACGGCCCAGGATGCACGGCGGGGCTATGTCCCGCCCGCGCGCGACGCAGTGCGTGCCGTCGCCGCCGAGCACGGCATGGTGGTGGCGCAGGAGAAGATTTCCGCGCAGGTCGGCGCCGACATCCTGCGGCGCGGCGGCAATGCCGTCGATGCTGCGGTCGCCACCGGCCTTGCGATGGCCGTGACCTATCCGCGAGCCGGCAATATCGGCGGCGGCGGCTTCATGGTGATCCATTCCGCCGATCGCAATGAAGACATCACGATCGACTATCGCGAGACCGCGCCGGCTGCGACCACGCCGCAAATTTTCCTCGGACCCGACGGCAAGCCTGACATGACGAAGTCGCGGGATTCCGCGCTCGGCATCGGCGTGCCCGGCACCGTCGCAGGTCTCGCGCTCGCACTGGAGAAATACGGATCGGGCCAGTTCACGCTGGCACAGCTGGTCGAGCCTGCGATCGCGCTCGCGCGCGACGGCTTCATCGTCAGCGACGACATGGCCGACACGCTGCCGAGCTGGCACCGGCGGCTGGCGCGCTGGCCGTCCTCGGCCAAAATCTTCTCACGCCCCGACGGCACGCCGTTTGGCCAAGGTGACAGGCTGGTGCAAGCCGATCTCGCCGCAACGCTGTCGGCCGTCGCCGCACAGGGGCCGCGCGGCTTCTACGAGGGACCGGTTGCGGAAAAGCTCGCCAAGGCCGTGACTGACGCCGGCGGCATCATGACCCCGGCCGACCTGAAATCCTATCAGGCGGTGATCCGTGCACCGGTGCGCGGCACCTATCGCGGCTACGACATCGTGTCGATGCCGCTGCCCTCGTCCGGCGGCGTGGTGCTGGTGGAGACGCTCAACATCCTCGAAGGCTTTCAGCTCGCCGATCTCAAGCAGGGATCGGCGGCCTCGCTACATCTTTTGATCGAGGCCATGAAGCGCGCCTATGCGGACCGCGCGCGCTATCTCGGCGATCCCGCCTTCGTCAATGCACCAATCGAGACGCTGACCGCGAAGAACTATGCCGCCAAGCTGCGCGCAGGCATCTCCACCGATCGCGCCACGCCGTCGAAGGAGCTCGTATCTGCCGCCACCACGCCGCGCGAAGGCAGCAACACCACGCATTTCTCCGTCGTCGACGGCCGCGGCAATGCCGTCAGCAACACCTACACATTGAACTTCAGCTATGGCGTCGGCCTCGTCGCGGACGGCACCGGCGTTCTGCTCAACAACGAGCTCGACGATTTCACAGCGGCGGTCGGCGCGTCCAACGCCTACGGCCTCGTCGGCTTCGAGGCCAACCTGCCCGGACCCGGAAAACGCCCGCTGTCCTCGATGTCGCCGACCATCGTGCTGCGGGACGGCAAGCCGGTGCTGGTGACGGGCTCGCCCGGTGGGAGCCGCATCATCTCGACCGTGCTGCAGGTGATCGTGAACGTCCTCGACTACAGGATGGACGTCGCCGCCGCCGTTACGACGCCGCGGCTGCATCACCAATGGCTACCGGACGAGGTGCGGGTCGAGAACGGTTTTCCCAGCGACGTGCTGGGTGAGCTGAAGGCGATGGGTCACATCATCGTCGAGCCGATGGGGCAGACCTCGGCCAATTCGATCCTCGTGACGTCTAACGGGCCGCTCGGCGCGGCCGATCCCCGGACGCGCGGCGCGGAGGCCGCGGGGCAATAGCCTCCTTAGTTTGCATGGCACGGGAGCGCGGGCACGCTAGCTCTCGCCGCCACGCGTGCTACCAACGCCCGCATAAGAAACTGCCGGAAAAACACATGACCACAGCCGACCCGAACCAGCGCATCGAGCGCGCGGAGATCGAGGACACCAGTCTTCTCGCATTCTATCGCGACATGAACATGCCGGAGCGCCGGACGTTCTGGGCCTGCGCGGCGGGCTGGGCGCTCGACGGCATGGATTTCATGATCTACCCGCTGGTGATCGGCACGATCATCGCGCTGTGGAAGGTCGATGCCGCCTCAGCCGGCCTCGCCGGCACCGTGACGCTGCTGGCCTCGGCAATCGGCGGCTGGCTCGGCGGCTATCTCTCCGACCATATCGGGCGGGTCCGGACGCTGCAGATCACCATCATCTGGTTCTCGTTCTTCTCGCTGGTCTGCGCAGTCGTGCAGAATTTCGACCAGCTCCTGATTGCGCGCGCCCTGCTCGGCCTCGGCTTTGGCGGCGAATGGGCTGCCGGCGCGGTCTTGATGGGCGAGGCGATCCGCCCGCAATATCGTGGGCGCGCCGTCGGCTCGGTGCAGTCGGGCTGGGCGGTCGGCTGGGGTCTCGCGGTGCTGTCGCAGGCGATCCTGTTCTCGGCCCTGCCGGCGGAATCGGCGTGGCGCTGGATGTTCGTGATCGGCGCATTGCCGGCATTGCTCGTATTCTACATCCGCCGCTCGGTCACCGAGCCGGAGATCTCCGCCCAGGCCCGCGCCAGGCAGGCCGCGAGCGGCGATCGTCCGGCGCTTTGGGAGATCTTCTCCGGCCCGATCCTGAAGACAACGATCCTGGCATCGCTGATGGCGACGGGCTGCCAGGGCGGCTATTACGCGGTCACGTTTTGGGTGCCGCAGTTCCTGACCAAGGAGCGGCACCTGTCGATCGTCGGCTCGACCGGCTATCTCGCGACGCTGATCATCGGCTCCTTCATCGGCTATCTCGTCGGCGCCTGGCTCGCCGACCGGATCGGCCGCCGCAATCTGTTCCTGATCTTCTCGATCGGCGCCATGGCGGTGGTGCTGCTGTACACGCAGCTGCCGCTCACCAACGAAATCCTTTGGGTGCTGGGCTTCCCGCTCGGCTTCTTCGCTTCGGGCTATTTCTCGGGGATCGGCGCCTTCCTGACCGAGCTCTATCCGACGCGGCTGCGCGGCTCGGGCCAGGGCTTCTGCTACAATTTCGGCCGCGGCATCGGCGCGCTGTTTCCGTTCCTGGTCGGCGCGCTGTCGGCGACGACGTCGCTCGCAAACGCCATCGCGATCTTCGCCGTGGTGGCTTACGCCGTGTTCTTCATCGCAGCCTTCGCCCTGCCAGAGACACGCGGACGCGTGCTGCACGCGGACTGACTCACCGTCCCACCTGATACGGCCCGCCCTTTTCGAGCGCTCTGGCATAGGCCGGGCGCGCGTGGATGCGCTCAAGAAATGCCATTGCCTTGGGATGGCCCTGCTCCAGCCCGCCGCGGGCCTGGGCTGCTTCCAGCGGAAAGCTCATCTGGATGTCGGCGGCGGTAAACTCGTTGCCGGCGAACCACGCGCTCTTCGCAAGCTCGCCTTCCCAATAGTCCATGTGCTGCTTGAGCTGCGGATTGACCAACGCCGTGAGAGCTTGGTTGCAGACCTTGCGCACCAGCGGCCGGAGCAGTGCGGGCGCCCGCTTCGGCATCAGTGTGAACAGCAGCTTGAGGAGCAGCGGCTGCATCGCCGAACCTTCCGCATAGTGCAGCCAATAGGTGTAGCGCAGCCGCTCCGGCGTGTTTTGCGGCGGGATCAGCCGGCCGTTGCCGTAGGTTGCGATGAGATATTCGATGATCGCGCCCGACTCGGCGATGGTGTTGCCGTTGTCGGTGATCACGGGCGACTTGCCGAGCGGGTGGATCGCGCGCAGCTCCCTCGGCGCGCGCATGTCCGCCTGGCGCTGATAGCGCACGATCTCATAGGGCACGCCCAACTCTTCGAGCAGCCACAGCACGCGCTGCGAGCGGGAATTGTTGAGGTGATGAACGGTCAGCATCGGTAGATCCCCAGATAGGCTTGGTCAGCCGCGCGTTGGTGCCAGCCCGGGAACGCAATGTCGAGCCGTCGGTGCGGATATTTTCACCCGGGTATATTGACGGGCAGAATTCATCCGGGTATTAATGACTTCCAGCATCAAAATATGGCAATGATTTCAATGCATAGAACATTCACCGCCTTCCAGGGACAGCGTCGGCTCGTGTCCGGGGCAGCCGGCGAAGTCGCACTGATCGTCAAGCGGGTGGCGCCACGATCGGACGAGGCCATCATCATCTTCGAGGACGCCACGGGTCGATCGATCGACTTCGATCTGCGCGGCGGCGATCGCGAGGTGCTGGCGCGCGTGGCTGCGCTTGTCCCGCCCCCGGTTGAAGAGAGCACGCTGCCGAGTGAGCCGCGCGGCCGCGGCCGGCCGAAGCTCGGCGTGGTCGCGCGTGAGGTGACCTTGCTGCCGCGGCATTGGGAGTGGCTCAACGCCCAGGCCGGCGGCGCCTCGGTGGCGCTGCGCAAGCTGGTCGATGAAGCCAGGCGCGCGAGCGGCGACAAGGACCGCGAGCGGCAGGCGCGCGATGCGGCCTATCACTTCATGTCGACCATGGCCGGCAATCTGCCGCAGTTCGAGGAAGCCTCGCGGGCGCTGTTCGCAGACGACAGGCGGCGCTTCACCGGACTGATCGCGGACTGGCCGACCGACATCCGCGATCACATCGTCAAGCTCGCCTACAGCGACCGCGCCTAGGCGCGTCTTCCAAATCTCCATCGACGGCCCAAGCCGCGCATTGCGCGGCAACGGCTTCGCACGCTCCGATGAAAGGCGAATCCCATGTCCCCCACGCCGCCACTCTGGACGACATTCCTCCGTTTCCTCGCACCGTTGATGCTGGGCAACGCGCTGCAATCGCTGTTCGGCACAGTCAGCAACGTCTATCTCGGGCAGATGATCGGCGTCGAGGCGCTCGCCGCGGTCTCGGCCTTCTTCCCGGTAATGTTCTTCTTGTTTGCCTTCGTCATCGGCCTTAGCACCGGCGCCACGGTGCTGATCGGCCAGGCTTTCGGTGCAGGTGAGCATGACAGGATCAAGCTCGTCGTCGGCACGACGGTGGCGATCGGCCTGGTGCTCTCGATTGCGATTGCACTGATCGGCGGCATCTTCAGCCACCCATTGATGATGGCGCTCGCGACGCCCGCCGACATCCTCGACCAGGCCAGCGCCTATGCGCGCATCATGCTGCTGACTATGCCGCTCGGCTTCGTCTTCCTGCTGATGACGGCGATGATCCGGGGCGTCGGCGACACCGTGACGCCGCTGCTGGCACTGGCATTGTCGACCGCGATCGGCCTGATCCTGACGCCGCTGCTGATCCGCGGCTCTTTCGGATTGCCGGCGGCTGGCATCACCAGCCCTGCCTGGGCAGCTGCGATCGCCAACGCCGTGACGTTGATCGTGCTGGCCCTCTACTTGCTGCGGAAAAGGCATGCATTGGCGCCTGACGCAGCACTGCTGCGTCAGCTGCGGCTCAATGGGACCGTGCTCGGAAAGATTCTCGGCATCGGGTTGCCGAGCGCCATCGGCATGGTGGTGATGGCGATTGCCGAACTGGTGCTGCTGGGGCTCGTCAACGGCTTCGGCTCGAACGCCACGGCCGCTTACGGCGCCGTCAATCAGGTGATGGGCTACACGCAGTTCACGGCGATGTCGATTTCAATCGCGGTCTCGATCCTTGGTGCGCAGGCGATCGGCGGTGGCGACCGGGCGCGGCTCGACGGCATCGTTCGCGCCGGCATCGCGTTCAACCTGGTGCTGACCGGCGGGCTGGTGGCGCTGATCTATCTGGCCCCTCGCGCCGTGCTCGGCATCTTCATCACCGACGGCACCGTGCTCGATCTAGCGAAGGACCTGCTTTACATCGCCTTGTGGAGCTCGGTGCCGTTCGGCCTCGCCACCGTGTTCTCTGGCGCCATGCGCGCCGCAGGCGTCGCCTTGACGCCGATGCTGCTGTCGATCGTCGCCATCGTCGCGATCGAGCTGCCGGCGGCGATATTCCTGAGCCGCACGGTCGGCCTGGAAGGTGTATGGGCGGCCTATCCGATCGTGTTCTGCGCCATGTTCGTTTTGCAGATGGGCTATTACCTCCTGGTGTGGCGCAAGCAGACGATCCGGCGCTTGATCTGACCGTCAGAGTATTATGACCGTCATTAAACGGTGGACCTATGACGCGCGCTGCGCCACAATAAGTGAAAAGCGCCGCAAGGGAGATCCAACTTGACCCGCACCGCCCCGCAATTCCTGTTCGATTTCGGCAGCCCGAATGCCTATCTCAGCCATCTGGCGATCCCGGCAATCGAGCAGCGCATCGGCGTCAAGTTCGACTATGTGCCGATCCTGCTCGGCGGCATCTTCAAATCCACCAACAACAAGTCGCCGGCCGAGTCGCTCGCCGGCATCAAGAACAAGCGCGAATTCCAGCAGATCGAGACCGAGCGCTTCATCAAACGCTTCAAGGTTCAGCCCTATGTCTGGAACCCGCACTTCCCGGTCAACACGCTGAACCTGATGCGCACGGCAGTCGCTGCGCAGCTCGAGGGCGTGTTCGAGACATACGTCGAGGCCGCCTTCCATCACATGTGGCGCGAGCCGAAGAAGATGAACGATCCCGAGATCGCGGCAAAGGCGCTGGCCTCCTCCGGACTCGATGCACAAAAGCTGTTCGCCCGCGCGCAGGAACCAGAGGTGAAGGGCAAGCTGATCAAGAACACAGAGGAGGCGGTGGCCCGCGGCGCCTTCGGCTCGCCGACCTTCTTCGTTGGCGACGAGATATTCTTCGGCAAGGAGCAATTGCGCGACGTCGAGGAAATGGTGTCGGGAAAGTGAAGCGCGCGAATGGCGGGTAACGAATAGCGAGTGGAAATCGGGCTTACTATTCGCTACTCCCAATTCGCCATTCGCCAAGAATAGAACGGAGTTCTTTCATGCGTATCCTCGTGGTCGGCGCCGGTGCCATCGGCGGCTATTTTGGTGGCAGGCTGTTGCAGGCCGGCCGCGACGTCACCTTCCTGGTCCGGCCGCGACGCGCCGGCGAGCTCGCGAGCGCCGGCCTCGTCATCAAAAGCCCGAACGGCGATGTGACCTTGAAGAATCCGCCGACGGTTCAGGCCGACGCGATCAAGGACAAGTTCGACGTCGTGCTGCTCAGCTGCAAGGCGTTCGACCTCGACGACGCCATCAAATCGTTCGCAGCCGCGGTCGGGCCAAACACCGCGATCATCCCGATGCTGAACGGCATGAAGCATCTCGATACGCTAGACGCCAAATTCGGCAAGGAGCGCGTGCTCGGCGGGCTCTGCGCCATCGCCGCGACACTGAACGAGCAGCGCGAGGTGGTGCAGCTGCAACCGATGCAGTCGATCAATTACGGCGAGCGCGACGGCAAGCTGTCGGACCGCGTCAAGGCCATCGACGAGGCCTTTAAGAGCGGGATCAATGGCGCCACCGCCAGCCAGAACATCATGCAGGACATGTGGGAGAAATGGGTCTTCCTGTCCTCGCTCGCGGCCAGCACCAGCCTGATGCGTACCTCGGTCGGCAACATCCTCGCGGCGCCCGGCGGTCGGGATTTCCTGCTCGGCATGCTGGACGAGACCAGCGCGGTCGCGGCTGCGTCGGGATATCCGCCAGGCGGGCCGTTCTTCGAGCGGGTGAAGGGCAATCTGACCGCCGAGGGCTCGCCGATGACGGCGTCGATGTTCCGCGACATCAAAGCGGGCCTACCGGTCGAAGCCGATCACGTCATCGGCGATCTCATCGCACGTGCGGACGCGGCCAAGGTGCCGGTGCCGAAGCTGCGCATCGCCTATACGCATCTGAAGGCGTATGAGAAGCAGCGGATGGGGTAGAGGCCAGCTACACTCTCAGCTGTCGTCCCGGGGCGCGCACAGCACGGCGCGCCTACTTCAGATGCGCGAGATAGTGCGAGACGGCGGTGATTTCCTCCTCGCTCATGTGATAGGCGACATCGGCCATCGCGGCGACGCCGCCGCCGACGCGCTGGCCGGCCTTGTAGTCGCGCAGCGCCTTGACAAGGTATTCCTCGCGCTGGCCCGCGAGCCGTGCAACCGCCTTGGTGCCGGCATAATTGTCCAAATGGCATGACGCGCATCGGCGGCCGGCGGCAACCTGCGCGCCTTTCTTCGACAGATCAGGATCGTTGTCCTCTGAACTCTTCGGCGGCGCCAACGAGGCGAAGTAGGCCCCGAAGCTGCGGATGTCGTCGTTGGTGATCCCTTCGACGATCGGCTGCATCTGGTCGTTCTTGCGCGAGCCGGCGCGAAAGAACACGAGCTGCCATTGCAGGAATTGATCGGGCTGGCCGGCCAGCGATGGAATGTTCTCGGTCTGCGAGACGCCGTTCTCGCCGTGACAGCCGGAGCAGACGGAAGCCTTTTCCTTGATCGCGGCATTGTCGGCGGCCGTAGCAGCCGGCGCAAGCAGGAGCACCGCAGACAGAATTCCAAACCGAACGACCCGCATGGCTCAATCTCTCCGACCGTCATCGCCGGCTTGACCCGCCTGCGAGGCCGAAGCCTCTTCGGCGGGGCGTCGGCCCGGCAATCCATCCATTTTACAAAAGAGTTTCTCGTTTGATGGATGCCCGGATCAAGTCCGGGCATGACGAACGTGTTCCATCGCAAGCCTGTCACAAGCAAAAGAGGCTGCGGCCGTCGCCCGGTCGCAGCCTCTTCGTTACGTCGTGTTACTTCTTGCTGTAGCTGATGCGATAGATCGCGCCGGCCCAGTCGTCGGCAACGAGGATCGATCCGTCCTTGTCGAGCAGGATGTCGTTGGGACGACCGAGATAACCTTGGTCGCCTTCGAGCCAGCCGGAGGCGAAGACCTCCCGCTTGGGATTTTTGCCGTCGGGCCCGACGATCACGCGCACGATGCGCGCGCCCTGGTACTTGTGACGATTCCAGGAGCCGTGCTCGGCGATCAGGATGTTGTTCTTGTAATCGGCGGGGAATTGGTTGCCGGTGTAGAACTTCATGCCGAGCGGAGCGACGTGCGCGCCGAGATTCAGCACTGGCGGCGTGAACTCGGAGCATTTGTGACCCATCGCGAACTTGTCGTCTGGCAGGTTGCCCTGATGGCAATAGGGATAGCCGAAATGCTCGCCGATTCGGTTGATCATGTTCAGCTTGTCCGAGGGCAGGTCATCGCTGATCCAGTCGCGGGCATTCTCGGTGAACCAGAGCTTGCCGGTGCGTGGATCGACGTCGCCACCGACCGAGTTTCGAACGCCGAGCGCCCAGATCTCGGCGTTGCCGGTCTTGGGATCGACGCGCCTGATCTGCGACACGCTGGTCGGCGGAATGCCGATGTTGAAGGGCGGTCCGAACGGCAGGAAGAACCAGCCTTCCTTGTCGACCGCGATGTACTTCCAGCCATGCGCGGCGTAGGACGGCATGTCGTCATAGACGACCTTGCCATCGCCGAGCTTGTCGAGATTGGCTTCGGCGTTGTCGTAGCGGATCAGCTTGTCGACGGCGATGACGTAGAGCGCGCCGTCCCTGAAGGCGAGACCGGTGGGCATGTTGAGGCCCTTGAGGACGGTCTTGACCTCTTTCTTTCCGTTGTTGTCCTTGATGGCATAGACGTTGCCGAGGCCGAACGAGCCCACGAACAACGTGCCCTTATCACCCCAGGCCATCTGCCGCGCGGCCAGCACGCCGGAGGCATAGACCTCGATCTTGAAGCCCGCCGGCAGCTTGATCTTCTTGACGATGTTGGCGAGCTCGGCGTCGGAAGCGCCGGTCGGCGGGCCCGAGGGCGGCGCCAGGCCCTTCTGCGCCTCGGTCTCGTCGCCGAGGAACCAGTCGTCCGGCGGATGGGTCCAGAACTCCTTGGTGCTGGAGTCGTACTTCTTCAGCGGCTTGCTCTTGTCCTGCTGTTGCGCATGGCTGACGCTGGTGCCTGCGAAAAGGGCTACGGCTGCAAGCGCCAGGGCCGATTGAAAGACGGATCGATGGAATTTCATCGCGTCACTCCCCTAAGGCAGCCGTCAGGGCTGCGATTTCTTTTATTTTGGTAGTCGAGAGGCGAAGTTGGATATCCGTCGGGACGACGGACGCAGAAAGGTTAGCACATCCGCGCACCGTGAGAAGCGCGCCGCGTCCGCCGAAATTGGGCTCAGTAAAAATTGAGACGGAATGTCAACGGGCGAACGCCGTCACCACCAGGCTCTCGCTGCAGCGCGGAATCAAATTCGCGCGTGAATCGGTTTGGACGGCATGGGGCTCCAAACCAAAATGCGAAAACAACCCCATGCACAGTAGAACGGCTCTGACCGGGTCGCGCGCGGCAACGCCGGGCAGGCATTTGATGCATTGAGCAAAATGACCGGAGTGGCGCTTAACGAGCGACGGGGTAGGGCCCGTCGTCGAATGTCGTGTCGTGATAGCCTTTGGAGCCGACCTCGCGCGCCAGGGTGCTGCGGAAATCACGGCCGCCGCGAAGGCAAGTCAGCACATGCGCGAAGTCGAATTCGGGGCGCCAGCCCAGCTCGCGCCGCGCCCGTTCATTGACATAGACACGGTCGAGCGCGGGGAAGAGGCGCCAGCCGTGCGCCGCATAGAGCTGCGCGCAATCCGGATAGAGCTCGCGGACGACGCCGGCGGCATCGCGCGCGAGCGCCGCCAGATGGCGCTGCTCGAACGGGCTCGTGGCCGAGACGATGTACCGGGCGAACCCGATTCCGGGCGCGCGCTCGGCGGCGAGCAGATGGGCGCTCACCGCGTCTGCGATGTCCAGCCGGCGATAGAGCAGCTCGTTGGCCTGCGCATTGTCCAGCGTGTAAGCGGACCGCATCACGGGATCATCGTCATCCTCGGGAAAGAAGCGCGAGGTCCGCAGCACGATGACCGGCAAGGCGCGCTCGCGAAAGAACAGCTCGCAGAGCGTCTCGGCCATCAGCTTGGTCGTGCCGTAAATGTTCTTCGGCACCGGCGGCAGCTCTTCGGTGACCCACACCGCGGCCTGTCCCGCCTCGGGACGAAGCTGCGAGCCGAACGCACTCGTCGTGCTGGTGAAAACGAAGCTCCTCACGCCGGCGGAAGCCGCAGCCTCGAGCAGATTGAGCGTCCCCGAAACGTTGGTGTCGACGAAATCCTGCTTGGTATGGGTCGCCACATGCGGCTTGTGCAGCGTCGCGGTGTGGATCACGGCCGTGACGCCCTCCATCTGGCGCCGCACGAAACCGGGATCGACGATCGAGCCGACGGCGTCGGTGAAGGGCGAGGCCTTCAGATCGACCCCGCGGACCGGCGACCCGCGACCACGCAGGGTGCGGATGATGGCTTCACCGAGATGGCCGGCGCTGCCGGTGACCAGGATTGTCATTGCAGACCCAGTAGAGAAGACGCGACCCAGCCGCCAGCGGCGTGGAAAACCACAGACCGACCCGGTTTGGCTGGATGCTCTGGGAAAAATTGGAGCGGGCGAAGGGGCTCGAACCCTCGACCCCGACCTTGGCAAGGTCGTGCTCTACCACTGAGCTACACCCGCATCCTGTGTCGGTCGCGTGACGCGCCGGCACCGGCTGTCGTATGCCAAAAGCGGGAGGGGAATGCAACAGCTACCGGCAGCATCAATTCGCATTCGGAGGCTCCATATAGACCCTGAATGCGACCAAATCGCCCGAAACGGCCCCGGAACAGGCGAATCGACCCTGATGGATTGAAATTCGGCCCATTCGGCCCAATTTAGGAGCCGATACCAAGCATAGGCGGCGGCGACGTGCTAAAGAGCCGCCATTCCAGACATGACGAGGGGATCCCGTGACGATCATCGACCAGGGTAACGGAGCAGCGGGCCCGGCCGCCGCCGATCTGATCAAGGACACCACCACCCAGTCCTTCATGAAGGACGTCATCGAGGAATCGAAGCGCCAGCCGGTGCTGATCGACTTCTGGGCGGAATGGTGCGGACCCTGCAAGCAGCTCACCCCGATCCTTGAAAAGGCGGTCAAGGCCGCCAAGGGCAAGGTCAAGCTGGTCAAGATGAACATCGACCAGCACCCGGCGATCCCGGGCCAGATGGGCATCCAGTCGATTCCCGCCGTGATCGCCTTCGTCAACGGCCAGCCGGCCGACGGCTTCATGGGCGCGGTGCCGGAGAGCCAGCTCAATGCATTCATCGAAAAGCTCACCAAGGGCGTGACCGCGCCGGGCGAGCCCAACCTCGCCGAGATCCTGCAAGAGGCCGAGGCGGTGCTCGCCGAGGGCGATCCGGCTGCGGCCGCGCAGATCTATGCCGAGGTGCTCCAGCACGATTCGACCAACATCGCGGCGCTGGCGGGCCTTGCGAAGTGCTATGCCGTCTCCGGCGCGATGGAGCAGGCCAAGAAGACGCTGGCCATGGTGCCGGAATCCAAGCGCAACGATCCCGCGGTGAAAGCCGTGCAGACCGCGATCGACCTCTCCGAGCAAGCGGAGGCGCTGGGACCGGTGGCCGAACTGGAACAGAAAGTCGCCGCAAACCCGCTCGATCATCAGGCCCGATTCGACCTTGCCACCGCGCTCAACGCGCAAGGCAACCGCGCCGCAGCCACCGAGCAGCTGCTCGAGATCGTCAAGCGCGACCGCAAGTGGAACGACGATGGCGCCCGCAAGCAGCTGGTGCAGTTCTTCGAAGCCTGGGGCGGCACCGATGATGCAACCGTCGAGGGCCGCAAGCGTTTGTCGACGATCCTGTTTTCGTAAGGCCCTCTTTTGAGCATGATCTGTTCGGAAGATCGCTTCAGACCTTTCGGGATCTTGCGCTAGCAAAGCCAGGGGGACCGGGCTGATGCCGATCAACATCGAATATCGCGGGCCCGCCGACCTGCCGGAGATCATTCCGGTGTTTCCGCTGCCGGGCGCGCTGCTGCTGCCCCGCGGCCAGATGCCGCTCAACATCTTCGAGCCGCGCTATCTGTCGATGGTCGACGATTCCTTCCGCGATGGCCATCGCCTGATCGGCATGATCCAGCCGGATGTGGCGCACTCGCCGAAGAATTCCGACAAGCCGGCGCTGTTCCGCGTCGGCTGCGTCGGCCGCATCACCCAGCTCGCCGAATCCGGCGACGGCCGCTACATCCTCGAGCTCACCGGCGTCTCGCGCTTCAAGGTGGTCGAGGAGCTCGAGGTCCTCACCGCTTACCGGCAATGCAAGGTGGATTTCTTCGCCTTTGTCGACGATTTCACTGCGCGCATGGGCGAAGACCAGGTCGACCGCGAGGCGCTGCTGGCGGTGCTGGCGGACTTCTTGAAAGCCAACAATCTCAAGGTCGACTGGGAGGGCGTCGAGAGTGCCCCCAACGAGGCGCTGGTCAACGCGCTGGCGATGATGTCGCCCTATGGTCCCGCCGAGAAGCAGGCCATGCTGGAAGCGCCCGACTTAAAGACCCGCGCCGAGATCCTGATCGCGGTCACCGAGATGGATCTCGCCAAGAAACGCACCAGCGGCGATCCGCCGCTGCAGTAAATGTTCAAGCAGCACACACTTCGGCTTCAGCCTTCCGCTGCGCGCGTTGCGCGATACTGGAGGCCTGCATGGGCCGACTGAAATAGTAGCCCTGCGCCTCGACGCAGCCCTCTTCGCGCAAAATGGCCAGCTGCTCGGCGGTTTCCACGCCTTCGGCGGTCGTTATCTTGCCGAGGCTGACGGCGAAGGCCACCACGGCACGGGCGATCCGACGCGCCTCTTCCTTTTTGCTGGCGAGCTCACTGACGAAGCTGCGGTCGATCTTGACCTTGTCGAACGGAAATTTCTGCAAGAAGCTCAGCGACGAATAGCCCGTGCCGAAATCGTCGAGGGCAATCCGCACACCGAGCTCGCGCAGCTGTCCGAGCGCTGCGAACACCGCTTCGCTGTCATGCATGATGACCGTCTCGGTGACCTCGAGTTCGAGCCTGTGCGGCTCGATCCCTGACGTCGCCAGGGCGCCGACAATGATGGAGACGAGGTCCTTGCTCCTGAATTGAGCGGGAGACAGGTTGATCGCGATGGTCAGATCGGACGGCCACTTGGCGGCCTCGGCGCATGCTGCCCTCAAGACCCATTCGCCGATGGGCAGGATCAAGCCGGTTTCCTCCGCGAGCGGAATGAACTCGCCGGGCAGGACCAGTCCGCGCTCGGGGTGGTGCCACCGCAATAGCGCCTCATAGCCGCCGGTTCGTCCGCCTTCGACACGAACGATCGGCTGGAAGTGAAGTTCGAATTCCCCTCGCGCCAGCGCTGTGCGCATATCCTTTTCCAGGTTGCGGCGGACATGCATGAGCTGGTCCAGCTCCGGCTCGAAGAAGCGGAATGCGCCGCGTCCGCCGCCCTTTGCCGCATAGAGGGCGAGATCGGCGGCCTTGAGGATGACGTCGGAATCGGCGCCATCGCGGGGCGCAATGGCAATGCCGATGCTGGCTCCCACCGTGACCTGGTGATCGCCGAGGTCGAAGGGCTCGCAGAGCGCAGCCTTGATCGTCTCGGCGAGCGACGCCGCTTCCGCGATCGGATCCGTCACGTAATCCACGACGGCGAACTCGTCGCCGCCCAAACGGGCCATCAAAGTCATGTCCCTGCCGCATTCGCGCAAGCGCAACGCGACCGCGCGCAGCAGCGCGTCGCCTGCTGGATGCCCAAGCGTGTCGTTGACCTCCTTGAAGCGATCGAGATCGAGCATGAGGACCGCCAGATGGAGAGCTCCATTGCGCGTATTGGCAAGGGCCTGATCCAGACGCGCCCTCAACAGCACGCGATTCGGCAGCTCCGTCAGCGCGTCGTGCTGTGCCATATAGTTGATCTTGGCTTCGGACCGGCGCTGCTCCGTGACGTCAAGATGCGTTGCCACCCAGCCGCCGCCAGCCATCGGCTGTCTCGTCACGCAGATCAGCCGACCATCGGCGAACTCGTCGATCCGGCTCGAAACCGCATCGACTGACAGGCCGTCCAGCTTCGCGATCAGCTGTTCGGCGGCCATGTCGCTGGTGTCGCCCTTGAGCGTTCCGCTTGTGACACGATGCCTGATGATCTCGCAGTGCGACGTGCCTGCGCGCAGCAGTTGCGGCGGCAAACGATACAGATTGGCGTAGCGCTCGTTGCATATGACGAGCCGCTTCTCGGCATCGAACATGCAAAGGCCCTCGACCATGTGGTTGATCGCCGTATCCAGCCGCAGCGTCTGCTCCTGCAATTCCTGCTGCGAACCTTCGAGCTGCCGCCTTGCATCCGAAAGCTGGCTGATGATCTCCTCGAACTTGGCGGTTCTGCTGGCCAGGCGGCGATCGGCCAGCACGCCGATCAGGCTCATCCCCAACACGGACAGCGCGACACCTGCGATCGCAAGCGCGAGCACGGCCGGAGACAGCGACAGCGCGCCCGTTGCATGGGTTGGGTCGGGCGTGATCTGCACCGCACCCATCGCCGTGAAGTGGTGCGACACGATGGCAAGCGTCAGCAGCACAGCCGCCGTCAGCGTTCCGCGATAGGTCCGGTGCTTGATCGCGACGGACAGGGCGGCATAGCCGAAGCACATGCCGAGAAGGATCGAGACCAGCACGAGATCCAGCGACCAGGCGACGCGGCCCGGCACTTCCAGCGCCCACATTCCGAGATAGTGCATGCTGGCGATGCCGCCGCCGATGATGACGCCGCCTGCGCCCGCGCGCCACCGGCCGTAATCGCCGACCGCAATGGCGAAGCCGCCCGACGTCAGAAGCATAGCCGTCGTGAGCGAAAGCGCCGTCAGCACGATATCGTAGCCGGTTGTCACGCCGGGCTCGTAGGCGAGCATGGCGACGAAATGCGTCGCCCAGATTCCATATCCGATGGCAGCGCCGGCAATCGCGATCCAGATCGACCGCGTCCTTGCGCGCGCCGCGATGGCGCGATGGAAGATGCTGACCGCGACAATACTCGCGACGAAGCAGACCAGGCCAGCGAGCGGCACGAGCCGCCAATCGTGCTCGACAGTAAGGCAGGAAAAAACGCGGAACATGCAATAAAGCTCCATCGTCAATGTGGTCGATCGTGGACAGGCCAAGCGTTCTTCGCGTTAATTTCGCGCAACGCCTGATTGCATGCTTACCGGCGCCTTAACGCCGCCTGCGCAATTCAATTTTGGGAACATTTGCAGTCGAGGTCGCGACGGTGGCGCGAACAACGTCTGCCGTGATCAGCAACGTCTAGGACCGATTGCGAATGTGCTTGCGTCCAGTGAACATCGCGCGGATCAGATTCTCGCGCTGGAGAATCCCCATCAGCAGCACGCCGAGTATGTGCAGCACGACCAGGATGATGACCGCATCCGACGAATAATGGTGCGTGTCCTCGACCCACCAGACGCCGAAGAACGTGGTGGTGACCGACATCGCACCAGTGATGGTCGACACCGCGAGGGAGACCAGCAACGCCACCAGCATCAAGGTGCCGGCGGGGTTGAGCCCGATATAGCGGCCGGTGATGCCCCGGCGCAGGTTCCAGAGATAGTGTGGCGCAGCGCGCAGCCTGACGCCAACCATGCGGAAGCGCGCATATCGGCTTCCCATGAAGCCCCAGACCAGGCGGAAGGCGAGGAGGCCGATGACCGTATAGCCGACGATACGGTGAAGTCCGTCGTAGGTGGGCGGCGTGAACCAGGCGATCAGAACTGAGATCGCGAGCAGCCAGTGCCACAGGCGTAGCGGGAGGTCCCAGACTGCGACGGTCCGCGAAACCTTAGGGTTCGCGGGGCTCCTGTCGGACGCCCCGCGCATTTGTCGCACTGCTTGTTCCATCAAGCCCGTTTCGCCTTGGCGCTCGCTCGCCGCAGCTTGGGTGCCGCAGTTACCTGGAGCGGTTTACTTGGCGATCGTGTGCTTCAGGCTGAGGTCTTCGGGGCTGTAGAACAGCTCGTAGAGCTTGCCTTCCTTGACGCCGTAGACCTCGTAGCACGAGACTTCGATCTTGGAGCGCCGCACCTCATAGCCAGCCGCCTTGGCCTTGGCTTCGGCTTCGCTGGCCGGCTTCCACGACGCCTTGTCGAGCTTAGTGCAGTTCTTGAAACCGTCGGCCAGGGCCGTCGATCCCATGCCAATCCCGATCGTCAGTGCCATGGCAACAACACGAATGACCTTCACGAACGTCTCCTCCTCTGTCGTGTGCGCTGTGTGCTCAGCGCAAAGCGCAGCCGAAGGAAGCAAAGGCGGGGGTTAAGTCAATCCGCTGTGGGGGCGACAATTTTTAGATTCGTTCTAAGAGGCGATAAGAAATCAGTGCTGCCGGTACGCAGCACAGATTTGGAGCGCGGCTGCAGCGCCTGAGAACCAGCTCCTGCGGATGCTCTCCGCTTGAACCTGCGATGGGCGCCCCCGATTTTCTATGCTAGAGGCAAGTCGATTGCCGGAGACCCCAATGAACGCGCCTACCGAACGTCCCGAAGCCAGCGTCGATCCCAAGCTGCTGGAGATTCTGGTCTGCCCGCTGACCAAAGGCCCGCTGGAGTTCGATTCCGCAAAGCAGGAGCTGATCTCGCGTAGCGCCAAGCTCGCTTATCCGATCCGCGACGGCATTCCGATCATGCTGCCGGAAGAGGCCCGCAAGATCGATTGATTCTGGCGAATAGGGAGCGGCGAATAGCGAATGGACAACACTCGCCATTCGCCACTCTCCACTCGCTCCTACAACGCCTCGCCCTTCAGCAGCCGCGGCACCTCGCCGGTCAATCCAGCCGCCTGGCGGATGAAGAGGTTCTTCAGCGGCGGGGCCCGGTCGACGAGGCCGAGGCCGATGTCGCGCACCGTGCGCAGCAGCGTCGATTCGTTGGAGAACAGGAAGTTCAGCGAGTTGGTGGCAACGCCCATCGCCATGGTGTCAAACCGGCGCCAGCGCTGGTAGCGTTCGAGCACGTCGGCGCCACCGAGATCCATGCCGAGCCGCGCGGCATCGACGACGACCTCGGCCAATGCGGCGACATCCTTCAGCCCCATGTTGAGACCCTGGCCCGCAATGGGGTGGATGACATGGGCGGAATCGCCGACCAGCGCGAGGCGCTCGGCAATGAACGAGCGTGCGACGAAATAGGACAGGGGAAACGCGCGCGGCTTGTCGAGCGCCCTGACCTCGCCGAGATGCAGGCCGAAGCGCCGCTCCAGCTCGCCGTGAAATTCCGCCTCGCTCAGCGCGATGATGCGCGTGGCCTCAGCTCGGTGCTCCGTCCACACCAGCGAAGAGCGCTTGCCCGAGAGCGGCAGGATCGCAAAGGGACCTGCGGGCAGAAAATGCTCTTCGGCGCGGCCCTCGTGATCGCGCTCGTGACCGACGGTGACGACGATGCCGGACTGGTCATATTCCCAGCCATGGGTGACAATGCCGGCACGTTCGCGCAGCTTCGACCTCGCGCCATCGGCAGCAACCAACAAGCTCGCGGCCACCACGCTGCCGTCGCCGAGCGTGACGTCGATGCCCTCGGGACGCGCGTCGTAGGACGACACGATGGTGGCGCGAAGATCGATGCCCTCGGCCTCCGCGCGCGCGACCAGCGCATCGATCAGGCGGCGGTTCTCGACCATATGCGCGAAGGGCTCACCCGGCGCGACATCGCCGGCAAAATTCAGGAACACCGGGCGCGTGGCGTCCTCCAGCCTGGAATCGGTGACGACCATGTCGAGGATCGGCTGCGTCTCGCCCCTGACGTCGTCCCAGGCGCCGATCGCCTCGAATAGGCGACGGCAGGCGGCCACGATCGCGGTGGCACGCGGGTCGCGGCTCGGACGCGTGCTGAGCGCGGGATCGGCGACGATGACGGGAATCTCGGGTCCGAGCCCCTGGCGCAGCGCGAGCGCCAGCGCCAGCCCCGCAAACGCGCCGCCACCGATGACAATGCTACCCTGTACCGACATACCCGACTTCCCGGCCAACGCTTCGCCTTTTCTTGGTCTTGCTAGCAGACTTGAGGTGGGCGAAACAGTGCGGTGAAACAAGGGCGGAACGGTTTCGTTCCGTCATGCGAAAGCACCATCATGTCCAAAAGCCTGATCGACCTCATTGCGATCCTCGACCTCGAGCAGCTCGAGGTGAACCTGTTCCGCGGCAACAGCCCGAAGACGAGCTGGCAGCGGGTCTTTGGCGGCCAGGTGATCGGGCAGGCGATGGTTGCGGCTTGCCGCACCGTCGAGGGCCGGCTGCCGCATTCGCTGCATTGCTATTTCATCCTGCCGGGCGACCCGCAGATCCCGATCATCTACCAGGTTGAGCGCCTGCGCGACGGCAAGAGCTATTCGACCCGTCGGGTCACCGCGATCCAGCACGGCAACGCGATCTTCTCGATCATGGTGTCGTTCCACACCGAGGAAGAGAGCGCGTTCGACCATCAGGACAAGATGCCCGACGTGCCGCCGCCGGAAAAGCTCACCGCGGAGGAGGTGGCGAAGCAGCCGATGTTCAAGGAGATGCCGGAGTTCATCCGCCGCTACTATGAATCAGACCGTCCGATCGAATTGCGCCCGGTCGAGCTCGGCCGTTATTTCGGGCAGAAGATCGACGACGGCCGCATCCATGTCTGGATCAAGACTGCGGCGACGCTGCCGGACGATCCGGCGCTGCACATGTGCGCGCTCGCCTACGCCTCGGACTTCTCGCTGCTGGATGCGATCATGGCGCGCTATGGCCGCACGCTGTTCGACAAGCGCATGATGCCGGCGAGCCTCGATCACGCGATGTGGTTTCACCGCCCGTTCCGCGCCGACGAATGGCTGCTCTATGCGCAGGATTCGCCGAGCGCACGCGGCGGCCGCGGCCTGACCCGCGGCTCGATCTTCAAGCCGGACGGCACCCTGGTCGCCTCCGTCGCGCAGGAAGGATCCGTGCGCGAGCGGAGGTCTTAGGCGCGTCCTGACGCGCTGCGCTCGATTAGGCCGAACTGCGACGTGGTCCATGCGAAGTACCAGCGCAGCAGCCACGGGATCGGAATGATCAGCAGACATCCCAGGCCGAAGGCCACGGTTCGCCACAGCAGCTGAAGGCCCGTGCCGACGAAGATCATCTCGCGTCGCGTGCCGCCGATGTTTCGGCAAATCCAGCGCATCCATGCGGCCATGACCCAGGCCCAGCCGATGATCGTGAACATGGAGACGAACATCAGCAGCTGCCAACCAATGAAGGCCCAGACGCTGCCATTGAACGCCATCGGAATCGGCTGACCATTCGAGCTGAGATTGGCGATCACCCAGCGCATGATCATCCAGGACAGGGCGGCCTGGAGCGGAATCGTCGCGAGCTGGAAGATATCGTCGATGAAACCCGCGTAGCCCGTCAGTCCCATTCCGACGAAGACGTACCAGATGTCGCCGGCCTGACCGGTGAAGGTGATGTTCGGCCGCTGAGGAACGTGAATGCGCGGGAAGAGCCAGCGATAGTAGCCTGTCGCCATCCAGGGCGCCGGGATCACCAGCAAATTGCCGATCACCAGCAGAATGCACCATCCCAGGAACGACCATAGCGGCAGGTCCACCGATAGCGGGCCTCCGCTGTAGCCGCTGCCATCGGACAGCAGGGACGGCGGCGCGGCGCCGCCGGCTATGAGTCCTGGCACCTCGCCGGCCTTCTGCCAGCCTGCCATCCCTTCCGTCCAGACCAGCGTATCGGCGCGCACCGTTGTCCTGGCGATCAGCTCACGGAATTGCGCCTCCGGAAACGGACCTTTCTGCTGGCCTTCGGATGCGTAGAACCAGATCCGATTCGCCATCTTGTTCGCTCGCGACCCGAGGTCAGCGGCCCGTCACATGGCCGCCTGCGACCCGCGCGGCGCGAGCTCGGTCTGCGACGCGAACCAGTTCATGATCCAGCGATACACCCATGGGATCGGGATGATGAGCGTGCACAGGATCGCAGCCACGATGCCGCGCCAGAGGATGTCGAGGCCGCTACCCCTGAACACGATCTCGCGCCGCGTGCCTTCGATGTTGCGGCAGAACCAGCGCATCTGCGCCGCGGCAACCCAGGCCCAACCAATGATGGTGATGATCGAGATCGCGAACAGCAGATTCCAGCCGATATAGGCCCACACCGAACCCGTGAAGCTCAGGCCAAGCGGCTGATCGTTGGAGGCGAGGTTCGCAATCATCCATTTGATCAGGAGCCAGTAGAGAACGATCTGCACGATGAAAAGCAGATTGCTCAGGATCTCGCTGCCGACAAAGCCGAGCGCGATCGCGAGGACGATGAAGCCGAAAAACCAGGGCACCAGCGTCATCGCGCTGCCGGTGAAGCTGAGATTGGGGCGCCCGGGGACCTTGAAGCAGGGCACGATCCATTTGGTGTACCAGACGAACAGCCATGGCACCGGGATGATGAAGCACGAGCCGATGATGAGGACGAGCGTGCGCCAGGTGAATTCGAGAATGCTGAAATCGACCGAGAGCGATCCGCCGCTTCCGGCCGCAGCATAACCGCCGGCGTTGCTATAACCACTTCCGCCCATCATCGGCGGGCCGCCCGCCGGAATCACCGGCGGCGCGCCGCCGCCGATCAGACCGGGGATTTCGGCGGCCTTTTGCCAGCCGGCCATGCCCTCGGTCCAGACCAGGGTATCCGGACGCACGACGCCTTGGGCGACGAGATCGCGAAATTGTCCCTCCGGAAAGGGCCCCTGCTGCTTGCCCTCGGATGCGTAGAACCAACTCGCCATGTAGCGCCCCCCTCAACATACTTTTGTACCGGCCGGGATGCCTGGGTTCACCGCATCCATGCCAAAAATGCATTGTGAAGGATGAACAGCTGCCCTGTACAGAGGCGGCCGTTCACATGGCCTCCCTTGGCCAAACGTTTTTCCGCTTCAATCTGCAAGTTTTTTGTGCCATTTGCCCGGAATGATGCCAGATTGACGCTGCGTCGGGGACATACGGCGCGGCGCATCCCGGGGAATAGGTCTGACCATGAAACTCGTCGTCGCGATCATCAAACCCTTCAAGCTCGATGAGGTCCGGCAAGCCCTGACGGCGATCGGCATCCACGGCATGACGGTGACCGAGGTGAAGGGCTATGGCCGTCAGAAGGGCCACACCGAGATCTATCGCGGCGCCGAATATGTCGTGAACTTCCTGCCGAAGCTGCGCATCGAGATCGCGGTCGCCTCCGACATCGCCGACAAGGCGGTCAGCGTGATCACCGCGACCGCGCGCACCGGCCAGATCGGCGACGGCAAGATCTTCGTCACGCCGATCGACCACGCACTGCGCATCCGCACCGGCGAGACCGACAGCGACGCGCTCTAAAAATACTTTCTTCGATCGCACCGGGCAACGACGCCACAGCGTGCGACGTAACTAACGTGCTGGGGGAAATGAGATGGCGGGATGTTTGCGCCGCGCAGCTGCCATGGCTGCGCCGATCGGATTTGCGTCGCTCATTGCTGCGCCGGCGCACGCCGCAGGCTCCGAGATCAACACCGCCGATACCGCCTGGATGATCGTCGCCACCGCGCTGGTGCTGATGATGACGATCCCGGGACTTGCGCTGTTCTACTCCGGCATGGTGCGCAAGAAGAACGTGCTGGCGACCATGGCGCAGAGCCTCGCCGCGGTGACGCTGATCTCGATCCTCTGGGTCGCGTTCGGCTATTCGCTGTGCTTCGTCGGCGACGGCCCCTGGATCGGCACGCTCGACCGCTGGTTCCTCGCCGGCATGACCATGGACAGCGTCAACCCGGCGGCCAAGACGATCCCCGAAGCGCTGTTCATGCTGTACCAGATGACGTTTGCGGTCATCACCGTGGCGCTGGTCGCGGGCGCGGTTGCCGACCGCATGCGGTTCTCAGCCTATCTCCTGTTCTCCGTCGGCTGGTTCATCTTCGTCTACATTCCGCTGGCGCATTGGGTGTGGGGCGGCGGCTTCCTCGCCAGCATGGGGGTCCTGGATTTCGCCGGCGGTCTCGTGGTGCATCTGTCGGCCGGCACCGCCGGCCTCGTCGCGGCCAAGGTGATGGGTAGCCGCCACGGCTACGGCAGCGAAAATCTCTCGCCGTTCGATCTATCGCTCGCGGTAATGGGCACCGGCCTGTTGTGGGTCGGCTGGTTCGGCTTCAACGGAGGCTCGGCCGGCGCGGCCAATTCGCGTGCGGTAATGGCGATCATCGCGACCCATCTCGCCGCCTGCGCCGGTGCGCTGACCTGGGCCGCGATCGAATGGTCGACGCGGCGCAAGCCCTCGGTGCTCGGCATGATCTCCGGCGCGGTCGCCGGCCTCGGCACCATCACACCGGCCTCCGGCTTCGTGGCGCCCTGGCACGGCATCGTCATCGGCATCATCGCCGGCGCGGTCTGCTATTGGGCCTGCACCTGGCTGAAGCACCGTTTCAAATATGACGATTCGCTCGACGTGTTCGGCGTCCACGGCATCGGCGGGCTGACCGGCACCCTGCTCGCCGGCGTGTTCGCCACCAGCGCGATTGGCGGCACCGCCGGCCTGATCGAGGGGCATCCGCAGCAGCTGCTGATCCAGCTCTATGGGATCGCCGTCACCTTCGTCTGGGCCGCAGGGGTGAGCTTCATTCTGCTGAAGCTGGTCGGCCTGTTCGTGCCTCTGCGCGTATCGCGTGAGCACGAGCTGGAAGGGTTGGATATTTCGCAGCATGGCGAAGCGCTGCAATAGGGCTAGCGCTACTTAATTACCTCCGGATTGCCCGACACATGAGCAACATTGTGTCGGCAGCCTGTCGTGCCTGCGTTTTGATCAGGCGTGACCATGTTTTGAGCGCGACGTATTAGCGCACTGCAGCGCAACACCCGTCAAACGCGAAAACACCCGTTTTCATAGTCCGTTAGGCAACACGCCCGATCTGGCACGGCATTTGATTCTACGGGTCCCGGCTGTGCCCGCGTAGTGAACTTCTCCCTCGTGGCGAACCAGTCGAGAACGCCCGGCCACGTCCGGACCGGGCCCAAGCGGGGATAGGACCCATGAAAATTGTTATGGCGATCATTAAGCCATTCAAGCTGGAAGAAGTCCGTGAC
Source organism: Bradyrhizobium sp. DOA1 (assembly GCF_001593325.1). Taxonomy (NCBI): domain Bacteria; kingdom Pseudomonadati; phylum Pseudomonadota; class Alphaproteobacteria; order Hyphomicrobiales; family Nitrobacteraceae; genus Bradyrhizobium; species Bradyrhizobium sp. DOA1. The sequence goes on from NZ_JXJM01000001.1 coordinate 6,843,358, forward strand.
GCCCTGACCGCCATCGGCGTTCACGGTCTCACGGTGACGGAAGTCAAGGGATATGGCCGCCAGAAGGGCCATACGGAAATCTACCGCGGCGCCGAATATGCCGTGAGCTTCCTGCCCAAGATCAAGATCGAAGTCGCTGTCGCCACCGACCAGGTCGACAAGACCATCGACGCCATCACGTCTGCCGCGAAGACCGGCCAGATTGGCGACGGCAAGATCTTCGTCATCAACCTCGACCATGCGGTGCGCATCCGCACCGGCGAGGCCGACGCCGCGGCCCTTTGATTTCGCGCTCAACCTTTATCCAATCAGGAGTGAATACAATGACGTTCAAGCGTCCCTATGGCGCGGGACTGGCGGCTCTCGCAGTCGGCCTGTTCGCTGCGACCGCAGCCTATGCCGAGCCAACGGTGAACAAGGGAGACAACGCCTGGATGATGACATCGACAGTGCTGGTGCTGTTGATGACGATCCCAGGCCTCGCGCTGTTCTACGGCGGTCTCGTTCGTTCCAAGAACATGCTCTCGGTCCTGATGCAGGTGTTCTACACCGTCTGCGTCGTCTGCGTGATCTGGGCCGTGTACGGCTACAGCCTCACCTTCACCGGCGGCTCCGACTTCATCGGCGGCTTCTCCAAGGCCTTCATGATGGGCGTCACCACCGACACGAAGGCCGCGACCTTCTCGGTCGACGCCAACATCTCGGAGCTGATCTATGTCTGCTTCCAGATGACCTTCGCGGCGATCACGCCCGCGCTCATCGTCGGCGCCTTCGCCGAACGCATGAAGTTCGCGGCGATCGCGCTGTTCGTTCCGCTCTGGGTCACGCTGGTCTATTTCCCGATCGCGCACATGGTCTGGTACTGGCAGGGTCCGGACCTGATCCAGGATGCGGCCAAGGCGCTCGCTGCTGCGACTGACGCGGCGGCAAAGACCGCGGCGCAGGCCAAGCTCGACGAGCTCAATGCCGACGCCGGCTGGATCTTCAAGATGGGCGCGATCGATTTCGCTGGCGGCACCGTGGTGCACATCAACGCCGGCATCGCGGGCCTCGTCGGCGCTCTCCTGATCGGCAAGCGCGTCGGCTACGGCAAGGAGCTGATGGCCCCGCACTCGCTGACCATGTCGATGATCGGCGCTTCGCTGCTCTGGGTCGGCTGGTTCGGCTTCAACGCCGGCTCCAACCTGGAGGCCAGCGGCGGCGCTGCGCTCGCCATGACCAACTCCTTCGTCGCCACCGCAGCCGCCGCGCTGTCGTGGATGTTCGCGGAGTGGATCATCAAGGGCCATCCGTCGGTGCTCGGCGTCATCTCCGGCGCTGTCGCGGGCCTCGTGGCCGTCACGCCTGCCGCCGGCTTCTCCGGCGTGATGGGTGCGATCGTCCTCGGCCTCGTCGTCGGCGTGGTCTGCCTGTTCTTCTGCACCGTCGTGAAGAACGCGCTCGGCTACGATGACTCCCTCGACGTGTTCGGCGTGCACTGCGTCGGCGGCATCGTCGGCGCCATCGGCACCGGCATTCTCGTCAACCCCGCCCTCGGCGGCGCCGGCATCGTCGACTACACCGCGATCCCGCCGAAGGTCGCCGACTACGACTTCGCCGTGCAGATGCTGGCCCAGATCAAGGCTGTCGCTACCACGCTGGTGTGGTCGGGCATCGGTTCGGCGATCCTCTACAAGGTCGCCGATGTGATCGTTGGTCTGCGTACCAATGTCGAGAGCGAGCGTGAAGGTCTCGACATCACCGAGCACACCGAGCGCGCCTACAACATGTAACCTCTCCTCCCGGCCGCGGTGTCTTCGGAGACCGCGTCCAGAACTACGGTTCGGGCACATACCCGGCAATGCCCCGACCGTTGAGGGGCTCCAGCGCAAGCTGGAGCCCCTTTCTTTTTGGCGCGCCGCATCGTCGCAGCGGCTGGGCCTGCATCAAGCCCAAATTGCATTGTCCCGAGACTGGTGAATATCATGCTCCCGTCCGGAGCACGGTTTCATGCGCCTGTTGCGTTACGTGACCTTGTGTTTGCTGTCGCTCGCCTTGTCTGCCCTCGACGCCAAGGCTGACAAGCGCGTCGCGCTGGTCATCGGCAACGGTGCCTACCGGAACGTTCCCACCCTCGCCAATCCGACCAATGATGCGGCCGACGTCGGCGCGGCCCTGAAGCGATCGGGATTCGAACCTCTGGTCGTGACCGATCTCGATCAGGCCGCCATGCAGGAAACCGTTCTTCGTTTTGCGCGCGCGGCTCGCGGCGCCGACGTGGCTCTGTTCTATTACAGCGGACACGCGCTTCAATTCGCAGGCGTCAACTATCTGGTGCCCATCGATGCTGTCGTGCGCGACGAGGTCGATCTGCGGCGCCTGGTGCGCGCCGACGAGATCCTGGCGGATCTGCAACAGGCCAAGAACCTGCGCATCCTCGTGCTCGACGCCTGCCGCGACAATCCATTTGCTGACGAGCTTCGGCGCAACATCGGACAGGGCCGCGGCGTGGCCGTCGGCCGCGGGCTGGCCAAGATGGAGAGCCCGGAAGGCACCATCATCTCCTATGCGACCCAGGCCGGTCGCACAGCCGACGACGGCAACGGCCGCAACAGTCCCTATACCGGTGGGTTCCTTGAGCACATCGGCGATAGGGACAACATCAACACGGTGTTCCAGACGATCGGCGCCGACGTCTATCAGCGCACCAGGGGATCACAGGTCCCGGAGCTGTCACTGTCGTTCTTCGGCGAGTTTTACCTCAATGGCAAAGCTGAAACCGCAGCGCTGACACCATCGTCACCCCGGACTAACCCTTGTACAGAGGCCGCCGACCATTGGCGCGGCGCGGACGCGCTCGGCACCGTCGCGGCATTCAGGGATCATCTGCTTCGCTTCCCGTCCTGTGCCTTCGCAGACCTCGCGAAATACCGCATCGAGCTGCTGTCGAGACCCATCGAAAGCGCGAAGCGCCCGACGACTTTCGACGGGGCCTGGATCGTCAACGAAAGTTGCGAAAGCAAGCCGCCTTTTCCGGAAGCGCATCGCCGATATGTGTTTCGCATCAAGGACGGAGTGTTGCACACCGTATTGGGGGACGCGGGCAAGCCCGGCTCTGTGATCTATGACGGCAAGATCGAACCGGACGGCAGCAGTACCATCTCCGTCAACGGTATCATTGGCGACAAGGATCCGCTGAACCGCACTCGCGGATCGTCCTATCAGTACAAGATCGTGATCGAACTGAAGGATTCCAAAGGGGCAGGGGTCAGCACTGAAACCTCTTGGCCGTGTCGCTACGACTTTTCGAAGGTATCAGCGCCGAGCGCAGAAGCCGATCGGAGGCAGCCCGATCCGAAGCGCGCCGCAAAGCGCAATGACAATGCGGCTGCTGCACCTTCCGATCGGCGCGAGGGCGGACAGGCTGCGCCGGGCGGCAACGTGATGAGTTGTTCCATCATGCGCAGAAATTGCGCGGTGGCTTGCGTCAGCTTTGGCGGTCATCCGAATTGCGGCTCAACATTTTGCGTGCAAAAGGAAGCGGAATGCATGAGCAATGGGTGCTGGAGAAGTCGAGCTTTCAACGGCTGCGGCCTCGCCAAGCGATAGGAGCACGGCAAAGCTGTCCGAAAAGTCGGCGCCATGGACGAGCCGCCCCAGTTCCAGCCACAGATGGCGATCTACGCCTGTGACACTTAGGAGTTCCATGCGATCCCGCGGCCATGAAGACATTTCCCGCTCTGGACGGGCCGGGCGGTCGATGGTTAATCGCGTCTTAACCTCGCCCTATCTATGGTGAACTGAACCGCTTCCCGCCGGTGCCTTCGCGCGACCGGCTGTTCCGAGAGTGCTGGCGCCCAGAATGGTCATGACCGCTTCATCCCGTGCGCCGCAAGCCAGTGGAAGCTCCAACAACGCGCGCTCGCCTTTCGTCCGGCTGAACGAGCTGCTGGCGCCGCATCAGCCCGGCAAGCCATTGATTTCGCTTGCGGTCGGCGAACCGCAGCATCCCGTGCCCGATTTCGTCGGCCCCGTGCTGGCCAAGCACATCGCCGATTTCGGCCGTTACCCGATGAACCAGGGCACCGACCCGTTCCGCCAGGCCGCGAGCGCCTGGCTGTCATCGCGCTTCAGCCTGCCGCGGCCGCTCGACCCCAAGAGCGAAATTCTCGTTCTCAATGGCAGCCGCGAGGGGCTGTTCCTCGCCGCGATCGCGGCCGCGCGCTATGTCGGTCCGCGCCCCGGCAAGCCCGCAATCCTGATGCCGAACCCGTTCTATCCGGTCTATGGCGCCGGTGCCCTCGCCGCAGCCTGCGAGCCGGTCTATCTGCCGACCACCGTCGAGAACGGCTTCCTGCCCGATCTCGACGCCATCGACGAGGCGACGCTGGCGCGCACCGTGGCGTTCTATCTGGCCTCGCCGGCCAATCCGCAGGGGTCGGTCGCCTCGCGCGACTACTTCACGCGCCTGAAGAGCCTCGCCGATCGCTACGGCTTCATGATCCTCAGCGACGAATGCTATTCGGAGATCTACACCCGCGAAGCACCGGGCAGTGCCCTCGAATGTGCGGGGGCGGATTTCACCCGCGTGGCCGCGTTCCAATCGTTGTCGAAGCGCTCGAACCTTCCGGGCCTGCGCGTCGGCTTCGCCGCCGGCGACAAGACGTTCATCGGCATGTTCCTGGAGCTGCGCAACATCGCAGCGCCGCAGGTGCCGGTGCCGCTCCAGCATGTCGCGACCTTCGCCTATGGCGATGAGGCGCATGTCGAGGAGAATCGCAGGCTCTACCGGATCAAGTTCGATCTCGCCGACCAGATCATCGGCAACCGCTACGGCTATCGCCGTCCCGACGCCGGCTTCTGCGTCTGGCTCAACACGTCCGAGATCGGCGACGACGTCTCGGTGACCTTGAAGCTCTTCAAGGAAGCCGGCGTGCGCGTGGTGCCCGGCAGCTTCCTGGCACGGCAGCAGCCTGACGGATTCAATCCCGGCGCGGGCTACATTCGCCTCGCGCTGGTGCAGGATAGCGAGACCACGGCGCAGGCGCTGCACCGGCTGGTCGAGACTCTGGGTTAGGCGGGGCCCATGAGCATGTCGGCAATCGAACGTGTCATTCCACTGGTCGGCCATCTGCCGCCCTCGATCCGCGAGGGACTGGCGCGCCGGATGCGCGAACTCACCGGGCTCGGTCTGATCGGGCTGTCGGGCGTCGCCACGGCGGGGCTGATGACCTGGTCGGTGCAGGATCCCAGCCTCAGCCACGCCACCTCGCGGCCGATCCGCAACATCCTCGGTTACGCCGGCGCGATCGGCGCCGACCTTGCGATGCAGATCCTCGGGCTCGGCGCGATCATGCTGGTCCTGACCGTCGCAGTCTGGGGCTGGCGCATGATGACGCATCGCCCGTTCGATCGCGAAGCGCTGCGGCTGGGCTCCTGGATTCTCTGCACGGTGATCGCGGCGGGCTTCGTCAGCTGCTTTCAGCATGGCGGCGCCTGGCCGTTGCCGACCGGCCTCGGCGGCGTGGTCGGCGATGCCCTGGTGCGCGCGCCTGCCGTCATCTTCGGGCCAGCCGGCACGATCTATCGCATCGTGCTCGGCACGATCCTGTTCGCCGCGATGGCTGCGACCTTCCTGATCGCCTGCGGTCTCGGCGCACGCGAGCACGATGAAGAACTCGCGGCCATCGAGGACGACGACAAGCCGCTCGACGAAGACGAGGAGGGCGATCGTGGTTCGGTGTCGCTGGGCTGGCTGTTCCATGCGCTGATGAGCACCAAGGCGCGGCTGGGTTGGCTGCTTGGCGCCGCCTACCGCTCGCTGGTCTCGAGCGGCCCCAAGACCAAGGCCGCCGCATTCAGCCGCCAGGAGCCGAATCTCGGCAGCGGCCGCACCGCGCCTCCGATCTCGCCGCAAGCGGAAGACGAGGACTACGAAGACGAGCACGAGGAAGAAGAGGCCGAGGAGCAAGAGGAAGAGGAGGAGCCGGCCGCGCGCGCGCCGCGCAAGAAGGCTGCGCCGAAAACTCCTGCCAAGAAATCCTCCGACAAGTTCGATCTTCCCTCCGTGTCGATGCTGGCCGCGCCGAAGGCCGGCGACCGCCAGCCGCTCAGCAAGGCCGAGCTGGAGACCAATTCGCGTTCGCTCGAGGGCGTGCTGCAGGATTTCGGCGTGCGCGGCGAGATCGTCAAAGCCAATCCGGGTCCGGTGGTCACGCTGTACGAGCTGGAGCCGGCGCCCGGCATCAAGTCCTCGCGCGTGATCGGACTTGCCGACGACATCGCCCGCTCGATGAGCGCGCTGTCGGCGCGCGTCGCGGTCGTGCCCGGCCGCAACGCGATCGGCATCGAATTGCCGAACGCGCATCGCGAGAAGGTTTATCTGCGCGAACTGCTGGTGGCGAAGGAAGCGACCGACACCGTCGCCAAGCTGCCGCTCTGCCTCGGCAAGACCATCGGCGGCGACCCCGTCATCATCGATCTCGCCCGCACGCCGCATATGCTGATCGCCGGTACAACCGGCTCGGGCAAATCGGTCGCCATCAACACCATGATCCTCAGCCTCGTCTACAGGCTGCGGCCGGATCAGTGCCGGCTGATCATGGTCGATCCAAAGATGCTCGAACTCTCCGTCTATGACGGCATTCCCCATCTGCTCACGCCCGTCGTGACCGATCCGAAGAAAGCGGTGGTCGCGCTGAAATGGGCCGTGCGCGAGATGGAAGAGCGCTACAAGAACATGGCCAAGCTCGGCGTACGCAACATCGACGGCTACAACACGCGCCTGCTGGAACTGAAAGCCAAGGGCGAGGAGCCGACGCGCACGGTGCATACCGGCTTTGACAAGGAGACTGGCAAGGCCATCTACGAGGAAGAGAAGCTCTCGCTAGATCCGCTGCCCTATATCGTCATCATCGTCGACGAAATGGCCGACCTGATGATGGTCGCCGGCAAGGACATCGAAGGCGCGGTGCAGCGCCTCGCGCAGATGGCGCGTGCCGCCGGCCTGCACGTGATCCTGGCGACGCAGCGCCCGTCGGTCGACGTCATCACCGGCACCATCAAGGCCAATTTCCCGACCCGCATCGCCTTCCAGGTGACGTCGAAGATCGACAGCCGCACCATCCTCGGCGAAATGGGCGCCGAACAGCTGCTCGGCCAGGGCGACATGCTCTACATGGCGGGCGGCGGCCGTATCAGCCGCGTGCACGGACCGTTCGCCTCCGACGAGGAGGTCGAGAAGGTGGTGCGCCACCTGAAGACGCAGGGGCAGCCGGAATATCTCGAAGCGGTCACCGCCGAAGAGCCGACCGAGGACGAGGATGGCGCGGTGTTCGACGCGACCGGCATGGGCGCCGACGGCGGCGGCGATCTGTTCGCGCAGGCCGTCGCGATCGTCAAACGCGACCGCAAGGCCTCGACCAGCTACATCCAGCGCCGCCTGCAGATCGGCTATAACCGCGCCGCATCGCTGATGGAGCGCATGGAACTGGAGGGCATCGTCGGCCCCGCCAACCACGCCGGCAAGCGCGAGATTCTGGTCGAAGAAGAAGACAGCCATATGTGAGGCAGGGGGCCTCCAAACATTATTTCACGCAGAATCGATATCTGCTTTTGCCCGAAATCACGCTAAAAGACGCCAGCCCCGTTAGGAAGACGCGTTGATCAGACAACCGGACATTCGATTCGCTGCCACCATCGCTGCGCGAAGCACGCGCGTGGCCGGCGTACTTCTCGTCACCGCCGCGATAGTGACCACTGCGTCGCTGGCGCAGAACGTGCCCGTGCCGAAGCCTGCGCCGAAGGGCCGCGAAGGCGGTCCGGCTCCCGGCGGGCCCACGATCACGGGCGCGACGCAGGCGCCGCCCAATCCAATCATTCCGGATCCGCGCCGCAACGTGCCGAGCAGCATTTTCCAGACCTTCGATGCCAACCAGAAGGCGCAGGCGGCCAAGGTCAGCGCCTATCTGTCGTCGCTGCAGACGCTGGTCGGGAACTTCGTTCAGGTCGGCCCCGACGGCAGCAAGACGCAGGGCGACTTCTACATCCAGAAGCCGGGCAAAGTGCGCTTCGAATACAACGCGCCGAGTCCGATCGACATTGTCGCCGACGGTTCGTCACTCGTGGTGCGCGACCGCAAGCTCGCGACCCAGGACGTCTATCCGCTTTCACAGACGCCGCTGCGCTTCCTGCTGTCCGACCGCATCGACCTGATGAAGGACACCAATGTCGTCAACGTCTCGGCCGACGACGTCTTCATCAGCGTCACCATCGAGGAGAAGCAGGCGCTGGTCGGCACCAGCCGTCTTCTCCTGATGTTCGGCGCCAAGGACGGCCAGCTGAAGCAATGGACCGTCACCGACCCGCAGGGCTACGACACCACGATCGCGGTCTACAATCTGGATTCGAGCAAGAAGCTCGATCCCAGCATGTTCAAGATCGATTTCACCAATTACGGCCCATCGCCGGGTTGAGCTCTCGTGTCCCGGACAAGCGCAGCGAAGCGGAGCGCAGAGCCGGGATCCAGAATGCCGCAACATGGGCCCCGGCTCTGCAGCGCGTCACTTCGTGCCGCGCAGCGTCCGGGGCACGCAACCGGTAACACCGCTCGCGCGCAAGCCTGAAAAGATGGTGGGCACTGTGCTCTGCGCCTTTGCCCGCCCTAATAGAGATTGCTAATACGCATTTCCCATGCGTTTTTCCCTGACAACCTGGAACATCAATTCGGTGCGGCTGCGCATCGATCTGGTCGCGAAATTCCTCAAGAGCGCGCGGCCGGACGTGCTGTGTCTGCAGGAAACCAAGTGCATCGACGACGCCTTTCCGCTGAAGCGCTTCAAGCGGCTCGGCTATGAGCATGTCGCGCTGAACGGGCAGAAGGGCTATCACGGCGTCGCCATCGTCTCGAAGATTCCGTTCGAATCGAAGGACATCCGAACCTTCTGCGACAAGGTGGATTCGCGCCATATCTCGGTGTCGTTTGGCGAGAAGGCGCAGATCGCAAAGCCGCTGGTGCTGCATAATTTCTACGTGCCGGCCGGCGGCGACATTCCCGATCCTGCGCTGAACGAGAAATTCGACCACAAGCTTCGCTTCCTCGACGAGATGAAAGCGTGCGAGCCGCTGCATCCGCGCGGTGATGACAGGCACATCCTGGTCGGCGACCTCAATGTCGCGCCGCACGAGAACGACGTGTGGTCGCACAAGCAGCTCTTGAAGGTGGTCTCGCACACGCCTGTCGAGACCGAGAAGCTGCAGGCCGCGCTCGAGGCCGGCGAATGGATCGATGTCGCACGCGACCGCATCCCGATGTCGGAGAAGGTTTATACGTGGTGGAGCTACCGCTCCGCCGACTGGACCGTCGGCGATCGCGGCCGCAGGCTCGACCACATCTGGGTCTCGCGCGCGCTGAAGGACGCGGTTCAGGATTTCAAGATTTTGCGCGATGCGCGGAGCTGGGAGCGGCCGTCGGACCATGTGCCTGTGACGGTGACATTGGACGTCTAATCTCGGAAAGTTCGTAGCCCGGATGGAGCGCAGCGAAATCCGGGACAATCTTTCCGTAGGCGCGATTCCCGGATTGCGCTTCGCTCCATCCGGGCTACCGGCTACGACCGCTCACGACGTCAGCTTCGCACCGGCCATCAAGATATCGCTGGCGAGCTGGCTGGAGCGCACCGCGAATTCGTCGCGCAGGCGCACCGCGGCGGCGGGATCGCTTTCGAGCACGCGCTGGAACAGGCTGCGTGCGACGCGGATGACGGAGGCGTGCTCCAGCGCGACCGCGCTTGAGGGCCGCTTCATCGGCACCACCAGCGCGAGCTCGCCGATCAGCGCGCCGGGACCGGCGATCATCTCCGCGCCGGCACCGTCCTCGACCCGGAAGGCGCCACGCTGGACCACGAAGCCGGCATCGGCATCGTCGCCGAGATTGAACAGAACATCGCCCCGGACGAAGTTGCGCTGCTCGGAGCCGATCGCCAGCATGCGCAACGAGGCGTCTCCCAACAGGCGCAATGTCGGGACACGCTCGAGAAGCGCTACATCATCGTCGATTGACATTCAGGTCCGAGGCTCGAGGGCACGCGATCTAAAACGATTCGCACGCCCTTCAAGCGTATCACGGCACCAGCTTGTAGCCACCGGCTTCCGTGACCAGGATTTCCGGGTTGGCGGCGTCCTTCTCGATCTTCTGGCGAAGGCGGTAGATGTGGGTTTCCAGCGTGTGGGTGGTGACACCGGAATTATAGCCCCAGACCTCCTGCAGCAGGGTCTCGCGCGAGACCGGCATCTGGCCGGCCCGGTAGAGGAAGCGGAGGATGGCGGTCTCCTTCTCGGTGAGGCGGACCTTGCGGGCATTCGCCGCCGTCAGCATCTTCGAGCCCGGGCGGAAGGAGTAGGGGCCGACCGAAAACACCGCGTCCTCGCTGGCCTCGTGCTGGCGCAGCTGGGCGCGGATGCGGGCGAGCAGCACGGCGAAGCGGAAGGGTTTTGCCACATAGTCGTTGGCGCCGGATTCCAGCCCCAAAATCGTGTCGGAATCGGTGTCGTGGCCGGTGAGCATGATGATCGGGGCCTTGAAGCCGCCCTTGCGCAGCGAGCGAACCACTTCGCGGCCATCGGTGTCGGGCAGGCCGACATCCATCAGAACAAGATCGGGGGCATTGGCCTTTGCGGCGCTCGCGCCCTTGGCGCCGGTATCGACGGCGGAGGCTTCAAATTCTTCGTGCAGCGATAATTGCTCCACCAACGTGTCGCGCAGATCGGTATCGTCATCCACGATCAGGATCTTGCGGGCATTGGCCATAGGGGATCATCCTTTTGGGTCCGGCTCGGCGCGCAACCATGCCGCACCCAGCCGCGAGGGGAAGTTCAGGGGTCGCCGTTATTATTGTTGTTCGTGTTGAAGTAGTGGGCTGTTACCGATTCACAAGCCAGAACCACTCTAACCCAAAATAGCAGGGCGTTTTGATGAATGTCCTGTAATGAATTCGACATCGCACGTTCACATGAAAAACAAAGCCGTGTCAGCTAGTTACGCCAAGAAGCAGAGTGCCAGGCCGCTGTCCGCGATCCGCGTTAAGCCTGCTGCCGGTAATCCGCGCCGGGGCTGGCTGACGGCCGGACCACTGGTCATACCGGTGGCGCTGGGGCGGGGAGGCATTCTCGCCAACAAGCGTGAGGGTGATGGCGGCACGCCGCGCGGCAGCTTTCGTCCCCGGCGCTTGTGGTGGCGGGGCGACCGGCATAGCCGCCCGCAGACGTTCCTGCCGGCCCGGATCATCACCGCCGCAGACGCCTGGTGCGAGGACCCCAAGGACCGCCATTACAATCAGGGCATCCGGCTCGCTGAAGGGCAGGGCGGTGACCGGCTCAAGCGGGCCGACCATCTCTACGATTTCATCATCGAGATCGACCACAACACCCGGCCGCGGATCGCCGGACGCGGCAGTGCGGTGTTCCTGCATCTGGCCCGCGACAATTTCAGCCCGACCGCTGGCTGCGTCTCCATGACCAAATCTGCGATGCTGCAATTGCTGCGACGACTGGGACCACGAACAAGAATCATCATCGGGTGAGGACGCATGCTCGACAAGGATCAGATCGCCGCCGCTTCACAAACCCTGGTGAGGCATTGGCGCGACGGCACCAAGCTCGACGCGCTGGACGCGCAATTGCGGCCGAACAGCCGCGCTGAGGGCTACGCGACACAGGCTGCTCTCGAGACCAACTCGCCTGGAAAACTATTCGGCTGGAAGATCGCGGCGACGAGCGAGGCCGGGCAGAAGCACATCAATGTCGCGGGACCGCTGGCCGGTCGCATCATGAGCGACACCGTGATTGCCGATGGCAGCACTGCGTCGATGAAGGGCAATGAGATGCGCGTCGGCGAGCCGGAATTCGCCTTCCGCATGGGGCGCGACCTGCCGCCGCGCGCGGCGCCATACGCTGCCGACGAAGTGCTCGCCGCCGTTGCGACCCTGCATCCCGCGATCGAGATCCCCGACTCGCGCTTTGTCGATTTCGTCAGTGCCGGCGAGGCGCAGCTGATCGCCGACAATGCCTGTGCCCATCTGTTCGTGCTGGGTGCGGCGGCGACTGCGGATTGGCGCGCGCTGGATCTCGTCGAGGAACGGCCGCAGATCACGCTGCGCGGCGAGCGCTATGTCGGTCACGGCAAAAACGTGCTCGGCGATCCCCGCGCGGCGCTGGCCTGGCTTGCCAACGAACTTCGCGGCCTCGGACTCACTTTAAGGGCAGGGGAGGTGGTGACGACAGGCACATGCCATCCGCCGCTGCCGATTCAGGCCGGCGATCATCTTGCCGCGGATTTCGGCACGCTGGGGAAGGTCTCGGTGGGATTTGTGTAGGCCCGATTTGCTCCGCCGTCATTGCGAGGAGCCCTTGGCGACGAAGCAATCCAGAATCCCTCGCGGAAAGATTCTGGATTGCTTCGCTTCGCTCGCAATGACGAAATCGATGGCGCTTGCCAGGCGCGTTCCTCGCTAACGGCAATCACCGATGCCCGAAGATCGCGCTGCCCACGCGGACATGGGTGGCGCCCAGCATGATCGCGGTGGCGAAATCTGCGCTCATGCCCATCGAGAGATTCTTCAGTCCGTTGCGCGCCGCGATCTTGGCGGTGAGCGCGAAATGCGCAGCCGGCGGTTCGTCCACCGGCGGGATGCACATCAGGCCGGAGATCGTCAGCCCATAGGTGTCGCGGCAGGCCGCGAGGAAGGCATCGGCCTCGCCGGGTGCGACGCCGGCCTTCTGCGGCTCCTCGCCAGTGTTGATCTGGACGAAGAGTTGCGGGTGCTTGTTCTGGGATTCGATTTCCTTGGCTAACGCCTGGCAAATGCTCGGGCGGTCGACCGAATGGATGGCGTCGAACAGCGCGACCGCCTCTTTCGCCTTGTTGGATTGCAGCGGCCCGATCAGATGCAGCGCGATATCGGGGTAGACAGACGTTAACGCCGGCCACTTGCCTTTGGCCTCCTGCACCCGATTCTCGCCGAATACACGCTGTCCGGCCTCGATCACGGGGGTAATCGCATCCGCGGCAAAGGTCTTGGACACCGCGATCAGCGTCACGGAGGCGCGATCGCGCTGCGCATCCTTGCAGGCGCGTGCAATCTCGGCCTCGACGGCAGCAAGGGCGTTTGGTGAATGGCCGGTTACCGGCGCGGCATTGGCGTCTGTCATGGCATCGATCGGCTGTGGTCGTACCGAGGTAGGTCCAATTTTACCGAGTTCAAGCAAGAGTTTTTGAACCCTTCGCTTTACCTTGGCTGATTGGGGTGGGTAGCGAAGATGGCAAGCGTCAGTCTCAACCGCAAACGGGCGAAACTCAAGCAGGTTCTCGGAATCCGGGCGCGGCTTGCGTTACTCGCGGTGATTCTGGTGGCTCCCTTGATGCTCGAGCGGATTCGCTCGTTCGAAGACACACGCGCGCGGCAGATCGCGCAGGCCGCGGCCGAATTCACCACCGTCGCGAGGCACAGCGCCGATGCGCAGCGCCAAGTGATCTCGTCGGTCGAGACCATCTTGAAGTCGGAGGCCTTCATCCGGGCGTCCGCCGGCGGCATCAGCAAGAGCTGCGACGTGCTGCGCGCGAGCCTGCCGTCGAGCCTGCCCTGGATCCGTACGCTTCTGATCGCCGGTCAGGACGGACGCATCCAGTGCGCCACCAACAACATGTATGTCGGTCTCGACCTCAGCGATCGGCCATACTTCCTGCAAGCGCAGCAGACCGGCCGCTTCGTGCTGAGCGACTTCATCCTGTCCCGGCCCGCGTCGACGCCGACCGTCATGGCGGTCTACCCGGTGTCGGCCTTCAGCGGTGTTCCCGATGCCGTCGTGCTCGCCACCGTCAATCTCGACTGGATGTCGAAGGTCATGAGCAATCTCGGCGGTCGCGTCGGCATCACGGCCGTGCTGGTCGACAGCGCCGGCACCGTGCTGGCTGCACCCGCCGACCAGCACAGCGCGGTCGGCCGCCCGCTCGACAACATGCCGCTGATGTCGGCCATCGCCGATCGCGCCCTGCGCTCGGACCAGGACGAAGGCTCGCTGTCGTTTCTTGCCGCCGACGGCTCGCGCCGCGCAGTGAGCTACATTCGTATCGCCGGCACCAACGCGCGCCTGATTGCCAGCATCGACGAGGACAAGGTGTCCGCTGCGGTCAACCGCGACATCCGCACCGCCTATCTCCAGCTCGCCTTCGTCGTCGTATTCGTCCTGCTCGGCGCGCTGATCGCCGCCGAGAAGCTGGTGATCAAGCCGATCGAGATGCTGGCCGACATGGCCAAGCGTCTTGGCGAAGGCGATCTGTCGGCGCGCGCGGCGCGCAGCCGACTGCCTGGCGAGTTCGTGCCGCTGGCCCGCGCCTTCAATGCGATGGCCGCGCAGCTCAGCCAGCGCGAGCGCGAGCTGATCGCGAGCAACGACCGCCTCACGGTGATGGCCTCCATCGACATGCTGTCGGGTCTAGCCAACCGTCGCGGCTTCCAGAGCCGGCTCGATTTCGAATGGATGCGCGCGCAGCAATATGGCAGCGACCTCGCGCTGCTGATGATCGACGTCGACCACTTCAAGCTCTTCAACGACACCTATGGCCATCTCGAAGGCGATTCCTGCCTGACCCGGCTCGGCGAATCGCTGTCCGGCATCGCCGCCGACACGATGGGTTTTGCCGCACGCTATGGCGGCGAGGAATTCTGCCTGCTCTTGCCGAACACGGACGTGAACCGCGCTGTCGAGATCGGCGAACTGGTGCGTGCGGCCGTGTTGAAATTGTGCCTTCCGCACATCACCTCGAACCACATGATCGTCACGGTCTCGATCGGCGTTGCCGCAGCCAAGCCCAACGAGGCCTTGCGTCCCGGCGATCTCATCGAAGCCGCCGACGCCGCGCTCTACGCCGCGAAACACCGCGGCCGCAACAACGTGGTCGAGCATGGCGTGCAGGCGATCGAGACCGGCGCGACGGAAATGATGCTGGCGGCAGGCTGAGCAAGCGCATCAAAAGATCCGCCGGAGGGGAATTCGCTAGCCGGCAGCTCCCGCACGATCGAGCTCAATCTCCGTCACCACGCGATTACGGCCGCCGCCCTTGGCGAGATAGAGCGCGCGGTCGCAGCGCTCGATGAGATCGGTGACCGCTTCACCCTGCCGGTACTGCGCGACGCCGATCGACACGCTGATATTGGGCAGGGTCTCGCCGGTCGAGCGGCGGGTGATCCTGGCGTCGGCGATCGCACGCCTGATCCGCTCGGCGATCTCGGCAGCGGCGGCAAGGTCGGCGTCCGGCAGCACCGCCATGAGCTCCTCGCCGCCATAGCGGGCCGGCAGATCCTGCGCGCGGACCTTTTCGCGCAACACTTTTGCCATCAACCGCAACACCTGGTCGCCGACGCCGTGGCCGAAATTGTCGTTGAAGAACTTGAAGTGGTCGATGTCGAGCAGGAGCACGCTGAGCGGCTCGCCCCATTCGGCGGTCGCGTGGGCCTTGCGCAGGAATTCATCGAGCGCCCGCCGGTTTGCAAGGCCCGTCAGCGTATCGGTCCGGGCGCGCTCCTCGGACTTGGAGAGCGAGTCGCGGATCACGTCGAGCTCGCGGGTCTTTTCCGCAAAGCCTGCCTCGAGCCGCGTCGTCCTGGTGGCAGCCCGCGCCAGCTCGTTCATGAGCTGGGCGACCAGCGCCTTCGGATCGACGCCGGCCTTGCCTTGGTCGGCGACTTCGCTGATCGCCTGCATCTGGGAGCGATTGTCGGCAATCGCGGTCGCCAGAAACTCCTTTGCCGCACCCATCAGGGTATGCAGCCGCTCGGAGGTATGAACGACGATGGCACTCACCTGGGGCGCGATATAGGTCTCGAACAGGTCCTGATTGGTTCTGGCATCGAAGGGGCGGTTATGGTCGATCAGGAGATCGATCGCATTGCGCAGATCGTCGTGGCCCCCTGCGAAATATTGGTACCAAACCGCGAAGTTGGTCGGGGTCGGCGCGATGCGCTGCTCGGCCATGGCCTGCATCGCCCGTCCGGCGATGGACGCGGCATAGTCGTAATCGGGATCATCGAAGCTGGAATTCATCGTGGTAATGCGGCCTTGTCGGCCGCAAATTGGCATCGACGCCTTAATCACACCCCAACGGCGGCCTCGGTAGTTATGCGGAGGACTCCCGGCTGGTTCCAGAATTGGGGCAACCCATTGACCCCTTGCGGACTTCTATGGCCTAGTCCGCCGTCTTTAGACGGCCGAACCCAAGAAAAACCAAACGATTCCATGACCTCCGAACGCTATAACGCCCGCGACGCCGAGCCGCGCTGGCAACGTCTCTGGGATGAGCAGGCGATCTTCGTCTCCAAGAACGACGATCCGCGGCCGAAATACTACGTCCTCGAGATGTTCCCCTACCCCTCCGGGCGCATCCATATCGGCCATGTCCGCAATTATACGCTCGGCGACGTGCTGGCCCGCTTCATGCGCGCCAAGGGATTCAACGTGCTGCATCCGATGGGCTGGGATGCGTTCGGCCTGCCGGCGGAGAACGCCGCGATCGAGCGCAAGGTGGCGCCGAAGGCCTGGACCTACGACAACATCGCCGCGATGAAGAAGCAGCTCCGCTCGATCGGGCTGTCGCTGGACTGGTCGCGGGAGATCGCGACCTGCGATCCCTCCTATTACAAGCACCAGCAGAAGATGTTTCTGGACTTCCTGCGCGAAGGCCTTGCCGAGCGCGAGAAGCGCAAGGTGAACTGGGATCCCATCGACATGACCGTGCTCGCCAACGAGCAGGTGATCGACGGCCGCGGCTGGCGTTCCGGCGCCGTCGTTGAGCAGCGCGAGATGAACCAGTGGGTCTTCAAGATCACGAAGTACTCGCAGGAGCTCTTGAGCGCGCTGGACGGGCTCGACCGCTGGCCCGACAAGGTGCGGCTGATGCAGCGCAACTGGATCGGGCGCTCGGAAGGCCTGCTGATCCGTTTCGCGCTGGACGCGGCGACGACGCCGGCCGGCGAGACCGAGCTGAAGATCTTCACGACACGCCCGGACACGTTGTTCGGCGCGAAGTTCATGGCGATCTCGGCGGATCATCCGCTGGCGCAGGCAGCGGCCGCGAAGAACCCTGAGCTTGCGGCATTCATCGGCGAGATCAAGAAGATCGGCACCGCGCAGGAGGTGATCGACACCGCGGAGAAGCAGGGTTTCGACACCGGCATCCGCGCGGTGCATCCGTTCGATCCGTCCTGGAAGCTGCCGGTCTATGTCGCCAATTTCGTGCTGATGGAATACGGCACCGGCGCGATCTTCGGCTGCCCCGCGCATGACCAGCGCGACCTCGACTTCGTCAACAAGTACAATCTCGGCAACACGCCGGTGGTCTGCCCCGAAGGGCAGGAACCGAACAGCTTCGTCATCACCGACACCGCCTATGACGGTGACGGCCGCATGATCAATTCGCGCTTCCTCGACGGCATGACCATCGATGCGGCGAAGGAAGAGGTCGCAAAACGGCTGGAAGGCGAACTGCGCGGCAACGCGCCGGTCGGCGAGCGTCAGGTCAATTTCCGCCTGCGTGACTGGGGTATCTCGCGCCAGCGCTATTGGGGCTGCCCGATTCCCGTCATCCACTGCCCGAAATGCGATGTCGTGCCGGTGCCGGATGCCGATCTGCCGGTGAAGCTGCCCGACGATGCGACGTTCGACAAGCCAGGCAACGCGCTCGACCATCACCCGACCTGGAAGCACGTCACCTGCCCGCAATGCGGCGGCAGCGCTAGCCGCGAAACCGACACCATGGACACCTTCGTGGATTCGTCCTGGTATTTTGCGCGCTTCACCGATCCCTGGAATGAGAACGCGCCGACGACGCCCGCTGTCGCCAATCGGATGCTGCCGGTCGACCAGTATATCGGCGGCGTCGAGCACGCGATCCTGCATCTGCTCTACAGCCGCTTCTTCACCCGCGCGATGAAGGCGACGGGGCACATTGCGCTGGACGAGCCGTTCGCCGGCATGTTCACGCAAGGCATGGTGGTGCACGAGACCTATCAGAAGGCCGACGGCACCTACGTGCAGCCGGTGGAGGTGAAGGTCGAGGTCGCCGGCAATGGGCGTCGCGCGACGCTGCTGGCCTCGGGTGAAGACATCCAGATCGGCCCGATCGAGAAGATGTCGAAGTCGAAGAAGAACACGGTCGATCCCGACGACATCATCGCGACCTACGGCGCCGACGTCGCCCGCTGGTTCATGCTGTCGGACTCCCCGCCCGAGCGCGACGTGATCTGGAGCGACGAACGCGTCCAGGGCGCCTCTCGCTTCGTGCAGCGGCTATGGCGGCTGGTGAACGACAGCGTCGAACTGAGCAAGACGGCGCCGGCCACCCGGCCGGCTTCGTTCGGCCCGGATGCCACCGCCTTGCGCAAGGCTGCCCACGGCGCCCTAGACAAGGTCACGACCGGCATCGAGCGGCTGCACTTCAACGTCTGCCTCGCCCATATCCGCGAATTCACCAATGCGCTGTCCGAGGTGCTTCAGCGGCCCGGCCAGCCCACCCCGGACCTTGCCTGGGCGATCCGGGAGGCCGGCCAGATCCTGGTCCAGCTGTTCTCGCCGATGATGCCGCATCTGGCTGAGGAGTGCTGGCAGGCCTTGGGGCAAAGTGGGCTGGTTTCGGAGGCCAATTGGCCCCAAATCGAACGCGATTTGCTGGTTGAAGACAGCGTGACCCTGGTTGTCCAGGTCAACGGCAAGAAGCGGGGTGAGGTCACAGTTGCAACACTGGCCCAGAATCCGGAAATCGAGGCTGCCGTTTTGGCCCTCGATGCGGTAAAGCTGGCCCTGGACGGCAAGCCCGTCCGCAAGGTGATCATCGTCCCCAAGAGGATCGTGAATGTTGTCGGCTAGGTTCCGCATCGCAGCCCGCTTGCTGGCGGTCGCCGCCCTGGCGGCGCTGACGGCCGGCTGCTTCCAGCCGATGTATGCCGAACGTGGCGACGGCACCCCCGGCCTGCGCGAGAAGCTGATGGGGGTCGAGCTCCCGCCGATCAACAAGCCCAACGCCTCCCGCGACGCGCGCATCGGGGTCGAGGTCCGCAATGCCCTCGCGTTCAAGCTTTACGGCACCGCGACCGGCATGCCGCCGACGCACCGCCTGGACATCCGCTTTAACTCCACCCGCTCGTCCCTGATCGTCGATCCCAACACCGGCCTGCCGAGCACCGAGAATTACGGCATCGACTGCCAATACAATCTGGTCGAGGTCGTCAGCGGCAAGTCGGTGATGACCGGCACCACGTTCGCGCGCGTGTCCTATGACATGCCGGGCTCCTACCAGCGTTTCTCCCGCAATCGAGCGCTGCGCGACGCGGAAGACCGCGCCGCCAACGAGATCGCCGAGAACATCAATACAAGGCTCGCGGCGTTCTTCACCGCCGGCACCTGACCCTCGCGGTCATTCCGGGACATGCGAAGCATGAACCCGGAATCCAGACATTGCGGATCGAGATTTTCATGTGCGCAATTGCGCACGTAGTTCGGCTGTTCGAGCCGCCCCGGAATGACGCCGTTGAGGCAACATGGTCGCGCTGCGCGGAAAAGAGATCGACGCCTTCCTCGCCCGCCCCGATGCGGGACGGCCGATCATCCTGCTCTACGGTCCTGACGCGGGCCTCGTGCGCGAGCGCGCCGAGGCACTGATCGCCTCCGCCGTCGACGATCCCAACGATCCGTTCGCACTGGTGAAGCTCGACGGCGACGAGCTCTCTGCCGAGCCGTCACGCCTCGTCGACGAAGCCATGACGGTGCCGCTGTTCGGCGGCCGTCGTGCCATCCGCATTCGCGCCGGTTCTCGCAGCTTTGCCAGCGGCGTCGACACTCTGGCCGAGATGAACGTGAAGGATTGCCGCATCGTGATCGAGGCCGGCGAGCTGCGCCCGGAATCACCGCTGCGCAAGGCCTGCGAGAAAGCCAAGACGGCGGTTGCGATCGGCTGCTATCCCGACACCGAACGCGACCTTGCCAAGCTGATGGACGACGAGCTCCGCATCGCCAATCTGCGCATCGCGCAGGACGCGCGCGCGGCGCTGATGTCGTTCCTCGGCGGCGACCGCCAGGCCTCCCGCAACGAGCTGCGCAAGCTCACGCTCTATGCGCACGGCAAAGGCGAGATCACGCTTGATGACGTGATGGCCGTCGTCGCCGATGCCTCCGAGCTGAAGCTCGATCCCATCGTCGATGGTGCTTTCGCTGGCCGGCCCGACATCGTCGAGACCGAGTTCGCCAAGGCCATGATTGCCGGCACCTATCCCGGCGTGATCATTTCTGCCGCGCAGCGCCAAGCCGCATGGCTGCACAAATCGGCGCTCGCGATCGCCGACGGCACGCCGGCTTCGGCCGTGCTCGACGGCGGCTATCCGCGCCTGCATTTTTCGCGAAAACCGGCGGTCGAGACCGCGCTGCGCAACTTCAGCCCGGCCCGGCTCGCTGCCATCATCGAGCAGCTCGCGACCGCCGCGCTCGACACCCGCAAGCAAGCAGCACTAGCTCCAGCTATCGCCCAGCGCACGCTGATGGCGATCGCGGCGAATGCAAAGCGGCGGGGGTAAGCCTCTCGACGTCATTGCGAGGAGCGTAAGCGACGAAGCAATCCAGAATCCCTCTGCGTAAAGATTCTGGATTGCTTCGCTGCGCTCGCAATGACGGTGGTAGAACCTCATCCTGAGGAGCGCGCTCTTGCGCGCGTCTCGAAGGATCAAAAGGCCCGGGCCCTCGCCCTTCGAGACGCCGCTTCGCGGCTCCTCAGGGTGAGGGTGACAGAATGCGAATGACGACTACAGCCCGCCCTTTGCCAGCCGCTTCATCACCTCATCGAGCTGATCGAGGTTGCTATAATTGATCTGCACGGAGCCGCCGGGGTCGCGGTGATTGACGGTGACCTTGAGCCCGAGCGCGTCGCTGACGCGCTTTTCGAGGTCGATGGTGTCGGGATCCTTTTCCTTAGCGCCGGTGCTGCGCGCCTTCTGCGGCTTGCGCTCCGGCACGCCCTCTTCATGCGCGAGCGCCTCGGCCTGGCGGACATTGAGGCCCTCCGCGACGATGCGCTTGGCGGCGCCGAGCGGATCGGGCACCCCGATCAGGGCGCGGGCGTGCCCGGCCGTCAGTTCGCCGGTTGCGATGAAGGCCTGCACCTCGGCCGGCAGCTTGGTCAGCCGCATCATGTTGGCGACATGGCTGCGGCTCTTGCCGACGACCTTTGCGATGTCGTCCTGGCTGCGTTTGAACTCGTTGGCGAGCGCGTGATAGCCCTGCGCCTCTTCCAGCGGGTTGAGGTCTTCGCGCTGCACGTTTTCCACGATCGCGAATTCCAGCGCATCGCTGTCGCTGATGTCGACCGGTACGATGGGCACGTCGTGCAGGCCGGCCATTTGCGAAGCGCGCCAGCGCCGTTCGCCGGCGATGATCTCGTACCGGTCCTGCGCGCCCTTCACTGGCCGCACCACGATCGGCTGGATCACGCCGTGCTGCTTGATGGACTCGGAGAGCTCCTTGAGCTCGGTGTCCGAAAAGGTGCGGCGCGGGTTACGCGGATTGGCCTTGATGAATTCGATCGGCACCTTGCGCTGCGCGCGCGGACGATCGACGTGCTGAGCCTCGCCGCCGACATCCCCGATCAGACTTGCAAGACCCCGGCCCAGTCGCGAACGCGCTTCGTCGGCCATCGCCAGCTCCCTTGGATTCACGGTGCAGCACTCCAGAACTAAATTTCAATCGTAGGGTGGGTTAGCGAAGCGTAACCCACCTCTTCTGTTTCCACAGAGATAGACAGTGGTGGGTTACGCCTTCGGCTAACCCATCCTACGGCAGCATCAATGCGTCGTGCGCAGCTCGCGCTCGCGCTGGATCACTTCGGTGGCGAGCCGCAGATACGCTTCGCTGCCGACGCATTTGAGATCGTAGACCAGCACCGGCTTGCCGTGGGACGGCGCTTCGGAGATGCGCACGTTGCGCGGGATCATGGTCTTGTAGACCTTCTCGCCCATGAACTGGCGGACGTCGGCGACGACCTGATTCGAGAGGTTGTTGCGCGAGTCGAACATGGTCAGCACGATGCCGTGGATCGACAAATTCGGATTGAGCGTCGAGCGCACCTGCTCCACCGTCTGCAGTAATTGCGACAGACCTTCGAGCGCGAAGAACTCACATTGCAGCGGCACCAGAATCGCATCGGACGCCGCCATCGCGTTCACCGTGAGCAGGTTGAGCGAGGGTGGACAGTCGATCAGCACATAGGTGTAGTCCGCATCGGGCGAGACGTTGTTGTTGAGCGCACCAATGGCATCGCGCAGCTTGAAGGCGCGGCCGGGCGTGGTGCCGAGCTCGAGCTCGAGGCCGGAGAGATCCATGGTCGAGGGCGCGATATGCAGCCGCGGCACTGCAGTCGAAACCACCGCTTCACGCAGAGGCGCTTCACCGATCAGGACGTCGTAGGTCGAGCAGGAGCGGCTGCGGCGATCGATGCCAAGGCCGGTCGAGGCGTTGCCCTGCGGATCGAGATCAACGATCAGGACGCGTTCGCCAATCGCAGCGAGCGCCGTGCCGAGGTTAATCGCTGTGGTTGTTTTTCCCACACCGCCCTTCTGATTCGCCAGCGCCAGGATGCGCGGGTGGCCATGCGGCACCTCGGGCTGCTCATGGCCGGATTGTTCTTGCTGCGGCTCGTCAATGACGCTCATCGCCAATTCCCCACTCAGGCCCTAATGCCTCACCCGCGCCGTTCGACGGACGTCAGTTCGACGATCCAGCCGTCCCCGGTACGGCTTCGATGGAGCTGAGGCTGAATATTCCAATATTTAGCGGCTTCGGTCAATTCTGCCTCTACATCTTGACCCTTCGGAAACAACGCTTTTGCGCCCAGGCGCATCAGCGGCTCCGCAAAGCCGATCAGTTGATGTAGCGGAGCCAGTGCACGCGCGGTGACGCAATCGACGGGGCCGGTGATTCTATCCACATTATCCCCGATCTCAGCGAGATGTACGACCCCCGGAGATGTGGTGACGCGGATCGCTTCACGCAAAAAAGCGGCCTTCTTGGCGATTCGTTCGACGAGATGGACGCTGGCGCCCGGTATGCCGGCCATCGCGCAGGCCAGGACCACTCCCGGAAAACCGCCGCCGCTGCCGAGATCAGCCCAGCGCTTGGCCGATGGCGCGAGGTCGACGAGCTGGAGCGAGTCGGCGATGTGCCGGGTCCAAAGCTGCGGCAAAGTCGAGGGCGCGACCAGATTGGTCTTGGCCTGCCACTCCCGGAGCAGCGCGATGTAGCGATCGAGCCGCTCCTCGATTTCACGTGAAACGGGAGCGAGCTGGAGCGCCTCGCGCTTGTCGGCGGCGATGGCGGCGTCGAGCGACTGATCGTTAGCGACAGTTTCCTCGATCTTCCGCTTGGCCGATGTCGGCTCCACTTGTCGACGGCCCTCACCCGCTCCGGGTCGTCGCGATAGCGGTTTGTCCCCGCCTAGTCCGCGCTGTTTCACGTGAAACGCCTATGCGATTGCCTTGGAAGTCTTCCGAGCTTCACGGCGGAGATAAGCCGCGAGGATGCCGAGCGCTGCCGGCGTCATGCCGTCGATCCGGCCGGCCTGGCCGACCGTGAAGGGCCGCGCCTTCTCCAGCTTGGCCCGTACTTCATTGGAGAGCCCGGGCACCAGCTGATAGTCCACGTCCGCCAGCACCAGTCCCTCGTCGCGCCGGAAGGCTTCAACGTCCGCGCTCTGGCGTTCCAGATAGACATCGTACTTGGCGTCGATCTCAAGAGGGGTTGCAATCACGGGATCGATGGCCGACAGCTCCGGCCAGATCGCGCGGACCTGGCTCCAGCCGATCTCCGGATACGCCATCAGCTCGAACGCCGAGCGGCGCTGGCCATCACGGTTCAGGGACAGGCCATGCTTGATCGCCTCGTTCGGCGTGATCGTCAGCGACTTCGAGAGCATCCGGGCGGCATTCAGGGCGTCCATCTTGGCGCGATGGTGCTGCGTGCGGGCATGCCCGACGCATCCCAGGACGATACCCTTCTCGGTCAGTCGTTGGTCCGCGTTATCGGCTCGGAGGGTCAGGCGGTACTCGGCCCTGGAGGTGAACATCCGATAGGGCTCGCTGATCCCACGGGTGACGAGGTCGTCGATCATCACGCCGAGATAGCCGTCGGCACGATCGAACACCGTCAAGGCCGCCCCGCTCGCGGCGAGCGCTGCATTCAACCCGGCCACGATGCCCTGCCCAGCGGCCTCTTCGTATCCAGTGGTGCCATTGATCTGGCCAGCCAGGAACAAGCCGCGCAGACGCTTGGTCTGCAAGGTCGGATCGAGCTCGCGGGGATCGATATGGTCGTATTCGATGGCATAGCCCGGACGGACCATCTTCACCCGCTCCAGGCCAGGAATGCTGGTGAGGATCGCGAGCTGGACCTCCTCCGGCAGCGAGGTCGAGATGCCGTTGGGATAGACGGTGGTATCGTCGAGCCCTTCCGGCTCCAGGAAGATCTGATGCCCGTCACGATCGCCGAAGCGGACGATCTTGTCCTCGATCGAGGGGCAATAGCGCGGTCCGGAGCTCTTGATCTGGCCGGAGTACATCGGGGAGCGATGGACATTGGCGCGGATCACCTCATGGGTCTCCGCGGTAGTGCGGGTAATCCCGCACTGGATCTGCGGGGTCGTGATCCGCTCGGTCATCACTGAGAACGGCTCCGGCGGCTCGTCTCCGGGCTGCATTTCGACGGCCGACCAGTCGATCGTGGTGCCGTCGAGACGCGGCGGGGTGCCGGTCTTCAGACGTCCGAGGGTGAAGCCGGCGCGCTCAAAGGAGGCCGAAAGACCCATCGCAGGGGCCTCGCCGACCCGGCCGGCAGGCCAGTTCTTCTCACCGAGATGGATCAGACCGCGCAAGAAGGTGCCGGTGGTGACCACCACAGCCCCTGCCCGAAGCTCCCGGCCATCCGCCAGGCGCAGGCCGGTCACCCTGCCTTCGACCACGATCAGCTCGTCGGCTTCACCCTCAACGACAAAGAGACCTGCCGTCTCACGGATAGCGGCCTGCATCGCCACCGCATAGAGCTTCCGGTCAGCCTGGGCCCGGGGACCACGGACAGCGGGGCCCTTGCGGCGATTGAGGACACGAAACTGGATGCCCCCGGCATCGCCGACCCGGCCCATCAGACCATCGAGGGCATCAACCTCACGGACCAGATGTCCCTTGCCGAGCCCCCCAATGGCGGGATTGCAGGACATAGCACCGACGGTGGAGAAACGGTGCGTCACCAAAGCGGTCGCCGCCCGCATGCGTGCAGCAGCGGCCGCGGCCTCACAGCCGGCGTGGCCACCACCGATAACGATGACGTCGAAACTCTCTCGCTCCGTTCGCATGGCCGGAGTTCTAGCTCAGAGGTATGAAAGCCGGAAGGGGAAACTCGGAGAGCCGGTGTTTCACGTGAAACAGCGAGGGGTGGAAGGGTTAGGCACCCCCATCCGCGAAAACAACCCCATGCACACTAGAGAGGATGTTGATGGGCTTACTGTTTCATGTGAAACATGACGCGCCGAACCGAGACCGATCGATAACTAGGTGAGCGCCGCGCCCGTCGTTGCGCGCGCGTAGCGAAGCAACCCAGAATCCCTCCTCCGAGACAGACTAGATTGCTTCGTCGCAAGAGCTCCTCACAATAACGTGGAGGGATGCAAGTGCTGTTTCGCTGCTGTTTCACGTGAAACAAGAAATGGAACGAGCGCTAGTTCTACAATGAAGAACTAATACTACTTTCCGATGCAGAACTTCTGAAAGATGGCCCCAAGGACGTCCTCGACGTCCACTCGGCCGAGCAGACGGCCCAAGGCAAAGGCCGAGGCGCGCAGCTCTTCGGCGGCGAGTTCTTCGCCCTCTTCTACGAGGTCCAGACTCCGGCGCAAGCTGTCGGACGCTCGGACCAACAGATCCCGTTGTCGGGCCCGGGTGATCACTGCGCCCTCGCTCATTCCAAAAAAATCGGCCACAAATCCTACGAGCGCTTCGACCAGCTCCGGGATGCCGTCGCCCCGGCTCGCGGAGATTCCGAACTCGCCGGGAGGCTGGCCGGCCCCGACACCGCCGAGATCGATCTTGTTCCGGACGATCCAGACCGTCCCGTCCGGCCGCTGTGTGGGCTGGCTCCCCTCGACCAGCCACAGCACCAGGTCGGCCTCCTCGGCCCGCGCCCGCGCCCGGCGCACGCCTTCCTGCTCGACCGGATCATCGGTTTCTCGGATGCCGGCAGTGTCGATCACGGTGACCGGATAGCCGTCGAGGTCGAGCTGCACCTCGATCACGTCGCGCGTGGTGCCGGCGTGCGGCGAGACGATCGCGACCTCGCGGCGCGCAAGTTGGTTGATCAGCGTCGATTTACCGACATTCGGCTCGCCAGCGATCGCAACCACCAGGCCATCGCGCAAGCGTTCGGAATGTCCCTGTGCCGCAAGGACTTCCGCAATTTCGTCGTGCAGGGCTTTGATCGCTTTGATCGCCGGCGCCATCAATTCTGCGGGCACGTCGCCTTCGTCGGAAAAATCGATGCCAGCCTCGATCAGCGCGGACGCTTCGATGATGCGCTCGCGCCAGTCGCGCGCGCGGTCGCCGAGCAGGCCCTGCAGCTGGCGCAGCGCCTGGCGGCGCTGACGGTCGGTGTCGGCGTGGATGAGATCGTCGAGGCCCTCGGCTTCGGTGAGGTCGAGCTTGCCGTTCTCAAATGCGCGCCGCGTGAACTCACCGGGATCGGCCGGCCGGGTATTCGGAATTAGCGAAATAGCTGAGAGCAGCGCGGTCAGCACCGCACGTCCGCCATGGACGTGGAATTCGGCAATGTCCTCGCCCGTCGCGCTGCCCGGTCCTGGAAACCAGAGCACGACGGCATCGTCGATCGGCTGGCCTGCGGTGTCGCGGAGCAGCCGACGGCTGGCCTGCCGAGGCGCAGGCAGCTTGCCGGCGAGGATCGTCAGAACTTGACCGGCTTGCGGGCCCGAGACGCGCACCACGGCGATCGCGCTCGGCGCCCGGCCGGACGACAGCGCAAAGATAGTCTGGTCGCGTGGATGCATGGCCTATTTGTCCGGCTCCCGATGAAAACGCAAACATCGTCGGTGGACCGACGAATTTGCTGCACGAATACACGCAGCAAGTGGCATTATTGCAGCGCAATATATCGGCAGTATTTTGCTGCAGGACTTCTTGACCAGCAGGGGGATTAGCTGCGCAAATCTCAAGGATTATTTCGAAATATCAACATATTAAGCCAAGAGTAGACAAAGGGCGGAAGCCATCCTTCATGCTGCATATTTGGCGCAGCAAAGCTGCACAAAAGAAAAGGGCGCCCGAAGGCGCCCTTGAATGAATTGCTGCAATGCACTCAGGTGTTCATCGAGTCGAAGAACTCCGAATTGCTCTTGGTCGAGCGCAGCTTGTCGAGCAGGAAGTCGATCGCGTCCATCGTGCCCATCGGATTGAGGATGCGGCGGAGCACGTACATCTTCTTGAGCACCTGCGGATCGGTGATGAGCTCCTCCTTGCGGGTACCGGAGCGGGAGATGTCGATCGCCGGGAAGGTGCGCTTGTCCGATACCTTGCGGTCCAGGATCAGTTCCGAGTTACCGGTGCCCTTGAACTCTTCGAAGATGACTTCGTCCATGCGGCTGCCGGTATCGACCAGGGCGGTCGCGATGATCGTCAGCGAGCCGCCCTCCTCGATATTGCGGGCGGCACCGAAGAAGCGCTTTGGGCGCTGCAGCGCGTTGGCGTCGACACCGCCGGTCAGCACCTTGCCGGATGACGGCACCACGGTGTTGTAGGCACGGCCGAGGCGCGTGATCGAATCGAGCAGGATCACGACGTCGCGGCCATGCTCGACCAGGCGCTTGGCCTTTTCGATCACCATCTCGGCGACCTGGACGTGGCGCACCGCCGGCTCGTCGAAGGTCGAGGACACGACCTCGCCCTTCACCGAACGCTGCATGTCCGTGACTTCTTCCGGACGCTCGTCGATCAACAGCACGATCAGATAGCATTCGGGATGATTGTGCGTGATCGAGTGTGCGATGTTCTGCATCAGCACGGTCTTACCGGTGCGCGGCGGCGCCACGATCAGCGCGCGCTGGCCCTTGCCGATGGGCGCGACGATGTCGATCACGCGTGCAGAAAGGTCTTTCCGCGTCGGATCGTCGATTTCCATACGGAAGCGCTGATTCGGAAACAGCGGCGTCAGGTTGTCGAAATTGACCTTGTGCTTGGCCTTTTCCGGGTCCTCGAAATTGAGCGTGTTGACCTTCAGCAGCGCGAAATAGCGCTCGCCCTCTTTCGGGCTGCGGATATGGCCTTCGATGGTATCGCCGGTGCGCAGGCCGAAGCGGCGGATCTGCGAGGGCGAAACGTAGATGTCGTCCGGGCCCGGCAGATAATTCGCATCGGGCGAGCGCAGGAAGCCGAAGCCGTCGGAGAGCACCTCGACGACGCCTTCGCCGACGATATCGGTCTCGGCCAGCGACAACTGCTTGAGGATGGCGAACAGCAGCTCCTGCTTGCGCATGGTGCTGGCATTCTCGACCCCGTTTTCTTCCGCGAACGAGACCAGCTCGGCCGGGGTTTTCGACTTGAGATCCTGAAGTTTAATTTCCCGCATTGGGGTGGTCCTGTGGGGTAACCTTGGAAGGGGGGTGCGAGGTGGCTCTGAAATGCGGACGCGAGCAGGTGCAGGTAAGGTCCGCAGGTCTGGCAAGGTTAAGTGCCGGAGAGGCTTCAAACCTGATGCGGTGTCCGGCTTTTAAAAAGCTCAGACACAACCACATCCGCCTGCGTTGGGTGGGATGGAGATAATATAGAAAATCGCTTGCCGCTCCGCAAGCCGAAGCGCTGAGCGGATGGTCGCAAGCCTTGCCTAGAACGGCTTCACGATCACCATGATGACGATGAAAATCATCAGGACGGTCGGCACCTCATTGATAATCCGATAGAATTTCTGGCTGCGCGGGCGCCGGTCGGCGGCGAAATCCTTCAGCCAGCGGGAAAAAAAGCCGTGGACCGCAGACATGGCTAGGACCAGTGCCAGTTTTACGTGCAGCCAGCCGAACGAGAACCAATGGCCGGCCCAGGCGAGATAAAGCCCGGCGAGCCAGGTGACGATCATGGCGGGGTTGATGATGGCCTTGAGCAGCCGCCGTTCCATGACCTTGAACGTCTCGGACTGTTTCGAGCCGATTTCGGCCTCCGAGTGATAAACGAACAGCCGCGGCAGATAGAGCATGCCGGCCATCCAGGAGATGACCGCGATCACGTGGACCGCCTTGATCCAGAGATAGACGTCTTCGAACATTTTCGGCGCCCGGAATTCATGCCGCGAGGGAACTGGGGATAGTAAGAACTCGTTAAGGTCTCACCGTGCACACATATCCGTCCGCAGTGCCTTCCTCAAATCTAGAATCTTAGATTCTTAAGGTTTGAGTCTGAGTGACCGTGGATTGGACTCACGCAATTCCGTCCGTGACTTCCCGCGCGCTTGTTCACATCCATCAACATGTCCTGCGTGGACCCCAGCCGTTCGGATAAGTCACCGAGCCTCAAGGGCTTGCGCTCACCTTTCGGCAGCTTATCAAGAGGCTTGTCCGCGCAATCCCGCTTCCGTGCCGGAGGGCGGGCAAACTTGTTCTGACGGGCAGCGGTGTGAAGAAAATTGGCAGTTGTCCCGTCCCTGGTGTCGCACATCCCTTTCCAAGGGGTTAAGCTCCACAGAAATCCACAATCTGCCCCGCTGCCATACAAAGAGTTTCTGTGCCGAGCTCGAACAATTACTTCCACCTGCACCTCGTTTCCGACTCCACCGGTGAAACGCTCATCACCGTGGCGCGGGCGGTCGCGGCCCAATACGCCAACGTGACCCCGGTCGAGCACGTCTATCCGCTGGTGCGCAGCCAGAAGCAGCTCGACCGCGTGCTCGACGAGATTGAGGAGGCGCCGGGAATCGTGCTGTTCACGCTGCTGGAGAAGGATCTGGTTTCCAGGCTCGAGAATAAGTGCAAGGAGATCAACGTCCCGAGCCTGTCGATCATCGGCCCGGTGATGCAGCTGTTCGAAGCTTATCTCGGTGCGGCAACTACGGGCCGCGTCGGCGCCCAGCACGTGCTCAATGCGGAATATTTCAAGCGCATCGATGCGCTGAACTATACGATGATCCACGACGACGGCCAGCATGTCGAAGGCCTCGACGAAGCCGATGTCGTGCTGGTGGGCGTGTCCCGCACGTCGAAGACACCGACGTCGATCTACCTCGCTAATCGCGGCATCCGCACTGCGAATGTGCCGCTGGTTCCGGGCATTCCGGTGCCCTCGCAATTGGAAACGTTGACGCGGCCGCTGGTCGTGAGCCTGCATGCGACGCCGGAACGGCTGATCCAGATACGGCAGAACCGCCTGCTCTCCATGGGCGCGGATTCCGGCCGCGACAGCTATATCGACAAGCAGTCGGTTACCGAGGAGGTCGCGTTCGCGCGCAAGCTGAGCGCCAAGCATGATTGGCCGCTGCTCGACGTCACGCGCCGCTCGATCGAGGAAACCGCGGCGGCGATCATGAAGCTCTACAGCGACCGCCAGCGCAACCGGCCCTCCGAGTAATTGCGGCGATGGGTCTCTGGCGCGGCAAGTTTCCGTTGATCCTGGCCTCGCAGAGCAGCGCGCGAAAGATGCTGCTGGCGAATGCCGGGCTCGAATTCAAGGCGATCACGGCCGACATCGACGAGCGCGGCATTCAGGCCGCATCGAAGCTCTCGAACCCGCGCGAGATCGGCTTGCTGCTGGCGCGTGAAAAAGCCAAAGCCGTCTCGGCGCATCATCCTGGCAGCTACGTGATCGGTGCCGACCAGACGCTGGCGCTTGGTGACCGCCTCCTCAACAAGCCTGCAGGCCGTGCGCAGGCAATGGCGCAGCTGCGCGATCTCGCCGGAAACAGCCACGAGCTGAATTCGGCGGTGGCGATCGCGCATGACGGCAAGATTGTCTTCGAAGATGTTTCGATCGCCCGTATGACCATGCGGCAGATGTCCGAAGCGGAGCTGTCGGCCTATCTCGACGCAGCGGGCGACGTGGTCACGACCAGTGTCGGCGCCTATCAGCTCGAGGGTCTCGGCATCCATTTGTTCGAACGCATCGAAGGCGATCATTTCACCGTTCTCGGCCTGCCGCTGCTGCCGCTGCTTGCATTCCTGCGCCGCGAGCGGCTAGTTGCGGTGTGAAGGACAGAGATGGCTGGGCTTTGATGCGGATCCTCGGACTGACCGGCTCGATCGGGATGGGCAAATCCACCACCGCGAAATTGTTCGCGGAGGCCGGCGTGCCCGTCTACGACGCCGATGCCTCCGTCCATCAATTGTATGAGGGTGAAGCGGCGCCGGCGATCGAGGCGGCGTTCCCCGGCACCACTGCGAACGGCAAGGTCGACCGGGCAAAGCTGTCGGCGCGCGTCGTGCACGATCAGGCCGCGATCAAGCAGCTCGAGCAGATCGTCCATCCGATGCTCGGCGCGTCCCGGCAAAAATTCTTCGCCGATGCGGAAGCCGCCAAGGCGCCGGTCGTGGTGCTGGATATTCCGCTGCTGTTCGAGACCGGCGGCGAGAAACGCGTCGATGCCGTGGTCGTGGTCTCGACGTCGCCGGAGCTTCAGCGTGAGCGGGTCTTGGCGCGCGGCACGATGGACCAGGCGAAGCTCGACGCCATCATCGCCAAGCAGATGCCGGACGCCGAAAAGCGCAAGCGGGCGGATTTCGTGGTGGATACCTCACACGGGCTCGAGCCGGTGCGTGCGCAAATCAAGCACATCCTAGCCGAGGTCGTTAAGATGCCGCAGCGGCGGGCCTGATTCGCCGCGTGCACACGGCTTCTGAGATCACACGGCTTCGTAGATCATGCGTGAAATCGTCCTCGACACCGAAACCACCGGCCTCGACCCGCTTCGCGGCGATCGCCTGGTCGAAATCGGCTGTGTCGAGATGTACAACCGCATGCCGACGGGTCAGACCTATCACGTCTATATCAACCCCGAGCGGGACATGCCGGCGGAGGCCTTTGCGGTGCACGGGCTGTCGGCCGAATTCCTGTCGACCAAGCCGCTGTTCCACGAGGTGGTCGACGCCTTCCTGGAATTCATCGGCGATGCGCCGCTGGTGATCCACAACGCCTCCTTCGACATCAGCTTCATCAATGCCGAGCTCGACCGCATCCAGCGCGCGGCGATCCCGCGCGAACGGCTGGTCGATACGCTGCTGCTGGCCCGGCGCAAGCATCCCGGCGTGTCGAACCGGCTCGACGATCTCTGCTCGCGCTATTCGATCGACAATTCACACCGCACCAAGCACGGTGCATTGCTCGATGCCGAGCTTCTGGCCGAGGTCTATGTCGATCTGGTCGGAGCGCGGCAGTCGCAGCTGCTGCTGGCCTCGGAAAACGAGGAGATTCGCGTCAATAGCGTCGGCGAAGCGCCGCGGCGGCAGCGCCTGGTGCCGCTCGCGCCGCGCATTTCCGATGCCGAGCGCGAGGCCCATCGCGCCTTCATTGCAACGCTCGGCGACAAGGCGATCTGGAACGAGTACCTTCCTGCTCCCGCTCCAGCTGCCGTGGCGGCCGGTCAGGCCTGACCGGCTTGGCCCTGAGCGGCCATTTGCCGCTCCATGTTCTGGCGATACAGACCAACGAAGTCGACGGGATCCAGCATCAGCGGCGGGAACCCGCCGTCGCGCACGGCGGTCGCGATGATTTCGCGGGCGAACGGGAACAGCAGGCGCGGGCACTCGATCATGACCAGCGGATGCAGATTCTCCTGCGGTACATTGGCAATCCGGAATACGCCGGCATAGGCAAGCTCGAACGAGAACATCACCTTGCCCGCGGCCTCGGCCTTGCCTTCGACCGACAACGTCACCTCGAACTCCTGTTCGCTGAGGTTGTTGGCGCTGACATTGATCTGGATGTTGATCTGGGGTGGCTGGCTCTGCTGCTGGAGCGAGCTCGGCGCGTTCGGATTTTCGAACGAGAGGTCCTTGGTATATTGCGCCAGCACGTTCAGCTGGGGAGCCTGGGCCGCCTCGGGAGGGGTGCCGTTACCGTTGGTCATGAAAGTCTCTCCTTACCCGATTTGGGCTGAATTTCGCGGCGGTTGGCTAACATAGGGCCGCCTCGTTCCACAAGGACGAACGGCTCCGGTAGCCCTATCCAGGCCGCGCCTGCAACTATGACGTTCAACCCGGCCTTTTGCCGAAATCGCGCCTTAAACGATTGAAGATGCGCGATTTCCGGG
Organism: Bradyrhizobium sp. DOA1; assembly: GCF_001593325.1. Classification (NCBI taxonomy): domain Bacteria; kingdom Pseudomonadati; phylum Pseudomonadota; class Alphaproteobacteria; order Hyphomicrobiales; family Nitrobacteraceae; genus Bradyrhizobium; species Bradyrhizobium sp. DOA1. The sequence goes on from NZ_JXJM01000001.1 coordinate 6,876,703, forward strand.
CAGGATCGGGTTTCCCCTTAAGCATAAAACGCGCTACACTCCGCGCTGTGCCAAAAGGCGCCATTGGCCGGGCGAGATTTCGTGCCTACATCCCACGGACCAGACGCGCGGACCTAAATGGTGATGTAGACTTGCCGTTCCCGTATGGAACGGTTGACTGGCCGGATTGATTTTCCCGGCAACGACCTGAAGACCCAGAGCAAAGACCAGAAAGCGAATTCGACGTGGACATCTACACTATCATCTTCCTGGCGCTGGCGGTCTTTATCTTTCTGCGGCTGCGCAGCGTGCTGGGGCAGCGCACAGGCAACGAGCGGCCGCCGTTCAACCGCGACGCCCTCCAGGGCGCCCAAGACAAGAACGTCGTGACCATGCCGGGCAAGGTGATTGACCAAGCCCCGCTGGCGCCGGCGGCTGAGCCGACCCCGCCCGCCGACCGCTGGAAGGGGCTAACCGAGCCTGGTACCCCGCTCGCGCAGGGTCTCGACGCCATCGTCGAGAAGGATTCCAGCTTCGACCCCCGTCATTTCATCTCGGGTGCTCGCGGCGCCTATGAGATGATCGTGCTTGCCTTCGCCAATGGCGATCGCCGCGCGCTGCGCGACCTGTTGTCGTCGGAGGTCTATGAGAGCTTCGACGCCGCGATCAAGGAGCGCGAGAAGAACGAGCAGAAGACCGAGACGCGTTTCGTCTCGATCGACAAGGCCGAGCTCGTCGGCGCCGAGCTGCGCGACCGCAACGCCCAGCTCACCGTGCGCTTCGTCTCGCAGATGATCTCGGCCACGCGGGACAAGGCCGGCAATATCGTCGACGGCAGCGCCGATACCGTCGCCGACATCACAGACATCTGGACTTTCGCCCGCGACATCTCCTCTCGCGATCCGAACTGGAAGCTGGTTGGCACCGGAAGCGCGAATTAAGACTGTCCTGAAGACCAGCGCGGCGGCGCTTTGCGCAGGTGTCGTCGCGCTGTCGTCGTTTTCGCTCGGAGCCGAGGCGGCGCGCCGCCATCATCGCAGCCACCACCATCATCTCCCGCATTTGCCCGCCGCCCCGGCGCGGGCCTTGCCCTATCCGCAGCTTCCCTTGCCGTTCGAGATTGCCGGCGCGCAATATCTGCCTGTGACCTGGGCGGACGTGAAGGGCTGGAGTGAGGACAATCATCTCGCCGCCTACAAGACCTTCCGCGCGAGCTGCCGGACGATCAACGCGCAGACCGGCATCTCCGAGCCGAAGGCTTTGGCAGGGTCGCTGAACGAGCCGTGCCGGCTCGCCAAAGCGCTCGAGCTCAGCGACGATGCCAAGGCCAAAAGCTTCTTCGAGCAGAATTTTGCGCCGCTGCGCATCTCCCGTCTCGGCGAGCCCGACGGTTTCGTCACCGGCTATTACGAGCCGGTGCTGGAGGGATCGCGCACGCAGACCGAAATCTACAACGTTCCGGTCTATCGCCGTCCGTCCAATCTGTTCGTGCGCGGCTACAAGCAGGACGCGCTCAGCTTGCCGAACAAGGGCCCGGTCTATCGCAAGATCGGTCGCCGCAAGCTGGTGCCCTATTACGACCGCGGCGAGATCGAGGACGGCAAGATCGCCGGCCGCGGGCTGGAGATCGCCTGGCTGAAGGACCCGACGGATCTGTTGTTCGCGCAGATCCAGGGTTCGGCGAAGATCAAGTTCGAGGACGGCAGCTCGGTCCGGCTCAACTATGACGCCTATAATGGTTATCCCTACACCGCCGTCGGTCGCATCCTGATCGAGCGCGGCATCATCCCGCGGGAGGAGATGTCGATGCAGAAGATCAGGGAGTGGATGACGCAGAATCCTGATGGCGCCAAGGAGCTGCGCCGCGCCAACCGCGCCTACATCTTCTTCCGCGAGGTCAACCTCTCCGACAAGGAGGAGGCGGTGGGTGCGCAGGGCATTCCGCTGACGGCCGGCCGTTCGATCGCGGTCGACAAATCGCTGCATGTCTACGGCACGCCCTTCTTCATCGAGGGCGAGCTGCCGATCGAGTCCGAGCGGGCCAAGACCCCATTTCGCCGGCTGATGATCGCGCAGGACACCGGCTCGGCCATCATCGGCCCTGCCCGCGCCGATCTCTTTTTCGGGGCTGGCACGGAGGCCGGCCGCGTCTCCGGGCGGCTGCGCCATCCCATGCAATTCGTGATGCTGGTGCCGAAGAGCCTCGATCCCGCAATCCGGGCTGCGCGACTACCGGTGCCGGATCCGCGGCCGTCGCAGAAGATCGCCAAGCTGTTTCCGCAAACCGAGTCCGCCAAGGATGCCGGCAAGGATCCGAAGAATGCAGCGGCCGCGGTGACGCCGGCTGAACCGAGCAAGGCTGGTGCGGGCCCGCCTGCCGCAGCACAAGACAAGGACGCCGCCGTCGCGGTGGCGAGCCCGGTGCCGCTGCCCGAGCCACGCCCCAGCATCAAGCCCGACCGCGAACAGCGCAAGCGCGTGAATCGTCGATCCGACCAGCAATGAAGCGATCGTCTCGTCCGCCCGTGCTGGAGCCTCGCCCCTCGCCGCGCCGCCGTGCGCTGAGCGAGGACGAGCGCGAGCTTTGGGAGCTCGTCGCAAAACAGGTCAAGCCGCTGCGGAAGCATCGCGTGGTGAAGGCGCAGGCGCTGCCGCGCAGCGAGCCCGCAACGATCGCTCCGGTCGCGCGGCCCGCGCCATCGCCGCGGCCGATGGCTGCCGCACCGGCGCCGCGTGCCACGAAGCCCGCGATGCCGCCATTGGCGCCGCTCGGCAAGCGCGAGCGGACAAAACTGTCGCGCGGGCGCAGCGAGATCGACGCGCGGCTTGATCTGCACGGCATGACCCAGATGCGCGCCCATCGCGCGCTGACCGGCTTCCTGCATCGGGCTCATCACGACGGCCTGACCTTCGTGCTCGTCATCACCGGCAAGGGCCGCAGCGGTGGCGATAGCGGTGTGCTCCGCCGCCAAGTGCCGGAATGGCTCAGCCTGCCGGAATTCCGCGCCTTTGTCGTCGGCTTCGAGGAAGCCGCGATCGGCCATGGCGGCGAGGGCGCGCTGTATGTGCGGATCAGGCGGGCGAGATTTTAGCGGCACGAGGCCTGCGGCTTCCCTTGCCTCTTCCGCTTGCGGGAGAGGCGACGCGCGCAGCGCGGTGGGTGAGGGTTCTCTCCTCTCAGGGGTTTTCGATCGCAGAGAAAGCCCTCTCCCCAACCCTCTCCCGCAAGCGGGAGAGGGGGCGCACCTTTCTAAAACGGCCGGATGATTCCGACGCGGGGGACCAGCGTGATGATCAGGCCGAAGATGTTCGTGTTGCGATCCTCCGCCGCAATCAGCGCAGCTTCCTGCTTTGCCGGCAGCATCTTCACCGCATGCAGGATCAGGAACATGCAGACCGCCCAGTTCGAGATCCAGCGCGAATAGTCGAATACCATCGCGAACATCACGAGATAGGCAAGGCTGATGCCGATCAGAGCTGCGATCACGAGACGTCGGTGCGCTTCATTCGCGAGCGCACCGATCAGGCGCGCAAGATAGCGCCACAGCGGCGTGTGCAGCCAGATCAGCAGGGCGAACACCGGCACGCCGAGGATGTTGTGCGGGAGGCGTCCCCAGGTATCAGCAATCTCCTTCGCCAGCGGCTGGTACCAGATGTAGCTGAATTGCAGCAGGTCGGTTCTCTCAGGATCAACCATCCGGGTCTTCAGATACGCGACGAAATCCGCCTCGGGGATCGGCATCGTCCCCAGGAACTGGGCCGCGAAGAACAGTGCGGAGACGGCGACGAGGGCGACAATGCCGAACGCAACGTTGATGCGGTTGCAGCCGCACGTCAGGTAATGCCTGATCACGACGATGGTGATGATGGTCGGCACATACATCAAGAGATGGATGTGGTGGATCAGCACCAGCATGATCGCGAACAGCGCCGCTGCTGCCACGAACAGCAGCGAGCCCGCCGGCATCAGCAGCAGCACGATCGCCAGCGCGCAGCCATAGATGTCGAAATGGCCGAGCGTGTGCATGAAGTTCTTCAGGAAGAACGGTGAGCCCGCGGTGAAGACGAACAGCGGCAGCGTCGCCGCGGTGAAGCCGAACGTCTTCCGAAACAGTTTTGCATAGAGCCCGAGCGTCACGAGCCATGTCGCGCCGCCCAGCGCGAACACCAGCCAGACTGGCACCTTGTTCGTGAACAGGGCGACGACCGCCCCGATCAGTGCGCGCTTGATGAAGCCGAAATGGTAGTCGACGACGAGGTGGATAAAGGGGACGTAAGGCGGCAGCTGGATCTTATGGACGAATACGCCGACGAGGACGGCGGCGTTGACCGCGAGCAGCAGGCGCCAGGGGTTTTGCCAGATATTAGCGGGCATATGGCTCCCGCGATTTCGCGGCTAACTCGGCCGTCGTCCCGGACAAGCGAGCACCGCGGGCGCCGATCCGGGACCCATAACCACAGGAGGTTATGTGAGGCAGAGCTGGAGCTACTATCTGTTTCAACAAAGACCGCTGTGGTTAATGGGTCCCCGCGTTCGCGGGGACGACAGCGGCATCAATAGCGCGGGCCTAGCGATTTACAAAATGAACCGGCTCAGATCCGCGTTCTTGGCGAGATCGCCGACGTGCTTTTGCACGAACTCGGCATCGACCCGGACGGTCTCGCCGTTGCGGTCGGGGGCGGTGAAGGAGATCTCGTCCAGCACCCGCTCCATCACGGTCTGCAGCCGCCGCGCGCCGATGTTCTCGACGGTGGAATTGACGGCGACCGCGACGTCGGCCAGCGCGTCGATGGCGCTGTCCGTGATGTCGAGCGTCACGCCCTCGGTCTGCATCAGCGCGACATATTGCTTGATCAGCGAAGCCTCTGGCTCAGTGAGGATGCGGCGCATGTCATCGCGGGTCAGCGCCTGCAGCTCGACGCGGATCGGCAGGCGGCCCTGCAATTCCGGCAAGAGGTCGGACGGTTTTGCGACGTGGAAGGCGCCGGAGGCGATGAACAGGATGTGGTCGGTCTTGACCGCCCCGTGCTTGGTCGAGACAGACGTGCCCTCGATCAGCGGCAACAGATCGCGCTGCACGCCCTCGCGGGAGACGTCGCCGCCGACGCGGCCGTCACGGGCGCAGATCTTGTCGATTTCGTCCAGGAAGACGATGCCGTTGTTCTCGACCGCGCTGATCGCCTCCAGCGTGAGCTGCTCGGTGTCGAGCAGCTTGTCGGATTCTTCGTTGACGAGGATCTCGTGCGAGCCCTCCACTGTCAGCCGCCGCGTCTTGCTGCGGCCGCCAAGTTTGCCGAAGATGTCACCGATCGAGATCGCGCCCATCTGCGCGCCCGGCATGCCCGGGATCTCGAACATCGGCATGCCGCCGCCGGACGATTGCGTCTCGATCTCGATCTCCTTGTCGTTGAGCTCGCCGGCGCGCAGCTTCTTGCGGAAGGATTCCCGCGTCGCGGACGAGGCATTGGCGCTGACCAGCGCATCGAGCACGCGCTCCTCGGCGGCGAGTTGCGCCCGCGCCTGCACATCCTTGCGCTTGCGCTCGCGCACTTGGGCGATCGCGACCTCGACGAGATCACGCACGATCTGCTCGACGTCGCGGCCGACATAGCCAACCTCTGTGAACTTGGTCGCTTCGACCTTCAGGAACGGTGCATTCGCAAGCTTGGCGAGCCGCCTCGCGATCTCGGTCTTGCCGACGCCGGTCGGGCCGATCATCAGAATGTTCTTCGGCAGCACCTCCTCGCGCAACGAGCCGGTGAGCTGCTGGCGCCGCCAGCGGTTGCGCAGCGCGATCGAGACGGCGCGCTTGGCATCGGCCTGGCCGACGATGAAACGGTCGAGTTCGGAGACGATTTCGCGGGGGGAGAAGTCTGTCATGTCTGCTTAGCTAGGGCGGGAGGCGGCCTAGGACAAGCCGCATTTTATCTCAGATGATCGGCGGGCCCGATTGCCATTGCTTCACGGCGTCGATCGGATGGATCAGCATCAGAATATTCAGCGTCAGATTGTCGCGAATGTGGAGCGCCAGTACGATCTCGAAGGCGAGCCCAAGCAGGACCGTCGCGCTGACGGGGAGCGCGCGTGCGGCAAGGAACCCCAGGATCATGGCCAGATTGTCGGAGACGGAATTGACGATGCTGTCGCCGTAATAGTCCAGCGAGATCGTTCCGGCGCGGTAGCGCTCGATGATGAACGGCGAATTTTCGACGATCTCCCAGGCGCCTTCGATCAGCATCGCGACGATCAGCCTTGCCGGCCAGGAGAGATGGAGGAATGGCAGGCGCACGAACAGCAGCCAGGTCAGGCCGTAGAACAGGAAGCCGTGCAACACGTGCGAGAACGTGTACCAGTCCGCGACGTGCTGGGAGTTCTCCGAGCTGTTCACCACACCGTGCCACAGCTTGATGGTGCCGCAGGTGCAGATCGGCACACGTCCCATCGCAAGCAGGATCGCGGCCTGCAGCGCCAGCAAAATCAGCGCGATGCCGGCCCAGCCGAGCGGCGGAAATGCGGTCTTGACGGTGGGAGTTGCGGCGAGCGTCATGAATCTCGGATCATCAGGAGTGCGGGGCCATCGGGCGTGACGATCTCGTGCTGCGGCTCGAATCCGGCCTTCTCATAGGCACGAATGGCGCGCGGATTGGCGGGGCTAGGGTCGATCACGATACGCGGCACGCCGCGGGCAAAGAGCTGGTCGATGAAGGCACGGATGAAAGCCGAGCCGTGGCCGCATCCGAGCATGTCGGCCTCGCCGATGAACTGATCGAGGCCGCGTGTGCCGGCCGGCTGCGGGCCGAAGCTGATATGCCAATCGCCGATCTGGTAGCACTGCAGATAGGCGAAGGATCGGCCGTCCAGGCTGACGATGAACTGCGCCAGATCCGGATGGTCGAGGTCGCCGCCGACGAACTCAAGCGTCTCCGGATCATGCCACCATTCGGCGACATGCGGCGCGTCCAGCCAGCGCCGGATCATCGGCATGTCGGCCGCGGTCATCGGGCGGAAGGTGTAGGCGGGCGCCATGGCCTATCCCGTCGCCAGGCTCTCGATCGTCAAATTCCGATTGGTGTAGACGCAGATGTCGGCGGCGATGTCGAGGGAGCGGCGGACGATGGTCTCGGCGTCCTTGTCGGTGTCGAGCAGGGCCCGGGCTGCCGCCAGCGCGTAATTGCCGCCGGAGCCGATCGCCATCACGCCGGCTTCGGGCTCGAGCACGTCGCCGGTGCCCGTCAGCACCAGGGAGACGTCCTTGTCGGCGACGATCATCATGGCCTCCAGCCGGCGCAGGTAGCGGTCGGTGCGCCAGTCCTTGGCGAGCTCCACCGCGGCCCGGGTCAGCTGCCCCGGATATTGCTCCAGCTTGGATTCCAGCCGCTCGAACAGCGTGAAGGCGTCGGCGGTGGCGCCGGCGAAGCCGCCGATGACGTCGCCCTTGCCGAGCTTGCGGACCTTCTTGGCGTTGGACTTGATCACGGTCTGGCCGATCGAGACCTGGCCGTCGCCGCCGACCACCACCTTGCCGGCCTTGCGGACCGTCAAAATCGTGGTGCCGTGCCAACCCGGTGAGCTGTTCTGGGAGTCCTGCATGAACGATCCTCGTTGTCGGCCTGATTTAGGCGGTCCGAGCGGGGCGCACAACGGGCCGCTCCGGGCCTAATTCGCTCACCATAGGCAGAAGTAGAGGCCCGCCCCCCGTTCCCGCAGTAGCGAAGGCGTCATTTGGCTGTTAAGAGACTGGCGTTTCAGGCCAAAACCAGCGAAAGCCTCCATGCGCACCGCGACGATCAAGCGCAAGACCAAGGAAACCGACATCGAGGTCTCCGTGAACCTCGATGGATCAGGCGTGGCCAATATCGCGACCGGCATCGGTTTTTTCGACCACATGCTCGATCTCCTCGCCCGCCATTCCCGTATCGACCTCACGGTCAAGGCGGTGGGCGATTTGCACATTGATCATCACCATACCACCGAAGACACCGGCATTGCGCTCGGCCAGGCGATCAAGCAGGCGCTCGGCAACATGGCGGGCATCACCCGCTATGCCGGCGTGCACATGCCCATGGACGAGACGCTGACGCGCGTGGTCATCGACATCTCCGGCCGCCCCTTCCTGGTGTTCAAGGCCGCGTTTCCCCGCGACAAGATCGGCGAGTTCGACACTGAGCTGGTGCGCGAGTGGTTCCAGGCCTTCGCCATCAATGCCGGCGTGACTCTCCACGTCGAGACCCTATATGGCGATAACAGCCATCATATCGCCGAGTCCTGCTTCAAGGGTCTGGCGCGGGCGCTGCGCACCGCCGTCGCGATCGATCCGAAGGCTGCGGGCGAGATCCCGTCCACCAAGGGCTCGCTCGGCGGCTGACATTCCGGCCGGCGGCGCGCGCCGCTTGCGGTATCACTGAATTCTTAGGAACGGGGCATCACCATGCCTGTCTACACAGTTCATGCTCCCTCTCCTGCCGGAGCCGATCTGCGCGCGACCGACAGATTCGTCTTCGTGCGCGACGGCTTTCATTTCTGGGCGATGATCTTCGGCCCGCTCTGGCTGCTGTGGAACCGGCTCTGGCTGGCGCTGCTCGGCTGGCTGGTTGTCGTGATTGCGTTCAATGTCGCCCTGTCCAGCCTTGGGGTCGGACGAAGCTCGATCTTCTACGCCAATGTCATCGTCGCGATCTTGATGGGCCTCGAGGCCTCCAGCCTGCGCCGCTGGACCTTGTCGCGCGGCAAGTGGCGGCAGCTCGACGTCGTGATCGCCGACAAGGAGGACGCGGCCGAGCACCGCTTCTTCGAGCGCTGGAGCCAGAAGCAGCACGGTATCGCTGGCGATCAATGGGCCGTCGATCGCGGCGGGCCGCCGCCGACCCGCAGTGTGCCGGGTCAGCAGTTCTCGAACCCGCCGCCAGTTCCGGCCGGCGGCATCATCGGGTTGTTTCCAGAACCGGGAGGGTCAAGATGAGCGTCGCCATCATCGATTACGGTTCCGGCAATCTGCATTCCGCCGCAAAGGCCTTCGAGCGCGCCGCACGCAGCCTGGAGAGCCCGCAAAAGGTCATTGTCACCAGCGATCCGGACCAGGCTTACGAGGCAGACCGTCTGGTGCTGCCGGGCGTCGGCGCCTTCGCTGATTGCCGGCGCGGCCTTGACGCCGTCAACGGCATGGTCGAGGCGATCACCGAAGCGGTGCGCGTCAAGGCGCGGCCGTTCTTCGGCATCTGCGTCGGCATGCAGCTGATGGCGAGCCGCGGCAAGGAGCACGTCACCACGGACGGCCTGAACTGGATCGGCGGCGATGTCGAGAAGATCACGCCGCGCGACGAGAGCCTGAAGATCCCGCACATGGGCTGGAATACGCTCGAGGTGCTGCGCGAGCATCCGGTGCTGAACAAGCTGCCGCTCGGTCCCAAGGGGCAGCACGCCTATTTCGTGCACTCCTATCACCTCAATCCCGCCAACGAGGCGGACGTGCTCGCGCGCGCCGATTACGGCGGCCCTGTCACCGCGATCGTGGCGAAGGACACCGCCATCGGCACGCAATTCCACCCCGAGAAGAGCCAGCGCTTCGGGCTGGCCCTGATCTCGAACTTTCTGCGATGGAAACCGTGATCCTCTTTCCCGCCATCGACCTCAAGAACGGCCAGTGCGTGCGCCTCGAGCAAGGCGACATGGCGCGCGCAACGGTGTTCAACCTCAATCCCGCCGCGCAGGCGCAGAGCTTTGTCGAGCAGGGTTTCGAGTATCTCCACGTCGTCGACCTCGACGGCGCCTTTGCCGGCAAGCCGGTGAATGCGCAGGCGGTCGAGGCGATGCTGAAGACGATCAGGATTCCGGTGCAGCTCGGCGGCGGCATTCGCGATCTCGCCACGGTGGAAGCCTGGCTCGACAAGGGCATCAGCCGCGTCATCATCGGCACCGCCGCGGTGCGCGATCCCGAACTAGTGAAGAGCGCCGCCAGGAAATTCCCCGGCCGCGTCGCGGTCGGGCTCGATGCGCGCGACGGCAAGGTTGCCGTCGAAGGCTGGGCCGAGACATCGCAGGTGACAGTGCTTGAGATCGCACAGCGGTTCGAGGATGCCGGCGTCGCCGCCATCATCTTCACCGACATCGCGCGCGACGGCCTGCTCAAGGGCCTGAACCTCGACGCGACCATTGCGCTCGCCGACGCCATTTCGATCCCTGTGATCGCCTCCGGCGGCCTGGCCTCGATCGAAGATGTGAAGGCGATGCTGACGCCACGTGCGAAAAAGCTCGCAGGCGCGATCGCCGGCCGCGCGCTCTATGACGGCCGGCTCGATCCCGCCGCCGCCCTCACCCTGATCCGCAACGCGCGCGCCTAGGAGCTGACAAATGTTCAAGGTGCGCGTGATCCCCTGCCTCGACGTCAAGGACGGCCGCGTCGTCAAGGGCGTCAACTTCGTCGATCTCCGCGACGCCGGCGATCCCGTCGAAGCCGCGATTGCCTATGACGCCGCCGGTGCCGACGAGCTCACCTTCCTCGACATCACTGCGACCCATGAGAACCGCGGCATCATGCTGGACGTCGTCCGGCGTACCGCAGAGGCTTGCTTCATGCCCGTCACGGTCGGCGGCGGCGTGCGGGAGGTCAACGATATCAAGACGCTGCTGCGGGCTGGCGCCGACAAGGTCTCGATCAACAGCGCCGCGGTGTCGCGGCGCGAGTTCGTCAAGGAAGCCGCCGAGAAATTCGGCGAGCAGTGCGTGGTGGTGGCGATCGACGCCAAGCGCGTCAAGCGCCCCGGCGGCGACCGCTGGGAGATATTCACCCATGGCGGGCGCAACTCGACCGGCATCGACGCCATCGAATATGCCCAGGAAGTGGTCTCGCTCGGCGCCGGCGAGATCCTGCTCACCTCGATGGACCGCGACGGCACCCGGCAAGGCTTCGACATCCCGCTGACGCGAGCGATCGCCGACAGCGTGCCCGTTCCCGTGATCGCCTCGGGCGGCGTCGGCAATCTCGATCATCTCGTTGACGGTATCCGCGACGGGCACGCCACGGCGGTGCTGGCTGCCTCGATCTTCCATTTCGGGGAATTCACCATCCGCGAAGCCAAGGAGCACATGGCCCGGCGCGGGCTACCTATGCGCCTGGATGCCTGACGACTCCGGTTCATAAAAATGCTACACGAGCTGGTGAGGACTGGCTCATGCAGCCAGGGCGCGTTTTTCGAGTATCTTGTATGCCGCGTTTTACGATCCACGATCTGGCCGAGACCATCGATGCCCGCGCGGCCTCCGGTGGGGAGGCCTCCTATACCCGTAAGCTTCTGGACAAGGGCGCCGAGCATTGCGCCAAGAAGTTCGGCGAGGAAGCAGTCGAAACCGTAATCGCAGCAGTCGAAAACGATCGCGCGCATCTGATCGCTGAGAGTGCCGACCTGCTCTACCATTTCCTTGTGTTGCTCAGGGCCCGCGGCGTAAAGCTGGAGGAGGTCGAGGCCGTGCTGGACAAACGGACGTCGATGTCAGGGTTGGAAGAAAAGGCGTCGCGCAAGAGCGGCAACTAGCCGAGGTGGAGAGGTTGCGTCATGGATATCCGCGCACCCGAGCAGCAGTATAATCCGTACCGCGTCTATACGCGCGAAGAGTGGTCGCGGCTGCGCGACGACACGCCGATGACGCTGGAGCCGGGCGAGTTCGACCGGCTGCGCTCGCTGCACGATCGCCTGGACTTGCAGGAGGTCGAGGACATCTATCTCCCCTTGTCGCGCCTTTTGTCGATCTATGTCGACGCCATGCAGCGCCTGTATTACGCCGAGCGTCAGTTCCTCAACATTCGCGACCGCAAGGTGCCCTACATCATCGGCGTCGCCGGCTCGGTTGCCGTCGGAAAATCCACCACGGCCCGTGTGCTCCAGGCATTGCTGGCGCGCTGGTCGCCGCGGCCGAAGGTCGAGCTGATCACGACCGACGGGTTTCTCTATCCCAATGCGGTGCTCGAGCGGCAGGGCATCATGCAGAAGAAGGGTTTCCCGGAGAGCTACGACCTGCCGCTGCTGCTCAGCTTCCTCTCCGACATCAAGTCCGGCCGCCGCAACGTGCGCGCGCCGGTCTATTCGCATCTGACCTACGATATCGTGCCCGGCCAGTGGGCCGAGGTCGACCAGCCCGACATCCTGATCGTCGAAGGCGTCAACGTGCTGCAAACCGGCAAGCTGCCGCGCGACGGCAAGGCGGTGCCCGTCGTCTCCGACTTCTTCGACTTCTCGGTCTATATCGACGCCGACGAGGCGGCGCTGCGGCAATGGTACATCAAGCGATTCCTGGCGCTGCGCGACACCGCGTTCACCAATCCAAAATCCTATTTCAACCGCTACGCGCTGCTCTCCGACGAAGAAGCCACCGCCACCGCGATCGCGATCTGGGAGCGCACCAACCTCGCCAATCTCGAGGACAACATTCTGCCGACCCGCCCCCGGGCGACGCTGATCCTGAAGAAGGGCGCCGATCACACGGTGGAGAGCGTGGCGCTCAGACGGCTCTGATCGCGCCGTGAACGCTGGCTGATTTGACTAAGTATCTTTTGTTGCAGACCGGCAGCTGGTAATCCGCTATTCCTTGGAAAACGGCGGGAAAGGCACCATGGTCGATCGTCTCAGAAGTGCGGCGGAGCAGCTCGAAGCGCCGATCTGCCCGGACTGTCACATCGAGATGAAGTGGTTCCGCTCGGAGCTGCTGGCAGATGAGCCGACCCCCATCATCGCGCACCTCTTCGTGTGTCCGCATTGCAAGCGCGCGTCTCGGGCAGAGACTGTCTTTAAGGGAGTCCAAGTGCCGCCTGACAAGCTCTCGGCGCCGCGCTTTATCGCCTATGCCGCATAAGAGGTCATTTCCGGACCTCCTGTTGCGCCTTCGAACCGACGTAGATCTGCCAAGTCGTCAGAAACATCGCGGCGACGAGTGGGCCGATGACGAAGCCGTTCGCACCAAACGCGGCAAGGCCGCCCAGGGTGGCAAGCAGCACGACATAGCTCGGCATCTGGATCGACTGGCCGACCAGGATCGGGCGGAGAAAATTGTCCGCAAGCCCGATCACGAACGTGCCGAAAGCGAGCAGGATGAGTCCCTTCGTGACCGAGCCTGCCACAAGCAGGTAGAGCGCGGCCGGAACCCAAACCAGGGCCGAGCCGAGCACGGGCAGCAGCGAGAGCAGCGCCATAATGGCGCCAGCGAGCAGCGGCGCAGTCAATCCGAGCAGCCAGAAGATCAGCCCACCCAGCGCTCCCTGAATCAGGGCAACGAGAATGATGCCTTTGATCGTCCCGCGAACCGCGAGGGTGAACGCATGGAGAATTTCGGCAGTGTGGCGCGGCCGTAGCGGAAGCGCGTCGCGGATGCGGAGATTGAGTTCGTCGCCGTCTCGCAGCAGAAAAAACAGCAGGTACAACATCACGAACAGGCTTGCGACGAACTCCAGCGTCACCTGACCGATATTGAGCGCATGCCCGGCCAGCTGCTGGCCGGCCGGGACGACCAGATTCGACAGGCGTTCTTTCACGTACGAAAGGTCGATGGCGCCCAGGCGATCCAACAAGGAGGTCGCCCAGGCGGGTAGCGCGAATTTCAGCTGCTGCAGGGGATGTGCGAAACTGATCTCCCCGCTCTGAACGCGCTGGTACAGCTCCCCGCCCTGATCGATGAGCGAGGCGATGACGATCGCCACGGGAATCAGGACCATGACGATCACGACGACGACCGTGAACAAGGCTGCAAGATTGTGCTTGCCCGGGAGGGCTTCCAGCGTGCGCCGATAGAGCGGTGCGAAGATGATCGCCAGCAATATGGCCCACAGCAATGCGCCGGAGAACGGCCAAAGCACCCAGGCGAACGCAAGCGAGATGACGGCAAGCAGGACGAGGAATGAGCGGTCTTCCGATGTCTTCACGTGTTCGCCAGCCTTTCAGTCGCCGATCCCAGACGTCGATATCACAGGATCGTGGCGCCGCAGCAAGTCAGGCCGGACCATGCGTTCGTGCACCTCTAAGGCCGGCCTTCCCAGGCAGACCGGCCTTAGGGTTATTCGTCAGAACGATGTTGCGCCGATCTGGATCCACAAAGTCCGGACTTTCCTTCGGGCCGGCAGTCCGGCGCGGATGCACGGTCTCTTACTTGCCCGCCTTCGCGCCCCAGTCGGCGAGCTTGATGCGGCCTGCAAAGGTTGCGGAGCCGGAGCTACTGGCCTTGTAGACGAAGGCTTCGCCCTCCTGCACGTCGCCGGCCTCCTTGCCGAAGGCGTCGGCGATGTTGGTTTTGTGGGTGACCAGGACGGTGTTGGTGCCTGCTTTCGGCGGCGCATCGACGAGCTGACGCACGGCTTGGCCCGCCTTCGTATTGGCACCCGTCGGGTTCGCCATTCCCGACGCACTGGCGTTGCTGCTGTCCGTCAGCGCATCGACCGGCTTGACCTCGCGTCCCGAGATCAGCTTGCCGGCTTCGACCGCGCGGTTCAGCCGGCTGGTGTAGATATCGCCGATCGGGATCGTGAGATCCCTGAGCGCCGCCCCGATCTGACGCGCCATGTCCCTGCCCTTCTCGCTGAGCTGGCGCTGCGCGCTCATGTCATCGAACTTGAAAGGAAAAACATCCTTTTGGCTGTCGTCAGTCGCGGTGTGACGGAAGATCAGCACGTAACCGCCCTGCTTGAGCGATGTGATGAGTTCCGGCGTATCGGCCGCGGCATGCCGGGAAATTCCGGCGAAGAGAACAATGATTGCGAGGCGGCAAAGCACGTTCATGCGCAAAGTCCTTCGTTGCAAAAAAACGCCCCCGAATATGGTGACGTGCAACGGGACCGATTTCAATTGTCGATTGGCCGCACGGCGGGGTTCCCTTGGGACTCTTGATTAGACGGCCAGGTCTCGGGACGCGGCGAGGCCGGCCAGTGCCTCGTCCAGTTTCTCCCGGTCGAGCGGCTTGATCAGGAAGCCGTTCATTCCCGCCTCGAAGCAGGCGTAGCGATCCTCGACCAGCGTATTGGCGGTGAGCGCCAGGATCGGCGCGCGCTGGCGGCCCGTCGCCGCCTCATGGGCGCGGATGCGCTTGGTCGTCTCGATGCCGTCGAGCTGCGGCATCTGGATGTCCATCAGCACGAGATCATAGGGCGCACCGGCCGATGACGCGGCGAGCCAGGATTCCAGCGCGGCCTCGCCGTGGATTGCGATGACGACGCGATGGCCGAGCTTCGTCAGCAGCGAGCGCATCAGAAGCGCATTGATCTCATTGTCTTCGGCGACGAGGATCGACAGGCCCTTTGCGGGCGCAGCATTCACCGTGGATCCGGCCGACGGCTCCGGCGCCAGATCGGGCGAGGCGACCTCCGGCGTCATCGACAGGCGTGCGGCGAGCGAGGCCGCGCGCAGCGGCTTCATCAGGAAGCCGGTGAAGGCCGGCGAAAACGTCTCGTGGCGCGAGCTCGACGTCAGCAGCACCAGGCGCTGTATCGCATGCGTGCGCGCCGCTTCGCTGAGATGGTCGGCGATGGCGGGACCGATCGCACGATCGATCAGCACCGCGTGCCATGCGCGTTCCGGCAGCAGCGCTTCGGCGACCGCGGCATCCGCAACCATGCAGGTCTGAGCGCCCCAACGCTCCAGGCGCCGGGCGATCAGCGAGGCTTCGATGCCGTCGGCAACGAGGAGGATCGGCTTGCCCAAGATATCGGGGCTTGGAAATGCCGCCTGCCCGCTCCCTGTTTGTGAAGGGGCAAGCGGCACCGCGACCTCGAAGGTCGAGCCTTTGCCCGGCTCGCTCTCCAGCGTAATCCGTCCGCCCATGCGCTTGACGATGCGCTCGCTGATGGACAGGCCGAGCCCGGTGCCCCCATAGGTGCGTGCGACGCGGTCGTCCGCCTGCTCGAATTCCTGGAAGATGCGCGACCGCGCTTCCGGCGCGATGCCGATGCCGGTGTCGTGGACCAGGACGCTGATCTCGTTCGGCCAGATCCCGGGCTCGACGATCAGCGCGACGCCGCCGCGAGCCGTGAACTTGATGGCGTTGCCGGCAAGATTGAGCAGCACCTGGCGGAGCCGCGCGGCATCGCCCACCACTTCGAGCGGCAGGCGTTCGTCGATATAGGATGCGATCTCGAGAGACTTGGCCTGCGCGCGCGGTGCCAGAAGCTCGGTGATTTCCTCGATCAGCGTGGACAAAGCGAAGGGACGCAGCTCGAGATCGAGCTTGCCGGCTTCGATCTTGGAATAGTCGAGCAGCTCCTCGATCAGCGCCATCAGCGCCTCGCCCGAGGTTTTCACCGCCTTGGCGTAGGTCGCCTGCTCCGGCGTCAGCGTGGTGTCGAGCAACAGGCCGCCCATGCCGAGAATGCCGTTGAGGGGCGTGCGGATTTCGTGCGAGGCCATGGCGAGGAAGCGCGACTTGGCGCGGTTGGCGGCATCGGCCTGGTCGCGCGCGTCGGCCAGCGCGCGTTCGGTCTCGGTGCGGTCCGTGACGTCGCGCCCGACGCTCTGGAGTTCGGCGGGCTGTCCGGCGTCGCGCCGGACATAGCCCTCGCGCCAGGCGATCCAACGCGCGCCGAGCTTGGTTGCGATCCTCTGGTCGTGAATGCGTGTGCCGTTGCTTTCGCGCGCGCTGTCGCCCTGCTCCAGCACGTCGAAATCAAAGCGCGTGCCGATCAGCGCGCTGCGCGCCTGTCCGGCCAGCGCGCAATAGGCGTCGTTGGCAAAGGTGATGCGGCCCTGGGCGTCGCGCAGCACGATCAGATCGCCCTGCTGCTCGAACAGGCTGCGGGCGCGCTCTTCGGCTTCCTTGAGCTCCCAATTGCGGTCTATCAGCGCCTCGTTATGGGCGGCCAGCGTCCGCAGCCGCTTGTTGACGATGCGCAGCCGCATGCTCAGCGTGGCAAGGCCGAGACAGGCGAGCGCGAAGAGGAAGCTCGCGCCGATCGCAAACGCATTCGGATCGTAGCCGGAATTCTCGGAACGGCTGCCGGAGACAAAACCATAGGCGGCGCCGAACGTCGCCATGAAGATCATGAAGGAGCGGAGCGCGAAGGCGATACGCGGATGCTGTCGCCTGAAGCGGCGCATGCGCACCTTGATCCGGAACGTCCGACCCATCACCACCGACCCCGACTCTTGTCCGAAACCCGCGCTCGCCCTCTGCGACGATGTCGTCCCGACCTTGCGAACAGCTTGAGGCTCTGGCGCCGCCTC
This sequence comes from Bradyrhizobium sp. DOA1, assembly GCF_001593325.1. Taxonomy (NCBI): domain Bacteria; kingdom Pseudomonadati; phylum Pseudomonadota; class Alphaproteobacteria; order Hyphomicrobiales; family Nitrobacteraceae; genus Bradyrhizobium; species Bradyrhizobium sp. DOA1. Next base: position 6,893,872 of record NZ_JXJM01000001.1, read on the forward strand.
CAAACAGGGTTGACGAGATGTTAAAGCTTCAGAGCGACGCGGCCTGGAAGTGGCCATGGCCGCCGCGGGCGCCGACGATGAGCGCCGCTGCCTCGCGCTGCGAGAACGTCTTCGAGCGGACATAGATGCGGTAATCGGCCGGCCCGTCGGTGGAGAGATAGATCACCTGGCCGCCGTCGACGGGCTGCGCGGCGATCGAGATCAGGCGTCTCGACGGACCGGCCTGGCAGCTGTCAGTTTCCGAACCGGGGTCGTCGACGAGAACGAAGTCCGCAGCGTCCGCATTGTCGGTGACCTGAACCCGCACCGTGGCCTGCGCGGGATCCTCGGTGAAGGCGACATGCGTGCCGGCGGTCCAGAACAGGGAGGTGAGCTCGACCGAGGTGTCGCCGAAGGCGATGCAGGGATGCGAGACCGATCCGATCTCGGCGCGGGCGAACACGGCTGCCGCCAACAGGGGAACAACGGAGGCCAGGATCTTGAAACGCAACATGACACTCTACTCGCCGGGCCCGGTACGGGAACTGATGGGCCTTATGGTTTGCAGAGCGTAAAGGAAACTCGTTACCGCCGGGTTGATGCGCGCAAATGTTCACGCCAGCTGCCGCACATCCTCCGCGAGTGCGCGGTAGGACAAAGCCTCGGCGAGATGCAGCCGGCCGATCTTGTCGGATTTGTCGAGATCGGCCAGCGTGCGCGCCACCCTCAGCACGCGGTGATAGCCGCGCGCCGACAGCCGCATGGTCTCGGCGGCATCGCGCAACAGTTTGGCGCCCTGCGCATCGGGCTTGGCGATCTCTTCCAGCACCGAGGCCGGCGCCTCGGCATTAGTGCGGATTTTGGGCAGGCCGGCGGCGGCATAGCGCGCGAGCTGGATGTCGCGCGCCGCCGCCACGCGCGCGGCGACCTCGGCCGAGCCTTCCGCCGGCGGCGGCAGGATCAGGTCGGCCGCGGTCACCGCCGGCACCTCGATGCGCAGGTCGATGCGGTCCATCAGGGGACCTGAGATGCGCGCCTGGTAATCGCCGGTGCAGCGGTCGATGCGGCCACGCTTGCAGGCATAGCCGGGCTCGAAGGCGTTGCCGCAGCGGCAGGGGTTCATCGCCGCGACCAGCATGAAGCGGGCAGGGTAGGTGACGCGGTGATTGGCGCGCGACACCGCGACCTCGCCGTTCTCCAGCGGCTGGCGCAGCGAGTCCAGCACGCGCGGATCGAACTCCGGCAATTCGTCGAGAAACAGCACGCCTTGATGCGCCAGCGAGATCTCGCCGGGCTTGGCGCGCATGCCGCCGCCGGTGAGCGCGGCCATGCTGGCGGAATGATGCGGCGAGCGGAACGGCCGCCGCGCCGTCAGCGCGCCGCCCTCGATCTCGCCGGCCACCGATGCGATCATGGAGACTTCGAGCAGTTCTGCGGGCGACAGCGGCGGCAGGATCGAGGGCAGGCGCGCGGCCAACATCGACTTGCCGGCACCGGGCGCGCCGACCATCAACAGGTGATGCCCGCCGGCAGCTGCGATCTCCAGCGCCCGCTTGGCGCTCTCATGGCCCTTGATGTCGCGCAGGTCGAGCGAGGAGGCGGCGGCCTCGTGCACCTTCGGCGAGGGCCGCGACAGCACCTGGGTGCCCTTGAAATGATTGGCGATCTGGATCAGCGAGCTCGCTGCGATGATCTGGATGTCCGGGCTCGCCCAGGCCGCTTCCGAACCGCAGGCAGCAGGGCAGATCAGGCCCTCCTCGCGCGCATTGGCGCCGATCGCGGCGGGCAGGACACCTGCGACCGGCGCGATCGAGCCATCGAGGCCGAGCTCGCCGAGCACGGTGAAACCGGTCAGCGCATCCGGCGGGATCGCGCCGATCGCCGCCATCAGCCCGAGCGCGATCGGAAGGTCGTAATGGCTGCCTTCCTTGGGCAGGTCGGCCGGCGCCAGATTGACGATGATCCGCCGCGCCGGCAGCGCCAGTCCTGATGCGATCAGGGCCGAGCGGACCCGCTCGCGCGCCTCCGACACCGCCTTGTCCGGCAGGCCGACAATGGCGAAGGCCGGCAGGCCAGGAGCGACCTGCACCTGCACGTCGACCGCGCGGGCCTCGATCCCCTCGAAGGCGACGGTAGAAACCCGCTGAACCATGCTCGAACCAGCCTGCCCTTTGCTCAATCGAGGGTAGCAGGGCGCGCGGCGCTTCGCAAGAACAATACGGGAACGTCCCCGAGGGCCAGGCCAACACTTAACCAATCGTAAACGCGACGCGGACACTACGCTTCGAATGCGAGCTTCCGCCCTCAGCACATTCCAACGAATGTCCGCTACTCCTAGGCCTGCGGGATGGGCCGTGGTCTAACGGGTGAAGAGTTCAAATGCTTGCAAATCGCCGGAGAAGCGAACGCCGGGTGTGCAGCCGGCTTGCCAAGATTCATTTGGGAGCGGGCTCGCTGCCGCGCGATTGCACCATCACGGATATTTCGGACGGCGGCGTGAAAGTGGTGGCGGAATTTTTGGAAGTGCCGCCGCAATTCACCATCATCTTTGCACCCGATTATTCCCGCCAATGCCGTCTGCGCTGGCGCATCGGCTGCGAGTTCGGCGCCGAGTTCGTCGATTGAGGCCGGATCGGCCCGCCTCCTTAACCGGGCTTTAGCGTTAATCGGTCAGCATCTCTGATCAGTCGCCCGAGTGATCAGAGTATGTTCAAGCGTTCGTCTCCCGCCTTTGCTCCGGCGAAGTTCCTTCTTTCTGCATTCGTGGTCCTCACCCTTGGCGGCTGCCAGACCAATGGCGTCGAGGACGTGACCGGCGCGCTCGGCGCCAGAGCCGAAGCGAAGGCCGAGGCCAAGCCGGACGCTAGGCCGGACCTGGACGCCCTGCGCGAGCGCTACCGCGCCAAGCCCGGCGATCCCGCAATTGCGCTCGCCTATGGCAAGGCGCTGCGCGACACCGGTCAGCGCGCGCAGGCGGTCGCGGTGCTGGAGCAGGCCGTGCTCAACTCTCCCCAAAACAAGGCGCTGCTCGCCGGCTATGGCCGCGCGCTCGCCGACAACGGCAATTTCCAGCAGGCCTTCGACGTTCTCGGCCGCGCACATTCGCCCGAGGATCCGGACTGGCGCATCCTGTCGGCGCAGGGCGCCGCGCTTGATCAACTCGGCCGCAACGAGGAGGCGCAGCAATATTATGCGAGCGCTCTGAAGATCGTGCCCGACGAGCCGCAGGTTCTGTCCAATCTCGGCCTGTCCTACATGCTCCAGAACAATCTGCCGCGGGCCGAACAGGTGCTCGGCCGCGCCCATCAGCGCAATCAGAACGATGTGCGGATCCGTGCCAATCTCGCACTCGTGCTGGGATTGCAGGGCCGCCAGGCCGAGGCCGAAATCCTCGTCAAGGCGGATTTGCCGCCGGACCAGGCCGCGGCCAAGGTCGCGGCGCTGCGGGAGCTGCTGGCCAAGAAGCAGCAGCGGGCGGAGAGGTAGTCCGCCTCTTCTGGTGGAAGCTTACGACGCCTTCCGATGCGGAGCGGAGCTGCGGCCCGACTTGCCTTTCAGCTTCTTCAGCAGCGGTCCGAGCAGCGAACGCTTCGGCTGCTTCACCTCGCCGCGGCCGGCGAGGCGGTTTGCCATGGTCTGGAACAGCGCGGTGGTGCGGTGGTTCTTGGAGACCTCCGCGATCATCTGGCCGTTGTTGGCGGCGGTCGAGAACAGTTTCGAATCGAACGGGATCACCGCGAGCGGCTGGCTTTCCATCGTCTTGGCGAAGGCTTTGACCTCGATCTCGGCGCGCTTGTGCATGCCGACCTGGTTGAGGCAGTACAGCGGCGGCCGGTCGTTCGGCCGCGCCGCCTTCAGCACGCTCAGCATGTTCTTGGTGTTGCGTAAGTTGGCGAGGTCGGGCTCGGCCACGATCACGATGTCATCGGCATTGACCAGCGCGCGCCGCGTCCATGCCGACCATTGGTGGGGAACGTCGAGCACGATGCAGGGCGTGGTCATGCGTAGCGTGTCGAACACGGCGTCAAAGGCTTCGGCCCCGAAATCATAGACGCGGTCGAGCGTCGCGGGCGCCGCCAACAGGCTGAGCCGATCGGTGCATTTGGCGAGCAGGCGCTCCAGCAGCGCGGTGTCCGGCCGGTCCTGCGACAGCACCGCGTTGGCGATGCCCTGCACCGGGTCCTGATTGTAGTCGAGGCTCGCGGTGCCGAAGGCGAGGTCGAGATCGATCACGACGGAATCGAGCGCGAGGTCGCGGGCGATGGTCCAGGCGACGTTATGCGCGACGGTGGACGCGCCGACGCCGCCCTTGGCGCCGACCACAGCAATGACGCGGCCGGTGATGATGGCTTCGGACGCCGAGAACAGGCTGCAGATCGAGCGGACCACGTCGAGGGTTTCGACCGGGCCGACCACGTAATCGTTGACGCCGCGGCGGACCAGCTCGCGATAGGGCGCGGTGTCGTTGGGATTGCCGATCACGACGACGCGGGTGCCGGGATCGCAGACGCCGGCGAGGTCGTCGAGCCCTTCCAGGATGTCGCGCGTGCCGTCGGATTCGATCACGATCACGTTCGGCGTCGGCATGGTTTCATAGACTTCGATCGCCGCGGCGAGACCGCCGTCTTTGGCGGTGAGATGTGCCTTGGCGAGACGCCGATCCTGTCCCGCCGCGGTCACCGCGGCGAGCGTCTGCTCAGTCTCGCAGAAGGCCTGTACCGAGATGCGGGGAACCGGCGCGATGTGTTCGTCCGGGTGGCGCGGCTCGTCCGCGTCTTCGTCGTGGATGCCTGTCATTTGCCGGTATCGCTGAGTTTGGCCTTGTCGGCCTCGGGATAGGTCGTCGTGGTCGTCGTGCCCTTGCGATAGCGTTCGAAGGCGATGTCGCGCCGCGCGGTGTAGGCGGGCGTCTCGGCCCGCGGTTGCTCGAGGTCGGCGGGGTTGTCGATCATCGCCGCGAGATTGCGCTGACTGGCGCAGCCGAGATTGAAGTACGGCCGGTTCTCGTTGTAGCCGGGATCGAGGATGTTCGGACCGACGTCTTCCGGCCACAGCCCGCAGGGGCCGGCCGTCGCGGTGATCTTTGAATAGCTCAGCCGGATCGTCGGCAGCAGGCCGGGATCCTTGGGGCGATAGGGATGCTGGACGATGGCACGCGACGGCACGCCGCCGGACGCGAGCACCGCACGGATTTCCCGATAGGTTGCTGCGGCAGCGCGCGAATTCGCGGTATCGGCGGGGACGTCGACGACGACGGAGCCGGTGCCTTCGCGCATCCAGTCCCGGGCGATGCCGGCGACATCGGCGTGCTGCTCGGCCGAGAGGCCGCCGCGCGCCGTGCCGACGAAGATCACGATCGATTTCTTGCCTTCCTGCACCGCGATCGGATGGCGCTGGCGATAATCGGTCGGCACCGTCTGGGTGACGATCTCGCCGGCGGTGTTGCACGCGCCCAGCATGACGGAGAGCGCCGTCAGCGCCAGCGCGATGCTCAAATTGCGACGTCGATCGGTCATCGTCTTCGTCATCGCTTCTTCCCCTCGCCCCGAATTCCCGTCCCGCTTCCCAAACCCGTCCGTTCGTCTTCAATCGATGATGAAGCCGAAATCGCCGGGCGCGCCGTTGATCGGATCGACCCGCCGCGTGACGCCATAGAGGCGGTTCATACGGCCGAGCAGTGCGGTCTGCGCATCGGAGGCCGGCGCAAAGCCGTCATCGGGGCGCGACAACTCCTTCTGGGCGACCGCGCGCACCACATAGGGCGTCACGATCACCATCAGTTCGGTCTCGTTGTTGACGAAGTCCTGGCTGCGGAACAGCGCGCCGATGATCGGGATCTGGTCGACGCCGGGCAGGCCGTTGATCGCCTGCTTGGTCCTTTGCTGGATCAGGCCGGCCATCGCCATCGAGCCGCCGGAGGGAATTTCCAGCGTGGTTTCGGCGCGGCGGGTCTGGATCGACGGGATGGTGATCGAATTGTTCGTTGTCGCGGACACCGCCTGCGTCAGCGTGATCGAGTTCGTGTTCGACAGCTCCGAGACCTCCGTCATCACGCGCAGGCTGATGCGTCCCTCGCTGAGCACGACCGGGGTGAAGTTCAGGGAGATGCCGAACTTCTTGTAGGTGACTTGGGTGGCACAGGACCGGGTGACCGGATCGCAGGTATAGCCTGCGGGGATCGGGAATTCGCCGCCGGCGATGAAGGTGGCGGATTCGCCCGAGATCGCGGTCAGGCTCGGCTCGGCGAGCGTGCGCATGACGCCGGCGCTTTCCATGGCGCGCATCGTGGCGCTGACGGTGGCGACGCCCTTGGCGAGGCCGGCGACGCCGAGCCCGTTGCTGCCGACGATCGGTCCACCCGAGACCGAGAACGGATTGGAATTGTTGAAATTCACGACTGCGGTGCCGGCGTTGAGGCTGGCGCTGAGATCGACGCCGAGCTGCTTGACGATGTCGCGGCGCACTTCGCCGACGACCACCTTGAGCATCACCTGGTCGCGGCCGCGCACGACGATGTTGTTGACAACCTTGTCCGCGCCGCCGACGAGCTTGGCGGCGACCTCGCCGGCCTGCTGCGCCTCGACCGGGCTCGACACCGAGCCGGTCAGCATTACGCTGTCGCCGACGCCTTCGATCTGCACGCCGGGCAGCGACTGCCGCAGCGCGGTGCGCATGCCATTGAGGTCGCGCTTCACCGCGATGTCGTAGGCGGCGACCTGCTGGCCGTCGGCGGAGAAGAACACCACGTTGGTCTGGCCGACCTGGCCGCCGATGATATAGGCGCGCTGGGACGAGCGGATCACCGCGTTGGCGATCTTGGGATCGGCCACCAGCACGTCCTTGACCTCGCGCGGCAGGTCGATGACGACGGACTTGCCGATGCCGAGCGCCAGAAAGCGTGTTCGCGCCGACGCGATCGACGAAACCGGCGACAGGCCCAGATCGGGCGCCTGCATCGGCGCCTGGTCGCCGACCGGCATCTCCCCGGCGCTGACCGGGTCTGGGGCTGCAAGCAGCCCCAGCATCAGCATCGTCCCCTTCCAGACCGAGCGCGCGCGCTTCCCCCGAATGCGCAGGCCCGTCCGATCACCCCCAAACTTCATGCTATCCCCATCATCACTTCTGTGACGTCAGTTGCCGCGCCTGCACCCCGTAGCGGATCACGTTGACGCCGTCGGAACGCTTGGCCGCCTGGTCTTCGATCGGATCGTCGACGGCCTTGGCATCGACGATGCTCCGCAGCGCGAGCTGGAGCGTGCCGCCCTGGCGTGCGGCCGACAGCGTGGCGACCTGTTCGGGCTTGAGCTCGAGCGTGACGGTCTTGCCGACGACGGCGGTCTGGCCGTCCTTCTCCTTGGGCGCCTGGTCGATCGCGAGCACGCGGATGTTGGTCAGGATGACCTCGGACAAGATGAGATCGTTGCCGGTCGTGCCGTTGGGGTCGGGATTCTTCAGGCGGCGGGTCAGCACGATGTCGACGCGGTCGTTCGGCAGTATGAACCCGCCGGCGCCGGTCTCGGCTGAAATTTCGGTGGAGACGGCCCGCATGCCGGAGGGCAGGATCGCGGCCATGAAGCCGGAGCCTTCGGCCCTGACCAGCTTCTGCTCGCGGATCGGCTCGCCCTGCATCAACGGCACGCGCGCGATCGAGCCGGCGATCTGCATCTGCGCGTCGGGCCTGCCGTCGCGGCGGATGAAGGCGCTGCTCGCAGTCGCCGCCGGCCAGACCTGCCATTGCAGGTCCTCGGGCTTCACGGCCTGGCCGAGCCCGATGTCGTTCTTGGCGACCAGGACATCGACCGTCGGCAGCTTCTCGGCGACGGGCAGAACGGGAGCGGGTTCATTCTGATAGCCGCTCGCCAGATACGCAGCGACGCCGCCGGCGCCGAGCGCGATGACGAGAACGACAATGCGTGCGGTATTCATACGCTTCTACTCTTACGCGGGGCACTCGGACCGCACCTGGCGGGTTCCCCATGTCGATGAGTAGGGAGTAAAAGTATAAGGGGTGTTGCGAGGCCGAATGTGATGGCCGGTCACAGCGCTGGTTTTCCGCGAATGGTGAACGCGGCGTTATTCGCTCGGCCAGCGGCCCCGTAGTTTCACGCAGAGCAGGCGCATCCGCCCGCATGATAGCGGCGGCGTCATGGTGAATAGGTGGTTAGGGGGAGTGATGTCAGGGCGCGCGACGTTGTCATCGCCCGCGAAGGCGGGCGATCCAGTATCCCAGAAGCAGAAGTGATTGAACCGAAAGGCCGCGGCGTACTGGATGCCCCGCCTTCGCGGGGCATGACAGCGGAACTGGGGGCAGCTCCCTCCGCATTACGAAGCTACTTCTTCCGCTTCGCTTCGATCGCGTCCCAGATCTTCGCCGCGACATCCGGCCCGCCGAGCCGCGCGATGGCGCGGATGCCGGTCGGTGAGGTCACGTTGATCTCGGTGAGGTTGCCGTTGATGACGTCGATGCCGACGAACAGCAGGCCGCGCTCGCGCAGCGCCGGGCCGACGGTGGCGCAGATCTCGCGCTCGCGCGGGGTGAGCTCGGTCTCCTGCGCGGCGCCGCCGCGCACCATGTTGGAGCGGAGATCGTCCGCGGCGGGGACGCGGTTCACGGCGCCGGCGAACTCGCCGTTGACGAGGATGATGCGCTTGTCGCCGTGCTTCACCTCGGGGATGAATTGCTGGATCACCCACGGCTCCTTGAAAGTGACGGAGAACATGTCGAACAGCGAACCAAAATTCATGTCCTGCGGCATCACGCGGAACACCGCGGCGCCGCCATGGCCGTGCAGCGGCTTCATCACGACGGCACCATGCTTGTCGCGGAAGGCGTTGATCTCGTCGAGGTCGCGCGAGATCAGGGTCGGCGGCATCAGTTGCGGAAAGTTCATCACGAACAGCTTCTCGGGCGCGTTGCGCACCGAGGCGGGGTCGTTGACGACCAGCGTCTTCGGATGAATGCGCTCGAGGAAATGCGTCGAGGTGATGTAGGCGAGGTCGAACGGCGGGTCCTGGCGGAGCAGCACCACGTCGAAACCGTTGAGCGCCTCGCGCCGGGGCTCGCCGAGGGTGAAATGGTCGCCGGGCTCGTCGCGCACGGTCAGCAGCTGAACCGGCGCGACGATCTCGTCGCCGACCATCGAGAGCTTGTCGGGCGTGTAATAGGACAGGCCGTGGCCGCGCTTCTGCGCCTCCAGGAGCAGCGCGAAGGTGGAATCGCCCTTGATGTTGATGCGGGCGATGGGGTCCATCTGGACGGCGACGTTGAGTTTCATGGTCTGCCTTTCAGGTCGAGGCGTCGAATGCCGCCAACACATGGCGCGGAAGTGACCGCGGCGCAATCAGCATGGCGTCGAATCGCAATTCGAATTCGGCATGCTCGGGATGCGCCATGAGCCATCCCTGCGCCGCGTTGACGATGCGCTGCTGCTGACGCGGCGTCACGGCGAAGGCGGCGTCATCCAGCGTGGCGCGTGCCTTGACCTCGACGAAGGCGATCAGATTGCGGCGCCGCGCGACGATGTCGATCTCGCCATGCGGGGTGCGGTAACGCTTGGCGAGGATACGATAGCCCTTGGCCATGAGATAGGCGGCGGCGCGGCTCTCCGCCGAGATGCCGGTGCGGAACGCGGCGACGCGCTCGGGCGAGGCGACTTTCGGTTCCGCAGGGACCTCAGGCTTCGCCATCGCCGCCTCGCAGGTCTTTCGCAAGCTCGAGTGCGCGGGCATAGACCTCGCGGCGGGGCCGGCCCGACAATGCTACCGCATGCGCTACTGCATCCTTGACGCTGTGCACGGCGAGCTGGTCGCGCAAGAGATCATCGAGCGCATCCGGTGTCAGCACCTCGGCGTTGGCTGCCGGCGGGGCGATCACCAGCACGAATTCGCCGCGCGTCTCCAGCGCGTCCGCGTCGCGCGCCAATTCGGCCAGCGTCGCTCGCGAAATCTCCTCGTGCAGCTTCGTCAGCTCGCGGCAGATCGCGGCCTCGCGTGGTCCCATGATCTCGGCGAGCTCGACCAGCGTGTCCTGCACGCGGTTGCCGGAGTCGAACATCACCAGCGTCGCATCGATGCGGGCGAGCTCGGCGAGGCGGGCACGGCGCGCAGCCGATTTTGCCGGCAAGAAGCCCTCGAAGAAGAAGCGGTCGGTCGGCAGCGCCGCGACCGACAGCGCAGCCAGCACCGAGGACGGGCCGGGCAGCGCGTAGACCGCATGGCCGGCGGCGCAGACCTCGCGCACCAGCTTGAAGCCGGGATCGGAGATCAGCGGTGTTCCGGCGTCGGAGACCAGCGCGACCGAGCCGCCTGCCGCAAGCGCCTCGAGAATCTTCGGGCGCGCCGCTTCGGCGTTGTGCTCGTGATATGGCTTGAGCTGCGCGGTAATGGCGTAGCGCTCGGTCAGGCGCCGCGTGATGCGCGTGTCCTCGCAGGCGATGACGTCCACGCCGGCAAGCGTCTGCAGCGCGCGGACCGTGATGTCGCCGAGATTGCCGATCGGGGTTGCGACCAGATGGAGGCCAGGCGCGGCCTTCGGCGCCGCAAGCCGATGGGCATCGATGGAGAATCCGCGCGGGGCGGCCTTTGTGTCTTCAGGCGTATTTATCGGGGCCGGCTTTGCGCGCATAATGAAGTCAACTTAGGCACGATCCGCAGAGCAGGGAACCGGCTCTTCGAAAAAGATCGCGCCGCGGTGAGGGGCGAGGAAGACTGGAATCTGATCCGGCAAGCATCACATTCCCAGGGAATGAAGTACCAGCGTCATATTCAGGGCGGAAACGCCACCTTGATGCTGGGTATGGACGGGTGGACAGCTAGCCAAAACTTCAGGATACGGCCGCGTTAAGCGATCATTATCCTTTTGTTTTAGTTAACTGTTTGCCGACAATATGCCTGAATCCCGCGGCTTGTGTCGCGGAACGAGTTGTAACCGGCTGGCAACGGCTGGTCGGAAGAGAAACTGCCATGGTGGCGCCGCAACATCCAAAGTCTTCCGTTTCGGGACCCCCGATCTCAGGGGCGACCCGGCGGAGTGCGCTTGGCCTGTTGCTCGGCACGCCCCTGCTCTCGGCTTGTGCCGGCGTGCAGCAGAGTCTCAGCCAGTTCTCCAACCCGTTTTCCAGCTCTTCACCTCCGGCGCAGCCGGCAGGTCCCCCGCAGCAGGCCACCACCGCGGGCACCGGCGGCGTCAAGGTCGCCGTCATCCTGCCGCTCTCGGCCGCCGGCAATGCCGGCCTCGCCGCGCAATCCATGCGCAACGCCGCCGAGATGGCGCTGGCCGAGTTCCAGAACCCGAACATCCAGCTCCTGATCAAGGATGACAATGGCAGCCCGCAAGGCGCGCAAGCCGGCGCGCAGCAGGCGGTCGACGAGGGCGCCGAGATCATCCTGGGACCCCTGTTCGCGCAATCGGTGCCGGCGGTGGCGCAGGTCGCGCGCACGCGGGGCATCTCCGTGATCGCGTTCTCGACCGATTCCAGCATCGCCGGACGCGGCGTCTATCTGCTCAGTTTCCTGCCGGAATCCGACGTCAACCGCATCGTCGAATATTCCGCCAGCATCGGTAAGCGCTCGGTCGCCGTACTCGTGCCCGACAATGCCTATGGCAATGTCGTCGAGGCCGCCGTGAAGGCAGCGGTGCCGCGGCGTGGCGGGCGCATCGTTGCGTTCGAGAGATACGGCGCCGATCGTGCCACCCCGGCGCGGACCGTGGCGCAGCAGCTCGGCAGCGCGGACGCGCTGTTCATTGCCGATGACGGCGATGCCGTCGTGTCGGTGGCCGATGCGATGACGGCGGCGGGCGCGAATTTGCGCAACATCCAGATGCTCGGCACCGGGCTGTGGGACAATCCGCGCGTCTATGCCAGCGCCGCGCTGCAGGGTGGCCTCTATGCCGCACCGGATCCGGCGGGCTTTCGCGCGTTCTCCGGCCGCTACCGCACCAAATACGGCGCTGAACCGATCCGCACCGCGACGCTCGCCTATGATGCCGTCGCGCTCGTCGCCGCGCTTGCACGCACGCAGGGCGGCCAGCGCTTCTCCTCTGATGTACTCACCAACCCCTCCGGCTTTGCCGGCATCGACGGCCTGTTCCGCTTCCGCGCTGATGGCACGAACGAGCGTGGGCTCGCGGTGATGAAGGTGACGCAAGGCGGCGGCGCTGCAGTCGCGGGCTCACCGAAGAGCTTTGGGGCGTAGTCGGACGATGGTGCCGTAGGGAGGATTAGCCGAAGGCGTAATCCACCAACTTCGTTCCGCGAGCGTGAAAGAATGGTGGGTTACGCCTTCCGCTAACCCACCCTACGAGAGCTCGCTATGCCGCCAAATCCGCGACTACCGCATCCAGCACCGGGAATCCGCTGCTGGTCACGCGCAGGCGTCCCGTCGCATCGACCGTAATCGCGCCTTCCTCGCGCAAGAGCGCGATGCGTTTGGGATCGAGCGGGCGGCCGGAGAGCGCCTTGTAGCGCTCGGGGTCGATGCCTTCGGCAAGACGCAGTCCCATCAGCAAAAATTCGTCGGCGCGTTCCTCGCTGTTGAGGAGCTCGTCGGTGACGACGCCATGGCCATTGGTCTCGACCCGCATCAGCCAGGCTTCGGGGCGCTTTTCGGTGGCGGTGGCATGGCGCACGCCGTCGATGTCGAGACGGCCATGCGCGCCGGGGCCGATGCCGGCATATTCCTCGCCGCGCCAGTAGACCAGATTGTGCCGGCACTCGGCGCCGCGCCGCGCGTGATTGGAGATTTCGTAGGCGGGCAGGCCGAGCTTATCGCAGGTCTCCTGCGTGACGTCGTAGAGCGCGCGCGCGACCGCCTCGTCCGGTGTCTTCAATTTGCCGGCCTGGTGCAGGCCGAAGAACGGCGTGCCTTCCTCGATCGTCAATTGATAGAGCGACAGATGCTCGGCGGCTTCCTCGATCGCGAGACGCAGCTCATCGGCCCACACCGCCGGCGTCTGGTCGGGACGGGCATAGATCAGGTCGAATGAGTAACGATCGAACGAGCGGCGCGCGATGGCAACGGCATCGAGCGCTTCGCGGGCGCTGTGCATGCGGCCGAGCGCCTTCAGCGAGGCATCGTCGAGCGCCTGCACGCCGAGCGAGACGCGGTTGACCCCGGCGCTGCGATAGCCGGCGAAGCGCGTGGCCTCGACGCTGGTGGGGTTGGCCTCCAGCGTTACCTCGACATCACCTGCGACGGACCAGTGCTTGCCGATCGCGTCGAGCACGGCACCGACGGTTGCGGGCTGCATCAGCGACGGCGTGCCGCCGCCGAGGAAGATCGAGGTGACCTCACGCCCGGGCGCGCGCTCTGCGGTCGAAGCGATTTCACGCGCAAAGGCCGAAGCGAAGCGCCTCTCGTCGATCGCGGCGTGGCGGACGTGGCTGTTGAAGTCGCAATAGGGACACTTCGACAGGCAGAACGGCCAGTGCACGTAGACGCCAAAAGCTTGGCATTCTTGTTTTGACGCGTTTTCCTGGCGCGAACCGGTATCCACTTCGCTCGAAAACGCTCTATCGCGGCTCAAGGCAGATCTCCGCCAGTTTCACGAAGGCGCGGGCGCGGTGCGACAGGCCGAGGCCGTGCGGCGGCAGGCCGTGTTTCTCGATGCTGGTCATCTCGCCGAAGGTGCGGTCGTGGCCGTCGGGCAGGAACATCGGATCGTAGCCGAAACCGGCGGTGCCGCGCGGGGGCCAGACCAGCGTGCCGTCGACGCGGGCCTCGACCTCTTCGAGATGATCGTCGGGCCAGGCAACGCAGAGCGCGGAGACGAAATGCGCTTTTCGGCGGTCCGGCGTCGTGGCGCCGCGCTCCTGCAACAGGCGCTCGATCTGCGCCATCGCCGCGTTGAAGTCCTTGGACGGACCGGCCCAGCGCGCGCTGTAGATGCCGGGGGCGCCGTCGAGCGCGTCGACCACGATGCCGGAATCATCGGCGAAGGAGGGAAGTTTCGTCGCTCGTGCTGCCGCGATCGCCTTGATCGCGGCATTGCTGCGGAAGTCGTTGCCGGTCTCTTCGGGTTCGGGCAGGCCGAGCTCACCGGCCGACACCGCCTCGATGCCGTAAGGCGCGAGCAGCTCCTTCATCTCGGCGAGCTTGCCGGGATTATGGGTCGCGATGACGAGCTTTCCGGTGATTCGGCGATGCATGGCCTATTGACTACGCTACAGCCAGTTTCTGCAAGTCCACCAGACGCGCGATGCCCTTCTGCGCCAGCGCGATCAGCTTCAGGAACTCGTCCTGCGTGAACGGCTCGCGTTCCGCGGTGCCCTGCACCTCGATGATGCGGCCATCGCCGGTCATGACGAAATTGGCGTCGGTCTCGGCTTCCGAATCCTCGGCATAGTCGAGGTCGAGCACGGGCGTGCCGTTATAGATGCCGCAGGAGATCGCGGCGACGTTGTCGCGCATCACGTTGGCCTTGACCATGTTGCGCGCCTTCATCCAGCCGATGCAATCGGCAAGCGCAACCCAGGCACCGGTGATCGAGGCCGTGCGCGTGCCGCCGTCGGCCTGGAGGACGTCGCAATCGACCGTGATCTGGCGCTCGCCGAGCGCTTCGAGATCGACGATGGTGCGAAGCGAGCGGCCGATCAGACGCTGAATCTCGACGGTGCGGCCGCTTTGCTTGCCCGCCGAGGCCTCACGGCGGGTCCGCTCGGAGGTGGCGCGCGGCAGCATGCCGTATTCGGCGGTGACCCAGCCGCGGCCCTGGCCCTTCAGCCACGGCGGCAGGCGGTCTTCCAGCGTGGCGGTGACCAGCACGTGGGTGTCGCCGAATTTCACGAGACAGGAGCCTTCCGCATATTTGACGACGCCGCGCTCCAGCGTCACGGGGCGCAATTCGTCGGGCGCACGGCGGCTTGGCCGCATGGGAAATCCTCCAAAACTCGCAGGGGGTAGGGCTGTTCGCGGTGCTTGTAGGGGGGGTGAGGGTGGGCGGCAAGGTTTTTTCACCCCCTGATAAGGAGCTCGCCAACGCCACGCTTGTCAGATGCGTCCGGGATGGACAAATTATCAGTATCTGAGAGGAGTTACCGTCTGTGGCCCATCACGATCCGATCAATCTGATCGCGCCGCGCGCAGGCCTTGCCCAGCTCAACGAGCGTTCCCGCGACATCTTTCGTCAAATTGTCGAAAGCTATCTCGCGACCGGTGAGCCGGTCGGCTCGCGAAACATTTCCCGCCTGATCGCCATGCCGCTGTCGCCGGCCTCGGTCCGTAACGTCATGGCCGATCTGGAACAGCTCGGCCTGATCTATGCGCCCCATACCTCCGCCGGCCGGCTGCCGACGGAACTCGGCTTACGCTTCTTCGTCGACGCCTTGATGCAGGTCGGCGACCTCAACGAAGCCGAACGCGCCGCGATCCAGAGCCAGCTGTCCTCCGTCGGCGAGGCGCAGTCGGTCGAGGCGGCGCTGGACCAGGCGCTGATGCGGCTGTCGGGCCTGACCCGCGCCGCCGCCGTCGTGCTGACGCCGAAATCCAATGCGCGATTGAAGCACATCGAGTTCGTCCGCCTGGAACCGGAGAAGGCGCTGGTGATCCTGGTCGGCGAGGACGGCCAGGTGGAAAACCGCGTGTTGACGCTGCCGCCCGGAGTTCCCTCCTCGGCGATCACCGAGGCCGGCAATTTCCTCAATGCGCGCATCCGTGGCCGCACGCTGGCCGAGGCGCGGCTCGAGCTCGAGACCGCGCTCGCCGAAGCCCGTGCCGAGCTCGATCAGCTGACGCAGAAGGTGATCTCGGCCGGTATCGCGAGCTGGTCCGGCGGCGAGAACGAGGACCGCCAGCTCATCGTGCGCGGCCACGCCAATCTGCTGGAAGATCTGCACGCGCTGGAGGATCTGGAGCGCGTTCGCCTGTTGTTCGACGATCTCGAGACCAAGCGCGGTGTCATCGACCTGCTTGGCCGGGCCGAGACCGCCGAGGGCGTGCGCATCTTCATCGGCTCGGAGAACAAGCTGTTCTCCCTGTCGGGCTCCTCGACGATTATCTCGCCCTACCGGGATGCCGCCGGCCACATCGTCGGCGTCCTCGGCGTGATCGGTCCGACGCGGCTGAATTATGCCCGTGTGATCCCGACCGTGGACTACGCCGCCCGCATCGTCAGCCGCCTTCTGGGGGGCTGACCGGCGTTTCCGCCGATCACGGGCGCTTGATTTTCGTAAGCTAAGGCACGATATCCGGGCCAACATCCCTGAAACGAGTTCGAGATTAGAGCCGATGACCGAGCAAGACCGGCAACCTCAAGACACGACTGCAGCGACCGGCGAGCCCGTGGTGTCGAAACCCTACATCATGCCCGATGATCCGGAGCCGGGTTCGGTCGAAACGTTGCAGAAGGAAGCCGCCGAAGCGCGTGACCGCATGCTGCGGACGCTGGCCGAGATGGAGAATCTGCGCAAGCGCACCACCAAGGAAGTCGCCGACGCCCGCCTCTACGGCATCACCGGCTTTGCCCGTGACGTGCTCGACATCGCCGATAATCTCCAGCGGGCGCTCGATGCCGTACCGGCCGAGACGCGTGCTGCGGCCGATCCCGGCCTCATCTCGCTGATCGAAGGCGTCGAGCTCACCGAGCGTTCGCTGCTCAACGCGCTGGAAAAGCACGGCGTGAAGAAGTTCGATCCGCAGGGCCAGAAGTTCGACCCGAACTTCCAGCAGGCGATGTTCGAGGTGCCTGATGCGTCGGTGCCGTCGGGCACCGTGGTCCAGGTCGTGCAGGCCGGCTACACCATCGGCGAGCGCGTGCTGCGTCCTGCGCTGGTCGGCGTCGCCAAGGGCGGCGCGAAGGCCGCACCTGCGGCCAACAACAACGAGTCGAGCGGCGCGGCCAATTGATCCGTTAAGCCGAGGAGTCATTCCGGGTTCGGCTCTCCGAGCCGCCCCGCAATGACTCCGCAAGATCCTTACGCGCTCACCGCGATATCTGCAGACTGAATCCGCTTCACGCCGGCCTTGGCCATATCGGC
>NZ_JXJM01000001.1:6911369-6919542 GCF_001593325.1 Bradyrhizobium sp. DOA1
GGCCCAGGCCTTTGCCAGCGAGCCCTGCGTGTCGATGCCGCGGCAGGCGTCCTCCACCACGTAGACCTCGAAGCCCGCCTTGCGCGCGTCGAGCGCCGTCCAGCCCACGCAGAAATCCGTCGCCAGCCCTGCGACGAAGACGCGCTTGATCTTGCGCCCCTTCAGATAGCCGGCAAGGCCCGTCGAGGTCTTGCCGTCGGCTTCGAGGAAGGCCGAGTAGCTGTCGACGTTCTTGTGAAAACCCTTGCGGATGATGAGCTCGGCATGCGGGACCGCAAGGTCCTTCGACAGCGCGGCGCCCTCGGTGCCTTGCACGCAATGGTCCGGCCACAGCACCTGCTTACCGTAAGGAAGATCGACGGTCTCGAACGGTTTCTTGCCGGAATGCGTTGACGCAAACGAGACATGGCCGGGCGTGTGCCAGTCCTGCGTCAGCACCACGTTGGCGAACGCTTTCGCGATCTTGTTGATGACGGGCACCACCTGCTCGCCTTCCTTCACCGCCAGGCTCCCGCCGGGCAGGAAGCAGTTCTGCACGTCGATCACGAGCAGCGCGGACGCATCGTCCGGCTTGATCGATGAAGCTGCAAGCAACGCGGTGGGCGCGAGAGTTGCCATCGCCGTCGTTCCAAGCACTGCCAAGATTTGTCGCCGATCGAGCATCGTTCACCTCCCCTTGCGAGCCAATGGAGGCGAAGCCTAGTTCTGCGCGGCCGCGAACAGAAGCCCGAAAATGCAGCCGGGTCTGGCGAGGGGTGGGCTCGCGAAGCCAAACTCCCTGTCGTCCCGCACAAGCGCGCCCTTAAGGCGCGCGCCGATCCGGGATCCATACCCCCAGGGAGAAGTTTGGCGAAGACTCTTCGTGGGATTGCGACCAACCGCAACCTTGATATCACACGGTATGGATCCCCGCCTTCGCGGGGATGACACCGAATGTGTTCTTCGCGCCTACCCCTTCGGCTGAATCCCGTCCCGCACGGCGCGGAAGCGGGCGAAGGCGGGCAGCCACTGGTCCCGCGGGGCGCTGGCAATGATGCGCAGCGAGGCGCCGCCGCTCGAGAAGCGGATCCACTGCACCACCGTCACCGGGACCTTGTCCTTGCCGCTGACGCCGTCGATCCGGGTCTCGAAACCCTGCTGGCCGTTGATGCGGATCGGCTCGGACATGGTGACGCGCGACTCGCGCACGCCCGGAATCTGAAGCGCCGCCTCCTGGGCGAAGCGGGCGCGATCGTCGGCGGCTTGCGGGGTGGCGCCGATCAGCCCGAGGATCATGAACGGCTTCGACTCATAGCCCGCGCTCTCGTCGCCGTCGGCCAGGATGATGCTCGAGCCCGGCGCCAGCGTGCGGATGTCCTTGAACTCGGCGAGATCGGTGATCTTGAACGGCATCAGCCCGATCTGCTCTTCGGCCGAGACCTGCTTGCGGGTCACGGTGCTCGCAAACATCTGGCGCACCGCCTCATCGGTGTAGATCTTGGTCGCGTTCTCCGGGATCTGCACTGCGACATAGCCGGAGAAGCCGGCGCCCGGCACAATCATCGAATAGCGCCGCACCGGGGTCTCGCCGGCCTTGCCGCTTTCGGTGGTGAAATAGGCGAGGCCCGCAGGCGTCTCGATCTTGTCCTGCTTGACGCCATTGGCGCCCGCCGGATTGGAGTTGAAGGCGCTCACGACCTCGCCATAGGCGGCCGGGGGCAACTCGGTGATCAGCACCTTGACGCTGCCGTCCTCGCTCTCAAAGCCCGGAAACGTTTTTGCCGTGTTGAGACCGACCAGCGGCACCATGCCAAGGCGCAGGCCGGGCGGGTAGACGGCGTCGGCAGCAAGCGCCGGAAGCGCGGAGGCAATGAGGGCGAGCGCGGCGAGGGGGCGGATCAGCTTCATGGGCACTCTGATTGGTTCACATTGAGGCCGTTCGATGGTCGCAGACCGGGCCGCTTTGTCGCGCGGAGCAGCGTGGTGCGGCTGCCCGGCCGGCCCGCCTTTTAGCGGGTTTGGCCCTGCCGTAACAGGGTGGGGCAGATGGCCGAGGCGGGGCTTGCCGAGGCCCGGACCCGTTAATAATTCCTCACCCGCAAGGCCGGTGGAGCCCGGATATGATGCTCCAAAACCCAATGTTTTCACGGCAGAAACGTTGCTTCGGTCCTTGCGGGCCCCTCCCCCCCTCCTATATGAGCCTCAATCATCGCAATATCGCGGATGTTTGATCTTAGGGGGTTTCGGTTTGGGTGCCTTCTGGGCCCAGCCAACCTGCCGCAAAAAGAAGGATATCAGGACCATGGGAAAGGTCATTGGGATCGACCTCGGCACCACGAATTCGTGCGTCGCCGTGATGGATGGCAAGAACGCCAAAGTCATCGAGAATTCCGAAGGCATGCGCACGACGCCTTCGATCGTCGCCGTCACGGACGACGGTGAGCGCCTCGTCGGCCAGCCGGCCAAGCGCCAGGCCGTCACCAATCCCGAGCGTACCTTCTTCGCAGTGAAGCGCCTCATCGGCCGCCGCTACGACGACCCGATGGTCGAGAAGGACAAGAAGCTCGTCCCGTACAAGATCGTGAAGGCTTCCAACGGCGACGCCTGGGTCGAGGCCGACAGCCAGACCTACTCGCCCTCGCAGGTCTCGGCGTTCATCTTGCAGAAGATGAAGGAGACCGCGGAAGCCCATCTCGGCCAGAAGGTCGACCAGGCCGTCATCACCGTTCCCGCCTACTTCAACGACGCCCAGCGCCAGGCGACCAAGGACGCCGGCAAGATCGCGGGCCTCGAAGTGCTGCGCATCATCAACGAGCCGACCGCGGCCGCGCTCGCCTATGGCCTCGACAAGACCAAGGCCGGCACCATAGCGGTGTACGATCTCGGCGGCGGCACCTTCGATATCTCCATCCTCGAAATCGGCGACGGCGTGTTCGAGGTGAAGTCGACCAACGGCGACACCTTCCTCGGCGGCGAAGACTTCGACATGCGCCTGGTCGGCTATCTCGCCGACGAGTTCCAGAAGGAGCAGGGCATCAACCTGCGCAACGACAAGCTCGCGTTGCAGCGCCTGAAGGAAGCCGCTGAAAAGGCCAAGATCGAGCTGTCGTCGACGACGCAGACCGAGATCAACCTGCCCTTCATCACCGCGGACCAGACCGGCCCGAAGCATCTCACGATGAAGCTCACCCGCGCCAAGTTCGAGGCGCTGGTCGATGACCTCGTGCAGAAGACCGTCGAGCCCTGCCGCAAGGCGCTGAAGGATGCCGGCGTCACCGCCGGCGAGATCGGCGAAGTCGTGCTGGTCGGCGGCATGTCGCGCATGCCGAAGGTCCAGGAAGTCGTCAAGCAGCTGTTCGGCAAGGAACCGCACAAGGGCGTCAACCCGGACGAAGTCGTGGCGATCGGTGCCGCGATCCAGGCCGGCGTGCTTCAGGGCGACGTCAAGGACGTGCTGCTGCTCGACGTGACCCCGCTGTCGCTGGGCATCGAGACGTTGGGCGGCGTGTTCACCCGCATCATCGACCGCAACACCACGATCCCGACCAAGAAGAGCCAGGTGTTCTCGACGGCTGAAGACAATCAGAATGCCGTCACCATCCGCGTCTTCCAGGGCGAGCGTGAAATGGCGGCCGACAACAAGATGCTCGGCCAGTTCGACCTGATGGGCATTCCGCCGGCTCCGCGCGGCATGCCGCAGATCGAGGTGACCTTCGACATCGACGCCAACGGCATCGTCAACGTCTCGGCCAAGGACAAGGCCACCGGCAAGGAGCAGCAGATTCGCATCCAGGCCTCGGGTGGTCTGTCGGAAGCCGACATCGAGAAGATGGTCAAGGACGCCGAGGCCAATGCCGAGGCGGACAAGAAGCGCCGCGAGGCCGTCACCGCCAAGAACGAGGCGGACGGTCTGGTGCATTCAACCGAGAAGGCCCTGGCTGAGCACGGCTCGAAGGTCGCCGAGACCGAGCGCCGCGCCATCGAGGATGCCGTCAGCGACCTCAAGGAAGCGCTGAAGGGCGACGATGCCGAGGCGATCAAGGCCAAGACCCAGACGCTGGCCCAGGCTTCGATGAAGCTCGGCGAGGCCATGTACAAGCAGCAGGCCGAGGCCGACGCCAAGAAGGACGCGGCCAAGGACGACGTCGTCGACGCGGAATTCACCGAGGTCGACGACGACAAGAACAACAAGAAGTCCGCTTAAGCCCCGAGAGGGTGATCATGCGGACGGCTTGGACCCCACACGCACCAAAGGCCTCCTCCCTCGCGGGGGAGGCCGTCGTGTCGGGAAGGGCGGGCCCGATGCCCGTTACGATCGATCAATTCCCAGCCGTTATGCTGAACGTCGCCGTGCCCTCTTCCGCCAAGAGGCGGAAGGATTATGTCGTTGCGCAGCGGCGTCGTTTCGCTCCGACTTGTTTCGCGATTGGATAGACCGAGCTCATCATGTCCACGTCCACCAAGCGCTGCTACTACGAGACCCTCGAAGTCGAACGCGACGCCGACGAGGGCAAGCTGAAGGCGTCCTTCCGCAAGCTGGCGATGAAATTTCACCCCGACCGCAATCCCGGGGACGACACCAGCGAGGTCAAGTTCAAGGAAATCAACGAGGCCTACGAGGTCCTGAAAGACAGGGACAAGCGCGCGGCCTATGACCGTTACGGCCACGCCGCCTTCGAGCAGGGCGGCGGCGGCGCCGGCTTCGGCGCGGGCTTCGCCTCCTCCTTCTCCGACATTTTCGAAGACCTGTTCGGCATGGCCGGGCAGCGCGGTCGGGGCGGCCGCGAGCGCGGTGCTGACCTGCGCTACAACATGGAGATCACGCTCGAGGAAGCCTTCGGCGGCAAGACCGCGCAGATCGAGATACCGGTCTCGGTCACCTGCGAGGCCTGCTCCGGCATCGGCGCCAAGGCCGGCACCAAGCCGAAGACCTGCTCGACCTGCGGCGGTGCCGGCCGCGTGCGGCAGTCGCAGGGCTTCTTCACGCTCGAGCGCACCTGTCCCGGCTGCCAGGGTCGCGGTCAGATGATCGAGGACGCCTGCCCGTCCTGCTCGGGCCAGGGCCGGGTCACCCGCGAGCGCACTTTGTCGGTCAACATTCCGCAAGGCGTCGAGGACGGCACGCGGATCAGGCTCGCCGGCGAGGGCGAGGCAGGGGTCCGCGGCGGCCCGCCCGGCGACCTCTACATCTTCTTGTCGCTGGCCCAGCACCAGTTCTTCCAGCGCGATGGTGCCGACCTGCATTGCCGCGTGCCGATCTCGATGGTGACGGCCGCCCTCGGCGGCGAATTCGAGGTGCCGACCATCGAGAAGACCAAGACCAAGGTGAAGGTGCCGGCCGGAACCCAGTCGGGCCGTCGATTCCGCATCGCATCAAAGGGCATGCCGGTGCTGCGCTCGCGCCAGATGGGCGACATGTACGTCCAGGTCGTGGTCGAGACCCCGCAGAACCTCACCAAGAAGCAGCAGGAATTGCTGGCCGAGTTCGACAAGCTCTCTTCCGGCAACACGCAGCCGGAATCCGAAGGTTTCTTCGCCAAGGTCAAGGATTTCTTCGGTAATCGAGCGAGTTGACGCGTCTTGACCGTGCCGCCTTCGGCCTATACGTCTTTATGACCATTTTCTGACACGCCGCGGTCCCGCGGTCCCGTCCGGTCCTGACATGCCCTTGCCATCGTCCGCGCGTGCGTTGAAGAAGCCTCGTCTTGACGACGAGGTGCGGTTTCTCCGGTCGTGGATCGAAAAGCCGCTGCACATGGGCGCGGTGATGCCGTCGGGCAAGCTCCTGGCCCGGACCATGGCCCATTACGTCGATATCGAGTCGGACGCCCCCGTGGTCGAGCTCGGGCCCGGCACCGGCGCCATCACCTCGGCCCTGATCGAGCGCGGCGTCGATCAGAAGCGTCTCGTCCTCGTCGAATACAATCCCGGCTTCTGTGCGCTGCTGCGCGACCGCTATCCGCAAGCCAAGGTGGTGCAGGGTGATGCCTACCGCCTGCGCGACACGCTGTGGAACGTCTTGAGCGCGCCGGCTTCCGCCGTCGTCTCCGGCCTGCCACTCGTCACGAAGCCGATGCTGACCCGGCTGCGGCTCATCCGCGACGCCTTCACGGCGCTGGCGCCTGGCGCGCCGTTCATCCAGTTCACCTACGCGGTGGTGCCGCCGATCCCGAAATCGCTGCACGGCGTGTCCACAGAGGCCTCGGAACGGATCTGGATGAACCTTCCGCCGGCCCGCGTCTGGGTGTATCGCAAGGACTAATTCCGTCGGCATCTCTCTTGCGCGGCGGGCTCGTTTCGCCGAACGCATTGGATTGGATGTCAGCTCCCAAGATCCTGGTCATTCCCGGCTCGCTGCGCACCGGCTCGCACAATGCGAAGCTGGCGGCGGTCGCAGCCTATGAATTCGCCCAGGCCGGCGTCGACGTCACCCGGATCTCGCTCGCCGATTTCCCGCTGCCGATCTATGACGGCGATCTCCAGGCCAAGTCCGGCGTGCCCAAGCACGCGATCAATCTCAAGCGCATGATCGGCGCGCATCACGGCGTGCTGTTCGTCACGCCGGAATACAACGCCTCGGTGCCGCCGCTGCTGAAGAACGCGATCGACTGGGTCAGCCGCGTGCACGAGCTGCACGAGGCGCGCGGCGACGTCTTCCGCAACCGCGCCTTCGCGCTCGCCGGCGCCTCGCAGAGCCGGCTTGGCACCGCCCGCGCGCTCCAGGCGTTGCGCCTGATCCTGACCTCCTGCCACGCCAATGTGATCCCGAGCCAGCTCACGCTCGCCTTTGCCGACCAGGCCTATGACGATATGGACAGGCTCAAGAACGAGGCGGATATCGCCGCGTTGAAGGAGCTGGTGCGGCAGTTGATCGACATTTCCCAACGCATGATGTGAGGTGACATGACGCCAGCCGAGATCGCTCCGAAGGACCGCCTCATCGTTGCGCTCGACGTGCCGAGCGTCGATGCCGCGGAAGCAATGGTCGGTAGGCTCGGCGACAGCGTCACGTTCTACAAGATCGGCTATCAGCTCGCCTATGCCGGCGGCCTTCCGCTGATCGGCAAGCTCGCCGACAAGGGCAAAAAAATCTTCGCCGATCTCAAGATGCATGACATCGGCAACACGGTCACGCGTGGCGTGGAGAGTGTCGCCAAGCTTGGCGCAACCTTCGTCACGGTGCACGCCTATCCGCAGACCATGAAGGGTGCCGTCGAAGGGCGTGGCAGCGCCAGCCTGAAGATTCTCGCCGTGACCGTGCTGACCTCCTACAACGACGACGATCTGCACGCAGCCGGCTACCGGCTCGGCGTCTCCGAGCTGGTCGAGGCGCGGGCGCAGCAGGCACAGGTGCTCGGCATCGACGGCCTTGTCTCGTCGCCGGAAGAAGTCGGCAGCCTTCGCAAGATCGTCGGCCACCAGATGCGCCTCGTCACGCCCGGCATCCGGCCGGCCGGCTCGGCGAGCGGCGACCAGAAGCGCATCATGACGCCGGGCCGTGCCATCAGTGCCGGCGCCGATTATCTCGTCGTCGGACGGCCGGTGGTGGAAGCGGCAGACCCCAAGGCAGTCGCGGAAGCGATCCAACATGAGATCGCCGAGGCTCTCGGCTAACCAACAACACAGGGAGAACAACGATGGCAAAAGGCTACTGGATCGGACGCGTCGACGTGAGCAGTGACGAGGGCTACAAGCCCTATGCCGTCGCCAACGGCCCGATCTTCAAGAAATGGGGCGGCCGCTTCGTCGTGCGGGCCGGCAAGTTCACCACCGTCGAAGGTGCCAGCCGTACCCGCAATGTCGTGATCGAATTCCCGGACTACGAGACCGCGCTCGCCTGCTACAACTCGCCGGAATACCAGGCCAACATCAAGGTGCGCCAGCCGCACTCCGTCGCCGACCTCATCATCATCGAGGGCTATGACGGCCCGCAGCCGCAGGACGGTTGAGGCACGACATCGGCCTGCATGGTTCGAGACGCCCGCTTGCGCGGGCTCCTCACCATGAGGGCCTGACATCTCGCCGCGAAACGCGCCCTTATCCTGAGGGCCCGCCGTAGGCGGGCGTCTCGAAGGATGGCCGCGGGCGACCATGCCCGATCCCCCTCGGTTGCCGGAACTGCCCGCCCCCGCTACAACGGCTCCGAAGAGGATCACACCATGTCGGACATGCGCTTGATTGTTGCTGGGGCCGG
>NZ_JXJM01000001.1:6919931-7006846 GCF_001593325.1 Bradyrhizobium sp. DOA1
GCGCTGGAGGCGCCGGGCTCGGAGCTGCTCGGCAAGGATGCCGGCGTGCTCGCGGGCCTGCCGGCCAACGGCATCAAGCTCTCAGCCGATCTCTGGGCGATGTCGAAGGAGGCCGACGGCATCCTCGACTTCACCGTGCCCGCGGCGACCATCGCCAATGTCGCGATCGCCGCCGAGCGCGGCATCGTGCATGTCGTCGGCACGACCGGGCTGTCGGGCTCCGACAATGCCGTGATCAAGAGCGTCACCAACCGCGCCATCGTGGTGCAATCCGGCAATATGAGCCTCGGCGTCAATCTGCTGGCCGCCGTGGTCAAGCGCGTTGCCAAGGCGCTCGACCCGACTTTCGACATCGAGATCGTCGAGACCCATCACCGCATGAAAGTCGACGCACCCTCCGGCACGGCGCTGATGCTCGGCCAGGCGGCGGCCGCCGGCCGCGGCGTCACCCTCGATGACCATTCCGAGCGTGGTCGTGACGGCATCACCGGCGCGCGTCGGCCGGGCCACATCGGCTTTGCCTCCTTGCGCGGCGGCACGGTGGCCGGCGATCACAGCGTCACCTTCCTCGGGCCGTTCGAGCGCCTGACGCTATCGCATCAGGCCGAGGACCGCATGCTGTTCGCCCATGGCGCGCTGAAGGCGGCGCTGTGGGCGCATGGCAAGAAGCCGGGACACTACTCCATGGCCGACGTGCTCGGCCTGTCTGACATCTGAACCAGAGCATGATCCGGAAAAGTGTGAAGCGGTTTTCCGATCAGATCATGCTCAAACGACAACGGTAACGGAAAGCAGTTGATGAGCGAACGTCTTCTCGTGCTCGTGCGCCACGGCCAGAGCGAATGGAATCTGAAGAACCTGTTCACGGGCTGGAAGGACCCTGACCTCACCGAACTCGGCGTCAAGGAAGCCACCGAAGCTGGCCGCAAATTGAAGGCGCAGGGACTTGAGTTCGACGTCGCCTACACCTCGGTGCTGACGCGCGCGCAGCATACGCTCGACCTCATCCTCGGCGAGCTCGGCCAGGAGGGCCTGCCGACCTCGAAGGACCTCGCGCTGAACGAGCGCGACTATGGCGATCTCTCCGGTCTCAACAAGGATGACGCCCGCAAGAAATGGGGCGAGGACCAGGTGCTGATCTGGCGCCGCTCCTACGACGTGCCGCCGCCCGGCGGCGAAAGCCTGAAGGACACGCTCGCGCGCGCGCTGCCGTACTACGTGCAGGAAATCCTGCCCGGCGTGCTCAACGGCAAGCGCACCCTGGTTGCCGCCCACGGCAACTCGCTGCGCGCACTGATCATGGTGCTGGAAAAGCTCTCGCCCGAAGGCATCCTGAAGCGCGAGCTCGCGACCGGCGTGCCGATCATCTACCGCTTGAATGCGGATTCGACGGTGGCCTCGAAGCTGGATCTGGCGGGCTAGGCTTTCGCCAAGAGCACGTTGCCGTAGGGTGGGCAAAGCGTAGCGTGCCCACGCGCCGTCAGCGACTTGAGAGAGATGGTGGGCACGGTGCTATGCGCCTTTGCCCACCCTACGCCAGTGTGCTCGTTGCACACTTACTGCAATCCCAGCCGCCCGGCTTCCCAGCCCAGCATCGCCTGCTTGCGGGTGATGCCCCAGTGATAGCCCGTGAGCGTGCCGCTCTTGCCGAGTGCGCGGTGGCAGGGGACGACGAACGAGACCGGGTTCTTGCCGACCGCGGCTCCAACGGCGCGCGAGGCCTTCGGGCTGTTGATGTTGCAGGCGATGTCGGAATAGGACACCGCGCGGCCCATCGGAATCCTCAGCAGCGTCTCCCACACCCGCACCTCGAAATCGGTGCCGATCAGGACCACCCGCAGCGGCTGGTCTGGCCGCCATAGTTTCGAATCGAAGATGCGCGCTGCGAGCGGTGCGGTGCCTTCGTGATCCTCGACATAGGTCGCGTTCGGCCAGCGCCGTGTCATGTCGGCGAGCGCAATCTTCTCCTCGCCATGATCGGCGAAGGCCAGGCCTGACAATCCACGGTCGGTGGCGATGACGATCGCGGTGCCGAACGGCGAGGGATGGAAGCCGTAGCGCAGCGTCAAACCGGCGCCGCCGTTCTTCCATTCGCCCGGCGACATCGCCTCGTGGGTGACGAAGAGATCGTGCAGGCGGCCGGGACCCGACAGGCCGGAGTCGAGGGCTGCATCGAGGATGCTGGCGGAATCCCGCAGCAGCCCCTTGGCGTGGTCCAGAGTGAGCGCCTGCATGAACGCCTTCGGCGTGATCGAGGCCCAGCGGCGGAACAGTTGGTGCAGCTCATCCGGCGTGACGCCGGCCGCATCCGCCATCGCCTCGATGGTCGGCTGCGCGCGCCAGTTCTCCGAGATGAACGCGATCGCCCGGCGCACGGAATCATAGTCGCGCAGTGCGGCGTTCTGGGGGCCCGGCTTGGCCAGGCGCTGGTCATGTATCGCGAGTGTCATCATGACCGGAAATGTAGGCGCGGCCGGGGAGCGAAACCACCCGATTTCCGACCCGCCGATCAGCTCACCGGATTGTAGGTCGGGCCGCGCCTGGCGGCGTTCAGGGCCTCAACCAAGCCTTTGTAAAAGCTTGCTTTTTCTTCCGGGCCGAGGAAGCGGGCGATCTGGATCTGGTGGCCGCGCGAGATCAGATAGAGATGCTCGATGCCAAAGTCCTCGTCGACCTCCATGTCGAGCCGGACCCAGAGCGGGTTGAACGTCCATTCGGCGACCTGGCCGCGATGGCTGACGCGGCGTACGCGCAATTCGCAAGGGGTCACCACGATCTCCTCACGGGCCCGCGCGGCGCGGAAATTGGCCTTGAAGGCCCACCAGATCACGAGAACGTCGAGGCCGAAGAAGAAGAGCACCGGCCACGCCCCCATCATCAGGAAGGCCAGGCCCGTGACGAAGCTGACGACGCTGACGAACAGCATCACGGCGAGGAAGCCGGTGCGGTTCAGCGAGCGATGCGGCGTCAGCAGCGCGGAGAAGATCCGCACGTCGCGCGGGTCTTCAGAAGCGCTGCGCTCAATTTCGTTGCCTGTGCTCATCGTCCCTCAGTATATCCCGATCATGGCGAAAATCACCCGCAAGCCGGCGCCGCGCAAAGCGGCCGTGCCGAAGAAAAAGGCAAAAGCGGTCGTCGCGAAGCCGAATGCCCCGGCCAAAAAATCGCTCAAAGCGACAAGGCCCTGGACCCCCGCCGAGGTCCACGAGGCCTTCAGCCGATTCCGCAAGGCCAATCCGGAACCGAAGGGCGAGCTCGAGCACGTCAATCCGTTCACGCTGCTGGTTGCCGTGGTGCTGTCGGCGCAGGCGACCGATGCCGGCGTCAACAAGGCGACGCGCGCGTTGTTCGAGGTCGCCGACACGCCTCAGAAGATGCTCGATCTCGGCGAGGATCGCCTGCGTGAGTACATCAAGACCATCGGGCTCTATCGCACCAAGGCGAAGAACGTGATAGCACTATCTGCCAAGGTGCTGAATGATTTCGGCGGCGAGGTGCCGCGCACGCGCGCCGAGATCGAATCGCTGCCCGGCGCCGGCCGCAAGACGGCGAATGTCGTGCTCAACATGGCCTTCGGCGAGCACACGATGGCCGTCGACACGCACGTCTTTCGTGTCGGCAACCGCACTGGACTTGCGCCGGGCAAGACACCGCTCGAAGTCGAGCTCGGTCTCGAAAAGGTGATCCCGGCCGAGTTCATGCTGCACGCTCATCATTGGTTGATCCTGCACGGCCGCTATACTTGCCTCGCGCGCAAGCCGCGCTGCGAGGTCTGCCTGATCAACGATCTCTGCCGGTGGCCGGAGAAGACCGTGTGAGATCGCGGCGAGTCCGCTTTGGGGTCATGTCGTGAGTCAACAAGAACAAGTTCCGTCCTCGCCTCCCACCGCAGCGCCTGCCCCGCCGCCCAGGCCCACCCAGCGCCCGGCCCCTTCGCTCTGGAGCCGGCTCGCGATCCCGCTGTTCGCGGTGATCGTTGCGCTCGGCTTCGTCGCGCTGGCGACGCTGCGCTTCGACGAGTGGGTCGGCAATGCAGTGGTGCAGACCACCAATGACGCCTATGTCCGTGCCGAGCTGACGCGGCTGTCGAGCCGCGTCTCGGGTGAGGTGCTCAAGGTAGGCGTCACCGACTTCCAGCGCGTCAAGGCCGGCGATCTCCTGATCCAGATCGACCCCGCCGATTACGAGGCGCAGGTCGCGCAGGCCGAGGCGTCAGTGGCTGCCGCGCAAGCCGCGCTCGACAATCTCGCCAACCAGATCGAGCTGCAATATGCGACGATCGCGCAGGCCCAGGCCGCGCGGCTCTCGGCCGAAGCCATGGAAGTCGAGGCGAGGCAGGAGCAGGAACGTCAACAGTCGTTGTCGCAGACCGAATCCGGCACGCGGCAGCGGCTCGAGCAGGCGGTTGCCGCCTACGCCAAGGCGCAGGCCGACGTGCGCGCCAGCCGCGCCGTGATCGCCGCCCAACAGCACCAGCTAGAAGTCCTGCAAGGCAACAGGAAGCAGCGCGCCGCCGATGTCGAGGCGGCCAAGGCAACGCTGGCGAGCGCGAAGCTGAAGCTTGGATATACCAAGATAACAGCGCCGTTCGACGGCGTCGTCGGCGAACGACAGGTGCAGCCGGGCGACTATGTCAATATCGGCAGCAATCTCATCAACGTGGTGCCGCTGCCGAAAGTGTATGTGATCGCGAACTACAAGGAGACGCAGCTCACGCATGTGCGGCCGGGCCAGCCGGTCGAGATCACCGTTGACAGTTTCCCGCGCGAGACGCTGCGCGGCCGGGTCGAGCGCATCGCGCCGGCGACCGGCGCGCAGGTGGCGCTGCTGCCGCCGGACAATGCGACCGGCAACTTCACCAAGGTGGTGCAGCGCATTCCCGTGCGGATCCAGTTCGATGATGGCCAGCCGCTGCTGGCGCGGCTGGTGCCGGGCATGTCGGTCGTCACCCGCATCGATACGAAGGCCGCGAATGGCGGAAAATGACGACGCTGGCCGCGAGGAGCCGCTCTCGCGTGGCGGCATCACGCCACGGCCGCTCTTCGCCGTGGCGGCGGTGCTGCTCGGCTCGTTTCTCGCCAATTTCGACAGCCGCCTGACCACGGTCGGCCTGCCGGACCTGCGCGGCGCGTTCTCACTCTCCTTCGACGAGGGCGCCTGGCTCTCCACCGCCGGCATCGGCTCGCAGATCTTCATCGCGCCCGCCGTGGCCTGGCTTGCCACCGTGTTCGGCCTGCGCCGCGTGCTCGGCATCCCCAGCCTCGTTTATGCCGCCGTCTCGTTCATCATCCCGTTCGTGTCCGACTATACGACGCTGCTCTCACTCAGCGTCGTGCATGGCCTCCTGCTCGGCACCTTCGTGCCCGCGACCTTGATGATCGTGTTCCGCAATCTGCCGATCCGCTGGTGGCTGCCGGCCATCTCGATCTATGCGATCCGTGTCGGCTTCGCTCTGGACAGCTCGACCTCGCTGGTCGGCTTCTATGTCGATCATGTCGGCTGGCAATGGCTGTACTGGCAGGGCGTGGTGATCGCGCCGCTGATGGGCCTGATGGTCTATTTGGGCACGCCGAACGAGCCGGTGAACCGCGCGCTGCTGCGTGAGGCCGATTGGGGCGGCATGCTGCTGCTCGGCGCCTCCGTCGCGATGGTCTATGCCGGGCTCGATCAGGGCAACCGGCTGGACTGGCTCGGCTCCGGCACGGTGATGGCGCTGCTCGCCAGCGGCGCGGCGCTGTTCGTGGCCTTCCTCGTCAACGAATCCCTGGTCAGGCAGCCATGGGCACATGTCAGCGTGCTGTTCTCGCGCAACATCGGCTTGGGGCTGGTGCTGATCCTGCTCTACACACTGACCAGCCTGTCCAACGCCTCGCTGGTGCCGAACTTCCTCGGCACCATCGGCTTGCTGAGACCGGAGCAGAGCGGCATGCTGCTGCTCACCTATGGCGCGCTGCCGATGTTCGTGCTGGTGCCGATCTCGATCTGGCTGCTCAGGCACTTCGATACGCGCACGGTGCTGGTGGTGGGATTTGCCTCATTCGCCGCGGCCAATCTCTGGGGCACGCAGCTCACCCACGCCTGGGCGCGCGAGGATTTCATCGGCATCGTGCTGCTGCAGTCGATCGGGCAGTCGCTGACCTTGCTGCCGCTGATCATCACGCTGCTGTCCAACTCCGATCCGAGCCGCGCCACGTCCTTTGCCGCCTATATCCAGATCATGCGGCTCGGCGGCGCCGAGATCGGCGTCGCGCTGATGGGAACGTGGCTGCGCGTGCGCGAGCAGGTCCATTCCTTCTATCTCGGTCAGAACCTGAACGTCGGCGACGCCGATGTGATGCAGCGGCTGAAACAGCTCGCGGACCATTTCGCGGCCCATGGCACAGGATCGGCGCAGGCGCGCGCGGTCGGCACGCTCGCGGGCGTCGTCCAGCGCGAGGCCAATGTGCTCGCCTATATCGACGGTTTCTGGCTGTGCTTTTGGCTCGCGATGGCCGCGCTCGGTGTTCTCGCGCTCGTCACCCGCGCCCCGACGGGCCCGTTCACGCCGGCCCCGTTCGGCTTCGCCCGCATGCTCCTGCGCAAATGCGGGGTGACGGCGGCGTAAGCACCGTCACCTCATCTGTCGCGCTGGCTCGATCAGCTCGGGCCGCGGGCCGGACAGGCGCTTGTGCATGTGCACCATGAAGGCCATCGCAAAGATCGGCGTCGCCAGGTTGACGATCGGGATCGAGACGAAGGCCGCAATGAACAGGCCGGCCGTGAAGATCGTTGCGGCGTTGTCGCGCCGCATCGCCTTGGCTTCCGCCGGTGGGCGAAAGCGCATCGCGGCGAGCTCGAAATATTCGCGGCCTAGCAGCCAGGCCGCGGCGATGAAGAAGATCAGGAAACCGGCGCCGGCGAACAGCACCAGCGGCAGCGCGATCAGATAGATCAGGATCGTCAGCAGCGCGGTCTTGACGCCCTCGAAGATCGCCTGGCTGAACGGCAGCGCCACGCCGGGCCGCTCGGCGGGATAATGCTCGCGCTCGACGATGTCGGCGACATCATCAACGAACAGGCTCGCCACCAGCGAGGTGATCGCGGGCATCAGGAAGACGCCGCCGAACACCACGCCGAGGCCCGCCGCGATCGAAACGATCCAGGAGAGGACTTCGATCGACGAATGCCAGCCCGGTCCGAGCAGGCCCTCCAGCCAGACCCCACCGGAGGTCGCAAACCAGCTGAGCAGCCGCTGCAGGCCGATCGCCAGTACGATGATCAGCACCAGCGCCAGCCCGATCGACCGCCACAGGATCGAGCGCATCGGCGGCGAGATCATTTGCGACAGCGCCTTGATGGCGGCATCCAGCATGGGGGTTCCCTTTCAGATCAACACTTCGCGAGAGGTAAAGATGCACAGCGGTTTCGGCAAGGGAGGGTAGTTTGCCGAGAACGTAGCGTGATCTGGCCTACCCTGGGGCAGGGCATCGCACATTGAGGCGATTTCGCCGGTGGCCATCCTTCGAGACGCCCGCCGTTGGCGGGCCCTCAGGATGAGGACTGCGTGCGCGGGTCCACTTTCAGCGCGCACCGATGGTTCTGAGCCTCATCCTGAGGAGACCGCGAAGCGGTCGTCTCGAAGGACGAGGCGTGCGCCCATGTCGCGCAATATGCCATATGCGATCTCCCTACGTTGAGGGAGAGGTAAGATTCATCTATCCGTGCCTGTGCCCGTGCTTGCGTCCCTTCGCCGGTTTTCCGTCCCCCGTCGGGATCATCACCACGCGGCCGTAGCGCACGCCGCGTTCGGCGATGATGTGGTCGGCGAAATGCTTGACCTCTGAGGCATCGCCGCGCAGGGCCGTCATCTCCATGCAATTGTTGTCGTCGAGATGGACATGCAGAGTCGCCAGTGCGAGGTCGTGATGGCCGTGGAATTCCTGCACCAGGCGTTTCGACAGATCCCGGGCGGCGTGATCGTAGACATAGACGAGGCCGGCGACGCATTGGCCGGTCTGCGCAGTGTCTTCCGTACTTTGCTGCAGGCCGGCGCGCGCGAGATCTCGAATGATCTCGGAGCGGTTTTGATAGCCGCGGGCCTCGGCTGCGGCGTCAATCTCCGCCAGGAGGTCGTCCTCGATCGTGATCGTAATCCGCTGCATCAGGTCCTCTCCGCCGGTCGTCGCATGAGCCTGTTTTACACGGATTTTGAGATGCTCATAGCCGCGTTGCACGCAGCCGCAGGGCGTTCCCGACCACGCTCACAGAGGACAGCGCCATTGCCGCCGCGGCGATGATCGGGGAGAGCAGCAGGCCGAACGCCGGATATAGGATGCCGGCCGCGATCGGAATGCCGGCGGCGTTGTAGATGAAGGCGAAGAACAGGTTCTGGCGGATGTTGCTCATGGTCGCCTGCGACAGCTTTCGCGCTCGCACGATGCCGGTGAGGTCGCCCTTGAGCAGGGTCACGCCGGCGCTCTCCATCGCCACGTCCGTGCCGGTGCCCATGGCGATGCCGACCTCGGCCGCCGCCAGCGCGGGTGCGTCGTTGACACCGTCGCCGGCCATCGCGACGCTGCGGCCGGCCTTCTGCAACTTGGTCACCACCGCGCTCTTCTGATCCGGCAGCACCTCGGCCTCGACCTCGGCGATGCCAAGCCGGCGTGCCACGGCCTCTGCCGTCGTGCGGTTGTCGCCGGTCAGCATGATGACCTTGATGCCTTCGGCCGCGAGCGCCTGCAGCGCCTCCGGCGTCGAGGCCTTGACCGGATCGGCGATCGCGAACAGTCCGGCAAGCGCGCCGTCGACGGCCATGTTGATGACAGTCGCGCCGTCGCCGCGCAGGCGCTCGGCCTCGGTGTCGAGCGCCCTGGTGTCGATGCCGATCGACGTCAGATATTTGGCATTGCCGAGCACGATGGTCTTGCCCTCGACCTTTCCGGTCGCGCCCTTGCCGGTCGGCGAATCGAACTGCTCGACCTGAGCGGGCGTGAGCTGCCTCTCCTTCGCTGCGCGCACGATGGCATCGGCCAGGGGATGCTCGCTGGCGCGCTCGACGCTCGCGGCCATGCGCAGGATGTCGTCTTCCGTGAAGCCGGCGGCCGGGGCGATCGAGACCACCTTGGGCTTGCCCTCGGTCAGCGTGCCCGTCTTGTCGACCACCAGCGTGTCGATCTTCTCCATGCGCTCCAGTGCCTCGGCGTTCTTGATCAGCACGCCGGCTTGCGCACCGCGGCCGACGCCGACCATGATCGACATGGGGGTGGCGAGACCCAGCGCGCAGGGGCAAGCGATGATCAGCACGCTCACCGCAGCGACCAGACCGAAGGCCAGCCGCGGCTCCGGCCCGAACCAGGCCCAGGCGGCAAAGGCGGCGATGGCGACGACGATCACGGCGGGCACGAACCAGCCGGCGACCTGATCTGCCAGTCGCTGGATCGGCGCACGGGAGCGCTGCGCGTCCGCGACCATCTGCACGATCTGCGCCAGCAGCGTCTCACGACCGACCTTGTCGGCACGCATGATGAAGCTGCCGGACTGATTCAGCGTGCCGGCGATGACTTTTGCACCGCTCTCCTTCGTAACAGGCATGGATTCGCCGGTGACCAGAGATTCATCGAGCGAGGAGCGGCCCTCCAGGATGGTGCCGTCGACCGGCACCTTCTCGCCGGGACG
Organism: Bradyrhizobium sp. DOA1; assembly: GCF_001593325.1. Lineage (NCBI taxonomy): Bacteria > Pseudomonadati > Pseudomonadota > Alphaproteobacteria > Hyphomicrobiales > Nitrobacteraceae > Bradyrhizobium > Bradyrhizobium sp. DOA1. Next base: position 6,929,586 of record NZ_JXJM01000001.1, read on the forward strand.
GACGCGCAAGGAATCGCCGGCATGAAGCGTATCGATCTCGACCTCATGCTCGCTGCCATCGGCATCGACGCGGCGCGCGGTCTTCGGCGCGAGCTGCAGCAGCGCCTTGATCGCGCCCGAGGTCGCGTCGCGTGCGCGCAGCTCCAGCACCTGGCCGAGCAGCACCAGCACGGTAATGACGGCGGCCGCCTCGAAATAGACCGCGACCGCGCCGCCATGGCCGCGGAAATTGTCCGGGAATATCTGCGGCGCGATGGTGCCGAGGACGCTATAGACATAGGCCACCCCCGTACCCATTGCGATCAGCGTGAACATGTTCAGGTTGCGCGTCAGCAATGATTGCCAGCCGCGCACGAAGAACGGCCAGCCGGCCCACAGCACCACGGGCGTCGCGAACGCGAACTGGATCCAGTTCGACAATGTAGGGTCGATCCAATTGTGGGGACCTGCGAGATGGCCGCCCATCTCCAGCACCACGGCCGGCAACGCCAGCGCGCCGCCGATCCAGAACCGCCGCGTCATGTCCGCGAGCTCCGGATTAGGCCCGGTCTCCAGGCTCGCCACTTCCGGCTCCAGCGCCATGCCGCAGATCGGGCAGCTGCCCGGCCCGACCTGGCGGATCTCGGGGTGCATTGGACAGGTGTAGATCGTGCCCGCGGGCATCTCGGGCGCGAGCGCCTTTTTCCTTGGCGAGATATTTTGCGGGGTCAGCGGCGAACTTGGTGCGGCATCCCGCCGAGCAGAAGTGGAAGGTCTCGCCGTGATGTGTGAGGTGATGCTTCGACGTCGCAGGATCGACCGTCATGCCGCAGACGGGATCCTTCACCTTGGTTTCAGCATCATCATGGTCATGCGCGTGATGATGGGCGCGTCCGGAATGATCGCCGTGTCCGCCGCAGCACGAGGAGGTTGCGGGCTTGGCCGCTGGGGACGCTGCCGTCGCGGAACAGCCGCATCCGGAATGCGTTTCCGCCCCGTGGTGATGCCCGTGTTCATTGTTGTTCATTTGCGATGCTCCGGCCCTTCCACTTGGTCTTGCAACCAATACCCGGTAGGGGTATATAGACCCCATGCGCAAGGACATCAAGGCATCAGTCGGAAAACGTCTCAGCCGGATCGAGGGTCAGGTTCGCGGCCTCTCGAAAATGGTAGAGGAAGACCGCTACTGCATCGACATCGTCACGCAGATCTCGGCGGTGCGCGCCGCACTGCGCCGGGTCGAGGAGGAGGTCCTGAAGGACCACGTCGCTCATTGCGTCGAGCACGCGATCGCCAGCGGCGACAAGGCCGATCAACGCGAGAAGATCGCGGAGCTGATGGCGGTGATCGGGCGGGCGGAAAGGTAACGCTCTCTCCGCCGTCATTGCGAGGAGCGTAGCGACGAGGCAATCCAGAGTTTGACCTCGGCAAGATTCTGGAATGCTTCGCTTGCAATGACAGCTGTGCTTATGCCGCGATCTCGCGAATATCTCCGCGGCGGCGTGCCCGATACGCCGCGAGCTCGCTGAGCAGCATAAAATGCTCGGAGGCGGCGGCGCTGGCCGGCGCGCGCTTGGCGCTCACTTCTTCAGCCGGAATCGCAGCCGACGCCTCCTCGTCAATCGCTTCAGGAACAAGCGGCGGCGCACGGAGCGTTTCTGGAAACACACTGAAAGTGCCCGCTACCTCCTCGAGCGGCTTTTGCTTGTCGGCCCAGTGCAAGGCTGTGTAGTCGAAGCCGTTCACGATGGTGGGTTTGACGACTTCGAAATAGGGCGAGATGTCGAAGTCGCGGGGCATGTAGAGCGAGGAATCGCGGATGTGCAGGATCTCGCGGCGGGCGGCCCGGCTGCCGGCCTTGGTGATCTTCGGCAGGATTGGATAGCGCACGGCGTCGAACGCCTGCGCGATCAAGGCGGAGCAGATGATCTTGGTCGGGTCGCCCGAACCGAGCGCGATCATGCGCCGCCGCCAGCGCTGCGGTATCGGCAGCGGGAACAGGTAGCGCATGAGATCGACGATGTTCTTGGTGTCGTAGCCGAAGCCGATGCGGTTGATCGCATAGCGGCACACCGTGGTGCGGTCCTCGTACGACAGCCCGACCGGGCGGCAGAGGCGGGTGTGATAGGGGAAGTATTTCGACAGCGGTGCAGAGGTGACGCCCTCGCCGATATTGGCCTCGATCAGCACATGCGGCTCGCCGTCCGGCTCTTCCGCGCCCTCGATCGGGCCGACATAGAGCGCCGCATGCGACCATGTCGACTGCGTCAGATATTTGATGATGCCGGAGATGCGGTTGTTGCCTTCGACCAGCAGCACGTCGCCGGCCTCGACGACGCCGCGCAGGTGCTCCGGGTCGCTCGGAGTGAACGGCTCGTAGCCCGGCACCTCCTTCGAGAGGTACGCGGCAATCAGCTTGCCGACTGAGTCCAGGACCGTCCCCATCACACACTCCCCCCACGGCCTTTTCCGGCCGTCTTTTTCCCTTCTCTATCATGGTCGAAACGTGTTGCAATTCGGTTCATCACTCTGTGAGATCAAGCACGATTGATTCACCATGACGGTTGCTGCGCAACATCGGATACGGCAAGGTTCGCGGGCTGTTCCCGTTCGTCGCAAGTCCCCGGAAACCATGACATGACAATCACGCGCCGCAGCTTCCTTTCGGCGTCGGCGGCTCTTGCCGCGATGCCGGTCCTGCGCGCAACCGCCGCCCCCCTCCCGCGCGAGGCCGACATCGTCGTGATCGGCGCGGGGGCGGCGGGCATTGCCGCGGCGCGGCGCATCATGGCCGCGAACCGCAAGGTCGTGGTGGTGGAAGCCGCAGGCGAGATCGGCGGGCGCTGCATCACGGACAGCAGGACCTTCGACGTGCCGTTCGACCGCGGTGCACGCTGGATGCACAATCCCGAGACCAATCCGATGATCCGCCTGGCGCGGAGCGCGGGTCTCGACGTGCTGCCGGCGCCCTCGGGCCAGAAGATGCGCATCGGCCGCCGCAACGCGCGCGCTGGCGAGACCGAGGAATTCCTGGCCGCTTTGGTCCGGGCCAACCGCGCCATCGACGAGGCCGCGCGCGGCAAGCTGGATACGTCCTGCGCCTCCGTGCTGCCGAAGGATCTCGGCGACTGGGCCGGCGCGGCCGAATTCATGCTGGGCGCTGGCTTTGCCGGCAAGGATCTGAAGGAGCTGTCGGCGATCGACAAGGCCCGCGCGCAGGACCGCACCGGCGCGATCGCCTGCCGCCAGGGTCTGGGGACCCTGATCGCAAAACTCGGCGAGCAGGCGCCGGTGGCGCTGGCGACGCCAGCGAGCCGGATCGTCTGGAGCAATCGCGACGTGGCGGTAGAGACGCTCAGCGGCAAGATCGTCGCCCGCGCCGCCATCGTCACGGTCTCGACCAACGTGTTGATGTCGGGCGCAATCAAGTTTGCGCCAGACATCCCCAAGCGCACGCTGGATGCGGCCTCGAAGCTCAGCCTCGGCAGCTACGATCACATCGTGCTGCAGCTGCCGCGCAATCCGCTCGGGCTTGCGCGCGACGACATTCTCATCGAGCAGAGCAATTCGACGCGCACCGCGCTGATGTACGCCAATATCGGCGGCTCCTCGCTGTGCTCCATCGATGTCGGCGGCTCGTTCGGCCGCGATCTCTCCGAGCAGGGCGAGAAGGCGATGGCGGCCTTCGCCAAGGAGTGGATCACGAAGCTGTTCGGCAGCGAGGCTGCGGCCGCCGTGCAGAAAACCAGCGCGACGCGCTGGAATGCCTCACCCTATGTGATGGGCGCAATGTCGGCATCCTCGCCCGGCGGCCAGCTCTCGCGAAAAATTCTGGCGGAGCCGATCGGCAACATGTTCCTCGCCGGCGAAGCCACGCACGAGACGCTCTGGGGCACCGTTGACGGGGCCTGGGAAAGCGGCGAACGCGCCGCGGACGCCGCGCTCCGCAAGATCGGCGCGCTCAGAGACGATCCGGCGGACGTGCCGACGCAGTCAACGAAGAAGCGGCGGGCGCCGCGGCAGTAGGATAGAAGCAACCTATCCGCAACAAACTCCGCTGTCGTCCCGGACAAGCGCGCCTCAAGGCGCGCGCCGATCCGGGACCCATAACCAAAGGGAGAGGTTTGGCGAAGATTCGGAGTTATCAATCCGCGCTACGAGCACTGACTGGGTTAGTGGGTTCTGGCTTTCCGCCAGGACGACATTGGGAAGCTAGCGCAACACCCCGTCCAGCACCGGCAGTCCGGTGATCACAGCTATCGCGATCAGCGCATAACAAATACGACGAAACACTGTCTCGCTGGCGCGGCCGAACAGGGAGGCGCCGAAGGCGACGCCGAGCGCATAGACCGGACCGACGATCAGTGATAGCACGAGCGACTCCCGGGAGATCAGGCCCGTGGTGGCGTAGCTGACCATCGAGAAGAAATCCGACGCGCCGAAGAACAGCACGATGTTGGCGCGCGCGACGATCGGCGCGATCGGGCGGCCGAGCCAATAGCCGACGATCGGCGGGCCGCCGGTCTGCGCCAGGCCGCTGCAAAAGCCCGAGAGGCCGCCGATGCCGACCGAGAGCCAGGCGTGGTCCTTGCCGCGATATCGCCAGCCCGACAGCAGCAGAAGCAGCAGCGCCGCGACGAAGCAGGAGATGATCCAGCGCGTGGTGACGGGTTCGAGCACGCTGAGGAAATAGGTGCCGACGGGCACGCCGATCAGGGCGCCCAGCACGATCACGGCGGTGGCTTTGCGGTCCGCCTTGCGCCACGCATCGGGCAACAGCGGCGCGGCCGCGACGAAATCGATCACGAGCAGCAGGGCGGCAACCAGCCGCGGCGCCGCGATGCTGCTCGCAAGCGGCATGAAGATGAGCGCCGAGCCGAAGCCGGAGAAGCCGCGCGCGGTGCCCGAAACGAAAGCGACGGCGCAGAGCGCCATCGCAATGGTGAGGCTGACGTCCTTCGGGAGAAAGTCGGTGAGACTCATGCTCCGTTCTTCGGCATCATGCTCGCAAGACGCCGCCCGTCTTCTTCGTGACCTCGGCCACGATCTTGGTGCCGACAGCCTCGATCTCCTGGTCCGTCAGCGTCTTCTCGCGGGGCTGGAGCGTCACCGCGATCGCGATCGACTTCTTGCCGTCATCGATGCCCTTGCCCTCGTAGACGTCGAAGACGTTGACGCCGGTGATCAGCTTCTTGTCGACGCCCTGCGCGGCGCGTACGATGTCGCCCGCCTTCACCGTGCGGTCGACGATGAAGGCAAAGTCGCGCGAGACGGGCTGGAATGCCGAGAGCTCGATCAGGGGCTTGGCGCGGGTCGGCTTCTTCTTGGCCTCGGGAATGCGATCGAGGATCACCTCAAATACCATCAGCGGGCCGTCGGCGCCGAGCGCTTCCAGCGCACGCGGGTGCATCTCGCCGAAATGGCCGAGCACGTTTTGCGGGCCGATCTGGATCGTGCCGGAGCGCCCCGGATGCAGCCAGCCGGGTCCGCCGGCGACGATCTGCAGCGCCTGCATCGGCGCACCGGCGGCAGCCAGCACTGCTAGTGCGTCGGCCTTGACATCGAACACGTCGGCCTGCGCCGAGCCGGACCAGTGCCGTCCCAGACCTTCAGAGGAGGAAAGGCCGCGGCGTACGCCGCTTGCCGCCATGAACTGATCCTGCGGGCGGTCGCCCTTGAACAATTGGCCGACCTCGAACAGCACGACATCGCCAAAGCCGCGATCGGCATTGGCCTGCGCCGCGGCGATCAGGCCGGCCAACAGGGTCGGGCGCATGTCCGACAGGTCCGAGGCGATCGGATTGGCCACTTCCAGCTCGCGCTGCCCGCCGCCGAACAATTGGGCCGCAGGCTTTGCGATGAACGACCACGTCACGGCCTCGACCATGCCGCGGCTTGCGAGCGCCCGCCGCGCGCGGCGGGTGCGGAGCTGGAGCGGGGTCAGCACCGGCTTGCGCGCGTCCTCGCCGCGTTCGAACGGCGTCATCGGCACCTTGTCGACACCGAAGATGCGCACGATCTCCTCGACGATGTCGGCCTTGCCGTGCACGTCGGAGCGCCAGGACGGCACCGCCACCTTCACGACTGGGCCGGGGCCTGCCATCATGAAGCCGAGATGGCTCAGGATGCGCTTCATCTCGATTTGCGGCACCTCGATGCCGGACAGGCGCTTGACCTCGGTGACCGGGAATTCGATCAGGCGGTCGTCGCCGAAGGTCTTGCCGACCACGAATGTCTCGGACGGCGCGCCACCGCACATCTCCATCACCAGCCTGGTCGCGAGCTCCAGGCCCGGCACCATGAAGGCCGGATCGACGCCGCGCTCGAAGCGGTAGCGGGCGTCCGAATTGATGCCGAGCTTGCGGCCGGTCTGCGCGATGTTGATTTCGTTCCACAACGCCGATTCGATCAGCACGTCGGTGGTATCATCGTCGCAGCCCGAGGCCTCGCCGCCCATGATGCCGGCGAGCGATTCGACGCCGTGCTCGTCGGCGATCACGCAGATCGAGGGATCGAGATTGTAGGTACGGCCGTCGAGCGCCAGCAGGCTCTCGCCTTCACGCGCGCGACGCACGACGAGATTGCCCGTCACCTTCTTGGCATCGAACACGTGCAGCGGTCGCGCGCGATCGAAGGTCATGAAGTTGGTGATGTCGACCAGCGCGTTGATCGGGCGCAGCCCGATCGCAGTCAGCCGCTTCTGCAGCCATTCCGGCGACGGCTTGTTCTTGACGCCGCGCACAAGGCGGAGCGCGAAGCCCGGGCACAGCGTGGAATCGTCGACCGTAACCTTCACCGGGCAGGGGAATTCGCCCTTGATCGGCTTGATCGTGGGATCCCTGAACTTGCCCATGTCGGCCGCGGCAAGGTCGCGCGCGATGCCGTGCACGCCAGTGCAGTCCTGCCGGTTCGGTGTCAGATTGATCTCGACCACGGGATCGCCGAGCGCGGCCCATTCGGCATAGCCGGTGCCGATCGGGGCGTCCGCCGGCAATTCCATGATGCCGTCGTGGTCGTTGGAGATCTGCAGCTCCGCCGCCGAGCAGAGCATGCCGCGGCTCTCGACGCCGCGAATGGTGCCGACACCGAGCGTGATGTCCTTGCCGGGAATGTAGGTGCCCGGCGGCGAGAAGACGCTGACGAGGCCGGCGCGCGCATTCGGCGCGCCGCACACGACCTGCACCGGCGCGCCACCGTCGCCGGTGTCGACCATGCAGACCCGCAGGCGATCGGCGTTGGGATGCTGCTCGGCCGAGATCACCTTCGCGATGGTGAAAGGCTTGAGCGCCTTCGCCTTGTCCTCGATGTTCTCGACCTCGAGCCCGATCATGGTGAGCTTCTCGGCGAGCTTTTCCAGCGCCTCGTCGGTGTCGAGATGATCCTTCAGCCAGGAGAGGGTGAATTTCACGAGCTCAGCCCTCCGGCAAGCGTTGGCACTTCGAGCGGCTTGAAGCCGTAATGGGACAGCCAGCGGACGTCGCTGTCGAACAGCTGGCGCAGATCGGCGATGCCGTATTTCAGCATGGCGATGCGGTCGATGCCCATGCCCCAGGCAAAGCCCTGATACTCGTCGGGATCGATGCCGCAGGCGCGCAGCACGTTCGGGTGCACCATGCCGCAGCCGAGAATCTCCAGCCAGTCCTCGCCCTCGCCGAAACGGATCTCGCCCTTGTCGCGGCGACACTGGATGTCGACTTCCAGCGACGGCTCGGTGAACGGGAAGAACGACGGGCGGAAGCGCATGTTGATGTGGTCGACCTCGAAGAACGCCTTGCAGAACTCGTGCAGGATCCATTTGAGGTGGCCGAGATGAGAGGTCTTGTCGATGACGAGGCCTTCGACCTGGTGGAATTGCGGCGTGTGGGTCGCATCCGAATCGATGCGGTAGGTGCGGCCCGGGCAGATCACGCGGATCGGCGGCTTCTGGCTCAGCATGGTGCGCACCTGCACCGGCGAGGTGTGGGTTCGCAGCAGCATGCGCGAGCCGTCCTCCTTCGGATGGAAGAAGAACGTGTCGTGCATCTCGCGCGCCGGATGGCCTTCCGGGAAGTTCAGCTTGGTGAAATTGTAATCGTCGGTCTCGATATCGGGGCCTTCGGCGACCGAGAAACCCATGTCGGCGAAGATGGTGGTCAGCTCGTCCCAGACCTGGCTCAGCGGGTGGATGCGGCCGGCCTCCGCCGCGGCATCGCGCAGCGGCAGGGTGACGTCGACGGTTTCGGCGGCGAGCCGCGCATCGAGTGCGGCCGACTTCAGCACGTCGCGCCTTGCTGCGATTGCCCCGGTGACCTCGTCCTTGGCCTGGTTGATCGCGGCGCCTTGCGTCTTGCGCTCGTCCGGCGACATCTTGCCGAGCGTGGCGAGCAAGGCTGAGATCGAGCCCTTCTTGCCGAGCGTTGCGACGCGCACGGCCTCGAGCGCGGCCTCGTCGGTGGCCGCGGCGATGTCGGCGATGATCTGGGCTTGAAGCTGGGCAAGATCGGTCATGGCAATCCCTTTTGGCCAGGATGCTGAGCCGATGATCCTAGCCCGTCACGCCCGGCCCAAAAGCGCGAAGCGCGTCTTCGCGTTGATTCGCCGGGCATCCACGTCGGAGAAGTGTATGCGCGAGAGATGACGGCCGGGGCGATGAAAGCGCGACACGCGCCCTCTGCCCGGGCCATCACAAGCTGAACGCTGCGCGGAGCGCAGTGAGACGGCTTACGCCGCCAGCGCGGCCTTGGCCTTCTCGGCGATCGCCTGGAACGACGCAGGCTCGTTGATCGCGAGATCCGACAGCACCTTGCGGTCCACGGTGATGCCCGACTTGGCCATGCCGTCGATAAACTTGCTGTAGGTCAGGCCGAACGGACGGACGGCAGCGTTGATGCGCTGGATCCAGAGCGCGCGGAAGGTGCGCTTCTTACGCTTGCGGTCACGGAAGGCATATTGCATCGCCTTCTCGACGGCCGGCTTGGCGGCGCGGATGGTGTTCTTGCGGCGGCCATAGAAGCCCTTGGCGGCCTTGTAGACTTTCTTGTGCTTGGCGTGGGCGGTCACACCGCGTTTGACGCGAGACATGACAAAAATCCTTCAGGGATGACTTCGGTTGTCGGATCGCCGCGCGATGCGCGGCACGGTTGGCAGTGATCGTGGACGCGATCAGGCGTTCGGCAAGAAGTACTTCTTGACGTTGTCGCCGTCGGTCTTGAACAGCACGCGGGTGCCGCGGAGCTGACGGATCTGCTTCTTCGTCCGCTTGATCATGCCGTGACGCTTGCCACGCTGGGCGTGCATCACTTTGCCGGTGGCAGTCACCTTGAAGCGCTTTTTAGCGCCCGATTTGGTCTTCAGCTTGGGCATTTGGCTCTCCTATGGCCACAACAGAAATCCGCCCGTGAGGGCGGCTGGCCGTCTAAAATGCTCGTCAGAGCGTTGATTGTGCTCAGGTTTTGCGAACAAGCGCGAAACCCGCACGAGACACCGCCACGGCAGCCCTTAATCAGCCGGGCGATGAAGGCTGGGCTTATGACAGAGGACGGGGCGATTGGCAACGATGAACCGCCGGAACCTGCCCGCCGACTATTGGAAGTTGCCACCCCAATGTCCACGCCTTCATGTCCGGAGCAGGACCCAATGCGCTATTTCCCGCGATCTATTTCCGCTTTCGCCCGCCCGCGCCGCCTGGCGCTGCTCGCCGTGCTGGCCGCCGCCATGGTGCCCTCGGCCGCCGATGCCCGCGCCGCCGGTTATGACGGCATCTGGAACGTCACCTTTGCCACCACGCGCGGCAATTGCAGCTCCGGCTACAGCGTTCCCTTTACCGTCACAGGCACTCGGGTCTCCTCGGCCGGCGGTGGCCGGGTCTCGGGCAAGGTCAACCGGTCCGGCGCCGTCGCCGTCCAGGTCTCGGTCGGCGCCTCCCATGCAACCGGAGGCGGCCGGCTCGCCGGCGTGAACGGCGCAGGCTCGTGGAAGGGCATCATTTCCGGCGACCCATGCAGCGGCACCTGGCAAGCGACGCGGACCTGACACGCAAACGGCCCGCCGGAGATCCGGACGGGCCGTTGAACTCTCAGTCCTGACAAACCGGCGTCAGCGCGGTGCCAGCACCATGACGACCTGACGACCTTCGAACCGTGCGTCCTGCTCGACCTTGGCGAGCTCGGCGACGTCGGTCTTGATCTTGTCCAGAAGCTTGGTGCCGATCTCCTGGTGCGCCATTTCTCGGCCGCGATAGCGCAGCGTGATCTTGACCTTGTCGCCCTCTTCGAAGAACCGCTGCATCGCGCGCATCTTCACGTCGTAATCGTGATCGTCGATCATCGGGCGGAGCTTGATCTCCTTGATCTCGACGGTCTTCTGCCGCTTGCGGGCTTCGGCGGCCTTTTTCTGAGCCGAATATTTATACTTCCCGTAGTCCATGATCTTGCAGACGGGAGGGCTGACATTCGGGGAAATCTCGACCAGATCCATGCCAGCTTCCTGGGCCATCCGGATGGCCAAGACGGTCTCGACCGTGCCCTTATTGTCACCGGTCTGATCGATCAGCTGGATCTGCGCATTGCGAATATCGTCATTGATGCGCGGCCCGTCTTTGCTGGCAGCGGGCGGAGCTTTATTAGGACGGCGAATGGGTGGTTCTCCAAAGTTGTGAAAGAAGCGGCTATCTTGAAGGAAGATGCGTTTGCCGGCAAGCAAGTCGCTCGTGTGAGACGCGAAAAACCCTCAAATGCGAGGCATTTTGGTCACGCCCTTTCCCACGCCGACCGACATAGACACCTTGCCCCTGTTCCGCAAGCGTCCCAAGGGTCAAGGCAGGGTCAATGCCGGGTCGGGCCGCGCGACAAAGTCCGTCCGAACGGCTCAAACCGCACAGCCAGAGTAAACGTTCCATGACTGATGCAATTCCCGATAGCGTGCTCGAGTTCATTACCGTCGGCGAAGGTCCGTCGGCGCGTCGGATCGCGGTGCGCCGGCGTACCGGAAAGGGCCCCGGGCTGGTCTGGCTCGGCGGATTCAAGTCGGACATGCAGGGCGGCAAGGCCGTGGCGCTGGAGGGCTGGGCCAGGGAGCACGGCCGCGCCGTGGTCCGGTTCGACTATTCCGGTCACGGCGAATCCGGCGGCGAATTCGTCGATGGAACCATCGGGCGTTGGCTGGAGGATAGCATGGCGGTGTTCGAGCGCTTCTGCGCCGGCCCGCAGGTGCTGATCGGCTCCTCCATGGGCGGCTGGATGGCGCTGCTGCTCGCGCGCGAGATCAGGAAACGGCAAGAGAAGGAGCAGGCCAGAGGGTCGCTCGCGGGTCTCGTCCTGATCGCGCCGGCGCCCGACTTCACCGAGGAGCTGATGTGGAAGAATTTCCCTTCTTCGGTGAAGAAGGAGATCGAGACCAAAGGTGTCTGGATGCGGCCGTCGGAATATGACGACGGCTCGCCCTATCCGATCACGCGAAACCTGATCGAGGAGGGGCGCAATCATCTCTTGCTCGGCAGCGCCATCGATCTCGGCTGCCCCGTCCGCATCCTGCAAGGCGCGAAGGACCCTGACGTGCCGTGGCAGCACGCTTTCGCCTTGACGCATCGTCTCCCTGCCGACGACGTCGTGCTGACCATGATCCAGGACGGTGATCACCGCTTGTCGCGCCCGCAGGACATCGCGCGCATTCTTGCGGCCGTGGCGGAGATCGGGTGAAGTTGTTTCTACAATGCACGCTGTCATCGTCCGCGAAGGCGGACGATCCAGTACGCCGCGGCGATTGTGACTGAGCCGGGAAGCCTCGGAGTACTGGATGCCCCGGTCAAGCCGGGGCATGACCGAGAACGGGAGAAACGCCAATGACCACCACCGCCATGCTGCGCGCTTTCTGCGACGCGGTCGAACAGCGCAACGGGAAAGCCTTCGCCGAGCTGTTCACCGAGGATGGCGTCTATCACGACGTTTTCTACGGCGCCTTCGTCGGCCGCGCCAAGATCGCCGAGCTGATCGACGACTGGTTCTATCGCACGGCGACCGATTTCCGCTGGGACATGCACGCCCCCGTCACCGACGGCACCACGCTCTATGCGCGCTACACCTTCAGCTATCGCTCGACACTGCCGGAAGCGAACGGCGCGCGGGCGATGTTCGAGGGTGTGGCGATCATGACGCTGAAGGACGGCAGGATCGCGAGCTATCACGAGGTCGCCAACACCGCGCCGGCATTCGTCGACCTGAAATTTGCACCGGAGCGCATCGCGAAGATCGTCGCCAAGCAGGGCGCGGAGCTGAAAGCGCGGCCGGAGATGCAGCGGCATCTGGCGTAGCTCTCTGACGGTTACGGCGGCGGAGGCTTCGCCATCGGCTTGCGCTGTGCCAGTGCGGCGACGGTCGCGGAGCCGATCGGGCCTTCTTCGTCATAGAGCCAGCATTCGCCGATGGCGACGCCATCGGTGGCGTGATGGTTCACCACCTCGAAGCCGATCCAATTCGTCACCGGCAGGCGGTGCAGATAGATGGTGACGTCGCTGTTAATGTAGCCGAGCCCCTTGTCGCCGGCATTCGCGAATGGGCTGGCAAAGTCGGCGCCGGTGGCGACATGGACGAACGGCGTCATAGGCACGCCGGCGACGAGCTCGCGCACTTCGCTCATCCAGAGCCGGCGCGGACCGAGCGAGCCCATATGGCCGACGATGGGACGCGTCGCCCATTTGCCGTTCATGCCGAGCCTGGGATCGGTGGGCTTCGGAATGTCTGATGGCTTCGGCACGTCCCAGTTCGGCGGCGACCAGACATTGCCGTCAGGATTTTGCGTCCGCCGCAGCAGCTGGCACGACGCGCGTGCCATGCTGACACCGCCGGAGACGAACTCCGCCTCCACAACGCGGATGCGCATTCCGTCGCGCACGAGGCGCGTCGTCACTTGAATCGGCTTGTCGATAGTCGGCAGCCGAAACATGTCGACGGTGAGCCGCGCCGGCACGAATTCAGGACCGGAATGGCGTTCCTCGATGGCAAAGCCGAGCAGGCCGATGATGACGCGGCCGTGCAGCGATTTCGGATCCCACGGACCATTGGCCACTTCCGTCGGATGGAATGTATCGCCGTCGCGGGTGAAGAAGGGGATGTTTGTTGTCATGACGCGCGACTTTGCGGGAACGCGCGGGGAAATCAAGTGCGGTAGGGCCATCGCGAGAGTCAGGAGCGCATGCTCTCGCCATTACAACAGGTGTCATCGCCCGGCTTGACCGGGCGATCCAGTACTCCGAGACGGCAAAGGCTTGATCGATAGGCCGCGGCGTACTGGATGCCCCGGTCAAGCCGGGGCATGACACTGAGAGTTAGGAAGCGGCCTGCCACTCCTCACGCACATTATCGTCATGCTCGTTTCCGGTCGCATCAGCCTTCATCGCCGCAAACTCATCCCGCTTCACCAACTGTCCCAGCGCCCACACGGCAGCGCCACGCACCAGAGGACTCGCATCCTCCAGCAATCGCCGCGCCTCTTCCGCCAGCACCGGGTCGCCCGAATTGCCGATCGCAATCAGCACATTCCGTACGAACCGGTCGCGGCCGATGCGCTTGACCGGGGATTTCGTGAACAGCGCACGGAACGCCGCGTCGTCCAGCCGTGCGAGCTCAGCGAGAGAAGGCGCGCGCAATGCGTCGCGTGCGGCGAGTTTCGCTTCGCGTCCCTCCTGCGCGAACTTGTTCCACGGGCATGCGGCGAGGCAATCATCGCAACCATAGATGCGATTGCCCATGGCCTTGCGGAATTCGCGCGGGATCGGTCCCTTGTTCTCGATGGTGAGATAGGAGATGCAGCGCCGCGCATCGAGCTTGTAGGGCGCGGGAAATGCCGCGGTCGGGCAGATGTCGAGACAGGCCCGGCACGAGCCGCAATGGTCGATCTCGGCCTCGTCACGCGGCAGGTCGAGCGTGGTGTAGATCGCGCCTAGGAACAGCCATGAGCCGAACTCGCGCGAGACGAGATTGGTGTGCTTGCCCTGCCAGCCGAGGCCTGCGGTCTGCGCCAAGGGTTTCTCCATCACCGCCGCGGTGTCGACGAACACCTTCACCTCCGATGGCGCGGTTGCGACCAGCCAGCGCGCGAGCGCCTTCAGCCGCTTCTTGATGAGATCGTGATAATCATCGCCCTGTGCATAGACCGAGATCGCCGCGTGTGTGCGCTGCTCCAGGATCGCGAGCGGATCCTGGTCGGGGCCGTAATTGACGCCGAGCATGATCACAGAGCGCACGTCTTGCCACAGCCCGCGCGGATCGACGCGGCGCTCCGGCTGCGCCGCGAGCCAATCCATGTCGCCATGGCCACCCGAGGCGATGAATTCGAGGAAGTATTTTCCCGCGTTCTCGATCGTGCCAGGTGCGGTGATGCCGATGCAGTCGAAGCCGAGCGCGCGCGCTTCGCGTGCAAGCGCGGTACGAAGCTCATCAATGTCGATGCTGGGTTTAATCACCGATGCACCCACACGCGTCATGGCCGGGCTTGTCCCGGCCATCCACGTTCTTGTGTAGTCCTCATCGAGACAGGAAGTGCGTGGATGCCCGGGACAAGCCCGGGCATGACGCGCACCATCAGAAATCCAGGTCCACGTAGGTCCGCGATGCCGGCACGCCGGCCAGCCATTCGCTCAAGAGCGGACGGAACGACGGGCGGGATTTCACCCGCGCGTACCACGCCTTTGCTGCGTCGTCCTCGCTCCATGGCACGTCGCCCAGATAGTCGATCGCCGAGAGATGCGCCGCGGCGGCGAGATCCGCGTAGGTGAGCCGGTCGCCGGCGAGGAAGTTACGCGTCTGCGCCAGCCAGCCGATATAGGCCAGATGATAGCGCACGTTCGCCTTGGCGGCGCGCATCACGTCGGCCGAAGGCGGGCCGCCGCCGTCCTCCTCGTTCATGAACCGCTTGTAGATGCGCTCGGTGACGAGAGGATGCGAGACCTCCTCGAAGAACTTTTCGTTGAACCAGGCCATCAGCCGGCGCACCTCGACGCGCTCGGCAATCGTCTCCGGCATCAGGCGCTTTGGGCCCATCTCGGCACCGTAGGCCTCGTCGACATATTCGGCGATGATCGCCGCGCCCGGAATCGGCGGCTGCTCGTCGTCCACCATCACGGGCGTCGTGCCGGCCGCATTGAGCAGCAGAAACGCCTCGCGCCGCTCCCAGCTGCGCTCCTCGACCAGCTTCAGGTCGAGCCCGTATTCACCCACGATCAGGCGGATGAAGCGCGAATGCGGACAGAACGGATGATGAAACAGCGTAAACATGAAGCCTTTGACTATTTGATGGTGCTTAAGAATCCATCAATGTTTGTGCGGCGCCACACTAGTCCTTCAAAACCGCGAAGCAAGGCCGTGATTTGGCATTTTGCGATTGCGGCATGGGGACGAATAGGCGAGAAGGGCCCCGCTTTTCCAGCCGAAATGGACCGTAAATATGTCAGATGCAATACGGGCAGTGATCCTCGGCATCATCGAGGGCGTGACCGAGTTCCTTCCCGTGTCCTCGACCGGTCACCTGCTGCTTGCTGAGCGCTTCTTTCACCTCGGCGAAGGTGCCTTCTGGGATTCGTTTACGGTTCTGATCCAGCTCGGCGCGATCCTCGCGATCGTGGGGCTGTATTTCAGGAAGCTGTGGGACGTGGTCATCGGCTTCTTCAGCGGCGATGCCGATGCTCGCCGCTTCGTGATCGGCGTGCTGGTCGCATTCCTGCCGGCTGTCATCGTCGGCCTCGCCGCCGGCAAATACATCAAGCTCCTGCTGTTCAATCCGTGGGTCATCTGCTTCACGCTGATCGTCGGTGGCGCCATCCTGCTCTGGGTCGACAAGCTCGAGCTCAAGCCGCGCGAGCATGATGCCACGAAGTTTCCGCTGCTGATGTATCTCTATATCGGCATCGCGCAGTGCGTGGCGATGATCCCGGGCGTGTCGCGTTCCGGCGCCAGCATCGTGGCCGCAATGCTCCTCGGCGCTGACAAGCGCGCGGCGGCGGAGTTTTCCTTCTTCCTCGCCATCCCCACCATGATCGGCGCGTTCGCCTACGATTTCTACAAGAGCCGCGCCGAGATGACGATGGATAACATGAACATCGTCGCGATCGGCTTCGTGGTGTCATTCATCACCGCGATCATCGTGGTGAAGACGTTTTTGACCTATGTCACCCGGCACGGTTTCCTGCTGTTCGCCTGGTGGCGCGTCATCGTCGGCACGCTCGGCCTGATCGCGCTGGCGCTCGGGCATTAACCTCTCGGGCTACACTTCCACCTCGCCTTCAACGCAAAATAAGCTTTTGATCGGTAGTCAGTTTCCAACGCCGGGCGCGCGCCCGGCACAGGAGCTGAGCCATGACCCTCGTCAGCGGCTGGGGGCGCTTCCCGGTCGTCGATAGCGACGTGCTGCGTCCGCGCTCGTTCGCGGCGGTCGGCGAGGCCGTCGCGGCCGGCACGGTCGCGCGCGGCAACGGCCGCGCCTATGGCGATGCCGCGATCGGAACCGTCCGGACCGTCGCGATGACCGGCTTCGACCGGATCAGGTCGTTCGATCCGGCGACCGGCCGTATCCGCCTCGAAGCCGGCATGCTGCTCGCGGATCTGATCGAGACATTCGGTGCGCGCGGCTTCCTGCCCTTCGTCGTGCCCGGCACGCGCTTCGTGTCGATCGGCGGCGCCATCGCGGCCGACGTGCACGGCAAGAATCATCATTGCGAGGGCGGGTTCGGCCGCTATGTCGACGGCATCCTGCTGCGCACCGGCCAGGGCGAGGTGATCGAAGCCTCGCGCGAGCAGAATTCCGATGCGTTCTTCGCGACGATCGGCGGCATGGGCCTGACCGGCATCATCCTGGAAGCGACGATGCGGCTGCGCCCGGTCGAAACGGGATGGATTCGCGAGCGGGTGATCTGTGCATCCGATCTCGACGCGGCGATGCGCGCGCTCGATGCGGGTGATAGCGCGACCTATTCGGTGGCGTGGATCGATTGCGTGGCGCGCGGCAAGGATCTCGGCCGCTCGCTGATCTATCTCGGTGAGCATGCCGGCAAGGACGAGCTCACGGAGGGTGCCGCCGCATTTCCTGTCGGCAAGGATCCCGGCCTCGGAGTCCCCGTCGATCTGCCCGCGCTGACGCTGAACCGACACAGCATCCGCGCCTTCAACGAGATGTACTACCGCATGGGCGCACGCCGCGCCGGCGGCAGCCGCCTGGTCTCGCTCTATCCCTATTTCTTTCCGCTCGACAGCATTGCCGACTGGAATCGCATCTATGGCAGGCGCGGTTTCCTCCAACATCAATGCGTGATCCCGGAAGCCAGCGCGCGCGATGTGCTCGGCGACATCCTCGAGCGCGTCGCACGGCGCGGCGATGCCTCTTTTCTCGCAGTGTTGAAGAAGCTCGGCCAGGGCGACGGCATCCTGTCGTTCCCGCTGCCCGGCTACACGCTGGCGCTGGATTTCCCCGTGAGGGGCGACATCCTGAATTTCCTCGACGAGATCGATCGTCTCGTCGTCGCCGCCGGCGGGCGGCTCTATCTTGCCAAGGATGCGCGCCAGTCGCGCGCGACCTTCGCAGCCGGCTACCCCGCCTTGCAACGCTTCAACGCGATCCGCAAATCGCTCGATCCTGCCGGCAACATCCGCTCGAAATTGTCACAACGTCTGTTCGATGAGGTCTAGGCCGTGACGTCACGCAAATCCGCGATCGTGCTGGGTGGCTCTTCCGACATCGGCCGCGCCACCGCGCGCGCCTTCGCCAAGGCGGGATACGATGTCGCGCTGGCGGGCCGCGACGTTGTCGCGCTGGAGCCTGATGCTGCCGATCTGCGCGCGCGCTACAATGTCGAGGTGGGTCTGCACAAATTCGATGTGCTCGACACCGCCTCGTTCGATGGCTTCGTCGCCGGCCTCCCGGCGCTGCCTGACGTCGTCGTCTCGATCGTCGGTCTTTTGGGCGTGCAGCAAAATGCCGAGAGCGATCTCGCCCATGCCGCCACGATCATGCGCTCCAACTACGAGGGCCCGTCGCTGATCCTCGGTCTGTTCGCCAAGAAGTTTCTGGCCCGCGGCAGCGGCACGCTGGTCGGCGTGTCCTCCGTCGCCGGCGATCGCGGCCGCGCCTCGAACTATGTCTATGGTTCGGCGAAAGCCGGCTTCTCCGCCTTCCTGTCGGGCTTGCGTGCTCGCGCCAGCAGCAGTGGCGTCCACGTCGTCACCGTCAAGCCGGGCTTCGTGCGTACCAAGATGACGGAAGGCATGAAGCTGATCGGCCCGCTCACGGTGGAGGCGCCTGTGGTCGGCGATGCGATCCTTGCTGCGGTCGAGAAGAAGACCGACGTCGTCTATGTCAGCGGCAAATGGCGCCTCGTGATGCTGATCATCAAGACGCTGCCGGAAGCGGTGTTCAAGAAGCTGAAGTTTTGAGGTGTAGCCGCATAGCCGGTGCGCTCCCTCGCCCGCTTGCGGGAGAGGGTGGGGGAGAGGGTATCTCCGCAGAGAGACTCCCGACGAGGAGAAAGCCCTCACCCGCCGCTACGCGGCGACCTCTCCCACGAGCGGGAGAGGTGAGACCAACTCACACGCTCATGCGCTGGAACTGGCCCTGCGGGCGGAAGCGCCAGAGATATTGCGGAGCGACGGCTTCCAGCGAGTCCGGCGTGATGCCGAGCCCCTCCAGCGTCAGGCTTGCGGCCTTGGCCGCATCCGACACGACATTGTCGCGCTCGAGCATCGTGACCTGGTCCGCCGTCAGCTTGAACGCGCCCGGCGCGAATTGCAGGACAGCGGCCTGGAAGCGGGCGAGGCCGAACGACAGCGGGACCAGCATCCGCTCGCGGTCGGTGATCTCCAAGATGGTCTCGATGATCTCGCGCAAGGTCAGCACTTCCGGCCCGCCAAGCTCGTAGGTTGCGCCCGGGACGGCCTTGCCGTCGACGGCCTCGGCAATCGCAGTGGCGACGTCGCCGACGTAGACCGGCTGCATCCTGGTATCGCCGCCGATCAGCGGCAGCACCGGTGACATCCGGGCCAGCGCGGCAAAGCGGTTGGTGAACTGGTCCTCGGGGCCGAACATCACGGATGGGCGGAAGATCGTCGCCGAGGGCACCGCGGCCTTCACCGCGGCCTCGCCGGCCGCCTTGGCCTTGGCGTAGCTTGAGGGCGATCCGGCGTCGGCGCCGATGGCGGAGACATGGATCAGCTCGGCGCCGGCCGCGGCCGCCGCCTTGGCGACGGTCTCGGCCCCCCGGGCCTGGATGGCGTCGAAGGTCTGCGCACCGCTTTCGGTCAGGACCCCCACGAGGTTGATGACGACATGCGAATCACGCAGCGCCGCCGCGACCGAGGCCGGATAGCGCAAATTGGCCTGCACCGTGTGGACCTGCCCGACCTTGCCGGACGGCTGGAGGTATCCGGCCAGTTCCGGCCGCCGCACCGCGACCCGGATCCGGTAATCGCGCTTGCACAGGGCGCGGACGACATTGCGGCCCAAAAACCCCGATCCGCCGAAAACCGTGACGAGCGTGTCCAGATTCGATGCCATGGGTCGGTTCCTGCAGGGTGGGTCGCGTATCGTCAGGCTTGTATCGGGCCGGTTTGCGATGCGCAATCGGCATCCCGAAACCGGCTTCAAGCATGAATTGACAACGGCGTCACCGAACCGTAGTAACCGCCTCCGTGCCCCAAACGGCATGCCCAGGTGGTGGAATTGGTAGACGCGCTGGCTTCAGGTGCCAGTGGCTTAACGGCCGTGAAGGTTCGAGTCCTTTCCTGGGCACCATGCCTTTCTGGATCGCAAACAAATCCAGATAGATAAGCCCTTTCAGAGTGTTGCGTTGGCCCCGACTGTGTAACAATGGGGTGTAACATTGCTGTTCAGGGTTGTTCGGCCGATGCGCCGGGACGGATCTCGCTTTCCTCTTTTCGTGCAGCGCATTCCGGCTGATGTCCGGCCCAAGGCGGTCGGCATCGAACTGTCGATTCCGCTCGGTGATGGCTTCGTCTTCGTGACGCTTAGCGAGGGTGCTCAGGCCGTCCGGTTCTCCCTTCGCACCACGGAACCTAGCGAGGTCAAGACGCGTCAGGCGCTCGCTGCGGCCTATCTGGAAGCCGTCTGGGCGGCACTCCGAAACGACGCTCCCGTGCATCTGACCCACCGGCAGGCGACCGCCTTGGCAGGCGAGCTCTATCGCGTCTGGGCCGACAGCGAGAACCGCGCCCGGAGTTTGGCCATGGTCTACACGCCCGGAATTGGCTGGGCGCCCGACACGGAGAGCCATGAGGAGCATGAGGCCCACTGGGTAGCCGTAACTGAGATGTGGGAGAGGGTCGGCCGAGACGGTGACGCCAAGAAACTGGAGAAGGCGCTCGGGCCCAACGTGGACCGCCTCTTGCTGACCAAAGGCATCCGCCGCGTAGACAGCGAATCGCGCGCGCTCTTACTGACCGCCTTTTGGATGGCGCTGCGTGACGCTTTCGCGAGCCGCCAACGGAATGCAGGGGGAGACTATTCGCCCGACCACAAGGCCGCCCGTTTTCCCGAGTGGCAGGCCTCGGCAGATGCGGCGAAGGAAAAGCCAAAGCGGGGGGCCTCCAAGAATTCCCTCACTGGCCTCGTGGAGGATTGGTGGAAGGAAGCCAAGCGAGCCGGCCGCAAGCAGAGCACCTATGAGAGCTATCGCAATTCGATGGCGCGTCTAGTGACATTCCTAAAGCACGACATCGCGAGCCGGGTCACGCCGGAGGACATCGTTCGCTTCAAAGACTATCGCGTTCAAGGCGGCGTGAGCCCGAAAACGGTGAAGGACAGCGACCTTGCGGGGATGAAGACGGTGTTCGGTTGGGCTGTAGTCAATCGGCGGCTATCCAGCAATCCGGCCGAAGGGATCACCATCAAGGTCGGCAAGCCGCGCAAGCTCCGGTCTAAGGGGTTCTATGATTCGGAGGCCATCGCGATCCTGAAGCATGCCCGTGAATTCGTGCCGGGCCGGGAAGCTCCGAAGCTGGCGGCGGCCAAGCGGTGGGTGCCGTGGCTGTGCGCCTTCACGGGCGCCCGCGTTGGCGAGATGATCCAGATTCGCAAAGAGGACTTGCGGCGCGAAGGCAAGCTTTGGGTGCTGCATGTGACGCCGGAGGCGGGACCGGTGAAGACGGACGAAGCGCGGGATGTTGTGCTCCATCGGCAAGTCATCGAGGAGGGCTTCATCGCGTTCTTTGAAAAGTCGAAGGGCGGCTATCTGTTCATTGACCCCAAGGCCGGTGAGCTAGGCGTGCGCAATGCAGTGAAGACGGCGCGCAACAAGGTCAATGCGTTCGTGCGTGAGGTCGTGAAGGATAAGAACGTTGATCCAAGCCATGGCTGGCGGCATCGCTTCAAGACTGTCGGTATTGATCAGGGCGTTGAGATGCGCGTGCTGGATGCCATTCAGGGGCACGCGCCGCGCAACGTCTCGGAGGGCTATGGAGACGTGACGATCAAAGCGAAGGCCAATGCGATCGCAAAGTTTCCGACGGTCCACGTCGCATCAGCTGCCAGCAACTGACAAATCTCATTTGCAACAAGGTTCGCCTAAGGAAACCTGAAAAGCGACATATCCTTCTCGAAACGAAGGTCTGCTGTCACGGAGGAGCACAGCAGTAATTTCTAAGGTCCATGTAGTGGCAGAGTATCCTCGGGAGGCCTCTAGTTTCAACTTCATGCCTGTACTGTAACCCCTTCGCTGCTGAGCTGCCGCTGTGCGCCTTCGGGAATTCTAGTTCGGGGAAGGTACCCGAGGTCGTTGCCTAGAGCTGATCGCCAGTCATCAATCGCGCGGTTCCGCTTTATCGCGACAAGGGGCCGTGCCGCGATGAAGCTAGTCTCGTTCCGCACACCAATGCCTGAGACCATTCCCTTCATGAGATGCACGGTCGGGGTAGCCGAGTCGCGCAGAATAATGGAAAGGATTTCGTAGTTAGCATTTTTCTGTTCTAGCAGGAAGTAGATGTACTCGCGAACAGGATACCCGTATCCTTCATATTCATAAGCCGAGATGTGGCCACCTGCATCTCTGTGCGGGTTGATGAACTTCGCGTGCAAGCCGTCGCCGGTAATTCGGTCGAGCGTTAGAAGCGATCCTATTACCAGTTCTGGATCGTGCACGTAGTAGAGGACGTACTGGCCGCGATATTTGTCAAACGTCGCCTGCCAGCGCTGCGTATTTTCACGTAGAGTGCGAAAAGCCAGGAGCGGCAGATCGGAGGACGCGCTAGCTCCGGCTATTCCTGCACAGAATTGCTCGTGGTCCCCCTCAAGATCAGCAGCCGGAACTCTAAAGAACAGCGCGAGTTTGGTCAGCTGCGTAGTGTTCGGCTTACGTTTGCCGGACATGAGTTTGGTAACGACCGTTCGATCCCAACCCAACTCCGTCGCCAAAGATCCATGCTTTAGACGGTAGAGTGCCGCGAGATAACGAATATTCTTACAGAAGTTGCTCAGATCAGCATTCTCTTCAGACGCCATCTCCTGAATCCCCTTGCGACCAGCCCTGCCACCACATGGCACAATTTGCCACATCCTGCGTTGCGGCGCCCCAAATAGCTTCACTGCCGGGTGGATTAGCAAGGAGAAAAGGTCATGATACCAAAGACGTTTTTTACGGCGACAGCGGTGAGCCTTTCGTTTGGCATGGCGCAGGCTCATGCCGCCGCTCATCAATGCCAGGAGGCTCGAACGAAGGGCGAAGCTGCCGTCGCCAGCTACTATAACCCGCGTGTCGGTCAGCTCGATGAAATGGCGACCAAGGGTGTTAAGTTGACCGATGTCAAGGTGAAGGTGCCTCACATCGACGGCCAGGAGCAGTGGATGACGTTGGCTGAACTGAAGGACCGTCTGTCCGCCGAAAAGGTCCGGGCGGCTACTGAAGTGACTCGGGCAATCAATGATTGCGAGCGTGGCTTTAAGCCCTATCAGGACGTCATGAACAATTTTGTGCTCGTCGCCACGGGTGGCCTTTCGAAGTTGTTGCCCGAACGCGCCACTCGGATCGATGTCTCTGACATCCTCGCCGGGTATCCGCTTGGCGGCCCGGACGCCTTCGTCCCCAAGCTGCGTGAGCAGATCCTTGGCGGCGACCGCGGTACGGTCGCGAATATCGTGCGCGATCCGTGGAAGTGCATCACGTTCCAGCGCAAGTGCTAGGCGCATCACGACCGCGAATTACAAGGGTGGCTGGATGAAGCCGCCCTTGTAAGCCGAACGCTTCGGATCACCCCAAATGGGGCATGGCATTTGCGCCAGGTGACGCTGGCAAAACTTGCTTGCGCCGTTGCCCGTCGTCATTGGAAGCGGCATCGTCGCGTTAAATAGAGATGGTTCGATCTGTCCTGATAAGCCGAATGCGTCGGGTCCCTAGCGCGTGTTGGCGTATTCGGCGGCCATCGCCTTGCAGGCAGCCATCTTTGAGCATGCCAACACGGCGCCGTCCCGCAAGGCGTCCTCATACGAATCGCCTTTGTGATTCGCGTGGAGATAGGCGCCGAGCAGGGCCGCAGCGACCAAGACCACGACGTAACGAGCCCGCTCCAATATCATCCGCGCTTTGGGGTTCTTTTCAATGCGAGTGACCGTCGCCAAGAATACGGCCGGTGTGCTCACGAGAAGGATGGCAACCCGAATGCCGCCAGACTCGATATCCAGCCGCTTGAGAACCTCGTGTTCGAGCCAAAGGCAGAGCGCGATGAAGCCCCAAATGGTGGCCCAGTAGCTGGCCACATCGAAGAGAACCTTGATAGGCTCGTCCTCACGCAGCTTTGGGGCGGTGCTTTCGTTGCTGGTCATCCTGCATTCCTCATTAGCAGCCGGACTCAATTGTAGACGATAGTCATCATGCCTCAACGGAAAAATGGGACTCATAGTCCGTAGACCTAAAGTCATCATGGCGGCCTGCTCCCGGGGATGGATGACGAGGCTGGGATCGTTGATGTGGTGGCGGAGGCCGTGCGGAAGGCCCGCAAGGATCTCGGACTGTCCCAAGAGGATTTGGCCTTAGAGGCGGGACTTGATCGGACCTACGTCAGTCAGGTGGAGCGGGGCACCCGTAACTGCACCATCATCGTCCTGGCCCGCTTGGCCCGGGCCTTGAAGACCACCCCTGATCGCTTGCTGGTCCCCCAGAAGAGGCCCCGGAGTCAGTCCTGAATCTCGTCCGGTGTCAGGCAGATCATTTTCAGCACGGGCCGCCGCCTAGCGCGTCGAGTGGGGCGGGGGCATAGCTATCCTTATCAATTCGAGCTGGAGCATCCTGCGGAGCCAAAGAACGGTAGGAGGTCGCCATAGCCCCAAATCAAAGTGCCTGCCGCGCCAAGAAGCGGAAGCAGAAAGGCAGGATTGTAGAACCAAATCCGTTGGATTCGACCACCGCTCAGCATGGCGCTCTTGGGGTCGTGCCACTCCAAAACAGCATAGAGCGCAGCAGCCGCGAGAACTACAATGGCCCCGCCTCGCTGGAAGTTTACCCCACAGTGCGTGGTGGAAGCCCAATACCAGTGCCCGGCTAGAGAGACGACGCTGAGCCAAAATGCAACGCGGGGAGCGAAATATTCCATCGCTTTACGTTTCATGTAAGGGGCCGTGCTGGGATCACGCCACTCGCGTACGGCAAGCCAAGCCTGCTGAAAATCAAAATCTCCATGAAAGGGAAGTTTGGGGTGATTCTGCTGCATTCTTCGTTCTCGCGCAATCGGCCATGTACACACCAATATAACCGTCCTCCGTCGCGATCACACTGCGGGCAACAGAGAGCATTGGCCGAGTCAGGCCACTGCCGGTGGCGGACCTAGAGCGACGTTCCTTTAGCCGCTGATAAAGGGAGCCCAATCGGCAACTTAGAGACTCTCCTCTCAGACGGCGGTGATCACTCATCGGAACCGGACGTCCTGGGTTGACCCATGGTGACTTCGCTAAGGACGGGCTCTAGAGGCGCTCGCTGAGAAGAGGTGGTGTCACCTCCCAACTTGAGGGAAAACCCTAGATGGATTGTGGTAACCCTCCAACCCCCCCTTCTAGCTTCCTCCTCCAAAAGCGGAGGCATACGGCTAAAATCTGCCCTAAGCGGCTGTTATCGTGGGCAAAATTCTATGGAGACAATCGCGCAGGAAGATCCCGTTGCCATGCTGAAAGCGGCCTGCATCGCATCCTTCGCAACATACGCCTTCGATTCCGCAACCAGCACCGCGTCATGGAGCGGCAGGGCGGTCACCCCGAGGCTCTCAAGATGCGTGATGATCCCGATCAGTATATCGCTCTCGATGCGCATCAATTGAAAGCCTAGGGCGGACCCGAACAAATGAGCGATAGGCTGGTGGCGCGCGGCTAGCATCCCGATGGCGTCCCGGAGTTTCGTGCCGGAGGGGAAATGTTGAAGCGTGCCCTCAGGCCAACCTTTCAACGGACCGTCCGAGAACAGCATCGCGTTCATCAGCGTCTTCCAGCCATCTCGCCCGGAGCCATCTCCCGCCACGTCATAGATGTCACCTTCGGGCTGCGGCTTGCCTGCCCTTACGTATGCGAGCCGGGGAAAGAGTTGCCTGTAATCGACATCAGCGATTCGCTCGCCATCAATCCGGAGGCACTCAAACCGCTGGGTGCGCTCCATGCCCATCCAGAAGCCGCCAGCGAGGCGGCCGCCGTGCTGCCAGTTCGCATTATTGAAGATCCGTCGAAGGGAGCGGCGATAGGGGGCGATGACCTGCCCATCCTTGCCTAGAGAGAGGCCGGCGTTCTGACCGATCACGTCGATATTAGCGCTGCGCAGAAACTCATTGATGCGCCGCATCTGTCTCGCAAGCTGACGAGTCTTGGCTGTCTCCGGGAAGGCAATCGGGGCCGTACGCCTGTCGTCACGCTTTCCTTCCTTCAAGATGATCAGAGCGCGGTCGTCGATTTGCTTGACGCTTCGCCAATCCGGTGGTGCCAGCGGAAGATGCTGAGCGAGCGCTGCGCTTGGTCGAATGAGCGACGGCACCCGGATTCTTGCGGATAGCCTATATCCCCTTCGCTCCTCTTCGATCAGGCCAAGCGATGCAAGCCCATCTATCGCGGATAGAAAGTGCTGGCCGTATACGGGATTGGCGCTGCCATCGCCTCGCCAAAGAAAGCCATGCGACCGGGGCACCGCGAGCTTGGGGCTGGACTCGATTGCGCTGAGCAAGATCAGGTTGCAGGCCAACGCTTCGACGGCGAGGCCGAACTTCGCCTTGTCCGCTTCCTTCCGCGCTCGCTTCCTGCCGCCGCTATCCGTTTCGTGGAGCAGCAGCGCATCGTGCAAACACTTGACCGCATGGGCAAGCTCCGTCGTCTTGGCCCGGAGCAGTGGATCGAACCACATGATGTTGGGTGATTGCGTCATCGGGCCGTGAGGCATGTGTTCAAAGTGGCCTCCTTGAACCCTCGATATGCACGCACTGCTTCACTCCGACCAGATCGCTCGTGCGAATGCTGCGACCCGCGAATTCTTGCGGACATCGATCAGCTCGCCGCGCGGGGCCGCCCATAGCGCTGCCGGTGGACCAGGACGCCGGCGACATGCTTCTCAATGACCCAGTCGCAGGGCTCTTCCAGCATCCGCCCCATCTCCCGCAGAACCCGGCCGGTGGATTTGGGGAAAGCGTGCATTTCGATCTGCCGCTTCCTGCCCTGATGGTCCTCCACGACCCACACACGATGCGTGCCGGAGGCCAGCCGATGGACCGCCTTGCAGATTTGCACCGTCCGAAACTCCTTTGCGCGGGGCGCCGTGGCGTCGGCCTTGATCAGCGCGGCGACGGCGAGGACGATGGAGACTATCCGCTGCGGGGGCACGCCTTCAACGCGGAGCCTCGCCAGTCCGATCTTGGCCCGCTTTGTGGCAGACATGCCTTTGAGGCGCGTCGCGATCTCCACTGGGCCAGCGTCCTCTAGAGCCCGTCCCATGTCCGCAATCGCGGCGGCGATGAACTTGTCGTTAGCTGCCCGAAGGCCGACATACGCGGTCGCTGCCGTGATGAATGGCCGCAACTCGGAAGCCTTGAAGCTTGGCCGCCAGTAGGACCCATGACGCTGCCGGTGCTCAACGTGGCGCCTACAGTGGAAAGGGGCGAGGCCAACCCCCGCGGCTCTCATAGTCGGTCGTCTGCAGGCTGGAATTGCGCAGGTTGCCTGGAAGTCGTCCGCAAGTGTGCTTGCAACGCGCCGTTTGATGGCTCGGCGCCGCTTACTCCTGCTTAAACTCACGGGAGCCTCACTTCGATCGCCGACGTTTGACCAGCGCCATATGGAATTCGTCAGCCAGGGCAAATACCCGAGTGAGCTGCCTTTCATATTCGCCGCGGCTCTTGCCCAGATGTTGAACGCAATCGCGCCCCCGCAGCTTGATAGCGCGTTCATAGTGCTCTCCCGCGGCCTTTATAGCTGCAGCTCGCCCCTTTCTACTGAGGCCGGCTGAATGCCCAGTTGATCGAGCGGAATCATCGAGGCGCAAGGCCATGGTGCTCTTCCGGTGATCATAGTGATAGTTCGCGTCGAACTGGCGGATACTCCGATGTACTTGCTGACCGCGGGCAGGATCAGAAATGATCCTCAGAACGCGGACATTCTGTCCGGCTCTTCGACCGAAGCTAACGTAGAACCTCCGATCATCGGCTTTGAGAAGTTGCCCTTGCGCATCCCGCTTCGGTTTAGAGTCGTTGAACCGGAAGCTACCTCCGGCGGCGGCCAGCATTAGAAGGGCAGGCACATAAACTGGATCGAATATGCGGGGTCGCCGCTTTTCCGTCGGTCTATCGTCGTCTTTGATGACGACTAAAGCCTTAGGTCCGAAGAGGTCTTCTTTTGTTCGATCGCTCTTGATGCTGAGAATCGTGCCATGCGCGATCTTCGCTATCGCTCCAAGTCTGGGCATCCGGTCAGTTCTGCCTGCAAGAAAACTCGCAACGGCTTCGAAATACCGAAGGCACACTCTCCAACTTGTCGCAGGAAGCGGCGCATAAATAGGATCGCCATCCTGACCGCGGCCGATGCGCCGAGGAATGTCAGTTGTATATCGGATTTCAAAAACAAACGGCTTCTTCGTCGAACTCATATCGCTAGCTCCATTTCCAGTTAGCGATACTTTCCAGAAGCCCAGTTCGGGTAAAACACCCAAACTACCTACCCTGTGCTGAGTGGTCGCCATCATTGCTTCGGGGGGTAGACGTAGCGACCCCACGGGCAAGTCGTGCTTCTATCAGCCTGACCTGAGGCCCTGACCATTTGGTGCCACCCCTCGCCGTAGGAATGCCCTGTGCGGTCAGTGCTCGCGCAATATCGGTGGGGGTGGTGATCCCCTTGGCCCGGAGTGTCTTGAGCAGCGGCGCTATGTCGGTCGCTCGCCTGTCCGCAAGTCTGGATTGCTCGTCTCGCCCGCGTGCCTGCACGTGACTGGATAAGGTCCCGCCTCGGTATCCCCCCAGCCGCTGCCCTCGTGCCTTTGCTGCCGCCAGTGCTGCCTTGGTGCGGGCGGAGATCAAGCCGGCTTCTAGTTCGGCGACTGCTGCCATCTGCTGCAACATGAAGCGCCCGGTGGGCCCCTCGATGGAGGGGAGGTCAGCGAAGCGCACGTCCACCCCCGCCTCCAGTAGCCGCTCTAGGAAGCCCACCGACGACGAGGGTCGCCCAGTGCAGGCGTGCTGCGGTGAGTGCCTCTTCCAAGGCAGGCCTATTGTCGCGTTTGCCGCTCTCCACCTCGGTAAACTCAGCGATGATGGTGGCGGGCCCATCACCCATGGACTTCGCTACAGCGGTCCGCTGTGCATCAAGGCCTAAGCCCGAGCGGCCCTGCTTCGGAGTCGATACGCGATAGTAGGCAACAAACTTGCGTTTCACGGCTGTTTTCCTCTCGATGGTGGTCCGCGAAAAACTTAGTCAACGAGCGTTGTCACCATATTTTCTGTGAGAATCGCGCGGCAAGAGGAGCCGCGTGAGTCAAAACGACTCACGTCGCTACTTCACTCGGTGAGGCCTTTCCTGAAAGGCGACAGGTGCAAGCAACAGAGCAGGAAGTCGGAGCGCAAGCTTCGGTGAAGTGAAGGGCCTCAAAAGTTGACCCCCCATAGGGGGGAGAGCGGCGAGCAGTGGCCACAGGTCACCTCCGAGATAACAGACCCCTATTGCGATTTCGGCCGGGGCTAGGAGCTGCTGGAGGGCCAGCTCATCGTGTGGTTTCTTATGTTGAAGCCACGAAAGTTATCAAGCCAAGCGCTGGCTTCTCCCGAAGGCATGTTCGCCGGGGTCACCGCCCCAAGACGAGCGACTTATCGAAGATACAGAGAGATCGAGCGTCGATAAGTTTTCCGCAGAAACTCCAGTAGGGAAGCCTTGAGTCAACCCAAGGTGAACCCGGAGTTGTGCGGCGTAGCGCCGTCAAACTAGCTGGGCCAACTCTTTCCACTGACCGATTGCCCTATCTCGATCATCGATAATAATTGTTTCGGGTCGACCAACCAGCAAGTAACTTAAGGCGCTGGAATTCGCGACTGCCGTTTCAAGATCGAGCTTGAGCGAGTTTCGTGTTAGCCCGAGTTTTTCCAGGGCTTCGAGAACAATCCCAAAGGGATCGGCTGCACGACCGTTGATCGCCTGATTTCCCTTCAAGTGAATGCGGGAATACGTATCGGAATCGATAGCTTTTTTCGATTCCAGCAGCCTTAAGAAGTCTGTCAAAAGCTGCATACGTATAAGACCACAGATAACTTCCGTCCACGTTATCGCTTGATCGAACGCCTTAATTGCACCGGGAACAAACTCACTAACGCGATACACTAATCTTGCAGCGAACGACGCTGCGTCGTGTGCGCCCAACGGAAAGACTGACGATAGAACGGCTCTTGCACCAAGACTCATAAATCCGTTTGCGGTCGTCGCATGATTGCGATCGGCGGCGTGCGTGTCACAGGCGCTCAGCACTATGATTGGCGAGATGTTCTTAATTCGATCGCGGAGACCCCAAACATCGACCGCCGCATCTCCCAAATGAAGCTTTGCAGGCTCACCGGGTGAATGGCTTCCATGACCATCGAAAATCACCATCGGGCCTCTGAATCCGTTCAAGGCCTCTACAAGTTCGGATTCGCTCGTTATTGACTTGTAAGTTACCGTCAGATTCTTACGCCATTGGGGCTCGAAGACGCCAAATGCGGTTTCAATCAAGCCGGCAATTGGATCATCGCGCTTCAGAGCGCTCAGAACAAGAATGGACGAAAAATCGCCGGGCGTAAGACGGATGGGTTCCTTGGCCGCTAGATGATCGACGAAGAGATTCCCGGGCGTAACGGGAATACGGCTGCAGTTCTTCCTAATGAACAGAGGAAGACCGTCTATGTCCAACCACTCTACATGGGCATCTGAAACGATTCGAATCCCGCTGTCGCTGCGCCGAAGGACGTCCACGAACTCTGCCGGAAATGCACCGGCTAGACGGGCCTGCACTTGACGAAATGCGAGCAGTCTCTTCCGGGTGCTTTTCTCTTTGCTTCGATAGTGCTGAGCAAAGCTTCGCACGCTGCCTACGGTTCGATTGATTTCATTTGGCAAGCGCACGCAGACGGAGAATTCCGACGCTGTCATGGCGCCCATGAGATCCGTATTAAGTGCGAGTTCGGCGGCTCGCGCTGCAATGAGTGGATTGGGTTTGATCGCAGCTTTGCCATCATCGCTCTGAACAATCTTGCCGATCATCGCGGACTTTTGAGCTTCCGTCCGCAAGTCGAAGCCGTATCCAGTTTGGCGTTCTAACGCTTGTCGAACGACGAGAGTTTCTTTGCGCAACGCTCGATCCATGTTCGATGGAATCGGGGAGGTGAAGAAATCCGGATAGAAGGCTGGCGCAAATAGATTGAGATCGGGGGGACGTCTAAATATTCGTTCAAGATCACGCTGACCGAGTTTCGCGCGTTCATCAAAGATGCTGTTGCTTGTTTTAACGATCTGCTCGACATAGGGCTTCGTCGCGCCGCCGACTTCCTGGAAGCGCCCCGACACCATATTTTCGAAGCCGGCGACAGTAAGGGCTACTAGGTTTGGGGTGATCGTGTTGTGTCCCCCAACCTGGTATCCTAGCTCCCTCGCCGGCATAGGCTTCCAAGCTTGGATCGCAGCACGGGCTGCCTCGACTGACTCCCTGCGAATATCGTCGGGGATGCAATCGCATATCTTTAAAAATTGGGCCTGAAGCGCATCAAGCGAAAGCTCTGACAGATCGCCGCCCGACTTCGCAACAATGGTTGGCCGCACGGGTGAAGCCTTAGCCCACTCTTCATAATCTTGAGGGTTTTCGGACGGCGGGAGGACGATGACCGTGAACGGCGCGAAGGCTGGATGCGGCATTGATCGAATCGCGCGAGGCGACTGGCCAAACCAATGGACCGGGGATACGCCTGACACGCGTCCCGCCAAAAACACTTCTCGACCTTCGTCGGTCAGTTCGAAAATATTGGTAGGAAGGAGAGAGGCCACGCGAATTGCCCATCTCATCTCAATAAGCGTAACTGCGAAACCCTGTGTTGGCGTGGCCAATTTCGGATCGCCGTCGGGAATTACGATCACGAAGAAGATGCGAGGATCCAAATCCATACCACCAGCTCTTCGGTTGAAGATAGGACATTAACGATCTATCGCGCTCGAACGGGCGAAACGGCTCGTCGGCGGAAATTTTTCGGCTGCGCTGCCTTGGCCTTGATCGTCACGTCCCAACAGCGACCGCGAGCGGCATACTGATTCCTTTGGCAAAATTGCTGCCGCTACTCTTCGGGTTCGGTAGCCGTAGCTGGCGCGGAGGTCAGATTGTCGTCTGCATACAGGAATTCGAGTTGCTTCGGCGCTGCCTGTAAGGGGGCCTTTTCCTCAATCGGAGCTAAACCATACATCTTCGCAATCGCACCGACGTTGCAGGTCAAGTGATGATCTGTTGACGCCCAGCGCCAAGTCGCAGCATTGCCCTTCGCGGCTGCTCGGTTTTGGAGGCTAACAATAAATTCATCGCCGTCGCTGAACTCACCCCCCATAAAGAAAGCCTGCGAGGCGAGAAGATCGGCGACAGGATAGATTGCTTCGTATCCGTGAGGCTTCTTGACGCTTGTGCCCTTCGCAATGGCATAGCCCGAGGGGGTGGAATAGCGGAAATGAGCCGAGGGCGTTCTGCGCTGAGGCTTCACGATGGGGGACGTATCGACGGCGTAGTCGCCAAACATTGGAGTTCGCAGCAATCCCTTGGGATTCGAAATAAGCTTTTGATAGACAGGCAGATCAGTTCGCGGGAATTGCTTGACTTCACCCGGCCTCATTTTCAGGT
This sequence comes from Bradyrhizobium sp. DOA1, assembly GCF_001593325.1. Lineage (NCBI taxonomy): Bacteria > Pseudomonadati > Pseudomonadota > Alphaproteobacteria > Hyphomicrobiales > Nitrobacteraceae > Bradyrhizobium > Bradyrhizobium sp. DOA1. The sequence continues at coordinate 6,961,876 of NZ_JXJM01000001.1, forward strand.
TCACAGGGAACGAACTTAGCGCGACCGCGATTCCAGCCCAGTCATGCAGGAACGGGAAATCCGCAAGTCTGTCAGCGAGCATTTCCACGAAGCTATCTTCCGCTTCAACGGAAGGTAATTCCAGATTCCTAAAATCAAGAACCACAAAGCACTTGGACGGCCGGCAGTTCAATTCCTGAATGAGCGTTTCGAGATCAAGATGGAACGTCGGGCTGTCTAGGTGTTTTGTTTCGAGGCGGATGCACACTGGAAAATCGGCGTGCCACTCAACAAACCGCCTTACAGCCTCGCGATATTCGTTAGAATGGGTTGGTGACACAGCAGGGCAGGCCGAAGCGCCGGCCAATCGAGCCCTTTCAAGAAGCTCGGTTAGCGGATGGCGGGCAAACCCCTTCTTGTGAAGATCATCGTCAATGTGGCTAGCGTCAATGAAGGCGACGCGGTTGCCCCATGCATCATAGAGTTTCTTGCCGAATAGCTTGATGTGTTCGGTCGGCGTCAGCGGTCGGCGCTTCTCGTGATCGTAGTCCCCGGCTGGCGGCATCTCAAACAAGACGTGCAGGCGACTCGCACTCGCTCGGAAGGTTGATAGAGCGGCTCGCTCACCCTGCTTCCATTTGAGTATAGCAAGATAGTCCGTGTGCTTGAACGAGCTAACCCTCAGCATCTAAGTTCTCCAAGTATCCTGCTGAAGACATCATCTTCCTCAGCTCTCCTTGACCAACCAGCTCACTAAAGATCGTGTAGTCCTTACGCTCTCGCCGAATTCGCCCCGCGACAACCGCGCTGGATATCCCATGATTCTTCGCGAATTCTATCACCTGATTCTTATCCCGGGTGAATCTAACAAACGATTTTGCCCATACTTCGTTTGTTATGAAGGCGCTTTCGGCGAAGCTGTCAGCTTCCTTCTCCAGTTTGTCCACGGATGGTGCCCCCTCCTCGTCAAAGAAGCCGTCCCGGAGGCCTTGATCTCGATGGAGAAAGACATGCCCAAGCTCATGGAGCAACGTAAACCAGAAATTATCGAGCCGGTCGTGCCTCAACGTAAGCCCGATAATGGGCGTATCGCCGTTCACCATCATCGCAGCCCCATCCAGATGAGTAGATGGGAGATGCCGCTCGATGATTAGGATGATTCCGTGCTGCCGAAGCAATTCAACGGTCTCAACTGGGCCATTTTTCCCCGTGCTTAGACCTACCAACGATCTAACCAGCGACTGTGTTTCGAGTGGCCGAATCGGATTCGATGCTTCTAAGGATTTCGCTCTTTGCAAGAGTCGCGCTCTCCAGGCGAGCAGAGAGTAGGGGTCTTGCTTCGACCCCGATCGCACATGCTGGCGATGCAGAGCGTGAGAGCCGACGGCTTGGGAAACAAAAGCAGCGGCGAGGTCCATGTCGCTAAGCGGCCCAGTCAAGTGTTCGGGCAGTCGCATTTGCGACAGCCACCCTCGCTTCTTCATTTCTTTTACAGGCAGCTTCGAAATGTCGAACCCGCCCCTTAGATTGGGGGCAATCCTTTCTAGAAGGGTGTCAGTCCTCGATTCGAAAAATGCGACCAGATCGAACTGGAGAGCATCAGCGACCTCCGCGACACGCGTGAGGTTGGCAGTAAGATAGCGATCTTGTTCGTATCGCTGAATCTGTTGCTCCTTCATGCCAAGCCGGTCCGCCAACTCGCGCTGCGAAAGATTGCGTGCGATCCTTGCCTCAATCAGCGTTTGGCCGATCTCTCCTATGGACGTCGGGAATAGCCGTTTGACACGGCCAGAGCGCAACTTCTCATAATCGGCCACTTGAGCCTGAAGGTCTTTAAGCTGCTGCTCAAGGGAATTTCGTTGGGCAATAACGATTACCGGATCGAGGCCCTGCTTTATCAGGTCGATCTCTTTGAAGCCTTGTAGAGCTGCCTTGAACCGCTCAGCTTCGTTCTTTGTAATTTTATACTGCCGCTCATTCGTAATCATTGCGGCGCTCCGTCGATTGCTTTTAACTTGATGCCGACAATGCCTTTGGCCGCTCCCGTGAACTTGTCGCGTTGGAAGAAATCGAGAAACGTCTCAGTGCCAGAATTGGCGAAGCCCGCGACAAACATCTCACCTCTGTATTTTAGTTTTTGGCTCGCGCGTCCGTTCGCGAATTCGAGCAGCACGGGATCTAGGAGGGCGGCTATGACACCCGTGGCGTCCCAGCATCCGTCGAAGTCATTCGGCTCCGGTTTCTCAGTCACAAAGCTTCCATCTAGATAGATGTGGGCGCAGTTCGCTTGTCGCAAAGCTTCCGCCACCGCCAGAACCCCTTCAAATAGCCAAGCGCGGCGAGCTGTCTGACCGAAACGAGCCTTGATCTCCTCCAAGGTTGCCCAATGGATTCCGGGAGGCAGCACGGCGAAGGGTGAGCCGGGCAGTTGAACGAACGGGGGAATCATAACACAACAATATCGTTGTGTTCAATCGTCTTCAAGCGGACTCGCCCGTTCGGCCCTTCGGTGAGCCGGCTCAGCAACAGGGCTGTGTAACAAGCGAATCGGCGGCTTGAAATTCTGCCATAAAATCAGTATGTTCCGCCTGAGCCTATGCAATCCTTTCCTGGGCACCAAGGTTTGTTTAAGGCCTTGATCGTTCGTCAAGTGATTGAGAATTGATGGTTTTCGGCCGCCCGTTCGTTCAAGCGGGCGGCGGTGACAATAGTTCTGTTGGCGATGCAGGTTGTAGTGGCGGAAGGCCGGCGGGTGAACTGCGCTTCGCCCAAATGTCACGCTACCGCTCCGCCACGGAGCTGACCCGTGTTGGGCTTGGTGGCGGCAGCCCATTTCTTCCGCACGCAACGCGATATTTGGGTACGCTGTCGCTTGGTCCTAGAGCCGCCCTGAGGTCATTATCGGTGTCTTCGGTAGCAAGCCGCTCGAACGCAAGCGCCCTCTCGATGTAGCGCACGCATCGACGCATCGATCATCTGCCTGGTCGCGGGCGGTGTAGGCGTCGCTTTTGCTTGAAGCTGTTCGTAGCCGCCAAGCGAGCGTTGGCCTGCGCGACTACCTCGACGCTGCTGGCGAGGGTAAAATAGCTGTGCTCGAAGGTTGCGAGCACTTGTTTGTCTCGCTCCTCCTTTGCGGCCAGCCGTGCGGCCCTGCAACGGTCAGCCAGCTCGCGGTATTCTCGCGCGGTTCTCATGACAACCAAGCCATCATCGGTGCGGACGTTCCTGCGCCGCGCGACTTTGAATTAACCTGCATTAGCGAGTTTTCGCAGCCTGCAAGAAAAGCAGGAACAGCGAAGAATACGCCCCGTTACCCGAATCCATGACGATCACTGCTTTCCTCCCCTGACTGACCCGGTCACCATTGTGGCCGGGTCCTTTGTCAGGAGCGGATGCAGACGCAGGCACAAGCTATGAAATGGATGCTGGTGGTCCTGGTCGGCGGCGTCTCGCCCGTCAACACCGATCTGGTCTTCGACAAGTTCAGCGACTGTCTCGCCGCTGAGGAGCAGATGCGACAGCATTATGCTGATGCTTTCGACGCTTGGGATCGCATGGCTGCGGCAAGGATCGATCGGCGGAGGGACTACAAGAAGGCCCGTGATGTAGAAGCCAAGCGGCTATTGAGCAATGTGGGGACGTGTGTCCCGCATGGTGGCGGCGATCAGAGGCCTGTCACGACGCAGCAGCAGCCTCCTGCTCCATCATCGCAGCAGCCCGCCGCAACACCGTCGCCGCAGCCAACGCCGCGAGGCTAACCGATTGCATGGGCCATGCTTGCGCCATGGGTGCCCTCATCGAGCATCGGCCCGCCCTCACACCACGCTCCTCCCCGCCCGCTCCGCCACCGCCTTCTGCACGAAATACATCATCACCAGGGTGACGATCGTCGTCGTGACGACGACGTAGCCGATCCGCTCGAAATGCAGCAGCGAGCCGTCCGGCGCCTGCGCGATGATCGCGGCGGCGAGCACCGAGCCGATCCCGCCGGAGAGCTGTTGCAGCGAGGCGCTCACTGCGCTGAACGAGCCGCGCTGGCTCGCGTCGGGAATCGCCGAGATCAGCGCCTGCGAGGGGATCATGCGCGAGAAGATGCCGACGAACATCAAGACGTTGACGGTGATCGCGGTCGTCAGCGAGACGTGGCCGAGATGGGTGTAGATCAGCACCATGACGACGGTCATCGCGCAGCCGAACACGAAGGTCGGATATTTGCCGAAGGCGTCGCTGGCGCGGCCGACCAGCGGTCCCGTGACGATGCTGAACAGGCCGGAGACGAGATAGATCGTCGGCAGATGCGCGATGTCGATGCCGAGATTGTGCACCGTGAAGGCGCTGGAGAACGGCATCAGCATGTAGCCGCCGGTCGCCAGCAGCGTCGTGACGGCGAAGGCCAGCGTATAGCGCGGCTCGCCGATGGTCGCCACCAGATGGCGGAACGGATTCCTGTCCTGCTTCAGCCTCAGATGCGCGTCGACCGGCTCCATCGCGAAGGCGATGATGGCGATCGCGGCGATCGACAGCACCACGATCGCAAAGAAACAGACATGCCAATTCCAGTGATTGGCGAGAAACAGCCCGGCGGGAATGCCGAGCACCTGGCTTGCCGCGAATGCCGTCTGGATGAAGCCCATCACGCGGCCGCGCAGATGCAGCGCGAACAGATCGGTGACGATGGCGAGCACGACCGATCCGATCACGCCGCCGAACAATCCGGTCACGATCCGGCCGATCAGCAGCACATGATAGTTCGGCGCCATCGCGCAGAGCAGGGTCCCGAGCGTGAAGCCGACATAGAAGAACAGGAGCAGGCGCTTGCGATCGAAGCGGTCGGCGAAGCCCGCGGCGAGGATGCCCGATAATCCCGCGCTGAAAGCGTAGGCCGACACCGCGACGCCGAATTGCCCGGCCGTGATGTTGAGCGCCGGCATCAGGATGGCGCCGAGCGGCGACATGATGATGAAGTCGAGAATGATCGTGAACTGCGTGAACGCGAGCAGCGCGATCAGGAGCGCCTGGTAGCGCGAGAAGCCGCGCTGGCGCTCTCTCGAGTCGTCGATCGGCGCGGCGAGCGTCGGTTCGGTCATTGGTACCTGATTCACGGTCAGCGGGTTGGAATGGGAACTGGGCAGATAGGGTGGGCTTGGACGATGTCCACGGGGCGCAAGGCAAAAGCTCTGCTGGCTCAGGTAGCTCGCGCCGGATTGTGGGATCCGGGCAACAGGCCTCCGGCAGGCGCCGACCGCCGCTCCGGTGGATTAAGCCGGCCTTAGCGAATGCCCTCTAGGCTCGCGGCCGTCCATTTCCCTGCTCCCCGGCCGGATGCCGGTCATTTTGCGGTCAGTAAGAGCGTTTTCGGATGGAGCAGCCTGCCCGCCAGTACAACTCCGAGGCCCCCACACCGTCGGCAATCGCGGCTGCGCGGACGCTCGTGATCGATCTCGAAGGCGCGCTGCTGCGCTCCGAGCTGCTGATGGAAGCGCTGTTCAGCGCGCCCGCCCGCATGTTGGCCCGCTTCGGCGCAGGCGGAGAGGCGGGGATGGCCGCGCTCACGCGCATCCTGGCCAAGGCCGAGATCGACTACGCCCATCTGCCCTATGATTCCGACGTCCTGAACCGGGCGCTGGTGGCGCGGGCGCGGGGCGAGAAGATCTATCTCCTCGCCGGACGTTTTCCCGATCATGCCGCCGCGATCGCCGCGCATCTTGGCTTCGACGGCGTCGTCACGCCGGCCGGACTCGCCGCGGGCGAGGCGCTGCCGTTCGATCGCGCCTCCGTCGAGCGGGTCGACCGCCGCAGCGAAAGCCGCGTCAGCTTCAAGACCTGGGTCAAGGCGCTGCGCGTCTATCAATACGCCAAGAACACGCTGGTATTCGTGCCCGCCGTCACCGCGCATCAGATGAACCTGCCGACACTTGGCTATGCGCTACTGGCGTTCATGGCGTTCTCGGCCTGCGCCTCGGGCGCCTATCTGATGAACGATCTGTTGGATCTCGCGGCCGACCGGCAGCATCCGACCAAGCGCCACCGCGCGCTCGCGGCCGGCGACCTGCCGATCTCTTCGGCGCTGATGGCCATCCCGGCGCTGTGGCTGTTCGCCCTCGTCGCCAGCCTCTGCATCTCGCCACTCTTCCTCGGCGTGCTCGGTGCCTATCTCGTCACCACGATCGCCTATTCGCTCGCGCTCAAGCGCAAGATGCTGGTCGACGTCGTGACCCTCTCGGGCCTCTACGCGCTGCGCATCATCGCCGGCGCGGTCGGCGTCGGTGTGGTGCTGTCGGAATGGCTGCTGATCTTCTCGCTGTTCGTGTTCACCTCACTGGCGCTGATCAAGCGCTTCAGCGAGCTCTCCATGCGCGAGAGCGCCGGCCTCGCCGACCCCTCCAACCGCGACTACAGGATTACCGACCTGCACATCATCGCTGCGATGGCGGCGGCGAGTGCGATGAACGCGGTGACCGTGTTCTCGCTCTACGTCTCCTCCTCCGCGGTGACGCCGCTCTACAGCCGCCCCTGGATGCTGTGGCTGCTCACCCCGCTGCTGCTGTACTGGTTCGGCCGCGCCCTGATGATGGCGCACCGCCGCGAGATGCCTGACGACCCCATCATCTATGCCTTTCGCGACGGTCCGAGCCGCACCGCGGTCGCGGCGATGATCTGCATCATGCTGGCGGCGATTTGACCCGAGCCCGTAAGGTTCCGGCCGGCGCTTGCGCGCCCCGCCGCGAGTGGGTACATCGCGAGCCATGCGGATTAGCCCAGTCTGCCGACAGACCGATTCGAGGTTTTGAAACGCCATGACCGTACGCCTGCATCGCGGCGACCTGCCCGACCTCACGCGCTACACCGGAGCGGTGGCGATCGACACCGAGACCATGGGGCTCAATCCGCACCGTGACCGGCTCTGCGTGGTGCAGCTCTCGCCCGGCGACGGCAGCGCCGACGTGGTGCAGATTCCCAAGGGCCATACCGACGTGCCGAACCTGAAGGCTCTGCTCGCCAATCCCGCCATCACGAAGATCTTCCACTTCGCGCGCTTCGACGTCGCGGTGCTGTACCAGACCTTCGGCGTCATGACCGGGCCGATTTATTGCACCAAGATTGCCTCGCGCCTGACCCGCACCTACACCGATCGCCACGGCCTGAAGGACCTCGTGCGCGAGGTGCTCAACATCGACCTCTCCAAGCAGCAGCAGTCCAGTGACTGGGGTTCCGACAGCCTGACCGAGCCGCAGCTCGCCTATGCCGCGTCCGACGTGCTGCATCTGCATGGCTTGCGCGAGCGGCTCGATGCCATGCTGGTGCGGGAAGGCCGCAGCCAGCTGGCGCAGTCCTGTTTCGACTTCCTGCCGACGCGCGCTTTGCTCGACCTCCAGGGCTGGGCGGAAGAGGACATTTTCGCGCATTCCTGACGCCGCGCTGGCTCGCTAGGTTCAGGGTTGTCGCCCCGTTTCGGACACTTTCGTAACGGCCTGTCCGGCTGCATATTTCGGCGCCGCCGGGTACAATGGGGCGTCCTGCAACCGGACCAGGCGAGCGGCACCTCAGGAGCTCAGGTGAATTCGGCCCAGAATCCCACTTACGACGCCGCGCTTGCGGCGAAGTTTGCCAGCGCGGCGCGCCACAGCCGCCTGGTGCGGATTCTGCGCGTCGCGGTGCCGGGGGCGGTGCTGCTGTCCATGGCCGCCATCGTCGGCGTGTCGATCTTCAATCCGTTCCGCATGCTGATGCCGAAGCTGCCGCTCGATTCCGGAAGCCTGGTGGTGTCAGGCACCAAGATCACGATGGAATCGCCGCATCTGGCCGGCTTCACGCCGGATCAGCGGCCCTATGAGCTCTGGGCCAAGACCGCGACCCAGGACATCACCGATCCCGATCACGTCGATCTCTCCGACCTGCGCGCAAAGGTGCTGATGGAGGATCAATCCACCCTGTTCCTCGACGCCCGCACCGGCCGCTTCGACAACAAGCAGCAGCAGCTCGATCTGCGCAAGGACATCCTCCTGCGCACCTCGAGCGGCTACGAGGCGCGGCTGAACTCCGCCTTCGTCGACATGAACAAGGGCACGGTGACGTCGGATGAACGCGTCGACGTCAAGCTGACCAACGGCACGCTGAGCGCCGACCGGCTGCGCATCACGGAAGGCGGCGAGCTCATCCGCTTCGAGGGCAACGTGGTGATGCATCTGGACAAGCTTGACGAGCCCGCCGCTGCGCAGCCTGCGCCTCTGGTCGAGCCCGCGCCGGCGCCTGCGAAGACTCGTACGCCTCAGAACAAATCCGCCAATTCGAAGTGAATTTCATGATCGTTTTTTTTCCGCGCAACGACAGCAAGCGCAGCGTGATCATCCGCGCCGCCGCGCTGATCGTCGCTGCCGCTGCACTGGACGCCGGCGGAGCCGCCCTTGCGCAGACCTCGATGCAAGGCGTGCCGAACGCGATGCAGGGTTTTACGCAAAACCGCGATCAGCCGATCCAGATCGAGGCCGCCTCGCTCGAGATGCGCGACAAGAAGAAGGAGGCGACCTTCGCCGGCAATGTGAAGGTCGTGCAGGGCGACACCACCATGACCTCGAAGACGCTGGTGGTGTTCTACGACTCCGGCGGCGACAAGCCCGCCGCGCCGCAACCCGGGGCGAAGGGCGCGAAGGCGCCGATGCAGTCGGCCACGCCGGGCCCGGGCGGCAGCTCCTCGATCAAGCGGCTGGAAGCACGCGGCAATGTCGTGGTCACCCAGAAGGACCAGGTGGTCACAGGCGAGACCGCCGTGTTCGACACCAGGACCAATCTGATCACCATGCTCGGCGGCGGCGGCGGCCAAGTGGTCCTGACGCAGTGCAAGAACGTCATGCGCGGCGATCGGCTGACCGTCGACATGACCACCGGGGTGTCGCGCGTGGAATCCGACACCGGCCGGGTCCAGGTCCTGCTGCCGCAGGGCGCCGGCAGCGACTGTGGTCAGGGGGCCAAGTCCGGCGCGGCGCCGCCAGTGCAGATCCCTGGTACAAGTAAACAAAAGTAAATTCAGGCACTTGTCTCCGATCGACCCGAGACGAGGTTGAAGCTTGCCCGGCGAGACTGTATCTAGCGCGCAGGGCTTTCGAAGCGGGGTTCGCCGCTTTTCGGGCGTGTTTCACTGGGCATGAGACATCCCTTTACTCCTGCTGCACCGGCGAATCGCCGCCGGGCGGCAGATCGCGTGAGCGCCGCGGACAACCGCGCAAGGCTAGAAGGCGGGGATGGTCGATCTCTTCAGCATGTTCCGTCGGCGCCCCGCCAAGCGCGGCCGGCCAGGATTTGCGCGTCAGGACATCACCACGCTCGGCGACGGCGCCGGCGGCCTCGTGACCAGTCCCATCAGGGATCAGCCGGCGCGCGTGGTCGACCAGTTCCAGCCTGACTACGAGGCCCACTATCAGGCCGATCCGCGCCCGCAGGCGGTTCACCCCGTCAGAAACGCCGCCGCGTCCAACGGCGCCGGCGGGCCGCAGCTGCTGAAGCGGCCGGGCTTCCTGGCCGTGCATGGCGTGAAGAAGTCGTTCGGCAGCCGTCAGGTCGTGCGTGGCGTCAGCATCTATGTGCGGCGCGGCGAAGCGGTCGGCCTGCTCGGCCCGAACGGCGCCGGCAAGACCACCGTGTTCTACATGATCACGGGCCTGATCAAGGCCGATCACGGCGCGATCGAGCTCGATGGCCATGACGTGACGAAGCTTCCCATGTATCAGCGCGCGCGGCTCGGCATCGGCTATCTGCCGCAGGAAGCCTCGATCTTTCGCGGCCTCACCGTCGAGCAGAACATCCGCGCCGTGCTTGAAGTGGTCGAGCCCTCGCGCAAGAAGCGCGAGCAGCAGCTCGATTCGCTGCTAGACGAGTTCAACATCACGCGACTGCGGAAGTCGCCGTCGATCGCGCTGTCCGGCGGTGAGCGGCGCCGCGTCGAGATCGCGCGCGCGCTAGCGACGCGTCCGAACTACATGCTGCTCGATGAGCCCTTTGCCGGCATCGATCCGATCGCGGTCGGCGACATCCAGGACCTCGTCCGCCACCTCACCAATCGCGGCATCGGCGTGTTGATCACCGACCACAACGTCCGCGAGACGCTCGGCCTCACCGATCGCGCCTACATCGTCTATGCCGGTGAAATCTTGACCGAGGGGACCCCGGATGAGATCGTTGCCGATCCGGACGTTCGCCGCCTTTACCTTGGCGAGGAGTTTCGCCTCTAGCCCGTTTTTCCAATTCGTCAAGGCGTGTACATCGGGCCCGGACTAGGATAAGCAAAAATCGGACCAATTTTTGGGAACGGTTCTTGCTTCATGGCGCTTACGCAGAGATTGGAGTTCCGGCAATCGCAGTCGCTGGTCATGACGCCGCAGCTGATGCAGGCGATCAAGCTGCTGCAATTGTCCAACCTCGATCTCACCACCTTCGTCGAGGAGGAACTCGAGCGTAACCCCCTTCTGGAGCGCGCCAACGACGAGGCCGGCAGCGGCGAGGCGCCGGCTGAGGCCGGCCAGTTCAGCGATGGCGATGAGGGCGGCAGCCAGGGCGATGACGGCTTTGGCGGCAGCGCGGAGGGCTTCGAGCCCGGCCAGGAAGAATGGATGAGCAAGGATCTCGGCACCCGCGCCGAGATCGAGCAAACCCTGGACACCGGCCTCGACAACGTCTTCTCCGAGGAGCCGGCCGAGGCGGCCGCGCGCAATGCCCAGGACGCTGCGCCGACCACCTACACCGAGTGGGGCGGCGGCGCCTCCGGCGACGAGGATTACAATCTCGAGGCCTTCGTCGCCGCCGAGATGACGCTGTCAGACCACCTTGCCGAGCAGCTCTCGGTCGCCTTCACCGCGCCGGCGCAGCGCATGATCGGCCAGTATTTGATCGACCTCGTCGACGAGGCCGGCTATCTGCCGCCGGATCTCGGCCAGGCCGCCGAACGTCTCGGCGCATCGCAAGCGGACGTCGAGGGCGTCCTCGCCGTGCTACAAAAATTCGATCCGCCCGGCGTCTGCGCGCGCAACTTGAGCGAATGCCTGGCGATCCAGCTGCGCGAGCTCGACCGCTACGACCCGGCGATGCAGGCCTTGGTCGAGCATCTCGATCTCCTCGCCAAACGGGACATCGCGTCCTTACGCAAGCTCTGCGGCGTCGACGACGAGGACATCGCCGACATGATCGGCGAGATCCGCCGCCTCAATCCGAAGCCCGGCATGAAGTTTGGATCGGCCCGGCTCCAGACCATGGTGCCGGACGTCTATGTCCGCCCCGGTCCGGACGGCGGCTGGCATGTCGAGCTGAACAGCGACACCTTGCCGCGTGTGCTGGTCAACCAGACCTACTATTCCGAGCTATCGAAGAAGATCGGCAAGGACGGCGACAAGTCCTACTTCACCGATGCGCTCCAGAACGCGACCTGGCTCGTGCGCGCGCTCGACCAGCGCGCCCGCACCATCCTGAAGGTCGCCACCGAGATCGTGCGCCAGCAGGACGGCTTCTTCACCCATGGCGTCGCGCATCTGCGGCCGCTCAATCTGAAGGCCGTCGCCGACGCCATCCAGATGCATGAATCCACGGTGTCGCGCGTGACCGCCAACAAATACATGGCGACCAATCGCGGCACGTTCGAGCTGAAATATTTCTTCACGGCCTCGATCGCCTCGGCCGACGGCGGCGAAGCGCATTCCGCCGAAGCCGTCCGCCATCACATCAAGCAGCTGATCGATTCGGAAGACCCCGCGGCGATCCTGTCGGACGACACCATCGTGGAACGCTTGCGCGGCTCGGGCATTGATATTGCCCGCCGCACGGTCGCGAAGTACCGCGAAGCCATGCGCATACCCTCCTCGGTGCAACGCCGCCGTGACAAGCAGAGCGCTCTTGGTAACGTCCTCTCCACCGCAATGTCCGATCGCTCCCGCAACACCGAACCGGCGTGATTGCACTGGCGCGGAATCGCGCTACTCTCGGCTCCCCTTTGCAACCGATCCAAGCACGCGCATGAACCGGACAAGTGCACAGCGGTTTCCCCTCTCGACGAACGCGGAACGTGGTGCAGATCATGCGCAGGGAACGACCTCAGCTGCGACGACGCGTCGTCGCAGCCGAGGAGCAAACCAAGCGAGGCATCCATGACTCTTCGGATTTCGGGCAAGAGCATCAGCGTCGGTGAGGCCCTGCGCGGCCGCGTTGCCGGCCGCACCGACGAGGTGCTGCGCAAATATTTCGACGGCAATTATTCCGGCCATATCACGCTGAGCAAGGACGGCTTCGGCTTCCGCACCGATTGCGCCCTGCATCTCGATTCGGGAATCACGCTGGAAGCCGATTCGAACGCGCCGGATGCCTATGCCAGCGCCGACCAGGCCCTGGTGATGATCGAGAAGCGGCTGCGCCGCTACAAGAACCGGCTCAAGGACCGCTCCGCCCGCAAGGCCCATGCCGCCTCCGAGGCGATGGCTGCGCTCGATGCGACGGCCTATGTGCTGGAAGCGCCCGGAGAGGGCGAAGAGGAAGTCACCGGCTACAGCCCCGTCATCATTGCGGAGCAGACCACCTCGCTGAAGCAGCTCTCGGTCAGCGAAGCCGTCATGGAACTCGACCTCAGCGGAGCACCTTGCCTGGTATTCCAGCATGGCTCGTCAGGCCGGGTGAACATCATTTACCGCCGCGCGGATGGCAATGTGGGCTGGGTCGATCCGCCCGGCGCCAAGGTCGACGGCAAGGCGGGCGGCTAGGCCGAGGGGGCCCGTACGATCCCGGCCCTTAACAATGACCCGTGGCAAAGCCGCACGCGGGAGTTGGCACCGGGATTGCGTTGGAGTAGAAGCGCCCCACATCAGGATCGGGCCTAAGTCCCCCTCCTGCTTCATGTTATTGACGCCGGCCCCGCTTGGTCTTCCAAGATGGCCAAATCGGAACCTGACGGTTTAATTCACCTCGGAAAGCTTCCATGCCGATTACCGATCTGGTCGCACCCGAGGCGATTCTCCCGGCATTGAAAGTCAACAGCAAGAAGCAAGCCTTGCAGGAGCTCGCGGCCAAGGCCGCCGAGCTGACCGGCCAGAACGAGCGCTCCGTGTTCGAGGTGCTGCTCCAGCGCGAGAAGCTCGGCACCACGGCCGTCGGCTACGGCGTCGCCATTCCGCACGGCAAGCTGCCCAAGCTGGAGAAGATCTTCGGCCTGTTCGCCCGGCTCGATCGCCCGATCGATTTCGAGGCGATGGACGGCCAGCCGGTCGATCTCGTCTTCCTGCTGCTCGCCCCCGAAGGCGCCGGCGCCGATCACCTCAAGGCGCTCGCCCGCATCGCCCGCCTGCTGCGCGACCAGGACATCGCCAAGAAGCTCCGCGCCTCGCGCGATGCCCAGGCGATCTATTCGGTGCTGGCCCTGCCGCCGGCGACGGCGGCGTAATCGTCACTCGCTGATTGCGAGAGTGCGAGCGTCTTAACTCACTCTCGTGCTCCGGACCCAGCGCAGCGCTCTTCAGCGGTGCGCTGCAGAGCCGGGGCCCATGTCACCCCCATGTCACCGCATCTCCTCGTGCCGCCTTCCAGGTCCCGGCTCTGCGCAGCAGCGTTGCACGCTGCAGTCCGGGACACGAGACTTGAGCGCGTTGGGGCCTCACACTCCGTCATTGCGAGCGCAGCGAAGCAATCCAGAATCTGTCCACGCAGGGATTCTGGATAGCTTCGTCGCAAGTGTTTCTCGCGATGACGATGCGGAAAGGGCATCCGCGACAAAAAAGCGCGACGCGTGCGTTTGCGCCGTGCGCGGTTGCGATGTCGTGCGCTTTCCTTGTCGAAAGCTAAGCTCAGAGCGTCGTTGTCACGCTCGAAGCGCCATGTTGCCGCGCTTTGTGCTCACCTCTCACAAACTGCATTTCCAAAAGTATCTGGGTGTTGCTGGCCGAGTACAGCGGGCCTGAATCAGCCGATGTATCTTACCGGTGTTTTCTATTGCTGATTGTCGGGGGAATGATGATGAAGCGACTGCTACTGGCGACGTCGGCTCTGATTGTCGCAGGCTCCGCTCAGGCCGCGGACTTGGGTGCCCGTCCCTATACGAAGGCGCCGATCGCGGCGGCCGTGCCTTTCAGCTGGACCGGCTGCTATGTCGGCGGTCATGTCGGCGGCGGTGCGAGCCGAACGGGTTTCACGGATCCTGGCATCGGAACGGGAGCGCTTATCTCGCCCGCAATGACCATCGGCAATGTGCCTGGTGATCGCATTGGGGTGAACGGCGACGTCGGAATTGTAGGCGGCGTTCAGGCTGGTTGCGACTATCAATTTGCCAGTAACTGGGTGCTCGGGATTGCCGGCGATTTCACGGCCACCGATCTTCACGGCACCGCCAACGATCCGTTCTTCGCCGGCAAGACCGGCGCGCCCGCCACTCTATCGAGCCGCACCGATTGGGTCGCCAGCATCACGGGTCGGCTCGGCTACACATGGGATCGCGTCCTCGTCTATGGCAAGGGCGGCGTCGGATTTGCGCATGACCGGTACAGCCTGAACAATTTCCCGTCGATCGGCGGTTTCGTTTGTCCCGGCGTGGGATTCCTCGTTTTTGATCCCTGTAATTCAAGTGCCAGCACCGATCGCGTGGGCTGGGTGGCAGGTGCCGGTGTCGAATGGGCCTTCGCTCCCAACTGGTCGGCCTTGATCGAGTACACTCACTACGGCTTCGACAGCAAGCGCGTCGGGTTCACCAATTCAGTCGCCCCCACCACCGCATTGATCGATATCCGTCAAGACATCGACATCGTGAAGGTGGGCATCAACTATCGGTTCGGCGGATCGCCCGTCGTCGCGAAGTACTGATTGATCGCGTAAGCAGACAAAGGGAGCGGCCGGGGATCAACCCCGAGCCGCTTCCAAGCGTTTCACGATGCGCTGCCCGATCGGGCTCTTCAACCAGGCCTGGAAACCGGGCCTGTCCCAGGTCATCCGGCGCAGCACCAGAAGCGATCCGTCCGTGTGCGATCGCACGGGATTGTCGGGTTCTGGCTCGAGCGTCCAGCCGAGCTTCGACAGATATTCAATGGTCGTCTGGTTTCGCTCCAGCACGAACGCGCGGATGCGGCTCAGCTCGAGATCGTCGAACACGAACTTGAGCAGCGGGATGAAAGTGTTCACCGTCGCGCCGGCATTGCGATGCTCCTTTTCTCCGATCACGGCGCTGACCAGCGCTTCGCTTGCCGCCGCATTGATGTCGAGGCGGATGAAGCCGACATGCGCGCGGCTGCCCCGTTCGAAGATTCCGAGCAGTAGTCGTTCGCGCTGGTCGAAGGATCTGATGTACTCGACGATGTCGGCCTTGGTCATCGCACGCGGCGACGTGTTGAGCACGTGCACCGTCCAGGGATCGGAGAGCCAGTCCGCCCAGCGCTGCGAGGCATCATCCCGCTTGATCGTGCGCAGGAAATAGCGGCCGGCCGGAAACCACAATTGTTGCTTGGCGAGACGTTCGGCTTTGGCTGGCATGCTGCATCTAAGCAGCTTCGAGTCGAGTGAGCAATTTGAGAGCACGCGGTGCAGATCGAGTTGATCCTGCGTACCTGCTCAGACGCAAACGGGCACGCTTTCGCGTGCCCGTTCGAAACTCTATCCGCGCGGAAAGCGCGTGTGCTCAGTGCACGCTGACCGCTTGCAGCTCGTTGCTCCAGGCGTTGGCAATCGCGGCTTCGCGGCTGTCGGTCAGCATGATCGGCGTGCCGTCGGCGGCGTGGAGCGCGAAAAGCTTGAGGCCCGGCGCGATCTTGGGCGCCTCGGGGAACAGGCCCGGCACGTCCTCGGAACGGATCTGTTTCACATAGGCGATATGGCCTTCGCCCAGGGTTGCCAGCGTCTCCGGAGAGACATTCTTGGCTTCGTATTCGAACGCAACGTGACCTTCACTCATGGTCTCGACTCCTCTGGAACACTAAGCGGTCGAGTCCGCTACTCGTTCCATTATTCGTGCTCATTGATAGCGATTGTCTTAACGATCCTCTCCGGTTCAGGCCGGGCAAGATCGATCGACAACAGCCCGTTCTTCAGATCCGCGCCCAGCACCAGCATCCCCTCCGCCAGCACGAAGGTGCGCTGGAAGTGGCGCGCGGCGATGCCGCGATGGATGTATTGCCGGGTCTTGTCGTCCTGCTGCCGCCCGCGGATCACGAGCTGGTTTTCCTCAATGGTTACATCGAGTTGGTCGCGGGTGAATCCGGCGACCGCCAGCGTGATGCGCAAACGCTCGGGCTGGTTGTCCGCGCCGCTGCACCTCTCGATATTGTACGGAGGATAGCCGTCGGCGCCTTTGACGACGCGGTCGAGCACGCGCTCGATCTCGTCGAAGCCCAGCAGGAAGGGACTGGAGAGCGTTGGAACACGAGACATAGTTTACAAAGTCCTCTCGAAGCGACTTTGGTGCATCAGGGCCCGCGAGCGGCACCCCTTGATCAGCAATATGGGCATGTTCCCCTGCGGGTTCAAGCAGGTAGCGGGAAACTGTGGACGGCCCGATTCCACCATCGATAGGCTCGATATAACCTCAGGTGCGTCATCGCCGGGCTCGTCCCAGCCATCCACGACCTTGCTCGCGGCACTGAGAACGTGGATGCCGGGGCAATCCGGGCGGGGCGAATTCGCGAGAAATTTCTCCAATGAAAACAGGCCCCGCTCTACTGTGCATGGGGTTGTTTTCGTCCTCTGATTTTCGGAACCCGCTCAGGCCTCGAGTCGCTTCCGCCCGTCGCCGCTGAACAAATGCAGCTTCGCCCGCGCTGCGGCGACGCGAATCTTCTGGCCGATGGCGGGCGCTTCCGTTCCGGGAATGCGGACGATGATTTCGCCGGGCGGCAGCTCGCCCGGGGTAGCGGCGACGCGCTGGTCTTCCTCGGCGCGCGCGCCGTAGATGAAGGTTTCCGCGCCCACGCGCTCGATCGCCTCCACGGTCAGCGGCAAGGCGACGCCGCCGGCCGGGGTCTGGTCGGTGATGACGAAGTCTTCCGGGCGGATGCCGAGGATGCCGGCGTCAGCGGCGTTGCTACCGGCGAGCTGCGATCTGATCTCCTCGGGACGTGTCGACATCAGATTCATCGGCGGCGCGCCGATAAAGGAGGCGACGAAGGTCGTCGCCGGCTTCTCGTAGATCGCCAGGGGATTGCCGACCTGCTCGACCTCGCCGCCATTCATCACCACCAGAATGTCGGCGAGCGTCATCGCCTCGAGCTGATCATGCGTGACGTAGATCGACGTCGTGTTGAGGCGACGCTGCAACTTGCGGATCTCGACGCGCATCGCGATGCGCAGCTTGGCGTCGAGATTGGAGAGCGGCTCGTCGAACAGAAAGACCTTTGGTTGGCGCACGATGGCGCGGCCCATGGCGACGCGCTGGCGCTGGCCGCCGGAGAGCTGGCGC
The DNA here is from genome assembly GCF_001593325.1 of Bradyrhizobium sp. DOA1. Classification (NCBI taxonomy): domain Bacteria; kingdom Pseudomonadati; phylum Pseudomonadota; class Alphaproteobacteria; order Hyphomicrobiales; family Nitrobacteraceae; genus Bradyrhizobium; species Bradyrhizobium sp. DOA1. Next base: position 6,979,256 of record NZ_JXJM01000001.1, read on the forward strand.
GGCTTGCGCTCCAGCATGGCGGACAGTTCGAGCACGCGCGCGGCTTCCTCGACGCGGGTCTTGATCTCGGTTTCCGCCATGCCGCGGTTGCGCAGGCCGTAGGCCATGTTGTTGTAGACGCTCATATGCGGATAGAGCGCGTAATTCTGGAACACCATCGCGATGTCGCGATCGGCCGGCTCGATTCCGTTGACCACGCGCCCGCCGATGTCGATCTCGCCGCCGGTGACGGTCTCCAGCCCCGCCACCATGCGCAGCAGTGTGGACTTGCCGCAGCCGGAAGGGCCGACCAGCACGCAGAACTGTCCGTCGCCGACATCGACGTCGACGCCCTTGATGGCCTCGAAGCCGCCGGGATAGGTCTTGCGGACGTTGCGCAGGGTGACGTTAGCCATGGGTTGCACCGGCGAATAGCGAGCAGGGAATGGCGAATGGGGAAGGGGTAGTACGCCAGGCGGACGCAGCGACCCCATTCGCTACTCGCCATTCACCATTCGCCATCTTCACTTTTCCGTCTCGACCAGTCCGCGCACGAACAGTTTCTGCATGACGACGACGACGAAGACGGGCGGCAGCATGGCCAGTACGGCGGTCGCCATCACGATCGGCCATTCGGTCAGCGCATCGGTGGTGGTGATCATCTTGCGGATGCCGATCTGGATGGTCTGCATGTCGTCGCGCGTGGTGATCAGCAGCGGCCAGAGATATTGATTCCAGCCGAGGATGAACAGGATCACGAACAGCGCGGCCATGTTGGTGCGCGACAGCGGCAGCAGCGTATCCCAGAAGAAGCGGAACGGGCCGGCGCCGTCGATGCGCGAAGCTTCCAGCAGCTCGTCCGGTACGGTCATGAAGAACTGGCGGAACAGCAGCGTTGCGGTCGCGGATGCGATCAGCGGCAGCGACAGGCCGGCATAGCTGTCGAGCATGTGGAGATCGGCGACGATCTTGTAGGTCGGATAGATGCGCACCTCGACCGGCAGCATCAGGGTGATGAAGATGATCCAGAAGATCGCCATCCGGAACGGAAAGCGGAAATAGACGATCGCATAGGCCGAGATGATCGAGACCGCGATTTTGCCCACGGCGATCAAGAGCGCCATCACCAGCGAGTTCAGCATCATGTTGCCGACCGGCTCGCGGGTGGAGCCGCTCGTGCCGACGAAGATCGTCTGATAGTAGGTTTCGAGGAAATGGCCGCCCGGCAGCAGCGACATCTGGCCGTTGGCGATCACCGCGTTGTCCTGCGTGGAGGCGACGAAGGCGAGATAGACCGGGAAGGCGACGATCGCGATCCCGATCCAGAGGATGATGTGGGCGATGTAGCGCCGAAAGCCCTCTTCCTCCACCATCAGTAGGTCACCTTGCGTTCGACGAAGCGGAACTGGATTCCGGTCAGGACGATGACCATGATCATCAGGATCACCGATTGCGCTGCCGAGCTGCCGAGATTTCCGCCGAGCAGGCCGTCGGTATAGACCTTGTAGACCAGCGTCTCCGTCGACTTGCCAGGCCCGCCGCGGGTCATGGTGTCGATGATGCCGAATGTGTCGAAGAAGGCGTAGACGATGTTGACGACCAGCAGGAAGAAGATGGTCGGCGACAGCAGCGGAAAGGTCACGGTCCAGAACCTGCGCATCGGACGCGCGCCGTCGATTGCGGCGGCCTCGAGCACGCTGCGCGGGATGCTCTGGAGGCCGGCCAGGAAGAACAGGAAGTTGTAGGAGATCTGTTTCCAGGCGGCGGCGAGGATGATCAGCGCGGCGGCTTGGTCACCGTCGAGCAGCGGATTCCAGTCGATGCCCAGATTGCGCAAGTACCGCGAGAGCACGCCGAGCGAGGGATGCAGCATGAAGATCCAGAGCACGCCGACGACCGGCGGCGCCACCGCATAGGGCCAGATCAGCAGCGTACGGTACAGCGTTCCGCCGCGCAGCGGCTTGTCTGCCATCACGGCGAGCAGCAGTGCGAACGACAGCGACGACACCGCAATGGCGAACGAGAAGAAGAAGGTCCGGACGATCGCCTCGAAATAGGCGCGGTCCTTGAACAGGTCGAGATAATTCTCGAACCAGACGAAGCTGGTCGACAGGCCGAAGGCGTCCTGGAGCAGGAAGGACTGGATTACGGCCTGCAGGGCCGGCCAGTAGAAAAAGATCAGCACGATCGCGAGCTGCGGCGCAACCAGCGCATAGGGCAACAGCTTTGATTGGAAGATGGCTTGCTTTTGCATGGTGCCCCGAAGCGGCAGGCCGCCTTAACGGCCTGCCGCTTATAATCTCACTTCACGGCGGTCTTTTCGAACTGGCGCAGCATCGTGTTGCCGCGTTCGACGGCGGCATCGAGCGCCTGCTTGGCGGTCTTCTTGCCGGCGAGCGCCTGCTCGATCTCTTCCGCCCAGACGTCGCGCAGCTGCACCATGTTGCCGAGGCGCAGGCCGCGCGAATTGTCGGTCGGCTCCTTGTTGGTCAGCTCGAGCAGCGGCGTCTCGAGATAGGGCTGGTCCTTGTAGAAGCCGTCGGCCTTGGCCTTGTCATAGGCGGCCTTGGTGATCGGCAAATAGCCCGAGGACTTGTGGATGAAGACCTGGCGATCGGTGTCCGAGAGGAAGGTCAGGAATTTCGCCACGCCCTTGTATTCGTCGGCCGACTTGCCGCCCATCACCCAGAGCGAGGCGCCGCCGATGATCGAGTTCTGCGGTGCGCCCTTCGCGTCGGGATAATAAGGCATCGGCACCGCGCTGAAGGCGAACTTGGCTTGCGCCTTGACGTTGCCGAAGAAGGCCGACGAGGTCAGGTAGAGCGGGCATTCGCCCGACGTGAAGCGGCCTTCGCCGGTGTTGGTGCGGCCGGCATAATCGTAGGTCTTGTCCTTCTGGAGCTCGACCAGGTTCTCGAGGTGCTTGACCTGGAGCGGTCCATTGAACGAGAGCACGGTGTCGAAGCCATCGAGGCCGTTGGCCTTGCTGGCGAGCGGCACGTTGTGCCAGGCAGAGAGCTGCTCGAGATTGACCCAGGTGACCCAGGAGTTGGAGAACCCGCAGGTGGCGTGGCCGGCCGCCTTCAGCTTCTTCGCCGCGTCGAACACCTCAGGCCAGGTCTTGGGAATCTCGACATTGGCCTTCTTCAGCGCGTCGAGATTGACCCACATCACGGTCGACGACGAGTTGAAGGGGAAGGACAGCATCTCGCCCTTCGAGGTCGAGTAGTAGCCGGTGATCGCGGGCAGATAGGCCTTGGGATCGAACTTCTCGCCGGCGTCCTGCATCAGCTTGTAGACCGGTTTGACCGCCCCGGTCGCGGCCATCATGGTCGCGGTGCCGACCTCGAACACCTGCATGATGTGCGGCGCGTTGCCGGCACGGAACGCGGCGATGCCGGCGTTCATCGTGTCGGCGTAGTTGCCCTTGTAGGTCGGAATCACCTTGTAGTCGCTCTGCGCGCCGTTGAAGTCGTTGGCGAGCTTGACGATGACGTCGTTGTTCGCGCCCGTCATCGCGTGCCACCACTGGATCTCGGTCACGGCCAGCGCCGGCGAAGCCGACAAGCCGACCGTGATTGCGAGTGCGGCAGCCGCACCAAAATGTCGAAGAGCCATCAAGAAAACCTCCCTTGCCCGTCACTAAAGAAGCGCTTGCGCTAGCAGCGCCATATGACGTTCACATGACTGTGTAAGCGGGAGAAACGAAAGCGGCAAGCGCAGGAAATGGGAAGCCGGAAAATAGGCGAATGCCGAGGGCAGCCGCTTTCGTTCGCGCTGCACCTGCGTGCCCGCGCCGCAATGCGGCATGGATATCGGATGTCGAGGGCCGGCGACCTAGCGCTTGCGCTCGGGGCCGCAGACCGTGCCCTTGTCCAGCATCGAGTCGATCTCGGCCTTGGAGTAGCCGAACTCGCCGAGCACCTCCGCCGCGTGCTGGCTGAATTTCGGCGGCACGCGGCGCAGGCTCGGCTTGCTGCGGTCGAGCCGGATCGGCGAGGCCACGCCCTTGTACCAGTCCTTCTCGATGATATCGCCGCGCGCGACCGTGTGCGGGTTGGTCAGCGCCTGGTCGATCTTCTGCACGGGACCCGCGGGCAGGCCCGCCGCGAGCAGACGGTTGCACAGCGGCTCGGCCTCGTGCTGGCTGAACACCGCGGCAAGCTCGGCGCGTAGCGCCTCGCGGTTGGCGATGCGGTCCTTGTTGCGGGCGAAACGCGGGTCGGTGCCGAGCTCGGGCTTGCCGATCTCCTTGACGAGCTTGCGGAACGTGCCGTCGTTGCCGACGCCGATGAAGATGTTGTCGGTCTTGGTCGGGAAGATCGCGTAGGGCACGAGGTTCGGGTGCTCGTTGCCGGTCAGCGAGGGTGGCTTGCCATGCATGAAATAATTCGCGGTGTGCGGATGCATGATGGCAAGGCCGGTCTCGTACAGCGTCGTCTCCAGGAACTGGCCCTTGCCCGAACGCTGGCGCTCGGACAGAGCCATCAGGATACCGATCGCCGCATAGAGACCGGTGGTAATGTCGACCAGCGGCACGCCGATCCGCATCGGTCCGCTCTCGGGCGAGCCGGTCGCGGCGATCATGCCGGTCATCGCCTGGATGATGGCGTCATAGCCGGGATTGCCGCCGCGCGGGCCGTCGGCGCCGAAGCCGCAGATCCGGCAATGCACGAGGCGCGGAAATCTTTTGCTGAGGACATCGTTGCCGATGCCCCATTTCTCCAGCGTGCCCGGCTTGAAATTCTCGATCAGGACGTCGGCGGTCTCCAGCATCTTGAGCAGCACGGCACGGCCGCCCTCGGAGGCGAGGTCGAGGCCGATCGAGCGCTTGTTGCGGTTGATACCGATGAAATAGGCCGCGTCCTCCTCGTGGAACGGAGGGCCCCATTCGCGCACCTCGTCGCCCGCGGGCGGCTCGACCTTGATCACGTCGGCGCCATGGTCGGCGAGGATCTGGGTGCAGTAGGGACCGCCGAGCACGCGCGTGAGATCGATGACGCGCAATCCGCTCATGGCGCCCAGAACGGCTTCAGAACCCGCGGCTTTAGAACTCATGCCTTCGCTTCCCTGTGTCGACAATTGATCACAGGCCTAGCGAGGTTCGTGCACGCCAGCAATGGCCCCGCGGGCAGGGGCGTATGCGCCGCCTTGGCGCAATCCCGCGGAATGGCAAATCGGCGAAAGCGGCTGGCCCGAGGGGGATCCCGGGCCAGCCAATTCGCATGTCGGTCAGACGACTGTCAGGCGAACGTCGACATTGCCGCGCGTGGCATTGGAGTACGGGCACACCTGGTGCGCCTTCTCGACCAGCGCCTCAGCTTCAGTGCGGGCAAGGCCCGGCAGCGAGACGGCCAGATCGATGTCGAGACCGAAGCCGCCCTCCGAGCGCGGGCCGATGCCGACGGTCGAGGTCACGGAGGCGTCGGCGGGAACCTTGGGGCCGCCCTGCGAGGACACGAACTTCATCGCGCCGATGAAGCAGGCGGCATAGCCGGCCGCGAACAGCTGCTCGGGATTGTTGCCGGCACCGCCGCCGCCGCCGAGCTCCTTCGGCGTGGTCAGCTTGACGTCGAGCGCGCCGTCGAGGGTTGCCGCATGGCCGTCGCGGCCGCCGGTCGCCTTGGCGCTGGTCTTGTAGAGGACGTTCACGGACATTTTCATCTCCCTGGGGGTTCGGGTGGACGCGGTCTATATCGCAGACAATTAGATTGTGCGCAATCTAAATCGTAAAGTCTCACATTTAATTGTTCGCAATTGAATATGCGGCCGCGCACCCCCACAATGCGGCAAATCCCCGTGAGATTCTCCATGGCCCGGAAACCATCGGCGGCGGACGCGCCGCTGCGGCTCGACAACCAGATCTGCTTCGCGGTCTATTCGGCCGCGCACGCCTTCAACCGCGTTTACAAGCCGCTGCTCGACCGGCTTGGCCTCACCTATCCGCAATATCTGGTGATGCTGGTGCTGTGGGAGCGCGACGACGTGCCGGTGAAGGACATCGGCGAGAAGCTGTTCCTGGATTCCGGCACGCTGACGCCGCTACTCAAGCGGCTCGAGGCTGCTCATCTCGTCAAGCGCACGCGGTCGAAAGAGGACGAACGTCAGGTGCTGATCGCCCTGACGCCACAGGGCCACGCGCTGAAGGACAAGGCGCGCGCCGTGCCGCAATCGATCCTGGCGGCGTCGGATTGCTCGGTGTCGGAGCTGGTCGCGATGAAGGACGAGATCGTCGCGCTGAGGGATCGGCTGAATGCGGTGATCGGGGAGTAGGGGTTAGAGACGTTTCTTCGCAAAGGCACGGCCGGATGCTGACTTCAGGTACTTCTCAAACGCAACGGCTTGCTTTGCGTTACTGAACGCGACGTAAGTCTTGAGACGCCAAGGTCCGTATTTGGAAGTGTGGGGCACCTCGCCAGCGTTGTGCTTTGCCAGTCGGGCGCGCAAGTCGTCGGTGATGCCCAAATAGAGTGCAGGGTATCCAGGCTCTCGAGGATGTAGACGTACTTCACCGCACGCTCCCCAGGTGTCGAGGGAGGAGCTTACATCCCCGTTTTATCTGGTGAAGCCCGGCTTCGCCCTTCGGGCTACGCCGCGGCAGCCTTCGGTCACTTCGCTACGAGGGACTTCCCAGGCTTGCCGAGCCGAAGCTCGCGAAGCGAGCGAAGGCTGGTGGAGCCAGGCGGGATCGAACCGCCGACCTCTTGCATGCCATGCAAGCGCTCTCCCAGCTGAGCTATGGCCCCTAAACCTTCGACGGGTGAATCTGGTGGATCACCCCAACCGGCGAGCCCTAGGCGACTCGCGCGGTGCACCCTTTTTCACAGATTAGGACTGATCTCAAGTCTCTTCATCGCCTCCGACATCACCAATGATGTCGGTCACGTCCTCATCGCCCTCTTCCTCGTCGGCAATGAAGGTCGAATCATCGTCATCGTCGTCATCCAGGGTCTCGTCGACCTCGATGTCGTCCTCGGATTCGGGCACCACGGCCTTGACCTTGCCGGTGTTCTCCTCGGCGTCGGCCTCCTCCAGCGAGACCATCTCTTCGGCCTCCGCCGGCTCCGGCGCGGTGTCCTGGGCCACGTTGCGCTCGGCGCCGCGGGACGCGCGTGCGGGGGCAACGGGCGCGATAGGCACCACCTCCCCGGTATAGGGCGAGATCACCGGATTCTTGTTGAGGTCATAGAACTTCTTGCCCGTGGTCGGGCAAATACGTTTGGTTCCGAGTTCGGACTTGGCCACGGCAGGAATCCTGGGAATGTCTGAAAAGCCGTGTTTCACTTGGCTAGTTGGCGGCCCGCTGTCAATAGCGCATTACGGGAGAACGACATGCCCGTGACGGGGCGCGGACCATGTGATACCTGCGCGCCAGCCCATCGGGCCTATTCAAGGACACAATCTTGACTCATTCCGACCAACCGAGGCCGCTGCAGTCTCGCGCCAGCGGTCCCCTGACCGGGAAAGTACGGGTGCCCGGGGACAAGTCGATCTCTCACCGGGCCCTGATCCTGGGCGCGCTCGCGGTCGGCGAGACCAGGATTTCGGGCCTGCTGGAGGGCGAGGACGTCCTCAACACCGCCAAATCCATGCAGGCGCTGGGCGCCAGGGTCGAGCGGACCGGCGATTTCGCCTGGACGGTGAACGGCGTTGGCGTCGGGGGCTTCGCGCAGCCCAAGGCGGCGCTGGATTTCGGCAATTCCGGCACCGGCTGCCGGCTGGTCATGGGTGCCGTCGCGGGCTGCCCGATCTCGGCAGTTTTCGACGGTGACGCCTCGCTGCGCAGCCGCCCGATGCGGAGAATCCTCGATCCGCTCGAAAAGATGGGTGCCAAGGTCGTCTCGGGCAGCGAGGGTGGGCGTCTGCCGCTGACCCTCCAGGGCGCGCGAGATCCCCTGCCGATCACCTACAAGACCCCGGTCGCCTCGGCCCAGATCAAGTCGGCCGTGCTGCTGGCGGGTCTGGCCGCGCCGGGCACCACCACGGTGATCGAGACCGAGGCCAGCCGCGACCACACCGAGCTGATGCTGAAGCATTTTGGTGCCGACGTCAGTTCGACGAGCGAAGGCCGGCACGGCCGCCGTATCACCCTGGCAGGTCAGGGCGAGCTTCACGGCGCCAACGTCATTGTGCCCGCCGATCCCTCCTCGGCAGCTTTCCCGGTCGTCGCAGCGCTGATCGCCGAGGGATCCGACGTCGTTCTGTCGGACGTGATGACCAATCCGCTGCGCACCGGCCTGTTCACCACGCTGCGCGAGATGGGCGGCTCGATCGAGGAGAGCCAGGTGCGCGGCGATGCCGGCGAGCCGATGGCGCGCCTGCGCGTGCGCGCATCGAAACTGCGCGGCGTCGAAGTGCCCCCGGAGCGCGCGCCCTCGATGATCGACGAATATCTGGTGCTGGCGGTGGCGGCGTCCTTCGCCGAAGGCACGACGATCATGCGCGGCCTGCAGGAGCTGCGCGTCAAGGAATCCGACCGCCTGGAGGCCACCGCCGCCATGCTGCGCGTCAACGGCGTCAAGGTGGAGATTTCGGGCGACGATTTGATCGTCGAGGGTCGCGGCCACGTTCCCGGCGGCGGCGTTGTCGCCACCCACATGGACCATCGCATCGCGATGTCCGCGCTGGTGATGGGCTGCGCCTCCGATCAGCCGGTGGGCGTCGACGACACTGCCTTCATCGCCACCAGTTTCCCGGATTTCATTCCGATGATGCGTTCCCTAGGGGCCGAGTTTTCATGATCATTGCCATCGACGGGCCCGCGGCCTCGGGCAAGGGGACGCTCGGCAAGCGTCTTGCCCACCATTACGGTTATCGCCACCTCGATACCGGCGTGATCTATCGCGCCGTCGCCTATGCCCTGATGCAGTCCGGTCACGATCTCAACGACGAGGCGGCCGCAGTGCAGGCCGCTTTGGAGCTCGATCCCGAAAAATTCGGCAATCCAGCCCTGAAGACCCAATTGGCGGGCGAGGGCGCCTCGATCGTGTCGGCGATCCCAAGGGTTCGGGAAGTCCTGCTCAATTTCCAGCGGCAATTCGCGGCGGATCCGCCCGGCGCGGTGCTGGACGGTCGCGACATTGGGACCGTGATCTGTCCGCATGCCGACGTGAAGATATTCGTCGTCGCCGATCCCAAGGTCCGCGCCCGCCGCCGGACCATGGAGGCCCGGGCGAGGGGCGAGGACGCGGACGAGGCCGCCGTGCTCGCCGACATCATCCAGCGCGACGACCGCGACAAGAACCGGCCGATTGCGCCTTTAAAACCCGCCCCGGATGCTTACTTGCTAGACAACTCCCAACTGGATATAGAAGGCGGCGTCCGGGCTGCCATCGACATTATCGAGGCCGTCCGAGCGGGCCGGTCGCGGGGTTAAGCCGCAGCCGTCATTGGAGGAAGTGCCCGCTCCCGCTCTTTGAGGTCGATAACTTCGGTTCCCGTTTGGGACCGGCGCGATCCAGCTTCCGGACAAGAATTTTCACGTATCGAACGCGCGGGCCTCAGCCGGCCCGCTTCCGCCGTTCCGGTGCCAGCCGGAGCAGCGAGCGGTCGCTCGAAGGTCTTGCGGACCTTCCGACACTGCGCGTGCGATGCGCCCATGAACCCAACGGCCGGCATGACATCCGCAACTGGAGAACCAATGGCTTCGACTTCTGCTGATACCTATAGCCCGTCGCGCGACGATTTCGCCGCGATGCTCGACGAATCCTTCGCAGGTGGCAACCTGCAGGAAAGCTCCGTCGTCAAGGGCAAGGTGGTTGCAATTGAAAAGGACATGGCCGTCATCGACGTCGGCCTGAAGACCGAGGGCCGCGTGGCCCTGCGCGAATTTTCCGGTCCCGGCCGTGACTCCGATCTCAAGGTCGGCGACGAGGTGGAAGTGTTCCTCGATCGCATCGAGAATGCCCTCGGCGAGGCCGTCCTCTCGCGCGACAAGGCGCGCCGCGAAGAGAGCTGGGGCAAGCTCGAGAAGGCCTTCCAGAACAACGAGAAGGTCAACGGCGTCATCTTCAACCAGGTCAAGGGCGGCTTCACGGTCGACCTCGACGGTGCCGTGGCCTTCCTGCCGCGCTCGCAGGTCGACATTCGTCCGATCCGCGACGTTGCGCCGCTGATGAACAACTCGCAGCCGTTCCAGATCCTCAAGATGGACCGTCGCCGCGGCAACATCGTGGTGTCCCGCCGCACGGTTCTCGAAGAGACCCGCGCCGAGCAGCGTCAGGAGCTGGTGCAGAACCTCGAAGAGGGTCAGGTCATCGACGGCGTGGTCAAGAACATCACCGATTACGGTGCGTTCGTTGATCTCGGCGGCATCGACGGCCTGCTGCACGTCACCGACATCGCGTGGCGCCGTGTCAACCATCCGACCGAGGTGCTCTCGATCGGCCAGACCGTGAAGGTCAAGATCATCAAGATCAACCACGAGACGCACCGCATCTCGCTGGGTATGAAGCAGCTGCTGGACGATCCGTGGCAGGGTATCGAAGCCAAGTACCCGCTGGGTGCCCGCTTCACCGGCCGCGTCACCAACATCACCGACTACGGTGCGTTCGTTGAACTCGAGCCGGGCATTGAAGGCCTGATCCACGTCTCCGAGATGTCGTGGACCAAGAAGAACATGCACCCCGGCAAGATCGTGTCGACCTCGCAGGAAGTCGACGTGCAGGTGCTGGAAGTCGATTCCGTCAAGCGCCGCATCTCGCTCGGCCTCAAGCAGACCATGCGCAACCCCTGGGAGGTCTTCGTCGAAGGCCATCCGACCGGTTCGGTGGTCGAGGGCGAGGTCAAGAACAAGACCGAGTTCGGTCTGTTCCTGGGTCTCGAAGGCGACGTCGACGGCATGGTCCACCTCTCCGATCTCGACTGGAAGCTTCCGGGCGAGCAGGTGATCGACAACTACAAGAAGGGCGACGTGGTGAAAGCCGTGGTGCTCGATGTGGACGTCGAGAAGGAGCGTATCTCGCTCGGCATCAAGCAGCTCGAAGGCGACCCCTTCGCCGAGCCGGGCGATGTCAAGAAGGGCGCGGTCGTGACCTGCGAAGTGCTCGAAGTGAAGGAGAGCGGTATCGAGGTGAAGATCGCCGGTACCGACTTCTCCACCTTCATCAAGCGCTCGGAGCTCGCGCGTGACCGCAACGACCAGCGCGCCGAACGCTTCGCCGTCGGCGAGAAGGTCGATGCCCGCGTGATCCAGTTCGACAAGAAGGCCCGCAAGGTCCAGGTGTCGATCAAGGCGCTCGAAGTCGCCGAAGAGAAGGAAGCCATCGCGCAGTACGGCTCCTCCGATTCGGGTGCGACGCTCGGCGACATCCTCGGCACCGCGCTCAAGAACCGCGACAGCAAGTAAGCGAAACGCTTCGTTTCGCTGCATCGAAGCCCCGGCGCGAGCCGGGGCTTTTTTGTGGCACATACTCCGCTGTCGTCCCTGACGAGCGGAGCGCAGATCAGGGGCCCAAACCACAGGGAGTGGTTTTGCGAAGACTCGCAGTTACCAGCTCGCGCAACGACTTCTCCCTGTGGTTATGGATCCCCGCCTTCGCGGGGATGACGACCGAGTTTGCGGCAACTTGCTCACCCCGCCATCACAGCCTTGTTTTCTTCAAATTGCGCCGCAATTGATGTATCCAGATAGACCGTAGGTCATGCCGTGACGGCACAACGCGCCCGATCTTTCATTTGGAGATATCTCGATGTCGCTCGATTCTGACATCATCGTCGATCGCCGCAGGATCCGCCGCAAGCTGACGTTCTGGCGCGTGATGGCTGCGTTGATCGCGATCGCGGCGATTGCGAGCGTTGCGCTGATCACGACCCCAGGCGCGCGCGGCACCTTCGCATCCGCCGGCTCGATCGCGCGCGTCAACATCGAGGGCCTGATCCGCAGCGATTCCGAACGCACCCAGGCGCTGGAGCGGCTGGAGAATTCGCAGGCTGCTGCCGTCATCGTGCACATCAACTCGCCGGGCGGCACCACTGCCGGATCCGAGCAGCTCTATGACTCGCTCACCCGGCTGAAGGCGAAGAAGCCGCTGGTCGTCGTGGTCGAAGGCCTTGCCGCCTCCGGCGGTTACATCACCGCGATCGCGAGCGACCACATCGTCGCCCAGCAGAGCTCGCTGGTCGGCTCGATCGGCGTGCTGTTCCAGTATCCGAACGTCACCGAGCTCTTGAAGACCATCGGCGTCAAGGTCGAGGAGGTGAAGTCGTCGCCGCTGAAGGCCGCGCCCAATGGTTTCGAGCCCACCAGCCCGGAGGCGCGCGCCGCGCTCGACGCGCTGGTGAAGGATTCCTATTCCTGGTTCAGGGGCCTGGTGAAGGAACGGCGTGGCATGGATGACACGCAGCTGGAGAAAGTGGCCGATGGCCGCGTCTTCACCGGCCGCCAAGCGATCGATCTCAAGCTGATCGACCAGATCGGCGACGAGAAGACGGCGGTGACCTGGCTGGTCGAGAACAAGGGCGTCAAGAAGGGCCTCAGCGTGCGCGATTACAAGCTCCAGCCGCGCTTGGGCGATCTGACGTTCCTCAGGACGGCCGCTGCCGTGACGCTGGAAGCGCTTGGTTTGGGCTCGATTGCGCAGCAAATCGGGCAAACCGGCGTCGTGCAGGCTGTCGATCGGTTCGGAATGGATGGAATGCTGGCCCTGTGGCAGCCGGCCGCGTCAAACTGAGGGAACCAGGCGAGTTCGGAAGGTTTTTCCCGTCTCGCGCGTGCCGGGTCAGCCTGCTTTTTCGGCATTTGTCACGCATTTTCACGACGCTCAACCTTGATTTAGCGTCTTGACAGATCACGGTATTTTCACGGAAATGGTCATCCGCACGCTTCCGGGTCCTATCTCTCGATGATCAAATCCGAACTTGTTCAGCGCATCGCCGAGCACAACCCGCATCTGTACCAGCGGGATGTCGAGAACATTGTGAATGCGATTCTCGAAGAGATCGTAGCGGCCCTCGCACGCGGTGATCGCGTCGAGCTGCGCGGCTTCGGTGCCTTCTCGGTCAAGCATCGCCCTGCACGCGCCGGGCGCAATCCGCGCACCGGCGCCCATGTGCCCGTCGATCAGAAGAGCGTTCCATTCTTCAAGACCGGCAAGGAAATGCGCGAGCGGCTGAACCGCGACCATCCGGATCCCGGCGCGGCAGACTGAGCCGGCGTCAGGGGAATCCCGCGGTCGCACACGATGCGGCCGGAAGCTTTGATTCAAGGCGAGCGAAGCGAGATGCGAAAGTTCCTGACCGCGCTGATCGTGATTCCGCTGGGCCTGATCCTGGTGACTTTCGCCGTCGCCAACCGGCAATTCGTCACCGTCTCCTTCGATCCCTTCATGACGGATGATCCGTCTCTTTCGGCCACCCTGCCGCTGTTCCTGCTTCTGATCCTGGTCGCCGCCTTCGGCGTCCTGGCGGGGGGATGCGCCGTCTGGCTCGGCCAGAGGCATTGGCGGCGCGCTGCGCGACGGAACGATGCGGATGCCCGGGCGGCCAGGGGCGAACTGGCCGATCTGCGGGCCCAGATGGCCGCAGCAAGGCCCGAAGCCCAGCGCCTCCCGGTCCCCTCGGGGGTCGGCCTTTACGGGCCCATCGGGCGAGACAAGCAGCGCGCGACGTTGTAGAAGCGGCCCGACCTGAAAACCCGCTTCCCGGCCGCCGCTTGCGGCCTCCAGTTGCTTTTGAGACCATGTCCCTGCTCGTCAAGATCTGCGGCCTGTCCACGCGCGAGACGCTCGAAGTGGCGCTCGACGCGGGCGCCGACATGGTGGGATTCGTGTTCTTCCCTCCGTCGCCCCGGCATCTGTCGCTCGAGATGGGACGCGACCTCGGCCGCCAGGTGAAGCGACGCGCGCTCAAGGTTGCGCTCACCGTCGATGCCGATGACGCCACGCTCGACAACATCATGGATGCGCTGTCGCCGGACATGCTGCAGCTCCACGGCAAGGAGAGCGTCGCGCGGCTGCGCGACATCAAGCAGAAGTACGGCCGCCCGGTGATGAAAGCCGTACCGGTTGCGACCACCGCCGATCTCGCCGTGCTGCCCGGCTATGCCGCAGTCGCCGACAGCATCCTGTTCGATGCGCGCGCGCCGAAGGACGCAACCCGCCCCGGCGGCCTCGGCGCGCCCTTCGACTGGCACCTGCTCGAAAACCTCGATCTCAAATTGCCCTACATGGTCTCGGGCGGGCTTCACGCCGACAACGTCGCGGAAGCCCTCCGCGTCACCCGCGCCGGTGGCGTCGATGTGTCCTCGGGTGTCGAGAGCATTCCCGGCGTCAAGGATCCTGACATGATCAAGGCCTTCATCCGCGCCGCGCGCGCCATCCAAGAGTTGAGCGTACGATGAACATCGCCAAACCAAACTCCTACCGCAGCGGCCCCGACGACCGCGGTCATTTCGGCAATTTCGGCGGCCGCTTCGTCGCCGAAACCCTGATGCCGCTGATCCTCGATTTGGAGAAGGCTTACACCGCGGCCAAGGCCGATCCGGCCTTCCAGGGCGAGATGAACGGCTATCTCAAGAACTATGTCGGCCGGCCCTCGCCGCTGTATTTCGCTGAGCGTCTCACCGAGCATCTCGGCGGTGCCAAGATCTATCTCAAGCGCGAAGAACTCAACCACACCGGCTCGCACAAGGTGAACAACGTGCTCGGCCAGATCATGCTGGCGCGTCGCATGGGCAAGAAGCGCATCATCGCCGAGACCGGCGCCGGCCAGCACGGCGTCGCCACCGCGACGCTGTGCGCGCGCTTTGGCCTCGAATGCGTGGTCTATATGGGCGCCGTCGACGTCGAGCGGCAGCAGCCCAACGTCATCCGCATGGAGATGCTGGGTGCCAAGGTGATCCCGGTGCAGTCGGGCACGCGCACGCTGAAGGACGCGATGAACGAGGCGCTGCGCGACTGGGTCACCAACGTGCACAACACGTTCTATTGCATTGGCACGGTGGCCGGCCCGCACCCCTATCCGACGCTGGTGCGCGACTTCCAGTCGGTCATCGGCAACGAGACCAAGACGCAGATGCAGGAGATCGAGGGTCGCCTGCCGGATTCGCTGGTCGCCTGCATCGGCGGCGGCTCGAATGCGATGGGCCTGTTCCATCCGTTCCTCGATGATCCCTCCGTCGAGATCTTCGGCGTCGAGGCCGCAGGCCACGGCCTGACGCAGCTGCACGCGGCCTCGATCGCGGGCGGCCGTCCAGGCGTGCTGCATGGCAACCGCACCTATCTCCTGATGGACGCGGACGGCCAGATCCAGGACGCGCATTCGATCTCGGCCGGCCTCGACTATCCCGGCATCGGCCCCGAGCATTCCTGGCTGCACGAGGTCGGCCGCGTGAACTATCTCTCCGCGACCGACGAAGAAGCGCTTGGTGCGTTCCAGCTGCTGTCGAAGCTCGAAGGCATCATTCCCGCGCTGGAGCCGGCGCACGCCATCGCCAAGGTGATGGAGCTCGCCCCGAAGCGACCCCGGGATCACCTGATGGTCGTCAACCTCTCCGGCCGCGGCGACAAGGACGTCCCGCAGGTCGGCGACATCCTGAGGGGCAAGAGCAAGTGACCACGCGTATCGACACCCGTTTCGCCGAGCTGAAAAAGCAGGGCCGCGCGGCCTTCGTCACCTATGTGATGGCCGGCGATCCCGATCCGGCGACGTCGCTCGAGATCGTCAAGGCACTCTCGAAATCAGGCTCCGACGTCATCGAACTGGGCATTCCCTTCACCGATCCGATGGCGGATGGTCCCTCGATCCAGGCTGCAGGTCTACGTGCGCTCAAGGTCGGCATGACGCTGAAGAAGACGCTCGATCTCGTGCGCGACTTCCGCAAGGACGACAACCTCACGCCGCTGGTGCTGATGGGCTACTACAATCCGATCTACATTTACGGCGTCGACAAGTTCTTGGCGGACGCCAAGACATCAGGCGTTGACGGCCTGATCATCGTCGATTTGCCGCCGGAGGAAGACGACGAGCTCTGCATTCCCGCGCTGAAGGCCGGCCTGAATTTCATTCGCCTCGCGACCCCGACGACCGACGACAAGCGCCTGCCGGCGGTGCTCGCGAACACGTCAGGCTTCGTCTATTACGTCTCGATCGCCGGTATCACCGGTGCAGCGGCGGCGGACGCGAACGTAGTCGGTGAAGCCGTCGCGCGCATCAAGCGGCATACCAAGCTGCCGATCTGCGTCGGCTTCGGCATCCGCACGCCGGAAGCGGCGCGCGCCATTGCCGAGAAGGCCGATGGTTCGGTGGTCGGCACCGCACTGGTCGATGCGCTCCAGAACAGCCTCGATGCCGAGGGACGCGCGACGGCCAAAACGGTTAACGCGGTGGCTGAGTTGACGGCGGCCCTGGCCCAGGGCGTCAAGGGCGCGCAACAGGCGGCGGAATAGGCCATTATTTCGCTGTTCGGACGGGTGACACGGCGGCTTGCCGGGCAGGGGCCCGGCAGCCATATATCCTTTCAGGCAGCCCTACGCGGGTTCGCACATCGGAGCAAACCATGAACTGGCTTACCAACGTGGTCCGGCCGAAGATCCGCAACATGCTGCGGCGGGAGACGCCGGAGAATTTGTGGATCAAGTGCCCGGATTCCGGACAGCTCGTGTTCTACAAGGACGTCGAGGCCAACCAGTTCGTCATCCCCGGCTCGAACTACCACATGCGCATGGGCGCGGTGGCCCGGTTGAAGTCGATCTTCGACAACGAAACCTGGTTCGACGTTGCGCTGCCCGAGGTCACGCCCGACCCGCTCAAGTTCCGCGACGAGAAGAAATACGTCGATCGCGTCAAGGACGCGCGCGCCCGCACCAATTTGAATGATGCGATCAAGGTCGGCTACGGCAAGCTCGAAGGCGCTGCGGTCGTCGTCGCCGTGCAGGATTTCGATTTCATGGGCGGCTCGCTCGGCATGGCCGCGGGCGAAGCCATCGTCCGCGGCATGGAGCTTGCGGTCGAGAAGAACTCGCCGTTCATCGTGTTCGCCGCGTCCGGCGGCGCGCGCATGCAGGAGGGCATCCTGTCGCTGATGCAGATGCCGCGCACGACCGTTGCGGTACAGATGCTGCGCGAGGCCAAGCTGCCCTATATCGTCGTGCTTACCAATCCCACCACCGGCGGCGTCACCGCGTCCTATGCGATGCTCGGCGACGTGCAGATCGCCGAGCCCGGCGCGCTGATCGGTTTCGCCGGCGCGCGCGTGATCGAGCAGACCATCCGCGAGAAGCTCCCCGAAGGTTTCCAGCGGGCCGAATATCTCAAGGAGCACGGCATGGTCGACATGGTCGTGCATCGCCACGAGCTGCGTCCGACCCTGGCGCGGCTCTGCCGCCTCTTGACCAAGGCGCCGGCGCAGGAAGGCGCATCGAAGTCGGTGCAGCCGGTCGCGAGCCCGGCGCAGATCGTCTCGGCCGCCGAGACGGCGCCGGCTGCGCCCCACGCGTGAACGCCTCCCCTGACAGTGCAAAGACCCCGCTCGGCGAAGTGATCGGGCGGCTGTCGGTCCTGCATCAGAAGCGCATCGATCTCGGGCTGGAGCGGATGCACCGCCTGCTCGAACGGCTCGGCCATCCCGAACGCAAGCTGCCGCCGGTGATCCATATCGCGGGCACCAACGGCAAGGGCTCGACGCTGGCCTATCTGCGCGCGATGCTGGAAGCGTCAGGCCAGCGCGTCCACGCCTACACCTCGCCCTATCTCGTCCGTATCAACGAATGCTTCCGGCTCGGCCGCGCCGGCGGCGGGGTGCTGGTCGGCGACGACGAGTTGCGCGCCGCGCTTGAAGAGGTCGAGCGCGTCAATGCTGGCGAAGCCGCAACCGTGTTCGAGCTGAAGACGGCGGCCGCCTTCCACTTGTTCGCGCAGAATCCGGCTGATGTGGTGCTGCTCGAAGTGGGCCTCGGCGGTCGGCTCGATTCGACCAATGTGGTCGACACGCCGGCGGCCTGCGTGATCACGCCTGTCAGCATGGACCACATGGAGTTTCTCGGGGACACCCTGGCATCGATCGCCGGCGAGAAGGCCGCGATCATCAAGCGCGGCGTGCCCGTGATTTGTGCCGAGCAGGAGCCGGACGCGATGGCGGTGATCGAAGCGCAAGCCAAACGCATGCGTGCGCCGCTGTTTGCGGCGAACGAGAGCTGGCACGTCAATGTCGAGCGCGGACGTCTGGTCTATTCCGACGATCGCGGCCTGATGGATCTGCCGGCGCCGCGCCTGTTCGGCCGCCACCAATTTGCCAATGCCGGGCTTGCGATCGCCACGCTACGCGCGCTTCCGCATCTGAAGGTCAATCACGTTGCGTTCGAGGCCGGCATCGTCGGCGCGGAGTGGCCGGCGCGGATGCAGCGCATCAGCGCGGGCGAATTGCTGTCCTGGGGGCCACAAGGCTCGGAGATCTGGCTCGACGGCGGGCACAATGCGGAAGGCGGCCGCGTCGCCGCGGCGGCGCTCGGCGATCTCGAAGAGCGGGTGTCGCGGCCGCTGGTGGTCATATCAGGCATGATGGCCAACAAGGACGCGCAGGGCTTCCTCGCCAATTTCGCCGGCCTCACCCGTCACATCATCGCGGTGCCGATCCCCGAGATCGAGAACGCGATGCCGGTCGACCGTCTCGCGGACGCCGCGCGCAGCCTCGGCATGCGCGTCGAGCCCGCGCCCGGCATCGAAACCGCGCTGCGCGGCTTGGCAAAGCTCGCCTACGAGGTCCCGCCGCGCATCCTGATCACGGGATCGCTGTATCTGGCCGGCCACGTGCTGGCGATCAACGGCACGCCGCCTGCATAGACGGTCTCGTGTCCCGGACGCGCGAAGCGCGAGCCGGGACCCAGAATGCCGCCACATGGGCCCCGGCTCTGCAGCGCACCGCGGAAGACGCGCTGCGCTGCGTCCGGGGCACGATAGAGAGACTGCCCCATGCGTTTCGCCGCGATTGCCGACGTCCACGGAAATCATCTCGCACTGGAAGCTGTCTTCGCCGACATCCGTGCCCTCGGCATTGCCGACATCGTCAATCTCGGCGACATGCTGAGCGGGCCGCTCGATGCGCGCCGCACCGTCGAGATCCTGATGCAGCTGGACGCCGTGCATGTGCTCGGCAATCACGATCGCTACCTGCTCGACCGTCCCCCGGAGAAGATGGGCTCGTGGGACCGTCCCGCCTATGAACAGCTCGATGCCGCGCACCTCGACTGGCTGCGGGCGCAGCCGATGACGCGGGTCTTCCGCGAGCAGGTGTTCCTGTGCCATGCGACGCCGGGGAACGACGAAGTCTATTGGCTCGACACCGTGAATCCCGACGGCGTGGTGGCGCTGTCGCCGCTCGATCGGATCGAGCAGCTCGCACAGGGCGTCACGCAGTCCCTGATCCTCTGCGCCCACACCCATCTCGCCCGCGCCGTGCGCCTGCGCGACGGTCGGCTGATCGTCAACCCCGGCAGCGTCGGCAGCCCCGGCTATCGCGACAAGCATCCGTATCCGCATGTGGTCGAGACTGGCACGCCGCACGCGCGTTATGCGATCCTCGAACTCGTCGGCGGCGCCTGGCAGGTGACGTTCCGACATGTCGGCTACAATCACGAAGCCATGGCCAACCTTGCACGGCGCAATGGACAGCCCGAGCTGGCGAACGCGCTCGCGACGGGATGGATTGGATAGTCACGGCTCGTGTCCCGGACGCGGTGCAGCACTAAGCGCTGCTCCGCAGAGCCGGGACCCAGAATGCCGCGGCATGGGCCCCGGCTCTGCAGCGCATCGCTGAAGACGCGCTGCGCTGCGTCCGGGGCACGAGACCGCGTCACTTCAACAGCTTCATCGGATCCGCCGCCTTCTGCTTCAGCTGATCGAAGCTGCATTGACGCGGCGCCTTGTCGGGGCGCCAGCGCAGGATCGATGTGCCGTGGCGGAAGCGTTCGCCGCTGAAATGGTCGTAGCAGACCTCGATCACAAGCTTCGGCTTCAGCGGGCACCATTTCGCCGAACGCTCGGTCGACCAGCGGCTCGGTCCGCCCGGCGCGTTGCCGGTGAAGCCGGGCTCGCCGATCAAGGCCTCGAGCCGGTCGGTCAGATCAGGCTTCGCCTCCGCCTTGATGGCGGAAGTGAAGCCGACATGGTGCAGCAAGCCATCATCGTCATAGAGCCCAAGCAGCAGGGAGCCCACCACGTTCCGGCCCTTGATCTTGTTGGTGGCGTAGCGGAAGCCGCCGACCACGCAATCGGCGCTGCGGAATTTCTTGATCTTCTGCATGCCGTCGCGATTGCCGGCCTGGTAGGGCAGGTCGATGCGCTTGGCGATGACGCCGTCCGAGCCGCCGCCGGATTGCGCCAGCCATTTCTTGGCCGTGGCGTAGCTCGTCGTCGCTGGCGAAAGGTGGAAGAGACTGCCCTTGAGATTGGCTTTCGCGAAAGTGTCCAGCGCGGGCCGGCGCTCACGCAGCGCCTTCTCGGCAAGACCTTTGTCCCGCGCCATCGCGAGCAGATCGAACGCGAGGTAGAGCGCCGGCGCCTCCTGCGAGAGCTTCTTCACGCGGCTGGCCGCCGGGTGAATCCGTTGCAGCAGGGCATCGAAGGAAAAGCCCTTGCCGTGCGGCACGACGATCTCGCCGTCGAGCGTGAAGCGGTCCGCCTTTAGCTTCAACGCAGCGGCGACGACTTCCGGAAAATAACGCGCGAGGTCCTCGCCCGACTTCGAGCGCAGATCGACATCGCTGCCGCTCCGCGACAGCAGGCACCGGAAGCCATCCCACTTCGGCTCGTATTGCCATTCCTTGCCGCGCGGAATCTCGTCGACCGAACGCGCCTCCATCGCGACGAGAGAGGTCGCTTTGCGATCGCGCTTTCGGGGAGAAGCTGGCAAGGGCGGGACTCGTCATACGCTGAACACGTCCCCTCAACGCAGAACGGCCGGCATTTCGCCGGCCGTTGTCGAAAATAATTGGAAGCGTGGTGGATCAGACCGCGGAAGTGATCCACTGCTGCAGCTTCGCCTTCGGCGCAGCGCCGACCTGGCGCGAGGCCATCTCGCCGCCCTTGAAGATCATCAGGGTCGGGATCGACATCACACCATACTTGGACGCGGTCTTCGGGCTCTCGTCGACGTTCAGCTTCACGATCTTGACCTTGTCGCCCATCGCGCCGGCGATCTCGTCGAGGGCGGGGGCGATCATGCGACAGGGGCCGCACCATTCGGCCCAGAAATCGACGACCACGGGGCCGTTCGCCTTGAGCACTTCGGCTTCGAAATCGGCGTCGGAAACCTTGCTAACGGCCATTGGAGTACCTCACTCGGGTTGAACGAATCGGCGCGACCTGGAATCGCGCCCGGGATCATGGGGTGAACCTATGAACGGCTCCTTGCCGGGTCAAGGACGCTCACCCCGAGATGAAGGGATGCCAGCGCCGCGTCCAGCGCGGGGGCCGAAATCTCCATATATTCAAGGGTCTCGGTCCAGAGCAGGGCGGCTCTGACAGGCTTTTGGGGATAAAGCCGCGACAGCACCGCCTGGTACAGCGCAAGCTGCCGGACATAGGCCGCGGGTGCTTCGGTCGCGCTCTTGGGCGCCGCCTGGTTGGTCTTGAAGTCGACGATCAGGACCTCGTCGGGGCGGACGACCAGCCGGTCGATCTGCCCGGATACCAGCGCCGGCGGCCGGCCCGGCCGTTCCAGTTTGCCTGCGATGGCGACCTCCGCCCGGCTGCCGGGGCCGAAGACCGGGGCGAAACGCGGCTCGGTGATCAGGGCGAGCACCTTGTCGGCGAGTGCAGTGCGGTCGGCGTCCGGCCAGTCCGAGGCGTTGCGCGCCATGAAGCCCAGCGCGGCCTCGCGGCGACGCTCGCTGGCGATGTCGGGCAGGGATTGCAGCAACCGGTGCACCAGCGTGCCGCGTTGCAGCGCGAGCGCGCGGGACTGGACCGACTCGCCCGACCGCACCGCACGCCCCTCCTCGGCAGGCTGGCCGGAGGGACGCACAGGATCATCGTCGGCGATCTCGCGCGGGGCCGGCAGACGCAGCCAATCGGGCAGGGCGATGGTCTGGCTGACGGACGTCGCCGGCGTGCCGAGCGCTGCGACATCCTCGGGACGGGCGAATCGCGTCACCTTGCCGAGCGGCGTCTCGATCACCTGCTTGTCGAGGCCCGAGCCTTTGAGTCCGGTGTCGACCAGATCGTACCAGCTCAGCTTGCGCACCGTCCTCATGTTGCCGGGCATGCAGCCGCCGACGATCAGGCGGTCGGCGGCGCGCGTCATCGCGACATAGAGCAGGCGGCGGTATTCGTCCTCGGTCTCCTCGAGCATCGCCTTGCGCGCATCGGCGACGGGCTTGGGATCGTCGGCCTTGCGGCCGGCCCAGACCACGACCTCGTCGCCATTGCCGCGCGGCACGTGGATCAGCCGCAGCCGCTGCGAATCCGCGGGCGAGGAGGTGGTATCGACCATGAACACGACCGAGGCCTCCAGGCCCTTGGCACCGTGCACGGTCATCACCCGCACCTCGTCGCGCGAGATCTCCATGTCGCGCTTCACCTCGGTGTCAGCCGAGCGCAGCCAGGCCATGAAGCCCTGCAGCGAGGCCGGCGCCTTGCGCTCGTAGTTCAGCGCCAGCTCCAGGAATTCGTCGAGCGCGTCATTGGCTTCATGGCCGAGCCGGCGCAGGATGCGCGCGCGCCCGCCATCGCCGCCGAGCAGCCAGGCATAGAATGCGAACGGCGTCTCCTCGCGCGCGCGCATCTCACAGGCTTCCAGCCGCCGCAATGCCGTGGCGAACTTTTCGCTTGTGCCAGCATGTTCGCCGAGCGCGCGGCGCAGCGAGCCCTTGCGGTCATGGGCAAGCGTGAACAGGTCGTCGTCGTCGAGTCCGAACAACGGGCTCTTCAGCGCCACCGCCAGCGCGAGATCGTCCTGCGGCAGCAGCAGCGCGTCGGCAAGGTTCATCAGGTCGATGATGGCGATATGCTCGGTGAGCTTGAGGCGGTCGGCGCCGGCGACCGGCACGCCCGCGTGCTTCAGCGCCTGGATCACGGCATCGAACGCATTGCCGCGCCGGCGCACCAGGATCAGCATGTCGCCATAGCGCAGGGGACGGCGCTCGCCTTCGTGGCCGGTCAGCGTGCCGCTCTCGACCAGCCGCTTGATCTCGGCCTGGATGCGGCGCGCGAGCTTTACTTCCGGGCTGGTGACGGCGACGCCGTCGAACGGAGCGCGCCAGCCTTCGATGTCCTGCCGCTCGTCGGCTTCCGCTAGATCCCACAGCTCGATGACGCTCGGCCCGGCATCGGCGAGCGCATTGTGCAGGGGATGACCGATTTCGACCGAATGGATGCTCTTGTAGATCTGGGGATCGCGGAAAACGTGGTCGACCGAGTGCAGGATCGTCGCGCCCGAGCGGAATGAATAGGTGAAGGCGACGGGATCGAACTTCAGCCCCGCCGCGGTGAACTTGCGGTGCAACTCGCGCCGGCGCGCATCGAACTCGTGGGGAGCGGCGCCCTGAAACGAGAAGATCGACTGCTTTTCGTCGCCGACCGCAAACACCGTGCGGTTCAGCCCTTCGCGCGCGCCTTCTCCGGCTGTGAATTCCGAGATGATGTGTGCGACGATATCCCATTGCCGCGGGCTGGTGTCCTGGGCCTCGTCGATCAGGACGTGATCGACGCCGCGGTCGAGCTTGTAGTGCACCCAGCCCGAAGCGATGCGATTGAGCATCGCCAGCGTCTTGTCGATCAGATCGTCGTAGTCGAGCAGCCCGCGCTCCTGCTTCTCGCGGCGGTAGTTTGCGGCAGCGGCGGTCGCGATGTGCAGCAGGGCTGCGGTACGGTCGCGAACCGTCACGGCGCGACGCTTCTCGATCAACCCTGCAAGGCGCTGCGCCTCGGCTTCGAACAGGCGGGCCACCGACGGATTGTGATCGCAGAACTTCTTGGTCAGCACCGCCTTGCGCGGCAGCTTGTCGTCGGTGAGGAAGACGCAGAGATAGGCATCGACCTGCGCGCCGCCGGAAAACACCTTGGCCTCGCGCAGCCGGCCAGCCTGGTCGTTGTCGGACTTGCTGCCGTCCTCCAGCGCAAAGGCGATGTCGTCCCAGCGCGATCGCGGCAGGAACGGGCCATCCAGGATTTCCGTCTCGACGTCCTCGATGCGATCGCTCACGTCAACGCCGAGCACCGCAGCCATCTGCGCCGCGGCCGCTTCCGCATTGCCGGCCTCGTCGGTCCAGGCCATGAAATGGTCGCGGCTGAGACACGCCTCGCGCACGACCTCCTTGAAGGTGACGTCGGCGGCGCTCGCCATCGCGGTCAGCAGCGCGCGGCCGGTGACGCTGTCAGGATCGCGCGCGGCCTCCAGCAACACCTTCAGATTGGCGCGCTCCATCATGTCAGTCTGGTCGCGCTCGTCGATCACGGCAAAGCGCGCGGGAACATTGGCCTCGAATGGGAACTGCTGCAGCAGGCGCGTGCACAGCGCATGGATGGTCTGCACCTTCAGGCCGCCGGGCGTCTCCAGCGCGCAGGCGAACAGTTTTCGCGCGTCGCGTCGCAGCTTCGCGCCGGGATGCGGGATGCCGACCGCGCGGATCGCGGCATCGAGCGCGGTGTCATCCAGCGTCACCCAATGACCAAGCGTGGTGAATACGCGCTCGGCCATATTGGCGGCGGCGGCCTTGGTGAAGGTGATGCAGAGGATCTTCTCCGGCGGCACGCCCGACAGCAACAGGCGGATCACCCGCTGCACCAGCACATGGGTCTTGCCCGAGCCGGCATTGGCGGACACGAAAGCCGAGGCGGTCGGATCGGACGCGCGCGCCTGTCGCGCGCGCACCTCATCGGGAATCGGGCGGGGTGCCTTCACCATTCCTCGATCCCCAATCCGCCAGCCGCAGACCATTCCTTGATACGCGCGAGGTCGTCATAGGCGCCGTAGCGATTCGTCCACATCGGCAGGTTCAGCGAGGTATAGGGCTGGTTCTCGTCCTCGAAGGCGCGGATCAGCGCTTCCAGTTTTGCGCGCGCTTCCGCGGCGGCTGTGTCCGGCGGCTGCGGTTCGTCGCCTGGCTTGTATTTGAGCTCGAGGATTCGTTCTTCGCCCGGTGGGTTGTTGCCGCTGAGGCGGACATAGACGAGCTGGCTCACGGATGAGCCGGCGTCGATATCAGGGAAGCCGCCTTCGCGCAGGATCGCGGCTTCCAGCGTCAGCTGCGGCGACAGGCCCATGCGGACCTGCTTGCCTGTCGGCGGCTGCCCGGTCTTGTAGTCGAGGATGGCGTAGCCGCCGCCCTGGCGACGCTCGATGCGGTCGGCGCGCGCGGAGAGACGGAAGCTGCGCTGATGATCGAGCTTGATCGAGATCTCGCCATGAGTCTCGGCCGTGATGGCCTCGATCGCATAGCGCCTTGCCGTCTCCCATTCGCCGAACCAGCGCGCGATGCGCTGGAAGCGCGGCCACCACAGCGCTCGCGCCTCGGGGCGCTCCATCAGCGGGGCGAAATATTTCTCACCGATTGTGCGCAGCACGCGCGCGGGATCGTCGGGCAGGCGAGCGGCGTAAGTTTCGGTGAATTCACCGAGTGCATCGTGGATCGCCGAGCCGCGGTCGGCCGCGGACAGCGGCATGTCGACAGGATCGAGCGCATCGAGCCGCAGAATGTGCCTCGCGTAGATCGTGTAGGGATCGCGCAGCCAATCCTCGATCGCGGTGACTGACATTCTCAGTGGCCGCGTTGTGCGCGGCGGCCGCGGCTCCGGCTGCTTGATCGGCTTGACCTCCGTGGGCTGGTCCAGCGCGGCGGCGAACTGCACATATGTCTCGCCGGCGCGAATCGCCGCCTTCCAGAGCTCGTTGCCGGCAACGGCCTCTAGCCGATGCAGGAAGCGCGAGGCGACCGCGGGCGCGCCGCCGGCCTTGGCGGAATGGGTCAGGATCACCTCGCCGCCGCCGAGCAGCTGCGCGAAGTCGTGCGCGGAAAGGCCGATGCGGCGCTCCGGCAGATCGAGGCCGAGCTCGTGCCGCATCGGCCGGCTGAGCCAGGGATCAATGCGCGGCGCCGGCGGCCAGACGCCCTCGATCAGGCCGCCGACGATGATGCGGTCGGCCTGCATCAGGCGCGATTCCAGGGGGCCGTAGATCTGCAAGCGGGCGCCCGGCCTGTCCTGCCGCCGCACCGCGCGATCGCTGAACGCGGTCTGGAAGACATCCGCGTAATCGGGCAGGGGCACCATCAATCCGCTAGTCGTGCCGCCGCGCAGGAGATCGTCGAAGGCACTCGCGAGTGCCAGGCCTTCGCGTTCCTCGAACGCTAGCGAAAAGCCGTGCTCGTCGCGCGACAGCTCGATCATGAGCTCGCGATGCCTGTGCGCAAGCTCGGCGAAGTCGTACGGCTTCGATGCCGCCAAGCTCTCGATCGGTGCCAAGGCTTTTTGCAAGGCATCGATCAGCGACTGGACGCGATCGAGGTCCTCGGCCTTGAGCCGCGCACGGGGCTCGGCCCTGTGGAGCGCGGATGTCTCACTGCGCCACAGCTTTGCCAGCTCGTCGCGGAAGCGGTTGAATTCGCGGAGCAGGCCGGCCGTGCCTGCGGGCGGGCGTGTGCCGCGCAACACCGCGAGCTCCAGTCCCTCGATCGCGGCCTTCCATCCGCCAGGCGGCCGGCTGAGCCGGCACAGCGGATGTTTCAGCATCGCCAGCAGCGTCGGCGGCTCCAGGCCCTTGGTCGCGGCCTCCGCGGTGAGCCGGGCAAACACCCCGGCGGACGTTTCCATCAGTACGTCGCCGCCCGAATCATCAAAGGCGAGGTCCCATCGGGTCAGTGCGGCCATCACCCGACGCGCCAGCGCGCGGTCGGGCGTCACCAGCGCCGCCGTTTTGTCGAGATGCCGCGCCTCGCGCATGGCGATGGCGATGGCGAGCGCTTCCATTTCAGGATTGGGAGCTTCGACGACCTTGAGGTTCGTCATGCCCGCGGCGATCTTTGCGGTGACGTCCGGCTGCTTCAGCCGATCGTGCCAGACTTCCGTCTTGGCCGAGGGCCGCATCGATTCCGAGGCGAGCAGGTCGCGGCCGCCTTCGGCCCGCGGCTGCAGAATCTCGACGTCGCTGCGCTTGATGCCGAAGCGATCCAGCAGCGCATTCATGGCGTATTGCGGATGGTTCGAGGCCGGATGCTCCACGAATTTGCCGAGCGCATCGCGCACGCCGCCGATGCTGCGCCAGGCGTCGTCGTCGAGATCGGTGTCGAGCCCCGGCAGCACCACCGCGCCATGCGGCAGCGATGCGACCGCATGAAGGAATTTTGCGGTCGCAGGCATCGAGCCGGTCGAACCGGCCGCGATCACGGGACCACCAGGATGCGCGATCAGCCGTTTGGCTTCCGCCGCGATCAGCAGATCGCGCCGCGCCGCCGGCTCAATGCGGTTGATCTCGGCGAGATGGCCAGGCCACGCGATGCGTGCGATGCGCAGGAATTCCAGCGAGTGTTGCCAGTAGCGGTCGAGGTTGTCAGGCACGAGCCCGTCGAGCGCGCTCCAGTCGACGCCGCGCGTGACCATGTCGTCGATCAGGCGCGCGAGATCGGACGCCAGCGCCAGCGTCGAGGCGGGACCGCCGACCACCAGCGGCGACAGCACCGGACC
>NZ_JXJM01000001.1:7007628-7043631 GCF_001593325.1 Bradyrhizobium sp. DOA1
AGCTCGTCCTCGTCGATGTCGCCGAGCGCGACGATGCGCGGCAGCACGACGGCGTCCGCCTTCATCTCGTCGAGGAAGATCTCGCGCACCACGCGCATCGCCCGCCGCGTGGGTAGATACAGCGTCGCATCCGCCAGCCGCGCCGGTTCCTTGCGCGCCTCGAAGCCGTCAACCAGCCGGCCGTCGAGCACGGCCGTGACGACCGTGCGCAGGAACGGAACTGAGATGGGAACGCTGAAAACGCGCATGGGCTGCCTGATTCGAAGATCAGGGCAATATAGGGACGTGGACTCAAATGGTCATGGGTGCGGGTGAAGTCGTCCCCGCTGTTCGCCGAACTGGAAACGGTGCCGTAGGGTGGGCAAAGGCGCACTTGCGCCGTGCCCACCATCTTCGTCACTCGGAGTCAGCTTGAGTCGTGGGCACGCTTCGCTTTGCCCACCCTACGGCACCATTGCGTGCCCCTACGCCACGCTCTCCAAAAACGCCTCTTCGGCCGCATGCACCGCATCGGGCGTGCCGACATGCATCCAGACGCCGTCGAGGCGCAGGCCGAACAGCCGCTCCTGCTCGTTGGCGCGGTCGAACATCTTCGTCAGCGAGAATTCGCCCTTGGGCGCATCGGCGAAGATCGACGGCGACATGATCGCCGCGCCGGCATAGACGAACGGAACGACCTCCTTTTCCTTGCGCTTGCGCAAGGCGCCGTCGGCCAGCATGCCGTAATCGCCGCGGCCGCCATAGCCGATGCTGGTCGCGGTCGGCGCCATCAAGAGCAGGATGTCCATGCGCGCGGGATCGAAGTTCTCGCCGAGCCGGGTCAGATTCGAGCGCACGCCGTCGATCCACAGCGTGTCGGAATTGACGTGGAAGAACGGTGCATCTCCGAGGAGCGGCAGCGCCTTGACGACGCCGCCGCCAGTGCCAAGCACTTGGTCGCGTTCGTCGGAGATGGTCACGCGCGGATGCTGGCGCGATGCAGTGTGATCGATGATCTGGTCGGGCAGGTAATGCACGTTGACCACCGCCTCGGTCACGCCGGCCTGGCCGAGCTTGTCGAGCACGTGGTCGAGCAGCGGCTGGCCCGCCACCGGCACCATCGGCTTCGGCATCTTGTCCGTCAACGGACGCATGCGCAGGCCGAATCCTGCGGCAAGCACCATGGCTTTGGTCGGTTTGACGGACATCCTTCGCTTTCTCAGATCCCTCGATTTCGCTTTCGCGGCAATCCTAGCATGAGCCTTGGCCAGCCGCACCGCATCCCAACCGCCTTAATTGCCCGCCGTGACGGTTGTACGACGGGTGTTGCAGTCATGCTCCAACAGCTGTGGAGCGGACCTTTTTCTTCTTGTCGCCCACTTTGAGGAAATTGACGCCGATCTGGTCGCCATTGACCCAGGCCAGCTCGCAGCGCCGGTACGCAAGTCCGGTTGACGACAGCAGCAGAAAAAATTCCTTCAGATGAAGCCCTTCCACCGAGCCGTCGATGGTCAGCTTGGCGCCGGTCTCGGAGACGTCCTCCATGGTGCAGTCGCGCCGCCAGGTGCCGTCGATGCCCATCATCTGGGCCGGAACCCCGCGCTCGAAAATAACCCGGCTATTTCCGCGCTGATCCGCTTTCGCCGCCATCCGCCTCGCTCCAGCCCCGCAATCATCCGGCGCCCTCGCTGTCAGAATAGCGACATCTTGGCTAACGGCCGGTAAACCGAGTCCTGGATCAGCCTGGCGGCGGGACGTTGGCGAGATACCAATCGCGCAACGGGCCAAGCGTGGGATGCGCCAGCGAGCGCTGGAGATAGGTCCAGATCCGCGGCTGGTGACGCAGATAATGCGGCTTGCCGTCGCGGCGGTTGAGGCGGGCGAAGGTGCCGAGCAGGCGCGTGTTCCGCTGCGCCGACATGATGGCGTAGAGCTCGGCGAAGCCGGCAGCGTCGAAGCCGGGATCGTTCGCGCGGCGGGCCTTGATGTAGCGCGACAGCAGCGTCAGCTCGATGTTTTCAGGAACATCGATGCGGGCGTCCTGAAGCAACGAAACCACGTCGTAGGATTGCGGACCGAGCACGGTGTCCTGGAAGTCGATCACGCCGACGCGCTCGATGCCGCTGCGGTCCCCGAGCCAGATCAGGTTGGGCGAGTGGTAGTCGCGAATGACCCATGTCTTCGGCGCTGCCAGCGACTTCTTCAGTAACCAGCGCCACATCGCGAAAAATTCCGCCCGCGCCGCTTCGCTCAGCGGCGCGTTGCGGTCGGGCAGATACCATTCCGGCATCAGGCCGATTTCGATCAAGAGCGCGTCGATGTCGAAGACCGGGATGTCGTAGCCTTGGCCCGCCAGCGGCAGGGTTTCCGGCAGCGACTTGGCGTGCAGCATGGCCAGCACGTCCACTGCAGCCTCGTAACGCTCGGGAATCGGCCGCGGCGGCTCGCCTTCGATCACGCCGTCGCTGCCGAAATCCTCGGTGATCAGGAAGCCATGGTCGAGATCGGAATGGTGGATTGCGGGCGCCGAAATGCCCTGTGCGCGCAGGCCTTCGTCGATCGCGACGAAGGGCTTTACATTCTCGGCAAGATGCACCGCGGCACTATAAGATTTTCCGTTGTATAGCGAAGCACCGTCAGGCCGCTGCGGGAAGTTCATGAGGATGACGATCGCCTCGTCGCGCAGCAGCCGCGCATAGGAGCGGGTCGAAGCGTCGCCGGGCATGCGTTTGCGCGTCGCATTCATGTAGCCGGAGGCATCGAGGAATTCGCGCAGCGCCTGCAGCCGCGCGACGATGGCGGCGCACTTGCCGTGACCGGTGACGTCGGCGGCGCGTGCAGTCGAGCCCAGCGCCGGCCGATGCGTCAGTGCGATGTCGATGCGGTCCTGCGGCATCGCCGAGGGCGCGCGCTCCGGCCATTCGATCAGGACCAGCGTGGCATCGGGCAGCGGCGAAAGGCCGATCTCCTCCAGCTCGCTCTCGTCCTCGACGCGGTAGAGATCGGCATGCAGCACTGGGAAGGGCGGCAGCTCGTAGCCCTGCACCAGCGTGAAGGTCGGGCTCGGCACCTCCAGCGCGTCGTCGGCGGCGAGATAGCGGATCAGGCTGCGCGCCGCCGCAGTCTTGCCGGCACCGAGATCGCCGGTGAGGGTGATGACATCGCCCGCGCCGACCAACAGCGCGAGGTCGGCCATCAATTGCGCCGTGGCCGTCTCGTTGTGAAGCGCGACGGAGAATGTGACGGGCTCGGTCATTCGGCGGCGTCGCGATGCGCCGCCTGGTCGGTCGGGAAATCGCAGATCACAACCGTACCCCGGCCGACGATCGAATCCACCCGCACCTTGCCGCCATGCAGCTCGACGAAGGAGCGCACCAGCGACAGGCCGAGCCCGGCGCCGCGGTGACGCGAGCCCTGCGAGCGGCTTTCGAACCAGTTGAACACCTTGTCCTTCATGTCGGCGGGTATTCCAGGTCCCGAATCTGTCACGGTGAAGACCACGCTGCGTTCGGTGCGGCGCGCGCTGATCCCAACGGTGGAATCCTGTGGAGAAAACCCGACGGCGTTGGCGAGGAGGTTATAGAGCACCTGCACCACGCGCTTCTCGTCGCCGATAAAGCTGCCGATATCGGGCGCGATCTCGACCTTGAGGCGGATACGGTCGGTGGCAAGCCGGTCCTGGATGCCTTCGGCCGCGAGCTCGATGGTCTTGCTGACGTCGACCGGGCCGAGCTCCAGCTTCATGGCGCCGGCATCGATGGTGGCGAGGTCGAGGATGTTGTTGGTCAGCGCCAGCAGTGCGTTGGTCGATTTGGTGACGTAGTCGAGATATTCGGCCTGTTTCGGCGTCAGCGGCCCAGTCGAGGGATCGCTGAGGAAATGCGCGAAGCCGATGATGGTGGTGAGCGGCGAGCGCAGCTCGTAGGAGACGTGGTGGACGAAATCCACCTTCATCTGGTCCGCGGCCTCCAGCGCCTCGTTGCGCTCGCGCAGCGCGCGCTCGACATTCTCGGTGTCGGTGATGTCCTGGAACGTCAGCATGGTCGCGCCGTCATGCAGCGGACGGATCATGCCGTCGAGCACGCTGCCGTCCTTGCGCTCCAGCTTCAGCGGCACGTCGGCGCGGTTCTCGATCGAGGTGATGGCCTCGCGGATCTGGCGCCAGACCACGGGGTCGTCGAACAGCTGATGGCACCAGCCCTCGACGGTCTGGATATGCGGCTCGTCGCGCATGGCGTCGCTCGACAGCTTCCACATCCGGACGAAGGCCGGGTTGAACAGCTGCGCCTTGCCGTTGCTGCCGAACACCGCGACGCCCTCGGCGAGGCTGTCCAGCGTCTCGCGCTGGACCCGGATCATGCCGTCGAAGCGGCGGGCCAGCTCGAGGCTCTCGGTGACGTCATCGAACAGATAGGTGACGCCACCTTCGGGATTCGGCGTGGTGACCACGGAAAGTGCGCGGCCGTCGGGCAAGTACCAAGTGTCCTTGGCTGTCTCCACCGCGCGATAGGCCTCGTGCAGCTTCGCCTTCCAGGCGCGGAAGTCCGGCTGCTCGGGCAGCTTGCGCGCGGCGCGGAGCTGGTCGAGCACGCTGGAATCGTCAGGGTTGGCGTCGAGGAAAGTGCGGTCGAGGTCCCACAGCCGGCGATAGGAATCGTTGTAGAAGGCAAGGCGGCGCTGGCCGTCGAACACGGCAACGCCTGACGACAGCTGGTCCAGCGTGCGGCGATGCGCCTCCGCCATGCGCACGAGCGCCGAGCTCAGCGCATCCGCTTCGCTGGCATCGATGGCGACGCCGACGCTGCCGCTGCCGACATTGACCGCGCGCACGTCGTAGATTCGCCGCTCACCACTGATGACGATCGGCAGCCGCGAATTGAAGCTGGCAGCGTCCTTCAGGCCGCGCTCCATCGCGGTGCGGTCGGCACTATCGAGCAGCTCGAGCTTGCGCTCCTGGGCGTCGGTGATGCTGGCGCCTTCGGTCGCGCGGACATAGGCCGGATTGGCATAGGTCAACGCGCCGTTCTCGCCCTTGGCCCAGATCGGCCAGGGCGCGGCGGCGGCGAAGCCACGCAGCATCTCGGTCTCATCAGAGAGCGCCTTGTAGCGCAGATGGGTCTCGGCGAGGTCGCGCCGCAGACCCGAGAGCTCGCGGATCCGGACAATGGCCTGGCCCCCGATGGCGCGGCCGATGGCCTCGAGCGTGTGGCCATGCGCGGTGGTCAGCGTGAGCTGGAACCCGTCGCCGCGCTCGCGCAGCGCGTCGACAGCGTGGTCCATCTGGAGCGCCGGTTCCGGCGGGAGCCAAGTTCCGAAAGCGAGCACGCGCTGCGGCGAGGAATCACGCGGCAGCACCATGGAGATGTCGCCGGAAATCTGCGCGCGATTGTCGCCGGCCGGCCAGGAGATCAGGATCTGCGGTTCGGCGAACAGCAGCGCGCCGAATCGGTCGGCCTGGAGTTGCAGTTCCCCGATCCGTGCGCGCAGCCGGGCCTCGTTTTTGGCGGTGCGCACGCGCGTGCGCATCAAAAGGATGGCCGCCATCACCGAGAAGCCGAGCAGGGCCAGCGCGGTGGCGAGCACCGCGAGTTCCTGCCGGTTGAAATCCAGCATGATGGAGAGAGTGTCGATGACGTCGGCGGCCTCAGCCGGCGCAGCCGGCAGCAGAGCCGCCAGAGCGCCTCCCAACAGGCCGTTGCGCACGAGCGATGTGCACGACAGCAGCGTCCGACGCATCGACACGATCACGCCTGACATAGTTGCCCCAAGATCGCACGGATTTGCGCGCGACGACCCCCGTCGCGCGCGAATCAAAAGACAATACCCTCACCGTGACTCCGCCGGTAAGAGTCCAGATCGTGAACGTAAAGGCGGCCCAAGAAAAATGCGGGATGCGTTGTTCAAGCCACGCAATTCTTCGGATGATTCGGCTGGGATTGCCGTGCGTTAGCGGCCGGTCGAGCCGAAGCCGCCGGCGCCGCGATCGGTTGTCGACAAGGTGGCGACGGGAACCAGCTCAGCCTGCACCACGGGGGCGATCACCATCTGGGCGATGCGCTCGCCGCGCTTGATCACGAACGGCGTCTGGCCGTGATTGATCAAGATCACCTTGATCTCGCCGCGGTAGTCCGCATCGATCGTGCCCGGCGAGTTCAGCACGGTGACGCCGTGCTTGGCTGCAAGCCCCGAGCGCGGCCGCACCTGGGCCTCGTGCCCGGGCGGCAAGGCGATGGCGAGCCCCGTCGGCACTAGCGCATATTGGCCAGGCGCCAGCGTCAGCGGCTCGCTCTCCAGCACGGCAGCCATCAGGTCGAGGCCGGCGGCCTCGGCGGTCTGATAGGCGGGCAGCGGCAGGCCTTCGGCATGAGCGAGGCGTTGCAGTTCGACGGTGACCTTCGTGCTCAAGATGCCGGCTCCGGGGATTTCTCGGTCACGCTTTTCGTGACATGCGCGACCAGTTCGATGGCGACCTGTTCCTTGGTCATCACCGGCCAGGAATCAACTGCGATCTCGTCGTCCTTCGCACCATTCTTGCGGCTGATGAGATGGACGGTGTTGCGGTCGCCCCCCATCACGCCGGTGGCGGGCGAGACGTCGTTGGCGACGATCCAGTCGCAGCCCTTGCGGGCGAGCTTCGACTTGGCGTTGTCGATGAGGTGCTCGGTCTCCGCAGCAAAGCCGATCACCAGCGGCGGGCGCTTCTCGGTCAGTTTTGAAATCGTGGCGAGGATGTCGGGGTTTTCCACCAGCTGAAGCGGGGGCATGCCGGCCGCGGTTTTCTTCAGCTTCTGCTCGCCTTCATTGGCGACGCGCCAGTCGGCGACGGCGGCGGCAAAGATTGCGATGTCGGCGGGAAGCGAGGCCTGCACCTGCTCCAGCATCTGCCGCGCCGATTCGACATGTTTCACCGTCACGCCGGCGGGATCGTCGAGATCGACGGGGCCGCTGACCAGGATCACCTCGGCGCCTGCCGCCTGCGCGGCGGCGGCAATGGCAAAGCCCTGCTTGCCGGAAGAGCGGTTGGCGATATAGCGCACCGGATCGATCGGCTCGTGGGTGGGGCCGGCGGTGATCAGCACGCGTTTGCCGGCAAGCGGCTTCGGCACCGGCGGCCGCAGCAACCGCTCGGCGGCATTGGCGATCTCGATGGCTTCCGACATGCGCCCTGTCCCGGCTTCGCCGGCTTCCGCCATCTCGCCGGAATTCGGCCCGATCAGCACCGCGCCATCGCGCTGGAGCACACTGACGTTGCGCCGAGTCGCTGCGTTGTTCCACATCAGGGGGTTCATCGCCGGCGCCAGCAACACCTTGCGGTTGGTCGCGAGCAGGATGGCGCTGGCGAGATCGTCGGCATGGCCGTTCGCCATCTTGGCCATGAGGTCGGCGGTCGCCGGCGCCACCACGATCAGGTCGCAGTCGCGGGCCAGGCGAATATGGCCGGCGTCGA
The DNA here is from genome assembly GCF_001593325.1 of Bradyrhizobium sp. DOA1. Classification (NCBI taxonomy): domain Bacteria; kingdom Pseudomonadati; phylum Pseudomonadota; class Alphaproteobacteria; order Hyphomicrobiales; family Nitrobacteraceae; genus Bradyrhizobium; species Bradyrhizobium sp. DOA1. Next base: position 7,015,055 of record NZ_JXJM01000001.1, read on the forward strand.
ACTCGCTCTGAGGGTCGAACAAATCGGTATAGACGCGTTCATGCGACAGCGCGCTCACCGCCAGTGGCGTGACGAATTGCTGCGCGGCCTTGGTCAGCACGCAGCGGACCTCGATGCGCCGCTCCTTGAGCCGGCGGATCAGGTCGAGCGATTTATATGCGGCGATGCCGCCGCCGATGATCAGGGTGACGCTGGCCTCGGGGAGAGCGCCGGTGCGCTGGGGGATCGGGGTGGTGGAAGCTGCCGCTGGCACCGCAAACGGCGTCAGCGGTTCCTCGCGGCCCTCGATCAGCTCCCGCAGGATGACCCGGACCTCTTCCTCGACCGACCTGTGGTTCTTGGCCGAGCGCAGCCGCAGATAGGTTTTGACGCCCTCGTCGAGCTTGCGGATGGTCAGGCTTGCCATGACGCGTCTCCAGCGGAATGATAGCGATGCTATCAATCCGTTGATTGCAGTGCAATCACAAATTCCGGACTGCGATCAGGATTCCGATGAAGGTGGCGGCGATGATCCACAGCGCCACGGTGCGCCAGCGGTTCTTGCGCCCCTCGCTGCGTCCCATGGCCGCAATGCTTTCCGGCGACAGCCTGATGCCCTCGCGGGTCATGGTCTCGAGCTGCTCGAGTACTTTCACGGATCGCTCCGCGATCTCCGGCAGGCGCATCAGCACCCGTGCGATGTCTCCGGTACCCGCGAGCGCGCCCTGCACCCGGCCGATCGGCCCGAGATTGCGCTCGATCCATTCGCGCACCACGGGGTCGGCGATCTTCCAGATGTCGAGCTTGGGATCGAAACCGCGCGCGACGCCTTCGACCACCACCATGGTCTTCTGCAGCAGGATCAGCTCCGGCCGCGTCGTCATGTCGAACAGGCCGGTGACCTCGAGCAGCAGCGTCAAGAGCCGCGCCATCGAGATCTCCTCGGCGGTGCGGTTGTGGATCGGCTCGCCGATGGCACGGATGGCCTGTGCGAAATTCTCCACCGAATGATGTGCGGGCACATAGCCGGCTTCGAAATGCACCTCGGCGACGCGGCGATAATCGCGGGTGATGAAGCCGAGCAGGATCTCTGCGAGGAAGCGTCGCTCCTTCATGCCGAGCCGGCCCATGATGCCGAAATCGACCGCGACCAGCCGGCCGGCGTCATCGAGGAACAGATTGCCCGGATGCATGTCGGCGTGGAAGAAGCCGTCGCGCAGCGCATGCCGCAGGAAGCTCTGGATCACCTTGCGGCCGAGATCGGGCAGGTCGACCTGGGCCTCCGCCAGGCGCTTGTGATCGTTCAGCGCGATGCCGTCGATCCACTCCATCGTCAGCACATTGTGCGTGGTGCGGTCCCAGTCGACGGCGGGCACGCGGAAATCAGGATCGTCGCGCGTGTTCTCGGCCATCTCCGACAGCGCCGCGGCTTCCAGCCGCAGGTCCATCTCCATGGCGACCGAGCGCGACATGGTGTTGATGACTTCGATCAGGCGCAGGCGCCGCGCCTCGGCAGAATAGGCCTCGGCCTTGTGTGCGACGAAGAAGAAATCGGAGAGGTCGCGGCGGAACCGCGCGGCGACGTTGGGCCTGAGCACCTTGATCGCGACCGACCTGCGGACGCCGTCGCGCAGCACCTCGCCGCGATGCACCTGCGCGATCGAGGCGGCCGCGACCGGCGGACCGAAGCTCGCAAACACGTCCTTCAGCGGACGTTCCAGCGAAATGGCGATCGTCGCTTCCGCTTCCGCCTGCGGAAACGGCGGCAGGCGGTCTTGCAGGCTTTCGAGGTCGCGCGCCATGATGACGCCGACGACGTCGGGGCGCGTCGCCAGGAACTGACCGAGCTTGAGATAGGCCGGGCCCATCCGCGTCAGAGCGCGCGAAATCCGTGGTCCCTGCTTGACGCCGCGGCGCTCAATGATGCGCGCCAGCTTGAGCGCCAGCTGTCCCGGCGGCGGCACCAGGCTCGGATCGACCGAACCGAACACGCCCTCGCGCGCAAAGACGAGCGCGGCGCGGATCAGGCGCGTAATGTGGGTGATGGCAGAGATCACAAACGCCAGCCCGAATGCAGTGCGACGATGCCGCCCGAGAGCGTCTGCCAGCTGACGCGGGCAAAGCCGGCGTCGCGGATCATGTCGGCGAAGGCGGCCGGCTTTGGAAACTTGCGGATCGACTCGACGAGGTACTGATAGGACTCGGCATCGCCCGTGACCATGCGGCCGAGCGGGGGGATCACCTTGAACGAAAACAGGTCGTAGAGGCGATCGAGCCCGGGCATCTCGACGGTGGAGAACTCCAGACACAGGAAGCGGCTGCCGGGCTTCAACACGCGATAGGCCTCGCGCAGCGCAAGATCGATCTGCGGCACGTTGCGGATACCGAAAGCGATCGTATAGGCATCGAAGCTGCGATCGGCAAAGGCGAGCGCTTCGGCATTGCCCTCGACGAAATCGACCTTGCTTTCGAGATGCCGCTTGATGGCGCGCTCGCGCCCCACCGCCAGCATGTCGGCGTTGATGTCGCAGACCGTGGCATGGAAGCCGGGGCCCGCTGCCTTGGCGGCGCGAAACGAGATGTCGCCGGTGCCGCCGGCCACGTCGAGCAGCGCGAACGGCCGGTCGCTTCTCGGCGGGTCGAGCGCGTTGATCATGATGTCCTTCCAGACCCGGTGCAGGCCGGCGGACATCAAATCGTTCATCAGATCATAGCGCGATGCCACGCTGTGAAACACATCGTTCACCAGCGTCTGCTTGTCCCCCAGGGGAACGTCCCTGTAGCCAAAATGCGTGGTTTCGCCCGGCCGATCCATTACTCTACTCCACTGGGCGGACCATAGCGCGCCCGCCGCAATGGCGCTATCACACCGCCCTCATAAGGTGAATGCCCGATCATGCCTGAATTGCCCGAAGTCGAGACCGTCCGCCGCGGCCTTCAGCCCGTCATGGAGGGTGCGAAAATCCTGGTCGCGGAGGCCCGCCGGCCGGATCTGCGCTTTCCGTTCCAGCCCGACTTCGTGGCGCGGCTCAAGGGGCAGGTCGTCACCGGGCTCGGCCGCCGTGCAAAATATCTCATGGCCGATCTCGCCTCCGGCGACGTGCTGCTGATGCATCTGGGCATGTCGGGCTCTTTCCGCGTCATCAAGCCGGACAACGACGCGCAGCCCGGCGAGTTTCATTATCCGAAGGGCAAGGATTCCGCGCACGACCATGTGCTGTTTCGGATGTCCTCCGGCGCCGACATCGTCTTCAACGATCCACGCCGCTTCGGTTACATGAAGGTGATCGCGCGCAATGCGCTCGATGACGAACCGCTGCTGCGCGGGCTCGGCCCGGAACCGCTCGGCAACGAGTTCGATGCCGCGATGCTGGCGCGGTCCTGCGCCGGCAAGACCACGAGCCTGAAGGCGGCGTTGCTCGACCAGCGCGTGGTCGCCGGCCTCGGCAACATCTATGTCTGCGAGGCGCTGCACCGCTCGCATCTGTCGCCGCGCCGGATCGCGGCGACCTTATCGACAAAGAAGGGCGAGCCGACCGATCACGCCAAGCGATTGGTCGGCGCGATCCACACCGTGCTCAACGATGCGATCAAGGCCGGCGGATCGTCACTGCGCGACCATCGCCAGACCTCGGGCGAGCTCGGCTATTTCCAGCATTCCTTCAAGGTCTATGACCGCGAAGGCGAGACATGCACGACGCCGCGCTGCGGTGGCACGGTCAAACGGTTCACGCAGAATGGCCGGTCGACCTTCTGGTGTCCGAAATGTCAGAAGTGAGATAGCGCCGTAGCCCGGATGGAGCGAAGCGTAATCCGGGTTCTTCGCGCGACGGATGCGAGGATCCCGGATTGCGCTGCGCTCCATCCGGGCTACGAAAATCGAACTTTTCGGGCGACGAAACGCGAATCGAAGCAATCCGGCCGGGCTGGTGGCCGGATTGCTTCGTCGCTGAGGTCCTTCCGGACGGTGAAGGGCCGGCTGTCGCCTGAGCGATCGCCCCGCTCAGGACGCCAGTGTCGTGGTCTCGTCAGCCGAGAGCTCTGTGGCCGCATGCAGCATGCCATCGGCCGCTGACATGACCTGGTCGATCAGGACGCTGGTCGTGGCTTCGAGCTCGAGCCGGTTTTCGATCCAGCGCCAGAGGCCGCGGATCTCGTCCGCTGACTTGCCGTTCGGCGCGAATTCGCTCACCGCGAGGCCGTTCGCGAGCGAGTCCTGGTGATCGTTACGCATGACGATCAGCGGGCGCGCGAGCACGTCCGAAAGATCGAGCGCGGCTTCCTCGGCGAGGGTGTTGGCGGCGTTGTCGATGCGCTGGCCTCGGATCGGCGTCTGGTTCAGCACGAAGCTGTAAGGCCGCTTCCAGGCGCGCGCGACGCTGAGCGTCGAGACGGTCGCCTCGATGTCGAGGAGGCTCGGGCGGGCCGGGATCAGGCAAAGGTCGGAATGACGTATTGCCGCGGTAGTGGCGGCGCTGAGGCCGGCCGCGGTGTCGACGATCGCGAGCTGAAGGCCGCTGTCGGCCAGCATTTTCAGCCGCGGCGCGATGTCGGCGGCGTGATAGATCGGTTCGACCACGAGATCATCGGTGCTGCGGCGGCGCTGCCAGTTCGATAGGGTGCCCTGCGGGTCGGTCTCGATCAGGCGAACCGTGAAGCCGGCCTGCTTGGCGGCCAGCGCGAGGCCGATGGCAAGCGTGCTCTTGCCGCTGCCGCCCTTTTGGGTGGCCAGTACGATCGTGTGCATTGAAGATCAATCCTTTGGAGTGCTTGGGTCAGGAAAACGCCACGCGAACGTGCATCGCTTCGCGATGCTGAGCTCTTCTCGCTCAGGACGTGCCCTGCCCGATCCAAAGGGGACCGCGGATGTCCGAATCAATAAAGGCGAGGGTGGCAGAATTGGGAATGTCAGCTAATCCGTACCAATACTGGACCCGTAGTCGCGCGTATGATGTGCTCGCCGCCGTGAACAAAAGGGCGGGCGGCATGGGCGGAAACTGGCGCAATCGGACGGCAACCACTTTTGAATGTCAGAAGATGCCGGCGGTCTCGAGCCGCGGCATGGTGGTCAGCAACCATCCCCTGGCCTCCAGCGCCGGCGCGGAGATGCTGGCTGCTGGCGGCAATGCCATCGATGCTGCCATCGCGACGCTGTTTGCCCTGACCGTGGTCGAGCCAATGATGGTCGGGATCATCGGCGGCGGCATGGCGCACATCCGGCTCGCCGATGGCAGCCATCGCTTCATCGATGGCCAGAGCACCGTGCCCGCGGCGGTGCGTGACACCACCTACACGTCCGAACCAGGCTCGGCTCATGACGTGTTCGACACCGTCGGCAACGAGAATCTCAACGGTCCGAAGGCGGTCGCAGTGCCGGGCTCGCTGAAGGCCTGGTGCGAGACGCTGCGCCGGTTCGGCACCATGAGCCTCGCCGACATCATGCAGCCCGCAATCAAGCACGCCGCGCGCGGCTACGCGGCGACGCCCTATTTGCGCGAATGCATCAGCGAGAGCGCTGAGGAGATGCGCAAGGACAAGCCAATCGCGGCGATCTATCTGCCGGATGGCGAGCCCCTCAAGGTCGGCGAGCGCGTGGTGCAAGCCGAATATGCCGAGACGCTGCGCCATATCGCCGACCACGGCGAGAAGGCGCTCTACGAAGGGCCGCTGGGCGACATCCTCGTCGACTACATGGAGAAGACCGGCGGCTTCATCCGCCGAAACGACCTCACGAGCTACAAGACGGTCGAGCGGCAGCCGATCCGCGCCGACTATCGCGGCTGGACCATCTTTGGTCCGCCGCCTCCCGCCGCCTCAGGCGTGCACATTGCGCAGATGCTGAACATCCTAGAGGACTACGATATCGCCGGCCTCGGCTTCGGCACACCCGAGACCATCCATTATCTCGCGGAGGTCCTGAAGATCGCCTTTGCCGATCGCGCCGCGGCCAGCGGCGATCCTGACTATGTCGGCGTGCCCGTGGAAAAGCTGACCTCGAAAGCCTACGCCGAGGAGCGCCGCCGCGCCATCGATCCGGCCCGGGCGCAGGCCTGGGGCGCGGGCGTCTCTCAGCTCGAGGGCGCTCACACCACGCATATGACGGCAGCGGATGCCTTCGGCAACGTGGTCGCGACCACGCAGACCATCAACAATCTGTTCGGCGCTAAGATCATGATCCCGGGTCTGGGCGCCATCGCCAACAACTACATGAACCTGTTCGATCCCCGTCCCGGCCATGCGCTGTCGTTGGCGCCGGGCAAGCGCGTCACCACGTCGATGTCGCCGATGATGGCTCTGCGCGACGGCAAGCTGCGCTATGCGCTCGGCCTGCCCGGAGGCAAGCGCATTTTCCCGAGCGCGATGCAGGCGCTGGTCAATCTGATCGACCACGGCATGAGCCTGCAGGAGGCGGTCGAGGCGCCGCGCGTCTGGACCGAGGGCAACGCGCTCGAAGTCGAACAGACGGTGCCGGAGAGCGTCCGTACGAAACTTACGGAGATGGGCCACGAGGTCCTGCCGGTCGCGACCGTCGCCGGCGGCATGAACGGCATCGCCTTCCATGAGGACGGCACCATGACCGGCGCGGCATGCTGGCGCGCAGATGGCACGCCGGTAGGAATTTCGGGCGGACTGGCAAAGGGCGGGATCCGCTTCAGATTGAGCTAGCCCTCGTGCCCCGACTCTGCAGCGCATAGCGATGCGCTGCAGAGTCGGGGCCCAGGGGTTTCTTGCATGGAATGTGGATGCATGGGTCCCGGCTCTGCGCAGCAACGCTGGCGCGTTGCAGCGCGTCCGGGACACGAGAGTTACTTTCGCACGCAGATCACGCGGACGACGGCGGCTTTCGCATCGCTCGACGTGCCGTTGGCAGTGACGTCTTTCGCCTTGAGGAAATTGCGCACGGTCTCACCCGAGATCATCAGCGCCTGTGAGGCCGGCACCGTCGCGGGCCCTGCGACCATCGCCGGCTTCAATAGCGCGATCCCTGCGAACTTGCCGTCGGCGTCGATCGCCGGGCTGCCGGAGAAGCCGACCGGGGGCGGCGGCGACAGCGCGGCATTGCCGGGCGTCACCGGCGCCAGCGTCGCCTTGAGGCCCGACACGCCGGCCGCGCCGCCCTGGCTCTGCGGATCGGCAATGCCGATGACGTCGATAGTCGTGCTCGCTGCACCGCCGGCAAGACTGAGCGGCTTCAGGCCGCGTGCGCCGTAGATGCGCAGGAGCGCGAGATCGTGCTCCTTGTTCTCGGCGATGCGATCGGCATTGCCGTAGCCGCCGATTGTGATCGCGAGACAGCCATCGGTGACAAGGCGGTCGGTGACGATCGCGCCGTCGTCACTGACGACGATCCCAGTGCCGTATTCGACGGTCTTGCGCGGCGGCGGTCCGGCCTGCGGTCCCAGCGGGAACGCAGTGAAGGCGCTCGACATCGCGATCACCACCGGCTCGACCGTGTTCTCGGTCGCCTGGTCGTAGAGGATCGTCATGGTGCGGACTTCGTCGCCCTTGAATGTGCCGCGGACGTAGAACTTCTTCTGGCCCTGCAATCCCGACAGCACGAAGAAGTCCGGCTTCACCACGGTGTAGTCGACCTTGCGTCCGGACGGCTCCTTCTCGAGGTCCGCGAGCTTGGCCGAGGTCGGGTTCACCTCCTTGCGGCGGCTGAGAACCACCTGCACCGTTCCTGTCGGTGACGTCCATTTCGATCCGTTGGCGTCGCTTGCCTGCTGCGGCACCAGCTTGCCGGGAATGCCGAGGCGGGCGCCGCTGGTCGGCTCGGTCACGATCTTCCAGCCGACGCTCTCCTGCTTCTTGCGGGCCGTCTCGGCGAGCGCGGCGCGCTCCTGCGGATTGAGCACCCCGGTCGGCTTGCCGCCCTTGGCCTTCTGGTACTCCTTGATGGCGCTGACCATACGCTCGCTGACGTCGCCGGTGATGGCACCGTTATATTGGCCGACCCAGGCCAGGTCGGACTGGAGCGAGAGCCGCTCTGGCTTCGTCATGGCGTCGGCCGTCGCCGACGGCGTCTGCGTCGCAGGCGGCTTGACCGAAACGGTCTGGACCGTTTTCGGGGTGGTGCCGGGCACTTGGGCCGTCGTCATCTGTGCCTGCGCGCCCGTGGCGGTCGCAAACATCAGTGTTGCCGCAAGCATCGATCTCATGACAAATCCAGCCAGTCCATTGAACGCCAAAACATTGAAAAGCATGCCATCGAAGCACATCTCGTTGGTCGCGAACAATGTAGCGGTGGTTCAGGCCCGAGGCCGAGCCAAGCAAACAGGCCCTCATCCTGAGGAGCGGCCTCTTGGCCGCGTCTCGAAGGATGGCAGCGGGCGAGATCGGGGCCTGCATGGTTCGAGACGCGCGTTCCGCGCTCCTCACCATGAGGATCGAGAGCAAGGGCGTATTAGGAGAGGCGTACGACGATGCTGAGCCCGGACGAACTCGAACGCTATGCCCGCCATATCGTCCTGCGCGATGTCGGCGGTCCCGGTCAGGCTGCGCTGAAGCGAGCCTCGGTGCTGGTGATCGGCGCCGGCGGGCTCGGCGCGCCCGCCTTGATGTATCTGGCCGCCGCCGGTATCGGCACGCTCGGCGTGGTCGACGACGACGTGGTGTCGCTTTCCAATCTGCAGCGCCAGGTGATCCATACGACGCCCGACATCGGCCGGCACAAGGTCGAGAGCGCGGCCGAGCGGATTGCGGCGCTCAATCCGCATGTCCGATTCATCGGTCATGCCACCTGGCTCAACGCCGACAATGCGCTCAACCTGATCGGCGACTACGACCTCGTGCTCGACGGCTCCGACAATTTCTCGACGCGCTATCTGGTCTCGGACGCCTGCTTCTTCGCCAAGCGGCCGCTGATCACGGCGGCGCTCGGCACCTTCGACGGTTCGCTCACAACCATCCGCGCGCATGAGACGAACGAAGCGGGCGAGTTCAATCCAACCTATCGCTGTCTCTTTCCCGAGGCGCCGCCGCCCGGCACTGTGCCGGCCTGCGCGGAGGCCGGCGTGATGGGCGCGCTCGCGGGCGTGCTCGGCTCGATGATGGCGCTGGAAGCGATCCGCGAGATTGTCGGCTTCGGCGACGGCCTCATCGGCCGCCTCCTGATGATCGATGCGCGCGCAATGCGCTTCGAGACGCTGCGCTACTCGCGCGATCCCGCCAATCCGCTCAACGGCGATGGGCCCGTGGTCACCGACCTCAGCGCCCATCGCACCTGACCGCCATTACTTGCTGGCCGGCTTCTCGCTGTCGAGATGCGCCATCTGCTCGGCCGCGTAGCGCGTGCCGGCTGCGACGTTCGGCGGGAAGGCTTCGGCCAGCGTCGCCAGATGGGCCGGTGTCAGCATGACGCTGGTCGCGCCGAGCGCTTCGGTGAGACGATTGCGGGTTCTTGCGCCGACCAGCGGCACGATCTCCTTGCCCTGCGCCGCGACCCAGGCAATCGCGACCTGTGCCGGCGTTGCGCCGATCTCGGTGGCGATCGCACGCAGTGAGTCCGCCAGCGCAAGATTGGCCTCGAGATTTGCGCCCTGGAAGCGCGGCGTCATCAGCCGGTAGTCCTTGCCGCCCTTGCCGCTGTCCTTGGTCCAGTGCCCGCTGATCAGCCCGCGCGCGAGCACGCCATAGGCGGTGATGCCGATGCCGAGCTCGCGGCAGGTGTTCAGGATGTCGCGCTCGATGCTGCGCTCGATCAGCGAATATTCGATCTGCAGATCGGCGATCGGATGCACGGCGTGCGCGCGGCGGATGGTGTCGGAGCCGACCTCGGACAGGCCGATATGCCTGACGTAGCCCGCCTTCACGAGATCGGCGAGGCCGCCGATGGTCTCCTCGATCGGCACGTTCGGATCGAGCCGTGCCGGGCGGTAGATGTCGAGATAGTCGGTGCCGAGCCGTTGCAGTGAATAGGCGAGGAAGTTCCTGGTCGCGGCGGGCCTCGTGTCCATGCCAGCGAACTCGCCGGCGGGCCCGCGCAGCGCGCCGTACTTGACGCTGAGCTGCACCTTGTCGCGCGGCACAACCCTCAGCGCCTCGCGGACCAGCATCTCATTGTCGCCCATAGCGTAGAAATCGCCGGTATCGACGAGCGTGATGCCGGCATCGATCGCCGCCTGCACCGTGGCGATGGCCTCCCCGCGATCGGCGGAGCCATAGACGTCCGACATGCCCATGCAGCCGAGCCCGAGGGCGGATACGGTGGGGCCGGTCGAACCGAGTTTGCGCTGTTCCATGATGGCTCTCCTTGAAAAGGCGGCTGACGGCGCCGCGTGACGCGGCCAGATATGCGCCCGCTCCATTGCGCCGATAAGCTGGACAATCAGGAATGCCTTGTTCACATTAGCGAACAATGGCCGAGCCTGACCTGCGCGATCTCGACGTCTTCGTAGCGGTGGCCCGCACCCGCAATTTCCGCCGCGCGGCGGTCGAAATTCGCGTGTCGGTGTCGAGCCTTAGCCAGCGTCTGCGGGACCTGGAGGAGCGCCTTGGCGTTCGCCTGGTGAACCGCACCACCCGCAGCGTCGCCCTGACCGAGGCGGGAGAGTTGCTGCTGTCGCGCGTGGCGCCGGCGCTACGCGATGTCGGCGATGCCCTGGACCAGGTCCGGGGCCTGCGCGAGGTCGCCGCGGGCCGCCTGCGCATCAACGCGCCGCCGCCGGCGGTCGACCTCGTGCTGGCGCCCATGGTCGGGCCGTTCCTGCAAGCGCATCCGCAAGTCGATCTCGACATCGTCTCCGAGAGCGGGTTCGTCGACATCGTGAGCGGCGGTTACGACGCCGGCGCGCGCTACGGCGAGCATCTCGCGCAGGACATGGTGGCGATCCCGCTGAGCGGCCTGCAGCGTTACGTCGTGGTCGCTTCGCCCGACTACATCGCGCGGCGCGGCAGGCCGAAACATCCGAAGGATTTGCTGGAGCACGATTGCATCCGCCCGCGCTACTCGAGCGGCGTTATGCACGATCTCGAGTTCGAGAAGACCGGCCAGATCGTGAAGGTCGATCCGCCCGCGAAGCTGATCTCGACCAACATGAATCTCGCCATGCGCGCCGCACTGGACGGCGTCGGGGTCTGGGCAACGATGGATGGTTATGTGCACGAGGCCCTGAAATCCGGTGCACTGGTCAGCTTGATGGAGGACTGGTGCGAGCCGTTTCCGGGACCGTTCCTGTACTATCCGAGCCGCCGCCAGGTGCCGCCGGCACTGCGTGCCTTCATCGATTTCGTCGCGGACTGGCGCCGACGCAGGGCCGATAAACCCTAGAGCATGCTCGGCAGCACGCGATCCGGCGGCTTGTGGGCGTCGAGGAAGGTGCGGATGTTGATGATCACCTTCTCACCCATCTCGACGCGGCCTTCGATCGTGGCCGAGCCCATATGCGGCAGCAGCGTGACCTTGCCGGCCTTGGCGAGCCGCACCAGCTTTGGATTGACCGCGGGCTCGTGCTCGTAGACGTCGAGCCCGGCGCCTCCGATCTCACCGCCTTCGATCAGTTTGATCAGCGTGTCCTCGTCGGTGACCTCGCCGCGCGCGGTGTTGACGATGTAGGCGTCCTTGCGGATTAGCTTCAGCCGGCGCGCCGACAGCAGATGATAGGTTGCCGGCGTGTGCGGACAGTTCACCGAGATGATGTCCATCCGCGCCAGCATCTGGTCGAGGCTTTCCCAATAGGTCGCGCCCAGCTCCTCGGCGATGACGGGGGCCACTGGGCGGCGGTTGTGATAGTGGATCTGCAGGCCGAAGGCGCGGGCGCGGCGTGCCACTGCCTGGCCGATGCGGCCCATGCCGATGATGCCGAGCCGCTTGCCGCCGATGCGGTGGCCGAGCATCCAGGTCGGCGACCAGCCCGCCCAGGGTTTTCCGTCCGTCAGGATAGAGGCGCCTTCGATCATCCGCCGGGGCACCGCGAGGATCAGCGCCATGGTCATGTCGGCGGTGTCTTCGGTCAGGACTTTCGGCGTGTTGGTGACGGTGATGCCGCGGGCATGGGCGGCCGCGACGTCGATATTGTCGACGCCGTTGCCGAAATTGGCGATCAGGCGGAGCTTGCAGTCGGGCTGGTTGACGACCTCGGCACTGATGTGGTCGGTCACGGTCGGCACCAGCACGTCGGCGGTGCGCGCGGCCTCGAGGATCTGCTCGGGCGACATCGGCGTGTCGTCGAGATTGATCCGCGCATCGAACAGCTCGCGCATCCGCGTCTCGATCGAATCCGGCAGCTTGCGCGTCACCACGACGAGGGGCTTTTTCTTCACCGACATGTCCTGCTCTCATGAAGCATCGCAAGCCGCCTTTGTCGCCAAAGGCCGGCCGTTGAGGCCTCATTAACCCGGTTGTTCGACACTGCCCTTGCCGTGTCGTCCCCGGCGTTTCCTTCAAGCTCTCCCGACGTTTCCAGGCCGGAAAATCGGGGCAAACTGGTTGTTCAAGCGTCCGTCCTCTCTAGCAGAAGGCCGGGCCAAGACAAGAACCACGGGTTCGGGCTTCGGACCTGGCTTGGGAACACCCGCGTGGGGCGGGACAGGGCTGACGCGGCAGGGGTTTTGGAATTCGGGGTGGGGGTCCGGCGAGGCCGGGCCTTCGACAGGAGACGGGTTGATGGCGTTGGGGCGTTTTTGTTCGGTGATGGCGCTCGTTTGCACCTGGTTGAGCGCCTCGGTCAGCCCCTCGCATGCGGCGAAGGACAACACGACCCAGAGCGCCAGCGGCCTGCCGGTGCCGCGCTATGTCAGCCTCAAATCGGATCACGTCAACGTTCGCGCCGGCCCGACCAAGGACAATGACGTGGCCTGGGTCTATACCCGCGCCGGCCTGCCGGTCGAAATCACCGCAGAGTTCGAGAACTGGCGCCGGGTGCGCGATTCCGAAGGTGCCGAGGGCTGGGTCTATCACTCACTGCTGTCGGGTCGCCGCACCGCGGTCGTCACCATGAAGCACAAGGACGACCTCGCGCCGATCTACGACCGTCCCGATCTCGACAGCGCGGTTGCGGCCAAGCTCCAAGCCGGTGTCGTCACGCAGGTGAAGAAGTGCACTGCAAGCTGGTGCTACGTCACCGGCAACGGCTTTGAAGGCTGGATCCAGCAGGAACGCCTTTGGGGCGTCTATTCGGACGAGAAGGTGAACTGACCCGAAGGCCGGCGGAGCAGTCTACCGCCCCACGTCGTGCCCGGGCTTGTCCCGGGCATCCACGTGCTTCCACGCTTGGCCCAAGAACGTGGATGGCCGGGACAAGCCCGGCCATGACGACAATCTCAGCGTTTTAAGACGATCTCAGCGCTTCTTGCGCAGGCGCACGACCATGTCGATGCGCGCGATCTCGTAACCCTCCGGCACCTCCGGCATCTTGGACAGCGCCAGATGCGGATCCTCGATGTCGACCAGCTCGTGGCTGTTCTCGAGGTAATAGTGGTGGTGGGTGGTGACGTTGGTGTCGAAATAGGTCTTGGTGCCGTCCACGCTGACCTGGCGGAGCAGGCCCGCATCGGTAAGCTGGTTCAACGTATTGTAGACGGTTGCCAGCGACACCGGAACCTTGGCCAGGGTCGCTTCTTCGTAGAGCATTTCAGCCGTCAGGTGGCGCGCGCCCTTGCCGAAAAGGAGCCAGCCAAGCGCCATGCGCTGGCGCGTCGGACGAAGCCCCGCAGACTGGAGCATTTCGTTGACGTCATGCCACGGGCAGCCCGTCAGCGCCGGCTGGCGGCCGGACAGGAGGGCCGCAGCGTGAACGTCGTCGTCGTGATGGGGCGCTGAATTCTCGCTCATTTCCAGATTTCGGGCACGCGTGAACAATATCTCTCCGCAATATAAGAACAGAAAGATGCAGATGCAAGTTTCTCGCAACTAGAGAGGTTCTAATCAGGCTTGGAACCGAGCAAGGAAGCCGTCATTTTACCTTCATGGACGCGCTTTGCCACCTGAATAGCCTGTGTTAGAGAGCGCGCGGTTCCGCCTAGCCGATTTTGGCGCAGCCGGGCATCGTGGCCCGGTCCGCAGTCCATTCGGGGCTTGCGGGAGCAGCACCTGACGGTAGCAATTGGCGTTGCTCACCGATTGAGACGGGACCCATTTTCGCCAAAAAACGTCGCTCAATCGGATTGAACAGAGGCTCGTGCATGCTGAACAGGCGCAACGGTTACGAATACGAAGATTTGCTGGCATGTGCCCGCGGCGAGATGTTCGGTCCGGGCAATGCCCAGCTGCCGCTGCCGCCCATGCTGATGTTCGACCGCATCACGGAAATTAACGACAAAGGCGGCGAGTTCGGCAAGGGGGTGGTTCGCGCCGAGCTGGACGTGAAGCCCGACCTCTGGTTCTTCGGCTGTCACTTCAAGAACGATCCGGTGATGCCCGGCTGCCTCGGCCTCGATGCGCTGTGGCAGATGGTCGGCTTTTATCTCGGCTGGATCGGCGGCGAAGGTCGCGGCCGCGCGCTCGGCTTGAACGAACTGAAATTCAGTGGTCAGGTGCTGACCGAAGCCCGCAAGGTTGTGTACAACGTCGATATCAAACGCGTGATGCGGGCAAAGCTCGTGCTCGGTATCGCCGACGGGTGGCTTTCGGTCGATGACCAGATTATTTATCGCGCCAAGGATCTGAAGGTCGGCCTGTTCAAGCAGGGCACGAGCCTGGGCTGAGCGCATTATCCAAGAAGACAACGATGAGGCGAGGCTGACATGAGGCGGGTTGTGGTCACCGGAATGGGCATCGTCTCGTCCATCGGAAACAACACCCAGGAAGTGCTTGCGAGCCTTCACGAGGCGAAGTCGGGCATTTCGCGGGCTGAGAAATACGCCGAGCTCGGCTTCCGTTCGCAGGTCGCCGGCGAACCATCGCTCGATCCCGCGACGGTGGTCGACCGCCGCGCGATGCGTTTCCTCGGCCAGGGTGCCGCTTGGAATCACGTCGCGATGGAGCAGGCGATCCAGGATTCCGGCCTGTCACCGGATGAAGTCTCCAACATCCGCACCGGCATCATCATGGGCTCCGGCGGGCCCTCGGCGCGCACCATCGTCGAATCCGCAGACATCACCCGCTCCAAGGGACCGAAGCGCGTCGGCCCGTTTGCAGTGCCGAAGGCGATGTCGTCGACGGCCTCCGCGACGCTCGCGACCTGGTTCAAGATCAAGGGCGTGAACTATTCGATCTCGTCGGCCTGCGCGACGTCGAACCATTGCGTCGGCAACGCCTATGAGACGATCCAGATCGGCAAGCAGGACATCATCTTCGCCGGCGGCTGCGAGGAGCTGGACTGGTCGCTGTCGGTGCTGTTCGACGCCATGGGTGCGATGTCCTCGAAGTACAACGACACGCCCGCCACCGCCTCGCGTCCCTACGACCTCAATCGCGACGGCTTCGTCATTGCCGGCGGCGCCGGCGTGCTGGTGCTGGAAGAGCTCGAGCATGCCAAGGCGCGCGGCGCACGAATCTATGGCGAGATCGTCGGCTATGGTGCGACATCTGATGGCCACGACATGGTGGCGCCGTCGGGTGAAGGCGCCGAGCGCTGCATGCGCATGGCGATGTCGACGGTGAAGACCAAGGTCGACTACATCAACCCGCACGCGACCTCAACGCCCGCCGGCGATCCGCCGGAGATCGAGGCGATCCGAAAGGTGTTCGGCGTCGGCGAGAAGTGCCCGCCGATCTCGGCGACCAAGGCGCTGACCGGCCACTCCCTGGGCGCGACCGGCGTGCAGGAGGCGATCTATTCGCTGCTGATGATGAACAACGGCTTCATCTGCGAGAGCGCGCACATCCAGGAGCTCGATCCCGTGTTCGCCGACATGCCGATCGTGCGCAAGCGCATCGACAACGTCAAGATCGGCACCGTGCTGTCGAACTCGTTCGGCTTCGGCGGCACCAACGCCACGCTGGTGTTCAGCCGGCTGGATGCGTGAGGCCTTGCGTTCGCATTGGTAGTTTTTCGTCATGGCCGGGCTCGTCCCGGCCATCCACATCTTTGCTATCGGTTGCGGACAAACGTGGATGCCCGGGACGAGCCCGGGCATGACGGACAGCGGAGAGTAATCGCGAGATGGAAGGTTTGATGAAAGGCAAGCGCGGTCTGATCATGGGCATCGCCAATGATCATTCGATCGCCTGGGGCATGGCGAAGACGCTGCATGCCCACGGTGCCGAGCTGGCCTTCACCTTCCAGGGCGAGGCCTTGGGCAAGCGTGTCAAGCCGCTGGCGGAGCAGCTCGGCGTCGATCTGGTGCTGCCGTGCGACGTCGAGGACATCGCCAGCGTCGATGCGACCTTCGCGGCGCTCCGCGACAAGTGGGGCAAGCTCGACTTCGTGATCCACGCGATCGGCTTCGCCGACAAGAACGAGCTGAAGGGCCGCTACGCCGACACCAGCCGCGAGAACTTTTCGCGCACCATGGTGATCTCCTGCTTCTCGTTCACGGAGATTGCGAAGCGTGCGGCCGAACTGATGACCGAAGGCGGCAGCATGATCACGCTGACCTTCGGCGCGTCGGAACGCGCGATGCCGAATTACAACGTGATGGGCGTGGCCAAGGCGGCGCTGGAAGCCTCCGTGCGCTATCTCGCCGCCGATTTCGGACCGCGCGGCATCCGCGTCAACGCGATCTCCGCAGGTCCCATCCGCACGCTCGCCGGCTCAGGCATCGGTGAGGCGCGCGCGATGTTCGCCTTCATGCAGAAGCATGCGCCGCTGCGCCGCGGCGTCACGCTCGACGAACTCGGCGGCTCGGCGCTGTATCTGCTGTCGGACCTGTCCGGCGGCGTCACCGGCGAGATCCACTATGTCGATTCCGGCTACAACGTCATCCTGATGCCGAGGCCGGACGATTTGAAGACGCAGGACTAACCCGCCGCGATTGTCTCCGCGCGCTGGAATGCCGGGCGCGCCATGCAGCGCGCAAGGTAAGCGTCGAAGGCCGGCCGCGGCGGCACCATCTTGAACAGCCGGACCGCGAAATTCAGGCCCGAGCCGATGGTGATGTCGGCGGCGGAGAAATCCTCGCCGAGAATCCACGGCCCCTTCTCGAGCGCAGCTTCCAGCACGTCGAAGACCTGAGTCGCGCTGCCCCACGCTGCGGTCGAGGTCGGGATCTCGATCTTGGTGAAGATCTGGATGATGGCTGGCTCGATGCAGCCCGGCGAGAAGAACAGCCATTGCAGATAGCGCGCACGGCGCGGATCGGTCACCGCAGGCGCGAGCCTGGCCTCAGGATAGCGATCGGCAATGTAGGCGCAGATCGCAGCCGCCTCGCCGAGCGATGCGTCGCCGTCGGTCAGCGCCGGCACCTTGCCCATCGGGTTGACCTTGAGGAATTCCGGCGCCTTCTGCGCGCCGGTCGAGATGTCGGTCAGCACGCGCTCATAGGGCAAGCCGCTTTCTTCCATCAGCCAGAGCGTCGTGAACGAGCGCGAGCGAGGCGACCAATAAAGCTTGATCATCGGGCGTTTCCTTTGTTCTCCCACCGATAATACTTCATCATGAACCCGTTCGACGGCTCGACCTCTTCCTTCTCGAACACAAATCCTTCGCGCTCGTACCAGCGCCAGGCCTTTTCGTTTTCGCGCACGCAGCGCAAATACATTTCATCGGGCATTTGCGTGCGCGTGAAGGCGAGCAGCTTTCGTCCGAGCGACTGGCCCTGATAGGCGGGTGCGACGAACAGCATGTCGAGATAGAGCTTTGGCAGATGCAGCGCCAGCATGGCGGCGATCGTGCCGCGGTCGTCGGCGACGAACAGGCTCCAGCCGTTCTCGATCTCGCGCCGGATACGCGCACGTAAGTTTGCCAGCAGAAAGTCGCTCGCCTCGCCAAGTCCGGTCGAGACCCAGCTCTCCATCCAGACGCGGCCGACCTCATCATATTCGTCCGGGCGAGCGGAGCGGATGATGGGCTGTGACATTCACTCAAGCCCGTTGGTTGCGCGCGGCCTGGCGTGGGCGCGCCTTGCCAGCCGACAGGCACACCACCTCGGAGATCTGCAGCAATTGCCGCGCCAGCGGGCTAGTCTTGCGCCAGACCATGCCGATGGTGCGCGATGGCTCGGGATCGCGGAAGCGCGCCAGCGAGACCGACGCCGATCGCGTCTCCACCGGCACCGCCATCTCCGGAATCAGCGTGACGCCGATGCCGGCGCTGACCATCTGGACCAGCGTCGAGAGCGAATTGGCGTCCAGCATCTCGCGCGGCGGCGCCGCTTGCATGTTGCAGAAGGAGAGCGCCTGGTCGCGGAAGCAGTGGCCCTCTTCGAGCAGCAACAGCCGCATCTCGCGCATCATCTCGCGCGATGGCACCGGCGTTCCCTCGTCCGAGCCCGGCCGCACCAGCAAGAACTTCTCATCGAACAGCGCGACCTCCGTGAGTGAAGGCTCGGACACCGGCAGCGCCACGATGGCGGTGTCGAGCCGGCCCTCGACGAGCTCCTGGATCAGGCGCGGGGTCATGGTCTCACGCACGCGGATGTCGAGCTCCGGATGCATGCGCGTGAGGTTCTTGGTGATCTTGGGCAGGAGGTAGGGTGCAATCGTCGGGATCATGCCGATGCGCAGGCGGCCGGCGAAACGGTCTTGTGACGCCCGGGCGAAATCGCCGAGCTCATCGACCGAGCGCAAGATGTCGCGGACGCGTTGCGCGAGCTCCTCGCCGAACCGGGTCAGGGCAACCTGCCGCGCGCTGCGCTCCAGCAGCAGGCCGCCGAGGGTTTCCTCCAACTCCTTGATCTGCATCGACAACGCCGGCTGCGAGATCGAGCAGGACTCGGCCGCCCGGCCGAAATGGCCGTGGCGCGCCAGCGCATCGAAATAGCGGAGTTGGCGCAGCGTCAGGTTCATCATCAGAAAATCCTATCGCAGCGATCACTAAAGTCAACTTTACCTGATAGGAGGCGATGCTTAGAGTGGTTCTACCTGGTCAAAGGGCGCCGTCGGACGCCACCAGAGGAGGTAATTCATGGATGACACGTCGAAGTGCCCGTTCACGGGCGGAAAACCCACGCGCACGAACCGCGACTGGTGGCCAACCCAGCTCAACATCGAGGTCCTGCACAAGAACTCTGACAAGTCCGATCCGATGGACAAGGACTTCGACTATGCCAAGGAGTTCAAGTCGCTCGACCTGAATGCGGTCATCAAGGACCTCACCGCCCTGATGACGGATTCGCAGGAATGGTGGCCGGCCGACTTCGGTCACTATGGCGGCCTGATGATCCGCATGGCCTGGCACAGCGCGGGCACCTATCGCACCACTGACGGCCGCGGTGGCGCCGGCGCCGGTCAGCAGCGTTTCGCCCCGCTCAACAGCTGGCCCGACAACGCCAACCTCGACAAGGCACGCCGCCTGCTCTGGCCGATCAAGCAGAAATATGGCCGCAAGCTTTCCTGGGCCGACCTGATGGTGCTGGCCGGCAACGTCGCGTTGGAATCGATGGGCTTCAAGACGTTTGGCTTTGCGGGTGGCCGCGCCGACGTCTGGGAGCCGGAAGAGCTCTATTGGGGTCCGGAAGGCACCTGGCTCGGCGATGAGCGCTACAGCGGTGAGCGCCAGCTCGCCGAGCCGCTCGGCGCCGTGCAGATGGGCCTCATCTACGTCAATCCGGAAGGTCCGAACGGCAAGCCGGATCCGGTCGCTGCGGCCAAGGACATCCGCGAAACGTTTGCTCGCATGGCGATGAACGATGAAGAGACCGTCGCGCTGATCGCCGGCGGCCACAGCTTCGGCAAGACCCACGGCGCGGGCGATCCTTCGCTGGTCGGTCCGGAGCCGGAAGCTGGCGCGTTGGAAGATCAGGGCCTCGGCTGGAAGAGCAAGCACGCGTCGGGCCACTCAGGCGATGCCATCACCAGCGGCCTCGAAGTGACCTGGACGGCGACGCCGACGAAGTGGAGCAACAACTTCTTCGAGAACCTGTTCAATTTCGAATGGGAGCTGACGAAGAGCCCGGGCGGTGCGAACCAGTGGACCGCCAAGGGTGCCGACGCGATCATCCCCGACGCCTTCGACAAGTCGAAGAAACATCGGCCGACGATGCTGACGACCGACCTCTCGCTGCGCTTCGATCCTGCCTATGAGAAGATCTCGCGCCGCTTCCTGGAGAACCCCGACCAGTTCGCGGACGCCTTCGCCCGCGCCTGGTTCAAGCTCACCCATCGCGACATGGGCCCGATCCAGCGGTATCTCGGCCCGCTGGTGCCGAAGGAGACGCTGATCTGGCAGGATCCGATTCCGGCGGTGAATCACGAGCTGGTCAGCGATCAGGATATCTCCGCGCTGAAGAGCAAGATCCTGGCTTCGGGTCTGTCGGTCTCCGAGCTGGTCTCGACCGCCTGGGCGTCGGCCTCGACCTTCCGCGGCTCCGACAAGCGCGGCGGCGCCAACGGCGCGCGCATCCGTCTCGCCCCGCAGAAGGATTGGGAGGTGAATCAACCGGCCCAGCTCGCCAAGGTTCTGGGCAAGCTCGAAGCGATCCAAAAGGACTTCAACGCGTCGTCCGGCGCCAAGAAGGTCTCGCTCGCGGACCTCATTGTCCTCGGCGGTACCGCCGCGGTCGAGAAGGCCGCGAAGGATGGCGGCGTCGAGGTCAAGGTCGGCTTCACGCCGGGCCGCATGGATGCCTCGCAGGAGCAGACCGATGCGGCCTCTTTCGCACCGCTGGAGCCGCGGGCCGATGGCTTCCGCAACTACGTCGGCAAGCGGCATCAGTTCATGCAGGAAGAAGAGGCGCTGGTCGATCGCGCGCAGCTTCTCAGACTCACTGGTCCCGAAATGACGGTTCTGGTCGGCGGCCTGCGGGTGCTCGGCGCCAACGCGAACGGTTCGAAGCACGGCGTTCTCACCTCGAAGGTGGGCACGTTGAGCAACGACTTCTTCGTCAACCTGCTCGGCATGAGCGCGCAGTGGACACCGGCGGCCGACGGCACCTATGAGGCGCGCGACCGCAAGACCAATGCGGTGAAGTGGACCGGCACGCGCTCCGACCTGATCTTCGGCGCGCACTCGCAGCTCCGCGCCTTCGCCGAGGTTTATGCCACCTCGGACTCCAAGGAGAAGTTCGTCAAGGACTTCGCCAAGGCCTGGACCAAGGTGATGAACCTCGACCGCTACGACATCGCAGCGTGAGTCCGGTTAGCAAGCGATAGACGAAAGGGCGGCCGAGAGGCCGCCCTTTTTAGTCTCTGATTGTCACACGTCGAGTGTGCCGGCCTTCGCGGCAGCGTAGCGCTCGCCCACGACCTTCCAGTTCACAATATTCCACCATGCCTTGAGATAATCGGCGCGGCGGTTCTGGTAGTTCAGGTAATAGGCGTGCTCCCAGACGTCGTTGCCGAGCAACGCCCGCTTGCCGTCCATCATCGGATTGTCCTGGTTGGGGCGCGTCTCGATTGCGAGCTTGCCATCCTTGCTGACGGTCACGAACACCCAGCCCGAGCCGAACACGCGGCCGCCGGCAGCGTTGAAGTCGGCCTGCAGTTTTTCCATGCCTCCGAGATCGCCGTCGATTGCGGTGAGCAAGGCACCTTCCGGCTTGCCGCCGTTCGGTCCCATGATCTGCCAGAACATGGTGTGGTTGGCGTGGCCGCCCATGTTGTTGCGGACGCCGGTGCGGATGGCGTCCGGGACGGCGCCGAGGTTGCTCAGCACTTCGCCGATCGGCTTTCCCGCAATCTGCGGATTTTCCTTGGCGAAATTGTTCAGGTTGGTGATGAACGCCTGGTGATGGCGGTCATGATGGATTTCCATCGTCTTGGCATCGATATGCGGTTCCAGCGCATTCGCCGGATAGGCGAGCGGATCGAGCTTGAACGGCCCTGCGGGCGCCGCCGCGGCCTGCGCAAACGCCATGCGTGGGGCTGCGGCCGCCGCGACGAGGCCGGTTGCAGCGAACATGAGACGGCGCCGGGATATCGATGTCATTCGGTTCTCCTGTCGGGGGTCGATCCGCTGAAGCGTAGGGCGGTACGATAGGTACGCATCACCAACCATCGTCGGTTTCGATCCCGGTCTCTCCGGCGCTGCGGCGGAATCGCGCATGGCCAATCCGGTAAAGCCGGCCGCAAACGGCCAACAAAAAGGGCGGCCTTTCGGCCGCCCTTCGTTTTCTGGACTGTCGCGAGATCTTACTCGCCGGCTGCTTCGCGCGGAGCCTTCTCGCCCTCGCCCTTGCCTTCGAGGTCCTCGCCGGTGGTCTGGTCGACCACCTTCATCGACAGGCGGGTCTTGCCGCGGTCGTCGAAGCCGAGCAGCTTGACCTTGACCTTGTCGCCTTCCTTGACGACGTCGGAGGTCTTCTGCACGCGCGACGAAGCGAGCTGGCTGATGTGGACGAGACCGTCCTTGGAGCCGAAGAAGTTCACGAAGGCGCCGAACTCCATGACCTTGACGACGGTGCCGTCATAGATCTGGCCGACTTCCGGATCGGACGCGATCGACTTGATCCACTTGATCGCTGCCTTCATGGCCTCGCCGTCGCTGGAGGCGACCTTCACGGTGCCGTCGTCCTCGATGTTGACCTTGGCGCCGGTCTTCTCGACGATCTCGCGGATCACCTTGCCGCCGGTGCCGATCACTTCGCGGATCTTGTCGGTGGCGATCTTGAAGGTCTCGATGCGCGGCGCGTATTCGCCGAGCTCGGCGCGCGCGGCAGTCAGCGCCTTGGACATCTCACCCAGGATATGGATGCGACCTTCCTTGGCCTGGCCGAGCGCCACCTTCATGATCTCTTCGGTGATGCCCTCGATCTTGATGTCCATCTGGAGCGAGGTGATGCCCTGCTCCGTCCCAGCCACCTTGAAGTCCATGTCGCCGAGATGGTCCTCGTCACCGAGGATGTCCGAGAGAACCGCATAGCGCTTGTCTTCGAGGATCAGGCCCATCGCGATGCCCGCGGTCGGCCGCTTCAGCGGCACGCCGGCATCCATCAGCGCGAGCGAGGCGCCGCAGACCGACGCCATCGACGAGGAGCCGTTGGACTCGGTGATTTCCGACACCACGCGCGTGGTGTAGGGGAATTCGTGGTGCGGCGGCAGCACCGGGTGGATCGCGCGCCAGGCGAGCTTGCCGTGGCCGATCTCGCGGCGCTTGGTGCCGCCGAGGCGGCCGGTCTCGCCGACCGAATAGGGCGGGAAGTTGTAGTGCAGCAGGAACGTCTCCTTGTACGTCCCCGACAGCGCGTCGATGTACTGCTCGTCCTCGCCGGTACCGAGCGTGGTCACGACCATCGCCTGGGTCTCACCGCGGGTGAACAGCGCCGAGCCGTGGGCGCGGGGCAGCACGCCGACTTCGGCGACGATGTTGCGCACGGTCTTGCTGTCGCGGCCGTCGATGCGCTTGCCGGTGTCCAGGATGTTCCAGCGGACGATCTTGGCTTCGAGCTCCTTGAACACGCCGGCGACACGCAGCTTGTCGTATTTCGGCTCCTGCCCTTCGGGGAAGTAGTGGGCGATCACCTTTTCCTTGACCTTGCCGACCGCGGCGTAGCGGTCCTGCTTGACCGGAATAGCGTAGGCGGCGCGCAGCTCCTGCTCGACGAGGCCGAGCATTTCCTTCTCGAGCGCGGAATTGTCGATGACGGTGACTTCGCGCGGCTCCTTGGCGGCCTTCTCGGCCAGCTCGATGATCGCGTTGATCACCGGCTGGAAGTGGCGGTGACCGAACATCACGGCGCCGAGCATGATGTCTTCGTTCAGTTCCTTGGCTTCCGATTCCACCATCAGCACGGCGTCGGCGGTGCCGGCGACGACGAGGTCGAGCTGGGTGTCGACCATCTCGTCGAGCGTCGGGTTGAGGATGAATTCGTCATTGGCGAAGCCGACGCGGGCGGCGCCGATCGGGCCCTTGAACGGAGCACCGGACAGGGTCAGCGCAGCCGACGAGGCCACCAGCGCGACGATATCCGGATCGTTCTCCATGTCGTGCGACAGCACGGTGGCGATCACCTGGGTCTCGTTGCGCCAGCCGTCGACGAACAGCGGACGGATCGGACGGTCGATCAGGCGGGAGACCAGCGTCTCCTTCTCGGTCGGACGGCCCTCGCGCTTGAAATAGCCGCCGGGAATGCGGCCGGCAGCGTAGGTCTTTTCCTGATAGTCGACGGTCAGCGGGAGGAAGTCGACGCCTTCGCGCGGCGCCTTCGCCGCGACCACGGTGGCGAGCACCACGGTCTCGCCGTAGGTGGCGACGACGGCGCCGTCGGCCTGGCGGGCGATCTTGCCGGTTTCCAGCTTGAGCGGGCGTCCACCCCAGTCGATCTCGACGGAATGCTTATTGAACATGGAGGTCTTCTTTCATGGGTTCTCGAAAGAAGGGACGGCCTCTCGAAAAACAAAAACCATGCGCAAGATTGCGGGACGCTGATCGGAGCGGATGATCAGCGTCCTGCGATCCTGCCATGGTTTTTGGATGTCGGATGGCGTCCATCCTTTCGGGTCATACGGGCGCCTTGCCCGTTGTGCCCAGCCGCCGGATTGCTGCTGGACTGTCAGTCGGCACGAATGCGAACACCGAACCGCGGTCTTCGCCCATCATGCCCGGATGCAAGTCGTCAACGGCTCGCATCCGACGCGCACGCAGCCTCGATCAAAAACCTCAAAGGAAGCGCTTTCGTCCGAAACCACGCGCAAAAACGCGCGCCAATGGCGCGCGTTGGGAACACTTAACGACGAATGTTGTGCTTCTCGAGCAGCGCCTTGTACCGCGCCTCGTCCTTCTTCTTGAGATAGTCGAGGAGCGAGCGGCGGGTCGAGACCAGCTTCAAGAGGCCACGACGCGAATGGTTGTCCTTCACGTGGGTCTTGAAATGGTTGGTGAGGTTGTTGATGCGTTCCGACAGGATCGCGACCTGAACCTCGGGCGAGCCGGTGTCACCGGCCTTGGTGGCATTGGTCTTGATGACTTCCGCTTTGCGTTCTGCGGCAATCGACATCGTCAATTTCTCTCGTTGCGACCGGGGCTGGCAGTCAGGCCGGTCAGGTTGAACACACGCTTGGGGATGATTTCGCCATTGCCAACTTCAGCAAGCGCCAAAAGACGGCCTGCCACCGTGACATAGACTGTGCCGCTACAAGTGGGCGCATCCCGTCCGCGCAACAAAACGGCCTGGCCCCGATGGAGCCTTGCCGCATCAGCCCGAGTGACGGCCAGTGCCGGGATGTCGTCCAGCGCGGTCTCAACGGGCAAAAGCGCGTCGGCGAGGCTTCCCTCGCCGGACGCGGCTCTATCGCACAAAGCCTCCAACTGATCCAGCGGAATCATGTCGTTTTCGCCGAATGGGCCGACCAGGGTCCGCCGCAGCGCGGAGATATGGCCATAAGTACCGAGAATCCGGCCCATATCGCGGGCGAGCGCCCGGACATAGGTGCCCTTGCCGCATTCGGCCTCGAACACCGCCCGGTCGTTATCCGGTTGATCTACAAGGGTTAAATGGTGAATCTCGACGGGGCGGGGGGCCAGTTCCACGACCTCGCCGTCGCGGGCGAGGTCGTAGGCGCGCTCGCCCTGCACCTTGATCGCGGAATAGCGCGGCGGGATCTGCTCGATCATCCCAGTGAAGCGGGGGCAGGAGGGCCAGGATGGCCTCGCGGGTCGGGCGCTGGTCCGAGGTCGCGGTGACCCGGCCCTCGATGTCGTCGGTGTCGCGCTCCTCGCCCCAGCTCACGGTGAACTGGTAGCGCTTGCGGCCGTCCATCACGATGGGGACGGTCTTGGTGGCTTCGCCGAGGGCGATCGGCAGACCGCCCGAGGCGAGCGGATCGAGCGTGCCGGCATGTCCCGCGCGCTTGGCGTTGAACAGGCGCTTGAGCACGGCGACGGCCTGCGTCGAGGTCATGCCGATCGGCTTGTCGAGCACGACCCAGCCGTGGACGTCGCGGCGGTCGCGGCGAACCTGGTTGCCCTTTTGCTGCTGCTTGGCGCGCGGATCGTTGTTGACGCGGCGCGGCTCCCGATGTGGCTGCGAGTCGTTGCTCAGCTCCGCAAAATTGTTTGTCTGCACGTCGCGCTGATCGGCCTGTTCGCCGCTGATCGTGTCGTGAGCCGGGTCCATCGTCATCGTTCTTCTTCCCGATCCGAATCCGGATCCTGTTCCAAGTCTTGCTCGAAGCCCTGTTCGAGATCCTTCTGCACCGCAGGTGTTCGCAAAAGCTTCTCGATCCGTTCCGCTTCGTCGAATCGCTCGTCGACGCGGAAGCGAATGTCAGGTGCAAATTTCAGGTTAACGCGCCGCGCGACCTCGCCGCGCAAGAATTTCTTGTTGCGCTCGAGCGCACCGATGACGATCCCGGTGTCGCGGCCACCGAGCGGCATCACGTAGATCGTCGCGAGCTTCAGGTCGGGCGACATCCGCACCTCCGGCACGGTGATGATGTGACCTTCGAGGTCCGCATCATGCACGTTGCCTTGCGCCAGAATCTCGGCCATCGCATGGCGAACCTGCTCGCCGACGCGCAACTGGCGTTGCGAGCCTCCGCTGGGCGCGGAACTCTTCTTCTGATGATGGCGTGGCATTCTCGAAAATCACCTCGTCATGCCCGTGCATGGGACACGGGCATTGTCGCTTGTCCTGTTGAAACGAAGAAGGGTGGGTGGCCGAAAAAAATCCGGCCACCGCACTCCTGCAATCTCAGTTCAAAAAGATCCGAACGCTTCGGTAAGATTTGGACTTACAGGGAGCGCTGGATCGTCTCCACGCGATAACACTCGATCACGTCACCAGCACGCATGTCGTGATAGTTCTCGAAGGCCATGCCGCACTCCTGGCCGGACTGGACTTCCTTCACTTCGTCCTTGAAGCGCTTGAGCGTCGACAGCTTGCCTTCGTGCACGACGACGTTGTCGCGGATCAGGCGCACATTGGCGCCGCGTTCCACGGTGCCGTCGGTGACGCGGCAGCCGGCGACCTTGCCGACCTTGGAGATGTTGAAGATCTCCAGGATCTCGGCATTGCCCAGCATGGTTTCGCGCAAGGTCGGCGCGAGCAGGCCGCTCATCGCCTTCTTCACGTCGTCCACGAGGTCGTAGATGATGTTGTAGTAGCGGATCTCGATGCCGTTGCGCTTGGCGGCCGCAGCGGCCTCCTTGTTGGCACGGACCGAGAAGCCGATGATCGCGGCGTTGAAGCCTTCCGCGAGCGTGACGTCGGACTCCGAGATGCCGCCGACGCCGGCGTGAAGGATGCGCGCGGCGACCTCGTCGGTGCCGAGCTTCTCCAGCGAGCCGAGGATCGCTTCCAGCGAGCCTTGCACGTCGGCCTTGATGATCAGCGGGAATTCCTTGCGGCCCGCCGTCTTCAATTGCGACATCATCTGCTCGAGCGAGCCACGCATGCCGGAGATCGAGGCCGCCGCGTTCTCGCGCTTCTGGTGCGCGCGGTAGCTGGTGATCTGGCGGGCGCGGGCTTCGTTCTCGACGACTGCCAGGCGATCGCCGGCCTCCGGCGGGCCGTTGAAGCCGAGCACCTCGACCGGCACCGAGGGGCCGGCCTCCTGCACGGTGTCGCCCTGATCGGAGATCAGCGCGCGGACGCGGCCCATCTCGGCGCCGGCGACGATGATGTCGCCGACACGGAGCGTGCCGCGCTGGACCAGCACGGTCGCGACCGGACCACGGCCGCGATCGAGCTTGGCTTCGATCACGGTGCCTTCGGCCGGACGTTCCGAATTGGTCTTCAGGTCGAGGATTTCGGCCTGCAGCGCGATCATCTCGAGCAGCTTGTCGAGATTTGTCTTGTTCTTGGCGGACACTTCGACGTCGACGACTTCGCCGCCGAAGGATTCGACCTGAACCTCGTGCTGGAGCAGCTCGGTGCGCACCCGCTCGGGCTTGGCATCGGGCTTGTCGATCTTGTTGATGGCGACGATGATCGGCACACCCGCCGCCTTGGCGTGATTGATGGCTTC
Source organism: Bradyrhizobium sp. DOA1 (assembly GCF_001593325.1). NCBI lineage: Bacteria > Pseudomonadati > Pseudomonadota > Alphaproteobacteria > Hyphomicrobiales > Nitrobacteraceae > Bradyrhizobium > Bradyrhizobium sp. DOA1. The sequence continues at coordinate 7,042,920 of NZ_JXJM01000001.1, forward strand.
GACCGTCTGCGGCATCACGCCGTCATCGGCCGCGACCACCAGCACGACGATGTCGGTGACCTTGGCGCCGCGGGCGCGCATCGCGGTGAACGCGGCGTGGCCGGGCGTGTCAATGAAGGTGATCTTCTTGCCGCTCTCGGGCGAGAGCACCTGATAGGCGCCGATATGCTGGGTGATGCCGCCGGCTTCGCCGGAGACCACGTTGGCATGGCGGAGCGCGTCGAGCAGCGAGGTCTTGCCGTGGTCGACGTGGCCCATCACGGTCACGACGGGCGAACGCGTCTCGGTGTCGGTGGAATCGTCGACCTGGTCGAACAGGCCTTCCTCGACGTCCGAGGCGGCGACGCGCTTGACGGTGTGGCCGAGCTCTTCGGCGATCAGCTGCGCGGTGTCGGCGTCGATCACGTCGGTGATCTTGTGCATCGCGCCCTGCTTCATCAGCATGCGGATGACGTCGACCGCGCGCTCGGACATGCGGTTGGCGAGTTCCTGGATGGTGATCGCTTCCGGAATGACCACCTCGCGGATGAGCTTTTCCTTGGGCTCGTTCGAGGCGTGACCCTTCAGGCGCTGGGTGCGCCGGCGGAACGAGGCGATCGAGCGCTCGCGCACTTCGTCCGCATTGAGCGCCGTGACGACCGTCAGGCGGCCGCGCTCTTTCTGCGGGCCGGGCTTGTGGGTGGTCTTGGGGGCTGCCGCAGGACGCGCGGCG
>NZ_JXJM01000001.1:7044546-7092228 GCF_001593325.1 Bradyrhizobium sp. DOA1
CTCAGGCGCGCCGTCGATCCGGCGCTTGCCGCGCTTCTCGACCACGACCTGCTTGCTGCGGCCATGGCTGAAGCTCTGGCGCACGGTGCCCGTTTCGACGCGCGGCTTGAGCGATAGCGTCTTGCTCGGAACGCTCAGCTTCTTGTCGCCAGGGGTCTTGGTATCAACCATTCAGCAGTCCTAATCCTGATTATCAGTGTTGTGCGTTTACCGCACCGTCCTATCGGGTCGTCGTTATCTCTCAGAAATCCTGGCCGGGCTTTTCGGCAGTCTTGTCGGCGTCCGCCATCCGGTATCGGACCAGCATCTGGCTACGCGACAGGAATGACTTGCTCGCCGGGCCCGCGAGCAGGGCAGCATGTATCACATTTGACCGGGTCAGTGCCAAATCCAATTCTATCGATTTCAGTGCGGTGACGGCGGGAATCTGCGGCTTGGCGCCGCGATTCCCGGCATTTTGCCGCGCCAGCATGTCCAATTTGCGGATTCCGTCCGCGGCCCCGTCGCTGGCGTGGATCAGGACCTCGACCGTGCCTTCCCGAAGGGCGCTTTCGACCTTGCCGAAGCCCGCCACGACCTGGCCCGCCTTGGCGGCGATCCCAAGGGCCTCCGTCACGCTCCGAACCAGGAGCGCCTCGATATCGGCAGGAAGCGTCTGAAGGGTGCGCAGCTCGCGCTTGAAGGCCTTGCTAAATTGGTGACGCCGCACGGCTTCCGCAACCACCTGCCGGGAGGCGGTGACCCACATGCCGCGTCCGGGCAGCTTGCGCTTGAGATCGGGAACTATGTCGCCTTGCGGCGAGACGACGAAGCGGATCAGCTCGTCGATCGGCCGGACCTCGCGGCTGACCGCGCACATCCGCATGGTCGCGGACCTTTCGGTCCGCGGTCCATGGTCGAGTTCGTGGTCAGTATCTGCAAGCATTCGGGCGACATTCTCCGTTGCCCTTAAGCCGGCTGATCTTCGGTCGCCTCGGCCTCTTCGGGCTTGGCGAGATCGGCCTCGGTGATCCAGCCGGCCTTGAGGCGGGCCTGCATGATCCACGCTTCGGCATCGTCACGGGTGATCTCGATGCCGTCGAGCGCGCCGGCGTGCTTGGTCGGCTCGCTGCCTTCCTTGCGCTCGGTCCAGCCGACCAGATCGTCGGTGGCGCAGCCGGCGAGGTCGTCGACGGTCTTGATGTCGTTCTCGCCGAACTTCACTAGCATCTTCGAGGTCACACCGGGCACGTCCTTCAGAGCGTCCTCAACACCGAGCTCCTTGCGCCTGGCCTCGAGCTCGGCTTCCTGCTGCTCCAGATATTCGCGGGCGCGGTTCTGCAGCTCCTGTGCGGTCTCCTCGTCGAAACCCTCGATGCCGGCGAGCTCCTTGACGTCTACCATCGCGAGTTCCTCGACCGAGGTGAAGCCTTCGGACGCCAGGAGCTGGCCGACCACCTCGTCGACGTTGAGCGATTCCATGAAGACGCGCGTGGAATTCTCGAAGTCCGCCTGGCGGCGCTCCGATTCCTCCTGCTCGGTCAGGATGTCGATGTCCCAGCCGGTGAGCTGCGAGGCCAGACGCACGTTCTGGCCGCGGCGGCCGATCGCCAGCGAGAGCTGGTTGTTGGTGTCGGGCACGACGACCTCGATGCGCTCGCGGTCCTCGTCGATGACGACCTTGGAGACCTCCGCCGGCGCCAGCGCGTTGACCACGAAGGTCGCGATGTCGGGCGACCAGGGGATGATGTCGATCTTCTCGCCCTGCAATTCGTTCACCACCGCCTGCACGCGCGAGCCGCGCATGCCGACGCAGGCGCCGACTGGATCGACAGAGGAATCGCGGGAAATCACGCCGATTTTCGCGCGCGAGCCCGGATCGCGGGCCACCGCCTTGATCTCGACGATGCCGTCATAGATCTCCGGCACTTCCTGCGCGAACAGTTTTGCCATGAACTGCGGATGGGTGCGGGAGAGAAAGATCTGCGGACCACGGGTTTCGCGGCGGACATCGAAGATGTAGGCGCGGACGCGGTCGCCGTTGCGGAAGACTTCGCGCGGCAGCATCTCGTCGCGGCGGATGATGGCCTCGCCGCGGCCGAGATCGACGATCACGCTGCCATATTCGACGCGCTTGACGACGCCGTTGACGATGTCGCCGATGCGGTCCTTGAATTCCTGATACTGCCGGTCGCGCTCGGCCTCGCGCACCTTCTGCACGATCACCTGCTTGGCCGATTGCGCGGCGATGCGGCCATATTCCAGCGGCGGCAGGGTGTCGGCGATGGTGTCGCCGACCTGGGCGCCGGGATTGGCGCGCTGCGCATCCACCAGCGAGATCTGGTTGGAATGGTTTTCCACCTTCTCGACCACCAGCATGTGGCGCGACAGCCGCAGCTCACCCTTCTTCGGGTCGATCTCGGCGTGAACGTCAGTCTCGCTGCCGTAGCGGGCCCGCGCCGCCTTGGCGATGGCGTCCTCCATCGCGGCGATGACGATGCCGCGGTCGATGGATTTCTCGCGCGCAACGGCGTCCGCGATCTGGAGCAATTCAAGTCGATTGGCGCTGACTGCCATGGCTAGTCTCCTTGGTCAGGATCGATCTCGCCGCGCCGCGCGCGTTCGGCGGCAAGGCGATGTTTCTTGGTATTGGTCGGAGCCGGCTTCTTCTTCGGCTTGGTGTTCTTGGTCGTTTTCTCGCTGATCTTGGCGTGTGGAGCCTGCGGCGGCTCCAGGCCCAGATTGCGGCGCATCTCGCGCGCCTCGGCCTTGCCGCGACGCATCGATTCCGCGATCAGCTCGTCGGTCAGCACCAGGCGTGCTTCGCCGATATCCTCCATGGTCAGGAGAACGTTGGGATCATCGCCCGCCTTAACGTCGTCGCGATGCAGATGGACGCGATCGCCTTCGACGGCACCGATCGTGCCGCGGAACCGCTTCCGCCCCTCATGGGCAACCGCCATCTCGACCTTGACCAGATGTCCGGCATAGCGCTCGAAATCGGAGCGGCGCACCAGCGGACGGTCGATCCCCGGCGAGGAGATCTCCAGCCGGTAGGCGCGATCGATGGGGTCGGCGACGTCGAGCACGGGCGACAGCGCCCGCGAGATCGCTTCGCAATCCTCGATCTGCATCGTGCCGTCCGGCCGCTCGGCCATGATCTGCACGGTGCAGCCGGCCTCTCCGGAAATACGGATCCGCACCAGGCGATAGCCCATGCCCTGAAGCACGGGCGCTGCGACCGCGGACACCCGTGCCGCGACGCCCGGCTCGACCACGAGCCGCGGCTCGGCCAGCAATTCGGCATCCGTGGAACCAGAGATCGGTTCGGTCATGGCAGGGATCAAGGCGCTCGTTAGGTTTAATGCTTGGGTTAAGGCTTGGTTAATCTCAAAGCCCGCTTCGGAACTCTCCCGACACGCGTCGGGCCGCATCTTCCGCCAAGCCGCGTTCAGGTAATAAAAAAGAGCGGGTCCTTTCGGGCCCACTCTCACTACGCGGATCGTATGAGAAGATGAATTGGCGCTGATATAGCCCTTTCCACTCTCCCGGACAAGGCCCATTGCAGGGCCGAGGCGGCTTTTTGCGCCCTTCGGACCGCCCGCCGCGCAACGCTTCCTTCATCAAGCAGGCCTAGATTCCCTAATTGTGGGGCGGCTTGAGCTACGGCGCGCCCACGGCGTGCCAGATCCCGAGTTGCGTTTTCATGACCGTTGCCACGTCGCTCATTCCTGGACTGGACGATATCGTCAAACGCGGCGATCCGAGACGTCGTGGCGAGATCGCGCGCGCCATCTCCCAGCTGTTCTTCCAGGACGCCGAGAACCTCCGCCCCGAGCTCATCGCTCTCTTCGACAATCTCCTGATCGATCTCGTCCCGCATGCCGAGCTCGACTCGCGCGTCGATCTCGCCGAGCGCTTCTCGCGCCTGAACAACGCGCCGCCGCATCTGGTGAACCAGCTCGCGCGCGAAAACGAGATCATGGTGGCAGGCCCCGTGCTGCGCCGCTCGCCCGTGCTCGACGAGGCCGCTCTGGTCGAGATCGCGCGGCTGAAGGGGCAGGGCCATCTGCTGGCGATGACGGAGCGCCCCGCTCTGCCTGTCGTCGTCACCGACGTGCTGGTCGAGCGTGGTGATCGCGACGTGGTGCGCCGCGCTGCTGCAAATGCAGGTGCGGTGTTCTCGCCGGGCAGCTATTCCGAGCTGATCAAGCGCGCCGCGCAGGACGGCGTGCTGACACTCAAGATCGGCCAGCGCAACGATCTCTCGGGCGAGCACCTGAAGGAGCTTCTCAACGGTACGCTCGACGTCATCCGCCGCCGCCTCTCCAGCGTGGTCAATCCCGCGCGCCAGGTCGAGATCAAGCGCGCCATGGCCGCCATCGAGGAGGCTTCGCTGCCGCCGGGGCCACGCCGCGATTTCTCGGGGGCACAGCGCACGGTGCTGGGATTGCATCGTGATGGTCATCTCGGGGAGAGCGCACTGCTCGGTTTTGCCAAGGCCCACAAATACGAGGAATCGATCGCGACGCTCTCGGCGATGGCCGGCGTCCGTCTCTCAATTCTCGATCGCCTGATTTCGGGCGATCGCTACGATCCGCTTCTGATCCTCGGCCGTGTTCTGAATCTTGGCTGGCCCACGGTGCGCGCCCTCATCCTGCTTTGGTACGGCCCGCACCGCACGCCCGCCGATGCCGACATCGAGGCCGCGCGTGTCAACTACACGCGCCTGATGCCGGCGACCGCCGAGCGCATCGTGAATTTCTGGCGCAATCGGCAGACGATCTAAAGCCGCCTGAATCGCAGGTAAGCCGCCTTGCGTCCCTCGCGCGCGGCCTTCCGGCCGTAGCGCGTCATGGTGTAGCCGTCCCAGGGCTGCCTGAAATCATCGGCGCGCTCCGCGAGCCATTTGAAGTCCGAAGACCGCGCCAGATGCGACAGTGTCCAGGCGCAGTAATCGTCGATGTCGCAGACGAAGCGGAATTCGCCGCCAGGCTTGAGCACGCGCGCCATTGCGGCAATCGTCCTGTCCTGCACGAAGCGCCGCTTCCAATGCCGCCGCTTCGGCCAGGGATCGGGATGGATCAGGTCGATCCGCGACAGCGAGGCCTTCGGCAGCCAGGCCAGCAGCTCGGCGGCATCGCCGGCGAACAGACGGATGTTGCCGATATTGGCGGCCTCGATCTGCGCGAGGATCTTGGCCATGCCGTTGACATAGGGCTCGCAGCCGATGAAGCCGGTCGTGGAGAAAGTTTGCGCCTCGGCCGCGAGATGCTCGCCGCCACCGAAGCCGATCTCGAGCCGCACGTCCTCGGCCGCGGGGTCGAAGATCCCGCGGGCATCCGCCGGTGCTTCGCCCTCGATGTCGAGGGCAAGATGCGGCAGCAGCTGCTCGATCAATCCGGCCTGGTGCTGCCTGAGCTTGTGGCCCTTGCGGCGCCCGAAGAAGGCGCGCTCGGTGTCATCGCGCTCGGGATCTGACTTGCGCTCGCTCATCGCAGCGTCTGATACAGGCGATGGAGCAGCCGCGCACGCGGCGCGAGCGACGAGACGTAGAGCTGCTCATAATGGGTGTGTGCGCCCTTGCCGTCGACGCCGAGCCCATCGAGCGTCGCGGTATGCGCGGCGGTGAAATTGCCGTCCGAGCCGCCGCCGGTGTGGGTGTCGATCAGTTCGAAGCCAAGATCGGCCGCAACCGTCTTCGCATGCTCGTAGAGCGAGGCGCCTGCATTGCTCTTCTCGTAAGGCGGCCGATTGAGCCCGCCAGTGACCTTGACGGTGACGCCGTCGGTCTTCGATGTGAGCGCGAGGATCTTGCCGACGAACTCGTCCGCATCCTTCAGGCTCACGACGCGCAGATCGACTTCGGCATAAGCCTCCTCCGGCGTGACGTTGGGACGCGTGCCGCCCCGCGCCACGCCGACATTGACGGTGACCCCGCGCGTCAGATCGTTCATGCCTTCCAATGCCAGAATCACATTGGCGAGCTCGCGAACGGCGCTGCGGCCGTCTTCCGGCCGGGAGCCGGCATGCGCAGGCACGCCCTTGATGAAGACCTTGAAGCGTCCGACGCCCTTGCGCGCCGTGACGATCCTGCCGCCGTCGCGCGCCGGCTCCGTCACCAGCACGTATTTGGCCTTGCGCCCTTCCTGCTCGATCAGCGCGCGCGAGGTCGGGCTGCCGATCTCCTCGTCGGAGGTGAACAGGTGGGTGATGCCGAGCGGCGAACGATCGCCGCTCGAACAGAGCGCGCGAAAGGCGTGATGGGCGATATAGGCCCCGCCCTTCATGTCATAGATGCCCGGGCCGAACGCGCTGTCGCCCTCGACCTTGAACGGCAGGCGCTCCATGAAGCCGAGGGGATGAACGGTGTCGAGGTGGCTCAGCACCAGGATGCCCGGCCGGTCCTGGCCCCAGCTCGAACGCGCCACGAGATGATCGCCGCAGCCATCGACGCCGGCGATGCGCTCGAGCGTGACGGGCAGATCGCAATATTGCTCCGCGACCACGGAGATCAGCTTGTTGACCTGTTCGGGCGCTTCCGTCGGCGTCTCGATCTCCACCCAGCGGCGGATGCCATCGAGAATGGTTTGGGTATCGAACCAATTGGAGCTGGCCATCAACGCATCTATGCCTTTGAATCGCATCATCGGAGAGGACGCGCACCGAGGCGCGTCGCAAATGACGACATAGGCCAGATTTGACGCAGTCTCAAATCGCCATTGAGGATGGCGTCAGCGCTTGTCGGGGCCTTCGCGGGCGGCGATCTGCTCGACGAGATCGACGATGGAGCGGCGCATCTTGGAATCGGCGATCCGGGTGAACGCCTTGGTCAAGGCGAGTCCCTCCGATGTCGCGAGGAAATCCGAGACGTAAGAGGGCGAGGCGCCTTCGCTGAAGCCGTCCGGACCCGGCACGCCGCTCGGGCCGCCCTCGAACAGGAACGACACAGGCACCTGGAGAATTTCGGCAATCTGCTGGATGCGGCTCGCGCCGACCCGGTTGGTGCCCTTCTCGTATTTCTGGATCTGCTGGAAAGTCAGGCCCAAAGCTTCACCGAGCTTTTCCTGGCTCATGCCCAACATGATGCGGCGCATACGCACGCGACTGCCGACATATTTGTCAACAGGGTTGGGCGCTTTCGACATTTCCCCAGTCCTCCAAACATCACCTTCGGCGCAATCATCAAGCGTGCCTCGGGTGCAGCACCGTCAAATCAAACCCTCTTATTGGGAAACATTGCGGAGAAATTTAGCAATGCCCACTGTCTTTTGCAGCCGGTGCAGAATGGGGAGCCCGCGTGCAGTCTGTCAACCGTGGGACTACGGTTGTCAAAGGATTCCAGGCGACGTCCGCGGTGAGACGATCAGGAGTGCCGTTTGGTGACGCGACGGCGAACCGCCACAATCATAGCGAGCGCGACGAGCATGATTGCTGGTACATCACCCACCCGCGCATAGACAGTCGGCGGGATCGCGGCCGGAAGGCTTGCATCCAAAATGCCTTCGATTCCAAGGCCGAGACTGGCGATGGTGCGACCCATCGGATCCACCACTGCGGAGATGCCGGTATTGGCGGAGCGTACCAGCGGCAAGCCGAGCTCGATCGCACGCATCCGCGATTGCTCGAGATGCTGATAGGGACCGGTCGAGATGCCGAACCAGCCGTCATTGGTGAGGTTCACGATCCAGCCTGGACGTTCGTTGCGGCCTGCTACCTCGCCGGGAAAGATGGCTTCGTAACAGATCAGCGGCAGCGCCGGCGGTGCGCCCGCGACCGGTAGCGCATGCCGTACGGTGCCGGCAATGAAGCCGCCGCGCATACGCGTCAATTGCTCGAAGCCGAGCTTCTCCATCAGCCCCTGGTAGGGAAGAAATTCTCCGAATGGCACCAAATGCAACTTGTCGTACACAGCGAGGACGCTGCCGTCGTGATCGATGACGTAGATCGAGTTATAGGCGCGCGTGATCGGCGTGCCCCGCGGCAGGTCGGGCGCGCGGACCGAGCCCGTGATCAGCACCGTGCCGTTCGGCAGGAGGTCGGCGATTTGCGCCATCGCGTCGGCTTCGCGCGTGAGGAAGAACGGAAAGGCGGATTCCGGCCAGATCAGGATGGTGGCATCGCGCACGCCGGTCGATTGCGGACCCGAGGCCCGATCGGACAGCGCCAGGTATTTCTTCATCACCTCCGCCTTGGCGGCGTAGTTGAATTTCACATCCTGCTGGAGGTTCGGCTGCATCAGACGCAGCTTGGCGCCTGATACCATCGTGGTCGGATGCAGCGACAGGCGGATGGCGCCGAAGACGCCCATGGCGATCAGCAGCGCCATCGCGGCGGCCGGCGCGCGCCATTGCAGGCGGCGATCGGGCGATCGATCGATCAGTGTCGCGGGGCTCGCGAAGATCGCGACCGTCAGGAACGTCATGCCCCACAGGCCGATCAGCGATGCCGTCTGCGCCAGCGGCAGCGGCTCGGACAGCGCATAGCCGAACGCGTTCCAGGGAAAGCCGGTCAGCGCGTAGCCGCGTAGCCACTCACTGATGGTGAGGCTTGCCGCGAGCGCCAGCACGCGCGTGGCGTTCTTGGTCCAGAGCAGCCGCGCGAGCGCAAAGCCGATCGCGGTGAAGATCGAAAGGTAGGCTGGTAGCCCAAGCACGGCAAACGGCGTCAGCCAAGCGAATACGTCGGCATCGACGAAGAAGGCGTAGCCAATCCAATAGAGGCCGGGCACGAAGTAGCCGAGCCCGAACCAGTAGCCGGTCAGCGCCGCGGCAGGAACGCCGCCATAGCGTCCGCCGCCGGCGCCGTCGATCAGCCAGACCAGCACTGGGAAGGTGAGGAACAGCACCGGAAAGAGGTTGAACGGCGCCAGCGCCAGCACCGACAGCGCTCCGGCCGCCATGGCGATGACGGCGCGCTTCCAGCCCCAGGTGAGGATGATGGCAAGCGCAATCTGCCGAAGTCGCTGGAGTGCGCTCACTGCGGACCGGCCCCGTCGCTCGGCGGCGGGGTGGACGTGTCACTGGCCGGAGCTTGACCGCTCTCCGGCGCGGCTTCGCGGCGCCGGCTCTCGCGCTGGGTGCGCGGCGCGGGACGCTCCTTCCGCGTCGAGATGCGCAGCCGCTTGACGCGGCGCGGATCGGCATCGAGCACCTCGACCTCATAGGCGCCCGGGCCCGAGATCACCTCGCCGCGCACCGGCAGGCGGCCGACGAAGCTGACGAGATAGCCGCCCAGCGTCTCCACCTCCTCGCCGGCCTCGCCGGTGATGAAATCCTCGCCGATCACCGAGCGGACGTCGTCGAGGCTGGCGCGGGCGTCGGCGATGAAGGCGTTGTCGGGCAGGCGCACGATCGAGGGGGGCTCGTCGCTGTCGTGCTCGTCGTCGATCTCGCCGACGATCTGCTCGACGATATCCTCGAGCGAGACCAGCCCGTCGCTGCCGCCATATTCGTCGACCACCAGCGCGAGGTGGATGCGCGTGGCCTGCATCTGCGCGAGCAGGTCGATCGCCCGCATCGACGGCGGCACGTAGAGCAGCTTGCGGATGATGCGTGCGTCCTCGAGTGGCAGGGCAAGGTCCACGGCCTTCAGATCGAGGCCGGCCGGCAACGGTTTCTTGCGCTTGGCCTTGGTCGCTTCCGTCACGCGCGCCCGCACGGTCATGAAGGCGAGCAGGTCGCGGATGTGGACGATGCCGACGGGATCGTCGAGCGTCTCGTTGTAGACGACGAGTCGCGAATGGCCGGCGCTCTCGAAGCGGTCCATCAATTCGCCGAGCGGAATGTCGCGCTTCACCGCCACGATGTCGGCGCGATGCACCATGACGTCGGCGATGCGGCGCTCATGCAGGCCGAGGATGTTGCGCAGCATGGTGCGCTCGACCGCGGAGAAGCCGGTGTCATCAGGCGTCGACGCGTCGAGCACGACCTGGAGATCGTCGCGCACCGATCCCGCCTTCCAGCCGAACAGCGTCCGGATGGCGCGCAGTAGCCAGCCTTCCGCGGTCGGGCGCATCACCTCGCCTTGCGTCACGACGGCGGGCAGATTGCGCGTCTCGCGAGGGTTGTCCTGGACTGGATCGGAATCAGGCATCTCAGTTCGTCCCCAAGCGGTCTGCATAGGGATCGGGAATGCCGAGATGCGCCAGGATCTGTGTCTCCAGCGCTTCCATCTCCTCCGCCTCGGCGTCGTTCTCGTGGTCGTAGCCGATCAGATGCAGGAAGCCGTGCACGGCGAGGTGGCTCAGATGATGCTCGAATGGCTTGTGTTCTTCGTCCGCCTCGCGCCGCATGGTCTCGTAGGCGATGGCGATGTCGCCGAGCATGCGCGGCGCATCGCCAACCTTCCACTCTCCCTCCGGCTGCAGCGCGGGGAACGACAGCACGTTGGTCGGCTTGTCGATGCCGCGCCAGTTGCCGTTGAGGGTGCGGATGCCGGCGTCATCGGTCAGCATCACGGCCACTTCGGCGTCGGCAACATCTTCATCGACGCTCTCGGCGGCGGCCGCAACGGCGCGCTGGATCACGGCTTCGGAATCGGGCTCGCTCTGCCAGCAATCGGCGACGACGAGGACCTCGGTAATGGGCAGGTTGGGATGGGACATTGTTTTGTCTGGGACGAAAGGCGCTGTTCGCGACCTTGGGGTCCGATGTTGCCTCGTCAGGATTGACCGGAGGCCGGCCGCTGCGGCGACCCTTCGTAAGCGGCGACGATCCGCGCCACGAGCTCGTGGCGGATCACGTCCTCGGCCTTGAAATGAACTTGCGCGATGCCTTCGACGCCGCTCAGCAACCGGGTTGCTTCCGCTAGACCCGAGGTCTGGCCGTTCGGCAGGTCGATTTGGGAGGGATCGCCCGTCACGATCATGCGGCTGTTCTCGCCCAAACGGGTCAGGAACATCTTCATCTGCATCGAGGTCGTGTTCTGCGCCTCGTCCAGGATGATGGCGGCATTGGTCAGCGTACGGCCGCGCATGAAGGCCAGCGGCGCGATCTCGATCTCGCCGGTCTGGAGCGCGCGCTCGACGATGCGCGCGTCCATGAGGTCGTAGAGCGCATCGTAGATTGGACGCAGGTAAGGATCGACCTTCTCGCGGAGATCGCCGGGCAAAAAGCCGAGCCGCTCGCCGGCTTCCACCGCCGGACGCGACAGGATGATCTTGTCGACCTCCTTGCGCTCGAACAGCTGCGCGGCATGTGCGACCGCGAGCCAGGTCTTGCCGGTGCCGGCGGGGCCGATGCCGAACACAAGCTCGTGGCGCTTCAGCGCGCGGATGTAGGAATCCTGCGCGGCCGTGCGTGCTCGCACCGGGCGCTTGCGCAGATTGATGCTGTCGAAGGTGGACTTGGCCGATTTGGCGTCGAACTCGAACAGCGAGCCCTGGGCGATGACGGCGCGGATCGCGCCCTCGACCTCGCCCTGGTCGAGGTCCTGTCCCTTCACGGCCTGGGCGTACAGCATCTCCAGCACGCGGCGCGCGGCGTCGCAGCCGTCGCGCGTGCCGCCGATGGTGATGTGGTTGCCCTTGGAATCGACGACCACGCCGAGCCGCCGCTCGATCTGCGCCAGATGCTGGCCATACGGGCCGACCAGCGCGGATGCGGCACGGTTGTCGTCGAAATCGATGACGACCTGGGTCTCGGGCGGAACTTGCATGTCGCGGTCAAATTTGCGGCTGGGAGCGAACGAAGACGAATCCGATGCGCTTTTTGGCAAGGGTTCAGGCTCCACTGGCTTGCGATAAAGCGGGCTCGCGCGCATTGCGCGGCGTCACGAGCTCGCCGAGAAAGCTGTAGCGTTCGAGGCTGTCGATCCTGACCGGCAGGATTTGTCCGATGATGTCGGGCGAGGCCATCACATGCGCGGGCTGGAGGTAAGCGGTGCGGCCGACGATCTGGCCCTCCTTGCGGGCCGGACGCTCGAACAGCACATCGACCGTTGAGCCAATCGCAGCCTTGTTGAAGGCCGATTGCTGGCTGTCGATCAGTTCCTGGAGCCGCTCCAATCGCTGGTCCATCTCGGCGGGGGACACCGTCTCCTGCATATCCGCGGCCGGCGTACCCGGCCGGGCGGAATATTTGAACGAATAAGCCGCAGCGTAGCCGATTTGCGTGACAAGCGCGAGGGTCGCGCGAAAATCTTGCTCGCTCTCGCCGGGAAAGCCGACGATAAAATCTGATGAAAAAGCAATGTCTTGGCGTGCGGCGCGGAAACGGTCGACAACTCGCCGGTAATCATCGGCGGTATGTTTGCGGTTCATGGCCGCCAGAATCCGGTCGGCGCCCGACTGCACCGGCAGGTGCACGAACGGCATCAGGGCATCGAGATCGCGATGGGCCGCAATCAGGCTGTCATCGACGTCGCGGGGATGGCTGGTGGAATAGCGCAGCCGGGCGATGCCCGGAATCTTCGCCAGATGCTCGAGCAGCTTGCCGAGCGGCCAGCTTTGCCCGTCCGGCCCCTCGCCGTGATAGGCGTTGACGTTCTGCCCGATCAGCGTGAGCTCGCGCACGCCGTTGTCGGCGAGCCGCTTCACGTCGTCGACGATCTTCGCCACCGGGCGCGAAACTTCGGCGCCGCGCGTGTAGGGCACGACGCAGAAGGTGCAGAACTTGTCGCAGCCTTCCTGCACCGTGACGAACGCGGAAATGCCGCGCGCGCGGATCGCGTCGGGCTTGGGCTGCGCCAGGAAGCCGAACTTGTCCTGGGCGGGAAATTCGGTCTCGATGGCGCGGCCTTCGTCGCCGGCGCGCTTCAGGAGATCCGGCAGGTGATGATAGCTCTGCGGACCGACCACGACGTCGACGACGGGCGCGCGGCGCACGATCTCCTCGCCCTCGGCCTGCGCCACGCAGCCGGCAACCGCGATCTGCATCGCGCGGCCCGCGCGCGCGGCCTCGTCCTTGGCGACACGCAGCCGGCCGAGCTCGGAGTAGACCTTTTCCGAGGCCTTCTCGCGGATATGGCAGGTGTTGAGGATGACGAGGTCAGCATCCTCTGCGCTCGCCGTCTCAACGAATCCTTCCGGGGCCAGCGTGTCCACCATGCGCTGGGCATCGTAGACGTTCATCTGGCAGCCATATGATTTGATGTGCAGCTTGCGCGGCGGCGTCATGGAACCCAAAATGGAGGTGGAGGACCGCCCTCAGATATAGGCTGGAGGGACGAAAATCCAGCGAATGGAGCCTCCTGGCCGTCGTTCTGGGGCGCGACGCTGTCGCGAACCCGGAATCCAGAGATTTTAGCGCAAAATTCCGGGTTCACGCGCGTCGCACGCGCCCCGGAATGACGGTGCGAGGCACCAAATCAGCCCGCCAAGGCCTTGGCTCCCGCCTTCCGGACCAGATCCGGCAATTGTCGCATATCGTCGAATGTCAGGTTGGCGCCTGCGGCGCGCAGCCTCTCGGCGTGACCCGGCGGGCAGTGGCCGCCGCCATGAAAGCCCAAGACTGTCATCCCAGCGGCACGCGCGCCTGTCACCCCGGGGACGCTGTCCTCGATCACCAGGCACCGCTCCGGCGCGACCTTCATCTGCGCGGCGGCGAACAGGAACAGGTCGGGCGCCGGCTTGCCGCGCGCGACCTGGCTTGCGGAAAAGATGTTCGGGGCGAGCAGGTCGTAGAGGCCGGCGCAAGTGAGGCCGTGATGAATCTTGTCCGGCGTGCCGCTGGACGCAACGCATTTGGGCAGATCGATCGCGGCGATCGCTGCCGCGACGTGGGTGATCGGCTGCAAATCGCTGGCGTAGGATTGCAGCGTCGCCGCATTGACCTGCTGCTCCAGATCGTCCGGGAGGCTGCGCCCGATTTCCTGCTCGACGATCCTCCGCGCGTCTTTCTCAGACACGCCGAGGAAGCGGACCAGCACCTGCTCCGACGTGATCGGGTAGCCGTGTCTGGTCAGCACGTCCGCATGCGCGCGACAGGAGATCACCTCGCTGTCCACGAGCACGCCGTCGCAATCGAAGATGATGAGGTCGATGGGCACTAAATCAAGACGTCGGCTTGTCGTCGTCGAGCGGGACGCAATAGAGCTCGAGCCGGTGATCCACCAGCTTGTAGCCGAGCTTGCGGGCGATCTCCGCCTGCAGCTTCTCGATCTCCTCGGAGGTGAACTCGATCACCTTGCCGTCGCGCAGGTTGATGAGGTGGTCGTGATGGCTGTCGCGCATCGTCTCGTAGCGCGCGCGGCCCTCGCGAAAATCGTGGCGCTCGATGATGCCGGCATCCTCGAACAGCTTCACGGTGCGATACACCGTCGAGATCGAGATCTTGTCGTCGACGGCAACGCAGCGGCGGTACAGCTCCTCGACGTCGGGATGGTCGACCGCCTCCGCGAGCACGCGCGCGATGACGCGGCGCTGCTCGGTCATGCGCATGCCGGTGGCGGCACAACGCGCCTCGATGCCGGAGGCTTTGGATGCGGCGGAAGCTTTAAGTCCAGTCATGTGTTGTCTGCCTGACGAGGGCGCTTTCTGCCACCGATGTTACGCCAAGTCACGCCGCATCAGAAGGGCGTTCAATTGTTCCCCGTTCGGCTGCTTATAGTAGCGTTCGCGGCGCCCCACCACCATGAATCCGGCCCTCTCGTAGAGCCGGCGCGCCGGCTGGTTATTTTCCTCGACCTCGAGAAATATCGTGCGCACGCCGCGCCCGGCGAGATGGCCGAGATGGGTCATCAGCAGCGTGCGGGAGAGGCCGCGGCCGCGATGCGCCTGGTCGACCGCGATCGAGAGGATTTCCGCCTCATCCGCGCCGATCCGCGACACCGCAAAGCCGATCGTCTTGCGGCCGAGACGCAAGCGATGCACCAGCGTGTTGCGCTCGCTGATCATGCCCTCGAACTCGCCTTCGCCCCAGCCGCGGGCGAAGGAGGCGCCATGAAGCTGCGCCAGCCGCGCGGCATCGCGCGCGGACGCGGGCTCGACGGCAGCGGTGCCGCCGCGCCACCATTGCGACAGCCATCCCATCATGAGCTTGCGGCTTGTGCCGCGAACTGTGGCAGTGCGGCCGGCTTGGCGTCGGGCGCCTTCAGATAAAACGGCCGTGCCGGCGTGGTGTCGGGATTGGCGGCCGCGCCGAGCCACGCGACCCAGGCGATGTCGGGTGCGGCTTGCGCGTCGACTGCAACGGGCTGCGGCGCATCCTTCGGCCAGCGCTCGGCGAGGATGTTCGCGGCATTGCCGACCAGATGCGGCGCGCCGAATTGCGAGGCCGCGATTGCCTCGTCGATCGGCGCGACGCGTGGCCGCACCAGCTGGCTGCCGTCGCCGGCGACGATCTGGAAGTAAACGTGATCGTGTCGTGCATCGATCGCCGAGATGACCGGTGCCGATCGGCTCTGGCCGACGATTGCGGCGGCATAGGCGGACAACGTGGTCAGGCCGACCGCGGGCTTGCCGGCGGCGAGCGCAAGGCCGCGCGCCGCCGAAATGCCGACGCGCAGGCCGGTGAAGCTGCCGGGACCGACGGTGACGGCGATGCGGTCGAGCGCGGTGAAGGCGAGATCGGCCGATCGCATCACCCGTGCGATCAGCGGCATCAGGGCTTCGGCATGCCCGCGCTTCATCGGCAGCGATTCCTGCGCGCGCAGCTCGGCGGTTTCAGTGTCGAGCACGGCCGCCGCGCAGGCGTCGAGCGCAGTATCGATGGCGAGGATCAGCATGGAAAAGCGAATGGCGAGTGGTGAATGGCGAACAGTCTAGCCGATCGGAATGCCATTCGCCATTCGCTACCCGCCATTCGCTGATCGATCACATCGGCCGGACTTCGACCACGTCGGGCACGAAGTGCTTGAGAAGGTTCTGGATGCCGTGCTGAAGCGTCGCGGTCGATGACGGGCAGCCGGAGCAGGCGCCCTTCATGTTGAGATAGACGATGCCGTCCTTGAAGCCGCGGAAGGTGATGTCGCCGCCGTCATTGGCGACTGCCGGCCGCACCCGGGTCTCGATCAGGTCCTTGATCATGTCGACCGTCTCGGCATCGGCCTCGTCGAAGAACTCGTCCTCGTCGTCGAGATCGGCATGGCTGGCGGCCGTGCCGTCGGCGAGCAGCGGCGCGCCGGACATGTAGTGCTCCATGATCGCGCCGAGGATCGCGGGCTTGAGCTGCTGCCACTCACCGCTCGCCTTGGTCACGGTGATGAAGTCCGATCCGTAGAACACGCCGGTGACGCCAGGCACGTCGAACAGCTTCTCGGCCAGCGGCGAGCGCGTGGCGGCTTCGCGGCTCGAAAATTCCATCGGGCTGCCGTCGACCACGACGCGGCCGGGAATGAATTTCAGCGTGGCGGGATTGGGGGTGGCTTCGGTTTGAATGAACATGGTTTTCTCCAGACGTCGCCGGTTCAAGGCCGGCGCGTTGCCCTTATCCCCTAGCAGATGGCGATGGGGAACGCACGATCAAGGGGAGAGGTGGGCGTTTCGCTGTTATATCAGGAGGTTAGGGTACTCTGATGTTTCCGCGCCGTCATGGCCGGGCTTGACCCGGCCATCCACGCCTTGCTTCGCGGAACCAAGAACGTGGATGCCCGGGACAAGCCCGGGCATGACGAGTCCCTGAACTACGACAGCGAATCCACGCTTTGGTCGCTCAACGCGCCGGAAATGATGGTCACGGGGATCGGGAACGTCCCCACCGCATGGGCCAGCAGTGCGACGAGGGGGCCCGGCCCTTCCGCGCCGGGATTGGCCGCGAGCACCAGCATGGCAATATCAGGATCCTCGTCGATCACCGCTAGCAATTGTTCCATCGCGACGCCTTCGCGGATCACCCGTTCCGGCGTGATCGCGGCGATGCCGTTGGCTCGCCCGGCGGCGCGGTCGAGCGCGGCCTCCGCGGCTTCCTGCGCCTCGGCGCGCATGATGTCGGCGACGCCAAGCCATTCCTGGCTCTGCTGCTCGGGCTCGATGATGCGCAGCATCACCACGCCGCCGCCGGCGCGGATCGCCCAGCGGCTGGCGTAATACACCGCGCGATCCCATTCGGCGGTGTCGTCGACGATGACGAGGCATTTGGGCTTGTGGCCCGGCTCGTAGCAAAGTCGCTTGCTCGTCATGCATGTCCCGGAATGTGCACGACGGACATGCTGCCACACTCCCTGCCGCTTTGGGAGAGGGGGCGTCGGCCGGCGTCGCGGCGCCGGCCGAGTTTCGCCCGATCAGCGCCGGCGGATGAAGCCGACGATGTCCTTCGACTGCTTCATGGTCTCGTCGGCGATGGCGCGGGCCCTGTCGGAGCCGTGGTTCAGGACCGCGTCGATGTGGGCGGGGTCGGCGACGAGGCGCTTCATCTCGCCGGCGATCGGCGCGAGCTTGGTGACGCAGAGCTCTGCCAGCGCGTTCTTGAAGCTGGAGAACTGGCCGCCGCCGAAATCCCTGAGCACCTCGGCCTTGGAGCGGCCGGAGAGCGCGGCGAAGATGCCGACGAGATTGTCGGCTTCGGGCCGCGCTTCCAAACCCTTTTCCTCGCTCGGCAGCGGCTCCGGATCGGTCTTCGCCTTGCGGATCTTCTGCGCGATGGTGTCGGCATCGTCGGTGAGGTTGATGCGCGAATTGTCCGACGCATCCGACTTCGACATCTTCTTGGTGCCGTCGCGCAGGCTCATCACGCGCGTCGCCGGGCCCGTGATCAACGGTTCCGGCAGCGGGAAGAACAGGCCGTCATCGTTGCCCTGGACCCGAATGGAATCGGCGAAATCGTTGTTGAACTTCTGCGCGATGTCACGCGAAAGCTCGAGATGCTGCTTCTGGTCCTCGCCGACAGGCACGTGGGTGGCGCGGTACAGCAGGATGTCGGCCGCCATCAGCACGGGATAATCGAATAGCCCGACCGACGCATTCTCGCGGTCCTTGCCGGCCTTCTCCTTGAACTGGGTCATGCGGCCGAGCCAGCCCATGCGCGCGACGCAGTTGAAGATCCAGGCGAGCTCGGCGTGGCCCGAGACCTGGCTCTGGTTGAACACGATGTGCTTCTTCGGGTCGATGCCGGCTGCGATGAACGCCGCGGTGACCTCGCGGGTGCTGCGCGAGAGCACCTCCGGTCCGCCCCAGACGTCGACGCCTTGCGTGATCGCGTGCATGTCGACGACGCAATAGATGCAGTTGTGAGTTTCCTGCATCTTCACGAAGTTGACGATCGCGCCGAGATAATTGCCGAGGTGCAGATTGCCCGTCGGCTGGACGCCCGAAAAGACCCGTTCAACGAATGGCATGGTCAGCCTTCCCATAGGTATTCGGCCGTCGTTTCCAACAGCGGCGCTGCCCCGTCAAGGGTATTTCGCCGGGCTTGCGGTTAGCCGGGCCGTTTCAACGCGTTAACCGCCTCGCGCCAGGAGGCGGCGCCGAGGATTTGCAGCAGCAGGCCGTAGACGACGATCCCGACCGCGATCTGCACGCCCAGCGCAATGAAGTGGATGAACCCATGGGCCCCGGCAGGCACCAGACCCGTGGTCAGCCAGAGCAGGGCGCCCATGGCGAGCGCGGCCAGCACGATGCGCGGCAGCCGCGTGCGGGCGCTCGCATCGATCGAGAAGCCGAACACGGCCCTGCCTTTGCGGAGCAGCGAGAGTGCGCTGCTCCAGGCACCAAGCGCGATGCTCGCCGCGATCCCGCTCGCGCCAAGGAGATGGCCGAGCAGAACCGCGAGCGCGATCGTCACCACGAAGCCCTTGGCGGTCGCAAGCAGCGGCGTCATCGTGTCGCTGCGGGCATAGAACGCCGGCGACAGCGCCTTGATCAGCACATGCGCGGGAAGGCCGAGCGCCAGCCACATCAGCGCCTGCGCCGTCGCCGCGCTGTCCTGCGCGCCGAAGGCGCCATGCTCGAACAGCAGCCGCACGATCGGCTCGGCCAGCACGATCAGGCCGAGCGTCGCCGGCAGCGCCATCCCGGTCGCAAGCTCCAGCGCGCGGGATTCGGCATGCGTCACCGCATCGCGGTCGCCGCTTCCAACCGCGCGGGTCAGCTCCGGCACCAGCACCGTGCCCATGGCCACGCCGACGATGCCGAGCGGCAGCTCGATCAGGCGGTTGGCGAAATAGAGCCACGACACCGCAGAGGGTGTCGCCGAGGCGATGATCGCGCCGGCCACCATCAGCCATTGCGGCCCGGAGCTCGCGATCATGCCGGGGATCGCCTTGCCGAAAAACGCGCGCATTTCCTTGTCGAAGCTCACGCGCAGCGGTGTCGCAAGGCGCGCGCTTCGTTGCGACAGCAGCATCAGCAATTGCAGCAGGCCGGCAATGCCGACCGTGGCGGCCAGCATCCACGCTGCGAGCGCCGCATCGGCATGCCAGGCGAGCAGCATCGCGATCGCGACGATCAGCGCGATGTTGAACAGCAGCGGTGAGAACGCGGTGAGGCCAAAGCGCCCTTGCGCGTTGAGCAATCCCATCAACACGGTCACCGGGCCGGCGAAGGCGAGATAGGGCAGCATCAGTCGCGCGTTGTTCACGGCGAGATCGAGCGTCCTGCTGCCGACAAATCCCGGCGCGATCACCATGATGATCAGCGGCATCAGAAGCGCGATGCCGATCGAGATCAGAACCAGCGCCGCGCTGACCGTGCCGAGCACGCGCCCCGCGAACGCCGCTGCGGCCGGCACGCCATCGCGGTCGCGGATCCGCAGCCAGGCCGGGATCAAAGCCGCATTCAGCGCCCCCTCGCTGAGCAGCCGGCGCACCACGTTGACGAGCTGGAACGCCGCTAGGAACGCATCCGCCACCGCGCCGGTGCCGAGCAGCGCCGCGATCAGCGAATCCCGGGCAAAGCCCAGCAGCCGCGAGGCCAGCGTTCCCGTCGAGACGGTCAGGAAGGAGCGGATCATTGCGCTTTGATAATACCGTTGCTTGCCCGCGCAGGCCCGGTCGTGATAGGCCGCGAGCCAGATTTTCAGGGCGACAGGAAGCGGATTTTCGCAGGGATCGCAATCCGCCAATCAGGATCAAGGTGAATGGCTGACGTGAAATATGACGTTCTCGGCATCGGCAACGCGCTGTTCGACGTACTGGTCAGGACTGACGAGGCCTTTCTGGCCAAGCATGGCATGACCAAGGGCAGCATGTCCCTGATCGACGAGGCCCGTGCGGCCGCCATCTACAAGGACATGGGCCCGGCGACCGAGGTTTCCGGCGGCTCGGCCGCCAACACCATCGTCGGCATCGGCAGCCTGGGGGCACGCGCCGCCTATGTCGGCAAGGTCAAGGACGACCAGATCGGCAAGCTCTACGTTCATGACATCCGCGCCGCCGGCGTCGCCTTCAACACGCCCGCCGCCAAGGACGGCCCCGCCACCGGCTGCTCCTACATCCTGGTCACCGGCGATGGCGAGCGCACCATGAACACCTATCTCGGCGCGGCGCAGGATCTGTCGCCCGCCGATATCGATCCGGCCGAGGTCGCGGCCGCCGGCATCGTCTATCTCGAAGGCTATCTCTGGGACCCCAAGAACGCCAAGGACGCCTTCGTCAAGGCGGCCAAGATCGCCCATGATGCCAAGCGCAAGGTCGCGCTGACGCTGTCGGATTCCTTCTGCGTCGACCGCTATCGCGACGAGTTCCTGGGCCTGATGCGCGACGGCACCGTCGACATCGTCTTCGCCAACGAGTCCGAGCTGCACTCGCTCTACATGACCTCGGACTTCGACGCCGCGCTGAAGCAGCTTCGCAATGACGTCAACCTCGGCGTCGTCACCCGCAGCGAGAAGGGCTGCATGGTGGTGTCGTCGGAAGACGCCGTCGCGGCTCCGGCCTTCCCGGTCGACAAGGTGATCGACACCACCGGCGCCGGCGACCTCTTTGCCGCCGGCTTCCTCTATGGCCTCGCGCGCAACTTCGGCTACAAGCAATGCGGCGAACTCGGCGCACTCGCGGCCGCCGAAGTGATCCAGCACATCGGCGCGCGGCCCCAGGTATCGCTGAAGGAGCTGGCCGGTCAGCGCGGGCTGACGGGTTAAGGCTCGTCTCTCTCCTCCGTCATTGCGAGCCACAATCACCGCCGTCATCGCCCGGCCAGTGCGCAATTGCGCACTAGGACCGGGCGATCCAGTACTTCGAGACTTCGGTGATTCATCGAGAAGTCGCGGAGTACTGGATTCCCCGCCTTCGCGGGGAATGACAGTGCTTACGTGGCGAGGGCGCCACCTTACGCCGTCTTCGCCGCCTTCAATCCCAATCGCTGCTCGACTTCATCGCGCATCAGGAATTTCTGGATCTTTCCGGTGACCGTCATCGGGAATTCGTCGACGAACTCGACGTAGCGCGGGATCTTGTTGTGGGCGATCTGGCCTTCGCAGAAGGCGCGCACGTCCTCCGCCGTCAGTTGCTCACCCGATCTGACGCGGATCCAGGCGCAGAGCTCTTCGCCGTAGCGGGTGTCGGCGACGCCGAAAATCTGCACATCCTGGATCTTGGGGTGACTATACAGGAATTCCTCGATCTCGCGCGGATAGAGATTTTCGCCGCCGCGGATCACCATGTCCTTGATGCGGCCGACGATGTTGCAATAGCCTTCGTCGTCGAGGGTGGCGAGATCGCCGGTGTGCATCCAGCCGTTGGCATCGAGCACGTCGGCCGTTTTCTCCTTCTCCTCCCAATAGCCCAGCATCACGCTGTAGCCCCGGGTGCAGAGCTCGCCGCGTTGGCCGCGCTTGACGATCCTGCCTTCGAGATCGACGACCTTCACCTCGACATGCGGATGGATCCGGCCGACGGTGGAGACGCGCCGCTCGAGCGGATCGTTCACAGCGCTCTGGAAGCTGACCGGGCTGGTCTCGGTCATGCCATAGGCGATGGTGACCTCGCGCATGTTCATCTCGGTGTTGACGCGCTTCATCACCTCGATCGGGCAGGGCGCGCCCGCCATGATGCCGGTGCGCAGTGACTTCAAATTGAACGCCTTGAACTCGGGGTGATCAAGCTCCGCGATGAACATGGTCGGCACGCCGTAGAGCGCCGTGCATTTCTCCTGTTCGATCGTGCGCAGCGTCGCAAGCGGGTCAAAACCCTCGCCGGGATAGACCATTGCGGCGCCGAGCGTCACGGAGGCGAGGTTGCCCATGACCATGCCGAAGCAATGGTAGAGCGGCACCGGAATGCAGATGCGGTCCTGCTCGTTGAGGCGCATCGCGCGGCCGACGAAATAGCCGTTGTTGAGGATGTTGTGATGGGTCAGCGTCACGCCCTTGGGCGAGCCGGTCGTGCCGCTGGTGAACTGGATGTTGACGGGATCGTCGAATTGCAGCTCCTGGCCGAGCGCGGCCAATTGCTGGCGGTGCCGGTCGCCGCCCATACCCGCGACCTCGTCGAAAGCGATCGTGCCCGGCGCGGCCGGGCCGCCGATCTGGATCACGTTGCGGAGGGCAGGCAGCCGTGCCGCATGCAACTGCCCCGGCTTGGCGGCTGATAGTTCCGGCAACAGCGTGTTGAGCATCTCCATGTAGTTGCTGGTCTTGAACGCCGTCGCCGTGACGATCGCCGCGCAGCCGACCTTGCGCAGGGCGAACTCCAGCTCGCTCAGGCGATAGGCAGGATTGATCGTCACCAGGATCAGGCCGGCCTTGGCGGCCGCGAACTGGGTCAACGTCCATTCCGGCCGGTTCAGCGACCAGATGCCGATCCGCTGGCCCCGCTCGAGCCCGAGCGCGAGAAAGCCGGCGGCGAGCGCATCGACCCGTTCGGCGAATTCCGACCAGGTCCATCTCACGCCGTGGCTGGGCGAGACCAGCGCCTCGCGGTTGCCCCAGCGCCGCACTGCATGGTCGAGACTGCGGCCGATGGTGTCGCCGAGCAGCGGCGTGTCCGAGATGCCGCAAACATAGCTGTCGGCTTTGCCTGCAAGATCGTCCGCCAAGTTCGTCTCCTCAAAATTGCTGCCTCGTGCCTGAAGCCGATGGCTTTCGGGCACGAGGTTAATCCTTGCCGGGAAGGCGCGCGACGCCGCGCGCCTCATACTAAGGGGTTAGGCCGCCTTCTTCCCGCTCCCGGCAGCATCGAGCCCGGCATAGACCCCGCGCTCGAAGCCCGCGAATGCCTCCAGGCATTTTGCGTCGGCGAACGGCAAAAGCTGCATCAGGATCACGCCGGTGACGTCGCGGGCAGGATCGATCCAGTAATAGGTGTTGGCAAGGCCCGCCCAGGCGAGGCTGCCTGCGCTGCGCCCTTCCGCGGTCTTTGCGGTGTTGATCATGAAGCTGAGGCCCCACTTCTTCACTTGCTCCGGATAGAGATCGACGTCGTTGGTGTACATCGGCGCCGCCGTGGTCATCTTGCCCATGGCGAGGTCGCCGATGTGGTTCTGCCCCATCGTCGCGACGGTCTCGGCCTTCAGCACCTGGTTGCCATTGCCGCGGCCCTTGTTGAGGATCATCTGGGTGAACTTGATGTAGTCGGCCGCAGTCGAGTAGAGGCCGCCGCCACCCATGTGGAATTCGGGCTCCTGCTCGAGCTCGAACGGGATCGATGCGAGCTGGCCATCTTCGCCGCGCGCATGCATGCCGACGAGGCGCTTGCGCATGTGGTCGGCGATCTTGAAAGCCGTGTCGCTCATCCCGAGCGGGTTGAACAGATTGTCGCGCAGATAAGCGTCCAGCCGCTTGCCGCTGGCGGCCTCCACGGCCTTGCCGACGAAATCGATATTGGTGCCGTATTCCCAGCGCGTGCCGGGATCGGACATGATCGGCGTCTTCAGCGCAGCGTTCTGGCAGGTGGTGATGGCGGGAATGCCGTTCTTGTCGAGATAGACCGCGAGATCGCCGTTCCACATGTTGTAGCAGAAGCCGGCGGTGTGGGTCATGAGCTGGCGCAGCGTGATCGGCCCCTTGGCCGGGCGCAGCTTGGCCTCGCCCTTGGCATCGAAGCCTTCGAGCACCTGCGGCTTGGCGAGATCGGGCAGAACCTCGCCGATCGGCGCATCCAGCGACAGCTTGCCCTGCTCGACCAGCTGCATCGCGCCCGCCGATGTCACCGCCTTCGTCATTGAGGCGATCCAGAACACGCTGTCCGCCGTCATGGCATCCGGCTTCGACAAATCGCGCTTGCCGAACGCGCCCTGATACAGCACCTCGTTGCCGCTGGCGGCGATGGCGACGACGCCGGGGATCTCCTTGGCGTCGCTCTTCTGGCGCAGAATTTCGTCGATCTGGGCTTGGCCTTGCATCGTGTTTCCTCCGGTTTGATTATTGTTGGAAGTGATCGATTGTCCTCCCGCACGCCGCGCGCGGCAAGCGTGTCCAGATGCCCGCGATGGTCGCGATGTCGTGACTTGACGGTCCGCGGCCGGCGCAGGACGACAGGGCGGCTGAACTGCAACACTCCGTCACAATCTGCGGTGGATGACCGCAGCCCGCCGTGACCGTGGATGGGCACCGGCGGTATGTTTCGCGTGTTTGATTCACTTGAAACATTTTGTGCTTTGCGGCGTTTCAGCACGCGGCCCATCGGCCGTGTGACGTTAAGACTTGATGCAAATTTGCGGCGGCTGACGGCCGCTTGGGGGATCTCAAATGATTTCGACCTGGAGCGAATGGAAGCGCTATCCCCGTGCCGGACGGGGCGATAATCTGGAGGCGCCGATCTCTCCCGGCATTTACGAGGTCCGCATCGCCGGCACCGGCGCGCTCTATTCCTTCGGCGCGGTCGACAATCTGGCGCAGTCCCTGGCGCTGCTGCCGGTCGGCTCGAAGTCCTGGTTCGGGCGCCGTGACCGCTCCGACGCGCCGGATCTCGAATACCGGACCTGCGCGACCTCCTCGAAGGCCGACGCCAAGGCCGCGGCCGAGCGCATGATCGGCCGGCGCGAGACTTATATGAGCGGCGCGGCGTAAGGCCACGCTGCTCCGAGCCTAGCTCCCAGCAGATGTGCGTTGCGGGGCGGTGCATTGCGCACCGCTTGCTCCTATATTCCGGGCCGATCCGATCGCCCCCAGTCCGATCGCCCAAGGGAGTACGCCATGACACCGACCGCCGCCGCACGCGCCGCTCAAGCCACCGCCACCTTGCGCGACCGGTTGAAGGACCCGTCGCTGCTGAAGGAGGCCTGCTACATCGATGGCGCCTGGGTCGGCACGCCGGTTTTTGCCGTCAACAATCCCGCGACCGGGGTCGAGCTGGCGAAAGTTCCGCAGCTTGGTGCGGACGAGACGACCAAGGCGGTCGAGGCCGCCGAGCGCGCCTTCCCGGGCTGGGCCAAGCACACCGCCAAGCAGCGCTCCAACATCCTGCGCAAATGGTTCGAGCTGATCATCGCCAACCGCGAGGACCTTGCGCTGATCCTTACCTCCGAGCAGGGCAAGCCGCTCACCGAGGCGCTCGGCGAGGTCGATATCGGCGCCGCCTATATCGAGTTCTTCGCGGAGGAAGCCCGCCGCGTCTATGGCGAGACCATCCCGAGCCAGCGCGCCGATGCGCGCCTGCTCGCGATCAAGCAACCGATCGGCGTCTGCGGCGCGATCACGCCGTGGAATTTCCCGAACTCGATGATCACCCGCAAGGTCTCGCCGGCGCTCGCGGCCGGCTGCACCGTGGTGCTCAAGCCCGCCAATGAAACGCCGCTGTCGGCGCTGGCGCTGGCCGTGCTCGCCGAGAAGGCCGGCATCCCCAAGGGCGTGCTCAACATCATCACCGGCGACGCGCCGCCGATTGGCAAGGTGCTGTGCGAGCATCCGGCCGTGCGCTTCGTCGGCTTCACCGGCTCGACCGCCGTCGGCAAGATCCTCTACCAGCAGGCTTCCGTCGGCGTGAAGCGGCTCGGCCTCGAGCTCGGCGGCAACGCACCGTTCGTGGTGTTCGACGACGCCGACATCGACGCCGCGGTCGAGGGCGCCATCGTCTCGAAATACCGCAACATGGGCCAGACCTGCGTCTGCGCCAACCGCATCTACGCCCAGGACAAGATCTACGACGAGTTCGTGCAGAAGCTGTCGAAGAAGGTCGCGGCGATGAAGATCGGCGACGGCACCGAAGGCGGCGTCACGCAGGGTCCGCTGATCAACATGAAGGCGATCGACAAGGTCGAGCGCCATATCGCCGACGCCGTCAAGCGCGGCGCCAAGGTCGTCACCGGCGGCAAGCGCAGCGAGCTCGGGCGCTCCTTCTTCGAGCCGACGGTGCTGGCCGACGTCAAGCCGGACTCGCTGGTGTCGCAGGAGGAGACCTTCGGCCCGCTCGCGCCCGTGATCCGCTTCAAGGACGAGGCCGACGTCATCGCGATGTGCAATGCCTCGCCGTTCGGCCTTGCCTCGTACTTCTACTCCCGCGATCTCGGCCGCGTCTGGCGCGTCGCCGAGGCGCTGGAATCGGGCATGGTCGGCGTCAACACCGGCCTCATCACCACCGAAGTTGCCCCCTTCGGCGGCGTCAAGGAAAGCGGCCTGGGACGCGAAGGCTCGCGTCACGGCATGGAAGAATATGTCGAGATTAAATACGTGATGATGGCGGGGGTGTGAGAACGTCGCCGGTACCTCACATATGTGAGCCCGGCAAGAATGCTGGAGAGGCGCATTGGTCCCTCCACGTCATTGCGAGCGAAGCGAAGCATTCCAGAATCGCTCAGCGGAGGCAGCCTGGATTGCTCCGTCGCAAGGGCTCCTCGCAATGATGGAGCGCGCGGCGGCCGCGGAGCCTAAATCTTCAGCTCTTTCCCCGTCACGCGCTTGTAAGCTTCGAGATACCGCTTGCTGGTCGCGTCCACCACGCTCGCGGGCAGCGGCGGCGGCGGAGCGTCGCCGTTCCAGCGGCCGGCGCGACGCTCGGCGTCGAGATAGTCGCGCAGCGGCTGCTTGTCGAAGCTCGCCTGCGGCTGGCCGGGCTTGTAGGCGTCGACCGCCCAGAAGCGAGAGGAGTCCGGCGTCATGACTTCGTCGATCAGGATGATGCGCCCGTCCTTGTCACGGCCGAATTCGAACTTGGTGTCGGCGATGATGATGCCCTGCTCGCGAGCCAGCTCCTCGCCGAGCGTGTAGATCGCGCGCGTCATGCTCTCCAGCGTGTAGGCGACCTCGTCGCCGACGACGTCGCGCATCTTCGCGATGGTGATGTTCTCGTCATGGCCGCTCTCGGCCTTGGTCGCCGGGCTGAAGATGGCAGGCTCCAGCTTTTCGCTCTCGACGAGGCCGGCCTTCAGCTTCTCGCCCGCCAGCGTGCCGCTCGCGGCATATTCCTTCCAGGCCGAGCCCGAGAGATAGCCGCGGATCACGCATTCGATCGGGAACACGGTGGTGCGCTTGCACAGCATGGCGCGGCCGAGAATCTCGGCGCGGTGCGGCTTCAAGGCCGGTACGGCCGCGACGATCGCGTCGGTGTCGGCGCTGATCATGTGGTGCGGCACCACGCCTTCGAGCTCGTCGAACCACCACGCGCTGATTTGAGTCAACACTGCGCCCTTCATCGGAATGGTCTCGCCCATCACGACGTCGAAGGCGCTGATGCGGTCGGTGGTGACGAGCAGCAGGCGGTCGTCGTCGACAGCGTAGATATCGCGCACCTTGCCGCGTCCGATCTTGGGGAGCGGCAGGTCGCTGGAGAGCATGGTGGTCATCGGCAAAGCCTTCGCACAGGACATCCGGCCGCGATGGCGCGGCCGGAGACCGGATTAGCCTATTCCGGCAGCGGAATGAACTCATGTTCCTGCGGAACTGCGGCGAAGCGGCCGGTTTTCCAGTCCTGCTTGGCCTGCTCGATCCGCTCCTTGCTGGAGGAGACGAAATTCCACCAGATGTGGCGCGGGCCTTCCAGTGCATCGCCGCCGAGAAACATCATCCGCGTCGCCTTGAGCGCTTTCACGGTGATGCGGTCGCCGGGGCGGAAGATCAGCAGCCGCGGCCCCTCGTAGCGCTCGTTCGCGATCTCGACCTCGCCATCGACGACGTAGATCGCGCGCTCCTCATGGTCGGGGTCGAGCGGCACGCTCGCGCCCGCCACCGCCGTGACCTCGGTGTAGAACCAGGGCGACACCATCGACACGGGCGAGGCGATCCCGAAGGCGGAGCCTGCGATCACGCGCGCGGTGAAATCGCGCTCGGAGATCATCGGCAGATCGCCGGCGGCATAATGCTGGAACGACGGCGCGATCTCTTCCGATCCGGCCGGCAGCGCGATCCAGCTTTGCAGGCCCAGCATTTGCTGGCCCGAGGCACGCTGCGCATCCGGCGTGCGCTCGGAATGCGCGATGCCGCGCCCGGCGGTCATCAGGTTCATCGCGCCGGGCGCGATTTCCTGGACGTTGCCCTCGCTGTCGCGATGCATGATCGCGCCGTCGAACAGATAGGTGACGGTGGCAAGCCCGATATGCGGATGCGGCCGCACGTCCATGCCCTTGCCGGAGACGAACTGCACCGGTCCGAAATGATCGAAGAAGATGAAGGGGCCGACCATCTGCCGCTTGCCGTGCGGCAATGCGCGCCGCACCGCGAATCCGTCGCCGAGATCGCGCGTGCGCGGCACGATGACGAGATCGAGCGCATCGCAGGACATGGGATCGCCGAGCACGGGATCGTTCGAGGGTTGCCAGCTCATGAGGGACTCCTTTTGGCCTTGTTGCGCCGACCGTAGCATAATTTCATATCGCCGTCGCGATGAGGCGCCGCTAACCCCGGTGGACAGTTGGTCCTTGAAAAAGCCCGCGCAACAAAGGATGTTTGGCGGCTTCCAACCGCGACCGATCGCATCAGTCGATGACCCTTGCCGCAACCGAGCTCGCATTCCGCTCCGCCAGCGTCGCGCTGCTGCTGTTGCTCGCGGCGTCGCTATTGCACGATTTTCGCAAAGTGCTCGCAGCGCGCCTCGGCACGGCCTTCGCGCTGGGCTCGGCCGCGCATGCGGCGAGCTATTCGGTGGATGTGACGTCGCCGGTCCCGCTCTGGCATGCGCCGCTGATCGCCTTGTCGACTGGCGACATCGTGGTGTTCTGGCTGTTCACGCGCTCGCTGTTCGACGACGAGTTTCGTCTGCGCTGGTGGCACGGATCGGTCTGGGCGCTGGTGACGGCCTTCAGCTTCGCTGGCTGCGTCTGGATTGCACCCAGCGGCCATGTGCGGTTCTCGGTGACGGTGGTCAATCTGATCGTGCTCGGCTTCATCGCACTCGCGGTCGGGCAGACGATCGCCTCCTGGCCGGCCGATCTTGTCGAGCGCCGCCGCCGCGCTCGTGTCTTCATCGTTTGCGCGACCGCACTCTGTGGCGGGCTGAACGCCGTGCTCCAGATCGCCGTCGCCGGCCACCACGTCGGCGATGTCGCCGAAACCGTCAATGCCGGCGTGCTCGCCTGCACCGTCGCGGCGATCGTCTATGCCACGATGCGCGTCGATGGCGCGGACCTGTTTCCCGTTGCCGCGGAGCCCGCACCTCCTGATGTTTCCAGTCAGCCTGCGGCCGATGACGGCGCCGATCAAAAGCTCATCGATGCCTTGATGCGGCTGATGGCGGATGAGCGGATCTATCGCCAGGAGAACATCTCCATCGGCGTGCTGGCGGGGCGGCTGAAAATTCCCGAGTACCGGCTGCGCCGGCTGATCAACCAGCGGCTCGGTTATCGCAACTTCAATGTGTTCCTCAACAATCACCGGATCGAGGAAGCCAAGGCCGCGCTGGCCGATCCCGCCCAGGCCGAGGTCCCCGTCATCACCATCGCGATGGACGCCGGCTTCCAGTCGCTGGGCCCCTTCAACCGTGCCTTCAAGGCGATCACGGGCGTGACGCCGACCGAATATCGGCGGCTGAAGGTGGGGACGGCGTAGTTCCTAATCCTTTATAATCACGCCAAATTTCCAGAATCGGCGAGCTTGGCTCGGTTTAAGTCAGGTCGTTTTCCAAATCCGGCGAGCATCCACTCCCCGCATTCCGCTTCCTCCCGCAATACGCCCCAGCCGGAGAGAAAGCCCGTGACCCGCCGCCGCAAGATCATCCTCCTCGCCACCACCATGGCCTGCGCCGGCCTCGCGCTCGGCGCGGCCCGCGCCCGCGACGTGCCGAAGGTCGCGACCGGATTCCTCGCCGACATCCTGTGCTCCGAGACGTTCGTCACCGGCCTCGATCCCAGGCGCACCTTCGCCGAGACCACCGATGCCATGCCCGGGACCGGCCTGATCAGCTGGGCGATGGACTACCGGATCGACCGTGTGCGCAAGGACGTCACGGTGACATTGTTCGGTCTCGGTCGCAGCCAAGCGGTCTATCGCGAGGGGCTCGGCTGCACGCTCGCGCATGAGGCCGGGATTGTCCCCGTCGAGCCGCCTGCAGACGACGGGCAACCGGCGCTGCTGCCCGAGATCGCCGGCCCCGCGATCGTGCCGCCGCAAAATGAGGCGCTTGCCGTCGCGCTCGACCGCGCCTTCGCCGAACCCGCGCAGCCGCCTTACCGCCGCACCCGCGCGGTCGTCGTGATGAAGGCCGGCCGTATCATCGCCGAGCGCTATGCCGACGGCATTGGACCTGAGACGCAGCTGCTCGGCTTCTCCATGACGAAGTCGGTGATGTCTGCACTGACAGGCATCCTGGTGCGCCAGGGCAAGCTGAAGCTCGATGGACCCGCGCCAATCGCTGCCTGGAAGAATCCGGATGACCCGCGCCATGCCATCACCGTCGATCAATTGCTGCGCCACACCGCCGGCCTCGCGCTCGGCAACTCGTTGCAGGCCTCGCTCGCCTCCGCTCTCGAGCCGGTCAACCGGATGAAGTTCGTTGAGACCGACATGGCGGCCTATGCGACGAGTATCTCGCTCGCGACCGCGCCGGGCACGGCGTGGAATTATCACGACGGCAACACCGTGATCCTCTCGCATCTCATTCGCAACGCCGCCGGCGGCAATCCGGCCGATGCGCTCCGCTTCGCGCGCCGCGAATTGTTCGCCCCGCTCGGCATGCGCCATATCACGCTTCAGCTCGACGGCTCCGGCACGATCGAGGGCTCCGGCGAAATGCTGGCCTCTGCGCGCGACTGGGCGCGCTTCGGCCAGCTCTATCTCGGCGACGGCGTCGCCGGCAGCAAGCGCATCCTGCCGGAGGGATGGGTGAGCTATTCGTCCTCGCCCACGCCAAATGCCTGGGTCGGCATCGGCGCCGGTGTCTGGACCAACCAGGGCGACAGTTTTGGTGCGAAATTTCGCGTGGAGCACGGCTGGCCGCGCGATGCTTTTTTCGCGAAGGGTACGATCGGGCAGTACACGATCGTGATCCCGTCGGAGAAGCTGGTGATCGTGCGCCTCGGCCGCTCGCCGAACGCGCCGCCGGAAGCGGACGGCGTGTTCGATCTCGTGCGGGATGTGATCGCGGCAACGCGCGAGGAGAAGCTGGCGGGGGCGCGGTGATAGGAGCGGAACGACAAGCGCGTCATTCTTCCTTCTCCCCTTGTGGGAGAAGGTGGCGCGAAGCGCCGGATGAGGGGTCTCTCTCCGCGCATTCAAGTGAGAGTTGGACTCGCGGAGAGAGACCCCTCACCCGGCTGCGCTTCGCGCATCCACCCTCTCCCACAAGGGGCGAGGGTGCAGCGAGTACGCGGTGCGAGCTATTTCGCGATCGACACCGGCGAGAAGTCGATGAACCAGCTCTTCGGCTGCACGACGCCTGTCACCTTCGGGCTCATGGCGCGCGGGCCGACGTCGTGGGCGACGTAGAGGAAAGCAGCATCGTCGACGGAGGCCGCGTGCAGCTCGGCGAGCGCGGCGTCACGCGCAGCGGGATCGAAGGTCTGCCGTGCCTTCTTCACCAGCTCGTCGAACTTGGGCTCGTTGATGAAGCCCCAATTGTTCGAGACCGGCGGCGCCATGCCCGATTGCAGGAAGCGCACCAGCGCGAAGAACGGGTCCATCGCCGCATAGGTGACGTTGGTCGCGTTCGAGCCGTTGGCGCTAGGGTCCTTGGCGCCGCGGCGCCAGTTGGTGAACAGCGTATTCCACTCGATGACGTCGAGCTTCACGTCGAAATAGCATTCGGCCAGCGCCTGCTGGAGATATTCGTTCATCGCCAAAGGCTGCATCTGACCAGAGCCGGATGCGGACGTCTGCGTCTTCACGGTCAGCTTCTTGTTCGGGCCGTATCCGGCCTCCTGCATCAGCTTTTGCGCGGCTGCCTTGTCATACTTGATCTGGAAGCTCGGCTTGCCGCGCCAGGGATGGCCGGGCTCGAAGGTGCCGGTCGCAGGCACCATCAGGCCGGCGAGCAGGCCGTCCCTGAGGCCTTCGCGATCGATGCAGAGGTTGGCCGCCTTGCGCACGCGGATGTCGTTCCAGGGCGAGCCTTCGATGCGCGAGAACTGCCAGGGCCAGACATGCGGCTGCTCATTGGAGTAGAGCTTGAAGCCGCGCTGCTTGAGCTCGGGCAGCGCATCCGGCGCGGGCGCCTCGACCCAATCGACCTGCCCGGAGAGCAACGCCGCGGTGCGCGCATTCGGCTCCGGCATCGGCAAGAGCACCATTTTGTCGACCTTGGGCACGCGATCCTTGTTCCAGTAGGCCGCATTCTTGACGAGTTCGAGCCGCTCGCGCGGCGTGAAGCTGGCCATCTTCCACGGGCCGGTGCCCGAGGCGTCCTTGGCGAAAGCGGTCCAGGCGGCCTGCGACTTCGCCTTGGCGTCGGCGCCTTCGGCCTTGTCATAGAAGGCCTGCCACTTCGTCGGACTGGCCATGAAGAGGTTGGTGAGATTGATCGGCAGGAAGCTGTCGGGCTCCTTGGTGGTGAGCTCGACCGTCATGTCGTCGATCTTCTTGGCCGAGGCCAGCGTCGGCATGCGCGAGGCCGTGACGCCGACCTGGCTGGCGTCGAACTGCGGCGCGTCCTGCTTCAGGACCTTCTCGACATTCCACACCACGGCGTCCGCATTGAACGGCGAGCCATCATGGAAGGTGACGCCGGGGCGCAGCTTGAACACCCATTTGGTCTTGTCGGCATCGTCGACCTTCCACTCCGTGGCAAGGCCGGGGATCACCACGCTGGCCTTCTCGGCCGAGGACAGGTCCCAGCCGGTCAGCGCGTCATACATGGTGAGGCCGGTGAAGCGGTTGCCCTCGAAGCCCTGGTCGGGCTGGCCCAGCGTGCGCGGAATATCGGCAGCAGTCATGCCGATTCGCAGCACCGTTTGGGCGCTCACGACGCGCGGCCATGCCGCCGCCGTCGTCAGAGCAAGCGCCGCGATCAATGCCGCGCGTGTCGTCTTCTTCATAAGCATCGCCTCAATCCTTTTCCGGCTTCGATGACTATTTTTGATGCAATCGTATGCAATGGCTATGCCAATGAGAAACTTATTCTGCAATTTGTCACTGCGACGACAAGTCCTTGTGGTCAATGCACCGACCGACGCATCGCATTGCCTATTCTGGCATCAAGATTGCAAGTCCGCTCCCGAAATCCCTGGGAGCTTTGGACCATGCGTAACCGCCTATCGACCTGTCTCGCCGTGCTTGCGCTGGCGGCAACCGCAATCTCGGCGCGCGCCGAAAGCGTGGTGCGCTACGGCATCTCGATGGCGGACATTCCGCTGACGACCGGCCAGCCCGATCGCGGTGCCGGTGCTTATCAGTTCACGGCCTACACGATCTACGATCCCCTCGTCGCCTGGGAGATGGACGTCGCCGATCGTTCCGGCAAGCTGGTGCCGGGGCTCGCGACCGAATGGAAGGTCGACGATGCCGACAAGACCAAGTGGCGCTTTACCCTGCGCAAGGGCGTGAAGTTTCACGACGGCAGCGAGTTCAATGCCGACGCGGTGATCTGGAATTTGGACAAGGTGCTCAACGACAAGGCGCCGCAGTTCGACAAGCGGCAGAGCGCGCAGGTGAAGACCCGCCTTCCCTCCGTCGCCAGCTACGCCAAGATCGACGATTTCACCGTGGAGATC
Source organism: Bradyrhizobium sp. DOA1 (assembly GCF_001593325.1). Taxonomy (NCBI): domain Bacteria; kingdom Pseudomonadati; phylum Pseudomonadota; class Alphaproteobacteria; order Hyphomicrobiales; family Nitrobacteraceae; genus Bradyrhizobium; species Bradyrhizobium sp. DOA1. The sequence continues at coordinate 7,078,349 of NZ_JXJM01000001.1, forward strand.
ACCACCAAGACCGTCGACTCCTTCTTTCCCTATCAGATGCTGTGGTTCCTGGTGTCGAGCCCGGCGCAGTACGACAAGCTCGGCAAGGACTGGGACAAGTTCGCCAGCCAGCCCTCGGGCACCGGTCCGTTCAAGCTGACCAAGCTGGTGCCGCGCGAGCTCGCCGAACTCACCAAAAATCCAGACTATTGGAACAAGAAGCGCATTCCCAAGGCCGACAAGATCGTGCTGGTGCCGATGCCGGAAGCGCTGACGCGCACCAATGCGCTGCTCGCCGGGCAGGTCGATTTGATCGAGACGCCGGCGCCGGATGCCGTGCCCCAGCTGAAAGCAGCCGGCATGAAGCTCGTCGACAACGTCACGCCGCATGTCTGGAACTATCATCTCAGCGTGCTGCCGGGTTCGCCCTGGACCGACATCCGCCTGCGCAAAGCGCTGAACCTCGCGATCGACCGCGAGGCCGTGGTTGGGCTGATGAATGGGCTGGCAAAACCCGCCAAAGGACAGGTCGATCCGTCGAGCCCCTGGTTCGGCAAGCCGAGCTTCGAGCTGAAATACGATCTCGCCGCCGCGAAGAAGCTGGTCGAGGAAGCCGGCTACTCCAAGGCGAAGCCGCTGAAGGCCACCTTCATCATCGCGCAAGGCGGCACCGGCCAGATGCTGTCGCTGCCGATGAACGAGTTTCTACAGCAGAGCTTCAAGGAGATCGGCATCGACATCGACTTCAAGGTGGTCGAGCTCGAGACGCTCTACACGCACTGGCGCAAGGGCGCGGCGGACGAGATGAACGCCGGCATCACCGCCAACAACATCGCCTATGTCACCTCGGATCCGCTCTACGCCATCGTCCGCTTCTTCCACTCGGGCCAGATCGCGCCCGTCGGCGTCAACTGGGGCGGCTACAAGAACCCGAAGGTGGACGCGCTGATCGACGAGGCCAAGCAGACCTTCGATGCCACCAAGCAGGACGCGCTGCTGGCGCAGGCGCACGCGCTGATCGTCGACGACGCCACGCTGGTCTGGGTCGTCCACGACACCAACCCGCACGCGCTGTCGCCGAAGATCAAGCAGTTCGTGCAGGCGCAGCACTGGTTCCAGGATCTGACGACGATCGGGATGGAGTGAGGGCTGACCACACTTACGCATCACATTAGACCGTCGTCCCGGGGCGCGACGCAGTCGCGAGCCCGGGACCCATAGCCACAGGCCGCAATTGTGCGGAAACTCGGAGTTGCCGGCTCGCGCCATAACCGCTCCCTGTGGGTATGGATCCCCGCCTGCGCGGGGATGACACCGCCGATGGGGCGGCCTTCAAACCACACCTGACGACCCTACTTCGTCAGCAGCGCATAGGCCCCCGTCCATCCTTCCGCGGGCGGATTGAGCTGGAAGTCCTTGATGCGCTTTTCGTACAGCCTGAACAGCTTCTCCAGCGTGTCGGCATCCTCGCTCTTGCGGCCGCGCTCGATGGCGTCGAGGGCGCCCTGCCAGTCGCGGCTGCGGTAGCAGCCGAGCATTTCGATGGTGATGTTGCGCAGGCGCTGGAAGGCGCCCGAATGCATCACGTCCTCGCGGCCGGCGATGGCGTAGATCACCTCCGGCTCGGACTTGCCCTTGACCATGATGAAGTCGAGCTCGAGGATCGCGAACTTGTCCTTGGCGGCGAGCGCCGTCCGGGATCCCACGATGATCGGGAAGCCGTATTCCTTAGTCTGGCCCTCGAGGCGCGAGGCCAGGTTCACGCTGTCGCCGAGCACCGAATAGTTCTTCTTCAGGTCGGAGCCCATGTTGCCGACCACGCCGATGCCGGTGTTGAGCCCGATGCCAACGTTGAGCGGAATGTAGACGTGGCCGCCATCGGCGGCTTCCTGCTCGCGCTCCTTGTTGACCGTGTCGATCTGCTCCAGCATCTGGATGGCTGCTTCGCAGGCGTTGACCTCGTGCTTGTTATCGTCGAGCGGCGCGTTCCAGAACGCCATGATGGCGTCGCCCATGTATTTGTCGATATAGCCCTTCTGCTCGATGATCACGTCCGTCAGCGGTGTCAGGAAGCGGTTCATCAACTCGATGAGGCCTTGGGGATCGTGCTTGTAGCTCTCCGAGATCGTGGTGAAGCCGCGCACATCGGAGAACATGATGGTCATCTCGCGCTCCTCGCCGCCGAGCACGAGCTTCTCCGGCGACTGCACCAGCTGCTCGACCAGCACCGGCGACATGTATTGCGCGAACTGGCCGCGGATCTGCACGCGCTGGCGTTGCTCACGCACGAAGCTCGCGAAGATCAAGGTCAGATAGACCGCGGTGGTCGACAGCAGCGGATAGGTGAAGTCTATGAGATAGCGGTATTGCGTGTAGAAGAACCAGGACACCCCAACCAGGATGGCGGCGAAGGCCGCGCCGGCGAGCACCAGACGCACGGGACCGAGATTCGGCGTGAAGATGATGACGAGCAGCCCTATGACCAGCGCCGCGATCAGCTCGATGCCGAGCGCGTAGTTCGGCTGCGAGATCACCGCGCCGCTGAGCACGCTCTCCAGCACCTGGGCATGGATCTCGACACCCGGCATGGTCGCGGATACCGGCGTGGTCTTGATGTCGTTGAGCCCCGCCGCGGAGGTCCCGACCAGCACAAGCTTGCCGGCGAACTTGCTCGGTGACACGCTGTTGTCGAGCACGTCGGCCGCGGAGACGTAGATCGAGGGATCCCGGCGGGCGTAGTGCACCCAGAACTGGCCGTTCTTGTCGGTGGGGATCTCGACGCCCTTGAGGCGCACGGCCCGCACGCCGGTCTTGTCGGTCCTGACGAGCAGCGTTGGCGTGCCCGTGACCACGCGCAGGATCTCGAGGCTGAGCGACGGCATGATGTTGCCCTGGGCCCGCATGACCATCGGCACGCGGCGGATGAACCCGTCGCGCTCTTTCCTGATCGAGAACAGGCCGCGGCCGGCAGCGACCTTCTCTATGTCCGGCACGTTGCGCAGCAAGCCTGGAAATTCGAACAGGAAGCGTTCGGCGCCCTCCTCCCCGACCGTCGCCACGCCGGTAAACGGAAGCGATTTATCGAGTTCGGACAAGACGGCCGGAAGCCCGGTCTCGCCCAGCACCACGCGCGAGCGCTTGATCGCTTCGGCGAGGATCTGGTCGTTGGTCGGCAGTTCGCGCAGCTTGGCGCGGGTGGCATCGTCGAGATGGCGCATCTGGCTCGCGACTAGATCCGGATTGAGCCGATCGGGCTCGGAGAAGACCACGTCGAAGCCGATCGCGGCGGCGCCGTTACTGGTCAGGTTCTGGATCAAATCGGCGATCCGCGTGCGCGGCCACGGCCATTGCCCGAGCTTGGCGAGGCTCTTGTCGTCGATGTCGACGATGACGACAGGCCGCGCCGCCTTGTGCCTGGGATCGATCAGCTGGAACATGTCGAAGGTGCGCAGCCGCAATTCCTGGATCGGCGGCGGATCCCACAGGCGCGCGCCGGCGAACAGCACCAGCAGCGCGAGGCACATCAGCCGCGCGAAGCCGAACTTGCGCGCAAACCACCGCCGCAGGATTTTGAGACGTTTCATGCCAGTCAGACTTCCTGCCCCGGATCATGCCGGGCGCAGCGATCATGGAGCGTCGGCGTGCGATTGGCTATTCCCGAGTGCTGAGGATCATGGATTTTTTGCCGCGGTTACAGGCCAGCCGGCGGCCACCGCATTCACTAGGCGCCGTGAGTGCCGAAGATGAAATCGCTGGATTGGAGATTCGCGAGGGCGACACCCTTGAGCAGGATCGTCTCGTGGCTATCCAGCGTGAGCAGCGTGCCGCCATCCTGCGCGGTGGTCGGGGTAAGGTCGCTCAAAGAGCTGATGCCGCTGAACTGTCGCAGGTCGATCTTGTCGAGACCGAACTCGAAATCGTCGACGGTGTGTTGGACCGTATCCTGCGACGAGGCTGGCGCAAACACGAACTGGTCCTTGCCGCCGCCCCCGATGAGCGTGTCGCTCGACTCAGTCGCGAAAATGACGTCCTTGCCGGCGGTGCCTTGCAGGGTCATGCCCTGGCTCTCGGCTCCTTCGACGAAGATGAAGTTCACGGTGTCAGAACGACCGGCCGAGTCGGCAACGGTCAGCGTGATCTGTTCGATTCCGGGCAGCTCCGCCTCGGGATCGGCGCCGATCGGATCGTAGACGATGCCCGCGCCCTCTGCGAGGCCCGTGTTGATCTGGGCGAGCGTGCCGGTCGTCGGATAAACACTGGCGAGGCTGACGTTCGGATTCGCAGTCGACAGCGTGACGGTGAAAGTGTCCGTCGCGGCGCCGGGATCGGTGTCAGTAATCTCGAGATCGGTGATGATCTCGTTGCTGTTCTCGGTGATGTGCTCGACCTGGAAGCTCTCGGTGTTGATGACCGGGCCGCCGGCGTCGTCGGCCCCAGTCACGTCCACCGTGAGCGTTGCCGTGTCGGTCGCACCATGGATGTCCGTGGTCTGAACCGTGAAGGTGTCGACATACGATCCGGCCGCCAGCGCGTTGATCGCCGCGTCATTCGGAACGTAGCTATAGCTGCCGTCGGAATTGACCGTCAGCGTCCCGTACAGGCCCGCGACGGTCGTCGCCGCGTGGTGATCTGCATTGAGGACGGCGTAGGTCAACGTCGCCGTCTCGCCGCTGTCGACGTCGGTCCCGGACAATTGCCCGGTGATATCGGAGAAGGTGTCGGCCGCGGCGGTGTCCGTGAGCGGACCGATGTGGAGATCGGACAGGGTCGGCGCGTCGTTCGTGCCGTTGATCGTGACGGTGACGTCCTGGGAGACCTGCGCGCCGTGATCGTCGGTGAAGGTGACGGTGTAGATTTGGGTGATGGTCTGGCCCTGCGCCAGCGACTGCAGCACCGCGTTGTCGTTGTCGAGGCTGAAGTGCCAGCCCAGTGTCGCACCGTTGTCGGTGTCGGTGTTGAACTCTGCGACCGCCGAATCAATCGTGAAGGTGCCCAGCGGCGTATCGCCGTCGAAACCATGCAGAAGCGCGTTCGACGTCGCCGATTTGAACACGGCCTGCGCGGTGTGGGTGTCGATCAGATCGAAATCCTGGATCGCCAGCGTGCCGTCGATCGAGAGCGTGTTGCCCTCGTCCTCGACAACCGAGCCCGTCGCCGCGCAGGCATCGCTCGTGATCGTCGGCGCATCGTTGGCGCCGTTGATCGTGACGGTCACGTCCTGCGAGACCTGCGCGCCGTGATTGTCGGTGAAGGTGACGGTGTAGATTTGGGTGATGGTCTGACCCTTCGCCAGCGACTGCAGCACGGCGTTGTTGTTGCCGAGGCTGAAGTGCCAGCCCAGCGTCGCGCCGTTGTTGGTATCGGTGCTGGATTCGAGCACCGACGGATCGATCGTGAAGGTGCCGATGTTCGCGTTGGCACCGAACCCTGGCAGAGGCGAGCTGACCGACGACGACGTGAACACCGCCTGCGCGGTGTGGGTGTCGATCAGGTCGAGATCCTGGATCGCGAGCGTACCATCGATCGACAGCGTCGCGCCGGAATCCTCAGTGACGGTCCCCTTTGCGGCGTCGGCATCGCTCGTGATCGTCGGCGCGTCGTTGGTGCCGGTGATCGTGACCGTGACGTCCCGGGTGACCGTGCCACCGTGATGGTCGTCGACGGTCACGGTATAGACCTGCGTGATGGTCTGGCCTTTGGCCAGCGACTGCAGCACCGGATCGTTGTCGTTGAGCGTGAAGGTCCAGCCCACCGATCCGCGCGTGCTGACGCCGGGGCTCTCGCTCACCGCCGCCAGGGCGAAAGTGCCGATATGCGAGGTGCCGTTGCCGAAGCCGGGCAGATGCGCGTTCGAGGTCGTCGACTTCAGGACGTAGCTCGCAGTGTGCGTATCCGTGAGGTCGGGATCGTTGAAGGAAACCGTGCCGTTCGCCGTCAGGGTTGCCGCCGAATCCTCCGTCACAGCGCCCGTCGGCGTCGTCGAGTCCTCGACGATCGTCGGGACGTCGTTGGTGCCCTCGACATTGACGTCCGCGCCATCAATGGAAACCGTGAGCGGCGTACTGACGACGCCGCCGTGGCCGTCATCGACCTGAACCACGTAATTGAGAATCAGCTTCTCGCCTTTGCCGAGGAAATCGAACAGATGGTCGGGAACGCTATAGGTCCAGGTGGCCGTGCCGTTGTTGCCGTTTCCGGCGCCCTGAACCACGGTCAGCGGCACCTCGACGGCGGCGATCGCGGCGCGTTGCTCCGGCGTCAGGAACACGGTGACATCGGTGCCTTCGGCATCGAGATATTTGAACGGCTGGGCGGTCGAGAGCGCCGCGCTCACGATCGGCCGGTCGGTCAGATCGACGTCGGTGAAGGTGACCGTGCCCGTGATGACGTCCAGCGCCTCGTTACCGGTCCCGACCTGCTCGATGACGGTGCCACCTGACGTCGCAACGGTAGGCTTGTCGTTCGTTCCCGTGATCGTGATGGTGATGGGAATGAACTTGCTCTCGGGGTTCACCGTGAAATTGGTGTCGACGCGGACCATGTAGGTCAGCGTCAGCGTCTCGCCGGCCGCGAGGAAGTCGAAGACCTTGTCCGGGATCGTATAGGTCCAGACCGCCGAGCCGCTGTTGTTGTTGCCGGGATCGGGGACGACGCCGATCTGGATCTGCGTCGCCGCGATGGCCTGCTTCTGGAGCACGGAGAGTGAGCCGGTGACGTCCTGCTGGCCCGCATTCTTGTAGATGTAGTTCGGCGCCTCGGCGAGGCTAATGCTCACCGTCGGCCGGTCGCCGAGATTCTGATCGATGAAGGTGATCCGGCCGAAGACCGTGTCGGGCGTCGTCGCGCCCGTCGTGTCGGCGCGCTCGGTCAGTGCGAACGCCGTCTTCACGTTGCCGCCGGAATCGAGGCTCTGCACCAGCGGCTGGCCGGGAATACGGGTGACGAGCGGCGGGGGAGTGCTCGGCCCCTCCTGCCCTTGCGTATTGAGGTTGACGAATGTCGCGGTTGCGACGGCGCCGGATGCCGACTTGAACACCACGTCCAGGCTCATCGGCGTAAGCGTGTCGGTGAAGTTCGTGGTCAGCTTGGTGTTGGTGTTGTCGGTGAACTTCAGCGTGAACACGTCCGTGATCAGCTTCTGCACATCCGGCGACATCAGCGCATTGGAGATCGAGACGTTGCCGCCGCTGATCTGGATCATTTGACCGGCCTGGTTGACCGTCGCGATCGGCAGCAGCGTGACCTTGTCGAACAGGATGTAGGAGCCTGTCGTGCCGTTCGGCTCGACCAGCACCTGGAAGCTGGCCTGCGGCTGGGGATCGCCGCCCCCGGCCGGGACGACGAAATTGATCTGGGTCAGCACCGCCGTGCCGCGGATGCCCATGGTTGCGACCGGCGTGTCGATCTTCATGTCGCCGTGCTTGGCGGTCTCGCCGGCGACGAAGGTGATGGTGCCGGCGACCAGGCTCAGCAGCGAGGAGTTGCTCGACCCGTTGGGGTCGTAGACCATCTCGTTCAGCACCATCCGCGCATTCGAGGACAGGCCGAACACGGTGCCATCGATGAAGGTGATGCCGAGCGTTGAATCGGCACCGGTCGAGACCACGTCGCCCTTCTCGACGTTGTCGCCATTGTTCAGGATGACCGAGACGCCGTTACGGATCGCTGTCGCGCTGCCGACCAGCTTGGTGACGTGGCCGATGACCTGGGCCGCGGCAGGGCCGGGCGCGGCCTGCGCATATTGCACATGGCCGGTGAGCGCGTTGACGATGTCGCCGGTGAGGTGAGCGCCGTCCGGCGAGGCGATGGCCGGGCGCTTGTCGCCTCTAAAATAATCGTGAACGACGAACTCGCGCCCCTCATGGGACAGCACGAGATCGAGGCCCGTGCGCTTGAACTCGCCATTGAAGATCAGGTTGGGGTCGGGAACGACGACCGCACCCTCGGGCACGTGACCATGCGCCTTTGCGATGAACGGCTTGGGTGCAAAAGAATCGACATGGATATCGCCGAGCGAACGGGAACCCTGGCCATCCAAGGGGATCGCGGCGTCAAATTTGCCAGCGTAATTCAACCGCGCACCGTAAAAAGGGTTAAAATCTAAGTAAGTATCTACTGCCTAAGCTTGCATAGCATTACCAAGTCCTTAGCGAAACCATCTATTGCTTGTGTGATTCCGCATCACCGAGCCGCCAACAGCGCAATCGGGCCATGTCCTCATAGAGGAGGCAGGGGAACTCTGGAGGTATTTGCAAGTATAATTGCGGTTATTCGAGCCCACCTTCAGCACCCCACAATATTCCAATGTATAGTTCAGGCAGCGAATACTCGTGTCATCTTTTCTTCGTGCTGCCCCGCAGCATACTGCGGCAAATACAGGTCCAAATCTGTGACCTAACTAACAGAAGCCCTGAAAAAGCGGGCCGTTAGCCATAGGAGGCAGATTCGACGGGCGCACAACCACTACCTGCAAATGGTTCCATTTCGCGGCAGCTGGCAATCTCCTAGCCCCCGATTCTTAAAGTTTTACGCAATTTGAGCAGGCGCATTTCAGCCTGTTTCCCGGTTTTGGAACCCCTGCCGGGCGCGTTAAGCAGAACAAAACGGCCAATCCCGCACTATCTCCGCGAAAGCAACAAGGCCCGGCACGCCGAGATCGAGGGGGATCTCGCGAAGCCTGGGAAGGGGATGTCAGATGGAGACCGCTACTCGCTCGCGCGCCTGGCGCGCAATCCTTGTCATGTGCGGATTGATCCTGCTCGGATCGGCCGCCGAGCTTCGCGCTGGCACGCTGCTGTCGCCGGGCGCCGGCGTCCTCGTGCGCAAGTCCGCCGAACCTTTCGGCGTGTTCGCCTTCTCCATCTCCGCCGGCAATTTGCGGCAGAAATGGCTGGTGCTGAAGGACAAGCTCGACGACGACATGGTGCAACTCGCGCTGTGCGACGGCGACCGGGACAATTGCGCATCGCCTGCGGCCCTGAAGCTGCTCGCCATCGTCGACCAGGTCCGCGGCCGCGACGGCCGTGCGCGCCTCGGCGAAGCCAACCGCGCCATCAACCTCGCGATCCGGGCCGCCGATGACGGCACCGACGACGTCTGGAGTTCGCCGCTTGCGACCTTCCAGCGCGGCGCCGGCGACTGCGAGGACTATGCCATTGCCAAGCTCGCCGCACTGAGGCTCGCCGGCGTTGCCGCCGAGGACCTCCGCATCGTCGTGGTGCGCGACGTCAGGGCCGGCGAAGCGCATGCGGTCGCCGCCGCACGGCTCGACGGCCACTGGCTGATGCTCGACAATCGCCGCATGGCGATGGTCGAGGACGAGGCTGCACAGATCTACCGGCCGCTGTTCGTGCTTCACCAGTCGGCCGTTCTGAAATATGTCGACGAACCGATCCGGGTCTCGATGGCCGCCGAGACGCGTTGATTGCGGCCCTCGCGTCGCCTGCCCCGCCATAAAGCCGTTTCGTTGCACGATCCGGACGGCTAGAGCATAATCGGTTCTGATTGAATCAGAACCGAAGCTCTAGATTCTTGTTTTGACGCGTTTTCTTTACGCGAACCGGTATCCACTTCGCTCGAAAACGCTCTAGCATGGCCGCGGCCACGCTGAGGGACGAAGAGAATGCGGTTCATCGTGCTGACTGTGCTTGCGCTGCTGGCGTTGCCGACGGCGCCTGGCTCCGCGCAATCCGACCGCTCCATCGCCGACAGGCTGCCGCTGTTCGCCAAGAACAACTGCCAGCAGATTCGCGATCCCGGCAATCAGCTGTTCTGCGGCGATACCGAGCTGGCTGCCGCCGCCGAGAAGCTGAGCACGGCGGTCGAGGCGCGGCTCGCCCGCCTGCCCGATCGCCTGCCCGCGATCGAGGAGAATGCGATCTGGATCCGCCAGCGCAACCTCGGTTGCGGCATCGTCGGCCAGACCGCGATCCGCGCCGACGAGTTCGACCGGGTGAAGGCGTGCCTGCTCAAGGTGACCGAGGAGCGCACCGCGATCGTGCGTGATCCGGATTTCGACTGTCTCGCGGCCAACACCGCGGCCGGCGCGCTGATCTGCGCGGATCCTGCGCTGGCGGTCGCCGAGACCGAGCTCAACGGCCTGGTGCTCGGCCTGATCGGCAAGCTGGACCCGACCGCCGCGCGCTTTGCCTTCGCCGAATACGGCAGGTGGACGCGAGAGCGCGACCGCAAATGCAATCTCGTCGGCAAGGAGAACGTGCCGCTCCAGGAATTGGAGACTGCGGAAGACTGTCTCGCCGACCATCTGAAGCGCAGGACCGACGAGATTCGTGCGGCGAGGGGCGATCCCAAGAAGGTGTTCGGCCGGCAGGTCGCAGCCCGCTCACCCGACACCGACGCGGTCGACTTCTGCGCCGCGCGCATCCACGCGGCCAATTCCTGCGGCAACTTCCTGCGCATCAACCGCGTCTACGCACTCGACAGTCATGTGACCGACCAGGAGGCGCAGGTCACGGGCGAGATCGAGATGGTCGTGCTGGCGCCCTTCACCATGTGCAGCAAGGTCGCCTCCACCTGCACCGGCACCTGCTGGGACGGCAGGACCGGCCGTCCGCAGCCGGGAGCCGGAAACAAGGAGCGTTCCGCAGAAGCCTTCAACGTCACGCGGCGCCTGCGGATCCAGCGGAATTTTGCCTTCGTGAAAGCCGCCGACGGCTGGCGCTGCCGCGAGGACGAACTGGCTCCGGTGAATTCGGGTACGGCAGGCGGGGGATCGTGAACTCTTGCCCTCCCTGGCGGGCTCGCATTGAGCTTTCACTATCCCCTGGAGGGCTATCGCATTTGGACCGTTACAAGAGGTCGTCATGCCCGGGCTTGTCCCGGGCATCCACGTTCTTTGTGCTGCGTAGTAAGACGTGGATGGCCGGGACAAGCCCGGCCATGACGATGAGAAGGCTCTCGAACCCCAAGTGCGAAGCGAAGCATCAGAACATCAGATTGTCCTTCACGAGCACCCAGCGGCCGCCCTTGACCTGCTGCACCTGGGTGATGGTGTTGGCGAGGTGGTCGGTCTTGGAGAATTTGGTCGGCGGCGAGTTGAAGATGTCGAGGAACTTCTCGCCCGACTCCAGCGAGTCCAGCATCTTCTGGCCCGTCAGTTCCTTACCCGCCTTGTTCGCGTAGAACGCAAACGTCATCATCGCATTGTAGCCGATGATGGCCTGGGTGTTGGCGTCGGCGTTGAACATCTTCTTGTAGTTGACGAGCCAGTCCTTCACCTTGCCCTTGGCGGTGTCCTCATAGGGAATCTCGAAGCCGCTGGCGGCATAGAGCCCTTCGACCGCCTCCTTGCCCAGCGCCGGAACCTCCATCACGTTGGTAGGGGTAGCCCCGAGGAAGGTGACGTCCCAGCCGAGCTTCTTGGCTTCGGTCATCGCCCCGATGGTCTCGCGGAGCACGGTGCCGAGCACGACGAGATCGCAACCATCGGACTTCATCTTGGCGATCTGCGCGCTGAAATCGGAGGCGCCGCGCTTGTAGCTCGTGATCGAGGCCGGCTGCGCCTTCATCGCGGTGAGCTGCTGATTGAAGCCGTCGAGCACGTTCTTACCGTATTCGTCGTCCTGGTGCATGATGCAGGGCTTCTTGAAGCCCTTCCACTCGATCATGTATTTCACCGCGGCCCGCGTGCTCTCGACATAGGGCAGCAGGTTGTTGAACTTCAGCCGTTCCTGCGGCTTGGCCGGATCGAACTTGAAGGTGAACTCGGCCGCCGTCAGCGGGAAGAGCTGAAGCACGCCGGCGTCGAACAAGATGTCCTGCGCGGCGAGCACCGTCGGCGATCCCATCGGCCCCACCATGGCGAAAATCTTGTCGCGCTCGATCAGCTTTTGCGACGCCAGCACCGCTTTCTTCGGATCGTAGCCGCTGTCCTCGACGACCAGCCGGATCTTGCGGCCGTTGATGCCGCCGGCCGCATTGATCTCCTCGGCCGCCATCTTCATGCCGTTCGCGACCGGAACACCCCACCCCTTGATCGGACCCGACAGGTCCTGGTGCGTGCCGATGACGATCTCGGATGCCGAGATGCCCTCGTTGGTGACCTTGGTTTGCGCTGCGGCCGGCAGATGCGTGAGCACCACTGCGCTCACCGCAAGGCCGAACGCCCTGAACGATTTCGACATTGACGTCTCCTCTCCCTGGCCAGTGTTGCGCGAAGGGCGTGGCCATCGCTCCCTCGCTAATTTTCTCGTCGCCTGGCTGGCGGGCCAGGCGCCTCACGCCACCGCGCGCTCGCGATACATCGCCTCGATCTCGGCGGCGTAGCGCTTGTTCACGAAGCCGCGCTTGAGCTTCATGGTCGGCGTCAGCTCCTCGTCCTCGGGCGTCAGCTGGCGTTCGATCAGGTAGAATCGCTTGATGCTCTCGACGCGGGCGATATTGCGATTGACCTGCTCGATCTCGCGCCAGATCAGGTCCTGGATCTCGACTGCCCGGCACAGGCTGGCATAGTTGGTGAAGGGGATGTCGTGGTCCTGCGCGAACTTCTCGACATTCTCCTGGTCGATCATCACGAGGCAGGTCAGGTACGGCCGCTTGTCGCCGATCACCACGGCGTCGGAAACATAGGGCGAGAATTTGAGCTGGTTCTCGATCTCGGACGGTGTGACGTTCTTGCCGCCGGAGGTGATGATGATGTCCTTCATCCGATCCGTGATGCGGACGAAGCCCTCATTGTCGATGGTGCCGACGTCGCCGGTGTGCAGCCAGCCGCGGGAATCGATCGTTTCGGCGGTCTTCTCGGGCTGATTCAGATAGCCCATGAACAGGAAGTCGCCCTTGATCAGGATCTCTCCCTCGGGCGACAACATGACCTCGCCCCAAGGCACGGCGGTGCCGACAGAGCCGAGCTTGGTCCGCTCCGCCGGCATCATGGTGGCGACCCCGCAATTCTCGGTCTGGCCGTAGACCTCGTGGATGTCGATGCCGAGCGCGAGATACCAGCGGATCAGCTCCGGTGCGATCGGCGCCGCGCCGGTGAAGGCGATGCGGCAGCGGTCGAGCCCGATCATGCGGCGGATGTTGCGGAACGCGACCTGGTAGGCGAGACGATTGGCGATGCGCAGCGACAGCGGCGGCGCCTTGCCCTCGAGCCGGCACTCGACCATGCGGTAGCCAATGTCGATGGCGCGACCATAGACCCATTGCTGGAGCGGCGTCGCATCCCTCAGCGCGATGGTGATCGCGGAATAGAACTTTTCCCAGATACGCGGCACCGCGAGGAAGACGGTCGGCTGCACCTCGCGCAGGTTGTCGGGCACGGTTTCCTGGCTTTCCGCGAAATTCATCACCGAGCCGAGTGCGACCGAGATGTAGTAGCCGCCGATGCGTTCGGCGACATGGCAGAGCGGCAGGAAGATCAGCCGCTCCTCGTCTTCCTGCGCCGGGATGAAGTCGTTGGCGTGCCGCATCTGATGCGTCACACTGCGGTTGGCGTGCATCGCGCCCTTGGGCGGGCCGGTCGTGCCTGAGGTGTAGACGAGAATCGCGAGATCGCCGGCGCTGCGGCTGTCGATCATCTCCTGCCACAGCGCTTCGCGACCGACCATGTGGTTGCGGCCGAGCGCGCGAAACTCGTCGAGCGACAACACCATGTCGTCGGAGAAGCCGCTGAGGCCCTCCATGTCGAACACGATGATCTTCTGCAGGGTCGGGCAGCGGGCGCGGCAGGCGAGCACCTTGTCGAGCTGCTCCTCGTCCTCGACGAAGATCACCTTGGTGGCGGAATCGTTGACGAGGTACTCGACCTGGGACGACGCATCGGTCGGGTAGATGCCGGAGGCGACGCCGCCGGCACACAGGATGCCCATGTCGGCGTGGACCCATTCGGGAACGGCATTGGCGATGATGGAGGCGACGTCGCCGGGCATGAAGCCGATCGC
>NZ_JXJM01000001.1:7092689-7141794 GCF_001593325.1 Bradyrhizobium sp. DOA1
ATAAGCGACCTCCTTGGAGATCTCCAGCCATTCCCGCCAGCTCGTCGGCTGCCAGATGCCGAACTTCTTCTCGCGGATCGCCGGCCTGTCGCCCCGCGTCTCGGCGGCGCGCCAAAAAGCTCTTCGCGATCGTATCAGCGACCGTCAGCACCGCCGGTCGGGCCGATGCACCTCTCCTCCTCGTCGTCCTGCCTCCGCTGCCTGCCTTGCCGGCGGTCTGTCGTTGCGGATGGCAAGCTCATCTTACTGCCAGCTCGTCCTCACCGCCATGTCTTCTTCTTTTTCCAGCGCCGCTCGCCGCGCGCGCCCGCTTCCTTGGCACCAAGGTAGAATTCCTGGATGTCCTGGGAATGCATCAAGCGGTCGCAGGTGTCGTTCATCACGATGCGGCCGATCTCCAGGACATAGCCGTAATGTGCGGTCTCCAGCGCCACCTTGGCGTTCTGCTCGACCAGCAGGATCGACATGCCCTGCTCCTCGTTGACGCGGCGGATGATGGTGAAGATCTCCTTCACCAGCAGCGGCGACAGGCCGAGCGAAGGCTCGTCGAGCAGCAGCAGCGTCGGCCGGTTCATCAGCGCGCGGCCGATCGCGAGCATCTGCTGCTCGCCGCCGGAGAGCTGGCCGGCCGGCTGGTTGATGCGCTCCTTCAGGCGCGGGAAATAGCCGTAGACCCGTTCCAGGTCCTCCGCGACACCGTCGCGGTCCCGGCGCGGATAGGCGCCCATCATCAAATTCTCGCGCACCGAGAGGAAGGGGAAGACTTCGCGGCCCTCCGGCACATGACTGAGGCCGAGCCGCACGATCCGGTCGGCCTCCATGCGCTGGATCGGCTTGCCCATGAACTCGATCGCGCCCTTTTGCGGGTCGAGGATGCCGGAGATCGTCTTCAGCACCGTGGTCTTGCCGGCGCCGTTGGCGCCGAGCAGCGTGACGATGCGGCCGCGCGGCACCTCCAGCGAGATGCCGCGGATCGCCATGATCGGCCCGTAATAGCTCTCGATGTTCGAGAGCTTCAGGATGGTCTCGGGTGTCGCGGTCGCGTCCATCGCCTCAGGCTCCCAGATACGCAGCGACGACATCGGGGTGCTGCTGCACCTCGGCCGGCGAACCCATCGCGAGCACCCGGCCGTAATTCAGCGCGATGACACGGTCGGAGACGCGGGTGACCAGAGACATGTCGTGCTCGACCATCAGCACGGTGACGCCGAGCTCGTTCTTCAGGTCGCGGATCCAGAACGACATGTCGTCGGTCTCCTCGACATTGAGGCCGCTTGACGGCTCGTCGAGCAAGATCAGCTTCGGCTCCGAGCACAGCGCGCGCGCCAGCTCGATCACCTTGCGCACGCCATAGGGCAGGCCGGAGATGAGCTTGTCGCGATAGGGCTCAAGATCGAGGAATTCGATGACCTGCTCGACCCGGCGGCGGTGCACCTTCTCGTTGGCCCGCACGCTGGGCAGGAACAAGAGCTCCTGCCAGAGCTGGGTGGTGGAATGGCGGTGACGGCCGACCAGCAGGTTCGACAGCACGGTCGCGTTCTCGAACAGCTCGATGTTCTGGAAGGTGCGGGCGATGCCGAGCTTGGCGATGTCGTAGGGCGGCTGCTCAGTGATATCCTGGTCCTCGAAGAAGATGCGGCCCGAGGTCGGCCGGTAGATCCGCGAGATCAGGTTGAAGATCGAGCTCTTGCCGGCGCCGTTGGGGCCGATGATCGAGAGGATCTCGCCCTTCTCGACCGCGAAGGACACCGCATCGACGGCCTTGAGGCCACCGAAATGCAGCGACAGGTTCTCGGCGCGGAAATAGCTCATCGGTTGCGCTCCGACTTCACGTAGATCTTCTGCCGCTTGAAGGTGGCGCGCTTGTAGAGCGGGAACAGCTGGAAGAAGAGCTTGATCTTGAGCCAGCGGCCGTAGAGCCCGAGCGGCTCGAACAGCACGAACAGCACGATGATGATGCCGTAGATCGCGCCCTTCAGCCCGTTGAGCGAGGCGAAGGCGGCGACCTTGGACTGGATCTCGGCCGCGGTTGCCGTGCCCGCCCCGAACGCCGCGGCGATGCCGGCGATGATGCCGGGCATGTCGTCCTTCAGATAGGTCAGGAACGGATCGATCATCACGATGAAGATCGCACCCAGCACCGCACCATGCAGGCTGAAGGTGCCGCCGATCAGGATCACGATGATGAACTCGATCGAGAGCTGGAGCGTGAACATCTCCGGCGAGATGAAGGAAAGCTTGTGCGCGAACAGGACGCCGGCAAAGCCGGTGATCGCCGCCGAGATCGCGAACGACTTCACCTTGTAGAGCGCGACATTGACGCCCATGCTGCGCGCCGCCGTCTCGGAGTCGCGGATCGCGACGAAGGCGCGGCCCGTCGGCGAGCGCAGCAGATTGAGCGTGCCGACGATGGTCAGCACGAGAACGGCAAGACAGAGGTAATAGAAGGTCGGGCTGTCGCGCGGCACCGTGACGCCGAGCAGCGACAGCGTCTTGACCCGCATGCCCTCGTTGCCGTGGGTCACGCTCTCCCAGCGCGCCAGGATCTCCTCGACGATCAGGGCAAAGGAGATGGTGGCGATGACGAGATAGATGCCGGTCAGGCGCAAAGCGGGAAAGCCGACCAATGCGCCGATGATGCCGGTCAAGGCGCCGGCGGCGAGGAAATAGACCGGGAACGGCACGTTGTATTTCTGCAAGTAAGCGGCGGTGTAGGCCCCGATCGCAAGGAAGGCGGCGTGTCCGAGGGAGGCCTGGCCGGTGAAGCCGGTCAGGATCAGGAGCGCCACGCCGACGATCGCGTAGATGCAGACGAAGACGAGCTGGCTCATCAGATAGCTGGAGAGCACGTGTGGCGCGATCAGCAGCAGCGCGAGCAGGATGCCGTAGGAGACGATGTAGCCCGAATGCGGAAACAGCTTGATGTCGTCTTCGTAGTCGGTCTTGAACAGGAAGCGCATGGCGTTCAGACCTTCTTGCGGACGTGGAGGCCGAACAGGCCTTCGGGCTTCAACAGCAGCACGGCCAGCAGCACGAGATAGGGTGCAACGTCCTTCCAGCCCTCCGGCAGGTAGAAGCCTGCCATGCTCTCGATCACGCCGATCAGCACGCCGCCAACGACGGCGCCCGGGATCGAGCCGAAGCCGCCGAGCACCGCGGCCGGGAACGCCTTCAGGCCGAGGACGAGGCCGACATTGGAATGGATGAAGGTGATCGGCGCCAGCAGCACGCCGGCGCAGGTCGCGACCGCCGCGCTGATGGCCCAGACGATCGACACCACGCGCTTCACCGGAATGCCCATGTAATAGGCGGCGAGCATGTTCTCGGAGCTGGCGCGCATCGCGGTGCCGAGCGTGGTCTTGTTGAAGAACAGCCACAACAGCGTGCACAGGATCATCGTCGCCGCAATCACCGAGAGCTTGTCATAGGCGAGCACCAGCGAGCCCATCCGCAGCACGCCCTGGCTGAACGGCGTCTCGATCTTGAGGTCGTCGGTGCCCCAGATCATGCCGGCGATCGAGCGCAGGAAATAGCCGAGCCCGATGGTGACCATGATGATGGAGAACTGGGGATAGCCGAGGATCGGCCGCACCACGACCCGCTCCGCCACCATGCCGAACAGCGCCATGGCGGCCACTGCACCGGCGAAGCCGATCCAGTAGTTCAGACCCATCATGCCGATGAAGGTGAATGCGAAGAAGCCGCCGAGCATCATCAGATCGCCCTGGGCGAAGTTGACGACCTCGGTGGCCTTGTAGACGAGCACGAAGCCAAGCGCGATCAGGCCGTAAACGCAGCCGAGCGCAACACCGCTGACCAGCTGCTGAACAAAATCCAGCATCGACGCGCGTCCTCCCGATGCAGCCGTCGGTTCTTCGTGACCGCTTGCCGCATCTTGTGTCCAGTCGCTACGCAGTCGTTTCGCTGCGTTAGCACCATTTGTCCCGAGACCAATTCAGCCTGAACCGCAATGCGCTGTCAACAAAGGGTGACTTGCCTTTGGCCGATCCCGGATGACGAAATTAGTCGACCGTAGATTCACGGTGCCGAAACATCTTCACGCCATGGTCGCGGGCGATGCAAAACCGGATGGTATGGCCGTCATGAAGCCGGACAGCTCAGCGCTGGAAGTCCGAGGGTTAACCAAGCGTTTTGACCGCTTGGCGGTCGACGGCCTCGATCTCACGATTCATGCCGGCGAGTTCTATGCGCTGGTCGGCCCCAACGGTGCCGGCAAGACCACCAGCTTGCGCATGGTTGCGGGCCTGCTCAGACCCGATGCCGGCAGCGTCTCGATCTTCGGCATCGACGCGCTCCAGAACCCCGTTGCCGCCAAGCAGGTGATGGCGTGGGTATCCGACGAGCCGATGATCTATGACAAGCTGACACCGCTCGAATATCTCGAATTCGTCGCCGGCCTCTGGGGCATCGCACCCTCGGCCTCGGAGCCGGTGGCGCAGGAGCTGCTCTGTTCGCTCGGCCTCGCGCCGCACCGGCACGAGCGCTGTGAGGGCTTTTCCAAGGGCATGCGCCAGAAGGTGGCGCTCGCCGGCGCTCTGGTGCACGATCCCCGCCTCATCATCCTCGACGAGCCGCTGACCGGCCTCGATGCCGTCTCCGCCCGTCATGTGAAGGGCCTGCTCGGCGCGCGCGTCCGCGCCGGCTGCACGGTCATCATGACCACGCATATTCTCGAGGTCGCCGAGCGCATGGCCGACCGCATCGGCGTGATCGCGTCGGGCCAGCTGGTCGCCGAAGGCACGCTCGACGAGCTGCGCCGGCAAAACGGCCATGCCGATACCAGCCTCGAGGATCTCTTCATTGCGCTGGTGACGCTTCCGGACGCCGCATGAGCTCGGCGACCGCACTGTCCTGGTTCGCCCGCCACGAGCTCCGGCTCGCCTGGCGCGAATGGTTCGCCATGATGACGGGAGGCCGGCGCAAACGCACGCGCGCTGCGGTGATCGGCCTGCTCTGCTTCGCCGCGCTGCTACACCTGCCGGCCTGGGCCGTGATCGGTCGTTTCGCCGACCTGCAGCTGCCGCTCGACAAATCCTCGCTGATCGTGATCTCGGCGATGATCTTCCTGGCCTGGACCTTGATGCTGTCGCAGGCGATCGAATCGGTGACGCGGGTGTTCTACGCCCGCGCCGATCTCGACCTCATCATGTCCTCGCCGGCGAGGCTGGCCAACCTGTCCTCGGTGCGCATCGCCGCGATCGCGCTCACCGTCACGGTGATGGCGCTGTTGTTCTCGACGCCGTTCATCGACGTGCTGGTGATCGGCGGCGGCGCGCGCTGGCTCAGCGCCTTCGGCGTCGTGGTCGCGATGGGCCTGTCGGCGGCGGCGATCTCGATCGCCATCACCATCCTGCTGTTCCGGCTGATCGGCCCGGCGCGGACCCGTCTCATCGCCCAGATCCTCGCCGCGATCATCGGCGCGGGCTTTGTGATCGCGCTCCAGGTCGCCGCGATCATGTCCTACGGCACGCTGTCGCGCTTCACCATCCTGACCTCGGGAAGCCTCGAAGCCTACGCGCCCGATGTCGACAGCATCTGGTGGTGGCCGGCGCGCGCGGCCCTCGGCGACAACGAGGCGTTGCTGCTGCTGCTGGCGCTCGGCCTGGTGCTGCTCGGAAGCGTCATGGCGAGCTTTTCCGGCCGCTTTGCCGAAACCGCCATCGATGCGGCGGCCTATGGCGCATCCGGCCGCGTGCACGCCAGGGAGCGCCCGTTCCGCGGCGGATCGCGGCAGCAGGCGCTGCGGCGCAAGGAGTTCATGCTGCTGTGGCGCGATCCCTGGCTGATCTCGCAGACGCTGATGCAGCTGCTCTACCTCGTGCCGCCGGCGCTGCTGCTCTGGCGCAATTTCGCCGAGAGCTCCGCGGCACTGACGCTGATCACACCGGTGATCGTGATGGCGGCCGGACAGCTCGCCGGCGGGCTGGCCTGGCTCACGATCTCGGGCGAGGACGCCCCCGACCTCGTCGCCACCGCACCGCTGACGCCATCCAGCGTCACCCGCGCCAAGATCGAGGTGGTGCTGATCGCGATCGCCGTGATCTTCTGCCCGCTGGTGGCGGCGCTGGCCTTCGCCTCACCATTCCAGGCGGCGATCAGCGCCGGCGCGGTAATCGTCAGCGCGGCCTCCGCCACCGCGATCCAGCTCTGGTTCCGGGTGCAGGCCCGGCGCAGCCAATTCCGCCGCCGCCAGACCTCCTCGCGGCTGGCGACCTTTGCCGAGGCCTTCTCCTCGATCGGCTGGGCGGCCACCGCCGCGCTGCTGCTGGCCCTGCCCATCGCCGGCCTCGTCAGCGGCCTGATCACGGCCGGTCTCGTCGCAATGACGTGGAAGTTCAGCCCAAAGCGGGACTAGAAGGCGGGTGTGGTACCCGTCCCGCCCTTGAAAGTAAGGCTAAATTGCCTTACTTGTAGGCAGCAAGAATTGGGGTTCCGATGAGTATCCTTACTGTCACGGCAAAGGGACAGGTCACGCTCCGGAAGGATCTCCTGGAACACCTCGGTGTACATCCGGGCGACAAGATCTCGATAGAAAAACTTCCAGGGGGACGAGTTGAGGTGAAGGCCGCTCGGCCGAACGGCAAGATTTCGGATGCTTTCGGCTTCCTGAAAGGAAAAACGAACGATCGATCACTGTCGATCGAGGAAATGAACGAAGTCATTGCTGACGGCTGGGCCGGTAAGCGATGAAGATGACACCTGACACCAATGTCCTGGTGCGGGTTCTGGTCGGAGATCATGCCGAACAGAGCAAGGTGGCCGAAGCCCTTCTCAAGAAGGCAGATCTCATAGCTATTTCGATCCCCGCATTGTGCGAGCTGACCTGGGTTCTCTCTCGAGGCTACAAGACTTCGGCTGCCAATATCTCGGCTTCGATCCGGCACTTGATCAATGCCTCCAATACGGTTGTTGACCGGCCCGCGGTCGAGGCCGGATTGGCGTTCCTCGATGCCGGCGGTGATTTCGCCGATGGTGTCATCGCTCACGAGGGCAACTGGCTTGGAGCCGATACCTTCGTTTCTTTCGACAAGAGGACCGTGAAACTGATCGAGGCAAGCGGCGGATTGGCGCGGTTGGCCGGCGGCACATGACGCAAGGATAATTCGTCGATACACTCAGCAGGTCGTTGATGAGCGGCGGACGGTTTTCATGTTGCGACTCCTGCTGACGGCTTTTACGTTTCTCGGCTCGCTGGCCGCACCTGTTCTCGCCCAGCAGCCACCACAGCGCAGCGAATGCCTGGCGATGGCGAACGCGGCGCCCCGCGCGATGCCAGTCGCGTTCCGGCAGGCCGCCGCGGCCCCCGGGGTCGAGATCACCTATGCCGGCCATTCCACCTATTTCATCGACACGCCCGGCGGCCTGCGCATCGCCACCGACTATAGCGGCGCCTATCAGGTCGGCCGGCTCCCCGACGTCGTCACCATGAACCGGGCCCACAGCACCCATTACACACTATTCCCGGACAAGCGCATTCCCCATGTGCTGCATGGCTGGAGCGAGGACGGCAAGCCGGCCATCGTGTCGACCCGCGTCAGCGACACCATCATCCGCAACGTCACCACCGACATCCGCCGCTATTTCGGCGACGATGCCGGTAGCGACATGATCCGTGACGGCAACTCGATCTTCATCTTCGAGGTCGCCGGCCTCTGCATCGGGCATCTCGGCCATCTCCACCACAAGCTGGACGACAGCCATTTCGCCCAGATCGGGCGGCTCGACATCGTGATGGTGCCGATCGACGGCACCTACACCATGTCGCTGGGAGGCATCTCCGAGATCACCAAGCGGCTGCGCGCCTCCGTGGTGCTGCCGATGCATCGCTTCGCCACGCCGCTCGACGATTTCATGCGCCGGATCGGACAGGACTTCGAGATCGACCGCCGCTCGGAGCGCTCGTTCCGGATGTCGCGGGATGCGCTGCCGTCGCAGCCCACCGTGATCATCCTTGACGGGGTCTGAGACGCAATTTTTTCCAAGTCTGCCGAAGCCCGCTCGTGCTGATCTCACCGCAAGAGGAGATCACCATGATGGACTTTGCCAGATTGCTGCACGCGGACGGACCAAACCCAGAGCATGCAGCGGCGCTCCAATTGTACGGCCGCTTCGTCGGGGACTGGGATGCCGAGATCACCGCTCACGGCCCCGATGGAACGAGGCACACGGCGCCCGGCGAGATCCATTTCGGCTGGGTGCTGCAGGGACGCGCCGTGCAGGACGTCTGGATTATCCCCCGGCCCGCGGGCACGCCGGCCTTTCCGATCGCCGGCAATTGGTACGGCACGACGTTGCGGGTCTATGACCCCACCATCGCCGCGTGGCGGATTTCCTGGTTCGATCCCGGCCGGAGCCTGTTCCGCCAGCAGATCGGCCGTCCGCGGGGCGATGACATCGTGCAGGAAGGCACGACCGACGCGGGCGAGCTGACGCGCTGGAGCTTTACGGAGATCACCGGCGATTCCTTCCATTGGCTTGGGGAGATCAAGCCTGCGACGGCCGCGGACTGGCGGCTGATGGTCGATGTGAGGGCAAAGCGGCGCAAGGGCTGACGACAGCGTCGCTGTGCTCGCGATGACGGGTGCGGTTGCACGGCGCGCGCTGCTGCATGACGACGTGAGGTGCTAGGCTCCCCACACAAAAACAATGAGGGAGCGAACGTCGATGGCTGCAAGCGGGTTGCCCGCCAATACGAGCGGGCTGTTTGTCGAGCCGCGCGAGGACTGGCTCGCGCTGCACCAGGAGGAGATCATCGATCCGTCACGGCCGATCGTCGATCCTCATCACCATCTCTGGAATCGCGGGCACCGCTATCTGATCGAGGAGATGGCGGCCGATATCGCGACCGGCCATAACGTCATTGCCACCGTCTATGTCGATTGCCGCTCGATGTACCGCGCGCACGGGCCGGAGGCGTTCCGGCCCGTGGGAGAGGTCGAGTTCGCCAACGGCGTCGCCGCGATGAGCGCGAGCGGTGCTTACGGCAAGGCCGCGATCTGCGCCGGCATCGTCAGCCACGCCAATCTGCTGCTGGGCGACGCCGCCAAGCCGGTGCTGGAAGCGGAGATCGCGGCCGGCAATGGCCGCTTCCGCGGCATCAGGCATTCCTCGGCCTGGGACGAGGACCCCGTCGTCGCCGGCATGTACGCCAACAGGCCAAAGGGCCTGTTGCAGGATCCGACCTTCCGCAAGGGCTTTGCCTGCCTCGCGCCGCTGAACCTCAGCTTCGACGCCTGGCTGTTCCATCCGCAGATCGGCGAGCTGACCGAACTGGCGCGCGCCTTCCCCGACACCAGGATCGTGCTCGACCATTGCGGCGGCCCGGCCGGCGTCGGCCGCTTTGCAGGGCGGCGCGAGGAGGTGTTTCCACAATGGCGCGCCTCGATCCAGGACATCGCCAAATGCGAGAACGTGGTGGTGAAGCTCGGCGGGCTCGCCATGTGCCTGCTCGGCTATGACTTCCATTTGCGCGAGAGGCCGCCATCCTCAGAGGAACTCGCTGCCGCCTGGCGGCCCTACGTCGAAACCTGCATCGAGGCATTCGGCACCAAGCGCGCGATGTTTGAGAGCAACTTCCCGCCGGACAAGGGCCAGTGCAGCTACCAGGTGATCTTCAACGCCTTCAAGCGCATCGCATCGCCCCTGAGCGATGCCGAGAAGACCGCGCTGTTCTCGCAGACCGCGATCGACGTCTATCGGCTCGAGCTGCCGTCATGACGAGAAGAGGGGCCGGGATGTTATCCCGACCCCTCTTCCGTCGTAGCCGCTGGGAAGCGTCCTTGAAACGTTGAGAGCTCTAGCCCGCGCCCATCAGCGAGGCCGGACGGCGCTCGCCACCGAAGGCGAAGATCTTCTTGAGCTTGTTGACGACGCGGATCAGGAAACCGATCATCACGGGATTGGTCTTGCGGCAGAACGCGATCTTCTTGACGTGGCCTTCGACATGCCATTTGGCATGCGCGCCGTCGCGGAAGAAGATGACGTCTCCGGGGCCGTAGCGCTTCGGCGGCATGCCGTCGCTTTCGAGCACGATCGATCCTTCCATGATCATGATCGTCTCGTCGATATCGTAGTACCAGTTGAAGCGCCCTTCGGTGCATTGCCAGATGATGGTCTGGGCGGTGCCGTCGGCGCTGGTCGACAGGACGCGCGAGCGCGAGACCGGATTACCCTCGATGACCCAGGACGGCTCGATCGGCCGAAGTTCGAGATCGACATTGCAACTACCGACTTCAATCAATGCGCGCGACATCTGCTTCCTCGGGAAATGATATTTGCGGCCGAGCCGGGCCGGGATTGTTTCGAAAGATATTGGGACGCTAGTCATCCGTTTTTAATTCTTTCTTACATCGACTTCGAGAATCAGTCGGAAGCGACACGTGCTCAGGGTTAACGTCGCAATTCCCTTGCAAATCCGCGTACATGCCCCGGTCTTTTTCCCAGGTGCGACAAAATGCGCGAAGGCACGGACGGAGCCCATGCCTCTACGCTCCAGAGTCTGGTCGTCACTCCGGCGGCGCGCTCGTGTTGCTCCGGCGCGGGATGCGCGCGGGAGTTCTTCAAGGACCGGCGCAAGACTAATGGCCGGTGAATGGGCCACGGAATATGTCGCGCCGCGTTCATCTCGTCAGAAGGGAGGTACGCGCTACTTCGCCCACTCGCCCTTGCGGAACACCGGCACCTTGCTGCCGTCGGCGAGAATGCCGTCGATGTCGGTCTCGGCCGAGCCGATCATCCAGTCGATGTGGATCAGGCTCTGGTTGCCGCCCTGCGCGGCGATCTGCTGCGGCGTGAGCTGCGCGCCGTTGACGAAGCATTTCGAGTAGCACTGGCCGAGCGCGATGTGCGAGGCCGCGTTCTCGTCGAATAGGGTGTTGTAGAACAACAACCCGCTCTGCGAGATCGGTGAGGAATGCGGCACCAGCGCCACCTCGCCGAGGCGGCGCGCGCCCTCGTCGGTGTCGAGCACTTTGTTCAGCACCTCCGAACCACGCGACGCCTTTGCGTCGACGATCTTGCCGTCCTCGAAGCGCACCGCGATGTTGTCAATCAACGTGCCCTGGTAGGACAGCGGCTTCGAGCTCACGACGTGACCGTAGACCCGGCGGCAATGCGGCGTGGTGAAGACCTCTTCGGTCGGGATGTTGGCGTTGCAGCTGATGCCATTCTTGGAGAGCGAGGCGCCGCCCTCCCATTCGTGGCCGTCGGCAAGACCGATGGTGAGATCGGTGCCGGGTCCCGAATATTGCAACGCGCGAAAACGCTGGCCGTTAAGCCAGTTGGTGCGCTCGCGCAGCACCGCATTGTGGCTCGCCCAATTGCTGATCGCGTCCTCGCGGTCGACCCGGGACGCGGCGAAGATCGCATCGGCGAGCTTGCCGATTGCGACGTCTTCCGGCTCGTTCGGAAACACCTGCTTGGCCCAGGACGGGCTGGGGTAGGCGATGATGTTCCAGTTGGTGTCGAAATTGACGATTTTCTCGAGCGCCGGCTGATAGGCCATGGAATTGGCCTTGCTGGCGCGCGCCACCTTGGAAGGATCCTCGCCGGACAACAGCATCGGGTTGTCGCCGACGATGGCGAGCCGTGCGGTGTTGTCCGAAAAGGCCTTGGCCATGCCCTCGTACAGCCAACCGGCGGCACGGTCGAAGCTGTCGTCGTGGCCGTGACGGTAGCGCGCCAGCGTCATCTCCTCGTCCGACAGGATCGGCGTCACGATGCCGGCGCCGGCCTTGTAGGCGTGCACGGCGATCCGCCGCACCAGCGGCAGCGCGATCGCAGGCGCCGTCAGAAGCAGATCCTGTCCCGGCCGCAAGCCCAGGCCCACCTTCACCGCCACCTCGGCCAGCCGGTCGAGTTTCGCGGGATCGATGGGAGTAGCGGAATTGCGGTGATCGGTCATGCGGGTCCCTCTGCCGGAAGTCTCTCGTTCAATCTAAGTCTAGCATCGCGAGGCGCAAGTGCGCGAGCACCTTGCGAGACCGACAAAGATACGCAGTTTCGCGCATATTGGTTTTCAACGCGTTGCCGATTT
The DNA here is from genome assembly GCF_001593325.1 of Bradyrhizobium sp. DOA1. NCBI lineage: Bacteria > Pseudomonadati > Pseudomonadota > Alphaproteobacteria > Hyphomicrobiales > Nitrobacteraceae > Bradyrhizobium > Bradyrhizobium sp. DOA1. The sequence goes on from NZ_JXJM01000001.1 coordinate 7,104,745, forward strand.
CAGCACCCGGTCGACCATGGCGGGCGCAAGGCCGAGGTAATTTTTCGGTGAGGTGAGCGCCTCGATTGTGACGCGGTCGATGCTACTCGAGACGCGGGAGTCGGAGGCGAGCGCATCCGCCAGGCTCAAGCCTTTGTCATTGGCGAGCCGGCAGGCGTCATAGACCACGTCATGCGCTTCCTGCCGCCCGATCTGCGGCGCCAGCCCCATCATGACCGCTTCCGCAACGATCAGGCCGCGGCTGACGGCGAGATTGTCGTTCATCTTCGCCTCGTCCACGACGAGGCCCGCGAGTGCGAACTTCGCCTGGTGCAGCGCGCCGGCCGTCAGCACGAAGCTTTCGGGGATCGCCATCCATTCGGCGTGCCAGGGACCGGTGGCGCGCTCGAAATCCTGCACCATGGCATCGAGCATCAGGCCTGCGTGCTGGCGCACCGCCTTGGACGCCGCGAGCATCAATTCGGAGGAGATCGGGTTGCGCTTCTGCGGCATGGTCGAAGAGGCACCGCGGCCTTTGACGAAGGGCTCATAGACTTCCGCGAACTCGGTCGAGGCCATGATCATGATATCGAGCGCGATCTTGCCGAGCGAACCGGTGACGAGCGCCAGGAAGTTCACGGCCTCGGCAAAGCCGTCGCGCGCGACGTGCCAGGTCGAGGCGGGAACGCCGAGCTTCAATTCGGCGCACAGAGCCTCCTGCACCTCGAATCCCTTGTCGCCGAGCGAGGCCAGCGTGCCGGCGGCGCCGGCAAACTGACCGACCAGGACACGTGGCTTCAATTGCGCCAGACGTTCGGCATGGCGGTCGAACATCGCGAGCCAGATCGCGGTCTTGTAACCAAACGTCACCGGCAGCGCCTGCTGGAGATGGGTGCGGCCCGCCATCGGCGTGTCGCGGTATCGCTTCGACAGATCGGCCAGGATGCGGCGGAGCTCGGCAATGTCCCTTTCGACGATCGCAAGCGCGGCACGCAGCTGCAGGACCACGGCGGTGTCCATGATGTCCTGCGTGGTCGCACCCCAGTGCACATAGCGGCCGGCCTCGCCGCATTGCTTCACCATCTGATGCACCAGGGGCAGAATCGGATAGCCGACGATGTCGGTCTCCTGACGCAACAGCTCGAAATCGAGTGTGGCGACATTGGTCCGCGCCGCGATCCGGTCGGCGGCGTTCTGCGGGATCACGCCGCATCTGGCCTCCGCCTTCGCCAGCGCCACCTCGACCTCGGCATAGCGTGCCACCAGCGCGACATCGGAGAACACCTCCCGCATCTCGGGCGTGCCGAAGGCGTCGCGGAAGAGCATGGAGTCGATCACGGTGGTGGAGGCGGGAAAAGCGGGCATGGCGTTTCTTCGTGGTTGATGTGTGCGCTTGAAGGCAGCTTACGCAGGCCGCGCTGTTCGGCAATGCACAAAGGCATTCCCCGGTCATTCCGGGGGCGCCGAAGCAGGCCCGGAAGACCAGACAGAGCCCAAAGCCACCTTGTTTGAGGCCCTCTTCCCGTCCCAACAGCGTGACCTCGATCACGCAATCGTGGTGAACCGGATTGACCGTTCGGCGGACTTACATACTTCGAGTCGAAGTCCATTTTAATTTTGTCATTGCCTGCTGTCTTTCTGAGCCCAGAGTTTTCGACGTGCAGTTTATGTTCCAGGACCATCTTCTCGACACCGACCGGCGCGAGCTGAGCCGCGAGCAGGTTCCCATTGCCGTGGAACCGCAGGTTTTCGATCTGGTCGTCCATCTCATGGAAAATCGCGACCGGGTGGTCAGCAAGGATGAGCTGATCGACAAGATCTGGCACGGCCGCAGCGTGTCGGAATCCACGCTGACCAGCCGGATCAACGCGGCGCGCAAGGCGATCGGCGACAACGGGGCCAACCAGGCGTTAATCCGCACCATCGCGCGCAAGGGCTTTCGCTTTGTCGGCGACGTCGAGGCAAAGCGCGGCGCGGTCGCGTCGGAACCCGGCCTCGCGGCGCAGACGCCGCAGACCACGCTCACTCTGCCTGACCGGCCCGCGATCGCGGTGCTGCCCTTCACCAATATGAGCGGCGACCGCGAGCAGGACTATTTCTCCGACGGCATCAGCGAGGACATCATCACCGCGCTGTCGAAGCTGCGCTGGTTCTTCGTCGTCGCGCGCAACTCCTCCTTCGTCTACAAGGGCCGCGCCGTGCACCTCCACGAGGTCGCGCGCGAGCTCGGCGTGCGCTACGTGGTCGAAGGCAGCGTGCGACGCAGCGGTGAGCGGCTGCGCATCTCGGCCCAGCTCAACGACGTCTCGACCGGCAGCCATCTCTGGGCCGAGCGCTACGATCGCGAGCTCGCCGACATCTTCGCCGTGCAGGACGAGATCACGGAGGCGATCGTCGCCGCGATCGAGCCGCAGCTTTATGCCGCCGAGAGCTTTCGCGCCCAACGCAAGCCGCCGGGCAGCCTGGACGCCTGGGACCTCGTGATGCGCGCCTTGTCGCATCACTGGCGCAGCACGCGCGAGGACAATGCCGCCGCGCAACGGCTGCTCGAACAGGCCGTCGCGATCGATCCCAGCTATGGCAAGGCGCTCGGCCTGCTCGCAACCAGCCATATCTTCGGCGCCCATATGGGCTGGGCCGACATGCCCGCGACCATCCCGATCGCCGAACGCGCAGCGCTGGCCGCGGTGGAGGCCGATCGCGACGATGCCTGGGCCCATCACGGTCTCGCCTATACCTATCTGTTCCGCCGCCGTTTCGAGGATGCACTGGCGGAGTTCGAGCTGGCCCTGAGCCTCAATCCGAATTTCGCGATGGCGCACGCCTTCTATGGCGTGACGCTGTGCTATGCGGGGCGCTGGCAGGACGGCGATGCTGCCGCGCGCCGAGCGCTGCGGCTCAGTCCACGCGATCCGCTCGCGGCGATCTATTGTGGCGTTGCGGCCTATGCCCGCTTCGTCGGCCGCGACTACGAAGGCGCCATGCAGATGGCGCGCGAGTCGCTCCGGCAACGCGGCGATTTCGTCGGCGCGCATCGCGTGCTGACGGCCGCCGCCGGCATGTCGGGAAATTCGGCGCTTGCCGCGTCCGCCCTGGAAGGCCTGCGCCGCGCCCAGCCCGGCATTTCGCTCGCCTGGATCACCCGCGAGCTGCCGATGCTGCGAGACGAGGACCGCGCGCACTATTTGGAGGGATTGCGGCGCGCGGGGATGCGGTAGGAAAGAGCCGTGCCCTACTCCTGCATCATCTCGCCGCTGCCGCCGAACTCTGCGGGAAAATCCTTCAGCTTGGGCAGGCCGTCGCGCATCGGCAGCACCGTCTCGGCGTAGTTGACGTGGACGCCGGGCGTGAATGCGAGCGTGGGAATGGTGGCGGTGAAGACGTCCACCAGTCCGAGCGGCGGATGGTTGGTCATGAGATGACCGCCGCACTTCCTGCAGAACTTGCGCTGGCTCAGCGGCGTCTTGGCGAAGGTCTCGACATTCTGGGCGCCTTCGGTGATGCGCACGGCCTCCGGCTTCCAGAGGCTGAAGGCGTTCACCGGCCCGCCCGACCATGAGCGGCAGGAGCGGCAATGGCAATAGCCCATCGCCTCCGGCGCGCCAGTGACCTCGACGGTGACCGCGCCGCAGAAGCAGTTTCCGACATGTTTCATTGGGTTCTCCGTTGATGCAGGATCGATATCGGACGTCGGGCGCCCACGCGTCTGCTTGCGATCGACGCGGGGCGCGAGGCGAAGACTATACCGTTCTGCGCCAGGGGATAAGCATCGACACCCGCTGCTTGTACTGCCGGTACTCGTCGCCGAAGAGAGCGACGAGGTCGCGTTCCTCCAGCGCGATGCCGACGAAGATGTAGAGCGTGGTCACGACGGCGAACAGTAGATGGCCTGCGGTCATGACCGGTGTGGCCCAGAACGCGATGATGAAGCCGAGATAGATCGGATGGCGCACGAATTTGTAGAGTAGCGGCGTCTTGAAGCGCGGCGCCTCCGCCTCCTTGCCGACGAGATGATTGGTCACCTGATGCAGGCCGAACAACTCGAAATGGTTGATGATGAAGGTCGAGGTGAACACCAGCACCCAGCCCGCAAAGGCCAGCGTGACCACCGTCACGGCGAGATCGGGGTTCTGGACCTCCCATATGACCGCCGGCAGCGGACGCCACTGCCAGAACAGGAGGAGCAATGACAGGCTCGCCAGCAACACATAGGTGCTGCGCTCGACAGGCCTCGGGACGAACTGCGTCCACCACGCCTTGAAGCCCTGGCGCGCCATCACGCTGTGCTGGATCGCAAACAGCGCCATCAGCAGGAGATTGACGATGATAGCTTCAAACGGCGGCGTCGCGGTTCCCGTGTCGATGGTCTTCGGCACCACCAGCCCCATGACGAAGCCGATAGCGTAGAGAATGGTCACGAAAAACACGACATATGCCGCAATTCCGTACAGAAAGGCGATGAACTTGAAAATGCGTGAGCCCGCAACCTCCGGGCCGATCGAATGAACTTGGTGCTCAATCTGGGACATGAAAAGCTCCGTTGTGCAAAAGCAGCGGCAATCCATTGGTCGGCACACCCTGCACCCGCGACGGTGACAAGACTTTCGCGGACGGTTTATTTTCGCCTGAGACGCCTTTGATTTTAGCTTGAGACGACAAGAACGTGCGATTTCGCTTTGAAAACAACGTGCTCGACGGCGACTTGCGGGAGCTCACGCGCGACGGGGCGGCCGTGCCGCTGCAGCCGCAAGTGTTCGATCTGTTGCTCTATCTGGTCGCGCAACGCGCGCGAGTGGTCAGCAAGGATGACCTGATCAGCCAGATCTGGAGCGACCGCATCGTCTCGGACTCCGCACTCAACAGCCGGATCAACGCCGCGCGCAAGGCGATCGGTGACGACGGCGTGACCCAGCGGCTGATCAAGACCATCCCGCGCAAGGGTTTTCGTTTCGTCGGGGACATCCGCGAAGACATCCGCGAAAACCCGGCAGCTTCGCCTGCGCAGGCTGAATCGGCTCCTGCCCGGCCGCGCACGGCGGCGGACCGCCCGGCTGTCGCAGTGCTCGCCTTCGAGAACATGAGCGGCGATCCCGAGCAGGATTATTTCGGCGACGGAATCAGCGAGGACATCCTGACCGCGCTGTCGAAACAGCGCTGGTTCATGGTGATCGCCCGCAATTCGTCCTTCACCTACAAGGGACGCGCGGTCCACATCAAGCAGGTCGCCGAGGAGCTCGGCGTCCGCTACATCGTCGAAGGCAGCGTGCGCAAGGCGGGCAACCGGGTGCGCATCACCGCCCAGCTCAACGACGCTGCGTCGGGGAGCCATCTCTGGGCCGAACGCTATGATCGCGACTTGGTCGACGTCTTCGCCGTGCAGGACGAGATCACCAACGCGATCGTCGCAGCCATCGAGCCGCAGATCCTTGCTGCGGAGGATTTCCGCGCGAAGCGCAAGCCGCCGGCGAGCCTCGATGCATGGGACCTGCTGATGCGGGCGCTGTCGCATTACTGGCGCGTGACGCGTGGGGATCACGAGGCCGCCCGGGCGTTGCTGGAGCGCGCCATCGGGATCGACCCGAATTATGGCCAGGCGCTCTCGGTGCTGGCAGCGAACCACATGTTCGGCGTGCATCTCGGCTGGGCCGAGCTTGCCGCGGTGGCACCGGCCGCGGAAGCCGCCGCGCTCGCGGCCGTTCGCTGCGACCATGAGGACGCCTGGGCGCATGCCGCGCTCGGCAGCGTCTGCTTCTCGACCCGCAGGTTGGCCGATGCACTGTCCGAGTTCGAGCAGGCGCTCGCGCTCAATCCAAACTTCTCGCTGGCGCAGGGCTATTACGCGCTGGCCTTGTCCTATGCCGGACGCACGAAGGAGTCATTCGAGGCAGCGCAGAAGGCCATCCGGCTCTCGCCGCGCGATCCGTCGCTGGCGATCTATCACGGCATCGCCGCCTATGCGCGCTTCACCGAGCGGCACTATGACGAGGCGATCGCGCTGGCGCGCGAGGCCATCCGCCACCGCGGCGACCTCACCGGCGCCTATCGCGTGCTCGCGGTCTCCGCCGGCATGACCGGCGACGGGATGCTGGCGGAGATGGCGCTGGGCGAGCTCCGCCGCACCCAGCCCGGCATCTCGCTGCACTGGATCGCGACGCAATTGCCGTGGGCCAATGACGCCGACCGCGACCACTATCTGGAAGGATTCCGGCGGGCGGGACTGCGGTAGACCGCCGCAAGCCCAGCTACGTCGCGCGCTTGCGGCGCAAATGCACCACCGCCAGCTTGCCGCGACGCTCTGTCGCTAGTCGCGGCTCGATGTCGGCCAACGAGCGACCCGACGACTGCCCCGGCGATAAGAGACCGATTCATCAAAACAGGACGCGCTGTACATTTTTTGTGCGAACACTGTCGAGACTTTCATCTTGCGGCGCCGAACGGGACTGTGTGAGCCTCGACATCGGATGGGGACTGGGATGGGCCTGCCGTCGCTTTTGCGCGCGAGCGTTGCGAAGCGTCTACGGCTGGTCTCGCTTGGGAAAGATACGACATGCCAAAACGAGTGTTGCTTGGTCTCCTCCTGGCTGGCGGCCTCACGGCCCCCGCACTGGCGCAAGAGCCGAAAACGGGAGGCGTGATCAATGCCGTGATCCAGCCCGAGCCGCCCGGCCTGATGCTTGCGCAGGTCCAGAACGGCCCGACCCAGATGGTGTCGGGCAATATCTTCGAGGGGCTCTTGCGCTACAGCCCCAAGCTCGAGCCTCTGCCTGAGCTTGCCGAGAGCTGGAGCGTGAGCGAGGACGCCAAAACCTACGCCTTCAAGCTCAGGAAGGGCGTGACCTGGCATGACGGGAAGCCATTCACGGCCGCCGACGTGCTGTTCTCGATCGAGATGCTGAAGCAGACGCATGCCCGCGCCCGCACCAACCTGGCGCAGGTCGACAAGATCGAGGCACCCGACGACCATACGGTGGTCTTCACGCTGAAGCAGCCGTTCGGCCCGTTCCTCGGCATCTTCGAGGTCGGCTCGATGCCGATGGTGCCGAAGCATCTCTATGAAGGCACCGACTGGAAGACCAACCCCTACAACAACGCGCCCATCGGCACCGGCCCCTTCATGTTCAGGGAATGGCAGAAGGGCTCGTTCATCCGCCTGGTCAAGAACCCGAACTATTACGAGAAGGGCAAGCCCTATATCGACGAGATCTACTGGCAGATCATTCCCGACGCCGCGGCGCGCTCGGTGGCGTTCGAGACAGGCAAGGTCGACGTGCTGCCCGGCGGCTCGGTCGAGAATTTCGACGTGCCGCGCCTGTCCAAGCTGAAGGACACCTGCGTCACCGGCGCCGGCTGGGAGTTCTTCTCGCCGCTGGCTTGGCTGTGGCTCAACAACCGTCAGGGACCGCTCGCCGACAAGCGGATGCGCCAGGCGGTCATGTATGCGATCGACCGCGACTTCGCCAAGGACGTGATCTGGAACGGGCTCGGCAAGGTCGCGACCGGCCCATCCGCCTCGACCATCAAATACTACACCGACGACGTGAAGAAATACCCATACGACCCGGCCAAGGCCAAGGCGTTGCTGAAGGAAGCCGGCTACAAGGGCGAGAAGATCCGCCTGCTGCCGCTCGCCTATGGCGAGACCTGGCAACGCTGGGGCGAGGCCGTGAAGCAGAACCTGCAGGACGTCGGCATCAACATCGAGACGATCGCCACCGACGTTGCCGGCGGCAACCAGAAGATCGGCGACTGGGACTACGACATCGCCTTCACCTATCTCTACCAGTATGGCGATCCCGCGCTCGGCGTCGGCCGCAACTACATCTCCAGCAACATCGCGAAGGGACAGGTCTTCAACAACGTCGAGGGCTATTCCAACCCGGAGATCGACAAGCTGTTCGCCGACGGCGCGGTTGCGACGCCCGACTCCAAGCGCAAGGAGATCTACGAGAAGGCGCAGAAGATCCTGGTCGAGGACGTGCCGGTGGCCTGGATGCTGGAGCTGCAATTCCCGACGATCACGCGGTGCAAGGTCAAGGACCTGATCACCACGGGCATCGGGGTCAATGACGGCTTCAAGGACGCATGGCTCGACAAGTGATGGGGGTGCTCCTTTCCCTTTCCCCGCTTGCGGGGAGAGGGAGCTCACCGTCACCCCGGCTCGGGTTCACGCCACAAGATATGACGCACTAGATGCTCTCCTTCGTCGCCCAACGTGTCCTCAAGGGCGTGATCGTCCTGCTCGCGATCGCCGTCCTCAATTTCTTCCTGATCCGGCTTGCGCCCGGCGACCCCGCCATCGTGATGGCGGGCGAGGCCGGCGCCAGCGACCAGGTCTTCGTCAAGCAACTCCGGGAAAAGTTCGGCCTCGACAAGCCGGTGCCAGAGCAGCTCTTCATCTACGTCAAGGGCGTCGTCAGCCTCGACCTCGGCTTCTCCTTCCGCCAGCAGGCGCCGGTCGCAAAGCTGATCGGCGAACGGCTGCCGGCGACGCTGCTGCTGACGCTGACCGCGTTTGCGATCTCGCTCATGCTCGGCATTCTCTTCGGCAGCTTCGCCGCGCGCTTTGCCGGAACCTTCCTCGACACCGCCATCACCGTGTTCGCGCTAATCTTCTACGCCATGCCGATCTTCTGGGTGGCGCTGATGGGGATCCTGTTGTTCTCGGTTACCATGGATTGGCTGCCGAGCTTCGGCTACGAGACGGTCGGCGCCAATCTCACCGGCTTCGCCCACGCGATCGACGTCGCAAAGCACCTGATCATGCCGGCGATGACGCTCGGCCTGTTCTTCATGGCGACTTATACCCGCATGACGCGCGCCTCGATGCTGGAGGTGAAGCGGCTCGATTTCGTCAAGACGGCGCGTGCCAAGGGCCTCTCGGATGCCGTGATCCAGCGCCGCCACGTGCTGCGCAATGCGCTGCTGCCTGTGGTGACGCTCGCCGGCGTGCATTCCGGCACCTTGATCGGCGGCGCGGTCATCACCGAGACCGTGTTCGCCTGGCCCGGCATCGGCCGCCTGATGTACGACGCGTTGCTCCAGCGCGACTACAATCTGCTGCTCGGCGTCTTCGTGATCTGCTCCGCCATGGTGCTGATCTTCAACCTCATCACCGACCTCGTCTATCGCCTGGTCGATCCGCGCATCGAATTCGCCTCATGAAACAGTTCTGGAAATCCATGCTGAAGAGCCCGAGCGGCGTCATCGGGCTCGTCATCCTGTTCCTCGCGATCGCGGTCGCCTTGTTCGGACCGATCTTCTTCCCGAACTCGCCCTGGCGCATGGTGCAGCGGCCGTTCCTGCCGCCGTTCACGCTGTCGACCGTGCCACTCGGCACCGACGCGCTCGGCCGCGACGTCTTTGCCGGCATGATCTTCGGCGCACGCGTCTCGCTGCTGGTCGGCCTGGTCTCGACGCTGGTCGCGCTGGTCGTCGGCGTGCCGATCGGGGCGATGGCCGGCTATTTCGGCGGCAAGGTCGACGGCGCATTGATGCGGTTCACCGAGTTCTTCCAGACCATTCCCAGCTTCGCGCTGGCGATCGTGCTGGTCGCAATCCTTCAGCCGTCAATCTATTCGATCGTGGCCTCGATCGCCTTGGTGAGCTGGCCGCCGGTGGCGCGCCTCGTACGCGGCGAGGTGCTGTCGCTGCGGACACGCGAATATGTCCAGGCCGCGGTGGTCACCGGCCAGAGCAACAGCTGGATCATCCTGCGGGAAATCCTGCCGAACGCACTGTCGCCGGTGATCGTGCTGGCCTCGTTGATGGTGGCGACCGCAATCCTGCTGGAATCCTCGCTGTCATTCCTCGGCCTCGGCGATCCCAATCTGATCTCCTGGGGCTACATGGTCGGCGCCGGCCGCACGGTGATCCGGCAGGCCTGGTGGATCACTGTGTTTCCCGGCGTCGCCATCCTGATCTCGGTGCTCGGCCTCAATCTGATCGGCGAAGGCCTCAACGACGCGCTCAATCCGCGCCTGTCGCGGGAGGGCCGTTGATGATGACCGCTCCGCCCGCCGTCTCGATCAGGAACCTGAGGATCGCGCTGCCCAAGGGCGCCGAGCGTCCGTTCGCCGTCGACGGGGTCTCGCTCGATTTGCGGCCCGGGAAGATCGTCTGCGTGGTCGGCGAGTCCGGCTCCGGCAAGTCGATGTGCGCGCATGCGTTGATGGGCCTGCTGCCGGACACGGTGTCGGTCACATCAGGCGAGATACAATTCGAGGGCCGCGACCTCCTCAAGCTCGACGACGACGGCTGGCGCGACCTGCGCGGCCGCCGGCTCGCGATGATCTTCCAGGAGCCGATGACCGCACTCAATCCGTTGATGCGGATCGGCGACCAGATGGCGGAGATGTTCGAGGCGCACGGCCTGCTGACGCCGAAGGAGCGGCGCGCGAAAGCGCTCGCCTTGGCGCGCGAGGTCGGCCTGCCCGACCCCGAGCGCATCGTGCGTGCCTATCCGCACCAGCTCTCCGGCGGCCAGCGCCAGCGCGCCATGATCGCGATGGCGCTGGCGCTCGAGCCGGCCGTGCTGGTCGCGGACGAGCCGACCACCGCGCTCGACGTCACCACGCAGGCGCAGATCCTGAAGCTGATCCGCAATCTCCAGCGCAACCGCAACATGGCGGTGATGTTCATCACCCACGACTTTGGCGTGGTCGCCGACATCGCGGACCAGGTCGTGGTGCTCCGGCATGGCAAGGTGGTCGAGGAAGGCCCGGCGGCGACCATATTCAGCGGGGCGCAGCACGACTACACCAAGGCCCTGCTCGCCGCCGTGCCGTCGATGGATCCGCCCGTCCGCACGCCGCTGGATGACCAGGCGCGGGCGGTCGAGGTGATCGGGCTGGACAAGACTTATGTCACCTCAGGCGGCTGGTTTCGCGACGACCGCCGCGTCGATGCGGCACGCGCGGTCAATTTCAACATCCTCAAGGGCGAGACGCTCGGCCTCGTCGGCGAATCCGGCTCCGGCAAATCGTCGGTCGCGCGCCTCGTGATGCGGTTGATCGAGGCCGATCGCGGCACGGTGCGGATCGGCGAGACCGACCTCACCTCGCTGTCCGGCAAGGCGCTGCGCGCCGAGCGCCATCGCATCCAGATGATCTTTCAGGATCCGTTCGCCTCGCTCAATCCGCGCCGCAAGATCGGTCACATCATCGCCGACGGGCCGATCGCGGCCGGCACCGATCCGCGGGTTGCATTCGACCGCGCCCGCGACCTCCTCAGGATGGTCGGCCTGGATGCTGGCGCGCTCGAACGCTATCCGCACGAATTCTCCGGTGGCCAACGCCAGCGCATCGGCATTGCGCGCGCGCTCGCGCTCGAACCCGAGATCATCGTCGCGGACGAGGCTGTCTCCGCACTCGACGTCTCCGTGCAAGCGCAAGTGTTGAATCTGCTCGAAGATCTCAAGGCGCGGCTCGGCCTCTCGATGCTGTTCATCACCCACGACTTGCGCGTCGCCGCACAGATCTGTGATCGGATAGCAGTGATGCAACGCGGCGCCATCGTGGAGCTGAAGCCCACCGCGCAACTCTTTGCCGCGCCCGAGCATGCCTACACGCGCGAGTTGCTCGCGGCAGTGCCGGGACGAAAGGAACGAGCACCGGCGGCATGAGACGGGTTTCGTTCCGGTATCGGGCTCCGCTGTAGGAACGAAACAATCACAGGCATTTTATCCCTCGTGACCGACCGGACGGCAGCGAACGCAACGTCGGCACCCCACATCCGAATGAAATGATTTCCATCATCTGATGATGGATGTTGCGATTGATTGGAGCCGACATGGGCCAGGTTATTCAGTTTGTCTCGAAGTCCGAGCGCGAGCGCATTCGTCTCATCCAGGAGGCACGCGCGATCTATGACAGCATCTTCCCGTCGGCTGATTCTGCAGGAAGCCCGCAGCAGAAGGCGATCGGTAGCGCGGCCGGCGGCGACGTAGGAAATCTGGCGTGATCAAGATCATCGCCGTGCTGTGCAGTCTCTCGGCTCCGGGAAATTGTCACGAGCAGATCGTCACCACGTCGGATTTCGCCGACGTTTCGCTGCAATCGTGCCTGATGGGCGCGCCCCAGCTTGCCGAATGGATGAACCAGCATCCGGCCGAGCGTTTGGCGGGGTGGCGCTGCGTGATCGGGCAGCAGGCCCGCAGGGGCATCTGAGGTCCGAGGTCTGCCGACCGGAACGGCACGATCGCGTTGAACGTGACGGCGGCACTTCTCCAAGCTAGAATTGCATTCAGCTGCTTGGCGGAGGGGAAAGCCGGATGGAGGTCGCCAGCCTCGTTCTTCCCGTGTTCGCGATCATCGTCACCGGCTGGCTCGCCGGCGAGCTCGGATACCTTTCCCGCTCGCTTGCCGATGCGCTCGTTCACTTTGCCTACAACGTGGCGATGCCGGCGCTGCTGATCGTCACCATCGCCCAGGAGCCGGCACGTAATCTGCTGGAATGGCGCTTCCTGCTCGCATTCGGCGGCGGTTCGCTGATCTGCTTCGTGCTGGTCTTCCTGGCAGTCCGCGCCGGCGGAAAGCGTGATCTTGCCAGCAGCACGATCCATGGCATGGCGGCGGCGATGACCAACACCGGCTTCGTCGCGCTGCCGATCCTGCACGCGATCTACGGTCAGCCCGCCGTGTTGCCCGCCGCAGTGGCGACGGTGTTCGTGGCCGCCGTGATGTTTCCGATCACGGTGATCCTGCTGGAGTGGGACGCGCGCGGTCCCGCGCATTCGGCGGGCTTGGCGAAGCAGATCTTGCTCAATCCGATGGTGCTGTCGACGCTCGTCGGTCTGGTATGGGCGATCACCGACTTGCCGATTCCAGCGCCGGTCGCCGTCTATCTGAATATGATCGCCGCTGCGCTCACGCCCTGCGCGCTATTCGCCATCGGACTTGGTCTGTCGGTCGACGGCCTGCGATCCAGCCTGAAGGCCTCGTTTACGCTCGCGGCGGTGAAGCTGGTGGTCATGCCGCTGATCGTCTACGGGCTCTGTGTGGTTCTGAGCCTCGCGCCTCTCTACACGGTCGCCGCCGTCGTCTGCGCGGCCGTGCCGACGGCAAAAACCGTGTATGTCCTCGCGCACGAGCACAAGGTCGAGGAGAGACTGGTTGCAGCGACCGTCTCGATCACGACGATGCTGTCGGTCGCGACGTTGTTGATCGCGCTCTATCTGCTCTCGGGGTCGGCGAGCGGTGGACGCTGACGCTCTCTACCTCGTGGTATTGCTCCAGGTGGGAACAGAGTTGGTCACGCCGACCGAGGGCCAATTGTAGGTGCCGATCGACGGCGCCGTGACGGTGCCGGCCGTCTGTCCGGACGATCCATAGGACGCGCGCGGCTGCGCGGCCGGCGCTCCGGCACCGCTATAGGTCGGCGCCACCACACCCGTGCTGTAAGATCGGCTCGTCGACCTGACCTTCTTCGCTTCAGCCGCGAAAGGCGCGGCAAGAACTCCGGTCGCGACGAGCGCGGCGATGGCGAGTTTGATGGTTTTCATGGCAGATCCTTTCGCCCGGTTCGCACCCCGATATGCCAAGTGTTCATTCGTCGGGATAATTTCCATGGGCCTCCATTCATAACTCCGTGCGCGGACGAAGGTGCCGGAACGAAGGGCGCGCGAGCACGCCGCCTTCGGATGGACCCGAATCAGCGCTAGTGCATTGCGCTCAGTGACTTCCCTGGACCCCAAGCAGCATGACCGGCGCCGAACTGAAGCAACTCCGCAACGACCTCTCCGACGCGCTCGATCGCAAGCTTACCGCAGCCGACATGGCCAAGCTGTGCGGATTGCCCGAGAAGGGCGGCGCCGACACCATCCGGCGCTGGGAGGTGAGCGGCCCGACGCCAGCCGCGACCAAGGTGCTGCGCGTGCTCGCAATGGCGAGCGAGCGCTATCCGATCCTCGAGAAGTTCGACATCTTCGATCGTCACGACGTACGCGAGCAAGATCGCCCGGCGAAGCGCGCCGCCTTTCGCGCGCAGATGCGTGATGAGGCGCTGCGGCGTCTTGGTTAACAAGAGCGGCGCGCAAGTTACCCGAGATGGGTGAGGTTAAGCCTTTCTTCACCACTTCTTAAGCAGCTATTAAGCACGAAAAGCATTTGCAGCCCAACAAGTTAGGTTGAGTGCCGCTGTGCCACGGATGTGACAGCATTTTCGTCAAAAGCGGGCTATCTGCAAAACCAACGCGGCGCGGGAAGCGCGCCTGCCGGGGACATTGAGTGCTGGAGTTCAAGACGATGAAGAAGATTCTGTTTGCGACCGTTGCGCTGCTCGTGGTGGGCGCGGCAGCGCCCGCCGTTGGCGCCGATCTCGGAAACCGCAACTATTACAAGACGCCCGCGCCGGCCTATGCCGCGCCGATCTACAACTGGACCGGCTTCTATCTCGGCGCCCATCTCGGCGGCGCATTCTCCAGCGACAACAATTTCAGCGGCCTGTCGACGGGCAACAACGGCAATGGCCGTTTCCTCGGCGGCGTGCAGGTGGGCGCGGACTGGCAGGTCAATCCGAACTTCGTGGTCGGCGTCGAAGGCCAGTACTCTTGGCTGTCCGGCAGCGTCGGCGCGGTGTTCCCGGGCGGCGTGGCCTATATCAACGACCAGCGCGGCCTCGGCTCGATCACCGGCCGCGTCGGCTACACCTGGGGTCCGGGCCTCGTCTACGTGAAGGGCGGTTATGCCTATTCGGACAACAATGAGAAGGTGACGGTGGGCGGCGTGCCGACCGGCTTCATCATCGATGGCGATCACCGCAACGGCTACACCGTCGGCGCCGGTCTCGAATACATGTTCGCCCCGAACTGGTCGGCCAAGGCCGAGTACCAGTACTACAATTTCGGCGACGCGCGCTTCGTCGCGGGCCCGCTGGCCGGTACCGGCAACTTCACCACCGACGACCACACCGTCAAGGCGGGCGTCAACTACCGCTTCAACTGGGCCAGCCCGGCGGTTGCGCGCTACTGAGCGGTTACCAAGTTCTTTCTGCGAAACAGGGCCGGCGATCTCGCCGGCCCTTCTTTTTTCGCTCTGCGGAACGAACCCAAGCGTTTGCGCCAATTGCGATTTTTTAACCGGCACCGCCGATACTGCCGCCCACAAAGATAAGATAGAGCTGGGGGAATTTTCGATGGCGATCCGTTTGGGTTTGGGCCGTTTTCGGCCGCGCTTCAAAATGCCGACTTGGGGCGTGCGCGGGAGCTTGTTCGCGGCCTTCGCGGTGATCGCCGGCATGGGCCTCGTGATCTCGGCCGGCGCCGGCCTGGTGCTGCAGAATCTCAACGGACGCATGACCGAACTGAGCGGGCGGGACATTCCGCGCCTGGCAGCCAGCCTGCAATTGTCGGCCCTGAGCGCGAGCCTTGCGGCCCAGGGCCCTGCCCTGCTCGCAGCTCAGAGCGAGGATGCCCTGAACGAGCGCACCAAGAAGCTCAGGGAATTGCAGGAGCAGACGCAGCAGAAGCTCAACGAGATCATCGAGCTCGGCGGCGACAAGGCGATCGTCTCCGGGCTCAGCGAGACCATGAAGAGCATCAACGAGGCGGCCCAGAGCCTGGCCAAGGCGGCCCGCGAACGGCTGGATATCGCCGCTCTCCATGACAAGCAGTATGACGCACTGCGCAGCGCGCAGGGCGCGTTCGTCGGCGCCGCCAGTCCGGCGATGCTGGACGCGCAGACCCGGGTCAACGCCATTCTCGGCTCGGCCGACATGTCCGCCGCAGACGCCACCGACGCCGCACAATCAGTCGGCCAGCTCGGCAACGTCGTCGCCAGCGGCAATCTTGCGGCTGCCAATATGAGCGCGGCGCTGTCGGCGAACACGAGCGACAAGCTCGACGACATTCAGAAGGAATTCAAGACGGCGCAAGGGCGCCTGCGGTCCAACCTCGATCTGTTGCCGGACAACCAGGGCAACAAGATGCTGCGCGAGACGGCGGAAAAGCTGCTCGCGCTCGGCACCGGCAAGACCGGCGTGTTCAACCTGCGTGAGAAGGAGCTCGACTCCGTCGACTACGGCCAGACCATCCTGGACGAGACCCGCAAGCTCAACGTCGGTCTCGGCATCAGCGTGCAGCAGCTCGTCGACGGCGTGCAGAAGGAGACCAACGCCTCGACCGCCCAGGCAGGGCAGCAGATCTCGCTCGCGACGACGGTGATGCTGGCGATGGGCGCCCTGATGCTGGCCGGCTCGGCCCTGTTCGTCTGGCTCTATGTCGGCCGCAACATCCTGCGCCGCATCAGCGGTCTTCAGCGCGCCATGCAGCTGCTGTCGGCCGGCGATCTCGACACCGAGATCGCGCGCTCCAAGCACAATGACGAGATCGGCGCGATGAATGACACGCTGACCGTATTCCGCGACAGCATGATCGAGGCCCGGGCGCTCGCCGGCGAGCAGGACAAGGACCGCGTCGCCAAGGCCGAGCGTGCCGCGCGGATGGAGGCGAAGATCGCCGAGTTCGAAAGCACGGTCCGCTCCGCGCTCGACAACCTGGCGCAATCGGCCAATTCGATGCAGTCGACCGCGCAAAGCATGTCGACCACCGCCGACCAGTCCAACGCGCTGGTGAACGCGGTCGCCTCCGCCGCGGAGGAGACCTCGGTCAACGTGCAGACGGTGTCGGCCGGCACCGAGCAATTGTCGTCCTCGATCACCGAGATCAGCCGCCAGGTGGTCACTTCGGCGGAGATCGCCAAGAAGGCGGTCGACGAGGCCGGTGCCACCGATACGACGGTGCAGAGTCTGGCCGACAGCGCGAGCCGCATCAGCGTCGTCGTCGATCTGATCCAGACCATCGCCTCGCAGACCAATCTGCTCGCGCTCAACGCAACCATCGAGGCGGCGCGCGCGGGCGAGGCCGGCCGTGGCTTCGCGGTGGTCGCCTCCGAGGTGAAGAGCCTCGCGAGCCAGACCGCCAAGGCGACGGAGGAGATCCGCACCCAGATCGCCAGCATGCAGGAGATCACGACCACGGCGGTCGGCGCCATCCAGGGCATCGGCCGGATCATCGGCGAGATCAACGACGTCACCACGACGATCGCAGCCGCCGTCGAGGAGCAAGGCGCCGCCACCCGCGAGATCGCCCGCAACATCCAGCATGCCGCCGGCGGCACCAGCGAAGTCTCCAGCAACATCGTCGGCGTCTCCACCGCGTCCGCCGAGGCCGGCGCCGCCGCCTCCGAGGTGCTGGGCGCGTCCGACGCATTGCGCCGCGAGGCCGACCTGCTGCGCGGGGAAATCGACGCGTTCCTCAACAACATGCGGGCAGCCTGATCGTCAGCCGGGGTTTGCGCTGATGCGCGCCCCGGAATGACTGCGTTTTCGACCAGCTTCAAACCGAGACGCGGAAAATTCCTGCCGGTATGACGGCCATGCGACCGCCGGCAGGCATCCTTTTCGGCTGGCGCGCCGCGCGCGGCGGGTTTAAGCCGGTAGCATGAACGCGAAAACCGATACCGCACAGTCCTCGGCCGAGGCCTTGCGCTACCCCTGGGACCAGCATCCCGGCCCTGAACAGGTGGTCGAGGTGCGGCCCGGCGTGCTGTGGGCCCGGCTGAAGCTGCCGTTCCGCCTCAACCACGTGAACATCTACCTGCTCGCCGATGGCGACGGCTATGCGATGATCGATGCCGGCTTCGGCAACGAAGAGACGATCGAGGCCTGGACGAAGCTGTTCGACGGGCCGCTGAAGGGCGTCAACATCACGCGCCTGATCGTCACGCATTCGCACCCAGACCATGTCGGGCTCGCGGGCTGGATCGTCGAACGGTTCAATTGCCCGCTGGTGATGTCGCAGGTCGAATATCTGCAATCGGTCTATCACCAGAACCGCGGCACCGAAGAGCGGCGCGAGGCGCAGCGGCTGTTCTTCCGCCGTCATGGCATGGACGAGTCGCTCACCGAAAAGCTGCTCGGCCGTGGCCAGGATTATCTCAAGCGCGTCTCGGTGCTGCCCCCGTCCTACCGACGGATCTCCCATGGCAACGACGTCGTGATCGGCTCGCGCCGCTTCAAGGTGATCACCGGCGGCGGCCACGCGCTCGACCAGGTGATGCTGTATTGTGCCGACGACAAGCTGTTCCTCTCCGCCGACCAGGTACTGAGCAAGATTTCGCCGAATGTCAGCGTCTGGGCGGTCGAGCCCGACCAGAACTCGCTGGGCGAATATCTGGCCTCGCTCGCCAGCCTCACCACGACGCTTCCCTACGACGTGCTGGTGCTGCCCGGCCATGGCGTGCCGTTCTATGGGCTCAAGACCCGCATCAAGCAACTCGCCGATCATCACGAGGAGCGTTGCCGCCTGATCGCGGAGGCCTGCCGCGAGGTGCCGCAGACCTCGCGCGCCCTCGTGCCCGTCGTGTTCAACAAGCACGTGCTGGACGAGCACCAGATGGGCTTCGCCGCGGGCGAGCTCGTCGCCCATGTCAACTACATGATCGTCGAGGGCCGGCTGACGGCGGAGACGCAAGACGGCGTGCTGCAGTTTCGGACAACGTGATTTTTCGCCTCTCCCCGCAAGCGAGGTGAGGGAGCGGATCTCATTTCATATTCGCAATCGCGTGCAGCGCCGCAATGTAGCCGAACGGTCCCAGCCCGCAGATCACGCCGGTCGCTACGAACGAGATCTTCGAGTGGCGGTGATATTCGTCGCGGGCGTGGATGTTGGAGATGTGGACTTCCAGCACCGGGCCTTCGAACGTCTTGATCGCGTCCATGATCGCCACCGAGGTGAAGGAAAAGCCTGCCGGATTGATGATGATCGCGTCGGCATCCTGCCGCGCCGACTGAATCAGATCGACCAGCGCGCCCTCATGGTTGGACTGGTGGAAGGCGAGCGCGAGCCCGAGCTTCGCGGCGACTTCCTCGCAGCTCGCATTGATCTGCGCCAGCGTCGTGGTGCCGTAGATGTGCGGCTCGCGGATGCCGAGCATGTTGAGATTGGGACCGTTCAGGATCATCACGCGTTGCATCGGAGCTTCCTTTCACATGTCGGCTTTCATCTGGGCCGCGTCGGTGCGACCGGCGCCGCGATCATGGACGACAGCCGCGCCATGGACAAAATGTCCATGCCAGCCCCTGCCCCCCCGGGGAAACTCCGGTCCCCCGCAGGCCGTGCTAGGCGCTTGATGCAAATCAACAATCGCCGTCGGCCCGGCGTTATCAATTGGCACGCCCGCCTCGACCCAAATGTGCGCAGGCGCATAGACATCGGAGCTGGAAAAGCTCTAAAAAATGAACGGCCGCCTCAGGCCAGGTTCCGCTGCAGGTTTTGCCGATGGATTACAACCAGTTCTTCAATTCCGCCCTCGATCGTCTCCACAACGAGCGGCGCTACCGTGTGTTCGCCGATCTCGAGCGCACGGCCGGCCGGTTCCCGCATGCGGTCTGGCATTCGCCCAAGGGCCGGCGCGACGTCGTGATCTGGTGCTCCAACGATTATCTCGGCATGGGCCAGCACCCGAAGGTGGTCGGCGCCATGGTCGAGACCGCAACGCGAGTCGGCACCGGCGCCGGCGGCACCCGCAACATCGCCGGCACGCATCATCCGCTGGTCCAGCTCGAGGCCGAGCTCGCCGACCTTCACGGCAAGGAAGCCGCGCTGCTGTTCACCTCGGGCTACGTCTCGAACCAGACCGGCATCGCCACCATCGCAAAACTCATTCCGAACTGCCTGATCCTGTCGGACGAGCTCAACCACAATTCGATGATCGAGGGCATCCGCCAGTCCGGCTGCGAGCGGGTCGTGTTCCGCCACAACGATCTTGCCGATCTCGAAGACAAGCTGAAGGCTGCGGGTGCGAACCGGCCCAAGCTGATCGCCTGCGAGAGCCTTTACTCGATGGACGGCGACGTCGCGCCGCTGGCGAATATCTGCGATCTTGCCGAGAAATATGGCGCGATGACCTATGTCGACGAGGTTCACGCCGTCGGCATGTACGGCCCGCGCGGCGGCGGCATCGCCGAGCGTGACGGCGTCATGCATCGCATCGACATCCTCGAGGGAACGCTGGCCAAGGCGTTCGGCTGCCTCGGCGGCTACATCGCCGGCAACGGTCAGATCATCGACGCCGTGCGCTCCTATGCGCCGGGCTTCATCTTCACCACCGCGCTGCCGCCGGCGATCTGCTCGGCCGCGACCGCTGCGATCAAGCATCTGAAGACCTCGAACTGGGAACGTGAGCGCCACCAGGACCGCGCCGCCCGGGTCAAGGCGATCCTCAATGCGGCCGGCCTGCCGGTGATGTCGAGCGACACCCATATCGTGCCGTTGTTCGTCGGCGACCCCGAAAAGTGCAAGCAGGCTTCCGACCTGCTGCTCGAGGAGCACGGCATCTACATCCAGCCGATCAACTATCCGACCGTCGCCAAGGGCACCGAGCGGCTGCGCATCACGCCCTCGCCGTATCACGATGACGGTCTGATCGATCAGCTCGCCGAGGCCCTGCTGCAAGTCTGGGATCGTCTCGGCCTGCCGCTGCGCCAGAAGTCGCTGGCGGCGGAGTAGGACTTCCCCGCATCGGTCGTCCTGGCGAAAGCCAGGACAACACCCGGACTTCCCACCCTTAACGACAACCCCAGTTCCTCCGCCAGCACGGTATTTCGCTGTCGCCTCCACCCGCCCAACGCGCTAGATTTGCAGCGAAAATGGGATCGGGCGCGCGCGCCCAGGGAGACACACGCTCGCCATGCTGCACGATTGGGGCGTGATCGCCGCCGCCTTCGGCTACATCGGCTTTCTGTTCCTAGTGGCGAGCCACGGCGACCGCCGCTCGCTGGCCGGGCCCGGCCGCGCGTCCGGGCTGATCTACCCGCTGTCGCTGGCGATCTACTGCACCTCCTGGACCTTCTTCGGCTCGGTGGGCTTCGCCACCCGCACCTCGACCGACTTTCTGGCGATCTATGTCGGCCCGATCCTGATGATCGGGCTCGGGGCCGGCGTGCTCCGGCGCGTGATCCAGCTGGCGAAGGCCCACAACATCACCTCGATCGCCGATTTCATCGGCGCACGCTACGGCAAGAGCCAGGCGGTGGCGGCCACCGTGGCGCTGATCGCCATCATCGGCTCGGTGCCCTACATCGCGCTCCAGCTCAAGGCGGTGGCCTCCTCGCTCGGAACGATCCTGAGCGAAGACCAGGCCTTCTCCCACATCCCAATCCTCGGCGACATGGCGCTGATGGTGACGCTGGCAATGGCGGCCTTCGCGGTGCTGTTCGGCACCCGCCAGACCGACGCCACCGAGCACCAGCACGGCCTGATGCTGGCGATCGCGACCGAATCCATCATCAAGCTGGTCGCCTTCCTCGCCGCCGGCATCTTCGTCACCTTCTGGATGTTCTCGCCGCAGGAATTGATCGAGCGCGCGATGAAGACGCCGGAGGCGGTGCGCGCCATCAACTACTCGCCGTCGATTGGCAACTTCCTCACCATGACGCTGCTGTCGCTGTGCGCGATCATGCTGCTGCCGCGCCAGTTCCATGTCAGCGTGGTGGAGAATTCGTCCGATGCGGAGGTCGGCCGCGCGCGCTGGCTGTTCCCGCTCTATCTCGTCGCCATCAATCTGTTCGTGATCCCGATCGCGCTGGCCGGTCTCGTCACCTTCCCGTTCGGCGCCGCCGATCCCGATATGTACGTGCTCGCCCTGCCGATCGAGTTCGGCGCGGACCTGCTCAGCGTCGTGGTCTTCGTGGGCGGGCTGTCAGCCGCGACCGCCATGGTGATCGTCGAATGCGTCGCGCTCTCCATCATGGTCTCGAACGACCTCGTGGTGCCCCTGGTGCTGCAACGGCGCCCGGAAGGTCGCACCGGCGGCGCCGATTTCAGCGATTTCCTGCTGCGCTCGCGGCGGCTTGCAATCTTCGCCATCATGGTGATGGCGTACTTCTACTACCGCGCCCTCGGCAACACCCAGCTCGCGGCCATCGGCCTGTTGTCCTTTGCCGCCATCGCCCAGCTCGCACCGAGCTTCTTCGGCGGACTGTTGTGGCGGCGCGCGACCGCGCGCGGCGCGATCGGCGGCATGCTGGTCGGCTTCCTGGTGTGGCTCTACACGCTGTTCTTGCCGAGCTTCATGGACGCCTCGACGTCAGGCATTCTGTGGCTCCAGCACGGCCCGTTCGGGATCGAGGCGCTGCGGCCGCAGGCGCTGTTCGGCGCCGACCTGCCGCCGCTGATGCACGGCGTCATCTGGTCGCTGTCTCTCAACGTCCTCACTTATGTGCTGCTCTCGCTGGCCCGCCGGCCGTCTTCCATCGAGCTCGTACAGGCAGATCTGTTCGTGCCCAACACACTCGCGCCGATCACGCCGAGCTTCCGCCGCTGGCGCACCACCGTCACCGTGCAGGACATCCAGACCACGGTGGCGCAATATCTCGGGCCCGACCGCGCGCGGCATTCGTTCGAGGCGTTCTCGGCGCGGCGCAATGTCCGGCTCGAGCCGGGGGCGCCTGCGGATTTCGAGCTGTTGCAGCACGCCGAGCACCTGATCGCCTCCTCGATCGGCGCGGCCTCCTCGCGGCTCGTGATGTCGCTGCTGCTGCGCAAGCGGACGGTCTCGGCGAAGGCCGCACTGAAGCTGCTCGACGATTCCCATGCAGCGCTGCACTTCAACCGCGAGATCCTCCAGACCGCGCTCAACCACGTGCGCCAGGGCATCGCGGTGTTCGATGCCGACCTGCAGCTTATCTGCTCCAATCGGCAGTTCGGCGACCTCCTCAACGTTCCCCCGCATTTCGTCCAGTTCGGCACGCCGCTTCGCGAAATCCTGGAATTCATCGGCGTCGCCGACCCGGACGACCCGGTCGAGCGCGAATCCATGCTGGAGCGGCGACTTGTCGCCTATACCACCGACAACGAGCCTTATCTCGAACGCCTGCCGGATCGCCACATGGTGATCGAGGTGCTCACCAACCACATGCCCGGCGGCGGCTTCGTCATCACCTTCACGGACGTCACGCCGACATTCGAGGCCGCGGAAGCGCTGGAGCGTGCCAACGCGACTCTGGAAAAGCGCGTCCGCGACCGCACCGAGGAGCTGACGCGGCTGAATTCGGAGCTGGCGCAGGCCAAGAGCACGGCGGAGGATGCCAGCATCTCCAAGACGCGCTTCCTCGCCGCCGCCAGTCACGACATTCTGCAGCCGTTGAACGCGGCGCGGCTCTACGTCACCAGCCTCGTCGAGCGCCAGCACAATGGCGAGGAGACGCGGCTGGCCGAGAACATCGACGAGTCGCTGCAGGCAATCGAGGAGATCCTGGGCGCGCTGCTAGACATCTCCAGGCTCGACGCCGGCGCGATGACGACCTCGATCACGAGCTTCAAGATGGCCGATCTGATGCGCTCGCTGGAGATCGAGTTCGCGCCGATTGCGCGCGCCAAGGGCCTGGAGCTCACCTTCGTGCCCTGCTCGCTCCCGGTCGAATCGGACCGGCTGCTGCTGCGGCGCCTGCTCCAGAACCTCATCTCCAACGCGATCAAATACACCCCGCGCGGGCGGGTGCTGGTCGGTTGCCGCCGCCAGGGTTCGTCGCTGAAGATCTCCGTCTACGACACCGGCGTCGGTATCCCGCCGGTCAAGCGCGGCGAGATCTTCAAGGAATTCCATCGCCTCGAGCAGGGCGCGCGAATCGCGCGTGGCCTCGGCCTCGGACTCTCGATCGTCGAGCGGCTGGCGCGGGTGCTCAAGCATGGCATCGCGATCGACGGCAACAGAAGCGGCGGCTCGGTGTTCTCCGTGACGGTGCCGACGGCGAAGGCGGTCACCCACACCGCGGCCGTGACCAGCGCGACGCCCTTGGCGCGCACGCCGATCTCGGGGGCGCTGATCGTCTGCATCGAGAATGATGCGGCGATCCTCGACGGCATGCGCACGCTGTTGAAGGCCTGGGATGCCGAGGTGATCGCCGTCGCCGATCC
Source organism: Bradyrhizobium sp. DOA1 (assembly GCF_001593325.1). Taxonomy (NCBI): domain Bacteria; kingdom Pseudomonadati; phylum Pseudomonadota; class Alphaproteobacteria; order Hyphomicrobiales; family Nitrobacteraceae; genus Bradyrhizobium; species Bradyrhizobium sp. DOA1. The sequence continues at coordinate 7,128,635 of NZ_JXJM01000001.1, forward strand.
CGAAGGCGCGATCGCCGCGATCGAAGCAGCCGGCCGTCGCGTCACCGGCCTCCTCGTCGACTATCACCTCGACCGCGGTAACGGCATCGCCGCGATCCGCGAGATCCGCCGCCGCTTCGGCGACGCCATTCCCGCGATCCTGATCACCGCCGACCGCAGCCCCGCCGTGCAGATTGCCGCGCGCGACGAGAAGGTCGCCGTGCTCAACAAGCCGGTGAAGCCGGCCTCGCTCCGCGCCCTGCTCGGCCAATGGCGCACGCAGCAGATGGTGGCGGCGGAGTGAGGGCGCGGAGATCAGTAGTCGGTCGAGACGCTGAGCGGTCGCCACGTCTCGAGGTCTTCGAGACGAAGCCGATCCGCCGCGGCGATGGCGTTCACGGCATCGCTGCCGAGCGCGATCCGCAAAGGCGGGCGATCCATGTCCGCAAGCTTCAACACGACGGCCGCGGCCTTGGCGGGGTCGCCGGGCTGGCGGCCATCGTAATCGCGCTGCATCCTGATCGCAGCACCGACCACGGCATCGTACTCCGGGCGTCCTTCGTCCGCTGCGTGCGCGGCCTGGGCAAAGCCGGTGCGGAAACCGCCGGGCTCGACGATCGTCACGTGCACGCCGATCAACGCCATTTCGCGCGCTAGCGATTCCGAAAAGCCCTCGATTCCCCATTTCGCGGCTGAATAAGCCGCACGTGCCGGGGCACCGATCCGGCCGCCGACGGACGAGACCTGCACGATATGCCCGCTGCGCTGCCGACGCAGCGCCGGGATCGCCGCCTTGGTGACGATGATGGTGCCGATCAAATTCGCCTCGATCTGCCGCCGGAACGAGTCCAGGCTGGTGTCCTCGACCGACCCGAGATCGCCGTAACCGGCATTGTTTACGACGACATCGACGCCGCCGAACGTCTCTACGGCGAGACCGACCGCTGCATGCGCTGCCGCCTCGTCGGTCACGTCGAGTGTTGCCAGTCGAAGCCTTTCACCGAAACGCCCAAGCAACGGTTCGAGCGGCTTTAGGTCCCGCGCCGACGCGAGCACGCGATTCCCCGCCCCGAGTGCGGCTTCCACGATGGAGCGGCCAAGTCCACGCGAGGCGCCGCTGACGAACCATGTCTTCATGACGGTCGCCTCAAGGCGCGAGCCGCGTGAAGACGTAATCGCGTGCCTTGGCCCGCGCTTCATGGCACGCGAAGCAGGTGCGGTGCTGGGCCTCGTCCACCGGCTTGCCGTTGATGAAGCGGCCGAAGCCCCAGCCGCCTGTCGCGGCATATTTCTTGGAATCCTTCACCATCACCTGGACGGTGGTGGCGGCACCGGGAATCGTCGCGGACGCGAACTCCGGCGACTGTTTCCGCTTCCAGGCACGCTTGACCAGGATGGTGCCATCAGGGAACGGAAGCTTGCCGGCTTGATACGCATCGATCGCAGTCTGGTTGCCGATCACGGCGCGAAGCTCGTCGAGCGGCGCCGCCTCTTCGGCCGGCGCGATCAGCTCCCACTGCTTGTAGCCGGGAGGAATCGTGACGCCGAAGATCGGCGAGGCATCGGCGGCGCTCTTTTCCCCCGGGCCCTCCGCAGACGCGATCGTGACGAGATACGGCACACAGGTCAGGAGCACGACGATCAGGATCGCGGCGAGCACGATCAGCGTGGCGTAAGGAGATTTCTTTGTCTCGGGTTCGGCGGGTGTCATGACGTCTCATCAAGCTGGTTACAACGGGCGATCCTCGGTCCAGCCTGGCTGGACCGAGGTGCTGACAGATGCTCAGGCGCCATCGGCGTCGATGACGGCCTTGGCGAAGGCTTCCGGTGCTTCCTGCGGCAGATTGTGGCCGATGCCGCCGGTGATCAGGCGGAATTCGTAGCGGCCCGAGAACTTCTTGGCATAGGCGCTCGGATCGGGATGCGGGGCGCCGTTGGCGTCGCCCTCCATCGTGATCGTCGGCACGTCGATGACGGGAGCCGCCGCGAGCTTCTTTTCGAGATGGTCGTATTTCGCCTCGCCCTGCACGAGCCCCAGGCGCCAGCGATAATTGTGGATCGTGATCGCGACATGGTCCTTGTTGTCGAGCGCCGCGGCGCTTCGATTGAAGGTGGCGTCGTCGAACTTCCACTGCGGCGACGCCAGCTTCCAGATCAGCTTTGCGAATTCATGCGTGTACTTCTCGTATCCGGCGCGGCCGCGCTCGGTGGCGAAGTAGAACTGATACCACCATTGCAGCTCGGGCGACGGCGGCAGCGGCGCGTTGCCCGCGGCCTGGCTGGAGATCAGATAGCCGCTGACCGACACCAATGCCCGGCAGCGATCCGGCCATAGCGCAGCGATGATGTCGGCCGTGCGCGCGCCCCAGTCGAAGCCGGCGACGACGGCCTTCTTGATGTCGAGCTTGTCCATAAGCGCGATGATGTCGGCGGCCATCGCAGCAGGCTCGCCGTTGCGCGGCGTCTCGCCGGAGAGGAAATGCGTGCTGCCATAACCGCGCAGGTACGGGATGATCACGCGATAGCCGGCCTTTGCCAGGATCGGCGCGACGTCGACGAAGGCGTGGATGTCGTAGGGCCAGCCATGCAGCAGGATCGCCACCGGACCGTTCGAGGGACCCGCCTCGGCATATCCGACATTGAGGACACCGGCATCGATCTGCTTGATCGCGCCAAACGACGCATTCGATGCGGAAGATCGCGGCGCCCCCGTCTCGGCGCGGGCGAGGTCGATCACGCCGAGCCCCATGGCAACGGTTCCGGCGGCGACACCAAAGAAATTGCGACGGTGCTGGTCGATGATTTGGTTCATGGTGCTGGTCCTTGTTTGATGGTGGTGAGGGGTGCGTCAGATCAGCGCGACCGTGACGTCGATGTTGCCGCGGACGGCCTTGGAGTAGGGACAGGTTTGATGCGCGTCATCGATGATTCCGCGCGCGATCTCGGGGTCGAGACCCGGGAGACTGACATTGAGGCGCGCTCTCAGCGAATAAGCGCCGTCGTCGAGCACGAGATCGATCTCCGCATCGATCGCGGTCTTCCTGGGAAGGTCGATCTTCCGATTGCGCGCCGCCTTCTCCATCGCACCTTCGAAACACGCCGACCAGCCCGCTGCGAATAATTGCTCGGGATTGGTGCCGATGCCTGCGCCGCCCGGCGGCGATAATTTGACGTCCAGGCGACCATCGGAGCTGCGCGATGTGCCGTCGTGCCGACCGCCGCTGGTGTGCGTCCTGCCCGTGTAGACCAGTTTTGCCGCTTGCGTCATGAGGCTGTCCTTTCCGTTGCGTAACTGACTAGCAGCGGCTGCTCCAGGACACCCGTTTGGAGTTGTGAGAAGTTGTGAGGTCTCAGCTCGCGCGGCTCATAAGGCCTGCATCCACGGTCTGATGCCGATGCGGAGCCACGACTTGCCTGATCGCACCCGTCTGGCTATCGAGACCCCCGAAAGGATCAGGATTTCGTGATGACTGAGCCGGCCCGGCCTGCGACGGGAACCCTATCGTTCGGGCCATTCAATGTGACGCCGCATGAAAGGCTGATCACGCGCGATGGCGTCGCGCTACCGCTCGGCGCGAAAGCCTTCGATATTCTGATCGCGCTGATGTCGCGGCCGAACCAGGTCGTCAGCAAATGGGATCTGATGGCACTGGTGTGGCCGGGCCTGACCGTCGAAGAAGCCAGCCTCCGCTTTCACATCGCAGCCCTTCGCAAGGCGCTCGGCGACGGCAAGGACGGCGCACGCTACATCACCACGCTGTCCGGTCGCGGCTATTGCTTCGTGGCGCCGATCTCGCAGGCGGCCAGCCGGACAGAGCGGAGCCCGGCGCCACAGCTCGACCTGCCGCCCGTGAAGCTGCCGAACCGGCTGCAACGGATGGTCGGGCGCGACGATGCGATCGCGGCGATCTCCGACAAGCTCATCGCCTCGCGCTTCGTCGCGATTGTCGGCCCCGGCGGCGTCGGCAAGACTGCCGTCGCGGTCGCGATTGCACACGACCTGCTCGGAACCTTCGACGACGCCGCGCACTTCGTCGATCTCGCCGCGCTCAGCGATCCCGATCTCGTGATCACCTCGATTCTGTTGATGCTGGGCTTGCCGGCGCAGACCGATGATCCCCTGCCCGCGCTGCTCGCGCATGTCAGCGACAAGAAGATGCTGCTGATCCTCGACAATTGCGAGCACGTCATCGCCACTGTGGCGCCGCTGGCTGCGGCGATCTTCCACGCCGCGCCGCATGTCCATATCCTGGCGACGAGCCGCGAAGCGCTGCGGGTCGAGGGCGAGCAGGTCTATCGACTGGCGCCGCTCGCCGTTCCGCCTGATGAGTCCGGACTGACTGTCGCTGCGGCGCGAACCTATCCCGCACTTCAACTCTTCCTCGAACGCGCCAGGGCGAGCGGCGCGCAGATCGCGCTCGACGATGCCAACACCGCAATCATCGCGAGAATCTGCCGCAAGCTCGACGGCATGGCCCTGGCGATCGAGCTCGCCGCCGGCCGGGTCGAAGCCTATGGCCTGCAGCAGACGGCGACGCTGCTCGACGAGCGGCTCAATCTGCTCTGGCAGGGACAACGCACCGCGCCGCCGCGACAGAAGACACTGCAGGCGACGCTGGACTGGAGCTACGGGCTTCTGTCCGACACCGAGCGCCAGGTGCTACGACGGCTTGCGGTGTTCGCCGGTCACTTCACCATCGACGCCGCGCTCGAAGTCGTGCCGGACGATCGCGTCGACCGCTCCCATTTGTTCGACGCCATCGACAGCCTCGTCGCCAAGTCCATGGTCGCGCCGCGGCCGATCGGCGCCATGATGCGCTACCGGCTGCTCGACACCACGCGCGCTTATTTGCTCGAGATCGCGCCTGATGACGCGGCGCTCGCCGCCCGTCACGCCAACTATTACCGGCAATGGTTGGAGCAGGCCGGCTCGACATGGGCGACGGTGCCGAGCGCCGACGAGCGAGCGGTGCACTTCTCCGCCCTTCACAACGTGCGCGCCGCGCTGGACTGGTGCTTCGGCACGGGCGGCGACATCAAGATCGGCATCGCGCTCGCCGCCGCAGCGGCACCGATCTTCCTCGCGATGTCGCTGTTGATCGAATGCCGGCGCTGGTCGGAACGGGCGCTGCGTGCGATCGGCCCCACCTCGCAGGGGAGTGCCGAGGAGATGCACATCCAGGCGGCCCTCGGCCTCACTTTGATGTTCACGCGCGGCGGCAGCGAAGCGGCACGCGCCGCCCTGAGCCGGAGCCTTGCGATCGCCGAGGCGCGTGGCGACGCACCGAACCAGCTCCAGCTGCTCGGCCGCATGCACATCTTCCACGAGCGGATGGGCGAGTTCGACGCCGCGCTCGGTTATGCCCAGCAGAGCCTCATCGTCGCCGAGGCCCTCGGCGACGCGGCCTCGGCTGCGCTCGCCCATTCGCTTCTGGGCGTCTCGTTGCACCTGGCCGGCGAGCATCGCGACGCGCTGACGATGCTGGAGGCCGCCTGGCATGGACCCGGCACCGAACGCATCAGCACGGTCTACGGCTTCGATCATCGCAACCGGGCCGGCATCTCGCTCGCGCGAGAGTATTGGCTGCAGGGCCGGCCGGCAGATGCGCGGCAGCTGGCGCGGCAGACGGTCGCTGAGGCCGCGCAGATGGATCATCCGATCACGCTTTGCATCGCGCTGATCTGGGCGGTGTCGATCGATCTCTGGGACGGTGACCTCGACGGAGCTGAAGAGAGCATCGACCGATTCATCGCGCTTGCCGAGGCGCGCTCGATGGGCCCGTACCTTGCAGTCGGCCGAGGCGTCAAAGGCGAGCTGGCAATCCGGCGGGGAGAGGCCGCTGATGGCGTCGAGACGATCAAGTCCTGCCTGCGCGAGCTCCACGATTCCGGTTACGAGCTGCTCACCACGACGTTCAACATCGCGATGGTGCAGGGCTTGCTGGCACTCGGACAGACCGAGCAGAGCGCACGCCTGATCGACGATGCGATCCGTCTCGTCGAGAGAAGCGGCGATCATCTCTACATGCCCGAGCTGCTGCGGATGAAGGGCAGAGTCCTGTTGTTGCTGCCAGAGCCCGGGGCCGATCAGGCCGAAGCCCGTTTCATGCAGTCACTGGATTTGAGCCGTCGCCAAGGCGCAAAAGCCTGGGAGATGCGGGCTGCAATCGATCTCGCCGCGCTATTTGCCGAACGCGGGCAGCGCGAAGAAGCGAAGCGATTGCTGCGATCAGCGCTCGAAGGTCTTAGCGAGAACGCCGAAACGGCGGATATCCGGGCCGCCAACGCGCGTCTGATGACGTTGTAGCGCCTCTCACCCCGTCGGCGTACCCTGCTTCCACTGGCCGCCGGCGATTTTCGCGGCGGCGATCACGGCCTGGGTGCGGCTCTCGACGCCGAGCTTTTGCAGGATGGCGGAGACGTGGGCCTTGATGGTGGCCTCGGAGACGCCGAGCTCGTAGGCGATCTGCTTGTTGAGCAGGCCCTCCGACAGCATCATCAGGACGCGGACCTGTTGCGGCGTCAGCGTCACCAGGCGGTCGCGCAGGCGCGTCATGTCGGGGTCGGCTGCGGCCGACAGATCGGTGTCCGCGGGAACCCAGACGTCGCCTTCCATCACCTTGAGGATGGCGTCGCGCAGGGTCTCGACGCCAAAGCGCTTCGGGATGAAGCCGGAGGCACCAAAATCGAGCGAGCGGCGGATCGTCGCGATGTCGTCGGACGCCGAGACGATTACGACCGGAATCGCCGGATATTGCGCCCGCAGATAGATCAGGCCGGAAAAGCCGGAGATCCCGGGCATCGAGAGGTCGAGCAGGACCAGATCGACGTCGGGGGTCTGTTCCAACAGCTTGGTCAGATCCTCGAACGATCCGGCCTCGTCGATTCTGGCCGAGGTCAGGACGCCAGCCACCGCCTGCCGCAGCGCGTCGCGAAACAGGGGATGGTCATCGGCGATGACGAGATGGGTGGAAGGAGCGTTCATCGTTCTCTTGCTGTCGTTCACGCCGGGCCGGCGAACAGACCGGCAGACCTCAATTCTTCCCCGACCGGCCGTGGCATGCAAGTGCACATTATCCCTTTGCTGCAAAGGGGTTAATCCCCGGCGTCACGGATTGTGCGCCGGGCCCTTAACTTCCGGAGTGCCGGTGCGCGTCCGTGCGCAAGGCCGAAAGTCGTATTGGGGCGGGTTTCACGGCGATGTTACCTTATCGCCAAGACCTGGGTTGATCCGGCACGTCCGGACGTCTGGGGCGCGAGGGAAACGCATTTTTTTTGGGGAGCGACTCAACATGTCGACAGTGGCCGTATCTCAGACGAGCGCGGGAGGGATGACGAAGGATGAACGGTTCGTCATTCTCGCCTCCTCGCTCGGTACCGTGTTCGAGTGGTACGATTTCTATCTCTACGGCTCGCTGGCCGGCATCATCGGCGCACAGTTTTTCTCGGCCTATCCGCCGGCAACCCGCGACATCTTCGCGCTGCTGGCGTTTGCCGCGGGCTTCCTGGTGCGTCCGTTCGGCGCGATCGTGTTCGGCCGCGTCGGCGACATCGTCGGCCGCAAATACACCTTCCTCGTCACCATCCTCATCATGGGCCTGTCGACCTTCATCGTCGGCCTGCTGCCCAACGCGGCAACCATCGGCATCGCGGCCCCGATCATCCTGATCGTGCTCCGTCTGGCCCAGGGTCTGGCGCTCGGCGGCGAATATGGCGGTGCGGCGACCTACGTCGCGGAGCATGCGCCGAACGGCAAGCGCGGCTTCTACACCTCCTTCATCCAGACCACGGCAACCCTCGGCCTGTTCCTGTCGCTGCTGGTGATCCTGTTCACCCGCACCGCGCTCGGTGAGGCCGACTTCGCAGCGTGGGGCTGGCGCATTCCGTTCCTGGTCTCGGTGCTGCTGCTCGGCATCTCGGTCTGGATCCGGCTCCGCCTCAACGAATCGCCGATCTTCCAGAAGATGAAGGAAGAGGGGAAGGGTTCGAAGGCGCCGCTGACGGAGGCCTTCGGCAACTGGCAGAACGGCAAGCTCGTGCTGCTCGCCCTGCTCGGCGGCGTGATGGGCCAAGGCGTGGTCTGGTACACCGGCCAGTTCTACGCGCTGTTCTTCCTGCAATCGATCCTGAAGGTCGACGGCTATACCGCCAACCTCCTGATTGCATGGTCGCTGCTGCTCGGCACGGGCTTCTTCATCGTGTTCGGCATGCTCTCCGACAAGATCGGCCGCAAGCCGATCATCCTCGGCGGCTGTCTGATCGCGGCCCTCACCTTCTTCCCGATCTTCAAGATGATCACCACCAACGCCAACCCGGCGTTGGAGAAGGCCATCGAGACGGTCAAGGTCGACGTGGTGGCCGACCCCGCGGGCTGCGGCGATCTGTTCAACCCGGTCGGCACCCGCGTCTTCACCTCGCCTTGCGACACCGCACGTGCCTACCTGTCCCAGTCGTCGGTCAAATATTCGACCACGCCTGGCCCGGCTGGCTCCGGCGTAAAGGTGATGGTCAATGGCAAGGAAGTGCCCTACGCCAACGCCAAGGACAGCAACCCGGCCGTCCTCGCGGCGGTGCAGGCAGCTGGCTACCCGAAGGCAGGTGACACCGGCATCGTGAAGATGTCGCATCCGTTCGACGTCTTCCGTCCGCAGGTGGCGGCGATCATCGGACTGCTGTTCGTCCTGGTGCTGTTCGTCACCATGGTATACGGCCCGATCGCCGCGATGCTGGTCGAACTGTTCCCGACCCGCATCCGCTACACCTCGATGTCGCTGCCCTACCACATCGGCAACGGCTGGTTCGGTGGCCTCCTGCCGGCGACCGCCTTCGCCATCGTGGCCTCGACCGGCGATATCTATGCCGGCCTCTGGTACCCGATCATCTTCGCCTCGATCACCGTCGTGATCGGCGCGCTGTTCCTGCCGGAAACCAAGGACGTCGACATCAAGGCGAACTGATCGACGACACCGATCCCAAACCGATACGAACCGGCCGCGGTCTCCGCGGCCGGTTTTATTTATGGGGTCACCGATTGCTGCCGATGAATTGCAGCACGATCTCGCGACGGTGCGGACGAGCACGATGCTCGATCAGATAGATCGCCTGCCAGGTCCCCAGCGCGAGCTTGCCGTTCAGGACCGGGACCTGAAGCGAAGTCTGCGTCAGCATCGTCTTGATATGCCCGGGCATGTCGTCGGGCCCCTCGGTATCGTGAGTCCAGGGCGCATTTTCGGGCGCGAGGCGGGACAACGCCGTGGTGAGATCGACGAGCACGGAAGGATCGGCGTTCTCCTGGATCGTCAGAGAGGCCGAGGTGTGGCGGATGAACAGCGTCAGCGCGCCGTCTCGGGCGTGGGCTTCATTGACGAACTTGGCTGCCTCGCTGGTGAGATCGGTGAAACCACGGCCAGGCGTCTGCACGGTGAGCAGCGACGATGTGACGGTGGTGGCTTGCACGGATGATGGTGCCGAGCGCGTGACGGATTTGCCTGATGTCATCAAAGGCCTCTCGTAGAGTCGTCCTGGAGAAAGCCAGGACCCATTACCCCAAACGCTCGTTGTGACGAGAGGTGGCAACGGACATCGCGAAACACAGTGCCGTCACGGCGTATGGGTTCTGGCTTTCCGCCAGGACGACATCGAGAGAGAGCTCTCTCATATCTTCCCCGACACGTCCTTCTGCACGCGGTTGGCCATGTCGATCAGCCGGCGCCAGGCCCGTTCCAGGAACGACATCGCGCGGTCGATATCCTGGTCGCTCGGCAACGGGATCTCGATCCTGCGCTCGCCCTCGGCGATCTTTGGCTCCGGCTTCTTGAGCGAATCGGATTTCGGCATCGGCTCGTCGATCTTGCCCGACACGCTCGGCCCGGCCGCAAGCTGGCCCCTCAGCTTCTCCACTTCGGCCTGAAGCCTGCCGATCTCGGCATCAAGTGCGGACCGCTCGTCAGGCACCGCATAGCAGGCCCAGCCGCCGCCGTTTCTGGTGCAGGTCGACACCGTGCCGGTGCGGGTGTCGAGCCGCAACACGCCCTCGGGGATCGGCGTCATGCTGTAACGGCCGTTTTCGCCGTCCGGCGCGGATTGCGCGGCGACGAAGCCGCCGCTGAGGACGATTACCCCGGCGAATGTCGCGGCCGCGAGCCATGATGTTGTGGATGACGTCACAGGTCTCATTGCGCTCTCCGTCGACGCGCAGGTGGCACTTTCCGCAATTCTACACCCCGCCGCGGTCATCAGTCGTCCAAAACGCATTATTCGAGATCAACGATGGCGAGCGTCCCTTTGATCCCGCGAGCGCGGCGAAATGGCGGCTGCATCCTCATGCAGACAGCTGGTGCTGCGGTGCGGCGTCACGCTGTGTGCAGCGCTGCTGTGCTCGTCAATAATGTCAAATAAATCAGCTACATACGGGAAAGCGACAAATCGTGACTTGGCTTGACTTGATTATAAGCCATCAGTATGGTCCGCGCGGCTTTTGAGGGTGGCGGGCGTAATTTCCATTCAGCCGCGGCGTTTCGGGTCTTCGTTGCATGACACAGGGCACGGGGCACGGCGAGAATGGAGATCGCGATAGATCGTCCGAGGAAGCTGCGCTTTCCGAACGGCTCGGAAGTCTTGATCAGAGGTTGTCCGAATTTCGCGACCGCCGGATCAAGACCGAGCAACCCACAGGTGACGGTGGAGACGGAGCGGCCAGAGCATCGGCGATGGCGCTTGGTTTCCGGCTATCCTCGGAGTTGATCGCCGGAGTCGCTGTCGGAGCGGGGATTGGCTGGGGGTTCGACCACTTGCTGTCGACGTCGCCTTTCGGATTTATCGCGTTCCTGCTGCTGGGCTTCGTCGCCGGCGTGGTGAATGTGGTGAGAACGGCAGGCGCGGGTTCGAACAGGCGCGGTGGTTCGTAATTGGCCTGGCCAGGTTAACTGTCGTGCCGCTCGCCGGCACAGCTGGCCGACCGATCTTGACCGGTCGGCTTGTTCAGCAGACGAGAGATGCCGCGCGGATGAAAATCGACCCGATCCACCAGTTCAACGTCGAACCGCTCTTCACGATCGGCCGTATCGGCGATCACACGATCGCCTTCACCAATGCCTCTCTCTACATGTTCGTCGCGGTAGGGATCATTGCGCTGCTCCTGCTCACCAGCGGCAGGCAGCTGGTTCCGGGGCGTCTGCAGTCGGTGGCCGAGCTCTCCTATGAGTTCGTGGCCAGCATGATCCGGAGCACGGCCGGGGCGGATGGCATGCGGTTCTTCCCGCTGATCTTCTCGCTGTTCATGTTCATCTGCGTCTCGAACCTCGTAGGCATCGTTCCCTACACGTTCACCGTGACGAGCCACCTCATCGTCACGGCGGCGCTCGCGCTGCTGGTGTTCTTCACGGTCCTGATCTACGGCCTCTACAAGAACGGCGTCAAGTTCCTGAAAGTATTCGTGCCCTCGGGCGTGCCGGGCTACATCCTGCCGCTGGTCATGGCTATCGAGGTGCTGTCGTTCTTCCTGCGACCGGTCTCGCACAGCGTTCGACTGTTCGCGAACATGCTGGCCGGCCACATTGCGCTGAAAGTGTTCGCCGGCTTCGTCGCCATGCTCGGTGCGTCTCTTGGCGTGGTCGGCTGGATCGGCGGCGTCATGCCGCTGGCGCTTGCCGTCGCGCTCACCGCGCTCGAACTGCTGGTCGCGTTCCTGCAAGCCTATGTGTTTGCGATCTTGACCTGTATCTACCTCAACGACGCCATTCACCCTGGACACTGAGTGATCCGGGTGCTTTTCACCCACAACCTGTCTTTCTTCGAAGGAGTCAAAAATGGATCCGCAAGCAGCTAAGTTTCTCGGCGCGGGCATCGCGTGCATCGGCATGGGCGGCGCCGGCATCGGCGTGGCCTTCATCTTCGGCAACTATCTGTCAGCAGCCATGCGCAACCCGGCAGCTGCCCAGGGCCAGTTCGGCAACCTGATTTTCGGCTTCGCCGTGACCGAAGCGCTCGGCATCTTCTCGCTGCTGATCGCTCTGCTGCTGCTGTTCGTCCCGCTCTGAACGCGTTCCGCGCCGCTTCCTCGTCGGAGGCGGCGCGTCTGACAGCAACAGGAGAACTCCATGGCTGAAAGTCATGGCGGCGCCAAGGCTACCGGCGCTCACACCGAGGCCGATGGCGGTCACCACGGCGGTGGCTTTCCGCCGTTCGAGAGCAGCACCTTTGCTTCGCAGCTGGTGTCGCTCGCGATCGCCTTCGTCGCGCTGTATCTGATCGTCTCCCGGTTCGCGCTGCCGCGTGTCGGCGGTGCAATCGAGGCGCGTCAGAACAAGATCGAGGGTGACCTCGCCGAAGCGCAGAAGCTGAAGGATCAATCCGAGGCGGCGCTGAAAGCCTATGAAGGCGAGCTCGCGTCGGCGCGCGCGCGTGCGCAGGCGATCGGCAACGAGTCCCGCGAGAAGGCGAATGCGCAGGCGGAAGCCGAACGCAAGGCGCTGGAAGAGCAACTCGCCGCCAAGCTCGCCGAGGCCGAGAAGACCATCGCCTCGACCCGCACGACCGCCATGAGCAACGTGCGCGGCATCGCGGCCGATGCGGCCGGCACCATCGTTCAGCAGCTCACGGGCGTCGTTCCGGATGCAGCGTCGGTCAATGCCGCCGTTGACGCGTCCTTGAAGGGTTAGTCGAGATGTTCTTCACACCTGAGTTTTGGGTCGCCGTCGCCTTCGTGATCCTGATGGTGATCTTCGGCTATGTCGGCGTGTTCAAGACGGCGATGTCGGCACTCGATCATCGTGCCGCTCGCATCAAGGCCGAGCTGGACGAGGCGGCGCGCCTCAAGCAGGAGGCAGCCAAGGTGCTGGCCGACTACAAGGTGCGTACCGCCAGCGCCGAGCGCGAGGCCGCCGACATCATCGCCAACGCCAACGCCGAAGCGGAGCGCATCGCAGCAGAGGCCAGGGCGAAGATGGAAGACTTCGTCGCCCGCCGGACCAAGACCGCGGAGAGCAAGATCGCGCTCGCCGAGGCCCAGGCGCTGGCCGATGTCCGTGCCGCCGCTGCGGAGGCTGCCGTCCAGGCCGCCTCGACGATCCTGTCGCAGTCGGTCAAGGGCCAGGTCGCCGACGACCTGCTCGCCAAGGGCATCAACGAAGTCAGGCAGAAGCTGAACTGAGGGTTCCCCCTTCATCAATCAAAAAAGCCGG
>NZ_JXJM01000001.1:7142455-7180409 GCF_001593325.1 Bradyrhizobium sp. DOA1
GGACGCGGTGCGGCATGAAATGACGCGCCGCAGAGCCGCGCGCTGCGCCGCGTCCGGGGCACGAGGCTGTGCGTTACTTCTTCTTCCGCCCCTTCGGCTCGGGCGAGAGGGCCTGCGGGTCGAAGCCGACATAGAAGATGTAGCTATCGGCGACCGCCGGCGCGGGCTCCGGATAGGTCATATCCTCGATCACGAAGGTGAAGGGCACGCTGCCGCCCTCGGACATCTCGACCGTGGTCCGATAAGCTTTCGAGGCAATCACCTTCTCGCCGACGCCGCCCTGCACCACGGCGATGCGCAAGGGCACCTCGACGGTCGCCGGCGCGCCGGCGGGGCCGGCAATCACGCGGCCCTGGATGCCGATCCGGGCCGTGATGCCCGCGCTGCTGCGCGAACATTCTCGCGCCATCTTGGTGATCGAGGCCTGGAAGCGAATCTCATTGCCGACGGCGGGCTTGCCTGAGGCGCCGACGGCGTAGGTCGAGGCGCCGGCACGCACGGTGACCTGCGGGCAATCGACCTCGTCTTCGGGTGGCTGGCCGGGCGCGGGCGGCGGCTTCGGCGGGCTCGGCTCGTCGGACTTGCCGCCAAACAGGCTCTTGAAGCGGTCGGTCAGTGACTGAGCCGCCACCGGCGAGACAGAGGCGAGCCCAATCGACAATGCCAGCGCGATCGCCGTCCCCCGCCGCAACGTATTCCGCGATGACCGAAGCTCCTGCACCATCGACGCCCGTACTCCATGACATTGTCCGGCCCGATCGCCAGCCGGGGCATGCGGGTTATATCGCCAAAATCGGCGAACCCAAGGCAGCAAAAAGGGGGACTTGGCCGCACCAATCGGGCGGCTCAGCCGCGGAAGTCCTCATGCAGCAGGCCGAACAGGAGGTGGTCCTGCCAGATCCCGTTGATGCACAGATAGCGGCGCGCCAGCCCTTCGCGGGAGAAGCCACACTTCTCCAGCACCCGGATCGACGGCGCATTGGTGGGAATACAGGCGGCCTCGACGCGATGCAGGTTGAGCTCGCCGAACAGCGTCGGCAGCAGCACCCGCAGCGCAGCCGTCATGTAGCCGCGATGGGCGTGAGGCTGCCCGACCCAGTAGCCGATCGTGCCGGCCTGCACGATGCCACGGCGGACATTGGCCAGCGTGATGCCGCCGATCATGGCACCGTCGAGCTCGCGAAAGATCAGAAACGGATAGGAACGGTCCGCGGCGATGTCCTCGGAATAGCGGCGCAGGCGGCGGCGGAAGCCGGACCGGGTGAGATCGTCCGACGGCCAGATCGGCTCCCAGGGGGTGAGGTAATCGCGGCTGCTTTCGCGCAAATGGGCCCATTGCAGGAAGTCCGACATCTGCGGGGCGCGCAGCAGCAGCCCGTTGCCGCGCGGCGCGAGGGCGGCGGGTCCACTGGAAGGCAGGCGAAAGAGAGCCATGGTGATGCTTCCCGGCGCGGGCGCCCTTGGCGACTCCTAATGCAGTCGCGCCTTGGCGCGCGCCCGGGTCAATCCTTCCGCAAAAGACACCGCCGTGTCCAGACCCCTGCCGCTGCCCAATGCGACAACCGCAGGGCGGCTGCGCGAAAGCAGCGCGCGTGCCGCATCCCGGGTCGATTCGACGCTGACGGCTTCGATCCGGGCCACCAGCTCCTGCACCGTCTGCGGTCGGCCATAGGCGAGCACATGGCGGGCGAGCTGCTCGGCACGGGACGAGCAGCTCTCCAGCGCCATCAAGAGGCCGGCCTTCATCTGCGCCTTGGCCCGCGCGATCTCGGCCTCGGTCAGCGTCTCCACCGAATCATTCATGACGTCGACCACGACCTCCATCATCTCCGGCGCGTCGGCGGGATCGGTGCCGGTGTAGAGGCCGAAGAAGCCGGTGTCGGTGTAGGGCGCGTGGAAGGTGTAGATGGAGTAGCAGAGGCCGCGCTTCTCGCGCACCTCCTGGAACAGCCGCGACGACATCCCGCCGCCGAGGATGTTGGTGAAGACCTGCAGCGAGAACAGGGAGGGGTCGGTCTGCGGCACCCCTTCGAGCGCCAGCGTCAGATGCGCCTGCTCGAGCTCGCGGTGAACCACCTTGGCGCCTCCCTTGCCGAACTGGGCCGATTGCGGCTTGGGTCCCGGCGTCGCCTCGAAGCTCGCAAAACGCTTCTCGACCTCGGCAACCACCTGGCTGTGGTCGACCGCGCCCGCGGCGGCCACCACCATGTCGGGCCCGCGATAATGCGTCGACAGATAGCCGCGCAGCATGTCGCGGTTGAAGCCGCGCAGCGTCTTGGCCGTACCCAGCAGCGAGCGGCCCATCGGCTGGTCGGGATAGCAGAGCTCGTTGAGATGCTCGAACACGACGTCGTCGGGCGTGTCCTGCGCTGCCCCGATCTCCTGCACGATGACGTTCTTCTCGCGCTCCAGCTCGTCCGGCTCGAAGGCAGGATTGGCGAGAATGTCGGCGAGCACGTCGAGCGCGAGCGGCACGTCGGCCTTCAGCACCCGAGCGTAATAGGACGTGGTCTCGGTCGAGGTGCCGGCATTGAGGTCGCCGCCCACCGCCTCGATCTCCTCCACGATCTCGCGCGAGGAGCGCGTGGTCGTTCCCTTGAATGCCATGTGTTCGAGCAGATGCGAGATGCCGTGCTCGTTCGGCTTCTCGTCACGCCCCCCGACGCCGGCCCACACCCCGAGCGCTGCGGTCTCGAGATGGGGCATCTTGTCGGTGACGACGGTCAGGCCGGAGGCAAGCTTGGAAATCTCGACGCTCATCCGGCAACTCCCTGCTTTGCGGCGCGGCTGACCGACAGCACGAACCGCTCGACCTCAGCCTGATCGTTCTTCACCACCTTCATGTGCTCGGATTTGGTCATCAATCCGTCAAGCCAAGCGGGTAGTTGCGGCCGCTGGCCGCAGGCCGCCTCGACTGCGTCGGGGAATTTGGCCGGATGGGCCGTGGAGAGCACGATGTTCGGCACCGCCGTGTCGGTGGTGTCGCGGTCGGCGACCGCGAGCGCAACCGCTGTATGGGGATCCACCAGCTCGCCTGCCTCGCGCCAGGCAGCGCGGATCGCCGCCGCGGTTTCGGTCTCGTCGGCGCGCCCTGCGTCGAACTCCTCGCGGATCGCCGCCAACGTCGCATCGGGCAGCACGAAGCGACCGGACTGCTTCAGCTGTTCCATCAGGCGGCGCACGCCCGCCGCATCGCGCCGGCCGGCCTCGAACAGCAGCCGCTCGAAATTCGAGGAGATCTGGATGTCCATCGACGGGGACGCCGTGGCATGCACCTCGCGCACCTCGTAGATGCCGGTCTTGAGCGTGCGGGCCAGGATGTCGTTGACGTTGGCGGCGATGCGCAGGGTCCGCACCGGCAGCCCCATGCGCTTGGCGACATAGCCGGCAAAGATGTCACCAAAATTGCCGGTCGGCACCACGAAATCCACCGCGCGCGCCGGGGCGCCGACCGCAACGGCCGAGGTGAAATAGTAGACGACCTGGGCGACGATGCGCGCCCAGTTGATCGAGTTGACGCCGGAGAGCGAGGTCGCATCGCGAAAGCGATGATTGTTGAACATCCCCTTCACCAGCGCCTGGCAATCGTCGAAATTGCCTTCGATGGCGAGCGCGTGCACATTGCCTGCGCCCGTCGTGGTCATCATCCGCCGCTGCACCTCGGAGATGCGGCCGTGCGGGAACAGCACGATCAGATCGACATTCTCGAGGCCCGCGAAGGCATCGACCGCGGCACCGCCGGTGTCGCCGGACGTTGCGACCACGATGGTGGTACGCTGGCCGCGCTTGGCGAGCACGTGATCCATCAGCCGCGAGATCAGCTGCATCGCCACGTCTTTGAAGGCGAGCGTCGGCCCGTGGAACAACTCGAGCACGAACTGGTGTGGCGACATCTGCCGCAGCGGCACCACGGCCGGATGGCGGAAGGTGGCATAGGCCTCGTTGGCCATGCGGCCGAGCTCGGCGTCCGAAATCTCTCCGCCGGCAAAGGGGCGAATCACGTCGACCGCGACCTCCCAATAGGGACGGCCGAAGAAGCCGGCGATCGTCTCGGCGGAAAGCTGCGGCCAGGTGGCCGGCACATACAGGCCACCGTCACGGGCGAGCCCGGTCAGCATCACGTCGCAGAAGCCGAGTTCGGGGGCTTCGCCCCGGGTCGAGATATAACGAGTCAAACTGCCCTCCAAAGGCCGCCCGAGCCAGACTCGCCCGCTAAGCCTTTGATCTTACGAAATTACTTGTTACGAGCCAGAGGCCTTCGGCCACCATAAAGCGTTTTGCGGCATCGGGAAACCGCTTCCCCATCGCTACTTGGCGCGATGAAAAAGGGCTGCGGCGTTGCCGCAGCCCTTCTCTTGGAAGGTCTGTCGTTGTGTGCAGACCGGTTTGCCTCGTTCGGGGTTCCTGCCCCCGTTTGAAACTGTTCGTCCGAGCTTTCGACTGCCGTCGTTGGATCGTCAAGAGCCAAAACGGCAGGCAGCGCAAGATGTTCCAGTTTTTCCCGGCGAAGCCGGCTCCGTCGCCTGCGGGCTTAGGCATAGCACGCCTCAAATTACCGCTTCTTCCTGAAGCACGAGCTCCATGAGGAACGAAGGCCGTGGCTACCCATTGGGTCGGCGGATGGTGCCCGCCATCGTCCATGCATTGCCCGGCCGATGGCGACGCCGATCCGTCGACCGAGCCGCTGCGTCCCGAGCAGCCGGCTCGCTCGTCGGCGGCAGGTCAGTTCATCCCGATTTCCACGGCGATCCGGATCAGGTCGGAATGGTTCTTGGCCCCTAATTTCTGCTTGAGCAGCGACGTGGTGTTCGCGACGGTCTTGTAGGAGATGCCGAGCGCTTCCGCGACCTCGACGATCTTGTCGCCGCGTCCGAGCAGGCGGAGAATCTCGAGTTCCCGCGGCGTCATCTGCGAGGCTGGATTGGCCTTGATCGCCGCGCCGGAAAACGTCACGGCTTCCGCAAGCTGCGGCGAGATGAAATTGTCGCCCGCGACCACCTTGCGCACCGCCTTCAGCAGGATCCTGGGGTCGTCGCCCTTGGAGACATAGCCCTGGGCTCCAAGCTCGACCGCCCGCACCACGAAGGCCGGATCGTCGTTCATGCTGAACATGATGATCTTGGCGTCCGGATCGTCCTTGCGGATGCGCCGCATCAGCTCGAAGCCGGAGACATCGGGCAGGCTGATGTCGATCACGGTGACGTCAGGCCGCTTGCTGACATAGGCACGATGCCCGGATTTGGCGTCGGTCGCCTCGTCGATCCGAATCGAGTGGTCGGACGCGAACAGGGTGCGGCAACCGGACAGCACCACCGGATGGTCGTCGACGATCAGGACCCGGGTCGCGGGTTTGGCGGTATCTTGCATCGCGCGCTCTCGTGTTTTTCGACTCATAGACCGGCGGGAACAAATGGAAAGAGAAAATTCCCCTGATGCGCGTTAGAATTGACCTAATGTGGCGGCGACTTTCATTCAGGACGCAACTGTTTCTTCCGCTCGGCGCGGGCCTTCTCTCGGCCCTGATCCTGGGCGGCATATTGCTGCAAACATTTGCAACAAAACAGCTGGCTGACGAGCATGAGCCGGCTCGACGTTCGATCCAGACCATCGCCGCCGCGCTCAACAACACTCTGCGCGCATCGGACGATCCACAAAAGATCCTCGATGCATTCGTTCAGTCCTTGGACGCCTCCACGGATATCCAATTCCGCCGCATGGAGGGAGGTCCTCCGCCCGCTCCGAAGGATTTGCGCAGCCTGAAGACGGTTCCGCAATGGTTCGTCAACCTCATCACCATACCAGAAATGGAAGCGGCGTTTCCGGTCGTCATTGACGGTAAACATGTCGGCGATATCGTGTTCTTCCCGGACATGTCGGCCGACCTGTTCGAGAAGTGGATCGGCTTCCTTGCGCTGACGAGCCTGGTCGCTGTCCTGATGGTGCTCACCGGCACAGTTGCCTATGCCTTCGCTGGTTCGGCCCTCCGCCCCCTGCAACATCTTGGCGAAGGTCTCACGCGGATGCGGCGCGGCGACTACGCAAGGCCGATCCCGGTCGGAGGACCGCCGGAGATCCGGCGAAGCTGCGAGGAAGCCAATGCGCTGGCAGCGACACTGGCGCAACTCAGTCAGGACAATCGCGACCTGATGCACCGCCTGGTTTCGCTCCAGGACGACGAGCGGCGCGATCTCGCCCGCGAGCTGCACGACGAGCTTGGGCCTCTTCTGTTCAGCATCCGCGCCGGCACGATCGCGCTCATCGAGGCCGCACGGCCTGCGGGAAATCTCGGCAAGTCTGCGCAGGATGTGCTGCAATCGGTCGAAGCGCTTCAGCACACCAACCGCCGTATCCTCGACCGGCTGCGGCCGCTCTATATCGAGGACCTCGGTCTTGAGACCAGCGTGCAGACGCTGCTCCGGAATTTTCACAAGCAGGCACCGCATATCGGCCTGACGGACACGATCGATCCCGGTCTCAACGCGATCGGCGGACCGCTGGCCCAGACCGTCTATCGCGTGATTCAGGAGGCGCTGACCAACGTGCTGCGCCATGCCGAGGCCAACAATGTCCAGGTGCAGGCCGTGGTCGTCGAGGGCACGCTCGTCGTCGAGATCTCCGACGACGGCGGCGGCTTTCCCCCAGACAACGTCTTTGGCCGTGGCCTGACTGGCATGCATGAGCGCGTGCGCGCGCTCAGCGGATCGCTGTCACTGCTGCGTGCGCACGAACGAACCTATGTGCGATGTCGTTTGCCGATGCAGGCGACACGGGACGCAGCGTCATCGGGCTAACACGCGCAACCGTCATGCGCATCTTGCAGCGCCGGCTCGCATATCGTGCTGCGAATCTTGCCCTCCGAGCTGAAGCGAAACGACGCGCGGATGCGCAGAGCTCCGGCGACGGAATATTCGAGATCGACGCCGTGGAGCACGGGGTGGATCTCCTCCAGCCCGAAGCCCGCCGACGAGAAGGTGCTGAGCCGCGGCTGCCAATAGGCTTCGAGCTCGCTGCGGCCGTGATAGCGGTGCCTGCCGTTGCAGGTGCATTCCAGCTCAGCATTGTCAGCATAGAGGTCGAGCAGCATCGCGAGGTCGCCCTGGCGGCAGGCATCCACCCAATCGACGACAAGTCCCATCTGATCAAAATCGCTCACGCCGCAATCCTCTGCCGCGGACCATCCATCGCGGCTTAGGACCACACTCGTGAATGTGGGCTGAACGGTAAAGCCCGGGCGATACCGGGTTCCGTCGGGATATCTACGGATGCGTTCCGCTTTGCCGCCGCCCTCGCAACCACACCGCAAAAGCGATCAACACAGCGGCTGCGAGCGTGAACCAGGTGATCGCGTATTGCAGGTGATCGTCTTTCAGATGTACGTCGAGCGGGCCGGGACGCGGAATACCGTTCTCGGGCACCGGGCGCTCGAGATCGACGTAGAACGGCGCAACCGCGCCCCAACCGAGCGCACGCGCAATTGCCAGATGATCGCGCACGAACCACAGCCGCTTGTCGCGGTTCTCCGCCGGCGTCAGCCATCCCGGCGCCTCGGAAAAGCGCAGATAGCCGGTGAGTTCCACCGGTTGCCCCGTGACGAGCTTCTTCACCGCGCGGTCCTCGACGCTGCGATCCTGCATCGTATTCTCGACGAAGCCGGCATCGATCACGACCATCTCGCCGCTCGGAAGCCGCGCCGGCAGGAATGCCCAGGTGCCGGGGCCGGAGGCGTCCTTGCGCACGGCCGAGCCGGAGGAATAGACCATCGCATCGGGCAGGGCTGCGTAGACCGCCGTGAAGCTGACGCGGCGGAATTCATCGCGCGCGGGATTCAGAGTAGCCCATTGCGACGCCGGCGGCAGCGCGACGGGGGCCAGTGCCAGACGCTCGGTGAGCGCCGCGATCAGGTCGTGCTTGGCCGTTCGGCGCTGCAACTGCCAGACGCCGAGTGCGACGAAGACGGCCGTCAGGAACAGCGTGAACAGCGCGAAGCCGGCCACGGGGGGCTTGCGCACAGTCCCGTTCATTTCGCGCGATCGACGAGCCGGCCGGGCGCCGCCTTGTGATGGAATTGCAGCGCGATCAGCAGCGACTTCATCGCGCGCAACGGCAACAGCGTGGTTGTGAGGATCAGCGGCAGCCAGAGCAACGCATGCAGCCAGAACGGCGGCTGATACTTGACCTCGACGACGAGCGCGCAGCCGACCACGATGGCACCGGCCAGCATGATGATGAAGATCGCCGGGCCGTCACCGGTATCGATGAACGCGTAGTCGAGATCGCAGCGGTCGCAGCGCGGCGCGAGCGTCAGGAAGCCTGCATAGAGCTTGCCCTCGCCGCAGCGTGGGCATTTGCAGGCGAGTCCGCGCAGCGCGCTTTGCAGGACCGTGGTCTCGGACTCGGATGGGGCAGCTGTGTCGTTCATGCAGGCAAACTCTATCACAGTTTCCGCCGAAGCTTCCGGCAGCCGAAAAGCGAAAGGGCGGCCTTGGGGCCGCCCTTTCTGATCATCTGTCTTGCGGAGCTCAGTGCGCGCCGTGGGCCATGGTCTCGGCGCCGTGTCCCCAAACGTAGATGCAGAGGAACAGGAACAGCCAGACCACGTCGACGAAGTGCCAGTACCAGGCGGCGAACTCGAAACCGAGATGTTGCTTCGGCGTGAAGTGGCCAGCATAGACGCGGAACAGGCAGACCAGCAGGAAGATGGTGCCGACCAGCACGTGGAAGCCATGGAAGCCGGTCGCCATGAAGAAGGTCGCACCATAGACGTTGCCGCCGAACGAGAACGCGGCGTGGCTGTACTCATAGGCCTGCACGCAGGTGAACAGCGCGCCGAGCACGACGGTGAGGATCAGGCCATATTTCAAGCCCTGGCGATCGTTCTCGAGCAGCGCGTGGTGCGCCCAGGTCACGGTGGTGCCGGAGGTGAGCAGGATCAGCGTGTTCAGGAGCGGCAGGTGCCAGGGATCGAAGGTCTCGATGCCCTTGGGCGGCCAGGTGCCGGGGACGGAGCAGGCGCCCGCCTGGGTGCCGAGGCCGCAACCGAACACCGCATCGCGCGTGGCGTGAACGGCGTCGGCCGGGAACAACGCGGCATTGAAATAGGCCCAGAACCAGGCCACGAAGAACATCACCTCGGAGGCGATGAACAGGATCATGCCGTAGCGGTGATGCAGCTGAACGACGCGGGTGTGGTCGCCCTTGTACTGGGCTTCCTTGATCACGTCGGCCCACCAGCTCGCCATGGTGTAGAGCACACCGACGGTGCCGACGCCGAACACGATCGGTGCGGCCGAGAACATGTGGTGCATCCAGGCGACCGCGCCGAGCGCCATGATGAAGGCCGACAACGAGCCGACGGCCGGCCACGGCGAGGGATCGACCAGATGGTAGTCGTGATGCTTGGTGTGCGCCGTTGCCATTGCGGTCTCTCTCCTCAATCCGGTGCCTATCAGGCACTTATCCCCTCGTGTCCAACCGACCG
The DNA here is from genome assembly GCF_001593325.1 of Bradyrhizobium sp. DOA1. Classification (NCBI taxonomy): domain Bacteria; kingdom Pseudomonadati; phylum Pseudomonadota; class Alphaproteobacteria; order Hyphomicrobiales; family Nitrobacteraceae; genus Bradyrhizobium; species Bradyrhizobium sp. DOA1. The sequence goes on from NZ_JXJM01000001.1 coordinate 7,151,934, forward strand.
GGCGCGAGCCCCGTCGATCAGAGATTTCCCTTGCGCTTGTCGCCCTCGCCCGACGCCAGCGGCTTCACCACCGGATCCTTCACCGGATAGAAGGTGTAGGACAGCGTGATCGTGTTCAGGGTGTCGTTCTCGTGGTCATCGGCGATCGATGGATCGACGTAGAACACGACCGGCATCTCCCGCTTCTCGCCCGGCGCCATGGTCTGCTCGGTGAAGCAGAAGCAGTTGATCTTCTGGAAGTAGGCCCCGACCGTCAGCGGCGCGACGTTGTAGGCGGCCTGCCCCGCAGTGGTGCGCGCGGCTTGGTTGGTCACGGTGTAGTAGACGGTCGTGACCTGCCCGATATTGACCTCGATCTCGGTCTGCTCCGGCTCGAACTTCCAGGGCAGACCGGGCGCGATGTTGGAATCGAAACGCACCAGGATCTTGCGCGCGATCGGGCCGGTGGCCGGCGCGGAGGTCGCGACCTGGGTGGTGCCGTTGAAGCCGGTGGCGCGGCAGAACCAATTGTAGAACGGCACCGCCGCGTAGGAGGCGCCGACCATCAGCGCCACCACGCCGCCGCAGATGGAAGCGACCACCACATCACGGCCGAGGCCACGGCCCTTGGCCGGCTTACGATGTGCCGGCTTGGCGCTGACGTCCTGCGATATGGTCGGTTCGTGATTCATGTTTCCTACATCGGCCGCACTAGCACCGCCGGTCCCTTGACCATGGTGACGGCGAAGAACAGCACCACGAGCACGCCAAGCGCCAGCGCGATGGCAATGGAGCGCTGACGACGGCTCTTCCGCTGCGCCTCGGTGAGGACGATTCCATCTGGCTCGGGTTTGTCGGCCATTCCTGCCTCATGCGCCCCATGCCACCGGAGCAAGCGCCCGGAACACGACCTCGGCCAGCAGGGTCGCGAACAGCGCGAACAGGTACAGGATCGAGAAGGCAAACAGCTTGCGGGTCGCACGCAGCGACTGGCTGCGCTCGCGGCGCATGTAGACGTTGATCGCGAGCACCAGCATGCCGGCGCCGAGGATGAGCGAGACGATGCCGTAGACGGCATCGAAATAGCCGAGCGCCCAGGGCGCCGCGGCGACCGCGATCAGCACGATGGTGTAGAGCAGGATCTGAAGGCGCGTCGCATCGGGGCCAGCGACGTTCGGCAGCATCGGAATGCCGGCGCGCGCATAATCGTCGGAGCGGAACAGCGCCAGCGCCCAGAAATGCGGCGGCGTCCAGAAGAAGATGATGGCGAACAGCAGCAGCGGCTCGACGTCGACCGTGCCCGTCACCGCGGCCCAGGCCACCACCGGCGGCAGCGCGCCGGCGGCGCCGCCGATCACGATGTTCTGCGCAGTCCAGCGCTTCAGCCACATCGTGTAGATCACGACGTAGAAGAAGATGGTGAAGGCGAGCAGGCCGCCTGCGATCCAGTTGACGAGGATGCCAAGCGTCATCACCGAGAAGAAGGCGAGCGTCAGGCCGAACGCCATGGCTTCGGGCCGGGTGATGCGGCCGCGCGGGATCGGCCGGTTCGCGGTGCGCGACATCTTGGCGTCGATGTCGCCTTCGAGCGCCATGTTGAGCGCGCCCGAGGCGCCGGCACCGACCGCGATGCAGAGCAGCGAGGTGATCGCCAGCACCCAGTGGAAATGTCCGGGTGCCATCGCCATCCCGACCAGCGCGGTGAAGATCACCAGCGACATCACCCGCGGCTTGAGCAGCGCGATGTAATCGCCGACCTCCCCTTCGGAGATGCGGGGATTGATGTCGATGGCGTGGTGGTCGAGGACGGACACTTAATTCAACTCGCTTCGTGATAGAGCCGCGGCGCCCGTCAAGGCGCCGCGGAGGATGGCTTACTGCACGCGGGGCAGCACTTCGAACTGATGGAAGGGCGGCGGTGAAGACAGCGTCCACTCCAGCGTGGTGGCACCTGCACCCCACGGATTGTCGCCCGCCGGCACCTTCTTCATGAAGGCGTCGAGCACGCAATAGAGGAAGATCAGGACGCCGAAGCCGGAGATGTAGGAGCCGAGCGACGAGATCAGGTTCCAGCCCGCGAACGCATCGGGATAGTCGACATAGCGGCGCGGCATGCCCGACAGGCCGAGGAAGTGCTGCGGGAAGAACACCAGGTTGACGCCAATGAAGGTGACCCAGAAGTGCAGCTTGGCCAGCCCTTCATTGTACATGTAGCCCGACATCTTCGGGAACCAGTAGTACCAGCCGGCGAAGATCGCGAACACGGCGCCGAGCGACAGCACGTAGTGGAAGTGCGCGACGACGTAGTAGGTCTCCTGGAGCACGCGGTCGACGCCCGCATTCGCCAGCACGACGCCGGTGACGCCGCCGACCGTGAACAGGAAGATGAAGCCGACCGCCCAGATCATGGGCGCGCGGAATTCGATCGAGCCGCCCCACATCGTGGCGATCCAGGAGAAGATCTTCACGCCGGTCGGGACCGCGATCACCATGGTGGCGGCGACGAAATAGGCCTGCGTCGCCGAAGACATGCCGACCGTGTACATGTGGTGCGCCCACACCACGAAGCCGATGCCGCCGATCGCGACCATGGCGTAGGCCATGCCGAGATAGCCGAACACGGGCTTGCGCGAGAAGGTCGAGACGATCTGGCTGACCATGCCGAAGCCCGGCAGGATCAGGATGTACACTTCGGGGTGACCGAAGAACCAGAACAAATGCTGGAACAGCACCGGATCGCCGCCGCCCTCGGGCGCGAAGAACGTCGTGTGGAAATTGCGGTCGGTGAGCAGCATGGTGATCGCACCGGCGAGCACCGGCAGCGACAACAGCAGCAGGAACACGGTCACCAGGATCGACCACACGAACAGCGGCATCTTGTGCAAGGTCATGCCGGGCGCACGCATGTTGAAGATGGTGGTGATGAAGTTGATGGCGCCGAGGATCGACGAGGCGCCCGCCAGATGCAGCGACAGGATCGCGAAGTCGACGGCCGGGCCCGGATGACCGGAGCTCGACAGCGGCACATACATGGTCCAGCCGGCGCCGACGCCGTTGGCGCCCGGCTCACCCTCGACGAAGGTCGACATCAGCAGCAGCGCGAAGGAGGCCGGCAGCAGCCAGAACGAGATGTTGTTCATGCGCGGGAACGCCATGTCGGGCGCGCCGATCATCAGCGGCACGAACCAATTGCCGAAACCGCCGATCATCGCGGGCATGACCATGAAGAAGATCATGATCAGGCCGTGCGAGGTCACGAAGACGTTGTAGGTGTGCGCCTCGTGGAAGATCTGCACGCCCGGATACATCAGCTCGGCCCGGATCGCGATCGACATCGCGGCACCGATGATGCCCGCGACGACCGCGAAGATCAGGTACATCGTGCCGATGTCCTTGTGATTGGTCGAATAGACGTAGCGCCGCCATCCGGTCGGATGGGCGTGCTCGTGGTCATGCGCGTGATCGCCGTGTGCCGCTGCGCTCGTTGCCATTTTCAAATCCTGCCTTGCGTCCCGTTCGGACCTGATGCGGTCCCGCCCTTCATGGCGCCTTCAGTCCCTAGAGCCTCCGCCCGGCGCTTACTGCGTCGGGCCGGCCGCGGAGGCGTAGGTGCTGGTGCCGCCGCTCGCATATTTCTTCTTCGCCGCCTCGACCCAGGAGGCGAACTCCTGGTCGTCGACCACGCGGATCGCGATCGGCATGAAGGCGTGATCCTTGCCGCACAATTCCGAGCACTGGCCGTAATACATGCCGGTCTTGGTGGCCTTGAACCAGGTCTCGTTCAGCCGGCCCGGAATGGCGTCGATCTTGACGCCGAAAGCCGGCAGCGCAAAGGCGTGGATGACGTCTGCGCCGGTAACCTGGACACGAACCACCTTGTTCACCGGCACGACCATCTCATTGTCGACGCCGAGCAGCCGGGGCTGCTTGTCCTGGGCCATCAGCGAGTCGAACTCGAACTTGCCGTTATCCGGATAGGCATAAGACCAGTACCACTGCTTGCCGGTCGCCTTGATGGTCAGGTCCGCCTTGGGAATGTCGAGCTCGAGGAACAGGAGGCGGAACGACGGCACCGCGATACCGACCAGGATCAGCACCGGAACCAGGGTCCACACCACCTCGATCAACGTGTGGTGCGTGGTCCGCGACGGCACCGGATTGGCCTTCGCATTGAACTTGACGACCACGATCACGAGCAGCGCGAGAACGAACAGCGTGATCAAGGTGATCAGCACGAACAGAAAGTTGTGGAACCAGACGATGTTGTCCATCACCGGGGAGCCGGACTCCTGAAGCGTCCATTCCCAGGGCTTCGGTTGCCCGAGTTCGGCATAAGCCGCGCCGCCCGTCGCCAGCGTCAGACCCGCCACGGCCAATCCCAGCAACTGCCGGCCCATCCGGCCCATCGACATCCTCATGCCGTTCGCGCTCCCCTTACGAAATCACCCCGAATGCATTCCCCTGAAGTTGCGGGAAACGCTTATTCGATCCGCCCGCCTGACAAACCGCCGCGCAAGAATACCTCTAAGAGGAACTGGGGCCAGATCGCTAGAACGCCGAAATCAAGCCTCTCAAACCATAATTCTTGATCTATCGCAATGCAGTCTTGGGCCTCATCGGCCACGCGTCACCCGCAAGATATTCCCTAGTAACATCAGACAAAAATACCGTTTCCCGGCATGCTGCGGCTTGACAGCGGAATTGCCCGCGGTAGGCACTGGCAGACAGCCGCGCAGAAAGCTGATTCGTGCGGGCGATGGCGGTGCGCGGCGGCGCGGAATTTGCTTGGGAATTGCCTTCAAGACGCCGTCATTCCCGTATCACTCCGCCGGGCGCGAGCGACCCAGGCGAGCAGAGGGACCGACCCGATGGGGCTTTCGAGATGCACGGCAAGGCGGGCTGGCGGCCCCACGATGCTGGCCGCAGTGCTGGCGGCAATCGCTGCCCTGGCGCTGCCGGGCCTTGCCCATGCGCAGGGCGCGGTGCGCTCCGTCCACGGCGACTGGCAGATCCGCTGTGACACCCCGCCGGGCGCCCAGAGCGAGCAATGCGCCCTGATCCAGAGCGTGGTGGCGGAGGACCGCTCCAATGCCGGACTGACCGTCATCGTGCTGAAGACCGCCGACCAGAAGAGCCGCCTGATGCGCGTGGTCGCCCCGCTCGGCGTGCTCCTGCCCTCCGGCCTCGGTCTCAAGCTCGACAACCAGGACGTCGGCCGCGCCGGATTCGTTCGCTGCCTGCCCAACGGCTGCGTTGCCGAGGTCGTGATGGACGACAAGCTGCTCGGCCAGCTCCGCAGCGCCAAGACCGCGACCTTCATCATCTTCGAGACGCCGGAAGAAGGCATCGGCTTCCCGCTCAGCCTGAACGGGCTCGGCGAGGGCTACGACAAGCTGCCGTAGGAGGCCTGACCGCCGGTGAGCGATCCTATTGTTTCCGTAATGTGAGGCTTGTCGCCCTCGCGGAACCGGTCCGAAACCATTATCTTGCCCCACATCCCCCGCTAATGGACGGACGCATGACCAACCCTGCCACGACCTCCCTGCTCGACCGTGCCAATCTCGACCGCGACCAGGTTCGCAACGAGGTCGCGCGCGGCCTCGCTGGTGCCGACGACGGCGAATTGTTCCTGGAGTACAGCCAGACCGAAGCGCTGATGTTCGACAATGGGCGGCTGAAGCAGGCGACCTACGACACCTCGCAGGGCTTTGGGCTTCGCGCCGTCAAGGACGACGCCGTCGGCTATGCGCATTCTTCCGACGTCTCGCTGCCGGCGCTGATTCGCGCCGCCGATGCCGTCGCGGCCGTTCGCGGCGGCTATTCCGGCAGCTTTGCCGCCCCGCCAGCGCATACCAACGTCCGCCTCTATGGCGACGATAATCCGCTGGATGCGCCGGGCTTCGAGACCAAGGTCAAGCTGCTCGCCGAGATCGACGCATATTTGCGTGACAAGGATCCGCGCGTGCGGCAGGTCAGCGTCAGCTTGGGCGCGACCTGGCAGGTGGTCGAGATCCTGCGGCCGGACGGCGAGAGCTATCGCGACATCCGCCCGCTTGTGCGCGTCAATATTTCGGTCGTCGCCGGCCAAGGCGACCGCCAGGAGAGCGGCAGCAAGGGCTATGGCGGCCGCGCCGGCTATGCCGAATTCATCGAGAGCAAGAACTGGCGCGACGCTGCCGACGGCGCGCTGCGCGAGGCCCTGGTCAATCTGGAATCGATTCCGGCTCCGGCCGGCGAAATGGACGTCGTGTTAGGGGCCGGCTGGCCCGGCGTGATGCTGCATGAAGCGGTTGGCCACGGCCTCGAAGGCGATTTCAATCGCAAGAAGACCTCTGCCTTCGCCGGCCTGATGGGCCAGCAGGTCGCGGCCAAGGGCGTCACCGTCGTCGACGACGGCACCATCGCCTCGCGCCGCGGCTCGCTGTCGATCGACGACGAGGGTACCCCTACCAACCGGACCGTGCTGATCGAGGACGGCATCCTGGTCGGCTACATGCAGGACCGCCAGAACGCGCGCCTGATGAACATGAAGCCGACCGGCAACGGCCGTCGCCAGGGCTACGCCCACGTGCCGATGCCGCGCATGACCAACACCTACATGCTCGCGGGCGACCGCGATCCTGCCGAGATTCTCGCCTCGGTGAAGAACGGCGTGTTCGCCGCGAATTTCGGCGGCGGCCAGGTCGACATCACTTCGGGCAAATACGTGTTCCAGTGCACCGAGGCCTACAAGATCGAGAACGGCAAGATCGGCGCGCCGCTCAAGGGCGCCATGCTGATCGGCAACGGGCCGACCGACCTGCACCGCATCCGCATGATCGGCAACGACCTCGCGCTCGACACCGGCATCGGCACCTGCGGCAAGAACGGCCAGGGCGTGCCTGTCGGCGTCGGCCAGCCGTCGCTTCTGATGGAGCGCATCACGGTGGGCGGGACGGGCGCATGAGCGTGGAAGAAAAGGTCACTGTCACCCCCAAACGAAAGAGCAGCGGCTGGGGCGGTCAGTTGGTGCAGCTCGCCGGCATCGTCGCCGCCGTGTTCATCGCCAAGGGCGCACTCGCCGAGCCGTTCTACGTGCCGTCGGGCTCGATGGAGCCGACGCTGCTGATCGGCGATGCGCTGCTCGCCTCGAAATTCCCCTATGGCTACGGCACGTCGTCGCTGCCGATCCAGATCAACCTGCCTGAGACCGGCCGCGTGTTCGCGGAGACGCCAAAGCTCGGCGACGTCGTCGTGTTCCGTTGGCCCGGCGATCGCTCGCAAGCCTGGGTCAAGCGCGTCGTCGGCCTGCCTGGCGACCGCATCCAGATGCGGCAGGGCCAGCTCTTCATCAACGACCGTCCCGCCGAGCTGAAGCCGGATGGCGTTGGCGCTGCCGAAGACGACAATGGCGGCACCGAACCGGCCTATCGCTATGTCGAGACGCTGCCGAACGGCGTCTCGCACCTGATTTTCAAGATGCGCGACAACGGCCCGCTCGACAACACGCCGGAAATGACGGTGCCGCCAGGCCACCTCTTCGTGCTCGGCGACAACAGGGACAATTCCGCCGACAGCCGCGTGCCGCTGCGCTCCGGCGGCGTCGGCCTGTTGCCGATCGACAATCTGGTCGGCCGTGCGGATGCCGTGCTCGGCTCCTGGGATCTCGGCATGCGCAGTCAGCCGGTGTGGACCTGGCTCTCCGGCTTCAGGCTCGCGCGGTTCTTCACCGCCGTGCATTGAATGAAGCGTCGACCGTGTCCTGGCGTAGTGTGATGGTGGGCACGGCGCGCGAAGAGCGCGCCTTTGCCTACCCTACGATTTCCGATGACACGCGACGAATTCCTCGCTCTCGCCCTGCAAAATCCCGTCAACGCCGCGATCATCGATGAGCTGCGCCGGCTGGCGCTGCCGGATGCGTGGCTGGTCGCAGGTTGCCTGGTGCAGTCGGTGTGGAACGCGCTCACGGGACGCCCGATCGATTACGGCATCGCCGATTACGACGTGTTCTATTTCGATGCCGACACGTCGTGGGGGGCGGAGGACGCGGTGATCCGCACCCTGCATGCGCGGCTCGCGCACCTCGGCGTCAAGGTCGAGATCCGCAACCAGGCTCGCGTGCATCTGTGGTACCCCGACAAGCACGGTCTTCCCTATCCGCCGTTGACGCGCTCGACCGACGGTATCGACCGCTTCCTCACGGAGAATACACAGCTGGGCATCCGACCTGCCGACAATGATTTCGAGGTCTATGCGCCGCACGGACTCGACGACGTCGCGAAACTGATCGTGCGGCCCAATCGGGCGCTGAACTTTTCCGCCGCGAATTACGCGGCGAAGGCTGCGCGATGGAAGGCGCTGTGGCCGGAAATCACGGTGATTGCGGCGGAGTGAGAGGTCGTTGGGTGGGCAAAGCGAAGCGTGCCCACCACTTCTCGTGGCGACTGCGGAGGGATGGTGGGCACGGCGCTTTGCGCCTTTGCCCACCCTACGCCACCTGCGTCCGGGGCATAGACCTATCTCACCACGCCCGACGTAAACCCCGCCTTCCGCCGCGGCGGCTTGATTTCCTTCTTCAGGAAGCAGCGCGCCTCCCGCCCGGTATAGCCGGGCCGGGCATAGGTGAAGGCGCGGCATTTGTTGTCGGCAGTGCAGGCGGCCTTGCAGGCGTCCTCGCCGTCACCGCTCTTGAGCTCGAAATTGCGCAGATCTCCGCCCGGGCGATCGATCGACGTTTCCACGCCCTCGACGCGCGGCTCGATCACGCCGGCACCGCGCACGCCGGAGATGCAGCAACTGCCGGGAACGCGTGCCGGCACCGTGTTCTTGAGCCAGCAGACGGCCGAGCCGCCTTCCACATCCGGATAGTTGAAGCTCCAGGAGCGGCAGCGGCGGTCGCGCTCGCACAGCAGCGCGCAATCCTCGGGATCGCCTGAGGTGACCGGCGTGCTGAAATAATCGCCACCCGGGCGGTCGAACGCCGTCTGAGCCCGCGCCGGCACGCTCGCGACCGCGAGCGACAGCAGCGCGGCGCATGCCGCGACGCTTGCCAGGACCTTTGCGATGACACCGCGCAGGCGGCCCTTCCCCATCGGAACAGCTTTCGAGTTATTGACGACGCTCAGATTTTTTCAGCCGATCATTTGATCGCCGCAAACCTGTACGGCCGATGAACGGCTCAAATCCCCGTCGTTGGCCCTGATCTAGAAAGCGTATTCCGCGTAGGCTGGTTCCACCGAGCCCTTCCAGGGACCATTAAACTTGTCGAGCATCTCCTCGGCCGGGGTTCGGCCGGAATCGATGATGCGATCGAGCGGCTCCAGATGCCGGGTCTCATCGCGGCCGAGCTGGTCGATCCGGCCACGCCGGCGCAGGCCGGCATGCGACAGAACGAGGCACTCTTTGGCGATCTCGAAGAGATAGCGATCCTTGATCCGCGACTTGAAGCCGAAGCGCGGCACGTCGTCGCGCAGGGCTTGGCGCTCATGCGCGGTCCAGTGCTTCACGATCTCCCAGGCGGCATCGAGCGAGGCATCGTCATAGAGCAGCCCGACCCAGAACGCCGACAACGCCGGCAACCGGCCCCACGGGCCGCCGTCGGAGCCACGCATCTCGAGATAGCGCTTGAGCCGGACCTCCGGGAAGATCGTCGAGAGGTGGTTGGCCCAGTCCGACAGCGTCGGACGCTCACCGGGAAGATTGTTGTTGCGGCCGTCGAAGAAGGCGCGGAACGAGGAGCCCGATACGTCGATATAGTGCTCGCCGCGCTTGACGAAATACATGGGCACGTCGAGCGCGTAGTCGACATAGCGCTCGAACCCCATGCCGTCCTCGAACGCCCAGGGCATCATGCCCGCACGGGCATTGTCGGTGTCGCGCCATATCTCGGAGCGGAAGGAGAGGAAGCCGTTCGGCTTGCCCTCTGTGAACGGCGAATTGGCGAACAAGGCGGTCGCGACCGGCTGGAGCGCGAGCGAGACGCGCAGCTTCTTGACCATGTCGGCTTCGGAGGAGAAGTCGAGATTGGTCTGCACCGTGCAGGTCCGGTACATCATGTCGAGGCCGTATTGACCGACCTTCGGCATGTAATTGGTCATGATCTTATAGCGGCCCTTGGGCATCACCGGGATGTCCGCACGCGACCAGGATGGCGTCATGCCGAGCCCGAGGAAGCCGATGCCGAGCGGGGTTGCGATCTCGCGCACCTGCGCCAGATGCGCCATCAGTTCGCTCTGGGTCTGGTGCACGTTCTCGACCGGGGCGCCGGAAAGCTCGAACTGTCCGCCGGGCTCGAGCGAGATGGCACCGCCGCCGGTGACGTCGTAGAGGCCGATGATGTTGCCCTGCTCCATGATCGGCTCCCACCCGAGCAGGAGCTTCATGCCCTCGAGCAGCGCGCCGATGCCGCGCGCGCCCTCGTACGGCACGGGACGGTGCCCCTCGAGCGTGAACGGCGTCTTCTCGTGCTCGGTGCCCATCCGCCATTCGGAGGGCGGCTTGCAGCCGGCCTCGAACCACGCGACGAGCTCGTCGCGCGATTGCAGTGGAGTCATGTCGATCTGGTCTCGCGCCATATCAAACTCTAATCAAAAGCGCTTCGACCGAACGCGCGCGGGTGACGGGGAGGGTCCGCGAACCCACCGGGCGCGCGGACGTGCTGGCTTGCCGCGATCATCGCGACGGTGTGCTTTCGTTGACGTTGGCGACGGGCGGCAATTTCATCTCGCCGCACGAGCAGCCCAGGCGATCGAGCAGCGTGCTGAGCTTGACGGCGTCGGCATCCGACAGCTTCGAACCGACATATTTCTCGATTGCCGCCGAATAGGCCCCCCACATCCGCTTCTGCAACTCGCGGCCGGCTTCGGTGATCTCGACGAACTGGCCGCGCTTGTCGATCTTGCATTCGCGCCGCGAGGCGAGGCCTTCGTCGACCAGGCGGTCGATCAGCCGCGAGGTCGAGTATTGCGGAATCAGCATCTGGCGTTCGAGCTCCACCGGCCGCAGCTCGCCGGAAGGGGCGCGGGACAGTTCAAGCAGCGCGTCGTACCAGGCCAGCGGCGGGAACCCCGCCTTCTTCAGGTCCTGCTCGACGCAATCGAGCACGCGGCTCTGCACCCGCATCAGACGGATCCAGGCCGAAGTCGCCTCGGTCGATGGTTTGCGTTTCATGGTCCCGCTCAAGCTCGTCGCACGCTCTTTACCCCACTCGATGCACCTGCATCAATCTTGCTATTCAATGCAGGTGCATGTAGTCGTTCTTTCGTCTCGACCAAGCCGTCACGAGAAGGAAATTCCATGAAACTGGATTATTCGCCCGGCGCCCTGCCCCTGCTCCCCACATCGCGCCCCTGGAAGCGGGCCTGCCCTATGAGCTGATCAAGGTGGACTCGGGCCAGGAAGCTCGAAAACGGAGAGGATTAGTTGAAGCTGGACTCAGGGTCAGGTCCCTGCGCTGGGCCTCGACAGCGGCGGGATCGTGACCGAAGGCCCGGTGATTGTCCAGATGATCGCCGATCAGGCATCAGCCAAGGCGCTGAGCCCATGGCACCGTTCGGCGCGGGCAAATAAAAAGGCCGGATCGAGATCCGGCCTTTCGTTGCTGCGGAGCCTCGATGCTTCGTCAGGCTGCCGCCTTCTTCGGCGCGAAGCGGCCGTAGAAGGTCTCGCCCTTCGCGGCCATCTCCTCCAGCAGCTTCGGCGGGGTGAAGCGCGAGCCGTACTTCGCTTCCAGCTTGTGGCAGAGCTCGACGAACTTCTTGGTGCCCATGAAGTCGATGTAGGACAGCGTGCCACCGGTGAACGGCGCAAAGCCGAAGCCGAGGATCGAGCCGACATCCGCCTCGCGCGGATCGGTGATGACGTGATCCTCCACGGTACGCGCGGCTTCCACCGCCTGCACCACCAGGAAGCGCTGCTTCAGCTCCTCGATGTCGAGCGTATCGGGGTCGAGCTGCTTCGGCTGCAAGGCCGAGAGGCCCGGCCACAGGCTCTTCTGGCCCTTGCCCTTCTCGGGATAGTCGTAGAAGCCCTTGCTGTTCTTGCGCCCCAGGCGGCCCTGCTTCTCGACCATCTCCACCATCAGCTTCTTCTGATCGGGGTTGATGGCGTTGGGGCCGAGATCGGCTTCGGTCGCCTTCATGATCTTGAGGCCAAGGTCGAGCGCGACTTCGTCCGAGAGCGAGAGGGGGCCCACCGGCATGCCGGCCATCTTGGCGCAGTTTTCGATCATCGCCGGCGGCACGCCTTCCAGGAACATCTCGTTGCCTTCGGCGACGTAGCGGCCGACGCAGCGGTTGGCGAAGAAGCCGCGGGAGTCGTTGACCACGATCGGCGTCTTGCCGATCTGGCGGACGTAATCGAGCGCCGTCGCGAGCGCGACGTCGCCGGTGTTCTTGCCGAGGATGATCTCGACCAGCATCATCTTCTCGACCGGCGAGAAGAAGTGGATGCCGACGAACTTGCCCTGGTCCCTGAAGCTCTCGGCCAGCGAGGTGATCGGCAGCGTCGAGGTGTTGGACGCGAAGATCACGTCGGGCTTGAGGTATTCCTGCGCCTTGGCGAATGTCTCGGCCTTGACCTTGCGGTCCTCGAACACGGCCTCGATGACGAGGTCGACGTCCCTCAGCGCAGCGTAGTCCGCGGTCGGCGTGATGCGCGCGAGCAGCGCTTCGGCATCACCCGGCTTGGCGCGGCCCTTCTTGATCTGCTCCTCGATCACCTTCTGCGCATGCGCCTTGCCCTTGTCGGCGCTCTCCTGGTCGCGATCGATCAGGACGACGTCGAGGCCGGCGCGGGCCGAGACGTAGCCGACGCTCGCGCCCATGAAGCCGGCGCCGATCACGGCGATCTTCTTCACCTTGGTGGCGGGCACGTCCTTCGGACGGCGCGCGCCCTTGTTCAGCTCCTGCATCGACAGGAACAGGCTGCGGATCATCGCGGCCGCTTCCTTCGAGCGCAGCACCGAGGTGAAGTAGCGCGACTCGACGCGCAGCGCCGCGTCGATCGGCAGCTGCAGCCCCTCATAGACGCAGCTCATGATCGCACGCGCGGCCGGGTAGTTGTCATAGGTCTCGCGGCGATAGATCGCGTTGCCGGCCGGGAACATCATCATGCCGGCCTTGGAGAACACCGGGCCGCCGGGCAGCTTGAAGCCCTTCTCGTCCCAGGGCGCGACGGCCTTGCCGCCGCCCTTGATCCAGTCCTTCGCGGCCTTGATGAGGTCGGCGGCGGGAACGATGGCGTGGATCAGGTTCAGCGCCTTGGCCTTGTCGACCGTAACCGGATCGCCCTTGAGCAGGATCGTCATGGCGTCCTGCGGCGGCACCAGGCGCGGCACGCGCTGCGTGCCGCCGGCGCCGGGGAACAGGCCGACCTTGACCTCGGGCAGCCCGAGGCGGGTCTTGGGATTCTCCGCCGCGACGCGATAGTGGCAGCACAGCGTGATCTCGAAACCACCGCCGAGCGCGAGGCCGTTGATCGCCGCCGCCCACGGCTTTCCGGAGGTTTCGATCGAGCGCAGCACCTGCGAGAAGCGCCGGCTCTGGTCGAACAGCATCTGGTTCGCTGCAGTCTCGCCCTGCTCCTTGAGAACCTTCGCGTAAGCCTGGTTCATGCCTTCGAGCATGGAGAGGTCGGCGCCGGCGCAGAACGCTTCTTTCGCCGAGGTGATGACGACGCCCTTCACCGCGGCGTCGGCGGTGGTCGCCTTGACGATCGCATCGAGCTCGCTAGTCGAGGTCTCGTCGAGCACGTTCATCGAGCGGCCCGGGATGTCCCAGGTGACGAGCGCAATGCCGTCGGAATCGGTCTCAACCCTAAAGTTCTTGTACGACATGTTGGTTGCTCCCTACCCTTACACGCGCTCGATGATGGTCGCGGTGCCCATGCCGCCGCCGATGCACAGCGTGACCAGGGCGGTGGATTTATTGGTGCGCTCGAGCTCGTCGAGCACGGTGCCGAGGATCATCGCGCCGGTCGCCCCGAGCGGATGGCCGAGCGCGATGGCGCCGCCATTGACGTTGATCTTGGCGTTGTCGATGTCGAAGGCCTGGATGTAGCGCAGCACCACCGAGGCGAAGGCCTCGTTGAGCTCGAACAGGTCGATGTCCGACTTCTTCATGCCCGAGCGCGCGAACAGCTTCTCGGTGACGTCGACCGGACCGGTCAGCATCATCGCCGGCTCCGAGCCGACATTGGCGAAGGCGCGGATCTTTGCGCGCGGCTTCAGACCATACTTGCTACCCGCTTCCTTGCTGCCGAGCAGCACGGCGCCGGCACCGTCGACGATGCCGGAGGAATTGCCGGCGTGATGCACGTAGTTGACGCGCTCGATCTCGGGATGCGACTGCACCGCAACGCCGTCGAAGCCGCCCATCTGCGCCATCATCGTGAACGACGGCTGCAGCTGCGCCAGCGACTGCATCGTCGTCGAGGGCCGCATATGCTCGTCCTTGGCGAGGATGGTGAGGCCGTTGATGTCCTTGACCGGCACCACCGACTTGTTGAAGCGGCCCTCGTCCCAGGCCTTGCCGGCGCGCTGCTGGCTCTGCACCGCATAGGCGTCGACATCGTCGCGGGAGAAGCCGTATTTGGTGGCGATCAGATCGGCCGACACGCCCTGCGGCATGAAATAGGCCGGCACCGCCATCGAGGGGTCCATCGGCCAGGCGCCGCCGGAGGCGCCGATGCCGACGCGGCTCATCGATTCGGCACCGCCGCCGATCACGAGCTCATGCTGGCCGCTCATCACCTGCGCGGCAGCGAAGTTCACGGCATCGAGGCCGGAGGCGCAGAAGCGGCTGATCTGCACGCCGGGCACGGCTTCGCCGAGACCGGCCTTCAGCGCGGCAAAGCGCGCGATGTCGGAACCGGCTTCGCCGACCGGATCGACCACGCCGAGTACGACGTCATCGACCGAATCCTCGGGAAGGTTGTTGCGGTCCTTCAGCGCCTTCAACGGCACGGTGGCGAGCGCGAGCGCGGTCACTTCGTGCAGCGCGCCGTCGGCCTTGCCGCGGCCACGCGGGGTTCGGACGTGGTCGTAGATATAGGCATCTGCCATGGGGAGCCTCCTGATTGCAGTTATCTTGGTGACGACCGCTGCGCGGTCGCGATCATTCGTGGGGCGAAAGAGTCAGAACGCTTCCGCCGGCAATTCCATGATGGTGGCGCAGCCGGCCTGGATGCGCGCGAGATTGGCCGCGGTCTCCGGCAGCATCCGCTCCATGAAGAAGCGGCCGGTGACGAGCTTGGTCGAGAGATAGGGCGTCGCCCCGCTCTCGGCAATCTTGGCATTCGTCACCTTGGCCATCTTCGCCCACATGTAGCCGAGCGCGACGAAGCCGAAGAGATGCAGGTAGTCGGTTGCGGCCGCGCCCGCATTGTCGGGCTTGGCCATCGCGTTCTGCATCAGCCAGGTCGTGGCCTGCTGCAGGTGACCCAGCGAGGTCGAGAGCGGCGTGATGAAGGGCTTGAGCGCCTCGTCGCCGCCGTTCTCCTTGGCGAAGGCCATGACCTCGCCGAAGAAGGCCATGATGGCGCGGCCGCCGTCGCGCGGCAGCTTGCGGCCGACGAGGTCGAGCGCCTGGATGCCGTTGGCGCCTTCATAGATCATCGCGATGCGCGCATCGCGCACGAACTGCTCCATGCCCTGCTCGGCGATGTAGCCGTGGCCGCCATACATCTGCTGCGCCTGCACCGCGTTGGCGAAGCCGTAGTCGGTGAGGAAGCCCTTCAGCACCGGCGTCATCAGGCCCATATGATCGTCCGCAGCCTGGCGGTCCTTCGGATCCTCGGAGCGGTGCGCGACGTCGCTCTTCAGCGCGGTCCACATCACGAAGGCGCGCGCGGCCTCGTTGAAGGCGCGGATCGAGAGCAGCGTGCGGCGCACGTCGGGATGGACGATGATCGGATCGGCCGGCTTGTCCGGCGCCTTGGCACCCGTCAACGCACGGCCCTGGATGCGCTCGCGGGCATAGGCGACCGCGTTCTGATAGGCGACCTCCGACTGCGCAAGGCCCTGCACGGCGACGCCGAGCCTCGCCTCGTTCATCATCACGAACATGCCCTGCATGCCCTTGTTCTCTTCGCCGATCAGCCAGCCGGTGGCGTTGTCGTAATTCATCACGCAGGTGGAATTGCCGTGGATGCCCATCTTGTGCTCGATCGAGCCGCAGACGACGCCGTTGCGGGCACCGACTGAGCCATCCGGATTCACAAGGAACTTGGGCACCACGAACAGCGAGACGCCCTTGATGCCGGCGGGCGCGCCCTCGATGCGGGCGAGCACGAGGTGGATGATGTTGGAGGCCAAGTCATGCTCACCGGCGGAGATGAAGATCTTGGTGCCCGTGATCTTGAAGCTGCCGTCGGCCTGACGCACCGCCTTGGTGCGGAGCATGCCGAGATCGGTGCCGCAATGCGGCTCGGTCAGGTTCATGGTGCCGGTCCATTCGCCCGCCACCATCTTTGGCACGTAGGTCTGCTTCTGCTCGGGCGTGCCGTGCACGAGAAGCGCCGCGGTCGCGCCCATGGTGAGGCCGCCATACATCGAGAACGCCATGTTGGCGGAGATCTGGAATTCATTGACGGCCTGGGAGAGCGTCACCGGCAGTCCCTGGCCGCCGAACTCGGTCGGCGCCGAGAGGCCGAGCCAGCCGCCCTCGGCGACCTGCTTGAAGGCGTCCTTGAAACCCTTCGGCGTGGTGACGCTGCCGTCGTCGGCGCGCTTGCAGCCTTCGAGATCGCCGACGCGGTTGAGCGGCTGCAGCACCTCTTCGGCGAGCTTGGCAGCCTCGCCGAGGATCGCCTCGCGCACGTCGCTCGAGGCATCGGAGAAGCCGGCCAGATTGTCGTAGCGATCGATCTGGAAGACGTCGTTGAGCAGGAAGTTCACGTCTTCGACGGGGGCTTTATAGATCGGCATGGGGGTCTCCCGGCGTGGCCTGGTGGGACGATGTTGGGCTTATGATTGTGCGGCAAGCTGCTCCGCCATCAGGCGGTGCAGCATGTTGATCGCCTTGAGCGGACGCACCATCACCTTGAAATGGGTGATGCGGCCCTCGGCATCGAAGCTGATGATGTCGACACCGTTGATCTCGATGCCGTCGATGACATTCTTGAATTCGAGCACGGCACCATTATCGCTGCGCCATTCACCGACATAGGTGAAGCCGGGGCCGCCGAGCACCTTCTCGGCGCTGGAGAGATATTTGAAGGTGATGTCGCGGCCCCGCTGCGGTGAATGCACCACAGGGCTTTCGAACACCGCATCGGGGTGCAGGAGGTCCCAGAGCGCGGCGCGGTCGTGAGACTTCATGTAGGCGTACCAGGAATCGAGGCCGGTCATTCTCAGATGCCTCCCTAAGGCCAAGGGCAAAGTGCGAAAACAACCCCATGCACAGTAGCGATGTAATTGATTTCGCTTGTTTCTTTCAGTCGGGCCTTGGGCCCGCCTGCACGCCGCCTCATATGCACATTGACGCATATGCGCCGATGCGCATAAAGTCAAGCAACTTGGTCAAGCCTAAGAAGGGAGGCCGGTCATGGCACTGGGTGACGCAATCCTCGCATGCCTGACGGAACGTCCGATGACGGGCTACGAGCTCGCCAAGACGTTCGATTCCTCGATCGGCTTCTTCTGGAAGGCCGACCATCAGCAGATCTACCGCGAGCTCTCCAAGCTGCGCGACCGCGGCTTCATCCAGGGCCGCGAGGTCGTGCAGACAGGCAAGCCCAACAAGCTGGTTTATACGCTCACTCCGGAGGGGCGAACAGCGCTGCGGCACTGGGCCGCGCGACCAAGCACGCCAGCCTCGACCAAGGACGACCTCCTGGTCCGCCTCCACGCGCTCGACAGCATCGACATCGAGCCGCTGCGCACCGACCTGATGGCCCGCCTGGAGCACCACCGCGACCGCCACGCCAATTACGAGCGCATCCTGAAGAAGCGTTTTCCGGACGGCACGGCGGAAGGCCGGCTCGATCTCGGCAATCTGCTGCTGCTTCGTTTGGGGGCCCGGCACGAGCAGATGGTGGCGGATTTCTGCGAGGAGGCCCTGGCGGCGCTCTCGGCGATGAGCGGCAAGGCCACGGTGGTGCCGCTGGAGGAAAGCAAGCGGGAGGGAAAAGCCTGAGCGTCTCTGCGGATCGGCGGCCGTCGCCGCGCGCTCGGCCTCGTCAGGCCGCCAGCTGGCTGACGTATTTGAGGGTCTGGAACTCCTGGAGGCCCTCGATGCCGCCTTCGCTGCCGATGCCGCTGTCCTTGTAGCCGCCAAACGGAGTTTCCGGCAACGACGCCTGCCAATGATTGACGATCACGCTGCCGCTCTGGATCGCCTCGGATGCGGCGGCGGCGTTGCGCATGTCGTGCGTCATCACATAGGCGGCGAGCCCGAAAGGCAGGCGATTGGCAAGCTGCAGCGCCTCGTCCAGGGTACGGAACGGAGCCGTCGCCGCCAGCGGGCCGAACGGCTCGACGTTGGAGGCGAGGCACTCCTGGTCGACATGGGAGAGCACGGTGGGGCGGTAAAAATATCCGGTCTCTCCGCAGCGCCGGCCGCCCGCCGCGACGCGGATCTGGCGCGCCCGCGCGTCGTCCACGAAACGCTCCATGCTCTCCACGCGCCGCGCATGGGCTAGCGGTCCCATCTGGGTCGATGCATCGAATCCATCTCCGACCACGATGGCCTCGGCGAGTTCGGCCAGTCTGGCCGCGAAGCGGTCGTGGATCGATTCATGCACGAAGAAGCGCGTCGGCGAGGTGCAGACCTGGCCGGCATTGCGGAACTTGGCGGTGACCGCCGACAGCGCGGCAGCTTCGGGATCGACGTCGTCGAAGATCAGCACGGGCGCGTGGCCGCCGAGCTCCAGCGTCATCCGCTTCAGGCCCTGCACGGCGAACGCCCCGAGCTGTCGGCCGATCTCGGTCGATCCGGTGAAGGTGAGTCCGCGGATGACGGGCGAACGCAGCAGCGTCTGCGAGATCAGCGCGGGGTCGCCGAACACGACGTTGAGCACACCGGCCGGAAGTCCGGCGTCGTTGACCGCAGCGGCAATGGCAAGGGCCGTCGCCGGTGTTTCCTCCGCCGGCTTGATCACGACGGCACAGCCCGCTGCGAGGGCGCTGGAGATTTTGCGTGCCGGCGTGATGGCCGGCGCATTCCAGGGCGAAAAGGCCGCGATCGGACCGAGCGGCTCACGGATCGCGACCTGCTGGATGGCACGATGGCGCGAGGGAATGACTCGGCCATAGGCGCGGCGTCCCTCCTCTGCATTCCACACGAAGAGCGCGGCCGCGGTCTCGACCTCGGTGCGGGCTTCGGCGATCGGCTTGCCGAGCTCCAGCGTGATCAGGCTTGCGATCTGCTCGCGCCGCTCGGTGATCAGCGCCGCGGCGCGCTGCAGGATGCCGCCCCGGTCGCCGGGCGACATCCGGCGCCATTGCTCATGCCCCCGCGCGAGCGATGCGAGCGCCTCCTCCAGATCCTCTGCGCCGGCACATGGCAGCTGCCCGATGACCTGCCCTGTTGCAGGATTGCGCACCGGAACGGTGGCGCGCCCGGCGGCGTCTCGCCACTGGCCATCGATGAAGAGTGCGAGCGCAGGATAGTCGATCATGTGGCCCTCCGGGCAGGACGGACCGCAGCATGGCTGCGATCCGACTGCGGTTCGCGTGCTACTTGGCGACCAGCGGGCAATTGCCGTCCTTGAGTGGACGGAACGCCTGGTCGCCCGGGACCGTGGCGAGGATCTTGTAATAGTCCCAGGGATATTTCGATTCCGAGGGATCCTTGACCTGCAGCAGATACATGTCGCGGATCACCCGCCCATCCTCGCGGATCGAAGCGTTGGTGGTGTAGACGTCGTTGATCGGCAGCTTCTTCATCTCTGCGACCAGAGCCGCACCCGACTCGCTCTTCTTCGCATCGATTGCCTTCAGGTAATGCGTGACCGCGCCATACACCGCGATCTGCAGGCTGCCGGGCGCCTTGCCCTTGAAGCGCTCCATGAAGCGCCTGCTCCAGGCACGGGTCTTGTCATTGGCATCCCAATAGAAGCTGTCGGCGAAGATGAGCCCCTTGGCGTTGGCGAGACCGAGACCGTGAATGTCGGGCAGATTGACCAGCAGCGCCGCGATGCTCTGCCCGCCGGCGGTGAGGCCGAACTCGTTCGCCTGCTTCAGCGAATTCATCATGTCGGCGCCGGCATTGGCGAGTCCGACCACCTGCGACTTCGAAGCCTGGGCCTGCAACAGGAAAGACGAGAAGTCCGGCGTGTTGAGCGGCGCCCGCGCCGCACCCAGCACCGTGCCGCCATTGGCGAGCACCACCTTGGAGGCTTCCGCCTCGAGCGCCTGTCCGAAGCTGTAATCGGCGGTCAGGAAGAACCAGCTCTTCAGGCCCTTCTTGACCAGCGGCGCGGTCGCGACATTCGCCAGCGCGTAATTGTCGTAGGCCCAGTGCACGCCGTTCGGCGAACAGGCCTTGCCGGTGAGGTCGGGCGTTCCGGGGCCGGTGGCGAGGAAGACCTTGTCCTTTTCGCGGGTCAGTTGCTGCACGGCCAGCGCGACGCCCGACGAGACTACCTCGGTGATCGCATCGACGCCTTCAGTGTCGTACCAGCGCCGCGCGATGCCGAGACCGACATCGGCCTTGTTCTGATGGTCGGCCGAGACGATCTCAACCGGCATGCCGCCGGCCTTGCCGCCGAAATCCTCAACCGCCATCTGCGCCGCCAGCACCGATCCCGCGCCGACATTGTCGGCATAGGGACCGGACATGTCGGTGAGCACGCCGATCTTCACGGTGCCCTTGGCGATCTCCGCTTGCGCGGGTCCCCATACGGACAG
The DNA here is from genome assembly GCF_001593325.1 of Bradyrhizobium sp. DOA1. Classification (NCBI taxonomy): domain Bacteria; kingdom Pseudomonadati; phylum Pseudomonadota; class Alphaproteobacteria; order Hyphomicrobiales; family Nitrobacteraceae; genus Bradyrhizobium; species Bradyrhizobium sp. DOA1. Next base: position 7,172,740 of record NZ_JXJM01000001.1, read on the forward strand.
CGCTGCCAGAGCCGCAACCAAAGCTTTCGTCCTCACGAATATCCTCCCTTGCTTTTCTTGAACCGTTCAGTCGATGGCCTGCAGAACGGGCAGCAGATATCCGAGGAACTTCTCGGGATCTTCGCTCATCGGGAAGTGGCCGAGGCCCTTCATGATGGTCACGTGGCTGCCCTTGATGCTGTTGGCGACAGCGAGCGTTTCCTGTGGGGTGCACGAATAGTCGTACTCGCCCGACAGCAGGAACAGCGGACAACGCGACGTATCGATCTGCGCGACGCGATCTCGGATGTCGCCGTCGAGCTTGTAGAAATACAGGTCGCCCTTGAAGACGCCGGGACCGCCCTGCATGTAGTGCCACAGCGTTTCCCAGCGATCGGCATCGGGCGCTTCGGGGCCGACGAGGCCGGAGACAATCGCCGCGCAGACCTCGCCGCCATGCACGTCCGGACGGTGCAGGAAGTTGAGGTCGTAATAAGGATCGACATGAGCGCCGGCCTGCAGGCCGATGATGGCGCGGAAGCGTTCGGGATGGTCGAGCGCCAGATGCAGCACGATGCGTCCGCCGATCGAGCAGCCCATCACGACCGGCCTGTCGAGTTCGAGCGCTTCGGCGACGCTCAGGATCATTCCGGTGTATTGGGCCGAGGTCAGCTGGTATTCCTCGTCGTGCCAGCCGGCCGGCGGCGACGATTTGCCGTGCCAGGGCATGTCGAAAGCGATGACGCGAAATTTCGACGTTACGCGCGGATCGTTCATCAGCGCGCGATATTGGCGGCCGTCGGCGCCCGCGGTATGCAGGCACAGCAGCGGAATGCCCTGGCCGGCCTCTTCGACATACAGACGGTGGCTGCGGCCGAACAGATCGAGCTGGAGATAACGGCCGATCGTGGCTTCGAAACGCGGGCTCATGCTGCGACTCCCGTTGCACGCAGTTTGACCAGCGCTTCCTTGAAGTAGCGGAGGTTGGCCATGAAGATCTGCAGATTGCCTTCGGCCTTGAGGGTGCGCCGCTTGATCAGCGCCATGAGGTCGTGCGACCCGGGTTGCGGCTTCGCGCTCCAGAACTTCGTCCATTCCTCCTCGGAGGCGCGCAGCGCGAACGACCATGACGGCATCACGAAGGGGCCGCGGGTCACTGCGACGATCTTGCCGTCGGCGATCGTGATCAGCCAGGCCGCAGCTCCGATCTCGAGCAGGAACGTCGTCGACAGGAAGCGACCGCGCCGCACCAGATTCACGTCCGCGTTGACCCTGTCCTTGAGGTCTTCGATCATGTGTCCTCCCTTCGGGCGAGCGCGACCAGGGCGTCGACGGCGATGACGCCCTCGCCCACCGGCCCGACGATCAGCGGATTGATCTCCGCATCGACCACCTGAACGCTCTCCTCGATTGCCAGTTGCGACAGGGCCACGATGGCCCGTGCCAGCGCTTCCATATCGCCATGCGGCCTGTTGCGATATCCCCGGAAGATGCGGCTGATGGCGAGTTCGGCGATCATGCTGCGGGCGGTGTCGAGATCGACCGGGGCGAGGCGGATGCTGCGATCGCGATATATCTCGGTGTAGATGCCGCCAGCGGCGAGCAGCACCAGCGGCCCGGCATCGGGATCGACGCGATAGCCAAGCAGAAACTCGCCGAGGCCTGCCGTCATCGGCTGCACGATCACATGCGATGCCGCGTGGCCCTTGCCCATGGCATTCCCGACAATGCGGCGCATCGCGGAGCTGAGCTCGGCGTCGCTGCGCACGTTCAGCACCACGCCGCCGATCTCGGTCTTGTGCGCGATTGTCGCCGACAGGATCTTCACGGCCACCGGATAGGCGAAGGGAAGATCGAAGGGGCCTTCGGCATCGATCGCGACGGCAACGGCGGGCGCATGGGAGATGCCGAGCTTCGCCAGCAGCGCATAGGCTTCGATTTCGTCGAGCTGCTGCGCCGATCCAGCCGCGCTCGGCCGCGGGGATGGAGCGAGTGCCGTGGCCGGCCGGCGCCGCAAGGCTGCGCTCATCGCGTCCGCACAGGATTCCGGGGTGCGGAATGCGGGCACCCCGGCCGCGGCCAGCATGTTCAACGCCTCGGGCGCTTCCGGAACCAGGAAGGCGGCCAGCGGCTTGGCATGCCCGCCGCTGTCGATGACGGGCTTGACGGCGAGCTCCGGCTGAAAGCGTGCGGACGAGCCGATCACCGCGATGACGGCATCGAACTCCGGGGCGCCCAGCAGAGTGTCGAGCGCCGCCTTCATCACGTCGTAGCGGGTGCCGGCCAGCGTCAGGTCGGTGATTCGGTCGTGCCCCGCCTTGACGCCGGCAGCGCCGAGACGCGCGTAGGTTTGGTCGCTCGGGGCGACCACATCGATGCCGCGCAGGGCCAGTTCGTCGACCACCATGGCGGCACCGCCGCCGGTGGTGGTTACGATGCCGACGCGGGGAGCGCCGGCACCCTCCCGACGCGCCGGCACACGCGCGACCAACGGCAGCGCTTCAAGCAGCGTTTCAAAGTTGAAGATGCGGGCGATGCCGCAATCGGCGAGGAAGGCGGCCGCGACGTCGTCCTCGCCGGCCAGCGCCCCGGTGTGCGTCAGCGCCAGTTCGGCGGCGGCTGCGGAACGGCCGAGCTTGTAGGCGACGACCGGCTTGCCACGGTCGGCAGCACCGCGCGCGAAGGCGCGCAGATCGTCGGCGTGGCGGATGCTTTCGAGGAACAGCATGTAGCCGGTGATGGTGGGATCGTCGAGCGTCGCCGCGCAAATCTCGCCGAGGCTGAGATCAATCTCGTTGCCGACCGAGACGAGACCCGCGAAACCGAGATGGCGCGCCTTGCCGCGCGAGACCAGGCCGCCGAGCAAACTGCCGCTGTGCGAGGCGACGAAAATACCGCCGCGCGGCAGGTCCGGCTCGGCGAATGCGGCGTTGGCAGTGACGATGGCCCTGCTGTGCAGATTGATGGCGCCGAGGCTCGACGGGCCCAGGATGCGCAATCCGTTCGCTCGCAGCGCCTTCAGCCGAGCGAGCAGCTTGCGGCCCGCTTCGTCCGCCTCCGAATAGCCGGACGCCAGGATGGTGGCCACGGAGAGGCCGAGCCGCGCGCATTCTTCGGCGGCGTCCACGGCATCTTCTGTCGGCGTCAGGATGAAGGCATGGTCGGGAACGACGGGCAGACTTGCGAGCGAAGGCCACGCCGGTTCGCCGAGCACGGTCTTGCGACCCGGATTGATCGGATAGATCGCGCCCTCATAGCCGGCGCGCCGCAGATATTGCAGCGGGCGCGACGACGTCTTCGACGCATCGTCGGAGGCGCCGACCAGCGCGATGCTGCGCGGTGCGAACAGCGCCTGGGCCAGCGAGGGTCTGGTCGTCTCAGTTGCCACGTCCGACCTGCGCACGCTGATCGAACCGGCGGTCGAACACCGATTCCGCGATCCGGTTCTTGAGGATTTCCGTGGAGCCGCCGGCGATCATCCAGCCGCGCGTCCGGCGCATGCAATATTCCGCGAGCGATTCCTGGCTGTAGCCGAGGCCGCCCATGATCTGCACCGCCTCGTTGGCCACCTCGAAACCGGCCTGGTTGCAGGCCAGCTTGGCGATCGCGGTCTGGTACGGCGATGGCAGTTCGTCACGGACATTGGCGGCGCGATACAGCAGCATCTGCGCGGATTCGAGCTTCAGCGCCATGTCCGCGAACTTCCATTGCAGGCCCTGGAATTCGCAGAGATGACGGCCGAACTGCTTGCGCACGGCGGCGTGATCGCGCGCCAGATTGAAGGCGTAGCGGCCGAGCGCGAGCGAACGGGCGGAATTGCCGAGGCGCTCGACGTTGAAGCCAGCGATCTGCTTCTTGAAGCCACCAATTCCGAGCAGAACGTTCCGCTTCGGGACCCGGCAGTTCTCGAAATAAAGCTGGCTCCACTCTTCGCCGCTCATGAAGGCGGTCGGCTTTCCGATCGTGAAGCCGGGCGTGCCGCGCTCGACGATCACGGAGCCGATGCCGGAGACCCCGGGCGCGAAGCGGACATAGACGAGGTAGATCGCCGCATCGGGACTGTGCGTACCGAACACCTTGCTACCGTTGATGACGTAATCGTCACCGTCCTCGCTCGCCAAGGTCTTGAGTTCGGTGACCGCGGAGCCGGCTTCCGGCTCGCTCATGCCGAGACTGATGCAGATGTTGCCGGCGAGCAGATCGGGCAGCCAGCGCTGCTTCTGTTCCGGCGTCGCGTATTCCACGAAGGTGCGGATCGGCCCGAAATTGCCGGCCTGCACGACATCAGCGCTGCGCGGGCATACCGACGCGACCTGCTCGATCGCGATGACCGAATCCAAGAGCGTACCGCCCTGCCCGCCATCCTCCGGATCGAACGAGATGCCCATCAGGCCCTGCTTGCCCAGCATCTGCGCGACCTCGCGCGGAAAGCGCGGATCGTGTGCGCGCGCCAGCGAGCCCTCCCTCAGGTTGGCTTCGGCAAAGCGGCGCACCGAATTGGCGAACGCCTGCTGCTCTTCATTCAGTTCAAAATCCATGGGGCCATCACATCGCTGGAGCGACGCCGTCTTCCCAGCGGGGGCTTTGACAAACAACTGCGTAAAAGTTATGTCGCGATTACATTTTGTAATGACCCGACATGATACCTCCGCTTAATCCCCTGCACGCCTTCGACGTGGCGGCGCGACATCTGAGCTTCACGCGCGCGGCGCGGGAACTACGCGTCACCCAGCCAGCCGTAAGCCGCCAGGTCACGATCCTCGAAGCCTTTCTCGGCGTTCGGCTGTTCGAAAGGGACAAGACAGGACTGCGGCTGACCTCGGAGGGTGACGAGTTCCACCGCCAGATCGCGCCGGCGTTCCGCATCATTGCCCAGGCCACCACGGGCCTCACCGCGACCGGCAAGGCCCAGCCACTGAAGATCAGGGTCTACACGACCTTTGCCGCGAAATGGCTGATCCCGCGGCTGCCGTCGTTCTATGTCAGCTACCCCAATATCCGGTTGGACATTAGCAATGTGGTGGCGCCGGTGGACTTCGAGAACGACAAGGTCGACCTCGCCGTCCAGTTCGGTTCGGGCGAATGGCCCGGCGCCGAGACCGAATTGCTGTTCCGTGACGTCATCCAGCCGGTCTGCAGCCCGAAGCTCCTGAAACGGGCGCGGCTTGCCGAACTCGACGACCTCCGCAAGATCCAGCTGCTCCACTCCCATTATCGCCGCTCGGACTGGCCGGACTGGCTCATGGCAGTGAAACGGCCGGACCTGCTGACCGATCGCAGCGTGAGTTTCCAGAGCTCCGTGCTGACCTACCAGGCAGCCGCCGAAGGCGTCGGCGTCGCCATGGGCCAGCTCTTCCTGCTCCGGAACGAGATCGAGGACGGGACGCTCGTCCCGCTGTTCAACGCGCCGCTGGAACGCGCCTCCGCTCATTACCTTGCCTGGCCGAAGAGCCGACCGATGACCCGCAAGGCGCGTAGCTTCGTGATCTGGCTGAAGGCCCAGATCGCCCACGACGTGAATCGCGGACGGGCCTGAGCCAAGCTCGGGTCGGTTCCCCCGCCCAACTTTAAGACACCCGCGCCGCATTCCTTAACCCGTTATTTACCGTAACAGGAAAAAGTCGGTTTTCGAGGCAGACGACCCGCGCCAAATTCGGTTGTGTTTGCAACCGGGACGCGAGGGAAGGCTGGAGGCGCCGGGTGGGGCGCCGGAGTCGGAACCGGACAGAGTCATGAATTCGCGCGTATCGTGGAGTGTTGACGGCATCGATCCATCCGTTCGGGAGCGGGCCGAGGCTGCTGCGCGTCGCGCCGGAATGTCGCTCAACGATTGGCTGAACTCCACCCTCGGCGACACCGCCCCGCCGAACTTCCGCGGACCTCACGAGCAGCGTCCGCACCACACGCCGCAAGCACCGAGCCAGGAAAGCCGCGAAGTCGCGGACATTCATCAGCGGCTCGACGCGATCACCCAGCAGATCGAACGCATCTCGAAGCCCGCGCAGCGCCAGGATTCTTCGCGACAAGACGCAGCGCGCCAGGACGTCTCGCGCGAGCAGGGCGTCGCGCGTCAGCTGAACGATGCGATCTCGCGGCTCGATGCACGGCTGTCGCAAATCTCCAAGCCGCAGCAATCCCACCAGCAACCGCATCAGGCCGCGCGGCCGGCCCCTGCCCCATCGCCGGTCGAGACACGCCAGCGCCAAGCCGATGCGGTCGAGCGGGCTGCGGCCCAGGTCTATCGCAACTCGCCTCCTTTGAGCCCCGCATCCTTCGACGTCGCGGTCGCCGAGATCACCGCGCGGCAGAGCGAACTTGACGGCTTTGCGCCCAGGCAGATGCCACCGCGCGCCGCGCCGCCGATTGCGCCCGCGCCAGCTCCCTTCGCGCCGCCGATGGCGCCACCTGCGCCCGCCTACGCGCCGCCGCCCGCGCAGCAACCGGGACCGGATTTCTCGTCGCTCGAGCGCCATCTGCTCAAGATCACGAGCCAGATCGAATCGCTGCAGCGGCCGGACAATACCGAGCAGGCGATCGCCGCCTTCCGCAGCGAGCTGGCCGAGATCCGCGCCGCCATCACCGAGGCGATGCCGCGGCGCGCGATCGAATCGATCGAGAACGAGATCCGCTCGCTGCATCGTCGCATCGAGGAGACCCGCTCCAACGGCACCGACGGCCAGGTTCTCTCCGGCATCGAACGCGCGCTGTCCGACATCAAGCAGGTGCTGCGCACGCTGACGCCGGCCGAGCAGCTCACCGGCTATGACGAGGCGATCCGCAATCTCGGCGCCAAGCTCGACCTGATCCTGCGCGCCAATGACGATCCCTCGACGGTGCAGCAGCTCGAAGGCGCGATCTCCGCGCTGCGCGCCATCGTCTCCAACGTCGCCTCCAACGAAGCGCTCGCGCGTCTGTCCGAAGACGTGCAGCTGCTGTCGTCCAAGGTGGACCAGATCACCCGCGCGTCCGGCCACAGCGACAGCTTCGCGGTGCTGGAGCAGCGCATCGCGGCGCTCACCGCCGCGCTGGAAACGCGCGAGCGGCCGCAGCCGGCCGAGAGCACCGAGCATCTGGAAGCCGCGATCCGCGCGCTGTCGGACCGCTTCGACCGCATGCAGGTCGGCAACGACTCGGCCTCGACCTTCACGCATCTCGAGCAGCGCGTCTCCTATCTGCTGGAACGGATCGAAGCTGCCTCCGATCCCCGCAACGGCAATCTCAGCCGGGTCGAGGACGGGCTGCACGACATCCTCAGGCACCTGGAACGGCAGCAGGCGACCTATTCCGCGCTGGCCGAGAGCCGCAGCTCGGCGCCGCCCGATTCCGGCATGGTCGATCTCGTCAAGCGCGAGCTCTCCGACATCCGCTTCAGCCAGGCCGAGACCAATCGCAGCACCCAGGACTCGCTCGACGCGGTCCATAGCGCGCTCGGCCATGTCGTCGATCGCCTCTCGATGATCGAAGGCGATCTGCGTGCGGTGCGCAGCGCGCCGCTGGCCCCTGCTCCGATGCCGATGCCAATGGCTGCTCCGATGGAGCCGGCGCCGATGGCGCGCGAGCCGCGGCCGCAGGCACAGCCGCAGCCGCCGAAATACGATCCGAAGCCCGAGCTGCCCAATCCCGCCGCCGCGCAGGCGGCGCAGGCCGCCTTCGTCGCAGCGCCGCGCGACTTCCACGCCGTCACCCCGCCG
>NZ_JXJM01000001.1:7180429-7181524 GCF_001593325.1 Bradyrhizobium sp. DOA1
CGGCGGCTCGACCATCACCTCGAAGATCCGCTCGCTGCTGGTCGGCGCGAGCGTGGTGGTGATCGTGCTGGGCACCTTCAAGATGGCGATGAACCTGCTCGACGGCGGCAGCCCGCCGGCGCCGCAGGCGATGCAGAATGTCCCGAGCGACCCAATATCGCCCGCTCCGGCGCCGCCCCCGGTCGAGACCAAGCCAGCCGCGCCCGAGCAGATCACGCCGTCGATGACCTCGCCGACGCCGATCGGGCGGCAGTCCCAGAACAATGCCGCCCCAGTGCCCGCTCCCACTCCGGGCAACTCGGCCTCGGTCGAGATCCCGCCGGCGCCTGCCGCGGCCCCGCCGCCTGCCTCCAGCGACGTCACCGGCGCGCTGTCGGGCACGAGCCGCGCCAAGCTCGGTCTCATCCAGGTGCCGCCGAGCGAGAAGCTGCCCGAGGCCATCGGCGGCCCCGCCTTGCGCACCGCCGCGATGAAGGGCGATGCGACGGCGGCCTACGAGATCGGCATGCGCTTTGCGGAAGGCAAGGGCGTCGCCACGAACTATGACGAAGCCGCCAAATGGTACGACCGCGCCGCGCAGGCCGGCGTCGTTCCCGCGACCTTCCGCCTCGGCACGCTCTACGAGAAGGGCCTCGGCGTGAAGAAGGACGCCGACATCGCCCGCCGCTACTACACGCAGGCCGCCGAGCGCGGCAACGCCAAGGCGATGCACAATCTCGCGGTGCTCGATGCCGATGGCGGCGGACGCGGCGCCAATTACAAGAGCGCGGCGCAGTGGTTCCGCAAGGCCGCCGATCGCGGCGTCGCCGACAGCCAGTTCAACCTCGGCATTCTCTATGCCCGTGGCATCGGCGTGGAGCAGAACCTCGCCGAATCCTACAAATGGTTCAGCCTCGCAGCCGCGCAGGGCGACACGGATGCGTCCGGCAAGCGCGACGACGTCGCCAAGCGCCTCGACTCGCAATCGCTCGCCGCCGCCAAGCTCGCCATCCAGACCTTCAGCGCCGAGCCGCAGCCCGACGATGCCGTCAACGTCATGACCCCGCCCGGCGGCTGGGACAGCGCGCCGCAGGCGGCCGCAAAGCCGGCGCCGAA
>NZ_JXJM01000001.1:7181791-7280424 GCF_001593325.1 Bradyrhizobium sp. DOA1
AGCTTTAGGCAGGCAGAACGCGCCGCGCGCTCGGTGCACCTCTCCCGCTTGCGGGGAGGTCGACGCGCGAAGCGCGGCGAGTGGGGGTTCTCTGCTCTGGGGGAGTCCCACTGCGGAGACAACCCTCCTTCCAGCCCTCCTCCGCAAGCGGGGGAGGGAGCGCACCACTGCCATCGCAACGATCGAGCCTCATTCACACTCTCGCCCCATTCACCACGCCCGAGATTCCCGATCCCTCCGAGCGCCGAATTCCGCTATTGAGGGGGCGCGGCAATCGATCCGTCCCGCCGGCGCGTGGTTCAATGCAGCTCTACCTTCCGATCGCCGACCTTCCGGTCAACGTCTTCCTGGTGCTCGCCATGGGCGCCGCGGTCGGCTTCGTGTCCGGCATGTTCGGGATCGGCGGCGGTTTCCTGATGACGCCGCTGCTGATCTTCATCGGCATCACACCGGCGGTCGCGGTCGCCTCCGTGGCAAGTCATATCGCGGCCTCCTCCTTTTCCGGCGCGCTGTCGTACTGGCGGCGGCGTGCGATCGATCCGGCGCTGGCGAGCGTTCTCTTATGCGGCGGCGTGACCGGGACGACGCTGGGCGTGTGGACCTTCACGCAGCTTCGCGCGCTCGGGCAGCTCGACCTGATGATCGCGCTGTCTTACGTGGTGCTGCTCACCACCGTCGGCAGCCTGATGTTCTCCGAAGGTCTGCGCGCCCTGATGCGGACCCGGCGCGGCGCGCTGCCGCCACGCCGCACCCACAATTGGATCCACGGCCTGCCGCTGAAGATGCGGTTCAAGCGCTCCAAGATCTATCTGTCGGTGATTCCGGTCGTGGTCGTCGGCACCGCGATCGGATTTATCGGCGCCATCATGGGCATCGGCGGCGGCTTCATCCTGGTGCCGATCATGATCTATCTGCTGCGGGTGCCGACCTCGACCGTGATCGGGACCTCGATGGTCCTGACCGTCGTCACCATGCTGTTCGCGACCATGCTGCATGCCGTGACAAATCACCTGGTTGATGCCGTACTGGCGCTGATCCTGATGGTCGGCGGCGTCACCGGCGCGCAGTTCGGCGCAAGGGCCGGCCAGAAGATCCGCGGCGAGCAGTTGCGGCTGCTGCTTGGCCTTCTGATTCTCTCGGTCGGAATCCGCTTCGCGGTCGAGCTGGTGATCCGCCCCGCGGACCTCTTCACCATCCGTGAGCTGGGGGTGACCTGATGACGCGCGCGCTTCTGGCAGCTCTTCTCGTTCTACTGATCGGCGGCGCAGCGCGCGCCGAGCGGCTGATCGTGTCGGTCTCCAACCACCGCGTCACCGTGACGCCGAACTATTCCGGCGAGGAGCTGGTGCTGTTCGGCTCGGTCGAGAAGGATGCGTCCACGCCAGCCGATCGAATCAATTACGATCTCGTCGTCACCGTGATGGGCCCGCGCGCCGACATGGTGACGCGGCGGAAGGAACGCACCTTCGGCATCTGGATCAACACCGATCACCGCCAGTTCCTGGAGGTGCCGTCCTATTTGGCGCTGTTCGCCAACCGTCCCTTCGATGCCATCACCTCGCCCGAGATCGCGCGGCGGCAGCAGATCGGGCTCAACAACGTGCTGCTGACCCAGCGCGTCAGCGGCGATTATGCCGACGTGGTGCCGAACGATGCATTCCGCTCCGCCTTCATCCGCCTGCGCACCCAGCGCGGGCTCTATCGCGAGGATGCGAGCGCGGTGACGTTCCTGACGCCGACGCTGTTCCGCACCGGCATCCCGTTGCCGGGCGAGGTGCCGATCGGCACCTATGAGGTCGAGATCAAGCTGTTTGCCAATGGTGCGTTCATCGGCAAAACCGAGACCGCGTTCGAGATCGTCAAGATCGGCTTCGAGCAGTTCGTCGCCACCAGTGCGCGCCACCACGGCCTGCTCTACGGCCTCGCCACGGTCGCAATGGCGCTGATGTCGGGATGGATGGCGTCGATCGTGTTCAGGAAGGATTGAGGCCGGCACCCTCCTTCACGGCGCCTCGATCACCGTCGGCACGCCCGGCTCCAGCAGGCGCAGCCGTGTCCCGAAGCCGAGCACGTCGAAGGTCTTGCGCAGGTCCTCGCCGTTCTGACGGAAATGCGCCCAGCCTTCGGTATGAACAGGCACGATCATCGCATCGGGGAAGGCGCGCGCGGTCTCAATGGTGTCGTTGGTGTCCATGGTGAGATGGAACGGGCCGCGCGTTTGCGCCGCGCCCGCGAAGGGCAGCACCACGCCGCATTTGAAGCGGCGCGCGACTTCGGCGACGCCGTCGAACCAGGTGGTGTCGCCGCTGATATAGATCGGACGCGTGTCCTTGCGGCTCGACGAGACCACGAAGCCGATGACGTCGCCCGACAGCGGCTCGATGCCGGCCGGGCCGTGGCGCGCGGGCGTTGCGGTGATGGTCAGCGAATTGCCGTCACCGTCCCTCAGCTTCGCAGTGTCCCAGGGCGCAAGGCCCTCGATATGACCGCCGAGGCGCCTTGCGCCCACCTCGGTCGTGAACACGCGTTTGACTGTGAAGAGATATTCGCGGCCGGAATTGTCGAGATTGTCGGAGTGCTGGTCGTGGCTGAGCAGCACCGCATCGACCGGGCCGATCGCGTCGGGCTTCACGGCAGGGCCGATCGTCTTTTCCAGCTTCACATGCGGCAGCTGATAGGCGCCGGGCGCATCGAAGGTCGGGTCGGTAAGCAGGCGGAAGCCGTCGATCTCGATCAGCGCGGTCGGGCCGCCGATCAACGTGATGGAAACGGGCATGACAAACTCCTGTTACGAGACGGGCTTTGCGGGGCGCGTCACCAGATAGATGCCGAGCGCGACCGGGATGATGCCGAGCAGATCGCGGGCCTCGACATGCTCGCCGAGTACGAGGAACGCGAACAGCATGCCGAGCGGCGGCATCAGGAAATGATAGGCGCTGGCGGCGGTGGCGCCACACACTTTCAGGAGATGAAACCAGAGCCAATAGGCGAGGATCGAGCCGCCAAGCACGAGGAAGGCGAAGGCGCCGATCAGACCCGGCGTATAGTCGATCGCATGAACGTCGGCGAAGGTGAGCGCGACCGGCGTCAGCACGATGCCCGCGGCGAGGTTCTGCACGCCGTTGCCGATCCACAACGAGCCCTTCGGTGCGAGCAGCTTGAACAGGATGGTGCCGGCAACGATGGACGCGAGCGAGGCCAGCGTAAAGACGATGCCGTGCAGGCTGTCGGTGCCGACCGACAGGCGATGCCACACGATCGCGGTCACGCCGATGATGCCGAGCAAGAGGCCGCTCGCCTTGCGCCAGGTCATGCCTTCGCCGAGCAGAAGCGCGGCCAGCGCCGCCGTGAACACCGGATTGGCCGAGACGATCAGGCCGCCGAGGCCTGCGGAGACCGATTGCAGGCCGGTATAGCCCAGCCCGAGATAGAACGCGTTGTTGGCGATGCCGAGCACGGCGAAGATCGCGACATCGCGCCAGGACAACGACCAGCCGTCGCCGCGGATCAGGGTCGCGCCCAGGATCAGGATGCCGGCCAGCGAGAAGCGCGCGGCGAGCAGGATCAGCGGCGGGCAATGGGTGACGCCGATCTTGCCGGCGACGAAGGCGTAGCTCCAGAGCAGGCAGAACAGGCCGATGGCGAGCGGCAGCGTGTTGAAGCGGCTGTGGGGAACGGGAAGCGAGGGTGCGAGCGACATGAGGGCATTCTCCTGGAGCCCTCGATCTAGGTAGACGGCTTGTCATTTGGAAATTAAATGATTAACTTCCGATCAGTGGATTTCCGAATGGAGGCTGATATGCTCGATCTCGAGCTGCTGCGCAGCTTCGTCTCGGTGGTCGAGGCCGGCGGTTTCACCCGCGCCGGCGCGCGCGTCCACCGCACGCAGTCGACCGTGAGCCAGCAGATCAAGCGGCTGGAGGAGGATGTCGGACAGGTGCTGCTGCACCGCGACGGCAAGGACGTGCGTCCGACCGAAGCCGGCGAGCGGCTCTTGTCCTATGCGCGGCGGCTGCTCTCGCTCGCGGAGGAAGCGCGCGACGTGCTGCGGCAGCCGGGCGGCGAAGGCGCGATCCGGCTCGGCATCCCCGAGGATTTCGCGGCCTACCGGCTGACGAAACTGCTGGGCGCGTTCTCGCGCTCGCATCCGCGGTTGCGGCTCGACGTTCGCGCCGACCAGAGCAAGCATCTCGCCCGCGATCTCGAACGCGGCGAACTCGACCTTGCGCTGTACAAGCGCGAGGCGAGCGCAAAAGACGCGATTGCGGTGTGGCCGGAGCGGGTGCACTGGGTGACCAGCAAGAGCCATCCGGTCGACATCAACGTGTCGTCGGTGCCGCTGATCGGGTTTCCGCTCGGCTGCATCTACCGCGCCGGCGCCATCCACGCGCTGGAAAGCGCGGGCCGTGCCTGGCACACCGCCTACACGTCATCGAGTCTCTCCGGCATCCAGGCCGCCGTCGCCGCCGGCATGGGGCTGAGCATATTGTCGGAGATGGCAATCCAGTCCGACCATCGCGTACTGACCGCCAAGGACGGCTTTGCGCCAATCAACAAGACCGAGGTGGCGCTGATGGCCTCGCCGGATGCCAGCGCGGCGACGCTGCGGCTGGCCGAGCGGCTCGCCGAATTCTGCGACAATGTGCAGACGAAGGCGGCTTAAGCTGCTACTGCGGCTTCGATTTGACCCCGGTCGCGGCTTGAGCAAGCGCCTCGTCCTTCGAGACGACCGCTCCGCGGTCTCCTCAGGATGAGGCTCATGAGCGACGTGCGTTGAAACTGCTGCCACGCGTTCCGTCCTCATCCTGAGGGCCCGCCGGAAGGCGGGCGTCTCGAAGGATGGCCGCAACAAAGCTCTCTAGCGTTCAATAGCACCGCGATGCGGCGATGGCGTGGACGCGGCGGTCGCCGAGGAGATGGGCGACGAAACCGTTCTCCGGAAAGATTTTTGCAAACGCGGCGTCGCGGATGCTGAGGCCGCCGGCATAGGCGCCGAAGGCGGGCATCACGGCGCGCATCCCGTCACTGGCAAAGCAGCGGCGCTCCATCGAGCGGCCGCGGGCGGAGACGCGGGCCTTGGGATGCAGATGCCCGGCGATCTCGCCATGCGCGCCGGTCGGCTCGTGGCGGAAGGTGATCGGGCCGATCGCGACTTCCTCGGCGACGGTGCCGCCGAGATCGCGCGGCAGCATGGGATCGTGATTGCCCGAGATCCAGATCCAGTCGCGGCCCGACTGGAGCGCGGCGACGGCGTCGCGGTCCTGTGCGGAGAGGCGCTCATGCGCGCTGCGATCGTGAAAACTGTCGCCGAGCGCGATCACCGTGCGCGGGTTATGGCGGGAGATGACAGCAGCGAGACGGCCAAGCGTCGCCAGCGTGTCGTAAGGCGGCAGCAGCACGCCGCGCATGGCGAAGCTGGAACCTTTCTCGAGATGCAGGTCGGAGACGACGAGCAGGCGCTGCTCGTCCCAGAACAGCGCGCCGGAGAGATCGGCCGCGAACGTCACTTCGTTGATGGTGACGCTGGAAACGCGCATGTCCTCGACATCTCCCGAAATCAGCGCGCCTGCCGTCACGTCGAAACCTGCCTCTATCCCATCGCTTCCTTGACCAGCTCGTCGGCGGCTTCCGCCAACAGCTCGTCTCCAGCTTCGCCATAAACTGACTCGCGGCCGATTTCCAGCATCACGGGCACCGCGAGCGGGGAAACGCGATCGAGTTCCCGGAATGAGATTCGGCCCTTGATGCGCATCAGCATGTCGCTGAGGCGGCGCAGATCGAGCAGGCCGGTGGCGGCATCGGCGCGCGCGGCGCGCAAGAGGACATGGTCGGCCTGGTGCTTGCGCAGCACGTCGTAGACGAGATCCGTCGAGAACAGCACCTGGCGGCGGCTCTTCTCTTCGCCGGTGTGGCGGCGCGCGATCAGGCCGGAGATGATGGCGCAATTGCGGAAAGTGCGCTTCATCAAGGCGGACTCGGCCAGCCAGGCTTCGAGGTCGTCGCCGAGCATGTCGGGGTCGAACAGCGCGTCGAGATCGATCCGGCCGTCGCGGATCATGAAGGACATGTCGCCGAGCGCCCAGACCGCGATGGCGTATTCGTTGGCGACGAAGCCGAGCGGCCGCGCGCGGGCGCGCTCCAGGCGCCGCGTCAGGAGCATGCCGAGCGTCTGGTGCGCGAGGCGGCCTTCGAAGGGATAGCAAACGAGATAATGCTTGTTGGCGCGCGGGAAGCTCTCGACCAAGAGCTCGCGCACCGCCGGCACCTGCGAGACGTCCTTTTGCAGCGACAGCCAGTCGCGCACCTGCTCCGGCAGGCCGCCCCATGCGCTGAAGTCATCGAGCAGGCGGCGGACGCGCTCGGCGAGATAGGTCGAGAGCGGGAATTTGCCGCCCATGTAAGACGGCACCTTGGGATCCTTGTCATGGGCGCGCGAAACATAGACCTGATCCTCGACCAGGGTCTCGTAGCGCACCACCTCGCCTGAGAACACGAAAGTATCGCCGGGGCTCAAGCCCTCGATGAAGGCCTCCTCGATCTCGCCGAGCAGCCTGCCACCGCGCGCGATCACGCCCGTCGATGCCGCACCGCCGCCGCGCGAGCGCACCAGGCGCACCTTCAGCATGTCGTCCTCGACGATGGTGCCGACATTCATGCGGTAGCTCTGCCGCACCTTGGGATTGGCAACGCGCCAGCGGCCCTCCTTGTCCTGCTTGATGCGGGCGAAGCGCTCATAGGTCTTTAGCGCGTAGCCGCCGGAGGCGACGAAGTCGACGACGTCGTCGAAATCCTGGCGCGAGAGATTTGCGTAAGGCGCGGCGGTTCGGACCTCATTGTAGAGTTCATCGGAGAAGAACGGCTCGCCACAGGCGCAGCCGAGCACGTGCTGGGCGAGCACGTCGAGCGCACCGGTGCGCAAGGGCGGCGTGTCCTGCGCATTCTCGGCGATGGCATCGATGGCCACGCGGCATTCCAGCACCTCGAAGCGATTCGCGGGCACCAGCACTGCACGCGAGGCCTCGTCGAGACGATGGTTGGCGCGGCCGATACGCTGCATCAGACGCGAGGATCCCTTGGGCGCGCCGATGTTGACGACGAGATCGACATCGCCCCAGTCGACGCCGAGGTCGAGCGAGGAGGTGCAGACCACGCCGCGCAATCTGCCCGCCGACATGGCGTCCTCGACCTTGCGGCGCTGGGCGACGTCGAGCGAGCCGTGATGCAGGGCGATGGCAAGGCCGTCATCGTTCATGCTCCAGAGATTCTGGAACAGCATCTCGGCCTGGCTGCGGGTGTTGACGAAGACCAGCGTGGTCTTGTTGGCCTTGATCAGCTCGTAGATTTCAGGGAGCGCATGACGCGCGCTGTGGCCGGCCCAGGGCAGGCGTTCGCGCGTGTCCAGCATCTCGACCTCGGGCGGCGCTGCGCCGCCGGCGACGACGATGTCGGCCGCCTCTTCCTTGCCATCGGGCTGCGGCACCAGGAAGCGCGCGAGCTGATCGGGTTCGGCGACCGTCGCCGACAGGCCGATGGCGCGCAGATGCGGCGCGAGGCGCCAGAGCCGCGCGAGACCCAGCGAGAGCAGATCGCCGCGCTTGGACGTCACCAACGCATGCAGCTCATCCAGCACGATGCGCCTGAGCGATGAGAACAGGAACGGCGCGTCGTCGGAGGACAGCAGCAGCGCGAGCTGCTCGGGCGTCGTCAGCAGGACATCCGGCGGATAGCGCCGCTGGCGCTGGCGGCGCGACACCGGTGTGTCGCCGGTGCGGGTCTCGACCTTGATCGGCAGTCCCATCTCGGCGATCGGCCGTTCCAGATTGCGCGCAATATCGACGGCGAGCGCCTTGAGCGGCGAGATGTAGAGCGTGTGCAGGCCGCCGGCGCGCCGCACGTCGCGGCCGGTGGAGACGAGGCTTTTCTTCTCACCTGCGTTCCGCTCGGCCGCCTGCGTGGAAAGCTCCACCAGCGTCGGCAGAAATCCTGCCAGCGTCTTGCCGGCGCCGGTCGGCGCGATCAGCAGCGCGGACCTGTCCTCGCGCGCCTTCTCCAGCAGCGCCAATTGATGCGCGCGCGGCGACCAGCCGCGCGCCGCGAACCACGCATTGAAGCGGTCGGGCAGCAGTGCGGCGGGCTCGGCCGGGGATTTGCGGATGCGGGGCGGCACGGCATGACAGGTAAGCCGTGGGGCCGGGTTCGTCGAGGGGTGGATGCTCTCGTAGGGTGGGCAAAGCGGAGCGTGCCCACCGCGGTCGTCGTCAGGAAGATGGTGGGCACGGCGCAAGAGCGCCTTTGCCCACCCTACGGCACCATGCCCTTCCCTACTCCGACATCGGCTTGTCGGAGATGTCCCAGTCCTTGCCGGTGAAGGTGGAGATGAACAGCGTCTTCATCGGCGTGTAATCCTCGGGCGTGTAGCTGTAGCTGACGCCGTCGAGGAAATAGGGCGAGTGGAAACCGTTGAGGTTCGAGGCCTGCTTGAGCACGTTGGCGCGGGTGAGCTCGTTGCCGCAGCGGCGCAGGATCTCGGCCATGGTCGCGGCTTGGCCATAGCCGGCGAAGGCGATGGTGTTGTCGGAATCGATCGCCGGCGTGTATTTCTTGCGCAGCTCCTCGAACGCCATCACATCGGGGTCCTTCTCCCATTTGGGCAGGCCGACCTCCTTGTTGTAGCGGATGGCGACGATGCCGGTGGCGTTCTCCATGCCCGCGGCATTGAGGATCGAGCGGCCGGTCGATCCCGCCGACAGCAGCTGCAGCGGCTTCCAGCCGAGCTCGGCCACTTTGCGGATCGACTGCGACGTCGCCTTGCCGGTGGTGATGTTGTAGAAGACGTCGGCGCCCGATTTCGAGAGATTGACGAGCTGCGAGTCGACGGTGGGCTCGGTGAGATCATAAGTCTGCTCCATGATCACCTGCGCGGTGCCGCCGGCATCGGCCAGCACCTTCTTGAACGGACCAAGGAAGTCGCGGCCGAAATCGTCGTTCTGGTAGAGGATGCCGATCTTGGCATTCGGCTTCACGCTGACGACGTGGCGCGCGAGAATGCGCGCCTCGGTCGGATAGAGCGGCAGGCCGGCCATGGTCCATTTGAACTCTTTCGGGTTGTTCCACTTCGAGGCGCCGGTGTTGAGCAGCAGCTGCGGCACGCCCTTTGAGTTCAGGTATTTGTGCACGGCGGTCTGCGGCGCGGTGCCGAGCGAGCCGTAGAGCGCGAGCACCTCTTCCTGCTCGACGAGGCGCCGCGTCGCCTCGACGCATTTCGGCGCGCTGTAGGCGTCGTCCATGGTGAGGAACTTGACCTTGCGGCCGTTGATGCCGCCCTTCTCGTTCAGCATCTGGAAATAGGCTTCGCCGATGCGGCCGAGCACGCCGTAGAGCGAGCCGGGGCCGGAATGCGGCACGGTCTGCCCGATCTTGATTTCGGTGTCGCTGGCCCCGGCATCGTATTTCTTCTCCGCGGCCCAGACATAGGGCGCGGGCAGAGTGGATGCGGCGATGGTGGCGAGCGCGGCGGCGCTGAAATCGCGCCGCGATGGATTCTTCGTCATTATTGTTTTCTCCCTGGTGCGCGCATTGTGCTGACATCGCAGCGCAGCTCGCAAGTGGGAAGTCGCAGCTTTGCGACGCAATGACGCTTAATTTGCTGCTGATGCAGCGCCTAGACTCAAGTTTTCTCGGCGACGACAACGAGGCCGCGCACCGGCTCGTTGTTCTCATTACGCGGCGAGGCCGGCTCCATCGTGAGAAGCTTGAGCCCGGCTTGCGCGAGCGCGCTGCGCACATATTCCGCCGAATGGGCATAGCGCAGGCCGGCGCCGAGCACGACGCCGCTACCGTCATGCGTCTCCAGCGTGAAGGCGAGCACGCCGCCCGAGACGAGCACGCGCTTTGCCTCGGTGAGCACCGGCGCGAGATCGGAGAGATAGACGAAGGCATCGGCGGCGACGACGAGATTCGCGCTCGCATCCGCCTTGCCGCGCAGGCCTTCGATCATGTCGGCGACTTCGAGCTCGGCATAGAGCTCAGTCGCACGCGCCTCCTTGATCATGCCGGGCGACAGGTCGATGCCGATGAAATGGTCGACCTGCTTGGCGAAGGCGGCCGCCGCAAGCCCGGTGCCGCAGCCGAGGTCGATGGTTCGCTTGAAGTAGGCCGGCTTTTTCGCGGCGACGCGCGCGGCCAGCACCGCCTTGAAGATCAGTGCGGGCGCGCGATAGCCGAGATCGTTGATCAGCGTATGCTCGAAGCGCGGCGCGTATTGGTCGAACAGCGCCTGCACATAGGCCTTGGGCATCTCCGCCATCGCCGCGTCTCCGAGCCGCATCAGGTGCAGGCCGGCGCCGTGCTGGTCCGCCGGATCGCACCGGAGCGCTTCCCGAAACGCGGCGAGCGCCTTGTCGAGCTCGCCGAGCTGCTGACGGAGTTCGCCGAGCGTGAACCAAGCCGAGGTGAAATCGGGCGCGAGCTCGAGCGCCTGTTCGACGAGGTCCGCGGCTGCAGGCAAATCGCCCTTGAGCTGGAGGTCGCGCGCGAACTCGAAGCGGCGGTCGGCCATGAGATCGCCGGAGGTCAGGAACAAGCGCAGGGGCATCGGGGAACCACTCGTCATTGTCGGGCTTGACCCGCCTGCGGGGCCGAAGCCCCTCCGGCGCGGCGTAGGCCCGGCAATCCATCAAAAAATGAAACTCTTTAAGAGGATGGATGCGCGGGTCAAGCCCGCGCATGACAGCTTAATTTGGAGCGGTCCACTTCCTATATGACCACGATGCGCCCCCAAGACATCCTGCTGCCAACTGCTGCCGGCCTGTGCTGCAAACCCGGCGGCTTCCATATCGATCCTGTGCGCCCGGTCGAGCGGGCGGTGATCACCCATGGTCATTCTGACCATGCCCGCGCCGGCCATGGCGCCGTGCTGGCGACGCAGGAAACGCTCGACATGATGCGGCTGCGCTACGGCGAGAATTTTGCCGGCTCGACACAGGCGATCGCTTACGGCGAGGAGATCCGGCTCGGAGATGTCCGCGTCAAGTTTCACCCAGCCGGCCATGTGCTGGGCTCGGCGCAGATCGCCGTGACCTGCAAGGACACCTGCATCGTCGCCTCCGGCGACTACAAGGACGCACCCGACCCGACCTGCACGCCGTTCGAGCTGGTGCCCTGCGACGTCTTCATCACCGAGGCGACGTTCGGCCTGCCGGTGTTCCGGCATGGCGATGCCGCCGACGAGGTGAAGAAGCTGCTGGCCTCGGTCGCGCTGTTTCCGGAGCGCGCCCATCTGGTCGGCGCCTATTCGCTCGGCAAGGCCCAGCGCGTGATCGCGCTGCTGCGCCAGGCCGGCTATGAGGCGCCGATCTACCTCCACGGCGCGATGGAGACGATCACGCATTACTATCAGAGCCGCGGCATCGACCTCGGCGAGCTCAGGCCGGTGAAAGGCGTGAAGAAGGCAGCGCTCGCCGGCACCATCACGCTGGCGCCGCCGTCGGCGACATCCGATCTCTGGACGCGGCGCTTTCCCGATCCCGTCACCGCTTTCGCCTCGGGCTGGATGCGCGTGCGCGCCCGCGCACGACAGCGGGGCATCGAGCTGCCGCTCGTCATCTCCGACCATGCCGATTGGGACGGCCTCACCGCGACGATCGCAGCGACTGGCGCCGGCGAGATCTGGGTCACCCACGGCCAGGAAGACGCGCTGGTGCATTGGTGCCGAAGCAAGGGCCTGAAAGCGCAGCCGCTCGATCTCGTCGGCTATGGCGACGAGGAGGAGAGCGAGACGCCGATCCAAAACGAGGCCGAGGCATGAACCGCTTCGCCGAGCTGCTCGACCGCCTCGCCTACGAGCCTGGCCGCAACAACAAGCTGCGGCTGATCACCAGCTATTTCCGTGAGGTCGCCGACCCCGATCGCGGCTACGCATTGGCCGCGCTCACCGGCGCGCTCAGCTTCAAGCATGCCAAGCCCGCATTGATCCGCGACCTCATCGCGGCGCGCACGGATGAGGTGCTGTTCGGGCTATCCTACGACTATGTCGGCGATCTCTCGGAGACGGTGGCGCTGATGTGGCCGAAGGCGCCGTTGGCCGCCCACAACAACCCGCCACCTCCGTCCCTCACCGAGGTCGTCACCACGCTGCGCACGCTCGGCAAGACCGAGCTGCCAAAGCAGCTCGAACGCTGGCTCGACGAGCTCGACGAGACCGGCCGCTGGGCGCTGCTGAAGCTCGTCACCGGCGCGCTTCGCATCGGCATTTCCGCGCGCCTTGCCAAGACTGCCGCCGCTGCATTGGGCGACAAGGATCCGCATGAGGTTGAGCTGATCTGGCCGGGGCTTGCGCCGCCCTATCTCGACCTGTTCGCCTGGCTCGAAGGCCGCGGCGACAAGCCGGTCAATCGCGACCCTGCGCCGTTTCGGCCGGTGATGCTCGCGCATGCGATCGAGGACACCGATTTCACGGCGCTCGACCCCGCCGACTATATCGCCGAATGGAAGTGGGACGGCATCCGCGTGCAGGCGGTAGCGGGGCGAGACGAGCACGGCCACATCACCGCGCGGCTCTATTCGCGCACTGGCGAAGACATCACCGGCAGCTTTCCGGATCTCGTGCCGTCATTGCATTTGCCCGGCGCCATCGACGGCGAGCTGCTGATCCTGCGCGAAGGCCGCGTGCAAAGCTTCAATGTCCTGCAGCAGCGGCTCAATCGCAAGGTGGTCTCGCCGAAGCTGATCAAGGAATTCCCCATCCATCTGCGCGCCTACGATCTGCTCGGCGACGACGAGAACGACCTGCGCGAGCTGCCGTTCGGGGAGCGGCGCAAGAGGCTCGAGACCTTCATCGCAAAGGTCGACGATCCCCGCATCGACCTTTCGCCCACCGTTTCGTTCGCCAGCTGGGAGGCGCTTACCGCCGCGCGCGCCGATCCCGCCAGTGCCGGCGCCGGCGAGGACGCCGACGCGGTCGAAGGCGTGATGCTGAAGCGGCGCGATGCGCCGTATTTGCCGGGGCGGCCGAAGGGGCAATGGTGGAAGTGGAAACGCGACCCGCACATCATCGACGCCGTGCTGATGTATGCGCAGCGCGGCCACGGCAAGCGCTCGTCCTATTATTCCGACTACACCTTCGGCGTCTGGACCGGCGGCGATGGCGGCGACGAGCTGGTGCCGGTCGGCAAAGCCTATTTCGGCTTCACCGACGAGGAGCTGTTGCAGATCGACCGCTTCGTCCGCCGCAACACCACCGAAAAATTCGGCCCCGTCCGCCATGTCGTGCACGAGCCGGACAAGGGCCTCGTGCTGGAAGTCGCGTTCGAAGGGCTGCAACGCTCGCCGCGGCATAAATCTGGCGTCGCCATGCGCTTTCCCCGCATCAGCCGCCTGCGCTGGGACAAGCCGCCGCGGGAAGCGGACAGGCTGGAAACGCTGGAGCGGATGCTGAAGGCGGAGCCGGCGCGTGCTGAGCCGGATTTTGGCGGCGCCTGAGCGCGCGCCTCGTCCTTCGAGACGACCGCTTCGCGGTCTCCTCAGGATGAGGCTAATCGGCGCCGGCGCCTGTTTAAACTGCTGCCGCGCACTCCGTCCTCATCCTGAGGAGCCCGCCGAAAGCGGGCGTCTCGAAGGATGGCGGCCGGGAAAACACTCTTATCAGGCCGCGGGAGAGATGACTCGCGAATTAAACTCCCGTAACCCGATTGACGGCCGGACCCGGGTTCCCCATGTGCCCCGCCGTGACTTATAATGGGGACGAATCCCCGCGAGGAGTTTGAGATGGTCCAAGACGTCAGAGATTTGCCGGCCGGCCGCAGCGATGGCCTGAACCGCTTTCTCGGCGGCACGCCGCTGGCAGTCGCGTTTCGCCTGGTCCTGCTCTCGATCCTGGTCGGCGTCGTGCTGGCGGCGATCGGTTTCGATCCCTGGAACATCCTCTACAGCATCCAGCTGCTGTTCCAGCGGCTCTGGGATCTCGGCTTCGACACCATCAACTGGCTGTGGCGCTACTTCCTGCTCGGCGCTGTCATCGTGATCCCGATCTGGCTGCTCTCGCGCGTGTTCGGTTCGCCGCGACGCTGATTCCGGATCATAGTTAGGGAGCCCGCAGCCGATGCAACTGCGCTTTGTCGGCTGCGGTGACGCCTTCGGCTCGGGTGGCAGGCTCAACACTTGCTTCCACATCTCGGGGCGCGAGAGCAATTTCCTGATCGATTGCGGCGCGTCGGCCCTGCCGGCGCTGAAGCGGCTCGAGATCGACTGTGACGACATCAATCTCATCCTCATCACGCATTTCCACGGCGACCATTTTGCCGGGCTGCCGTTTTTTCTGCTCGATGCGCAATTCTCGCGGCGGACGCGGCCGCTGACGATTGCGGGCCCGCAAGGCACCGAGACGCGGCTCCGCGCAGTGATGGAAGCGCTGTTCGAGCACTCCTCCAAGACCAAGCAGCGTTTCGAGCTCAACGTGGTCGAACTAGCGCCTCGGCAAAGCCAAAGCTTCGGCACGGTGACGGTGACGCCCTATCCGGTCGTGCACGGCGAATCCGGCGGGCCGTTCCTGGCCTATCGCGTCGAAGCCGAGGGCCGCACGCTCGCCTACAGCGCCGATACCGAATGGACGGAGACGCTCATTCCGCTGGCGCATGGCGCGGACCTTTTCATTGCGGAAGCCTATATGTACGAGAAGGTGGTCAAGAACCATCTCAGCCTGAAGACCTTGGAACAGCATCTGCCCGAGATCGGCGCCAAGCGCCTCGTCCTCACCCATATGAGCGACGACGTGCTGTCGCGCCTCGACGACATCGACCATCTCGCCGCCGAAGACGGCATGGTGCTCGTGTTCTGACATGCACGCCCCCATTCCCCTCAAGATCGGCTCCCGCCAGGTGTTCGCCATCGCCGGCCCTGCGATGGTGGCGAACCTCACCACGCCGCTGATCGGCGTGGTCTCGACCACTGCGATCGGACGGCTCGACGATGCCGCGCTGCTCGGCGGCGTTGCGATGGCTTCCGTGATCTTCGACTGCCTGTTCTGGCTGTTCGGCTTCCTGCGCATGAGCACGCTCGCCTTTACGGCGCAGGCGATGGGCGCCGGCGAGACGCGCGAGCAGACCGTGATCCTGGTGCGCGGCTTCATCGTGGCCGGCCTGATCGGCGCCGGACTGATCGTGCTGCAATTGCCGCTGGCCGCCGCGCTGTTCGACCTGATGGGCGGCAGCGAGGGCGTGACGCGCGCCGCCAAGACCTATTTCATGATCCGGATCTGGTCCTCGCCCTTCGCTTTCGCCAATTACGTCGTGCTCGGCTGGCTGGTGGGACAGGCCCGCGCCAATCCGGCACTCGCGCTCCAGGTCGTCATCAACCTCATCAACATGGCAGCCACGATCCTGCTGGTGCTGGTCTACGACTTCGGCATCGCAGGTGCGGCAATTGCGGCGCTGCTGTCGGAGACGACCGGCTTCGTGCTGGGTGTGATCGTGTGCCGGCGCTACGCGGTCGGCGGTTTTGCAGTGCCTCGCACAACGCTGTTCGACCGCGCCAAGCTGATGCGGCTTTTGGCGGTGAACACCGACATCCTGATCCGCACCGCGGCGCTGATCACGGTGTTCCTGTTCTTCACCGCCAAGGGCGCGCGCACGGGCGACGTCACGCTCGCCGCGAATTCCGTGCTCAACAATTTCCTGCTGGTCAGCGCCTTCTTCCTCGACGGCCTCGCCAATGCGGCCCAGCAGCTTTGCGGCCGCACCTATGGCGCGCGGGACGCCACGGGCTTTGCGAATTCGACCCGGCTGGTGCTCACATGGGGCCTCGGCTTCGCCACGGTCGTCGCGGTGCTGTTCGCGACGTTCGGGCCCGATATCATCAATTTCATGACCGCGAGCGAAGACGTCCGCCGCGCCGCGCGCGAATTCCTGCCGTTCATCGTGCTTGCACCGATTCCCGGCGTATTCGCGTTCGGCTTCGACGGCATCTATGTCGGCGCCACCTGGGCGCGGGAGATGCGCAATCTTATGCTGGCCTCGCTCGCGATCTTCTTCTGCGTCTGGCTGGCACTGCAATCGTTTGGCAATACCGGATTGTGGTGCGCGCTGATCGCGTTCTACATCGCCCGCGGCGGCTTGCAGGGGGCGCGGTATCCGGCGCTGTACCGGGCGACGTTCTCAAAAATCTAACAATCGTGTCCCGGACGCGCTGCAGCGTGAAACGCTGCTGCGCAGAGCCGGGATCCAGTTTGCGGCGAGCATGGGCCCCGGCTCTGCAGCGCACCACGCCGAAGGCGGCGCGCTGCGCTGCGTCCGGGGCACGAGCCCGTCTTACATTCCCGGCCAGTCTTCCGCCGTCAACGTCGCAGCATCGGCGCCGACGATCTCGGACAGCGAATCCCGTCCCGTGCGCAGCAGCGTCGAGGCGAGGTCGCGCTTGATCTCGTCGACGAGGCCGAGGCCCTTGTAGACCAGCGACGAGTAGAGCTGGATCAGGCTGGCACCGGCGCGGATCTTGGTCAGCGCGGCGCCGCCTGAATCGACACCGCCAACGCCGATCAGCGGGAATGCGCCTTCGACGCGCACATAGGTCTCCGCGACCATGCGCGTCGACAGGCGGAACAGCGGCCTGCCGGACAGGCCGCCCTGCTCCTTGGCCCGCGTCGCCTCGCGCAACGTGCTGTTCCGCGCGATGGTCGTGTTCGACACGATCATGCCGTCGACCCGGCGCGATCGCGCGACCTGCACGACGTCGTCGAGCTGGGCGAGGCTGAGGTCGGGCGCGATCTTGAGCAGCACCGGCGTGTCGCCGGCCTTCTGCCTGACACGCTCGCGGGCGTCGATCACGCGTGCGAGCAGATCGTCAAGCAGCGCGCCTTCCTGCAAATTGCGCAGGCCCGGCGTGTTCGGCGAGGAGACATTGACGGTGAAATAGCTCGCAACCGGCGCGAAGGTCTCGATCAGCTTGACGTAATCGGCGACGCGATCCGGCGAATCCTTGTTGGCGCCGACATTGACGCCGACGATGCCGCCATGCTGCGCGCGCGCAGCGAGCCGGCGCAACGCGACCTCGGCGCCGTCATTGTTGAAGCCCATGCGGTTGATCACGGCCTCGTCGCGCTCGAGCCGGAACAGCCGCGGCCGCGGATTGCCGGCTTGCGGCTTCGGCGTGACCGAGCCGATCTCGACGAAGCCGAAGCCGAGCCGCAGCAGCGCATCCGGCACCTCGGCGCTCTTGTCGAAGCCCGCGGCCATGCCGATCGGATTGGGAAAGTTGAGGCCGAAGGCGCGCACCGCGAGCTTGGGATCGTCCGCACGCGGCTTGACCGGCGGCAGAAAGCGCAGCCCCTGGATCGCGAGACGGTGCGCATCCTCCGGATCGAGCCAGCGCAGCACCGGCAGTGAAAAGGCGTCGAAAGCACGGATCACGGGGCAAGCTCCGGAACGTCGTGGCTGCCATCGGAGCGCATGTTGAGATTCATCACCGAAAGCACGGCGCCGAGATCGAGCTCGCCATAGAGATGCGGAAACAGCTCGTCGTTGCGCGAGCGCTCCCAGCGCAGCTCGCTGCCGAGCGCATCGCCCTCGACCTCAACCAGGAACAGCGCGCGCTGTCCGGAATAGTGCTTGCGCAAGGTCTCGGGAACCTGGGTGGCGGTGGAGAAATGGATGAAACCGTCGCGCGCATCATCCGCGCTGCCGCGGTAGACACCCTGCCGTTCCGCCTCGCGCCAGGCCGAGGCCGGACAGATTTTGTAGATCTTGACCACCGCTTCCGCAGCCCTGTTTGCTCTTTGAGTCTTTTGGGTTTTTTCGTCTCGTGCGGGTCTCGAAAAGCCCTGGCGCGACCGTAAAGGCGGCCCCTGCCGAACTCAAGAGTTAGCCACCGCCTCTTGCGCGAAAAACGGAAAACCGGTTGATTTGAGGACAGTTTTCCTGAGTTGCGACGGGCTGGACCTTCCATGGTCAAACAGGCCAATGCGCCGAGGATGCTGACCCACGACCAGATCTGGATCGCGCTGGATCGGCTGGCGGCGCGCGCCGGTCTGTCGCCGTCGGGCCTTGCCAAGCGCGCCGGGCTCGATCCCACCACCTTCAACCGGTCGAAGCGCGTCACCGCCGACGGCCGCGAGCGCTGGCCCTCGACCGAATCGATCGCGAAGGCGCTGGCCGCGGCCGATTGCTCGATCGACAGCTTTGCGCGGCTGATCGACGACGACGCCGTCGACGGCCGCTCGATACCGCTGCTCGGCTTCGCGCTGGCCGCCACCAGTGGCGCTTTCGACGAAGCCGGCCATCCATCCGGCAAGGGCTGGAGCGAGATCACGCTGCCGAGCGCCGAGGACGGCCACGCCTTCGCGCTGGAGATTTCCGGCGATGCACTGCTGCCGGCCTATCGCCACGGTGACATCATCCTGGTCTCGCCCGATGCACCGATCCGCAAGGGCGATCGCGTGGTGGTGAGGACGAGGACGGACGAGATGACGATCGCGACGCTGAAGCGTCGCACGGCCAAGGCGTTGGACGTGCAGCCGCTCGATGCGTCGCAGGCGGCGCGGACGATCGCGGCGAACGACGTCGCGTGGGTGGCGCGGATCGTGTGGGCGAGCCAGTGAGAGGCCCGCATACTCCGCCGTCATTCCCCGCGGAGGCGGGGAATCCAGTACGCCGCGGCCCCTCGACTCCATAAGTCCGGTCTCTGGAATACTGGATCGTCCGCCTTCGCGGACGATGACAGCATGGTTTTCCCTCACGCACTCCTTGCCAGCGCGCCGTCGATCATGTTGACCGCGTTCTGAAGGCCGTACACGGCGACGAAGGAGCCGAAGCGCGGGCCCTTCTCCTGGCCGAGCAGCACCTGATAGAGCATGTTGAACCAGTCGAGCGTGACGCCGGGGCGGCCGTCCTTGCCCTTCTTGACCTGATCGAGGAACGGCTCGCGGCGGCCGATTTCGTAGACGACGTTCTGGATGTCTTCGGCCGAGGCGTCCTGAGGCAGCTGCGACAGCGCTTCGCGCAGATCCTGCAGCGCGGCGCGCTCGGTGTCCGTGGGCACGCGGAACTGCTTGGTCGGCGCGACGAAATCGCGATAATAGTTGATGGCATAGCCGACCATCGCATCCAGCTTGGGATGCGTCTGCGGGCTGACGCCCGGACGGTAGCGGCCGATGAAGCCCCACAGCGTCTCGGCATTCTCCGCGTTCGACGACGACACCAGCGTGAGCAGGAGCTGGAACGTCACCGGCATGTCGCCCTGCGGCGGCTTGCCGTTGTGGATGTGCCACACCGGATTGCCGAGCTGCTGCTTGCCGTCCTGCTTGGCAAAGCCGTCGATGAATTGCTGGTAGTCGTCGACGTTGCGCGGGATCACGTCGAAGTAGAGCCGCTTCGCCGCCTTCGGCTCGCGATACATGAACAGCGATAGCGATTCCGGCGAGGCGTAGCGCAGCCATTCGTCGATGGTGAGGCCGTTGCCCTTCGACTTCGAGATCTTCTGGCCCTTCTCGTCGAGGAAGAGCTCGTAGTTGAAGCCTTCCGGCGGCGTGGCGCCGAGCGCCCGCGCGATCGCGCCGGACAGCTTCACCGAATCGATCAGGTCCTTGCCGGCCATCTCGTAGTCGACGCCGAGCGCGACCCAGCGCATCGCCCAATCGGCCTTCCACTGGCACTTGACGTTGCCGCCGGTGACTGGCGTCTCGACCTCCTGGTTGGTATCGGGATCGAGATAGGTCACGGTGCCGGCCGCGACGTCGCGGCGGATCATCGGGACCTGCAGCACGACTCCGGTCGTCTTGCTGATGGGCAGGAACGGCGAATAAGTGGCGCGGCGATCGGGACCGAGCGTCGGCAGGATGATCGCCATGATCTTGTCGTAGGCGGCCAGCATCTTGAGCAGCGTCGCGTCGAACCGGCCGGACGTATAATAGTCGGTCGAGCTCGCGAACTCGTAGTCGAAGCCGAAATGATCCAGAAACGCGCGCAAGCGCGCGTTATTATGTGCGCCGAACGAGGGATACTCGTTGGAGAACGGATCCGGCACCCGGGTCAGCGGCTTGCCGAGATGCGCGGCCAGCATCTCCTTGTTGGGGACGTTGTCGGGCACCTTGCGAAACCCGTCCATGTCGTCGGAGAACGCCAGCAGGCGCGTCTTGATCTTGTCCTCGGTCAGCACGCGGAAGGCGTGGCGCACCATCGAGGTGCGCGCGACCTCGCCGAACGTGCCGATATGCGGCAGGCCGGAGGGACCGTAGCCGGTCTCGAACAGCACCTCGTCCTTCGGGCTCTTCTTCAGCCGCGCGACGATGGCCTTCGCCTGCTCGAACGGCCAGGCGTTGGATTGTTCGGCGAGCGCACGCAAATCGCTAGGGCTGATGCTGGGATCGATAACGGACATCAAGAAGGGCCTCCGGGCCGCGGAAAATAGCGATTTCCGGGCAGAATGCAATTTTGTGGGGCGGACGTCAGACCCTCACCCTGAGGAGCGCGCTCTTCGCGCGCGTCTCGAAGGGCGAGGCCACTGACGGGGCCTTCATCCTTCGAGACGCTTGCTACGCAAGCTCCTCAGGATGAGGAATGAGAGCGGCACGCGACGAACTAAAACGGGCTCACCGAGAAATAGCGCAGCCACAGATCGGTGTAGCGGCCTTTTTCCCAGACGCGGAACAGCGCCCAGTTCAGGGCCTGGCGCAGCACGTCGTTGCCTTTGCGCACGGCGATGCCGACACCTTCGCCGAAGAAGCGGCTCTCGACGAAAGGGCCGCCGGAGAAGGCGCAGCAATCGCCGGAATCGGTGCCGTTGATCCAGAACGCCAGCGAGATGGCGTCGCCGAAGATGAAATCGACCTCGCCCTTCCGCAGGGCCGTGCGTAGCGCATCGTCATTGGGATAAGCGTGCAGCTCGGCGTCGGTGAACATCGCCTTGAGATAGGCCTCATGCGCCGAGCCCGCGATGACGCCGACCTTCTTGCCCTCGAGATATTCGGGGCGGATCTCCGGCATCACCGCCTCCTTGCGCGAGACGAAGCGGGCCGGCACCCGGTAATAGGGATCGGTGAAGTCGACGCGGGCGCGCAACTGGGGGCTCACCGCCATCGAGGCGATGATGGCGTCGCCGCGGTTGGAGGTCAGCGCATCGACCAGCGTCTCGAAGCGGCGCATCTGCACCGTGCAGCTCACCTTGATCTCGTCGCACAGGCTGCGTGCGAGATCGACATTGAAGCCGGCGGGATTGCCGTCGGCGCCGGTGAAGTTGAACGGCGGATAGTCGGTCTCGGTCAGGAAACGGATCACAGTGATGCGCGACAGGTCCGGCCGCTCCGGTCGGCGCCGCGGGTCCCAGAAACCCGGCACGGCCTGCGGGGCGGCCTGGGGTGTGACCTGAGGCGAAGCCTGCGGCGCGGCCGGCGGTTGCTTGGCTGGGGCCTGGGCATGCGCGGCTGGCAGGCCGGCAAGCAGACAGGCAGCGGCGGCCAGTCCGAGCAGCAGGCCACGGACAGATTTGGACGATTTCGCCTGTTGCGATGGAGCCATCGGCCGGAAATGAACTGATATCGTTGGGATCGGAGGCCTTATAGACCATCCCGCCGGGAACGCGAGCGGGGAATGTGGATGGGAAAGGTCCCTCCGCCGTCATGCCCGGGCTTGTCCCGGGCATCCACGAACTCTCCTGCCCGCTCAAGAACGTGGATGGACGGGACATGCCCGGCCATGACGATGTGGGAAGCACGGTGCCTAAATCAGGCTCAGATATACTTCTTCAGATCCGCCGCCGCCTCTTCCGGCGTGCGCTTCAGGTTGAATGGCGAGACGAATCTGCCCTCGCGGTCCATCAGATAGATCAGCGCGGTATGGTCCATGGTGTAGTCACCGTCCTTGGCCGGGACCTTCTTGGCGTAGACCCGGTAGGAGGTGATCACCTTGGCGATCTCGGCGGGATCGCCGGACAGGCCCTGAAGATGCGGATCGAAGCTCGACAGATAGTCCTTCATCGCCGCCTGCGTGTCGCGCTCGGGATCGACCGAGATGAAGACGGCATTGACCTTGTCGGCATCCTTGCCCAGCACGCGCAGCACTTCCGAGATCTCGAACAGCGAGGTCGGGCAGACGTCGGGACAATGGGTGTAGCCGAAGAAGATCAGGGTCGGCTTGCCCTTCAGATTCTTGTCGGTGACGGCCTTGCCGTTCTGGTCGGTGAGCTGGAAGGGACCGCCGATCGCGGCCGGCTGCGCCACCTTGCTCACCCCGCCCATGGCCCAGAACATGATCAGGAGCCCAACGATGAGGCTTGCGGCGAAGGCGGTCGCGATCACCAGCGGACGGGCCATGGAACTCATTGGCGGAACACTTCCTGTCGGGGATCAGAAGCAGGCGGCGAAGCCGGTCCTGATGATTTCGAAGAACACCTGGGTGCCGTAATGGAACCAGAGCGCGAGGGCGCCGACCACGACGAGCGCGCCAAGAGCTGCGCCCGCCCACAGCAGCACGGACGGCAGCCGGCCGGCAGTGGGCGAATTGTCCTGTAGCGGATGGGCGGGGTGCACTGGTTGAGCCATGGCAAGGATCGGGGCGAAGGGTTCCCTGCCTTTCAAATAGGCGCTGGGACGGGACCGGGCAAGCGCGGCGGAGGTGGTGGGGATCACGTGGTGCGGAGGCGCGCGGCGGTCCTCATACCGGGCTTGTCCGTCTGCGCGGCCGAAGGAGGCGAAGGCCCGGGCATCCATGCACTTCGTGCCGCCCAGGTCCAAAAACGTCATGGCCGGGACGAGCCCGGCCATGACGATACGAAAGCGGCAGATGGGCGCGTACGCAGCTTACCGCGACGGCCTGTTGGTCGAAGCTTGCGCGTCCAGGTAGCAAGGCTTGTACATGGCCTGCAGCTGCTTGCCCCTCAGGAAGAGCATGTTCGGCGTGAGGCCGCCGCGCTGCGCGATCCAGCGTTTCACCTGCGAGGGATACATCGCGTAGAGCATCTGGGTGGCCTCGGGATTGGTGACGGCGCGGCCGTTGCTGCCGAAATCCCATGCGGCGTGGAAGCCGAGCGTTGCGTGCGAGGTTACGCAGATCCGGTCGCGCGGGATGGCGCCCAGGACGATGGTGCAGGCCGAGGCACAGAGACCGTCGATGATGACGGTTTCGCCGGATTGCCTGAGATCCTGATATTTGTCGACGTAGGTTCCGATCCTGCCGCCGCGGTCATCCGCAATTCGAACCACCGCGTGAGAAGCCCCCATGCTCGCGATCAGCAAAACCGCCGCAAGCAACCCCGTCAGAACCTTCATTGTCCCCCGCCCCAGTCGTCTTCGAATCTGCGTGTCAGGTGGTGATGCGCGGCTAGCGTCTGTCGACTTCAAGGTTTTGTCTAGGCGCGCCGGCTTCCTCAAAACAAATTCAAATCCAGTGTTGCGCCCGCGCTGCACTCGGCTGATCTCTATCCCGGAGTGGAACAAGTTAACGATGTCTTGCGCGTCACGCCCTTGATCTCAGTTGCAACCGCTGGCTTCAATCCGGGCAACTACAGGGAGGAACCTGTGGAGGGGGAGAGTCATGGCGGAAGAGACTGACGTCATCGTCGTCGGCGCGGGGCTGTCGGGCCTGGTGGCCGCAACAGAGATCGCCGACGCGGGCAAGCGCGTCATCGTGGTCGACCAGGAGGGCGAGCAGTCGCTCGGCGGTCAGGCGTTCTGGTCGTTCGGCGGGTTGTTCCTGGTCAATTCGCCGGAGCAGCGCCGGCTCGGCATCAAGGACTCCTACGATCTCGCGCTCCAGGATTGGATCGGCACTGCCGGCTTCGACCGCGACGAGGATTTCTGGCCGCGGCAATGGGCCGAGGCCTATGTGGCGTTCGCGGCCGGCGAGAAGCGCGGCTGGCTGCGCGCGATGGGTCATCGCATCTTTCCCGTGGTGGGCTGGGCCGAGCGCGGCGGCTATGACGCCATGGGCCACGGCAATTCGGTACCGCGCTTCCACGTCACCTGGGGCACCGGTCCCGGCATCGTCGAGCCGTTCGCGCGCCGCGCGCGCGAAGGCGCCCGAAACGGCCGTCTCACCTTCAAGTTCCGCCACCGCGTCGATGCGCTCTCCAGCACCAATGGCACGGTCGATGGCGTCAGCGGCGCCATTCTCGCCCCCGACAATATCGAGCGCGGCAAGAGCTCGTCGCGCAATGTGGTCGGCGAGTTCGCGCTGAAGGCGCAGGCGGTGATCGTCGCCTCCGGCGGCATCGGCGGCAATCATGAGCTGGTGCGGCAGAACTGGCCGAAGCGGCTCGGTGATCCCCCGAAATTCATGATCTCGGGCGTGCCCGAGCATGTCGACGGCCGCATGATCGGCATCACGGAGAAGGCGGGCGCGCGGCTGATCAACCGCGACCGCATGTGGCATTACGTCGAGGGCATCCAGAACTGGTCGCCGATCTGGCCGCGCCACGGCATCCGCATCCTGCCCGGCCCATCCTCGATGTGGTTCGACGCGACAGGCACGCGGCTGCCCGCGCCGCTATTCCCCGGCTCCGACACGCTCGGGCAGCTCAAATACATCATGTCGACCGGCTATGATCATTCCTGGTTCATCCTGACGCAGAGCATCATCAAGAAGGAGTTCGCGCTGTCGGGCTCGGAGCAGAACCCCGACCTCACCGGCAAGAGCTGGCGCATGACGCTGCGCCGCGCCACCAATAAGGGGGCGCCGGCGCCGGTCGAGGCGTTCAAAAGCCATGGTGTCGACTTCATCGTGCGCGACAAGCTCGATGAGCTCGTTGCGGCCATGAACCAACTCGCCGGCAGCGACTTATTGAAGCTCGAGCACATCAGGATGCAGATCGAAGCGCGCGACCGTGAGATCGCCAACCCCTACGTCAAGGACGCGCAGGTGATGAACATCCACAATGCGCGCCGCTATATCGGCGACAAGCTGATCCGCACCGCCTCCCCGCACAAGATCCTCGATCCCGCGCACGGGCCGCTGATCGCGGTGAAGCTCAACATCCTCACCCGCAAGACGCTGGGCGGCTTCGAGACCGATCTCGACTCCCGCGTGTTCGGCGAGGAAGGCAGCGTCATTCCCGGCCTCTATGCCGTTGGCGAAGCCGCCGGCTTCGGCGGCGGCGGCGTGCACGGCTACCGCTCGCTGGAAGGCACCTTCCTCGGCGGCTGCCTGTTCTCGGGCCGGAATGCCGGCCGCGCCGCGGCGAAGGCGGTGGGCTAGTTCATGCCGCGGTGGATGCAGATCGGGGCGCTGGTTGCGGCATTGACCGCCGCCTCCCCTGCATCCGCCGACACGATCGACGTCAACGGCGTGAAGCGCTCCTACGCCGCGCAGCTGCCGGCGAAGAAGCCGGCGCCGCTGGTGATCGTGCTGCATGGCAAGACCCAGCGCGGCGCCGACATGATCACGCGGACGGCGTGGCCGCAAACCGCCAAGCGCGAGGGTCTCGCCGTGGTCTTTCCGGACGGACTCAACAATGCCTGGGCGGACGCGCGGACGAAGGCAGGCCCAGCCCTGCGCGGACCACCGGCGGGCACCGACGACGTCGCCTTCATCGCAAGGCTGGTCGAGAAGCTGGTGGCCGACGGCACGGCCGATGCAAAGCGGATCTACGTCACCGGCGTCTCCAACGGCGGCGCCATGGCGATGACGCTGGTTTGTGCGCGGGCCGATCTGTTTGCGGCAGGCGCGAGCGTGATCATGAACCTCAACGATGAGGCCGCCGTGACCTGCCATCCATCGCGGCCGCTGCCGATGCTGCTCATGAACGGCACGGCCGACCCGCTGGTCCCCTATGAGGGCGGGCGAGGATCGAGCTATTTTGCCGCAGAGGGATTCTGGTCGACCGACGAGACGCTGGCATTCTGGCGCAAGCTCAATGGCTGCGAGACGGACGAGGTGACCGAGACCGAGCTGCCCGACAGGAATCCCGCGGACCAATCCACGGTGACGCGGATTTCCTCACGCTGTCCGGCGAGACACGAGGTCGTGCTCTATCGCGTCAATGGGGGCGGCCATCGCATGCCTGGATTTGCACCGGACGCGCGTTTCCCGAAAGTCGCGGCCAAGCTGCTCGGCCCGCAGAACGGCGACATCGACGGCGCCGAGACGATCTGGACATTCTTCAGCCAGTCTCATTGAGCGGGCAAACGCATGCATGCCGGGCAACGCATGCGTGCCGGGGGTGGCACACGGCAGGTCGCTGGGCTAGACAGGGCCGCCCTTTCACCAGGAGATCCCCCAATGAGCATTCAGCGTTTTGAAACCGGCCCGCGCATGAGCCAGGTCGTCGTGCACGGCAACACCGTCTATCTCGCCGGTGTCGTCGCCAACAAGGCCGCCGGCGAAAGCGTGACGAAGCAGACCCAGGACATCCTGGCGACCATCGATGGTCACCTCGCCAAGGCCGGCACCGACAAATCGAAGCTGCTCTCGGCCACGATCTACATCACCGACATGAAGACCTTCGGAGAGATGAACGCAGTGTGGGACGCCTGGGTCTCGCCCGGCAACACGCCGGCCCGCGCCACCGTCGAAGCCAAGCTGGCGGCGCCGCAATACACCGTCGAGATCATGGTGACCGCGGCGAAGTAAATCCGCAGACGATGCGAATGAAGCGCGATGAGGTCATCATCGCGCTTCATTTTTTCGCGTATCGATGACCTCCGAGGTAATCGATATGTGCGCGTAGACCTTCGATAGTCACGGTCAGCCGGACACGGCTTCATCGAAGGAGACTGACATGACCGACCACACCGCCATCGCCCTTTGCTATATCGATCTCTGGAACGAGCGCACGACGAGCCGCCGCCGCGAGCTGCTGAGCGAAACCTGGACGGCAGATGCAAGCTATGTCGATCCGCTGATGAAGGGTGACGGCCGGGATGGCATCGACGCGCTGATCGCGGGCGTGCAGCAGCGCTTTCCCGATTTCACATTCAAGCTGATCGGCGAGCCCAATGGCTACGGCGATCATGTGCGATTCTCGTGGGGACTTGGTCCCGACGGCGTCGACAGCCCGATCAAGGGGACGGATTTCGCCGTGCTGAAGGATGGGCGGATCAGAAGCGTGACGGGATTCTTGGATCAGGTGCCCGCGGAGGCGTGAGGGGCGCTGCTCGTTGCTGCGCCCTCTCCCCTTGTGGGAGAGGGCATCACCTCTCGTAGACACAAGCTCGGTAGGGTGAGGGGGTATCTCTCCGCGCGCGAATTTTGAGAGGTGATATCGCGGAGAGAACCCCTCATCCGGCGCTGCGCGCCACCTTCTCCCACAAGGGGAGAAGGAAGCGCGTGCGCGGCTCAGCTCACCGCCAACCGATACGCCGCCTTCGCATTCGCGCCGAATGCCTTCTCTCGCACGCCCGGTCCAAGCCTTGCCAGACACGCCTCGAGCGCGCTCTTGATCTCGCCGTAGCTGCCCGCAAGCAGGCACACCGGCCAGTCGGAGCCAAAGATCAGGCGATCCTCGCCAAAGCATTTCGCGGCATGTTCGACGAACGGAAACAGATGCTCCGCATCCCAGTCGTTCCAAACCGCTTCCGTTGCGAACCCTGAAATCTTGCACCAGACATTGCCGCAGGTGGCGAGCGCTGTGATGCGATCGGTCCATTCCTCGCTGCCGCCGTCGGCGATCGGCGGCTTGGCGGCGTGATCGAGCACGAAACGTGCTTGCGGAAAGGCCTGCGCGGTTGCGACGGCCGAGGGCAGCTCGCGGGTGCGAACCAGCAAGTCATAGGTGAGATCGCGGGCGAACACGGCGGTGAGGCCGCGCTGAACGTCCTCGCGCAGCAGCCAGTCGGGATCGGCCTCGTCATGGACCTGATGGCGGATGCCAACCAGCTTGTTGCCCCCGCGCGATGCACGCAGCCCGTCGAGGGTTTCGCCAAGCGCAGCGTCGGTCAGATCAGCCCAGCCGACGACGCCGATCACCGACGGCGTCGCATCTGCGATCCGCAAAAATTCCTCGGTCTCCTCCAGCGCGGAGCGGCATTGCACCAGGATGCTGGCGTCGATGCCGTTTTCCTTCAGGAGCGGCGCGAGATCGGCAGGACTGAAGGCGCGGCGGATCGGCGTGAGCTCCTCCGCCTCCATCCAGGGATAGTCTGCGCGCGCCGGGTCCCAAAAGTGTTGATGGCCGTCGATCATCATGCTCACGCTCCGCCCGGCAGCGGCGCGCGGTCATCGACGAGATTTTTCGCGCGCAGCTCCTGCCAGAACGCCGGCGGCACCGCGCGCTCCGACATCGCCATGTTGTCGGCCACTTCCGCTGCATTGCGCGCGCCCATCACCGCGACCGTCACGGCCGGGTGAGCCATGCAGAACTGGAACGCGGCGGCCTTCAGCTCCGTGCCGTGCTTGCGGCAGAGCGCGTCGAGCTCGCGCGCCCGCGCAACCAGTGCCGCATCCGCGTCCTGATAGTTGAACTTGGCGCTGGTGTTGGGATTGGCCAGGATGCCGCTGTTGTAGATGCCACCGAGCAGGATGCCGATGCCTTTCGCCGTGCAGAGAGGAAACAGCGCATCCAGTGCGCCCTGATCGAGCAGCGTGTAGCGGCCGGCGAGCAGGAAGCAATCGACCGGCACCGCCTCGGCAAATCGAACCAGCATTTCGGACTGGTTCATGCCGGCCCCGATCGCCTTGACCGTGCCCTCGCTGCGCAGCCGCTGCAGCGCGCGGAACGCACCGTTGACGGCGTCGTCGAAGTGGTCGTCGGGATCATGCACGAGCAGGACGTCGACGCGGTTGAGCCCGAGCCTTGCGAGGCTCTCCTCGACCGAGCGCATCACGCCGTCATGGCTGAAATCGAACACCGGCCGCTCGCGCGGCGTTCCCTTGTAGTGCTCGTCCTCGGCAGCTGCGCCCTCGGGCGCGCGCAACAGGCGGCCGACCTTGGTCGAGATGACGTAGGAGTCGCGCGGCTGCTGGCGCAGGAACGCGCCGAGCCGCCGCTCGGCGAGGCCAAAGCCGTAAAGCGGCGCGGTGTCGAAGAAGCGGATTCCGGCCGACCAGGCTCGTTCGATCGTCGCTTGCGCGTCGGCATCGCTGACGGGGCTGAACAATCCGCCGAGCGGAGCGGAACCGAGGCCGATTGAGGTGACGTCGAGAGAGCCGAGCCGCGACCGTTTCATTCCCATTGCCTTCCAGACTTCATTCCAGCAGCCCAAATCATCTCCCCCGCTCGCGGAAATCGCAAGCGGGGGAGGCATGCAGGAGCGCGGGGCTGGCAGCGCTCCTACTTCAACATCTGCGCGACGTTGTCCTTGGTCACGAGATCGAGGCCAGTGTAGACGATCTCCGGCACCTTCTCGCCCTTCTTGATAGCGAGCAGCGTGTCCATCGCCTTCTCGCCCATTTCGAACGGACGTTGCCCGACCAGCGCATTGGCATAGCCGTCGCGCAGCAGCTCGAGCTGCATCTTCAGCGTATCGGCGACGACCAGCGTGAACTTGCCGGAATCGATGTCCTTCTTGTTCCTGGAGGCGAAGGCCTTGAAACCTTCGGGGGCGAACATCGGCCAGCCGCCGATGGGGACGATGGCGGCGAGGTCGGGCGTGGCCGTGCGCATGTCCGTCATCTGCTGCACCGCGAGCGCGGGATCGTCGTTGCAGAAGGTCGGCGAGCCCGCGACCTCGGTCCATTTCGAGCCCTTCAGCGCCTCGCGCACGCCGTCGACGCGCTCGGCGAGATTCTTGGCGCCGGGACCGCCCGAGACCATGGCATATTTGCCGCCGTCGGGCCGCATCTTCAGGAGCTGCTTGCCGAGCGCCGTGCCGAACTCCTTGTTGTTGGTGCCGATATAGGCGATGCGCTTGGAGCCCGGCGCGTCCGCATCGAAGGTGATGACGGGGATGCCGGCAGCGGTCGCCGCCTCGATCGACTTGGTCATGGCCGCGACGTCGGCGACCGAGATGGCGAGGCCGTCGACCTTCTGGGTGACAAAGTCCTGGATGATCTGGGCTTGCGTCGCCGGCTCGTGCTCCACCGGCCCCTTGTAGATGCACTCGATGTTGCCGAGCTCCTTGGCGCGCTTCAGGCAGCCGTCGCGCGCGAAGTCGAAGAACGGATTGTTCATCGCCTTGGGCACGATGACGAAGCGGTAGTTCGCGGCGAACGCCGGCGTGGCCATCATCGCAACCGCGATGCCGGCAAGAAGAAGTTTCCTCATTGTCTCCTCCACTCTTGTCAGGCGCCTGCCCTGTCTAGAGGTGTCCGGGAAGCGGACAGGCGGCGTTTTATTT
This sequence comes from Bradyrhizobium sp. DOA1, assembly GCF_001593325.1. Taxonomy (NCBI): domain Bacteria; kingdom Pseudomonadati; phylum Pseudomonadota; class Alphaproteobacteria; order Hyphomicrobiales; family Nitrobacteraceae; genus Bradyrhizobium; species Bradyrhizobium sp. DOA1. Next base: position 7,211,982 of record NZ_JXJM01000001.1, read on the forward strand.
GCCTTCCCGGACCATTCGTTACGTCACGTCATCCGCGAGCGGATGCGATCGACCAGCACGGCCAGGATGATGATCACGCCCACCAAGGTCTGCTGCCAGTAGGAGCTGACCTGCGCCAGCACGAGGCCATTGCGGATCACTTCCAGCAGCACACAGCCGACGATGGCCCCGAGCGGACCGCCGATGCCGCCGGCGAGGTTGGCGCCGCCGATCACGGCAGCCGCGATCACGTTGAGCTCGTAGGAGGTCGCCATGTTGGCCGGGGCCGATCCGAGCCAGCCGGAGATGATGATGCCCTGTAGGCCTGCGGCGAGCGCGCAGATGACGTAGACCTCGATCTTGACGCGCACCACGGGAATGCCGGTGAGCTCGGCCGCCTTCTCGTTGCCGCCGAGCGCGAAGACGTGGCGGCCGAACGCGGTGTGGTGCAGCACCACGGCCATCGCCAGCGCGAGGATCATAAGATAGATGAAAGGCGCGGGCAGGCCGAACATGGTGCCCGAGGTCAGCGCATAGAAGTAATCGGCGTCCGGCCCGCCGGGAAAACTGCCGCGGCCGTTGGAGACGACATAGCCGAGCCCGCGCACGATCGAGAGCATGCCGAGCGTGGTGACGAAGGGCGACAGGCCGAGCACGGCGATGCAGAAGCCGTTGACGAGGCCGGCGATCAGCGCAACGCCGAGGCCGGCGAGAACAGAGACCAGCAGGATCAGCCCAGGCACGTTGGCAACGACAGTCTTGCCGTCCGCCGCCATGTGCACGAAAAGCGAGCCCGCGGGCGAGCCGGGCGCCGACAGCTCGGTCATCACCATGGAGGTGATCATGGCGGAGAAGCACATCATCGATCCCACCGAAAGATCGATACCGCCGGTGATGATCACGAAGGTGACGCCGAGCGTGGCGATGGCGATGAAGGAGAAATTCTTCGCCACGTTCTGCATGTTGCCTTCGGTGAAGAAGTACGGGCTGGCGAAATGCATGATCACCAGCAGCACGGCCAGCGCCAGCAGGACATAGCCGGTCTGGGAGGCGAAGATGCCGCGCTGCCACCATCTGATCCGGCCGACATTGGTGAAGCTGATCGGGGATTCCATGGGCATGGCCATCACGCCGCCTCCTTCGCGCCGGTGATGAGGGCGGTGATCTCCTCAGGCGAGGTCTGGTGGATCGGCTTGTCGGCGCGCTTCTCGCCGCGGCGCATGACGACGACGCGGTCGCATACGGCGAAGACGTCGGGCATACGGTGCGAGATCAGCATGACGGCGACGCCCTGCTCCTTCAGCCGGTGGATCAGGCCTAGCACCTGCTCGACCTGGCGCACCGATATCGCGGCGGTCGGCTCGTCCATCATCACCAGCCGCGCATTGGAGAGCCTGGTACGCGCGATCGCGACCGCCTGGCGCTGGCCGCCCGACATCTGCTTGACGAGATCGTCGGGCCGCGTCTCCGAGCGCAGCTCGCCGAACAATTCGAGGGCACGCACCGCCATCGCCTTGTGGTCGAGCAGCGCAACAGGTCCGAATTTGCGCTTCAGCTCGCGGCCGAGGAAGACGTTGGCCGCGGCGGTCAGATTGTCCGCGAGCGCGAGGTCCTGGTACACGACCTCGATGCCGACGGCGCGGGCGTCGACCGGACGGTTGAAATGGACGGCATTCCCGGCAAAGCGCATCTCGCCATGGCTTGGGCGAAAATTGCCGGCAATGATCTTGACCAGCGTCGACTTGCCGGCGCCGTTGTCGCCCATCAGGCCGACGACTTCCCCCGGGAAGACCTGCATGTCGACGTCGTGCAGCGCGCGGATCGCGCCGAACTCCTTGCCGATGCCGGAGAGCTCGAGGACCGGGGTCGCGTCAGCATGTGCCATCAGCGGACTTCCTCAGACGTAGCGATTGACCAGGGATTCCAGATATTCCTGCCGGCCCGAGCGCGGCTGCGGATCAAAGCCGGGGAGAAGCGCGCGGTCGGCGAGATCGGCGAGCGAACGCTGGCCGCCGAGAATGGCGCGGCCCTCGGGGCCTGCCCATCCCTCGTAGCGCTTGGCGAGCGGCGCGGTGAGTGCGCCGGCGTCGAGCATGTCGGCCGCGGCGAGGAAGGCGCGCGCGCAGGCATCCATCGAGCCGACATGGGCGTGAATGAGGTCGTCGGGGTCGATCGACTGGCGGCGGATCTTGGCGTCGAAATTCAGCCCGCCCGAGGTGAAGCCACCGCGATTCAGGATCTCGTGAAATACGAGCGTCAGTTCCGGCACATTCATCGCGAACTGGTCAGTGTCCCAACCGAGCAGATCGTCGCCGCGGTTGATGTCGAGCGAGCCGAACACGCCGAGCGCCTCCGCCAGCGCAACCTCGTGATGGAAGGAATGACCGGCCAGGATGGCATGGTTCTGCTCGATGTTGAGCTTGACGTCTTTGAGGAGATCGTAGCGTTCGAGGAAGCCGTAGCAGGTGGCAACGTCGAAATCATATTGGTGCTTGGTCGGCTCCTTCGGCTTCGGCTCGATCAGGATCGGGCCTTTGAAGCCTATTCTGTGCTTGTGCTCGACGACGAGCGAGACGAAGCGCCCGAGCTGGTCGAGCTCGCGCTTGAGATCGGTGTTCAGCAGGGTCTCGTAACCCTCGCGCCCGCCCCACAGCACATAGTTCTGGCCGCCGAGCCGATGCGTCACCTCCAGCGCGGCGCGGACCTGACCGGCGGCATAGGTGAAGATTTCGGGGTCCGGATTGGTCGCTGCGCCCGCCATGTAGCGGCGATGGGTGAACAGATTGGCGGTGCCCCAGAGCAGGCGCACTCTTGCCGAGGCCATCTTCTGCTCGAACAGGTCGGCGATGGCATTGAGATTGGCGACCGACTCGGCGAGCGATGCGCCTTCCGGCGCCGCGTCGACGTCGTGGAAGGTGAAGAAGGGCACGTCGAGCAGGCGGAACAGCTCGAAGGCGATATCGGCCTTGGCGCGCGCCTGCGCCATCGCATCAGTGCCGCCGTGCCAGGGCCGCAGGAACGTCTCCCCGCCGAAGGGATCACCGCCCGGCCAGCACAGGGAATGCCAATAGCAGACCGCAAAGCGCAGATGGTCCTCAAGCCGGCGGCCATGGATGAGGCGGTCCTTGTCGTACCAGCGGAAGGCGGGCGTGTTGTCCGCATCCTTGCCGGCAAAGGCGACGGGTGCGCTGGCCTCGAAGAATTTGGCTGACGCGTTCACTTAAGCTAGCTCCTTCAATGCAGGATAAAGCGCGCGCCAGCGACGATAGGCCTCGTCATAGGCTGCGGTGACGGACGGGCGAGGCGTGAAACTCGCGAACCGCCGCGGACGGGTGCAGACCTCCGCGGGATCCTCGCCTGTTGCGGCGAGCCGGCCGAGACGCGCGGCGCCGAGCGCCGCTCCGACCTCGCCATCCTCGACGCGGTGGACGGGGATGCCGAGCGCGTCGGCGCAGATTTGCGCCCACAATTGCGAGCGCGAGCCGCCGCCGACGAGATCGAGCTCAGTGATCGTCCCACCGGCCGCGCCCAGCGCCGCCAGATTGTCGCGCGCGGCAAAGGCGACGCCTTCGAGCACGGCCTGGACGATCTGGCTGCGCGAGGTCGCGCCGCGCAGGCCGACGAAGGCGCCGCTGGCGCCGGCATCGTTGTGCGGCGTGCGCTCGCCGTCGAGGTACGGCAAGAACGAGACGGGGCTCGGCCCGTCGACGCGCTTACCCAGTGGCACCAACAGCGCTGCAGCCGGCGTCTCCATTAGGCCGGCCAGCCAAGTCAGAGACGCCGTCGCCGAGAGCATCACGCCCATCTGGTGCCAGAGGCCGGGCAGCGCGTGACAGAACGCATGCACAGCCGTTTCAGGCGCCGGCGCGAAGCGGTCGGTGGCGCGGAACACCACGCCCGACGTGCCCAGCGACAGGAAGGCATCGCCCGGTGAGATCGCGCCAAGCCCGATCGCGCTCGCGGCATTGTCGCCGGCGCCACCGGCGACCACGACGTCTTTTGTCATTCCCCAGCGCTGCGCATAGTCAGGCGCAAGCACCGCGCTCGCCGCGCTGCCCTCGACGAGGCGCGGCATGTGGTGCAGATCGAGCCCGGTGGCGTGCAGCAGCAGGGCCGACCAACGGCGCAGGCCGACGTCCAGCCACAGCGTGCCGGCTGCGTCGGACATATCCTCGACCATCTCGCCGGTGAGGCGATAGCGGACATAGGCTTTGGGCAGCAGCACCTTTGCGACACGCTCAAAGATCCTCGGCTCATGCCGCGCGACCCAGAGCAGCTTTGGCGCGGTGAAGCCGGCCATGGCCAGATTACCCGCGATCGCGTGCAGCGACGGGCAGCGCCGCTCCAGCGCGGCGCATTCGGCCTGCGAGCGGCCGTCGTTCCAGAGAATGGCCGGGCGCAGCGGCCGGCCATCCTCCCCGAGCAGCGTCGCACCATGCATCTGGCCCGACAGCCCGATGCCGCGGACCCGCGCGACCTCGTGCGGATGGCGGGCGGCGAGATTGTCGACCGCAGCGGTGGCGGCATCGACCCAGGAATCGGGATCCTGCTCGGACCACAGCGGCGCGGGATGCGAAAGCGCAAGCTCGCGCGCGCTCCTCGCGATAGTCGCGCCGGCGTCGCTGACAAGCACTGCCTTCACACCGGACGTGCCGACGTCCAGTCCGAGATACATGCCATCCTCCCATTCACCTGTCGCGGTGCGCGATCTTGGAGCCGGGTTCACCGGTGCAGCTGTCGAAATCTCCTGCCGCTAGGGCAGATTGTCCCGCATCACGATGTCGATCCTGATCTTCTCCTGTTCGTGCAAAATCGGCTCGCCGCGGGCGAGCGCGAGCAGCACGCGCACCGCGGCGCGCGCTTCATGTCCCGGATTTTGCGAGATCGCCGCATCCATCACGCCCTGCAACAGCAGCCGCCGCGTCAGCGCGGTAACGTCGTGTCCGACGAACACGACCTGCTTGTCGCGGCCGACATCGCCCGATGCTCTGTCGCCCGACGCCTTATCACTCAAAGCCTTATCACCCAAAGCCTTGGCCACGCCCTGCGTGCCGGCGCCGACATTATAAAGGCCGACGATGTCAGCGTACCTGCCGAACAGGCGCGCCAGCAGCTGCTCCGAACGCTCGTCCTCATCGCGCCCTTCGAGCACCGGCAGCACGGTGAGATCAGGGAATTCCGCCGCCATCACCTGATTGAAGCCGAAGATGCGCTCTGCATGGTCGCGCAGGCCCTGCGAGCCCGCGATGATCGCGACCTTGCCTGACCTTTGGCCGACCAGCCGTCCCACCAGCGCGCCGGCGGTGCGGCCCGCGGCGATGTTGTCGATGCCGACATAATGGTGCCGGCGCGAGGACGGCACGTCCGAGACCAGCGTCACCACCTTGGTCCCGCCATCGACGAGATCGTTGATGGCGGCGCGGACGCTCGGATGATCCAGCGCCACCACGGCGACGCCGTCGTAATCGCCCGACAGCGCCTCCAGCGAGGCTGCAAGCGCGGAAACTTCGAACACGTCGGTTGCGACCATCTCGACGCTGATCCGGCGCGCCGACAGCCAGGACGACATTTCGCCGAGATAGGCCTCGATCTGCTGCATGAACGGGTTCGGCCCCGACGGCATCACGAAGGCGAAGCGGCGGGCGCGGCCGCGCGCGAGCTCGGCGGCGGCCACATGCGGCTGGAACGAATTGCGCTCGATCGCCGCCTTCACGCGCCGGACCGTGTCCGGGCGCACGCCCGGGCGGTTATGCAGGACGCGGTCGACCGTTGCCAGGCTGACCCCGGCCTCGCGCGCGATGTCCTTCAGCGTCAGTGCGGTCGGCGTGAGCGTCTCGGCCATGGCTGAAGGCTAGCAGAGGTGTTTTGAGGTACGCAACTCATTTTGAGGGGCGGCCGGCATTTTGGATTGCGCGCCCCAGGAACGGCTCCTCCCCTCGACCGTTGCCGCCGCGTGCATAACGACATCACCCATGATCCTGGCGACGGACTGAGCCCGACGCTCGAGCGCAATATCCAGGCGCTGGTCGAGCGCCGCCGCGGTGAGCAACGCGCTGCCAAGGGCCAGGAAAAGCTCGCCGACGCCATCACAGCCTTCACCGGCAGCATGATTTTCGTCTATCTGCACCTCGCTTTGTTCGGCTTCTGGATCATCGCCAACCTGCATTGGGTGCCGGGGGTCCCGGCCTGGGACGAGAGCTTCGTGGTGCTGGCGATGATCGCTTCGGTGGAGGCGATATTCCTCTCGACCTTCGTGCTGATCTCGCAGAACCGCATGACGGCGGCCGCAGACAAGCGCGCCGATCTCGACCTCCAGATCAGCCTGCTCGCTGAGCACGAGCTGACCAAGGTCGCCCGCCTGCTCACCCAGGTCGCCGAACGGCTCGACGTCAAACCCGACTCCAAGCGCGAGCTGGAGGAAGCGGCGCGCGACATTGCGCCCGAGCGCGTGCTCGACAAGCTCGAGGAGACGCGACGAGGTTGAGGCTGAGTGCGTTTAGCGCTGGCCCGCGGGCTTACCCGGACGTCAGGTCGAGCGTCAGGAACACGCTGTTGGGATCCTCGACATAGCCCTCGAACGGCGCGCAGGCGACGAAGCCGTGCGCCTGATAGAGCGCTTGCGCCGGCTTGAAATAATTCCACGATCCGGTCTCGAGGCTGAGGCGCTGCAGGCCGCGCGCGTGGGCTTCCGCGATGATGTGACGAAGCATCTGGCCGCCATAGCCCTGCCTGCGCGTGGTCTGGAGCGTGTGCATCGACTTGACTTCACCGTGCTCGGCCGAAAGCGTCTTCAGCGCGCCGGTGGCGACCAGCGTCTCGCCCTCCCAGCCGGTCCAGAATGCGATGTCGGGCGCGCGAAGTCGAGCGCGTGGGCACTGCCCGGCGCCGTCTGCGCCCGCGCCGCCGTGACGTGATGATCGAGCAGCGCAATGACGCGGGGATCATAGGTGTCGCCGGTGCGGATCTGCATCATCATTTTATCCATGGTCTCACATCTTGCCGTAGGAAGCGCCGCGCCTGGTGATGATGACGTAGCGCGCATCCTGCCGGGTCTCGTTCTCGAACATCACCGCGCGCATCACATCGAAATCCAGGCAATCGCCCTCGCGCAGCCGCACCGCCTTGGCATCGATATGCACGGCGATCGTGCCCTCCAGCATCAGCAGTTGCTGGGTGAAGGCGTTGCGGCCCCAGGGGCTGTAGGAGACCCGGGCGCCGGCCGGCAGGTCGACGACGATGATCTCGATGCCGCTTGCCGCATCCGGCGGCGAGGCATGACGGCGCCGGTAGCCGCTGTCGGGATCGCGCCAATGCGGCTGGTCGGCGAGCCGCACCAGGCGCTCCGGCGGTTTCTCGGCGAGCGCGACCACATCGCTGAGCGAGACATCGAGCGCCGCGCAGAGCTTTCCGAGCAGCGCCGCCGTCGCACTGCTCTGCGCCCGCTCCACCCGCCCGATCATGGCCCGGCTGACGCCGGACCGGCCTGCAAGCTCGTTCAACGTCATGCCCGCCTGCGTCCGCAGCGTCTTCAGGCGGCGCCCGATGGCGCGATCGAGTTTCTGCTGGTCCATAGTCCCTCTTCAGGATAGCGCCCGGTGCGAGGACCGCGCTCGCCGAGACGGCTGAGCTTAGCGCACGCGAAATCGAACGCCGGGAATGAAGGGCTAATATAATGGAATCTTGAGCGCGGCAGGCGAGGTCGAAAGCAGTCAAGCCCGGCTTGAGCTCAAATCACGCGGAGAGGAGAAGCTGGAGCGGGCGAAGGGAATCGAACCCTCGTATGCAGCTTGGGAAGCTGCCGTTCTACCATTGAACTACGCCCGCGGACGCGCTGCTTCGCGCCCATCCTGATTAGCCGAGACGGCGCGTCCCGCCAAGCGCTTTGGCGTGGCGCACCCGACGCTGCTTAACTTTCTGGTAAGATTCCAGGTGCGCCGGATTGTGGCAGTGATATGATGCTTGTCTGGGGAGAAACGTGCACTGAGTGGGGCGTGTGCATGGTGGGGCGCGCTTACGCGATATTCGACACGGCGATCGGCCGCTGCGGCATCATCTGGAGCAGCAGCGGCGTGGTTGCCGTGCAATTGCCGGAGGCGCGGGAGATCGACACCCGCCGCCGGATTTTTGCAGTGCATCCCGACGCGCGCGAGCAGCGGCCGTCCGAGAACGCTGAGCTTGCCATCGAGGGCATCACGGTGCTGCTGCAAGGCAGCGATCCCGACTTCTCCGACGTCAGCCTGGATGCCGGCGGTGTGCCCGGCTTCAACCGGCGCGTCTATGAATACACCTGCACGATCCCGCGCGGAGAGACGCGCACCTACCACGAGATCGCCAAGGCGCTCGGCGCCTCCGGTGCCGCGCACTCTGTGGCGCAGGCAACCGCGAAAAATCCCTACATGCTGATCGTGCCCTGTCACCGGGTGCTGGAGGCCGGCAATTACACCGACCGGCTGTCGCCCTATGGCGGCGTCATCTCCAAGCGGCGGCTGCTGGCGCTCGAAGGCGCCCATCCGATCGCCAGCAAGACGCTGTTCGAGGTGCTGCTGCCGGTTGCTCCGCCGCGCCCTCCTACCTAAGGCGCGGTCTTGCCCGCATCTTAGCTTTGGTTTTTGAGGCATGATCTTATCGGACAACCGCTACACACTTGTCCGGATCATGCCTAGATTGGCGGGATGGACGCCACCACCCACCTGATGACGCGCTCGATGACCGTCTCCGAGTTTCGCTGCGATGCGGGACCGGACGACATGCCGTTTGCGGAGTGCCGCACCGGCCACTCCATTGCCTATGTCCGCTCCGGCAGTTTTGGCTGCCATTGCCGCGCCGGCTTCTTCGAGCTGGTGGCGGGCTCGATGCTGGTCGGCGCTCCCGGCGAGGAATACACCTGCACGCATGAGCACGTCTCCGGCGACGTCTGCCTGTCCTTCTTTCTCAGCGAGGACCTGGTCGACGGCCTCGGAGGGCGCTGCGAGGTGTGGCAACTCGGCGCGACGCCGCCGCTCCCCGAGCTGATGGTGCTCGGCGAGCTCGCCCAAACGGCAGCAGATGGCAACAGCGATCTCGGCCTCGACGAAATCGGTCACATCCTGGCCGCTCGTTTCGTCGACGTTGCCTCCGGCAAAACGCGCAAGCAGACCCTGCCGACTGCGCGCGACCGCCGGCGCGCGGTGGAAGCTGCGCTGTGGATCGACGACAATTCGCAGGGCGAGGTCGATCTGGAGCAGGCTGCGCGGCAGGTGGGCCTCAGCCCGTTCCACTTCCTGCGACTGTTCTCCAGCGTGCTCGGCGTCACCCCGCATCAATATCTGGTGCGCTCGCGGCTGCGGCATGCCGCACGGCTGCTGGCTGACGAGGACATCGCGGTCACCGACGTCGCCTATGACGTCGGCTTCGGCGATCTCTCCAATTTCGTCCGCACCTTCCATCGCGCCGCGGGCGTGTCGCCGGGCAAGTTTCGCCAGGCCTCGAAGGGCGAGCGCAAGATTCTCCAAGAGCAGCTTGCCCTCAGCTGACTAGGGTCGTCTCCGGCGCGCGCCAGTTGCGGCGCGCTTTCGCAATGGAGACGAACATGTACGACCACATCGGACTTCGCGTTGCCGACCTCGACGCCGCGACGCGCTTCTACAGCGCCGTGCTGGCGCCGCTCGGTTACGCCCTTTGCTCCAGCGGCGACGGCTATGCCGGCTTCGGGCCGAAGGGCGAGCCGGCGCTGTGGCTGCACCTGAACAAGGGTCGCAAAGCCGACGGCGCCCACATCGCCTTCCGCGCCAAGGACCACGACGCAGTGAAGGCGTTTCACAGCGAAGGCCTGAAGAATGGCGGCCGCGACAATGGCGGCGCCGGGCCGCGCAAGGATTACAGCCCGACCTACTATGCGGCGTTCCTGATCGATCCCGACGGCAACAATGTCGAGGCGGTTTGTACGTGAGTTCTCCTCGTCATTGCGAGGGGCTCTTGCGACGAAGCAATCCAGACTGCCTTCGCAGAGATGTCTCTGGATTGCTTCGCTGCACTCGCAATGACGTGGCAACCACCCAACATCATCAAGGACACCTTCATGGCCTCCATCCACAACGACATCCCCCTCCTCGCCTCCGCGCACGACGTCTGGGACGCGGTACGGGATTTCGGCGCGCTGCATCATCGGCTTGTCCCGGGCTTCGTCACCGCCTGCACGCGCGATGGCGATGCGCGGATCGTCACCTTCGCCAACGGTTCGGTGGCGCGCGAGGTGCTGGTCGATTGCGACGATACGCAGCAGCGCCTCGTCTATGCCATCAACAATGAGCGGCTGAAGCACTACAGCGCTTCGGTGCAGGTGATTGCCGACGGCGAGACGCGGTGTCGCCTGCTCTGGACCATCGACATGCTGCCGAACGAGCTTGCGCCTTATGTTCAGGGACAGACGAAGGAGGCCGTGGCCGCGATGCACCGGGCGTTTCCGGTGCCGGCCATCCTCGCCACAAGCATCGCTAGTCCACCGTCGAAAGAGCAGGCCTGATCGCAGGTTTTGTCTGGCGCGGTCCCCAGCGCGTCAGCACCACGCTGGAGCACGACAGCAAGCCGAGCACGACCATCGAGCTTGCGGCGAGCCAGAAGAAGCTCTGCACGCTGGCGTGGTGGGTCGACAGCCACCAGCCGATCGCGGCGATGTAGATCAACCGCGCGGTCTGCGCCAGCACCGGCCCGATCACTTTGGCCGCGCCTTGCGAGGAGAAATACATCGTCGTGGCAAGGCCGAAGAAAGCGTAGAACGGTCCGACCGTCGAGAGATATTGATGGCTCGCCGCGCGCACGGCCTCGCTGTCGGTGAAGATGTTGACCCAGAGATCGGGGAAGATCGCAACGAGACAGGCCGGCGCGCCGACCGCCACGAAGGCGGCAGCACTGGCGATCCAGGCGATACGCCGGGCGCGCGCGATGCGGCCCGCGCCGATCGCCATCCCGACCATCGGCACACAGGCGATGCCGAACGAGAACGCGATCGAGGTCAGCAAAAATTCCAGCCGCGCGCCGATGCCGTAGCCGGCAAGGATCGCAGTTCCGAACTGCGCCAGCATGTGGGTGAAGATCGAGATCGTCAGCACCGATTGCAGCGGCGAGAAGCAGGCGATGGCGCCGACCTTGAGGATGTCGAAGAACATCGCCCATTGGATGCGCAAGCCGCGCAGCCTCAGCACGATCCCGGCGCGGCCGGAGAACAGGTACCAGCCCATGATGCCGATGTTCATGCAATAGGCGATCAACGCACCGGCGGCGACGCCGCGCATGCCGAACTGCGGCACCGGGCCAAGCCCGAGGCCCAAGGTGCCACCGAGCACGATCTGCCAGGCCGCGGAGTTGAGAATGAGGAACGACGGCAGCTTCATGTTGCCGGTGCCGCGCAGGACGCCCGCCATGGTGTTGAGCAGCCAGGGTAGCACCGCACCGCCGAAAAACACCTGAGTGTAGGCGACGGCGTGCGTCAGCACATCGCCACGGCCGCCGAGCAATTCGAGAAGGCGCGGCCCGAAGATCAGCATACTCAGCATGAAGACGAGACCGAAGCTGATGCCGATCATCAGCGCGTGCATCGCCAGCGTGCCGGCGCGTTCGCGGTTACCGGCGCCGAGCGCGCGGGCGATGGCGGAGGCCACCGCGCCGCCCATGGCACCGCCCGACATCGTCATGGTCAGGATCACGGTCGGAAACACCAGCGCCATCGCAGCCAGGGCCTCGACGCCGAGCCGGCCGACATAGGACGTCTCCGCGATCACCACACAGATGCCGGCTGAGAGCCCGATCACGTTCGGCCAAGCCAGCGAGAGCAGCGTGCGCAGGATCGGTCCATCCGTCAGCGCGCTCTTGATCGGCTGCGGAGGCGGCGGCAACGGACGCTCTTGTTCATCGACCGGGATTTCGGCGATGTCGGACATGTCCTCTCCCGGGCACGAGCGCCATTTTTGCGGCGCGGCAATGAACAGGTGTGCCAATCAATTTCTTCGCGCGCGAGGCGCGGCAGGGCTTGTTAGCACGGCGCGCGCCGATTCCTCCTGCGCAGGGTGCAGGCGTGCTCTGCGGCAGCGCATTCCAAGGGGTGAAACTACTGGAGTGTCCACACCAGCGGCGGGCGGCCGCCCTTGGCTGGACGCATGTGCACGCCAATGTGCCGCCCGCATCCCGCAGCCAGGCCTTCGAACAACCCCTCAAGCACCTTGGCGCAAGCGGGGTGATAGTCGGTGACGTCGTCCATCAGCTTCCAGCTCTGCTGACTGATTTCGAACGTACCTTCGGATTGCGCCATCTCGGCGGCGTCATCCTGCGCGGCGAACAACGCGTTCAAGAACGAGGCAAATTCGCGCGCACCACCGCGGCTCATCGACAGCGCGGCTGCGACCTCGTCGAAGTACTGCATCCCGATCAGCTTGCCGGTGAGGTGCAGCAGATAGCCGGCGTCCTCGGGGCCGAACAGCTGCACCATGACCGGCGCGGCGGTGCGGACATATTCCATCGCATAGTTGCGATAGGCTTTCTCGAGTCGTGGTTTCGGCCAGCTCGCAACCGGCAGCGCCGGCGCGGTGTTCGCGTCGAACAGCGGCGCCTCGAGGTGACGCGCAAACACCAGACGCTGGTCGAGCTCCAGCGAATGGTCGTATTGATGATAGTAGCCTTCGAGGCCGTCCTGGCCATCGACGCTCTGCTTGGTGCAAACGAAGCCCAGCCTGATATCGCCGAGCGCGACGCCGTTGTTGGCGTGCCAGCCGCGCAACATCGCGCGCGAGACCTCGCCGGGCACCCCGCAGATCGCGGTGCCCTTCCAGATCCAGCGTGGCGGCGGATAGCGGATCCAGGCCTTGATGTCGCTCTCATACATGTATTCGACATGCACGCCGCCGATCCAGTTGGAGAGATAGTGATATTGCGCAGCGGCGACCGCCGGCGGCAGATGGCTGAGTCCGAGCTTTTCGAGCCCGGGCAGGAAGCGCTCCTGCTGCTGGCGGCGGAACACGCGGAAGACGAATTCGGCGGCATTCGCATTCCCGCGGCGCGTGACAACGGTGAGAATGAGGCCGGTGAAGTAGGCGTGATAGAGATCAGCGATCGCCCGCCAGCGCTTCCATTGGGCTTCCTGCGCCGTGTCTGATGCAGCGGTCATGTTCGCTCCCGATCGTTGTTTTGATCGAGTGTGTCACTGCGTCAGTTTGCAGGCAACATGATGCGCGTGCAGGCCGCTCTGCGCAGCACGCCCGTCAATTCCGCATCACGAATTTTGTGCCGACCTGGCCGCCCGCTCGCGCTCGACGCGTTCGGTGACATCGCGCGCCATCGCCACAGATCCCTGCACGGCACCGCCTGCATCACGCACCAGCGCGAACGTCATCTCGATGTAGAGCTTGCGCCCGCTCTTGTGCAGCGCGCGGGTCAGCGTCGGCCTGCCCGCAAGCTTCATCGCGCCGCTCGCAAGCGCGGCCTCAAAACCTTTCCAATGCGCGGCGCGCAAATGCTCGGGAATGATCAGGTCGAGGTTCTGGCCGAGCGCTTCGTCCGCCGTGAAACCGAACAGCGCGGTCGACGCACGATTCCAGCGCATGATCGTGCCGGAGCGATCGGAATAGATCAGCGCGTCGGCGACGTCGTTGAGGATGTTTGCGTTGAGATCGGATAGATCGGTCATGTCGTCACCTCGCACACAGCCCGAGCCCGTTTCGCATCCTGCCACACATCAGTGTCATCGCCCGCGAAGGCGGGCGATCCAGTATTCGAGGCAGCAGTGACTGAATCGAGAGGCTGCGGCGCACTGGATGCCCGGTCAAGCCGGGGCATGACAGTAAAGTGTGGGGCTACACCCGAAAATGCTTCGATAGTTTGAGGCCCTGCGCCTGGTAGTTCGAGCCGATACGCTGGCCGTACATCGCATCGGGGCGGGCCAACATCTTCTCGTAGACGAGGCGGCCGACGATCTGGCCGTGCTCGAGGATGAACGGCACCTCGCGCGAGCGCACTTCGAGCACCGCCCGCGATCCTAGCCCGCCCGCGCCGGCATAGCCGAAGCCGGGATCGAAGAAGCCGGCATAGTGCACGCGGAATTCGCCGACCAGCGGATCGAACGGCACCATTTCGGCGGCGTAGTCGGGCGGAACCTGAACGGCTTCCTTGGAGGCGAGGATGTAGAACTCGCCGGGATCGAGGATCAGGCTACCGTCGGGACGGGCCGAGATCGGCTCCCAGAAATCCTCCACCGCATAGCCGGAGCGGCGATCGACGTCGACCACGCCGGTATGGCGCTTGGCGCGATAGCCGACGAAGCCGTTCGCTTTCTCGCCCGACAGATCCACCGACACAGCGACGCCGCCCGAGAGGTCGGCATCGTCGATGTCGACGAGGCGCTCAGTGGCATGCAAGCCATCGAGCTCGTCGGCGTTGAGGATGGCATCGCCGGTGCGAAAGCGTACCTGCGACAGGCGCGAGCCCTCGCGCACCAGTACCGGAAACGTCTTCGGGCTGATTTCGGCATAGAGCGGGCCGTGATAGCCGGCGCCGATCATGTCGAAGCGGCGGGTGCCGTCGGCGATCACACGCGTGAAGACGTCGAGCCGGCCGGTCGAGCTCTTGGGGTTCGCAGCCGCGACGATCTCCGGCGGCAGCGCGAGGCTCTCCAGCAGCGGCACGATGTAGACGCAGTTGGTCTCCAGCACCGCGCCGTCCGCGAGGCTGAACTCGTGCAGCTTCAACTCGTCAATGCGCTCGGCGACGGTGGCGCCGGGACCCGGCAGGAAGCTGGCGCGGACGCGATAGGCGATGTCGCCGAGGCGCAGATCGAGGCTCGCCGGCTGGATCTGGCTTTCGACGAAATCGTAGGCAGGCAGGATGAGCCCCGCCTCCGCCATCGCCGCGATCATGCGGTCGGGCAGGATACCATTGGCGTCGGCAGCGACCGTGAACGTCAACCGAGGGACCTCATCAGGGAGCAAACACATCCCGACATACGGGAAATATGAGCCTTTTACGGCTATCCGATGGACGCCTTGACGGAAAGGGCATTGCGGAATATGAGCATCACTTATCCCGTGGTGATTTGAGCCGGCCGGCTTGCAGCCACGTTAAATAAGTCGCTAAACAGGCCGGGGACCTCTGTGATCCCGGCCCGTGGAGATATCCAGGCCGGTTTTTTTGTGACCGGTTTCGACGAGACGGTCATATCGGAGGGTCCTATGTCGAAGTCACCTGCCACCTACCGCCCCGAAACCCGCCTGGTCCATTCCGGCACCCTGCGCTCGCAATATGGCGAGACGTCGGAGGCGCTGTTCCTGACGCAAGGCTATGTCTACAACAGCGCCGAGGAATGCGAGGCGCGGTTCAAGGGCGAGGATCCCGGCTTCATCTATTCCCGTTATTCGAATCCGACCATCGCGATGTTCGAGCGCCGCATCATCGAGCTCGAGGGCGCTGAGGCTGCACGTTCGGCGGCCACCGGCATGGCGGCGGTGACGACGGCGATCCTGGCGCCGCTTAAGGCCGGCGATCACGTCGTGGCTTCGCGTGCGCTGTTTGGCTCCTGCCTCTACGTCATCCAGGATCTGCTACCGCGCTACGGCATCGAGACCACGCTGGTCGACGGGCTCGATCTCGACCAATGGCAGCGGGCCGTGCGGCCGAACACCAAGACGTTCTTCCTGGAGAGCCCAACCAACCCGACGCTCGACGTGCTCGACATCCCGTCCATCGCCGAGATCGCACACAAGGGCGGTGCGCGGCTCGTCGTCGACAACGTGTTCGCAACCCCGATCTGGCAGAGCCCACTGGCGTTAGGGGCCGACGTCGTCGTCTATTCCGCGACCAAGCATATCGACGGCCAGGGCCGGTGCCTCGGCGGCATCATCCTGTCCTCGGAAGCCTTCATCGCCGAGCACATCCACAATTTCATGCGTCAGACCGGCCCGTCGATCTCGCCGTTCAATGCCTGGGTCCTGCTCAAGGGCCTGGAGACGCTGGGCGTGCGCGTGCGTGCGCAGACCGACACCGCAGCACGCATTGCCGAGGTACTGGCGAGCCATCCGAAGGTCTCGCGGCTGGTCTATCCCGGCCGCGCCGATCATCCGCAAGCAGCATTGGTGAAAAAGCAGATGCGCGGCGGCTCGACGCTGGTCGGCTTCGAGGTCAAGGGCGGCAAACAGGCGGCCTTCCGCGTGCTCAACGAATTGAAGCTGGCGAAGATCTCGAACAATCTCGGCGACGCCAAGAGTCTCGTCACCCATCCGGCCACGACGACGCATCAGCGCCTGAAGCCGGAGGACCGCGCCGCGCTCGGCATCAGCGAAGGCTTCATCCGCTTCTCTGCGGGGCTGGAGCATGCCGATGATCTGATCGAGGATCTGACCGCGGCGCTGGAGAAGGCGTGAGCGGCGAATAGTGAGTAGCGAATAGCGAGTGCAATCCCTATTCGCTACTCGCCATTCCCCATTCGCGTCTCGTCACATCGGCCGATACGCACGCACGTCCGCGGGAACGTTCACGCCCAGCCTGATCTGGCCGACCGAGCGGATGATGTCGTCGCCGAGCAGCTGGGCGAAGCAGGCGTAGCCCCAATCGTTCATGTGCAGACCGTCGGCGATGACGAAGCCCTCGACCGGGATCGACTGGTTCTCGTGCCAGTCGCGCATCACCTCGAAGCGCGGAAAGATGCCGACCTTGCGGAGCTCGGCAACCTTGCCAAGCAGCTTGATCATCTTGCCGGCGCTCTCGGCGCGCTGGTTGACGGCCGGCGAATATTGCGGATCGACCAGCACGATGTCGGCGCCGCCTGCGGCCTGGATTCGGGAGATGCCGTCCTCGACCAGCTTGGCGGTATCGCCGGGATCGAGGTTGCGCAGCACGGCGTTGGTGCCGACCTGCCAGATCACCATGTCCGGATGGACGTCGATCACCTGCGTCTGAAGGCGCTTCATCATCTCGGGCGCGTCCTCGCCGCCGACGCCGGCGTTGACGACGGTGATGTCGGCGGTCGGATAGTGCCGGCGCAGCTGCGCCGCGAGACGGTTCGGATAGTTGAATTCCGGCGAGCTCGCGCCGAATCCAGCGGTCGAGGACGAGCCGAACGCAACGATGACGACGGGCTGGCCGGCGACGAGCTTGCTTGCGACATGCGGCAGCGAGCCCATCGCCTTCGAGCCGCCCTTCGGCGGCAGGCAGGGCACGCGGCTGAAAATGTCGCCGGCGGATTTTGCGACCTCCTTCACCTTGTCGATGGCGCGGGCCGTGATGCCGCGCTGCTCGGGAGATGTCGCAGCGACGGTGGTTTGTGCGTGCGAGGCGGAGGCGGGATCAGCCGGCTGCGCGGGCGTCGTCTGTGCAGCGTGCGTCTGCGCGCGAGACGGCGACGCGGGCGTCAGCAACAGCAGCAGCGCCGCTGCGATCGCAGCCAGCGCTGGCGTCAGGCAAAAAGGGCGGAGAAAACTCATTAACGCTAGACCTCAATTTTGCTGCTGGGCCGGCTCCAGACGGGCTGCGTCGATCACGAACTGTGCCAACGCCCGGCCAAGGCAATCATGGACCTGTTTCGCCAGCTCAGGGCCGCGGGACGGGTTGAACAGGTCGAACTGGCCCTGCTCATTCCACTGCCGCATGATCGCGAAGCGATCGAACAGCGGGATGTCGTGCTCCTGCGCAACCACGCGCATATTATCGAGAAAAGGCTGCGCCGAGATCATGGTGTCGGTACGCGGGCTGTACTGCAAATTCATCAAGACGACGTCCGCCCCTGCCTTTTGCAACGCAGTAACCCCTTCGGTCACCGCGCCGCGAAAATCGTCGGGATCGATGGCTCGGATAGCGTCCACGGTCCCGGTCTGCCAGATGACCAAAGTAGGCGTTTTTGCTTCCATCAGCTTAACGAAGGTGCCGGCGGTTTCCTCGGCCGTCTTCTTGCTCTGTATATCTACGGAAACGTGCACCACTTCCGACGGCGGCAGCTTGTCCTTGAGGATTGCTTCCATCCGCGCCGGATAGGAGCTGCTCTCCGAGGATGGAATCGTGGTCGAGCGGCTGCCGATGACCAGAATCTCGAGCGGCTTGCCGGCCTTGACGGCATCGGCAACCCTGGGAAGCTGGCTTTCACTGGTCAGCAGATAGGACGGCAGTTCGCACGCGGGGGGCACCGCGGGGGCAGCAGGCACAGCATCGCCCGCGCGCGCCAGGGGCGCGGCGAGGCCACCGCATAGCAGGACCAGGCTCAGGAGAACCTTCGCCTTCATCAGCCCCCTCCCGCCAGATCGGCGTTCTTGGCTTTTGCACCGCTCTTGTCAGCCACGCGCTTGTACCACGAAATGAGCCAGGCTACCCCCCACATGATCAGGATTCCGGAGAGACTAATCAAGGCATGCATGCCCGCGCCACCTGAGACTTCCGCCAGGATGAAATGGCCGGCGAACGCCAGGAAGACGCCGAGACAGAAGATCTCCAGGGAATGCTGGCCGCACAGGATCAGCGGCCGCAGCCAGGGCGATTTCAGTCCCGGCCAGGTCCGGGGCAGGAAGCGCACCGTGAGCGCTGCCAGTGCCAGGAAATGCGCGAAGCGCAGCACATCGAGGTCGGTCTTGTTGATCGGATACATCCATTGCTCGATCCGCTTCGGCATGAATTGGGAGAGCTGCGGCACGTACCAGGTCAACGTCACGTAGAACGCCGCCACGAGATAGGCGATCGAGATCCACATCGTCACCGGCGAGGCCAGGATACGCGACATGCGCCGCGCACCTCCGAGCGCGCACCATGCGCCGAACACGAACAGCAACTGCCAGGCGAAGGGATTGAACGCCCAGAAGCCGTTCGGATAGGCCGACAAATAGAGATCGTACTCCCAGGTGACCGCGTAGAGCAGCACCGAAAGCCCGAGCGTGACGTCGGGCCGCCATTTCATCGACCACAGGATCAGCGGCAGCGCCAACATCAGGACGATATATAGCGGCAGCACGTCCATGTTGACGGGACGGAAACGCAGCAACAACGCCTGCACGATCATGACGTCGGGCTGCTTGAGGAACTCCATGATCCCCATCTCTTCGGTATAGAGCGGGTTCTCGAACCTGGTCGCCACATAGGAGATTTCGGCAAGGAAGATCGTGAACAGGAAGACGTGGGCGACATAGATCTGCCAGACCCGGCGCAGGATGCGCGCGGTGGCGATGAGGACGCCGCTCTCCAGCATCGCCCGACCGTAGACGAAGGCGGCGGTGTAGCCGGAGATGAAGATGAAGATCTCGGTGGCGTCGCTGAGGCCGTAATTGCGGATGGTGAACCAGGTCAGCAAACTGGGCGGCAGGTGATCGATGAAGATCAGCCACAGCGCCAGCCCGCGAAACAGATCGAGCCGCAGCTCGCGCTCGCCGATGGCCGGCAGCGTGATAGCCGAGGAGACCACGCGCGGCTTCGCCCCCGCGGGTTTGGCGGTTCCCGCGATCGTCGATCCCGTCACTTGGTCGGCAATGGTCATCGGGGGCCAAAAACCCTTCCGCAAATCGCGACGTGTCAAGCAGTGTACCGATCCGGCCGATCTCTCGCAAAGCGGCCGGATCACATCGCGGTGTCCTTCCCCGCGAATTCTGGCGGGACGATGTCGCCAAGGCCGTCTCGCGGCGTTTGGTTCCCGGCCGGGGAATCGGTATGATGGCCGCATGTACCGCGCCGTGACCCGCCAGATCGAAGTGACCGTCGAGCCGAACTTTGTTCCGGAGCAGTCGTCGCCTGACCGCTCGCGCTATTTCTGGTCCTACACCATCGTCATCACCAATTCCGGCGAGGAGACCGTGCAGCTGAAGACGCGGCACTGGATCATCACCGATGCCTCCGGCCGCCAGCAGGAGGTCAAGGGCGAGGGCGTGGTCGGCGAGCAGCCGATTTTGGCTCCCGGCGAGCGCTTCGAATACACCTCCGGCGTACCGCTGACGACCGCCTCCGGCTTCATGACCGGCCGCTACCAGATGGTTAGCGAAAGCGGCGAGCGCTTCGAGATCGACGTGCCGACGTTCTCGCTCGACAGCCCCGACAACAAGCGGGTGTTGAACTAGGGGGCAGAGCGACGCTACGCGTCCTCCACGCCCGCCTCATCCGGCGTGAACTGGTACACCGACGAGCAGAACTCGCAGGTCACGACGACCTTGTCGTCCTTCACCATCGCGGCGCGATCGTCAGCCGAAAAGCTCTTCAGCATGGAGGCGACCGCATCGCGCGAGCAGGAGCATTGCGCTTTCAGCGACAGCGGGTTGAACACACGCACACCACGCTCGTGAAACAACCGAAACAGCAGCCGCTCGCCGGAGAGCTCGGGATCGATCAGCTCGACGTCCTCGACGGTCTCGATCAGCGAGCGCGCCTCGACCCAGGCGTCGTCTTCCGTGACGCTGTGCACCTCGGTGCCTTCGGGCGCATCGCCGGGATGCAGGTCCGCCTGCCGTGCGCGCTCCGGCGCCTTCGGCAGGAACTGCATCAGCATGCCGCCGGCGCGCCAGCGATGCTTGCCGCCGTCGCTCGAGCGCCATTCCTCGCCGACCGCAAGGCGCACGCGCGTCGGGATCTGCTCGGAGCGCAGGAAATATTCGTGGGCGGCCTCTTCCAGGCCGCCGCCGTCGAGCGCGACCAGGCCTTGATAGCGGCTCATGTCGGGGCCCTGATCGATGGTCATGGCGAGATGGCCGCGGCCGAGCAGCGCGCCGGAGTTCAAGCCAGAATCCTTGGCCTCGCCGAGACGCGCGGCATCGTAGCGCGCGTAAGCGCGCAGGCGATCCGGGGCCATGTAATCGACGACCAGGAACGACACCGGACCGTCGGTCTGGGCCTGGAGGATGAAGCGCCCCTCGAATTTCAGCGCCGAGCCGAGCAGCGTCGTCAGCACGATGGCCTCGCCGAGCAGCTTGCCGACGGGCGCGGGATAATCGTGCTTGGTCAGGATGTCGTCGAGCGCCGGGCCAAGCCGCACCAGGCGGCCGCGCACGTCGAGCGCATCGACCTCGTAAGGCAGCACGGCGTCATCGATCGGAACCGCTGATGGTGCGCGAACCGGGCCTTCGGGCCCGGCTTTCATGTCAGGAGATTGGGAAACCATGGCGCTCTATCTGGGGTCTGAGATGGGGATTGGAAGGGGGTGCGATCCGGATGCAGAATGGATCACACGAAAGCACGACAAGATCAGTGTCGTCCCGGGACTCGCAAGGCGCGAGCCCGGGACCCATAGCCACATGATTACATCACAACGCGAGATGACAACCCCGAGTCCTCGCCAAACAACTTCCTGTGGCTATGGATCCCGGATCGGCGCGCCGCTGTGCGGCGCTTGTCCGGGACGACAGTGTGTGCAAGGCGGTCGCCGGGCTTCCACCGGTGCTACTTCACCGCGTCGAAGCACCAGGCCAGGATGCCCTTTTGCGCGTGCAGGCGGTTTTCGGCCTCGTCGAACACGACCGATTGCGGGCCGTCGATCACCTCGTCGGTGACCTCCTCGCCGCGATGGGCCGGCAGGCAGTGCATGAACAGCGCGTCGGGCTTGGCCAGCGACATCAGCTTGCCGTTGACCTGGTAGGGCTTCAGCACGTTGTGACGATGCTCGCCCTCCTTGTCGCCCATCGACACCCAGGTGTCGGTGACGACGCAGTCGGCGCCCTTCACCGCGGCTTCCGGATCGGTGCCGAGCACGATGGGCGCGTTGGTCGCCTTGATCCAGTCGCGCATCACCTTCTTGGGTGCGAGCTCCGGAGGCGTCGCAACATTGAGCTGGAATTTGAAGCGCTCGGCGGCGTGCGCCCAGGACGCCAGCACGTTGTTGTCGTCGCCGGTCCAGGCCACCGTCTTGCCCTCGATCGGGCCGCGATGCTCCTCGTAGGTCATGAGGTCGGCCATCACCTGGCAGGGATGCGAACGGCGCGTCAGGCCGTTGATGACGGGCACGGTCGCATAGGCGGCAAGCTCCAGCAGCGCCTCGTGATTGAGGATGCGGATCATGATGGCGTCGACATAGCGCGACAGCACGCGCGCGGTGTCGGCGATGGTCTCGCCGCGGCCGAGCTGCATCTCGGCGCCGGTGAGCATGATGGGCTCACCGCCGAGCTGGCGCATGGCCACGTCGAACGACACCCGCGTCCGCGTCGAAGGACGCTCGAAGATCATCGCCAGCGTCTTGCCTTCGAGCGGCCTGACCGGCTGATGCGCCTTCTGCTTCGCCTTCATGGCGGAGGATGCGGCGAGCATGCGCTTGAGCTCCGACAACGGGAGCTCGTTGATGTCGAGGAAGTGTCTCGGCGACTTGCTCATCAGCTTGCCGCCCGCTTGGTCTGACTGGACGAGATCGCAGCGCAAGCACGCTCGAGCCGCCCGACGCTGTCCTCGATCTCGGCTTCGGTGACGATCAGAGGCGGCAGGAAGCGCACGACATTGTCGCCGGCACCGACCGTGAGCAGCTTTTCGTTGCGCAAGGCGGCAACGAGATCAGCCGAAGGCACCACCGCCTTGATGCCGATCAGCAGACCTTCGCCACGGACTTCGCTGACGATATCGGGGTGGCGGTCGATCACGGAGGCGAGCTTCTGCTTGAGCAGCAGCGACATCTTCTGCACGTGATCGAAGAAGCCGGGCTTGAGCATGACGTCGAGCACGGCGTTCGCAGCGGAGATCGCGAGCGGATTGCCGCCGAACGTCGAGCCGTGTGAGCCGGGCCCCATTCCGGCAGCCGCCTCCGCCGTGGCGAGCACCGCGCCGATCGGGAAGCCGCCACCGAGCGCCTTGGCGAGCGACATCACGTCGGGCGTGACGCCGGTGCGCCGGTGCGCGAAGAGATCGCCGGTACGCCCCATGCCGGTCTGCACCTCGTCGAAAGCGAGCAGAAGACCCTTCTCGTCGCAGAGCTGGCGCAGCGCCTTGAGGAAGGCGGGCGTCGACGAACGCACGCCGCCCTCGCCCTGGATCGGCTCAATCAGGATGCCAGCGGTCTGCGGGCCGATCGCCTTCTTCACGGCCTCGATGTCGCCATGCGGGACCTGGTCGAAACCGTCCATCGGCGGACCAAAACCTTCGAGGTATTTTGCAGATCCGGTCGCGGCCAGCGTCGCCAGCGTGCGGCCATGGAAGGCGCCTTCGAAGGTGATGATGCGATAGCGTTCCGGATGGCCCTTGGAGAAGTGATGGTGGCGGACCAGCTTGATCACACCCTCCAGCGCCTCGGCGCCGGAATTGCAGAA
This sequence comes from Bradyrhizobium sp. DOA1, assembly GCF_001593325.1. Lineage (NCBI taxonomy): Bacteria > Pseudomonadati > Pseudomonadota > Alphaproteobacteria > Hyphomicrobiales > Nitrobacteraceae > Bradyrhizobium > Bradyrhizobium sp. DOA1. The sequence goes on from NZ_JXJM01000001.1 coordinate 7,235,162, forward strand.
GAACACGAAGTCCGCAAAGCTCTCGTTGCACAGGCGCACGGCGAGCTTCTCGCCATCCGGGCTCTGGAACAGGTTCGACATGTGCCAGAGCTTCGTCGACTGCTCCTGCAAGGCCTTGACCAGCGCCGGATGGCAATGGCCGAGCGCGTTCACCGCAACACCCGAGGTGAAATCGAGATAGCGATCGCCATTGGTCGCGATCAGCCAGCAGCCTTCGCCGCGCTCGAAACCAAGGTCGGCCCTGGCGAAAACGGGAAGCAGATGCGGCGCGGCGCTGTTGGTCATGACCATCACTTGGATGTTGCATTTGAATGTTGAGACCTGCCTGGCATGCCTTGCGCAGCGCACCATTGACCGGTCCGGAAAACGAAACGTGCCGCCTTTTAAGGGCGGCACGCGGCACTATCTTATGCCTGGCAAGACGGGTGTCAATGCCGCCCGGAAAGCCTCGCGAAACGCTGATTCCGTAGTCTTGCGGTGCCGATTTTGCGGGGTTTTCACCACGGAACATGTGGAAGCGAGTCGGCGGACTCTTGCGCGGGAGTCACGCCATATTGTAGCGTTTGGACTGTCAGATACGACATCTCGTGCAGCGGTTCTGATCCCAAGAGTCCTCATGTACCGGCGTAAACGTTCGGGCGCTCGTTGCGCGCCCGGCGAGCCTTAAGGGATTCTGGCGGCACGGGTTTTTTCAAGGCTTAGGCATTCGCTGCGAGGCCCCAGGATGGCGGCGCGCAGCGAGGGAAAGGGTGCAATGACGGTTTTGACCTGGTCCGATGATCGCGTCGAGCAGCTGAAAAAGCTCTGGGAGGCCGGACTTTCGGCCAGCCAGATCGCGGCTGAGCTCGGCAATGTGACCCGCAATGCCGTGATCGGCAAAGTGCACAGGCTCGGCCTGTCCGGCCGCGCCAAGAGTCCGTCTTCGGCCGCTCCGCGGCCGCGCAAGGCACGCCCGGCGCAGCACATGATGCGGGTGACCCGTCCGATCTCGCGCGGCAACACCGCGCTGGCGCAGGCCTTCGAGGTCGAGGTCGAGGCAGAGCCCGTCACCTACGACAACGTGGTGCCGATGAGCCAGCGGCTGTCGCTGCTGGAATTGAACGAGGCGACCTGCCACTGGCCGGTCGGCGATCCCTCGAGCCCGGATTTCTTCTTCTGCGGCGGCAAGGCGCTCTCCGGCCTGCCCTACTGCGCCCAGCACTCGCGCGTCGCCTATCAGCCCGCAGCGGATCGCCGGCGCGCGCCGGCCAAGCCGAGCACGCGGTGAGCGGGGTTTAACTGACTGCAAGGACAGCAGCCGTCGCGCGATGACGGCTCCAATTGCTCGGTGTCACCCCCGCGAACGCGGGGATCCATAACCCAAGGGCGCAATTGTTGCGCGAGATGGTCACACCGAGTCGTCGTCAAACCACGTCTTGTGGTTATGGGTCCCGGGTTCGCGCTGCGCGCGCCCCGGGACGACAGCTGAGATTGTAGCCACAGCTGCCAGCGAACAAACTCAAAAACCTTACGTCTGCTCCGCCTTCGCAAACCGATCGTCGAGCGCATAGCCGGCACCGCGGACCGTGCGGATCGGGTCCTGCTCGCGGCCGAGATTGAGCAGCTTGCGCAGGCGGCCGATATGGACGTCGACGGTGCGTTCGTCGATGTAGATGTCGCGGCCCCAGACGCTGTCGAGCAGTTGCTCGCGCGAGAACACGCGGCCCGGATGCTCCAGGAAGAACTCCAGAAGGCGATACTCGGTCGGGCCGAGATCGATCGGCCGGCCCGAGCGCGCGACGCGGCGCTTGTCGCGGTCGAGCTCGATGTCGCCATAGGCCAGCACAGTGGCGAGCCGCTCCGGGCTTGCCCGCCGCAGAAGGCCCTTCACCCGCGCCAGCAGCTCCGGCACCGAGAACGGCTTGACGATGTAGTCGTCGGCGCCGGTCGCAAGACCCCGCACCCGCTCGCTCTCCTCGCCGCGCGCGGTGAGCATGATGATCGGCAGCTGCTTGGTCTCGGGACGGGTGCGCAGACGCCGGCACAGCTCGATGCCTGACAGCCCCGGCAGCATCCAGTCGAGCACGATCAGATCGGGGATGTGTTCCTTGAGGCGGGTGTCGGCGTCGTCGCCGCGCATCACCGTCTCCACGTCATAGCCGTCGCCTTCGAGGTTGTAGCGCAGAAGCTCGGTGAGAGCTTCTTCGTCTTCAACCACCATAATGCGTGCGCCCATGTGGTCGTCGCTCCTTAAGTCGTCAGGTATTCGGGACCGTCGTGGCGAAGGTCGTCATGTCGCCCTTCGGCCGCTTGTCGGTCATCGCCTGACCCTCGATCATGTAGAACACGGTCTCGGCGATGTTGGTGGCGTGGTCGCCGATCCGCTCGATGTTCTTGGCGCAGAACATCAGGTGGATGCAGAACGAGATGTTGCGCGGATCCTCCATCATATAAGTGAGGAGCTCGCGGAACAGCGAGGTGCAGATGGCGTCGACCTCCTCGTCGCCCTTCCACACCGCCATCGCCGCCGGCAGATCATGCGCGGCATAAGCGTCCAGCACCGACTTGACCTGCTGCTGCACGAGGTCGGTCATGTGCTCGAGGCCGCGAAACAGCTTCAGCGGATGGAAGTCCGCATCCAGCGCGGCGACGCGTTTGCCCATGTTCTTGGCGAGGTCGCCGATGCGCTCCAGATCGGTCGCGACGCGCATGGCGCCGACGATCTCGCGCAGGTCGACCGCCATCGGCTGGCGGCGGGCGATGGTGAGCACGGCGCGCTCCTCGATGCGCTTCTGCAGCGCGTCGAGCTCGGCGTCGATGGTGACGACGCGCTGGCCGAGTGCGACGTCGCGGCGGATCAGCGCGTCGACGGAGTCGACGATCATGCGCTCGGCGATGCCCCCCATCTCGGCGACCAGGCGGGTGAGCTCCTGGAGGTCGGTGTCGAAGGCCTTTGCGGTATGTTCAGAACCCATGTCCCGTCTCCTCAGCCGAACCGGCCGGTGATGTAATCCTGCGTGCGCCGGTCGCTCGGCGACGTGAAGATCTTGCTGGTGTCGTCGAACTCGATCAGCTCGCCGAGATACATGAAGGCGGTCTTGTCGGAGACACGGGCCGCCTGCTGCATGTTATGGGTGACGATCGCGATCGTGTAATTTTCGGACAGTTCCTGGATCAGCTCCTCGACCTTGGCGGTCGAGATCGGATCGAGCGCCGAGCAGGGCTCGTCGAACAGGATCACCTCGGGCCGCACCGCGACGGTGCGCGCGATGCAGAGACGCTGCTGCTGGCCGCCGGAGAGCGACAGGCCGGAGGCGTTGAGCTTGTCCTTGACCTCGTTCCACAACGCGCCGCCGCGCAGCGCCTTCTCGACCCGATCATCCATCTCGGATTTCGAGATCTTCTCGTAGAGGCGGATGCCGAAGGCGATGTTCTCGTAGATCGTCATCGGGAACGGCGTCGGCTTCTGGAACACCATGCCGACGCGGGCGCGCAGCAGGTTGAGGTCGAGCTTGGGATCGAGGATGTTGGTCTGATCCAGCAACAGCTGGCCGGTGGCACGCTGGCCCGGATAGAGATCGTACATCCGGTTGAAGATGCGCAGCAGGGTCGACTTGCCGCAGCCCGACGGGCCGATGAACGCCGTGACGCGGTTGGTGCCGAGCGCCAGATTGATGTTCTTCAGCGCGTGGTGCTCACCGTAATAGAAGTTCAGGTTGCGCGCGGTGACCTTGGCGGGCGCCTCGGGCAACGGCTGCGAGCCGGGGTGAACGGTCGGCGCACTGACGGAAACAGACATTTCGCTCATTTTGCAGTCCTCTCGGCGCCAAGGATGCGCGCGCCAATGTTCAGGGCAAGCACAGTCAGAGTGATGAGCAGCGCGCCGCTCCAGGCGAGTTGCTTCCAATATTCGTAGGGGCTCTGCACGAAGTTGTTGATGGTCACCGGCAGGTTGGCCATCGTCTTGTTCAGGCCGAGGCTGAAGAACTGGTTCGACAGCGCCGTGAACAGCAGCGGCGCGGTCTCGCCCGCGACGCGGGCAGTCGCCAGCAGCACGCCGGTGATGAGGCCGGAGCGCGCGGCCCGATAGGCGATGCGCTTGATCACCAGCGACCGCGGCAGACCGAGCGCGGAGGCCGCCTCGCGCAGCGGGTTCGGCACCAGCAGCAGCATGTCTTCGGTGGTGCGCACCACGACCGGGATCACGATGACGGCGAGCGCCAGCGCGCCGGCGATGGCCGAGAAGCCCCGCATCGGCACCACCACCGCGCCGTAGATGAACAGGCCGATGATGATCGAGGGCGCCGACAGGAGAATGTCGTTGATGAAGCGGATCACCGAGGTCAGCTTGTCGTTGCGGCCGTACTCGGCGAGATAGGTGCCGGCGAACAGGCCGAGCGGCGCGCCGATGCCGACGCCGATCACGGTCATGATGAGCGAGCCGACGATGGCGTTGAGCAGACCGCCCTCGTTCGATCCGGGCGGCGGCGTGTTCTCGGTGAAGACCTGGAGGTTGAGCCCGGCAAGGCCGTTGTAAAGCAGTGTTGCCAAGATCAGCGCGAGCCAGGTGACGCCGAACGCTGCGGCTGCGATGCAGAGGCCGCGAATGACGATGTCCCAGCGGCGGCGGCGTAAATAGATCGGGTTCATGGCTTCACTTCCCCGCCTTGGTTTCCAGGCGCAGCAGCATCAACCGGGCGGCCGCGAGCACGAAGAACGTCAGCACGAACAGCAAGAGGCCGAGCAGGATCAGGCCGGACTGGTGCAGGCCGTCGCTTTCGGCGAACTCGGAAGCAATCGCCGCCGAGATCGTGGTGCCCGGCGCGAAGATCGAGGAGGAGATGCGGAACGAATTGCCGATGATGAAGGTCACCGCCATGGTCTCGCCCAGCGCGCGGCCGAGCGCCAGCATGACGCCGCCGATGATGCCGACGCGGGTGTAGGGGATCACCACGCTGCGGACGACTTCCCAAGTGGTGCAGCCGACGCCGTAGGCGGCTTCCTTGAGCACCGGCGGCACCGTCTTGAACACGTCGACCGAGATCGACGTGATGAAGGGCAGCACCATGATGGCGAGGATCAGCGCCGCGTTGAACAGGCTGAGGTAGGACGGAGGCCCTGCGAAGATAGCGCCCAGCACGGGGACGCCGTCGAAGACCCTGATCATGAAGGGCTGGAACGTGTTGGCCAGGAACGGGCCGAGCACGAAGAAGCCCCACATGCCGTAGATGATCGAGGGAATGCCGGCGAGCAGCTCGACCGCCATGCCGATCGGGCGGCGCAGCCATTGCGGGCAGAGCTCGGTGAGGAAGATCGCAATGCCGAGACCGACCGGAATGGCGATCAGCATCGCGATGAAGGAGGTGACGAGCGTGCCGTAGATCGGCCCGAGCGCGCCGAGCACGGGCGGATCGGCCGACGGCGCCCAGCGCTGCGTCCACAGGAACGGCAGGCCGTATTCCTTGATCGCGGGGAAGGCTCCGACAATTAAGGACATGATGATGCCGCCGAGGATAAGCAGCACCGAGATCGCGGAAAGCCGCGTGATCCAGTAGAAGGTGACGTCGCCGAGCTTGAACGCGCTCAAAGCCTTGGCGCGATCATACGGTCCGGCGTCGTCGATTACATCGCTCTGAACGGCCATCTCTGCCACGCCGATCCCCTGTACCCGTTTATGTATACGCTTGTTTTTGGTCCGGTGCCCCGGATGCGGCGCTAGCCCATCCGGGGCTTGGTTCTTGCGGATCAGCGGCCCAGCAGTTCAGGCTCCGCCGCCTCCGGACGCGAGAGGAGAGCCTCAGCTCTTGATTTCGGCAGCCCAGGTCTTCTCGACCTGCTGGACGACGCTGTCCGGCATCGGGATGTAGTCGAGGTCCTCGGCCATCTTGCCGCCGTTCTTGAAGGCCCAGCGGAAGAACTTGATGGCCTCCTGCGAGGCAGCCTTGTCGGTGGCGGACTTGTGCATGAGGATGAAGGTCGCCGCCGTGATCGGCCAGGACTTGTCGCCGGGCTGGTCGGTCAGGATGACGTAGTAGCCGGGGGCCTTGGACCAGTCGGCGTTGGAGGCGGCCGCCTGGAAGGCTTCGACGGTCGGCTGCACCGGCTTGCCGGCCTTGTTGACGAGACCGGCGTAGGTCAGCTTGTTCTGCTTGGCATAGGCGTACTCGACATAGCCGATCGAGTTCTTGGTCTGGCTGATGTTACCCGACACGCCTTCGTTGCCCTTGGCGCCGACGCCGACCGGCCACTCGACCGCGGTGCCCTCACCGACCTTGCTCTTCCAGTCCGCGCTGGCCTTGGACAGGTAGTTGGTGAAGTTGAAGGTGGTGCCCGAACCGTCCGAACGGCGGACCACGGTGATGGCGTCCGACGGCAGCTTCACGTTCGGATTGAGCTTCTTGATCGCGGCGTCGTCCCACTTGGTGATCTTGCCGAGATAGATGCTGGCCAGCGTCTCGCCGTCGAACACCAGCTCGCCCGGCTTCACGCCCTCGAGATTGACGACGGGAACAATGGCGCCCATCACCATCGGCCACTGCACGAGACCGTCCTTCTCGAGCTGCTCGGCCTTGAGCGGCGCGTCGCTGGCGCCGAAGGTCACGGTCTTGGCCTGGATCTGCTTGATGCCGCCACCCGAGCCGATGGACTGGTAGTTCAGACCATTGCCGGTCTCTTTCTTGTAGGCGTCAGCCCACTTCGAATAGATCGGGAACGGGAACGTCGCGCCGGCACCGGTGATGTCGGCAGCAAAGGCTGCCGTCGCCGATGCGGCGACCAAGCCAGCAGCGACGATAGTTTTGAGGAAATTCATGCTGGTCTCCATACAGGGGAGCGAAGCGCCATCCGCGCCCGATCGCGCTCCCCACGCCCGCCCCTTTAGGAGCGGTCGGCTGTGCTTTTACGAAGGTTTCGTGACAGCTGGATGACACCCTCAAGCAACTGGAATCGCTTGATTTTCAGGTCACGGCCTGCGACTTGGCCTGGGGAAAACAGGCGGTGAAAGTGGCACCCTGGCGGGGCACGCTTTCGATCAGGAGGCGGCCGCGATGACGGTTAAGAATATGTTTCACCAGCGATAATCCGAGGCCGGTTCCACCTTGCGAGCGGCTGTCGCCGACATCGACCCGATAGAAGCGCTCGGTCAGCCGCGGCAGATGCTCGGGCGCGATGCCGGGGCCGAAATCGCGGACCATGACCCGGATTTCCTGAGTTCCATCAGTGGCCGATGTCGAGGTCAGCGACACGATGACGCGTCCGCCCGAGGCGCCGTATTTGAGCGCGTTCTCGATCAGGTTCTCGAACAGGCGGAGCAATTCCTCACGGTCGCCTGCGATCATCACCGGGGCGTCCGGCAGATGGGTCTCGACCTCGACCTGGCGTTCCCGCGCCAGCGGCTCGAGCCCGTCGGCGACCTGGCGGATGATCGGCAGCAGGTCGACCAGGGTGTCGGGGCGGACATGGGCCGAGAGCTCGACACGCGACAGCGAGAGCAGGTCGTCGATCAGGCGAGCCATGCGGGTGGCCTGGTTGTGCATGATGCCCAGGAAGCGCTCGCGCGCCTTCGGATCGTCCTTGGCCTGGCCCTGGAGGGTGTCGATGAAACCGGACAAGGCAGCGAGCGGAGTGCGCAGCTCGTGGCTGGCATTGGCGACGAAATCGGCCCGCATCTCTTCGACGCGCCGCAGCGGCGTCTGGTCGTGGAAGGTCATCAGCATGCATTTGTCGGCGCCGCCGAAGCTGGTCGGCACCGGCACCGGCGTGATCATGAGCTCCAGCCAGCGATCGACCGGGACATGGTCGAGATAGGTCGCGCGCCGCGGCTCGGTGGTCGCGATCGCCTCGCGCAAGGCCGTGATGATCTCCGGCGAGCGCAGCGCAAATTGGGCGAGCTCGTTCCTGCGCAGCGCCGGCGCGAGCTGGGCGGCGGCGGCATTGAGATGGATGACGCGGCCGGCGCGGTCAAGCAGCACTGCGGGATCCGGCATGCCGGCGACGACGGCAGCCACCGCCGCACTCTCGACCGGGTTGATGCGCCTGACGTCGTCGCGCGATGCGGCGGGATCGTGCAGACGCCAGGGGATCAGCGCCGCCGCGGCGATGCAGAGGAACACGAGGGCGGCGTGCAGCGCCGACAACTCGCCCAGCGAGACCACCACCGACAGCGCCAGCGCCGCGGCGATCAGGATGATGGTGGAGTGCCGCAACCGATCGGACCAGGGCTGGGCGTTGGGAGAAGATGGGGCGTCGATCGCCATCGGGGAGGGCTTCTCCTTCAGGGCTTGCGCCGGTCAGGCGCCGCCGTCGCTGCGCTCTCTCACATAGGCGGCCTCACGCGCCGGACCGGGATCGAGCTTGAGCGCCGCCTGCTGCAAGCGCTTCGAACGTGCGCCGATCATAACTTCGCGAAACGTCAGCAAGATTACAGATATGACGAAGGGGGCCAGATAATAGAGGACGCGGAACAGCAGCATCCCGCCCAGGAGCTCCTCCCGGTCCATCTGCCAGAGGCCGACCAGCATGGCGGCGTCGAACACGCCAAGGCCTCCCGGCGAATGGCTGGCGAAACCGAGCAGCGTCGCCGAGACGAAGATCACCGCGACCACGACGAAGCCGAGATTGGGCTCGTCCGGGACCAGCACGTACATGGCGAGCGCGCAGAAGCCGAGATCGACGATGCCGATCGCGATCTGGAGCAGCGTCAGCGGGCCGCCCGGCAGCACCACGGTCCAGGGCCCGCGGCCGACCACCCGCGGTTGGGTCCAGACCCAGACCACGTAGGCGATCAGCGCCACGATGATCATCAGCGCCAGCGTCCGGTTCAGCCAGGCCGGCAGCTGGTCGATCGAGGCGGCGGCCTCCGGATGGTAGGCGATGCCGAGGCCGAGCACGGCGGCGTTGCCGAGCCAGAAGGTCAGGCCGGCGAGGAAACAGATCTTGGCGACGTCGATCGCATTCAGCCCATAGGCCGAATAGATGCGGTAGCGCACCGCACCGCCGGTGAAGACCGATGCGCCGACATTGTGGCCGATTGAATAACTGGTGAAGGCGGCGAGCGCATTGATGCGATAGGGAACGTGGGGGTGGCCGATCGCGCGCGTGGCGAACAGGTCGTAGAAGGTCAGGGTGAAATAGCCAGCGGCGACGAACAGCGCCGCCATCGCAATCTGACTCGGCTCGGTGCTCTTGATCGCCTCGACGACCTCGTTGCGATCGATGCCTCGCAGCATGTGGTACAGCACATAGCAAGCGATGCCGATGACCGCGACGCTGATCACAACTCCAAGCTTATGCAGGACTTGCTTCTCGCGCAGAAACGTCATCGCTCTGCGTATGGCTTCCAGCATCTAGACCTCGAACAACGCTTCAGCGGCCAGGGTGGCCGGCAGACAGGCGGACGACGCACAGGCACCCAACGAACCCTTGCCGCCGGCTACGGTATCGCGCATGCCCCCTGTCCCTCCACTAGCGCGTTTTGGGGCGAAGTGGAATTCGCCAATTCGAACAAAAACACGTGCCTTCAATATTTTAGGCAGGGTTCTGGCTCCTGTTGCACGATTTGACCCTTTCGGCGGCAAGGCGTGACGCGAATCTCCTTGGCAATCCTGCGCAGGCGCCATGAAGTTTTGATGATTTCGCGCAGACAATGTTCCGTCACGGCTTAAGTCGACGTCAATCTATGGGGCACCCCTGCCTGTTGAAAGAGGGGCATTGCCCGGTCGTTTACGGGTTTCCGATGCGCCGAAAGGCCGCGGCCGACGCGCGCCCCGCTCACAGGGCAGCCGGCGGGGTGCTCCTCGACACCACGCGGTCGCGCAGCCACGCGCCGATGGTACAGCCGACGAGATAGCAGGCGAACATGATCAGGCCGAGGTCGAGCCAATAGCCGAAGCGGCCGGGGACGACATGCGCGAGCGAAGCCGCGACCAGACCGGCGGCAAGCGCGGCGAGCCAGCGTGCGGTCACCTTGGAGGTGCCGTTGCCGCGCTGAACCACCGAGATCCAGCCCATGCAAAAGCCCAGCAGCAGCGAGCCGATCAGCCAGCCCATGTGGAACGAGACGAGATAGGGCATCATCACCTCACCAGGAATTCGATGCGGCGGTTCTGCGCCTTGCCTTCGTCGGTGTCGTTGCCGGCGAGCGGCTGCGTGCTGCCGTGACCAACCGCCGTGAAGCGGCTGGCGGGCAGCCCGGCCTTGACCAGATAATCGATCACCGCCTGGGCGCGCTTCTCCGAGAGAGCCCTGTTGAAGCCGTCCTCGCCCTCGGCATCGGTATGCCCGGCGATCTCGACATTGACGTTAGGGCAGCGCAGCGCCGTCTCGATCAGGTGATCGAGAATGCCGGCCGAATCCGGATCGATGTCGGCGCGTTTCGCCGCAAAGCGGATCTTGCCCTTATTCAGCAGGTCCGAGAACAATTGCTGGCACACGGTGCCGTCGACGGGGCCGGCCGCAGGCTTCACCGTGATTTCCGGCTTGTATTGCCAGTTCTTCGGAAAATCCTTGCCAAGCCCGGCGCGGATGTCGTTGGCGGCGCCTTCATAGAGCGCATCGCCCGACAGCTTCACCTCGCGGTCCGACACCACGAGCGTGCCGGTGGACAGCCGCGACAGCGCACCGAGCGCTGCGATCACGGCGGTGTTGAAGGAGCCGGGCGCGCCGATGCTGGCCTTGAGGCTGTCGACGACCTTCTCGTTGAAGAACTTTCGCGAGGCGCTGGTTGCGATCGCGGCGTGAACAGCGTTGTCCGGGACATAGCCGGTCAACGTCACCGTTGCGGCCACCGGATCCTTGTAGGCCTGGAAGATGTAGGGCGGCGCCTTGACGTCGTTGGCGGCAATCGAGAAACCCTCAGGCAGGTTCTTCAGTGCGGCCGCAATCGCCTCACGGCCGCCGAGCTCGCGCGCCATGCCCGACAGATTGACCTTGGTGTCCGTGATCGTGATCTTGCCGTCCTTGAGCTTGCCGATCTGGTCGAGCAGCAACGTCGCGGCGGCCTCGAACCGCGGAGGCGCGCCCCGCGCCAGACCCATCTGATCGGCGACCTCGACGCCGGCGACCTCCTTGCGCGCCGCCTCGGTCAGCCGCGCACGCATCGAGGGCAGCGGCGCGGAACCCGAGAGGGTGACCCGCACCACATCGCGTTCGGCATTCCAGACGAAGGGCTTGGCCTCGGGAACAAGTCGGGTCCGGTCATCCACCAGCCGCACGCCCGGGACGGTCTCCACCGCCATCACGGCGTCGCGGCGCCCCTCCTCGGAGAAGGCCTCCGCGGCCAGGCTGACATCGCGGCCATCGACCGCGATCCGGGTCTTGTCCAGAACGGTATCCTTCAGCGCCGCCGCGCTGCGGGCCGACAGGTCCGCCTCGACCGGCAAGGTATTATTCCAGGCCGCAAATCCCCACATCACGGCCAGGGGAATCAGCCCCGGCCACCATTTGCTGGCCCACCTGAAAAGCTTCTGCATTCGACGACCCGAACTCTGGAACCGGAGACAAAACAAACCCTTGGCAGGCTGTCAAACCGGAAATGGGACCCTTCCGGTGGGCCTGCGTGGACAACCGGAATAACTTTTTCTTCAAGGGTCCTTCCGTAAGTTGTGGGTGGAATGCCCGGGGGTCCGCCAGCCTGCAATGAAACAACTCCGCAACAACGTCATCCGCGCCGGGCTGGAAGCGCTCTATTTCAGCGGGGCGCACCATTTGTTGCGCCCGTTGCTATCGGGCGTCGGCGCCATTTTCATGCTGCATCACGTGCGGCCCGCCCGCGAGGCTGCGTTCCAGCCGAACCGGCATCTCGAAGTCACCCCCGATTTCCTGCGCGCGACGCTGTGCCACTTGCGCTCGCGCGACATCGACATCGTCAGCATGGACGAGCTGCATGAGCGGCTGGCGCAAGGCCGGTTCGAACGCCGCTTCGCCGCCTTCACCCTCGATGACGGCTATCGCGACAATCTGGAGCATGCGCTGCCGGTGCTGCGCGAATTTGACGCGCCTTTGACCGTCTATGTCGCGAGCGATTTCGCCGAGGGCACCGGACGCCTGTGGTGGATCGCACTGGAAGCGGTGATCGCCAAGACCGACCAGATCGACGTGCGGATCGGCCACTCCGCACTGCGGCTCGATGCATCGACACCCGCCGCCAAGCAGGCGGCGTTCGGCCGCCTGCACGACTGGCTGCGCGCGTTGCCGGGCGAGCACGACCTCAAGCGCGAGATCGAAGCCCTCTGCACGAATTACGGCGTCGACATGGAAGCGCTGTGCCGCAGCCTCTGCCTGTCGTGGGACGAGGTGAAGACATTGGCCGCCGATCCCTTGGTCACGATCGGCGCCCATACCGTGAGCCACAGCAATCTCGCCAAACAGACCGAAGAGATCGCCGCGCGGGAGATGGCGGTGAGCCGTGCCCGGATCGAGCAGGCATTGGAGCGGCCCGTGCTGCATTTCGCCTATCCCTATGGCGACCGCGACGCGGCGGGCGAGCGCGAATTCGCACTCGCTGCGGCAGCGGGCTTCAAGACCGCGGTGACCACGCGCCCCGGCATGCTGTTCGCCGAGAACGCCGGCCACATGACCGCGCTGCCGCGCGTCTCGCTCAACGGCAACTACCAGGACGCGCGGATCCTGCCGGTGCTCACCTCGGGCGCCGCGACCGCGATGTGGAACGGCTTTCGCCGGATTGCGGCGGCGTAGCCGTTGCCCTGGCTTTCGCCAGGACGACGACGCGATTGACTCCCCTGCCCGCCCCGCACACAACGGGCGCCAACCAAGGGAGGCATCATGTTCAACGACCTGTTCTCGCTCAAAGGCCGCATTGCGCTCGTCACCGGCGGCTCGCGCGGCATCGGCAAGATGATCGCGGCGGGCTTTCTCAGCGCCGGCGCGGCAAAGGTCTACATCACCGCGCGCAAGGCCGGCCCCTGCGAGGAGACCGCCAAGGCGCTCACCGCGCAATATGACGGCGAATGCATCGCGCTGCCGATCGACATCTCGACGGTTGCCGGCGCCGAGCTGCTGGCGAGCGAATACAACAAGCGCGAGTCCAAGCTCGACATCCTCGTCAACAATGCGGGCGCGGCCTGGGGCGCGGATTTCGACGAGTTTCCGGAAAGCGGCTGGGACAAGGTGATGAACCTGAACGTGAAGGCGCCGTTCTTCCTGACCAAGGCACTGGCGCCGACGCTGCGCGCATCCGCGAGCGCGGAGCGGCCGGCCAAGGTGATCAACATCGCCTCGATCGACGGCATCTTCGTCAATCCGGGCGAGACCTATTCCTACGCGGCGAGCAAGGCCGGGCTGATCCACCTGACGCGGCGCATGGCGGTGAAGCTCACCCCCGACCACATCGTGGTCACGGCGATCGCGCCCGGCCCGTTCAAGTCGGACATGAACCGCGCCGCGCGCGATCATGCCGACGAGGTCGCGACCCGCGTGCCGGTGGGCCGCATCGGCACCGACGAGGACATGGCTGGCGCCGCGATCTATCTGGCGTCGCGTGCGGGCGATTACGTGGTGGGCGCAACCATCGCGGTGGATGGCGGGATCGTTTATGCGAACCCGGGCATCAAGGGGAGCGGCTGGGACAGCGATTGATCGGGCGATTTCCGCCGCACGCAGCGGGCTCCGAACCAAACGCCGAAAACAACCCCATGCACAGTAGGATGCCCCTTGAACAATAAGGGGTTTTTCAAAGCCGTGCGGCGATGCCATTCACGGCTGCGATGATGTTGACTCGTCGGGCAAAACACTGGGACGCGGGACCCATCTCCCTCGTCCCATACTCGCCGTCATGCACCCGCTTTCGCGGGTGATGACGTCATTTGTGTCGCGCGAACGTCAAGCCGCGCCCCTTACGACTCGATCTTCACATACTCGAAATCGCCGGGCTTGTTGTCGATGCCGACCTTCGGCGGCGAGATCCAGGACGCGAACTTGCCGGTCTCGGTGACGGGCTGCATCAGGGAGGTGATGAAGTCGCCGTCAGCGGTCGACGGCAGCCATTCGTCCTTGCGCTTGGCCCAGGTCGCCTCGTCGATCAAGATGCCGTCGGGCGTGGCGTGGATGTCTTTGAATTCGCCGATGTGGCGATGGAAGGCGACGTTGGGCAGCGTCAGTTTGAAGTCGTAGCCCGCGGTCGAGATCACCTTATTCCAGCGCAGCATGCCCTTGACGCAATCCTGGCTGTAATCGTCGCGCAGGCGCATGTTGAGCGCGGTCAGCGCCGGCTCGTCCACCAGCTTGATCTCGCCGTTGATGAACTTGAGCACGGGATAGGTGGCGTTCTTGAGCTGGTGATCGTCCTCGATCTGGGTCTCGTGATAGCGGCCCTTGATGCCGGCATTGAAGGCGTTGGCGGCGTTGGTCGAGACCTCCGAGCCGAACAGGTCGAGCGACAGCGTGTAGTGCAGGTTCAGCTTTTTCTGGATGGTCGGAAGGTCGATCACCCCGAGCGCACGGACTTTGGCGATGTCGGTGGGATCGGTGATGCCGGCTTCGCGCATGGCATCGCAGGTGCGCTGCACGACGCGGGTGATGCCGGTCTCGCCGACGAACATGTGGTGCGCTTCTTCGGTCAGCATGAAGCGGCAGGTGCGCGACAAGGGATCGAAGCCCGACTGCGCGAGCGAGTGCAGCTGCATCTTGCCGTCGCGGTCGGTGAAATAGGTGAACATGAAGAAGGACAGCCAGTCCGGCGTCGCCTCGTTGAAGGCGCCGAGCATGCGCGGCGCATCGGCATCGCCGGAGCGGCGGCGCAGCAGATCATCCGCTTCCTCACGGCCGTCGCGACCGAAATATTTCTGGAGCAGATAGACCATCGCCCAGAGATGGCGGCCTTCCTCGACATTGACCTGGAACAAATTGCGCATGTCGTAGAGCGAGGGCGCGGTCTTGCCGAGATGGCGCTGCTGCTCGACCGAGGCAGGCTCGGTGTCGCCCTGGATCACGATCAGGCGGCGCAACATGGCGCGATGCTCGCCCGGCACTTCCTGCCAGGCCGGCTCGCCATAATGCTCGCCGAACGGCACGACGCGATTTTCTTCCTGGGGAGCAAGGAGAATGCCCCAACGATATTCAGGCATGCGGACGTAGTCGAACTTGGCCCAGCCGCGCGGATCGACCGAGTATGCGGTGCGCAAATAGACCAGCGATTCCTGGAAGCCTTCCGGCCCCATGTCGCTCCACCAATCCATGTAGCCGGGATGCCATCCCTCCAGCGCCTTCAGCACCTGGCGGTCTTCGGCGAGGTTCACGTTGTTCGGAATCTTGGTCGAGTAGTCGACGTTCATGATGTTCATGGCCGTGCTCCTTGCGATCTCTTTCCGTCATGCCCGGCCTTGTGCCGGGCATCCACGCTCCTGCTTATTCGAGCGAAGGACGTGGATGGCCGGGACAAGCCCGGCCATGACGCAGTGAATGTCGTTACACCCGCGTCATATCGAATTTCGGCTTCTGACCGCTGCCATAGCGGCGCAGAGCGCCTTCCTCGCCGACTGCGTTCGGGCGCTGGAAGATCCAGTTCTGCCACGCAGTCAGCCGCGCGAAGATCTTCGATTCCATCGTCTCGGGACCGACGAAGCGCAGGCTCGCTTCCATGCCGGTGAGGCTGTCGGGCGAGAAGCTGGCGCGCTCCTCCAGGAACACGCGGACTTCGTCGTCCCAGTCGATGTCGTCGAGCGCGAAGGTGACGAGGCCGAGCTCTTCCGCCTGCTCGGCGTCGAGCGCGGTGCCGAGCGTTGCTTCGACGCGCTCCACGTCGGACGGATCGGCCTGGAAGCGAGAATCCAGCCGCGTCAGCCCATGGCTCATCGGATACGGGCCGAAATTCATTGCGGAGAGTTCGATCGACGGCGGCGGACGGTTGTCGCCCTGGCGCGTGCCGATCAGCATGTAGGAGCGGTCGGCAGCGAAGACGAGTTCGGCGAGCGTGCCGGCAAAGCAGGAGCCGGGCTCGACCAGGGTAACCAGCGTGCGCGAGGTGACGTCGATGCGCTTGAGCACGCGCTTCCAATAATGCCTGATCTCGTTGACCAGCCAGTGCGCCTTGTTGGCTTCGAGGAAAGCATCACTGGCGAGCACATGAGCGCGATCGCCGTGGCTCTTGAACACCAGCATGGCGATCTCGAGCTCGTTGATGCGCAGATGCAGGATGGCGTCGTCGATCTCTCGCGCGACCTGGAGCGGCCAGAACGCAGCGCCTTGCGCCATCATGCCATCGATGTCGGCTGGCGGTGCGGTCTCGGAGGCCTTGATCGAAATCGTGGCGATGCGCGCCGTGCGGTCGATATCGACCGTGACGAAGCCGTAGCGGATGCTGTTTTCGTCGATGACGCGCTTGAGCGGCGTCAGCGCGATGCCCTTGCCGCTGCCCTTGCGTTTCGATTGGCCTGCGAACTCCTTGGCACGCTCGGCGATCTTGGCCTCGAGCTTCGAGTTCGGCGCGATCTCGTCGACGAGACGCCATTGTACCGCGCGCTTGCCCTTCACGCCCTCCTCGATGGTGCAGAAGAAGTCGGCGTGATCGCGGCGCACCTTGCGCTTGTCGACGACGCGCGTCAGACCGCCGGTGCCCGGCAGCACCGCGAGCAGCGGCACCTCGGGCAGCGCCACGGCGGACGAGCCGTCATCGGCGAGGATGATGTGATCGGTCGCAAGCGCCAGCTCATAACCGCCGCCGGCGGCGGAGCCGTTCACCACGGTGATGAAGCGCTGGCCGGAATTCTCGGAAGAATCTTCCATGCCGTTGCGGGTCTCGTTGGTGAACTTGCAGAAATTGACCTTGTGAGCGTGCGTCGAGCCGGCGAGCATGCGGATATTGGCACCGGCGCAGAACACGCGGTTCTTGGCCGAGCGCATCACCACGACCTTCACCTCCGGGTGCTCGAAGCGAAGCCGCTGGATCACATCGGCGAGCTCGATGTCGACACCGAGGTCGTAGGAGTTGAGCTTGAGGAGATAGCCCTCGAACAGGCCGCCGTTCTCGTCGACGTCCATGGTCAGCGTCGCGACGTCACCCTCGACCGCGAGCTTCCAGTGCTTGTAGCGAGAGGGTTCGGTCTGGAAATCGATGAATGTCGCGCCGCCTGCAAGGCGCCGATCTTCCCCGGCCATGGGTCATCCCTGAGCTTGGTTATGCATTGTCGTCGTAGTGTTAGATGCACAATAGTGCATCTTTTTGAACGCGTCTAGTCGTTAACAGCCACCACATGCACTTTGTTTCATGAACGCACTTACGAGCGCACGATCGCCCCGAGCGCGATCCAATCGGCCTTGGAGAGCTCTGAACGGCCCAGCTTGGCTTGCAACAGTGCGATCAGGGCCGCGACCGGGAAGGTCTCGACGAAGCCGTCGCCGGCCGCTGCGGCCTTGCGGGACTTCAGCATGCGCAATTCGCCGAGCGCATCCCCGAACAGGCGCGCGGCCGAGTGCGGCCGCTGCATCCGCAGCCTCAAATTGGCATTGGCGATGTGGACGCAGGCGCGCAGCAGAATGCGCTCTCGGCCGCCTTGCGGGGCTGCGGCCCATACGGCCTCCAGCACCTCCTGCGCTTCCCAGAAATAGCCGCGATCGTTGAGAGCAAGTCCGTACCGTAGCGCCGGGTGGCGCGCCGGCACATGGCCGCGGAACGCCGGAGGCACCAGCGCCTTGGCGATGTCCAGCGTCTCGCCATCGGCATCGGGCGCACCGGTCTCGCCCGGCACATAGGCCCATTGCGGCCACCGCAGCGGCCCGCTCGCGTTCGAAGGCACACTCATTGAAGGTGCACCCCCGCAACATCATGCGGCGCGTCCCTGAAGCCCCTGATCGTCGCGCAGGGCCGCGCTTGCAAATTGCTCGATTGCGTCAAGCGTCGCCCCCGGCGCTTCACGATGCGGGGAATGCCCCGCCTCTGAAATGACTTTAAAATCCACCGGACAGTAGCACTCTTCCTGCGCGATTTCGACCTGACGCAATGTCCCATATTGGTCGTTCTCGCCTTGCAGGATCAGGACGGGAACGCGGACATAGGCGAGGTATTCGGAGATATCCCAGTCGCGGAATTTCGGATCGAGCCAGGCGCCGTTCCAGCCATAGAAGGCGTTGTCGGCATCCTGATGCCAGCGCGCCAGCTTTGCCTTGAGGTCCGTGGTCTCGAACGTCGTCTTGATCGCGGCGATGGATTTGACCGAGATGTCCTCGACGATGAAATGCGGCGCGATCAGCACGAGACCGCTGAGGCGATGATCCTGATGCGCGCCGGCATAGATCGTCGCGATCGAGGCACCGTCGGAATGACCGAGCAGCAGGCCGCGCTTGAAGCCGATGGCGTCGAGGAGCTTGGGCAGCACGTCCAACGCTTCGCGCTGCATGTAATCGAGCGGACGCGGCAGCGTCACCTTGCTCGACTGGCCGTAGCCGGCGCGCGAATAGACGAAGATGCCCGCGCCCGTGGCTTGCTGGAGCCTTTCCGGGAAATCGCCCCAAAGGCCGACGGAGCCGAGGCCTTCATGCAGCATGACGATGGTGGGAGCGTCGGCGGATTGCGGCGCCAGCCATTTGTATTCGAGGCTGGCGTTGCCGATGCTGAGGAAACCGGTAGGGGTGAGGTTGGTCATGTTTGCGCTCTTCTCTCTCAGTCGTCATGCCCGGGCTTGACCCGGGCATCCACGTCTTTCCTCGTTCGCGGCCGCACGTGGATGGCCGGGACAAGCCCGGCCATGACGGCCTGTTGCACGTGGCTGACTAATTCGCCCCTTCCCGCAGCTTGAACCGCTGGATCTTCCCCGTCGCGGTCTTCGGCAGGGAGTCCACGACGTCGATCCAGCGCGGATATTTCCAGGGGCCGATCTTCTGCTTGACGTGCTCCTTCAACATCTCCTGCAGGTCGCTCGCCTTGGCGCCGGGCCGCAATACGACGAAGGCCTTTGGCTTGAGCAAGCCTTCCGGATCGGCCTCGGGCACGACGGCAGCTTCCAGCACGGCCGGATGCGTGATCAGTGCACTCTCGACCTCGAAGGGCGAAACCCAGATGCCGGAGACCTTGAACATGTCGTCGGCGCGGCCGCAGAAAGTGTAGCGGCCGTCGCTGTCACGAACGTATTTGTCGCCGGTGCGCGTCCACGGGCCCTCGAAGGTGCGCCGGCTCTTGTGGCGCTGGTTCCAGTAGCCTTCACCGGCGGAGGGCGCATCGACCAGGAGCTCGCCGACCTCGCCGTCGGCGACGTCCTGGCCGGCCTCGTTGACGAGCCGCACCGCATAGCCGGGCACCGGCTTGCCGGACGATCCGTATTTGATGTCGCCGGGCGCATTCGACAGGAAGATGTGCAGCAGCTCGGTTGAGCCGACGCCGTCGAGAATGTCGACGCCGAAGCGCGCCTTCCAGCTGTTGCCGACGGATTCCGGCAGCGCCTCGCCGGCCGAGGTGCAGATGCGCAAGTTTTTGCCGCCGCGCTCGGTCTTCATCGTCTCGTCGTTGAGCATGGCCGCGAACAGCGTCGGCACGCCGTAGAAGATCGACGGGTTGTAGCGGTTCATCAGGTCGAACATGCGCGCCGGCGTCGGCCGCTCGCTGTTCAGGATCACGCTGGCGCCGACCGACATCGGGAAGGTCAATGCGTTGCCGAGACCGTAGGCGAAGAACAGCTTTGCCGCGGAGAGGCAGACGTCGCTCTCGCGGATGCCGAGCACCTGCTTGGCGTAGGTATCGGCGGTCGCCTGCAAATTGGAGTGCAGATGGCGGACGCCCTTGGGCATGCCGGTCGAGCCTGACGAATAGAGCCAGAACGCCGGCTCGTCCAGATGCGTCGCCGCGGTGGTGAACTGGTCGCTCTCGCCGGCGATCTCCTCGGCGAGTTGCTTGTGGCCGTTCTGCTTGGCGCCGGAGACCACGACATGCTCGAGGTCGGGCATGCGACCGACGACGTCCTTGATGACGGGATAGAGCGCTTCGGACACGAACAGCACGCGCGCGCGGCAGTCGGCCAGGATGTAGGCGTATTGATCCGCGGTGAGCAGCGTGTTGAGCGGCACCGGCACGATGCCGGCGCGGATTGCGCCCAGGAACACGATCGGAAAATCGACCGTATCCAGCATGATCATCGCCACGCGTTCCTCGCGGCGGACGCCGAGCCGGCGCAGCATGTTGGCGGCGCGTCGCGTCTGGTGCTGGAGTTCGCCATAGGTGAGCCGCGAGACGGTGTCGTCGAAGACGAGCTTGCTTCCCCTGCCCTCCTCGACGTTACGGTCGAGCAGCCAGGTCACCGCGTTGTAGGATCCCTCGCTCACGGACGTCTCCCCAGAATTTAGAATTATAATTCATAGAAAGACACTGCGACGGCTTGCTGTCAATGCCATCAGGCACTATGTTTCATTAAAGCGCGGACCTTCTTCAAGAAGACATCCGTTAAAGAAGGCTCATGACCGACAGTCCCGGCGCCGAATCCCACTTCCTCGAACAACTCGGCCAGCGTGTGCGCACCATGCGCGCACTGCGCGGCATGTCGCGCAAGGTGCTCGCCAAGGTATCAGGCATTTCGGAGCGCTACATCGCGCAGCTCGAAAGCGGCAAGGGCAATGTCTCGATCGTGCTGTTGCGCCGCGTCTCCGACGCGATGGGCGCACATCTCGAAGATCTGCTGCCGTCCGCCGATCCGACGCCGGACTGGCAGATGTTTCGCGACCTGCTGCGCAAGGCGACACCGGCGCAGATCGCGCAGGCCAAGGACCTGCTCGCCGGCGGCAGCGCAACCGCGCCGCGGCGCGCGCCGTTCTGCGGCATTGCGCTGATCGGTCTGCGCGGCGCCGGCAAATCGACGCTGGGGCGGATGCTGGCGAAGAAGATCGGCTGGAGCTTCGTCGAGCTCAACAAGGAGGTCGAGCAGCAGAACGGGCTCTCGGTCGCCGAGATCATCGCGCTCTACGGCCAGGAAGGCTTTCGCCGCATGGAGCAGGCAGCCTTGCAGCAGCTGCTCGCGCGCAACGAGTTGATGGTGCTGGCGACCGGCGGCGGCATCGTCTCCGAGCCGCTGACCTTCGACCAGATCCTGTCTTCGTTCTACACGATCTGGCTGAAGGCCGAGCCCGAGGAGCACATGGCCCGCGTCCGCCGCCAGGGCGACCTCCGTCCGATGGCCGACGACCGCTCCGCGATGGCGGAGCTGCGCAACATCTTGCTGAGCCGCGAGCCGCTGTATTCGCGCGCAACGGCGGTGGTGGATACCGCGGGGCTCAGCGTCGATGCCGCGGCGGTGCGGCTGATCGATGCGGTGCGGCCGGTGCTGCAGAACGAGGCGCGCAGCTTCGGCCTGCGCAGCGTGGCGCTGTAGATGACCGACAGCACGGTCACCCTCTCCATGTTCGAACGGATCGGCGGGAGTAGCGCGATCGATCGTCTCGTCGATCGCTTCTACGACCGCATGGACACGCTGCCGGAAGCGAAGATCATCCGTGCCATGCATGCGGACGACCTCGGCCTGATCAGGGACGTCTTGAAGCGCTATCTCACCGAATGGACCGGCGGGCCGCGCCTCTATACGCCCGAGAAGGGCCATCCGCGTCTGCGCCAGCGGCACATCGGCTTTGCCATCGGCGATGCCGAGCGCGACGCCTGGATGATGTGCATGCGCGGCGCGCTGGAGGAGACGGTGACAGATGCCGCCGCGCGGCAGGATCTCGACAAGGCGCTGTCCGGCCTCGCCGACTGGATGCGCAACCGCAGCTAGCCGCTTTCAGTCGAGGCCCAGCGCGCTGATGTCGCGGGCGAGCACCACCCCGGGGATACGAGGCACCAGGTGCGTTTTGACGGCGTAGCCACCGAGGACGATCTTTGGACGACTAGGTGCCGGCAGCGCCTGCACCCGCTCGACGAGCGCCCTGACGGCCTCGCACTGCTCGGGCAATGCGATCGAGACGAGCAGCGTCTTGGGCTCGCCGGCAAGAGAAGGCTCGGACAAGGCATCGAGAACCGTAAGCTCGTCGACGTGACGCGTCTGCCATCCCTGGTTCTGCAGCCAGAGCGCGAGAATGCGAATCCCCACCACATGGGTGTTGGCGGGCGCGTTCATCAGAAAATAGCGGCCGTCACCGGCGAGCCGCGCCCGCTGTGACGAGGCCTGATTCATCCGCGCCTCGACAAGATCGACCACCCGCTCGGCGAAGGCCGTGAACTCGTGCTCGCCCGCGACCGTGAGCGTGCCGCGCTCCCAGGCGCGGCCGATCTCGTAGAGCATCGGCGCGATCATGCCGACGAGGATGTCCACCGGACGGCAGTTGGCGACGATGGCCCGGTCGACCAGCGGCCCGGCCGCATCGAAATCGCTCTTGCGACCGGCGGCAAACAGCGCCTGAAAGATGTCCCGCAGCACCACCGCATGGGCGAACTCATCGTTGCTGAGCAGATCCGGCTGCTCTCCCGAGCATTTCCTGCACAGCCCGTGCGTGATGCTCAGGTCCGCGTGCGGCGGCATCTCCCCAATGAACTGCTGGCAATGGGCACACCACCTCAGCACGCTACGTCTCCCCCGGGGTCGACGGTTCCAGTAATCCTAGCGCAGCGTCGCCGCTTGCAAAAGCCGTAGCGGCTCGACGCAAGCGGTGACGGGGTAGTGCCGCGAGCATGGGCGGCCTGCAACGAACGAAATTGAGCCCGGCCAAAGCCGGCTGCTAAGCTCAGATCATGACCGAAACCCTGCCCGATACCATCCGCCGCCTCTACACCGACCCCGGCGAGTACATCGACAGCGACCACCCCGCCGTGCGGCAATTCGCCGAGACAGCCGTGCGCGCGGATGCGAGCGTGCGCGGCAAGGCGAGCGCGCTCTACAAGGCGGTGCGCGACGGCATCCGCTACAATCCCTATGTCAGCATGCGCGCCGCCGAGACCTTCCGAGCGTCGAGTGTGCTCGCCGCAGGGCAAGGCTATTGCGTCGGCAAGGCCGCACTCTATGCGGCCGCCTGCCGCGTCCACGGCGTTCCGGCCCGCGTCGGTTTTGCGGATGTGAAGAACCACCTCACCACCGAGAAGCTGCGCCAGAGCATGGGGACGGACATCTTCACCTGGCATGGCTTTACCGAGGTTTATGTCGATGACGCCTGGCGCAAGGCGACGCCAACCTTCAACGACACGCTCTGCGCCAAGGTCGGCGTGGCCCCACTCGATTTCGACGGCCACACCGACGCGCTGCTGCATCCCTTCGACGGCGAGGGACGCGCCTATATGCAATATGTCAACGACCGCGGCACCTATCACGACGTGCCGGCGAAGTTCTTGATGCGGGAGATGGCGCGCGACTATGCCAACATGCAGGGCGAGGATCTCTCCGGGCGCGACATGGAGCGCGAGGCGGCCGAGCGGTAAGGACGGGCGCGGGACGCCGAAGCCCGGATGCGCGCAGCGATATCCGGTCGTCGCGATGACTTCACCCGGTCTCGCTTCGCTAGTCCGGGCAACAACGATTGCTGCTCGGCTAGATCGACCAGTAATTCGGATGCTGGTACGGCCGCGAGCGGTCGCCCCAGTCGAATTCATCGCCATCGGCTTCGCAGGGGCCGCGGCTCAATTGCTCCGGCGTCAGATCGACCTGGAAGGCCTGACGTCCCGAATCATATTTCAGCGAGCTCCACTGCACGGGATAATGGTGATGGGTGCCGAGCAGCCGGCCGGTCTTGATGACGGCGTAGGCAACCGTTCCGCTCATCTTGTCGAGCATCAATCGCTCGATCGTGCCGAGCTTGGTGCCGTCACGGCCATAGACGGCGACGTGCTCGACGCGATCACTGGGAACCATGGTGTGTTGCATGGCATGCTCCCTTGGACTCGTGTGGAGCGGATTATAGGCCCGCAGTCCGGATGTGCGAAGCGACATCCGGGGTCTTGCGACACTTTCGCGGGTATCGCTTCGCTTGCCCGGGTTACGACATTCCAATCGGCTGCCCAATCCGATCATTGCACGCGTCAAACATCGACCGATCCAAGGCCTCGGCGGCAAAGCCCGCGACATAGATCAAGCCCAGGATAGCGGCCGAGATCGCCAGGGTTTCCGCATGTGCCAGTCCCCACCGCAGCAGCCGCTGCGCCAAGGTCGGCGGCGGAAACCGGTAGATCCGCCCTGCAGGCGTCATCAGATCAAAGGACCGAACCCGCCGCGATGGTAGAGGGAGTTTGGGCAGCATCTGGATATCTCCTCTCCAGCTCCTCGATCATGCCGCGCGCGATTTCGCGTTCACCCATGATCACGACATCCGCGCCCAGCCCCTTCAAGTGCTCGACTTCGGCATCCGCATGCGCCCGCGCGATGATCTGAATGTCCGGATTGGCGGCACGCGCCTGTTGCACGATCTGTCCCGCCTCGAACGCTTCTGGGATCGCGATCACCAGATGCTTCGCGCGAGAGGGGTTGGTTGCACCGAGAATCTCGGGCTTCGCGGCGTTGCCCATGACGGTTTCGATGCCGCCCTGCTTCAGCTTCTCGAGCACGCGCTCTCCGACTTCGGCGACGAGAAATGGCCATTGCCGCTGCATCAACGCATCGCCAACGAGTGCGCCGACGCGGCCATAGCCGATCACGATCGTATGGTCAGTCAGCTCAGTTGTGCGGATCGGCTCGGGCACTGCGGCGACCGCTTGGGGCTCATCCCGGCGCGGCTCTAGCAGCGGCGCCAGCCAGGTGACGGCTGCAAACATCAGCGGATTGAGCATGATGGAAAGGATCGCCCCCGCCATGATCAGATCGCGGCCCTCCTTCGGCAAAATTTGCGAGGAAACGCCGAGTTCTGCCAGGATGAAGGAGAACTCGCCGATTTGCGATAGGCTTGCGGAGATCGTCAGCGCGGTCGCGACCGGATGCCGGAACAGGATCACGATCAGGAATGCCGCAGCCGATTTGCCGAGCATGATGATCGCAAGCGTCGCCAGCAAAGGCCAAGGCTCGCGGATGACGCTGAGCGGGTCGAACATCATGCCGACCGAGACGAAGAACAGCACCGCGAAGGCATCGCGCAGCGGCAGCGATTCCTGCGCGGCGCGCGCGCTGAGCGGCGATTCCCGCAGCATCATGCCGGCGAAGAAGGCGCCCAGCGCCAGCGAGACGTCGAACAGCTTCGAGGCTCCGAACGCGATGCAGAGCGCAATCGCGAGCACGCCCAGGCGGAACAGTTCGCGTGAGCCCGTGTGCGCAATGTAATGCAGGATCCAGGGGATGAAGCGGCGCCCCACTACCAGCATCAAGCCGATGAACACGACGATCTTGACGACCGTCAGCATCACGACGCCGGCCAGTCCGAGGCCCAGCTGCGCCGCGAGCGGATCGAAGGCAGGCTTGCCATCGGATCCACCCTGGAGGCTCGCGATCGCCGGAAAAAGCACCAGCACGAGCACCATCGCGAGGTCCTCGACGATGAGCCAGCCGACGGCGATGCGGCCGCGATCGGTTTCCATCAGTCGCCGCTCCTGCATTGCGCGAAGAAGGACGACAGTGCTCGCGACTGACAAGGCCAATCCGAACACGAGACCCGCGCCGATGCTCCAGCCCATCAGAACTGCAAGACCGAGCCCCATCACCGTTGCGGCCGCGATCTGCACGACGGCGCCGGGAACGGCGATCTTGCGCACACTGAGCAGATCCTGAAGGGAGAAATGCAGCCCGACGCCGAACATCAGCAAGATGATGCCAAGTTCGGAGAGCTCGGTGGCAAGCGCTTGATCGGCAACGTATCCCGGCGTGAACGGGCCGACCGCGACGCCCGCAAGGAGATAGCCGACCAACGGCGGAACACGGAACCGTTGCGCGATTGTTCCGAGTACGAAAGCTAGTCCAAGTCCAGCAACGATGGTGGCGATGAGAGGTGTGTCATGCGGCATTTTTGCCTTTTGACACACGAGGTGCGCATGTGCACCGCGACCTGTGCGCGCGGCTAGCGACGCTCACAGCAGTTGCGAGCGCACCGATTCCGCGCCATCGCGCAGCAATGGCAGAAATCGATCGATCAATTCGCGCTCCGGCACACGGTCGACATGTGCGCCCATGTTGATGGCGGCGACGATCACATTATCGTAACGATGCACGGGAACCGAGATCGAGCGGAAATGCGGCTCGGCCTCGCGGTCGACCAGCGAATAGCCTTGCGCGCGGTCGGAAGCGATGCGCGCGAGCAGCGCCTTCGGGTCCGTCACCGTCTGCGGCGTCAACGCCTCGCGCTTCATCGCCTTCAGCCGAGCAGCGAGTGCGGCCTCGTCGAGCTGACCGAGCATGGCGCGGCCGACCGAGGTGCAGAAGGCCGGCAGCCGATAGCCGATCTCGAGGCCCCCGGAGAACATCCGCGCCGGACTGCTGCGCGCGACGAACACGACATCGTCCCCGTCGAGCAAAGCGAGCGAGGAGATTTCGTTAGCCGCGATCGCGACGCGGTCGAGCACGGGCTGAAGCACCGCAACGAGCTGATTGGAGCGCAGGTAGGACGCCGCCAGGGTCAGCACATGCGGCGTCAGCGAGAACAGTTTGCCGTCGCCGGAAACGTAGCCGCCGCGCTGAAGTGTGAACAGCATGCGCCGCGCGGTGGCGCGCGGCAGCTCCGCGGCCCGGGCGAGATCGCTCAGCGTCATCGGGCTCGTAGTCGAGCCGAAGCATTGCAGCAGGCGCAGGCCACGATCGAGCGCCTCGACGAAATCCGTCGCGCGCTCGTCGCTCTCGCTTCGCTTCAGCTTGGGCATGGCCTCGGGACAATCCTGCAAAATAGTGCTTGCCGCCTTTTCGAGGCATGTCATAATTCGCCCATTCGTTCAATAGGCGAACAACCGCCACTCCACAAGGATGTATGCGCCATGATGAGCCAGGAGCAGAACGACCTGATCACCCGCACGGGGCCGAAGGACCCTTGCGGCAAGCTGATGCGGAGCTATTGGCAGCCGGCCGCGCTGGTCGATGAGCTCGAGGGCGCGCGGCCGATCCGCCCGCTCAAGCTGCTCGGCGAGGATCTGGTGCTGTTCCGCGACGAGAGCGGACGCTATGGCCTGATCGACCGCCATTGTGCGCATCGCGGCGCCGACCTCGCCTTCGGCCGGCTCGAGCATGGCGGCCTGCGCTGTGCCTTCCATGGCTGGCTGTTCGACGCGACCGGCCAATGCATCGAGACGCCGGCCGAGCCGAAGGAGTCAAAGCTCTGCCAGAATATCCGACAGCGCTCCTACCCCGTGGTCGAGAAGAGCGGCATTCTCTGGGCCTATCTGGGCGAAGGCGCCCCGCCGGCATTCCCGGAGCTCGACTGCTTCGTCGCGCCCGGCACTCATACTTTCGCTTTCAAGGGCCACATGGCCTGCAACTGGCTGCAAGCGCTTGAGGTCGGCATCGATCCCGCGCATGCCTCCTATCTGCACCGCTTCTTCGAGGACGAGGACACGTCCACCGCCTACGGCAAGCAATTCCGCGGGGCTTCCGCCGGCTCCGATCTGCCGATGACCAAGATCCTGCGCGAATACGACCGCCCGATCATCAATGTCGAGCACACCGAATATGGCTTGCGGCTGATCGCGCTGCGCGAGATCGACGAGGAGCGCACCCATGTGCGCGTCACCAACCAGCTCTTCCCGCACGGCTTCGTCATCCCCATGAGCACGGAAATGACGATCACGCAGTGGCACGTGCCGGTCGATGACGAGAACTGCTATTGGTACGCGATCTTCACCAGCTATTCGAACCCGGTCGACAAGCAGAAGATGCGCGAGCAGCGGCTCGAGCTCTACGAGCTGCCGGACTACAAGTCGCGCAAGAACCGCAGCAACGATTACGGCTTCGATCCGCACGAGCAGCAGACCGCGACCTATACCGGCATGGGCACCGACATCAATGTCCACGACCAATGGGCGGTGGAATCCATGGGCGCGATCCAGGACCGCACCAAGGAGCATCTCGGTTCGAGCGACAAGGCGATCGTGCAATATCGCCGCCTGCTGCGGCAGGAGATCGAGAAGGTCGGCGGCGGCGAGAAGCCGATGCTGTTCCTGGACGAAGGCAATGCGCGCAGCATCCAGGGGCCGGCGACCATGGACGGCATCGGCCCGACGCGGGGCTGGGAGACCTACTGGATGGAGGTCGACGTCAAGCGCCGCCGCGGCGCGCCGTGGACCGCGCCGGTGCCCAAGGACATCGCCGACAATGTGCACCGGCTGACGGCGGCGGAGTGACGTCCATGCACGGACCCCGTAGGGTGGGCAAAGGCGCAAAGCGCCGTGCCCACCATGTTTCCGTGAGGACGATAGACACGGTGGGCACGCTTCGCTTTGCCCACCCTACGGCAGTTGAGGGGGTGATGAAGTGACTTTCGTCGCGCGTCATGCGCTGTGGTCGGATGAGCAGAAGGACGCGGCGGCGCGCATGCGTCGCATCGTCGAGGAAAAGAACCTCGAAGTCATCCGTCTCGCCTTCCCCGACCAGCACGGCATCCTGCGCGGTAAGACCATCATCGCCTCCGAGGCGGTTGCCTCCCTGGAGAGCGGCTGCTCCATCACCACCACCATGCTTGCCAAGGACACCTCGCACCGCACGGTGTTTCCGGTGTTCACCGCCGGCGGCGGCTTCGGCATGAAGGAGATGGAGGGCGCGGCCGACGTGCTGATGGTCGCCGATCCCAGCACGTTTCGCGTGCTGCCGTGGGCGCCCACGACGGGCTGGGTGCTATGCGACCTCTATTTCGGCGATGGCCGTCCGGTGCCGTTCGCAACGCGGGGGCTCTATCGCAAGGTGCTCGATGAGCTCGGCACGCGCGGCCATGAGTTCGTTGCGGGTCTCGAGGTCGAATTCCACATCTTCAAGCTCGATGACGCACATTTGCGGCCCGAGGACGCCGGCCAGCCGGGCACGCCGCCCTCGGTCAGCCTGCTCAGCCATGGCTATCAATATCTCACCGAGCAGCGCTTCGATCAGATGGAGCCGGTGCTGGAGATCGTGCGGCGTGACATCGTGGCGCTCGGGCTGCCGCTGCGCTCGGTCGAGGTCGAGTTCGGGCCGAGCCAATGCGAATTCACCTTCGCACCGAAGAAGGGCGTGGAGGCCGCCGACAACATGGTGCTGTTCCGCTCGGCCGTGAAGCAGATCGCGCGCCGTCACGGCTATCACGCCACCTTCATGTGCCGGCCGAAGCTGCCGAACGTGTTCGCGAGCGGCTGGCATCTGCACCAGTCGGTCGTGTCGCGCGCAAGCGGTGAGAACCTCTTCATGGCGAAAGACGGCGGCGAGCCGCTCAGCCCGTTCGGCAAGGCGTACCTGGCGGGCCTGCTCGACCACGCCCGCGCCTCCGCCGTGTTCACGACGCCGACCATCAACGGCTACAAGCGCTACCGCTCCTATTCGCTGGCGCCGGATCGCGCGATCTGGGGCCGCGACAATCGCGGCGTGATGATCCGCGTGCTCGGTGGCGCCAATGATGCCGCGACGCGCCTGGAGAACCGCATCGGCGAGCCCGCGGCCAATCCCTATCTCTACATGGCCTCGCAGATCCTGTCGGGCCTCGACGGCGTCGATCGCAAGCTCGATCCCGGCCCGTCCGCCGATACGCCCTACGAGACCAAGGCGCCGCTGCTGCCGAAGTCACTGCGTGATGCGGTCAGCGCGCTGAAGGACGATCCGTTCTTCCGCGAGAAGTTCGGGCCGGAATTCGTCGACTATTACACCCACATCAAGAACGCCGAGATCGACCGCTTCCTGTCAGAGGTGACCGACTGGGAGCATCGCGAATATTTCGAGACGTTTTGATGGGGATAGGCCTCACGGCGGCGTGAGGCGACTTCGTCCGGCCTGTTCCGACGACATCACTCCGCGCGCCGACGAAGCCAATTTCCCAATGTCTCGAAAACCGCCGGAAAAACGGCCGCGCTAGGCTGCCTGCATGTGATCAACAGTGGAGTTCGGTCATGTGGGGTCAATTGTTCAACCTGATCTATCGCCTGTCGTGCCGGACCACCTTGATCGAGATCGGCGTGCATCGCCTGGCGCGCTAACGCCAAGGGGATGCGAAATAGGTAAGGCGGATTGACAGATACGGGGCTTCCCATGCGCAAGCTTGTTCTGATCGCCGCGGTGTCGCTGCTGGCAAACCCAGCCTATGCGGGCGGTTCGCGAGGCCTCAGCTTAGCCGCAGCCAATGCAAACCAACCGGTAGCCGAGCAGCCGGCCGCCACACCGCCGCAGGCGACGTCACCGTCACCGGCAAGCGTGCAGACAGCGACCACAACGCCAACGTCAGCTCCGCCGGCCGCAACGGCGTCAACTGCAACGGCTCCTGTTCAATCGAGCCCCGCACCGGCGGCGAGGACAATCGAGGCGCCGAAGCCGAAGCGCCGGCAGCCGTCCGTCGAAGCCCGCGTGATCCGCGAACTGCACCGCCACGGCATCTATTGGTGACCGTCCGGCCGTTTCCTTCCTGCGGCAACGTTCACCAGCGATAGCCGAGCGTGGCGATGACGGTCAGCGGGGCGCCGCGGTAGCAATAGCCGACCTGGCACGTGGTGTAGTGCAGATTGAACAGGTTCTTGGCATTGACCTGGAACTGAAGCCCCTTCAGCTCCTTCGCCGCCTGGCCGAAATCATATTTCAGCGCCGCGTCGACCAGGGTCACCGAGTTGTTCCTGAACGTGTTCAGGTCGTCGCCATAGCTCCACGACATGTAACGCACGCCGCCACCGATGCTCAGCCCCGCGAACGGGCCGGCAAACGGCAGGGTATAATTGCCCCATAGCGTTGCCGTGTGCGGAGGATTGCCCGACGGAAACTTGCCGACCAGCGAACTGTCACCAGCCTGCTTGGTGACCATGTCGAGATAGGTGTAGGAAGAGGTGATGTCGAAACCGCCGCCAAGACTCGCGAGCCCCTGCAATTCGAAGCCGCGGCTTTGAATCTCGCCGCGCTGGACCGTCACGCCCGTTCCCGTCGTGACCAGCCCGCCGTCCTGGGTCAGGTCGAACACCGCGGCGGTGATGAAACTCCTCGTCCCCTGCGGCTGATACTTGATACCGACCTCGGTCTGCTTGCCGGTGGTGGGCTTGAAGAAGGCGCCCGAGGGGTCGACGCCGAGATTGGGAAAGAACGACGTCGAATAGGCGACATAAGGCGCCACGCCGGAATCGAACACGTAGGTCAACCCGGCTCTGCCGCTATAGGCCTGATCGGATTGCTGCTGCCGCGTCAGCGCGAACAGATTCTCGCCGGTGGTGCTGACCCAGTCGCTGCGGCCGCTCAACGTCAGGATCCAGTGGTCGAGCCTGGCCTGATCCTGGATGTACACGCCGGACTGGGTCTGGCGCTGCTGCGTCGAGGACGAGATCGCAGGATCGGGAATCGATTCCGGCGCGTAGACTGGCGAGGCCACGTTGAGGTCGGAGACACCGAAGCCGAAACCCTGCCTGTCGTTGAACTTCGACGCGGTGTAGTCAGTGCCGACCAGCAGCGTGTGCTGCACCGGCCCGGTCGAAAGCTTGGCCTCGACCTGATTGTCCATGATGGCCGATTGCAGCGTGTCATGAACAAGGCCGGTATAGCGCGAGACCACATTGCCCACGGGAGCGCCGAGAAAACCGACATAGCGGGTGACCGCATCGATATCGACGTAGCGGAATTTCTGGCGGACGGTGATGTCGTTGTTGAACGCGTGCTCGAACAAATAGCCGACACGTCCCTGCTCCTGGTCGAGCGAATTGTAAGACGGGCTGCCGGTGAAAACATCGGTGGCGGTGCCGGTACCCGTGGAATAGGTGAACATGGATCCGGGCGTCTTCGACTTCTGATAGGAGCCGAGAATCGTGAGTGTCGTCGATTGATCCGGCTTCCAGGTAAAGGCGGGAGCGATGTAGGTCCTGTTGTCCTTGCCGCCGGGCACGAACACGTTGGCGTCACGCATCACGCCGGTCAGCCGGTACGAAATCTGGCCGTTGGGATCGACCGGTCCCGAGAAATCGAAATTGCCTTGGATGCGCTCGCGGTCGCCGAACACGGTCTGCACCTCGTGAAACGGCTGGCTGGTCGGCAGCTTGCTCGAGAGGTCGATGAGTCCCCCGGGCGAGCCAAGGCCATAGAGCGCCGAGCTGGGCCCGCGGACCACGGTGATGCTGTCGACTCCATAGGGCTCGGTCTTGAAGACGCTGAGACCGGCTCCGACGAGACGCAGCCCGTCGAGATAGACACCGTTATAGGTGATGTCGAAGCCGCGGATCGAGATGGCGTCGAAGCGCGGATCGTAGCCCGACGCGTCGATGCGGACGCCCGGTTCATAGCCGACCGCCTCCGTCAGGGTCTGCACGGCGCGATCGTTGAGCTCCTTGCGCGTCACCACCGAGATCGACTGCGGCGTCTCCAGCAGCGGAGTGTTCGTCTTGGTGCCGGCAGAACTGCTGTTGGCGACGTAGCTGTTCTCGCTCGCCAGCTTGCCTTCGCCGGTGCCTGCTTCGCGCGCGTCCGGATTTCTGGCCGGCCCGGATGCGGCATTGCGCTGCGCCGCGACGCGGCCGCGCTGAGACGCTGAATTGCGCTGGGCGGACTGGGCACGCGGACGCGCCTGGTTCGGCGCCTCGACGGTGACGGGAGGCAAGGTCCCCGCCGTCGATCCCGAATTCGTCCCGGAGACCTGGGCGAGCGTCGGTGTGGCGTGCAGCACCACGCCGAGGCCGGCCACACCCAGTCCGGCCTTCACCACCCGTTCCCAACCGAACGTCTGTCCGTCGTCGCGCCGCATCATCTTCCCCAAGTTCCGTCTTTAAGCAAACCCGGGAGTAATCAGATCGGGGCGCGCACCGCCTTTGCGGCTGCGCAAATCGTCTTTGATTCCAGGTGGAGCCTTTCAAGACTGCGGACGGAGACCTCATCGCGAACGACGCAGACACATCGCGAAACATTTCGGCCGGCGCGCAATCCTCTCGCCGCTACTGACAGCGGCTGGGCGAATAGCCGAAGTGCCTGCGAAAGGCCGTCGCGAAATTGGCCGGATGGGCGTAGCCGACCCGAAAGGCCGCTTCGGTGACCGACAACCGTTGATGAATCAGAAGGTCACGTGCGGCCTCGAGCCGCCGGGCCCGCAAATAGTCGATCGCGCTCTCGCCATACGCCATCTGGAATTTCTGGTTGAAGGACCGCCGGCTCAGCCCTGCGTTGCGCGCCAGCTCGTCGATGCCCCAGCGGTAAGCAAGATCGGCGTCCATCCGCTCCTTGACCAATTGCAGCCGCATCCGCTGCAGGTCGGTCGCCGGATCGAGTGCGATCCGGCCACGCTCGCTGCACAAGGCATGGACGACGATCTCGGCGGCATGCGCCGACAGCAACAATTGCGCCGCGTTTCCGGCGACCGGCGGCGAGAACATTTCCGCCGCGACGGCCTGCACGCGTGCAGATGCCACCAGCGAGACGATGGCCGGCTTAGCCCCCTCGTCCCGGAACAGCGCCCGAAACTCATCGCCGAGGCCGAGCTCATCGATCGAAGTCTGGGGCAGTGCCAGGCCGATCGCAGGACGTTCGTCGCGCCGGACCGAGCGGCACATCGCGAGGGATTCGCGCACGGCAATTGTCGTGATCTGCCTTATCGCGCGCGTCGAACTGCCGCGGTCTGCACCGTCATCGAAAACCACAGAGATGAACAAGCCCGCCGCGCCCATCGCAGGCCCGTTCGCATCGGCGCGAAACTCACCTCTGACGAACACGCAGCCCGGGAAATCCAGCCATTGGCCTCTCGTTGAAGCTCCTTGCGCGGAACCGATGTCGTCTTTGGGCCGTCCGATAATTTGCTCGTAAAAGTCCCGCATCGAATCCGCTTACATCGCGGCCTCTTTGACGGCAGACGGCGGCGCGCTCAAGGGGACAGCGCGCAGTTTGGAGGATTTCGAAACTGGATTTGCTCGAAGTAATCTTACGCTGCGGCGGCCCAAGGCAACGAGAAGGGAACGAGAAGCAACGAACGCGTCAGATTCCCAGATATTTGTGCTGGAGATCCGGCTCCGCCATCAATTGGTCGGAGGTGCCGCTCCACACCGTCTTGCCGCGCTCGATGATGTAATGGCGGTCGCAAATGCGGGCGAGATGGTCGACGTTCTTGTCGACGACCAGGATCGACTGTCCCCGGCTCTTGAGCAGCGACAGGCAATTCCAGATCTCTTCGCGGATCAGCGGCGCGAGACCCTCGGTCGCTTCATCCAGGATCAGCAGCTTCGGGTTGGTCATCAGCGCGCGGCCGATGGCAAGCATCTGCTGCTCGCCGCCGGAGAGCTGGTTGCCCATGTTGGCGGCGCGCTCGGCGAGGCGCGGAAACAACACGTAGATCGCGGCCAGCGTCCAGGGATTCGGACTACCGAAACGATCGGCGGCGGCCGCGACCAGGTTTTCACGCACGGTGAGGTTCGGGAAGATCTGGCGCCCCTCGGGGACGAGGCCGACGCCGAGCTTTGCAATTCTGTAGGACGGAAGCTGCCTGACCTCGTCGCCCGCAAAGCGGATGCTGCCTGCGCGCGCCGGCGTCAGGCCCATGATGGAGCGGATGGTAGTGGTCTTGCCCATGCCGTTGCGGCCCATCAGCGAGACCATCTCGCCCGGCCTGATCGACAGCGACAGGCCGAACAGCACCTGGGACAGGCCGTAGCAGGTCTCGATGCCCTCGACCTCGAGCAGCGTGTCAGCCATGATGCGTCACCACATGCTGATCGCCGAGATAGGCGCGCTTGACCTCGTCGTTCGCCCGGATCGCAGCGGGATCGCCGGAGGCGATGACGCGGCCATAGACCAGCACCGTGATACGGTCGGCGAGCGCGAACACCGCCGGCATGTCGTGCTCGACCAGCACGATCGACACTTCCTTCCGCAGCTCCTGGAGCAGCTTCACCATGCGCTGGGATTCGGTGACGCCCAAGCCGGCCATCGGCTCATCCAGCAGCAGCAACTTCGGCCTGCTCGCGAGCGCGACCGCAAGCTCGATCTGGCGGCGTTCGCCATGGCTGAGCCTGGACACCACGACGTCGGCGCGATGCAACAGGCCGACGCGGTCGAGCGCAGCATGCGCCGCATCGCGCAAGCCCTTCTCCTTGCGTGCATCCGCGAAGAAGCGGAACGAGGTGCCGGCATGCGCCTGCGCCGCCAGCGCGACATTGTCGGCTGCGGTGAAATCGAGCAGCAGCGAGGTGATCTGGAACGAACGTGCCAAGCCCAGCGCGCAACGGCGATAGGCCGGCAAATAGGTGATGTCGCGCCCGGCCAGCGAGACGGTGCCCGAATGCGGTTCGAGATGGCCGGTGAGCTGGCTGATCAGCGTGGTCTTGCCGGCGCCGTTCGGGCCGATGATGGCGTGCAGCTCGCCGCTGGCGACGTCGAGCGAGACATTGTCGGTGGCGATGATGCCGCCGAAGCGGCGCACCAGCTTCTCGACGCGGAGCAAGGGTTCAGCCACGGCCAGCCCTCCCGAGCGCGCCCATGATGCCGCCGCGGCCGAACAGGACGATGACCAGCAGCAGCGGGCCCATGATCAGCGCCCAATATTCGGTGATCTGCGACAACAGCTCTTCCAGCAGCAGGAAAAACACCGCGCCCATGATCGGACCGAACAGCGTGCCCATGCCGCCCAGGATCACCATCACCATGAGATCGCCGGAGCGGGTCCAGTACATCACGGCCGGGCTGACGAAATCGGTGTTGTTGGCCAGCAGGGCGCCGGCCAAGCCACACATGGTACCCGATATGACGAAGCAGACCAGCTGGTAGCGCTTGGCAGGGAAGCCGATTGCCTGCATGCGCTGCTCGTTGGAGCGCAGCCCCTGCACGACGAGGCCGAAGCGCGAATTGACGATGCGCCAGATCAGGACGATCACGCCGAACAGACAGGCAAGGCAGAGATAATAGAACTGCGTGCGGTTGCTGAGGTTGATCAGACCGGAGAAGTCGCTGCGGTTGTAGACGGTGAGGCCGTCGTCGCCGCCGTAGCGCGCCAGGCCCGATGCGACGTAATAGGCCATCTGCGCGAAGGCCAGCGTGATCATGATGAAATAGACGCCGCGGGTGCGCAGAGAGAGTGCGCCGATCACCAGCGCGTAGAGGGCGGAGGCCGCCAGCGCGACCGGAAACTGGATGAAGCCGGACCCTACGCCTTCCTGCGCCAGCATGCCGACGGCATAGCCGCCGATGCCGAGATAGGCGGCGTGGCCGAAACTCATCATGCCGCCAAACCCCATGATGAGGTTGAGGCTCGCAGCCGCCAGCGCCAGGATGATGATGCGCGTGAACAGCGTCAGGATGAAGATGTTGCCGGTGAGGTGCGAATAGAGCGGCAGCAGCGCGAGGCCCGCCAACATCAGGACCGTGACGGCCTTGCTCACAGTGAAAGTCTTCATCGACGATTGGCCGGAAACAGCCCCTCCGGCCGCACCACCAGCACGATCGCCATGAGGAGATAGATCAGCATGGACGACAGCGCGGGCGCGGCGGTGGAGGCGGCAGCGCCACTCAACACCTGCCGGAGCAGGTTCGGCAGGAAGGCGCGGCCGAGCGTATCGATCATGCCGACAAAGATCGCGGCCAGGAACGCGCCCCGGATCGAGCCGATGCCGCCGATCACGATGATGACGAAGGCGAGGATCAGGATGTTCTCGCCCATGCCGATCTGCACGGTGAGGATCGGGGCCTGCATCAGGCCGGCGAGGCCCGCGAGGGCGGCGCCCAAGCCGAACACCAGCGTGTAGAGCAGCTTGATGTTGATGCCGAGCGCGCCGATCATCTCGCGGTTGGACGCACCGGCCCGGATCAGCATGCCGATGCGGGTGCGCATCACGCCGAGATAAAGCAGCAGCGCAACCAGCAGAGCCACCGCAATGATGGCGAGGCGATAGGCGGGATAGTGGATGCCGGGCAGGATCGGCACCGGCACCGTGAGCCAGGCCGGCAGCGGCAGCGCAAGGCCGGCCGGGCCCCAGATCAGCCGCACCGCTTCATTGAAGAACAGGATCAGGCCGAAGGTCGCGAGCACGTGGTCGAGATGGTCGCGGCCGTAGAGATGCCGCAGTGCCGACACCTCGAGCACGATGCCGAGCACGAGCGTTGCCCCTAGCGCCATCAGCGCACCGAGCAGGAAGCTGCCGGTCCACGCCGCGAAGGTCGCGGCAAAATAGGCACCCATCATGTAGAGCGAGCCGTGCGCGAGGTTGACGAGATCCATGATCCCGAACACCAGCGTCAGGCCGGCGGCGAGCAGGAACAGCAGCAGGCCGAACTGCAATCCGTTCAAGAACTGTTCGACGACGAGCAGCATCAAGACTCTTTCAGGCGCACGCAGCGTCGCGCCGATGTTCGAACACAGTCGCCATCAGTGAAAGAGCCCCCCCTGCCTGTTCAAGGCGGAAAAATGGGTAATGGCAGTATCGTTCCGAGGCAAGAGCGATTCTGCGCCAAACATGCACTTTGTTGCATCTCGGCGCATGCGCCCAGCCCGCGAAGCAAGAAGGCTGCCGCGGAGCATGGGGCGTCCTGTCGCACCCAAAAGAATACCTCCCCCGGATGACCGAGGGAGGATGCGACATTCGTTAGCGTGTGAGCGTCTAGTGCGACGTCATCTGTCGGGGAAGGTCATCCGGTTCGGCGAGCACGCTGTTGGCCGTCGAGGCCTCCAGCGCCGCCATCCGAAACAGATAGGCGAGCGTCGCCAATCCGGTGTCTTCCGCCATCTGCGCCAGCTCCAGCGCCATGTCGGACATGTAGCCGAGATTTTCGTCCTTGGTCTGCGCCATAATCTGGCTGTCCCGCATCATGTTCGACATTTCAGGCGCTCTTTCGTTGCGTGGCGGCGAAGCCGCTGAGGTTGGCACGGGCGACGGCATCCAGACGCGGGCCGTCCTGGCGCACGACCGAAGCCATGCCGATGCGATCATGCAGCGCGTCGAGCGTCTGCTGGCGAATGTCGATGGTCGCCGCCATGGTCCATGCATTCTCCACCAGC
The DNA here is from genome assembly GCF_001593325.1 of Bradyrhizobium sp. DOA1. Taxonomy (NCBI): domain Bacteria; kingdom Pseudomonadati; phylum Pseudomonadota; class Alphaproteobacteria; order Hyphomicrobiales; family Nitrobacteraceae; genus Bradyrhizobium; species Bradyrhizobium sp. DOA1. The sequence goes on from NZ_JXJM01000001.1 coordinate 7,273,058, forward strand.
GCCGGCAGGCCAAGCGGCGTCACGACGAATCCGGCCTCATGGAAGCGCGGCAACCACCAGGTTTCCATGATCGCACTGACCTGCGTGATTCCCTGATCGAGGCAAAACTCCTGCACCGCCGCCATCAGTTGAAGGTTCAGAGCGCCGTCGCGACGATCACGCACGACGAAGTAGCGCGACCATTCCCAGATCAGCGGATCCGCGGGGCACCCGCGCACTGACGCCAGATGCGGGAAGACTTCGCTCATCATCGATGGCTTGGTTGTTGGATAGAGCCGATGTCCCCCAATGACGCGCCGCCCATCCAGCGCGAGCAGATAGACGGTGTCCTCGTCGTCATAGGAATCGATCTCGCGGCCGTCGGGCCTGCGCAGCGTTTCCCAACGGCGCTCCCCGACGAAAATCTCGTGCCGCAGCCGGAAGTGCTGCTCGATCACGTCTTGATAAAGGTGACGATTCACCGCGGAAATTGCGTGGATCATGAAATCCCCCATTCATCATCAATGGGGGGCAGAATCTGCGAAAAGACGCAGGTCCGGTATTGGGAAATTTCCCAGTACGCGCTCTAGGGAGCGATGATCTTGTTCCGGATCGCCAGTGCCACCGCATGCGTGCGGTTGACGGCGCCGAGCTTGCGCGCGGCAGTTGCAAGATGCTCTTCGGCGGTGCGCTGCGTGATGTGCAGGATTTCGCCGATTTCCCACGCCGACTTGCCCTGCGACGCCCAGGAGATCACCTCGCGCTCGCGTGGCGTCAGACGCGCCGACGGATGCGGCGCAGGATCGAGCAGACGGCGGATGTGGTCGAAGCCGTACATCGCCATCAGGTGCAGCGCCGGCTTGCTGCGGGGATTGAGGTCGAGATGGACGCCGCCGAGCGACACCGCGGCCTCGTAGCCGGTGAGCCCGTGAATCGGCACGATGAAACCGCGCGACATGCGAAACTCGCTGGCACGATTCATCACCTCGGCCGCGTTCGGCTCGAGTTCGGCGTCATAAGGCGCTTCCGACCATTCGAACGGGTTGACCGATTGCCGGCAAAGTCGCACCACCGGATCGAAGCGATCGTAATTCTTCTCAGTGTAGAGGCTGAACCATCCGGCAGGCCAGCGCTTGGCGAGCACCATCTGCGCAAAGCGCTGGTCGGGATTCGGCAATCCCGTCACTATGATGGTCTCGAAGCCGAAACGACCGAACGCCGCTTCGAGCGCATTCATCGCATCCGGCACCTTGGTATAGGCCCCGAGGCCTTCGATGAAGTCGAGCGCCTCTCGGCCATAGTCAACTGCACCTGCGGCAGACATCAGCGCGTTTCCTGACCCTCTTTCTCCCGTATAGCACGTATTTGGGGGCTGCCTCAATTCGCTGCTCCCGTAGTTTGCCGGTGTTCCGCTTGATCCGAAAGTTTAATCTACTTGTGGCAGAAGCGACGCTCAGTTACACCTGAACGCGTTCGCAGGGAAACACACAATGCAAGACGAGGACATTGCTCTCAACAGCGTGCTCGGCCTGGAATTGAACCGCGTGTTTTTCGCCGTGCATCAAACGGCGAACAAGCAGAAGATCATCGAGTTCGCGCGCGAGGTGCTGGAAAGCGAGCGCGCGGAGCTGGCGGAAAATCGCTTGCCCGAGGGCCCGGCGAGTTGACCAACGTCGCACCAAGGATGCGTTCGCGACCCGAACAAACTTGCACAGCATTCAACATCCCGCGCGCCAGTTGATCGAATTCGTGGCATCGCCCCGCCTCGCTGATGAGGCGTTCGCCAAGTCCAGGTACCGGCCCAGCAGCTACGTCGCCTAGCCCGACGATCTGCTTCTGAGATCGATCAGGGCGCGCCGGGCGACCGCCGTCAACTCCTCCAGAGCAGTGACGCCCGAACGGGCCGCCTCCATCAGCCGGGCAGCGATGAGTTTGCGGCTCTCATGATCGCCGCCGTGCCTGACATGACTGAAAGCGGCTTCCAAAGCCGCATCAAGTGCGCTTTGCAAGCGGCCCTCGAACTCGCTCATCTCGTCCCCCATTTCGCCAGGCCCGTTGCCGAAGCGGGCTCAGTGATGGGGCGGCGCGATGATGCTGTATGTGCACAAGTGAACACGGCGCACTGGTAAATGAGCACCTGCCAATCACGTCAAAGCGATCAGAGTTATCAGAGGGTATTGAGTGCGGAGGAAAATGGAGCAGAGAAACGCAACGCTCATTCCACGGCATCGTTCCCCGCGACGATCAGCCATGCTTGCCTTGGGGCCCTCTATGCAGCCCGCTTTTCTTTGCCTAGAAAAATCCGTGGGAACCAGGATAGGGCATGACTGAAGGTATTACGAAATCTCCAACCGGCATCGAAGGCTTTGACGATCTGACATTGGGCGGCCTTCCCACCGGACGGCCGTCGCTCGTCTGCGGTTCGGCTGGCTGCGGAAAAACACTGTTCGCTTCGACATTCCTCTTCAATGGCGCGCGGCTCTACGGCGAGCCCGGTGTCTTCGTGACCTTCGAGGAGCGCCCGGTCGACATCGTCGCCAATGTGGAATCGCTCGGCTTCGACCTGCAGGGGCTGATCGACCAGTCGAAAATCCATATCGAGCACATCGCGATCGATCCCTCCGAAGTCGCCGAGATCGGCGACTACGACCTCGAGGCTCTCTTCCTGCGGCTCGAATTCGCCGTCGACCAGATCGGCGCAAAGCGCATCGTGCTCGACACCATCGAGAGCTTGTTTTCGGCCTTCTCCAATCCGGCGATCCTGCGCGCCGAGATCCGACGCCTGTTCGATTGGCTCAAGCAGAAGGGCCTGACGGCCGTCATCACCGGAGAACGCGGTGACGGCAGTCTGACCCGGCAGGGGCTCGAGGAATACGTGTCCGACTGCGTGATCCTGCTGGATCACCGGGTCGACAACCAGATCTCCACACGGCGGCTGCGCATCGTCAAATATCGCGGCACGGCGCACGGCACCAACGAATATCCGTTCCTGATCGACGAGGACGGTTTCAGCGTACTGCCGGTCTCTTCGCTCGGCCTCGGCCATCAGGTGTTCGACGAACGCATCTCGACCGGCGTGCCTGATCTCGATGCCATGTTGACCGGTGGTGGCTTCTACCGCGGCAGCAGCATCCTGCTCACCGGCGTCGCCGGTTCCGGCAAGAGTTCGCTCGCCTGCATGATGGCGGACGCCGCCTGCGCCCGCGGCGAGCGCGCGCTTTATCTTTCCTTCGAGGAGTCCGAGGCGCAGACCGTGCGCAACATGAGGTCGATCGGCACCGACCTTGCTCGATGGCTGAAGAAGGGGCAGATGCGTTATATCGCGACGCGCCCGACCTTCTACTCGCTTGAGATGCACCTCGCGATCATGTTGCGCGAGATCGGCAGGTTCAAGCCGCAGCTGGTCGTGCTCGACCCGATCTCCGCCTTCACGGGCTCAGCCGATATCGCCGAGGTCCAGGCGATGTTGCTCCGCATCGTCGATTACCTCAAATCCAACGGCATCACCGCCGTCTTCACCCATCTCGCCAATGTCCAGCAGGCGGAAACCGATGCCGGCCTGTCGTCATTGATGGACGGCTGGATTCTCCTGCTGAACCGCGAGGCGAACGGCGAATTCAATCGGGAGCTCTATCTGCTGAAGGCGCGCGGCATCGCTCATTCCAACCAGGTCCGCGAGTTCGTGATGTCGAGCAGCGGCATTCACCTGCTGGAGCCCTATCTCGGCGAAGGCGGCGCCTTGACCGGCTCGGCCCGCCGCAACGAGGAGGCACGGGCCCGGCGGACGGAGGTCAGCAGACAGGCCGAGGTCGCGCGTCTCCAGGACCAGGTGACGCAGCGCCGGCGACGCGCCCTTGCGCAAATCGAATCTCTCAAGGCCGACATCGATGCCGACGAGGCTGAACTCAACCGCCTCGTTTCGGCCGAGCACCATTATCTTCAGCAAAGCCGGGACGACGCCGCGGCCATGGCGCGGGGACGGGGAATCGACACCCCTTCCGGCAAGACAAAACAGGACTGACCCATGTCCCAAGCAAGCAGCGAGCCGGTTAAGCTCGTCCTTTACGTTGCCGGCGAGACGCCGAAATCGCTCGCCGCGATCCGCAATCTCGAAAAGATCTGCTCCGAGCATCTGGCCGGCAAGTACAAGGTCGAGGTGGTCGATCTGAAGAAGCAGCCGCAGCTGGCCCGCGAGCACGGCATCGTCGCGATTCCGACCCTGGTGAAGGAGCTTCCTGTTCCGATTCGCAAGATCATCGGGGACCTTTCCGACACCCAGAAAGTTCTAGTTCATCTGTCGGTTGAGGAATGATGACGGTGGTGTCGCTCGTATCCGCGTTGACCCGGGACGAACTCGAGGCCCGCTTGTACGAGGCCGAAGAGACGCTCCGGGCCATTCGCGAGGGCGAGATCGATGCCGTGGTCATCAAGGGCGGAGCCATCGAACAGGTCTTCACGCTCGAAGGCGGCGGCCAGTCCTACCGCACTTTCATGGAGGCGATGGATATCGGCGCCGCGGCGTTCGACGCCGAGGGGCAGCTGCTCTATGCCAACCAGGCCCTGTGTACGTTGCTCGACCGGCCGGCCGACGAATTGTCGGGTCAGGCGCTGCTCGGCATGCTCGACGCCGTCAATCAAACCACGTTTCGCCGCCTGCTGACGCAAGCGCTGAAGGAGCGTCAATCGTCCGAAATCCACGTTCGGGTGGGCCACATCGAGCGCAGCTTCCTTCTCACCGGGGCCCCGATCGATTTCGGAATCGTAAGCGGCGTCGCGATCACCTTCACGGATATCAGCGAGCGTGAACAGATCGCCGCCGCCAAGGAGTCGGAGCGGCTGGCGCGGTCGGTTCTTGCCTCCGCCAACGAGGCCGTCATCGTCTGCGACCGCTCCGGTCGGGTGACCCACATCAATGCGGCCGCGGAGCGGATCTGCGCCGAAGCTCCGATCGGAAAGCCGTTCGAGCAGGCGATCGAGCTGACTTTTGCCGATGCGTCCGAGTTGATGTCAGGGTCCGACATCGTCGCGATGGCCGCCGGCGGCACGCCGGTACAGGGCCTCGAAGCCGCCGTGAAGACATCGGCCGTCGACGTCACCGACGTCATGATCAGCGCGGCGCCGCTCATCGTATCCGGCGACCGGACACAGGGCTGCGTGGTGACGCTGATCAATCTGTCGCAGCGCAAGGCCGCCGAGCGCCGCCAGGCTCTCCTGATGGGCGAGCTCGACCACCGCGTCAAGAATACGCTGGCGATGGTGCTGGCGATTTCCGCGCGCACCGCATCGCACGAACGCACGATCGAGGACTTCCAGAAGTCCTTCTCCGGCCGCATCCAGGCGCTGGCGGCCACCCACACGCTGCTGTCGAATGCGTCATGGGAGAATCTGCAGATCAAAGACGTGCTCCGCGTCGAGCTCGCGCCTTATGCAACGCTGTCGAGCGGACGCATCACGATGGAAGGACTGGATATCTCCGTCGATTCCAAGACGGCTGTCTCGCTCGGGCTCGTCTTTCACGAGCTGACGACCAATGCAGTGAAATACGGCGCGCTTTCGACCCGGTCCGGCAAGCTTTCGGTTCGGCGGATCGGACTGCTCGACGACGGCGCGCTCCAGATCGAGTGGGAAGAGCGCGACGGGCCGCTGGTGACGCCGCCGACTGCATCCGGCTTCGGGCAGACTTTGATCTCGCGCAGCCTGGGGAGCGGTCCGAACGGCGGCACCAGGCTCGAATACCGTCCGAGCGGCGTGGTTTGCCAGATCGTGATTCCGAAATACGGTCACTTCCTGTCCTGAAAACGCGCTGGATGACGGCGCGGCTTCCGTGACATGATCTGAAAGGACGTGTCGGGACAGCCGGGACATGATGACGCTGCGCCAGGTGGAAGTGATCCGCGCCGTGATGGTGACAGGCACCATCGGCGGTGCGGCGAAGCTGCTCAACGTCTCGGCGCCGGGCATCAGCCGCCTCGTCAAATACACCGAGCGCTCGCTCGGCATCCGCTTCTTCCAGCGCCAGAACGGGCGCTACTTCCCGACGCCGGAAGCCGAGAGCATCTTCGAGCAGATCAACGGCGTCTACAAGAAGGTCGACGACCTCTCCGAGATCATCTCCAAAATCGGCCGCGGCGGCCTGTCGGAGCTGCGCATCGGCTCGGTGCCGAGCATCTCGCAGGTGATGGTGCCGCGCGCGATCGAGCGCGTCCGCCGCCGCTATCCGGATCTCGGCATCGACATCAACATCCTCAAGCTCGAGGAGGCCATCGACTATCTGATGCTCGGCCGCGGCGAGTGCGTCGCGATGAGCTACCGGCTGGAGCATTCCGGGCTCGACTTCATGCCGCTCGCCTCGGGCGAGCTCTATTGCATCGTGCCGCCGGGCCATGAGCTCGCAGGACGCAAGCAGGTCTCCGCCGCCGAGATCACGCGCTATCCGCTGATCGGCATCGACCCGAACGATCCTTATGGCCGGATCATGGCCGAGATCTTCGCGCGCAACCGGCTCGACTACAACATCACCATCCGCGCGCGCTTCGGCACCACGGTCTGCGCGCTGGTGAAGGCGGGGCTCGGCATCGCCATCATCGACCAGTTCACGGTCGCTCATGGCGGCTATCCCGGGATCGAGCTGTTGCGGATCACCGAGCCGACGCGGTTCGACACCTATATTGCCGTCAAGCGCGGCGCGCCGCTGTCGCTCCATGCCGAGAATTTCATCGACGCTCTGCGCACCGAGATGCGCGCAGTCGAGCCCGCGCGCGGCAATGGCAGGGCCACCCCGGCACGCGTCCGGAAGAAATAACATGATGTTAGGTTTGCCGGATAAAAGGGTAATTGTGTTAGGCCGGGGAAAGGCTATCGTCACAGCTGGAATGACGCGGATTTCCCCGCTAAGGGCCGGGACCGGACGCTCCCAACGAGACGATAGCGAACCATGTCGAAGCGCGGATACGCCGCCAGCCAAAAACTTCTCACCGGCCTGATCGGCGCACCGATCGCGCATTCCGCGTCCCCCGCCATGCATGAGCGCGCCGCCGAGGCGCTCGGCCTGCGCGGCCATTACCAGCTCATCGAGGTGGCCGGCGCCGACGCGGCTGGCCTTGCCATGATGCTGGAAGGCGTGCGGCGGCTCGGCTTCGCCGGTGTCAACATCACCTACCCCTATAAGGAAGCCGTGGTCCCGCTGCTCGACGCGCTGGCGCCGGGGGCTGCCGCCATGGGCGCGGTGAACACCGTCGTCGTCAGGGATGGCCGGCTGACCGGCCACAACACCGACACGACCGGCTTTGCACGCGCGGTGGCGCCGCTGTTGGCACCCTCCGCCAACGCCGTCGCCGTGATCGGGGCCGGCGGCGTCGGCAAGGCGATCGCGTTTGCGCTGGCGAGCC
>NZ_JXJM01000001.1:7280829-7423898 GCF_001593325.1 Bradyrhizobium sp. DOA1
AGCCGATATCCGGATCTTCGACAGCGAGCCGGCGCGCGCCGAAAAGCTGGCGGCCCTGCTCGCCCCGCGCGGCGGTGCCCGCGTTGTCGCCAGCGTCGAGGAGGCGCTCGATGGTGCGACCGGCCTCGTCAACGGCACGCCGGTCGGCATGCTGCCGAACCGGGACACGCCGGTGCCGGCGGGACTGCTCCGGGCCAATCTGTGGGTCGCCGACGCCGTCTATTCGCCGCTGATCACGCCGCTGCTTGCCGCAGCGCGAGAGAAAAGCGCCCGGATCATGACCGGCCGCGAGCTCGCGATCTACCAGGCCGCCGACGCCTTCGAACTGTTCACCGGCCTTGCCCCATCCACCGAGATCATGGGAGAGGCTTTCGACGCCGTGATGGCTGCGCGCAGCGCAGCCTATCAGGCAGCTTGAGGCGAAGCGGCCGGCACAAGGCCGCTTGCAAGATTTGAAACGGGAGGAGAGGACGATGAAATCAACGCTATTGGTGGGCGCGCTGCTCACCGCCATGACCGCAACGAGCGCCCTTGCCCAGGCGATCAAGCTCGCCAACGTCGCCGAGCTCTCGGGCGGCGGCGCCACCGTCGGCACCAATTGGAAGAACGGCATCGACCTCGCGATCGAGGAGATCAACGCCAAGGGCGGCGTGCTCGGCCGCAAGCTGGAGGTCACCCACGCCGACTCGCAGTCCAACCCGGGCGTCGCGCGCGCCCAGGTGCAGAAGGCACTCGACGCCGAGCCCTATGTGCTGCTCGGGCCCGGCTATTCCGGCTCCGTGAAGGTCACCGCGCCGCTCGCGGCCGAAGCCGGCATCGCGCAGATCATGGGCGGCGAGGCCGCCGAGCTGACGCAGACCGGAAACAAATTCCTGTTCCGCACCTCCTTCGGCCAGCAATCCTCGATGCCGAAAGTCGCCAAGTACATCCACGACGAGATGAAGGCGAAGACGGTTGCGGTGGTCTGGGTCAATAACGATTTCGGCCGCGGCGGGCGCGACGTCGTGGTCAAGGAGCTCGACCGGCTCGGCTCCAAGGTGGTCGCCGACCTCTCGACCGAAGCTGGCCAGGCTGATTTCGCCGCCGACGTCGGCAAGATCAAGGCTGCCAATCCCGACGCCGTGTTCGTCTATCTGAACGAAGAAGAGAGCGCGCGCATCCTCAAGGAGCTGAAGCGCCAGGGCGTCACCGCGCCGCTGATGGGCGAGACCACGCTGATCGGCCAGAAGGTGATCGAGCTCGCGGGCGATGCCGCAAACGGCGCCCGCGGCCATGTCGGCCTCACCACGGATGCGCCGGTCGACCTGATCAAGGCGTTCCGCGAGAAGTTCTCCAAGAAGTACAATTACGTCCCTGACCACAACGGCCTGAAGGGCTATCTCGCGGTCTACATGGTGAAGGCCACCACCGAGAAGATGGGCAAGGTCGATCCGAAGAAGTTCGCCGACACGCTGCACGGCCTCACCATCAAGGCCGCGGACGAGCCGGGCATCCTGATGGACGTCACCTTCAGCGAGACCGGCGACATCGACCGCCAGAGCTTCCTGGTCGAGGTGGTCGAAGGCAAGCAGGTCGTGAAGCAGGTGCTGCCGAAAGTGAAGTGATCTTCGCCTCTCCCCGCGTGCGGGGAGAGGTTGTCGACCATGCATTTTGATAGAGCGGAGCGAGCGCCGCTTCCTTCGAGACGACCGCTTTCAGCGGTCTCCTCAGGATGAGGCTGCTGCGGAGCGCGTGGTCCCGCAACCGCGTACTCCGCCCTCATCCTGAGGGCCCTCCGCAGGCGGGCGTCTCGAATGACGTGCCGCGACGAAGCTGTCGCAAGCCGTTGGTCGCAGCGGGCTGGGAGAGGAGTCGAAAGAGGTTTACCATGTCCAATCTGTTCGATCTTCTGGTCGCGGGACTTGCCACCGGCGCGATCTATGCGCTGGTCGCGGTCGGCTTCACGTTGCTGTGGCAGACTTCGCAGACCATCAATTTCGCGCAAGGCGAGTTCGTGATGCTGCCGGCGTTCCTGATGCTGGCGGCGATGCATGTCGGCGCGCCGTTCTGGCTCGCGATCATTCTCGGCATCCTCCTGTCGATGATCCTGCTCGGCCTCGCCTTCAAGCTGCTGCTGGTGGATCCGATGATGCGCCACGGCGTGCTGCCGCTCGCGATCGCGACGATGGCGCTGGCGATCGGCATCAAGGAATCCGTCAAGCAATTCTTCAGCGCCGAGGCCCAGCCCTTTCCATCGATCGTGCCGACCGGCGACGTCTCCATTCTCGGCCATGCGGTGTCGCTGCAAAGCATCGGCGTGCTCGTCGTCGCCATCCTCGCCGTGGTCGGCCTGACCACGCTGCTCAACCGCACCTCGCTCGGCCACCAGATGCAGGCCGCCGCGCAGAACCCGACGGTGGCGCGCATCATCGGCGTGCCGGTCGAGCGCATGATCATGCTGACCTTCCTGATCAACGCCTTCCTGGTCGCGCTGGCTTCGCTTTTGATCACGCCGATCTACCTCGCGAAGTTCTCGTCCGGCGAGGTGCTCGGCCAGGCCGCCTTCATCGCCGCGATCGTCGGCGGCTTCAACCAGGTGCGTGGCGCGATCGCCGGCGGCCTCCTGATCGGCGTGCTCGACAATCTCGCCGCCGCCTATGTCTCGACGCAGTATCGCGCCGCCGTGCCGATGCTGTTCCTGATCGCCGTCATCCTGTTCCGGCCGCAGGGCTTGCTCGGCCGCGCCGAGGAGCGCACCGTATGAGCGGCTTCGCCAGACCCCTGAAGATCGCGCTCGGTCTTGCTGTCATCGCCGCGCTGATCATCGTCCCCATGAACTTCAACCGCTATGGCCTGTTCATCCTGAGCCAATGGGCGGTGATGAGCATCGCGGCGATGGGGCTCAACCTCACGCTCGGCTATGCCGGCCAGGTTTCGCTGGCGCAAGGCGCGTTCGTCGGCATCGGAGCTTATGCCTCCGCAATCATGACCACGCATGGCTGGCCGCTGCCGGCAGCGATTCTGGTCGCGATCGTCCTGAGCTTTGCGATCGGCTGGGTGCTCGGCTATCCCGCGCTGCGCGTGCAGCACCACTATCTCGCCTTCGTCACGCTCGCGTTCTCCACGCTCGCCTTCCTGGTGTTCCGCAACGAGAGTTGGCTCACCGGCGGCATCTACGGCATCTCCAACATTCCGCGCCCCCACGTCTTCGGGTTCGCGACCAACAGACCGCTGCCGTTCTACTATGTCTGCCTCGGCTCGCTCGCGATCGTCTCGCTGGCGGTGTGGTGGCTGATCCGTTCGCCCTGGGGCCGCGCCTTCATGGCGCTGCGCGAGAATCCCTTGCGCGCGCAGTCCCTCGGCGTCGACACCCGTCGCTACACGTTGATGGCGTTTGCGATCGGCTCCGCGCTCGGCGGCGTCGCCGGTGCGCTCTACGCGCCGCTGACACAATATATCGACCCTGTTCCCTTCAACCTCTCGCTCTCGCTCGACCTGCTGATGATGGTGATCGTCGGCGGCGCCGGCTTCTATTTCGGCCCATTCCTGGGCGCGATGATCGCGGTGCTGCTGCCGGAATGGCTGCGCTTCACCGACGGCTATTATCTGATGCTCTATGCGGTCGCCGTGATGCTGCTCCTGATCTGGTCGCCGACCGGCATTCTGGGAATCCTCGACCGTTACCTCGCGGAGCGCCGCACCAAGGCGGCCTCCGCGCTGCGCGCCGTCGCTAAATCCCGCCTGGAGACGGCACAATGAGCGCGGTCCTCGAGGTCACCGACATCAAGAAGAATTTCGGCGGCATCAGCGCCGTCGACGGCGTCTCCTTCGACGTCCGCGAGGGCGAGATCCTCGGCCTGATCGGTCCGAATGGCTGCGGCAAGTCCACCCTGTTCAACTGCATCCTCGGCCAGCTCACCCCCAGTGGCGGCGAGGTCAAGCTCGACGGCAGGCTGGTCACGGGATTGCGCCCCGCCGAACTCAACAAGCTCGGAGTCAGCCGCACCTTCCAGCTGCTGCAGGTGTTCCCAAAACTCTCGGTGCGCGAGAACTTGATCCTCGCCGGACAGGAGCACCAGGGCAACATGGCCTCGCGCCTCGTCGGCCGCTCCGATGCGGGGCTGACCGAGGCCGCCAACCAGATGATCGGCTTCTTCAAGCTCGACCATCTCGCCGACGAGCCGGCCGGCGGCCTCTCCTACGGCCAGCAGAAGCTGCTCGACGCCGCCATGGCCTTCATGGGCGGTCCGCGCCTCGTGCTGCTCGACGAGCCCGCGGGCGGCGTCAATCCGTCGATGCTGGCCGACCTCAAGGACCGCCTGGTCGCGATCAACCGCGAGAAGAACGCGACCTTCGTAGTCATCGAGCACAATATGGAATTCGTGATGTCGCTGTGCTCGCGCGTGATGGTCATGGCGGAGGGCAAGGTGCTGGCAATGGGACGGCCTGACGAGGTCCGCAAGAACCCCGCCGTGATCGAAGCCTATCTCGGACATTAGGAGCGAGTGATGAGCGATCCGATCCTCTCGGTCCACAATCTCGTCGGCGGCTACGGCAAGATGACGATCCTGAACGGGACGAATTTCGCTGTGCCGCAGGCGACCATCACCACCATCATCGGCCCGAACGGCGCCGGCAAGTCCACGGTGTTCAAGGCGATCTTCGGCCTCTTGAAGCTGCGCGAGGGCAAGATCAGCTTCGCGGGCCGCGATGTCACCAACTTCAGCCAACGCGCGTTGCTCAATGCCGGCATCTGCTACGTACCGCAGGGCCGCAACATCTTTCCCGAGCTGTCGGTGCGCCACAATATCGAGCTCGGCGGCGTCGCCGCCGGCAAGGGCCTCGACCTGCCCAGGCGGATCGAAGCCGCGCTGGATCTGTTCCCGGCACTGCGGCGCAAGTCGACGCAACAGGCCTCTACGCTCTCGGGCGGCGAGCAGAAACAGCTCGAGATTGCGCGCTCGCTGCTGCTCGAACCCAAGCTGGTTCTCATCGACGAGCCCTCGATCGGGCTGTCGCCGCTGATGGTGCAGCAGACCTTCGACATCCTCAAGAGCCTGCGCAACCGCGGCGTTACGATCCTGATGATCGAGCAGAACGCACGCTCGGCGCTGGAGATCTCCGACATCGGCATCGTGCTCGAGCTCGGCCAGACCCGCATGGTCGACGACGCCAAGCGCATCCTGAACGATCCCCGCATCGGGCAGCTGTTCCTGGGCGGCGCCATGGAGGAGAGCGCGGCATGAACAAGCGTTCGATCGCCACCGTCTCCCTCTCGGGCGCGCTCGACGAAAAGCTCCGCGCCATCGCCGCCGCCGGCTTCGACCAGGTCGAGATATTCGAGAACGATTTGCTGTCGTTCGGCGCGGGCCCGCGCGACATCGCAAGGCTCTGCAAGGATCTCAGTCTCGAAATCTGCGCATTCCAGCCGTTTCGCGATTTCGAGGGCATGCCCGAGCCGCAGCGTGCACGCAATTTTGCCCGCGCGGAGCGGAAGTTCGACCTGATGCAGGAGCTTGGCACGGATCTGTTGCTGATCTGCTCCAACGTTTCGCCCGCCTCGCTCGGCGGGATCGACCGCGCCGCCGACGATTTTCGCGAGCTCGGCGAGCGCGCCGCGAAGCGTGGCTTGCGCGTCGGCTACGAGGCGCTGGCCTGGGGCCGCCATGTCAACGACTACCGCGATGCCTGGGAGATCGTGCGGCGCGCCGACCATCCCGCGATCGGAATCATCCTCGACAGTTTTCACGCGCTGGCGCCTAGCTTTCCGACCCGCGCCATGGCCTCGATCCCCGCCGACAAGATCTTCCTGGTCCAGCTTGCTGACGCGCCGAAGCTGGAGCTCGACATCCTGTCGTGGAGCCGGCACTTCCGCTCCTTCCCCGGCCAGGGCGATCTGCCGGTCGGCGAGTTCATGGCGGCGATCGCGGCGACCGGCTATGCCGGGCCGCTGTCGCTGGAGATCTTCAACGACCAGTTCCGCGCCGGCTCGGCCGCGCAGACCGCGGTGGACGGCCTGCGCTCGCTGATCCTGCTGGAGGACCAGCTTGCGCCGGATTGGCCCAAGCTCGTCCGCGAACCGCTGGCCCCAAGGGCCGGAAGCCACGGGACCGGCTTCGTCGAGTTCGCGGTCAACGAGACCAAGGCCGGCGAGCTCGCCCGCCTGTTCGCGCAGCTCGGTTTCCGCAGGAGCGGCAAGCACCGCAGCAAGGCGGTGGAGCGCTGGTCGCAAGGCAAGGTCGAGCTCGTCATCAATTGCGAGAGCGGCGGCTTTGCCCATTCGCATTACGTGACGCACGGCCCGGGCGTCTGCGCGATCGCGCTCGACGTCGACAATGCAGGCCTTGCCATGCAGCGGGCCGAGGCGCTGAAGGCCCGCACCTTCTACCAGCCGGTCGGGCCGGGCGAGCTGGAGATCCCCGCGATCCACGGCGTCGGCGGCAGCCTGCTCTATTTCCTGGATCAGGCAGGCAAAAACTGGGACACCGATTTCGAACCTGTTGCGAGCGACGCCAGCGGCGATGCGCTGCTCGCGGTCGATCACATCGCGCAGTCGATGCCCTATGACGAGATGCTGTCCTGGCTGTTGTTCTACACCGGCATTCTCGACCTGACGCGGCTACCGCAGATGGAGATCGCCGACCCCAGAGGCCTCGTGCAGAGCCAGGCCGTCGTCAACGGCGACCAGAGCCTGCGCTTCGTGCTCAACGGCTCCTCTGCCAACCGCACTTTGCCGTCGCGCTTCATCTCCGAGTTCTTCGGCTCGGGCGTCCAGCACGTCGCGTTCGCGTGCCGGGACATCTTTGCAGCGGTCGGGCAGATGCGCCAGCGCGGTGCGGATTTCCTGGATATCCCTGGCAATTACTACGACGACATCGAAGCCAAATACGACCTCGCGCCCGAGCTGATGGCGCAGCTGCGCGCCAACCACATCCTCTACGACCGCGAGGGCGACGGCGAATTCTTCCAGGTCTACACCCACATCTTCGACGAGCGCTTCTTCTTCGAGATCGTCGAGCGGAGGAACTATCAGGGTTTTGGCGCGGCCAATGCCGGCATCAGGCTCGCCGCGCAAGCCCGCGAGGTGCGCCCCGCCAGTGTGCCGCGGGTGTAGGGACCTCTCTCTCCGCGTCGTCATTGCGAGGAGCCCTTGCGACGAAGCAATCCAGAGTCTTTGCGCGGAGGGATTCTGGATTGCTTCGCTTCGCTCGCAATGACGATGTGGCGAGCGGTTGCGAACCCAACTTCTCTCGTCCCGCGGAGAGTCCCCGTCACCTCAACCCTCTCCCCGCAAGCGCGCTTGCGGGGAGAGGAGGAGGTTCAGCTCACTTCATCTTGCATTTCTCGTGGAAACGATCCTGGTCGTTCTCCACGATGGTGGCGACGGTCTTCAGCGCGAGCTGGCCTTCGGAATCCTTGACCACGTCCTGGAGATAGAAGCTCTGCACCGGGATGTGGTTCTTGCCGAACTTGAACGCACCGCGCAGCGACTTGAAGTTGGCCTTTTCCATCTCGGCCCGCATCGCGTCCTTCTTGCTGGTGTCGCCCTTCACCGCGACCACCGCGCTGTTGATGAGCTGGGCCGCGTCATAGGACTGCGCGCCGTAATAGGTTGGACGCAGGCCAGTGTACTTCTTGCGGTAGTCGGCGACGAAGCGCTTGTTCTGCTCGTTGGGGAGGTCGTTGACCCATTCCTGCGCGCCGGGCACCCCTAACGCGTTCTCCTTCTGGAGCGGCAGCGACAGCTCGTCGATGGTGAAGGCGGTGTAGAGCGGCATCGTGCTCTTCAGGCCGGCCTGGGCGTATTGATTGAGGAACTGCACCCCGGCAGCTCCCGGATAGAACACGAAGATCGACTCGGCTCCGGAGGCGCGCGCCTTGGAGAGCTCGGCCGAGAAGTCGAGCTGGCTCGGCCAGACCGTGTACTCCTCGCCCTTCACCTCGCCCTTGAAGGTGCTCTTCAGGCCCGCGAGCATATCCTTGCCGGCCGCGTAGTTCGGGCCGATCAGGAACACGCTCTTGACGCCCTTCTGGTTCATGTAGAGGCCCATCGCCTGCGGCGTCTGGTCGTTCTGCCAGGAGGTCGAGAACACGTAAGGCGAGCACAGCTCGCCCGCGAGCTGCGAGGGACCGGCATTGGCCGAGATCAGGAAGGTCTGCGAGTCCACCGCGGTCTTCAGCGAGGCCAGCAGCACGTTCGACCAGATGTAGCCGACGATGAAATCGACCTTGTCGGACTGCACCAGCTTCTCGGTCTTCTGCTTGCCGACGTCGGGCTTCTGCCCGTCGTCCTCGTAGATCACCTCGACCGGCTTGCCGTCCATCTTGCGGCCGAGATGATCGAGCGCGAGCTCGAAGGAGTTGCGCATGTCGTTGCCGATCACGGCGGTCGGACCGCTGAAGGTCGAAACGAAGCCGATCTTGATAGTGTCGCCGGCGGATGCCGGGCCTGCCAGCACCAGCGCCGCTGCGCCCGCCAGCCAGAATGCCGTCCTCATAACCACTCCCCTCCTTATTATTGGTCCCGGAAAACGGGGTGATTGCCGCCCCGGGCCTCTCTATTGAACGCAAAATCTATCGCGCCGCCAATGGCTCAGCGACCGTGCCTGCACCATATTTCGCCCCAATCGGCGATGGCAAGAAATATAATTCTACTTACTTCGACCAAGGCTGCGGCGCTTTTTCGCGCTGGATCGATATGTCCCGCCTATGCGCCCATTGGTGACGGCTATTGGACCGCGGCCCCTAATCCGCACTTAAATGAGCAGGCACAGCAGCGAGATTCGAGAGCGCACCATGACCGCTAAACCACACCGCGTCGTCATCGTCGGGGCCGGCTTTGGCGGCCTGGAGACGGCCTATAGGCTCGCGGGCGCACCGGTCGAGATCACGCTGATCGACCGCCGCAACCACCATCTGTTCCAGCCGCTGCTCTACCAGGTCGCGACCGCTTCGCTCGCGACCAGCGAGATCGCCTGGCCGATCCGCCATCTGATGCGCGACCGGCGCGAGGTGACGACGCTGTTTGCGACCGTGAGCGGCGTCGATGCCGACAGGCGCTGCGTGCTGATCGACGACGGCAGCGAGGTGCCCTACGACACCCTCGTGCTCGCCACCGGCGCGCGGCACGCCTATTTCGGCCATGACGAATGGGAGGCATGGGCGCCGGGCCTGAAGACGCTGGAGGACGCGACCACGCTCCGCCGTCACATCCTGGTGGCGTTCGAGCGCGCCGAGCGCGAGACGGATCCCGCGCGGCGCGCGGCGCGGCTGACTTTCGTCATCGTCGGTGCCGGTCCAACCGGCGTCGAGCTCGCCGGCACCATCGCCGAGATGGCGCATCACACCCTGCCCGCCGACTTCCGCAACATCGACACGACGAAGGCGCGCGTGGTGCTGATCGAAGCAGGCCCGCGCGTGCTCGCGGGTTTCGCCGATGATCTCTCCGCTTACGCGCAGGCTTCGCTGGAAAAGATCGGCGTCGAGGTCGTACTCGGGCAGGCCGTGACCGAGATCAATCGCGAGGGCGTGGTGTTCGGCGGCAAGCTGCTCGAGGCAAAGACACGGATCTGGGCCGCCGGCGTGCGCGCCTCGCCCGCTGCGGAATGGCTGGGCGCGCCAAGTGATCGCGCCGGGCGCGTGCAGGTCGAGGCCGACCTGACGATTCCCGGCCATCCCGAGATCTTTGCGATCGGCGATACCGTCAGCATCAATGCCTGGGACGGCAAGCCCGTGCCCGGCATCGCACCAGCGGCGAAACAACAGGGCCGCCACGTCGCCGAGACCATCAAGGCGCGGCTCCGTGGACAGACCAAGGGCGCATTCCGCTACAAGCACGCCGGCAGCCTCGCGCAGATCGGCAAGCGGCTCGCGGTGATCGATTTCGGCAAGGTCAAGCTGCGCGGCACCATCGCGTGGTGGATCTGGGGCATCGCCCACATCTACTTCCTGATCGGCCTCCGCCACCGCCTCAGCGTTGCCTTGAGCTGGCTCTGGATCTACGCGCGGGATCAGCGCGCGGCGAGGTTGATCACACAGGGATCAAGCAAGGTGGTGTGACGATGCTATCGTGTCCCAAACGCGGCGCGGCATGCAATGACGCGACGCAGAGCCGGGCCCCAGAAGTTCTGGGCCCCGGCTCTGCAGCGCAGCGCTCCGCGCCGCACTGCGTCCGGGGCACGAGCCCCTACTTCACCAGTTCGCACCCACCTTCCGCGAGCGGACGAAATGCCTGGTCCGCGGGGATCGTCGAGACCAGCTTGTAATAGTCGTACGGATATTTCGACTCGTCCGGCTTCTTCACCTCGAACAGGTACATCGGGTGGATGACGCGGCCGTCCTGGCGGATGGCAGTGTCGCCGAACAGCTTGTCCTTGCCCTTGAACTTCTTCATCTCGGGCACGACGTTCTTGGCGTTGTCGCTGCCGGTGGCGGCGACAGCGTTGAGATAAGCGAGCGTGGAGGCATAGACGCCCGCCTGGTTGCCGCTCGGCATCTTGCCGTTCATGCCGGGACGCGCGGCGAAGCGTTTCGCGAACGCGCGAGTGTCCTCGTTCATGTCCCAGTAGAAGGCTTCCATGAGCTGAAGGCCCTGAGCGACCTTGATGCCCATGCCGTGAACGTCGTTGATGAAGAGCAGGAAGGCGACGAGCTTCTGGCCGCTCTGCTGAATGCCGAACTCAGCGGCCTGCTTCACCGCGTTGATGGTGTCGCCACCGGCATTGGCAAGGCCGATCACCTGCGCCTTCGAGCTCTGCGCCTGCAGCAGGAAGGACGCGAAATCGGAGGTGCCGAGCGGATGCTTGGACGAGCCCAGCACCTTGCCGCCATGTCCCTCGATGTATTTCTGCGCCTCCGCCTCGATACCCTTGCCGAGCGCGTAGTCGACCGTCAGGAAATACCAATCCTTGCCGCCGCGCGACATCATCGCGGCCGCCGTGGTGTTGCCGGTGGCCCAGGCGTCGTTGACCCATTGGATGGTGTTGGGCGAGCAGGCCTTGCCGGTGAGATCCGAGCTCGCGGTCGACGACGCCAGGAAGGTCATGCGGCTGTCGCGCAGCAGTGAATTGATGGAGAGGCCGACGGCCGAGTTCGGCACATCCACGATGGCATCGACTCCCTCGACATCGAGCCATTTGCGCGCGATCGCATTACCGACATCGGCCTTGTTCTGGTGGTCGGCATAAACGATCTCGACCTTGATGCCCTTGCCGCCGCCGTTGAAATCCTCCGCCGCCATGCGCGCGGCCTCGACCGAGCCCATGCCGTTGGTGTCCTGGAAGATGCCGGAGATGTCGTTGAGCACGCCGACGCGCACGACGTTGTCGGATATCTGGGCGCTCGCCGCGCTGGTCATCAGGCTCGCAGCCAGTGCGAGCGTCCACTTCAGTTGCTTCATCATTCCCTCCCCTGTTGGATGTGTTGCCACGCCGATCGTTGCCGGTGCAGTTCGGACGTCACTAGCCGCTTTAGACTTTTCGCTTCAGACTTGCCGCTCCGGTAATCGCAACACGAGCCCGTCGAGCGCAGGCGTGAGGTGGATCTGGCAGGATAGCCGGCTGTTCGGCAGCCGCTCGCTTGCAGTGCCGTCGAGCAGCGCATCCTCGTCGTCGGCGATGTCGGGCAGGCGTGCGAGCCAGGCGTCGTCGACATAGACGTGACAGGTCGCACACATGGCGTTGCCGCCGCATTCGGCGAGAATGCCGTCGAGGCCGTGGCGCGTTGCGGCCTGCATGGCGCTCTCGCCGTCGATGGCCTCGACGCGGTCGGACTTGCCGCCCGGATGGATGAACGTAATGGCAGGCATGAAACTCCTCGTCAGGCCGGGGTGATGGTGACAGGCAGGCTATCGAGCCCGCGCAGCGTGTTGTTGAAGCGGCGCTTCGGCTCGCCCGTGATCTCGATCTTCGCAATGCGCCGCGCCAGCGCCGTCAGCATCACCTCGCCTTCGAGACGGGCGACGAGCTGGCCAACGCACATGTGAATGCCGGAGCCGAAGCCGACATGGCCGGAGGTGCGGCGGCTGATGTCGTAGTTGTCGGGCTTGTCCCAGCGGCGGGGATCGCGATTGGCGGCAGCGAGGAACATCAGCACCTTTTCGCCCTCACCTATTCTGGCACCTGAAAGCTCGACCTCCCGTGTCGTGGTGCGGAAGAAGGTCTGTACCGGGCTTTCGAAGCGCACGGCTTCCTCGAAGGCGCCGCGCGCGAGCGAAAGATCGTCGCGCAGGCGCTGCCATTGATCCGGAAAGCGCGCGAGGCAGTACACCGCGGCGCCGATACCGTTGACGGTGGTGTCGAGGCCGGCGGACAGCAGCGACCGCACCAGCAACGGCGCTTCGGTAGCTGTGATGGCTCCCTCGTCGACTTGCGCATGGATGCAGGCGCCGAAGCCGCCGGGCGCAAGATTTTCGCGCTGGCACTGCTCGGCGACATAGGCCTGGTGCGGCGCCGAGCGCTCGATCGCCTCCTGGCGCAACTGGTTGGGCGGACCGAACGCGTTGAACACCACGCTCGCATAGGGAATCAAATGCTCGCGCCCCTCCGGCTTCAGCCCAAGCGCATCCGGAAAGATCGAGAGCGGATAGGCTTCGGCAAGATCAGTGATCGCATCGAAGCTGCGCGTCTCCAGCAGCGCATCGACCCGCGCCTCGGCTGCGGCGGCGAAGCGGTCACGAACCTGCTTCATCACGGTCGGCGACAGCACTTTCGACAGCACGGCCCGGGTGCGAGTGTGCGCGGGGGGATCGGCTTCGAGGATGAGGCTCGGCGGCCGCCACGGTGTCTCCTTCTTGAAGTCGGAGAGGCCGACGCCGCGGCTGGAGCAGAAGGTCGCGGGATCGTTCAGCACGGCGTGGACCTCGGCATATCGCGCCACGCCGTAAACATTCCATTTGTCGAGATAGACCACCGGCCCGGCCTCCCGCAGCAGCCCGTGCGTGGGATAGGGGTCGGCAAAAAAGCTCATCGCGAAGGGATCGACGTCGAGATGCGGGACGGACGCGACACCGGTTGATTCGGGGGAGCCGGATGCGGTCATGGGAGACCTCTTTCATTTTGATCTTGTGAAAGGGCGGCGCATGCCCTTAGCTCACGGAGCCCGCCGCGAGCCAGAAGCCCGACATGCCCGTGCCTTCGACCAGATCCCGTCCTAAAGCTGCGCCCGCTGACACGGGACCGACGCTCGACCTTGATCGTTACGTCCCGGCGTTCGTCACCTTCATCGCCAACAAGCTCTCGAACAGCGCGACCGCGTTCTATCAGCGTGAGTTCGGCGTCAACGTCACGGAATGGCGGATCATGTCGCTGCTCGCGATCGAACCCGGCATTCCCGCCTCGCGCATCTGCCAGGTCATCGGCTTCGACAAGGGACCGGTGAGCCGGACGCTCGCCGGGCTCGAGAAGCGCGGGCTGGTCGCGATCCGCACCGATCCGAACGATGGCCGCACCCATTCGATCTCGCTCACCGCGAAGGGCCGCACCACCCATGACAAGGTGATCGCCGCCGCGCTCGAGCGCGAGCGGCGCCTGTTGTCCTGCCTCAGCAAGGACGAGCGCGAGGTGCTGATCGACCTGCTGCGCCGGCTGCACGAAAATCTCGGCGCGGTGACCGGCAGCACCGAGACCTGACGGACCGCGCGCGGCGCGCCACCCCCCGTCATTCCCAGTCATGCGCCGGTTTTTGCCGGCGGCACCCCTTCTGCCGTGCATTGCTTCCTCCAGAAAAGAACGCAGCGGTTCGCCCGCCGTCATCTCTGTCTGGAACGGTTCGCACAAATTAGTTGCTTAGGCAACAAAAGAATCGGCAAGATAATGCGGCAGGATTGTTGGCCCAATCCAGTTCCATCCTCATGTCCCGGACGCGGCGCGGCATGAAATGACGCGACGCAGAGCCGGGATCCAGCGGCGACGAGCACAATGAGAGATAGGCCCCGGCTCTGCAGCACATCACTGCGTGCTGCGCTGCGTCCGGGGCACGAGAGCCGTTAGGGCGCCACGGTTACAACCCGATCCACTCACCCGACGCATCATCATTCAACCGCCCCATCGCATCGGCGCGGCGCGTCAGCACGGCGCGCTGGTTGATGTAGCCCTTGTCGGTGATCTCGCCGCCGTCGACGGAGGCCGGCTCCGCCAGCAGCAGCGCGCGTGTGGCGTGGCCGGAGGAATTGCCACTCTGCTGCTTGAGCTTCACCAGACCCTGTGCGATCGCCGACCTGACCTTGTCATGCGCCAGCACCTCGCTCACAGCTGCCGCCTCCGGCAAACCGGCATGAGCGCGGCAAGCGGCGATATTCGGGAACACCAGGAAGCGGACCTCGTCGCCACCATGACCGGCGACGACGATGTCTTGCGCGAGCGGCGCCAGCGCAGCGATGCCGGCGACACGCAACGTGCCGACGCTGACCCAGGTGCCGGAATTGAGCTTGAAGTCCTCCGCGACGCGGCCATCGAAGAACAGGCCGCGCTCCGGCCTGTCCGGATCGGCAAGCTTCACGGCGTCACCGATGAGATAGAAACCCTCTTCGTCGAACGCTTGCCTGGTCAGCTCCGGCGCCTTCCAGTAGCCCGGCGTGACGTTGGGCCCACGCACGCGCACCTCCAGCTTGTCGCCGGAGGGGACGAGCTTGAGCTCCGTGCCGGGAATCGGCACGCCGATATTGCCCGAGCGTTCCGCGAGAAAGTGGCAATCGGTCGCGAGCGGGGACGTCTCGGTCGAGCCCCAAGCCGAGACCATCGGTAGCGGCCGGCCGACGGTCTCGATGGACAGCTGCTCCAGCGCATCCCAGAGATTTTGCGGCAATGCCGCACCGGCATAGAAGGCGAACTTCACCTCGCCGAAGAAGCGGCGGCGCAGTTCCTCATCGCCGCGCAGCGCCGCGATCAGCATGTCGAAGCCGCGCGGTACGTTGAAATAGACCGTCGGCATCACGCTTTTCAGGTTGGCGAGCGAGGTCGCGAACAGGCCGGGAGCAGGCTTGCCGCCGTCGATATAGAGCGAGCCGCCGTTGCGCAGCACGAGGTTGAAATTGTGGTTGGCGCCGAAGGTGTGGCTCCAGGGCAGCCAATCCAGGATCACGAGATTGCCGCGGCCCGGCGCGAGAAACGTCCAGGTCTGCGCCTTGGCTTGTTGACTGGACGTCAGCATGCGCTGGGTGTTGATGACCGCCTTCGGCGTGCCGGTCGAGCCCGAGGTGAACAGGAATTTCGCGATTGTGTCCGGTGTTATCGCGGCGAAGGCCTTTGCGACGTCAGGCGTCTCTGGCGTTGCCGCAAGGGTGCGGAAGGCAAGCGCATCGGCGTCGTCGTCATGGCCGCTGACGATCTGCGCATTGTGCAGCGGCTTGATCGCGGCCAGCGCCGAGGCGAAAGGTTTGATCGCGGAAACATAGATCGCGCCCGGTTCGAGCAGCGAAATCATGCTCTTCAGCTTGTCGAAATCTTTCGACATCAGCGAATAGGCCGGCGAGATCGCAGCCGAGGGCACGCCGACATGCTGCGCGGCGAGCGCGAGCAGCGCGTGATCGATGCTGTTGTCGGAGAGGATCGCGAGCGGGCGCGTGGCGCTGAGGCCCTGCGCGAGGATCCAGGAGGCCGCCCCACGCACCTGCCGCAGCGCCTGCGCATAGGTGACGGTGGTCCACGGCGCTTCGGCAGCACCGCGCTCGGCGAGAAAGATTGCATCAGGCGTTTCCCGCGCCCATTGCTCAAGCCAGTCGCCGATGCAGCGTGCACTCTCGCCGAGCGGCTCGGGTGAGCGCAGCACGATGCTGCCGTCGGCGCGGTGCTCCGCGATGGTCCTCGGCGTTGCGAACAGGCCTGCAACGTCACCGCGTGACGCGGGTGTCATGGTTTCCTCCTCGCCCGGAATCCGGATCGGCCGCAGCCTCGTTTCGGGCTGCTTCGGCCATAATGTTGGGCATGACAATTGTTGTCGTCAACAACAATCTTTTGTCCGACCCGCCAAGGCGCTAAGGTCGCGCCAAGGGAGACACGATGTGACAAGCAGCGCAGCCCAGCCGTCCCCACGCAAGCGCGCCGTCAACGGGAAGGCACCGCGGAATGACACCGACGAGGTCGGCCTCGACGCGCTGGTCGGGCACGCCGGCTATGCGGTGCGCCGCTTCCAGATCTGGATCTTCCAGGATTTCATCAAGACGCTCGCCGAGGTCGAAATCCGGCCGACGCAATATTCGGTGCTGACGGTGATCGGCGCCAATCCCGGCCTGTCGCAGATGGCGGTGGCCAAGCGCCTCGGCATCGAACGCGCCCGGCTGGTGCATCTGCTCGACAGCCTCGAGCAGCGCAAATATGTCAAGCGGATCAAGTCGAAGACCGACCGGCGCTCACACGCGCTGCACCTCACGGCGCAAGGTGAGACGGCGCTCGCCAGGTTCAAGCATCTCGCCGCCGAGCACGAGCGGAATGTCGAGGCCAGGATCGGCCGGGAGAACCGGCAGCACCTGCTCCGGATCCTCGCCGACTTCACTTGATACGTCCTGCTTATAATTTAGGCAGCTACCTGAGACGAGCCCTTGAGCTCGGTGTTAGCGGCTTCACCAAGCCACTGATTCCGCGAAGATATTGTGATCACCCAACGAATCTCACAACTGTACACAATGGCACATCGCTTGCTTCAATTCCGGTGAGGACATGAGGCCGGAGTTTTGTCGCCATGGGGGCTGAGCAGCCTGAAACGATCGCCGCGATTGTGGCCGCGCATCGCGCGGGCACGCTGACGCCAGCGCAGACGGTCGCGCGGACCTATCAGCGCATCCGCGATCGCAACGATCCCGCCATCTTCATCAGCCTGCGCGACGAGACGGATGCGATCGCGGAGGCCGAGAGGCTTGCGACGCGTGCGGATGCCGCGAGCCTGCCGCTCTATGGCGTCCCGGTCGCGGTGAAGGACAATATCGACGCGCTGGGCTTTCCGACCACTGCGGCCTGCCCGGCCTTCTCCTACACACCGACGCGCGATGCCACCGCCGTGGCGCGCCTGCGCGCCGCCGGCGCCATCATCATCGGCAAGACCAATCTCGACCAGTTCGCGACCGGCCTCGTTGGCGTGCGCTCGCCTTACGGCATTCCCAGGAATTCGATCCGCGACGATCTCATTCCCGGCGGCTCGAGCTCGGGCTCTGCGGTCGCTGTCGGCGCAGGGCTGGTACCGCTCGCGCTCGGCACCGACACCGCCGGCAGCGGCCGCGTGCCGGCCATGCTCAACAACATCGTCGGGCTGAAGCCGAGCCTCGGCATGATCTCGACCACAGGCCTCGTGCCGGCGTGCCGCACGCTCGACTGCATCTCAGTGTTTGCCTTGACGATCGATGACGCCTCGCTTGCGCTGTCGGTAATGGCAGGCCCCGACGAGGCCGATCCGTTCTCGCGCGAGCGGCCGCTTCAGCCGATCACGCTGTTCCCCCAGAACTTGCGCCTCGGCGTGCCCAGGAGCGGACAGCTGATCTTCTTCGGCGACAAGAAGGCGGAAGCCGCCTATGCCGATGCGCTGAAGCGCTGGGCGGCGCTTGGCGCCACACTGGTCGAATTCGACCTCGAGCCGTTCTACGAGACGGCGCGGCTGCTCTATGAAGGGCCGTGGGTGGCCGAGCGATATCTCGTGATCAAGGATCTGCTCGCGTCCGCACCTGAAGCGATCCATCCAGTGACGCGCGAGATCACGGCGGCCGGCGCGCGGCTGACCGCTCCAGACACCTTCTCGGCGCTTTATCGTCTGCAGGGCCTGCGCAAGATCGCCGAGCGGACCTTTACCGATATCGACGCGCTGGTGCTGCCGACGGCGCCGACCGCCTATACGACCGCGCAGGTGCTGGCCAATCCGATCGAGCTCAACAGCCGGCTCGGCACCTACACCAATTTCGTCAACCTGCTCGACCTCTGCGGTCTTGCGGTGCCGGCGTCGATGCGCGCGGACGGCATTCCGTTCGGCATCACGCTGCTCGCGCCCGCAGGACACGACGCGTTGCTCGCCAGCATCGGCCGCGTGTTCCATGCCGATACGAAGCTGAGCCTTGGCGCCAAGGGCGCGGAGCAGGCACCGCTCGCGCCGCTTCCCGCAAGCAGCAGTGACGAGATCCCGATTGCAGTGGTCGGCGCGCATCTGTCGGGCATGGTGCTGAACCGCGAATTGACGGCACTGAACGGAAGCCTGATCGAGGCGACGAGAACCGCGCCGGACTACAAGCTCTATGCGCTCAACACCACGCCGCCGAAGCCGGGCATGCTGCGCGTCGAAACCGGCAAGGGCGCCGCCATCGAACTGGAGATCTGGTCGCTGTCGCCGTCGGCCTTCGGCCAATTCGTCAACGCGATCCCCGCGCCGATGGCGATTGGAACGGTGCGGCTTGCGGATGGCCGCAGCGTGAAGGGGTTTCTGGTCGAGCCGGAAGTGCTGGGCGAAGCGCGTGATATCACGGCGTATGGCGGCTGGCGGAAGTATGTGGCGGAAGCTGCCAAGGCGTAAGGTGCCGTAGGGTGGGCAAAGCGTAGCGTGCCCACCACTTCCAACATCGCTTGCGGATGGACGGTGGGCACAGCGCTTCGCGCCTTTGCCCACCCTACGGCACTGCGCGCAGTGCCCTACACCGACACCGCGTAGATCTCGTACTCCCCGCGCACCAGCTCGATATGCGCGCGCATCGCGGCTGCCGCGCCCTGCTTGTCGCCGCGCATGATGGCGACGACGACGCGGTCATGCTCGGCTTGAGACTTGGCGAGACGGCCGAGATTGCGGAAC
This sequence comes from Bradyrhizobium sp. DOA1, assembly GCF_001593325.1. Taxonomy (NCBI): domain Bacteria; kingdom Pseudomonadati; phylum Pseudomonadota; class Alphaproteobacteria; order Hyphomicrobiales; family Nitrobacteraceae; genus Bradyrhizobium; species Bradyrhizobium sp. DOA1. The sequence continues at coordinate 7,299,565 of NZ_JXJM01000001.1, forward strand.
TGGGCGCGGCGGAACGGCTGCACGCGAACGCGTGTCGCCAGCGTGATCTCGGCGATGTAGCCGTTCTGCGATCCGGCATAGATCGCGTTGTGGAAGCGCTCGTTGACCTCGTGAAAACGCTCGGGATTGCCGGCGTAGCTCAGCACCCGCAGCTCCTCGTGGATGGCCTCTAAACCATGCCGCTCCGCGGCCGACATCCGCTCGGCCGCAAGGCCGGCGCACATCGCCTCGAGCTCGGCCATCGCCTCGAACATGCTGGTGAGCCGCTCGATCGAGGGCTGTGCCACCACCGCGCCGCGATGGGCGCGCGCCTCGACGAGACCGCTGGCGACCAGCTGGCGCAGCGCCTCGCGCACCGGCGTGCGGGAGACGCTGAAGCGACGCGCGATGTCGGTCTCATCCAGCGCCGCACCGGGCGCCAGGGTTCCGCGCACGATTTCGTCGGCGAGGTGAAGCCGCAGCTCCTCGGCGCGCGTGACCTTGTGAAGGCTGGGTCGCGCTCGGTCGACCCGTGGCACCACCGGCTCGGCCGGCAGCGTCCCGGGCGGAAGATCGTCAAGCGTCATGCGGTCAGGTCTCTTTCGACTCGTCGATGATGCTGACATGGGCGGCGACGACGCGCCAGCCCTCCGGGAAGCGTATCCAGGTCTGCATCTGCCGGCCGACCTTGCCCGGCGCGGTGTCGCGATAGAACAGGGTGGAGGCCACGGCCGTATCGCGGCCGTAGCTCGATATCACGGTCTTCGCCGTGCGGCGGTTCAGCCCGACCGGCGAGCGGCCGGCGCGGAAGCCCGAAATCGCCTCATAGCCATAGAGGTTCTCGCCGATGCCGTAGCGTATCGTGCGGGGGTCGTTGCGGAAGAGCTCGCCGAGCACGGCGACGTCGTTGCTGACGAGGGCCTGCTCATAGCGGTCGAACGCGGCTTTGACTTCCGCGATCACGTCGGGGAGATCGATCTCCATCTCACAATCCTCTTGGGCCGGGCGCGGCAACGACGCCCATCTGTTCCAATGCATAGGCGACGCGCAGCGCGATGTCCTCGCGCCAGGGCGCGGCGATGATCTGCACGCCGATCGGCAGCGGCTCCAGCGGCACCGGCACCGCCACCACCGGCAGACCGACGAACGAGATCGGCTGGGTGTGGATGCCGATATTGGCGCGCACCGGCAGCTCGACGCCGTCAAGCGTGAAATTCACCTGGCCGAGCTTCGGCGCAGTGCAGGGCGTTGCCGGCGCGATCAGCACGTCGACCGACCTGAAGATCTCGGCGAGCTGGGCGCGATACCAGCGGCGGAATTTCTGGGCGCGGTCGACCAGCGGCGCCGGCACCATGGCGCCCGCGATCAGCCGGTCGCGCACCGCTGGATCGAAATCGTTCGGGCGTTTGCGCAGCCGATCGAGATGCAGCGAAGCGCCTTCCGTCGTGGTGATGACGTAAGCCGCGGCGCGTGCGCGCGAGGCCTCGGGCACGTCGACAACCTTCGTTGCGCCGAGCGCTTTGGCGACACGACTTACCGCCTCGACAGCTTCCGGAAACACGTTCTTCTGGAAGTAGCCCCCGGCAATGGCGATGCGCACATCCGAAACCGGATTGGCGAGCAGCGGCAGCGTCGGCTCCAGCCCGCGCGTCGTGCAAGCGCCGTCGTCGGCATCCGGCCCCTGCATCGCGTCATAGGCGAGCGCGAGGTCGGTGACGGAGCGCGCCAGCGGACCGAGATGATCGAGGCTCGCCACGAACGGAAACGAGCGCGCCCGCGACAGCCGGCCGTAGGTCGGCTTCAGGCCGAAGATGCCGCAGAAGGAGGACGGCACGCGGATCGATCCGTTGGTGTCCGAGCCCAGCGCGATCGGCACCAGCGCGCCGCCGACGGCACTGCCCGAACCGCCGGAGGAGCCGCCGGTCATCCGCGTGGTGTCGTGCGGATTGCGCGAGGGACCGTCATGGACGTTCTCGCCGGTGAAGTCGTAGGCGTATTCGCCCATGTTGAGCGCGCCGACCAGCACGGCGCCGGCGGCCTCCATTTTCTCGATCAGCGTGGCGTCACGCTTGGCGGGTGCGAGATCGCGGTTGATCTTGGAGCCGGCACGCGTGGAGAGGCCCGCTACGTCGAACAGGTTCTTCACGGCGAAGGGCACACCGGCGAGCGGGCCGACGTCCTTTCCCGCCGCGATGTCGGCATCGATCGCCCGCGCTTTCGCGCGGGCACGATCGGCGGTGACGTCGGTGAAGGAATTGAGGACGCTATCATGCTGCTCGATGCGCGCGAGCGCGGCTTCGGTGGCGTCGAGCGCGGACATCTTGCGGTTTGCGACCGCTTTCGCGATCTCGGCAGCATTCATCTCTGGCTTGGCGGTCATGGCAGCATCAGACCGTGAAGATCGGCGCCGGCTCGGTCTCGTCCGGCAGCGGAAATTCGTCGACGAGGCGGGCGAGCCGCAGCGAGACCTCGAGGTTGGCGCGCACCGCGGGCCTCCAGGCGTCCTCGACCGGCAGCGCCAGGGCTTTCGATACGGCGTCGATATAGTCGTCCAGAGGTTCGGCCATCACGCTCTCAAGCTGATCTCAGTGCAATCTTAGTGTGTCTGCAGCGGCGGATGCGGGATCGCCGTCAGCAGTTCCTTGGTGTAATCGTCCTTGGGATCGCTGAGCACCTGCTCGGAAGAGCCCTCCTCGACGATCCGTCCGGTCCGCATCACAATGACACGATCGCACAACAAGCGCACCACATTCAAATCATGCGAGACGAACAGATAGCTCATACCTAGCCGCTGCTTGAGATCCTGCAGCAGGTTGAGCACCACGGCCTGCACCGAGACGTCCAGCGCGGCGGTCGGCTCGTCCAGGATGACGAGCTTTGGATGCAGTGCGATGGCGCGGGCGATGCCGACGCGAGCCTTCTGGCCGCCGGACAACTGATGCGGGAAGCGGTCGAGCAGATTGTGCGGCAGGCCGACCATGGTGGCCAGTTCTTCACAGCGGGCGCGCAGCGCGTCGCGGCCCTTGATGTCATCGAGCTGCAGAATCGGATCGGCGATGGCGCGCGCGGCGGTGAAGCGCGGGTTGAGGCTGTCCGTGGGATCCTGGAACACCATCTGGATACGGCTGCGCTGCGGCAGCCGGGCGAACGACGCAGGCGCGATGCCGGAGATGTCCTCGCCGTCGAACTGGATCAGGCCCGAGGTCTGGTCAAGCAGGCGCATCACCATCATCGACGTCGTCGATTTGCCGCATCCGGACTCCCCGACGAGGCCGACGCTCTCGCCATGGCCGATCGAGAAGCTGATGCCGTCGACGGCGCGGAACACATCCGGCTCCACGGGCGGCTTGCGGCCGAACAGTTTTCCGAGCACGGCGGTGGCGCCCTGACGGGGATATTCCTTCACGAGCTTGTCGACGAGGAGGAGAGGCTTTGATGTGCCGTCCCCCCCGGGCTTGACCCGGGGGTCCGTCGATCGAGAGGAGTCTTGCGAGGCGTGATGGATGGCCGGGTCAAGCCCGGCCATGGCGGCTGAGGGCTGCGCGGCGCCTTCCTCTTCCGGCAGCAGATCCCGCAAGTTCACGCCGAGCCGCGGCGTCGCGCGCATCAGCTTTTTTGTATAGGGGTGCTGCGGGTTCGCGAAAATGTCGGCGGCGTTGGCGGTCTCGACCACGCGGCCCTTCTCCATCACGACGACGCGGTCGCAATAGGCGGCGGCGAGGCCGAGGTCATGCGTGATCAGGATCGTCGACATCGCGCGGCGCTTGGTCAGCTCGACGATCAGATCCATCACTGCCTTCTGCGTGGTGACGTCGAGGCCGGTGGTCGGCTCGTCCGCGATCAGGAGCTGCGGATTGCAGGCGAGCGCGAGCGCGATGACGACGCGCTGGCACATGCCGCCGGACAATTCGAACGGATAGGCGTGGTAGCGCTCGCGCGGACGAGCGATCTTGACCTGCTCCAGCGCCTCGATCGCCTTCTCGCCGTGATCTTTGACCTGGGCCTGCTGCACATGGGTGCGCAGCACGTCCTCGATCTGGTCGCCCACTTTCCGGATCGGGTTGAGCGCGGCGCGCGGGTTCTGGAAGATCATCGAGACCTCGCGGCCGCGCAGGTCGCGCATCTGGTCCTCGGTCGCGGCCTTGACGTCGATGCCGGAGAATATCACCGAGCCCTCGGCGATCTTGCCGGCGCGATCGAGGATGCGCATCACCGCATAGGATGTCACCGACTTGCCGGAACCGGACTCGCCGACGATGGCCAGCGTCTCGCCCTTGGCGACGGAGATGTTGACGTGCTGCACCGCCTTGACGACGCCGCGGCGGGTGGTGAATTCGACCGTGAGATCCCGGACGTCGAGCAGGGGCTGGGCGGTCATGCGGGCCTTCCGGCATTCGCGAGGTCGAAAACAACCCCATGCACAGTAGAGATGGCCCTGAAATTACTGACGAATTTTTGAAGGATCTTTGCAAGCGAGGGAGGCAGCGCCTTCTCACACCCGAAATGCTGGAGTTCGAACCCGACCACCATCACGTCCTCCGCTGGGGATCGACGATGTCGCGCAGGCCGTCGCCGAGGAGGTTGAAGCAGAACACGGCGATCATCAGAGCAAGGCCCGGGAAGAGCGCGATCCACCATTCGCCCGAGACCATGAAGCCGGCGCCCTCGGCAACCATGATGCCCCATTCGGCGGTCGGAGGACGGACCCCGAGGCCGATGAAGGAGAGGCCGGCGGCGTTGAGGATGGCGTAGCCCATGGTCAGCGACATCTGCACGACCATGATCGGCATGATGTTCGGCAAAATGTGCACCAGAAGGATGCGGAATTCGCCGTTGCCCGACAGGCGCGCGGCCTGCACGAAGCCGGCATTGCGGCGGACATTGGCCTCGGCACGTGCGACGCGGGCATAGAGCGGAAAATTCACGATGGCGGTGGCCAGGATGATGTTCTGCACGGTGTTGCCGAGGGCGGCGACGATGCCCATGGCGAGCACGAACAGCGGGAAGGCCATGATGGTGTCGGCGATGCGCCCGACGATGCGGTCGGTCCAGCCGCCGAAATAGCCCGCGGCGATGCCGGCAAGGCCGCCCATCAGGAACACCAGTGCGACCGAGGCGATCGCGATGAAGAAATCCAGCCGCGTTGCGACGATGACGCGACTGAAGATGTCGCGGCCCAACTGGTCGGTGCCAAACCAGTGCGCCGCCGACGGCGGCTTCAGGGTTGCAGCGGTGTCGGACGCGAGCGGATCGTAGGGCACCACGTAGGGACCAAAGATCGCCGCGAACACGATGATCAGGAGCAGCGCGAAGGCAAAGCCCGTGACCTTGTTCTCGCTGAGGACGTAGCGGGTCTGTTCAAGGATCGCGACGAGACCTGAGGTCCGCGCGGGACCGACAGGTTCAACGGCAGGCGCAACGGAGCTCATTTGATCCCCCTAGCCTTCAAGTCTGACGCGCGGATCGATCACGCCGTAGAGGATGTCGATCACGAGGTTGAGCAGTACGTACATCACCGCCATGGTCAGCACGAAGCCTTGCACCGGTGCGAAGTCCGACGAGATCAGCGCCTCGACCGCATAGGAGCCGATGCCGGGCCAGGCGAACACCTTCTCCACCAGCACGTTGGCGCCCAGCAGGAACGAGAACACCATGCTGAGCGTGGTGATGACCGGCAGCATGGCATTGCGGAAGGCGTAGGTGACGATCACGGTCGACGGCGACAGACCGCTGGCCCGGGCCGTTCGCACGAACTCCGATCCGAGCACCGCCAGCATCGAGGCGCGCGTCATGCGTGCGATCGGCGCCAGCGAGAAGATCGCGAGGGTCGTCGCCGGCAAAATAAGCTGGCTCAGCGCCGAGCGGAACGCCTCGACGTCGCGCGCGAGCAGGGTGTCGATCAGATAGAAGCCGGTCACTGTCGGCGGCGCGCTGTAGAACACGTCGAGGCGGCCAAGCGGCGCCGGCGACCAGCCGAGGCGGAAATAGAATACGTAGACCAGCACGAGGCCGGTGAAGAACACGGGCAGCGACACGCCGGCCGTGGTCGTGACGCGGCAGAGATGGTCGATCCATGATCCCGGCCGCGTCGCTGCGAGCACGCCCAGCGGAATGGCGATGACGATCGAGACGAAGAGACCGAGCAGCGTCAGCTCGGCGGAGGCCGGCAGGCGATTGCGGATCTCGGTCGCGACCGGCTGTCCCGTCGTAAGCGAGTTGCCAAAGTCGCCATGGGCGAGATCGTTGGTGTAGCGGAAGAACTGCTCGATCAGCGGCCTGTCGAGCCCGAGCTTCTTGCGGATCTGCTCGACGGCTTCTTTCGTTGCGGCGGGCCCGGCGAAATAGGCAGCGGGATCACCGGGCAGCGCCCGCGTCAGCAGGAAGGTGACGATGACGACGCCGATCAGCGAGGGAATCGCGAACATCAGGCGCTTGCCGATCATTGCTAACACGCGGCGAACTCCTCGTTCCGCTGCTCTCGCGCGAATAGTGAATAGCGAGTGGCAGTGGCGATACGCCCCAGTCGGTGGTCACCATTCGCTACTCCCTATTCGCTACTCGCCTCCCTCACCCCTTCGCCATCGCGCGATAATCCAGCCTCCGGTGGAACCAGTACTGATAGCCCGAGATGTTCTTCTGCATCGCGACGTTGACGAAGGGCTGGTACAGCGGGATGCGCGGGATGTCGGTGAAGGCGAGATCGACGAACCCCTTCACGTCCTTGTCGTAGGCCGTGGTGTCGCCGGTGGCGGCGGCGGTGCGCGCGCCGTCGATCAGCTTGTCCATCTCCGCCGACTTGTAGCTCATGGTGTTGAAGACGGAATTGTTGCCGTGATAGCACCAGTAGAAGAAGTATTCGGGGTAATCGAGCCAGCCCGAGAACACGTTGGTGAAGAGCGGCATCTCCTTCTTATTGAGCTCGGTGCGCCAGTTGGCGCCGGGCACCTTGTTGATGGTGGTCTTGATGCCGAGCTGGGCGAGGCTCTCCTGCACGAGCACGCAGAGCGGCTCGTTGACGCCGGCAAAGTTGAGGTCGAACGAGATCGTGGTCTCGAAGCCGTTGGCGTAGCCGGCCTCCGCCAGCAGCGCCTTCGCCTTCTCCATGTCGGTGTTGTATTTATGGGGCTGCGGCCAGGCGACTTCGGTCGGCTTGTCCTTGGCGGCGCCGAACATCGGGTTCGCGAGCCCGAACAGCACGGCGTCCATGATCTTCTGGTACGGCAGCGCATAGGCCACGGCCTGCCGCACCTTCGGATTGTCGAACGGCGGCTTGGTCACGTTCATGCCGATATACTGGATGCCGTTGGAGAACGGCAGCGACACCACGTTGAGCTTGCTGTTCGCCTTCATCTCCTGGAAATCCTTGAACGGCAGCTCATAGGAAATGTCGGCGTCGCCGCGCTCCAGCAGCGCACGGCGATTGCCGGCCTGCGGCACCATGCGCCAGATCACGCGCTTGATCTTGGGCAGGGGGCCGCCGACCCAATCGTCGTTGCGCTCCATCACGACTTCGGTGCCGGCCGTCCACTTCGTCACCTTGTAGGCGCCGGAGCCCGCGGTCTGCTGCTTGGTGAACTCGAGACCCCACGGATCCTTCTCGCTGGCGTGCTTCTTGACCAGCTCGGAATTGACGACGCAGGGCACGATGACGGCGAGATCGGGAATCGTCAGCTTGTCCTTTTTGAGGAAGTCGACGCGCACGGTGTGGTCGTCGATCACGACGAACTGCTCGGGCTTGGTCAGCGAGCCCGCGCTCATCTGGAAGGTCGGGAAGCCACCGACGCTGACCGCGCGGTCGAGCGACCATTTCACGTCTTTCGCGGTAACAGGCGTGCCGTCGTGGAATTTGGCGTTCTTCTTCAGCTTGAAGGTGACCGACATGTCGTCGATCTTGAAATCCTCGGCGAGCTCGCCCTTGAACTTGTCGCGGTCGTAATAGGGCACGCCGCCGGGGCCGCTCTTCATCTCGTGGCTGATCAGGCGGTCGTAGCAGTTCCAGGACACCTCGTAGCCGGGCACGTTGGTGCCGATGCCGTGGATGTCGAGATTGTTGGGGCCGCCTTCCGAGACGATCAGCAGCGTCTCCGAGCGGGCGTCGGCCTTGGCCGAGGAGATTACGGACGGCACGGCCGGAAGCGCCGCGCCAGCGGCCAATCCGGAAACGGACTTGAGGAAATCGCGGCGCTTCATGAAATAGCTCCAACACAAAGTTTTTGGTTGGAACCGGATTCGCAAGGTTCGTGCCAAGGGTTAAGGGAGCGTTATAATGTCTTTAAGCCACTGATCTCGCTCCATCTTCCCGGCAGATCCCGAAAACCACAAATATGGCCGCGGCTTCAGATTGCATACAAAGATCGGCATTTGCATATAAATTATGCAAGTAAAACTTGTCGCTCATGCGCGAGGCGGCTCAGAATGACCCTTTGAAGAACGACCCGCTGCAGCGGCACCATCGCTGTCATTCCGGGGCGATGCGCAGCATCGAACCCGGAATCCATCGGGCGGCAGTACGCGCGGGACAATGGATTCCGGGCTCGCCGCTTCGCGGCGCCCCGGAATGACGGTACCCCCCAGAGCGCTCAGCTGGCCCAGATCAGCTCCTGCAACTCGATCAGGTCGTTCGCCTGCTCCTGCCAGCCCTCGATACAGATGTGGCTGTTGAGGTCGCTGGCACGGTGCAGCAGCATCAGGGCCATCAGGCGGCGCTTCAGCGCGAAATCGAGACTTCCATAGCCAAAGCCTTCGAGCAGATTCTTCACCCGACCCGGCCGGCCCGCCGCCATGAAGGCGCTGGGGCCAAGCAGATCGTAGTCGCGCCACCCCGCCAGGACGTCGCCGAAGTCGAACAGGCCGGCAAGCGACCATTGGCCGTCATCGCAAGCGAGCAGAAAGTTCTCAGGGATGTATTCGCCGATCAGGATCACCGGCGGCGCATCCATCGGGATCAGCTGTTCCGCGTCACACAGGAGGTCGTCGAGGCCGGCGAGGAATTTGGGCGCGAGGCCGAGACGCGTATGCCGCGCCCTGCAGCCCTGCATCTGCCGACGCATGAAATCGTCCCAGCGCGGCTCGATTCTACCGAGCGCACCGAGCGGGACGCGCTGTACGGAAGCGATGGTCTCGCCGATCTGACGCAGCAGGCGCTCCTTCTGGTCTTCCGGCAGATGCGGCCAGACCTCGGAGCCGAGCGTGCCAGCAAGGCGCGTGATGATCAGGTAGGGCCAGCCGTCGCGCTCACCCTCCGCGACGATCTCGGGGATCGGCAGATGCAGGCGGCCGTTGAGCTGCGTCAGTGAGCCACGCTCGGAGACGAACTGCGCGCGCAAGAGCGGCGGGAATATCTTGAGGATCAGCTTGTCGCCGAGCCCGATCACGAGGTTGGTGCCGGTCGCAAAGACATGCGGCGCGTCGGCGTCGAAGCCGTGGCTGCGCGCGATGTCGAGCGCGATCGGCAGCCATTGCGCGGGCGTGGTGCGGAAGGCGCGGAAGCTTTCCGTATTGGTGAGGTGGGGCAGCGTCATCGACATCGCGACTTTGATTTGCATTGCAGGAGCAGTCTTCCTGCGGCCATCCTTCGAGACGCCCGCCTTGGCGGGCTCCTCAGGATGAGGACGGAGTGTGCGGCAACAATTTCGACAGGCACCGATGCTGCTTAGCCTCATCCTGAGGAGACCGCGTGAGCGGTCGTCTCAAAGGACGAGGCGCACGCTCAGGAGCCTACCGCTCCGGGCTGGCCCGCTCGAACTGGCGGAGGATCTTGTTGCCGCGCTCGACGGCGGAGTTGAGCGCTGATTGCGCGCTCTTCTGGCCGGAGAAGGCCTGCTCCAACTCGTCCTCGATCGCGCCGCGGATCAGCACGAAGGAGCCGAGCCTTATGCCCTTGGAGTTCTCCGTCGGCGGATTGAGCGTGATCTCCTCGAACGAGATCGCCGAGCCCGGATTGCGCTCGTAGAAGCCCTGCGAGCGCGTCAGCTCGAAGGCGGCGCGGGTCACGGGCAGATAGCCGGTGTTCTGGTGCCAGGCGGCCTGCACGCCGGGCTGGGAGAGATAGGCGAAGAACCGGGCCACGCCCTTGTACTCTTCGCGGGGCCGGTCGCGCAGCACCCAGAGCGTGGCGCCGCCGATGATCGAATTTTGCGGCGCGCCCTTCATGTCGGGCCAGTACGGCATCATGCCGTAGCCGATCTCGAATTTCGAATTCGCTCTGATGTCGGCGCGCGTCGCCGAGGAGCCGATGAAAATACCGCATTCGCCCTTCTGGAAGCGCGGCTCGGCCGATTGTCCCCGGCCGCTATAGTCGAACAGCCTGGTCTTCTGCCACTCGCTGAGCGCTGCGATGTGATGCACGAGCGACGGATTGTTGATGGTCAATTCCGCGTCCAGCCCTGCGAAGCCGTTCGCCCGGGTCGCCAGCGGCAGGTTATGGAAGGCAGAAAAATTCTCGACATGGATCCAGGACGGCCAGGACGTGGTGAAGCCGCAAGGCGCGCCGCGATCGCGCAGGCGCTTTGCTGCGGCGCCCAGCTCCGGCCAGGTCTTCGGCGGCACCTCGGGATCGAGGCCGGCGTCGCGGAACATGGTCTTGTTGTAATAGAGAATTGGCGTCGAGGAATTGAACGGGAACGACAACAGATTGCCGGCCGCATCGGTGTAGTAGCCGGAGACGGCGGGAAGGTAGTCGCTGAGCGAGAACGGCTCGCCCTGGTCGCGCATCAGGCTGAACACCGGATAGATCGCGCCCTTGGCCGCGGTCATGGTGGCGGTGGCGACCTCGTTGACCTGGACGATGGCGGGCTGGCTGCGCGAGCGGAAGGCGAAGATCGCCGCCGTCACGGTCTCAGTGTAGTTGCCCTTGTAAGTCGGCACGATCCGGTAGTCGGATTGCGAGGCGTTGAAGTCGGCGGCGAGTTTTTCCAATTGCCGGCCGAGCTCGCCCGACATGGCGTGCCACCACGCGATGTCGGTTGCCGCCTGTGCTTTCGAAATGAATGTGAGGGCTGCGAGGGCAACGACCGGCAAAAGGCGCAATGCTGAAATCACGATGGCTCTTCCGATCTGGCGGCGCTAAACGGCGACCGTCCCTGCTTAAGGCGCGGCCATTGCGGTTTCAACCGCGAATGCGCGCCGGCCGCGCCGCACAATCGATCCCTCGCCGGGAGCCGGGATAGCCTTCCATCAACCATCTGCTAGATTGCGTTGAACCTTTTCCTTCCGCCATAGACTCCACCACTGAGGGGTTGAGTGTGCCAGTGCTGAGCCGTGCCGAACTCTCGCGGACCGGGGTGATCTTCGTCGCGCTTTTGTTGACCGTCTGGACGACGGGCGCCCTCGCACGCGAATTTCGCGCCGCCGACACCCAGGCCGAGGATTATCCGACCGTCCAGGCGCTGCGCTACATGGGCGCCCTGATCGCCGAGCGCACCGGCGGCCGGCACGAGATCAAGGTGTTCCACTCCCGCCAGCTCGGCGAGGAAAAGGAGACCATCGAGCAAACCCGGGTCGGCGCCATCGACCTCAACCGGACCAACGTCGCCCTGATCGGCAATTTCGTCCCGGCGATGAACGTGCTGGCGATGCCGTTCCTGTTCCGGTCCATCGAGCACATGCAGAAGGTGCTGGACGGGCCGATCGGCAGCGAGATCCTCGGCAGCTTCGAGCCCTATGGCTTCGTCGGGCTCGCCTTCTACGATTCCGGCGCGCGCTCGATCTACAATGGGCTCCGTCCGGTCAGGAACGTCGCGGACCTCAAGGGATTGCGGATCCGGGTGCAGCAGTCGGAGTTGATGAACCAGATGATGCGCTCGCTCGGCGCCGAACCGATCGAGCTGCCCTACGGGCAGGTACTCACCGGGCTTGCCAACCATCTGATCGACGGCGCCGAAAACAACTGGCCATCCTTCGTGACCACAGACCATTACAAGCATGCCGGCCATTACACCCTGACCGCGCACACGATGAGCCCGGAGGTGCTGGTGATCTCGCTGAAGGCCTGGAACAGCCTCTCGGCGGAGGAGCAGACGATCTTCAAGGAGGCCGCGCAGCGCTCGGGCCGATTCATGCGCGAGAAATGGCGCGACCTAGAGGAGCAGTCGCAGCGCAAGGCGGAAGCGGCCGGCGTCACCATCATCAAGGACATCGACCGCAAGCGGTTCGAGGATGCCATGGCTCCGATCTATGCCAAGGCCGCGCGCGATCCGGCGGCGGCCGCGCTGATCGAACGCATTCGCAAGGTGGAGTAGGTCCAGTTGATCGCAGCCGGACATAGCGAGCACGCGGACAGGCCGGCCGGCCCGCTCGGGCGGCTGCGCGCGCGGCTCGTCGGCGTGCTGCGCGCGGTGCCGATCCGCTGGCGCATCCTGTCGATCGCGGCGCTGAACTCCGCCGTGGTGGTGGTGCTGGTCGCCATGATCTGGAACGGCGCCCATGTGCTGGGCTCGGCCTGGGACGACGTGCGCCAGGTGCGCGAATCCGACCGGATCCTGGCGCTATTGGAAAGCGAGACCGGGCGGCTGCAGAACCTGATCCACCGCTACATCAACCAGCCGAGCCCGGACCTGTTCGCCGAGATCCTCCTGCTGCGCGAGGCGGTGCTGGGCACGCTGACCAACCGCGCCACCAAGGACCCGATGCTGTCGGGCTCGGTCGAGGACCTCGAGCGCACCACCGACCGCTTCCTCAACGGCTTCGGCGAGCTGCGCGGCGTGCAGGCAACCATCGCCAAGACCTATGAGGAAGAAGTGCAGGGCCCGGCCAGGGACATGGCGGGCCTCTATTCCATCATCGAAGGCGCCACCGGCCATCGCGACGCGCTGATCTGGCCCTCGCTCGGCAAATCCCGCGAGGCTTTCACCGCGATGCTGGTCGCGGCCAATTCCTACTATCTGTCGCAGTCTGCGGGCGCGGCCGACGACGCCCGACGCCACACCGAGACGATCGAGAAGACCATCCCCGTGATGATTGATCTCGCCGACAACGATCTCCAGAGGATGGCCTTGCGGCGCCTCGGCGCCCGCACCGCTGCGCTGCGCGTCGGTTTCGCAAAACTCTCCGAGCAATTGGCGAGCCGCACCGAGCTGCTCCGCAACACCATCGACGCCAGCCAGGCCGAGGCGATCGGCGCCATCGACGATCTCTCGACCAAGATGCGCCAGCGCGAGCAGAAGGCGCAGGAGACCTTCGACCGCACCCTGGCCGACATTTCCCGCCGCGTGCTGTCGATCGCGGTGATCTTCCTCGGTATCATCCTCACCGCCGGCGTGATGATCGCGCTGTCGATCCGCCTGCCGCTGCAGCAGATCATGACCGCGATGCGCGCGATCACGCTCGGCGACCTCGACCGCGAGGTGCAGGGCACCAAGGCACGCGACGAGGTCGGCGCGATGGCGCGCGCGGTCGAGGTGTTCCGCGAGAACGCGATCGCGAAGCGCCAGACCGAGGACGAGCTGCGCGCGTCGAAGGAGAAGGCGGAGAGTGCGCTGCTCGAGCTCAACGCCGCGCAGCAGAACCTGATCGATGCCGAGCGGCTCGCCGCGCTCGGCGGCCTCGTTGCCGGCGTCGCGCACGAGGTCAACAACCCGATCGGCATCAGCCTGACGGTGGCCTCGAGCTTTGCCCGGCGCACCGAGATCTTCGAAGCCCAGCTCAAGGGCGAGGGCGGGCTGCGGCGCTCGCAGCTGGAGGAGTTCGTGCAATCCTCGCGCGACGCCTCGCAGCAGCTGGTCGCCAATCTCACCCGCGCCGGCGAGCTGATCCAGTCGTTCAAGCAGGTCGCGGTCGACCGCTCCCATGCCGAGCGGCGGCAGTTCAGCTTAAGCGAGGCCACCGACCAGATCATCGCCAGTCTGCGCCCGGTGCTGAAGCGCTCGCCGATCACGCTTCAGGTCGACGTGCCCGAGGGGCTGCTGCTCGACGGCTATCCCGGCTCCTACGGCCAGATCCTGACCAATCTGTTCCTCAATGCCGCCAACCACGCCTTCGCCGACGGCCGGGCCGGCACGATCGCGATCTCGGCGCGGCCGCGCGGGACTGAAGATATCGAGATCAGCTTCGCCGACGACGGGGCCGGCATGACTCCAGACGTGCAGCGCCAGGCCTTTGACCCATTCTTTACCACCCGGCGCAATGAAGGTGGCACGGGACTCGGCCTTCATATCGTCTATAACCTCGTGACCCAGCAGCTGGGCGGCCGCATGATGCTGGAATCCAAGCTGGGACAAGGCACTACTTTTCGCATTATCATGCCCCGCATCGCCAAGGGCGGCGCGCAAAGCACAGAAAGTGACGGGACTTCTCAATGGCCGAACAGGACGATGTCCTCCACCTGATCGACGATACCGGTACCGCGTCGGAGGATGCCAACGCCCGGAAATGGAAGATCGCCGTCATCGACGACGATCCGGCCGTGCATGACGGCACCCGTTTCGCTCTCTCGGATTACAGCCTGAACGGCCAGAGCCTGGAGATCCTGTCGGCCTATTCCGCGGCCGAAGGTCGCAAGCTGATGGCCGAGCACAACGACATCGCCGCCGTGCTGCTCGACGTCATCATGGAGACCGATGTCGCCGGCCTCGAGCTCGTCGAGTTCATCCGCAACGAGATCAAGAACGAGACCGTCCGCATCATCCTGCGCACCGGCCAGCCCGGCCAGGCGCCGGAGCGGCGCGTGATCGTGCAGTACGACATCAACGACTACAAGGCCAAGACCGAGCTCACCGCCGACAAGCTCTTCACCTCGCTGACCGCGGCGCTGCGCTCCTACCAACAGCTCGAGCGCATGGTGCAGACGCGGCGCGGGCTGGAGATCATCATCGACGCGGCCTCGACGCTGTACGACTTCAAGTCGATGCAGCGGCTCGCCGAGGGCGTGCTGACCCAGCTCGCCTCGCTGCTCAACGTCGACTGCGCCGGCATCCTGGTCCTGCGCGACAATGGCGGCATCGATCCCGAGCTCTCGGTGCTCGCCGGCAGCGGCTGCTACAGCCGCTTCATCGGCACCACGACGTCGAAGGCACTCGACCCCGATCTGCGGGCGATGGTGGAGGCGGCGTTCCAGCGCCGCAAGAACGAATTCGCCGACCATCGCAGCGTGATCTATTTGCGCACCGGATCCGGCCGCGAGGTCGTGGTGCTGCTGCAGGCCGAGCGCGAGCTGTCCGAGACCGACCGCTCGCTGGTCGAGATCTTCTCCTCGAGGCTCTCGATCGCCTTCGACAACGTCATCCTCTACCAGCAGCTCCAGGACGCCAACACGCAGCTGGAGGACCGCGTCGCCCAGCGCACCCGTGCCTTGATGCAGGCCAATCGCCGCCTGTCCGCGCAATGGCTGCGGCTACAGCGCGCCAACGGCTTCAAGAACGAGATTTTGGGCACCGTCGCGCACGACCTGAAGAATCCGCTCGGCGTCATCCTCGGCCGCACCGAGATGCTGAAGGAGCTGATCTCGACCGGCGCCTCGGAAAACGGCGTGGTCGCCCAGGTCGACCACATCCGCGACGCCACCAAGCGGCTGACCACGATGGTCGATCACCTGATCTCGGACGCGATGGCGGATGCCTTCGACATCACCATCCGCCGCGAGCCGGTCGACGTCGCGGCCCTCGTCAAGGAGGTCGCCGACGCCAACCAGCCGCTCGCGGTCAACAAGCAGCAGACGATCAGCGTCACCGCGCCGCCCAACATCGTCACCATGTGCGACACAGACCGCATCCGCGAGGCGATCGACAACCTCATCAGCAACGCCATCAAATACTCGCCGATCGGCGGCAAGATCGACGTGGCCGTGACCCATGAGGGCAGCGAAACCATCGTCCGCGTCAGCGACGAGGGCGCCGGCCTGTCGCCGGAGGATCTCGGCCGCCTGTTCGGCCGGTTCCAGCGGCTGTCGGCAAAGCCGACCGCCGGCGAGAGCTCGACGGGGCTTGGGTTATCCATCGTCAAGCGTATTATCGACATGCATGGCGGCGAGGTGACCGCCGACAGCGACGGCCCCGGCAAGGGCTCGACCTTCACCATCACCCTCCCCGCGACCGAAATGCCGACCTAGTGCCATGACCCAAAGCCAGCACATCATGATCGTCGACGACGAGGCCCCGGCCCGGGAGATGGTCGGGGATTACCTCAAGATGCACGGCTTCACCGTGACGCTGTGCGACGGCGGCAAGAGCTTGCGCGCCGCAATCGACGGCAGCATGCCCGACCTCGTCGTGCTCGACCTCAACATGCCCGAGGAAGACGGCCTCTCGATCATCCGCGACCTCAAGAGCCGCATCAACGTGCCCGTGATCATGCTGACGGCGACCGCGAGCCCGATCGATCGCGTGGTCGGGCTCGAGCTCGGCGCCGACGATTACGTGGCCAAACCCTGCGAGCTGCGCGAGCTGATGGCGCGCATCCGTTCGGTGCTGCGCAGAAGTGCGCCGGCCAAGGCGGCCGCGCCGGCGGCTGCCGCTGCGAAATCCGACAAGGACCAATTGGTGCGCTTCGGCACCAAATGGCTCGATCTGGAAGCGCAGGCCCTGCGCGACGACGAGGGCAACGAACATCCGCTGACCGCGTCGGAGTTCGGGCTGCTGAAAGTGTTCGCTGCCAATCCAAAGCGCGTGCTGTCGCGCGAGCGCCTCCTGGAGCTTGCGAATGCGCGCGACGCCGAAGCCTTCGACCGCGCGGTCGATCTCCGCATCATGCGCATCCGCCGCAAGATCGAGCCCGATCCGGCCAAGCCCGCCGTGATCCGCACCATCCGCGGCGGCGGCTATCTGTTCTCGCCGGCGGGCGAGAAGGCGTAAGGGCGCGCGCCACCAACCGCCGTCGTTCCGGGCTCGCTTGGCGCCCCGGGACGACAGCGGTGTATCTGGCGCGACCGAACGCAAGAGCTGGAAAAACGTTCCAGCCCCGCCAAATCCGCACCCCCGCATCTTCCGTACATTGAAATTCCTCGCCTTTTCGCCCCGAATGTTTCGTCGCGGCGATTCCGACGAAACAATTTGGCGGCGCACGAAACCATTTTCTCCTTTTCGTGCAGACGTCCCGAAACGTTGGCTCATTAACACTTTGGCTCAAGGAAACGCCGCTCGGTTGCGGCGCTACGGGGAGCCAAGTCCATGCCGAACGTCATCGCTATCAACGCCCAGGCCAGCCAGAGCATCATTGCCGCTCAGGCGACTTCGGACGACATGCTTCTCGAAAGCATTGCCGGCGGCAACCGGACGTCCATGCACATTCTCTATTGCCGGCACAATGTCCGGGTGTACCGCTTCATCCTGCGCATCGTGCGTGACGCCACCACGGCGGAAGACCTGGTCAGCCAGGTGTTCCTGGACGTGTGGCGGACCGCCGGCCAGTTCCAGGGCCGCTCGCAGGTCTCGACCTGGCTGCTCTCGATCGCCCGCTTCAAGGCCCTGACCGCGATGCGCCAGCGCCGGTTCGAGGACATCGACCAGGAAGACGTGCGCCAGATTCCCGACGATGCCGAGACGCCCGAGACCTCGCTCGACCGCACCGACACGAGCGCCATCCTGCGCGCCTGCGTGCAGAAGCTGTCGCCCGCGCATCGCGAGATCATCACCCTCGTCTACTACCACGAGAAGTCGGTGGAGGAGGTCGGCCAGATCATCGGGATCCCCCAGAGCACGGTGAAGACCCGGATGTTCTACGCCCGCAAGCAGCTCGCCGAATTGCTTAAGGGCTGCGGCGTCGAGCGTTTCGCCGCCTGATCTCAACGAATTCAACGGGATAGGGTTGGCACTCTGACCCTTTCCCCGGACACGGAAGTGTTACCGCCGACGAAACAATTGAAACAAAGCACAACATCAGGCGGAAAAACTTCCCTCCTATAAAGCTCACATACAGTTTCGTTAAACCTCCCAAGGACCTCCAGCGACCCGGACGGGATGCCCCCCCTCCGGGTCGTTTTGTGTTTGGGGCCCGACCGGACGCGACCGCTGGGACACTGTCGCTCCACATCGTCATGGCCGGGCCTTGACCCGGCCATCCACGTCCAGCCCCACGACAAAGAACGTGGATGCCCGGGACAAGCCCGGGCATGACGACCTTTGCAAATTCCCCTCCGTCACGAAGCCGTGACGCTGCGTAACGCGCCGCGCATCCGTTCCGAACTGCCCTCGTGACCTCCTTCACGAGTGCCCCATGCTCGAATTGTTCTTCGCCGTCCTCGCCGGTGTCCTCACCATCGCCGCGCCCTGCACGCTGCCGATGCTGCCAATCCTGCTGGGTGCCTCGATCGGGCGCGCAGGGCATTTGCGCCCGGCGATGATCGCACTCGGCTTCGTCATCTCGTTTTCCGCGACCGCGCTGCTGCTCGGCGCGATCACGCGCTTGTTCGATTTCGATCCGAACGTGCTGCGCGAGGCGGCCGCGATCCTGCTGCTCGGCTTCGGCCTGCTGATGCTGTGGCCGGCGCCGTTCGAATTTCTGTCGATCCGGCTCAATGGCTGGCTCGATTTCGGCAATGCCACCGCCACCCAGCGCGAGGGCGCGCTCGGCGGGCTGGTGCTCGGCACGACGCTCGGCCTGGTCTGGACGCCCTGCGCCGGCCCCGTACTCGGCTCGATCCTGACGCTGGTTGCGACCTCGAAGAACCTGTCATGGGCCGGCACGCTGCTGATCGCTTACGCCATCGGCGCCGCGATCCCGATGCTGGCAATCGCCTATGGCGGACAGGCCGCGACCACGCGGGTCCGCAGCCTCGCCCGGATCTCGCCGCGGCTGCAGCAGGGCTTTGGCGTCGTCGTGATCGCCTTCGCCGCCGCCGCCTATTTCCAATACGACACGCTGATCGTGGCGTGGCTTACCGGCTTCTATCCCACCGGCCAGATCGGCCTGTGATCATCGATCCATTTCACCGGAGGACGCTTCCATGACTTTCAAACTGCTCACCGTGGCCGCCGCACTGATCGGCTTCACCGTCACCGGCGCCGTGATCCCCGGCATCTGCGACGAGGTATCCCGCGCAACACCGCTGCGCGTCGCGGCCGCAAGCCAGGAGAGCGCGCCAGACTTCACCGGCATCAACAATTGGTTCAACTCGAAGCCGCTGAGCATGGCCGATCTCCGTGGCAAGGTCGTGCTGGTCGATTTCTGGACCTATGGCTGCGTCAACTGCGTCAATACGCTGCCGCACGTCACCGAACTCTACGCCAAGTACAAGGACCGGGGTCTCGTCGTGGTCGGCGTGCACACGCCGGAATTTCCGTTCGAACGGTCCGCCTCGAACGTGCAAGCCGCGCTGAAACGCCACGGCATCACCTATCCGGTGGCGCAGGACAATGAGTCCAAGACCTGGAACGCCTACCGCAACCGTTACTGGCCGGCACAATACATCGTCGACCAGAGCGGCAAGATCGTGTTCCAGCACGAAGGCGAAGGCAGCTACGACCAGATCGACCGCACCGTGGCGCGACTGCTGAACGTGAACAGCTGATGCCGCACCGCCTGCGCGCGGCGGCTTCATCTGTCGCGCTTGTTGCTTGACTCCACGGACCCGTCCGTGGAGTTTCGCGGGCGACGGAATCAGCCGCCCGCGATGGACGACGCGACCACCAGCACCGACATCCGCCTTCGTGAAGGCTCCTCGATCGCGCAGCGGCTGATTGTGGCTGGCTGCGCGGCGGCGGTTGCGCTGTGCTTCACGCCGGGCCTGTTCACGCGCGACACCCTGGAAATCATCATCTCGGTGTTGGCGCTGCTGGTGGGGGCGGGATTCGTCGTCGGCATCATGATGGCGCCGGCGGTGGTATGGATCATCACGCCGAACGAGATCCTGATCGGGCAACAGCGTCCGTTCGGAAAGCTCCGCACGCGGGTCGTCCCTAAGGATGACATCAGCGGCTTACAGGTTCCCGGCAGCAAGCGCGTGAAAGCCCGTTTCCAGCTCGCCTTCACGTTGGCCTCCGGGGAACGCCTGACCTCTCCGCCGATCTCCGACGTCACCCATGTGCGCGACACCGTGGCCCGGATCGCCGCGCAATTCGGCGTTGCCAACGTCGAGGCACCCCGCAATCCGCTCGATGCCAGCAATCCGGAGATGCATCTCGGTGAACCGCTCGAGCCGTTTCCCGCGCGCGACATCCGCATCCTTGCGCTGATCGCCGTCGCATTGTGTGCCCTCCCCTATGCCTACAAGCTGTGGCGTGGGCTGCCGCCGAGCCATGTCGAGATCCTGCTGCTGCCGGTCGGCGTGATCGCCGCGTTCGCCGTGTACAGATATGCCAATCTCGTCACGGGCGCCTTCTGGATCATCCGGCCAGGCGATATCCGCGTCGAACGCCTGTGGGGCGACGGCACACCGCGCGCGGACCACATCGAAGGGCGGGTCGTGAAGACGATCACGGTCGAGCGCCGCGGCCGGTCCGAGGACGAGCACTGCATCGTCGTGATCCGGCTACACTCCGGAAAGCGGTTTCGCAGCCCCCGCATCGGCTCGCGGGTCGAAGCCCGCGCCGTGGGGGCCGAGATCGTGCGGCGACTCGGGATTCCCGCGGAGAGCAACAAGATCTAGCTGGGAGCCGCCAGCTCGCCTGTGGCCCATTCTTCGAGACGCCCGCCTGCGGCGGGCCCTCAGGACGAGGGCAGAGTGCGCGGCGGCAATGTCGATGAGCACCGCTGTTTCTCAGCCTCATCCTGAGGAGACCGCACAGCGGTCGTCTCGAAGGACGAGGCGTGCGCTGAGACCCCGCCAAATACCTCTCCCCGCGGGCGCGGCAGGGAGCGCAGCGAACCTGGCCGCCACAATCACTGCTTTTCGCGCCATCCCCCGTTTGTGGCATTGCCGGCTGCACGTCAAAAAACCAAAGCATTCTCGTGACATACCAGAGCGGCGCGCCATCAACTTGCCATGAACTTGCCCCTCAGGTTTGATGGTTCCTGATTGATTTGCGCTGTGGCAGCGGGGAGAGCTTTACATGACGGATTTTCGTCGCCTGACCGGGATGTTTCTGGCCGCGATCGGCCTGACCCTGTCCACACCGCAGGTCTTCGCGCAGCAGCCTGATCGCGGCGACGAGCCGGGCCTGATCGCCGATGACGGCTACCAGCTCGAGCCGGAATGGAAAAAGCAGGTGGTCTACTTCCGCACCACCGAGCCGCCGGGCACGATCATCGTCTCGACCGCCGAACGTCATCTTTATCTGGTGCAGCCCGGCGGGCGCGCGATCCGCTATGGCATCGGCGTCGGCCGCGACGGCTTCCAGTGGCAAGGGCTCGTGACCATCACCAACAAGAAGGAATGGCCGGACTGGACGCCGCCGCCGGAGATGATCCAGCGCCAACCCTATCTGCCGCGCTTCATGGCCGGCGGCCCCGGCAATCCGCTTGGCGCCCGCGCCATGTATCTCGGCACCACCGTCTACCGCATCCACGGCACCAACCGCCCTGATACGATCGGCACCAAGGTCTCCTCGGGCTGCTTCCGCCTCGTCAACGCTGACGTCGCCGATCTCTACGATCGCGTGCCTGTTGGCACCAAGGTGGTCATCCGGCAGAAGCCGGAGCTCTAAAGCCCCCTCCCTTCGACCACACTCCTTTCCTTTTCCCGATTTTTCGAGAGAGCAACATGATGCGCACTTTTCGTGGCGGCCTGCTGATCGGGCTCGCCGTCGCCGTGCTGGTCGCCGTTTCGGCCATCATCTATGAATTCTACGACACCCGCACGCTGAAGCGCACGGTGCGCCGCGGAGAGGTGCTTTGCGGCGTCAACAAGGGCCTGCCGGGCTTCTCGATCCCTGACGACAAGGGCAACTGGACCGGCTTCGACGTCGATTTCTGCCGCGCGGTGGCTGCGGCGATTTTCAACGATCCCGGCAAGGCGAAGTTCGTCGCGCTCGACGCCAATGAGCGTTTCAAAGAGCTGCAGACCCGCAAGGTGGACATCCTCTCGCGCAACACGACCTGGAGCATGGCGCGCGAGCTCGACTACGACCTCTACTTCCCGGCCGTGGCCTATTACGACGGCGTCGGCTTCATGGTGCCGCGTTCGCGCAACAAGGAGACCTCACTGGACCTCGCCGACAGCAAGGTCTGCGTCCAGACCGGGACCACGACGACTCTCAACGTCGCCGACTACTTCCGTGCCAACAACATGAAGTATGAAGAGGTGAAGTTCGACAAGCTCGACGACGTGGTGAAGGCCTACGACAGCGGCAAGTGTGATACGCTGTCGGCCGACGTCTCCCAGCTCTATGCGCTGCGGCTGAACCTGTCGAAGCCCGGCGACCACATGATCCTGCCGGACATGATCTCCAAGGAGCCGCTCGCCCCCGTCGTGCGCCAGCGCGACGACGACTGGATGATGATCGTGAAGTGGACGCTCTACGCCATGATCAACGCCGAGGAGCTCGGCGTCACCTCGGAGAACATCGACGAGGCCCTGAAGTCGAAGAAGCCGGAAGTGATGCGCCTCGTCGGCACCGAAGGCCGTTACGGAGAGCAGCTCGGCCTCACCAAGGACTGGGCCGCCCGCATCATCCGTCATGTCGGCAATTACGGCGAAATGTACGACCGCAACATCGGCGAGAAGTCGAAGCTGAAGATTCCGCGCGGCATGAACCAGCTGTGGAATGCGGGTGGTGTGCAGTACGCGCCGCCGATGCGGTAGGCGACGGTCCATCCGCGGTCATTGCGAGCGAGGGCCCGCGCTCCATCTATCAGCCATGCCCGGGCTTGTCCCGGGCATCCACGTTTTTGCAGCACCTGAGAACGTGGATGGCCGGGACAAGCCCGGCCATGACGGTTCGCGTTGCTGGCCGTAGCCCGGATCGTCTCTGCCGCTTCTCCTCAATACCCCCGCGCGCGCGCCAACTGCTCGGTGTGGTAGTTGGCATCGCCGAACAGCTCCTCGCATACCCGCGCGCGCTTCATGAAGAAGCCGATGTCGAACTGGTCGGTCATGCCCATGCCGCCGTGCATCTGCACGCCTTCCTGCACCGCGCGCGTGGCGGTGGTGCCGGCACGGGCTTTTGCGACGGCGACGCTGGATGCGGCCTTGGCGACGTCGGCATCGAGCGCCTGCAGCGCCTTCATGGTGGCGGCGCGGGTGATCTCGATGTCGACATAGAGCTCGGCGGCGCGGTGCTGCAGCGCCTGGAATTCGCCGATCAGCTTGCCGAACTGCTTGCGGCTCTTCAGGTACTCGACGGTGCGGTTGAAGACTTCGTCGCTGAGCCCCACCATCTCGGCCGCCACCGCGCCGCGGCCGATGTCGAGCACGCCCTCGAGCAGGCCGGCGGCCTGATCGACCTCGCCGAGCACGCCGTCGGCATTGACCTGGACATTGGCGAATTCGATCCGCGCCGCGTTGTGCGCGTCGACCATGATGGTGCGCTCGATCGCAACGCCCTTGGCCTTGGGATCGACCAGGAACAGCGTCAGGCCTTCGCGGTCACCGGCAGAGCCGGAGGTGCGCGCGGCGACGATGAGCAGATCGGCAA
The DNA here is from genome assembly GCF_001593325.1 of Bradyrhizobium sp. DOA1. Lineage (NCBI taxonomy): Bacteria > Pseudomonadati > Pseudomonadota > Alphaproteobacteria > Hyphomicrobiales > Nitrobacteraceae > Bradyrhizobium > Bradyrhizobium sp. DOA1. Next base: position 7,322,985 of record NZ_JXJM01000001.1, read on the forward strand.
CGTGACCATCGACGACAAGCGCCTTGGCGCCGGAGAGCTTGAAACCATTGCCGGCGCGCACGGCCTGCAGGCTGGTCTGCAGCGGACGATGCTTTGCGCCTTCGTCGATCGCCAGCGTCGCGAGCAGCGAGCCGCTCGCGATCTTCGGCAGGTATTCCGACTTCTGTACGGCGTTGCCGCCGCGATTCAGGGCGGAAGCCGCGACCACGCTGGTCGCAAGAAAGGGCGACGGCATCAACGTGCGGCCGATCTCTTCCATCACGATTCCGGCTTCGACATAGCCGAGGCCGCTGCCGCCGAACTCTTCCGGGACCAAAAGGCCGGCAAACCCCATCTCGGCGAAGGAGTGCCAGAGCTCTTTCGAGAAGCCAATGCGATCCTTGCTGTCGCGCAAATGGCGCAAATGCGACACCGGCGCCTTGTCGCTGATCAGCCCGCGCGCGCTATCGCGGAGCATCGATTGTTCTTCGGTGAGGACGAGGGCCATGGTGCGTGTTTCCGAACTTCGAAGTTTATCTTGTCTCGTCATTCCGGGATGCGCCGTTAGGCGCAGGCCCGGAATCCATACTCCCGCTCGTGGTTATGGATTCCGGGCTCGCGCTTCGCACGCCCCGGAATGACGGTTGGTGAGAGTGCGGTCCTCACGCCCCCGGCAGATCCAGGATGCGCTTGGCGACGATGCCGAGCATCACCTCCGTCGTACCGCCCTCGATCGAATTGGCCTTGGTGCGCAGCCAGGCGCGCGGACGGGCGCCCTGCTTGGAGCGCTCGCTCTCCCATTCCAACGCATCGACGCCGCCGGCCGACATCAGGATCTCATGGCGGCGCTTGTTGAGCTCGGTGCCGTAATATTTCATCGCCGAGGAGAACGCCGGATGGGCCTGGCCCGCCTTAGCGAGATCGACCGCACGCTCGGCACAGGCGGCGAGTGCAGCTTCGTCGACGTCGAAGCGCGCGATCTGGCCGCGCAGCATGGCATCGTCGAGCTTACCTTGCGCATCGGTGCCGACGGAGTCCGCCGCGATCTGACCCAGCGGGCGGCCGACGCCGCGCTCGCCCATGCCGGAGATCATCGCGCGCTCGTGCTGGAGCAGATATTTTGCGACGTCCCAGCCGCGATTGACCGTGCCGACCACATGCGATTTCGGCACGCGCACGCCGTCGAAGAAGGTTTCGCAGAATGGCGAATAGCCGGAGATCAACAGGATCGGCTTGGTCGAGACGCCTTTCGAGGCCATGTCGAACAGGATGAAACTGATGCCGTCATGCTTCTTCGCGGCAGGATCGGTGCGCACGAGGCAGAAGATCCAGTCGGCGTAGTTGGCATAGGACGTCCAGATCTTCTGGCCGGTGATGATGAAATCGTCGCCGTCGCTTTCGGCGCGGGTCTGGAGCGAAGCGAGATCGGAGCCGGCATTCGGCTCGGAATAGCCCTGACACCAGCGGATCTCGCCCGCGGCGATTTTTGGCAGATGCTCTTTCTTCTGGGCCTCATTGCCGTATTTTAGGAGCGCTGGCCCAAGCATCCAGATGCCAAAGCTCGACAACGGCGGACGCGCGCCGATTTTCGCCATCTCCGCACGCAGCACCTTGTGCTCGGCAGCGCTTAAGCCCCCGCCGCCATATTCCTTAGGCCAATCCGGCACGGTCCAGCCCTTGTCGCGCATGCGCTCGAACCAGATACGCTGCGGCTCGGACGAGAATTTTGCGTTGCGTCCGCCCCAGTAGACGTCGGCATCCGACGTGGCGGGCTTGCGCATTTCCGGTGGGCAATTGGCTTCCAGCCAGGCGCGCGTCTCGTTGCGGAATGTTTCGAGCTCGGCGTTTTCAGTTTCGCTCATGGTCGTTTCCATCATCTAAGTTTGGCAGCGACTCTGGGCCAAGCTCCCGCGGAATTCAACCACTTCCGCGAACCGCATTCGGCTATAGTCGCGGCGACGACGGTGCTTGAAAACAAAGAGGAAACGACCATGCGCCTAACACTTCTTTCGCCTGGCGAAATGAACGAGAGCCAGCGGCAGACCTATGATGAGTCCATTGCCGGCAAGCGCGGCAAGCCGCCGGCGCCGATGATGGCTTGGCTGAGCAGCCCCGAGATGGCGCGGCACGCCACGCGGCTCGGCGAAGTCCTGCGCTTCGACACGATATTTCCCGCCAAGCTATCGGAGATCGCGATCCTGGTGACGGCGCGGCACTGGACTGCCCATTACGAATGGTACGCGCATAAGCGCCTCGCGCTCGCCGGCGGCATGAACCCCGGAATCATCGAGGCGATCCGCGATCGCCGCACGCCCGAATTCGAGGATCCCAAGGGGAAGATGATCTACGATCTCGCGAAGTCGCTGCACGAGGGCCACGGCGTCGAGAAAGGTCTCTACGACGAGGCCGTAAAGCTGCTCAGCGAGCGCGGCGTGGTCGAGGTGATCGGGCTGTGCGGCTATTACACGCTGGTGTCGATGACGCTGAACACGTTCGAGTTCGGACTTCCCGAGGGCGAAGTGTCGGAGCTGGCCTAGCTCCCATCCGGAAACGATGGGTTTCGGGATGGGCGATGGCACCGTCGCGGGACCCTCCATATGTGGAGCTCAGCAACGGAGCATTCACATGTCGCAACACCAGCCTGTCCATGCCGGCACACGGATCGGTCATGTCCATCTCAAGGTCGCCGACCTCGATCGCGCACTCGGCTTCTATTGCGGCGTGCTCGGCTTCGAGCTGATGCAGCGGATGGGCTCGGGCGCGGCCTTCATCGCGGCCGGCGGCTATCATCACCACATCGGGCTCAACACCTGGGAAAGCAAGGGCGGCTCGCCGCCACCGCCGGGCACGACAGGACTGTTCCACACCGCGATCCTCTATCCGACGCGGCCAGCGCTGGCGGATGCGTTGCACCGGGTGCTCACGGCGGGGATCGCGCTGGATGGGGCGAGTGATCACGGCGTCAGCGAGGCGCTGTACTTGCGCGACCCGGATCAGAACGGCGTCGAATTGTATTGGGATAAGCCGCGGGAGCAATGGCCGTTCGGGCCGGATGGGAAGCTTGCGATGTTCACCAAGCGGCTGGATGTGGAGGGGTTGTTGCGGGAGCGGGAAACGTGATGCCGTAGGGCGGATTAGCGGAGCGTAATCCGCCATGCCTCAGCGAATGCGGAGCCAAATTGGCGGATTACGCTTCGCTAATCCGCCCTACGAAACGTTTCCCCCGAACCATGATCAACGCCGCGGCCGCCAGCTCCAGGGCGATGCAGAGATAGAACGGCAGCGCGTAGCCGCCGGACCAATCGCGCAGCGCCCCCACGATTCCCGGGCCGAAGGCGTAGGTGACCTGGTTGATCGCGGTGTTGAGGCTGATCAGCACGCCGAACGAGGCGCTGTCGAACTCCCGCTGCACGATCAGCGACGGCAGCGTGATGAGATTGCCGACAGAGAAGCCGAACAACGCGCAGGCGGCGATCAGCACGTAGTCATTGTGCAGGTTGATGACGACGACAAGCGCCACCGCCTGGCTCAGGAACGACAGCGCCGAGGCCAGCCGCTGGTTGAGGCGGTCGATCACCAGCGAGAACAGCACGCGGCCGATCACGGCCATGGCCGTGAGCACGGCGACGGCGACCGCTGCCCGCTCGCGGCCGATCACGGGATCGAGAAACGAGATCAGGTGCACGATGAAGCCGACCTGCGCGAACAGCACCAAGGCAAAGGCAATCGTCACTGTGAGGAAGCCGACATCACGTAGCGCCCAGGCGCGAATCTGCGTCGACGATTGCGGCCTTGCTTTCGCCGACGCCTTCCAGCCGTGAAGATCCGGCGGGCGCCCGACGAGAAGGAGGATCACCGGCAGCAGCAGCACCAGCATGGCGCCGGCCGTGGCGTACATCGCGCTGGCGAAGCCGATATGGCCGATCAGCATCACCAGCACCGGCACGCCGACGATGCCGCCGAAGCTGGCGCCGTTCAGCGCGAGGCTGATCGCCATGCCGCGCTTGGTGTCGAACCACAGGCTGATCGTGTTGGTGATCATCGCAAGGCTGGTGCCGGCCCAGCCAAAGGCGAGCACGGCATTGGCGAGGTAGAGCTGCCAGGGCTCGCGCACCGCGCCGATCGCGATCGCGGCCGCCGCCATCGCCAGCGTACCGGCGATCAGGCTGAGACGCGGACCGTATTTCCTTACCGCCTCGCCGACGAAGACGACAAGCAGCGCGCCGAACAGATAGAAGAACGTGGTGCCGGCGGAGATCAGCGAGGTGGGCCAGCCCCGCGCGCGCTGGAGCTCGGCGACATAGACGCTCTGCCCGTAGAAGCCGAGCCCCCAGCCGAAGGTCGCCAGCAGGAAGCAGACCGCGACGATGCGCCAGCCTTCGTAGCGGAGGGAGGATTCGTCGATCGGCGCGGTGGCGCGGGGATTGTCGAGCATTTGCGCTGGTCCTTCGTTGCCCCCACGAGCGGCGTGCGTCACGCCCGTCTGTTGATGACGAGCATCATGTAACAACCGTGCGTCCGAAAATCACTTCGACCGCGGTCGAAGCATCAACGTTGCTGACAGGCTCCTGCCAACCTATCGAGCATGATCTTATCGGAAAACCGCTGCACACTTTTCCGGATCATGCGTCAAATCGCATCCGGGAACTCGCCCATCGCCGCGTCGAACCGTTCCTTGCGGCGGCGGGCCCAGGAGGCCAGCGAGAGCACGGCAAGGCCCAGCACGACCGGCGGAAACACTACCATGTTCACCGCGGACCAGCCGTAATTGGCGAGCAGCTGCCCGGAGGAGAACGAGCCGATCGCCATCATGCCGAACACCAGGAAATCGTTGAAGGCCTGGACCTTGTTGCGTTCCTGCGGACGATGCGTCTCCAGCACCAGCGCGGAGGCGCCGATGAAGGAGAAATTCCAGCCCACGCCGAGCACGATCAGCGTCGCCCAGAAATGCATCACGGTGATCCCGGACAGGCCGATGCCGGCGGCGCCGGCCTCCAGCAGCAGGCCTGCGGCCACGACCTTCGGCGCACCGAAGCGCGCGATCAGCGCACCCGTGAAGAAGCTTGGTCCGTACATCGCGACGATGTGCCATTGGATGCCGAAATTGGAATCGGAGACGCTGAGGCCGCACATCTTCATGGCGAGCGGCGCCGACGTCATCACCAAATTCATCATGGGATAGGAGATGACGCCGCACAAAGCGGCTCCGATGAAGCGCGGCTGGGTGACGATGTCGAGCAGCGGCCGTCCGCCATGCAGATCGGCCGGCGCAGGCTTAGGCATGTCGACGCCGGCAACGATGCCCATCGCAGCCAACGCCACCGCGGCCTGCACCAGGAAGCTGAAGGCGAACAGATATGGCTGCCAGACGTCCATGGTCCATTGCACGAGCTGCGGACCGAGCACGCCGGCGAACACACCGCCCGCCATCACCAAGGACACCGCCTTCGGCCGATAAGCCGCGCTGGCGCCGTCGGCGGCGGCGAAGCGATAAGATTGCGCGACTGCGCCGTAGAGACCGCCGAGGAAGGTCGCGATGCAGAACAGCGCGAACGAGCCATGCAGGATCGCGTAGGACCCCAGAAGGCCGGTGAGCATGCCGAGTCCGGTGCCGACGACGAAGGCGGCGCGGCGGCCGAAGCGGCGCGAGATCGCACCTGTTGGCAATGTGCCGGCGGCGAGCCCCAGCACGTACATCGACAGCGGCACGGTCGCGAGCGACATGTCCGGCGCGAGCGTCGCGCCGACGATCGAGCCGGTAGCGAAGATCACGGCCGAGTTGGCTCCGGTCAGCGCCTGCGCGGCGGCGAGGCGCACCACATTGGCGCGCACGCGCGAATCGTCGGTGATTTCGGCGGTTGAGGTGACGTCTGACATCGGCATTTCCGCCCCAAGGGGCTCACGGGGCTTTGTTGATTCCCGGCACTATGGAGGGGCGCGGGAGGGCGAGCAACCGGCGCAAACGGACGCGGGCCATGCCCGTGACGCAATCGGACAAATGATAGCGGGCCGCAGCCTTGACGGCTTGCGCTCGATCAAATCCTATCCGCCGTGCTTTTCGGAGTTTCGCCCATGACCGTCGACGACAGGCCCACGCTCAGCGCTCCCGACGACGATCCCTGGCTCTGGCTGGAGGAGATCGAAGGCACACAGGCGCTCGATTTCGTCACGCGGCAGAATGAGCTGACGTTCGCGGCGTTCGGCGGCAAGGCCTACGAGCACGACCGCGATCTGCTTGCCGCGATCTACGACCGAGCGGACAACATTCCCTATGTCAGCCGGCGCGGCAATGACCTGCACAATCTCTGGAAGGACGCAACCAACCCGCGCGGCCTGTGGCGGCGAACGACGCTTGCCGAGTTTCGCAAAGCCAGTCCAGCGTGGGAGATCATGCTGGATATCGACAAGCTCGCGGCGAGCGAAGGCGAGGACTGGCTGCTGAGCGGAATCGCCAGCGCGCCGGGAAGCTCGCGCGCGATTTTGAGCCTGTCGCGCGGCGGCAGCGATGCGGTGACGCTGCGGGAATTCGATCTCGTGACGAAGAGCTTCGTCGCCGACGGCTTCACGCTTCCGGAAGCCAAGGGCGGCGTCGACTGGCTCGATGCCGACACGCTGCTGCTGTCGAGCGCTCATGGCGAGGGCATGGCCACGAGCTCGGGATATGCGCGCACCGTTCGGCTGTGGCGGCGGGGCCAGCCCGTCGACCAGGCAGAGGTCATCGCGGAGACGGCGGCCGATCACATGGTGATCTATGGCATGGCCGACGACACTGGGCCGGCGCCGCGGGTTTGGATCGTCGACCAGATCGACTTCTTCAATCACGCTGTCTGGCTGCGCGATGCGACGGGCACCATGACGAAGCTCGATCTGCCGACCGGTGTCTGGATGCAGGCCCATGGCGACTGGTTCACAATGAAGCTGCGCAAGGACTGGGCGGCGGGGGGGGCGGACCTACGCCACCGACACCGTGCTCGGTATCTCGCTTTCGGCGTTCCTGAACGGCAATCGCGACTTTGCCGTGCTGTTTGAGCCGGCGCCGCGGCGCGCGCTGCAGGGACTGTTCTGGGCGGCGGGCAAGCTCGTGCTGTCGATCCTCGACGAGCTGCGCCCGCTCTTCGAGATCTGCACGCCATCCGCCAACGGCTGGAGCCGCGCGACGCTTCCCGGCCTGCCGCAGATTGGCGTCGTCGACGTCTGGCCGCTGGATCGGCATGCGAGCGAGAGCAATGGCGACCTGCTTGCCAATGTGCAGGACCCGCTCACGCCGCCTTCGCTGCTGCTGATCGAACGGGCCGTCGCGAGCCCGACCGTGCTGAAGCAGGCGCCGAAGACATTTACCGCCGATGGCCTCGTGGTGACGCAGCATGAGGCGGTCTCGAGCGACGGCGAGCGCATTCCCTATGTGCGGACCGGCCCTGCGGTCGAGAGCGGCGATGCGCCCGTTTACATGAGCGCCTATGGCGGCTTCGCCCACTCGGTGAAGCCGTATTACAACGCTTCGCTCGGCAAGCTGTGGCTGGAGCGGGGCGGCACCATTGTGCAGGCGAATTTGCGCGGCGGCGGCGAGTTCGGCACGCGCTGGCACGATGCCGGGCGGCTGGCCGGCAAGAAGCTGTCGCATGACGATTTCGCGGCCGTCGCGGCCGATCTCGTCCGCCGCGGCGTGACGCGCGCGAAGCGCATCGCCGCGCAGGGCGGATCGAACGGCGGCATCCTCATCACCAACATGCTGGTGCGATATCCTGAGCGGTTCGGCGCGCTGTTCTGCACGATCCCGCTGGTCGACATGCGCCGCTACACCAAGCTGCTCGCGGGCGCGAGCTGGATCGCGGAATATGGCGACCCCGACAAGCCGGAAGACTGGGAGTGGCTGCAGACCTATTCGGCCTATCACAACGTCAAAGCCGGCCAGCCCTATCCGCCGATCCTGATCGCGACGACGCGGCGCGACGACCGCGTCCATCCCGGCCACGCGCGCAAGATGGCCGCCAAGTTGCAAACGATGGGCTACGAAGCCTGGTTCTACGAGCCGGAAGCCGGCGGCCACGGTTACGGCAAGGACAACAAGGAGCGCGCCGGCTTCGAGGTGCTGGGCTATCGGTTCTTGAAGGAGAAGATCGGGTGGACGGATGGCGACTAGCTTTTGCGGCGCGGACGTCTCCACATCGTCGTGGCCGGGCTTGACGATCTCCTAACGCGCAAACACCAGCGTGAGATTGTTCGCAGGCATCTCGATCGTATCGACGAGGCCGAGGCCCGCCGCGCGCGCAAGCGTCTCGACATCGGCGATGTCGCGCACGCCCCAGTCCGGATTGCCCTCGCGCAAGGACGTGTCGAACACGGCGTTGCTGAGCGCGGTGTGCTTGCCGGCTCGCTTGAAGGGGCCGTAGAGGAACAGTTTGCCGTCGGCGCGCAAGTAGCGGCCGGCGCCGGCGAACAGGCCCTCGGCCACGCTCCATGGCGCGATGTGGATAACGTTGGCGCAGAACACGGCGGCAAGACTCGTCGGGCCCTGCCCGCTTCGCATCTCCGGACACCAGTCCGGATCGGTCAGATCGATGCGCAAGGGACTGCGGACATTGGGCAAGCCGGCATGAGCGCGCCAGGCCTCGATGCTCTTGAGGTGGCGCTGGTTGAGGTCGCTCGGCCACCAGGTCAGGCCGGGCGTGTGGCGGGCGAAATGAACCACGTGCTGCCCGGTTCCGCTGCCGAGCTCGACCACGTTGCCGGTCGCGTTGGCGAGATGTTTCTCCAGCGCCGCCCAGATCGGCTCGTGATTGCGATGGAACGCTGGCGCATCGAGCCGCCCATCCGGCTCCACCCGCCCGCCGTCCCTGCCAAATTCGACGACATATTCAGCCAAGTGAGGTCCCCTTGAAAAAACGAGAACGCATTGAAAACAGGATGAGCGCCAAAACGCCCGGAAACAGCCGGCCCCGCGCCCATTGTGCTTGTTCTTGGGCCAAATCGGTCGAACAAATAATCTCTTCAATTGCAATGCGGAAGATATTAACTCCATTTTGCCCGGTGCATAGTCGCGATTGTCAGGCGATGCCCTTTGTGCTTTGGAACGCGTCTATTTTCCACCGTTTGCGACATCACCATATGCTCGGAATGACGCCTTGACTGCCTTGTCCCGGACATCAGTCCTGTTCCTTCTGCTGACCATTGCCGCCGGCCTCGCCAGCCTGGCGCGGGCGCAGTCCGCGGTGGACGAGGGCCGGAAGCTCGCCTTTGACCGCAGCAAGGGCAATTGCCTGACCTGCCACGTCATCAAGGGCGGCGACCTGCCGGGGACGATCGGACCGGAGCTGAAGGACATGACGGCCAGATACCCCGACCGCAACGAGCTGGTCGCGATCATCTTCGACGAGACCAAACGTAATCCGCAGACCGTGATGCCGCCGTTCGGCCGGAACCGGATTTTGACCGACCAGGAGATCAGCGCGATCGTTGATTTCCTGCAAACGCTGTAACGGCCGGCACCCCAGGAGACTTTCGATGACCACGACCACCGGCCTCCTTGCGACACGGCGCCTGATTCTTCAGGGCGCGGCCTCTGTCGCGCTGATCGGCCTTGGCAACCTGCCGTTCGCAGCCAGCCCGGCTCGCGCGGCGGCGAACGACAAATATCCGGAAGAGGCATTCAAGCAGAAGAGCGAGGCCGACGCGATCAAGGCGCTCTACGGCAAGACGGCCGAGCCCTCCGACAAGGTCAAGCTCGATGCGCCGGAGATCGCCGAGAACGGCGGCGTGGTGCCGGTCTCGGTAACGACGACGCTCGACAAGGTGGCCTCGATCTCGTTCTTCGTGGCCGAGAACCCGTTGGCGCTGGCCGCGTCCTACAAGATCGCCGACGGCACGATTCCTGGTGTCGCCAACCGGCTGAAGATGGCCAAGACCACCAAGCTGGTCGCCATCGTCGAAGCCGACGGCAAGCTCTACAGCGCGACCAAGGAAGTGAAGGTCACCGTCGGCGGCTGCGGCGGTTAAGCGAGGCAATTCGACATGGCATCCAGCATTCGCGTGCGCGCAACGTCCAACGGCGACATCACCGAGGTGCAGGCACTGATCCAGCACCCCATGGATACCGGCCTGGTCAAGAATCCCAATGGCGAGCTGATCCCGGCGCACTACATCCAGGAGCTGAAGTTCGAATGTAACGGCAAGGACGTCTTCCTCGCCAATTGGGGCACCGCGGTCTCCAAGGATCCCTACGTCAAGTTCAGCTTCAAGGGCGCCAAGAAGGGCGACGAGCTCAAGATCTCCTGGACCGATAACAAGGGTGGCTCGGACACGACCACCGCGAAAATCGCGTGATGAAGACCCGATCTGCCCTCCTGCTTGGCTCGCTCAGCGCCGCGCTCGTCGCGTTCGCCCTCACCTCTCCGCGCGTGGCCGCGGCCGACAAGGTCGATCCCGCCACCGACGCCAAGGCGTTCCAGAATTTCTTCTTTCAGAAGTTTCCGAACGTGAAGCACGAGGACTTCGTCAACGGTCCTTATTCCATGAACGAGGATCTGAAGCGGCAGTGGCAGGACAAGGAGGAATTCCCGCCCTACGAGTTCGCGCTCGAGGCCGGCAAGGAGATGTTCTCGACCCCGTTCAAGAACGGCAAGACCTACGGCGATTGCTTCCCGAACGGCGGCATCGGCATCCGCCAGAACTATCCGTATTTCGACGAGAAGGAAGGCAAGGTCGTCACGCTGGAGCTCGCGCTGAACCGCTGCCGCGAAGCCAATGGCGAGGCACCCTATTCCTACGTCAAGGACGAGATGGCCTCACTCACCGCCTACATGGCCTACACCTCCCGCGGCAAGCTGATGGACATCAAGATTCCCGATGATCCCCGCGCGCTCGCGGCGTACGAGAACGGCAAGCGCTACTTCTACACCCGCCGCGGCCAGATGAACTTCTCCTGCGCGAGCTGCCATGTGCAGAGCCCGGGCGAGCGCATCCGCGCCGAGATCCTGGCGCCGGCGCTCGGCATCGTCAACGCGATGCCGATCTACCGGTCCGAATGGAGCGGCATGGGCACAACCAGCCGCCGCTTCGTCACCTGCAACAGCCAGACCCGCGCGGTTCCGCTGGAGCCGCAGGCGGACGAATATCGCGACGTCGAATATTTCCTGTCCTATGTCGCCAACGGCCTGCCGATCTCGGGACCGGGAGCACGGCCATGACGCGGACGGCTCTCCTCGCCATGTTGCTCGCGCTGGGCCTCGCGCCGGCGGCACGCGCAGCCACCGAAGCCGACTATAAGGCAGCCTACGCTGCGGCGGAGGCCGCCGCGAAGGAGGCTGCCGGCCTACGCAACCAGTGGACCGTCACCGTCTCGGCGCTGGCGGCGGCCAGGAAGGCGGCCGATGGCAGCGATTTCGACCGCGCGACCGCGGCAGCCAAGGAGGCAGAGGCGCTGGCTAAGGCCTCCATCTTCCAGGCGACATCCGAAAAAGAAGCCTGGAAGGCCATGGAAATCCGCTAAATTGACCGAGCGGGCGAGAAAAATCGCGCTCCAAGTTGCTCTTTGAGCATGATCTTGTCGGAAAACTGCTGCACATTTTGCGCTAAAGGCCCTTAGGGTCTGGACCATGCCTGTGGAACAGTTGCGTTGTCGAGAAGAGGCGCGGAGAATTTGAGATGGCGATCCGCCGCCGCGATTTCCTGAAGAGCGCAGGCCTTGCCGCCGCATCGCTCGGACTGCCGCGGCTCGCGCGCAGCGCCGACACCGCGAGCATCTACGACGTCGAGCGCTTCGGCAATGCGCGCATCCTGCACATCACCGACACGCATGCGCAGCTCAATCCGGTCTATTTTCGCGAGCCCAGCGTCAATATCGGCATCGGCGAGATGGCGGGGCGGCCGCCGCATCTGGTCGGGCGGGCGTTCCTGGAGCGCTTTGGCATCCGCTCCGACAGCGCGGATGCGTATGCCTTCACCTGCTTCGAGTTCGAGAAATCAGCGGGCCGCTTCGGCAAGCTCGGCGGCTTCGCCCATCTGAAGACGCTGATCGATCGCCTGCGCAGTGATGCCGGCGAGAAGCATTCCTTGCTGCTCGACGGCGGCGATCTATGGCAGGGCACGGGGTTAGCCAACGTCACGCAAGGCCGCGACATGGTCGAGGTCGCCAACCTGCTCGGCATCGAGGCCATGACCGGGCATTGGGAGTTCACCTATGGCGAGCAGGCGCTGCGCGACAATCTCGAGCGCTTCAAGGGCGAGTTCCTGGCGCAGAACGTTTTTCTGACTGAGGAGGCGGCATTCAACGACGCCCCCGCCTTCGACAAGTCCAGCGGGCGGGTGTTCAAGCCGTCCATCATCAGGGAGCTCGGCGGACATCGCATCGCGATCGTAGGTCAGGCCTTTCCCTATGTGCCGATCGCCCATCCGAAGCGGTTCACGCCGGACTGGACCTTCGGCATCCGCGAGGAGGAATTGCAGAAGCATGTCGATGCCCTGCGCGGCACCGACAAGGTCGATGCCGTCATCCTGCTCTCGCACAACGGCATGGACGTGGATCTCAAGCTCGCGAGCCGCGTCACCGGCATCGACGTCATCCTGGGCGGCCATAGCCATGACGCCGTACCGCAGCCGATGCCGGTGAAGAACGCCGGCGGCACCACGCTCGTCACCAATGCCGGCTCCAACGGAAAATTTCTTGGCGTGCTCGATCTCGCCATCGGCAAGGGCAAGGTCACCGACGTCAAATATCATCTGCTGCCAGTCTTTTCCGAGTTGCTGAAGCCGGACCCGGCCATGGCCGAGCTGATCGGCCGGCTGCGCGCGCCGCACGTGACCGACTGGTCGGAGAAGATCGCAACGCCCGACCGCCTGCTCTACCGCCGCGGCAATTTCTCCGGCCCCGTCGACGAGCTGATCTGCACGGCGCTGCGCACCGAGCTCGATGCCGAGATCGCGCTGTCGCCGGGCTTCCGCTGGGGCGTGACCGCGCTGTCGGGCCAGGTGCTGACCATGGAGGATCTGCTGGCAGAAACCGCGATCACCTATCCCGAGACCTATGTGCAGGAGATGACCGGCACACAGATCAAGGACGTGCTGGAGGACATCTGCGACAACCTCTTCAACGCCGATCCCTACTACCAGCAGGGTGGCGACATGGTGCGCGCCGGCGGCCTCAGCTACACCTGCACGCCGGACGCTGCGATTGGCAGTCGCATCTCCGAGCTGAAGCTCGGCAACGGCAAGACGCTCGCCGCCAACCACCGCTACAAGGTCGCGGGCTGGGCCTCGGTCAACGGCCAGCACGGCGCGCCGGTGTGGGATGTGGTCGGAAAATATCTGCGCTCGGGCCGGATGATGCCCGAACGGCTCGGCGCCGGCGTTACGCTGAAAGGCGTCGACGGCAATCCGGGCATTGCAGGACAGGGATGATGCGGCTGCCGATCCTATTCGCGCTTCTGCTGGCGCTGCTCACGTGGACGGCGATGCCGCCGGCGCTTGCGCAGCAAGTACCGCTTCAGGACAAGCCGTTTGCCGAGCACAAGGTCGTGCTCCAGCTCTCCGATGGCGATGCGAAGAAGCAGGCGCTGGTGCTCAGCGTCGCCAACAATCTGTTGAAGGCCTACGACCCCGACAAGATCGCGATCGAGGTGGTGGCGTTCGGTCCCGGCATCGACCTGTTGCTATCAGGCAGCGAGCGCCGCAAGCAGGTCGAGAGCCTGATCGCACAGGGCGTGCGCTTCGACATCTGCCTCAACACGGTCGACACGATGGAGCGCGAGACCGGCAAGCGACCGGAGTTCATCCCGGGCGCGACGCCGGTGCAGGTCGGGGTCGGGCAGATCCTGTTCCTGGTGCAGAACGGTTACACATTGGTCCGGCCGTAGGGTTTGGAGCACGACGTTGCCCCTACTCGATGTCATTCCCCGCGAAGGCGGGGAATCCAGTACGCCGCGGCCCCTCCGTATCCCACGACGGCCTCTGGAATACTGGATCGCCCGCCTTCGCGGGCGATGACCGTGCGCAACAACAATCTTCTATATTTTACTAGCCATGCAGCAAAATACTTCTCCTCTGAACCCATATGGTAGTAGAATCGTCGAAACCAGTCTGCGCCGGGTCCCGCCATGATCTTCCGCCAGCTCTTCGACAGCGTTTCGGGCACTTACAGCTATCTTCTGGCCAGCCGCCCCGGCGGCGAGGCGCTGATCCTCGATCCCGTGCTGGAGAAAGTCGATCGCTACTGCCAGCTGCTGCGCGAGCTCGACCTCAAGCTGGTCAAGGCGGTCGACACACATCTGCATGCCGACCACGTCACCGGGCTCGGCGAGCTGCGCGACCGCACCCATTGCATGACCGTGATGGGCGACCAGACCAAGGCCGACGTCGTTGCCATGCGGGTCGCGGACGGCGACAAGGTGACGATCGAAGGCCTGTCGCTCGACGTGATGTACACGCCGGGCCACACCGACGATTCCTACTCCTACCTGATGGGCGACCGCGTCTTCACCGGCGATACGCTGCTGATCCGCGGCACCGGCCGCACCGATTTCCAGAACGGCTCGTCGCGCGCACAGTACGAGTCGATTTTCAACCGCCTGCTCAAGCTGCCGGACGAGACGATGGTCTTCCCGGCGCACGACTACAAGGGCGACACCGTCTCCACCATTGGCGAGGAGAAGCGTTTCAATCCGCGGCTCCAGGTGCGCTCGGTCGACGAATATATCGAGCTGATGGCCAATCTGAAGCTGCCCAATCCGAAGATGATGGATGTCGCAGTGCCCGCCAACATGCATGTCGGCCTGCATCAGGAGGAGCTCGAGAAAGAGGGCCGCGCACTGAGCGCGACCGAGGCGATCCGCATCCTCGGCCGGCCCGACATCCTGCTGGTCGATCTGCGCGAGAGCAACGAGCGGATGAAGCACGGCATGCTCGAAGGCGCGCTGCACACGCCCTATCAATCCGTCGAGGAGAGCCTCAAGCCCGGCGGCATGCTGCGCGAGGTCGCAGCCGCCACCGGCCGCCGCGTCGTGTTCTTCTGCGCCTTCGGTGAACGCTCGGCGATGGCTGTGGCCGCCGCCAAGGCGGCTGGCCTCGCCAACACTGCCCATATCGCTGGCGGCCTCGACGCCTGGAAAAAGGCGGGCGGGCCGGTGCTGCACTGAACGGCTTGCGCCAGATCAGGTCCTGCACATATGTCCCTGATAGGATCGGATGCAGCATCACCATCCGGGAATGATCATGGCCAAGACCGGGAAGCCGAGCGAGCCGCCCAAGATCATCGAGAGGAAGGCGGAAGATAAGACGACGAAGCCTCCGCCGCCGCGCGAGATCGACGACGACGATTACGAAGACGGCGACATTGCAACGCCAAAGCGCGATCGCTATGGCCCGGATGACGAGCCGTTTTGAGGGGGGTGGCGGACGGGTTGAGTTTGACGGCGCCCTGGCGCCCCACCCTCCGCCGTCGTCCTGTCGAAAGCCAGGACGACGATGTACAGGGATAGCGCCCCTTACGCCCCACCCGCGCTACCTGCCATGCGCCTGCGTTCATGGACAAATAACCGCCCTCCCCGATAGTTTGCGCGTCCATCGGGAGTGAAACGGAACTGCAATGGTCGACGTTCTCGCCGCACCGCAGCAAGGCAAGGCGGACAGCGCCCTACGCACGCTGACGGGAATCTCGATCGCGCATTGGGTCAGCCATTTCCATCTGCTGGTGCTGCCGATGCTGTTCCCGTTCCTCAAAGGCCAGCTCGGCGTCGGCTATATCGAGCTCGGCTTCTCACTCACCGTGTTCGCGGTGGTGTCGGGATTGACCCAGGCGCCGACCGGCTATCTCGTCGACCATTATGGCGCGCGGCGCATTCTCTTGGCCGGGCTGGCGCTCGGCGGCTGCGCGCTGATCCTGCTCGGCCTGCATCTCAGTTATGCCTCGCTGATCGCCTGCGCCGTGCTGCTGGGCCTCGCCAACAGCGTCTATCATCCCGCCGATTACGCGATCCTGGCCGAGCACATGGACGAGGCGCGAATGGGCCGCGCCTTCTCGATCCACACCTTTGCCGGCTTTCTCGGCGGCGCGGTCGCACCGGCGATCGTGGCCGCGCTAGTCACGCTGTCCGGCGGCACCGGCGCGCTGATCGCCTCGGGCGCGATCGGTGTCGCCGTGGCGCTGCTGCTGATCGTCATGAACATTCCCGATGCCGGCGCGCACAAGAAGAAGCCCGGCAACGAGAACGCGCCCAAGCAGGCCGTGATCACGCCGGCGCTGATCACCCTGACCGCGCTGTTCATGCTGCTGAGCCTGTCGGTTGCCGGCATCAACAATTTCGGCGTGGTCGCGCTGATGAGCGGCTACGGTGCCTCCTACTCCGCCGCCAACATCGCGCTGACGGCCTTCCTTGGTGCCAGTGCCCTTGGCGTGCTCGCAGGCGGCGTCCTCGCCGACCGGACCGAGCGTCACGGCCAGGTCGCCGCGGCCTGCTTCGCGGTCAATGCGGCGATCGTGCTGCTGATCGCACTGGTCACGCTGCCGGGCTGGGCGCTCACCGCCGCCATGTCGGCCGCGGGCTTCCTCTCCGGGGTGATCGCCCCCTCGCGCGACATGCTGGTGCGCAACGCGGCGCCTGCCGGCGCTGCGGGCCGTGCCTTCGGCATCGTCTCCACCGGCTTCAATCTCGGCGGCATCGTCTCACCGCTGCTGTTCGGCTGGATCATGGATCACAGCGCGCCGCACTGGGTGTTCGGCGCGTCCGTGATCTTCATGGTCGCGACGGTGGTGCTGTCGCCGTTCACGGAGCGGCGGGCACAAGCCAAGACGTAGTTTGACATTCAGGCGGCGTCCCGGCGAAGGAAACAACAACAAACGGGAAGAAACACCATGAGCACTCCTGATCTCGTGATCCGCGGCGGCATCGTCGCGGATGGGCGCGGCGGCGAATTGTTCGAGGCCGACGTCGCCATCATCGGCGGCAGGATCAGCCAAGTGGGGAAGGTCTCGGCCAAAGGAGCAGAGGAGATCGACGCGCGCGGCAAACTTGTGACGCCGGGCTTCGTCGACGTGCACACGCATTATGACGGCCAGGTCACCTGGAGCCAGGACATCACGCCGTCCTCGCAGAACGGCGTCACCACCGCGATCATGGGCAATTGCGGCGTCGGCTTCGCGCCGTGCAAGCCGGCCGATCACACCCGCCTGATCCAGCTGATGGAAGGCGTCGAGGACATTCCCGAGCCGGTGCTGAGCGCCGGCATTCCCTGGGCCTGGGAAAGCTTTCCGGATTACATGGACTGGCTGTCGAAGCGCGATTTCGACATCGATGTCGGCGCGCAGCTGCCGCATGCCGCGCTACGCGTCTACGTCATGGGCGAGCGTGGCGCCCGCCGCGATCCCTCGACCGCGGAGGACAACGCGGCGATGGCGAAGCTCGCCGGCGAGGCGGTGCGCTCCGGTGCGCTCGGCTTCTCGACCTCGCGCACGCTCAATCACCGCACCTCGACCGGCGATTTCACCCCGACCTTGAAGGCGGGCGAGGACGAGCTCACTGCGATCGCCGGTGCGATGCATCGGCAGGGCCGCAGCGTGCTGCAATTCGTGCTGGATCTGTCGACCATCCACGAGGACCTGCCGATGATGCTGCGGGTGGCGGACACAACGAAGTGCCCGATCTCGTTTTCGATCACTCAGAACGACAAGGCGCCGCAGCGCTGGCGCCAGACGCTGGAGGCGATCAATGCCGCCGCGCGGCGCGGCCTCTCCATCACCGCGCAGATCGCGGCGCGCCCCGTGGGTCTGCTGCTCGGGCTCGAACTGTCGCGCAATCCTTTCCAGACCCATCCGAGCTACCAGGCGATCGCGCATCTGCCGTTGCAGGAGCGCCTGGCGCGGCTGCGTCAGAGCGAGGTGCGCAAGGCGATCCTGAGCGAGACGGCGACCGCGACCGACGATCCGCTGTTCTTCCGTCCGAACTACGACAAGATGTTCCTGCTCGGCGATCCCCCCGATTACGAGCAGCCGCCGGAGAACGCGCTCGGGCCGCAGGCGCGCAAGCAGGGACGGCAGCCGGAAGAGCTCGCTTACGACGCGATGCTGTCGGACGACGGCCGCGGCATGCTCTACGTGCCGTTCCTCAACTATGCCGAAGGCAATCTGGATGCGACGCGCGAGATGCTGATCGATCCGCAATCGGTGCCGGGCCTCTCCGACGGCGGCGCGCATTGCGGCATCATCTGCGATGCCAGCTTCCCCACCTACCTGCTGACGCACTGGACGCGCGACCGCAAGCGCGGCGAGAAATTGTCGATCCCGTTCGTGGTGGCGGCGCAGGCGCGCAAGACCGCGCTTTCGGTCGGCCTCACCGATCGTGGCCTGATTGCACCCGGCTACAAGGCCGACGTCAACGTGATCGACTATGACCGGCTGCACCTGCATCCGCCGAAGGTGCACTACGATCTGCCTGTGGGCGGGCGGCGGCTGCTGCAGGACGTCGACGGCTATGACACCACCATCGTGTCCGGGGTGGTGACACGGCGGCAGGGCGAGGCCACGGGCAAGCGGCCGGGGAAGCTGATACGGGGCGCGCAGGGGGTGGCGAACTAGCGCGGCGTCGCCGCTTACCCTCCCCTGGAGGGTAAGACGGAGGCCACTCCTAACTACGTCGGCGATACCGCGCTCTTCATCCGTGCCGCCTGCGCCGTGGCACCGCCCGTCAGCCTGGCGCGTTCGGTGTTCGGCCAGAGCAGCAGGAGGCCGAGCAGGCCGGAGCCGACCATGATCGCGGCGTTGATGGTGAAGCCGGTCATGTAGCCTTCGAGCGTGCTGCTGGCGTGCTGGATCACGGTGCCCATCACGGCGGGCGCGATGATGCCGGAGAGCGTATAGAGCGCGCCGTAGATCGCGAGGATGGCGCCGCGCTGCGAGGCCGGCGTGAACTCGCCGAGCATGGGCGGGCAGACCACATAGATCGCGCCGCACAAGCCGGTGCCGACCACGAGCAAAGTAAGCTGGAGGCCGGCGCCCTGGACGTGCGGCATCATCGCAAGGATCAGGCCGCCGATGACCAGCGGCACGGAGCCGAGCACGCCGCGCGCGACGCGCGTAGTCGCGCCGCGGGCCATCATTAATTGCGAGATCCAGCCGGTGAGCAGCACGATGGTGGCGCCGAAGACCCAGGGCAGAACGGAGATCCAGCCCGCCTGGCTCTGCGAGAAGCCAAGGCCCTTGATGATGAAGGGCGTGAACCAGGTCAGCCCGAGCGACAGCGCCCAATAGGCGCCGAAGGTCGCAGCGACGCAGCCAAGGAAGGTGCGCGAGGTGAGCAGCTGTACGTAGGGAATTTTCGTCTCGCTGACAGCGAGGGCCTGCGTGTCCTCCAGCGGGCCTTCCTTGCCGAGCGCAAGCCAGGCACAGACCCAGATCAGGCCGACGATGCCGAGCGCGCCGAAGGCATAGTGCCAGGAATGGTTGACGATGATCCAGTTCAGCGCCGGCACCGCGATGATGACGCCGAAGGCCGAGCCTTGCGACAGGATCGCGGTCGGCAGCGTGCGCTTCTCGTCGGGGAACCATTTGTAGATCGCGTGCGCGGCGACCGAGAAGGCCGGGCCTTCGCCGGCGCCCAGCACGATGCGGCAGATCAGCAGCGTGGTGAAGGAGACGGTGCCGACCATCGGAAACTGCGTCACCGCCCAGATCACTGCGAGCGCCAGCAGCACCCAGCGCGTCGGCACCTTGTTGACGATGAAGCCGACCACGATGGCGGAGATCGAGAACAGGAAGAAGAACGAGGAGCCGAGCAGGCCGAATTGCTCCGGCGTCAGCTTGAGCTCCGTCATGATCGGCACGCCGGCGAGTCCCACGACGATCTTGTCAGCGAAGTTCACCAGCATGAACAGGAACAGGAGAAAAGTGATCGTCCAGGCGCCCTTCGGCGTTTCGATCGTCTTGCCCGGATTGGGCGTTTCCTGAGCGCTCATCATTCTCCCCGCAGGTCCTTTCGGCACTTTTTTGATTTGGCCGGCTTGGAAGCTAACAACGGCTTCGGGAGCAACGCAACCCGGCATTTCCGGAGCAAGTGTGCTAGCAACACATTCCATCAATTTTGTTCGGCGCCATTCATCGTGCTGAGTATCAAAGATCTCTCAAAGACTTTCGTCTCCGCCGGCGAGCCGGTCCACGTGCTGCGCGGCGTCAATCTCGACCTCGCGGCCGGCGAGCGCGTCGCGCTAACCGGTGAATCTGGCAGCGGCAAGAGCACGCTGCTGCACCTGATCGCAGGGCTCGATGCCGCCGATGGCGGCACGATCCGGCTGGCGGAGGTCGAGGTCACCAAGCTGTCCGATGCCGGACGTGCTGAGCTGCGACGCGATCGGATCGGCCTGGTCTTTCAGCAGTTCAACCTGATCCCGAGCCTGTCGGTTGCGGACAATCTCGCCTTTCAGGCCCGGATCGCAGGCCGGCACGATGCAGCCTGGACCAAGGAGCTGACCGAGCGACTCGGACTCGGCAGCCTGCTCAAGCGTTATCCAGAGCAATTATCAGGTGGACAGCAGCAGCGCGTCGCGATCGGCAGGGCACTGGCGACGAAGCCTGCGCTGCTGCTGGCGGACGAGCCGACCGGCAATCTGGACGAAGCCACCGCCGAGGATGTGCTGGCGCTGACGCGCGACCTCGTCGCCCGCACTGGCTGCGGCTTCCTGATGGTGACGCATAGCCTGCATCTGGCAGCGACGCTCGACCGCCACCTCACCTTGCATGGCGGGCGCATCGCATGAGGCGCGCGCTGTGGATCCTCGCCGTGCTGCTGAGCCATTGGCGGCGCCACAAGATGCAGTTCGCAACGCTGCTGATCGGACTGATCGCGGCGACCGCGCTGTGGAGCGGCGTGCAGGCGATCAACCAGCAGGCCCGCAGCGCCTACGACCGCGCCGCGGCGACGTTTGGCGGCGTGCGCACGGCGATGCTGGTCGCGCCTGATGCGGCGACTTTCTCGCAGGAGCTGTTCGTCAAGCTGAGGCGTGCCGGCTGGCCGGTCTCGCCGGTGCTGGAGGGGCGGGTCCAGATCAACGGGCGCTCGCTGCGGCTGCTCGGCATCGAGCCGGTGACGATGCCGGCGGACGTCGGCGACGCTCCGCGCCTTGGCGCTGCGGATCTGAGCAGCTTTGTGACGTCGCCGGGCCAGACGCTGGTGGCGCGGGAGACGCTGACCGATCTGCACGAGAAGGAAGGCGCGACGCCGGCGATCAGCGATGGCGCAAAACTGCCGCCTCTGCGCGTGCTGCCACAGCTCGTGCCCGGCGTTCTGGTGGTCGATATCGGCGTGGCACAGCGGCTCCTCGACAAGCCGGATCAGCTGTCGCGGCTGCTGATCGGCAAGGCGAAGGGCAAGCCCGCGCCGCTGCAAAGCGTCGTCGGTGAGCAATTGCAGCGGGTCGAGCCCGACGCGGAAACGGAGCTGGAGCGACTCACCGACAGTTTTCACCTCAATCTCACGGCGTTCGGCCTGCTGTCGTTCTTCGTCGGGCTCTTCATCGTCAACTCGGCCGTCGGCCTCGCCTTCGAGCAGCGATTGCCGATGCTGCGTACGCTGCGCGCCTGCGGAGCCTCGGCGCGGCTGGTCAACACCGTGCTGGTCGTCGAGCTGGTCGTGCTGGCGCTGGTCGCCGGGCTGATCGGCCTGGTCTGCGGCTATTTCATCGCGGCCGCGCTGCTGCCTGATGTCGCGGCGTCCCTGCGCGGGCTCTACGGCGCGCAGATTCCGGGGCAGCTCGTGCTGCGGCCTGAATGGTGGCTCGCCGGCATCGGCATCAGCATCGCCGGCGCGCTGGTCGCGGCCGCGACCAGCCTGATCAAGGCGATCAGGATGCCGGTGCTGGCGACTGCGCAACCACGCGCCTGGCAGCAGAGGCAGCACCGCTGGCTGCTTCTGCAAAGTGCTGCCGCATGCGTGGTGTTCGCGGTCGCGCTGCTCTTGTTGCACTATGGACAGACGCTGATCGCAGGCTTTGGCGTACTGGCCGCGCTGATGCTGGGCGCGGCGCTGATCCTGCCGACTTTCCTCGAGATCATCCTCCTCGCAGGCCAGCGCGTGGCGCGAGGGCCGCTCGCGCTGTGGTTCTGGGCCGACAGCCGGCAGCAGCTCTCTGGCCTGTCGCTGGCGCTGATGGCGTTGCTGCTCGCGCTCGCTGTCAATGTCGGGGTCTCCACCATGGTGGAGACGTTCAGCCGGACCTTCATCGGCTGGCTCAATGGACGGCTGGCGCCCGACGTCTACATCAGCGCCGCCGACAATGCGCAAGGCCTTGCGATTCGAAACTGGCTGCGTGAGCGCGGCGAAGTCCAGGCGGTCCTTTCGGGCGGACGTGCCGAAGCGCAAGTCCAGGGACAGCCGGTGGAGCTCCTCGGCCTGCCCGACCATGCGCTTTACCGCGAACGCTGGCCGCTGCTGGAAGCCGCGCCCCGCGCCTGGACCCGGCTCGTGCCAGGAAATGCCGCCTTCATCAGCGAGCAGCTGAGCCGCCGGCTGAATATCCGTCTCGGCGACGTCGTCGCGGTGCCGGCGCCGGGTGGGACCTGGGAGCTCGACATCGTCGGCATCTATGCCGATTACGGCAATCCCAAGGGACAGCTCGCGGTCAATGTCGCAGCGCTGATCCGGCATTTTCCGCAGACGCCACAGACGCGCATCGGCCTGATCGTCGCCAAGGAGAATATCCCCGGCCTGATCGCAGCCTTGCAGAAGCAGTTCGCGCTGGACGACCGCAGCGTCGCCGACCAAGCAACGGTGAAGGCGGAATCGATCCGCATCTTCAACCGCACCTTTGCGGTGACCTCCGCGCTGAATGCGTTCACGCTCGGCGTCGCCGGCATCGCGCTGCTCACCAGCCTGCTGACGCTGGCGAATTCACGCCTGCCGCAGCTCGCGCCGCTGTGGGCAATCGGCCTCACCCGGCCGCGCCTGGCCGCGATCGAGCTGACCAAGACGCTATCGGTCGCACTGTTCACCGCGCTGCTGGCGGTGCCGCTCGGCCTCCTCGTGGCATGGTGCCTCATCGCGATCGTCAACGTGAAGGCGTTCGGCTGGCGGCTGCCGTTCCACGTGTTTCCGCTGCAACTGGTCGAGCTGGTCGCGGTCGCGCTGCTCGCTTCGCTGATCGCCGCGCTGCTGCCGATGATCCGGCTGGCGCGGATGCAGCCAGCGAGCCTCGTCAAGGTGTTCGCCAATGAGCGCTGACGCGATTTCCCGACGTGCATTCGCCGGCGCCCTTGCCGCGCTCGCCCTTTCGCGCCGCGCAGGCGCGCAGGGCTATGCCGGTCTCGGCGCGACCGCCGACGGCTTTGCCAAAGTGACGCCGGGAAAGCTGTTCAGCTTCCCCGGCGATCACGGGCCGCATCCGGAGTTTCGCATCGAGTGGTGGTATCTCACGGCGAATCTCGTCGATTCCAGCGGCGCGGCATGCGGTCTGCAGTGGACGCTGTTCCGCCAAGCGGCCCAGCCGGGGCCGCAAGGCGAAGGCTGGGCCAATCAGCAAGTGTGGATGGGACATGCGGCGGTGACGCGTGCCGACACGCACCGCTTCAGCGAGACATTTTCGCGTGGCGGCGTGGGACAGGCCGGCGTCATAGCCAAGCCGTTCGAGGCCTGGATCGACGCCTGGGAAATGAAGTGCGTCGAGCGCACCGATGATCGCACACTGGCCCCGTTGACACTGAAGGCGTCCGGTGCCGATTTCAGCTACGCGCTGACGCTGGAGACGGAGCGGCCGGTGGTGCTGCAAGGCGACCGCGGCTACAGCCGCAAGTCGGAGCGCGGACAGGCGTCCTACTATTACAGCCAGCCGTTCTACCGCGCGCGCGGCACGCTCAGCATCGACGACAAGGCGGTCGATGTCTCGGGCCAGGCCTGGTTGGACCGCGAATGGAGCAGCCAGCCGCTCGAAGCCGACCAGACCGGTTGGGACTGGCTGTCGCTGCATCTGGCATCCGGCGACAAGCTGATGCTGTACCGGCTGCGGCAGAAGGACGGCCAAAACTATCCGTTCGGCAATTGGATCAGCGCCGCGGGCGACACGCAGATGATTGCGGGCGGCGATATCCAGATGAGTCCCAAGGCGACGGTGGACATTGCGGGGCGCAAAGTGCCGGTGGAATGGCAGATCGCAATTCCCTCGCGATCGTTCTCGATCGCCTGCAAGCCGCTGAATCCGAAGGCCTGGATGGGGACCGGCTTCTCCTATTGGGAAGGGCCGATCAGCTTTGCCGGCACGCATGACGGCGTTGGCTATCTCGAGATGACCGGCTATTGAAGCGCGATCTCTTCGAGGGACTTGCGATGTATCATCTCACCGCTCTCGTCACGCTGCTGGCGATCGCATTTTACTTCTTCACCGCCGTCAACGTGTCGCGCTTGCGCACCAAGACCGGTGTCAAGGTGCCAGCGATGGCGGGACATCCGGATTTCGACCGCGCCTTCCGCATCCAGACGAACACGCTGGAATGGATGCCGATCTTCCTGCCGGCGCTCTGGCTGTTCGCGGCCTATATCGGCGATGCCATGGCCGCCGGCATCGGCGCGGTCTGGATCATCGGCCGCATGGTCTATTTCATCGGCTATTCGCAGGCGGCCGCCAAGCGCGGCACGGGCTTTGCGATCCAGGTCCTCGCTGCGCTTGTCCTGTGGGTCGGTGCACTGGGGGCGGTGGTGTTGCGGCTGGTGAAGTAAACCACGGCATCACACGGCTCGTGTCCCGGGCGCGGTGCAGCGTGGTAACGCTGCGCCGCTGAACCGGGACCGAGTCTGGCCTTCACGCCCGGAGAGGCGTGGGTCCCGGCTCTGCGCAGCAGCGTTTCACGCTGCAGCGCGTCCGGGACACGAGAGCCTCACTTCGTCAGCGGGCAGCCGCTCTCCTTGGCGGTGAAGAAGGCCTTGTCGCCAGGGACGGTGGCGAGCAGCTTGTAATAGTCCCAGGGCTTCTTCGATTCGGAAGGCTTCTTGACCTCGAACAGATACATGTCGTGGACCATGCGGCCGTTCTCGAGCACCTTGCCGCCTTGCGCGAAGTCGTCGTCGACCGGCAGCTCCTTCAGCTTCTTGGCGACGGCATCCGGATCCTTGGTGCCGGCGGCCTTCACCGCCTTGAGATAGCTCAGCGTCGCCGAATAGGTGCCGGCCTGGATCATGTTCGGCATCCGCCCCGTGCGCTTGAGGAAGCGCTCCCCGAGATTGCGCGACCTGTCGTTGACGTCCCAGTAGTAGGCTTCGGTCAGCACCAGGCCCTGCGCGGCCTGCAAGCCGAGGCCGTTGACCTCGGCAAGCGTCATCAGGAGGCCCGCGAGCTTCTGGCCGCCGGCGACGATGCCGAACTCGGAGGCCTGCTTGATCGAGTTGGTGGTGTCGAGGCCGGCATTGGCGAGGCCGACGATCTTCGCCTTCGAGCTCTGCGCCTGGAGCAGGAAGGAGGAGAAGTCCGAGGAGTTGAGCGGCACGCGCACCGAGCCGACCACCTTGCCGCCATTGGCGGTGACGATCTCGCTGGTGTCTTTTTCCAGCGCATAGCCGAAGGCGTAGTCGGCGGTCAGGAAGAACCAGGTGTCGCCGCCGGCCTTGGTCAGCGCACCGCCGGTGCCGACGCCGAGCGCGCGGGTGTCGTAGGCCCAGTGGAAGCCATAGGGCTGGCAGGCATCGCCTGTCAGACGCGAGGTCGCGGCGCCGACGACGATGTCGATCTTCTTCTTTTCCTTGGACAGCTCGTGGATCGCGAGCGCAACCGAGGAGGTCGTCAGCTCCGTGATCATGTCGACGTTCTCGACGTCGTACCAGCGCCGCGCGATCGAGGCGGCGAGATCCGGCTTGTTCTGGTGGTCGGCGGTGACGAGCTCGATCTTCTGGCCGAGCACCTCGCCGCCAAAATCCTCGATGGCCATCTTGGCGGCCTCGACCGACCATTTGCCGCCGTAATCGGCATAGACGCCGGACTGGTCGTTGAGGATGCCGATCTTGACGCCCTGCGCCGAGGCGGGAACCGCAATCAATACGGCTGACGCCGCTGCGGCCCAAAGTGCTGATTTCATATGTTTAACTCCCAGCAGTCTTCTGTGAAATCGCGCGGATAGTAGTGAAGAACCCCGCACGTGCCCATCGATTTCATGTTGGTCGTTAGTATGGAGGGTGGCGCTTAATTCTCGGCTGTCGTTCGGGACAAGCGCGGGCCGATCCGAGACGACGGCGGAGAGTGGTGCGCGATTGTGGCCGTCTGACCGTCGTCACCCTACCGCCGCCGGCTTGTCCCTGCGCCCCTCGGCCAGGTTCCGCACCACCACATAGAAGATCGGCGTGAACAGCAGCCCGAACAGGGTGACGCCGATCATGCCGAAGAACACCGCGACGCCGACCGCCTGTCGCATCTCGGAGCCGGAGCCGCTCGAGATCACCAGCGGCAGCACGCCGAGGATGAAGGCGAAGGACGTCATCAGGATCGGCCGCAGGCGCAGGCGGCAGGCCTCGATCACGGCCTCCAGCCGGGACTTGCCCTCGTTCTCGATGTCGCGCGCGAACTCGACGATCAGGATCGCGTTCTTTGCCGCCAGCCCTACCAGCACGACGAAGCCGATCTGGGTGAGGATGTTGACGTCCTGGCCCATGATACGCACGCCGACGGTGGCGGCCAAGAGGCACATCGGCACGATCAGGATCACCGCGAACGGCAGGGTCCAGCTGCCATATTGTGCGGCGAGCACGAGATAGACGAACAGCACACAGATCGGGAACACGAGCAGACCCGCATTGCCGCCGGTGATTTGCTGATAGGACAGATCGGTCCATTCAAAGGTGAAGCCGCTCGGCAAGGTATCGTTCGCGAGCTGCTTGATGGTGTTGAGCGCGGTGGTCGAGCTGGTGCCCGGCGCGGGCTCGCCCTGCAATTCGGACGCCGCATAGAGATTGTAACGCGCGACGCGGTCGGGGCCCGAGACGTCCTTGAACTCGACCACGCTGCCGAGCATCACCATGTCGCCGGAGGCGTTGCGCGTGCGCAGCCGCGCGAGGTCGCTCGGCTCCTTGCGGTAGGGGAAATCGGCTTGCGCCGTGACGTGATAGGTGCGGCCGAACAGGTTGAAGTCGTTGACATAGTTCGATCCGAAATAGGTCTGGATCGTTTCATTGATGTTTGAGATGGGCACACCGAGCTTCTGCGCCTTGGTGCGGTCGATGTCGACGAAGAGCTGCGGCGTGTTGGCCGAGAACGGCGAGAACACCGTGGGGCCGAGCAGCAAGGGCGATTTGCGCGCCGCGGCGACCAGCTCGTCGGTCGCGGCCGCGAGCATTTCGGGCCCGCGACCCTGGCGATCCTGGATGCGGATGGTGAAGCCGCCGCCGGTGCCGATGCCGGGCACGGCCGGCGGCGGAATCACGATGATGAAGGCGCCCTGGATCGCGGACAGCCGCTTGCGCAGCTCGACCGTGATGGCGTTCGCAGACAATCCCTTCTTCATTCGCGCCTCGGGCTCGTCGAACACCGGAAACAGCGCGGCCGCGTTGCCGGCCTGGGTGCGCGTGGCACCGGAGAAGCCGGCAAAGGCCGCGACGCGGACGATGCCCGGCGTATCCAGCGAGATCCGCTCGATCTCGCGCACGACCTCGGTGGTGCGCGCCAGTGACGCTGCGCCCGGCAATTGCACGGATATGATGACGTAGCCGCGATCCTGCGCGGGGATGAAGCCCTGCGGCGTGGTTACGAGCAGCCAGCCGGCGCTGCCGATCAGAACGACATAAACCAGGAGCATCACGACGGAGTGCCGGATCACAAAATTGGCGAGACTCGCATAACCGTGCGCCAACCGATCGAACACACGGTTGAACACGCCCGTGAACGCATTCCAGCCGCGCGCAATGACATTCCAGGCGGCGGGCGGTCTCTTCTCCTCGTGCGGGGTGAGGATCAGCGATGCCAGTGCCGGCGACAGCGTCAACGAGCAGAAACAGGAGATCGCGGTCGCAACCGCGATCGTGACGGCGAATTGCTGAAAGAACTGCCCGGAAATGCCGCCGAGGAACGCGGTCGGCACGAACACCGCGCAGAGCACGAGCGCAATCGAGACCAGCGCGCCGCCGACCTCTTCCATCGTCTTCAGCGCGGCGTCGCGCCGGCTCATGCCGTGCTCGAGGTGGCGCTCGACATTCTCCACCACGACAATGGCGTCGTCGACCACGATGCCGACGGCGAGCACGAGGCCGAACAGCGTGAGATTGTTGATGGAGAAACCCAGCGCCGCCATCACCGCGAACGTGCCGACCAGCGAGACCGGGATCGCGATGATCGGAATGATCGCCGGCCGCCATCCCTGCAGGAACACCAGCACGACAATCACCACGAGCAGCATGGCCTCGTAGATGGTCTTGATCAGCTCGTGGACGGACTGCGCGATGAACTCGGTCGGGTTGTAGCCGATATTGTAGTCGAGACCCCTGGGGAAGCTCTCCTTGAGCGTCGTCATGGTGTCCGAGATATTCTTGGCCGTCGCGAGCGCGTTCGACCCCGGCCGCTGCGTCACCAGCATGGCAACCGCGGATTTCCGCAGCAGGAAGCTGTTCGTGCTGTAGGACAAGGCCCCGAGCTCGATGCGGGCAACGTCGCGCAGGCGCACGATACGGCCGTCTGAGCCCGCCTTGATCAGGATGTCCTCGAACTGCTTCTGATCCTTCAAGCGGCCCGTGAAGGTGAGGTTCGGCTGGAAGGCGCGGTCGGCGATCGGCGGCTCGGCGATCTGGCCGCCCGCGATCTGCACGTTCTGGGCGCGGATCGCCGCCAGCACCTCGGCCGATGTCAGGCCGAGGTTGGCGATGCGGTCAGGATCGAGCCACAGCCGCATCGAATAGTCGCGCGCGCCGAAGATCTGGATGTCGCCGACACCGTCGAGGCGCAAGAGCTGGTCGCGGACCTGAAGCAGCGCATAGTTGGAGATGTAGAGCTGGTCGAAGGTGTCGTCCGGCGACAGCATGAACACGACCATCAGGATGTCGGGCGAGTTCTTGCGCGTGGTGACGCCGTTGCGCTGCACTTCCTCCGGCAGGCGCGGCTGCGCGATGGCGACGCGGTTCTGCACCAGCACCTGGGCCTTGTCGAGATCGGTGCCGAGCTTGAAGGTGACGGTGATGGTGAGCTGGCCATTCGAGGTGGCCTGGCTGTAGAGATACAGCATGTCCTCGACGCCGTTGATCTCCTGCTCGATCGGAGCTGCAACCGTATCGGACACGGTCTGCGCGGAGGCGCCGGGGTATTGCGTGGTGACGACGACCGTCGGCGGCACCACTTGCGGATATTCGGAGACCGGCAGCGTGGTGTAGGCCAGCGCACCGACGATCAAGAGCACGATCGACAGCACCATCGCCAGGATGGGCTGGTTGATGGAGAGACGGCCAAGATTCATGACTTGCCACCGGCCGGGGCTTGCGCGGTCTGCGGGGCGACCTTGGCGCCGACCCGGGCGCGCTGGATGCCGTTGACGATGACGCGGTCCTCCGCCTTCAAGCCTTCGCGGATCACGCGCAGGCCGTCGTCGAGCGGCCCGAGCACCACGGGACGCGCCTCGACGGTGTCGTCAGGTTTGACCACGAACACGATCTTGCGGGACTGATCGGTCGCGATCGCAGCGTCGGGGATCAGCAGCGCCTCGTAGGGCGCGCTGCCGATCAGACGGACGCGGCCGAACTGGCCGGGCAGGATCGAGAGATCGGTGTTCTTGACCACGGCGCGGCTGCGCAACGTGCCGGTCGAGACGTCGAGGCGGTTGTCGAGGAAGTTAACGGCGCCCTCACGCGACGGCTTGGTTTCGCCTGCCAACGTTACCTGCACCGGATTTGCGGTGTCGCGCGAGCTTGGGCGCCGTCCCTCGAACCATAGCTTGCTGTATTTGATGAAGGTCGCCTCATCCATGTCGAAATAGATGTAGATCGGATCCAGCGTGACGATCGACGTCAGCAATGTCGACGTTCCGCTGTCGCTGCCCTGCACGAGATTGCCGGGGCTGACGAGATGGCGGCTGACGCGGCCGGTCAGCGGCGCCGTGACATGCGTGAACTCGATGTTGAGCTTGGCGGCCTTCAGCGCGCCCTCTGCCTGCTTCTCGGCAGCGTGCGCGGCCTGCAAGGCCTGGCGGCGCTGATCGACGACCTGTTCGGAGACCGCACTGGTCTGCACCAGGCTGAGGCCGCGATCGAGCTCGCGCTTGGCAAGCTCGACCCGGGCGCGCGCGTCGGAGAGCTGCCCTTCCGCCTGCGTCGCCACCGCCTCGAACGGACGCGGGTCGATCACGTAGAGCAGATCGCCCTGACGCACGATGGCGCCGTCCTGGAATTCGACCGAGTTGACGAAGCCGCCGACGCGGGGGCGCACCTGCACCTCCTCGACCGCCTCGAAGCGGCCAGTGTATTCGTCCCAATCGGTGACGGTGCGCTTGACCGGCTGGGCGACAGTGACTGGCGCCGGCGGCGGGGCGGCGGCCTGTGAGGCCGGTTTGTCGCAGCCCGCGAGCGCGAATGCCGCGATGAGGAGCCCGGCCATGGCGCCATGCCGCCACTGGACGAAGTCGTGCTTTTTGACAGGTCGCTCGCTTCCGTCCGGTCCGCCCATCCCTGTCCTCGCATCAAAAGCCGCGGCAAATGCAGGGTACGCGCCTGCTCGCGGGCGACACAAGATGGGCGGCAATGATGAACACTTCAAGACCAATGCGCGTGCAATGCTCCGCCGGGGCGCCTGACCGGATGACGGGTTGACACGACTTGTTCGCCTCTCCTCGCCTGCGGGGGGACGGGCGGAGGAGAAGGAAGGGCGGATCAGCGTCTTCGCACATGACGGGCAAGGCGGCCTCGGCTAGGATACTCCAACAAAAACAAGAGGAATTGTCCGGGGAGGACAGGCGTGCACCAGGGACGTGTCGTTTACGGCGCGATCGAGGAGGTCGTGTTCGGCCATCCCGCAGCCGAGGCCATCGTGGCGCAGATGGACCGGCTGGGAACGCGCCGCGCCTTCCTGATGGTCTCCGGCACGCTCAACCGGCAGACCGACGAGATCACAAAAATCAAGCGGGCGCTCGGCGCACGCTGCGCCGGACTGTTCGACGCGATGCCGGCGCACACGCCGCGCGAAGCGGTGATCGCCGCCACTCGCGCCGCGCGCGAAGTCGACGCCGATCTGATCGTCACCGTCGGCGGCGGCTCCATCACCGACGGCGCCAAGGCGGTGCAGCTCTGCCTTGCCAACGGCATCGACGATATCGAGGGCATCGACCGCATCCGCGTGCACAAGGGCGCCGCGCCGGAGATGAACGCACCGGTCGTGCGGCAGATCAGCGTGCCGACCACGATCGCCGGCGGCGAGTTCAGCGCGATCGCCGGCGTCACCGACCGAGCTGCGCATGTGAAGCAGATGCTGCGGCATCCGCTCACGGTGCCGCGCGCGACCATCCTCGACCCCGCCATCACCGTCCACACGCCGGAATGGCTCTTTCTGTCGACCGGTATCCGCGCCGTCGACCACTGCGTGGAAGCGATCTGCTCGCGCGAGACGCATCCCTATGCCGACGCGCAATCGGTCAAGGGCCTCGCCATGCTCGCTGACGCGCTGCCGCGGGTGAAGGCGGACCCCGCCGATCTCGACGCCCGCATGGACGCGCAGATCGGCACCTGGCTGTCGATGGGTGCGCTTTCGGCCGGCGTCCCCATGGGCGCGAGCCACGGCATCGGCTACGTGCTGGGCGGGGCCTTTGACGTGCCACACGGCTACACCTCCTGCGTCATGCTGCCGGCGGTGATGCGCTGGAACGAGCGCGACAATGCCGAGCGCCAGATGATCGTCGCGGCCGCCATGGGCTATCCCGGCCGGAATGCCGCCGATGTGCTCGATGCCTTCATCCGCTCGCTCGGCATGCCACGCAGCCTCGCCGAGGTCGGCGTGTCGCCGGAGCATTTCGATGGCATTGCGGAACAGGCGATGCGCACGAACTGGATTCCGCGAAATCCGCGCAGGATCGAGGGCCCCGGCGATGTGCGCGAAATTCTGCTTCTTGCCGCATGATCCCAAGCCGGAGGACTGATGTACCCAGGTCAGCATGCCCGCCTACGCCCGCTCCAGCCCGCCTTCGTCATGGCATCGACGGGCGAGGCCGTCACCTATCGCGAGCTGGAGGCGCGCAGTAACCGTCTCGCGCATCTGTTCCGGAAGCACGGCCTGAAGCGGCTCGATCATTACTCGATCTTCATGGAGAACAATGCGCGCTATCTGGAAGCCTGCGGCGCGGGCGAGCGGTCCGGCCTCTACTACACCTGCATCAACTCGTTCCTGACGCCGGGCGAGCTCGCCTATCTCCTGGTCAACAGCCAGTCCAGGATCCTGATCACGTCGGTGGCCAAGCTCGACATCGCGCGCGAGGCGATCCAGGCCTGTCCCGAGGTCAAGCTCTGCATCGTCGCCGATGGCCCCGGCGAGAGCGATCGCATCGTCGGCCTTGCCGAAGTGACCTCCGGCCTGCCGGCGACGCCGATCACCGACGAATGGCTCGGCACTGCCATGCTCTATTCGTCGGGCACGACCGGACGGCCCAAAGGCATTCTGCGGCCGCTGCCCGAGGAGCCGCCGAAGCACAATCTGCCGCTGTTCGATTTCCTGACCAAGCTCTGGCACTATCGCGAGGGCATGGTCTATCTGTCGCCGGCCCCGCTCTATCATTCCGCGCCGCAGGCGGCCGTGAATCTCACGATCCGCATGGGCGGCACCGTGATCATCATGGAGAGCTTCGATCCCGAGCGCTACCTTCAGCTCGTCCAGCAATGGGGCATCACCCACACCCAGCTGGTGCCGACGATGTTCTCGCGCATGTTGAAGCTGCCGGAGGAGGTGCGAAGCCGCTACGACCTGTCCTCGCTCGAAATCGCGATCCACGCCGCTGCGCCCTGCCCGGCCCTGGTCAAGGACGACATGATCAAATGGTGGGGACCGATCATCCACGAATATTACGGCGCGACCGAGGGGCTCGGCTTCACCGCCTGCAACAGCGAGGAATGGCTGGCCCATCGCGGCACCGTGGGCAAGGTGCTGCTCGGCGACCTCCACATTCTCGACGAGAACATGCAGGCGTGCCCGACCGGCACGCCCGGCCAGGTCTGGTTCAAGACCGCCACGCCGTTCGAATATTTCAACGATCCCGAGAAGACCAAGGAGGCGCGCTCGGCCGACGGCAGCATGAGCACGGTCGGCGACGTCGGCTATGTTGACCAGGACCGCTTCCTCTACCTCACCGACCGCGCCACCTTCATGATCATCTCGGGTGGGGTGAACATCTATCCGCAGGAGTGCGAGAATCTGCTGATCACCCATCCGAAGGTCGCCGATGCCGCCGTGTTCGGCGTGCCCAATCCCGACCTCGGTGAAGAGGTGAAGGCGGTGGTGCAGCCGATGTCCGGCGTTGTGCCGGGCCCCGCGCTCGCGGAAGAGTTGATCGCGTTCTGCGCTAAATCGCTGTCGCGACAGAAAGTGCCGCGCTCGATCGACTTCGAGAAGGAACTGCCGCGACTGCCGACGGGGAAGCTCTACAAGAGACTGCTCAGGGATCGCTATTGGGGGAACAAGGCGTCGCGGATCGTGTGAGGGCCATCAACAGATTCAGTGTGGTCTCGGCCTAGCGCGCAATTGCGCGCAGGGGCCGGGATCCATGCGTGATCCGCCCCTTCGCACCTGCACTCTCACATGACGGAAGCGTGAAACCCCGCGGCCATCCGTCATCCGAATTGTCGAGGCTTCCTGCGGACTTGCCCGTTGCCTCGCTCCACCTGTCTCGCTATCGTCTGACAAACAGGCCGGCAAAGGCCGTTGTCCAGGGAGGATGAGCATGCGGAGCGTGTGGGCGCTCGCCGCAATGGCGGCGCTATCTGTGCTGACGGCCTCGACCACCACGCTGGCTGGCGAGCCCAAGCAGGGCGGCATTATGCGGATGTATCACCGCGACAGCCCCGCCAACGCCTCGATCCACGAGGGCGCGACCTACTCGCTCAACATTCCCTTCATGCCTGTGTTCAACAACCTCGTCATCTACAAGCAGGACGTGGCGCAGAATAGCATGGACAGCATCGTGCCCGAGCTCGCCGAGAGCTGGGCCTGGGCGGGCGACAACAAGACGCTGACCTTCAAGCTGCGCCAGGGCGTGAAATGGCACGACGGCAAGCCGTTCACCTCGGCCGACGTGAAATGCACCTTCGACATGCTGATGGGCAAGGCGCAGCAGAAGTTCCGGCAGAACCCGCGCAAGACCTGGTACGACCAGGTCAACGACGTCTCGACCAGCGGCGACTTCGAGGTCTCCTTCAACCTGAAGCGGCCGCAGCCGTCGCTGCTGGCGCTGCTGGCCTCGGGCTACACGCCGGTCTATCCCTGCCATGTCCCGCCCGCGGAGATGCGCACGCATCCGATCGGCACTGGCCCGTTCAAATTCGT
Source organism: Bradyrhizobium sp. DOA1 (assembly GCF_001593325.1). NCBI lineage: Bacteria > Pseudomonadati > Pseudomonadota > Alphaproteobacteria > Hyphomicrobiales > Nitrobacteraceae > Bradyrhizobium > Bradyrhizobium sp. DOA1. The sequence goes on from NZ_JXJM01000001.1 coordinate 7,357,404, forward strand.
CGAGTTCAAGGCCAATGAATCCATCAAGCTGACCCGAAATCCCGACTATTGGCGCAAGGGCCGGCCCTATCTCGACGGCATCGAATTCACCATTATCCCGAACCGCTCGACCGCGATCCTCGCCTTCATCGCCGGCAAGTTCGACATGACCTTCCCGACCGAGGTGACGATCCCGCTGGTCAAGGACGTCAAGTCGCAGGCGCCGAACGCGATCTGCGAGATCGCGCCGACCAACGTTGCCACCAACATCATCGTCAATTCGTCCTCGCCGCCGTTCGACAATGTCGACATTCGCCGCGCCATGGCGATGGCGCTCGACCGCAAGGCGTTCATCTCGATCATGTTCGAGGGCCAGGGCGACGTCGGCGGCACCATGCTGCCGCCGCCGAACGGCCTGTGGGGCATGCCCAAGGAGATCCTGGAGACTATTCCCGGTTACGGCCCCGACGTGAAGGCCAACCGCGAGGAGGCCAAGAAGCTGATGCAGAAGGCCGGTTACGGGCCCGACAAGCATCTCGCCGTAAAGGTCTCCACGCGCAACATCCCGATCTATCGCGATCCCGCGGTGATCCTGATCGACCAGCTCAAGAACATCTATATCGACGGCGAGGTCGACGTCGTGGAAACCGCGAACTGGTTCCCGAAGGTCGCGCGCAAGGACTACATGATCGGACTCAATCTCACCGGCAATGCCGTGGACGACCCCGACCAGTCCTTCTACGAGAACTATGCCTGCGGCTCGGAGCGCAATTACACCAATTACTGCAACAAGGAGATCGAAAAGCTGCTCGACGTGCAGTCGCAGGAGACCAACGTCGAGAAGCGCAAGAAGCTGGTCTGGGACATCGACAAGAAGCTGCAGGAGGACGTCGCGCGGCCCATCATCTTCCACAGCCGCATGGGCAGCTGCTGGCAGCCTTACGTCAAGGGCATCACCATCATGACGAACAGCTCCTATAACGGTTACCGCTACGAGGACGCGTGGCTGGACAAGTAGGGCAGGCCACGGGCGGCTCGACGGGAGGCGGTGCATGTTTGCCTATCTGGTGCGGCGCCTGTTCCTGATGCTCGTGACCCTGTTCGGGATCTCGATCGTCATCTTCTTCCTGCTGCGCATCGTGCCCGGCAACATCGTCGACATCCTGTTTGCCGCCGCCGGCTATGTCGATCCCGCCGACAAGGCCAATCTGGAGAAGGAGCTCGGCATCGACCGGCCGCTGGTCGTGCAATATTGGCATTGGATCAGCGGTTTCCTGCGCGGCGACTTCGGCTACTCCTACGTCTCGGAAAAGCCGGCGCTGCAGGAGATCCTGCCGCGGATCCCGATCACGGCGCGGCTTGCCGGCCTCGCGCTGTTGTTCTCGGCCTCGATCGGCATCCCGCTCGGCGTCATCAGCGCGGTGAAGCAGGGCACGAAGCTCGACTATGCCCTGCGCGTCGTCAGCCTCAGCGGATTGTCGCTGCCCTCGTTCTGGCTCGGCCTGCTCATCCTCACCGCGTCGGTGGCGATGTTCGGCCAGATGCCGATCTTCAACCCGAATCCGCAGACCTGGCTCGAAGCGTTCGCCACCTATGCCGTGCCGGCTGCCGCGGTCGGCTTCCGCAGCGCGGCACTGACCATGCGCATCACCCGCTCCTCGATGCTGGAAGTGCTGCGGCAGGACTACATTCGCACCGCCCGCGCGAAGGGCGCCTCCGACGCCGCCGTGAACTATCATCACGCGCTGAAGAACGCGATCCTGCCAGTCATCACCGTGATCGGCATCGAGGCCGCGTTCCTGATCGGCGGCCTGATCGTGACCGAGACCGTGTTCAACATCCCCGGCGTCGCCCGCTACCTGGTCGAGGCGATCCGCTGGCGCGACTATCCGATCGTGCAGAACCTCGTGATGTTCATCGCCGTCGTGGTGGTGTTCGCCAATTTCATCGTCGACATGCTCTACGCGGTGTTCGATCCGCGGATCAGGTACACGGATTAGGAGATCAGCTTGGCCGCGATCGACTTCGACGTTGAACTGAGGCGCGCCGGCGCGCACGCGACCGGCGGGTGGCGGCGCGTGCTGTTCATGGCGCAGCGGCATGTGCTGGGCGCGGCCGGGCTCGTCATCATGACGGCATTCGTCCTCACCGCGATCTTCGCCGACTTCATCGCACGCTACGATCCGCTGACGGTCGATTCCGCCCGTGCGCTGGCCCGCCCGAGCCTGGCGCACTGGATGGGCACGGACTCCTTCGGTCGGGACGTCTTCAGCCGCATCATCCACGGGGCGCGGATCTCGCTGGCGGTCGGGCTCGGCTCGACCGCGCTCGGCGGCATCATCGGGGTGATCGTCGGGCTGACGTCGGGCTATCTCTCCGGCTGGGTCGATCTCGTGTTCCAGCGCGTCTCGGACGTGCTCCAGGCGCTACCGCTGCTGGTGCTCGCGCTGGTGATGACGGCGGCGCTCGGCCCGTCGCTGCCGAACGTCATCATCGCCATCGCGATTCCGCTGATTCCGACGGTCGCGCGCGTGATCCGCGCCAACACGCTGGCGCTGCGCGAGCAGCCCTTCGTGGAGGCCGCAAAATCGATCGGCATGAGCGAGATGCGGATCGCGCTGCGCCACGTGCTGCCGAACACGCTGGCGCCGCTGATCGTGCTCGCCACCGCGCAGCTCGGCTCGACCATCCTCACCGAAGCTTCCCTCTCCTTTCTCGGCCTCGGCATCCCCGAGCCTTATCCGTCATGGGGCCGCATGCTGTCGGAATCCGCCGCCGAATATGTCCGCACCGCGCCCTGGCTGGTGATCTTCCCGGGTATCGCCATCAGCCTCGCCGTGTTCGGCGCCAACCTGTTCGGCGACGCCCTGCGCGACGTCCTCGACCCACGGCAGCGCGGCTGATGATTGACAAATCCGATCTCGTGCTCGACGTGAAGAACCTGAAGACGGTGTTCTTCACCAATTCCGGCCTGTTCAAGGCCGTGGACGATCTCTCCTTCAGCGTAAAGCGCGGCGAGACGCTGGCGATCGTCGGCGAATCCGGCTGCGGCAAGAGCGTCACTGCCCTGTCGCTGATGCGGCTGGTGCCCGATCCACCGGGGCGCATCGTCGGCGGCACAGTCTCGCTCGAAGGCACCGATGTGCTGGCGCTGGATGAAGCGGAGATGCGCAAGATCCGCGGCAACCGCATCTCCATGATCTTCCAGGAGCCGATGACATCGCTCAATCCGGTGATGCGGATCGGGGACCAGATCGTCGAAGCGGTGCGGCTGCACCGGAACCTGTCGGCCAAGGAGGCCAGGGAGATTGCGGTCGAGATGCTGCGGCTGGTGCGCATTCCCGAGCCGGCGCGGCGTGCGCGGGAATATCCGCATCAGCTCTCCGGCGGCATGCGCCAGCGCGCGATGATCGCGATGGCGCTGGCCTGCCGGCCCGCACTGCTGATCGCGGACGAGCCGACCACCGCGCTCGACGTCACCATCCAGGCGCAGATCCTGGCGCTGATCCTCGATCTTCAGAAGGAGCTCGGTACCGGCCTCGTGCTGATCACGCATGATCTCGGCGTGGTCGCGCAGACCGCGCAGCGCGTGATCGTGATGTATGCGGGGCGGAAGGTCGAGGAAGCCAGCGTCGAGGCGCTGTTTGCCGCGCCAAAACATCCCTATACCCGCGGGCTGATGGCTTCGATCCCGGCGGTGCCGGCGTCCGGCGTCGCCGCGCAAGCGCGGCTCAACGAGATTCCCGGCACCGTGCCGTCGCTGGTGCGGTTACCGCAAGGTTGCGCCTTTGCGCCGCGCTGCAAGCTGGCAATCAAGCGCTGTGAGGCCGAATATCCGCCGCTGACGGATTGGGGCGGCGGCCATCTCGCAGCGTGCTGGCGCGCGGCGGAAGTTGCGGAGGTGGCATGACCGAAGCGCTGCTCGAGGTCACAGATCTCAAGAAGCACTATCCGGTGCGCGCAGGTGTGCTGCGCCGGCGCGTCGGCACCGTGCATGCGGTCGACGGCGTGTCGTTTTCGCTTGGTATCGGCGAAACGCTCGGCCTCGTCGGCGAGTCCGGCTGCGGCAAGTCGACGGTCGCACGCAGCGTGCTGCGGCTGGTGGAGCCGACCTCGGGGCAGATCCGCCTCGAAGGCGAGGACATCACCCATCTCTCGAAGTCCGATCTTCGTCCGCACCGCCGTTCGATGCAGATCGTGTTCCAGGACCCGTTCGCCTCGCTCAATCCGCGCATGACCGCGGGCGACATCGTCGGCGAGCCGCTCGCCGTGCATGGCCTTGCGACCGGAAAGGCGCTGGAGGCGCGCGTCGCAAGACTGTTCGAGCAGGTGGGCTTGAGGCCGGACCAGATGCGCAACTTCCCGCATCAATTCTCCGGCGGCCAGCGCCAGCGCATCTGCATCGCACGGGCGCTCGCCCTGGAACCACGCCTGATCGTCTGCGACGAGCCGGTCTCCGCGCTCGACGTCTCGATCCAGGCGCAGGTGATCAATCTCCTGATCGATCTGCAGCGCCAGCACGGCTTCTCCTACCTCTTCATCGCGCACGACCTCGCCGTGGTCGCTCATATCAGCCACCGCGTCGCCGTGATGTATCTTGGCCGCATCGTCGAGATCGCCGACAAGGACAAGCTATTCCGCAATCCACGCCATCCTTATACGCAAGCCCTGCTCGCCTCCGTGCCGGTCGCGAATCCGCTCGCGAAAAGACTTGCGCCGCTGGTCGATGGCGACGTGCCGAGCCCGGTCAATCCGCCCTCGGGCTGCGCCTTTCACACCCGCTGCCGGTTCGCGATGGAGCGGTGCAGGACCGAGCGGCCCGCGCTGGTGGACGCCGGCGATGGGCACCAGGTGGCATGTCTGCTCAATGAAGGGACGGGGCGGAGCCAGTAGGCCGGAGCGCCCGGATTATCGGCCAAGCCGCCAGCGCCGCGGCCAGATGCTTGAGCGTGTGGCCCGAGACGATGTGCCCGGTCGCTTCGAAGATCGCCGCGTCACCGAGCTCGAAGAGCTTGGCCAGCACGTAAAAGAAGAGCACGCCGCCGAGTGGCACGCCAATCGCGCCAGGCCGAGGCCGTGTCAAAGCCAGTCCGACTGCGAGCGCCATGCCGCCGAACTGCACGACCACCCAAGGCGTGAGATTCTCGCGTGCCACCCAAGCCGCGAGCAGGCCCGCAACCATCATCAGAACCAGCACCGCTTCGCCTGCGCGCACGCTGATGCGCTCGCTGGCCGCGATGCCCAGAAAGCCCGCGAACGCCACCGCCATGCCGAGGCGATCAGCCACGAGCCGCTCCGCCATGTCGGGATCCAGATGATAGAAGCCGGAGCCCAGGCAAGTGAGGATCAGTCCGACGAAGAACCAGCTCGCACCCACGGGCGCGTCCTTCCGGGCGCGCAGCCGCTCCGAGCCCCAGACACCCATTGCAAGAAAGGCGAGATTGCTCAGCACGTCGCCGGCGTTGGGCACGCCGAGCCAGGCGCGCGTGTCGACGAAATGCGGAATGTGCCAGCCGGCGGCCGGCAGCGCGGGCGCGAACAGCGCCGCGAGTGCGAGCACGAATAGCGCGACCGTCAGATATTTCTCGCGGACTTGCGGGGCGGCGAAAAAGGAGCGGCGCGACACCGAAGGGAGTATGGCATCGGTCGCTGGGGCAGGATTGTTTGCGCGGAACATGCGGTGGATTCCATGCATTGAACATCGTTCAATATTTGTAGCTCAGAAATGAACGAAGTTCAATCGAAATTGCGATCTCGCAGCCGACCAACAACTTATTGAAATCATAATTTTTTTTCGTAAGCGAGAGCTCGCTCGCTCAGAACACTCGTGAAGCGCGAGATGTTGATGCAACACAACCTTCAAACGGCATTGCGAGCGCAGCGAAGCAAATCCAGACCGCTCCCGCGGAGAGATTCCGGATTGTTTCGCTGCGCTCGCAATGACGTAGCGAAACGCTACCCCGCCCCGATCTCTGCGACGATCCTGCCGGTCGTGACCTGTTCGCCCTCGGCAACATCGATCGCGGCCACGACGCCGTCGACGCCGGCTTTGTGGACGTGCTCCATCTTCATCGCCTCCAGCGTCAGCACCGGCTGGCCGGCGGCAACGCGGTCGCCGGGTTTCACCAGCACGGCGACGACGCGGCCGTTCATGGCGGCACGCACCTTGCCGTCACCACCATTACTTGCCGCAGCCTTCGGTGCGGCAAGAGTGAGATCGGTCACCGCAAGCGGGATACCGCGGTGCTGGAGATGGAGCCGGTCGCCGTCGCGCAGGAATTTGGCGGCGTCCATGACGCCATCATGGCGAAAGCGGATGGCGTCGGCATCGAGCTGATCGATCTCAAACCTCTCCTGGCGACCATCGGCGGCAACCATGTAGCTGCCGTCGCGCTCGCGCGTGATTTCGAGCTCATGCGCATGGCCGGCGATCTCGATCTTTGCAGGCAGAGGAAATGTCGCCGACAAGCTCCGGCCGCTGCGCCATGACGGCGCGTGAGGATTGGTGACGTAGAGCAGCAGGCCCGCGAGCGCTGCATCGAATAGGCCATCCGTCCGCGGCGACAACAGCTCGTCCCGATGCGCGCCGATGAAGGCCGTCGTCGCCTCGCCCTTGGCGAACCCGGGATGACGCAAGCACGACATCAGGAACGCCTGATTGGTGGTCACGCCGAATGCCGTAAGCTGCTCCAGGCCGACGATCAGCCGTCCTCGCGCCTCCTCGCGCGTGGCGCCGTGGCTGATGACCTTGGCGATCATGGAATCGTAGAACGGCGGGATCTCCGTGCCCGATTGCAGCGCGTGCTCGACGCGGATGCCATCGGGCACCTGCCAGCGCGCCATGCGGCCGGACTGCGGCATGAAATCGCTTACGGCATCTTCGGAGCAGAGCCGCACCTCGATGGCATGGCCGGAGAATTTGATGTCCTGTTGCTTGACCGGCAAAGGCTCGCCGCGCGCGACGCGCAGTTGCAGCTCGACGAGGTCGAGCCCGGTGATCGCCTCGGTCACGGGATGCTCGACCTGGAGCCGCGTGTTCATCTCCATGAAGTAGAATTCGCCGCGCTCATCGAGCAGGAATTCGAGCGTACCGGCACCCTCATAGCGCAGCGCCCTGACGGCGGAGACCGCGACCTCGCCCATTTTCGCGCGCAGCTCCGGCGTCACCGCAGGCGACGGCGCCTCCTCGATCAGCTTCTGGTGACGCCGCTGCACCGAGCAGTCGCGTTCGCCGAGATGGATGGCATTGCCGTAGCTGTCGCCGAACACCTGGATCTCGATGTGGCGTGGATTCTGGATGGCGCGTTCGATGATCACGGTGGGATCGCCGAACGCGGCCTTTGCTTCCGATCGCGCACTGCGCAACGCATCGGGAAAGGATGGCCCGTCAGTGACGAGCCGCATGCCGCGACCGCCACCGCCGGCGACGGCCTTGATCATTACCGGAAAGCCGATCTTCCTGGCCTCCGCGAGCATGACCTCCTCACCTTGATCGGCGCCCTGATAGCCTGGCACGATGGGCACGCCGGCCTTCTTCATGATCTCCTTGGCGCCGGCCTTGTTGCCCATGGCCTCGATCGCCTGCGGTGACGGGCCGATGAAGACGAGATCGGCCTCCTTGCAGGCCTGCGCGAACTCCTCGTTCTCGGCGAGGAAGCCATAGCCGGGATGGACGGCGTCGGCCCCGCTGGCCTTGGCCGCTTTGATGATCGCGGGAATATTGAGATAGGACTGCGCCGGCAAGGCTTCGCCGATGCGCACGGCCTGATCGGCTTGCTTGACGTGGAGCGCATCGCGATCCGCATCCGAATAGACTGCGACAACGCCGAGGCCGAGCTGCCGCGCGCTGCGCATGACACGCAGCGCGATCTCGCCGCGATTGGCGACCAGGACCTTGAAGAACGGCCGGTGCTGCACTGATCCGTTCCTCATGGGCGCGCCACCGAGAATTGCATGCGCTGCGGCGTGCGCGCGTCGCCCTCGCGGCAGATCGCGAGCACTTCGGACAATACCGCGCGGGTGTCGCGCGGATCGATGACGCCATCGTCAAGCACACGCGCGCTGGTGGAGAACACGTCCATCTGGCCGTCGAACACGCCGATGATCTGTGCCTTCATGGCCTCTAGCTTGTCCTTTTCGATCGGCTTGCCGCGGCGCGCGGCGGCGGCTTCGGTCACGATGGCCATGGTCTCCGCGGCCTGCTCGCCGCCCATCACCGCGGTCTTGGCATTCGGCCATGAGAAGCAGAAGCGCGGATGGAAGCCCCGCCCGCACATGCCGTAATTGCCGGCGCCGAAGGAAGCGCCGCAATAGATCGTGATCTGCGGCACTGTCGCCGACGTCACCGCCTGGATCATCTTCGAGCCGTGCTTGATCATGCCGGCTTCCTCATAGGCCTTGCCGACCATGTAGCCGGTGGTGTTGTTCAAATAGAGCAGCGGCGTACGGGTCTGGCAGCAGGCCTGGATGAAATGCGTCGCCTTGTTGGCGCCGGCAGGATCGAGCGGGCCGTTGTTGGTGATCATGCCGATGGCCTGACCCTCGATGCGGGCGTGGCCGCAGACGGTGGCGGGTCCGTAGTTCGGCGCCATCTCGGTGAAGTCGGAATCATCGACGATGCGGGCGATCACCTGCTTCATGTCGACGGGCCGCTTGTGGTCCATCGGCATGATGCCGAGCAGCTCGTCCTGGTCGTAGCGCGGCGGCTTGAATTCGGAAGGCGCCCGGCCTGGCCTTTCCCATTCCATCGCAGCCATGATCTCGCGCGCGATGCGCAGCGCGTCGCGGTCGTCTTCGGCGAGATAATCGCCGAGGCCGGAGACCTGGGTGTGCATCTCGGCGCCGCCGAGCTCTTCCTCCGTCGCGACCTCGCCGGTCGCGGCCTTCAGCAGCGGCGGGCCGGCGAGGAAGGCGCGGGTACGGCCGCGGACCATCACGATGTAATCCGAGAGGCCCGTCTGATAGGCGCCGCCGGCGGTGGAAGAGCCGTGCGTGACGGTGACGACCGGCAAGCCGGCGGCCGAGAGCCGGGCCAGGTTGCGAAAGATGTTGCCGCCGCGAACAAAATCCTCGACGCGGTAACGCAAGAGATTGGCGCCGGCGCTTTCGACGAGTTGCACGTAAGGCAGCTTGTTCTCCAGCGCAAGCTCCTGCACCCGCAGCGTCTTGTCGAGGCCGTAGGGTTGCAGCGCACCGGCATCGATGCCGGCGTCGTTGGCGCTGACCATGCAGCGGATGCCCGAGACGAAACCGATACCGGCGATGACACCGCCGCCCGGCACGCTCTTGGCCGCATCCGGTACGTCGAACATGTAGCCGGCGAGCGTCGACAGCTCGATGAAGGGCGCGCCGGGATCGAGTACCAGCGCGACGCGCTCGCGCGGCAGCAGCTGGCCACGCTTGTGGAAGCGGTCTTTGGCGGCCGCCGAGGCCGCACGCGTGCGCTCCTCCAGCGCGCGCATGCGGTCGATCAGACCGAGCATGCCGTCGCGGTTGGCTTGGTAGGCGGCACTGCCGGGGGAGATGGTGTTTTCGATGGTGGACATGATCTGATCCTGCTCGTCATTGCGAGGAGCGAAGCGACGAAGCAATCCAGACTGCTTCCGCGGAGAGATTCTGGATTGCTTCGCTTCGCTCGCAATGACGGGTGAGGCGATACTTTACCGATTCGTCCCGAAGATCTTCCGCGCCTCGGCAGGGCTTGCGATCTCGCGGCCCGCGCGTCTTGCGCAAGCAGCGACGGCCTCGATGAGCTGCCCGTTCGACGTCACCTTCTTGCCGTCGGCGAGATAGAAAGTATCCTCCAACCCCGTGCGCAAATGGCCGCCGAGCTCGGCGCAGCGCTGATGCAGCGGCCAGATCTCCTCGCGGCCGATCGCCGTGACCTGGAAATGCGCTTCCGGACGCTTCAGCTTGATCAGGATCGGCAGCAGCTCGGGATCGGCCGGCATGCCGGAGGCGACGCCCATGACGAAGTTGTATTCGAGCGGGCCTTTGTACATGCCGACCTGGTGGTACATGCCGACGCAGCGGACGATGCCGACGTCGAAGCATTCGAACTCGGGAATGGTGCCGACGGCGTTCATGACGTCGAGATAGTCCTTCACCTTCTCGACCGCGTTGTCGAACATCATCGGCGGCCAGGCCCAGGTGTTGTCGGCCTTGACCTTGAGGTAATTCAGCGAGCCGGCATTGCAAGCTGCGATCTCGGGCTTGGTCTCGCGGATGCAGTCGAGCGCGCCCGAGTAGTTCGGACCTGAGACGCCCGAGGTGTGGTTGATGATGACCCCGGGGCAGGCCTCGCGGATCGCCTGCTGGATCTCCCTGCTGACCGCGACCTCCCAGGACGGCAGGTGCCCCTTGTTCGGCGCCTGCTGGCGCAGATGGATATGCATGACGGACGCGCCGGCATCGAATGCAGCCTTGGCCTCGCGTGCCATCTGCTCGGGCGTCACGGGCACGTTGTGCTGCTTCGGGTCGGTGAGCACGCCGTTCAGCGCGCAGGTGATGACGGCCTTGTCGCTCATGCCAAAAATGTCTCGCACGTTGAGAATTCAACGGTTGCGATCATGTGACGCGCGGGGATGCGGCTTCTTGCGCGGAGAAGCTGAGTACAGGATAGGAAATCGTAGGGTGGCCAAAGGCGCTCTTGCGCCGTGCCCACCATTTTCCGTGTCTAGCAAAGATGGTGGGCACGCTTCGCTTTGCCCACCTACAAGAACGGCGCTAGCTCGCCTCCGCCAGCCGCACCGTCTCGGTGCTGCGATAGATCGCAAGGTCGCGCGAGCCGACGAAGATCGCTCGCGGCTTCAATCCGTAGAAGCGGCGGATCGAGTGGCTGAAATGCGTGGAATCGGGATAGCCGATGTCTTGCGCGAGATGGGCAAGGTTGAGGTCCTGGTTGGCGAAGTGCAACAGATGCCGCGCGCGCTTCCAGGCGCGGAAGGAGCGGAACGAGATGCCGGTCTCTTCCTTGAACAGATGCAAGAAGCGCGAGGCGGACAGGCCCGCTTCGGCCGCGCAAGTGTCGGCCGTCACCGGCTCGCCGGAGAAGCGCTCGATGCGGGCGACCGCGCGCATCACGCGCGGGTCGAGCACGCGGCGCGGCAACGGCTCGCCAAAACACATCTCGTCGAACTCGGCGGTGGTGAGGTCGCCATAGCGGCGCTGGCGCAGCAGCGCATAGGCGGCGAGAATCTTGCGGGCATAGGCGGCCTTGTCCGGGCCCCGCAGCCGTTCGGCCAGAGCTTCGATCACGCCATCCGGCATGCTTTCCGGCTCCAGCGTCACGCTGATCGCAGTCCGGTAGTCGCTCGCAATCGAATGGCGCTGGTTAGGCAGGGTCACGATCAATTCGTCTGATGTGTGAACGTCGTCGATCGTCAGATGCAGGCTGCCCTTCACCGCGACATAGACATGGCAGCAACCGGGGGTCCGCTTGCGGGGCCGGCCAAGCAGGCCGGCATAGAACACGCGCTCCGGTGTGATCAGCATCAGATGGTCGGATTCGCGACCGATATATTCCATTGGGTTCCTCCTCGCGCGGCTCTCTGGCCGCTGCGGACGGAGGTCACCTTAGCGGAAATTTGGGCGCTGTCACGACGCGATAGCGCTGTCATGAGACGCAAACCGCTGGCATTCCAGCAGGATGAGTAGAGCTCGGAACCGTCCATCCCGTCGTTTGGACAAGCAAAGCGAAGCGGACCGCAGAGCCAGGACGACGGCGGAGATTATCCTCTCACCCTCGGCGCAACATTCTGCTGCTTTCCGGCCGCTTGCTCCGCAGCAACCGCGCGCTTGAAGCCTTCCCGCTGTTGCAGGCGCGCCCAATAGGCTGCGACATTTGGCCCGAAATCCTTGGAGAGGCCGATGTTATCGGCGAGGCGAAGCGCGTAACCGATGACAATGTCAGCGGCGGTGAACCGGTCTGCGCACAAAGTTTCGGCATTCGCGGTCGCTGCCTCGACGGCGCGCAGGCGTCCCAGGAACCATTTGGCATAGTCGCCGGCGACCTGCGGATTGCGCCGCTCCTCCGGCTCGAGCTGGGTGTATCGGAGCACCAGCGTCTGCGGGAAGGTTAACGTGGCATCGCTGAAATACATCCAGTTCAGGAACGCGCCATAGGCTGGATCTTCGGGGCCGACCATCAGCGGCGTCGGACCATGTTGGATGCCGAGATAATGGCAGATACCTGACGACTCCGTCATCCGCGTCTCACCGTCGATCAGGAAGGGGATGGTGCCGAGCGGATTGATGCCGAGATAGTCCTTGGCGTAGACCCGCGGCGGGAACGGCAGCATCTTCAGTTCGTACGGCAGCCCCATCTCCTCGAGCATCCAGAGCGGACGGAACGAGCGTGCAGCGTCGCAGTGATACAGCGTGATCATCAAGCACTTCCTTTGCTGCCGGGCAGCGTGCCCATCATCTTGCACAGGACCATCAGCATGACCTCGTCGGCGCCGCCGCCGATCGAGGTCAGGCGGCTGTCGCGATAGGCGCGGCTCACCGGCGTCTCGTTGGTAAAGCCCATTCCACCCCAATATTGCAAGCAGGCGTCGGTGAGCTCGCGCCCGAGCCGCCCGGCTTTCAGCTTGGCCATGGTCGCAAGCCGCGTCACATCCTCGCCGGCCACCAGCTGCTCCGCGGCGCGATAGATCAGCGCACGCAACAGCTCGACCTCGGTCTGCATCTCCGCCAGCTTGAAGTGCACGACTTGGTTATCGAGGATCGACTTCCCGAAGGCCTTGCGGTTGCGGGTGTATTCGATGGTCTGATCGATGATGTATTCATGCGCTTTCAGGCAGGCCGCCGCGCCCCAGAGCCGCTCCTCCTGGAATTGGATCATCTGATAGGTGAAGCCCTTGCCCTCCTCGCCGATCCGGTTGCGCTTGGGCACGCGGACATTGTCGAAGAAGATCTGCGCAGTGTCCGACGAGCGCATGCCCATCTTGTCGAGCTTTCGCGCCACCGTGACGCCCTTGCTCTTCATGGGCACGCAGATCAGCGACTTGTTGCGGTGAACGGGCCCGTCGCCGGTATTGGCGAGCAGGCAGATCCAGTCGGCCTGGGTGCCGTTGGTGATCCACATCTTGCCGCCGTTGATGACGTAGTCGTCGCCATCGGAGCGCGCATTGGTCTTGATCGAGGCCACGTCCGACCCGGCGCCGGGCTCGGAGACGCCGATGCAGGCGACGTAGTCGCCCGATATCGACGGCGCCAGGAATTCGCGCCGCACCTCGTCCGAGCCGAACCGCGCCAGTGCCGGGGTTGCCATGTCGGTCTGCACCCCGATCGCCATCGGTACGCCGCCGCAGGTGATGGCGCCGAGCTCTTCGGCCATCATCAGTGCATAGGAATAGTCGAGGCCTGAGCCGCCGAACTCCACCGGCTTGTTCAGGCCGAGAAAGCCGAGGCTGCCCATCTTCTTGAACAGCTCATGGGCCGGGAAGATGTCAGCCTTCTCCCACTCATCGACATGAGGATTGATCTCGTTGGCGATGAACTTTTGCAGGGAGCGGCGGATGTCGTCGTGGTCGGCGGTGAATAGCATTTTTTGTCAGCTCAGCTCTCGTATCTCTGATGTGCTCGTCATGGCCGGGCTTGTCCCGGCCATCCACGGCTTCGTCACCCGGCAAAAGAACGTGGATGCCCGGGACAAGCCCGGGCATGACGGAGAATGCGGCTACAATCCCATCTGCCGCGACGCCAGATCCTTCATGATCTCCTCGGTGCCGCCTCCGATGGCATTGACCTTGACCTCGCGATAGATGCGCTCGGCCTTGATGCCGCGCATAAAGCCGGCGCCGCCGAAGATCTGCACCGCCTCGGAGGCGCAGAAGGCCATGGTCTGGGTCGCCTGGTTCTTCATCATGCAGATTTCGGCGACCGGGCTCTCGCCCTGTTCGAGCCGCCAGGCCAGCATCTCCAGCATCGCTTGGGAGGCCGCAACCTTCTGCGCCATGTCGACGATCTTGTGCCTGATGACCTGATGCTGGGCGAGCGGCTTACCGAAGGTCTTGCGCTCCTTGGCGTAGGCGATCGCCTCGTCGACACAGACCCGCGCAAAGGCAGTGCAGCTCGCCGCCATGCCCATGCGCTCGCTGTTGAAGTTCTGCATGATGATCTTGAAGCCTTGACCCTCCTCGCCGATCAGGTTTGCGGCGGGCACGCGGCATTCGTCGAAATGCAAGGTCGCGGTGTCGGAGGCCCACCAGCCCATCTTCTTCAGCTTGGTCCGCGACAGGCCCGGCGTATCCCCTTCGATCAGGAGCAGGCTGACGCCGCCAGCGCCCTCGCCGCCGGTACGCACGGCAACGGTCAGATATTCGGCCCGCATCCCTGACGTGATGAAGGTCTTCTCCCCGCTCACGACGTAGTGATCGCCGTCACGTCGCGCCCGGGTGCGCAGGTTCGCGACATCGGAGCCGCCGCCCGGCTCGGTGATCGCGAGCGCGGATATCTTCTCGCCGGCCAGCACCTGCGGCAGCACGCGTGCCTTCACCTCCGGCCGCGCCGCGCGCGCGATCGGCGGCGAGCCGATGGTGTGGCTCATCAGGCTGGCACTGACACCGCCGGCGCCAGCCCGCGCGAGCTCCTGGCTGGCCACGATCTTCATGAACTGATCGGCGGCGATGCCGCCATATTCCTCGGGGAATCCGAGCCCCAACAGCCCGATCTCGGCCGCCTTGCGATAGAGCGCGCGCGGGAATTCACCGGCCTCGTCCCATTCATGGGCGAACGGGGTGATCTCCTTGTCGACGAAGCGACGCATGACGTCGCGGAAGGCGTCGTGCTCCGCGGTATAGAACGGGCTCTTCATGGCACTCGCGCCTCGGACGGATTTCGTCCAGCCACCATGGCCGGAACATTGTTGGTTCACTTGCGTGGAGTGGCTGATCCGGACCAGCCGGTCGCGCGGCCGATGCCCTAGCAACTGAACGCAAGACGATTTTCGCTCCTCGCAGGCCAACTCCGCATCAAAAAAAGACGTGGTGCACAGACTCCGGCTGGCCCCAGGGCCATGCCGGGCATGGTGCACGACAATGGACACGCGGGCGGCGCGAGGCCGCCGAGGGAGGACCTTTGGCCGTTCGTTATTATGACTGGATTGTCCATCATGGCCGCCGCACGCCTGATAAGGTCGCGCTGGTCGACCTCGCGAGCGAGCGCCGCTTCAGCTATGCGCAGCTCGATGCACGCGTCTCGCGCCTTGCCTCCTTCCTGCGCCACACGCTCAGCGTCTCGCGCGGCGACCGTGTCGCGGTGCTGGCGCTGAACACGACCGATACGCTGGAGGTGCAGTTTGCCTGCGGGCGGTTGGGCGCGATCTTCGTGCCGCTGAACACTCGCCTCACCGTTCCCGAGCTGCAGTTCATCACCGCTGACTGCGCGCCGAAGGTGATGATCCACGACACCGATCTCGCCGAGACCGCGCTCAGCGTCGCAAAGCTCTGCGGCATCCCGACCAGCCTGCTGCTCGGCCCCGGCGGCACCTATGAAGCCGGTATCGCCGCCGCAAGGCCGCTCGACCGCGCCGAAGAGGTCACGCTCGATGACGTCTCAACCATCATGTACACGTCGGGCACGACGGGACATCCCAAGGGCGCGACCATCACCCATGGCATGACGTTTTGGAATTGCGTCAATCTCGGCGGCCCCGCCTGCATCGGTCCGTCCTCGGTGCTGCTCACCGTGCTGCCGCTGTTCCACACCGGCGGGCTCAACTGCTACACCAATCCCGTTCTGCATGCCGGCGGCACCGTGATGATCATGCGCGCCTTCGATCCCGGCACTGCGCTCGGCCTGATCAATGACACTGCGCAGGGCATCAACGTGTTCTTCGGCGTGCCCGCGATCTACCAGTTCATGGCGCAGCATCCGGCCTTCGCCACGACCGATCTCAGCCGGCTGATCGTCGGCGGTGTCGGCGGCGCGCCGATGCCGGTGCCACTGCTCAAGGTCTGGGAGGCGCGCGGCGTTGCGCTTCAGCAGGGCTACGGCATGACCGAGACCTCGCCAGCCGTGCTGGTGCTCGACCGCGAGGACGCAGCGCGCAAGGCCGGCTCCGCCGGCAAGCCGGTGCTGCATACCGAAGTGCGTATCGTCCGCCCCGACGGCAGCGATGCCGATGTCGGTGAGCTCGGCGAGCTCTGGGTCAAGGGGCCCAATATCACGCCGGGCTACTGGAATAGGCCGGAAGCGAACAAGACGTCCTTCACCGACGGCTGGCTGCACACCGGCGATGCCACCCGCATCGATGAGGAAGGTTTCTACTACATCGTCGATCGCTGGAAGGACATGTACATCTCGGGTGGCGAGAACGTCTATCCGGCCGAGGTCGAGAACGTCCTGCATCAGCTCAACGCCATCGCGGAAGCCGCCGTGATCGGCATTCCCGATCCGCAATGGGGCGAGGTTGGCCTCGCCATCGTCGCGGTGAAGCCCGGCCAGAAGCTGACCGAGGCCGACGTGCACGCGCATTGCGCCGCCAATCTGGCCCGCTTCAAGTGCCCGCGCCAGATCCGCTTCGTCGAGGCGCTGCCGCGCAACGCGACCGGCAAGATCCACAAGCCGACCTTGCGCAAGGAGTTCTCGGTGGCTTCCGAGATCGACAAGAAAGCCGCCAACGCTTGATCGAGGCGCCCTTCGGGGCGCTTTTCTTTTTGACGTGCCTGCCCAACCCACAAGAAACGCCAAGGAATTTCCATGAAGAACAAGAAACTCGTCCTCCTCGCGGCCGCAGCTGCCCTGTCATTGCTCTCGGTTCAAGGCGCCTACGCGCAGAAGAAATACGACACAGGCGCCAGCGACACCGAGATCAAGATCGGCAATGTCGAGGCCTATTCCGGCCCGGCTTCGGCCTACGGCATCATCGGCAAGACCGAGGAAGCCTATTTCAAGATGATCAACGACCAGGGCGGCATCAACGGCCGCAAGATCAACTGGATCTCCTATGACGACGGCTATTCGCCGCCCAAGACCGTGGAACAAGTCCGCAAGCTGATCGAGAGCGACGAAGTGTTCCTGGTGTTCAACGCGCTGGGCACGCCGACCCAGACCGCCGTGCAGAAATATCATAACGCCAAGAAGGTGCCGCAGCTCTTCCTGGCCACCGGCGCCAGCAAATGGAACGACCCAAAGGGTTTTCCCTGGACCATGGGTTTCCAGCCGAGCTACCGCGTCGAGGCGCGAATCTTCGCCAAATATATCCTGCAGGCCAAGCCCGATGCCAAGGTCGCGATCTTCTATGCCAATGACGATTTCGGCAAGGACTACGTCGCCGGCATCAAGGAGATCTTCGGCGAAAAGGCGTCTTCACTGATCGTCGCGGAAGAGAGCTACGAGACCAGCGAGCCCTCGATCGATTCCCACATCGTCAAGCTGAAGGGCACCGGCGCCAATGTCTTCGTCAACATCTCGACGCCGAAATTCGCCGCGCAGGCGATCAAGAAGATCGCCGAGCTCGAATGGAAGCCGATGCATGTGATGACCGACGTGTCGATCTCGATCGGCGCGGTGATGAAGCCCGCGGGTCTCGAGGCCTCCGAAGGCGTGCTGTCGGCAAGCTATCTGAAGGACGCGTCCGATCCGCAATGGAAGGACGACGAAGGCATGAAGAAGTTCATGGCGTTCATCGACAAGTACATGCCCGGCGCCAACGTCTCCGACACCAACGTCGTCTATGGCTATGCCGCCGCGCAGACCCTGGTCCAGACCTTGAAGCAGTGCGGCGACGTGCTGACGCGGGAGAACGTGATGAAGCAGGCCGCCAGCTTGAAGGACTTCGCGCCGGATACGCTGATCCCCGGCATCAAGATCAACACCGGCCCCAACGACTTCGCGCCGATCGAGCAGCTCAAGATGATCCGCTTTAAGGCTGGTCAGTGGGAGCTGTTCGGCGACATCATCAGCGCGGAAACCGGAGGCTAGCCCGCATCAGCTGACCATGCTCAACGAGATGGCGGCCGAAAGGCCGCTATCTTTTTCGTGTGAGCGAAGTCGAAGCAAGGCTATGCGGGCAGGAAGAGCGCAAAGGACTCTCCCACCGTGCGGCGCAGATGCTTTCGATACAGGCCGTAGTTGGCGTCGTCGGGCGCGACGCGTCCCAAGGACGGCTTCGGGACGTTCTTGAGCGGCAAGTAGGCGATCGGCGCGGCGACCGGCGTGAGCTGCGAACCCGGGCCGGCGCGGAGCGTCGAGATGATGCCATACATTTCACCGGCAACTGTCGGCCGCGACACCGTGATCACACGATGCTGGCCGTGCTTGATGATGACGAGGTAGATGAAGCCGGACTGGTGGGGGACGGCGACCTCACCGGTATGTTCGTAGGCGGCATCGGTCCGTTCGCCCTCGCGGAAGACCAGCGAGGTGACTTTCGGCTCCCAGATGATCTCGGTGCGATAGGCGAAGATCGCGTCCTTGTCGCCGAACGACGGCCGCAGGGTGATGTAGACGTCCTCGAGCCAGCTCACCGCGCGGTGCGCATAGGAGCCGAGGCTGTCGGGTGCGACATCGTTTGCGGCCGGCGGCGTCACCACGACGGCGCTCTTGCGCAAGGAAACGCCCAGTGCCTGCTCCAGCCGGACCGTCGTCGCCAGCGTGAACGGCCGGCGGCCACCGAGCACCTTTTCTAGCGTCGACAGGCTGAGCTTGGCCTGCTCGGCCAGCGCCTGCCTCGAGATCCGCCGTCTGGCCAGCTCCTCGCGAATGGTCTCGGCAATCTCCCGGCTCTGCTCGTCCGAAAGCTGCTTGTCGGTGAGTTTATCCTGCGTCTGCATCAAGTCCCTGCTCCAGGACGGCCATTCTAGCAGGGCGGACAAACCAGCACAAAACCGCACACCACGCCGTGGCGGCGGCGCGGCCGGGCCGGCCAAGGCGGAACATTGCCGATCATTCTGCTCGCGAAATCAGGCCCTTCCGACCGATGCTCACGTCGTCAAACACCTTCGGGAGCAGGCCAGATGGACAATTGCGACACGGTCGACAACAACGAACACCCCTGGCTGGGCCGGCTGATCGTGGTCGGACTGTTTCTTCTGGCACAAGGCATCGCGGTAGTGCTGGTCGCCTTCGTCGCCCTGCTGGTCAGCTTCCAGCCGGGCTGGTCGGCGACGACGGAGCAGGCGAGCCTGCTCCAGCCCGGCGATGCCCGCTCCGGCACTCTCCTCCTGAAGCACGACGGCGCCACAACCGAAGCGATCCGCCTGGGCATCGACATTGACGTCACCGTGTCAGGTCCGACGCTGCGCACCAGGGTGACGCAGGTCTTCCGCAATCCGACCAAGAATTGGGTCGAAGCGACCTATGTCTATCCGCTCGCGACCGGCGGTGCCGTCGATACGCTGAAGATGGTGGTGGGCGATCGCATCATCGTCGGCGACATCAAGGAGCGGCAGCAGGCCCGCGTGATCTACGAGGAGGCGCGCCGCGCCGGTCAGAAGGCGGCGCTGACCGAGCAGGAACGGCCGAACATCTTCACCAACTCGCTCGCTAACATCGGGCCCGGCGAAACCGTGCTGGTGCAGATCGAGTATCAGGAGCCGGTGCATCAGTCCGGCAATGAATATTCGCTGCGCCTGCCGCTGGTGGTGGGGCCGCGCTACAATCCGGCGCCGATCGTGCAGAGCGTGGACTTCCGCAAGGACGGCTCGGGCTGGGGCGCGATCAACTCGGACCCTGTTCCGGACCGCGACCGCATCTCGCCGCCGGTGCTTGATCCCGCCAAGCACGCGCCGGTCAACCCGACCAGCATCACGGTGCGCCTGAAGGCCGGCTTTGCGCTCGGCGAAATCAAGAGCCATCACCATAACGTCAAGATCGAGAGCCCTGACGCCACGACGCGCGTGGTCACTCTCGCCGACGGTACCGTCGCGGCCGACCGCGACTTCGAGCTGACCTGGAAACCGGTAGCGGAGAAGGCGCCGTCGGTCGGCCTGTTCCGCGAGCGTGTCGGCGGTGCCGATTACCTGCTCGCCCTCGTCACCCCTCCCAGCGTGGATCAGGCGACGCAGAAGCCACTGCCGCGCGAGGTCGTGTTCGTGATCGACAATTCGGGATCGATGGGCGGCACGTCGATCGTCCAGGCCAAGGCCAGCCTCGCTTATGCGCTCTCCCGTCTCCAGCCGACCGATCGCTTCAACGTGGTCCGTTTCGACGACACCATGGACATGCTGTTTCCCGCCTCCGTGCCGGCGGATGCCGCGCATGTCGGCGAGGCGACCTCCTTCGTCAGCGCCCTACAGGCGCGCGGCGGCACCGAGATGGTGCCGGCGATGCGGGCGGCGCTGACCGACAAGCTCGGCGACACCGGCATGGTCCGCCAAGTCGTGTTCCTGACCGACGGCGCGATCGGCAATGAACAGCAATTGTTCGAAACGATCACGGCGATGCGCGGCCGCTCGCGCGTGTTCATGGTCGGGATCGGGTCTGCGCCCAATACTTACCTGATGACACGTGCCGCCGAGCTCGGCCGCGGCGCCTTCACCCATATCGGCTCCGTCGAACAGGTGGAGGAGCGCATGCGTGGTCTGTTCGCCAAGCTGGAAAATCCTGTGGTGACCGGGCTCACCGCAAAATTCTCCGAAGCCAAGGCCGACGTTACCCCGGCGATCATTCCCGACGTCTATCGCGACGAGCCTCTGGTGCTGGCGACCAAGCTCGACAAGCTCGCGGGCTCGGTCGAGATCAAGGGTCGCGTCGGCGATCGCCCGTGGTCGGTGACGCTGCCGCTTGAAAATGCCGCCGAAGGCAAGGGCCTGTCGAAACTTTGGGCCAAGCGCAAGATCGGCGATGCCGAAGTGGCGCGTACCTTGCGCGAGATGACGCCAGAAGATTCCGACAAGGCAATCCTGGCGCTGGCGCTCGACCATCAGATCGTCACCCGGCTGACCAGCCTGGTCGCGGTCGACAAGACGCCGAGCCGCCCCGAAGGCGAGCCGCTCAAGCTCAGCGAATTGCCGCTCAACCTGCCGGCCGGCTGGGATTTCGAGAAGGTCTTTGGCGAACGACAGCTGTTGCCCGAGCAGTTGCGCGAACGCCATGCGGATGCGCGCAACCAGCCGACCGCGCGACGACCAATCCCCTCTGCGCCTGACGCGATCCGCCTGCCCAAGACCGCAACCTCGGCCGAGCTGAAGATGATCGCAGGGCTGATCCTGATCATGCTCGCCCTGTTCCTGTTCGTGTTCAACCGGCGTCGGCCCTTGCTCACCGACGCCGCTTGAGAGAGGAGCCCCCCGACTCCTCTGCTTCAGCGCGCGCGGCTGCCCGTCCCACAACCAACGGCCGCGCGCGCCTTTTTTGTCAATCGCCATTGCGAGGAGCGAAGCGACGAAGCAATGACGGGAAGGACTTGTTTATGCCCCGCTTCATCCCTCCCCCGGTCCTTGCGCTAATCGGCCTGATCCTGTTCGGCGATGGCGCTTACGTCCATGCCAAGGCGTGGCTCGCGCAGATGTTGTTGGAGCGCGCGTTCGACAAAAGCATCGCGACGGGCCGGCCGGTCAAGCCATGGTCATGGGCCGACACCTGGCCCGTCGCGCGGATCGAGGTGAAGCGGATCGGCTCCAGCGCCATCGTGCTGGAGGGCGCCAGTGGCCAGGCGCTTGCCTTCGGTCCCGGACACATCCACCAAACGGCTGAGGTTGGCGAGCGCGGCGTTGCCGTCTATGCCGGCCATCGCGACACACACTTTCGTTTCTTGCGGGATGTGGCCATCGGCGATGTGGTCGATGTCACACGCAGCGACGGCAGACGCTTTCGTTATCGCGCGGATGCCTCCGCCGTGGTCCGCTTCGATGCATCGGGCATCGATCCTACGACGCGGGACGCAGAGCTCGTGCTTGCGACGTGCTGGCCGTTCGACGCGGTCACGTCCGGCCCGGAGCGCTATGTCCTGCATGCCATCTTGATCGCAGCCGATGAATAGCCGTTCGCAATCTGGAGCTCCTGAACTGGCGTTGACGGCCGGAGAGCTATAAGCATGGTCGATTGACCATCTTACGCTCCAATTGCAGGTAGAACGGTAATGGACGACGAGTTCAAGCTGCGCCTCGAACAGCGATTGGAGCAGCTCGAAAAATGCGTCGCGCTACTGGAACGCAATCTTGATCGCGTTGCCGCCGGACAAAGACGCTCCTCCCTGCGCAGCCTCTGGCGGCGTCCGCCGATGTGGACCTTCGAACAATATCCGCCACGCCTTCTCAACCTGGCGACATTCGCGCCGGCGCCCCCGGTCGACGCTAGTGCGCCGCGGATCGCAATGGTCACGCCCAGCTACAATCACGCGCAATATCTCGGTGCCACAATCGAGAGTATCGTGAGTCAGAACTATCCGAACCTGCATTATCACGTGCAGGACGGCGCCTCGATCGACGGCACGCTCGAGCTCCTGAAGGGCCGCGGCGACAGCATCAGCTGGAGGAGCGAACCCGACAAGGGACAGTCCAGTGCCATCAATGTCGGCTTCGCCGGCGTCGACAGCGAGATCATGGCCTATCTCAACAGCGACGACATGCTGTTGCCCGGCACACTCGCTTATGTCGCCCACTATTTCATGACGCATCCCCATGTCGACATCGTCTACGGCCATCGCGTCTTCGTCGATCGCGACGGGCTCGAGGTGGGGCGTGCCGTGCTGCCGCCTCACGACGGCCAGGCGTTGCAATATGCCGACTACATTCCGCAGGAGACGATGTTCTGGCGCAAGCGCGTGTGGGACAAGATCGGGCCGGTCGACGAAAACTTCCACTATGCGATGGACTGGGACTTCATCCTGCGGGCTCAGGCAGCCGGATTCAAGTTCGTGCGCGTGCCACGGTTTCTCGCCTGCTTCCGAATTCACGACGCCCAGAAGACGGCGTCGACCTACGCGGTCGGAGTCAGGGAGATGGGCGTCCTGCGGCGTCGCGTGCTCGGCTTCGATCCGACACACATGCAGATCCGACGCGCCATCGCTCCC
The DNA here is from genome assembly GCF_001593325.1 of Bradyrhizobium sp. DOA1. NCBI lineage: Bacteria > Pseudomonadati > Pseudomonadota > Alphaproteobacteria > Hyphomicrobiales > Nitrobacteraceae > Bradyrhizobium > Bradyrhizobium sp. DOA1. Next base: position 7,380,343 of record NZ_JXJM01000001.1, read on the forward strand.
TATCTCGCGAAGCAACTGGCCTATCATTACGCCCACAAGCTGCGCCTGCTGCGGTATTGAGCAGGCCGTGGTCAACGAGTTCGGGAGGAGCGGACGTTGTCTTCGAGCCAGATCCGCTCCAGACCGATGCCGAGTGGCCGCACGTCGGCGCTCAATCCAAGATCCGCGGGGGAGCGCGGATCTGACAGCGCCAGGTGGATGGTCACCGTTCCGTCGGCGGCGACGGCGGCGGGATCGAGCGTCAGACGGCGCTGGCCGGCGAACGCTCCCATCGAGAATGTCAGTTGCTGTGGCGTCCCGTCGCAGACGCGGCAGAAGGCATGCAGCCGCGGATTCCCGTCGGAGACGAAGGCCCGGCAGGCCAGCACGATCTCGACCGGCCGCGACGGAACGGGATCGAGCTCGAAGCGAAGCACACAGCTCCTGGCAATGGACCAGGTGCCCCATTCCTCCGGTTCGCTCCATCCCTCGATCAATGCAGCGACGCCGGCGTCACCGCGCGTGAACGCGAGCTTCTCCGTGCCCAGGCGCGGTGCGGATACGGGAAATTCCAGAGTGCTTGGATCGAACGGCTCCTGATCCGGCACGAACTGCGCGATCACACGCGCCGCATCCGCGATCGAGCCGAGCCCAAGCGCCGAACCGTCGAGCTCGTAAAGCATGCGGTTCGGCCCGCTTGGGCGGACACCTCGCCCGGGCGGCGGCCGGTCTGTGAGGCGCGCCGGAATGATGATGTCTGCGACGTCGAAACCATGCATACGAGCGAGCTCACCGATGGTCCGGACCGTGCGATCATACAGGAGCGGACGATCGTTGATATCGGTCGCGAGGGCCTGCGCCAGCGACTTGAAGTCGAGCCTCACATGATCGTCGTCCGCCAGCAGCAGACGCTTGAGGACGAGCATGTCCTTGGCGATGAAGAGCTGGAGCGCGTTGAGATCGGGAAGCTGCGGATCGTCGTCGATCGCTCCGAAATCGCGGGCGCCGCGCGAGGTCTGCAGCAGATCCGTGGTCTCGAAGAACAGGGCGTGACCGGTGCTGTGCCGCGAAAAGCCGGCCATGCCGAGCGGCCGCGAGAGGCGGACGAAGCTGTCGGTCAGCGCGGTATTGGCGATGCCCGATGCCACGTCGGGCGAAAGGCCGATGAAATAGCGGCCGCCGATCGCACGCATCCGATCGATGACATCGCGCCGGACGAACGAATTGTAGATCATCGGCAGATGCGCATAGTGAGCCTGAAAGCCGAAGATGCGGGCCAGTTCGCGGCGTGACGAAACGCGCTCCACGGACGAAGCAAGGTCGATTTCGGCGACCAGCCGGTTGCGAAATGCCGGATGGTGGTAGCTTGGCCAGTAGTAGCTGTAGGCGCGCCAGCTCAACAGATCGATGTTGCGGCCCGAGAGGATCTCGGACGCGGTGGCGCACGCATAGGGCATCAGTCCGTCGTCGTCGCCGATGAAGCCGACGTATTCGCCCGAGGCGTGGCCGAGCGCCGCCTCCCAATTGTCGGTCATGGTCAGGACGGTGTCGCTGGCAAAGTGCCTGAAGCGCGCATCCTTCAGACCCGCGACCATGTCCGCGATCTCGGGATTGCCGCCATTGTTCTGCACGATGAACTCGCAATCGACATGCGCGGGCTGACACGCCATGGTCGCCAAGGCGTGGCGAAGCGTATCGGGACGATCGAGAGTCGGCACCACGATTGACAGGAGCGGCATGATCACCATCGAGAGGACGAACGCCATGCACTCCTAGCATTTCGACGGATCGTTCGCACTTTCGCCAAAAGTCTGGCGATGCTAGCCTCGTCACGAAGTCCCGCTCATTCCGCCCCGCGGCATGGAGTCCATCCCGATCAATTCGCCGGAATCCCGCGCTCGACCGCGCGCAGCGAGGCCGGCAGGCCGCAGCAAGAACAGGCTGCAACAAGAACAAAAGTGAGGAAGTGCCATGGAAGCTCAGGTGCCTGTTGCGTCGGTCTCTCCGCGCCCATGGTCTCCTCCGCCCGACGCCGGCGATATCGTCAAGGGCATCCATGCCATGCTGCATCCGCACAACATTGTGCTGGTGGGCGCGACCGACAAGCCGGGCAACTATGCCGAGCGCATCTGGAATAATCTGGTCAAGTACGGCTACGAGGGCGGCCTCTATCCGGTCAACGCCAAGCGCGACACGATCTGGAACGTCCCGTGCTACAAGGACTTTGCCAGCCTGCCGGAAAAGCCCGATCACGTCCTGGTGCTGGTGCCGGCGCGCGCGGCCGTGCAGGTGATCCGCGATGCCGCCGCGGCCGGCGCACGTTCGGCCACCATCGTCACCTCGGGCTTCAGCGAATTGCAGGACGAGGAGAGCCAGAAGCTTGCCGCCGAACTTCAGGCGGCCGTGCGCGAGACGGGACTTGCGGTGACGGGGCCGAACTGCCTCGGTAATCTGAGCGCCGGCGAGAAGCTCTTCACCAATATCGACGATCGTATCGTCACCATGGAGCAGGGCGCGGTGGCGATCGCAGGACAATCCGGCGCGATCGTCATGGCGATCCGCCAGGCACTGGAGGATCGGGGTGTCGGCGTCGGCTACATGGTGACCACCGGCAACGAGGCCGGGCTCGAGACGCCGGACCTGATGCGCTATTTCGCCGAGGACCCGAGCATCAAGGTGATCGTCGTCTATCTCGAAGGCGTGCGCAACACCAAGGCGTTCCGCGATGCCTGCAAGGCGGCGCGCGCCGCCAGCAAGCCCGTGATCGCGCTCAAGCTCGGGGCATCCGAAGGCGGCCGCGCGGCAGCGATGGCCCATACCGGCGCGCTCGCCGGCTCGATCGAGACGTTTGATGCCATCGCAACGCGCGAAGGCGTCATTCGGGTCGGCGGGCTCGACGAGTTGATCGAGACCACAGAGTGCTTCGTCCACGCCGCAGCACCCAGAGGCGGCCGGCTCGCCGCGGTCACGCTCTCCGGAGGCAAGCGCGGCATGCTGATCGACGCTTTCTATGCCGCGGGCCTGAACTTCGCGCCGCTCAGCCCGCATGTCAGCGCGGAACTGGGGAAGATGCTCGGCCCCGGCTCGATCGTCGGCAATCCGCTCGACGCAGGCTTTGCCGCCGTGGTCGATCCCTCCGTCTACATGAAGTCGATCAAGCTGATGATCGACGATCCCGACATCGACGTCGTCATCATCGACGCCGAGCTGCCGAAGGCACCACACGAGCTGCGGGAGCGCAATTTGCGCATCGTCGACGAGATGGCGAGCAAGGCTTCGAAGCCCGTGATCTATATCAGCGCGATGTCGATCGGCTTCACCGAATTCACCAAGGACCTACGCAAGTCGCTGCCGCATCTCGCCGTCATGCAGGGCCTGGAGCGCGCCGTGACGGCGATCAAGTCGCTGCTCGACTACGCGAAGCTGCGCAAGGAAGTCCCCGACATCGCCTCGAGCTCGAAGCCGGCCGCACGGGCCGTGCTGGAGAAGGCGCTGACATCAGCCGGCGGCGCCGCACTCGACGAGGTCGCCTCCAAGAGGCTGCTGAAGGCCTACGGCATTCCGGTCTCGAAGGAGGCCATAGCGCAGACGGCGGCGGAGGCCGCGACGATCGCCAAGCAGATCGGATTCCCGGTCGTGGCAAAACTCGTCAGCGCCGAGATCCTGCACAAATCAGACATCGGCGGCGTGGTGCTGAACCTCAACAGTGCCGCCGAGGTGAAGAAGGCGTTCGCCGACATCACCGCACGAGTTGCGAAGCTGAAGGGCAAGCCAAAGCTCGACGGCATCCTGATCGCGCAGCAGGTCAAGGCCGAGCTCGAGCTCGTGGTCGGCGCCTCGCTCGATGCCGAGATGGGGCCGGTCGTGCTGTTCGGCACCGGCGGCATCGACATCGAGCTGATGAAGGACGTCGCACTCGCCGGCGCGCCGCTGGACGAAGCCGAGGCGCGGCTGCTGATCGGCCGCACCAAGGCCGGGATCAAGCTACGCGGCTATCGCGGCAAGCCGGCGCTGCACGAGGCCTCCGCGGTGAGGGCGCTGGTCGGCCTCTCCAACCTGATCGCCGATGCCGGCGATCGGATCGCCTCCATCGACATCAACCCGTTCCTGATCAACACCAAAACGGGCGTGGCGGTCGATGCGCTGATCGTGCTGAACAACGCTGCGGCAAAGCGCGCGGCTGGGCATTAAAGTCCGTAGCAGCGTAATCCGCCCCGTGCGACAGGCGAAGAAGGCAGCGGGTTACGCTTCGCTAACCCGCCCTACTTATCATCCGGCCTCCTTCCAACTCCCCCGCTTTGGCCGTAAAATCGCCCCTGCATGGCACGCGCGAGCAATCTGGTGATCGGAACAGCGACGCTGACGGCGATCGCCGTGGCGTTCGGTGGGCTGCTCGGTGTCCAGAAATGGCGTACCATCCAGAGCCGCAGCCAGTTGCGCGTGGTGTTCGAAGGCGGTTCCGCCAGCGGACTGCGGCGCGGCGGGCCGGTCAATTTCGACGGTGTGCCTGCCGGCCAGATCCTGTCGATCAAGCTGGACAGTCCCCGCAGGATCGTGGCGCTGGTGATGCTGGACAACGCCGCGCCGATCCGCAAGGACACCGTCGCCGGCATCGAGTTCCAGGGGCTCACCGGCATCGCGGCGATCTCGCTGATCGGGGGCGCCCCGACCGCGCCGCCGGTGCCGCTGGACTCGGACGGCATCCCGATCCTGACCACCGATCTCAGCGACGCCGAATCCATCGTGGAGACGCTGCACAGCGTCGACCGCGCGATCGTGAGCAACGCTCCAGCGATCAAGGAGGGCCTGCGCACATTCGAGAGCTACACCGCCGACCTCAGGAGCAAGGGCGGCGATATCGACGCCGTCATGGCCAAGGTCGACGACGCCTTCGCGGGCTTCGACAAGGCGGTCACGAAGATCGAGGGCGCGGTGCCGGGCTTCGTCGACGGCAAGGCCGACGAGCTGTTTGAGAAAATAAAAGGACTGCACGAGCTCGCCGATACCATGAAGAAGAAATCGGCGGGCTATCTCGAGGACATCCGCCGCTCGCTGCTCGACGTCAGCGAGACCGCCAACAAGATGGCGGGAACGCCCGTGGCGCCGCGACCGCCGCGCAGGCCGACGGAACAGAAGCGCTAGACTAGCTCACCACGTGTAGCGCACGAGGCCCTTGCCGGCATAGGAGCGGGTAACGTTCGAGAACTCGCCCTCGAAGGTCACCGACGCGGACCAGCCGTTCATCCAGTTCATCTGCGCCGATGCCGTGGTCAGCGCGGAATCGCGCGCCTGAGCGGCGCCGTTCACGACGAAGGCCGATCCGGGCAGGGTCTGAAACACCGCGCCGACGGTGCGATCCGGATTGTAATCATGCGCCCAGGCGAGGCGGCCGCGAACGGTCACCAGGCCCCCGGGCGCGGCAAACGAATTGTCCGCGCGCAGACCGAGCTCGGTGCGGGTGCTGGTTACATCCTTGGCGGCATAGTTGAGGGCGAAGACGTTGCTGCCTGCTACGGCGAACTCCGAATAGCCCGGAAGACTGAACATGGTGGCCTGGAGCGCTGCATAGGGCGTGACGCCGACCCACTGCATGGCGTAACGATAGCCGCCCTCGACGCGGCCCGAAAACGCGTTGGAATTGAACTGGGCGCGCAGCTGGTCGAACCCGGCGGCGGTGACGATGCGATTGGTGGTGACATCCTGCCAACCATAGGCCAGCGCAGCCGTGACATAGGCGGGACCAGCGGTGTGACGCACGAACGCGCCGGCCTGGAACAAGTCGGAGCGGCCCCAGCCGAGGCCGTTGACGCCGAAGCTGGTGGCCCCGCCGGCAAGCGCGAAACCGGCGACGGTCGACGGCGACAAGCGGTAGTCGAGACCGACGGCCGTGCCGTAGACGCTGCTGGTGGTGTCGTTCGAGCCGAGCGCTGCGTGGCCATCGGTGCTCTGCGAGCCGCCATAGCCGGCCGCCCAGACATCCCAGCGCTGCTGGAAAGTCGCGGCCGGCGCCTTGCGGTAGATCGAGGCGAAGGCGTCGCGGGCGTCCTTGCGATGTGCGGCGTATGCATCGGCGCTCGCATCATCGGCATAGGGCATCGCACCTGACATGCCGCTCCGTCCTGAATTGTAGACGTCGGTCAGCAGGCCGAGAAACAGGTTCATCGCGTTGAACGTCGTCTGCTGCGAGCCTGTCGCGGGTTCACCGGAAGCCTGCGTCAAGCCGTTGGGACCGAGACCCGCGAATTCGGCTCGCAGGAAGCCATTGCTGTTGAAGAAATTCTGAAGCGTGGTGGCGACGTTCTTCTGATTGATGTTGAGTGCGTACTTCGCACCATAGTCCAGCGTGAAATTGAGATGGACAGTGCCGCTGGGATCCACGGTGGTCGTGCCGATGAGACCACCGGGGGCGGTAACGCCGGTAAAATTGCCGGCTGCGGCGCCGGAAAACTGCATGATGGTGTATTGGGGCAATATGGTGCTGCCTGCGTAGAGCGAGACGCCGACATTGCCGTTCAGGGTCACGTTGCCGAAAACGTTGGCAAAACTCGCGGTGCTTCCGCTACCGACCTGAACGAGGTACAGCGCACCGGACTGGAAGGCGAGGTCGCCTTGAACCCACATGCTCGAACCCGGCCCACCATCGCCGGGCGCATAGATGCCGCCATTGGCGATGACGGTATTGCTGACGATTCCGGTACCGAACAGCGCGCCGCCCGCGTTCACGGTGGTGAGGCTCGACTGCGAGATGTTGCCGTCGACCCGCAGGATGCCGCCGTTCACGGTGGTCGTGCCGGTATAGGCATTGGTGCCGGAGAGAATCAACGCGCCGCTGCCGACCTTTTCCAGCGAGCCCGGACCAGCAGGACCGCAACTGCAGGGATCAAAATCGCCGATGACGCCGCTGACCTCGGTCGTGCGATTGTTGCCGCCGACGACGAGGGTATTGCCGCCGCCGATATAGTAGAAGCCGTTGCCTTCGATCGAGCCGGCCGTGATCCGGCCGTCGCCGTTCGGACCGATGCTGACGCCGAAATTGACGATGCCTGTATCGGTCGTGATGAAGCGCGCAGTGCCGCCGGTGGAATTATCGTAGAATTCGGTCTTGCCGCCGTCCTTGGTGACGATGGTGGCATTGCCCGCCGTGGTGAACGCGCCGAAATTGGTCCGCCCGCCGGACTCGTTGATGATCGTCGCGTTGCCTGCGGTCGCGGTGTCGGATCCGGTCATCGTACCAAAGACGGTTCCGCTGAGATCATTGTTCACGATGGTCGCCGAGCCCGCCGAGGATTGCTCGATGAACACGGTGCCGCCGCCATTGTAGTTGGTGATGCTGGCCATGCCCGCATTGGTGCGGCCAAAGAAGCCGGTCAACCCGCTATCGTTGATGATGGTCGCCCGGCCAGCCGTCGCGGTGTCGGTCCCGCCTCCGGTCAAATCGCCAAAGTACAGCTGGCCTCTGTTGGTGATCGCCATTGAGCTGGCGGAGGTCGCATTGCGAAACGTGGTCAGGCCGGAGAGCTCATTCAGGAGCACCGTAACTCCCGACATGTCGGCATTGACGACGTTGAAGAGACCCTCATTGGTGACAGCGCCTATGATGCTGGCGGTATGGGTCGCGTCGCCAAGCTCAAGCGAGCCGCAGTTGCAGATGAAAGTGCCACCGGCATATGTGTTCGCACCCAACAGCGCCAGGAAACCGGGCCCGTCTACGGTGATGCCGCCGCTGCCGGTGATGCGCGACGCGATCGCCGCCGACGGGTCCCCAGTCCCCGTGACATCGTTGGTGACGAACGTGGTGCCGCCCGGGGCGAGCCTGAGGTCGCCGCCCTGGATCGTATAGATCGAACCGTCGCCGGTGAGGTCGAAGCCCACGAGACTGGTCAGCTGCACGCCGGTCGGCGTGACGGTCACCGTCCCGCCCATTGCCGGCGTCGAAGGACCGCCGCTGCCGAACATCGTGCCGGCCGACAACGGATCGTAAGCGGTGCTGATCGAGCCGGATAAGTCGGTCCAGTTGGTGGTGGTGGCGTCCCAGACGCCGCCGCCGCCGTTGACGGCACCATTCGGTGTGGTCTGCGATCCATTGAAGTACTGCTGGGCTCCGGCCGGGGTCGTCACGACAGCCACGCCCAGGGCGAGGCTCACCCCAAATGCCGCGCGCATGGTCGTGCAGCTCCGGCGCGAGCAACCGAGCCCACTCGATGGCAACCAAGCCCCCACGCACTTCCCCCACCCGCGGCGCCCCCAGCGGCGCCGCGTGGAACTTAGGCCATGAGGACGGCCGGTAGAACTACGGTGCACCGAGAATCCGCCGAAGGGACCGCGTCTTGGGCCGATTCAACCGTCCATGTTGCAACCGCGCCACGGTTTGCCGCGCGCCATTCCCATTCCGCGCATGCGGAGATGTCTTCGACCCGCAATGCATATTGACGGCCATTCACATCAACGGCCGATCAGGCATCAGGCTAGTAGTTCGACGCCGCCGCCTCGTTCGGAATGCCGTCGATCGGGCACTCGTCGGTCCCCGGCGTCGAGCGCGTCATCGCTTCGACCATGTCGCGCGTGCCTTCGGGATCGGCGATCCAGTTCTTGTAGAAATCATACGGGCAGGCCGCGACGCCGCGCGGGTTGTCGCCGGAATTGATCATGCCGGTGTAGCCGCGGTGGACCAGCTTGTAGAGATGGTTCTGCGACTGGCCGTTGCGGCGCGCATCGCGGATCAGATGCTTCGACAGCTGGGCATACTGGATGCCGTAGTCCTCTTCGCCGCATTCGCCGAGCGTGCGGCCATCGAAGCCGATGATCGCGGAGTGACCGAAGTAGGAATAGACGCCGTCGAAGCCGGCCGCGTTGGCGACCGCGACATAGACATTGTTGGCCCATGCCATCGCCTTGGAGATCATGACCTGCTGCTCCTTGGCCGGATACATGTAGCCCTGGCAGCGCACGATCAGCTCTGCGCCCTTCATGGCGCAGTCGCGCCAGATCTCCGGATAATTGCCGTCGTCGCAGATGATCAGGCTGACCTTCAGGCCCTTCGGTCCGTCCGAGACATAGGTGCAATTGCCGGGATACCAGCCCTCGATCGGCACCCAGGGCATGATCTTGCGATATTTCTGCACGATCTCGCCCTTGTCGTTCATCAGGATCAAGGTGTTGTAGGGCGCCTTATGCGGGTGCTCCTCGTGGCGCTCGCCGGTGAGCGAGAACACGCCCCACACTTTCGCCTTGCGGCAAGCCTCCGCGAAGATCGCGGTTTCCTCGCCCGGCACCACGGACGCCGTCTCGTACATCTCCTTGGAGTCGTACATGATCCCTTGCGTGGAATATTCCGGGAAGATCACGAGGTCCATGCCGGGCAGGCCGACCTTCATGCCCACGATCATGTCGGCGATCTTGCGGGCGTTGTCGAGTACCTCGGCCTTCGTGTGCAGGCGGGGCATCTTGTAGTTGACGACCGCGACGCCGACCGTGTCGTTGCTGCTGGAGATGTCACCGTGAAGCATGTCGAGCGCTCCTGTACTCTATTTTGTTTGATGATGGCGTGTGGCGTCAGTGGCTGATCATCCAGGGACGCGCCGTTGGAAAACCCTTGGCGCCGCTCCTGGACTTGGTCATCAGCCGCGCGGGCTTCTTCCTGTCGGACGCGCCCTTGTCCTTGACGGTCTTGCCCGACGAACAGCAGCCGCAGCCGGGGCCGTGCGAGGCCTTGTATTGTGCGAGCGTCTGCGGCGCGTGCGAGCTGCGCTCGTTGACGGCGTGCGCCTTGCGCTTGTCCGCCGGCATGCAGAAGAAATTCGGAGCGGTCAGGATCACGCGCGGCGCCAGCGTCTCGCAATGCGGACAGCTTTGCGGATCGTCGCATTCCGCCATCGGGCGCATATCCCTAAAGGGACCGCAGTCGTCACAGAGATATTCATAGACCGGCATCGCATCACCCCTAATGCACGTTCAACAACAGCTCACTGCTACCCGCTCACGCGGAGAGAGCCCCTCTCCCCGTGAGAACGGGGAGAGGGAGCGCGGCGTCATTTGTCCGGCGAGATCGGCATCTGGATATCGCCCGTGATGTGCTTGATCGGCCCTGCCGCTGAGGGCATCACGTCGAAGTCGAAGATCTCCGTCGGCAGCCACAGCGTGGCGCAGGCATTGGGCACGTCGACCACGCCGGAGATGTGGCCCTGGCACGGCGCGGTGCCGAGAATGGAATAGGCCTGGGCGCCGGAATAGCCGAACTTCTTCAGGTACTCGATGGCGTTGAGGCAGGCCTGGCGATAGGCGATGTGGACGTCGAGATAATGCTGCTTGCCGGCCTCATCCACCGAGATGCCTTCGAAGATCAGATAGTCCTTGTAGTTCGGCGTGATCGGCGACGGCTTGAAGATCGGATTCTTGATGCCGTATTTCGCCATGCCGTCCTTGATCACCTCGACCTTCAGATGCAGCCAGCCCGCCATCTCGATGGCGCCGCAGAAGGTGATCTCGCCGTCACCCTGGCTGAAATGCAGATCGCCCATCGAGAGACCGGCCCCCGGCACGTAGACCGGGAAGTAGATCTTGGAGCCGCGGGAGAGATCCTTGATGTCGCAATTGCCGCCATGCTCGCGTGGCGGCACGGTGCGGGCGCCCTCCGCTCCGATCTTGGCTTTCACATCGCCCTTGGCGCGGCCGCCATGGGCGGTCGGCGCGAACGGCGGATTGGCAAGGCCGGGCACGCGGGTCGGATTGGTCGAGATCAGCTCGGCCTCGCGCTTATTCCAGGTGTCCAGCATCTTCGGATCGGGCAGACAGCCGATCAGCCCGGGATGGATCAGGCCGGCGAAGTTCACGCCGGGCACGTGCCGCGACGAGGTGTAGAGACCCGTGATGTCCCAGATCGACTTCTGCGCCAGCGGGAAATGGTCAGTGAGGAAGCCGCCGCCGTTCTGCTTGGAGAAGAAGCCGTTGAAGCCCCACAGACTCTCCTTGAGCGGACCGACGTCGAGCAGGTCGACCACGAGGAGGTCGCCGGGCTCGGCGCCCTTGACCCCGATCGGGCCGGACAGGAAGTGCACGATCGACAAGTCGATGTCGCGCACGTCGTCGGCCGAATCGTTGTTCTTGATGAAGCCGCCGGTCCAGTCATAGGTCTCGATGATGAAGTCATCGCCGGGATTGACCCAGGCCACGATCGGGATGTCGGGGTGCCAGCGGTTGTGCACCATGTCATTTTCATAAGCCGACTTGGTGAGATCGACCTTGATCAGTGTCTCTGGCATCGAGAGGCTCCCCTTTACTACGGTTGGTTAGACGGACAGATATTTCGAGACCTGCGCGGCATCGACGTCGTCGCGCGGATCGTCCCGCACGATCTCGCCGTTCTCGATCACCAGCACGCGGTCGGCGATGTCGAGCGCGAAGCTCAGGACCTGCTCGGACACGACGATCGAAAGTCCCTTTTCGTCGCGAATGCGCTTCAAGGTGCGCGCCATGTCCTTGATGATCGACGGCTGGATGCCTTCGGTCGGCTCGTCCAACAGCAGGACCTTCGGCTTGGTGGCGAGTGCGCGAGCGATGGCGAGCTGCTGTTGTTGTCCGCCGGAGAGATTGCCGCCACGGCGGCCCTTCATCTCCAGCAGCACCGGGAACAATTCGTAGATGTCTTCGGGCACCTCCGACCCGCCGGAGACCACGAGCCCGGTCTCGATGTTCTCCTTCACCGTCATGGTGGAGAAGATCATGCGGCCTTGCGGCACATAGGCGAGCCCCTTGGCCACGCGCTCAAAGCTCTTGAGGCCGCCGAGCTCTGCGCCGTCCATGGTTACCGAGCCGCTCTTCGCGGGCAGGATGCCCATCAGCGACTTCATCAGCGTGGTCTTGCCCATGCCGTTGCGGCCCATGATCGCCACGATCTCGTTGGGCGCGACCTTGACGTTGAGCCCGTGCAGCACCTCGCTCTGACCGTAGGCGACGTGGAGATCGGAGATTGCCAGCATGATGCGCTCCTAGGCTCGGTATACCTTCCTTCTCCCCTTGTGGGAGAAGGTGGCGCGGGCGAAGCCCGCGACGGATGAGGGGTCTGCATCTGCGAATGCGAATGGCAGTTTGCCTCGCGGAGAGATACCCCTCACCCGGATCGCTTGCGCGATCCGACCTCTCCCACAAGGGGAGAGGTGCACCGGCGTTGCCGCTACAGGCTCGCTTGACGACATCATTTGCTAGTGCCCCAGATAGACTTCGACGACCTTAGGATCGTTCTTCACCTTCTCCATCGTCCCCTCGGAGAGGATCTGGCCCTGGTGCAGCACGGTGACCTTGTGCGCGATGTCTTCCACGAACTTCATGTCGTGCTCGATCACGAGCACCGAACGGTTCTTGATGATGCGGTTGAGCAATTCGGCGGTCTTGGCGCGCTCGGACACGCTCATGCCGGCAACGGGCTCATCCAGCATCAGGAGGTCGGGGTCCTGGATCAGCAGCATGCCGATCTCGAGCCATTGCTTCTGGCCATGGCTGAGCTCGTCGGCATAGGTGTGGAGCTTGTCCTTGAGGAAGATCATCTCGGCGACCTCGGCTACCCGCTCCTTGACGAGCTGATCGCGCTGGAAGGTCAGCGAGCCGAACACGCTGCGGCCGCGGGGAAACGAGATCTCGAGGTTCTCGAACACGGTGAGGTCCTCGAACACCGAGGGCGTCTGGAATTTGCGCCCGACGCCGGTCTGCACGATCTCGTTCTCCTTCATCTTCGTGAGCTCCTTGCCACGAAACTGAATCGAGCCCGAGGTGGCCTTGGTCTTGCCGCAGATCAGGTCGAGCACCGTGGTCTTGCCGGCGCCGTTGGGGCCGATGATGACGCGGATTTCGTTCTCCTCGACGTAGAAGGAGAGATCGTTGACCGCCTTGAACCCGTCGAACGAGACAGTCAGTCCGGAGACCGCGAGCAGGAATTCCTTTGGTTGATGACCGATGAGCATGATGGCTTCCTCACTCTGCCGGGGCGCCGTCGGCGACCGAATTGTCGTTCCAGCCCGGCTTCGGCTTGCGCGAGGCGAACAGCCGATCGATGCGCGGCTGCACGTAATCGGCCCAGAGCCCGGACAGGCCGTTCGGGAAAGCGAGCACGACTGCGATGAACAGTGCGCCGAGACCGAACAGCCAGAGCTGCGGGAAAGATTCCGACAGGCTGGTCTTGGCGAAGTTGACCAGGATCGCCCCCCAGACCGCGCCGAAGATCGACATTCGTCCGCCGACGGCGGTGTAGATCACCATCTCGATCGACGGCACGATGCCGACGAAGGAGGGCGACATGAAACCGACATTGAGCGCGAACATGGCGCCGCCGATGGCAGCGAAGACCGCGGCCATGCAGAAGGCGAAGATCTTGAAATTGGCGACGCTGTAGCCGGAGAAGCGGACGCGATCCTCCTGCTCGCGCATCGCCACCAGGATGCGGCCGAGCTTGGTCAGGCGGATGAACTGCGCGATGCCGATGCAGGCGAACAGCAGCACCACCTCGACGAAGTACAGGATGACCTTGGCGTGGTCGGGCCGGATGTCCCAACCCTTGAGCGTGCGCAGATCGGTCATGCCGTTGATCCCGCCGGTATAGCCCTGTTGGCCGACGATCAGGATGGTGAGGATGGCGGCGACGGCCTGGGTGATGATGGCGAAATAGGTGCCGCCGACCCGGCGCTTGAACATCGCGGTGCCGATGATCAGGGCGAAGAGGCCGGGCACCAGGATGATGGCGAGGATGGTGAAGGTGAGGCTGTGAAACGGCTGCCAGAACAGCGGCAGCGACGTGATCTGATTCCAGTCCATGAAATCAGGAATGCCCGGCGTCGACTGAATCTTGGTGTTCTCGACGCTGGAGGCCTCGAGCTTAAGGAACATCGCCATGCAATAGCCGCCGAGGCCGAAGAACACGCCCTGCCCCAGGCTCAGGATGCCGCCATAGCCCCAGCACAGCACGAGGCCGAGCGCGACAAAGGCGTAGGTCAGATATTTCGCGACCAGGTTGAGGCGGAATACATCCAGCGTCAGCGGCAGGATCACGAACAGCACGGCCGCCAGGGCAATGAAGCCCATGAGCTCGGATCGATTGAAGAAGCGTGAGTTGATCATGACTTGCCTGCCTCTCGTTATTTACGGACCTTGAGGGCGAAGAGACCCTGCGGCCGCAGCATCAGGATGCCGACGACGGCGAGCAGCGTGAGCACCTTGGCCATCGAGCCCGACATGAAGAATTCGAGCGTCGATTGCGTCTGCGAGATCGAGAAGGCGGAGGCGATGGTGCCGAGCAGGCTGGCGGCGCCGCCGAACACGACGACGAGGAAGGTGTCGACGATGTAGAGCTGGCCCGACGTCGGCCCGGTCGAGCCGATCATGGTAAAGGCGCTGCCGGCGACACCGGCGATGCCGCAACCAAGGCCGAACGTGTAGCGATCCACCTTCTCGGTGTTGATGCCGACCGCGCCGGCCATGATGCGGTTCTGCACGACCGCGCGCACCTGGCGGCCCCAGCGCGACATGTAGAGAACATAGGCGACGGAAATGGTGATCAGCACGGTGAGACACATCACGAAGACGCCGTTGATCGGCACCTCGATGCTGTCGGTGACGTGCAGCGAGCCCAGCATCCATTGCGGCAGCTCGACGCCGACCTCGCGCGCGCCGAACACCGAGCGATAGGCCTGCTGCAGCATCAGGCTGAGGCCCCAGGTCGCGAGCAGCGTATCGAGCGGGCGCTTGTAGAGGTGCCGTATCAGCCCCCATTCCACCAGCATGCCCAGCGCGCCGGATGCGAGGAAGGCCAATATCATTGCAAGGAAGAAGTAGCCGCTGAACAGGCTCGGCAAATAGGCCTGGAAGAAATTGGAGGTCATCCAAGTGACGTAGGCCCCGAGGATCATGAACTCGCCATGGGCCATGTTGATGACGCCCATCTGGCCGAAGATGATGGCGAGGCCGAGTGCCATCAGGACATAGACGGAGAACAGGATCAGTCCGGCAAACCCCTGCATGACGAAGATCGAGCCGAGGTCGCCAATCGAATAGTCGCCGAACATCCATGTCCTCCGTCGGTAAAGGGTCCCGCGTCGCGAGCAGGTTCGCGACGCGGGGGCTTGAGGCATGGACTTGCGATCCACGCCAGGGAGCGGTTTTGCCTTGAGGGAAAGTGCGACGGGCGCCGCGACTTACTGGTAAGGCTTCTTACTGGTAGCCCTTGGGGAACGGATCCGGCTCGACGAGATCGGCGGTCTCGTAGATCAGCTCGAACTGGCCATCGAGCTTGGCGCGGCCGACGCGGGTCTTCGACCAAAGATGATGATTCTCGTGGATGCGCACATACCCTTCCGGCGCGCCCTTGAACTCGACACCCGTAGAGGCCGTGGCGATCTTGTCGACGTCGAAGGACCCGGCCTTCTCGACCGTCAGCTTCCACAGCCACGGGCCGAGATAGGCAGCCTGGGTGACGTCTCCGATCACGGTCTTCTCGCCCCACATCTTCTTGAAGGCCGAGACGAAGGCCTTGTTGTTGGCGTTGTCGAGCGACTGGAAGTATTTCATGCAGGCATAGGCGCCTGCGATGTTCTCGCCGCCGATGCCGTCGATCTCGTCCTCGGTCACCGAGATCGTGAGCAGCGCCTGCTTGGAGAGATCGATGCCGGCAGCCTTGAGCTGCTTGTAGAATGCGACGTTGGAGCCGCCGACGACGTCGGTGAAGATCACGTCCGGCTTGGTCAGCTTGATCTTGTTGATGACCGAATTGAACTGGGTGCTGCCGAGCGCGTAGTACTCCTCGCCGACGACCTTGCCCTTCAGCACGTTCTCGACGTGCTTGCGCGCGATCTTGTTCGAGGTGCGCGGCCAGATGTAGTCGGAGCCGATGAAGAAGAACGACTTGGCGCCCTTCTCCTTGGCGATCCAGTTCAGGCCGGCGAGGATCTGCTGGGTCGCTTCCTGGCCGGTGTAGATCACGTTCTTGGATTGCTCGAGGCCTTCGTAGAAGGTCGGGTAGTAGAGCATGCCGTTATACTGCTCGACCACCGGCAGCACCGCCTTGCGCGAGGCCGAGGTCCAGCAGCCCATGATAGCCGCGACCTTGTCGTTGACGAGCAGCTTCTTCGCCTTCTCGGCGAAGGTCGGCCAGTCCGATGCGCCGTCCTCCTGGATGAACTTGATCTTGCGGCCGAGCACGCCGCCGGCCGCGTTGATCTGCTCGATCGCGAGCTTTTCGGCCTGGATCGAGCCGGTTTCGGAGATCGCCATTGTGCCGGTCGCCGAATGCAGGATGCCGACCGTGACCTCGGTGTCGGTGACCGCCAGGCCCGTGGTGTTGACCGCCGAGGTTGCAGGCGCCTGCGCAAACGATGCCTTCGGCAGCATCGTGATGGCAGGAACGGCCGCCATTCCCATCAACAGTTTACGCCGGATCGGCGACAACAAGCCCTTGTTTGCTTCGTCTGACATGAGCACCCCACTTTTGTTCGAGACACGCGTTGGTGCCGTGAGGATGGCTCGAATTTGTGCAGCTCAAGCATACGCAAGATCGCGTATACTGCACCGCAAAATGCCGACGTAGGCTTTTGGTACGGAATTTGCGAGGGGCTCCGGGTCCGTATCGGGAGTGGGGTAGAGCGTGGCAGGGCGGCAGCGAATAGACCGCGTCAGGCGCCAGTACAACCAATGGGTGGCCAACCAGACCCTGGAAGACTACGCGCTGCGCTTCACGGCGAAGAGCGCGCGCCGCTGGTCCGCCGCCCGCGTCGCCAACACCGCGCTCGGCGCGATCTCCTTTCTGGCGCTGGAAGCGATCGGCGGCACCATCACGCTCAATTACGGCGTCACCAACGCCTGTGCCGCGATCCTCGCCGTCTCCATCATCATCTTCTTCTGCGGCGTGCCGATTGCCTATTACGCAGCCAAATGCGGTATCGACATCGACCTGCTCACACGCGGCGCCGGGTTCGGCTACATCGGCTCAACCGTCACCTCGCTGATCTACGCCTCTTTCACCTTCATCTTCTTCGCCATCGAAGCGGTGATCCTGGCCACCGCGCTCGAAATGTGCTTCGGCATTCCCCGCCCGATCGGTTACCTCATCAGCGCGGTGGCGATCATCCCGCTCGTCACCTACGGCATCACCCTGATCAGCCGCTTCCAGCTTTGGACGCAGCCGATCTGGGTCGTCCTGCATATCCTGCCCTTTGCCGCGATCGCCTGGGCCAATCCCTACTCATTCGGGGAATGGCGCAAATTCGCCGGCGAGCACGGGGACGTGAACGGGCATTTCGACCTTTTGCTGTTCGGCGTCGCCTCGTCCGTGGTGTTTTCGCTGGTGGCGCAGATCGGCGAGCAGGTCGACTTCCTCCGATTCCTGCCGCGCGACTGCCGCACGTCGCGAACCTCGTGGTGGATCGCCCTGCTGATCGCAGGGCCGGGCTGGATCATCTTCGGCGCGCTGAAATTGCTGCTGGGCTCGTTTCTCGCCTTCTTTGCCCTGAGCCACGGCCTCTCCGGCGAGCTGGCGGCCGAGCCTGCGCACATGTATCTCGAAGCGTTTCGATATGTGCTATCGCAGCCGGACATGGCGCTGGCGCTCACCGGGGCGTTCGTGATCCTGTCGCAGATCAAGATCAACGTCACCAATGCCTATGCGGGCTCGATTGCCTGGTCGAATTTCTTCTCGCGATTGACGCACAGCCATCCCGGCCGCGTGGTGTGGCTGGTGTTCAACGTGCTGGTGGCGCTGCTGCTGATGGAGATCGGCGTCTACAAGGCGCTGGAGCAGACGCTGGCGCTCTACTCCAACGTCGCGATCGCCTGGGTTGGCGCGCTCGTGGCCGACCTCGTCGTCAACAAGCCGCTCGGCCTGCGTCCACCGCAGATGGAGTTCAAGCGCGCCCATCTCTATGACATCAACCCGGTCGGCGTCGGCGCCATGACGATCGCGACCATCGTGTCGATCGCGGCGTTCTACGGCCTGTTCGGCCCGACCGCGAAGGCGCTGGCGGCCTTCGTCGCGCTCACCGTCGCCTTCGTCACTGCACCCGTCATCGCTTGGCTCACCGGCGGAAAGTATTACATCGCGCGCAAGCCCAAGAAGAGCTGGGCCAATATCGAGGCGATCCAGTGCTGCATCTGCGAGCACAGCTTCGAGCCGGAAGACACCACGTCCTGCCCGGCCTATGCCGGCCCGATCTGCTCGCTGTGCTGCTCGCTCGATGCCCGCTGCCACGATCTCTGCAAGCCGCATGCGCGCGCCCAGGTGCAGTTCTCCGAGGCGCTCGGCCGGATTTTGCCACAGCCAATCTACCAGCGGATCAACTCGCAGTTCGGCCATTACGTCGGCGTGTTCGTGATCTCCGCGGGTCTCGTCGCGCTGGTGCTCGGGCTGATCTATCTCCAGACCTCGGCGAGCGTCCATGGCGAGAACATTCTCGTCTCCGACGTGCTCTGGAAGGTGTTCTTCTCGCTCAGCATCATCATCGGCGTGGTGGCCTGGCTGTTCGTGCTGGCGCAGCAGAGCCGCCGCGCCGCGGAAGACGAAACCAAACGGCAGACGACGCTGCTGATCCAGGAAATCGACGCGCATAAGCGCACCGACGCCGAGCTCCAGCGCGCCAAGGAAGTGGCCGAATCCGCCAACCTCGCGAAGAGCCGCTACGTCGTCGGCCTGAGCCACGAGCTGCGCTCGCCGCTGAACGCCATCAGCGGTTATGCTCAGCTGCTGGAGCAGGATTCGACGTTGGCCACCAAGCCGCGCGACCAGGTCCGCGTCGTCCGCCGCAGCGCCGATCACCTCTCCGGCCTGATCGACGGCATATTGGACATCTCCAAGATCGAGGCGGGACGGCTGTATTTGTCGCGCGACGAGGTGCGCCTCAGCGAGTTTCTCGATCAGCTCGTCGGCATGTTTCGCCTCCAGGCGGCTGCCAAGGGCATCGACTTCGTGTTCAGACGGCCAGCCTCGCTGCCGGTCGTGGTTTACGCCGACGAGAAGCGGCTACGACAGGTGCTCATCAACCTGCTCTCCAACGCGATCAAGTTCACTCAGGCCGGCAGCGTGCAGTTCGTGGTGCATTATCGCAGCCCCGTCGCCGAATTCGAGGTGATCGACACCGGTCCGGGCATCCAGAGCGATGATCTCGAGCGCATCTTCGCGCCATTCGAGCGCGGCGCGCTCGGCGTTTCGCAACCGCAGACTGGGACAGGGCTGGGCCTTACCATCAGCCGGCTGCTCGCCGGCGTCATGGGCGGCGACATCAAGGTCATGAGCACGGTCGGCGCCGGCTCCACGTTCAAGGTCAAGATCCTTCTGTCGGAGGTCACCAATCCCCAGCGCATCGCGCCGGTGGAGGCACCGGTCTCGGGCTATCATGGTGCGCGCAAGACCATTCTCATCACGGACGACGATCCCGTTCATCGCGACCTCCTGCGCGAAGTGTTGGCGCCGCTCGGATTCATCCTGCTCAGCGCCCCCGATGGGCCCGGGTGCCTCGCGCTGGCGCAGCATTGCCGGCCCGACCTGTTCCTGCTCGACATCTCGATGCCGGCCATGGATGGCTGGGCCGTGGCGGAAGCCTTGCGTGCGAGCGGCCATCACGCAGCGCGTATCCTGATGGTGTCGGCGAGTGCGCTGGAGGCACATGGCACGCCTCTGGCCCAACCGTTCCATGACGGTTATCTGATGAAGCCGATCGACATTCCACGGCTGCTGGAGACGATCCGCCAGCTCCTCAAGATCGAATGGCAATACGGCGCGAACGAGATCGTCGTGCCATTCTGGCGGCCGGAGAGCGGATCGAAGCCGCCGGTGCGGCATATCGAGGCGCTGATCGGCCTCGGCCAGATCGGCTATGTCCGGGGCATCCAGCTGAAGCTCGACGAGATCGGCAGCGAGCACCCCGAACATGCCGATTTCGTCGCGCAGATGCGTCTGCTGGTCGATCGCTTCGATCTCGATCAGTACATGGCCACATTGAAGACGTTGCATGCGCATGAGCATTGAGCCCAAGAAGCGCGACGTCGCGCTCGTCGTCGACGACTCTCCCGAAACGCTGCGGCTGCTCACCCATGCGCTGGACGGCGCCGGGATGACGGTGATGATCGCGCTCGACGGCGCCGCCGCGATGCGCATCGTCGACCAGATCACGCCCGACATCGTGCTGCTCGATGCCGTGATGCCCGGCATCGACGGCTTCGAGACCTGCCGCCGGCTCAAGCGCGATGCGGGCCTTGCCAATGTGCCCGTGATCTTCATGACGGGTCTTGCCGAGACCGAGCATATCGTTCGCGGGCTGGAGGCGGGCGGCGTCGATTACGTGACGAAGCCGATCGTGATCGAGGAGATGCTGGCGCGCATCCGCGTCCATCTCGGCAATGCCCGCCTCACCCAGAGCGCGCGTGCCGCGCTCGACGTCTCCGGCCGCTTCCTGTTTGCGGTCAACCGGCAGGGCAATTTGCTCTGGGCGACGCCGCAAGCGCAAAGGCTGCTGGCGGATCACCACGGCCCGCAGGCCGACGACTTCGTCCTGCCGCCATCGCTGCTGCAATGGCTGGATCAGGCCAGAACCAAGGGCAGCTCGAAGTCTCAGGCTGCTTCACTGCCGGACAATCCGCAGCTCCGCTTCTATTACATGGGTGAAACCGCACCGAACGAATTCCTGCTCCGGCTGTCCAAGGAGGCCGGCACTGCGCCACCGCCCGAATTCACCAGCGAGCTCGGCCTCACCACCCGGGAAGGCGAGGTGCTGGCCTGGCTCAGCAAAGGCAAGACCAACCGCGACATCGCGCAGATCCTGGGATTGAGCCCGCGCACGGTCGACAAGCACCTGGAGCAGATCTACGCCAAGCTCGGTGTGGAGAATCGCACCGCGGCGGCGGCGATCGCCGCGAATGCGACGCGAAGGAATTCTTAGCACTGCTGCGAATGAGTTGAGACGCGGCCAATCCAGCAAACAGTGTCGTCCCGGACAAGCGCAGCGCAGCGGAGCGCCGATCCGGGACCCATAGCCGCAGGGAGACGTTTGGCGCAGACTCGTCGTTCCGCACGCCTACCGACCGAGATCGAGAAAATCCGCGGCATGGGTCCCTGCGTTCGCAAGGACGACAGCGGAGTGTGTAGCGGTCGCTATCGTGCCCTCACGCGCTCCCCTCACCCATACACAAACACCTTGTCATCCAGATCCGTCTTGGGGATCTCGTCCTTCTCGGTCCAGTAATCCTGGCTGTGCTGCCATTCCGCCTTGTCACCGCGCTTGGGCAACAGATCCATGTTGCGCATCATGTAGCCGGGGTTGAAGTTTTCCGGATCGATCCAGGGCAGGATCGGCATGTTGTGGTCTTCGGGACGCAGGCTTACCTCGACCTTCTTTGCGCCCCTGGCCTTCATGTGACCGAGCAGCCGGCAGACGAAATCGGCGACGAGATCGACGCGCAGCGTCCAGCTCGCGCGGAAATAGCCGAACACCCAGACCATGTTCGGCACGCCAGTAAACATCATGCCGCGATAGGTGACGGTATCGCCGAAGGCGAGCGGCTTGCCGTCGATCTCGAAGGCGATGTCGCCGAGTGCGGCGAGGTTGAAGCCGGTTGCGGTGACCACGACATCGGCCTCCAGCAACTTGCCGGATTTGAGCTGGATGCCGTTCTCGACGAAGCACTCGATCTCGTCGGTGACGACGGAGGCCTTGCCGCTGGCGATGCCCTTGAACAGATCGGCATCGGGCACGAACGCGATGCGCTGCCGCCACGGCCGGTAAGTTGGCGTGAAATGCGTCTCGACGTCGTAGTCGGGACCGAGAACCGCGCTGATCTGGCCGATCAGATCCTTCTTCACCTGCTCCGGCTTGGAGACGCACAGCTTGGTGAATGCGTCTTGCTCGAACAGAATCTTGCGGCGGACGATCTCGTGGATCCACGCCTCGTCGACCTGAAGCCTGCGCAGTTCCTCCGCGATCTCGATGGCATTGCGGCCGAGCCGGAAATAGGTTGGAGAGCGCTGGAGCATGGTGACATGCGCACATTTGTCCGCAATGTTCGGCACCAGCGTCGCCGCGGTCGCGCCCGAGCCGATCACGACCACCTTCTTGTTTCCGAGATCGAGATCGTCAGGCCAGGTCTGCGGATGAACGATGCGGCCCTTAAAGCGATCCATGCCCCTCCATTCCGGCGTGTAGCCTTCCGAATGCCGATAGTAGCCCTGGCACATCCAGAGGAAGTTCGCGGTGAAGGTCTTTGCTTCCCCGGTGTCGGTCGTCACAGCCTCGATGGTCCAGAGATTCTGCTCGCTCGACCAGCTCGCCGAATTGATCTTGTGCTTGTAGCGGATGTGGCGGGCGATATCGTTGTCGTCGATCACCTCTTTCATGTAGGAGAGGATCTCCTCGGCGGTGGCGATCGGCGGCCCGACCCAGGGCTTGAAGCTGTAGCCGAAGGTGTGAAGGTCGCTGTCCGAGCGGATGCCGGGATAGCGATGCGTACTCCAGGTGCCGCCGAACGTCGCCTGCGTTTCCAGGATGACGTAGCTCGTGCCCGGCAGCTGCTTGTTGATGTGGTAGGCGCTGCCGATGCCGGAGATGCCGGCACCGACGATCAGCACGTCGAAATGTTCGGAAGCTTGCTTGGTGGCGGTGTGACCGCGAACGGCGACATTCATCGTTGCTTGTTGCCTTGCTTGTTCTTGTGGCCGGCCTTGGTCGGACGGCGCGTTTCCTCCGCGACGGACACTGTGGTTCGCCGCGCTTCCCGTTCAAAATGACATAGATCAGGTCAACGTCAAATCACAGCGCCGCACCCCAGCTCCGCGCGGTCTGCAGAATCCAGTCGCGGTAGAGCGTGAGCGGCGTGACGCCCGTCAACCCACCGCAGCCGGCAGCGCCGTTCGGCCCGGTGGACCAGCTGACGACGCCGACGACCACGGCACCGTTCGGCCTGTCCTCGAACACGGGACCGCCGGAATCGCCGGTGCAAGCGCCGATTCCGCCGCGAACACCGTTGGTTAGGGGATCGACCAGTCGGATCTGGAGCGTGCCAGGCTGGCCAGTGGTGACCAGCGCAGCAACTCGTGTGATGCCGCCGCTCTTGCCATCGCCGCTCGTGGTGACGCCGATGCCCGCGATCGTGAAGCGGCTGCCGACCCGGATGGGAATCGTCGGCGTGCCGACAGTCACCGTCGATTTTCCCTTGAGTGGAATTTCCAGTTGCAGCAGCGCCACGTCGGCGGTGGCCCGATGCGCCTGCATCGCCTGCATGTTGAAGCTCGGATGGATCGCGACGGTGCGGACGTTCAGCAATTGCGGCTGGCCGTCGTTGCCGCGATCGACGATCTTGTAGTCTGCACCAGGCTGCACGCAGTGCGCGACGGTGAGCACCAGTTTCGGCGCAATCAGGCTGCCGGTGCAGAAATTACCGCGCGAGCCGACGATCGTGACCACGGCACGCGCGACACCGTCGGCCTGCGGCGTCCCGCCGCCGACGATGGCGTGAGCCGGCGTGGCCAGCAACAGAACTGTCGTGATGAATGTCGCGATAGTCTTCATGGGGCATACGCCTCGGCGATCTGGTCGGTCAGGGGCCGAGCTTGGTTCGGGCTGGCCCTTGCCGATAGCGCGTGCTAGCCGTCTTGTCAGCAATCTCTGTACGGAATTGACGAGGTCGGGACCTTGACGATCGAAGCTGTGATCTTTGATTTTGGCGGCGTGTTGACGAGCTCGCCGTTCGAGGCGTTCACGCGGTTCGAGACCGAGCGCGGCCTGCCCGCCGACATCATCCGGCGCACCAACGCCGCCAACCATCTGGAGAATGCCTGGGCCAAGTTCGAACGGGCCGAGGTGGATATCGACACGTTCGACCTCTTGTTCGCCGAGGAATCAGGCGCGCTCGGCGCAGAGGTGCGCGGCCGCGACGTGCTGCCGCTGCTGCAGGGCGATCTGCGCCCCGAGATGGTCGAGGCGCTGAAGCGCATCAAGGCGCAGTTCAAGACCGGCTGCATCACCAACAACCTTCCGGCCAACGCCATTGGCAGCATGACCGGACGCTCACTCTATGTCGCGGAGGTGATGGTGCTGTTCGACCATGTCATCGAATCCGCCAAGATCGGCCTGCGCAAGCCCGATCCCCGCATCTACAGCCTGATGGTCGAGACGCTAAAGGTCGATCCCAAGAGCTGCGTCTATCTCGACGACCTCGGCGTCAACCTCAAGCCCGCGCGCGAGATGGGTATGACCACGATCAAGGTGACGAGCGGCGCCCAGGCGATCGCGGATCTCGAGAAGGCGACAGGGTTAAAGCTGACCTAGTTCGCGAAACCTGTAGGGTGGGCAAAGCGAAGCGTGCCCACCAAAGCTCACGGCACGGAATGAAGATGGTGGGCACGGCGCTTACGCGCCTTTGCCCACCCTACGAGACCTACTCCGCCGCAGTTGCAATCCGCTCCGGAAACGCCGCTGCCAACGCGGCACGGTCGGGCTTCAGCACGCCCCGCTCGGTGATCAGGCCGGTGACGAGCCGCGCAGGCGTGACGTCGAATGCATAATTCGCGACCGGCGAGTTCTCCGGGACGATGCGGACCGTCTCCAGCCGGCCGTCGGCGGTGCGGCCGGTCATGTCGGTAACCTCCGTGCCGCTGCGCTGCTCGATCGGGATATCGCGAATGCCGTCATGAACGGCGAAATCGATCGTCGGCGAGGGCAGCGCGACGTAGAACGGCACACGGTTGTCGTGCGCGGCGAGCGCCTTCAGATAGGTGCCGATCTTGTTGCAGACGTCGCCATTGGCGGCGACGCGGTCGGTGCCGACGATGGCGAGATCGACCATGCCGTGCTGCATCAGATGGCCGCCGGTATTGTCCGGGATCACCGTGTGCGGCACACCATGATGGCCGAGCTCCCAGGCGGTGAGCGAAGCGCCCTGGTTGCGCGGACGGGTCTCGTCGACCCAGACATGGATCTTGATGCCGCGCTCATGCGCGAGATAGATCGGCGCCGTCGCCGTGCCCCAGTCGACCGTCGCGAGCCAGCCGGCGTTGCAATGGGTGAGGACGTTCACCGTCTCGCCCGGCTTCTTCGCCGCGACCGCCTCGATCAGCTTCAGGCCATTGTCGGCGATGCCGCGATTGATCTCGACGTCCTGCTCGGCGATCTCGTCCGCGCGCGCATACGCCGCCTCCGCCCGTTCGGCCGGATCGATCGGCGCGAGTGTCGCGCGCATTTCGTCCAGCGCCCATTTCAGATTGATCGCGGTCGGCCGCGCCACGACGAGCCGCTCGTAGGCACGCTTCAGGCCCGCGTCCGAAGCATCCTCGCGCATTGCGAGCGCCATGCCATAGGCTGCGGTGGCGCCGATCAGCGGCGCGCCGCGCACCAGCATGTCGCGAATGGCGACTGCCGCGTCCTCGCAGGACGTCAGCTTCGCGACGATGAATTCGTGCGGCAGCCTGCGCTGGTCGATCGCGCCGACCGACCAGCCATCGCGCTCGCGCCAGATGCTGCGGAAATGCTTGCCGTCGACTTTCATGGCGCTCTGCCTTTCCCTTCAGCCGCGCAGGATACGCCCTGCCACCGCATCGAGCTTCTTCAGAAGTTCGGGATCACGCGCCTCGGGCGCCGTGATCAGCGCGGTGTCGAGCGCACGGTCCGAACCGATCGGGCACGGCTCGTGCTCGCGCGGAAAATCCTTTGCCAGCCGCGCCACCAGCGCCTTCGCCTTGTCGGCGTTCGAGGTCAACACGCGGATGATGTCCTGCACGGTGACGGCGTCGTGGTCGGGATGCCAGCAATCGAAATCCGTCACCATCGCGACGGTGGCATAGCAAATTTCCGCTTCGCGCGCGAGCTTCGCCTCGGGCATGTTGGTCATGCCGATCACGGAATAGCCCAGCGTCTTGTAGGTCATGCTCTCCGCGTAAGTGGAGAATTGCGGCCCCTCCATGCAGACATAGGTCCCGGTCCGCGCGATCGCGATGCCTTCGGCCTCGGCGGCCGCGGCCAGGTGGATGCGCAGCCGCGGCGAGACCGGATGCGCCATCGACACATGCGCGACGCAGCCCCTGCCGAAGAACGAGCTTTCACGCTTGTGGGTGCGATCGACGAACTGATCGACCAGGACGAAGGTGCCGGGCGGCAGCTCCTCCCTAAAGGAACCGCAGGCCGACAGCGAGATCAGGCTGGTGACACCGGCCCGCTTCAGCACGTCGATATTGGCGCGATAATTGATATCGGAGGGGGACAGCCGATGGCCTTTGTCATGCCGCGGCAGAAACACGATCGGCAGGCCCGCCATGGTGCCACGCCGCACCGGCGCCGACGGCTCGCCCCACGGGCTCTTGATCACCTCTTCGCGCGCACCCTCGAGCCCCGGCAGATCATAGATGCCGGAACCGCCGATGATGCCCAATACCGCCTGCGTCATACCTACTCCACCCTGTCAGCTACCTGCGACATGGTTAAGCTATGCCAGCTTTGCGACGGATTTGGAACGGGGACGGCGGCGATGCCGGTGGTGTGAGGAGTGCGGGGCCCACACTCCCAGTGTCGTCCCTGCGAACGCAGGGACCCATAACCACAGGCCGTGGTTGGGCGAAGACTCGTCGTTCGGTACTGCGACCATCAAAGGTCGATAGATTCCGCGGTATGGGCCCCTGCATTCGCAGGGACGACACCGTGGAAGGAGCCGCGCGCCCTCGTTTAAGCGGCGTTCGCCAGCTGCAGCTGGGCGGCGACCATCCGCTCCAGCGTCTCGACGGACTGGAAATTCTCCGGCGTGATTTCGGATTGCGGGATGGTGAAGTCGAACTCGGCTTCGACGCCGAGCATCAGATTGACCATGTCCATCGAGGTGAGGCCGACATCGACCAGCTTCGCCTGCGGCGTGACGTCAGCGGTGAGCGAATTCTGTTCGAGAATCCCCTTCACCAGCTTGATGATGCGATCGCGCAAATCGGTATCGAAGGCCTGCATCGGCAAAATTCCCATCTGTCTATCGAGGTCGGACCGGACTGCCGGCTACGATGGTCGCAGCCAGTCGGTCCTGCAATGGGCGTGAGGATTACTTCGCTTTCCTTAGTAAACGATGACTCAGATTGACTAAAATTCCGGCCTCTTCCAGATCCCTAACAGGATCCGCGAAATTCCCGCGATGCAAACAACCGCACCTTAACTGTTCGTTCGGAATTGGGCTTTGTTTACCCTCTATTTCATCGACGAATTTGAATTAAATCCGTAGCCTCGTCTCACAAGCAAAGATGGTCGGAGGATCGCTTCAAGCGGCATCGCGAATGATGCCGGCGATCTCGAACGGCAAACCGGAGGCGGACGAGTATGAACGTGCGTGAAGCAGTCCTCACTGTCGACGAAATGCAGACGAACTTCCTCGAGCAGGGTCCCTCCCTGGTCGAACGTGCCGCGCGGACGGCCGCAGCGGCCGCGGCCGACGCCGACGGGGTCGATCGCGACGCCCGCTTCCCCCACAAGGCCTTCGAGGTGGCGCGCGAGCAGAAACTGCTCGGCGTCATGATCCCGGTCGAGTTCGGCGGCTTCGGCGCCTCGATCTACGACGTCACCGATATCTGCTACACGCTTGGGCGCGCCTGCGCGTCGACCGCGATGATCTACGCGATGCACCAGACCAAGGTGGCCTGCGTTATCAGGCACGGCCACGGCATCCCCTGGATGGAAACCATGATGCGCCGGGTCGCCCGCGACCAGTGGCTGCTCGCCTCCTCCACGACCGAAGGCCAGAACGGTGGCAACATCCGCGCCAGCGCGGCCGCCGTCGACCACGCCGGCGACACCGTTTCGCTGGTCCGCGACGCCACCGTGATCTCCTACGGGGCCGAAGCCGATGGCCTCGTCACCATCGCGCGACGCGCCACCGATGCGGCGGCCTCCGACCAGGTGCTGCTGGCGCTTGCCAAGGACGATTACGCGCTGAAGCGGACGCTGGGCTGGGAAACGCTCGGCATGCGCGGCACCTGCTCGACCGGCTTCGAGCTGAAGGTCGATTGCCCCGCCGACCGTGTCTTCCCGGAATCCTATGACAAGATCCATGCCCAGACCATGACGCCGTTCGCGCATCTGTGCTGGTCGTCGGCCTGGGCCGGCATTGCCGCTGCGGCCGTGACCCGCGCGCAGGCGTTCATCCGCAAGGCGGCTCGCTCGTCGGGCGGCCAGATGCCGCCGGCTGCGGCGCACTTCACGGCCGCGAAAATGTCGCTGGCCAAGCTGCGCGCGCTGATCGCCGCCAACATCGACGCCTTCGCCCGCGCCGAGCATGACGAGCGCGCGCTGAGCTCGCTCGACTTCCAGTCCTCGATCACACTCTTGAAGGTGCAGGCGTCCGAGCTCGCGGTCGAAACCGTGATGCACGCGATGCGCACGGCGGGCCTTTCCGGCTACCGCAACGACGGCGAGTTCACCATGGGCCGTCACCTGCGCGACGTGCTGTCGTCGCCGATCATGATCAACAACGATCGCATACTCGCCAACGCCGCGACATCGACCTTGATGAGCGGCGTGCCATCGAGCCTTCACGACTGACGTGCTTGCCGACTGAAACAACAAGAACAATTTTGAGATAGCAGGACATCGACCCATGAACATTGCCGTCCTCCCCGATTCGCCCGAGACCGCGCCGCAACTCATCGATCCGCTCGATCATCTCGCCGACAAGCTGTTCCATCCGATGGGCTCGGACGGCGTCTACGCCCGCACCGCGCTTTACGAGGGCGTCGTCGAGCGGCTCGCTGCGCTGATCACCGGCCACCGGGAGGCCGGTACCGAGGTGATGCGCTTTCCGCCCGTGATGAGCCGGGCTCAGCTGGAAAAATCCGGCTACCTCAAGAGCTTTCCGAACCTGCTCGGCTGCGTCTGCGGCCTGCACGGCACCGAGCGCGAGATCAACGCCGCAGTGAGCCGCTTCGACGCCGGCGGCGACTGGACCACCTCGCTGTCGCCGGCCGACCTCGTGCTGTCCCCGGCCGCCTGCTATCCCGTCTACCCGATCGCCGCAGGCCGCGGTCAGTTGCCGAAGGGTGGCCTGCGCTTCGACGTCGCCGCCGACTGCTTCCGCCGCGAACCGTCCAAGCATCTCGACCGGCTGCAATCGTTCCGGATGCGCGAATATGTCTGCATCGGCACGGCCGATGACGTCGCTGACTTCCGCGAACGCTGGATGGTCCGCGCGCAGGCGATGGCCCGCGACCTCGGCCTGACCTTCCGCGTCGACTATGCCAGCGATCCCTTCTTCGGCCGCGTCGGCCAGATGAAAGCGGTGAGCCAGAAGCAGCAGCAGCTCAAATTCGAGCTCCTGATTCCGCTGCGCTCGGAAGAGCAGCCGACCGCCTGCATGAGCTTCAACTATCACCGCGAACATTTCGGCACGACCTGGGGCATCCAGGACGCCAATGGCGAGCCGGCCCACACCGGCTGTGTCGCTTTCGGCATGGACCGGCTCGCGGTTGCCATGTTCCACACCCACGGCACAGATCTTTCCGCCTGGCCCGCGAAGGTCCGCGAGATCATGGGCATGCAGCCACGCGCTTCGGCCGATGCCCATGGCGAAGGCTGGCGCTAACAAAATTCACGAGGCCGACCATTTCCACGGGCAAGACGAGCGTGATTCACACCAAGGTCCGATGCCGCGAGATTACCGAGGCCGACGTCGATAAGATCGCGGATCTGCTGACGCGCGGCTTCGTCGGGCGTTCGCGCGAATACTGGATGCAGGGCCTGCGCCGGCAGGCCTTCCGGGCCGTGCCGGAAGGCTATCCGCGCTTCGGCTACATGCTCGACGATGGCGGCACGCCGGTCGGCGTGCTGCTGCTGATCTACACGGCGCGCCAGGGCGGCGATGAGACCGCCATCCAGTGCAACCTGTCGAGCTGGTACGTCGATCCGGCCTACCGCAACTATGCTCCGCTGCTCACCAAGATCGCGCAGCGGCACAAGGACGTCACCTATCTCAACATCAGCCCGGCGCCGTGGACCTGGCCGATCATCGAGACGCAGGGTTTCCGTGCCTATTGCCACGGCATCTTCTTCTCGGTGCCTGCGCTGGCGCGGGCCCCGCGCTGGAGCAAGATCGAGGTCATCTCGCAGCATGCCAAGGCGATCGAGGGGCTATCCGAAACCGAGACCGAGCTTCTGACGCGGCATGCACGCTACAATTGTCTCAGCCTGGTCTGCCGCACGCCGCAGGGGACCTTCCCCTTCGTCCTGCAAGCGGTGCGCATCCGCCGCGGCTTCATCGCACCGCCGGCGATGAAGCTGATCTACTGCCGCAACACTGCCGAATACGCCGCCTGCGCGGGCCGCATCGGCCGGCTGCTGCTGCGGCTCGGCAAGATCTCGGTGACGGTCGATTCCAACGGCCCGATTCCCGGCTTGGTGGGTATTTATACCGAGCGGCGTGGCCGCAAATATTTCAAGGGCCCGCACCGGCCGCAACTCGCCGACCTCACCGACACGGAACTCGTGTTGTACGGGCCGTAGGAGATCAACCAAGCATCCGCTGTCGTCCCTGCGAACAGGACGACGGCGGGATTTATTGCGCGCTTTCAGCCAGGCTGGCTTGCAGGTCCCGCATTCGCGTGCGGAACACGCCTCTCTCCATCACCAGTCACCCTCCGTAAACTACGGCGCTTAAGGGAATTTTCCGGCCTCTTCGCTACCCTCGGCGGCTGAATTACGTTGCGTTAAGTCCATTGCCCGCCGAGATCCCGCCGATCCCATGACGTCGACCCGCGACAACGAGCTTGGTGCCGCACGCCGCGAACAGGGCCCGGAAGCCCTGGTTGCGCTGAGCCAGCTCGCGCTCGACCATATGGAGCAGGGCGTCTGCGTCTACGATGCCGACAACCGGATCGTGCTGGTCAATCAGCGCTATCTCTCCTTTTTCGACATGTCGGCCGAATTCGTCCGGGTGGGAACGAGCTATCGCGAGGTGCTCGCGCACAGCGCGAGCCGCGGCAATTTTCCGGAAAGCGAGCTCGACGCGCTGTATTCGGCGCGGATCGCTCAGATCGCAGGCGGCAAACCGTTCCGAACCGAGCAGCGGCTCGCAAGCGGCATCGTCATGGCCCTCGAGCTGAAGCCGCTGCCTGGCGGCGGGTGGATGACGATCTGCGACGACGTCAGCCGGCTCGCCCGGCTCGAGGCGGAATTGCTTGTGCAGACCGAGCGCAGCCAGCATGCGCTCTCCAACATGTCGCATGGCCTGATCATGTACGACGCCGAGAGCCGCGTCGTGGTCTGCAACGAGCGCTTCCTGAAGCTCTACAACCTCGACCCCGACATCGTAAAACCGGGGGTCACGCACTGTACGGTCATCGAGCACTGGATGTCGCGCGGCAATTTGCCGGGCATGCAGGGCGACGAATTTCACCAGAGCCGTCTGGATGACGTGCGCGCCAGGAAAGCGAAGACCCTGCTGGTGATGCGCTACGACGGACGCATGGTGCAGGCGGTCTCCCGCTTCCTGCCCGACGGCGGCTGGGTGACGGTGCATGAGGACGTCACCGAGCGGCTGCAATACGAGGAGACGCTGCGGCAGCAGAACTTCATCCTCGATGCGGCTCTCGAGAACATGGCGCACGGGCTCGCCTTCTACGACAGCGACATGCGCCTGCGCGTCTGCAACACCACCTACCGAAAGATCTACCTGTTGTCGCCGGAGGAGACCAGGCCCGGCACGCATCTTTCCGAACTGATCGAGCGGTCGATGGACAACGGCGCGTTCGCTTCCGAATACAGTCCGCGACAGCTCATGGAAGCCGCGAGCGCGAGGATTGCGAGCCGCGATTCCTCGCCGATGCGACGACGCATGTCGAACGGCGCCGTCATCTCGGTGCGCTATTGCGCGCTGCCAGATGGCGGCTTCGTGGCCACCTACGAGGACATCACCGAGCGCGAGCACGCGGTCGAAGAACTGAGCGAACAATATCGCCGCTTCGACGCCGCGTTGAACAATATGAGCCAGGGCCTGTGCATGCTCGATTCGAGCCTGCGCGTGATCGTCTGCAACCGCCGCTACATCGAGATGTACGGGCTGTCGCCCGAGATCGTGAAGCCGGGCGTCTCTATGCGCGAGATTATGGAGCACAGCTGCGAGCTCGGCATCCATCCGAGCACCACCGGTGCGCGGCTCTATGCCGACTATGTCGAGAGACTGCGCGAAGGCGAGCACACGTTGCACCGCCATTTGAGCGACGGCCGCATCATCAAGCTCAATCACAAGCGGATGGAGCATGGCGGCTGGGTCGTCACCTATGAGGACGTCACCGAGCGCCACAAGGCCCAGGCCCGCGTCGCGCACATGGCGCGCCACGATTCGCTGACCGACCTGCCCAACCGCACGCTGTTCCGCGAGAAGATGAGCGAAGGGTTGAACCAGGTCGCGATCGCCGGCGGCGCGATGGCCGTGCTGTGCTTCGACCTCGACAATTTCAAGACCGTCAACGATCGCCTCGGCCACGCCGCCGGCGACCGGCTGCTGCGCTGGGTCGCGGCGCGACTGAAGGAGAATGTCGGCGAGCACGACACCGTCGCACGGCTGGGCGGCGACGAGTTCGCCGTGCTCCAGCGCGGACCACAGCCGCAATCGGCCGAAAAGCTCGCCCGCCACCTGGTCGAGATCATCGGCCACCCGCCGCCGCTGGAAAACCAATCGATCCATGTCGGCGTCTCCGTCGGGATCGCGATCGCGCCCGATCACGGGCTCGATGCCGACGAACTGATGAAATGCGCCGACCTCGCCCTCTACCAGGCCAAGGCCAAGGGACGCGGCGCCTATCAGCTGTTCGAGCCCGAGATGGAGGAAGAGGCGCGCAGCCGGCACGCGCTGGAGCACGACCTGCGCGGCGCCCTGGAGGCGCGTGAGTTCCATCTGGTGTTCCAGCCGCAGGTCCGCCTCGACAACTCCGAACTCACCGGTTTCGAGGCGCTGCTGCGCTGGAAGCATCCCTCGCGCGGCTTCGTCTCGCCGGCCGAATTCATTCCGATCGCGGAAGAGACCGGACTGATCGTCCCAATCAGCGAATGGGTGCTGCGCAACGCCTGTGCGACCGCGGTGTCCTGGCCCGACGTCACCGTCGCGGTCAACCTGTCGCCGGTGCAGTTCCGCTCGCGCGGCTTGGTGTCGATGGTCACGAGCGCGCTTGCCGAAGCCGGCCTCCCGCCACACCGGCTCGAGCTCGAGGTCACCGAGACGGCATTGCTCGACGACAGCGAGGCTACGATCGAGATTCTCCACCAGCTCCGCACCTTAGGGGTGCGGGTCAGCCTCGACGATTTCGGCATCGGCTATTCCTCGCTGAGCTATCTGCGCAAATTCCCGTTCGATCGCATCAAGATCGACCGCTCCTTCGTCGGCACGCTCGGCGAAAGCCCGGAGAGCGTCGCCATCGTCCGCACCATTGCCAGCCTCGGCTCCGTGCTCGGCGTCGAGACTACGGCGGAGGGCGTGGAGACCGAGGAGCAGCTCGACTTCGTCCGCGAATGCGGCTGCACCGCGGTGCAGGGCTATTATTTCGGCAAGCCGTGCCCGGCGGCCGAGGTCCGCCATGCCATCGAGACGCTGAGCACGTTCCGGCGCGTGGCGTAGCGGTATCGCCCGCTCAAATTCCGTATCTCGGTACATCTTCGAACGACCAATTGTCGCACGCATCGTTGCCGGTCGGGTTGCCGTCCGGCTCCTCGCCCAGCGCGCGCAATGGCGCTTTTCTTCTCCCGTGATTTCGTGAACAATCGTGCCACAAGAATGAGGAGCGGCGGCCCGAGCGCGGTTGCTGCGAGGGAGGCTTTTCGATGTTGCAATACGGGCTGAAGACGATTGCCTTTGCCGCCGTGCATGCGGTCATGGGTGCAGTGCTCACCACTGGCGCCAATGCGCAGGATTATCCCAGCAAACCGATCACGCTGATCGTGCCATGGCCGGCTGGCGGGTCGACCGACATCTCGATGCGCGCGATCGCCGACAGCGCTTCGAAGGCCCTGGGGCAGCCGATCGTGATCGACAACAAGGCCGGCGGTGGCGGCACGGTGGGGCCCGCGACCATGGCAGCGGGGGCGAAGCCGGACGGCTACACCATCTCGCAGATTCCGATCACCGTATTCCGCCTGCCCTTGATGCAGGAGGTGTCATGGGATCCGGCGAAGGATTTCAGTTACATCGTCCACCTCACCGGCTACACCTTCGGTGTCACCACCAGCGCGGAGTCGCAGTTCAAGAGCTGGAAGGACGTGGTGGAGTTCGCCAAGGCCAACCCGGGCAAGGTGACCTACGCAACCCCCGGTGCCGGCACCTCGCTGCATATCGGGATGGAGCAGATCGCTGGGATGGCCGGCATCAAGCTGACGCAGGTGCCGTTCAAGGGCGGCGCGGAGACCAATGCCGCCGTGCTCGGCCAGCACACCATGCTTCAGGCTGATTCCACGGGATGGCGGCCGCTGGTCGACGCCGGCAAGCTGAAACTGCTGATGGTGTGGACCGGTACCCGTTCACCGAATTACCCTGATGTGCCGACGCTGAAGGAGCTTGGCTATTCCATGGTCTATGATTCCCCGTTCGGCATCGCCGGCCCGAAGGGAATGGATCCCAAGATCGTCGCCAAGCTGCACGATGCCTTCAAGAAGGCGCTCGACGACCCCGCGGTGATCGCGACGCTCGCCAAGTTCGACATGGTCCCGAACTACAAGAACACCGAGGACTACAAGAAGTTCGTCGTCGAGGTCACGGAGTCCGAACGCAAGGTGATCGAGACGCTTGGGCTGGCGAAGAAGTAGAGTCGCACTGCTTGTGTCCCGGACGCGCTGCAGCGTGCAACGCTGCTGCGCAGGGCCGGGACCAGCTTTTTCGCCCACACTGATGGGCCCCGGTTCTGCAGCGCACCGCCATAGCACGTCGAAGACGTGCGTGAACGCACTTATGGCTGCTGCGCTGCGTCCGGGGCACGAGAGAGAATCGATGAACGACCAAACCAACGTCAAACTTCGCCTCAGCAACTCCGAGCTCTGGGGCGGCTTGATCGGGCTCGCGATCGGCGGCTTCGTGATCTGGCAGGGCCTGAAGCTCAAGCTCGGCACCATCAATGATCCCGGCTCGGGCTACGTGCTGTTCTACACCGGCATCCTGATCTGCGTGTTCGCAGGCTCCATCATCATCTCCGCCGTCACTGAAGGCGGGGCTACCCTGGCCTCGCGCTGGGAGAATGCACGCTGGGGCAAGCCGCTTCTCGTCATCGCCTGCCTCGCCGCATTCTCTCTTGCGCTGGAACCGCTGGGCTTCCTGTTGTCGTCGATCCCTTTGGTGCTGCTGCTGTTGCGGCTGATCGACCCCGTGCGCTGGACGCTGGCGGTCCCGATCGCCGTGCTGGTGCCCATGGGCATGTGGTGGGTGCTCAAGCGCCTGCTCTTGATCCAGTTGCCCTCGGGCCTGTTCGGGATCGGCTGATCACATGGATACGCTCGCCAATGTCGCGCACGGGTTCGGCATCGCGCTGACCGGGATCAACCTCCTCTATTGCTTCATCGGCGTCTTCATTGGCACGCTGGTCGGCGTGCTGCCGGGCATCGGCCCGATCTCGGCGATGTCGCTGCTGCTGCCCGTGACGCTCTCAGGCACGCCGGAGTCCGGCATCATCATGATGGCCGGCATCTATTACGGCTCGATGTATGGCGGCTCGACCACGTCGATCCTGGTCAACATCCCCGGCGAGGCCGCTTCCGTCGTCACCTGTATCGACGGTCATCAGATGGCCAAGCAGGGCCGCGCCGGTCCCGCACTCGGCATCTCCGCCTTCGGCTCGTTCATCGCCGGCACCTTTGCGTTGATCGCCTTGATGCTGGTGGCGCCGCGGCTTGCCAGCATCGCCATCGCGTTCGGCCCGGCCGAATATTTCAGCCTGATGGTGCTCGGCCTCGTGGTGCTGACCTTCCTGACCCAGGGCTCGATGCCGAAGGCGCTGCTGATGGCCTGTATCGGCGTCGTGCTCGGACTGGTCGGGCTCGACAGCATCACGGCACAGCCGCGGCTGACCTTCGGCCGCATGGAGCTGATCGACGGCATCGGGCTCGTGCCCGTCGTGATGGGCCTCTTCGGCGTCGCCGAGGTGCTGCTCAACACCGAGCAGGCGATCAAGCGCGACATCATCGACACGAAGATCACGCAGCTATTGCCGAGCAAAGCCGATTGGCAGGCGAGCGCAGGCCCGGTAGGGCGCGGTACGCTGCTCGGTTTCCTGCTCGGTATTCTGCCTGGCGACGGCGCTGTCGTGGCGTCGTTCGGCTCCTATGCGCTGGAGAAGCGGCTGTCGAAAACGCCGGAGCGGTTCGGCCACGGCGCCATCGAAGGCGTCGCGGGCCCCGAATCCGCCAACAACGCCGCGGCCGGCGGCGCTTTCATTCCGCTGATGACGCTCGGCATCCCTCCGAACGTGGTGATGGCGCTGCTGCTCGGCGCCTTCGTGGTTCACGGCCTGCAGCCGGGACCGCTGATGATCACGCAGAATCCCGGCCTGTTCTGGGGCATCGTCGCCAGCATGTATATCGGCAACGTTATGCTGCTGGTGCTCAATCTGCCGATGATCGGCATGTGGGTGCAGCTGCTGAAGCTGCCCTACAACATCCTGTTTCCGCTCATCATCCTCTTCACCATCATCGGCGTCTATTGCTCGAGCAACAACGTGTTCGACGTCTATGTGATGATCGCGTTCGGGATCATCGGCTATTTCATGCGCAAGCTCGGCTACGAGCCGGCGCCGCTGGTGCTCGCTTTCGTGCTTGGGCCGATGCTGGAGAACAATCTGCGCAAATCGCTGATCCTGTCACAAGGCGATCTCTGGACCTTCGTGCAGCGGCCGATCTCGGCAACGTGCCTGGCGTTCGCGCTGGTGCTGTTGATAGCGCCGCTATTGCCCGCACTGCGCAAGAAGCGCGAACTGGTGGCGCTGGATGAAGGGGCGTGATCTCGTAGGGTGGATTAGCCGCAGGCGCAATCCACCACTTCTCTCGACGCGGATAGTAAAGTGGTGGGTTACGCCTTCGGCTAACCCACCCTACGATTCATCAGCTCGCCGCAGGCAGCGCGCTATCCGTCGTCCCGCCCCATGGCCGCTCGGCTGATGCCAGCCCGATCAGGCGCCCCTGGATATAGTCGCAGCCCCAGTCGCGCAGCATGCTTGCGGCTTCTTCATCCTGCACCCATTCGGCCACGGTCTTGATGTCGAGGCGGCGGGCGAGATCGATCAGGGTCTGCACGAAGGCGCGGTCGTCGGCGGAACGGGTGATGTTCTGCACGAAGGCGCCGTCGATCTTGACGATGTCGACGCCGAGCTTGCGCAGATTGCGGAACGAGGTGTAGCCGGCACCGAAATCGTCGATGGCGATCCGACTGCCGAAATGCTTGAGGCGGCCGACGAAGGCGCGAACGTCGTCGATGTCCTGGATCGCAACCGTTTCGGTGATCTCGACGATCAGCCGCTCGGCAACGCCGGGATGGGCCTGCATCAGCGATTCGATTCCCGCCCACCAGTCCGGATCCATCGTCGTGTCGGGCGAGATGTTGAGGCTGAGGCAGATGTCGGGCGCGGCCGCGAGCTCGGCGACCACGAGCTCGAGCACACGATGATCCACCAAGCGGATCAGCCCGAGCCGCTCGGCGACCGGCACGATGTCGGGCGCCAGCAGCACCTGGCCGTCGCCCTGGTCCATCCTCACCAGGCATTCGTGGAACGCGCGTTCGCGCGTGGCAGCCGCCACCACCGGCTCATAGGCGAGCTTGATACGGCGCTCGTTCAGCGCGGTGACGATCTCGTCGGTGACGCGGATGTTGACCCGGCGCTGCGCGTCGCGCGCGGCATCCGGGCGCCACGCCGCGAACGAGCCGACACGGCGGCGCTTGGCGGCATCCAGCGTCTCATGGGCGCGGTTGACGGCTTCATCGGTGTTGCGGGCATAGCGCGGCACGCTGACCGCGCCGATCGATGCGGTGACCGAGACCGGGCCTGATTTGGTCGGCACCACCTCGTCGCGGATGCCGGCGAGGAAGCGCTCGGCGGCGACGTTCATGTCGTCGACGGTGCAGTTCTTCAGGATCAGGCCGAACTTGTTGCCGGAGAAGCGGCCGAGCACGTCGCCGCCGCGCAAGCGCGCGCGTATGCGCTTGGCGACGTCGAGGATCACGGCATCGGCAACGTCGAAGCCGAAGGCGTCGTTGACACGGGCGAGATGGTCGATGCCGACCAGCATGAAGGCCGCGGTCGAGCGGAAGCGGGTCGTCTCCTCGATGGACTCGGCTAAGGCCGCGATCAGATGGGAGCGGTTGAGCTCGCCGGTCAGCGGATCGAGCCGGGCCAGCTTCGACAGCTCCTCATCGCGGGCATGGCGCTCATTGTTGATGCGCACGGAGCCGATCGCGCGCGTGGGGCGGCCGTCGGGACCGGCAAACCAGCGGCCGGTCTCCTCGACCCAGACCACGGGATCGGAGGCACTCATGCGCACGCCGTACTCGACCCGATACGGCGTGCCGTCGGCACCATGCACGGCGGAGGTCTGCGCCAGCGCCGCGGTCCGCAGCGTCTGCGCCGGCTCGATTAGCTTGGCGAACTCGGCCCCGGTGGCGAGCCGTTCGGCGGGAATGTTCGGGAAGACGGCGCTGACCTGCTCACCCCAGACGATGACGTCGCTGGCGATGTCCCAGGCGAACACGGCCTGGCCGAGCGCGGCCAGAATGTCGGAGGCTTGCGGCAATGCAGGGGTCAAGATCGCCTCGTTTCGGGACAGCAGAGAGTCCTGAGCCGGTACAGGATAAAGCCAGATTCGTCTTCGACCCTAGGCAAAGTTCATAAACAATTTGGAAACCACGTTTCCAAGGTGGTCGGGAACCAAGTAGGCTCAGCCGGCATAGGCCTTGCGAGTACTGACACGCACCGGCGCCAGCGTCCCGAAACGCGACAGGCTCCGCCGGATCAACGGTGATGGCGATGTTGGGTACCGATCGATTGGACGAAGTGGACAACGGCACGCGCACGGGCACGGACCTGGTGCCGATGCTGCCTACGCTTGCGTGGGTCCACAAAATGCCCCTGCCCCGCCCCGATCCCAGCTTCGTCACCCAGCTGATCGCCAATGCCGAGCAATTGCCCCAGACGCGCCGGCTCCGCCGCGCCTCGTCCGAAGATGCGCAGATGGCCTATGGCAGCAAACGTCCGCTGCAAAGCGTCAGCGCGCGGACACGGCAGGTGGCTTGAGGCCGATCAGCGCGGCGGCGTCTCGGAAGACGGCGGTGTGCCGTTACCCGGCTGGAGATGCGGCGAGGGAATTTCCGGCGACGGCGCGCCCGGTGCGGGCTTTGGCGC
This sequence comes from Bradyrhizobium sp. DOA1, assembly GCF_001593325.1. NCBI lineage: Bacteria > Pseudomonadati > Pseudomonadota > Alphaproteobacteria > Hyphomicrobiales > Nitrobacteraceae > Bradyrhizobium > Bradyrhizobium sp. DOA1. The sequence goes on from NZ_JXJM01000001.1 coordinate 7,419,656, forward strand.
AGGATGATCCATCAGCACGGACTCGGCGACGGATTGCGCCGAAGGTGCGGGCGGCTCGGCCGGTGCCGCCTGCGGCGCAATCACCGGCTCGAACTTGCGCTCGGACGCCACATCCTCTGCCGGCGCTTCGGCCTGGCGCTTGGCCTTGCGTGGCGCGGCCACCGTCGTCTCGGCGACATAGGTGACGCGACGGCGCGTGCGCTGGGCGATGCCGGCGAAAAAGTCGGCCATCGCAAGTAGCACCAGCAGGAAAAAGGTGGAGTTGCCGAATTTGGGCCACATCACGAATTCGGCCGCGGCCGCGCCGAACACGATCAGCGACAGCAGATGGTCCATCAGGAATTTGGAGCCGGGCCGGGCCCCCTTGACCACTTCGAGCAGCAGCAGCACCACGCCGAGCGCGAGCAGGAGATCGGCGAGCGTGACCGGCCAGACCTCGCCGGACACCATCGGGACCTTGAACAGCACGTCCGTGAAGGACACGGTCGGCATCAGGAAGGCGATGATGTTGTAGACTGCGAGCGGGATCAGAAGCAGCGGGAAACCGACCATCGGCAAAATGCCTTCTCGATCAAGATATCCGGACAGGACAATGCGGCGGCGAAGCATTTGCTCCGCCGCCGTCACCGTCTAGCTCATGGGTTGGCCGAAATCAGGCAGCGCGATCGTCCCGCCTGAAGAAAGGTCCCTTAGGACTCTTTCTTTTTCAGGACCTGACGGCCCTTGTACATGCCGGTCTTGAGGTCGAGATGGTGCGGACGACGGAGCTCGCCGGAGTCCTTGTCTTCGACATAGGTCGGCTTCTTGATGGCGTCTGCCGAGCGGCGCATGCCACGGCGCGACGGCGAGGTTTTTCTTCTCGGAACGGCCATTTCAATATCCTCTAGGGATTGGTGTCATCAGGGCATCGTCCGCGAAGGGACGGCTCAGCACCCGCAATAGGAGGCGAGCTGAATGCCGATCAAGGCCGGGCTTATAGAGGAAGGCTGGCCGTAAAGCTAGGCTCTTGGGCCGGAAAATACGCCCCGAATGGGCCCGAAATCAGCGATTTTCGCGCCAGCAGGTCGCAAGCGAGCTCGCCTGCCCCCGCGCCATATAGGTCGCCGCCAGCCGCCGGACGCCCGGGCCGGGGGTTCGGGCGCTGCGTTTGACCGGATTCGGCAGGATCGAGGCCAGGAGGGCGGCTTCCCGGGACGAAAGGTTGGCCGCCGACTTGCCGAAGGCATAGGCGCTGGCTGCCTCGACGCCAAATTGCCCCTGCGGGCCGAGTTCGGCGATGTTGAGATAAATCTCTAGGATCCGCTGCTTGGGCAGGACGAGGTCGATCCAGAGCGCCAGCGGGAACTCCAGCGCTTTGCGGACGAAATCCCGGCCCTGCCAGAGGAACAGGTTCTTTGCGACCTGCTGGGTGATGGTGGAGGCACCCCGGAACGGCGTGCCGTCCTCCTGCGCGTCATCGATCGCCTCGCGCAGCGCCCCCCAATCGATGCCGTGATGCTTGCAGAAATGCGCGTCCTCCGCTGCCACCACCGCGCGCGGCAGATAGGGCGACATCGCCGCCAGATCGATCCATTGCCGCTGCATCGGCGCACCCCGGAGCGAACGCCAGGCCATCAGCGTCGAAACCGGATGGCCGACCCGATAAAACGGCGCGATCACATAGGGCGCGAGAGCTGCGACCACGAGCACCAGGAGAAGGATTTTAACGATGCGCAAATCGACCTTTCCGGCACAAAATGAAACGCGGCGACGGGCCAGACCATTAAGTCTGTGATTATTCGGGCCTTTTCCAGCACTTTTTAGGCCTTCCAAGCGATTGACTGGGGCGGGCGCATAAAGGATTGTCCCGCCGAATTTAGTTCTGGAGCCCTTCTTGATGACCGGCACGTCCCCGTCCGATTTCGCCAATCGTCTGGACAAGACCGCTGATGACACCGAGGCCCTGCTCGGCCGCTTGCTGTCGGACGACATCCTGCACGACGAGATCGCCCGGCCCAAGCGACTGATGGACGCAATGCGCTATTCGAGCCTCAACGGCGGCAAGCGTCTGCGGCCGTTCCTGGTGGTCGAAAGCGCGGCCGTGTTCGGCGTGCCCCGTGAAGCGGCGCTGCTCGTGGGCGCCGCGCTCGAATGCATCCACTGCTATTCGCTGATCCACGACGATCTGCCGGCGATGGACAATTCGGATCTGCGCCGCGGCCGGCCCACCCTGCACAAGAACACCGACGATGCGACCGCGATCCTCGCCGGCGACGGCCTGCTCACGCTCGCCTTCGACATCGTCACCCGGGACGAGATCCATCGCGACGCCAATGTGCGGCTGTTGCTGACCCGGGCGCTGGCGCGCTGCGCCGGCATCGGCGGCATGGTCGGCGGCCAGATCCTCGATCTTGCCGGCGAAGGCCGCTTCGGCGGCAACGAGCCGATCGACGTCGCCCGCATTCAGCAGATGAAGACCGGCGCGCTGCTGCGCTATGGCTGCATCGCCGGCGCGATCCTCGGCCAGGCCTCGCAGAAGGAATATCAGGCGCTCGACGACTACGGCCGCGCGCTCGGCGAGGCCTTCCAGATCGCCGACGACCTGCTCGACGTCGAGGGCGATGCGGCTGCGCTCGGCAAGCCGGCCGGCGCCGATGCCGCGCTCGGCAAGACCACTTTCGTCACCCAACTCGGCATCGAGGGCGCCAAGCAGCGTGTGCGCGATCTGCTCGCGCGCGCGGACAGCGCGGTGTCGATCTTCGGCGACCGCGCCGCCGTGTTGCAGGCCGCGGCGCGCTTTGTCGCCGAACGGAAGAACTGACGCGCGGCGATGGCGGCCGGCGGCAAAGAGGATCCCGTCCTCGTCCGCTTCCGCCAGATGTCGCGGCCGATGCGGTTGCTCTATGCGCGGCCACGGACCTTCATCGCGCTCGCCGTCGGCATTCTCGTCTGCCTGCTGCTGCCGGGCACGCACCGCCTGGTGACCCGGCTGTTGTTCGGTTGGGACGCGCTGATCGCGGCCTATCTCGTGCTGGTCTACGCGATGATGCTGTGCAACGATCACAAGCACATCCGTCGCGCCGCGGCCATGCAGGACGACGGCCGCTTCGTGATCCTGCTGGTAACGGCGACCGGCGCGTTCGCCAGCATCGCGGCGATCGTCTCCGAACTCGGTACGCCGCACCGCGGCGTCCTCGAGCTCACAGTCGCGATCACCACCATCGTGCTGTCATGGGCGGCTGTGCATACGACGTTCGCGCTGCATTACGCGCATGATTATTACCGCAACGCCAAGCCCGGCGGCCTGCAATTCCCGAGCGGCGACAAGGAAGACCACGCCGACTATTGGGATTTCGTCTATTTCTCGTTCGTGATCGGCATGACCGCGCAGGTCTCCGACGTTGGCATCACCGACAAGACCATCCGCCGCACCGCGACGGCGCACGGCATCGTCTCCTTCATCTACAACACGGCATTGCTGGCGCTGACGGTGAATATCGCGGCGAGCGCGATCTCGACTTAGTCTCTCCGGTCGTCCCGGCAAAAGCCAGGACGACCATGTAGCCACACCGTAACCCTAGTAACAGACCTCGGCATTGGCGTCATTGCCGGGGCCCCCGCCGCCGCGATATTCGAGCCGGCAACCGCGATGGACCGGACGACAACCCGTGTTGTTGCAGTAGACCTGCCCGCCGCCGGCGGCGCGACCGGCGCCAGCAGCAATGCCGGCGGCGGCGCCATAGCCGCCTGCCGCGCCTGCAGACTGGCGACGCTGCCTTGCAGGACGCTCGTCGCCGTCGTCGCGCTTCGCGATTACAGGCTTGGCCGGCTTGGCCGCACGCTGCTTCTCGCACTCATTGTCATCGTTGACGGCATAACCCGCGCGGCAGACGATCTTTGTGCATTTGTCGCCGTCGGCCTTGAAGCCGTGCTCGCACACCAGCGGACACACACGCGACTGCTTGGTCTTGACGGTATCGAGCGCGTCGGTGCTGGCCACCTTCACGTCGAGCTTGGTGCCGGCATAGCGGTTGAACTGCGACAGCGACCGCTGCGAGGACGTATTCCAATTGCCATCGGCCTGTCCGGTGAAGCAACCGACGCGGCCGAGCTCGGCCTGCACTGAGCGGCTGAGATCGGCGGACGCAGTCGCGGGCGTCAGTGCCGCGACGTTGGTGCCGGCGGGGCTCGCCGTGCTGGCCGGCGCAGCGCTCGGCGCCGTGGCGGCGAGATTGACCCGCTGCTGTCCGGCGGCCGCAGCCTG
>NZ_JXJM01000001.1:7424552-7485918 GCF_001593325.1 Bradyrhizobium sp. DOA1
GGCGGCAAGCTGGGCCTGCTCGGCTGCTTTCGCGTCGGCTGCGGCCCTGGCCTGCGCGTCCTTCTGGGCGCCGAGGGCGGCGAGGCGGTCGCGCTCGGCCTCGGCCTGTTTTGCCTTCGCGATCGCCGCTGCGTGGGCCTGCTCGGCGCCGATCTTCTCGACCTGGAGCTTGGCAAGGCTCGCATAGAAGCCATCGGGATGCTGGGCGAGGAAGGCATCCCATGCCGCCTTGTTGCCGACCTGGAGCGCGAGCTCGTAGTCGCGGCGGATGTCGGCCTGCGGGTTCGCCACCGGCGCCGCTTGTGCCGCAGCCACCTTGACCGGCACCAGCGGCACGTCCTCGCCGCCAAGCGAGCCATAGACGAACGGCTCCTGCTTGTTGCCGGTCGACTTGAGCACGTCGTCACGCACGAAGCCGAAAGCGCGGCGGACATCGAGGCCCGGCGTCGTCAAATGCTTCGACAGAGCAACCGTAAACGGGCTGTTGACGCCGTCGCCGTCCTGCGCCGTGAAACCGGCCTTGGCCGAATAGGCGATCAACGTGTTGGGGCTGGAGGGTTCGACCTGGGCCAGGCCTCGGCCGAAGCTGCGCGAGGCGACGGTGCGCTTCATCCTTTTGCCGAACGGATTGTCGCGGCAGGCATCCAGGATCACCAGGCGGAGCTGCTTTGCCGGATCGACCGCGACCAGGATGCGATCGAGCGAAAGCGCCTCGTCGTACACGTCGGTGTCGCGCTCGAGCTTGGCGTCGACGGGGATCAGATAGTTGGAGCCTTCGACCTCGATGCCGTGACCGGCATAGTAGACCACGGCGATGTCGGCATCCCGGGTCGAATCTGCGAAGTCGCGCAGCACCCGACGCGTCTCCAGCGCCGACAAATCGTGCCGGGAATCGACGACGTCGAAGCCGGCCTCCTTCAGCGTCTTGGCCATCACAGAACCGTCATTGACGGGGTTCGCCAGCGACGGTGCGTGCTGATAGGCCGAGTTGGCGAGCACCAGGGCGACGCGCTTGCCGGCAAGGGCGGGCTGGGCGCCGAGCAGCAACACGACGGCGAGAAGAAGCGGGCAAAGTCTGAGCAGATTGCGCATGACACGACTTCCGAAGGTTCGGGGGCCTTTCGAGCCCATGGGACCGCTTTAGCAGGATCCGCCACCGGCGCTTGTGATGGAGGTCACGAAGGCGACGCCGACGGCTGGACGAAAGGACCCATTATGTTTGTCGCACCAGCCCGGTTGCGGTTCGCCGACAGGGTCGAGCGAACCGGGCTCCCTCAGACAACCCCGATATGCTCCCGATATTGCGGCAGATCGTCCGTAATCTCATGCCAGGGCGCCTTCGAACCCACGAAAATATGGGCGCTTGGCCGGATCGAGGGGGTATCAACCAGGGTTCCCATGGCGACATGGACCCATTGTCCCTCGCGCACACGGGAATAGAGCAGCGAGCCGCACCGGGCACAATGCGCATTATGGGTGGTATCGTCGCCGAAAATCATCCGCTGGTCGCCGCCCCTGATGATGCGGAGCTTGTCCTGCGCGATGCCGGCGAACGGCTTGAACGCCGCGCCGGTCGTGCGACGGCAGTTCGAGCAGTGGCAGTTCATCGCATAGGAGAACTCGTCGGCGATCTCGAAGCGCACGGCGCGGCAATAGCATTCGCCGATCAGGATACGAACGTTCGAATTTTCTGATCCGGTCATGGCGACGCCTTCACGCAAATGGCAGACACACCCATAGCGCATTTTGACGGGCGCGACTAAGTTCGCCCCAAGCCATAATTCACAAGCCATCATGCAAGAGGATGACCTATGAGCCAGAACCGGTCGAGTGTCGAAGCCGTCGTGCAATCCTATTTCGACGGCCTTTACGAGGGCGATGCCGAAAAACTCGGCGCCATCTTCCATCCCTCCGCCGATCTGCGCTGGGTCGAGAAGGGCGAGCTTCAGGTGCTGACCGTGCCGGACTGGCTCGACCGCGTGCGCAAGCGCCCCTCCGGCAAGGCCGAAGGCAAGCCGCGCGAGGATTTCATCGTCACCATCGATCGCTCCGACGACAAGACCGCCTTCATCAAGGTCCGATGCCAGCTGCCGCCGCGCTATTTCACCGACTATCTGGTCGCGATGAAGCTCGCCGACGGCTGGCAGATCGTGTCGAAATCGTATCGGTATGACCTGAGGGAGTGACGAGGCTCGACGTTCGCCCAATATCTGTCGCGCTCGATGTCCATTCTCCGTCATTGCGAGGAGCTCTTGCGACGAAGCAATCCAAATCCCTCCGCGGGGAGACTCTGGATTGCTTCGTCGCTTCGCTCCTCGCAATGACGACGCGAATGCAACATACGCAATATTTCCTGCCTCAACTCCCTGAAAGTCCTCATGCCGCTCGATCGTCGCTCCCTCCTCGCCTCCCTGTGCTGGATGGCCGCCTCCCCCGTGCTGGCCGCGGATGCGCCGCCGGAATTCGAGGCCTATGAACGCGAGAGCGGCGGGCGGATCGGGGTCCATGCGGAAAACCTGGCCAGCGGCGCGAAGCTCGCCTGGCGCGCCGACGAGCGGTTCGTGATGTGCTCGACATTCAAGGCCTCGCTCGCGGCCTGTATGCTGGCGCGGGTCGATCGCGGCGAGGAGCAGCTTGCCGCTATGATCCCTTACCGGGAAGCCGACCTCCTGGAGTATGCGCCGGTGGCCAGACAAAATCTCGCGGCCGGCGCGATGTCTGTCAGCGAGATGTGCAAGGCGATTGTCGAGCTCAGCGACAACACCTGCGCCAATCTGCTGCTGGCGCGGATCGGTGGCCCGGCCGCGCTCACCGCGTTCTGGCGATCGATCGGCGACACCACCTCGCGGCTCGACCACAACGAGCCCGAGCTCAATCGCTCACGGCCCGGAGATCCCCGGGACACCTCGACGCCGGCGGCCATGGCCGGAAATCTGCGGCGCCTGGTGCTGGCTGAAGCATTGTCGCCGGCCTCACGCGCGCAGCTCACCGACTGGATGGTCAATTGCAAGACCGGTGCGAACCGGCTGCGCGGCGGCCTGCCCGCGAGCTGGAAGATCGGCGACAAGACCGGCTACAACGGCAAGGACGCCGCGGGCGACATCGCGGTGGTATGGCCGAAGCCGGACACGCCGATCCTGATCACGGCCTATGTTCAGGGCGGCGCGCCGAGCGCGGCGCAGATCGCGGCCGTGTTCGCGCGAATCGGACGGATGGTGGCCGATCGGCTGGCGTAAGCCGCGCGCATTGACGTTGCAGGCGCTTCCGGGTCAAGACAGACAATCATGGAAGCCAAATTTCAGACTTTTCTCATCCTGCTGGCCGTGCTGGCGGGTGTGGCGCTGGCCGCGCGCCGCTTCAATGTCGCTCCTGCCATCCTGCTGATGCTGGCCGGCGTCGGCCTCGCCTTCGTGCCGGGCATGCCGTCGGTGGAACTGCCGCCGGCGCTGGTGCTGCTGGTGGTGCTGCCACCGCTGATCTACTCGGCAAGCGTCGCGATGAGCTGGCGCGAGTTCAGGAAGAATCTGCGTCCGATCGTGCTGCTCGCAGTCGGCGCCGTAATCTTCACGGCGGCGATGGTGGCGGCCGCGACGCACTATCTGATCGGCCTGCCCTGGACCTTCGCCTTCCTGCTCGGGGCCATCGTCGCCCCACCCGACGTGGTGGCGCCGCTCGCGATCGCGCGCCGGCTGCACATGCCGCGCCGGATCCTGGTGGTGCTCGAGGGCGAAGGGCTCGCCAACGACGCCACCGCGCTGATCCTCTACCGTTTTGCGCTCGCCGCGATCATGGTTGGGCATTTCTCGCTGCCGCTGGCGGCCGGCGAATTCCTACTCATCATCGCCGGCGAGATCGCCTTCGGCATCGGCATCGGCTGGCTGTCCCTGCGTTTCCGCAAATGGTCCGGGGATCCGCAGGTCGAGCTCACGCTGTCGCTGCTCACACCTTACGTCTCCTTTTGGCTGCCCGAGCATGTCGGCGGCTCCGGCGTGATCGCGACGGTCGCTTGCGGTCTCTATGTGAGCTGGAACGGGCCGCTGCTGATCTCCTCGGCGACGCGCCTGCAAGGCATCTTCTTCTGGGATCTCATCATCTATTTGATCGAGGGCATGCTGTTCCTGCTCACCGGCTTCCAGATGCGCGCGCTCTACGAGAAGTCGAAGTCGTTTCCGCTCGACGACATCCTGATCGCGACCGCCGTGGTCCTGATGATCGTCGTCGTCGCGCGCTTCGCCTGGCTCTATCCCGCGACATATCTGCCGCGGATGCTCAGCAAATCGCTGCGCGAGCGCGATCCGTCGCCGCCATGGCAATGGCCGTTCGTGCTCGCCTTCACCGGGGTACGCGGCGCGGTCTCGCTGGCCGCAGCGCTGGCGCTGCCGTTCACGCTGCCCGGTGGTGAGGCCTTCCCGTATCGCGACCTGATCCTGTTCGTCGCCTTCGGCGTCATCTTCGTCACGCTGGTCGGCGTCGGGCTGACACTGCCACCGGTGGTGCGCTGGCTCGGCGTCGCCGAGGCGGGCCGCAACGAGCATGCCGCCGAGCACGAGGCCGAGATCGCGGCGCGCCGACAAGCCCTCGATGCCGCGCTGAGATCGCTGGACGCACTGAGCGCGGAGAAAGAAGTGTCGGACGAGGTGATGCGGCTGCTCCGCGCCCGCCATGAGATCCGCGTCAACCAGCTGCCCGACGCGCTTGATCCCACCCATCACGACGTCTCGGCCGCCGGCACCACGCTGACCCGCGCGCTGATCGTCGCCGAGCGCAAGTTCATCCACGATCTCCTGCGCGACGGCCAGATCACCGACGAGACGCGGCGGCGGATCGAACGCGATCTCGACCTGGAGGAGGCGAGCCTGGCGAACCGAGAGTATCGCGGCGCGCCGCTGTGACCTCCTTTGTCATTGACGAGTGCCAAACCACTACCGCTTCTCGCAAAACTCCCTCATCGCCGCCGCAACGGCTGCCGCAACTGCCTCCTGCCGCTCCGGCGAGTTCATCTCCATCTCCTCGTCGCGGTTGATGATCGAGCCGGCCTCGAGCAGCACTGCGGCGCTCCGCGTCCGCGAGAGCACGACGAGCCCGTCATAACGATAGACGCCGACATCCCTGTCGAGCAGCTGGCGACGGTAGCGGCCCATCACCGGCAGCGTGTATTGGTTCGCGTAGTTCAGGCCCTGCTCCTTCAACTGCCTGCCGATCATCCGCGCCAGCCTCAGGCTGGTGGTGAAGTGCGGATTTCGTTGCGATACGAACAGCGAGTGGCCCGAAAAGCGGTCGCTGAAATAGCTGTATGCGCCGTCGAATTCCCACCTGTCGAGCAACTTGTCCGGCACCGAATCGTGATGCACCGACAGGAACAGATCGGTCCGGCCGTCATTCGCGGCACTGACGCGCTTGAACAGGCTCGCCTTCGCCTTGCCGTCCGTGACCAGCAGGCGGGCTGCGGCAAACCCTTCGGACTTGAGCTTGGCCGTGATCAGACTTGCGAGACGGAGGTTGAAGCCGAACTCCGGATCGTTGCGTGCGCTCAGCGCACCGTAAGAGTCCGGTGTGTGCCCGACATCGACGACGATCTTGAATTTCGGCATCTCGCATTTGGCCGGAGGCGGTGGCTTTGGCCTGGGTCTTGCGAGCTTTCGCGCGGCGGCAGCTTCGGCGAGGTCGGCCAAGGCGAGCGGCGACAGCAGGATCGACGCAACGAGCGATATGATCCAAATTGCGATGTTGCTGCGCGATTGCCCCAACCGCTACCCCGATGCCGCTACCCCGATGCCGCTACCCCGATGCCGCGATCCGCGATTTGCTTTCGGGAAGATTGACGCGGGAATCGGAAGACGTCAACGCAAGGAACGGTCGTAGGGTGGGCAAAGACGCGCTCTTCGCGCGCTGTGCCCACCATCGTGTTGCGTGCGGGGCGAGATAGTGGGCACGCTTCGCTTTGCCCACCCTACGGCGCTACGGCACCGCCTCCTAAACCGGCCGCTCGCCCTTCACCGTCACCCGCGTGCCCGAGCGCGTGTGCGGCCAGTAGTCCCACATCGCGCGATGCTGGGTGCAGCGGTTGTCCCAGAAGGCGATGGCGTTTTCGGTCCAGCGGAAGCGGCACTGGAACAGCGGGTTCTCGGCGTGCTGGTAGAGATAAGCGAGCATCGCATCGCTCTCGTCGCGGGGGACGCCGTTGATGTGGCGCGTGAAGCCGCGGTTGACGTAGAGCGCCTTTCGGCCGGTCACGGGATGCGTGCGCACCACGGGATGCTCGGCATGCGGATAGCTCGGCCGGTCGGCGACGCCATAATTGGCGTAAAGCCCGCGATAGATCGGCTCGCCGTCATGCAGCGCTGTCAACCCGTCGAGATAGGCCTTCATGCGGTCGGACAGCGCCTCATAGGCCGCGTACATGTTGGCGAACAGCGTGTCGCCGCCACGCGGCGGGCACTGCTTGATGTAGAGGATCGAGCCCATCGGCGGCTCGAGATCGCAGGACACGTCGGAATGCCAGCCCTCGCCATTGGCGCGCGGCGAGTTCTTGTCGGCGTAGATCTTCATCAGCGCGGGATCTTCATCCTCATGCGGCGCGGCAGGATGGAAATGCAGTTCGCCGAACTTGCGGCCGAAGGCGAGATGCTGCTGCGGCGTGATGTGCTGGTCGCGGAAGAAGATCACGAGGTTCTCGGCGAGCGCGCGATGGATCTCGTCCATCTGCCGGTTGGAGCGGCTGTCGCCCTCGACCAGCCTGCCGATGTCGACGCCGGAGATTTCCGCGCCGATGATGGGTGTGAGTTTTTCGACCTGAAGCGTCTCGTAAGGCGCACCGTCATCAGCCGTATGGCGATAGCGCGGGCCCTGCTTGCCGGCGAGTGAGCTCATGGCGTGTCTCCCGATCGTTGTTGATTGGGGACATCGTAGCAATGTAGGGCGGGTTAGCGAAGCGTAACCCGCCACTTCGCCCCCGCAAAAGTAAGGCGGGTTACGCTGCGCTAACCCGCCCTACGATTCCGATGTTGAGGAGACGCCTACTCCGCCGCCGTCACCGGCACCTTGGCGCCCTGGCCGTAACGCTGCTCGATGTAGTCGATCACCAACGCCTTGAAGTCGGCGGAGATCGTCGGTCCGCGCAGGGTGCGGAACTTCTTGCCGTCGACGAACACCGGGGCGGCCGGCGCTTCGCCGGTGCCGGGCAGCGAGATGCCGATATTGGCGTGCTTGGATTCGCCGGGGCCGTTGACGATGCAGCCCATCACCGCGACGTTGAGCTCTTCCACGCCGGGATATTTCGTCTTCCAGTTCGGCATCTCGTCGCGGATGAAATCCTGGATCGAGCGGGCCAGTTCCTGGAACGTGGTCGAGGTGGTGCGGCCGCAGCCGGGGCAGGCCGCAACCAGCGGCACGAAGGTGCGGAAGCCCATGGTCTGGAGCAGCTCCTGGCCGACCTGCACCTCACGGGTGCGGTCGCCGCCGGGCTCCGGCGTCAGCGAGATGCGGATGGTGTCGCCGATGCCCTGCTGCAGCAGGATGCCGAGCGCGGCCGACGACGCCACGATGCCCTTCGAGCCCATGCCGGCTTCGGTGAGGCCGAGATGGATGGCGTAGTCGGAACGGGACGCCAGATCCTGGTAGACCGCGATCAGATCCTGCACCGCCGACACCTTGGCCGACAGGATGATGCGATCCTTGGGCATGCCGAGCTCTTCGGCACGCGCGGCCGACAGGAGCGCCGACTGCACCATGGCCTCGCGCGTCACCGCGCGCACGTCGCGCGGGTTGGGCGAGGCAGCGTTCTCGTCCATCAGCTTGGTGAGCAGCTCCTGGTCGAGCGAGCCCCAATTGGCGCCGATGCGCACCGGCTTGTTGTTCTTGTTGGCGATCTCGATGATGTCGGCGAACTGGCTGTCGCGCTTGTCCTTGAAGCCGACATTGCCGGGATTGATGCGGTACTTGGCGAGCGCCTCGGCGCAGGCGGGATAGGCCGCGAGCAGCTTGTGGCCGATATAATGGAAGTCGCCGATCAGGGGCGTGGTGATGCCGCGCTTGGCGAGGCCGTCGCGGATGTGCGGAACGGCGGCTGCGGCCTCCTCGCGGTCCACGGTGATGCGGACCATTTCGGAGCCGGCGCGCGCGAGCGCTGCGACCTGGGCGATGGTGCCGTCGATGTCGGCGGTGTCGGTGTTGGTCATCGACTGCACGACGATCGGTGCTCCGCCACCGACGGCGACGTTGCCGACCTTGACCTGGGTGGTCCGGTGCCGGGGCGCGGGGCCTGCGATCTCGGAATCGAGGGGGTTTTCGAGCTTGTTCATGGGGTCCAAATATCAGGTTTTGGTGACGTTCAGCAATGCATCGCGCGGCGCCGCAGCCGTCGAGCTGGGACGGTTAACGAGAAAAAGCCCAGCAATTACAAGGACCGCGGCGGCCCCAAATGTCAGGCTCAGGGTATCGTGCATGATGAAATAGCTACCGACCACGCCAAACAAAGGGGTGATGAAGGTAAAAGCCGACAATTTGCTGGCCGAATAGGCCTTCACCAGCGCGAACCAAAGCGTGAACGTGGTTCCGACCACCCAGATCGCCTGGAAGGCCATGAGGCCTACGGACAAGGGCGCGGGCGTGTGGGTGATCGATTCGCCGAACAGCCAGGCTGCGAGTCCCAAAATCGGGATCGAGGTCGCGACCTGATAGCCCAGCGCCTTCTCCGGCGCGGCGAAGCGCAGCCGCGTGCCCTTGGCAACCAAGGTCGTCGCCGCCCACAGCGCCGCGCCGCCGACGATCATGAGGTCGCCCAGCAGCACCCTGGCATCGACATCGGGTTGCGGCACGCCGATGGCGAGTGCGACGCCGGCAAAGCTCACCGCGAGCCCCAGCCATTGCGTCCCGCCAAGCCGCTCGCCGAGCACTTGGTACGAACCCAGCGCGACGAAGAACGGCGCGGTGTAGAGAAACACCACCGCCCGCGACGCTGAGGTGAAGCGCAGGCCCTGGAAGATCAGAACGAACTCGATGCCGAACATCAGCCCGGCAATGAGCCCTGCCTTCCAGGTGCCGTCACGTTCGAAGAATTTGACGCCGCGCAGGGTGCCGATGATGAACAGCACCGGCAGCGCGCCCATCGAGCGGATCGTGGCCTGGAGCATCGGCGGGATGTCCGGCAGCACCAGCTTCACCGCGATCTGGTTGAAGCCCCAGGTCAGGCACAGCATCAGCATCAGGGCGATGGCGCCGGCACTGAGGGGACGGCCGGCGGACGGTATGGCTTGTGGTGAGGACATTTCTTCCCGATGACCGGCTTGGTGCCGTTGTTGCTTCAGGCAGCTTTCTGACAATGTGTGCAGACGCCCGTGATCTCCACCACAGACAGTTTCGGCGCAAAACCGGAACTGCGCGCGGCGGCATTGAGGTCCTTGGCGAAGGACGCCGAGGGAATTTCGCCGACGAGGCCACAACGTTCGCAGATCAGGAACGCCACCGCCGAGGTCGCGTCGTGGTCGTGGGCGGCGCAGGCGAGATAGGCGTTGCGGCTCTCGATGCGGTGCACGAGGCCGTTCGCCATCAGGAAATCGAGCGCGCGATAGACCGTGATCGGCGCCGGCCGCGCCATCGACTTGGCGAGTTCGTCGATCACCTCGTAGGCGCCGAGCGGGCGGTGGCTGGAGAGCAGCGCCTCCAGCACCTGACGGCGGATCGGCGTGAATTTCTGCGCGCGCTGCCGACAGACCGCTTCGGCATGCGCCAACGCATCCGCGGTGCAGCGGCCGTGATCGTGGTCAGGCGCGGGAAAAGCAGGCTTTGCCAAGGTCATGCGGCCTCGCTTCTAGCATTTCGGCAAGGGAACCCAAAGCGCGACCCTGCGGATGGCTGCCAGCCATGCTCTCGCTGCGGGACAGCGTCCCGATATTCCGCCGGGCAATAATCATAAGCTTGCTTATTATATTCCTGGCTCATTGGAGACCAAGCTCATGACCCGTGGGTCTGTCGACCAGAACTTCCTGTTCACGCTCGCCGAGCTCTATCGGCTGCTGCGCGTCTACGCCGACAAGGAGGCGTCGCGCTTCGGCATCACGCGGGCACAATGGGCGGTACTGGCCAAGGTCGAGCGCAGCGAGGGCATGAAGCAATCGGAGCTCGCCGAGCTTCTGGAGGTGCAGCCGATCACGCTGACGCGCCTGATCGACAAGCTCTGCGACAACGACTGGATCGAGCGCCGCAACGACGCCTCGGATCGCCGAGTCAAGCGGCTCTACCTGAAGAAGGCCGGCCGGCAGCTGCTGGGACGGATGAGCGGGCTCAGGTCCGAGATCACCGCCAACGCGCTCGACAGCATCAGCCCGGCCGATGCCCACCGTCTCCTCACCCAGTTGGAAACGATCAAGGAGAACGTGCGGAACGCCACCCAAACCAGCGGCGCGGAACAGGCACGCAAGGAGCAGCGCTATGGCTGATCAAGTCCTCAAGTTCCAGCCCGAGCAGAAGACCGAGAGCGGCAAGCCGACGAAGAAAGCTGGCACCGATCCGCGCCGCCGCCTGGTGGCGGGCCTGCGCCGCTATCGCCGCTTCCTGCTTCTCGTCGTCCTGCCTGTTGTCGTCGTCATCGGCGGCCTCACTTTTTATCTGCATGGCGGCCGCTATGTCGGCACCGACAATGCCTATGTCGGTGCACAGAAGGTACTGGTGACGCCCGACATCTCCGGCAAAATCCAGAAGGTGATCGTGAAAGAAGGCCAGACGGTCAAGCGGGGAGACGAGCTGTTCGAGATCGACCCCGTTCCGTTCCGTCATGCCGTCGAAGAAGCCAAAGCGCAACTCGCGCAGGCCCAGACGACCTACGACAATCTCGTTTCCAACATCAAGATCTACGGCGACATGCTCAACCTCGCGCAGCAGGGCATCGATCTGAAGCAGCGCGACGTCGAGCGCAAGCAGGCGCTGGTGAAGAACAATTACGGCTCCCAGCTCGATCTCGACAACGCGTCGAATGCGCTGGTCACCGCCGGCGCACAAGCCCAATACATCAAGCAGCAGCTCTCCAATGCCAAGACGCAGTTGCTCGGCAACCCCGACCTGCCGCTCGAGCAATTCCCGCCCTACGCTCAGGCGAAAGCCAAGCTGGACGATGCTCAGCGCAACCTTGATCATACCGTGCTGCGCGCGCCGATGGATGGCGTGGCCACGCAGGTCGAGCAGATCCAGCTCGGCCGCTATGTCGTCGCAGGTACGCCGGTGTTCTCCATCATCGACATCGCCCATCCCTGGGTCGACGCCAACCCGAAGGAGAGCGACCTCACCTACGTGACCGAAGGACAGCCGGTCACGCTTGAGGTCGATGCGTTCCCGAACCACGTCTTCAAAGGCAAGATCGGCTCGCTCTCGCCTGGTACCGGGGCCCAGTTCGCGATCCTGCCGCCGCAGAACGCCATGGGCAATTTCGTCAAGGTGGTGCAGCGCGTGCCGATCAGGATCTATTTCGACGAGACCGACGAATATGTGCGGAAGCTGAAAGCCGGCATGAGCGTCTATGCCACCATCGACACCGGCCACCAGCGCTCGCTCGCCGGTCTCTTCGGCCTGTCGGCGGCGGCGAACCAGGACAAGGACTGATCCGATGTCCGGCGCCGATGCCAGCCTGATGGTCCCCGGCCTGCGCCGGAACATGGTGACGATCTGCGCCATGACCGCGACCATCATGCAGGCGCTGGACACCACCATCGCCAACGTTGCCCTGCCCTACATGCAAGGCACGCTGTCGGCCTCGCAGGATCAGATCAACTGGGTGCTGACTTCCTACATCGTCGCCGCCGCCATCATGACCGCGCCGGTGGGTTGGATCTCCAACCGCTTCGGCCGCAAGCGCATCTTCATCATCTGCTCGGCCGGCTTCACCTTCGCTTCCGTGCTGTGCGGACTCGCGCAGGACATCAACCAGATGGTGCTATTCCGGTTGCTCCAGGGGGTGTTCGGCGCGGCCCTGGTGCCGCTGTCGCAATCGGTGATGCTGGACTATTACACGCTCCAGGAACGCGCCAAGGCGATGTCGATCTGGGGCATGGGCGTGATGATGGGCCCGATCATGGGGCCCTCGCTCGGCGCCTGGCTGACCGAGACCTATTCCTGGCACTGGGTGTTCTTCGTCAACCTGCCGTTCGGGGCCATTACGGTGCTTGGCCTCATCGTCTTCATGGACGAGACCAACAAGAATCTCAGCCTCAAATTCGACTGGTTCGGCTTCGCCGCGCTGGCGGTCGCCATCGGCGCGCTTCAGCTCGCGCTCGACCGCGGCGAGCAATTGGGCTGGCTCGAATCCAACGAGATCGTCGCGGAGTTCATCGTCTCCGCCGTCGCGTTCTACTTCTTCCTCGCGCACTCCTTCACGACCTCGACGCCGTTCATCCGCTTCGCGCTGTTCCGGGACCGCAACTTCGTCGGCGGCTGCCTGTTCATGATCGTGATGGGGCTCGTGCTGTTCTCGACCATGGCGCTGGCCTCGCCCTACATGCAGAACGTGATCGGCTATCCCATCATCACCGCCGGCCTGCTGCTGGCGACCCGCGGCATCGGCACCTTCTTCGCCATGATGCTGGTCGGCAGGATGATGCGTTACTTCGAGGCACGCACGCTGATCATCGCCGGCTTGACATTGACCGCTGGCTCGCTATTCCAGATGACCGGCTGGACCGACCTGACGCAGGTGCCGGAGATCGTCACCGTCAGCGTCATCCAGGGCTTTGGCTTCGGGCTCGTCTTCGTCCCGCTCTCGACCGTCGCGTTCCTGACGCTGTCGAACGAGCTGCGCACCGACGGCGCTGCGATGCTGACCTTGATGCGCAACGTCGCGAGTTCGGTCGGCATTTCCGTCGTCATCGCCGAGCTGACGCAGGGAACGCGTCGGACCTATGCGATCCTGTCCGAGCACATCAACCCGTTCAACCACGCGCTGCAGATGCCCGACGTCAGCGGCATGATCAATCTGTCCACCGACACCGGCCGCGCCATGGCCGACAGAATGGTCAGCGTGCAGGCGCAGATCATCGCCTTCGCGCATGATTACCAGCTGGTGATGGTCTTCATCCTCTGCACCATCCCGCTCGCCTTGCTGATCGGCTCCACCAAGGCCACGCTGCGCAAGCAGGCGGCCGGGCCGGAGCACGCGGTGATGGAGTAGTCGCAGATGTCATGCCCCGGCTTGACCGGGGCATCCGGTACGCCGTGGCTTTTCCCACGACTATCTCTGGAATACTGGGTCGCCCGGTCAAGCCGGGCGACGACAGCGAGTTTGCAGAGGGTCTACAACAACTCCTCGCAACCGAGATCGTCCACGGCCGCGAACACCCGCTCCAGATTGTTCCACCAGATCACCGGCGGGATGTTGATGCTCCATTGCCAGACCGGTTTGGTGATGTGCCAGAGCACCGATCGACGATAGTCCTGGTCGAGTGTGCCTCGGGTGTAGCCGGCAACACCGTGCTGCATCAGCGTCTGGTGATAATGGTTGAGCAAAGGCCGCTCGAGCGCCTGCCTGCGCTCCGGATACCACTGTGTGGCCATCATGTAGGCGAGGTCATTCGTCGGCACGTTGATGCGCCACTGGTCGAAGTCGAAGATGCGAACGGTATCCGTGACGCCCGAGCGCGGCAGCAGGAAATTCCAGGTATGGGCATCGCCGTGCGCGATGGTTACGTGGCGATGCGAATGGTAGCGTTGCAGTAGCAGCTCCGCCTTCTCGATAAAGCGCCGGTATAGGATACGCCGCTCCTCGCTGAGGCGGTCACCGAGCAGATCGGCGAAGCGATCATAGTGACCCGCGAAAGTATCCATGAGCTTCGCGCTGTCGTTGGGACTCGCCCAGGTACCGACGGTGTCTCCGAGACCGGAGTGGTCCCACCAAGATGCATGCCACCGGGCGAGCGCCGTGACGATCGCCATTGCCTGATCGCGCGAGGGCGGCAATGGCCAGTCGGCGGCGACCTCGTGGCTGTCGGTGAGGTCCTCGAGCAGGAGATGCCAGGCTTGGCTCTCCTCGTCAAAATGGCCATCGTAGCAGCGCGGCACGATTTGCGACGGCATGTTCGGCGCAAGCCGAGTATAGAAGGCCACTTCCTGCCGACCGGA
This sequence comes from Bradyrhizobium sp. DOA1, assembly GCF_001593325.1. NCBI lineage: Bacteria > Pseudomonadati > Pseudomonadota > Alphaproteobacteria > Hyphomicrobiales > Nitrobacteraceae > Bradyrhizobium > Bradyrhizobium sp. DOA1. Next base: position 7,438,653 of record NZ_JXJM01000001.1, read on the forward strand.
ATTGGCCAGCGACTTGGCATAGGATGAATGTGGCATCTTGAGGATGACGGAGTGCGGGGCGCCAGCGGATTCCCCGACATACCGCAGCCCAAGGCGAACGACGTGCGATACGAGGGCCGGATGCTGATGCAGCACCTTCACCTCGCGCACCGCGCCAGCGTCCAGCACGCCGCCTTTGCGCAAGGCAGCCGTCAATCGGGCGGGCTCAACGACATCAGGCAATTGTGGAATCGTCATAACCACGATGCCCCTGTCCCGCGTCATACTGCACGATCACGTTCCCAGGCACGACCGCGGCCCCTGGACCCGCTCAAGCCGCCGCGGTCGAGTCCCGCACCGTCCTCACCACGACCGACCGCAGCTGCTCGAGATTGTCCGACATGCCGGCGATCGCCTGCCTGACCTCCGCCGCGCGCTCATTCACGGAGGCGGCGTCGCGGCTGACATTACCTATCTTGATCGAAACCTCCTGCGCCGCGGACGCCGATTCGGAGATCGACCGCGTGATCTCCCGTGTTGCGGCATCCTGTTGCTCCATCGCAGTAGCGACCGAGGTCGCGACGCCATCGATCTCGACGATGTGTCCGCCCATGGTCTCGACGGCATCGACCGCGGCCTGCGTCGAGGTCTGGATCTCGGCGATTAGCCGCGCGATCTCCTCGGTGGACTTTGCGGTCTGGTCGGACAGGGATTTCACCTCAGCGGCAACCACCGCGAAGCCGCGGCCGGCCTCGCCGGCGCGCGCCGCTTCGATCGTGGCGTTGAGCGCCAGGAGGTTGGTCTGGCCGGCGATGCCGCCGATGAGGTCGGAGACCTCGGCGATCTTCCTGACCGAACCGGCCAATGCCTGGATGGTCGACCGCGCCTGCTCGCGGCCGGCAACCGCAGATTTGGTAACCGTGCTGGTCCGCGCGACCTGGCTCGCGATCTCGCGGATCGAGGCGCTAAGTTCTTCCGCCGCAGCCGAGACGGTCTGCGAGCTGCCGAGGGCCTGGGTGGAGGCTGCAGCAACAGCCTGCGACTGTGCCGAGAGCGAGCTTGCGATCTCGGACAGGCTGGTGGCGGCCCGCTCCACGCCATGGCTCGCCGCGCTCGCGGTGTCGACCGAGCGGCCGGTCTCGCGCTCGACGGTCTCGGCCATCTGCTGCAGGGCGCCGCGCTTGGCCAGCGCAGCTTCCTGCTCCTGTCGCAACTGCTCCTCGCGCAGGCGGGAATTCTCCATCGCCGCCTGCTTGAACACCACAAGCGCACCCGCCATCGAACCGACCTCGTCCCGGCGGTGCGCGAAAGGAATGTCGGCGGCGAGGTCGCCGGTCGCGAGCTTCTGCATCGTGTCCGTCATGCGCACGATCGGGCGCACCACGCCCAGAGCGACGCCGAGCAGGCCCGCGGCAATGAAGGCGAGCACGGCAGCGGCGACGCCGAGGAGGATGTAGAGCATCGAGCTGTCGCGGTCGGCGGCCAGCTTCTCCATCGCGGCATTCTGCTTGTTGGCGTTCTCGACGATGCTGTCGATGACGGCGCGATGCGCGGTGTAGGCCTCCTTCAGCTGCGCATAGGCGCGCTCGGCAGCGGCCGCATCCTTGGCCTTGAGGGCCGGAAGGAGCTGGTCGGACGCCTTCCAGAATTTCTGCACCTCGGCATCGGATTTCGACACCAGCGCGGTCTTCAGATCGGCTGCGAGGCTGGAGGAGACCCAGAATGCCTTGCGCTCGTCGTAATCCTTGCGGAGCTGGACCAGGCGCTCGCCATGGGCGGCAAGCTGGTCCGGCTCGCGCATGGCGAGGGTGGCCTCGAGATAGGCCTCGATGATGTATTCCGGCGGCGGCAGGATATCGGCGATGAGGTCGTTGCCGAGCTTGATGTCGGAATAGAGCGGGCCTCCGACCTTGAGCTCGCGCAGGGTGTAGAGACTGGTGGAGACGACGGCGGTGAAGCCGATGGCGAGAACGATCCCGAACGCAATGATCGCTGAAGACAACGACAGACGAAATTTCATGAAAATAATCCGGTGTGCGTGTCGAAACCGGAGTGACCCTAAACGAATACGGTAAATACGGAATTGCTTCGCGCCGGAATTGTATCGCGCGAACTCCGCACAACTACGGGAATTGAGCGTCAAGCCATCGATTTGGGTCAGCCAGGCTGACGCACAAGCGTGGCGAGAATGCCTGACGCAACGCAGCGCCTGCCGTCAGTGCACGAAATGAGAAACGCGCGCCCGGTGACCAGGCCGCCGGGCGCGCATTGCCTCACACGTCGAAGAACACCGTTTCGTTGTCGCCCTGGAGCCTGAGATCGAGACGGTAAACCGACTTGCCGGCCTCGCACACCGCCGTCAGCGTGGCGCGGCGGTCGGCCGGCACCAGCGCCAGCACAGGATCGGCGGCGTTCCCGGCCTCGTCGCTGAAATAGATGCGAGTGTAGAGATGCCGCAGCATGCCGCGGGCAAAAACCGCGACCAGGATGTGCGGCGCCTGCGGCTTGCCGTCGGGATCCGGCACCGTCCCGGGCTTGATGGTCTCGAACGCGTAATTGCCGTCCTTGTCGGTGCCGCAGCGGGCGAAGCCGCGGAAGCTCGCATTCGGAAGCGCACGCTTGTCCTGGGGGTCGGCGAAGCGTCCCTGCGCATCCGCCTGCCAGATCTCCAGCATGCAATCGGGCACAGCGATACCGTCACCGTCGAACACGCGGCCCTCGATGCGGATACGGCTGCCGGAGACGTCGGGCGTCAAGGTCGAGTTGGTGAACGCATCGTTCCAGGCATATTCGCCGTTCGGCGTCAGGCCGTATTTGAAGAACGGACCGACCGTCTGCGATGGCGTGATGCCGTTGTCCTTTACGTTGTCCTGCACGTTACTTGGTCTCCATGGGGGTGGCATTCTTGCCGCGCAGCACGATGTCGAAGCGGTAGCACAGCGCCCATTCGGGCTGGGTGTTCTCGAGATCGAAGGAGGAGACCATCCGCGCCCGCGCCTTCTCGTCCGGCACCGAGTTGAAGATCGGGTCAAACGGGAACAGCGGGTCGTTTGGGAAATACATCTGCGTCACGAGGCGCGTCACGAAGGAATGGCCGAACACCGACAAATGGATATGCGCCGGACGCCAGGCATTGTGGTGATTGCCCCAGGGATAGGCGCCGGGCTTGATGCTGACGAAGCGGTAGTAGCCGGCGGCATCGCTGACGGTGCGGCCTGCACCGGTGAAGTTCGGATCGAGCGGCGCAGGGTGCTGGTCGCGAACGTGGACGTAGCGGCCGCAGGCATTGGCCTGCCAGATCTCGACCAGCGTATTGGCAACGCCCCGGCCGTCCTCGTCGCGGACATGGCCGTGCACGATAATGCGCTCGCCGATCGGCTCGCCCGCATGCTGGGTGGTGAGGTCGCTGTCGCCCTCGCGCACGGTCTCGTGGCCGTAGACCGGACCGGTCAGCTCCGACAGCGTGTGGCGCATCGGGATCAAGGGCTTGTTCGGCGCACGCTTGATCGAGCTCTTGTAGTCGGGCGACAGCGGCAGCGGATGCGCCTTGTTGCTGTCCACGGGATAGATGAATGTCATTGGCGAACTCCTCCCCGGCCATTGTCGGTCCGGCCGGTCAACGCTTCCGCCAATCATTATAGGATATAACTAATTGGGGGAAGCGGGTTTGGCGCCCCTTTCGGGGCCCGCGTTGGCACGGGAACGCGTTATTTGATTGGCGGACGCGGCAGCACCGCCTCGCCGGCCTCGAGCCGGTAGGTATGGTCGAGCGAATACCAGGGCCCGGTGACCTCGGGCACGCCCGGATGCGGTGTCTCATGCCGCACGAAATTGCCGATCAGCGCCTGCGTTACTCCGAACTGCACGTCGCTGTCGATGTGGGGATCGTTGGGATCATAGACCTGCGAGATCAGCACCTTGAATCCGGGCTTGAAGATCAGGGCATGCAGATGCGCGGGCCGATACGGGTGCCGGCTTTGCGCCTTCAACAGGCGGCCGACCACGCCATCGGTCGGAATGGGATAGCCGACCATCATCACCGAACGGAAGGAGAAGCGTCCATCCGCGCCGGTCGTCAGCTTGCCGCGCAGGTTCATGTCGGCCTGATCGGGGTCCTGGTTTTCATAGAGTCCGACGGGCGAAGCATGCCAGACGTCGACCTCTGCGCCGGCGACCGGATTGCCGCTCTTGTCGACCACACGGCCGTTGACGAACAGCGGCGCACCCGGGGTCTCGGACCGTACAATCGATCCGCCATTCTCGACACGCGGCGAGTTCAAGCGCCAGAACGGTCCGAGCAGCGATTGGTCGGTTTCGGTATTACCCTGATCGCCGTTGTTCAGCAGACAAACCAGCGGCGAGACGCCGAGCGAACCCGCCATCAGCACGACTTCGTTATGCGTGTCGGTCGTCAGCTTGCCGAGCTCGGCGATCACGGCCGTGGCGTCGCGGAATTCCTTCTCGGTCAAGCGAACGTCGCGAACGAAGCCGTGGAGATGCTTGACCAGCGAGATCATGATCTGGCGCATCCGCGGATCGGTGGTCCGTTCCATCACGGCCAGGGCCGCCGTCGTGACGTCCTGCTCGCGCGCGATGATCATGGTCGCCTCCCGATCGCTCGTCATTCCGGGGCAGCCCGACAGGGCTGAACCCGGAATCTCGAGATCCCGGATTCCGCTCTAACGAGCGGCTCCGGGATGACGGTCCACTTCGTGGACCGTCAATTCACCTTCTCGATCGCCACCGCGACGCCCTGGCCGACGCCGACGCACATGGTGGCGAGCGCAAGCTTGCCGCCGCGCTTTTCCATGCCGTGCACGGCGGTGAGCGCGAGACGGGCACCGCTCATGCCGAGGGGATGGCCGAGCGCGATGGCGCCGCCATGCGGATTGACGAAGTCGGCGTCATCGGCGACGCCGAGCTGGCGCATGCAGGCGATGCCCTGCGAGGCGAAGGCCTCGTTCAGCTCGATCAGGTCGAAATCGCTGATCTTCTTGCCGAGCCGCTCCATCAGCTTGCGGGTCGCCGGCACCGGGCCGATGCCCATGATGCGCGGCGGCACGCCGGCCGAGGCAAGACCGAGGATGCGCGCGCGCGGCGTCAGGCCGTGCTTCTTCACGGCTGCTTCCGAGGCCAGGATCATCGCCGCGGCGCCGTCATTGACGCCGGAGGCGTTGCCGGCGGTGACGGTACCAGGATTGCGCACGATCGGCTTCAGTTTTGCCAGACCTTCCAGCGTGGTCTCGGGGCGCGGATGCTCGTCCTTGTCGATGGTAATGGGGCCGGCCTTGCCGCCGGGAATAGTGATCGGCGTGATCTCCTCGGCGAAGTAGCCGGCGGCGATCGCCTTGCCGGCGCGCTGCTGCGAGCGGATCGCGAAGGCATCCTGGTCGGCGCGCGAGACCTGGAATTCCTCGGCGACGTTCTCGCCGGTCTCGGGCATGGCGTCGACGCCATACTGCGCCTTGAGCAGCGGATTGATGAAACGCCAGCCGATCGTGGTGTCGAAGATCTCGGCCGAGCGCGAGAACGCTTCCTGTGCCTTGCCCATCACGAAGGGCGCGCGGGTCATCGACTCGACGCCACCAGCAATTGCGAGCTCGATCTCGCCGGAGCGGATGGCACGCCCGGCCGCACCGACCGCATCGAGGCCGGAGGCGCAGAGCCGGTTCAGGGTCTGGCCGGGAACCGAATCCGGCAAGCCGGCCAGCAGCAGCGCCATGCGCGCGACGTTGCGGTTGTCCTCGCCGGCCTGGTTGGCGCAGCCGAAGAACACTTCATCCACCTGGGCCCAGTCGAGCTGGGGGTGCCTCGCCATCAGCGCCTTGATCGGGGCAGCGGCGAGATCGTCGGCGCGCACCTTGGCGAGCGAGCCGCCGAAACGGCCGATCGGGGTCCGCACGGCATCGCAGATAAAGACGTCACGCATCGTTGTTCTCCCTGATTGCCGCGATCCGGCCCAATTTCTTCAATGTCGGCGGAGTTTTAGGAGGGCGCCCGCGGCAGGTCAATTGACGGTTTCGCGGGTGGCGTATTCGACTGGATGCGATGAAACTCAGCCGTTATTTCGGGGCGACGCCGTCGCGGACCCGGAATGACAGCGGAAGATGTGGCAGCTGCTTCCGCAATGCGGGACAACGTGGAAAACCTTCCCTTCCCGGCCAAAGCGATAGGAGCAGGTGTCGAAATTTTGTAGGTTGCGCCGCCCATGACGATGCAACAGCCGATACAAGCACCGCCCCCCGACGACGTCCCCGCACAGCCGGCTGAAGCCGCCGCGCGCGTGACGCCGATGATGGAACAGTATCTCGAAATCAAGGCGGCGCATCAGGGCCTCCTGCTGTTCTACCGGATGGGCGACTTCTACGAATTGTTCTTCGAGGACGCCGAGATCGCCTCGCGGACGCTCGGCATCGTCCTGACCAAGCGCGGTAAGCATCAGGGCGCCGACATTCCGATGTGCGGCGTGCCGGTCGAGCGCTCCGAGGACTATCTGCATCGCCTGATCTCGGCCGGCCACCGGGTCGCCGTGTGCGAACAGACCGAGGATCCCGCGGCAGCGAAAGCGCGCGGCAACAAGAGCGTGGTGCGCCGCGGCGTGGTGCGGCTGGTCACGCCGGGCACGCTGACCGAGGACACGCTGCTGGATGCGCGTGCCAACAACTATCTGCTCGCGATCGCGCGGGCGCGCTCCTCCGCGGGCGGCGACCGCTTCGGGCTCGCCTGGATCGACATCTCGACCGCCGAATTCATGGTGACGGAAGCGTCCGGCGGCGAGCTCGCCGCGACGCTGGCACGCATCAATCCGAACGAGGCTGTTGTCACCGACGCGCTCTATAACGACAGCGAACTCGGACAGACCCTGCGCGAGCTGCCGGCGGTGACGCCGCTGACCCGCGACGTGTTCGACGGCGCCACTGCCGAGAAACGGCTGTGCGATTATTTCGCGGTCGCGACCATGGACGGGCTGGCGCAGCTGACGCGGCTTGAGGCCACTGCCGCGGCCGCCGCCGTCACCTATGTCGACCGCACCCAGGTCGGCAAGCACCCGCCGCTGTCGCCGCCCGCGCGCGAAGCTTCGGGTGCCACCATGGCGATCGACCCCGCCACCCGCGCTAATCTCGAACTGACCCGGACGCTCGCCGGCGAACGCCGCGGCTCGCTGCTCGACGCCATCGACTGCACGGTGACATCGGCCGGCTCGCGCCTGCTCGCCCAGCGGCTGGCGGCGCCGCTGACGGATGCGCCGGCGATCGCACGGCGGCTCGATGCCGTCGATGCCTTCGTTGCCGATTCCGCGGCGCGCGAGGACATCCGCAGCATCCTGCGCGGCGCGCCCGATATGTCGCGCGCCTTGGCCCGGCTCTCGGTCGGCCGCGGCGGACCGCGAGATCTCGCAGGTTTGCGCGACGGCATCATCGCCGCCGACCAGGCGCTGGCACGGCTTGGCGAACTGGACCAGCCGCCGCAGGAGATCGCGGCGGTGATGGCGGCGCTGCAACGGCCATCGCGCGAGCTCGCTGCGGAATTTGCCCGTGCGCTGGACGAGCAATTGCCGCTGATCAAGCGCGACGGCGGCTTCGTGCGTCAGGGCTATGAGCCCGCGCTCGACGAAGCGCGCAATTTGCGCGACGCCTCGCGCCTGGTGGTAGCCTCGATGCAGGCCCGCTACGCCGACCAGACCGGCGTGAAGGCGCTGAAGATCCGGCACAACAACGTGCTCGGCTATTTCGTCGAGGTCACCGCCCAGCACGGCGACAAGCTGATGTCGGCGCCGCTGAACGCGACCTTCATCCACCGCCAAACGCTGGCAGGACAGGTGCGCTTCACGACGTCGGAGCTCGGCGAGATCGAGGCCAAGATCGCCAATGCCGGCGACCGCGCACTCGGCCTCGAGCTCGAGATCTTCGAGCGGCTCAGCGCCAAGGCGCTCGAGATCAGCGAAGACTTGCGCGCCGCCGCACACGGCTTTGCGCTGCTCGACGTCGCGACCTCGCTCGCCAAGCTTGCGGTCGACGAAAACTATGTGCGCCCCGAGGTCGATGGCTCGCTCGGCTTTGCTATCGAGGCCGGCCGCCATCCGGTCGTGGAGCAGGCCCTCAAGCGCAATGGTGAGCCGTTCATCGCCAATGCCTGCGATCTCTCGCCGGCGCCCGCGCAGAAGTCGGGCCAGCTCTGGCTCCTCACCGGACCCAACATGGCCGGCAAATCGACTTTCCTGCGCCAGAACGCGCTGATCGCGCTGCTGGCGCAGATCGGCAGCTTCGTGCCGGCAAGCCGCGCGCGCATCGGCATCGTCGACCGGCTGTTCTCACGCGTCGGCGCCGCCGACGATCTCGCCCGCGGCCGCTCCACCTTCATGGTCGAGATGGTCGAGACCGCTGCGATCCTGAACCAGGCCGGCGAGCGCGCGCTGGTGATCCTCGACGAGATCGGCCGCGGCACGGCGACGTTCGATGGACTCTCGATCGCCTGGGCCGCGATCGAGCATCTGCACGAGAGCAATCGCTGCCGGACGCTGTTCGCGACGCATTATCACGAGCTCACCGCGCTCGCGGCAAAACTGCCGCGCATGTTCAATGCGACGGTGCGGGTGAAGGAGTGGCAGGGCAATGTCGTGTTCCTGCACGAGGTGCTGCCGGGTTCGGCCGACCGCTCCTACGGCATCCAGGTGGCGAAGCTCGCCGGCCTGCCGCCGGCCGTGATCACGCGCGCCAAATCGGTGCTCTCCAAGCTGGAAGCACAGGACCGCGGCCAGACCGCGCGGGCGCTGGTCGACGACCTGCCGCTGTTCGCCGTGCCTTCGCGCGCCGCCGCGGAAGCCGCGCCGCCGAGCGAAGCCGAGCTCTTAATGGAAGCCGTGAAGGCGCTGCATCCCGACGAGATGTCGCCGCGCGAAGCGCTAGATGCGCTGTATAAGCTGAAGGCCAAGCTGCCGAAGTAGTGCCAACGAACCTTCTAACGACCAGATCATGATCCCAAGCTGAGGCATGCCATCGCCTGCACTGCCTGTGCTCTCGGCGTCGGCTTGGCCGTGTTCGCCGGGTCCTCGCTGTCAGCGGCCCGCCCTGGCAAACGGCTCGACCAGCTTCAAGCTGGCGGCGAGACGGATGCTGCGCTTGCCGGCGAGCGCGGTCGCTTCCATTTCGGCGCCCTTGTCATCGCAGTGGCCGGAGAAGCCGATGCCCACCTCATAGCCACCGAACAAGGGATGCTCGCTCTTCGCCGGCGTGTGTTCCTGATTGACGAATTCGCCTTTCCAGCGACCGTTTGCAGAAGAATAGGCACCGAGATAATAGAAGAAGGCATCGCCGCCGAGGATGCGGCCGTCGCGCAGCAACATCACGCCGGTATGGCCGCCGCCAATTCCATCCAGCATACGGATGTCGATCGAATAGAGCCCACTGACGATGCCGGCCTCGCCGATCGCGCCGGGCGGCGGAACGTCATCGTCGCCGAGCGGCGTCATCACGGCGCGAAACACCGAGGCGTCCTCGACCACTTCTCCCGCGAAGCGGTAGAGCTTGCCCTGCTGTCGACCGCGAATGCTGATTGTGACGGCGTCGGAACTGACCAGCCTTCTGTGCTGCAGCGACCGGCTGTGACGCTTCGTCCGGAGCCTGGCGACGATTTCGCCGTCCACAATCTCGTAGGTGCCGAAGTGGGCGAAGGCCGTGTTGCCGCCAAGCATTTTTCCGGCATGGGCATACAGCACGCTGCGGCCGGAGCCGTCGTTGATCTCGTACTCGACCTTGTACAATCCCTCCACCACACGCCCCGAACTTGCTCTGTTGCCAGCTTAGCGGGTCTGCCAGCCCCGGTAACTATCTATCCTGACGCAGGGCCGAGGTCTCAAGCGTAGCGTACCGCACCTTACGAAGCGCGGCGAGGCTAATGCACCGCCCGCTTCCGTCGTCCCGTCCACCACAGCGTCAGGTTCCAGCCGATGCAGGTGGCGAGTGCGCAACTCAAACCGATCGACGAGCCGAACTGCGTAACTGCGACGTGCAGCACCGCGATCGCCATCCCGAAGCCGAGCAGGCCCCAGGCGGAGTTGGCGAGCACGGCTGCCGTCGGCGGGCCGCCGATGCGCGGGTGCAGGATCACCATCATGCTGGTGAACACGATCGGGTAGAGCGCGATCACGCCGGAGACACGTGGACCGACCCAGCCCGAGGTCGACACCACGATCGCAACCAGCGTTGCCACCAACGCCGCGCGGAACGGAATGTCGTACCAGCGGCGCGTCACCAGCGGCATCTTCACATGGCGATATTTTGCGAGCAGCGGAATGCAGATGCCGAAGGCGACGACGTTGACGGCCAGCCCCGCGGCAAGCGTCCACTCGAACAGGCGGATGATCGAGGCCAGCACGATCCAGACCCCGACCGCGCTTGCGACACTCACGACAAAGCTCTGCCGCTGCGCCAGCACGACATAGATGAGGCCCATGAAGATCGTCGCCGCGTTGATCGGAAGACTGGCCAGCGCGCCTTGCGCAATGAAGGCGGCGTCATGGTCGATCGCGAGGAAGACATAGGAGGGACCGGCCGACACGGGCAAAGTCGCGACCAGCGCGCCGATCACCGGTCCGGAGCGCTCGGTGATGACCGACGCCGACACGACGAACGCCGCAGCGATCGCCATACGCAGCAGGAGGAGAATGATGAAGTGGAGTTCGGCGGACATTGTTGGCTTCTTACCCTCCCCTGGAGGGGGAAGGTCGGCTCATATTGAGCGCAGCGAAATATGAACCGGGGTGGGGTGACAGTCTCTCGACGGACACAGTGCCCGAGTGGAGAGATCACCCCACCCCGCTCGCGCTGCGCGCGAACGACCCTCCCCCTCCAGGGGAGGGTACAGAGAGTCACATCCGCTGCATCGACACCGAGACCTTCGGGCCGTTCTTGATGGTCTGATAGACCACGCAATAGCGCTCGGTGAGTTTCAGCAACAGATCGAGCTTGTCCTGCGGCGCATCGGTGTCGACCTCGAAGCGGAGGCGGATCTCGGCGAAGCCGACCGGGGTCTCCTTGTCGACGCCGAGCGTGCCGCGGAAGTCGAGATCACCCTCGGCATAAACGTTGCCGGTCTTCAGCGGCACCTCGATCGCGGTCGCCACCGACTTCAGCGTGACGCCGGCACAGGCGACCAGCGCTTCCAGCAGCATGTCACCGGAGCAGAGCTCGAGGCCGGAGCCGCCGGTGGCGGGATGGAGGCCGGCAAGCGCGATAGCACGGCCCGTCTCGACCTTGCAGGCGATGCCTTCGCCCTCGGTCGAACCCTTGGCCTTCAGCGTGATCAGCGCGGCCTTCGGGTCGGTCTTGTAGCGTTCCTTGATCGGGGCCTGCATCTGACGCAGTTCTGCGGCATCCATTGTCGTTCTCTCCCGGGAAAATCGCCTTTCGATGTACCGGCTTACCGAGAAAATGTCACCACCACATGGCCTGCCCGGGACCCTGGGTTGCGTCCCGGTCGGGCACGCTGCGGTCGAGCGAACGGTCGAGAGCCGTCAGCACACTCCGCTTGAAGTTCTCGAAAAGCGGCGAGTTGCGGTCGCGTGGCCGGCCGAGATTGATCTCGATCTGGTCGAACAGCCGGCCCGGCCGCGGCCGCATCACCAGCACGCGATCGGCCAGCACCACCGCCTCATCGACGTCGTGGGTGACGAGGATGAGCGTCGGCCGCGTGTCGGCCCAGAGGTCGAGCAGATGATCCTGGAGATCTCTGCGGGTGAAGGCGTCGAGTGCCGAGAACGGCTCGTCGAGCAGCAGCACCTCGGGCTGCGGCACCAGCGCGCGGGCAATCGCGACGCGCTGCGCCTGTCCGCCGGAGAGCTCGCGCGGCCAGGCCTGCGCCTTGTCAGCGAGCCCGACGCGCGCGAGCGCACGCGCCACTTTCTCGCGCCGCTCCGCCGCGGAGATATCTGCGAGGCCGAAACCGATATTGTCGGCGACACTGAGCCAGGGCAACAGCCGCGGTTCCTGGAAGATGATGCCGATCTTGGCGTGCGGCGAATTGATCGCTTCGCTGTCGAGCGTCACCGTGCCGGAGGAGGCGCGATCGAGACCGGCGATGGCGCGAAGCAAGGTTGACTTGCCGCATCCGGACCCGCCGATGATGGCGATGATCTCGCCCTGGCGGATCTCGGCGGAGAAACGCGCCAGCGCCTGCACGCCATTGGGATAGGTCTTGCTGACCCGGTCGAGTGCCAGCATCGCTCAACTCCCCTTCGCACGCACGAAGGCATCCTGCCAGCGCAGGAAGGGCGCGGCAGCAACCTCGATCAGCCAGTCCGTGAGCTTGCCGAGGATGGCGAAGATCACGATGGCGGCCAGGATCTGCGCAGGCTTGCCGAGCTGCTGGCCGTCGAGCAGGAGATAGCCGAGGCCCTCGGAAGCGCCGATCAGCTCGGCCGCCACCACAAACATCCAGCCGAGGCCAAGACCCACGCGCAAGGATACGACATAGGCCGGCAGCACCGCGGGCAATAGGATGCGGCGGATCATCGCCGGGCCGGACAGACGGAAGGTGCGGCCGACCTCGACGATCTTGCGATCGACCGAGAGGATCGCACCCATCACGCCGAGATAGACCGGAAAAAACACGCCAACCGCGATCAGCGCGATCTTCGAGGTCTCGAAGATGCCGAGCCAGAGGATGAACAGCGGCACCCAGGCGAGCGATGGGATCGCGCGCAGCGCCTGCACGGTCGGATCGAGCAGCCGCCGCGCCAGCGACCAATAACCGGAGATGGCGCCCAGCAGCGTGCCCGCGACGACGCCGAACGCGAAGCCGAGCCCGACGCGCCACAGCGTCGCGGTGATGTGGCGGACAAGCTCGCCGGAGCGGGCCAGCTCGCTGATGGTGGCAAATACGCGCGAGGGCGGCGGCACCAGCCGGCCGTTGGACCAGCCCAGCCACACCACGAGCTCCCAGCCGAGCGCCAGCGTCAGCGGCAGCAGCACGCCCAGCAGCGGCCGCGCATAGCGCGACAGGCGCGAGGGCGCCGCGGCGTTCTCGGCCCTATCAGAGGTTTGTTGCAGGACTGGCGCGTCGGAGATCATGGCCGGTAGGAAGCGCGTCTGGCGCGGGAATGCAACACTACTATTGCCGCGCCTCAGTGGTCGTCCCGGCCTTCGCCGGGACGACAGCCGAGTTTGTTGCGCGCGCCTGCCTCTATCGTACCGACCTCAATTCGTCGGCAGTGGAACCTGGTCGTCGATCAGGGCGTCGAGCGTTGCCTTGACGTCGACCTTGGCGTCGACGACACCCGCCTGCTGCAGCGCGAGGCCGGCGGCGAGGATCGACTCGCGCTGGGGCGCGCCGATGCGGCTGTGGGTCAGCTCGGTGCGTTCCTTGAGCTGCTTGTCGACGACCGCTTCGGGCAGTTTCGTCACCGCGATGAAGGTCTTCTTGAGCTCGTCGTAATTCGCCAGCGAATATTTCCGCGCTTCCTCATAGACCGCGAGGACGCGGCGGGCGGCCTCCGGATGGTCCTTCAGGAACTGCTCGCGCACATTGAGGATGCCCCAGGTGTTGGCGTCGGCCTTGCGGTAGAACAGCTTGGCGCCCTCCTCGACCTCGGCCTGCGCCATCATGGGATCGAGGCCGGCCCAGGCGTCGACGTCGCCGCGGATTAGCGCGGTCTTGCCGTCGGCGTGCTGGAGCAGCACCGGTGTGATGTCCTTTTCGGTGAGGCCGGCGCTGAGCAGCGCGCGCACCAGGAAGATGTGCGGATCGGTGCCGCGCGTGACCGCGACGCGCTTGCCCTTGAGATCAGCAAGGCTCGCAATCTTGGAGTCCTTGCCCGTGACCAGCGCGGTCCATTCAGGGCGCGAATAGACGTAGATCGACTTGATCGGGTTGCCGTTGATGCGGGCGACCAGCGCCGCCGAACCGGCGGTCGAGCCGAAATCAATCGAGCTGGCGTTGAGGAATTCGAGCGCCTTGTTGGAGCCCGCCGACTGCACCCAAGTGACGGTGATGCCGTCCTTGGCGAACTCCTTCTCCAGCAGGCCCTTCTGCTTCAGCACCATCGAGACCGGATTGTAGGTGGCCCAGTCGATGCGGATTTCCTTGAGTGGATCGGCGGCCCGCGCCGCAGGGTTCACGGCAAGAGCCACAGCTCCCGCCAGCAGAATGCGTCGTGTAATCCTGGTCATGCCCAGCCTCCTCAAAAACTTTATTGTTTTTCAATGAGTTATATCTAGAAATCAACGAGAAAATCCGACCCTCGAAAGCGGGATGGCTGAGAACAGATTTGCCCGAAGCAGGGCTTTTCCAGCATGGAACGACTACTGCCAGAGAATGGCGGGTGACAGCGCCTGTCGCCTCTTATATCCGGTGAGACATGGACAGCGTCGCGACCGAGCCAAAGCCACAGACGGATGACCGCTTCGACACTGCGCGGATCACCGCCGCGGTCGACGCGCTCGCCGAAAAGCACGAGGGCCGCGAGGACGCGTTCCGCACCGCCGTCGCGCAACTGCTCAAGGCCGAGCTGATCGCGGCGCGCGCCGCGGCGCAGGCGATCCTGTTGAAGGACCGTCACGGCCGCCGCTGCGCCGAGCGGCTGTGCCACGTGCAGGACGAGATCATCCGCATCCTGTATTCGGCCGCGACCCGCCATCTCTACCGCTCGCCGATCCCGAGCGGCGCCGAGCGCATGGCCGTGGTGGCGACCGGCGGCTATGGCCGCGGCCTGATGGCTCCGGAATCCGACATCGATCTGTTGTTCATCCTGCCTTACAAGCAGACCGCCTGGGGCGAGCAGGTCGCCGAAGCCATCCTCTATTGCCTCTGGGACATGGGGCTGAAGGTCGGCCACGCCACGCGCTCGGTCGATGAGTCGATCCGCCAGGCTCGCGGCGACATGACGATCCGCACCGCCATCCTGGAGACGCGCTTCCTCACCGGCGACAAGCCGCTCTATGACGAGCTGGTCGAACGCTTCGACAAGCAGGTGGTGCAGGGCACCGCGTCCGAATTCGTCACCGCAAAGCTCGCCGAACGCGAGGAACGGCACCGCCGCGGCGGCCAGTCGCGCTATCTGGTCGAGCCCAACGTCAAGGACGGCAAGGGCGCCCTGCGCGACCTGCACACGCTGTTCTGGATCGCGAAGTACGTCTACCGAGTCCGCGACACCGACGAGCTGGTCGAGCGCGGCGTGTTCGACGCCCAGGAATATCGCAGCTTCCGCCGCTGCGCCGATTTCCTCTGGTCGGTGCGCTGCAATCTGCATTTCTATTCCGGCCGCGCCGAGGAGCGCCTCTCCTTCGACCTCCAGCGCGAGATCGCGATCCGGCTCGGCTACACCTCGCATCCCGGCATGCAGGACGTCGAGCGCTTCATGAAGCACTACTTCCTGGTCGCCAAGGAAGTCGGCAACCTCACCGCCATCCTCTGCGCCAAGCTCGAGGACCAGCAGGCCAAGCCCGCACCGGTGCTGAGCCGGATGATGGCGCGGCTGCGGCCCAGCACTGTGAAGCGGCGCGTCCCCGACAGCGACGACTTCATCGTCGACAACAACCGCATCAACGTCGCCGCGCCCGACGTGTTCAAGCACGATCCGGTCAATCTGATCCGCATCTTCCGCCTGGCGCAGAAGAACAACCTCGCCTTCCATCCGGACGCGATGCGCGGCGTGACGCGCTCGCTCAACCTGATCAACGGGCAGCTGCGCGAGAATCCCGAGGCCAACCGGCTGTTCATGGAGATCCTGACCTCCAACGACGCCGAGACCGTGCTGCGGCGGATGAACGAGACCGGCGTGCTCGGCCATTTCATCCGCGCCTTCGGCAAGATCGTCTCGATGATGCAGTTCAACATGTATCATCACTACACCGTCGACGAGCACCTGATCCGCTGCATCGGTTTCCTCCAGGACATCGAGCGCGGCGGCATCGAGGAGTTCGCGCTCGCCAGCGACCTGATGCGCAAGACGCGGCCCGAGCACCGCGCGGTGATCTACATCGCGACGCTGCTGCACGACGTCGCCAAGGGCCGGCCCGAGGATCATTCGATCGCTGGCGCTAAGGTCGCGCGCCGGCTTTGTCCGCGGCTCGGCTTCAGCCCGGCCGACACCGAGCTCGTGGCCTGGCTGATCGAGGAGCATCTGACGATGTCCACGGTCGCGCAGTCGCGCGACCTCTCCGATCGCAAGACCATCGAGAATTTCGCCGCCGTGGTGCAATCTGTCGAGCAGATGAAGCTGCTGACGATTCTCACCACCGCCGACATCCGCGGCGTCGGCCCGGGCGTGTGGAACGGCTGGAAGGCGCAGCTGTTGCGCTCTCTTTATTATGAGACCGAGCCGGTGCTGACCGGCGGCTTCTCGGAGGTCGATCGCGGCAAGCGCCTCTCGGCCGCCTACGCCGAATTCCGCATGGCGTTTGCCGAATGGCCGGAAGACGAGCTCGACGCCTATATCGGCCGGCACTATCCGGCCTATTGGCTCAAGGTCGAGCTGCCGCGCAAGATCCGTCATGCCCGCTTCGTCCGCTCCAGCGAGCAAGCCGGGCACAAGCTGGCGATCAATGTCGGCTTCGACGAGGTGCGCGGCGTCACCGAGCTGACCATCTTCGCCGCCGACCATCCCTGGCTGCTGTCGATCATTGCGGGCGCCTGCGCCTCGGCCGGAGCCAACATCGTCGACGCCCAGATCTACACCACGACCGACGGCCGCGCGCTCGACACGATCTCGATCTCCCGGGAATACGATCGCGACGAGGACGAAGGACGGCGCGCCACGCGCATCGGCGAGATGATCGAGGACGTGCTGGAAGGCAAGCTGCGCCTGCCGGAAGTCGTGGCGCGGCGCACCGTACGCAGCAAGGCGAAGCCCTTCGTGGTCGAGCCGGAGGTGACCATCAACAACCAATGGTCGGATCGCTACACCGTGATCGAGGTCTCCGGCCTTGATCGCCCCGGCTTGCTCTACGAACTGACCACCGCGATCTCGAAGCTCAATCTCAACATCGCCTCGGCCCATGTCGCGACCTTCGGCGAGCGCGCCCGCGACGTGTTCTACGTCACCGATCTCCTGGGCGCACAGATCAACGCCCCGACGCGCCAGGCCGCGATCAAGAGCGCGCTGACCCATGTGATGGCCGGCGACAAGGCGGTTCAGCCGGCGGCATGACAGGGAGCGGCTAAATCTCCACGCCCTCGTGCCGCAGCAGCCAGCGTTTGCGCTCCAGACCCCCACCATATTTCACCAGCGAACCGTCCGCGCCGATCAGGCGATGGCAGGGCAGCACCACGCTGATCGGATTGGAGCCATTGGCGTGGCCGACAGCGCGAATCGCTCTGGGCATGTCGATCTTCGCGGCGAGCGCGCCATAGCTCATCGTGGTGCCGGCGGGGATCTGCGCGAGCGCCTTCCAGACCTTCTGCTGGAACGGCGTGCCGGCGATACGCCATGCGATGCTCGCGAGCTGGCCGAGATCGCCGTCGAAATAGCGCGACAGCGCAGTCCGCATTCCCGTCGGCGCAGGCCGATCCGTCAGCTCCACCGTCCCATGATGCAGGCGCAGCAGCTCGCGCATGCGGTGCTCATAGTCTTCCCAATCGAGCGCGCGCAACGCGCCATCGGCATCGGTGACGAGCAGCGCGATCCCGATCGGCGTCGCCAGGCGGTCGAGACCGTACATTATGGAGGGCTTGGTTGATCGAGCGGACATTGCGGCACCAGGCAATCGAAACACGCCTGTCGCACTTGCCACGCCGGCCGTGCTAACGTCCACCCGAAAGCTGAGGCTTTGGGGGGGCTCAACTTGAATCTGATCGCCAATATCCTGGTGGCGCTGGTCGCCGCATTGCATGGCTTTTTCCTGATCCTGGAGATGTTTCTCTGGGACAAGCCGCCAGGCCTGAAGGTGTTTCGCAACACGCCCGAGAAGGCCGAGATCACGAAGGTGCTGGCCGCCAATCAAGGCCTTTATAACGGCTTCCTCGCCGCCGGCCTGATCTGGGGTCTGGTTCACGGCAATCCCGCCTTCGCATTCCAGATCAAGGTATTCTTCCTGCTTTGCGTGATCGTGGCCGGCGCTTATGGCGCTGCGACCGTCAACTCGCGCATCCTGATGGTGCAGGCGCTGCCGGCAGCGATCGCGCTGGCGGCATTGTTCCTGACCTAAGACGCTTTGACGCTACGGCGCACCGTCGCGCTCCTTGCGCGGAGCTGTGCCTTCCTCCACAATCTTTGGCAGCGATGGCGACCGTTGCAATCAACGGGAAAAGACCATCGGCCGGAAATTCCGTCAGGAGGAACATCCCAAGATGAATAATCGCAGAGCCTTCCTAGCTGCCACGGCAGCGCTCGCCGTCACGTTTTCGGCCAGCCAAGCCCTCGCCCAGAAGAAATACGACACCGGTGCGACCGACACCGAGATCAAGATTGGCCAGACCGTGCCGTTCTCCGGCGCCTATTCCGTCTATGCCAATATCGGCAAGACCCAGGCCGCCTATATCAAGATGATCAACGATCAGGGCGGCATCAACGGCCGCAAGATCAATCTGATCCAGTATGACGACGCCTATTCGCCGCCGAAGACGGTCGAGCAGGTGCGCAAGCTGGTCGAAGGCGACGAGGTGCTGTTCACCTTCCAGCTGATCGGAACCGCGGCCAACGCCGCCGTGCAGAAATATCTCAACGGCAAGAAGATCCCCCAGCTGCTCGCCTCCACAGGCGCCGCGCGATTCAACGATCCGCAGAACTACCCGTGGACCATGGCTTACAATCCCAACTACGTGTCCGAGGGACGGATCTACGCCAAGTACATTCTGGCCAATCATCCCAATGCCAAGATCGGCGTGCTCTACCAGAACGACGACATGGGCCGCGACTATCTCGCGGGCCTCAAGAGCGGCCTCGGCGACAAGGCCAACATGATCGTCGGCGAAGTCTCCTACGAAGTCACCGATCCGACGGTGGATTCACAGGTGGTCAAGCTGAAGTCGATGGGCGTCGACCTGTTCTATGACGCCTCCACGCCCAAGTTCGCAGCGCAGGCCATCAAGAAGCTCGCCGACCTCGGCTGGACCCCGGTGCATATCCTCGACATCAATGCGAGCCCGGTGTCGGCGACACTGAAGCCGGCCGGCCTCGACATCTCCAAGGGCATCATCTCGACCAATTACGGCAAGGACCCCGGCGATCCCCAGTGGAAGGACGATCCGGGCGTGAAGGCCTTCTTCGCGTTCATGGACAAGTATTTCCCGGAAGGCGACAAGCTCAACACCATCAACACCTACGCCTATTCAGTGGCTGAGCTGCTGGTGCAGGTGCTGAAGCAGTGCGGCGACGACCTGACGCGCGAGAACGTGATGAAGCAGGCCGCCAATATCAAGGGCTACACGCCGAGCCTGGCGCTGCCCGGCATCAAGATCAACACCGGGCCGAACGACTATCGCGTCAACAAGCAGATGCAGATGATGAAGTTCAACGGCGAACGCTGGGAGCTGTTCGGACCGATCATCGAGGATTCGGGCCCGTCGGGTTAGGCAGGAACTGATCTCGTAGGGTGGGCAAAGACGCGCGAGCGACGTGCCCACCGTCTTTCCACGATAGACATCGTGGGCACACGCTGGATGCGCATTCGCGCACCCAGCGCTTTGCCCACCCTACGAACCTAACCCACCCTACCAACTACTCCGGTATCTCGCCGAAATTCTTCCCCACCGGCAACACCGCGTGGCGGATCAGCCGCGAATCCTCGACCGCAGCCTGGCGGTGCTTCACGGCCTCGCGATAGACGGGATCGCGGATCATCTCGACGAAGGCGGCAACGCTCGGATATTCGGCGATGAAGCAATGGTCCCAGCGCTCGTCCTGCGGGCCGATCAGCATCAATTCGAACCGGCCCTGCCAGACGATGCGGCCGCCGAGGCGCTCGAACACCGGGCCGCTCTCGCGGCCATAGGCCGCATAGGCTTCCGCGCCGCTCGCCTTGCGGCCATCGGGATAAGCCGCCTCTTTGCGCAAGCGCACCAGATTGAGCATGTGGATCGGACCGGGGCGGTCGTTGTCCCGGAATTGCGCGAAGATCTCCTTGGTCGGATCGATGTGGCCCATGAGCGTTCCCTCTTCTTGTGGCGGCGATCCTAGCTTCGCCGCCGCGGATGCGGAACTGCGGCGGCCGAATGCCCCACCTCCTAATCGCGCGTTAACGCCGGGGTAACCCGGCCTTAAACAGCGACCGCTAGCGTGCGGCGGGGCGGGCTGACCGGGCGTTTTGCGTATGGCGTGGGGAAAGAAAAAGGGTGGGCGCAAGGAGCCGCTGTTCGGCTTGCCCGCAGCGCTTTCCGATCTGCGCCTTAACCCGGCGGACCGCATTCCCGGCGGCGAGGACAAGCCCAAGAAAACAACGAAATCATCCGCCAAGCGCAAGAGCGAGGAGGCCGGCGACGAGCCGCCGCGCGAGCGCAAGGCACAGGCCAGCCGCAGCGGTGCGAAACGCCGCGCGAAGACGCGCGGTGGCTTCGGCCTCGGCCGCCTGGTCTATTGGGGCGCGGTGCTGAGCCTGTGGGGCGTGATCGCCGTGATCGGCGTCGTGATCTATGTCGGCGCCCATCTGCCGCCGATCCAGTCGCTCGAAATCCCCAAGCGCCCGCCGACGATCCAGATCGTTGGCATCGACGGCAGCATGCTGGCGCAGCGCGGCGAGATGGCCGGCGCCAATGTCGCGCTGAAGGACCTGCCGCCCTATCTGCCCAAGGCGTTCATCGCCATCGAGGACCGCCGCTTCTATTCGCATTACGGCATCGATCCGGTCGGCATCCTGCGCGCCCTCGTCACCAACGTGCTCCATCGCGGCGTGTCGCAGGGCGGCTCGACCCTGACGCAGCAGCTCGCGAAAAACCTGTTCCTGACCCAGGAGCGCACCATGCAGCGCAAGCTGCAGGAGGTGGAGCTCGCGATCTGGCTGGAGCGCAAGCATTCCAAGAACGAGATTCTGGAGCTTTACCTGAACCGCGTCTATTTCGGTTCGGGCGCCTACGGCGTCGAAGCTGCGGCGCAACGCTATTTCGGCAAGTCGGCGAAGAACGTGACGGTCGCCGAGGCCGCGATGCTGGCCGGCCTCGTCAAGTCGCCCTCGCGCCTTGCGCCGAACCGCAATCCGGAAGGCGCCGAAGCGCGCGCGCAACTCGTGCTCGCAGCGATGGCGGATGCCAAATTCATCACGGACGAGCAGGCCAAGGCTTCGATCGGCCATCCCTCCTACAACGTGAAGCCGGTCGGCGCCGGCACGATCAACTATGTCGCCGACTGGATCGGCGAGGTGCTGGACGATCTGGTCGGCCAGATCGACGAAAGCATCAAGGTCGAGACTACCATCGATCCCAAGCTGCAGAGCGTGGCGGAAGCCGCCATCATCGACGAGCTCGCCGCCAAGAGCGTGAAGTTCAACGTCAGCCAGGGCGCGCTGGTCGCGATGACGCCGGACGGCGCGGTGCGGGCCATGGTGGGCGGCCGGAACTATTCCGACAGCCAGTACAATCGCGCGGTCACCGCCAAGCGCCAGCCGGGCTCCTCGTTCAAGCCGTTCGTCTATCTCACCGCGCTGGAGCAGGGCCTGACGCCCGACACGATGCGCCAGGACGCCCCGATCGAGGTCAAGGGCTGGCGTCCTGAGAACTACACCCACGAATATTTCGGGTCGGTGACGCTGACGCAGGCGCTCGCGATGTCGCTCAACACGGTCGCGATCCGTCTCGGCCTCGAGGTCGGACCGAAGAACGTGGTGCGCACGGCGCACCGGCTCGGCATCTCCTCCAAGCTCGAGCCCAACGCCTCGATTGCGCTCGGCACCTCCGAAGTCTCCGTCGTCGAGCTGGTCGGCGCCTATGCGCCGTTCGCCAATGGCGGCCTCGCCGTAGCGCCGCATGTCGTCACGCGGATCAGGACGCTGAGCGGCAAGCTGCTCTACATGCGCCAGCCGGAGGAGCGCAACCAGGTCGTCGATCCCCGCTATGTCGGCATGATGAACGCGATGATGCGGGAGACGCTTGTTTCAGGCACGGCCAAGAAGGCCGACATCCCCGGTTGGCCGGCGGCCGGCAAAACCGGCACCAGCCAGGATTATCGCGACGCCTGGTTCATCGGCTACACCGCGAGCCTCGTCACCGGCGTCTGGCTCGGCAATGACGACAACTCGCCGACCAAGAAAGCGACCGGCGGCGGGTTGCCGGTCGAAGTCTGGACGCGCTTCATGAAGACGGCGCATGAGGGCGTGCCGGTGGCGGCGTTGCCGAGCACACCAGGCGGCTGGGGTCTGTCGAACCTCGCGCAAGCGGCCTCGCAGATCTCGCCGCCGACGGCGATCGCACCGGCGCCGCCCAACAACGGCGGCTATCGCCCGCCGCCGCCCACGCGCGCCAACGCCCGACCGGAAGCTGCGGCAGGACTCGACGGCTGGCTGATGGACCGGTTGTTCGGCGGAAACCGATAGCTTCAGGCCAAGGTCTCGCTGAGAATTTCGGTGAGAATTCTTAGGGCCTCACAACAAGCTGCGAAAACAACCCCATGCACAGTAGCCGGTGCTAGCAAAATCAAAGGCTTGCGGAGACAGTCTCGCAGGACTTGAGCCTGCGCTGCCAGGTGCTGTTATCCTTCGGCAAGTCCTGCCTATCGCGGCAAGATCGACCTGGACCGGCGACGCCCCGAAAGCAAAAACATCAGTTCCTTCAAGCGCTCGTCAGCGGCCCGGGATTTGCTCTCATGGGTTGAGCGAGTGCCAGGGAGCTTCCATGATTTCAGGTGTGTCTAACGCGGCGTTGCCTCATCTGCGTCCCGCATCGACGTCCGCTTCGCATGCGAGTTCGGGTCTCCAGCCAATGATGCCCGAGCCGCCAGAGTCGGCGGCGCCCAGCAGCTTCCGGGTCGATGTCTCTCAGGTCAAGCCACTGTTGTCAGCTGCCAAAGCCACATCGGTGGCGGATAATCCGGTTCTGCGCGACCTAATGGCCATGAACTGGCTGAGAACCCACGACAGCAGTGCATCGCAATCGGTCGTTTCGGACGATGCGCCTCAAAACACTTACGCTCAGGTGAAAGTCGACGGAAAGGTGGTCGCCACGGTCTACAATGGCGGCTCCTCGACCATGACCAACGCGGCGTTCGGGAAGATCGGCAAGCTGGAGGATCCGCCCGGCCTGGCTGGACCGGATTTGGCGCAGTGGCGCGCCGACAATTATGCGAGACTGCTAGGCGGCGCCGTCGAGAAGGCGCCCACCCCCATCACGCAGTCGCAATGGACGCCGCGCGAAAGCACGTCCACGACCTACAGCCGCGAGCAACTCGACGCGGCCTTCCAGGCCATGCTGGCCGAGGGGCAGAGGGCCAACGCGCAGCAACAGTCGTCGTATCTGGCGTTACGTGGGCAGGCGGGAGTGAGTGCGGATATCAGCGCGTGAGCCGTTGAGTCACGAGGACGCGGTCTCATTCGGCTGTCATTCCCCGCGAAGGCGGGGAATCCAGTATTCCAGAGACGTCGAGATTCATAGAAGTGCCGCGGCGTACTGGATCGCCCGCCTTCGCGGGCGATGACACTGTCCAAATCGCTATAGCGAAGCTGGACCTCGCCCCCCCTAATCCTCGACCCCGTACCGGTGGAGATCATTGCCGTGTGTGTCGAGCCACTTCTTGGCGCGTTCCATCGAGGGGCAGATCTTGCCGCAGACGCGCCAGAATCGCGCCGAATGGTTCATCTCAACGAGATGGGCGACCTCGTGGGCGGCGAGGTAGTCGAGCACGAAGGGCGGCGCGAGGATCAGGCGCCAGGAGAACGACAGCGAGCCGGCCGAGGTGCAGGAGCCCCAGCGGCTGGACTGGTCGCGGATCGACAGACGCTTGACGCGAACGCCGAGCTCGGCGGCATAGGCCTCCGCCGAACGCTGCAGGTCGCGGCGCGCTTCGCGTTTGAGGAAGTCGCTGACGCGGCGATCGACATGCTCGAGGCCACCGGCAACGCAGAGAATGCGTTCACCGCTGTCGCGGATCTCGGTCCACACCGTGCCGCGGGTGCCTGCGCGATGAACGATGCGATGCGGCGTGCCGCGCAGCGGTATCACCGTGCCCGGCTGGAACGGCGCCGCCTTCGGCAAGCGGCCGAGACGCGCGGCGATCCACGCGCCGTGACGCTGCGCAAAGTCTTTTGCTTCGGCGAGCGTGCCGCGCGGCGGCATGGTGAGGATGGCTTCGCGATCGCTCGGATGAATTCTGAGCGTGTAGCGGCGCGCGCGTCTGTGCCGGCGCAAGCGGATCGCAAAAAACTGCGATCCATGGGTGATGACAAGGGTCTTCGGTTCGTGGGGCCGACGATAAAGGAGTGCGCGGGTGGCCATGTCTGTCAGTCCGGGGGGCAGGAGAGCGCCCGGATTCTGCCATAACCGCCGCCAAGGGAAGCGCTCGGCGCAAAAACAAATCATTTGCCCAATATACAGCGGTCAGGCGTCCGGGAGACCCTACAGACTGGGGTTGGAACCGGCTTTTTTCGCCCCCGCTGGATGCATGCGGCACCCCCAAGGGGTGAGCCCTGACTCACTCCTATGAAGCTACCTAAATACCGCGAATCTGGCGGGAACTTGACCCTCCGGAACCCTCGAAAGCGCCCCGGATTTTCGACGGGAAAGCCGAAAACGCGACTATTCGGCCGCGAGCGCTTGCAACGAAGCAGGATTTGCCGCCGAAACCATGAAGTCATGGATGCGCGGCACGATTTCCGACTTGAAACGCGAGCCGTTGAACACGCCGTAATGTCCGACGCCCTTCTGGACGTAATGAACACGGCGATGATCGGGGATCGAGCTGCACAAAGCGTGCGTTGCTTCGGTCTGACCGAGACCGGAGATGTCGTCGTTCTCGCCTTCGACCGTCATCAACGCGACGCGCGTGACCTTGGAGGGATCGACGCGTGTTCCGCGATGGGTCATCTCGCCCTTCGGCAGCGAGTGCTTCACGAACACGGTGTCGACGGTCTGGAGGTAATACTCGGCGGAGAGGTCCATCACCGCGAGATATTCGTCGTAGAACTCACGATGCTTGTCGACGAGATCGCCGTCGCCTTTCACCAGATTGGCAAAGAGCTGCTTGTGGGCGTCCATGTGCCGGTCGAGATTCATGCTGATGAAGCCGTTGAGCTGCAGGAATCCCGGATAGACGTCGCGCATCATGCCCGGATGCGGGAACGGCACCTTGGTGATGACGTGGTTCCGGAACCAGTCGATGCCGCGCTCCTGGGCGAGATTGTTCACCGCAGTCGGATTGCAGCGGGTGTCGATCGGACCACCCATCAGCGTCATCGAGGTCGGCACGAAAGGATCGCGCCGCGCCTCCATGATCGAGACGGCGGCAACGACGGGCACCGAGGGCTGGCACACCGCCATGACATGGGTGTTGCCGCCGAGAACATGCAGCATCTCGATGACGTAGTCGATGTAATCGTCGAGATCGAAGCGGCCGTCGCTGAGCGGCACCATGCGGGCGTCGGCCCAATCGGTGATGTAGACCTCATGCGCGGGCAGGAAGGCTTCCACCGTGCCGCGGAGCAACGTCGCGTAATGGCCGGACATCGGCGCCACGATCAGCACGCGCGGCTGCGGGCTGCGCAGGGGGCGAGCGAATTTGCGATCGAAATAGAGCAGCCGGCAGAACGGCTTTTCCCAGACCGAGCGGATCTCGACGGGGACGCGGATGCCGTTGACCTCGGTGTCGTTGAGGCCCCATTCCGGCTTGCCGTAGCGGCGCGTGGTGCGCTCGAACAATTCGCAGGCCGCGGCGACCGACTTGCCGACCTCGGTGCGCGCCCATGGATTGAGGGGATTTTGAAACAGGAGCCTGGTCGCATCCGTGACCGCACGTGCCGGATTGAGAGAGGCGTGGGCCATCTCGTACATCCAGTACATCGGCGTCGTCAGAACCGGACTGCCTTCTGCAGCCAGGGGCGGCGCGCCGCCAAACTCACCAATAGGCATCGTTATATTCCTCTTCGCATCGCAACATACTGCCGAATGCGTAATATTGCGTCAATGCATGGTTCCGTACATCTACGTAAGCAGAACGGCAAAAACCGCCTGAATCCACGGGAAAGTGACGTTATTCCCCGCCCGAGAGCAGCGAGCCGTGGCGCTTGGCGCTGCGTAAAAGGGCAAGGAATGCTGCAAAAGATGCAGCCAGGAGGACCGCGTTGATCACCAACGCCTCCAGCATCAGATCGGTCCTGAAGGTCTGCTCGATCAGCAGCGCGCGCATGCCCTCGAACGCATAGGTCGGCGGCAACGCCCACGCGACGTATTGCAGCCAGACCGGCAACACGCTGACGGGATAGTAGACACAGGCGAGCGGCAGGATCGCGAACATCAACGTCCAGACGATGCTCTCGGCACCTAAGCCGTTTCGCAGCACGAGGCCCGACACGAAGATACCGACGGACCAGCTGGTGAAGATCAGATTGCAGAAGAACGCGATCAGCGGCAGGCCGAGGGCGTAGACATTGAAGTGGAACATGAACAGTGCGAGCAGGGTCATCGGGATGATCCCGATCGCAAGCCGGATCAGGCTCATGACCATCAGCGACAGCAGAAACTCGATCGGCTTGAGCGGGCTCATCATGAGATTGCCGATGTTGCGCGCCCACATCTCCTCCAGGAACGAGATCGAGAAGCCGAGCTGCCCGCGGAACAGGATGTCCCAGAGGATGACGGCGCCGATCAGCGTGCCGCCGGCGCGCGCGAAGAAATTGGCGTTCTCGGCGATGTAGACCTGCAGGAAGCCCCAGGTGATGACCTGCAGCGCCGGCCAGTACAGCAGCTCGAGCAGCCGCGGCCAGGACGACATCAGCAGGTACCAATAGCGCAGGATCATCGCGCCGATGCGATGGACGGAGATGCCGCGGTGGAGGGAGGCCGTCATAACGAGGAGCCCTTGCGACGAAGCAATCCAGGCTGCCTCCGCGGAAAGATCCTGGATTGCTTCGCTGCGCTCGCAATGACGAAAGAAGCGCCCGTGGCCCTGCTAGCCGTCACCGCGCCGCCTCCTTCGCACCGTTCACCCGCCCGCGGGCGACGTCGAGAAACACCTCCTCCAGCGTGGTGCGATTGTAGCGGGCCATGATGGCTTCGGGGGTGTCGTCGTCCTCGATGCGGCCGCGCTTCATAATGATGACGCGGTCGCAGAGCCGCTCGACCTCGAGCATGTTGTGCGAGGCGAGGAGGATGGTGGCGTCGTGCTGCTTGCGGTAACGCTCCAGATGCGCTCGCACCCAGTCGGCGGTATCGGGATCGAGCGAGGCGGTCGGCTCGTCGAGCAAGAGCAGCTCGGGCTGGTTGATCAGCGCCTTCGCCAGGGCGACGCGGGTCTTCTGCCCGGCGGAGAGCTTGCCGTTGGCGCGATCGATGAAATCGGTGAGGTCGAGATCCTCGGCGAGCTCCTTGATTCGGTCAGCGAGATTCCTCACCGCATAGAGCTTGCCGAACACGGTGAGATTCTGCCGCACCGTCAGCCGCATCGGCATGTCGACATAGGGGCTCTCGAAATTCATCCGCCCCAGCACGGAGGCGCTCTCCTCCGGCATCCGATGCCCGAGCACCTCGACGCGGCCCGAGGTCGGCAGCACCAGGCCCATGATCATCGCGATGGTCGTGGTCTTGCCCGCGCCGTTGCCCCCGAGCAGCCCGGTGATGCTGCCGCGCGGAAGCGAGAAGGAGATATCGTCGACGGCGCGGGTCTGCTTGTAGACCTTGACGAGATGATCGACCGCAATCGCCGCCGATGGACTGCGATCCGCGACAGTCAGCCGACTTGAAGCCTTGTCATTCTCGGTCATGCTGGCCGTTCTTCTGCTATTGCAGCCGATAGCGCAAGGCTTGTAATCCCGGGGTGGTTCCGCAAGCCCAGTGTTTGTGAATGAGAAGGTGCCGCCCCCTTGGCCGATATGACCGAAATTGCCGATTCCGACTTTCACCACGCGCAGCGGCATATCCGGCTGGACACGATCCTGCGGCTGCGCTGGCTTGCCGTGCTCGGCCAGCTCGCCGCGATCTTCATCGTGGCGCAGGGGCTGGAGTTCGACGTCGAGATCGTCCCCTGTGTCAGCATCATCGCCCTGTCGGCGGCACTCAATCTGGGGCTCCAGACCGCGGCCAATCCGATGCAGCGGCTGGAGCCGATGCAGGCGGCGGGCCTGCTTGCGCTCAACATCGTGGAGCTGGCCGGCCTGTTGTTCTTCACCGGCGGCCTGCAGAACCCGTTCTCGTTCCTGTTCCTCGCGCCCGTGCTGATCTCGGCCACGGCACTGCCGGCCCGCTTCACCTTCGGCCTTGGCGTGCTCGCTGTCGCCTGCGCCTCGATCCTGTTCTTCTACCATTCGCCGCTGCCGTGGGATGCCGACGATCCGCTGGTGCTGCCGCCGGTCTATCTCGTCGGCGTCTGGCTTTCGATCGTGCTCGCGATCGGCGTCACCAGCCTCTACTCCTTCCAGGTGACCGAGGAGGCGCGCAAGCTCGCGGACGCGCTGGCTGCCACCGAGCTGGTGCTGACGCGCGAGCAACATCTGACGCAGCTCGATGGATTGGCTGCCGCGGCCGCGCATGAGCTCGGCACGCCGCTCGCAACTATCTTCCTGATCTCGCGCGAGCTCGAAAAGACGGTGAAGGATGCCAGCATCGCCGCCGACTTGAAGACCTTGCGCGAGCAGACCCAGCGCTGCCGCGACATCCTGAGCAAGATCACCCAGCTATCCTCCACCGGCGCGCCGTTCGATCGCATGAAGCTGTCGGAGCTGATCGAGGAGGTGGTGGCACCGCATCGCGATTTCGGCGTCGAGATTAAGGTGCGGATCGCGGTGGCCGTCGCGGCCGAGCCGGTCGGCTCACGCAATCCGGCCATCCTCTACGGCATCGGCAACATCGTCGAGAACGCGGTCGATTTCGCCCGCACCACCGTCGAGGTTAACGCCTGGTGGAACAAGGATCATATCGAGCTTGTGATTTCCGACGATGGACCCGGCATCCCGCCCGACATCCTCAACCGGATCGGTGAGCCCTACCTGTCGCGGCGGCGCCCCCAGGATGACGGCGGCAGCGAACGGCGCGGCCTCGGGCTCGGCGTGTTCATCGCGCGCACCTTGCTGGAACGCACCGGCGCCAAGGTCTCGTTTACCAACCGGACTTTTCCGGAACACGGCGCGGTGGTCCAGATCACGTGGCCCAGGCAGCGTTTTGAGGCTATCGAGACGCTCGAAGAAACAATAGGATAAGGCGCGGCCTTGCGTCGCACAACGGCGCCGATCGACTATTTGCCGCCTTGGCACCGGCCGATTGCGACGCCATATGTCAATGCGCTGGAGAGAGGACAACACCTTGAACGCCATCGCCGAACTGAACGAACAGACCGACCGCTCGCTACTCATCGTGGAAGACGACAAGCCGTTTCTGGAGCGGCTGTCGCGCGCGATGGAGACACGCGGCTTTGCCGTGACCTCGTGCGATACCGTCTCGGACGGTCTTGCGCAGATCGGCAGATCCGCACCGGCCTTCGCGGTGGTGGACCTCAGGCTCGGCGACGGCAACGGTCTCGACGTGGTCTCAGCGCTGAAGAAGAAGCGCCCGGATGCGCGCGCGATCGTGCTGACCGGCTATGGCAACATCGCCACCGCCGTGACCGCGGTGAAGATGGGCGCGATCGATTATCTCTCCAAGCCGGCCGACGCCGACGACGTCGTCGCGGCGCTGCTGTCGACCAGCGCGGAGAAATCCGAGTTACCGGCGAACCCGATGTCGGCCGACCGCGTCCGCTGGGAGCACATCCAGCGCATCTATGAGATGTGCAACCGCAACGTCTCGGAGACCGCGCGCCGGCTGAACATGCACCGCCGCACGCTGCAGCGCATTCTGGCCAAGCGCGCGCCGCGTTAATCCCGCCGCACTCGTGCCCCGGACGCAGCGCAGCGCTTCTTTAGCGGTGCGCTGCAGCGCCGGGGCCCTAGCTTCATTCTAAATCGCCGCCCTTCTGGATCCCGGCTCTGCGCAGCAACGCTGACGCGTTGCAGCGCGTCCGGGACACGAGACCGCCCTATTCCCAGAAATCCGCGTGGCCTTGCGGATCGACCAGGCGGTTGATCCGCAAGCCCGCCGCCATGGCGAAGCGCACTGTCATCTGCTTGCGGGTGGCGGCGGCGAGCTTGTGCTCGGGCGCCTCGCAATGCATGTGCGCGCCATAGGCATCGGCGACGATCAGGCCGGTGTCTTGAGGGAAGATCTCGCAGGGTAGATCCTGCGTGAAGGCGAAGAACAGCCGGTCGCAATGGGCGCGGTATTCGTGCCATTTCTGATCGGCGCGCAGGTCCTCGACCGACGACTTGATCTCGACGATCCAGATCTCGCCGCGCTCGTTCAGTGCGACCAGATCGGCGCGCCGGCCCGATGGCAGCGGTAGCTCGCTGATGCAGGCGAAGCCGAGCGAGCGCAGCAGCCGCGCCGTGCCGCGCGCGATCGCCAGCGCCGTCTCCGATTGGCGGCGGTCCGGCGGCGGCACGAGCGCGATGTTGCGGGCGGTGTTGTCCATGGCGGAAGGATAACCGATTCCCCGAGAGGCGGACACTCTCTTCGCCTGTCATTCCGGGGCGCGCCGCTTGGCGCGAGCCCGGAATCTATAGCCACAGGAGGAGTTGTAGGCCGAGACGGCAACGTCATCGCAAAACAACTGCCGGGGATAATGGGCCCCGGGCTCGCGACTACGTCGCGCCCCGGCCGACAGCGTGTGTGTGGTGGAACACGGAACCTCCCTCCTCCCTCGTACTTATCACGCAGCCGCCGCACCTCGGCGGAACCACCGAGGCTGCGGGATGATCGACGATCTCTGGTACAAGAACGGCGTGATCTACTGCTTGTCGGTCGGCACCTACATGGATGCCAATGGCGACGGCGTCGGCGATTTCAAGGGCCTGTTGCGGCGGCTCGACTATCTGCACGGGCTCGGCATCACCACGATCTGGCTGATGCCGTTCCAGACCTCGCCGGGGCGGGACGACGGCTACGACATCGCCGATTATTACAGCGTCGATTCCCGCTACGGCACGCTCGGCGACTTCGTCGAATTCACCCATGGCTGCAAGCAGCGCGGCATCCGCGTCATCATCGATCTCGTGGTCAACCACACCTCGGACCAGCATCACTGGTTCAAGGAGGCGCGGCGCGACAAGAACTCGCCCTATCGCGACTGGTATGTCTGGTCCGACAAGAAGCCGGCAGGCGCCGACAAGGGCATGGTGTTTCCCGGCGTGCAGAAAACGACCTGGACGCGCGACAAGGAAGCCGGCGCGTATTACTTCCACCGCTTCTACGATTTCCAGCCCGATCTCAACACCTCGAACCCGCACGTGCAGGCCGAAATCCTGAAGATCATGGGGTTCTGGATCCAGCTCGGCGTCTCCGGCTTCCGCATGGATGCGGTGCCGTTCGTGATCGCGACCAAGGGCGCGAAGGTGAAGAAGCCGGCCGAGCAATACGACATGCTGCGTGCGTTCCGCGAATTCCTGCAATGGCGGCAGGGCGACGCCATCATCCTCGCCGAAGCCAACGTGCTGCCGAAGACGGACATGGAATATTTCGGCCGCGATGCCGACCGCATGCACATGATGTTCAACTTCCACGTCAATCAGCATCTGTTCTACGCGCTGGCCTCGGGCGATTCGCGCCCCCTCGCAAAGGCGCTGAAGGCGACTAAGCCGCGGCCGGCGACGGCGCAATGGGGCCTGTTCCTGCGCAATCACGACGAGCTCGATCTCGGGCGCCTGACCAAGGCGCAGCGCCAGACCGTGTTCAAGAAATTCGGCCCCGACAAGGACATGCAGCTCTACGACCGCGGCATCCGCCGGCGGCTCGCGCCGATGCTGGGCGGCGACCGCCGGCGCCTCGAGCTCGCCTACAGCCTGATGTGCACGCTGCCGGGGACGCCCGTGATCCGCTATGGCGACGAGATCGCGATGGGCGATGACCTCTCGCTGCCCGAGCGCAACTGTGCGCGTACGCCGATGCAATGGTCGACCGAGCCGCATGGCGGCTTCACCAAGAGCGACAAGCCGGACTGCCCCGTCATCGACAAGGGGCCTTACGGGTTCGACCACGTCAACGTCGCCAAGCAGCGGCGCGATCCCAATTCGATGCTGAACTGGACCGAGCGCATCGTGCGCATGCGCAAGGAAGTGCCCGAGGTCGGCTGGGGCGATTTCGCCATCATCCCGCTGCGCGATCCCGCCGTGTTCATCATGCGCTATGACTGGCGCAACAATTCGGTGCTGTTCGTGCACAATCTCGGCGACAAGCCACGCGAGATCGCGTTCTCGGCGGGGCTACCCGGTGATGCCGGCGCGCACCTCATCAATCTGCTGGCGGAAGATCACAGCCACGCCGACAAGCGCGGCCAGCATCACGTCGTGCTCGAGCCATATGGGTATCGCTGGTATCGCGTCGGCGGGCTGGATTATCTGTTGAAGCGGAGCGACATCGACAAGAGCACCGCGGGCAACAAACATCCGGGGTGATGCATCAACACCCTTTGTGGTCGTCCCCGAAGGCGGGGACCATAATCCCAGGAAGTAGTTTGGCGCGAGCTGGCCAACCCCGAGTCTTCGCAAGGCCGCTCCCTGTGAGTATGGGTCCCGGGCTCGCGCTTCGCGCGCCCCAGGACGACGGCTAGGACGACGCGACGATGACCCCTTCGTTCCCGCGTAGATCCAGCACGCCTTCGACCTTCTCCCCCTCGCGATCCAGAAACGTCGACAGCAGGATCTCGCTGCCGAAACGGATGGCGCTGGTGGTCACGGCGATCGGCTCGGGGCCGAGATTGAGCGCCACGACGAGCGCCTTGCCGCCGGCGTCACGGCGATAGATCAGGAGATCGCCTTGCGCCGAGATCGGGTGATAGTCGCCGGCGACCAGCGGCGGCGAAGCCTTCCGCAAGTCGATCAGGCGCCTGTAAAGCGAGAGGATTGAGCGGCTGTCGGCTTCGAGAGTGACGACATTGTCCCTGACATAATGCGCCGGGAGCGGCAACCAGGGTCGCACTGTCGAGAAGCCCGCGAAGTCGGACGCATCCCACTGCATCGGCGTGCGGCAACCGTCGCGACCAACACCGATGCCGGGCACGTTCTTCTCGAAGGGGTCGCGCACGTCCTCCGGCGCGATCGTCACCTGGTGCATGCCGATCTCGTCGCCGTAATACAGTGTCGGCGTGCCGCGCAGGGTCAGCAGCAACATGGCGGCGACGCGGGCTTGCTCGGGGCCGACGCGGCTGGCGACCCGCGGGCGGTCATGATTGCCGAGCACCCAATTCGGCCAGGCGCCGCGGGGCAGCGCCTTCTCGTAATCCTCGATGATTTTCTCGATCGAGCGCGCGCTCCAGAAGGTCGAGAGCAGCGCGAAGTTGAACGGCATCTGGGCGCCGGTGAGGTCGTTGCCGTAATAGGCCATCAGGCGATGCAGCGGCAGATAGATCTCGCCGATCAGGACGCGTGCGCCGAAGCCATCGGTGACGCGCCGCATCTCGGCAATCACGTCATGCACCTCGGGCTGGTCGGTGGAATATTGGGTCAGTATCCTCTCGTTCGGCGGGCGGCCCTCGACATAATGCGGGTTCGGCGGGTTGTCGCGGAATTCGGCGTCCTTGATCAGATGCCAGATCACGTCGACGCGAAAGCCGTCGACGCCCCTCTCCAGCCAGAACCGCATCACATCGAGGATCGCCGTGCGGACATCCGGATTGCGCCAGTTGAGGTCGGGCTGCTGGGCGAGGAAGGCGTGGTAGTAATATTGGCCCGTGGTCTCGTCGAACTGCCACGCGCTGCCGCCGAACTCGGACAACCAATTGTTCGGCACCCCGCCATCCGCCGCCGGATCGCGCCAGATGTACCAGTCGCGCTTGGGATTGTCGCGCGAGGCGCGGCTCTCGATGAACCAGGGATGCTGGTCGGAGGTGTGATTGGGCACGAGGTCGAGGATCAGCTTCAGGCCATTGTCATGGACCGCCGCGATCAGCGCATCGAAATCCGCCATGGTGCCGAACAGCGGCTCGATACCGGTGTAATCGGAGATGTCGTAGCCGAAATCGGCCATGGGCGACGGGAAGATCGGCGACAGCCAGATCGCGTCGACGCCGAGCGATTTGACGTAAGGCAGCCGCTGGAGGATGCCGGCGAGATCGCCAATGCCGTCGCCGTTGGAGTCCTGAAACGAGCGCGGATAGATCTGGTAGAAGATGCCGTCGCGCCACCAAGTCTCGTTGCTTTGAGTCATGCCGAAAGACCACCCAATCTGCGCCCTCGCGCGGGAGAACGCGACAGCATCGCCCCGGTTCAAATTGGCCGGTCAATTGGGACGGCTATGTGACGGTTGTTCCCGCGGCCGTTCCGGCTCGCGGGAGCTGAATCTTTTGCTTGGCGGCCTCGCAAAAATCGGCATTGTGACGCCATGACCGAGCAAAATGACACCCAAGACTCTGGGCAAGCCAAGGCCGGCGCGATCATCGTGCCCGTGACGCTGTTCGAGCAGAACTGCACCATCATCTGGGACGAGCCGACCAAGAAGGCCGTGGTGATCGACCCCGGCGGGGACGTGCCGAAGATCCTGGACGCGATCAAGCAGACCGGCGTCACCGTGGAGAAGATCTGGCTGACGCACGGCCATATCGACCATGTCGGCGGCGCCGCGGATTTGCGCGATGCGCTGAAGGTGCCGATCGAGGGCCCGCATCAGGCGGACAAGTTCCTGCTCGACAACGTGGTCGAGAGCGGCGCGCGCTTCGGCATGACGGGGGTGCGCAATTTTGCGCCGGACCGCTGGCTCGACGAGGGCGAGCGCGTCTCGATCGGCGAGCTGCATTTCGACATCCTGCATTGCCCCGGCCACTCGCCGGGCAGCGTGGTGTTCTTCAACAAGGATTTGCGTTTCGCTCATGTCGGCGACGTGCTGTTCGCCGGCTCGGTCGGCCGCACCGATCTGCCCGGCGGCAATCACGCCACGCTGATCAATTCGATTCTGACAAAACTGCTGCCGCTCGGCGACGACGTCGGCTTCATCTGCGGCCACGGCGCCGGTTCGAGCATCGGCCAGGAGCGGATGACCAATCCGTTCATCACGGGCGAGATGTAGCGGGAGTTTATTGCGGCGTTCCGACTTGCGCGACTCCGCCGCACCAAACTCAGCCGTCGTCCCGGCGGAACCCATAACCACAGGAAGATGTGGTTACGGGGACTCGACGGCTGAGACTTACTTCATCAGCCCCGCGGCGGTCAGTGCGCGCGTGATGATCTGGCCGAGATCGAAGCTGCGGGTGGCCTCGCGCTTGGTGTCAGTGGGCTGTTCGGCGACGGCGGTGCGGATCGAGCGGGCGAGATGCGGCGCGGGTGTCAGCGCCGGCTTTGACGCCACGGGCTTTGCCTCCGCCTTCTTCGCGGCGTCCGGAATCCAGCCGGTGAGGCCGAAGAATTTTGCGATGTGGTAGGACGAGGAGATGCCGGCCTCGATCAGGAATGCGCCTTCCATGCCGTAACGCTGGTCGTTGTCGGCAAGGCCGAGCGGCGTGCCATGCGCCATGTCCGTGATGGCGTAAGACTCGACCAGCGTCTCGCCGTCCTTATTCCACCAGGCCTGGCGCGGATAGCCGTCGACATTGATCTCGGCCATCGGTGCGTCAGGCAGACCATGCAGATCGAGCCATTGCTTGACGATCTCGTTGGCATTGCCGGGATTGACGGTGCGGTCGGCGCTGCCGTGCCACACCGAGATCTTCGGCCAGGGGCCGCGATGATCGGAAGCGTTGCGCACGAGATCGCCGAGCTCGCGCGCGAGACGCGTTGGCGAATGGAACATGCCGTCCAGCGCTTCGCGCAAATTCGAGGCGATGCCGTAAGGAAGCCCGGCAATCACTGCGCCGGCCGCAAAGACCTCCGGATAGGTCGCGAGCATCACCGACGTCATGCCGCCGCCGGCGGACAGGCCGGTGATGAAGATGCGCCTGGGGTCGATGCGATGCGCCTCAACCATATGCGCGATCATCTCGCGGATCGAACGCGCCTCGCCGGAGTCGCGCGCCGTGTCTTCGGGATTGAACCAGTTGAAGCAGGTGTTGCCGTTATTGATGCGCTGCTGCTCGGGCATCACCAGCGCGAAGCCGTAGTGCTGCGCCAGCGTCGACCATCCCGCGCCGAGATCGTAACCGGCCGCGGTCTGGCCGCAGCCATGCAGCACGACGACCAGCGCACGCGGCGTCTGGAGCTGCGCCGGCACGAAGGCGAACATGCGCAAGGCGCCGGGATTGACACCGAAATCCGTGACCTCTTGCAGCGGGCTGGAGGAATCCGCGCTGCGGCCGAGCTCGGCAAAGCGCAGACCGTCCAGCTTGGGCAGACGTCTCAACAGATCGATATTTCGGGCTAGCGACACGGCAAATTCCTGGTGGGCGACGTTCAACGTCCAGCCAAACCAGATAGTTGCTGCATTGCGAAATAAAAAGACCGTGCGCTGTCAATCTGGTGAAATTCGCGGGATTTCCCGCGAAAATCCGCAGATATTAACCGCAATGCTTCAAAATCCTGCAGAGGCGCGACGCTTCCACGCCAGAAATGCGGCACAGATCACGATGAATGTCACAAACAGTGCGAGCGAGACGAAAAAGGCTGCGCGTGCTGATTGCGGCCACTCCGGCCGCATTTCCGGTCGGTGCGTGCGCTTCTTCATTCAATCGAAGATCTCTTCGCCTCTCCGCGAGTCGGATGTCACTTGAGCGACGCCTCTCGACACGTCATTGCGAGGAGCACTTGCGACGAAGCAATCCAGAGTCTCTCCGCAGAGATATCCTGGATTGCTTCGCTGCGCTCGCAATGACGGCGTGGCACCATCGGGACACTGAACGACATCCGCCTTCGCTGAGGCTCCTCCTCACCCGGCCCTCTCGCCGCAAGCAGGGAAAAGGCGGAAGCACCTCGCCACGCCGCATGCCCGCATTCCGCAACACGGGACATCGCGCGATTGCGTTCGTGCCGTCCGGCACGTAGCCTCATCGTCTCAACAAACAGAAAATCAAGCCGGAGAGACCGCCATGGCACGCCTGAAGTTCGGAGCCTTTCTTGCCCCGCATCACCCGATCGGGGAGCATCCGATGCTCCAGTTCCGGCGCGATCTCGACCTGGTCGAGCAACTCGACGCGCTCGGCTACGACGAGTTCTGGTGCGGCGAGCATCACTCCTCCGGCTGGGAGATGATCGCATCGCCCGAGATGTTCTTGGCCGCGGCGGGCGAGCGCACCAAGCGGATCAAGCTCGGCACCGGCGTGGTGTCGCTGCCGTATCACCATCCCTTCAACGTCGCCCAGCGCATGGTGCAGCTCGACCACATGACCGGCGGCCGCGCCATCTTCGGCTCCGGCCCGGGCGCGCTGGCGTCGGACGCGCACACGCTCGGCATCGACCCCATGACGCAGCGCGACCGCCAGGACGAGGCGATCGGCGTGATCCGCCGTCTCTTCAATGGCGAACGCGTCACCGCCAAGAGCGACTGGTTCACCATGAACGACGCCGCATTGCAGATCCTGCCCTTGCAGGAGGAGATGCCGTTCGTGGTGGCTTCGCAGATCTCGCCGTCAGGCATGACGCTCGCCGGCAAGTACGGCATCGGCATCATCTCGCTGGGCTCGATGACGACGCAGGGGCTGATGTCGCTGCAACAGCAATGGCAGTTCGCCGAGGACGCTGCGAAGAAGCACGGCACCACGGTGAGCCGCGCCGACTGGCGCGTGCTGTTGACCTTCCACATCGCCGAGACCCGCGAGCAGGCGCGCCGCGAGGCCGGCGCCGGGCTGATGCGCTGGCACAACGAATATAATGTCGGCACGCTGCAGCGGCCGGGCCTCACCGCGTTCTCCTCGCCCGATGAGGCCGTGGACAAGACCGCCTTCGTCGAAGGTGCGGCGTCCACCATCGGCACA
The DNA here is from genome assembly GCF_001593325.1 of Bradyrhizobium sp. DOA1. Lineage (NCBI taxonomy): Bacteria > Pseudomonadati > Pseudomonadota > Alphaproteobacteria > Hyphomicrobiales > Nitrobacteraceae > Bradyrhizobium > Bradyrhizobium sp. DOA1. The sequence continues at coordinate 7,476,613 of NZ_JXJM01000001.1, forward strand.
CCCGACGATCTCGTCAAAACCATCAAGAACGTGATGCAGGTGTCCGGCGGCGTCGGCGCCATCATCGGCTTCGTGCACGACTGGGCCAACCCGGAGAACACCCGCCGCAGCTGGGACATGGTGGCGCGCTACGTCGTGCCGGAGATCAACGGCTATATCGACGGCCTGCGCAAGTCGCAAAAATTCGTGATCGAAAATCGTGCGATCTTCGAGCGCGCGGGACAGGCGGTGATGGCCAAGATCATGGAGAACGAAAAGGCCGCGGAGGCGCTGAAGGTCACGGGCCCCGGCCGCGTCGCCATTCCCGCCGTCAACGCGCCGGATCTGCAGAAGGAAGCGGGGAAGCGATAGGCTGCGAAGCTATCTCGTCGTCCCGGCCTGGTGCGCAATTGCTCGCTAGGCCGGGACGACCGTAGGTGACAATATTGTGCGCGATACGTTCACCGCATCGGCGTAGTCGGATGTGCTATGCTGGCCGGGGTCCGCCAATCGGAGCAATCGTCATGTCGATGCAGAATATGGCCGCCTCTGCGCTTCAGTACACCGCGCCCAAACGCAACGAGCTGACCCACATCCCTGGCGACGAGGGTTGGCCGATCATCGGCAAGACGTTTCAGGTGCTGGCCGACCCCAAGGGCCATATCGAGAGGAACGGCGCCAAATACGGTCTGGTCTACCGCACCCACATTTTCGGCGAGACCAACATCGTACTGCTCGGGCCCGAAGCCAATGAGCTCGTGCTGTTCGACCAGCAGAAACTGTTCTCCTCGACGCATGGCTGGAACAAGGTGCTCGGCCTGTTGTTTCCGCGCGGGCTGATGCTGCTCGATTTCGACGAGCACCGGCTGCATCGCAAGGCGCTGTCGGTCGCGTTCAAATCCGGGCCGATGAAATCCTACCTGTCCGATCTCGATCGCGGCATTTCCGCGCGCGTTGCGCAATGGAAGACCAAGCAAGGCGAGATGCTGCTCTATCCGGCGATGAATCAGCTCACGCTCGATCTCGCTGCGGCCTCGTTCCTCGGCGCCGATATCGGGCCTGAGGTCGATGAGATCAACCGCGCCTTCGTCGACATGGTCGCCGCTGCCGTCGCGCCGGTCCGCCGTCCCCTGCCGGGCACCCAGATGGCGCGCGGCGTGAAGGGCCGCAAGCGAATCGTCGCCTATTTCCGCGAGCAGATTCCGCTCCGGCGCGGCAATCACGGCGGCGACGATCTGTTCTCGCAGCTCTGCCGCGCCACCCACGAGGACGGCGCGCTGCTTTCGGAGCAGGACATCATCGACCATATGAGCTTCCTGATGATGGCGGCGCACGACACGCTGACCTCGTCACTGACCTCCTTCATCGGCGAACTCGCCGCCAATCCGGACTGGCAGGACAGGCTGCGGGCGGAAGTGCTCGCGCTCGGGCTCGCCCCGGATGTGCCGAGCAGCTTCGACGATCTCGAAAAGATGCCGCTGACCGAGATGGCGTTCAAGGAAGCGCTGCGACTCAAGCCGCCGGTGCCCTCGATGCCGCGCCGCGCGATGCGCGATTTCAGCTTCAAGGGTTTTGCGATTCCCGCCGGCACCGCGGTCGGCATCAATCCGCTCCACACCCATCACATGAAGGAGATCTGGCCCGAGCCTGACCGTTTCGATCCGCTGCGCTTCACCGAGGACGCCCAGCGCAACCGCCACCGCTTCGCCTTCGTGCCGTTCGGCGGCGGCGCGCATATGTGCCTCGGCCTGCACTTCGCCTATATGCAGGCGAAATGCTTTGCGCGGCACTTCCTGCAGAACATCGAGGTGTCGCTAGAACCGGGCTATAAGCCGGACTGGCAGATGTGGCCGATCCCGAAGCCGAAGGACGGGTTGCGGGTGAGGCTGAAGGCGGTTTAGGCGTTCAACTCTCGTGTCCCGGACGCGCGTAGCGCGAGCCGGGACCCAAAAAGCCCAGGGCAAGTCGCGAATAGATGGGCCCCGGCTCTGCGGAGCGGCACTTCGCGCCGCGCCGCGTCCGGGGCACGAGACCTGTCCGCTGCGCGCCCCAATCGAACGCCTTGCGCAGTCTCGTAGGGTGGGCAAAGCGAAGCGTGCGCACCATGCCTCCCCGGACTCGAACACCGATCGTGGGCACGGCGCGCGAAGAGCGCGCCTTTGCCCACCCTACGGCACCGTCGCCGAAGCTTCTACGCCCCCTGATCAAACGCCTTGCGCAGGGCCACATAGCCCTGCTGCTGCTGGCTCCAATTGCGACCGCCGGTCATGGCGCCGTCGACGACGAGGTCGTGGCCGTTGATGAAGCTGGATTCGTCGCTGGCCAGGAAGACCGCGGCCTGCGCGATGTCGTCGGGAAGACCGGCGCGCGGGATCGGCTGCGCGGTCTTGTAGACTTCGCGCATCACCGCCGGGGTCTTCTCGGCAGCGTCGGTCGAGAGCCCCAGCGCCTTGCCGAAAATGCCGGTCGCGATCGCGCCGGGCGAGATCGCGTTGACGCGCACATTGGACTCGCCGAGCTCCATCGCCACGCATTTGGTGAGATGGATCACCGCCGCCTTGGCCGCGCTGTAAACCATCGAGGACGAGAACCCGGCGAGACGGCCGGCGATGCTGCCATTGTTGATGATGCTGCCGGAACCTTGGCTCTTCATGTGAGGCGCGGCGTGCTTCATGCCGAGCATGACGCTGCGCACCAGCGTCGCCATCGCCGCGTCGAACCGCTCGACCTCCAGGCCTTCGATCCCGCCGGTCTGCGCCGGGCCGCCGGCATTGTTGAAAAGGCAGTCGATCCTGCCGAACTTGTCCACGGCGAGCGCGATCAGCGCCTGCATCTGCGCTTCGACCGTGACATCGGTCTGGCGGAAGACGCAATTGGCTCCGAGCTGCTTCGCCAGCGCCTCGCCTTCCGGGACGCGGCGACCCGCGATCACAATTTTGGCACCTTCAGCAACGAAGACTTCCGCGGTACGCAACCCAATTCCGCTCGTCGCGCCGGTGATGACCGCAACCTTGCCGTCCAGCCTGCCCATGGAATGTTCCCGTTTCGAATGATTTGATTTTCAGATGGCGGACACTGACAGATGATGGCGCCGCGACGGCCACTATTCCCGCCGGCCCGCGGCAAGGCAAGCTTTGCTTGCGCTTCCGGCATGCGTAACATCCGCCACCAACGCTCGACCTTCAGACGGGCGTCGCGACCGGGCTGGGCATGGGGAAGCTGATCGACGAGTTCCGCAAAGGCTGGCAGGGTGTGGCGCCGCCATCACTCGGTCTGAGCATCGCCTTCGCGGTCGCGTGCCTGCTGGTCGCGACACTGACACGCTGGGGTCTCGCCCATGTGCGGCCCGACGTCTATTTCACCCCCTACTTTCCCGCCGTGTTCTTTGCCGCCGCCTTCGGCGGCTTCAGGATCGGCATTGCGACGGCTCTGGTCGGCGGCGTGCTCGGCGTGATCGTCAATTTCGGCGACGCCTTCGCCGATCGCGCCCGGTTTGCCCTGCTGACGCTCTATTGGGTGGTTTGCGCGCTCACCATCTGGGGCGTCGAGCACTATCGCACGCTGCTGATCGAGCAGCGCCGGATTTCAAAGCGCCTGATCGAGGAGGAAGACTATCGCAAGCTGCTGGTCGACGAACTCCAGCACCGGCTGAAGAACAAGCTGTCGACGGTGCACGCCGTGCTGCACCAGGTGCTGCACGACCAACCGCAGGTCTGGTCCCGGATCGATCCGAGGCTGCGTTCGCTGGCCGCAACCGACGATCTGATCTCGCGCATCGACAAGGCGGGCTGCGACATCCGCGATCTCCTGATCTCGGAGCTCGGGCCTTACGGCCATGTCCGCTTCACGCTCAACGGCGAGCGGCTGTTCCTGCCGCCGAAGCTCGCGGTGACGCTGTCGCTGATGTTTCACGAGCTCGCCACCAACGCGGGCAAGTATGGCGCGTTCTCTGCGCCGCGCGGATTGCTGCAGGTGTCCTGGACCATCACCGGCGATCGCCTCACCATCACCTGGGACGAAACCGAGGGACCGAGCATCGGTGAGGTGTCGGCTCCGGGCTTCGGCACCAAATTGCTGAAGTCGGCGCTCTCGGCCTTCGACGGCAAGACCGAGCTCTCCTATCTGGCCACCGGCCTGCATTGCATCATGCAATGCCGCATCCCTCCGAACGGTTAGCGGCGCGACCACTCGGGACCCCTCGCAAGTTGTCGTCATGCCCCGGCTTGTCCCGCCATGACGTCGACACAAGCGAAAGAGAACCGCGCGTAGTTTCACTCGGCGCATTGACGCCCTGTTAATGACGATCGTCGACCCGCGTCGCATCGCCGCAAATTTCAGCCAAAACACCCCCGTATTTCTTCGGAGCCCTTAACCAAACTTAAGAGGGAACCGAGCAAGATCGCGTGCATTGCAAACGCGCGCTGAAACAAGAAAATTCATGCCTTCTATGAACGACAACGACCATTCCGGCGCGAGCGAAGGCGAACTCGGATTTCTCAAGGAAATCGTTAGAATGCTGCCGGCCGGCCTGACCGTGCAGGACGCGCATGGCGAGCTTCTGCTGGTTAACGATGCCGCGGCCGCCCAGCTCGGCATCGACGGCAGCCGCCCCTCTCCCGATCTGACGCCGCGCCGCGAAGCCTGCCGACGGGCGCTGAGCGCCGGCCAGGCCGTCGTCACCGAGGAAGCGCTTCACGACGGCGCGTCGCGCCAGGTGCTGCTCACGACCCACCGCCCGGTCCGCGTCGCTGGCCGCGAGCTGCTGATCTCGGCGTCCTCCGACATCACGGAGCAAAAGAACTTCGAGGACCAGCTGTTTCGCTCGGCCTATTTCGACGAGCTGACCGGGCTGCCCTCCCGCCGCGTGATCGAGCACCGCGCCAACGGCCTGCTCGCCCGCGATCGCGACGGTGAGCGCTTCGCGCTGGCCTTTCTCGACATCGACAATTTCAAGCACATCAACGACTATTACGGCCATGCCGTCGGCGATGCGCTGCTGGTCGAGCTGTCGAAGCGGCTCGGACGTGACTTGCGCGATTCCGACATGCTCTCGCGCATCTCCGGGGACGAATTCCTGCTGCTGCTCGCACCGATCCAGAGCCAGGAGGAAATCGCCGAATTCATGCAATCGACGCTGGAGCGGCTGACCGCGCCGTTCTTCATCGACCATTCGGAAATCTTCGCTTCCACATCCGTCGGCATCAGCCTCTATCCCGATCACGGCCGCAGCTTCGAGACCCTGCGCCAGAATGCCGACATCGCGATGTACCGCATCAAGAACGGCGGTAAGGGCTCCGCCGCCTTCTTCGACGCCAGCATGGAGCGCGAGGCGTTGGCGCGCATGAAGGTCGAGCAATCGCTGCGGCTCGCCATTCTGGAAAAGCGCTTCTGCTGCGCGTTCCAGTCCAAGGTCGACATCAGGACGCACGCCGTCACGGGCATCGAGGCCTTGGTGCGCCTGCGCGACGATGAAGGCGTGATCCAGGCGCCCGGCTCGTTCATCAACCTCGCCAGCGAGCTCGGCCTGATCGACGAGCTGACTCATCTCGTGCTCGCCGAGATCGTCAAGTCGATCGACCTGATCAACGAGACCTTCAGCGCGGAAGCGACCATCAGCATCAACGTTGCCGCCAAGCAGGCCGGCAACCCCGAATTCATGCGCAGCTTTGCGCAGGCGCTGAACGCGACCGGCTTTCCGCAGCGGTTCATGATCGAGGTGACCGAAGATGCCTTCGTCGCCAAGAATCATTTCCAGGACGAGATCCTGCCGATGTTCCGCAAGCTCGGCATCGGCATCTCGATCGACGATTTCGGCACCGGCTATTCCTCGCTCTCGGCGCTCGCCGACATCACCGCGGACGAGATCAAGATCGACCGCTCCTTCATCACCGACATCCATAAGCGCCCGCGCAGCCAGGGCATTTTGCGCGCGATCGAATCCTTGAGCGAAGCGCTCGGCATGACCGTGATTGCCGAGGGCCTCGAGTCCTACGAGGAGCTCGCCTACCTCCAGGCCGCAACCAAGATCCGCTACGCGCAGGGCTATTACTTCTCGCGGCCGATCTTCCTGGAGGAGCTGAAGCTCGCTACGCCAGCTTCCAGCGAGGCGCGCTCGAGCGTGGCGAGCCGCCCCACGCAGCACAACCGCCAGGGCTATTCGCGCGCAAGCGCGTATCGGCGGTAGGACAAGCGGCGCAACAAACATTGCTGTCGTTGGCCTGGTGGGCCAAATCCCCCTTTGAAATCGCTGCTCTTTTGCTAATACACAGGCAGACTTCCCGCGAGGTACGTCATGCCCGCCTTCTCCATCAGCGATCCCGCTTATCTCCGTGCGCGCGCGATGAGACGCTGTTCGAGCGGCTGGAGAAGCTCTGCGAGGGCGCGATTGCGATCGATCGCGGCGGGCGGGTCGTCTACGTCAACGAGAAATATCTCACGGCGCTCGGCCTCAAGCAGACCCATGAGGCGATGGGCCGCCCGATCGAGGAGGTCATTCCCAACAGCCTGATGCGGAAGGTGGCGGAGACCGGCGAGCCGATCCTGCTCGACATCATGGAGCTCGGCGGCGAGCAGTTGGTCGTCACCCGCATGCCGATCGAGGACGAGGACGGCAAGGTGATCGGCGCGATCGGCTTCGTGCTCTACGACCATCTCGAAAGCCTGAAGCCGCTGCTCGCCCGCGTCGCGCAGCTCGAGAGCGATTTACGGCTGGCGCGGCGGCAATTGTCCAACGCCCGCGCCGCGCGCTTCACCTTCGCCGATTTCGTCGGCACCACGCGGGGAATCGCGCAAGCCAAGGAGCTGGCCAGCCGCGCCGCGCGGCAGAGCGTGACGGTGCTGCTGACCGGCGAAACCGGAACGGGCAAGGAGATGCTGGCGCAGGCGATCCACAACGCCTCGTCCCGCGCCGAGAAGCCGTTCGTCAGCGTCAATGTCGCCGCGATACCAGACACCCTGATCGAGTCGGAGTTCTTCGGCACCGCGCCGGGCGCCTATACCGGGGCCGACCGCAGAGGGCGCGAGGGCAAGTTCCGCGTCGCCGACGGCGGCACGCTGTTCCTCGACGAGATCGGCGAGATGCCGCTGCAATTGCAGGCCAAGCTGCTGCGCGTGCTCCAGGAGCGCGAGGTCGAGCCGCTCGGCTCGGACAAGATCTCCAAGGTAGACGTGCGCGTCGTCGCCGCTACCAATGTGGATTTGCGCAAACGCGTCAGCGAGGGCACGTTTCGCCCCGACCTGTACTATCGCCTCAACGTGCTCGCGATCGACCTGCCGCCGCTGCGCCAGTGCCTCGATGACCTTCCCGACATCTGCGCCCGGCTGCTCGAGGACATCGGTGCCTCCGGCGACTATGCCAGCACCAGGATCACACCGAGCGCGCTCGCCGCCCTTGCGCGCTACGACTGGCCCGGCAACGTCCGCGAGCTCCGCAACATCCTGGAACGGGCGCTGATCCTGAGCGATTCCGGGCGGCTGACCGGCGACGATTTCGTTCGCATCCTTCCCGTCGGGGCCGAGATCAGGCCGGCAGCACCCGAGCGCGCGGCCGGAACGGTCGTGCCCTATGCCGAAGCCGAGGCCGAGTTCGAGAAGCACACGCTCGAACAAGCGCTCGCCGCCAGCAACGGCCAGATCACGGAGGCCGCCCGGATGCTGCGCATCTCGCGCGCGACCTTTTACAAGAAGCTCGCCAAGTTCGGCCTCGCCGCAGGATCGGCCTCCGTCTGAGTTTGGAGACGACGCATGTCTGGAGTCTCGGATTCCTGACACCCCGCTGGCTGCCTTCGCCTGAGGCCGTCACCGGTAATTGCCGCATTTTCGGCCACTCCCGCGGAAAACTTCGCTTCTGGCGCGGAGCTTGCTCTGGGCCGCCGAGAGGAAACGGCATGGGCTGAGGCGAGGCCGGGATCGTTAACCCGGCTCGCGACGATCCGGCACATACACGTCAACAGACTGTCATATGCAGCCTCATGCAAGCACCACCGGAAGGTGGAATTGCAATGTCTGCACACTTGTGCAAATCGCTTTGACCAAGGCAGTTCATTCAGGGAGGGACCATCGTGCGTCGATCATTCATCCTAACAACAACCATCCTCGCGCTTGCCGCGGGCAGCTCCGCACGGGCCGACGACCTCAAGGTCGCGCTGATCTACGGCAAGACCGGTCCGCTCGAGGCCTATGCCAAGCAGACCGAGACCGGCCTGAAGATGGGCTTCGAATACGCCACCAAGGGAACCATGACGCTCGACGGTCGCAAGATCGTCGTCATCACCAAGGACGACCAGGGCAAGCCGGATCTGGCCAAGGCCGCGCTGGCGGAAGCCTATCAGGACGACAAGGCCGACATCGCGATCGGCACGACCTCGTCGGCCGCGGCCCTCGCCATTCTGCCCGTTGCCGAGGAGAACAAGAAGATCCTGATCGTCGAGCCGGCCGTCGCGGATCAAATTACCGGCGAGAAGTGGAATCGCTACATCTTCCGAACCGCGCGCAACTCCTCGCAGGACGCGATCTCCAACGCGGTCGCGATCGGCAAGCAGGGCGTGACCGTCGCGACGCTGGCGCAGGACTACGCGTTCGGCCGCGACGGCGTCGCCGCCTTCAAGGAGGCGCTCGCCAAGACCGGCGCCACGCTCGCCGCAGAGGAATATGCCCCGACCTCAACCACCGACTTCACCGCGGTCGGCCAACGCCTGTTCGACGCGCTGAAGGACAAGCCCGGCCGCAAGGTGATCTGGGTGATCTGGGCCGGCGCCGGCAATCCGCTGGCCAAGCTCCAGGACATGGATCCGAAGCGCTACGGCATCGAGCTGTCGACCGGCGGCAACATCCTGCCGGCGCTCGCGGCCTATAAGGGCCTGCCCGGCATGGAAGGCGCGACCTATTATTTCTACGAGATCCCGAAGAACCCGGTGAACGACTGGCTGGTCGCCGAGCACCAGAAGCGCTTCAACGCGCCGCCGGACTTCTTCACCGCGGGCGGCTTCGCCGCCGCGATGTCGGTCGTCGCCGCCGTCACCAAGGCGAAATCGACCGACAGCGAGAAGCTGATCACGGCGATGGAAGGCCTGGAGTTCGACACGCCGAAGGGCAAGATGGTGTTCCGCAAAGAGGACCATCAGGCGCTGCAGAGCATGTATCACTTCAAGGTCAAGGTCGACCCGAACGTCGCCTGGGCCGTGCTCGACCCGGTACGTGAGCTGAAGATCGAGGACATGGACGTGCCGGTCCGCAACAAGCGGTAGGCTCCTTGCTTCACCTCTCCCGCTCTTGTCCGCCGAAGCCTTGGCGAACGCGGATGCGGGAGAGGCCGGGAGAGGGCTCTCT
>NZ_JXJM01000001.1:7486532-7516749 GCF_001593325.1 Bradyrhizobium sp. DOA1
GGGGAGGGAGCGCAGCGTGATCGTGGACGCACCTTCATGTCACCATTCATTTTGACACCACATGCCCCTCACCCTCGAAACCCGCGATCTCACCATCCGCTTCGGCGGGCATGTCGCGGTCAACAACGTCACCTGCACGTTCCGGCCGGGCGAGCTCACGGCCATCGTCGGGCCGAACGGCGCCGGCAAGACCACCTACTTCAATTTGATCTCGGGCCAGCTTCGTGCATCGAGCGGCAGCATCCTGTTCGACGGCACCGATATTACCCAGCATTCCGCGCCGATGCGGACTCGTGCGGGGCTCGGGCGCGCGTTCCAGCTCACCAACCTGTTCCCGAACCTGACCGTGGAAGAGAATGTCCGCCTCGCGGTGCAGGCGGCGAGCGGCACGCATTACGATATGCTGCGCCCCTGGATGGTCCGCCGCGACCTGATCGCGCGGGCCGACGCCATCCTCGACCGGGTCGCGCTGGGCAGCCGCCGCGGCGTCGCCGCGACCGTGCTGTCACATGGCGACCAGCGCAAGCTCGAAGTGGCGCTGATGATCGCACTGGAGCCGAAAGTGTTCATGTTCGACGAGCCGACCGCGGGCATGAGCATCGACGAGGTGCCTGTCGTCTTGAATCTGATCGCGCAGCTCAAGCAGGACAGGAGCAAGATCATCCTGCTGGTCGAGCACAAGATGGACGTGGTGCGCTCGCTCGCCGACCGCATCATCGTGCTGCATAACGGGCAGCTGGTTGCGGACGGGGCGCCTGCCGAAGTGATCGCCTCGCCGATCGTGCAGGAGGCGTACCTCGGCGTCGCACCCAAGAACGCTGCAGAGAGTGCAGCATGACCGATCTTCTCAAACTCTCCGGCGTGCACACCCATATCGGCCGCTATCATATCCTCCAGGGCATCGACCTCACGGTCGCTCAGGGCCAGGTCACGATGCTGCTCGGCCGCAACGGCGCCGGCAAGACCACGACGCTGCGCACGATCATGGGTCTGTGGCAGGCCTCCAGCGGTGAGATCAGCCTCGCCGGGATGCGCATCGAGAGCCGCGCCACGCCCGATATCGCCCGGCTCGGCGTCGGCTATGTGCCCGAGAGCATGGCGGTGTTCTCCGATCTCACGGTGAAGGAGAACCTAGTGCTCGCGGCGCGCGACGGGCCGCTCGACGACACCCAGCTCGACTGGATCTTCGGCTTCTTCCCCGCGCTGCGCCGGTTTTGGCTGTCGCGTGCGGGAAGCCTCTCCGGCGGACAGAAACAGATGCTGTCGATCGCACGCGCCATCATCGAGCCGCGCAAGCTGCTCCTGATCGACGAGCCGACCAAGGGCCTCGCGCCCGCGATCGTGATGGCGCTGATCGAATGCCTGAAGGAGATCAAGCGCAAGGGCGCGACGATCCTCATGGTCGAGCAGAACTTCTTCGCCGCCCGCGAGCTCGGCGACAGCGTGCTGATCATGGACAACGGCACCATCGTCCATGGCGGCGAGATGTCGGCGCTCGCCGCCGACGTGCCGCTGCAAGAGCGACTGCTCGGCCTGAGCCTGGAGACGCATCAGTGACTGATCTTGCCGCGAACGATCCGCTGCCGAAGCCGAAGCGCGACCTCGCGCCGATCCTGCTGCCTGTGGCGCTCGCCCTCCTCATGCTTCCGCTGATCGGCTCGACCTCGTCCTGGCTAACGCTGACCTTGGCGAGCCTCGCCATGGGCATGATGATCTTCATCATGGCCTCCGGCCTCACGCTCGTGTTCGGCCTGATGGACGTGCTCAATTTCGGCCATGGCGCCTTCATCGCCGTCGGCGCCTACATCGCGACCCTGGTGCTGGCACCGTTTGCGGCTTCCATTCAGGCCGATTCGCTCTGGATGAACCTCGCGGTGCTGGCGCCGGCGGCGCTGCTGGCGATGGCGTTCTCGGGCGCGCTCGGCCTCGTCGTCGAGCGCGTGCTGATCCTGCCCGTCTATGGCCAGCACCTGAAGCAGATCCTGATGACGACGGGCGGCCTGATCGTCGCCGAGCAGACGCTTTATGCGCTCTGGGGACCGCAGATCATCCCGATGCCGCTGCCGACCTCGCTGCGCGGCTCCTTCATCCTCGGCGACGTCGCCATTGCCAAGTACCGCGTGCTGGCGATGCTGATCGGCCTCGGCATCTTCATCGCGATTCAGCTCGTGCTCAATCGAAGCAAGATCGGCCTCCTGATCCGCGCCGGGGTCGAGAATCGCGAGATGGTGGAGGCGCTCGGCTATCGCATCCGCCGCCTATTCCTCGGCGTGTTCATGACGGGATCGGCGCTGGCCGGCCTCGGCGGCGTGATGTGGGCGCTCTATCGCGAGCAGGTGCACGCCTCCATGAGCGACGAGCTCACCGTGCTGATCTTCATCGTCGTCATCATCGGCGGCCTAGGGTCGATCGGCGGCTGCTTCATCGGCGCGATCCTAGTGGCGATGGTGGCCAATTACGGCGGCTTCCTGGTGCCGAAGCTCGCCCTCGTCTCCAACATCCTGCTGATGGTCGCCATTCTGATGTGGCGGCCGCGCGGCCTCTATGCGGTGACCAGCCGATGATGCTCCTCTCAGGCGACCCGCCGCGCAGCCGCGTCCTAACGCTCGTTCTCGTCCTCATCATCCTGGCGCTGGCGGCAACGCCGTTCCTGTTCCCGGGCGCCAAGGCGCTGAACGTCGCGGCCAAGATCTGCGTCTTCGCCGCGCTGGTCGCGTCCTACGATCTCTTGCTCGGCTACACCGGCTCGGTGTCGTTCGCCCACACCATGTTCTACGGCATCGGCAGCTACGCGATCGCGATCGCGCTGTACGGGATGGGCCCGAACTGGGCCGCGGTCGCCACCGGCATCGTCATCGGCCTGCCGCTTGCGGCGCTGCTGGCGCTCGCGATCGGGCTGTTCTCGCTGCGGGTCGCCGCGATCTTCTTTGCCATGATCACGCTCGCGGTCGCTTCGGCCTTCCAGGTGCTGGCCTCGCAGCTCTCGTGGCTGACCGGCGGCGAGGACGGGCGCAGCTTTCAGCTGCCCGAACTGCTACGTCCCGGCACGGTGCTCATCTCGAAGAACCTGTTCGGCTTCGAGATCAACGGCCGCATCCTGACCTTCTACCTGGTGCTCGCCATCTCGGCGCTGATGATCCTGGCTCTGCTGCGGGTGGTGAACTCGCCGTTCGGGCGCGTGCTGCAGGCGATCCGCGAGAACCGTTTCCGCGCCGAGGCGCTCGGCTTCCGCACCGTGTTCCACCTGACCTACGCCAACTGCATTGCCGCGCTGGTCGCTGCCAGTGCCGGCATCCTGAACGCGCTGTGGCTGCGCTATTCCGGGCCCGATACCTCGCTCAGCTTCTCGATCATGCTGGACATTCTGCTGATGGTGGTGATCGGCGGCATGGGCACCATCTACGGCGCGATCATCGGCGCCACCATCTTCATCCTCGCCCAGAACTATCTGCAGTCGCTGATGAAGGTCGCCTCCACGGCGGCGTCGGAAGCCGGGCTGCCGCTGCTGCCGGGGCTGTTGCACCCCGACCGCTGGCTGCTGTGGCTCGGGCTGCTGTTCATCGCCAGCGTCTATTTCTTCCCCACCGGCGTGGTCGGACGGCTGCGCAAGGTCGGCGGCGACAAGAGCGCGGGCGCCTCGCATTAAGTAACGATTCATGATGCAGCGCAGCGTTTGTGATGCACATGACACAACCGTGACGCGACTCGCGCCTGGCTGCGTGCGAGCGCGATTGCACAACCGGATTAATGCTTAGGTAACTGGCTTTCCTAAGCTTTGCGCCATTTGTGCGGTGTATTCCTGTTCCTCCAGGGAGGGGGAATGCGCCAGGTCTTTGCAGGGATCGCAGCCGGAATGTCCTTAGCCGTGAACAACGGCTGGAGGGCGGCGATGCGGCGTGGCCCGGTCCTGTGGCTGACCTTGTGCGGCGTGCTGCTGGTCGCGGGCATCTTCGCCGTGACGGCCATGGCCGTCGGCGAGTTTCGCGAGCGGACCCTGGTCAACCGCGAGCGCGAGCTCGAAAACACCGTGCAGCTGATCGCGCGGCACTTCGATCAGCAATTCCAGGATTCCGATGTCGTCGCCGCCGATGTGATCGGGCAGATGAACCTGCCCGACATCGCCTCGCCCGCGATGTTCCGCGAGCGCATGTCCACGCCGGCGACGAACCAGATGCTGCGCAGCAAGATCAGCTCGGTGTCCTATCTCGGCGACATCGCGATCTACGATGCCGAGGGCGAGCTGATCAACTGGTCGCGCGCCCAGCCGCTGCCCAAGATCAACGTCTCCTCGCGCGCCTATTTCCAGTCGTTCAAAACCAATCTGACGTCCGAGCCGGTCATCATGGAATCGGTCCGCAGCTTCATCATCGGCAAATGGACCACGGTGGTCGCGCGGCGCCTGAACGGTCCCGACGGCACCTTCCTCGGCGCGATGGTCCGGCGGATCGATCCGGACAGCTACCACCAATATTTTGCATCGGTCGCGCTCGCGGAAGGCACGGCGATCTCGCTGTTCGATCGCGAGGGCAAGATGCTGGCGCGCTATCCGCACGTCGAAGAGATGATCGGACGGAGCTTCAAGGATGCGCCGCTGATGCGGAGAGTGCTGGCCAAGGGCGGTCAGCACACGCTGCGCGTCAGGAGCCCGGTCGACGGCGAGGAGCGGCTCGGCTCGGCGGCGTCGCTGACGCATTTCCCGCTGGTCATCGTCGCCACCAACATCACCAGTGCCGCGTTGGCCGACTGGCGGCAGCAGACCGGCTTCATGGTGGCGACGGCGGGCTTCTCGGCCGCGGTGATCGCGCTGATCCTCTATCTGATCATCCGCCAGATCAACCGGCAGAACCGCGAGGCCCAGGAGCGGATCGAGGCGGAGCGGCAGCGGCTCGACACCGCCCTCAACAACATGTCGCAGGGGCTGATCCTGTACGACGCCAGCGGCCACATCGTCACCTGCAACCGCCGCTATGCCGACATGTTCGGCCTGTCCCACGACGTCATCAAGCCCGGCTGCCACATCCGCGAGGCGATGCACCATCGCAAGGAGCGCGGTGCGTTCGACGGCAATGTCGAGGAATTTTGCGCCGACGTGATGAGAGTCGTCGCCGAAGGCACCGTCTCCACGAGAATTCATCAGCTGGCCAACGGCCGCGCCTTCCAGGTCATCAATACGCCGCTCGCGCAGGGCGGATGGGTCGCCACCATCGAAGACATCACCGAACGCCGCAGCCTGGAGCAGGAGCGCGACCGCAACCACACCTTCCTGCGCGAGATCATCGACCACATCCCCTCACGGATCACCGTGAAGGACGCCCGGACGCGCCGGTACCTCCTCGCCAACCGCGTGGCCGAGGAACAGCTCGACGACTCCACCGGGACCATCGTCGGCAAGACCGCGTTCGATCTCTACCCGGCGGACGACGCCGGCATCGTCACCCGGGACGACGACAGGCTGCTGCAATCGCCGGACGGCCTCTTCCTGGACGAGCATATCTGGAACACGCCGAGTATCGGACGGCGCTACATCACCTCGCGCAGGATCGGCATCCGCGACAAGTCCGGCGAGCCGCGCTACATCATCAACGTCGTCGAGGACGTCACCGAGCAGCGGCGGGCCGACGAGAAGATCGCGCACATGGCGCATTACGATGCGCTGACCGACCTGCCGAACCGCACGCTGTTCCGCGAGCAGATCGAGCGCGAGCTGGCGCATGTCGCCGACGGCTGCCAGTTCGCGCTGCTCTACATCGACGTCGACGAATTCAAGGGCATCAACGATTCGCTCGGCCATCACGTCGGCGACGAGCTGCTCAAGGCGATCGCGGCCCGTCTGCGCGGCTGTCTGACGCCGGGCGACCTGATCGCGCGGCTCGGCGGCGACGAGTTCGCGGTGATCCAGACCGGGATATCCTCCTCCGCCGACGTGGTGTCGTTCGTGACGCGGATCTTTGAGGCGATCCGGCAGCCCTATCATTGCCTCGGGCACCAGCTCTCCACCGACGCAAGCATCGGGATCGCACTGGCGCCGCAGGACGGCGCCGATCTCGACCAGCTCATCAAGAATGCCGACCTCGCGATGTACGGCGCCAAGGCCGGAGGACGCCGCACTCACCGCTTCTTCGAGCCGGCGATGGATGCGAGCGCCAAGGCGCGCCTGACCATGGAGCAGGATCTGCGCCAGGCTCTGGTCAATGGCGGCTTCGAGATTCACTATCAGCCGCTGGTGGATTTGCGCTCCGGCGAGGTCTCGGGCTGCGAGGCGCTGCTGCGCTGGCGCCATCCCGAACGCGGCATGGTCTCGCCGGCGGAATTCATTCCGGTCGCCGAGGACACCGGTCTTATCAATGAGCTCGGCGACTGGGTGCTGCGCACGGCCTGCAACGAGGCCGCGGCCTGGCCCGCGCATATCCGCGTCGCGGTCAACGTCTCGCCGGTGCAGCTCAAATGCGACACGCTGGCCCTGCGGATCGCCGGCGCGCTCGCGGCCTCAGGGCTCGACCCGCGCCGGCTCGAGCTCGAGATCACCGAGGCCGTGCTGATCCGCGACGACGAGGCCGCGCTCTCGATCCTGCACCAGCTGCGCGCCATCGGCGTGCGCATCGCGCTCGACGATTTCGGCACCGGCTATTCCTCGCTCAGCTATCTCAAGCGCTTCCCGTTCGACAAGATCAAGATCGACCGCTGCTTCGTCGCCGACATCGCGGAAACGAGCGGCTCGCCTGTCATCGTGCAAGCGGTGGTGAACATCGCCGCCGCCAGCAGCATGACCACCGTCGCCGAGGGCGTCGAGACCGAGGCCCAGTGCGAGATGCTGCGTAGCCTCGGCTGCACCGAGATGCAGGGCTATCTGTTCAGCGCACCCAAGCCGGCCGCCGAGGTGCGAAAACTGTTCGGCCCGGGTGACGCCGCGCCGGTGGCGGCGGTGGCGTGATGGCGAAATCGCGCACGACCTCTATCAAGACCATCGACGTCGCGGATTCCTACGCGGTGCGGCTGATGCAGCATTTGGTGGTGCCGACCTTCGTGATCGACCCGAAGCGCCGCGTCGTGATCTGGAACAGGGCCTGCGAACGCCTGACCGGCGTCGCCGCCTCGGAGGTGATCGGCACCAGCAAGCACTGGCAGGCCTTCTACGAGACCCGGCGCCCTTGCCTCGCCGACCTCGTCGCGCTCGATCGTCCCGAGCAACTGCCGGAGTTCTATTCGGAATATGCCGCGCGCGGCCATAACGGCCTCGGCTTTTCCGCGGAGAACTGGTGAGTGATGCCGAAGCTCGGCAGCCAGCTCTATCTCGCCATCGACGCCGGCCCGATCCACGACGAGGCCGGCAATCTGATCGCCGTGGTGGAGACGCTGCGCGATCTCACCGACCAGAAGCGCGCCGAGATGGCGCTGAAGGAGCTCGCGACCAAGGACGGGCTGACCGGCCTGTCGAACCGCCGTGCTTTCGACCAGATGCTGATGCGCGAATGGGGCCGCGCCCAGCGCACGCAGAAGCCGCTGGCGCTGCTGTTCGTCGACGTCGACCATTTCAAGCTGTTCAACGACCGTCACGGCCATCAGAGCGGCGACGAATGCCTGCGCGCGGTCGCCGCTGCCGTGAGCCGGCACGCCGTGCGTCCGCTCGATCTCGCCAGCCGTTACGGCGGCGAGGAGTTCGCGTTGATCCTGCCGGACATGGACTGCGACACCGCCTGCGCCGTTGCCGAGGAGACCCGCTGTGCCGTGATGGCCTTAGCGATCGCCCACGGCGCCGCGGGCGCCGGCGAGCACGTCACCCTCAGCGTCGGCGTCGCCAGCCAAATTCCCACCGGCGCCGATGGCGGCCCCGACCGGCTACTAGGGGCGGCCGACGAGGCGCTCTATGTCGCCAAACGGCTCGGCCGCAACCGCGTCATCTGCGCCGACCGGGTTCTCGCCGAATTCGCCGCTCTCGGCCGGGAGGCGGCACAGGTTCCGGGCCCTGTCCGCCGCAAGACGGCTTGAGCTCGATACCGCGAGAAGCGGTTGCCCGCCCCTCGCCAATCGGCTACATCAAACCTCACTGCACCCGTAGCTCAGCTGGATAGAGCGTTGCCCTCCGAAGGCAAAGGTCACACGTTCGAATCGTGTCGGGTGCGCCAGTCAATCAGCTAGTTACTCAGCTCCTCGTTCATCTCGAAAAACTCCAGGTAAGCACTCACAAGATCGGTGAAGGCTTGCGTGGCTTCGTCCACCGCTTGCTTCAGCAGTGGGGGGACGTTTGTTGGCTCTCGAGTTCTCGAAGCATAAGGCCAACAGATCCGCGGAGTTACGAGCCGGCGCCGTCTCTCGGCAGGTCTGGGTCTATCATTTGATGCTGCCCGCGAAC
The DNA here is from genome assembly GCF_001593325.1 of Bradyrhizobium sp. DOA1. Classification (NCBI taxonomy): domain Bacteria; kingdom Pseudomonadati; phylum Pseudomonadota; class Alphaproteobacteria; order Hyphomicrobiales; family Nitrobacteraceae; genus Bradyrhizobium; species Bradyrhizobium sp. DOA1. Next base: position 7,494,883 of record NZ_JXJM01000001.1, read on the forward strand.
CGGCAGCAATAATGTACGGTTGTTCCAAGTATTCCTTGCGTATCCGGCAATGATCGGCAGAAATATGCAATGCAGGCTCTTTGGGGCCGCGCCGAACGGCCTCAGCATCCGAGCCAGCCCCGGAACCTACTTGAGGCCGCTTTGCGTCTCGTCAGGCACCTATGGCATGAGCTCTGCTAAAGCTGGGCTAACCGGGATTTCAGCGCTCAGTTCGAGAATGAAACGCTGCCGGGACACCAATTTCGAGCCCGGCAGCGTTCGATTCACGGCCGCGTGCATGAAACCACTTAAGGCGGCCCGCGAAGCGAAACTGAAACAATACGATCCGATGCTGGGGTGACTCTTCTACGGAGGCTCAGATGCGTAGCCTGATTTTTGGTGCGGCTCTCCTGGCGCTGGCAACGATCGGATGTTCGGCGTTTATTTCCGCCGCCGTTTCCGCAGCCCGGGATGCAAAAGCCGCAACATTCTCAGATCGGTTTGCACCGCCAACCAAGGCCCTCTCGATGAGCTAGACGCGCCAGTGTGAATCGGAGGGCTTCTCGCCCGTCGTTCTCTGGGCCGGAGCCCCCTCGCGCTGTACCGATCGTGACCATGCGCAGATCAGCGATGAGACACCGAACAACCCGCCGGGCAGCTATTTGCCTGTTACCCGCCGTAAAGACAGCGTATCGAACAATGACGTCCAGGATGGCTTTCACGACGGCCACATCTCTGCTGCCGGGGATCGCGAGCTATAAATCCGCAGGAGCCGTTAGCGCGGGGTGAGCTGCTCGGTGCGGACCACAGGCCTGGTTTCCCCCTGGTCGTAGTTCCTGCTCGCGATCAGTTCAATTTTCCAGCGGTACTGCTCGAACGTGCCTCTGGCGTCCGTTTGACGGGTCCCATCCTTTGCGGCGCGATCGAGCAAGGCAGCCCAGGTGACGAAGCAAAGGACGCGCTGTTCGCTGTCGAACATCGCAAACGCGATGCCTTCGAAAAGTCGGAACTCGATATCGCGAGACGGATCGGTAGTAAGGGGCATTTTGAAATCTCCAATAGGCAATCCCTCGATTTTGGTAGGTTCTGCCGTTCCTCACAAGGGTTCGACTGTGAAGCCGCCTGCCAAATCCGCGCTGTGCGGATGCAGCAAACCACGCTTCAGGAGATGGAGCGCACTTGGATGACGCATGATGCTTGGCCGCGGCGGGGCTGTTGAAGGTGCCCGACATCGGCGCGCTTCTGCGGTGCGCACGGCTACGCTGGGGGGGGGATCTCGATTACAAGCTCGGCGAGCACCCCGCCACGCTGACTGACCTCGAGAGAGCAGCGCACACGCAGCGGATGAGAGAGATCACGCGTGCTCTGGGCTGGTGCACGTATACAGTGGACAAGCTCAAGGCGACGATGCGCGACGACTTCCGCATTCGGGTCGCGCGCCGGTTCGCGGCATGGCGACGGCTGGACGCCTAGGAAGCGCGGGCGGCCGGCAGTTATGAAGCCTAGCCAAAACGCCGCTCATCGCAGATGTGCCGCTATAGAAAGGTGACGATCCGGAATGGATGACGCGTTAGGAGATGAGGAGCGAATCGCGACCTCCTCGCTATTCGCGCGGCGATTAAAGGATCTCGCGGAGACCGGCCGCCTCACAGCGAAGGGCTATCGCGATATCTCATCTAGGCTTAGGTCGGCGTCGACCTCCATTTCGCGATCAGTGAGCGAGACCCTGAATCGCGAAAGAACGCCCGGAAAAATACACCCGCCCCCTCACGTCAGCATCGCGACGATCGCCTGGATCTGGTCGGAGGCGGCCATCACCAGCCCGTCATATGACGTCTGTCCCTGGGCGGCGGCGTTCAGGATGCATTCGGCGACGGCGGCCTTCAGGCCGAACACCGATTGATGGGCCGGCACGCTCGCCATCACGGTCTCCAGCGCTTGACGCATCGTGTGAATGAGCTCGGAGCTGTATTGCATTGGCTTGTCCTCCGCGACCCCATATGAGGTCGCGCGGCCATGCTTGCCACTCACAAACCTGAGATTCTTCTTTGAAGAACTCTCAGATGAACGCCTCAGTTCAAACGCCAGATCGCCGCATTGAGCACGCCGGCAAACGCGACCCAGGCTGCGTAGGGTACGAACAGGACGGCGGCCAGCCTGTCGCGTGACATCTCCAGAGCGATATAAGCCACGATCGCGACGAACAGGCCAATGAGGATGACGAGCGCGGCGCCGATCTGATGCATCGTGAACATGACCGGCGACCAGGCGAAGTTCAGCGCCATTTGCGTGGCCCAGGCCAGCATCGCCTTGCCCCTGGGCTCGCGGCGAAAGGTTCGCCATCCCGCAATCGCGATCATGACGTAGAGGATCGTCCAGGCGATCGGGAACGCCCAGTTGGGCGGAACGAAGCTCGGCTTGGCGAGGCCGGCATACCATTCGCCGGGAAGGTTGGTAGCACCAATCAGCCAGCCGATGCCGACCACGCCTGCCACGAAGATCAACAACAGAACCATCCATCACCTCGCGCTTCGCTTTCCACGACGGTATCATCTTTCCATGAGCGAATCCGACCCGGTCACCGACAACGCATCGCCGGTGCGCAAGATCATCCATATCGACATGGATGCCTTCTATGCGTCGGTGGAGCAGCGCGATCATCCGGAGCTGCGCGGCAAGCCGGTCGCGGTGGGAGGCTCCGCGGAGCGCGGCGTCGTCGCGGCTGCGAGCTACGAGGCGCGCAAGTTCGGGGTGCGCTCGGCGATGCCGTCGGTGACGGCGAAGCGGCAATGTCCCGATCTGATCTTCGTCAAGCCGCGCTTCGAAGTGTACAAAGCGATCTCCAGGCAGATCCGCGACATCTTCGCCGAGCACACTGACATCATCGAGCCGTTGTCGCTGGATGAAGCCTATCTCGACGTGACGGAGAACCTGCAAGGCATTCCGCTGGCGCGGGACATCGCGCTGAAGATCCGCGAAAAGATCAAGGCGGAAACTGGCCTCAACGCGTCGGCCGGCATCTCCTACAACAAGTTTCTGGCCAAGCTCGCCTCAGATCATCGCAAGCCCAACGGTCAGTTCGTGATCTCGCCGGAGATGGGGCCCGCTTTCGTCGAGATGCTTCCTGTCGGCAAGTTCCATGGGATAGGCCCCGCGACAGCGGCGAAGATGAACGCGCTCGGCCTGTTCACCGGTCTCGACATCCGCAACCAGACGCTGGCGTTCATGAACGCGAATTTCGGCAAGTCTGGCGCCTACTATTACTGGATCTCGCGCGGCGTCGACGAGCGGCCGGTCCGGGCCAACCGGATCCGCAAATCGATCGGCGCGGAGAACACGTTCTCGACCGACCTCGACGCGTTCGACGCGCTGGCCGCCGAGCTCAGGCCGCTGGTCGACAAGGTCTGGCGACATTGCGAGGCGACCGGCAATCGCGGCCGCACCGTCACCCTGAAGATCAAGTTCGCCGATTTCGAGATCATCACGCGCAGCAGGTCTATTCCCGCACCGGTTGCGAGGCGGGACGATCTGGAGCGGCTGGCCTGCGGCCTGCTCGAGATCGAGATGCCGCTGCCCAAGCGCGTCAGGCTGCTGGGGATCTCGCTGTCCGCGCTGCAGGCCGGCGACGAGGCGGAGCCACAGCTGACGCTGGGCATTTGACGGAAGCCGGCAGGCTCCCCCGGCGAACGCGACATCTTTGTCCGCGACGCGGCGCAAAACCTGTCGTAGAGACACCAAAACACGGATTTTCGCGATTGATGCTGGAATGCTTGCTTTATTGATACGCCTCGGTCTTCGCTTCGAAGACCGCATCGAGGAACGCCGGTTCGTCGACCAGTACGTCCGAGGCAGTCTCGGCTGGACGCAGATCGCAATGCTGCTGGGTGCGGCCACCTATGCCGGCTACACGCTGTGGGATTGGGTGCTGTATCCGGAGGTGGTTCCGACCACGCTCGCCATCCGCGGCGGCACCGCCCTCTTCATCCTGCTGCCGCTGACTGCGCTGCTGTCGCGGCGCAGGATGAAGCCCTGGGCCGAGACGATCTTCCTCGTCTATTGCGTCATTCCCGGCTGCATCCTGCCGAGCATTTACCTCGTCCTGCCGTCGGGCTTCACCTTTGCCGCGCCCGGTATGATGATGATCATCCTGTTCGTCTCGACCATGCTGCCGTTGCGGATCGGCTCGCTGGCGATCTTCTGCCTGCTCTCGTCGACGGCACTGCTGGTTGCCGAGACATTCGCGCAGACGATGCCGGCGGGCTTGAGCTTCATCAATCACTCGCTCGTCGGCAACGCCTACGCGTTATCGCTCTATGCCGTGGCTGCGCGCGAATTCCGGGCGCGAAAGCAATTCCGGACGGCCGAGGCGCTGCAACGTGAGAAGGAACGCTCGGAGAAATCGCTGCGGGAGTTGCGCGCGACCCAGGAGCAGCTCGTGCAGGCCGAAAAGCTCGCCTCGCTCGGACAATTGGTGGCCGGCGTCGCGCATGAGGTCAACACCCCGCTTGGCCTTGCCTTGACGACCTCGACGACCATGCAGGCGGACCTGCAGACAATGGCCGACGCCTTGGGCGGAGCGTCGGTTCGGCGATCCGACCTGACTAAGGGAATCGACAGGCTCAAGCAGGGGCTGAACCTGACCTTCGAGAACCTGCACCGCGCATCCGAGATGGTGCAGAGTTTCAGGCAGGTCGCGGTGCACCAGGCCGACGAGGACCGGCGCAGTTTCGAGCTGAAGGATTGGCTGTCGGAGTTGATCTCTAAGCTCGGCCCGTTGCTGTCGCATCATGGCCTGACCATCGAGGTGCAATGCCCGGCGGGAATTACGCTCAACAGCTACCCCGGCGCGCTCGCGCAGGTGATCAGCAATCTCGCTCTCAACACGGCCGGACACGCTTACCCCGACAAGAAGGGTGGCAAGTTCGTCATCACGGTGAGCCAGACGGATTCCAAATCGGTCCGTCTCGTTTGCGCCGACGAAGGCGTTGGAATTCCGGATCACCTGCAGGCGCATGTCTTCGATCCATTCGTCACGACAAGCCGTGAGAAGGGCAATGCCGGTCTGGGACTGCATATCGCGTTCAATCTGGTCAGCTCATCGCTCAACGGGCGCTTGCGACTCGAGAGCAAGGCGGGTCCGGGTACTCGGATCGTCATCGAGATTCCCGTCGAAGGAGCATTGCAGGACAATAGCAAACAGGCGAGACCTGACACCATTGTGAACAGTTCCCAATGACTGCATGGCAGTCAGAGGCCGACTGCCTTTGTCGATCTTCGAGGCAGTGCCTGACGTCAAGCTGACAAACCCGCCTCGATTCAATTCGACGCTCCGCTTGAGCAAGAAGCATTCCATTGCTTCTCGTTCGTGCGCAATCGACGCGAAGTTTTTTTGCGCACGCATTTTGCTCGCGCCATTCAAATGACACGTACTGACGGATAGTCGTCAGCGTTTCGCGACGTTGCTCACGCGCGACAAGTTCGACGTCACTCACGCGCAGCGATCCGCGCATGAGCGGCGTCCGCTTGATCGCACATGCACGACGCTTGCCTCGCATGACATCGCTAAAACATAAACTGTCATTGGTTCACCGTCTCGCTTTCGAACTGCGCCTGAAGTTTTCGTCGTTCGCCGCTCGAGGAGCTGATCGTGACTCAACTCAACATGCATTTCTCCGAGGACGAGCAGTCCCGGAAGGTACGGAATGGTGCGCTCGCCGCGGTCGTCACGCAGGTCGTGCGTCTTGCGACACAGACCGGATCCGTGATCCTGCTCTCGCGCCTGCTGACGCCGGTCGACTTCGGTACTTACGCGATGGCCTCGCCGGTGCTCGCCTTCGCGGTGCTGTTCCAGGATCTCGGCCTTGGACACGCGACCGTACAGAAGGACGAATTGACCCAGACCGAATTGAGCGCGCTGTTCTGGGTGAACCTCTCGGTCGGCGCGGCCCTGGCCGTCACCCAGGTGGCGCTATCGCCGCTCATCGCCAGGTTCTACAGCGTGCCGAATCTCGCTCCACTGACCTCGGGCATGAGTGTCACCTTGCTGCTCAGCGGCGCCGACGTCCAGCATCTGTCGTTGCTGACGCGCCAGATGAGGTTCTGGACGCTGGCAGGCCTGGAATCCGCGGCCGCACTGACCGGACTACTGACCTCGGTCGTGGTCGCGCTGGTCTATCACAGCTATTGGGCCATCCTCGCCGGCAGCCTGGCATCGGGTCTGGTGCTCGCAGGCGGCGCCTGGCTGAGTTCGGGGTGGTTGCCGTCGAGGCCCGGCTCGATCAGAGCCGCACGCGACATGCTGACCTTCGGGCTCGGCGTGACCGGTTACAATTTCGCGGAGTTCCTCTCCCGCAACACAGATGGGGTGCTGATCGGCAAAGTCTGGGGTACAGCCTCGCTCGGCGCCTATAACCGCGCTTACCGACTCCTGCTGTTTCCCCTTCAGCAAGTCAGCAACCCAATGGTGCGGATCATGCTGCCGACATTGTCGGGCCTGCTGAAGGAGCCTGAACGCTATCGGGAGTCGTTTCGTCGCGCCGTGCTGCCGGCGTTCCTCCTCGTGCTGCCTGGCGTCGCCTTCATGATCGCCTGCGCCGACACGCTCGTCGAAACTCTGCTGGGAGACCAATGGAGAGAGGCGGCGCCGATCTTCGTCGCGCTCAGCATTGCCGGCCTGCTACAGACCAGCAACAGCCCCGCCACTTGGCTGTTCCTCAGTCAGGGCCGCGCCAAGGAATACATGCGCTGGGGCCTGTTCAATGTCTCAACGTCGATTGCAGCCTTCATCTGTGGCCTGCCGTTCGGACCGGTCGGCGTCGCCAGCGCATATTCGATCAGCGAGTGCATACGCACACCCATTCTGTGGTGGCTGATCGGACGAAACGGCCCCGTGCGCCATCGAGACCTCATGAAAGTGATCGGGCCTCATCTCGCCGGTGCCCTGGCGTCAGTCGGAGCTGCGTGTCTGCTCCATCGCTGGCTGCTCGCGCGTTCGATCGGCGGGATACCCGATTTGGCAGCCTGCTTCGGCCTGTCGTATGCCGTCTCGCTCACGATCGTCGCACTGTTTCCGGCCAGTCGCGGAGAAATGCGGCGCTACGCACAGAGCATCCGTGGCGGGTAATGCGATCGGCGCCGCATCGTTCGCAAGGCGGCGGACGATTGCCACGTCGCAGATCATGCCATGGACGCGCGCCACGGTTGACCCGTATGTCACCGTGGCGCACGTGTCTCGAAACGTCCCGTTTTTGGGGCTCAATGCCTCACTTGCTCGAACACGACGACCACGCCAGTCGGCTCGGGCTCGTGCGCCATCAGGCGCGTCAGGTCCGAATCGCCCCAATCGGCGAGACTGACGACCTCGCCGCTCTGACGGTCAGTGCCGAGCGACGGTGTGGGCTCGAGGACCTTGAGGCCCATTTCGTCGACGAAGAAAGTGTGCTCGCCGAACATGCTGTTGAGCTGCGGCATGGCCGGATGTTCGTCGGGCAGCACCTGAGCGCCGAGTTGGTTGACGGTCTGCTTCACCTGTTCGGATGTGAGCTTCATGAGCTGCTCCGTTCTGTCACGTCGGGTTTCAGTGGACTGAGCCAGAGCAGGCGTTCCCTGCGCCGGTATGCGCCTGGCTCAGTCTCCCGAACAGGTGCTGCGCACAAATGTTCCTGAGAAATCCAATTCGTGATCGCGGGTTTCATCCGCCGCGCTCACGGCACGGGATTGCCACAAGATGTACACGATCTGCCGCGAGATGCGTCAATCTGCAGCTTCGACGATCCGGATGTCGCGATCGGCGCCGTCTCCGAGCAGGTCATGCGCCTTTTGATAGGCCGGGCTCGCATACGCCGCCCTGGCACTCTCAACGCTGTCGAACTCGATGAGAACCACCCGTTCCATCTGGCCGAGCTCGAAGGCAGCAGCCGGCATTCCGCGCGCGAGCACACGGCCTCCGGCCGCTTCGATCGCCGGACGCGACAGTTTGGCGTAGGCCGCCATGGCGTCGGGATTCTTGATGGCGCGGTAGGTGGCAACCCAATAGGCTTTGGCCATTATTGCTTTCCTTGCTTCATCGTTGTTCGCTGCTGTTCTCACCGACCGACAATGCGCAGATGCGCGAGAGATGGGTGTAAGGCAGACCGGTCTCCTCGGCCCAGGCGTTGAACTGCGCCTGCACCTTGGCGAGGTCGCCCTTCGATTTCACCTCTTCGGCGATGTCGAGACCTGCATCGCGCAGGCACGCCACGACATCCTTTGACGTCACAAAACCGTCCCAGCCGACGAAGCGCAGCAGCATCTGGCCGGTGTTGCCGCCGAGCCGGCTGCCGCGCTTGGTGAGGAGATCGAGCAGGCCGATCTCGTCGGACGACGGCCATTGCGCCAGAAACTTGCCGAAGCTGCCGTGCTCCTTCGCGATCTCCTGGACGAAGGCGGCATTGTCGCGCACCGACATGATCTTGGCGCCGTTGCGGACGATCCGCACATCGCGCAGCAGGCCTTCCCAATAATCTTCGGGCTGGAAGCTAAGCTTGGCCGGCTGGAAATGCAGGAAGGCCTCTTCGAAGCCCTCCCACTTGGTGTCGATCACGCTCCAGGCAAAGCCGGCGCAGAATACCCGCCTGGTCATTTCCGCGAGGATGCGGTCATCGCCGAGCCTGGCCAGCCGCTTCAGGTCGGGCTCGTCCGGCATCAATGTCTCCAGCGCCTTGGGCCCGCCCTTGCGTTTCTCGGCGCGGGCACGAATGGTCTTGAAGGGGCGCATACGGAGATCCGTGTTGGGGGCGGGCTAGGACATCAGAATTCAAGAAAACGGTCCAGTCCCGAGGTGATTGCGCGGAGAAAATCGACCATGCTGGTCCGCTTCTTGCTTCATCTGGTCCGGAATCCCTGACATTTTCACTCTCTCGCGGACGTGTCCCATGCGCTGCCTGGTCGTGGCCGATCTGCATTATTCGCTGCCGCAGCTCGATTGGCTGGTCAGCGCGGCCGCGCAATTCGATCTCGTGATTTTCGCCGGCGACGCGCTCGACATCGGCTCGATCGTGGACTTCCGCGCCCAGATCGTGGTGGTGAAGAAGTACCTCGCGCTGCTCGCCGCCCAGACCCGCGTGATCCTCTGCTCCGGCAATCACGACCTCGACGAGCGCAACGCCGACGGCGAGAAGATCTCGCGCTGGATCTCGGAGGTGCGCGAGATCGGCATTGGCTGCGACGGCGACAGCCTCGTCATCGGCGAGGCGATGTTCACGGTGTGCCCGTGGTGGGACGGGCCACTGGTCAGGCAGCGCCTCGTCGATCAGCTCGGCCACGCCGCTGCCGGCCGGCTGCAGCGCTGGATCTGGGTGCATCACGCCCCGCCGGCGGAGTCACCGACGAGCTGGGGCGGCAAGCGATTCTTCGGCGACGTCGAGCTGGTGCATTGGATCGCGCAGTACCAGCCATCGATGGTAATCTCGGGCCATGTGCACCAATCGCCCTTCATCCAGGATGGATCATGGTACGACCGGTTGGACCGGACCTGGATCTTCAACGCCGGCCTGCAGCCCGCTCGCCCGCCGACCTACATCGTGCTGGACCTCGATGCGGACAAGGCCTTCTGGCTTGCCGCGGGTGAAGCACAATGGATCGACCTGAACGCGCCGCTGCAGCGGCCGGCCGCGGCGATCGCGGCGCCGCCCGACTGGCTCACATCCTTGGATCGGATTGCCGATCCGAGCCTGGCGAAACCTCCCGCGGCGGCAGGTTGACCATGCTCTGGAGCACCTCTCCGACCATGGCCAGCTGCGTGCCGTGGCCGGCATATTGCCGCTTGAGATCGGCCAGATAGGTGTTGGCCGCATTCAGCCGCTGCGCCAGCATCTTTGCGATCAACAGCGCCACGCCGGGCTCCTTTTCGAGGAACGAGGCGGCATCCTCGAATTCGTAGACGACGGCATCGGTGCAGGCGCGCACGGTGGCGGTGTGCGGCTGGCCCAGCAGCACCGACATCTCGCCGAGCACCGCACCGGGCTCAGTGACGGTGGCAACCACCATCTCGCCCTTGAGCACTTCGAGCTTGCCCTGCATCAGCACGTAGAGATGGCCGCTGGTGCCGCCTTCGGTGACGAGAAGCGCACCTGCTTCGACCTGCCGCTCCTTGCCGCCGCTGCAATAATCCAGAACTGCGCGCATGTTGCGAACCTCCGCCGCGAGCGGGCAGTAGAGCACGATCCGAGGAGGCTTGCAGCGTTTTTCGAGCGCGATGCGCGGCTGCTCAGACTCCTGCAAGCCCGGCCGACGCGCCGGGCAACTCGCGCGGCGGATGCGTCTCACGCGCGAGAGAGCGACGGCACCTCCTCGGGCATGATCGCCTGGAGGCCCCCGAAGCGGCGTTCGCGGCCGTGGAAGGCGGCGAGCGCCTCGGCGAGATCGCCCGCGTCGAATTCGGGCCACATCCGCTCGGTGAAATGCAGCTCGGCATAGGCGCCCTCCCAGAGCAGGAAGTCCGACAGCCGCTTCTCGCCCGAGGTGCGGATGATGAGATCGACGTCGCGCAATCCGGCCTCGCCCGTGACGAGCTGCGAGAAGGCTTCGCGGGTGAGGCTGGTCAAGGCCGCCGCCTTCGCCGCGGCGTTGAGGATGGCATCGCGCGCGGAATAGTCGACCGCGATGCGCAGATGCAGCTTACCGCCGTCGGCGGTAGCTGCTTCGGCACGCGCGATCGCGCTGGCGATGCCGTCGGGCAGGCGGTCGCGGCGGCCGATCACGGTGAGGCGCACGCCGTTCTCGACCAGGCTCTGCACCTCGCTCGAGAGATAGAAGCGCAGCAGCGTCATCAGCGCGGCGACCTCCACCTTGGGCCTGCGCCAATTGTCCGTGGAGAAGGCGTAGAGTGTGAGCGTGCCGATGCCCTGCTTGGGCGCGGCCTCGACGATACGGCGGATCGTCTCGACACCGGCCTCATGGCCGCGCACGCGCGACAGGCCGCGGCGTGTCGCCCATCTGCCGTTGCCGTCCATGATGATGCCGACGTGAAGCTTGTCGTCGCGGGCTACGAGGTTACTTTGCATGACAAAGTCTCCGGTCAAAAAAGGGGATGATCAGGTCGATGCGATGCCGAGGCGTCCGAACGGCGGCGCGTCGCGGCCGGCGGCCTTGGCAGCATCGCGCACCAGCCGCTCCAGCACGGCGAGATAGTCGAGGAAGCGGCGGCGGCCGGACTTGGTCAGGCGGCAGGTCGTGTGCGGGCGATTGCCCTCGTAGCCCTTGGTCACCTCGACGAGGCCCGCCTCCTGCAGCACGGCGAGGTGCCGGGAAAGATTGCCGTCGGTGAGCCCGCAGAGCTGCTTGAGATCGGCGAAGGCCAGGCCCTTGGGATGCGCCATCAGCGAGGTCATGAGGCCGAGCCTCGCCTTCTCGTGGATCACGCGGTCCAGCCCTTCATAGGAGAAGGGCGCGCTGTCAGACTTCGACATCATGGTCTCCCGACGCGACAAATAGAATGGCCGCCATCAGCGACTGCCCGATCACGAAGGGCAGGCCCATGGTCCACGGCGACAGCAGCTTGGTCTGGCTCGCCAGCGCCACCACCGCGAACCCGGACACGAAATACCAGGCGCCGGCGAGCGCGACGCTGCGCGGCAGCGAGCGGACCGAGGCGAAGATGCCGAGCGACACCAGGATCTGCCAGAGACCGGGCAACAGCCACAGCGTCTCGGCGGCGAACTTCCACATCACCACCGCGAGCAGCACGCCGGCGACGCCGGCGGGCAGGAATTGCTCGACCGCCTGGTGGATCATGGCATCGGCGAGGCCCGAATGATGGCGGCGCGAGCGCGCGCGCATCTCGATCCCTATGATTAGCCCGGAGAGCGCGGCGGCAACGAACCAGCCGATGAAGAAACCGAGCGGCTCGCCGGTGGGATCGTCGAGCCACCAGAATTGCAGAATAGCGGTGATGAGGGCGACGGCACCGGTCGCCGCCATGGTCGCCGGGCCGTAGCCGCGGAAGGCGGTGCCCGCCGCGATCTGGCTGCGGATCGCCACGATGTCGGCCAGTGCCTTGTCGAGATCGCGCATCGGCAACGCCAAAACCTCGTTCCAACCGAGCGTTTCCGGGACCGCTCGCCCCGTAACTTTGTATTGCAAAGTATATACGACTGCAAAGTAAAGGCAAGTCCTCATGCGGGGGCAGACGGTTCGAGCCGGGATGACAACTGGCGGTTGCGCCGCACCTGTCCCGGCGGATAGGATGGATCCAAAAGCATTCCCGGGGGCTGGTATGTGGCTTAGGTCGTTTGTTGTTGTGTGCCTATTGCAGGTGAGCGTCGCTGGATCCGCGCAGGCCGCGGGCCCATTTGGCAGTGTCAATGTCGGCAACTGGATCGGCGGCGCCTTCAGCAATGATGAGACCGGCGCTTTCTCGCATTGCGCGGCGACGACGCCTTACGCGAACGGCGTCATCCTCGTCGTGGGCTACAATTCTGTCGGCACCTGGACGCTGGCTTTCGCAAGCCCGAACTACCGCTTCAAACAGGGCGAGAACGCCGCGATCGACGTCATCTTCGACGGACAGGAGCAGGCCCGGCTGTTCGCCACCGCCAATCAGCCGAACATGCTCACCTCCGTGATGCCGCCCAACGTCGTGCGGACGTTTCAGAAGGCGAGCCTGATGGTCGCGACGAGCGGCCGCACCATTTTGAACTTCAACCTGGCCTCGACCGGTCCCGTAGTGACGGCGTTGGCGAACTGCGTCAACAAAGTCAAAGCCGATGGGCTCAGCAAGGCTGGTGATTTCGCGAAGGGTGCTGCGAAGCCGGCGGCCACGGCGGACAAGCCGGCGTCACCGCCGGCCAGCAAGTCCGCCAAGTCCAAGAGTGGCACCGGGTTCGTGGTCAGCGGCAATGGGCACGTCGTCACGAACCATCACGTGATCGACGGCTGCAGCGACCTCAAGGGCAATCTCACCGGTGAGGCCGCGGTCGCTTTGCGCGTTGTATCGAGCGATGCAACCAACGATCTCGCCCTCTTACAGGCGCCGTCGTCAGTGGCGTTCAAAGAATTTGCCCGAATCCGCGACCGCTCGATACGCTCCGGCGACTCGGTCGTCGCGATCGGCTTTCCCTATCGCGGGCTGCTGAGCTCTGACTTTACCGTGACCACCGGGATCGTGAGCTCGCTGAGTGGCATGCGCAACGATTCGCGTTTTCTGCAGATCAGTGCGCCCGTGCAGCCCGGCAACAGCGGTGGCCCGTTGTTCGACACCACCGGGCAGATCGTCGGTGTCGTCACGGCAAAACTCGATAATCTGCGGATCGCAGTCGCGACCGGCAATATCCCCGAGAACATCAACTTCGCCATCAAGACCGGCGCGCTGCGGGACTTCCTCGACAATTCGGTGGTGCCCTACCAGACCGCGGAGCCCAAGGGCGATTTGAAGACGACCGACATCGCCGCCAACGCCCGGGCCTACACGATGCTGATCTCGTGCAATGCCACGGAACAAGCCGATGCGAAGCGGTAGGCCGCCATACCGTCAGTACGGCGCGACGGCCCGCGCGCGCCGGTGCGGCGGCGGTTGCGGCGGCCGATCCGGGCCGTAGGCAAAGCGGGGATTGCGGTCACAGAACAGCAGCCGGCCGGAGACGCTGGCCTGGCATTGCTCATAGGTGCTGTAGGCACATTCGCCGGGATAATCGTATTCGCCGCCCTGGGCGCACCAGGGATAGTCGCGGGCTGCGGCCGGCGGAACGCCGGCAAAGGCTGCGAGCCCCATGGCAGCCAGCGCCACCAAAACGAGTTGAATCCTGCTCACGGTCCGTCCTCCAGTGCAACGAGGACAGAGCGCCTCTTTTAGCCAGCTTGCGTCAAGTCACGTTATCCGGATCGCCGAGCTGGTTCGCCTTCCTAATATGGCGCGTAGTAGTCATGCCGATACCGCCGCGATGGCCGCTGCTGATTGTAGGCCGCGCGCGGATTGATCCCGCAGGTCAGCAGGCGCCCGGAGACGCTGGCCTGACATTGTTGCAGGGTCCGGTAGGCGCATTCACCGGGGTAGCCGTAGCCTTTGCCCTGGGCGCACCAGGGATAATCATAGGCCGCAGCTGGACCGGTGCCGGCAAGGCTGCCGATACCCAATCCAGCCAACGCGATCGTTGCGAGCATTGCCTTGCGCATCTGCGGCTCCTTGCCGAACGCCTCGGGAATGAAGTCTCTTCCGGAAAACGTCGGCAAGGCCGCAAGGTTGCTATCCGGTCTATTCGACCTTCAGACCGGCGAAATCGACGACCTTCCGCCACTTCTCGGTCTCGGCCTTGATCTCCTCGCCGAACGCCTCGGGCGTCTGCGCCCGCGGCTCGCCGCCGAGCTCGACCAGACGCTTGGCCATGTCGGGCTCCTTGATCACCGCGTTGACCTCGGCGTTGAGCTTGGCGATGATTTCCTTCGGCGTCTTCTTCGGCGCGCCCATGCCGAACAGCGCGCTCGCCTCATAACCCTTCACGGTGTCGGCGATCGGCGCCACGTCGGGCAGCTGCGGCGAGCGTTCCGTCGTGGTGACGCCGATGGCGCGCAGCGAGCCCGAGCGAATGTGCTGGATGATCGAAGGCATGTTGTCGAAGATCACCTGCACCTGGCCCGCGAGCATGTCGGTAATCGCGGGCGCCGCGCCACGATAGGGCACGTGCTGCATCTTGCAGCCGGTCATGGCCATGAACATCTCGCCGGACAGATGCACCGAGGTGCCGTTGCCGGACGAGGCCATGTTCACCTTGCCGGGATTGGCCTTCACGTATTCGATGAACTCGGCGACGTTCTTAGCCGGCACGTCCTTGTTGACGGTCATCACGTTCGGCACACGCTGAAACGAGGCGACCGGCGCGATATCCTCCACGAAGTTGAACTTGAGGTTCTTGTAGAGCGAGGCGTTGATGTAGTTGGCCGGATTGACCAGCTGCAGCGTGTAGCCGTCCGGCTCGGCGTTGATCACCGATTCAGTGGCGATGTTGTTGCCCGCGCCCGGCTTGTTCTCGATCACGAATTGCTGGCCGAGCTTTTCCGACAGCCGCTGGCCGATCAGCCGCGCCAGGATGTCGGTGGCCCCGCCCGGCGGATAGCCGACCACCCATTTCACGGGGCGGGCCGGATAATCGGCGGCAAGGGCCCTCGACAGCGGGGTGGCTGCGAGCGGGCTGGCTGCGAGCAGGCCCAGCGCGGTACGGCGAGTGATCATCTCAAGGGTTCTCCCAGTGTTGTTCTTGAAAGGCCGGTGTCTTGAAAGCGGCGTCGGCGGGGTTGTAACAAAGCTTGCGGAGTGCGGAAAGTGCGCGGAGCGCGCCACGACGAAAGGATAAGGCATGCCGGTCAAGGTTCACGCCCTGGATCATCTCGTGATCAATGTCAGCGACGTCGCGGCGACCGCGGAGTGGTACCGCAAGATTCTCGGCATGGAAGTCAAGGTATTCGATCCGGGCGGCGGCAAAGCGCCGCGGACTTTCCTCACATTCGGTAACCAGAGGATCAACGTCCGGCAACGCGATGCGGACAGGGTGGAGTGGTTCACCGCCGACCATCCGACCGCCGGCGCCGAGGATCTGTGCTTCCTCACCTCCGCCACACCCGACGAGGTGGTGGCGCATCTGAAGGCACACGGAGTTGCGATCGAGGAAGGGCCGGGTCCGAGGCAAGGGGCCCGCGGCACGCTGCGCTCGGTCTACTGCCGGGATCCCGATGGCAGCTTGATCGAGATTTCGTCGTATGAGGATTGACGGGCGGGAGGGGCTCGCCTCAGACACCGTCATTGCGAGCGAAGCGAAGCAATCCAGACTGCCTCCGCGGGAACAGTCTGGATTGCTTCGTCGCAAGGGCTCCTCGCAATGACGGGGAGAGAGCGCGGACTGCCGCGTACGCCCCCCGATTTGCTCCCTACCCCATCCGGTGGCAGGAAGACGCAATAATCATAAGGCAGCCGCCATCAAGATGCAGGCTGCACGGGAGGACACATGCCCATTCAACAGCAAGAAGCCGGAATCGTGGGTCCGTTCGACGGGCTCGACGTGCCCTGGCTGTTGAGGATGCGCGCCGAGGTGCGCAGCTCACATCCATTCCTGATCTGGGCGCCGTTCGATGCGCCGGCGCGGCGCTGGAGCTATGGCGAGTTCCACGAGCGGGTCGGCGCGCTTGCCGCGGGCCTCGCAAAACGCGGCGTCCGGCCGGGCGAATATGTGCTGATCCATCTCGACAATTGCATCGAGGCCATGCTGGCCTGGTTCGCCTGCGTCGAGCTAGGCGCCATTGCGGTCACCACCAACACCCGCTCGGCGCCGGCCGAAATCGCGTATTTCGCAGATCATTGCGGCGCGGTCGCTGCAATCACGCAGCCGGCCTTTGCGGAGATTGTCGCGCAGAGCTGCCGCAACATTCGCTGGATGGCGGTGACCTCGCATGATGCGGGAGTGGCGCCTGCACAGGCGGCCGCGCGCGGCGACAGTTTCGAATCCCTGTTCGGCGACAGTGCCGACCGTCCGAGGCGTCCAGCCGATCCGCTCGCGCCATGCAGCGTGCAATACACCTCTGGCACCACGTCGCGCCCGAAGGCGGTGCTGTGGACCCACGCCAACGCGCTGTGGGGCGCCAAGATCAACGCCGCGCACGAAGACTTGCATGCCGGCGACGTGCACCAGACCTACCTGCCGCTGTTCCACACCAATGCGCTGGCCTATTCCATGCTGGCGACCTTGTGGGTCGGCGCCACCTGCGTGATCCAGCCGCGCTTCTCCGCGAGCCGGTTCTGGCGCGTCGCGCGCGAGCACGGTTCGACCTGGACCTCGACCATCCCGTTCTGCATGAAGGCTCTGCTCGAACAGGAGATTCCGAACGATCACAAATTCCGTCTGTGGGGCACGGCCATCAACGAGCCGCCGGCCTTTGCCGCGTTCGGCATTAAGATGATCGGCTGGTGGGGCATGACCGAAACCATCACCCACGGCATCGTCGGCGAAATCGACCAGCCCAACATCCCGATGTCGATCGGCCGCGCCGCGCCGGAATATCAGATCCGTATCACCGACGACGACGGCCGGCCGACGGAAGTCGGCGGCACCGGCAATCTCGCGATCAAGGGCATCCCGGGCCTGTCGCTGTTCGCCGAATATCTGCACAACGAGAAGGCGACGCGCGAGAGCTTCGACGAGCACGGTTTCTTCCTCACCGGCGACCGCGTCGAGCGCCTTCAAGACGGCTACATCAAGTTCGGCGACCGCGCGAAGGACATGCTGAAGGTCGGCGGCGAGAACGTCGCGGCTTCCGAGATCGAGCAGGTGATCGCGGTCGTCCCGGGCGTGCGCGAGGCGGCCGTGGTGGCGAAATCGCATCCGATGCTGGACGAGGTGCCGGTCGTCTTCATCATCCCGCAAGACGGCGTCGCGGGTGCCGCGCCCGACCTGCAGGACCGCGTGATGGAAGCCTGCCGCAAAGGCCTTGCCGACTTCAAGGTGCCGCGCGAGATCAGGCTCGTCGACGACATGCCGCGCTCGACGCTGGAGAAGGTAGCGAAGGCGGAGCTGCGGAAGATGGTGGGATGACAGCGTCGCGGAACGGCACACTGCCGTAGGGTGGGCAAAGCGTAGCGTGCCCACCAAAAGTCTCCGATGCGATGAACGTGGGCACGGCGCGCGAAAAGCGCGCCTTTGCCCACCCTACGGCAGGAGAGAATGCTGCTTCAAAACGACCCCAGCGCCACCGGGCGGAACGCCTGCAGCAATTGCTGGTCGAGCTTGCCGCCCATGCCTTCCATCATCGTGAAAGCGCGGGAGTGGGTGAAGGGCATGCGGTAGGCGCGCTTCTCCACCAGGGCGGCGTAGATGTCGACGATCGTGGTCAGGCGCACGATGTCGCTGATCTGGTTCGACGACAGGCCGTTGGGATAGCCGGAGCCGTCGAGGAATTCGTGGTGATGCAGGACGACGTCGAGCATCTCCGGCGGGAAGCCGCCTTGGGCTGCGAGCGCGTCATAGCCGCGACGCGGATGCTGGCGGACCTCGGCCATCTCCTCGTCGGTGAGCTTGCCGGGCTTGTCGAGCAGCGCGGCGGGAACGAAGGCCTTGCCGACATCGTGCAGCAGCGCGGCGCGGGTCAGGCGGCGCTGGTCGTCCTCGCGCATGCCGAGATGCTGGGCGAAGGCGACGGCGAAACCGGTGACGAACAGGCAGTGCCGGTAGCTGCCGACATGGTGACAGCCGACCGTGGTGAGCCATTCGCGCAGCGAGGAATGCTTGATCGCCTTCAGGATCTTGCTCTCGGCGGCGATGACGTCGTCGAAGGTCAGGGGCACGCCGAGCGGAAGCTTCTCAAACATCTTGGCGAGCACGCCATGCGCGGCCTCGACGCCGCGGTTGAGCGTCTTGCCGCGGTCGGTCGCGTCATAGGTGGCGGTGTCCGGGAAGGCGGAGCGGATGCGCTGAAGGATGGCGTCGGCCTGGAGCGGGCGCGAGATGGTGTCGGTCGCGCCCAGCGCCCAGGCCTGCATGGTGCCGTGATGCAGGGCATCGGCGAGCACGAACAGCCGCGGCATCGAACGATATGCATCGCCGCGCAGCTTGTTGCGCACCCGCTGCACGCTCTCGGGCGAACGCAGATTGATGTCGACGACGAGGCCGGAGAGATCACGCGACGGCTTCTCGGGGAGGTCCTCGGTCGTCACCGTCGAGACGTCGCCGACCGCCTTCAGGATGCTGGCGAGCTCGCTGCTCTCGTCGCTCCGGTCGGAGGCGAGCAGAAGCCGGCGTTTGGCGGCGGATTTGGCTGAGGCGGTCATGACTTCCCCAAAGGATACCGAGAGCACGGACATATTTGCCTCGAACCTAAGCCGGATCAGGTTCTCCGGCCCTTAAGAGGCGTGCTCAATGGAACCTGCGGGAATTGCCTGCAATTTTAGGGAGTTTGACGGCGGGTAATTCCCAATCGACGTCGAAAACAACCCCATGCACAGTAGAGATGTCATTGATAAGACAAGGATTTTTTCTGACGTTCGATCATGCCTGGAAGGGGTGGCACAAGGCACCGGTTGGGGTATGCCTTGAGAGGCAAATTGCGAGGGCCGTGCGCGCGTAAGGGCCGGCTGACGCAGCAAGAAACAACAAGAGGGAAGAAAACCATGCCGAAGATCGATCGGGGCGGCGTCGGGATTCACTACGAGGTTCATGGCGATGGGCCGCCGCTGCTTCTGACCCATGGCTATTCCTCGACCTCAGCGATGTGGCATGGGCAGGTCGATGCGCTCGCGAAGCATCACAAGCTGATCCTGTGGGACATGCGCGGCCATGGCCAGTCCGATTATCCCGATGATCCCGGCGCCTACAGTGAAGCCATGACCGTCGGCGACATGGCGGCGATCCTCGATGCGGTGGGCGCGATGCGCGCCGTCATTGGGGGTCTCTCGCTCGGCGGCTACATGTCGCTCGCGTTCTATCGCGTGCATCCGGAGCGCGCCCGCGCGCTGCTGATCATCGACACCGGCCCCGGCTTCAAGAAGGACGACGCGCGCGAGGCCTGGAACGCGCGGGCGCTCGCCACCGCCGACAGGCTCGACCGCGAGGGCCTCGACGTCCTGAAATCGGCGACGCGCGAACGCGCCACCGCCAGCCATCGCAACGCCAGGGGGCTGGCGCTCGCCGCGCGCGGCATGCTGACCCAGCGCGATGCCCGCGTGATCGAGCTACTCCCGGACATCAAGGTGCCCAGCCTGATCGTGGTCGGCGCCGACGACACCCCGTTCCTGGCGGCGTCCGACTACATGGCGGTGAAGATTCCCGGCGCACAAAAGGTCGTGATCCCCGCCGCCGGACACGCCGTCAACATCGATCAGCCCGAGGCTTTTGTTGACGCCGTCACGCCTTTCCTGAAGAACTTGCCGGAATAGGCCGATCAAGCAGGGATGTTGGCGATGAAGCGGGCGATGCTGGCTGCGGGCGCGATGTTGCTGTCGATATCGGCGCAGGCCGAGCCGTTCGGCGCCGTGCCGGCGCGCCAGCCTTTCGTCAACACCTTGTCCAACAACGTTCCCCTCGCCTTCGGCATGGATGCCGATCAGACCGCGCGCGCCCTCGGACAGCCGCTGCAATATGTGCGGGGACGTCCCGGCAACGAAATCTATCTCGCGCTTCGCAACATCGGCGGCAGCGGCCTGATCCCCTATCGCCACCGTCTGTTCCTGCAATTCCGTCACGGACGGCTGGCAGGATGGAAGGAGGATTACGGCGAGAACTGGATGTGGGAGTGAGTGGAGGCTCTTCGGGTCGCCGGGAAATCGTATCCGCGCTTTCCTGCGTTGAAGTTGCCACAACGTCATGGCCGGGCGCGTCCCGGCCCTCCACGATCTTTCGGGCGGCACCAAGAACGTGGATGCCCGGGCCTTCGCCGCGCCGAAGCGGCTACGGCCGCGCAGGCGGGACAAAGCCCGGGCATGACGAGTTTGTTGAGCGCGCATAATTCCTAATCGAAGACCAACCAAGAAGGACAACCCGCGTGGGACAAGACATCAAGCTGACCGCCTCCGACAATTTCCAGTTCGGCGCCTATCGCGCCGACCCCGCAGGCAGCCCGAAAGGCGCGGTGGTGGTGATCCAGGAGATTTTTGGGGTCAACCACCACATCCGCTCGGTCTGCGACCGTCTCGCCGGGGAAGGCTATGTCGCGATCGCGCCGTCGATCTTCGACCGGACCTCGCCGAACTTCCAGTCGGGCTATTCGCCCGACGAGATCGCCGAAGCGCGCAAGTTCGTCGCGAGTCCGGATTGGGCCGCGATGCTGCGCGACACGCAGGCCGCGATCGATGCCGTGAAGAGCGTCGGCCCCGTGGGCATCATCGGCTTTTGCCTCGGCGGCAGCATCGCCTTCGTCGCAGCGACGCGGCTGTCGGGGCTGAAGGCCGCGATCGGCTATTACGGCGGCGCGGTCGTGCGCTTCGCCGACGAGACGCCGAAGGTGCCGACGCAACTGCATTTCGGCGAGAAGGATGCCGGCATTCCGCTCACCGACGTCGAGACCATCAAGGCGAAGCGGCCCGAGGTCGAGGTCTTCGTCTATCCGGGCGCCCAGCACGGCTTCCATTGCGACGAGCGTGCCAGCTACGACAAGGCCAGCGCCGACATCGCCTGGCCGCGCAGCATGGAATTTTTTGGGAAGCATTTGCAGAAGTAGCGTGCGCAACTCACCCGGTCATTCCGGGATGCGCCGCGAGGCGCAGGCCCGGAATCCCATACTCCCGATCGTGGTTATGGATTCCGGGCTCGCGACTTCGTCGCGCCCCGGAATGACGGAGGTGACAATTGGGCTGAAGCCTTAGAACCAGCGCTCGCCGACGAACACGGTGTCGCCCGGCGCCAGCGGCGTGCCGAGTGGGACGACGGCGCGCATGGCACCGCCGTTTTCGGTGTGCGTGACGGTGACCATGTCGCGCTTGGCGCGCGGCGAGAAGCCGCCGGCGATGGCGACTGCGCTCTCGACCGTCATGTTCGGCACGTAAGGATATTGGCCGGGCGCGAGGACCTCGCCGAGAATGAAGAAGGGGCGATAGGCTTCGATCTCGACCGCGACCGAAGGCTCGCGGATGTAGCCGTTGCGCAGACGTGCGGCGATCTCGCCGGCAAGCCCTGCCGTGGTGCGGCCGCGCGCCGGCACGGCGCCGATCAGCGGCATGGTGATGGAGCCGCCGGTGTCGATCGCATAGCTGTTGGTGAGACCTTCCTGGCCGTAGACCACGACGCGAAGCCTGTCGCCGGCGTCGAGATGGTAGGAGGCGCCATTGCGCACCACCATCGGCGCGGCGTAACCGACCGGCACGGGCGCAGGCGAAGCGGCAAAGGAATTGCTGAGCGCCGCGATGGCACCACCGCCGTTGTTGGCAACGACGACCGGCTG
>NZ_JXJM01000001.1:7517241-7537989 GCF_001593325.1 Bradyrhizobium sp. DOA1
CGAGATCGGCGCGCGGCTGCATCACTGCGACGGGGCCGGTAGTCTGCATGCAGCCGCCGAGGGCCAGCGCGGCGGACGCGGCCAAGGACGCTGCAAAATTCGACCATCGAAACGCGCGTGCAACCGGCACCGGACCCATCCCTCGAAACGAGACAGATCCAGTGATGCACCGGGTATGGTTAATAAAGCGTTGAGCGGCGGCTGCGCCGGCGGCATCGCATACAGCGGCCAACTTCTACGCATGTCCCGCGCCGTCATGGCCGGGATTGTCCCGGCCATCCACGACCTTTGCGTGTCACGAAGAACGTGGATGCCCGGGACAAGCCCGGGCATGACGAGTACATGGCTGACTTACGCGCTCACGCCGGCGCCGATCGGGCAGGACACGCCGGTGCCGCCGAGGCCGCAATAACCGGCGGGATTCTTCGCCAGATATTGCTGGTGATAGTCCTCGGCGAAATAGAACGCGCCGGCCCGCGCATGAACAGCATGATGTATCTCCGAAGGCGAGTTGTGCGGTCGCATGAGACAAGCGCTCAGGCGGTGGGGCTCGCGATCAGGTGTGAATACAGGCATCTACACTGCGGGAGGCAGCGCCGTTACGCTGCCCGCGCGGCTCACCGTCTCGAATTGAAAATTCAATCCCTGCGGGAATTGAAAAACTCAATCCCGGCGGGAATTAAAACTCAATCCCGGGAATAGCCGATCAGTGGTTTCCGCGGACGGAACAGGATCATCAGCAGGATGCCGAGAACGCCGAGGACGGCGAAGACCGGCTGATCCAGCACCAGGCGGATCACCGAGGTCCAAAGCCAGGGCGCCTTAGCCTCGACCCAGGTCCGGAAGGCGGTCTGGCTGGCCTGATTGATGTCGTTCCAGAACTGGCCGAACCGGGTGAACTTCAGGGTCTGGTCGGCCACCCAGCGGGCGCCGTCATAGACCATGAAAATGAACCCGCCGGCGAGCAGCAGCAGCCCAATCAGTCTGAAAAAGCCGCGGATCATGCCTCACCCACCATGGTCGTCCGATCGGGCGACCCTTCAAGACGTCGCCAGCCAATAGCGGGACGAGGGCAGAAATTCAACCTCTTCAGGGCGTTACAGCACCCATCCGGGCTCGTTTGGGCCGGTTTTCCAGCTCCGAAAGCGTTGACGGTGCCGAAGAGCCTCTCTATAAGGGCGCCAACTGGCGGTGGGCGCAATCCTGCCGCCGCTGTTCTTTGAGCAGTTGCAGGCGCCCTGAGCTTCAAGACTCATCTCGAGCTTGAGGACTCTCTGGAGCCTCAGAGACAGCCGCAAGGCCGTCGCTCATGTTCCGGGAACGGCCAGCAACCGAACACCCTAAATCCGAGCGTCGATTCAGCGGTCAAGCAGCCGGCGCTACCCGACCAAGACGCGACCGGTACCGCAAAGGACATTGAGACCATGGCCAATACCACTTCCGCCAAGAAAGCGACGCGCAAGATCGCCCGCCGCACTGCCGTCAACAAGTCGCGCCGCACCCAGATGCGCGGTGCCGTACGCAGCGTCGAGGAAGCCATCAAGACCGGCGACCGCGCCGCTGCCGTCAAGGCGCTGGCGAATGCCGAGCCGGCCTTGATGCGCGCCGCACAGCGCAACATCATTCACAAGAACAACGCCAGCCGCAAAGTCTCGCGCCTCACTGCGCAGATCGCCAAGCTCGCGAAGTGAACTTGCAAGTAAACTTGCCAAGTCATTTCGCGAAGTAAGCTCGCGAAGTCATCTTGCGACATCATCGATTGAAAAGCCCGGCACTCGCGCCGGGTTTTTTTGTTGCCTGTCATATTCGGAAAGCGGTCACGCCAAATGCGATCGTCGATGGAATATCTGCATCGTCGGCGCTATTGTTCGTTCCGTAATTCTACCTGCCGACATTCTGCAACAGTCGAAACTTTCACTGCGTTGCAAAAAATCCCTGTGCCGCGGGCTCGAAATGAATTCCGCGGGCGACGAAAGTTCTACACACCGTAGATTCACCGGAAAGTGTCACGGTGGAGTTACCCTGCAAAACGAGTCTCGAAAAGCGATGACTCAATAATCACTTATCAACATAGCAGCGACAAGCATTTGGAAAATTCGCCCGCACGTCCAGCGCGTGACGGATTTGTAAAAAAATTTTGGCGGTGACTGAGAATTGTCACATGAGGCGCGGCATTTTCGATTCTGTACACGAATCCAAAAACTTGGTCCGGAGCCTGTGCACAACTCGGGTGCGGCGTTAACCGAGGTCAAGTTTTTTGATGCCTCAAGTGTGAATCAATTTCATTGCGAGTCTTTCCGCTTAGTGTATTTCTTAAGTCGTCAGCGGCGCCCACGATCTTCAGACCAGCGCGGTTTAGGAAACGGGGCGAGCGTGCAAATCGGCGGCGATGTGCACGTAGGCGACGCTTCAACAAGCGATGTCGGTTCACAACCCATAGCAATATGGGAACGGTAGCTTTTTGTCTGAATGTCTCCAAGCGGGATCTTCTCGCGCCAAACATGAGAGACATCGCAGAGCGACCCCGGCACGCAAGGTGGGCGAAGTCGAGCGGACGACCAGTACATTGGGCAGGCATCCGCGACAGGAGTACGGCGCGGTTGTCTTCAGGACACGCAGGACCTTGTCGTGAGTTATCACGGCAGGACGGGGAGGTATCATGTCTTACGGAATCAACGCGGTATTGAAGCACGTTTCCTATTCCAACGATGCCTTTGCAGCTCCGTCCGATGTCCAGCCTTCCGCGTGTGACGGAGCGCCGAGTACGCGCTGACCTCGCGACCCCTCCATCTCTGACATCGCTGATCTGACCATGTGGCGTTCGCGCCTGACGGTCGAGCCATGCCTGAAGATGGACTCGCTTCGAGGTCGCGCCATTCCAAGGGTCACGTTCAAGGACCCTGGCAGAAATTCTGCATGGCGCTCACAACGCAACTATATCTCTCAAGAGAAGTTTTCTGACGATGACAATGGAACAGGATCGCTGGTCACGCGTGAAGGGTCGGCTGCGCTCGACCGTTGGCGAGGACGTTTACACGAGCTGGTTTGCGCGCATGGATCTCGAAGGCGTGCAGGACGAGAGCGTACGGCTCTCGGTGCCGACCCGCTTCCTGAAGAGCTGGATCCAGGCCCATTATGCCGAGCGCGTGCTGTCGTGCTGGCAGGCCGAGATGCCGGAGGTGCATCGCATCGATCTCACGGTCCGCTCGGCGGTGCGTCCGGTCGCGCAGCCGAAGGAAGCGCCCGCCCCGATCGAGGCGCGCCGCGCGCCGACCCCGGAATTGCGCTCGACCGCGACCGCGCCGGTCTCGGCCAACCACGACGCGCTCGGCGGCTCGCCGCTCGATCCGCGCCTGACCTTTGCGAGCTTCGTCGTCGGCCGCTCCAACACGCTGGCCCATGCGGCCGCGCGCCAGGTCGCCGAAGGACGCCGCGGCGACCCCGTGATGTTCAACCCGCTCTACATCCATGCCGGCGTCGGCCTCGGCAAGACGCATCTGCTCCAGGCGGTGACCTGGGCCGGCAATTCCGGCAATGAGCGCAAGGTGCTGTATCTCACCGCGGAAAAATTCATGTACGGCTTCGTCGCCGCGCTGAAGACGCAGACGGCGCTCGCCTTCAAGGAAGCGCTGCGCGGCATCGACGTGCTCGTCATCGACGACCTCCAGTTCCTGCAGGGCAAGTCGACGCAGGCTGAATTCTGTCACACGCTGAACGCGCTGATCGACGCCGGCCGCCAGGTGGTGATCGCGGCCGACCGTCCGCCGTCCGATCTCGAAAGCCTGGACGATCGCGTCCGCTCGCGGCTCGCCGGCGGCCTCGTGGTCGAGATGGCCTCGCTCGGCGAGGACCTGCGGCACGGCATTCTCAAGTCGCGGGTCGCCGCGGCCCGCGCCCATCATGCGACCTTCGACGTGCCGGAGGAGGTGCTGCTTTATCTGGCGCGCACCATCACCCATAATGGCCGCGATCTCGAAGGCGCGATCAACCGGCTGCTGGCGCATTCCAAGCTGAACAACCAGCCGGTGACGCTGGAGATGGCCGAGCGCGAGGTGCGCGACCTGGTCCGGCCGCAGGAACCGAAGCGGATCAAGATCGAGGACATCCAGCGCGTGGTGGCGCGGCAGTACAATGTCAGCCGCTCCGATCTTTTGTCCTCGCGCCGCACCGCCAACGTGGTCCGCCCGCGGCAGGTGGCGATGTATCTCGCCAAGACCCTGACGCTGCGCTCGCTACCCGAGATCGGCCGCCGCTTCGGCGGACGCGACCACACCACCGTGCTGCACGCCGTGCGCAAGATCGAGTCCCTGGTCTCCAAGGACACGGCGCTGTCGGAGGAAGTGGAGTCGCTGAAGCGCCAGCTTCAGGAATAAAGGCCTAGGCTTTCCTGGCCATTCCCCGCCGCCCGGCCGAGCTGGGCGGCGGTCTTCGTTTTGGGCGGTAAACCGTGGGGAACTGCCCGCAATCCCTTGAATCCCGGGGCCATCCGCGCCACCTTGCGCGACCCTGACGGCTTTGATCATATCGGCTGGATGATCCGGCTTTCCGGGGTCTTCGGTGCCGTGGCGCGCGTCCCGCAGCCCGGCCTTTCCAACGCTGTGTTTTCTTGGGAATCGGGCGAGTAGTGCAATGAAGGTTACGGTCGAACGCGCGCAACTCCTGAAGTCGCTGGGCCATGTCCACCGCGTGGTCGAACGCCGCAACACGATTCCGATCCTCGGCAACGTGCTGGTCCGCGCCGAGAACGCGAAATTGTCGCTGAAGGCGACCGACCTCGACCTCGAGGTGACCGAGACGCTGCCGGCGGAAACCGCGACCGCGGGCTCCACCACCGTGCCGGCGCACATGTTCTACGACATCGTGCGCAAGCTGCCCGACGGCTCGCAGATCGTGCTGGAGGCGGACGGCGACCGCGCGGTGCTGGCGATCCGCGCCGGCCGCTCCCGCTTCACGCTGCAGACCCTGCCGGAGAATGATTTCCCGGATCTCGCCGCCGGGGACATGTCGCATTCGTTCTCGCTCGCCGCCAAGGACGTCAAGCGGCTGATCGACCGCACCCAGTTCGCGATCTCGACCGAAGAGACGCGCTATTACCTCAACGGCATCTACCTGCATGCCGCCGGCACGCCCAAGGCCGCCACCTTGCGCGGCGTCGCCACCGACGGCCACCGTCTCGCCCAGCTCGACCTGGTGCAGCCCAAGGGCGCCGAGGGCATGCCCGGCGTCATCGTGCCGCGCAAGACCGTCGGCGAGGTGCAGCGCCTGATCGAGGACACCGAGGCCGAGATGACGATCGAGCTGTCGCAGGCCAAGATCCGCTTCACCATCGGCAATGTAGTGCTGACCTCGAAGCTGATCGATGGCACCTTCCCCGACTACGGCCGCGTCATCCCGCAGAACAACGACAAGGAGCTCGTGGTCGACAAGAAGGATTTCGAGAACGCGGTCGACCGCGTCTCGACGATTTCGAGCGAGCGCGGCCGGGCGGTCAAGCTGTCGCTGTCGGCGGGCAAGCTGGTGCTGTCGGTGACCAATCCGGATTCCGGCAGCGCGACCGAAGAGCTCGAGGTCGAATACGCCTCCGACGCCCTCGATATCGGCTTCAATTCCCGCTATCTGCTCGACATCGCCGCCCAGATCGAAGGCGACGTCGCAACGCTCCGCCTCGCCGACCCCGGCTCCCCGACGCTGGTGCAAGACCGCGACGACAAGAGCGCGCTGTACGTGCTGATGCCGATGCGGGTGTGAGGCCTACCGGCACCCATAAGTGTTACTACATCCGTCATGGCCGGGCTTGTCCCGGCCATCCACGTCTTCGGAGCCGAGAACGTGGATGCCCGGCACAAGGCCGGGCATGACGAGAAGCGGATTCCATGACCCCCTCCCGCATTCATCGCCTGACGCTGACGCATTTTCGCAATTATCGGGCGGCGGGGCTCGAGACGGCGGCTGACATGGTGGCGCTGGTCGGGCCGAACGGGGCGGGCAAGACCAATTGTATCGAGGCGATCTCGTTCCTGTCGCCGGGGCGGGGCCTGCGGCGCGCGACGCTGGAGGACGTCGCCGACAAACAGGGCGACGGCTCCTGGGCGGTGTCGGCGCAGGTCGAGGGCGCTTTAGGCTTGGCCACGCTCGGCACCGGCATCGATGCGCCGCGGCCCGATGCTTCCGTGAGCCGGCGCTGCCGCATCGATCGCGAACCGGTCAATTCGGCCACCAGCTTCGGCGATCACATCCGCATGGTGTGGCTGACGCCGGCGATGGACGGGCTATTCATGGGCGCGGCCTCCGAGCGGCGGCGCTTCTTCGACCGTCTGGTGCTCGCCATCGACAGCGATCATTCGAGCCGCATCTCCGCGCTGGAGCGGTCCCTGCGCTCGCGCAACCGCCTGCTGGAAACGCGCAATTACGACGACCATTGGTGTGACGCGATCGAGCGCGAGACCGCCGAGCTTGCGGTCGCAGTCGCGGCAACGCGCGGCCAGACTGCGGCGCGGCTGACCGGAATGCTGAACGCGCGTGCACAGGAATCCGCCTTCCCCTCGGCGAGAATCGCGCTCGACGGCTGGATGGAGAACGCGCTGCTGCAGGAGACCGCGACCTCGGTCGAGGACCGCTACCGCCAGATCCTGCGCGACAATCGTCCGCGTGACGCCATCGCCGGCCGCACCACCGACGGCCCGCATCTCACCGACCTCCAGGTCGTCTATGCCCCCAAGAGCATGCCGGCGCGGGACGCCTCGACCGGCGAGCAGAAGGCGCTGCTGATCGGCCTCGTGCTGGCGCATGCGAGCCTGGTCGCCGAGATGACCGGTATCGTGCCACTGCTGCTGCTCGACGAGGTGGTCGCGCATCTCGACCCGAACCGCCGCGCCGCGCTGTTCGACGAGCTGAAGAAGCTCGGCGCCCAGGTGTGGCTGACCGGCGCGGACCCTGCGGCCTTCGCCGACATCGGCGCAGGCGGCCAAGTCTTTGACGTCGAGAGCGGACGAGTGTCGGCGCGTCAGTAGGCCGGCGCATTGAACCGGCCCGTTTCAGACCGCGACTAGCTGCTTGAGGCCGCAAGAAGCGGCCATCGCGCGCCACTCGGACATGCGCGACACCCTTGGAGCATGAGCATGACGGCGGTGAGGCATGGGGTGCAAGCCCCGGCACGATGGCAGTTGGTTGCATGCGGCTTCGTCCTGCTGGCGATGTGCATGCTCGCAGCCAGCGCCGGCGCCTCGCTGCCGCAGCTGTTTCCGACGACGCTGACGCTGGACTCCGATGCCAGGCTGCCCGCACCGACCCGCTACACTTACAGAGGGATCCACACCACGCTAATGCAGGGCGTCGACGCGCCGCTCCGCGTCAGGCTGGAGGCCACCGTGCCCGCGGGGCTCAACGACGTACTCGCCTTCTATCGCACCGAGCTTGGCAAGCTCGGCTGGCAGGAGCAGCTTGATGGCGCCGTGATCAGCACCGCGCACGTCCAGCTCGCCTTCGTCTCACCGCTGGGACCGGCCGCGCTGAAGCTCGACCGCAAGGAGTCCGGCACCGCGGTCCATCTCGTGCAGAAGAACGCGGACACCGCGACCAGAGCGAACGTCCTGCCCGAGCCCGGTCAGGCCAAGCTTGTGTTCAGCAATATCGGCAACAAGGAAGCGGTTCTTACCATCAACGAGCGGACCATCCCGCGCCCGGCCGGTGCGAACGCCGTCGCGCTGGACCTCGTGCCCGGCAAATATCCCTATCAGCTTGGCGTGCCCGGCCATCCCGCCATCACGAACATCCTCACCGTCGCCGCCGGCGATACCTGGGAGCTCACGATCGGGCGCGACAACGACGCCTGGGCGCCGCTGCAGCTATATTGAGCCCGTTGAACCTCGCTGGTTCCCGCCGCGACTTCTCGTCTGAGGCCGCGCGCCGACGGCGCCGCAGCCTGCCAATGCGCAGGGCATGACGGCCCGCGCGACATCCGGGAGTTTCGACGATGCCGATGATCCGGCGCGGGGCGCAAGTCCCGGCAAGATGGCTGCTGCTTGCCTGCGGCATTCTCGCAATAGTGAGCACCTCGCGTCCGGCCGGCGCGGCGGACGACGGCATCGTCGACGTCCATACGCTGCCGCGGCTCGACGGCGCGGTGGAGGACACTTCGCGTCCCGACAACCATCGCGTGATCTACACCGTTCCGACCGCCGTACCAGCCACGTCGGAAGCGGCCAGGAAGCTGCTGAGCGCCGAGGGCTGGGTGCCCTATGTGTATCCGCTGGACGAGAAGAGCAGCACGCTGAATTTCAAGAAGGGGCGGCAGGGCCTGCGCGTCTCCTTCATGCAGGCGCGCGGGCGTCCCGACCAGTCCGCGGTCGCCTACACGCCGAGCCGGATCTATTCCAACGTGCCGTTCCCGGACGGCGCGACCGATCTCGTGTTCGACGAGACCCGGCCCTATCTCGGCTGCATCGCGCCCGGCGCGCTCGATGCGACCGCGGCGTTCTTTGCGAAGGAGATGGCGGCGTTGGGATGGCGCAAGCTTAACCCCGAGGCGGCATCGCGCTGGCCGAACGCCGATCTCGGCGAGACCGTCCCGAACGGCATGCGCGTCTTCTACGACCATCCCGGCGGCGACACGACGCAGTTCTACAAGCAGAAGCCGGTGATGCTGACCTTGATGCGCCGCGACGATGGCCGCACCCATGTCGAGATCCGGGTGGCGCCGTTCGCGCTGACGGCGGAGCTCGAGGCCGACGACGACATGGCCGGCCTGCCGCGGCCCAAGCCGACCAAATCCGCGCGCGGCCTCGGCAGCGCGAGCTCCAACAAGCGCGAGATGTCGGCCGCTGCGATGGTCGAGCTGCCCGCGGTGCTCGCCTTCTATCGTCGCGAGCTCGCCGCGCGCGGCTGGCAGGAGGACGGCAACGCACCGCTCGCGCCCGGCGACGAGGTCGCGCTCAGGATCTCCTCGGCGGAGGAGACCGCCGTGCTGCGGCTCGGCCGCAAGTATGATTTCACCATGGTCAACCTGACCGCGCAGGTGAAGGAGTCCGCGCTTGCAGCCCGCGCCAAGGCGAAGAAGGAGGCCGATGCGAGGTTCCTGAGTGATGCCTTGGGCACGGCTCAGCAGCTCATTGCCGCCGATGAGGTCAGGCGCAAAGCGCAGTCCGCCACTCTGTCGAATGCGCCGCTCACTGCGCTCGCCGACAGCAAGACGCCGGTGCCGCTGCCCGGGAACGCCGAAAGCGTGAATTTCGAGGGCGGCGAAGGCCGGCTGGAATTCTCCTCGGCGTCGAGCGTGAAGGCGCTCAGCAGCTTCTATCGCACGGCGCTGAAGAGCGCAGGCTGGAAAGAGCAGCCCTCCGTCATCAACCAGCCCAACATGGCGGTGATGGCGTTCTCGAAAGGCGGCAAGTCGATCTCGATGACGGTGATGCAGATGGGCCCGAAGGTGAATGTCCGCGCCGACGGGTCGGGCCTGGTGACGGAAGTGGCCAAGCCTGCGGCCGGCGCGGAGGCGGAGGTGCAGGCCAAATCCGCCGAGCCGCTCAAACCGGACCTCGAGTCCCCACTGCCCGTGCCGACGCAGCGTTCGTCGAAATCGCTTGCCAGCACGAAGGTCCCTGGCGGCGAGGCACCGCTTCGCCGCGAACTGACGGCCAACATTCCGGCGCCGCTGCCTGATGTCCTCACCTTCTACCGCGCCGAGCTGTCCAAGCTCGGCTGGCAGGAAAAGACCGAGGGTGCAGCGATCTCGACGGAACGCGCGCAGATCGACTTCACCTCGCCGCAAGGCCCGGCCGTGCTCAAGCTCGGCCGCGCCAAGGGCGAGACCACGGTCAATCTGGCGCAGAAGAATGCGGATGTCGCGGCCAAGGCCGACATCATGCCGAAGGCGGGACAAGCAAGGGTCATGCTCGGAAACATCGGCGCCGCCGAGGCCTCACTGACGATCAACAAGCAGACGGTGAAGATCGCCGCCGGCGCCGGTGGCCCCCAGTCTGGGAAAGGACCGATGCTCGACCTGCCGCCCGGCAAGCACCAATACGCGCTACGCGTGCCGGGCCGCCCGGCCCAGACCGAAACCCTGACCGTTGCCGCCGGCGAGGCCTGGGGCCTCTTGGTGGGCCCGAGCGGAGACGTGCTGCCGCTTCAGATGTATTGAGGTTGATCGTCGTGGCCGGGCTCGTCCCGGCCATCCACGTTCTGCGGTCCGCACAAAGACGTGGATGCCCGGGCCTTCGCCTCGCCGAAGCGGCTTCGGCCCCCGCAGGCGGGTCAAGGTGCGGGCATGACGGCTCCTGAGAAGCGCCGCGGAACGCCTTTCCGACCCCGCAAATTCACCGATTCTCGAGACCGGAAACCGCCCTCGAATCGGGCTTTTTGCAAGCCTCCGAATCGGCCTGCAAAAGCCTTGAAAACTCGCTGAAAAACCCTATCTGCTCAAAGGGTTGCCAGAGGATACTTTGCGCTAGGCGCAGGCGGTCTTTCATGGCACAAATAGCCTGCAAATCAGCGCCTTCTGTGCAGCTGATTCGGGCGACATCTCGAAGGCCTCTCATGACAGAACCTGCTCGGCAGCCCTCTGCCGAAAACGAGCCCTCCATCGCGAGCGAATACGGCGCGGAATCGATCCGCGTGCTCAAGGGTCTCGACGCCGTCCGCAAGCGTCCGGGCATGTATATCGGCGACACCGACGACGGCTCCGGCCTGCACCACATGGTCTACGAGGTCGTCGACAACGCGATCGACGAGGCGCTCGCGGGCCACGCCACGCGCGTCGACGTCATCCTCAACGCCGACAATTCCGTGACGGTGCGCGACGACG
This sequence comes from Bradyrhizobium sp. DOA1, assembly GCF_001593325.1. NCBI lineage: Bacteria > Pseudomonadati > Pseudomonadota > Alphaproteobacteria > Hyphomicrobiales > Nitrobacteraceae > Bradyrhizobium > Bradyrhizobium sp. DOA1. The sequence continues at coordinate 7,528,043 of NZ_JXJM01000001.1, forward strand.
GCCGCGGCATCCCCGTCGACATCCACAAGGGCGAAGGCATCTCGGCGGCCGAGGTCATCATGACCCAGCTCCATGCCGGCGGTAAGTTCGACCAGAACTCCTACAAGGTCTCCGGCGGCCTGCACGGCGTCGGCGTCTCCGTCGTCAACGCGCTCTCCAGCAAGCTCGGCCTGCGGATCTGGCGCGACGACAAGGAACACTACATCGAGTTCGCCCATGGCGATGCCGTGGCGCCGCTGAAAGTGATCGGCGATGCGCCGGGCAAGCGCGGCACCGAGGTGACTTTCCTCGCCTCGACCGAGACGTTCAAGAACATCGAATATGATTTCGCCACGCTCGAGCACCGGCTGCGCGAGCTCGCCTTCCTCAATTCCGGCGTCAACATCGCCCTCTCCGACATGCGTCACGCGGTCGAGAAGCGCGAGGAGATGCACTATTCCGGCGGCGTCGAGGAGTTCGTCAAATATCTCGACCGCAACAAGAAGGCCCTGGTGCCCGCGCCGATCATGGTCCGCTCGGAAGCCAACGGCATCGGCGTCGAGGCCGCCTTGTGGTGGAACGACAGCTACCACGAGAACGTGCTGTGCTTCACCAACAACATCCCGCAGCGGGACGGCGGCACCCATCTGGCCGGTTTCCGCGGCGCGCTGACGCGCCAGGTCAACGGCTATGCCGAGGCCAACGCCAAGAAGGAAAAGATCGCGCTCACCGGAGACGATTGCCGCGAAGGTCTCACGGCCGTTCTCTCGGTGAAGGTGCCGGACCCCAAGTTTTCGTCGCAGACCAAGGACAAGCTGGTGTCCTCGGAGGTGCGTCCCGTGGTCGAGAACGTCCTCAACGAGGCGCTTCAGGCCTGGTTCGAGGAGCATCCGTCTGAGGCCAAGATGATCGTCGGCAAGGTGATCCAGGCCGCCGCCGCCCGTGAAGCCGCGCGAAAGGCGCGCGAGCTGACGCGCAAGAGCCCGCTCTCGGTGTCCTCGCTGCCCGGCAAGCTCGCCGACTGCCAGGAAAAGGATCCCGCGAAGTCCGAACTCTTCATCGTCGAGGGTGACTCGGCCGGCGGCAGCGCCAAGCAGGGCCGCAACCGCGAATTCCAGGCCGTCTTGCCGCTGCGCGGCAAGATTTTGAACGTTGAACGCGTCCGCCCCGACAAGATGCTGTCGTCCGAGCAGATCGGCACGCTGATCACGGCGCTCGGCACCGGCATCAGCGACGACTTCTCGGTCGAGAAGCTGCGCTATCACAAGATCATCGTGATGACGGACGCCGACGTCGACGGCGCCCATATCCGCACGCTGCTGCTCACCTTCTTCTACCGGCAGATGCGCGACATCATCGACGGTGGCTATCTCTATATCGCTCAGCCGCCGCTCTATAAGGTTTCACGCGGCAAGTCCGAGCAATATCTGAAGGACGAGCGCGCGCTGGAGGACTATCTGATCGACGCCGGCCTCGACGACTGCGTGTTCGTTCCCGGCACCGGCGGCGACCGCACCGGCCGCGATTTGCGCGCGCTGATCGACGACGCCCGCGTGGTCCGCAGCATCCTGCGCAATCTGCACAGCCGCTATAACCGAAAAGTGGTCGAGCAGGCCGCCATTACCGGCGTGCTGAACAAGTCGGTTTACGGCAACCCTGAGAACGCCGCGGCCGCAGCGCAGTACATTGCAACCAGGCTCGACAACCAGGCCGAGGAAGTCGAGCGTGGTTGGGTCGGACAATTCGTCGAGGGCCAGGGCTTCGTGTTCGAGCGCACCGTGCGCGGCGTCAAGGAAGCCGCTATCATCGACGACGCGCTGCTCGGCTCGGCCGAGGCGCGCAAGCTCGACGAGTACACGCCGAAACTCCAGGACGTCTACGCCCGTTCCGGCAAGCTGCGGCGCAAGGACTCCGAGCACGTGGTGCACGGCCCGGTCGACCTGTTCGAGGCGGTCACCGAGTCCGGGCGCAAGGGTATCTCGCTGCAGCGCTACAAAGGTCTTGGCGAGATGAACCCGGAACAGCTCTGGGAGACCACGCTCGACACAGAAGTACGCTCGCTGCTGCAGGTGAAGGTCAAGGAGGTCGACGAGGCCGACGACATCTTCACCAAGCTGATGGGCGACGTGGTCGAGCCCCGCCGCGACTTCATCCAGGAACATTCGCTGAGCGCGACGATCGATATTTGAGGCGAATGGCTTCAGACGGTCGTCATGCCCGGGCTTGTCCCGGGCATCCACGTTCTTCGTGCGGCTCGGCAAGACGTGGATGGCCGGGTCAAGCCCGGCCATGACAACGTGGGTCCACATGGGCTGAACCTCACCCCTGGCCATCGCGACGAAGTGGCATGAACCCATTGGCAAATCCGGCCGGGAAGCCCTCACGCCATGATCGCCTCTGCAACACCCAGCTCCACCGTGCCGTCCCGCCGCCTCGGCATTATCGGCAGTATTGTCGGCGTGCTGGCGCTGATGGCGGCGGTGCTGCCGCATTGGATCGTGCCGATCGTGTTTCCGCCGCCGCCGGCGGACAAGGTGATCGTCGACACCGGGCATCGCATCAAGGACCGCATCGTCGCGAAGGTGAAGGGCGTGGAGTATCAGGCTCCGAAGGTGGAGAAATCGGCGGGGCGGAGCTGGAGTGGAATCGCCTCGGTGACCGCGATCTCGCTCGGTCTGCTCGCCATCCTGTTCTCGGTGCTCTCGATGATCTTCCGAGAGGAACGGCTGCTTGCCGCGGTTGCCGCCACGCTCGGCACCGGCGCCATCGCGATCGAAATCTCCTTCGTCATGATGGGGGTGCTGATCCTGATCGCGATCCTCTATGTGATCGGCAATATCATCGGACTGTTCTAGGACCCACCTGCAACAAGCTCCGCACCTCATCTTGAGGAGCCCGCAAAGCGGGCGTCTCGAAAGATGGCCGCAGGCGAGAGCGGGGCCTTCATGGTTCGAGACGCGCGTTCCGCGCTCCTCACCATGAGGGACATGCTGTGGTGTCCCGGCCAACGAGCGCCCCCTCGCCGCCGTCCGGCACAATTGCTCCCGCGACCAATTCTCTGTAGTTTCCGCCCCGAAACAGCCCGCCCACCAACAGGACAGCGAGAACCACGTGGCGCCCATCCAATATATCGTCGAGGGCGGTCACCGGCTCTCGGGCTCGATCGAGCCGTCCGGCAACAAGAATTCGGCGCTGCCGATCATCGCAGCCGCCCTGCTCACCGAGCATCCGGTGACGCTGCAGAACGTGCCGCGGATCCGCGACACCGAGACGCTGGTCGAGCTGATCCGCTCGGTCGGCGCCGCGGCGGAATGGACCGCCCGCAATACGCTGCAAATCCACGCCAAGAGCATCCGCGCCGCCGATCTCGACCCCGAGCTGTGCGTTCGCATCCGCGCCTCGATCCTGCTCGCCGGCCCCCTGCTCGCCCGCTGCGGCGAGGTGATGCTGCCGCCGCCCGGCGGCGACGTCATCGGCCGGCGCCGGCTCGACACCCATGTGCTGGCGCTGGAACAGCTGGGGGCCAAGGTCACCGCGACCGACCGTCTCGAATTCCGCGCGCCCAAGCTTGCGGGTGCCGACGTGTTCCTGGACGAGCCCAGCGTCACCGCCACCGAGAACGCGCTGGTCGCCGCGGTCGCCGCCGACGGCGTTACATATTTGCGCAATGCGGCGTCCGAGCCGCATGTGCAGGATCTCGCCAATTTCCTGGTCGCGCTCGGTGCGAAGATCGAGGGCATCGGCACCAACACCATGATCATCCATGGCCCGGCGACGCTGGGCGGCGCGACTTATTCGATCCAGCCCGACCATATCGAGGTCGGCTCGCTGATCGGCCTTGCCGCGGTGACGCGCTCGCCCTTGCGCATCGTGCGCGCCGGCGTCGAGCATCTGCGCTCGATCCGCATGGGGTTCGAACGGCTCGGCATCGTCTGCCGCGTCGAGGGCGACGATCTCATCGTGCCCTCCAATCAGACCTTGAAGATCCAGGACGATTTCGGCGGCCATGTGCCCAAGCTCGAGGACCAGCCCTGGCCGGCCTTCCCCGCCGACCTGATGTCGATCGCGATCGTCACCGCCACGCAATGCGAGGGCGTGATCCTGATGTTCGAGAAGATGTTCGAATCGCGAATGTTCTTCGTCGACAAGCTGATCGCGATGGGCGCGCGCATCGTGCTGTGCGATCCGCACCGCGCCATCATCGCCGGCCCCAGCCGCCTGCACGGCGCGACCATGACCTCGCCCGACATCCGCGCCGGCATGGCTATGCTGCTCGCCGCCGTCTGCGCCGAGGGCACCTCCACCATCAACAACGCCGACCAGATCGAGCGCGGCTATGAGCGCATCGAGGAGCGGCTGAATGCGCTGGGCGCGAAGATCAAGCGCGTGCCGGAGCGGAAGGGCTGAGGCTTCTCCATTGAGAGAGTGCTCGCTCCGCCAACGGTCTGGTAGGGTGGGCAAAGCGCAGCGTGCCCACCAATTCTCTCCAATTACTTGATTGACGGTGGGCACGGCGCAAGCACGCCTTTGCCCACCCTACGGTACCGAGCTAGCGGCCAAATCCGCACACCTGTCTCACTGCGGCGCTTCGTATCATCTCGTGCCCCGGACGCAGCGCAGCACCTAAGTGATGCGCTGCTGAGCCGGGGCCCATGCGACTACGCGCCACGCCTGTGGCTTCTGGGTCCCGGCTCGCGCTTCGCGCGTCCGGGACACGAGAGCGAGCCATGTTTTCGTCGCGGGGCTGTGCTATTGCAGCCACCATGCTCGACACGGTTCAACATCATGCGCAGCCGCAAGCCGGCGTGCCGCCAAATCATCTCGCCGCTGAATTCGCGGAGACGCTGCGCCTCGCCGTGCCGCTGATGCTGACGCAGCTCGGGCAGATCGCGATGATCACGACCGATCTCGCGATGATCGGCCACCTCGGCGAGAGGGCGGTGGCTGCGGCGGCGCTGGCGCATACGGTCTATTTCGTCAACTTCACCTTTGGGCTCGGATTGATGTCGGCGGTATCGCCGCTGGCCGCGCAGGCCTTTGGCGCCGGCGACCCCAAGCTCATCCGCCGCTCCTTGCGGGTCGGCCTGTGGGTCGCCCTGCTGATTTCGCTGCCGATGATGGCCTCGCCCCTCTATGGCGAACAGATCCTGCTCGCGCTGGGCCAGGTGCCGCAATCGGCCGCGCTCGCCCAGCGCTATCTCAATGGCCTCGCCTGGGGCATCGCGCCGGCGCTCGGCTTCATCGCGCTGCGCAGCATGATGAGCGCGGTGAACCGGCCGCAAGCCCCGCTTTGGATCACGGTCGCGGCGATCCCGATCAATGCCGTCCTCGTCTACGCCCTCATCCACGGCCTGTTCGGCCTGCCAGAGCTCGGCCTGTTCGGCGCGGGGCTCGGGACCACGCTGGTCAATCTCGGCACCTTCCTTGCCGCGCTCGCCATTGCCGCATGGCGCAAGCCGTTCGCGGACTATCACCCGCTCGCCCGTCTCTGGCGGATCGACTGGCCGTTGATGCGCCAGCTCATCGCGATCGGCGCGCCGATCTCGTTTTCGCTGCTGCTGGAATACGGCCTGTTCTCTTCCGCCGCGCTGCTGATGGGGCTGATCTCAACCACGGCGCTCGCCGCGCACCAGATCGCGCTTCAGGTCACCGCCGTGCTGTTCATGGTGCCGCTCGGCATCGGCATGGCGGCAACGGTGCGCGTCGGCCATGCGTTCGGGCGAGGCGACATGGTCGCCGTGAGGCGCGCGGGCCTGGTTGCAGCCGTACTCGGCATCGCGCTCGTCTCCGCCCTGACCGTCGCGATCATTCTCGGCCGCTATGAGCTCGGGCGGCTGTTCTTCGGCCGCAGCGAGGCCAGTGCGGCAACGGTCGAGCTGACGGCGACGCTGCTGGTGGTCGGCGCGACCTTCTTCATCGGCGATGGCCTGCAGACCATCATTGGCGGCGCGCTGCGCGGCATCAACGACACCAGGCTGACACTGGTGTTCGCGGCGATCGGCTATTGGTGCGTGGCTTTCCCGACCGCCTGGCTGCTGGCGTTCCACACCGGACTGGGCGCGACTGGCGTCTGGGTCGGCTTCTCGGTCGGCACCTTCGTCTATGCCGGCCTCCTGATCTTGCGCTTCCGCACGCTGGCGCGCAGACTGATGGCATGACCAGCACGGTTCGCGAAATCACCCCCAATGTCGATGCCGGCACGGTGCTGGCGGGCGCGCAGTTCATCGACGCGTTTCGCGTCGAGATCGGCGCAGCGGCGGTGAACGCCCGCGAGGCCTGCACCCGGATGGTGCTGCACGGGCCGCGCTGGATCGACGCGCTGCTGCGCCTGCGCAACGTTCTGGTGACGCCGTTCGGGCTGAAGACGTCAGGCGAAGGCGCGCCGGCGCCGCATGGCCTGATCGGCTTGTTTCCCGTCCTGAGCGAGACGCCGGAGCGCCTTGTCGCGGGCTTCGACGATCATCATCTCGACTTCCGCATCGTAGTCGACGTGACGGGCGATGCCAGGGATCGCCAGGTCACCTCGACCACGCTGGTGCGCACGCACAATCTGCTCGGCCGCATCTATCTCACGCTCATCATGCCGTTCCACAAGCTCGTGGTCCGCAGCATGATGACAGGAATCATAGAGCCGGCGCGATGACCTGCGCGGGCCGACATTGCTGAACACCGCCGGTGTTCAGCCCACCGGCCCCGGAGTCCAATTGTCCCCCGCGAGCGGACTGACTTTCACGCCGGGAATGACGCCGATATCCATGCTCGGATCGAAATGGCGCATCGTCCGCTCGTTGAAGTCGATGATGCGGCCAGGTCTCAGCGGGCCCACGTCATTGATCTTGACGATGACTTTCTTGCCCACGGCCTCGACGAGAGCATATTTCGGTCTCGCGCCGAATTGGACCCCACCAAATTTCCGGCGCAGGCTCGTTTTGATGGCAGCCGTCCAGGCAGACGGATCATAACGTTCGCCGGAGGCTGTCTTCGGACCGCCCTCCTCCTTGCCGGGCTTGAACGGATTGTACGTCGACGCCGCGCCAATGATCGCCTCGCCGGAGACGGCATCGACGACGGCACTTGAGTGATCCCCACGCGTTTCACTTCGGGCAACGGCAACAGACAAGGCAAGCGTAATCAGGGCGCCGCAAATTGCGGCGCTCGAGCGGAATAGCATCATAAGTCCTGTGATTTTTTAGTTTGTCCGGTTCCAGAACCGCAAACATGGCCAAGCGAACGCAGCAGCGTTCGTCAACTTGTGCCAAGCGTTTTGCGGATTCGAGCCAACCCTGGCTACGGAACCGTTGTGAGAACCGGGGTGGTCCTCACGTCGTGTTTAGCTTGTCGCCGATTAAAACAGAGAATGCGTCAGCAACATGACCCGATGGAACCTCGTGCGTGCAGCAGAGTCGCAGGCCGCAGATCCGTGTCGCGCTGCGGAGACGTGCATTTGCTGTCGAAAGCAGACGTTGACGACGACGCGCTCGAACTCACTCCGCAATGCGCGCGGACTTGTCGCTCGAGGCCTCCGACCATTCGCCGACGACGCGATCGAGATCACAGAGATTCTGGTGCATCTGCTCCAGCGAGAAGCCGAGCGCAAAGAAGCGTTCAGCGGTGTCAGCGGGCTGACCGCGAATCAATCCGTCATGACGCACGGCGGCGACGGCCTCGGCGTAATGCTGGAGCGCGACGTGCACGGGATGGATCGGCGGCGCACCGGCGCCTTCACGCAAGGCCGCAGCGGCCGAACGCAGGAAGCGCGCGATCACCGTCGAGACTTCCGTCAGCGGACCTGCGAGCCTCGTCTGCACGTCGGCCGGCAACGGCACCACGGTGGCGCGGCCGATCATCACGACGTCGTGCCGCAGCCGCAGGATGGTTCGCAACAACGGTCCGGTATCCGGCCCGCTCGACAGACGCACGGCGCGCTCGCGCTCGGCCTCGGAGCCGATCGCATTCAGATTCACCATCGCTGCGCCGATGCCGTCCTGGATCCGGTGCAGCGCGTCGTTGTCGCGGCCGCGTGTGAGACCTGCGAGCAGTTCGGTGAAGGCATCCGCGATCAATTCGAGCAGCTTTGCCGCGCTGGCGCGAATCTGTCGCACCGCGCGCGAGGGCAGCACCAGGAATGACACGACCAGACCCGTAATGGCACCGACCGCGACCTCGCTGACGCGATCGATTGCCGAGGTCAGGGGGTCGGCATGATGCAGGGTCGGCACCAGGAGCACGATCACGGCCGTGACCGTCGCCGCGCTGAGGCTCGGATTGATTGCGGCGATGAAGGCGAGCGGCGCGACGGACAGCACCAGCAACCCCAACAAGCCGGTCTCGCTGGAATAGGGGATCAGGATCGCGATGGCGCCGCCATAGATGGCACCGCCGATGGTGCCGAGCATGTAGTCGCGCGTCGCCTTCAGCGAGCGGCCGACGCTCATCTGGGTCACGATCAGCGAGGTCAGCACCGCCCAGAGCGGCAGCAAGAGATGCAGCGCCGAGGCGATGGCATAGGCCGCGACCGCCGCCACCGTGACGCGGATCGCCAGTCCCAATTGCGTCCGCCGCGCCCGGACCTGGTCGAACAGCTCTCTTGCGCGCGTCATACGGAATATCCCGATCGTCTCAAGACAGGCAAAAGCATAGCTGATGCCCGCGGCTCGAAGGCGGCTTGAAAGGCGAAATCAGCCCGCCTAACTTGCCGGCCAAAACGAGGAAACACGATGGCTCAGGAAACCGCAACGCTCGCCGCCTATGTCTTCAATCTGAAATACCAGGATATTCCGCCCGAGGTGCTGGATCGCGCCAAGGTGCTGACGCTGGATTTCCTCGGCAGCGCCATCCGCGCCCGCAGCGAGGCGGAATCCACCCCGTCGATCCTGAAGACGCTGGAGACGCTCGCGCTCGACACCAAGGGCGAGTCCACCGTGTTCGGCGACAGCAAGACCTGGACCCCGGCGGTCGCAGCCCTGCTCAACGGCGCGCTGGGACATTCTCTCGACTTCGACGATACCCATGCCGATTCATCGCTGCATCCGAGCGCACCGGTGGTGCCGGCCGCCTTCGCGGTCGGCGAGATGGTCGGCGCGTCCGGGCGCGACGTGCTGACGGCGATCGTCGCGGGCTATGAAGTCTGCTGCCGGCTCGGCAACGCGCTCGACCCGACCTCGCATTACGCACGCGGCTTCCACCCCACCGCGACCGCCGGCACCTATGGCGCTGCAGCCGCCGCGGCCAAGCTGTTCGGGCTTTCCGAGAAGCAGATCATCGCAGCCTTCGGCGTGTCCGGCAGCCAGGCCGCCGGCTCGCTGCAATTCCTGGTCAACGGCGCCTGGAACAAGCGCTACCAGGTCGGCGCCGCCGCGATGAACGGCGTGATCGCCGCGACGCTGGCGCGCAACGATTTCGTCGGCGCGACTGAATCGGTCGAGGGCAAGCACGGCCTGCTCGCCGGCTATACCGACGATGCGCATCCGGACAAGGCGGTCGCCGGGCTCGGCAAGACCTATGAGACGATGAAGATCGGCGTGAAGCCTTATCCGAGCTGCCGCTACACCCATGCGGCGATCGACGCGCTGATCGCGATGCGGCGCGAGCACAACCTGACGCCGGATCAGGTCAAGCGCGTCGAGATCGGCCTGCACCGCAACGGCATCACGCTGACCGGCGATGCCGCGACCAAGCGTCATCCGCGCTCGATCGTCGGCGGCCAGTTCTCGATGTTCTTCACCGGTGCGCTCGCGCTCGACCAGGGCTCGTTCGGCTGGGACGACTACAACCGCCTCGGGGACGCCGCCATCGACGCGCTCGCCGACAAGTTCGACGTGGTGCAGGACGACCGGCTGGAAGTCGGCCGCACCCATCCCTTCGGCGCCCGCGTCAGCATCACCACTGATGACGGCGTGCATGAGCGGCTCTACGCCGATCCCTCGGGGGAGCCGACTTCGTTCCCCGACACGCAGGCGATGCAGCAG